>NZ_CP059487.1:2538799-3001184 GCF_016082135.1 Enterobacter sp. YSU
TTAGAAAAATGAAATCTTTCAATTCATTGATTTTAAACGCAAAAAAATTTCTAAATGATCAGAATTATAGGGTGCTCGCTCTGTTCGATCACCGAACATGAAGGCCGTATTATTCAGAGCCGTTCCGAAGAGTCGATTGTTAACGAGATCGAAGCGATTCGCGACACGGTGCCGGGCTTTACCGGCGTGATCTCCGATCTGGGTGGTCCAACGGCCAACATGTACATGCTGCGCTGTAAATCGCCGCGCGCCGAGCAGACCTGCCGTCGTCTCTCCTGCGTCTATCCGAGCATTTGCGAGCATATGGACACCAACCACGAGCCGACTATCAATCTTTACCGTCGCGCCCGTGACCTGAAAGGCATCAAGAAGATCCTGATCGCCTCCGGCGTGCGTTACGACATTGCGGTGGAAGATCCGCGCTACATCAAAGAGCTGGCGACGCACCACGTTGGCGGTTATCTGAAGATCGCCCCGGAGCACACCGAAGAAGGCCCGCTGTCCAAAATGATGAAGCCAGGCATGGGCAGCTATGACCGCTTTAAACAGCTGTTTGATACCTATTCAAAACAGGCGGGGAAAGAGCAGTATCTGATCCCATACTTCATCTCCGCACACCCCGGCACCCGTGATGAAGACATGGTGAATCTGGCGCTGTGGCTGAAGCAGCGTCGATTCCGTCTGGATCAGGTGCAGAACTTCTACCCGTCGCCGCTCGCCAACTCGACGACCATGTATTACACCGGCAAAAACCCGCTGAGTAAGATTGGTTATAAGAGCGAAGACGTGGTGGTGCCGAAAGGGGATAAACAGCGCCGTCTGCATAAAGCGCTGCTGCGCTATCACGATCCGAAAAACTGGCCGCTGATCCGTCAGGCGCTGGAAGATATGGGGAAAAAGCACCTGATCGGCTCGCGTCGTGATTGCCTGGTGCCAGCGCCAACGCTGGAAGAGATGCGCGAAGCGCGCCGCCAGAACCGCAACACGCGCCCGGCGCTGACCAAGCACACGCCTATTGCGCATCAGCGTTCGAACGGTGTTGCGGGAACGAAGAAGAACGTAAAACGTAAGACCGGTTAAACCTGTAACAATGCCCGGTGGCGCTGCGCTTACCGGGCCTACAGGTCTAACCCTCTCCCCTCCGGGGAGAGGGCAGGGTGAGAGGATCACCCGCCAAACTGATCCGGGTCCGGCCCAAGCCGTTTGCCCTGATCCAGCTTCGCAATTTCACCCAGCTCGTCTTTATCCAGGCGGAAATCCCAGACGTCGAAGTTCTCGGCGATACGCGATGGCGTGACCGATTTCGGGATCACCACCAGACCGCTATCCAGATGCCAGCGAATGACGATCTGCGCCGGGGTTTTACCGTACTTATCCGCCAGTTCACGGATGATTTTCTGGTCAAACACCCCTTCGCCGCCCTGGGCCAACGGGCTCCAGGATTCGGTCTGGATCTTGTGCGTGGCGTTCCATGAATGAAGCTGGCGCTGCTGCATCAGCGGGTGCAGCTCAATCTGGTTAATTACCGGCGCGACGCCCGTTTCATCAATCAGGCGTTGCAGATGATGAACCTGGAAATTACAGACGCCGATGCTTTTTATCAGCCCCTCTTTTTGCAGTTCAATCATCCCTTTCCAGGCATCAACGTAATGGTCGATAGCCGGTACCGGCCAGTGCATGAGATAAAGATCGACGAAATCGAGCTGGAGTTTCTCCAGACTCTCCTGCAACGCTTCGCGGGGACGCTTTTGATCGTCGTTCCACAGCTTGGTGGTGATGAAAAGCTCATCCCGGGGAACGCCGGCGCTGGCAAGCGCTTTCCCCACGCCGTCCTCGTTTTTATAGGCGGCGGCGGTATCGATGGACCGATAGCCGACTTCCAGGGCTTTATGAATGGCGGAGACGACCTCGTCGTTACCGGCTTTCCATACACCTAGCCCCAGCTGGGGCATCACGTTGCCGTCCTGTAGCTTGATTACGGTTTGGTTTGCCATTTTTCCTCCTTCAGGTGCTCATCGCCGGAGGGAACCTCCGACGATGTGATGTGCATTAAGTCTGGACGAAATGTCAAAAAACGAAAGTCAGGATCCTAAAAACGCTTAGCGTGCCGCTTCGTAAATACGACGGCTGACGTCCAGGGTGATGTCGCCATGCTCGCCGATCTGCGTCATACCGTGTGCTTCCAGTTTCGCCAGCAGGGCAGGGATGGAACTGCCGTCCAGGCCATAGCCAGAGAGACGCGTTGGCACGCCCAGGCTTTCAAAGAAGTGACGGGTGGCTTCAATCGCGGCATCGATACGCGCATCGTCGGAACCGTCGGTGATGTTCCACACGCGTTCGGCGTACTGGAGCAGTTTGGCGCGTTTAGCGTCACGTTTTTCGTTCCACAGCGCAGGCAGAACCACCGCCAGCGTCTGGGCGTGATCCAGGCCGTGCATCGCCGTCAGCTCGTGGCCGAGCATATGGGTAGCCCAGTCCTGCGGCACGCCTGCGCCGATCAGGCCGTTCAGCGCCTGGGTGGCAGCCCACATCACGTTGGCACGCACGTCGTAATTTTCAGGCTCTTTCAGCGCTTTTGGACCTTCTTCAATCAGCGTCAGCAGAATGCCTTCCGCGAAACGATCCTGAATTTTGGCGTTTACCGGGTAAGTAACGTACTGCTCAACGGTGTGAACAAAGGCGTCGACCACGCCGTTCGCCACCTGACGCGCAGGCAGGGTATAGGTGTAAACCGGATCGAGGATCGCGAACACGGGCTGAACGTGTTCGTTCATAAAGGCCTGCTTGTCACCGGTGGTTTTACGAGAGATGACCGCGCCTTTGTTGGACTCTGATCCGGTGGCCGGCAGCGTCAGCACGGAGCCCATCGGGATCGCACTGCTGATGTCGCTGCCGCCCGTTTCCAGAATATGCCACGGGTCGATGTCGTCAGCGTAATGGGCCGCCGCCGCGATGAATTTGGTGCCGTCCAGCACGGAGCCGCCGCCCACCGCCAGCAGGAAGGTGATTTGCTCATCACGGGCGATTTTCACCGCGTTCATCAGCGTTTCATAAGACGGGTTAGGCTCGATACCGCCGAACTCGCGCACGTCCAGACCTTCCAGAGCGCTGTACACCTGATCCAGTACGCCGGTTTTTTTCACGCTGCCGCCGCCGTAGGTAATCAGGACGCGGGCGTCAGCGGGGATTTGCGCGCGCAGGTCGGCGATGGCGTCTTTACCAAACAGAATGCGGGTTGGGGTATGAAGATTAAAGTTGTTCATGGCTTGTTCCCTGTAGTGGGTAAAAAATCGTGGTGGCGCAGAAGGCAACCTGATGCTGCTCATTGTGGCGGGCAGGCGCTATCCTCTCAATGCACATTCCTGCCGATGTCTTGCCCATTTCTACAGCGCGCTGGAGAAACGGTAAGAAAATGCGCACACTGTCAGCGTCGGAAACCGTACCCGGAGTAACTGAAAATGAACCGTGATGCCATCTGCCGCCAGCTAACGTCGCAGATTAAAAGACTGATAGATAACGGAAATGATTCGGCTGAGCTGTTGCCGGATATCCGATTGCTGTACGGTACCCAGCCCGGGACGCGCACCCCGGTGATGTATCAGCCCGGCATCGTGTTTCTCTTTTCTGGCCATAAGATTGGCTATATCAATGAGCGCGTGTTCCGTTACGACACCAATGAATATTTGCTTCTGACAGTACCTTTACCCTTCGAATGTGAAACTTTCGCGACAGAGGAGGTACCGCTGGCCGGGATCCGCGTCAACGTCGACATCCTCCAGTTGCAGGAGCTGCTGATGGAGATTGGGGAGGACGAACTTTTCCGGCCGTCAATGGCGGCAAGCGGTATCAACTCCGCGACCCTGTCGGAGGAAATTCTCTGCGCGATTGAACGCCTGTTAGACGTGATGGAAAGGCCGCTGGATGCGCGTATTCTCGGAAAACAGATTATCCGCGAAATTCTTTACCATGTGCTGCTGGGACCGGGCGGCGGGGCGCTGCTGGCGCTGGTAAGCCGGCAAACGCACTTCAGCCTGATTAGCCGCGTGCTGAAGCGCATCGAGAGCCAGTACACGGAAAACCTCAGTGTTGACCAGCTGGCGGCGGAAGCCAATATGAGCGTCTCGGCGTTTCACCATAACTTTAAATCTGTCACCAGCACGTCGCCGTTGCAGTACCTCAAAACCTACCGTCTGCATAAGGCGCGGATGCTGATGATCCACGATGGCATGAAGGCCAGCGCCGCGGCGATGCGGGTCGGGTATGAAAGCGCGTCGCAGTTTAGTCGGGAGTTTAAGCGCTACTTCGGCGTCACGCCGGGGGAAGATGCGTCACGTATAAGAACCATGCAGGGAGCCTGAGGGGAAACGGAGGCCGGGTAAGCGGTAGCGCCACCCGGCTTTTATTTATGCGCTGCAATACTTTTTCTTAATCACCACCGCAATGGTACCCACCAGCCCTGCAACCAGCAGGAAAATCGGCAGGATCATCAGGAAGGTCATCACCTGGTCTTCATGGCGCTTAACAAAGGGGATCATATTCAGCGCGTAGCCGAGCGTGGTGACCACGCCTACCCAGAGCAGGGCGCTCAGCCAGTTGAAGAACTGGAAGCGGCGGTTAGAGAGGCCTGAAATACCCGCCATGGTAGGCAACAGGGTACGAACAAACGCCAGAAAACGCCCGGCAAGTAACGCCAGCAGGCCGTGACGGTCAAACATGCAGGTCGCGCGCTGGTGATATTTATGCGGCAGCTGCGCCAGCCAGCCTTTCACCACGCGAGTGTTTCCAAGCCAGCGCCCTTGCAGGTAGCTCAGCCAACAGCCGAGACTGGCCGCAGAGGTGAGGATCACCATTGTCGGTGCGAAGTCCATCACGCCCTTGCCGATTAACGCCCCTGCGAGCAGGAGCAGGCTGTCACCGGGTAAAAATGAGGCTGGCAGTAATCCATTTTCCAGAAACAGCGTCGCGAACATCACGAAATAGACAATCCCGACGACATGCGGGTCCGCCAGCGCGGCAAAATCGTGTTGCCAGAGCGCCGTGATGATATTTTGAATAACAGCCATGGACTTTCCTGTGGAACAGCAGATATAACGCTATTGTACTCCCAATTTTGCCTGTCGGGGTTGATCGCAGGCGCATCTCATACAGACTTTTCTGCTTGCGGTGTTCAGAATAGCGTCCGGGGAGTACATTTCAGCCAGCACTTTACACGATGCGCTCAAATCCTGCCGATAAATCCGCAATTAAATCGTCCACATTTTCCAGCCCAATATGCAGGCGGATTAAGGTCCCCTCGAAGTCCACCTCGCCGCCCGGGCGCAGGGCCGCAATCTGCTCCGGCTGGTTGGGCAGGATCAGCGATTCAAACCCACCCCATGAATAGGCCATGCTGAAGAGGGTAAAGTTATCCAGATAGCTTGCCAGTTCGGCGTCATTCAGGCGCTTTTTAAGAACAAATGAGAACAACCCGCTGCTGCCCGTAAAGTCACGTTGCCAGTATTCGTGGCCCTTGCTGCCCGGCAGCGCCGGATGGTTAACGCGCTCCACCTGCGGATGCAGCGCCAGCCACTGTGCAATTTGCAGGCTGCTTTCGTGATGCTGACGCAAACGCACGCCGAGCGTACGGATGCCCCGGCTGGTCATGTAGGCGGTATCGGCATCCACCATCTGGCCCATCAGGTAGGCGTTTTCACGCAATTGATCCCAGCAGCGGGCGTTAGACACCGCCGTACCGATCATGCCGTCGGAATGGCCAATCAGGTATTTGGTCGCCGCCTGAATGGAGATATCGATGTCAAATTCCAGGGCTTTAAACAGCACACCTGCCGCCCAGGTGTTGTCGATCATGATGATCGCTTCCGGCGCTATGCTGCGCACCGCCTTCACGATGGCCGGGACGTCATGCACTTCCATGGTGATGGAGCCGGGAGATTCCAGGAACACAACGCGCGTGTTGGGCTGAATAAGCGCGGCAATACCGGCCCCAATCAGCGGATCGAACCAGCTGGTGGTGACGCCGAGCTTGCTGAGTATTTTGGTGCAGAAGTCCTGGCTTGGCTCGTAGGCGGTATTGGTCATCAGGACGTGGTCACCCTGTTCCACAAACGCCAGAATGGTATTGGCGACCGCCGCCGCGCCGCACGGGAACAGCGCGCAGCCCGCGCCGCCCTCCAGTTCGCACATGGCTTCCTGCAACGAGAAATGGGTTAACGTGCCACGACGACCGTAAAACAGCCCGCCCTTCGCGCGATTACGCGTAGCGATTTTTTTATCTTCAACGGTATCAAACACCAGCGAGGAGGCGCGCTGGATCACGCTGTTGACCGAGCCCTGCGTGTATTTTTTACTGCGTCCTGCCTGCACCAGCGTGGTCTCAAGCTGCTTTTTAGTCATGTTCGCTAACCCTTTTTTTATACGTCTGGACGTCCAGACTACCACGATTGTCAGAATGTGCATCCGGATGCTTATCGAATAAGCAGAAAATATTATCAAAAATTCGCATAAGAAATTTTTACTGCGTAAGCGCAAGGAAAGTGAGCGAAAATTACGGCACTATGTAAATACTAATGAGAACTACTATCAATTCGACGACGTTTTGATATTATTACGTTCAGATTTTGTGATTTGCGTCCTGGAGATACAGAGTGGGTAATAATTTGATGCAGACGGATCTCTCCGTTTGGGGCATGTATCAACATGCTGACATCGTAGTTAAGATTGTGATGATCGGCCTGATTCTGGCGTCCGTGATCACCTGGGCTATCTTCTTCAGCAAGAGCGCCGAACTTCTTTCACAAAAACGCCGCCTCAAGCGTGAGCAGAAGCAGCTGGCGGAAGCCCGCTCTCTGGATCAGGCTTCTGATATCACCTCATCCTTCCATGCGAAAAGCCTGACTACCCTGTTAGTGAACGAAGCGCAGAACGAGCTGGAACTCTCCGCAGGCAGTGAAGATAACGAAGGCATTAAAGAGCGTACCGGCTTCCGTCTGGAGCGTCGCGTTGCGGCCGTGGGTCGTCATATGGGCCGCGGTAACGGCTACCTGGCGACTATCGGCGCCATCTCCCCGTTCGTCGGCCTGTTCGGTACCGTCTGGGGCATCATGAACAGCTTTATCGGTATCGCCCAGACGCAGACCACTAACCTTGCGGTCGTCGCGCCGGGTATCGCAGAAGCGCTGCTGGCCACGGCTATCGGTCTGGTTGCCGCTATCCCGGCGGTTGTTATCTATAACATCTTCGCGCGCATGATTGGCAGTTACAAAGCCACACTGGGTGACGTTGCCGCGCAGGTTCTGCTGCTGCAAAGCCGCGATCTGGACCTGAACGCCAGCGCCGTTAAACCGGTACATGCGGCGTCCAAACTGCGCGTAGGTTGATTGTATGGCAATGCGTCTTAATGAAAATCTGGACGATAACGGTGAAATGCATGAGATCAACGTGACGCCGTTTATCGACGTCATGCTGGTTCTGCTGATTATCTTTATGGTTGCCGCACCGCTGGCGACGGTGGACGTGAAGGTGAATCTGCCTGCGTCCTCCAGCCAGCCGCAGCCGCGTCCGGAAAAACCTATCTACCTGTCCGTGAAGGCCGATAAGTCCATGTTCCTGGGCAACGACCCGGTGACGGATGCCTCGGTTATTCCGGCGCTGGACCAGCTGACCGGCGGCAAGAAAGACACCACCGTCTTCTTCCGCGCGGATAAAACCGTCGATTATGAAACCATGATGAAGGTAATGGACACGCTGCATCAGGCGGGATACCTGAAGATTGGTCTGGTCGGCGAAGAGAAAGCGGCCGCGAAGTAAAACGAAGGCTTTTGCAGCCTTCCCTGCCGGGTGGCGGCGTCGCCTTACCCGGCCTGCATTCCGCAACAATCATTGTTGACTCACACTGAAGGCGCCGTCGGCGCCTCTTCATCAAGCGCTACACAGGTCACGTTTGAAGTTCGGTAATGACCTTCCGAGAGTTTACGGGTCAGGCGCAGGGTGGCTGTCTCGCGTGCCAGCAGGTACTGATAGTTCGCCTCCAGTCGCCCGAGGATCTTCTCTTTAAGCTCAGGGCGCTGTTCAATAATGGCGTTCATCACCGCGCCGTAAATCTCCTCCTTGGCCTGCAAGGCGTAAATCTCCCGACGGTTCTGCCATTTCAGACGCACCAGCGTGGCCGGAATCGAAACCAAATCCTGCGTAATTCGCGTCATCTCGTCATTTTTTATCTTTTTCAGGGCGTCGAGATTCTGCTTTAAGATAAATTCATCGCTTTTCTTATCATCTAAAGTCAAATAAACGTTATTACCGCTGTCATCATTCACGTTAATCTTCCCCCAGGTTATAAAAAATGGGATTGTTTTTTTCACGCGTAATTAAATTAAGCCAAATTTCATTGCCGGCCTCATTTATTTGCTGCGTTTTCTCGGTCATTATTTGACTTAGCGTCTGGGCATCTATTTCCCCTTCGGCCTGTAAATCATTTAGTAGATGAACTAAGGCTTCAATCTTGATGGCGCGAAATAAACGCTCTTTTAAATGGCGATCGTGCTCTTCGAGCACCATATTACGGGATTTGCCGGTGCGTGAAACACCAATTAATATGTCGGCTTCATAGTCGGAGAGTTTTCTTTTTCCTTGAGTGAAATTCGCCTCTTTATCTGCTTCCGTCGAAGGCTGTTCCACAGGCGTAATGTGGTACTTTGCCGGGACAAGATTGTCGGGCAGCATTTTAATTTCCTTTAATTTCAAAAAAGGTGGGGGTGGAAAAAGGGTGAGATTCGTTGACAATAACATGAGGCAATTTTAAAATCAAAAAAAATGGAGCCTACCCATGAACAGCATTTTCTTTACGGTCATAACGTTACTATTACTGACCGCTGGCGTGCTTTTATTGATGCAAGAGTTAAATAAACCGAAAGCGTCAAAAGACGTCAGTGAACCGCCGCAGCCTGAATTGATGTCGAAAGAGGAGGGGGAAGATCATTTCTCCGTATTGATGAACGCCGTGACGCCGGTCTGGTACTGGCGGGTAAATCACGAATATATCGATTTTCTCCATGCGACAATTAAGCGAATGAAAATGGCTGAAATTAATGATACGCCCGGCCTGTTCGACGCGCAGCGCCGTTGTAGCGACCTTAATTCGGCGGTTTATAAATATTACGACAATATCAAAAAGCGCTGTCTGAATGGCGAGAAGGTGTCGTACTCCGATTTAGACGTATTAAATCTGCGCCAGTGTTTTCGCGAGTTTAGCCTGGAAGCCTACCCGGAACTGGTCGCGCTGGTCTGGCCGGAGTATGCGCGTCCGGATGTGGATCCCAACGAGGTATAGTTGAGATATACTGAGTGCTGGTTTCGTTTGCAGACAGGATTTTATGGAACGCTTCTTTGAAAACGCAATGTATGCCTCTCGCTGGCTGCTCGCACCCGTCTATTTTGGTCTCTCCCTGGCGCTGGTCGCCCTGACGATCAAGTTCTTCCAGGAGATATTTCATGTCCTGCCAAACATTTTCTCCGTGGCAGAAGCCGATTTGATTCTGGTTCTGCTGTCGCTGGTGGATATGACGCTGGTGGGGGGATTACTGGTGATGGTGATGTTCTCCGGTTATGAGAATTTCGTCTCTCAGCTTGATATCGCCGAGCACAAAGAAAAGCTCAACTGGCTGGGGAAAATGGATGCCTCATCGCTGAAGAATAAAGTCGCGGCGTCGATTGTGGCGATTTCGTCTATACACCTGTTACGCGTCTTTATGGACGCGAAAAACGTCCCGGATAATAAGCTGATGTGGTATGTGATTATCCACCTGACGTTTGTGCTGTCGGCGTTTGTGATGGGGTATCTGGATAAGATCAGTAAGAAATAAATCCACCATGCCCCTCACCCTGCCCTCTCCCCAGAGGGGAGAGGGTGTTCAAGTTCCCTCTCCCCTCTGGGGAGAGGGTTAGGGTGAGGGGCGAAAGTATCGGACCGCACTATTTATTTATCCGACGACGCCTGCCACAAATTCAGCTCACCATCCGCAACGTGCTGGTCAATCCGCGTCAGTTCATCTTCGCTAAAGCGCAGGTTATTCAGCGCCTGAACGTTCTCTTCCAGCTGCTCCGGGCGGCTCGCGCCAATCAGCACCGACGTTACACGCTCATCTTTCAACAGCCAGCTTAGCGCCATCTGCGCCATCGTCTGCCCGCGCGCGTGCGCCATCTCGTTCAGCAAACGAAGGCTGCTCAGGTTGGCTTCCGTCAGCATTTTCTCCGTCAGGCCGCGCACTTTTTTCCCTTCGCGTTGCATACGTGAACCGTCCGGAATACCGTTCAGGTATTTTCCGGTGAGCAGGCCCTGTGCCAGCGGGGTAAAGGCGATACAGCCCGTTCCGTTTTTCTCCAGCGCGTCCAGCAGGCCGGTCTTGTCGACCCAGCGGTTAAGCAGGTTGTAAGACGGCTGGTGGATCAAAAGCGGGATCTTCCACTCGCGCAGCAATTCGGCCATTACCGCCGTGCGTTCCGTGGAGTAGGACGAAATGCCGACGTACAGCGCTTTTCCGCTCTGCACCGCGTGCGCCAGCGCGGAGGCGGTCTCTTCCATCGGCGTGTTTTCGTCTACGCGGTGAGAATAGAAAATATCCACATACTCCACACCCATGCGTTTCAGGCTCTGGTCGAGGCTGGCGAGCAGGTATTTACGTGAACCGCCCGAACCATACGGCCCTGGCCACATGTCGTAGCCCGCTTTGGTGGAGATGATCAGCTCGTCACGATACCCGGCAAAATCCTCCCGCAGCAGACGGCCAAAATTCTCTTCAGCGCTGCCTGGTGGGGGGCCGTAGTTGTTGGCAAGGTCAAAGTGGGTAATACCGAGATCGAAGGCCTTACGCAGCAGCGCGCGCTGGGAATCGAGCGGCTGAACGTGACCGAAGCTGTGCCACAGGCCCAGCGACAGTGCCGGTAAGCGCAGGCCGCTTTTGCCGCAGTATCGGTACTGCATGTTTTCGTATCGGCCGGTGTAAGGGTGCCAGGACATGATGTCTCCTTTCTTGTCGGTGAATTTTCGAAACAACGTTTTCATTCTATGCCGACTCGATAACAAAAAAGTATATTTTCTGCAGTATCTGCCGATAAAGAGGGTAGTACTCGCCTCTGGGCGAATTCACCCTCACGGCAAGGAATACTCAATGAAGATGCTTCGTAATTTCACCATCCGTTTCGTCATGCTGACGATACTGGGGATCTTTTGTGTCATGTGGGCAGGCGTGGGGCTTTACAGCACCTGGTCTCTGTCTCGTGTTTCTGATGGTAATGATGTTGACCGCCAGCTGGTCCGGCAAATGACGGTGCTGAGCCAGGGCAACGATCAGTATTTCCGTTTCGTCACCCGCCTGAGCCGGGCGATGGAAGTTAAAGCGGCGGGCGGCACGCCGGACCTGGCTCCTGCTCAGCAGGCGCTGGATAACATGAGTAAAAAGCTGGCAGAGATGAAAGCTATCTCTCCGGGCCCGATGGATGAAAAGGTGTCTGCGCAGGTGATTTCCACCTGGCAGGCGCTGCTCGATCGGGGCGTGACGCCGCAGATGGCGCAGGCGAAGCAGGAGACGCTCGAAGGCTATCGTCAGCATGCCAACAACGTCACGCCGCCGCTAAGCCGTGCATTCGGGGCAGCGGCTGAGAACTTTAACAACACCGCGGCGAAGGCGCTCGACAGCACGCGCGTGGTGGTCGACGGCCTCACCAGCATGACCCGGACGGTGATTATCACCGCCACGATCGTGGGTCTGTTGATCCTGCTGTTCACCGACCGCTACCTGGTGGCGATACTGGTAAAACCGCTGGATCGTATCCGTCAGCAGTTCCGCCAGATTGCGCAGGGCGATCTCAGCCAGCCGATTGAATCCTTTGGCCGCAACTGCGTGGGGCAACTGGTGCCGCTGCTGAGCGCCATGCAGGACAGCCTGCGGGAAGCGGTCAGCACGATTCGTTCCGGCAGTGAGAATATCTGGCGCGGGGCAACGGAGATCTCCAGCGGGAATAACGATCTCTCTTCGCGTACCGAAGAGCAGGCCGCCGCGCTGGAAGAGACCGCGGCCAGCATGGAGCAGCTAACCGCAACGGTGAAGCTGAACGCCGAAAGTGCGCGCCAGGCCAGCCAGCTTGCGGATGTCGCCTCCAGTACGGCCAGCCGCGGCGGCTCGCTGGTGGAAGATGTGGTCACAACCATGAGCGGCATTTCGGACAGCTCGAAAAAAATCGCTGAAATCACTACCGTCATCAACAGCATCGCCTTCCAGACCAATATTCTGGCGCTGAACGCCGCGGTGGAAGCGGCCCGGGCCGGGGAGCAGGGGCGGGGCTTTGCGGTCGTGGCGGGTGAGGTGCGTAATCTGGCCAGCCGCAGCGCGAATGCGGCAAAAGAGATCGAAGGGCTGATTGCAGATTCCGTTGCCCGCGTGGAGCATGGGGCGCAGCTGGTGAACGATACCGGCACCACGATGGAAGCGATCCTGCGCGACGTGACGGAAGTGACCGTCATTATGAAGCAGATCGCCACCGCGTCAGAGGAGCAGAGCAAAGGTATTTCTCAGGTCGGCGTTGCCATCACGCAGATGGACGGCGTGACCCAGCAGAACGCCTCGCTGGTGGAGCAGGTTTCCGCCGCCGCCGCCGCACTTGAACGGCAGACCGAAGAACTCCAGCGCTCAGTGCAGAAATTCCGTCTCACCGCGTAACCTCTCGTGTCAGGCCGTCTCTGGCGGCCTGACGTTTATCGCTCTGAATAATCTGTGTCACCTGCGACAGCTGACCAATTTTCACTTCACTTGCCCGCATAAATTTACTTTTGTCGATCAGCAGCAGCGACTGGCTGGCGCGGTTTAACAGCAGCGCCTTAAAGCCCGCGTTGTGCTCGGACGGATCCCAAAGGACGCCACGCTCATCGACCCCTTCACACGAGAAGATGAACAGATCGATCTCCAGCCCTTTTAGCTGCGTCACCAGCGCCGCGTTAACATAGCAGCGATACTTACGCTCAAGCGTTCCGCCGGAGCAGATAAGCGTGATCCGCTCGCGCTTTGCCATCTCGTGGCAGATAGGCAGACTGTTGGTAAATACGGTGAGGTTGATGTCCGGCAACTGGCGCGCCAGATGAAAGCAGGTTGAGCTGGCGTCGAGGGCGATGGTCATCCCTTCGCTGATCCAGCCCAGCGCGTGGCGGGCAATATCGGCTTTGTCGGCATAATGGCTTTTCAGGCGTGCGCCAAAGGGTTCACCGCTGTCGCGGCTGTCCGGATGAATCAGACGCGCGCGCCCGTGCTGGCGCAGAAGCTTCCCCTGCTGCTGCAACGACTTCAGATCCCGGCGGATGGTCTCTTTGCTGACGGAGAGCTTTTCAGCCAGCACATCGGTAGTCAGCCAGTCGCTTTTACTCAGCAAGGTGATAAGACTCTGCTGTCGGGTCGCTTTTAGCGTCTGGTCTGACATACGAGGCTCCTTGCGCACGCGTGCTGACGCATTTTTCTCATCGCGGAAGAAGGGCGGCGAACCGCCCGGTCATGGATCAACCCTGACGTTTATCTTCCGTCTGGGTATCGAAGTCGCTTGCTGAATGACGCTCATGTAACTGCTCGTTCAGCTCGCCGTTGGTACGGTTAACAATGCGCCCGCGTTTAACAGCCGGACGATTCGCCACATCTTTTGCCCAGCGCTGCACGTTGGTGTACTTCCCGGCATCCAGGAACTCGGCGGCGTTATACACGCTGCCCAGCGCCACGCAGCCAAACCATGGCCAGACTGCCATATCCGCAATGGTATATTCCTCACCCGCTACGTAACGACCGCGCGCCAGCTGTTTGTCCAGCACGTCGAACAGGCGTTTAGCTTCCATGGTGAAGCGATCGATAGCGTACTCAATCTTCACTGGTGCGTAGTTATAGAAGTGGCCAAAACCGCCGCCGAGGAACGGGGCCGCGCCCTGTAACCAGAACAGCCAGTTCAGGGTTTCCGTTCGTCCTGCCGGATCTTTTGGCAGGAAGTGACCAAATTTCTCGGCCAGGTAGAGCAGGATATTGCCGGATTCAAAGACGCGCGTCGGCGGGGTGGTGGAGTGGTCACGCAGGGCCGGGATCTTCGAGTTCGGGTTCACGTCGACAAAACCGCTGGAGAACTGATCGCCCTCACCAATGCGGATTAACCATGCGTCGTATTCCGCGCCCGTCACGCCCAGCGCCAGCAGCTCTTCCAGCATGATGGTAACTTTCTGTCCATTCGGCGTACCGAGAGAGTACAGCTGGAGCGGGTGCGCGCCCACAGGTAGCTCTTTCTCGTGCGTCGCGCCCGAGACGGGACGGTTGATATTGGCGAACGCGCCGCCGTTATTCTGTTTCCATTCCCACACTTTCGGTGGCTGATAGGTGTTATCTGACATGTTGGCCTGCCTTTTTGGTGTTGTGTTGAGGCAGTGTAGCAGGAGATGCAGGAACCGTTTAACGATGCGAGCGTAATGGGCAGGGCGGGTGTATGATAACGCCACCTCTGTCAGTTAATTACAACGTGCAGACGACGACAACCCCACAAAAAAATTGCCGCCTGCCTGTATTAGGTTGGACACATGCGTAAAGGAACGTTAAGCAGTGACGCACCCTTCGGGACGTTATTAGGTTATGCGCCGGGTGGCGTGGCGATTTACTCTTCAAATTACGGCAGTCTCGATCCGCGTCACTACCCGGAAGACGCGGAATTCCGCAGCTATATCGGCAACGAATACATGGGCCATAAATGGCAGTGCGTTGAGTTTGCGCGCCGTTTCCTGTTTCTCAATCACGGGTTTGTTTTTACCGACGTCGGGATGGCGTGGGAGATCTTCTCCCTGCGTTTTTTGCGCCAGGTGGTAAATGACAATATTTTGCCGCTACAGGCCTTTGCTAATGGCTCAAAACGCGCGCCGCAGGCCGGTGCGCTGCTCATCTGGCAAAAGGGCGGTGAGTTTCATGAGACCGGCCACGTCGCCGTCATTACCCAGCTGCTGGATGACAGAGTGCGCATTGCCGAGCAGAACGTTATTCACTCCCCGCTGCCGATGGGGCAGCAGTGGACGCGCGAGCTTCGTCTGAGCGTGGAGGACGGTTGCTATACGCTTCATGACACGTTCAACGATACCGAGATCCTCGGGTGGATGATCCAGACGGAGGAGACGGAACACAGTATTCCTCAGCCGGAGATCGACGGTGAACTGCTGAAAATCAGCGGCGCGCGATTGAAGAACAACCGTCAGTTCGACGGAAAATGGCTCAATGAAAACGACGCCCTGCAACAGGCGTACGTTCGCGCCAACGGCCACGTTATCAACAACGATCCCTGCCAGTACTTCACCATTACCGAAAGCGCCGAGCAGGAGCTGATCAAAGCCACCAACGAACTGCACCTGATGTACCTTCATGCCACCGACAAGGTGCTGAAAGACGACAGCTTACTCGCGCTTTTCGACATCCCGAAAATTCTCTGGCCGCGTCTGCGTCTTTCATGGCAGTGGCGTCGTCACCATATGATCACCGGTCGTATGGATTTCTGCATGGATGAGCGCGGCATCAAGGTTTACGAGTACAACGCGGATTCCGCCTCCTGCCATACCGAGGGCGGGCTCATTCTTGAAGAGTGGGTGAAAAACGGCTATCGCGGCACCGGCCACAATCCGGCGGAAGGCTTGCTGGAGGAGCTGACCGGCGCATGGAAGCACAGCCACGCTCGGCCGTTCGTCCATATCATGCAGGACAACGATACCGAAGAGGATTACCACGCGCTCTTTATTCAGCGCTCGCTGATCCAGGCCGGGTTTGAAACCAAAATCCTGCATGGACTGGGGGCGCTGAGCTGGGATGCCGCCGGGCAACTGATTGATGATGAAGGCCGTCACGTCAACTGCGTATGGAAAACCTGGGCGTGGGAAACGGCGATTGAGCAGATCCGCGAGGTGAGCGAAACCGAGTACGCCGCCGTGCCTATCCGCACTGGTCACCCCCAAGGTGAAGTGCGCCTGATTGATGTCCTGCTGCGCCCGGAAGTGCTGGTCTTTGAACCGCTGTGGACGGTGATCCCTGGTAACAAGGCGATCCTGCCGGTGCTGTGGCAGCTGTTCCCGAACCACCGTTACCTGCTGGATACCGATTTTGAGGTCAACGATCTGCTCAAACGGACCGGTTATGCCGTTAAACCGATCGCCGGACGCTGCGGGAGCAATATCGATCTGATCGGCGCCCAGGACGAACTGCTGGACCAGTCCAGCGGCAAGTTTGTTGACCGCAAAAATATCTACCAGCAGCTATGGTGCCTGCCGAAAGTTGACGGCAGATACATTCAGGTCTGCACCTTTACCGTGGGCGGGAACTATGGCGGAACCTGTCTGCGCGGGGATGACTCGCTGGTGGTGAAGAAAGAGAGCGATATTGAACCGCTGATTGTGGTGAAAGATAAATAACGTCTCCCTGTTATAAAAACGCCCCCGCAGGGCATGTTGCGGGGGCGTTTCATTACTGCTCTTCCTCTTCCTGCTGCTCGCTGATCTTCAAATCAATGATCCGGCCAATCTGGTCATGGTAAACCGTCAGCAGGTTGTACTGGCTCATCTCGGACATAATTTGCGGCGTGACGTTAAAACTTTGGGCAAGCTCGTCATGGCGCAACATTTCCGGATGACGCCGCCTCACATGCGCGCGGCGGCGATTGTACTGATACCACAGGATCAGCAGCCAGCCGTTGAACGCGGCAATCAGCAGATAGACCAGCACCGTATTAAAAGAGGCGATAATCACGCTCCAGCGGTGATCGCCCTCCTCGGTTAACTGCATCCACAGCCTGGCGTAAAGGAAAAACAGGAATCCTCCCCAGGCTATCAGCGTTAATGCGGCATCGAAAAGACGCGGTGCCAGCCGCTGTTCAGTCAAAATTAACGTATTCTCGTTCATTGAATGCTCCCTTTACCCCGGTCCGGACTGATCCAGCGCGCGCGGGCGCGTTTACGTTTAAGCATGACTTTCGGAAATGCCACGAGGGTGGTAAACAGGCCAATCATCCAGTACACCATCGGGAACCAGATTACCCAGAACAGCGAGCCTGCCACTTTCCGCTCGTAGCGCCGCTCGATATACAAACTGACGAGGAATTGCAGCAGGCACATCACACCCAGCAGCAGCCCGGTAAACGCCGGGGGAAACAGGCTCGCAACGGCCAGGTTCGCGGGAAGAGGGATAATATGGCTGAGAATGAACAACACCACGGTTGCCCCATAGGCAAACGCCCACAGCGTTGATAGCGCGTACTCAAGAAACAGGGGCCACATGCGATGATGCTCCCAGCGGGCCATCTTGCGCAGGTTAACCAGAAACACCTCTGCCCCCCCCTGCGCCCAGCGCAGACGCTGTTTCCACAGCCCCTTTAGCGTCTCCGGCATCAGGATCCAGCACAGTGCCCGCGGCTCGAAAAAGATATCCCAGTGGCGAAGCTGAAGCTTCCAGCTTATGTCGATATCCTCTGTGATCATGTCCGGGCTCCAGTACCCGACATCCGCCAGCGCCTGTCGGCGAAAGGCGGCGATGACGCCGGAGACGGTAAAGACCCGGCCATAGATCCGCTGCGTTCGCTTGATAAGGCCAATAATGGAAGAAAACTCGCCCACCTGAATGCGGCCAATCAGCGTTGAGCGCGTGCGAATACGCGGATTCCCGGTGACGGCCCCAACGTGGGGATACTGAATCAGCGGTGCCACCAGATACGCCGCGGTGTCGCGGTCGAGCAGGGCGTCGCCGTCAATGCAGACCAGCAAATCGCCCCGGGCCGCCGCAGCGCCGGCCTTGAGCGCCACGGCTTTCCCCTGGTTCTCCGCGAGATTAATCACCCGCAGGCGCGGTTGCTCTCGCGCCAGCTGTTGCAGTACCTCCGCCGTGTTATCAGAAGAACCGTCGTTGATGGCGATAACTTCCACATTCCAGTACCGCTGACCCAGCGCGGCGCTAATGGTCTCCCGTGCGTTGCGTTCCTCATTGAAGCAGGGAATAAGAATCGAGATTAACGGCTCACCGGCTAAGGCGGGGGCGGGTGTTGCGTTATCCCACGACCAGTGCCGTTCAAGCTGAAACCAGAAATAGAGGCCGCCGGTTACCCAGAGCACGGACATAAACAGCGGCCAGAAAAAGACAAAGTCCAGAATCAGTTCGCCGGTAAACAGCGCGGCTACGCCTAACGGCAACCCGAATACCAGACACAAAATAGAGAAGGCGATAATGCGATCAGTCATTGTCAGGATACCAGTACGAAGAAAATTCAGGTCTGATACGTGAGATATCAGGTTGGTTGTTGAGGAAGTCGTCGGGGTAATAACCGTAATTTTTGATGCCGTTCAGCTGGAGCACCCGCATCCACTCCATCAGACGTTCATCGGCTACGGCACGCTGCGGTTTCTGTGCCCAGTCCCTGGCCTGTAGCTCAAAAATCGTTTTATTCAGCGCGCCGGGGCGTGCGGCGACGGCTTTGACTAAACGCGTCAGCCAGGCATTGCTCTCTTCTGCCGGGACGGACTCCATCAGCGGCATTGCCATCGGCACCGTCCAGTCGTAGGCCGCCAGAAAATCATCGAGATTTTGCGCAAACCATGCCTCGCTTTCCGGCTCGAGAATGGGCAACGCGAACATGTTCCGCGCGGTTTTGATCTGCGGGCCACGGATGTTTTTCACCGCCTGGCTCAGGGTGCGTGTAAAGCCGATAAGTCGCTGACTCTTCTGTCGGGTCGTGTCCTGTCCTGCATCGTCAACGTCCGTCAGCACCGCGTCGTCATGAAATAAGATGCCATTGAAGCTGGCATAGCGGGCCAGATCTTCATAGATCTCCGTCACCTGCTGGCGAACCTGCGGACTCCAGGGGGAGAGCCTGATATAGGGCTCGGCGGCCACGGTCAACTCTCCCGTTTGACGATCCTGGCGCTGCACGCGCGGCAAGGCTGGACTGAGATCGAAAGAGAGAACCGGCATCCACGCGAAGACTTTCACTCCCGCGCGGGTTTGTAGCTGCCAGGCGACAAAATTAAAGAGATCGGCCCGGACCGGGAGCCGACGGTTGGGGAAATAGAGCGCATCGATCCTGCCGTCGCCCCGCGGATCCGAAAAAGCCTGGAGAAACACATGGCTGATTTTCATGTCGTAGACCCGCTGGACGAGTTTGTTGATGTTTTTCGTCTGCTGAGCCGGATCGGGATCGTAGACGTAATCGAGATCGACATGCATGACGCGCACCGGGTCAAACTCCTGAACGCGGCTAACCGTGTTGGCAAAGGTTTTTATCGACGGATTTCCGGCGATCAGCAGGCGCGGGATGTTGCCGAGGTCGCGCACGTTTCCCAGCCCGTCTTCCAGGGTAAAGGCCAACTGATAGCCCTGTTTTTGGGCGATAGCGAGCGACGTACCGTTGGCAGCCCCATAGGGCCACACCCAGGCACGCGGCGCTTTTCCCGTCACCTGGGTGATTTTATCGGTGACTTTCCGTACGTCTGCGGCGATCCGCTGGTTGAAGTGTTCATCGGTTTCGTAATGCCCCGTCGCGTTATCGAAAAAACGGTTGGCGATGGCGGGTTCACGGCTTCCCTGCGGGTTGGCCGGAATGCCGTAATGCGAGTCCCAGGTATGCGAGCCAATCTCAATCAGCGGGGACTGGCTGAGCTCTCGTACCATATCCCAGGTGGCAAAGCGATCGCGGGGCGTCATCAGACCGCCGAAGTTAACTTTTTGATTTGCCGGCGTATCCACCCAACTGCCCACCGGCGCCCACAGCGCAGGAACGTTCCAGGCCTGAAGCAGGGGCCAGACCCGGGTGTAAAAGCTGCTGTAGCCGTCGTCAAAGCTGAGCAAAACGGCTTTCGGCGGCAGCGCTTTTTTCCCTTCATGCGCATCCAGAATGTCCTGCACGCTGATGGCGTGATAGCCGTTGTGCAAAAGCCAGCTTATCTGCTCGTTTAACGCGCTGGTGCGAACGGAGAGGTAGCGCTGATCGGCGGCATCATCTTCAACGTCGTGGTAGGCCAGGACCAGAAACTGATTCTCCGGCCACGGTTTGCTGGCCTCCAGCTGCGGCCTCTCTTCAGGGGACATAAAGGATAGCGGCTGCGCGCAGAGGCTCGCGCTGAGGCAGAGCCAGCCGATGACGATCAGGCTTACAGAAAAACGTGTGTTCAGCATATTCATCCTTAAAAGCGTAAAGTCGCATCTAACGTGACGGAGAGATTGCTCTCGCGTTTGCCGTCGTAAGGGCGCTTATCCCAGTTCAGCATCACGCCAGTATCGACAACGTTGTTCCACTGGATGCGTTGCCCGTAACCCAGCAGGGTAACGGCACCCGCGGACTGATTTTTCTGCCAGTAGCTGCCCCCTCCTGCCACGAACTGCTGGCTCCAGAGGGTGTCGTAGTGGCGGTACATCTCATGGTCAACGGACAGGGCAGCCGTCACGGACAGATCCCGTGCCGGGTTGTAATAGAGCGTATTCCGCAGGCTGTTTTTACTGGCGGCGATCCCCGGTTCGAGATCCAGCGTCAGGGTCGGGGTCTGCCAGAGACGCTCTTTCCCAGAGAGGGTGTATTCCTGACGGCGGTTGTGGTCTGAGAAGCGGCTGACGGCGGCGTTGAACTGGTATTCACGTCGCTCGTTTTGATACCAGCGCACCCCACCTTCACCCCGGTTGGCGCTGATCCCATTGCGTAATGCCCGTAAGGGTGTGGCGCGTGACAAGCGTTCGAGGTTACCGCTGACCTGCCAGTTATCACTCAGGCTGTAGGTTGTTGAGAGCCGTGCGCCCGGCCTGTTTGTACCGTGATAGCGGTTGCTGGAGAGCTCGGCTTCGAGCGTGAGGTCACGGGGGCGCCACTCAACGCCGCCCAGCAGGTGGCGGCTGGTGCCTTT
The DNA here is from genome assembly GCF_016082135.1 of Enterobacter sp. YSU. NCBI lineage: Bacteria > Pseudomonadati > Pseudomonadota > Gammaproteobacteria > Enterobacterales > Enterobacteriaceae > Enterobacter > Enterobacter sp. YSU. The sequence goes on from NZ_CP059487.1 coordinate 2,559,714, forward strand.
ACCTTCGTCGAAATTCCCCTGGGCATAGCGGGCGCCGGCAAACAGCCGCCAGTTATCCGCCACGGGCGGGCCATAGAGCGTGGCGTCCCAGCTCATGTCGTGGCTACCGCTGACGGGGTTATCTGAGTGCAATCCTTTACCCGCGTTCAGACGCAGCTCAGACATATGGTGGACCGCACTGAGTCTGTCCAGGCGACGGGCGCTGCGATCGGCGGGGGCGCGAGCAATTACGTCAGCAGCCAGTAAATCCATCTGGCGCCACTCCTGAAGGTCCATTGCGACGTAAGCCTGCTGTTTTTCAAGCTCCAGATTCGCGGGTTCAAGCGCCTCTGCTCGTTTAAGCTTTTGCTCGGCCGCGCGCGGCAGGCCTCTGGCCTGAAGCAGGGCGGCATAATCAATCTGTAACCCCTGATTTCCCGGCGCCGTTGATGCCAGACGATACGACAGCTTTTCGGCCTCCGGCAGGGCGTTGGTCGCCAGCAAATAGTTAAGTTTGAGAGACTGTCCGGTGAGCCACCGATCGTTCGGCTGAGCGGTCGGGGATCCGAAATCGTAGCGGGTCCAGGGAACGCTGCGGGTCTCGCGCTCAACGTAGTGGCGGGCGGTCTGATACTGCCCCGTATCCAGCCAGGCGTAGAAAAGCGCATGCTCCTCATCCTGCGGATCGGAGGCGTAGTGTGGATAGCGTTGCACAAGCGAGAAGGCGGCGACGGTGTTTTTCTCCTGCAAATATGCCGAGATCACCCAGCCGATGGCCCAGTCCGGTACCGGATGCTGTGCGGCCGTCAGCGCCTCATATTCGCTAATGACCTGCCGGTAATTACCCTGCGCATACAGGGCGCCAAGCCGATCGATACGTGCAAGGACGACGTCTTCAGCCGCCTGCGGTTCGTTTTGCCAGCGGGAAAGCAGGGCGTGATAGCGATCTAACGCGTTTTGTGCCAGCCGCAGGCGCTCTTTCTCCGTTCTGCCAGGCACATCCGCCAGGCGTACCCTTTCAGCCGCGGCGTTACGCTCAAGGCGGCGGCGCTCCGCGGGAGACATCGCCGCGCTTTGCGACAGCCAGAGTGCGGGCGTGCTCACCCGGTTTTCCGTTAACACATCGATCGTCTCGCGAAGAAGGGCATTATTCCCGGGTGCGGCGTTCAGTGCGCGCATGTCCGCCAGCAGCCGGTCCCCGTTTTTACCCTGGCGCATCCAGACATAGGAGAGCGTCTCAAGGTGCGCGGGAGAAGGATTGTCCTTAACCAGCCGCCGGGCTTCCGAAAGCGCGAGGCGATCTCTGCGGGCATCGGCCAGGGTCTTAACATAGCCGATGCGGTAATCGTCGTTATCTGGCGCAAGGCTGAGCGCCTCTTTCCACAGCGATAAGGCGGATGGCCAGGCTTTTTGGTTTCTTCTGGATTGGGCGACGGCAGCGATGGCGCGAGCGGGCAGCGGCATATAAATACCATAACGCTGCCAGACCCGGATAACCTCATCATCGCGTCCTGCCCAGGAGGCTACCTGTAACCAGTCCGCAACCTGTCCGGGTGTTAAAGCATGCTGTTGCTCATAGCGCTGTAGGTAATCAAGAAACAGAGCGTAATTACCGTTACGTGCCTGTTGTATCTGATGCTCATAAACGGATTCATCAGCCTGAACCAGAACAGGAAAGAGTAAAAGCAGGAGCAATAATATTGTGGTGCGATAAAAGAATAACGTAGTGAAGCTAAGCGATCTTTCCATATCTATTTGCCATTTGTTTATCGTGAATCCATTGCATAACACGGCCGCCTTTTAACTCTGTGTTAAAGGGCATAAAGGAGAACATTAAATCTGAATGATGCTACGTTATGGGGTACTTACTTAAAGGTAATTATGAGCCCTCATCTCAGTGGTCTGATTGGGCTTAATGTACACCCGATATGTTGGGGGATAAATAAGTTGAAAAGCGGCTGGGAGGTTTTGAGATAATTCTGGAAGAAGTAAGTTTTTTAGATAATTCAGTGCAGGATTGTTCTTTTTAACTGATTGATGTTAAATGTTTTTTCTTTTGCTGCTTCCTGTTTTTTTATATTAGAAATGAAGTTCTGCTGAGTTAATTAAAGTACTTTCTGGTGCATGTTTGGGAAGTTTCATGACAAAAATTCTTAATGTTCAGAGAAGTGACTTTTCTGAAATTCTTTTTTATTTATAATTAACGCCAGGCATTGAGTGATAGTCTACAAAAAGTCTAGCTCACCAATGTCATATTGAGGGATGATCAAAGCCAGAAAACATTTGCCGTTAATGTAAAACGCTATAAACGAAAGCGTTCTTGTTTCTTAAGAGGCGGGCTTGCTTTAATCTAAAAGGGATGGTTAGTGGCGACTTCAATAGTGTTAGTGACTCAGGATTGTTTCCTTGTCAGGGGGATGCGGCTATTTTTCCCGGATATAATTTGCCTCAGTTCGATAGACAGAAACATATTTGATACCGACGCAAATGAATATACTGTACTGATTGATAGCCGTACGCCGCTCCGTTTATATGATTACCTGATACGCCATCCGGCCAGAACGAGAAAAACGATCTGCTGCGTTATGCTGGATATGCGTCCTCGAGAGGAGGATCTTCTCAGTATGAAGCTGTTTATGAACACGTCGCTTACGGCTCCGGATATGGCGTCGTTATTCAATCTGGTGCTTGATATGAAAGGCAGGCGTCTGACAACCAAATGGCTGCTTAACTTACGGCTGAGTCGACACGAAGCGATAATGATCAGGTTGCTGAAGGCAGGGAGGTCAATGGAAGAGATTGCAGATAAGCTGAATATGTCGGTTAAAAGCCTCTATCGCAAGCGAACGGTGCTGTCGGAGCGGTTAGGGGCAGGGAACTTCAACGAGGCGTGTTTGTTTATCTTTAAAAACAAACTGCTGGACGTGGTTGGGAACGATCCCTAGCTTTGTCAGAAGCCAAAACCAGAAACCCGCCACGAGGGCGGGTTCTTTTAATGGAAATAATTCAGAACGACCAGCGCAGATTGGCGTTAACAGAGTTGACGCGGGTATCCGCACCATATTGTCCCTGGTAACCCACATCCAGCGTCGCAGCACGCGACAGCTGTACGCTCACGCCGATATCACCGAGCATCACATCCTCATCCACGGCCTGTCCCTGAGTAATGAACGCGTCGCTGCCCGCAAACGCCATGCGCGAAGAGGTATTCTTATCGCCATAGGCGTGCTGCCAGCCCAACGAACCGTAGAGGTTAACGTGCTTCGGCAACTCGGTCACACCGCGCAACCCGAGTGTCGTATAGAAGGTGTTCATCGTTTCGTTACGGACGCTCAGCGCAGCGGCACCGCCGTCTTCCCTGAAGCTGTCGGTATGCAGCCGGATGTACGATAAATTGACGAACGGCTCAATATTCCTGTCTGGCTGGCCGAAACGGTAGCCCGCTTCGGTGAACGCCAGCAGGGAGTTCGCGTCGTAATCTGACTTCAGCCGATCCGAGAAGCCGCTGAAATCAACATTGCGCTCGCCTTCGATCTTGTGCCAGGTGTAACCCAGCGCGCCGCGAAGGGAGAACGCATCCTGTTGACCCGCCGCATACAGACCAAGGTGATAGTTGTCGGTATCCGTTGAGGAGCGACGGCTGTCGACGTCATAATCACCCCGGCTGTAGCCGAAGTAGCCGCCGACACGCACGTTATGGTCCGCCAGTTTGCGATCTGCCCCCAGCAGGAAGCCGGTGGTGTTGCCGTCCAGCTTGCCCACGTTACCGTCGCCGCTGTTTCGGCTCCAGGAGCTGAAGGTCTGGCCCCAGACGCCATTGTTTTGCGGCTCCGGCTGCTGCACCAGCGACATGGCTAACGGTGGTATCGGCAGGCTGTCGTTATCAAACGCGCGCTGCATCCGCTGGTTTAACACGTTAAACACCTGCGTGCTGCCAGCGATCAGGTTGGACTGCATTGACGGATAAACTTCACCAGAAAGCTGGTTGAACGCCTCGCGCGCTTCCGGTGCGCTTAGCAGAAGCAGCGAGTTATACAGCGCCAGCGACGGGCCGCTTTGCGTCAGCGTGGAGAGTGCGCCAGCGGTATTCCACTGGTTGCTGCTTTGGGCCACGGTCTGGAAAATGCCCGGCTTGCCGCTGCCCGGGTTTTCACCGCCAGGATTCTCACCGCCCGGGTTTTCACCTCCGGGGTTTTCACCGCCAGGATTTTCGCCACCGGGGTTTTCGCCTCCGGGGTTTTCACCGCCAGGGTTTTCGCCTCCGGGGTTTTCTCCTCCAGGATTCTCGCCACCGGTCTCTTTCTGCGCGATGGTCAGATCGACGGCGTTGGTGCTTTGCTTAAGCGCCACGTCGAGGAATGCGGATTTGGAGATCGCTCCGGCGAACTCACCGTCGATTCCCCCGTCGGAGGTCAAAATGCGGTAGCTTTGGCCCGTTTTATAGCTGGTTTGCGGATCCAGCGCGGTGACCTGTACCTTAGCCTGATTGCTGATGGTGGTTTTGCCCGATACCAGTAGCTGGTCGCTGCGGCCATCTCCTGCGATATCGACGTCATAGAAGGATTCGCCGATAAAGTTCAGATAGCGTTTCAGCGTCAACGTACCGATATTGCCGTCGCCGGGCGAGATATGTCCGCCGGACAGGATCTCGGTCTGGCCCAGCGTCCCGTTGCCGCCCAGCGTGCCGCCGGACTTGATTGACGCGGCGCTGCTGTAACCCACCCCGTTGCTGACGTCTGAACCCGCCGTCGCATTGAGGATCAGCGTGCCGCCGTTCTCCGCGCTAAGGGTCTGGACGTCAAAGATATCGTCTTCTGGCTGGGTATTAATATTGCTGGCAATGATGACTTTACCGCCCCGCGCGGTTACGTTCGCCTTGAGTGCGGAAAGATCGCCGTTCAGCGTCGTCTGCCCGGAGGTGTTGATCACATCACCTTCACCGCTCATCGTGTTGCCGAAGAGGTAATTTCCGTCGGTATGGTTGAAGTAGACATAGCTGCCGAACAGTCCGCCACGCAGGCTGATTGCCGTCTTCGCATCGAGGGTACCTGCGCCGCCCGCCGTGCCTGGCGTTGGCTCAGTTAAACCCGTGCCGGTGTCCATATTGCCGCGGCTGCCGATAATGAGCGCACCCCGGTTCGAGCCGGAACCCGATGTCCCCACGATCAGCGCATTGCTGCCTGCGGAAAATGAACCGCCGTCAATCACAGACAGCACGCCATTGCCATAATCGCCCACGCTCACGCTGCTGCCGCTGGTAAAGCGCGAGTCCTTGCCCGCAATAACCAGTTCGGCGGTTTTCCCTGCGCCGGAGACGCCCGCCACCTGCACGCCGCCAACGTTAACCACCCCGCCGTTCAGCACGTCCAGGTCGCCATAAAGCGTCAACGTACGGCCAACGTTCCACTGTGACCCGCTCCCCATGACGGTGGCTTTCGGGCTCAGCGTGTCGGTTTCACCCGGTCCGGTACCGTTGCCGATGCGTGCATCGTAAGCGGTATTGAGCGCAGCGCCGTCTTCAATCGCAAGCGTAGAGCGTGCGCCCAGATCGGTGCCTACGCTAAGAAAATTACTGGTCACACGAGAACCGGCACCCGTGGCGATTAGGTGGCTGTCGTAGCCGCGGGTGGTGCCGACAACGATCTCCTTCGCGCTCGCAAGCGCGCCCTCTTCGACTCGCAGGGTGCCGAGGCCAAGATTCAGGTCGCCGCGCAGGACGTACCGATCGTTCACCGCGTTAAGCTCAGCGTCTGGCCCACGGACCGTGACCACGCTTTCATAAATTTGGCCGTCGAACAGCCGACCGATATTGATGTTATAGGCGGTGATTTTGCCATTATCGATCAGCAGGTTTCCGCGTTGGTTACGTCCAACATAAACATCTCCGGTGTAACCCAGCGTTTCGGTAATACGCGACTCGCCATCAAAAAAGGCATCGGCTGCACGCGCGACATCGGCAGGTAAAAAAAGTAACAGCGGCGCGGAAAATAGAGCGAGGTAAAGTCTGGAAAGCGGTGTCTTAACCGCTAAAGAATGTGATGTAGAGTTATTCACGGGCTATCTCCGTACTCATTAGCATGATGTCAGGAACATCGTTTTTATATGAAAACTCAGATACGTCAGATAACGTAAAAGGCGTTATTTCAGTACGCCTTTTAATGCGGTGCTAATTATTTATGTGTGACAACTGGTGTACAGGTTGGCGCGCTCAGCGTCGGTGCAGATCCTAAAATTCCCGGCATCATCATCGATGAACAATCGAAAATACGCCCTTTTTCTGTCGTGGCGCGATAAGAGAGTTTTTGTCCTCCCAGTGCGTCCGGCTGGGCGCCATTAACGTTGGATACAGTTATTTCATCCGATGAGCCCAGTCCCAGCATTTTAGCGGTCTCCGCCTGTAGGAGTGGAATAGCCTGATCGGTTTTCAACGTGGAACAACCGGCTAGCATCAACGTAACGGTTAAAACGATTAGTGGTTTTTTCATAAATTATCCTTGATATCCAACCAGTTAATTTCACTGATTGTATTTATGTTTTCTTTTACCCAAATCAGCGAATAATATATTTCTCTTTCCTAATCGAAAAAACCCTCCTAAAGTAGGGTGGGTAGATAATAATTCATCTGTACTCTAAGATATGCGAAGGTAAAAGGAGGCTCCTTTGGGACAGAATTATGCGTTAGTCGTTGATGACCATCCATTGGTAGCAAGCGGCATCGCCAATTATCTGATTACACATTGCCAGTTTAAACAGGCGTGTGTGGTGACGAATGAGGATGATTGCTACCGCCAAATTAGGGATCATGGCCCGCCACGTTTGCTGGTAATCGATTTTTGGCTCTCTTCCGGAACGGCCCTGAAATTACTCAAAGAAGTAAAGCAACTTTACCCACAGGTACGACTCCTGGTGGTCAGCGGGGATGACAATAATGATATCTGGCGCAAAGTTAATGCCGCCGGGGGGCACGGTTTTGTATTGAAAAGCGAGCCACCTGAGATGTTCTCGCGGGCCGTTTTCGCACTCACTGATAATCAGACCTGGTTTCCTGAGGGAAACGAAATTTCCGTTAAGACGAATAATGAGAAGTTAAGTAAATTTAACTTAACGCCGCGACAAATAGACGTGTTAAATATGATTATGCGCGGCCTGCCAAATAAACGCATCGCCGCACAGCTTTCAATTTCTGAGCCCACGGTCAAAGAACACATCAGCAATATATTGAAAAAGATAGGCGTTAACAGCCGGGTCGAAGCCATCACGCTTCTGCATGGCAAGCAGGAACCGTCGGAATGAGGTTTTTTCAGAGCTTACAAAATGATGGTATCTCTGCTCCGGCGCAGATCCGTTTGCTAAACAACACCTTTCTGCGGCTGGTATTTAGCTTTAGTGCAGTGCCCTTTGTTGGTATTCCTTTCGCCATCTGGATTTATATGCTTGGGGACGACCTCGGCCCAACGATTATCTGGATAATTATTTATCTGCTATGTGCCGTGGCGATACGAATATTGCACCGACGCTATCAGCGTGAAGCGAAAGAAAACGGTGAAAGGGACGTTCTGCGACGCTGGCTTCCGCGTATCAATAATATTGCCTTTATTCACGGGCTGGGAATTTCATCACTCTATTTAATTACGCCACAGACGCAGAATTTTGACTTTTTCCTGTTACTTAATATCAGCATTGCCGCCATCGTCGCCGCCAATGCGACGCATCTGACGCCTGTCATCAGTACCTTTACGCGTTTTTTCTTCGCCTCCTGGGGGGTGCTGAACCTCGGTATTATCTGGCGGCTGGATGAGTTGATGTTCATCGTGCTCATGCTGAATCTGCTTTACGGCTTCGCGATTTACCGCCATGCGTTAACTTCCCATGCGTTCTTTATTCAGCAAGCGCTGCTTGAGGAAAAAAGCTCACGCCTTGCGGAACAGTTTCGTCAGGCCAAAGAGGACGCGGAGCAGGCACTGCTGGATAAAAATCAGTTTCTGACCACCGCCAGCCACGATCTGCGCCAGCCCGTACACGCAATGGGCTTTCTGATCGAAGCCATCCTCCACCGAAACCGGGACGACAGCCTGACGCCGCAACTCCTTGACCTTCAGCAGAGCGTTCGCTCGGTGCATTTAATGCTCAATTCTCTGCTCGATCTGAGCAAAATAGAATCCGGGAATGTCCTCTCTGCCCCGACCAAAGTGGATATCGGTGCTCTGCTCGACTCGGTCATCACGCTGTTTCGTGAAGAGGCCAACAGCCGCGCGCTTAGGCTGTGCATCCGGCGGCCTAAACGCCGTATCGACGTGATGGGCGATCCGCTGCTGGTGCGACAGTCCCTGATTAACCTGATTCAAAACGCCCTTCGCTACACGCTCCAGGGCGGGGTGCTGGTCGCCATCCGACCGCGCGGTGACGAGTGTATGGTGGAGGTGTGGGACACGGGAGTCGGTATCGCCGATGAAGAGAAGGGCAAAATCTTCTCACCTTACTACCGCCCCGAGCTGGCATGGAAGATCGACAGCGCCGGACACGGGCTGGGACTGGCCGTCGTTGCCCGTTGTGCCAAGCTCATGAAGGTGAAATACGGGATGCAATCCATTGAAGGGAAAGGCTCACGCTTCTGGATGCGCTTTACCCAATATGCTGGCGAAGACATCGCGCTGGACACCCCGCCCGCCGCTGACAACACCGCCACGCCGGTACGCTATGCGCCGCTGCACGGTTCCTGCCTGGTCGTCGATGACGACCCGCTGGTGACGTCTGCCTGGGAGAGCCTGATGAGCGTCTGGGGAATCGACGTACGCTGTGCGGCCTCCGCTGAAGAAGCGTTTGCCATCATCGAAGACGGCTTTACGCCGTTCGCCGTGCTGTGCGACCAGCGCCTGCGATCGGGCGAAAGCGGCTTCGACATCCTGAAAGCGCTTTTTGACCGTTTGCCGGATATGAGCGGCGCGATAGTCAGCGGCGAATTTAATTCACCGGTTCTGCTGGAGGCGGAGCAGGAGGGATACCTGGTGCTCCGCAAGCCTCTGGAGCCGGCTAAACTGCATGCGCTGCTGACGCAGTGGTCAGGGTGTCGTGGATAGGGGAATAGATAATAGCAGCATTGCGCTTCACTGTAGGGCCAGATAGTACGCGGTGTCCTGCTGTGATGCCAATGTGTCGGTATGGTTGAGCCGCTGAGGGAGGATTTCGCGGGCCTGATTAATGATTTCATCGTGCATGATTCAGCCTCCTGTGGTGATCTGCATGTTGCTTCTACCGGGCAGGGCGGGAGATGTTGGAAACGGCCCCGAAGGAGTCATTAGAGTTGCTACCAGCGAAGTTCCGCAGTGGGCAATAATGTCAGTTTTCGAGCGTATACTCTAAGATATCTTCAACTCGTTGATATATATAAATTTGACGAATATCGTCAGGTAGCGATTTATCCGCCAAATTAAGTTAAACTTCGTCACAGGTTTCAGTGAGTTATGGGACGGATAATAGAATGACCAGCGAAGAGGCACTTTTAAAATCAGGTTTTAGCAAACGAGATCTTCAAAAGTTAAAAAACAATATTGAAAATTACGGTGGTTCGTTTGATAGCGTAACTCATGATCTGGCCAATCGTTTTAAGGCTATGAAGTGGATAACTATTATTGCCTTCATCATACTGGCTTTAACTCTTTTACTTGCATCCAAGGATACAAGCCTGACACTTGCGCTCACATTATTGATTGTACTACCTTTCATCTGGTATATAACGCCAGCAAAACTTGGCTACAAATCCTGGCGTTATCGTAAAATGCTGACTAATTCTGGGACGGGTCGCTGACGGACAACAGATCAAAAATAATCTTAGCTTTCACGCCATAACCCGCTATTTTCATTGTAAGCTGCGGGCGGCTCAGTGTGCTCACCTTTCGGTAATAGTCAGCAGGGAGATAACGAAACAGTCGCCAGGTACCAGGTCGCCGTAACAAGCCAAAAATGGTGTACGCATTAGCGGCCAGTGAAATTGATTTGTAGACACCTAACCCATTCTCACGACTAAAGCCCATAAACTCAGCTGTAGACATCGCGGCATTCGCGACCAGCCCTTCACTGGTAGTGTTGTTAGTTGCGTAGCGAGCCACTTCTTTACTGATGCTGTTTGTCCCGTCAGTAACCAGAATCGCACCAGCAAGAACCCCGAGAGGGGTCATAGTGCCTATGAGGGTAAATCCTGCGGCTATTTCAGCACCGGCCAGGACAACACTAACAGCCGAGATCACATACCCAACAATTTTGTTATTCTCTCGGATAAACTCGACTTTAGCGTAAAGCTTCGCTGCCTTCGTTCTTAATAAACGCGCTTGTTCCAGCAGGTTACTGTTTTCTTCTCTGAGAATTTTAACGCATTCCATGCATTCTTCATCTGATTTAGCCCGACGAGCTAACGTAAACTGATGTTCTATGAGGTCCCGAATTTCCTGAACAAACTTCATTCGAGTCAAACTATCGCTGAGATGAAAAGCCGACAGAGTGTTGGCTGTATTTACCAGTTTCCTGGCTTCCATATTCACCATAGTTTCCGCCCAGGCTTTATTTCTTCCATCTGAGCGCATCATGTTAAGTAATGCTGCATCCATTGTAGTTCCTCTCAATTGCTTTACCGGCCTCTGCTTAGACTGATAAATGCCCCCATGACAGCCATGCGTGCCAACGCACACACAATATAGTAGCAATGTGGTTACGGTGTCTGAAGTAGAAGTCGCTTTTTACAGCTTCGTTCCTCGGCCTACTTTACTGCGGTTAGCCAGGGCCTGTTCCAGCAGTGTACGGAACGCCGAAAGGTCACTTTTCAGGATGCCCCGGATGGATTTACCACCGATGAATCTAATAAAACAGTTAGCCGATGGGGGGTAATCACGGATACGTGATGCCGCTCTGTCGGGCTCTGTCCAATTGATATGTGCATTTGTAATGCTCAAATAGATCGGTGAAGGTCAGGTTTTTCTGCTTCTGTGTGGCGGTAAAGGCGGTAAACAACGCCAGTTGTACCACCGGGAAGCGGGGCCGGAGGAAAGATAAGGGCGGTAACTACTGGTAAACGAACAAGTTGTTGATTCAAAAAGCAAAAACCCCCGCCGAAGCGAGGGTTATAAATAAGTGGTGCCCGGACTCGGAATCGAACCAAGGACACGGGGATTTTCAATCCCCTGCTCTACCGACTGAGCTATCCGGGCAACGGGGCGCATTAAACCCGATCCTCCCTCCGGCGTCAACGAAATTTGTTGCTTTCGGTGCAGACTGCACACTCTCTCACCATTTCGTCGCAAACTTAAGCGAAAAAGCGCGTCCAGAGCGCGGAAAGCGGCATCGCGAGCAGCAGGGCAGGGAGCATGTTCACCACTGCAAACATCTTAATGCCACAGATGCGCAGCCCTGTCGCCAGCAGCAACAGGCCGCCGACGGCGGTAAAGTCTGCCATCATCGCTGGCGTTGTCAGCGGCAGGATCAGCGTGGCGCAGGTGGCCAGCGCCAGCTGAATAAGCAACATCGGCACACAAATCGCGGCGACGGCGATGCCGAGGGTGGTGGCAAAAATGGTGGCAGTAAAGAAATCCAGAAACGCTTTCGCAATCAATATGCTGGGATCGCCGGTCATCCCTTCCTGCATCGAACCGAATATCCCCGTGCCGCTGGCGCAGAACAGAATAATGATCGCAACGTAGTTCTGAATAAACGACTCGTGCGTGCCGTGCTTTGCCTTGCCCGGTCGGGCAATCAGATTTTTGGCTTTGCCTACCGCGTGATTAATACCTTTTTCCAGATAGCAAAACTCGCCGATGAGCGCGCCGAGCAGCGTCGCCAGTACCATCACCGGCAGGTTGGCGCATTTCACCACTAAAAGGATACCAATCCCTAACGACGCCAGGCCAAAAATAGAAGGCATGGAGACGCGAATACGCTCCGGCAGGCGCTGACTTAATACTGCCCCAAGTACACCGCCCAGCAATACGGCTCCCGCATTGATAAAGGGTCCAATTACCACGTTTAACTCCTGTTATTTAAGCACTGGCATTGCATGATTATGGCACGTTCGTCCCAGATTACGCTTAGCTTTGGGAGGTGTAACGCATACTGATTCCTTCTTGCACCTGAAAATAAAAGGTGACATGATTGCGCGAATTTTCTCCTTCCTGTCTCGCCGTTCGGTGAGGGTATTTGCGCCTATGAAAACCATGAAAATTGCCGTCAGCCGTGAGCTGGTATCCAAAGTTTCTACGCATCGCGAAAAAGTTATGCTGGATAACACCGATTTCACCGATGTGGCGGCAGTTGTCATTACGGTTGTTGAAAGCTACAGCGGCATTCTCGCATTGCTGAAGCGTACGGGCTTTCAGTTACCGGTATTTTTGTTCTCAACAGAGCCAGGAGAGGTGCCAGAGGGTGTCACGGCGATCATCTCGGGTAAAGCACAGGAATTGCTGGAACTGGAATCTGCCGCCTGCCGGTATGAAGAGAACCTGCTGCCACCCTTTTTTGACACCCTGAGCCAGTATGTGGCGATGGGAAACAGCACCTTTGCCTGTCCGGGTCACCAGCACGGTGCCTTTTTCAAAAAACACCCGGCGGGGCGGCAGTTCTATGATTTCTTCGGTGAGAACGTTTTTCGCGCCGACATGTGCAACGCCGACGTTAAGCTGGGCGATCTGCTGATCCACGAAGGCTCCGCCAAGCACGCGCAAAAGTTCGCGGCGAAAGTATTCAACGCGGACAAAACCTACTTTGTGCTGAACGGCACGTCGGCGGCCAACAAGGTGGTGACCAACGCGCTGCTGACCCGTGGCGACCTGGTACTGTTCGACCGCAACAACCATAAGTCCAACCATCATGGGGCGCTGATCCAGGCCGGGGCAACGCCTGTCTATCTTGAGGCAGCCCGTAATCCGGTTGGTTTTATCGGCGGGATTGATGAGCACTGCTTTGATGAGGCCTGGCTGCGGGAACTGATCCGTGACGTCGCGCCGCAGAAAGCCGCCGAGGCGCGCCCGTTCCGCCTGGCGATCATTCAGCTCGGCACCTATGATGGCACGATCTACAACGCCCGTCAGGTGATCGACAAGATCGGTCACCTTTGCGACTACATCCTCTTTGACTCCGCCTGGGTCGGCTACGAGCAATTTATCCCGATGATGGCGGAAACGTCTCCGCTTCTGCTGGAACTGAACGAGAACGATCCGGGAATTTTCGTGACCCAGTCGGTCCACAAGCAGCAGGCCGGGTTCTCGCAAACGTCGCAGATCCATAAAAAGGATAACCATATTCGCGGTCAGTCGCGCTTCTGCCCGCACAAGCGGTTGAACAATGCGTTCATGCTGCATGCCTCCACCAGCCCGTTTTACCCGCTGTTTGCTGCGCTGGACGTGAACGCCAAGATCCACGAGGGCGAGAGCGGACGCAGGCTGTGGGCGGAGTGCGTCGAGCTGGGCATTGAAGCACGCAAGGCCATCATCGCCAACTGCAATATGATCAAACCGTTTATCCCGCCGGTGGTGGCGGGGCGGCCATGGCAGGATCACCCCACACAGGCTATCGCCAGCGAGCGTCGCTTCTTTAGTTTTGAACCGGGTGCAAAATGGCACGGTTTTGAAGGCTATGCCCGCGAGCAGTATTTCGTCGATCCGTGCAAGCTGCTGCTGACCACGCCGGGCATTGATGCTGAAACAGGTCACTATACCGATTTCGGCATTCCGGCGACCATTCTCGCCCACTACCTGCGCGAAAACGGCATTGTGCCGGAGAAGTGCGATCTCAACTCCATCCTGTTCCTGCTGACGCCAGCCGAGAGCGCGGAGAAGCTAATGCAGCTCGTGGCAATGCTGGGGCAGTTTGAACAGCATATTGAAGACGATACGCCGCTCGCGGATGTGCTTCCGACCATCTGTCAGAAATACCCGGTGCGTTACCGCGACTACACGATCCGTCAGCTGAGCCAGGAGATGCACGATCTCTACGTCAGCTTTAACGTGAAGGATTTACAGAAGGCGATGTTCCGTCAGGAGAGCCTGCCTGCCGTGGTGATGAACCCGCAGGATGCCAACCAGGAGTACATTCGCGGGAACGTCGAACTGGTGCGTATTCGTGACGCCGAAGGACGCATTGCCGCCGAAGGTGCGCTGCCATACCCGCCGGGCGTGCTGTGTGTGGTGCCCGGGGAAGTCTGGGGTGGAGCAGTACAGCGCTACTTCCTGGCACTGGAAGAGGGCATTAATATGCTGCCGGGTTTCTCGCCAGAGTTGCAGGGCGTTTACAGCGAGAAAGATGCGGACGGGATTAAGCGGCTGTATGGATACGTATTGAATGTCCGAACGTAGGCCGGGTAAGCGTTAGCGCCACCCGGCGAGTGCCCGGCGGCGCAAGCTTACCGGGCCTACAATACTGCGTCAGGCTTCTGCGCGGCGGTACATCCTTCTCGGATGCCCAATCTTCCCGTACAGCATCTCCACCGTCAGAAAACCCACCTCCACGCAGTGTTCCAGATAGCGCCGGGTGGTGGTTTTACTCAGGCCCGTCTCGCTCACCACCTCATCCACCGTAAAACAGTGCGCCGCCTTGTTGTTAAACAGCATTTGCACCCGCGCCAGCGTGTTCTCCTCTATCCCTTTGCTGCCGTTGTCCAGGCGATAGTTTTTCGCCTGCAATTGATAGAGTGAATCGACGTTCTGCTGGTCGACGATCTTCCAGACGCGCTGCTGTTCGGCAAACTGCACAAAACGTTCCAGCGACTGGCTCAGGCGCTTCCAGGAAACCGGCTTGAGGATGTAGTCGAACGCGCCGTTACGAATTGCCTGGCTACAGGTGTCCATATCGCTGGCGGCGGTGATGAAAATCACCGAGCAGTTGGCGCGGGTGAGCATCGGGTTGCTGATAAGGGTGATGCCTTTGCCGTCCGGCAGGTAGTTATCCAGCAGCATCAGCTTCGGCTGTTTGCTCTCCAGTTGTACCTGCGCGTCGGCCAGCGACGCGGCAATCCCCACCAGCCTCAGGCGCGGATGTTTACCGATAAGCTCCGCGTGCAGTTGCGCCAGTTCGTTCTCGTCTTCAACAATCAGTACGTCGATAAGTTCATGTTGCATAGTCGGTATCTTCCAGTTCCTGTACGGGGTGCCGGGCCGTTCCCGTGGCGGGAATAAACAGTGAGAAAATGGCACCGCGTGGGGTGTTATCGGCAACTTCAATTGCACCGCCAGCCTGTGTGACATAGCTTTCAATCAGATACAGGCCAATACCATGATCGCCGCGCGTTTTGGTGGTGATGCCGCGCTCAAAGATCCGGTCGCGTATCTCCGGTGTGATGCCGACGCCCTGGTCGGCGACTTCAATAATCAGTTCCTGCTCGTTCAGCTTTATCAGCACGTCCACCGGGGCATGCGGGAGCGGTGCACGCTGGGTCGCTTCAATGGCGTTATCCAGCAAGTTCCCGATGATCGAGATAAGTTCCGATTCGAGCAGCGGCAGGAACGGTTTATCCACCCGGCAGGCCGGGTCGAAACTCAGCTCAACGCCTTTTTCACGCGCGCGGGCGGCCTTTCCAAGCAGCAAACCACACAGCGTCGGAGAGCTAAAGCGGGACGAGATAAAGTCCAGCAGCTCCTGAGCGTGTTCCGACTGCGCCTGTATGTAGCGAATCGCTTCGTCATAACGGCCCATATGCAGCAGGCCGGACAGCGTAGTCATGCGGTTCAGCTGTTCATGGCGCATGATGCGCAGGTTATCAACGTAGCGCTTCACCTGGCTGAGCTGGGCGCTGAGCGAGTCGATCTCGTTGCGATCGCGAAAGGTGATCACCCAGCCCTGCAACGCATCTTCCAGCATGATCCGCACCCGGCTGGCAATAACTGTGAGATCGTTAAAGCGACAGATCTCATCGTGGGTGTCTTTCGCAAGCATGGTTTGCGCGTTGAAGAACGGGACGGGCGCGATCACCTGGCTGATGAGTTGACCCCGCAGTTCGCGGGCGGGCTGACGTAAGCCTAATAATTTACGCGCCGCCTGGTTAATCACCTCAATGCGAAGATCGTCGTCGATGGCAATCACCCCTTCATAAATGGATTCCATCATCGCCTTTTGCTGGCGCACCAGCAGGCCGATTTCGCGCGGCTCCAGAGAGAATATCTGCTTCTTGATGCTGCGGGTGAAGAACCAGGAGAAAATAAACAGGGCGATAAGCAGCAGCACGGCGGCAATCAGGATATTAACCACCTTGCTGACGGTGATGGTGTCCAGATAGCTCGTGAGATAGCCTACCGAAACAATCCCCACCACCTGCCCGGCATCATTAAAAATGGGCGCTTTGCTGCGCAGCGAAATGCCTAACCCGCCCTTGCGGATGGTGATGGTGCTTTTGCCGTGTAATACCTCGTCGTTATCTCCGCCAACCAGCGTTTTGCCTACCCGGTCGGCAAACACGGAGTGGAAAAGATGCAGCCCCTTATTGTCACCAATCACAATAAAACTGGCGTCGCTGCGGGCGGCTATTTTCTGCATAAAGTCATGGATACCCAGGATATCCTTTTGTTCGACTTCTTTTCGCAGGGTAGGAATAAGCGCAATTTCTTCGGCCTGTATTTTTGCGCGCGCGCTCATTTCCTGATAAAGCTGTCTGCCGACATCGACATAATAATATCCGCCCAGTAATGCGAACAGCACTGAGAAAAAGGCGACCAGCGAAATAAACAGCTTGATCTGAAACGATACTTTCATAACTATCACGCGAGATATCAACAGGTCGGCTGAATATATCATCTTTTAAGGCCAGGATGCCCGCTTTGCCGAAAACTTGTGATCCCTTGCACAGCGCAGCCTGTAAAAGATTTTTCCGAAAGTCTCATCCTCTTAAGGTTAAATGAATAAATGTTATTTCTTTGTTCAGTTAAGAAAAGAAACCATAAAAACCACGGCAATAAATAAGGCGTAAATCACATTAAATAAAAGAAACCATTAAAACCATAGCGTCCATTAAAACTTCGCTTTTAATATGCCATCCCTCACATAAAGTAAGCCTTTGTGACTCTAAGCTGAACGCACAAAATAACTAAGGGGCTTATTATGAGCACAACTGACGATTCATTCTCTGTTACCCACGACCCGATTGATATTCAGCGGCCATCGCTCAAAGAGCGCTGGTGGCATATTATAGATACCTGGAAAATCGGCATTATTCCTCTGCCGCTGTTCGTTCTGGCGGGTGCGCTGATTGCGATTGATTGCCTGGGCGGAAAACTGCCGAGCGACATTGTGGTCATGGTGGCCACGCTGGCCTTCTTCGGCTTTGCCTGCGGTGAATTCGGCAAACGCCTGCCGATTGTCGGCAAGCTCGGTGCGGCGGCAATTTGCGCCACCTTTATCCCTTCCGCGCTGGTCTATTACGGCCTGCTGCCGGACGTGGTGGTTGAGTCCACGACCAAATTCTATAAATCCACCAATATTCTCTACCTCTATATCTGCTGCATTATCGTCGGCAGCATCATGAGTATGAACCGCACCGTGCTGATCCAGGGCTTCCTGCGCATCTTCTTCCCGATGCTGTGCGGTGAAATCGTCGGCATGATTGTCGGCATGGGTGTTGGGCTGGCGCTGGGCCTCGAGCCGTTCCAGATCTTCTTCTTTATCATTCTGCCGATCATGGCGGGCGGCGTCGGGGAAGGGGCGATCCCGCTCTCTATCGGCTATGCCACCCTGCTGCATATGGATCAGGGCGTGGCGCTCGGCCGCGTGCTGCCGATGGTGATGCTCGGCGGCCTGACGGCGATCATTATCTCCGGCTGCCTCAACCAGCTCGGTAAACGCTACCCGCACCTGACCGGTGAAGGCCAGCTGATGCCGAATCGCGCCAACGCTGATGCCACTGTTTCCCAACCTGCGTTCTCCGGCAAAGCGGACGTGACGACAATCGCCTCGGGCGCGCTGCTGGCGGTGCTGCTGTACATGCTGGGCATGCTCGGTCACAAGCTGATTGGTCTGCCAGCGCCGGTGGGCATGTTGTTTATGGCGGTGCTGGTGAAGCTCTGCAACGGCGCCTCTCCGCGTCTGCTGGAGGGTTCCCAGGTGGTGTACAAATTCTTCCAGACCTCCGTGACCTACCCAATCCTCTTCGCTGTCGGCGTGGCGATTACCCCATGGCATGAACTGGTGGCGGCGTTCACCGTCAGCAACCTGCTGGTGATTGTCAGCACCGTTTCCGCGCTGGTGGCGACCGGATTCTTCGTTGGCAAAAAGATTGGTATGCACCCGATTGATGTCGCCATCGTCTCCTGCTGTCAGAGCGGGCAGGGTGGCACCGGTGACGTGGCGATCCTGACCGCAGGCAACCGCATGAGCCTGATGCCATTCGCCCAGATTGCTACCCGTATCGGCGGCGCGATTAACGTCTCTGTCTCACTGCTGATTCTGGGCAACTTCCTCGTTTAAGTTTTCAGGAAAGAACAATGAAACTCGCAAGCTTTTTATACCAGGGAAAACGCAGCTACGGCATCGTACAGGCCGAAGGCGTGATTGATTTGGGCCGCCGCCTGGGCGACCGCTATGGCGACCTTAAAGCGCTGTTGCAGGGGAACGGGCTGGCGCAGGCCACCCGTTTTCTGAACGACGTGGTGGATGTACCGCTGAACGCCATCACCTTCTTACCGGTGATTGTCCAGCCGGAAAAAATCCTCTGCGTGGGCATGAACTATGCCGACAAGCGCAAGGAGTTTGACCAGCACAACCCGGCCCCGACGCTGTTTGTCCGCTTCCCGGATTCACAGACCGGCCACAACGAGCCGGTGCTGAAGCCGCGCCACTCCAGCGAGTTCGACTACGAAGGCGAGCTGGCGGTGATCATCGGCAAAGGCGGGGAGAACATCAGCCGCGACGACGCCCTGCGCCACGTGGCGGGCTACAGCTGTTACATGGACGGCTCCGCCCGCGACTGGCAGCACACCTGGTTCACCGCCGGGAAAAACTGGCGGCAGACCGGAGCGTTCGGCCCGTGGATGGCGACGGCGGATGAGATCCCGGACCCGCACAGCCTGGCGATCCGCACCTGGCTGAACGGCCGCATGGTGCAGGAGGACAACACCAGCAGCATGATCCACAAGGTGGCGGAACTGATCGAGTACATCAGCACCTTCACCCGTCTCAGCCCGGGCGACGTGATCATCACCGGCTCGCCTGGCGGCGTGGGTAAAAAGCGCAACCCGCCGCTGTTTATGAAGGAGGGGGATCGCATTGAGGTGGAGATCGAGCATATCGGTCATCTGAGCAACGTGATCGTGGAAGCGCCAGCCGTCGGGCTCGCGGCAGCGCACTGAGTAAGGCGGCAGCATGCAATCGCAACCCATTGATTTTCGGCACACCGTTGTGGCGAAACACCCAGAACGCTTAAGCCAGATCCGCTACCTGCTGGCAGACAGCGGCCTTGGCCTGGACAACGACATCACGCTGTTTGTCGAAGCCTGGTCCGGCGCGCAGCTGGTGGGTTGCGCCGGGCTGGCTGCCAACGTCATCAAATGCGTGGCGGTCAACGAGCAGCTTCGTGGGGAAAACCTCAGCGCGCGTCTGCTTGCAGAGGTGGAAAACGCGGCGCTGGAGCGCGGCCATTTTCACCTCTTCCTCTGCACCCGTCCGTGCAATAAGGAGCGCTTTGGCCGCAGCGGTTTCTGGCCGATTGCCCAGAGCGGGAACAACGCGGTGCTAATGGAGAACACTCCGCAGGGGATCGCGCGCTACTGCCGATCCCTGCGCGCGAAGCGCCGGTGTGGGGAAAAAACGGGCGCGATCGTGATGAACGCCAATCCCTTCACCCTCGGCCATCGTCATCTGGTGGAGCAGGCGGCGACGCAGTGCGATGCCCTGCATCTGTTTGTGGTGCGTGAAGACGCCTCGTTCTTCCCGTTCAGCGCGCGCCTCGAGATGGTGCGTGCGGGCGTGGCGCATCTGCCGAACGTGGTGGTGCATGAAGGCTCGCAGTACATCATCTCCCGCGCCACCTTCCCGGCCTACTTCCTGAAGGAGACCGGCAAAGTGCAGCAGGCGTGGAGCGAGATCGACGTGCTGATCTTCCGGGACTATATCGCCCCGGCGCTGGGCATCACACACCGCTTCATCGGCTCGGAGCCGTTCTGCGACATCACGCGGCAGTACAACCAGACGCTGCACGACCTTCTGGCCTCGCATATTGAGGTGGTGGAGATGCCGCGCATCAAGGCCACCGGCAACGCCATTTCGGCCTCGGAAGTGCGCCGTTTACTCAAGACACAGCAGTTTTCCCGGATCCGGGAGATTGTCCCGGACTCCACCTTCGCGCACCTCGAAGCACATTATCGTGCGAGTGCGGAAGTCGCATAACTATCAGGAATTTATCATGAATATTGTAAGGGAGGCGCTGGCCGGAACGCAGGAGTCCAGCGACCTGATGGTGAAAATCGCCCCCGCTCACGGTGAGCTGGAGATTGTCATCCACAGTGAAGTGATTAAGCAGTTTGGCGAGCAGATACGCCAGGTGGTCAACGACACATTGCGCGCCATGAACGTGCACCAGGGATTAATCATTATTGAAGACAAAGGGGCGCTGGACTGTGTGATCCGCGCTCGCCTGCAAAGCGCGCTTCTGCGTGCCGCCGATGAACAGGCCATCAACTGGGGGGCGCTGAAATGAGCAAACTCCGCCGCAGTATGCTGTTCCTGCCAGGCGCCAATGCCGCCATGCTCTCTACCGCCTTTATCTACCGCCCCGACTCCATCATGTTTGACCTTGAGGACGCCGTGGCCCTGCGCGAGAAAGACACCGCACGCATGCTGGTGTTCCACGCGTTGCAACACCCAATGTATCAGGATATCGAAACCGTGGTGCGCATTAACCCGCTGAGCACGCCGTTTGGCCTGCTGGATCTGGAGGCCGCCGTGCGCGCGGGCGTGGACGTGATTCGCCTGCCGAAAACCGACACCCCGGACGATATTTACGAGCTGGAAGGCCACCTCAAGCGTATCGAGCAGGAGTGCGGGCGTGATGTGGGTTCCACCCGCGTGATGGCGGCGATTGAATCGGCCATTGGCGTCATCAACGCCGTGGCGATTGCCCGCAGCTCCCCGCGCCTGATCGGCATCGCGCTGGCCGCCTTTGACTACGTGATGGACATGCAGACCGAGCGCGGCGACGGCACCGAGCTGTTCTATGCCCGCTGCGCCGTGCTGCACGCCGCACGCGCCGCCGGTATCGACGCCTTCGACGTGGTGTGGTCCGACGTTAACGACGAAGCCGGGTTCCTGCGCGAGGTCGACCTGATCCGCAAGATGGGCTTCAACGGCAAATCGCTGATTAACCCGCGCCAGATAGACCTGCTGCACAACGCCTACGCCCCGACTCAGGAAGAGGTGGATCACGCCAAAAGGGTGATTGAGGCGGCAGAAGAGGGCGAGCGTAACGGCCTGGGCGTGGTGTCGCTCAACGGCAAAATGGTGGATGCACCGATTATTAACCACGCGCAGGTGGTGCTGGAGCGCGCGGCGGCCTCTGGCGTGCGTCGGTAAGGATGACATAATGAATCAGACAGAACTTCTCCATGTAAATTTCCCCCATCTGCGGGATCTGAAACCCTTTGATACCGCCCACAGCGCGACGCCGTGGCTGGCGGACAGCGAGGCGAAGCACAGCCGCAAGCTCTGCGCCTCTATTGAAGAGGCGGTTAAGCGCAGCGGCTTGCAGGACGGGATGACCATCTCCTTCCACCATGCCTTTCGCGAAGGCGACCGGGTGATCAACACCGTCGTGGCGCTGCTGGCGCGGATGGGCTTCAAAAATCTGACCCTGGCTTCCAGCTCGCTGATGACCTGCAATGACGCGCTGATCGAGCATATCGAGAGTGGCGTCATCACCCGGATTTACACCTCCGGCATGCGCGGCAGGCTGGCGGATGCCATCTCCCACGGGCTAATGGACGAGCCGGTACAAATTCACTCCCACGGCGGGCGCGTGAAGCTGCTCCAGGACGGCGAACTGAGCATCGACGTGGCATTTCTTGGCGTGCCGTGCAGCGATGAGTTTGGCAACGCCAACGGCACGCACGGAAAATCGTGCTGCGGTTCGCTGGGCTACGCCATGGTGGATGCGCACTTTGCCCGTAAGGTGGTGCTGCTGACCGAAGCGCTGGTGCCATTCCCCAATATGCCCGCCAGCCTGGTGCAGGATCAGGTGGACTACATCGTGCAGGTGGAGAGCGTGGGCGACCCGGCGAAAATCAGCGTCGGCGCGGCGCGCGTCACCAGCAACCCGCGCGAGCTGATGATCGCCCGCTATGCGGCGGACGTGATTGAACACTCTGGCTATTTCAAACCAGGCTTCTCGATGCAGACCGGCTCCGGCGCAGCGGCTACCGCCTGCACCCGTTTTATGGAAGAGAAGATGGAGCGCGGCGGCGTGAAGGCGCGCTTCGCCCTTGGCGGCATCACCGGCAGCCTGGTGGATCTGCACGAGAAGGGGCTCATCGAAAAGCTGCTCGACACCCAGTGCTTTGACGGCCAGGCAGCGGCCTCGCTGGCGCGCAATCCGAACCACGTGGAGATCTCCACCAACGTCTACGCCAACCCCGGCAGCAAGGCGGCAAGCTGCGACCAGCTCGACGTGGTGATCCTCAGTGCCCTGGAAATCGACGTCGACTTTAACGTCAATGTCATCACCGGCTCCGATGGCGTGATGCGTGGCGCATCCGGCGGACACTGCGACGTGGCGGCGGCAGCCAACCTGACCATTGTGGTCGCGCCGCTGCTGCGAAGCCGCATCCCGACGGTAGTGAAGCGCGTTACCACCCGCCTCACGCCGGGGGAGAGCATTGACGTGCTGGTCACCGACCACGGTATTGCGGTCAACCCGGCGCGCCCGGAGATCCGCGAACGACTTATGGAAGCAGGGCTGAAGGTTGTAGATATCAACGCGCTGTATGAGCGAGCGATTTCGTTGACAGGCGTACCGAAACCGATTGAGTTCACCGACAAAATCGTCGGGGTGATCCGCTACCGCGACGGCAGCGTGATCGACACCGTTCGACAGGTAAAGGAGGAAGTGTGACTATTGCGACACCCGTGCGGACGGGTGTCAGCCTGGACGAACTGCTGGCGGCGAAAGAGCGCCGCGCAGCGCGCCAGGCTGACATGCTTGCGCACTATCAACAACCGGTGATCTCCCTCACGCTGGTTACGCCCGGGGAAATCAAAGACAGCCTTCGCTATCGCAACACCATGGGCGTGGCGCTGCAAATGTGCGACCAGCTGCTGTGGGAAAACCGCTGGCAGGTGCTGGACCGTAAGGTGCTGTGGCTACCCACCGGACCTGAAGCCTTGTGGTGCATCGCGCATCCGGCGGCGGAAATTAAGGCGCACTGTGCAGAACTGGAGCAGACGCACCCACTCGGCAGGCTGTGGGATCTGGATGTGATCTGCCCTGAAAACGGCCACGTCGGGCGTCAGTCGCTGGGGGCGAATCTCAGACGCTGCCTGATCTGTGACGAGCCCGCTCATGCCTGTTCCCGTTCGCGCAATCACCCCGCTGAGCAGGTGGTTTCCCGCGTGGAGAAGATGATCGATGACTGGTTTGCTCGCGACTGAACCGCGCCCGGTTGATCTCCCTGCGCTTGCCGCAGAGGCGCTGTGGCAGGAGCTGGAGCTGACGCCAAAACCGGGGCTGGTGGACAGGCTCAATAACGGCTCCCATCGCGATATGGACCATGCCTTGTTTGTCCGCAGCATTATGGCGATTACGCCGTGGTTTGCCCGGTTTGCGGAACTGGGTGAAGCACATGCGGCCAAACCTGCCGATCGGCAGTTGCGGATTCTTCGCCCAATGGGAATGGCTTGCGAGCAGGCAATGTACGCCGCCACGGGCGGGGTAAATACCCACAAGGGCGGGATTTTTGCCCTCGGTTTGCTCTGCTTCGCCGCCGGGCGTGTGAAAAATATCTCTGCGGATAGCCTCTGTTGTGAGGTAAGTAACATCTGTCGTGGGCTGGTGGCGAGGGAGCTGGCCGGGCGCAGCGGGCAGGCAACGGCGGGGGAGCGGCAGTTTCAGCTGTACGGTTTAACCGGCGCGCGTGGCGAGGCAGAAAGCGGCTTTGCCACGGTGCGTAAGGCTTTGGATGCGTGGAACGGTCAGTCGCTTCACGGCCTGCTGTTGCGCCTGATGGCGGTAAATCAGGACAGCAATCTCGTTTCGCGCGGCGGCATTGAGGGGCTGCGCTACGTTCAGGGCTACGCGCGGGAATTACTGGCTAACGGCTGGGACTGCGAGGCGTTGCTGAAGATGGATAAGGCATTGATTGAACGCAATCTGAGCCCGGGCGGCAGCGCGGATTTGCTGTCGGTGGGGTGGGTGCTTTCTGGAATAAAATAGCCGGGTGGCGGCTACGCCTTACCCGGCCTACGGTCTGGTTTTGTAGGCCCGGTAAGCGCAGCGCCACCGGGCACAACAATCAATGCGCGATCGGCTGCGCACCGTGCGGCTCGCGCACGTGCTTGTACTTGAACAGCGCGATGAACGCGAAGAACAGCACCAGCGAGTACCCGGCGAAGATCAGCCACACTGGTTGCCAGTTGGTGATGCCGTTAGTGGTATACATCTCAACCACTTTGCCGCTCACCACGCCGCCCAGAATACAGCCGAAGCCGTTGGTCATCATCAGGAACATGCCCTGCGCACTGGCGCGGATTTCAGGCTTCACCTCTTTTTCCACAAACACCGAGCCGGAGATGTTGAAGAAGTCGAAGGCACAGCCGTAAACAATCATCGACAGAACCAGCAGCACGGTGCCGAACGCGCTCGGGTCGCCATAGGCGAACAGACCGAAGCGCAACATCCAGGCGGCGATACTGATCAGCATGACGTTCTTGATACCGTAGCGGCTCAGGAAGAACGGGATGGTCAGGATGAACAGCGTCTCGGAGATCTGCGAGATGGACATCATCACCGACGCGTGTTCGACGATAAAGCTCCCGGCAAACAGCGGATCGTTATCGAAGCTGTGCAGGAAGGTATTACCGAACATGTTGGTGATTTGCAGTTCCGCGCCCAGCAGCATGGAGAAGATAAAGAAGATCGCCATGCGCTTGTTTTTAAACAGTGCGAAGGCGTCCAGGCCAAGCATGGTGCTCCAGCTCTGGTTTTTCTGCTGATTAGATACCGGAATGGTGGGCAGTGTCAGGGTGAACAGCGCCAGCAGTACGGAGAGCGCCGCGCCGATGTAGAGCTGCATATGGCTCAGCTCGAAGCCCGCGAAGCTCACGCCCCACATCGCCATGATAAAGCCGATGGTGCCCCAGATACGGATTGGCGGGAAGTCGGTGACGATATCCAGACCGGCAGATTTCAGGCGATAGTAGGAGATGGTGTTGATCAGGCCAAGCGTTGGCATATAGGCCAGCGAGTTAAGCAGGATCACCATGAACATCGCCCCCGGCGTGGTCACTTCGGCCGCCATAAACAGCGTCCCCGCACCCACCAGGTGGCAAAGCATATACAGCCATTTCGCGCTTAGCCATTTATCCGCCACGATACCGAGCAGCGTTGGCATGAAGACAGCCGCAATACCCAGCGAGCTGTAAACGGCACCGATCGACGCACCATCGAACTTGAGCGTCACAAACATATAGGAGCCGAGTGTAGTCAGCCAGCTACCCCACAGGCAGAACTGCAGAAACGACAAGATTTTAAGCTGCAGCTTAAGGTTCATGTTACTTTCCTCACAAGTGAGCGGGAGATATGTTGTTTTGGGAACATTCAGGGTTGTTATTTGATGCAATTCTATCAGTTGGCAACGATATGTTTTGTTACCTCCCGCAAAAAAATGCAATCCACATTAATTTGCAGTCTGGATTGTGATGCAAATAGCATTTTCGTATGGGTGGGATGAGATGGGTGCGGTCTGATGTCCCCTCACCCTAACCCTCTCCCAGAGGGAGAGGGAACTTGAATACCCTCTCCCTCTGGGAGAGGGCAGGGTGAGGGGTAGTTTTCTAGCGGCGACGGTAGTTCTTCTGCGCCGTATTCACCTTATACAGATAGCGGCGTGATTCCGCAGACGGGTGGCGGGTGGTGAGGGTTGAGTAGACATCCCCCGGCGCCATGCTGTTGATGATGTTCGCGGCCTGCACTTTGTCATTTGAGAAGACGCGCAGCACGCTGCCCGCGCCACCGTTATAGGCGGTGATCACCGCATAGCGGCGTGAGGTTGGGTTATCAATCCCGCCCAGGTAGACATTGTTCAGCATCGCCAGGTAGGCCGTACCGGTATCAATGTTGCTTTGCGGATCGAACAGGTAGCTGCGGCTCGGCGTGCCGGATTTCCCCTGTGCGCGGAACACGTCTTTACCGGCGCTGTGCTGTACAACCTGCATCAGCCCCAGCGCGTCGGAACGGCTTACCGCGTAGGGGTTGAACGAGGACTCGGTCTGCATAATCGCCAGGATCAGCGACTCATCCACGCCATACTTACGCGACGCCTGACGCACCATGCCCAGATACTTATGCGCACGCTTGTCGAGGTGGTTCGGCACCAGGTTGATCGTGACGCTGTAGATCACTTTCAGGCCGTTGGTGCGGCTTTTCAGGCGCGTTTGCAGCAGGTAGTCGGCAAATTTCGTGGCGCGGCCTTCCCAGCGGATCGGCTGACCGGTCTGGTCAACGACCTGGCCATACAGAAACGGCTCTTTGGAGATGGTGATGTCATCGGCATCAGAGTAGAGGTCGATAGACCCCGGATCGTCGCCCATCAGCAGGGTTTTGATGATGGCCTGACGTAAATGCGCCGCAGGTTCAGTCCCTGCGATGGTTTCAACCGTAATCGTACCGTCATCGAAGTTGATGTGGCTACGGGTCTGATAGGCGTCGGTGTACTTAACGTAGTCCTTCGGTCCGGCAATAAGAACTTCGTTAAATCCCCATATGTTCTCGATGTTGTGGGCAAACTGCCCCATCAAAATGTCAAAACCGTTGGTGTCCTTGACCCAGGCTTCGTTGTATTCATCGCCTTTTTTGGAAGAACAAGACACAAGCAACGGCGCAACAAGGGCTAGCGCTAAAAGTTTTTTCATCATTCCGGGAGTGCGTGTTGTGTTTGCTTTGGGGTTGCTGTTGCCGGGTGGCGCTGCGCTTTCCCGGCCTACAAAACCGTAGGCCCGTGCAAGCGCAGCGCCGCAGGGCAGCAGCCGCAGAGTATTATTTTTCCGGTGGCGTATAGCCTTCGATATGGACGTCTTTACCCTCGAACAGGAAGTTCACCATCTCCTGCTCCAGCAGTTTGCGGTGTTCCGGGTTCATCATGCTGAGCTTTTTCTCGTTGATCAGCATGGTCTGCTTCTTCTGCCACTGTCCCCAGGCTTCTTTGGAGATCTCGTTGTAAATGCGCTTACCCAGGTCGCCCGGGTAGAGCTGGAAATCCTGGCCTTCAGCGTCGCGCTGTAGGAAAGTACAAAAAATGGTTCTGGCCATACTCATTCCTCTTTGTCTTGCCGATGCTAAACCATTGCACCGACACGTAATTGCTGTAACAGGCGCTCCACGGGAGCCGCCAGCCCGACTGATGGCGGTTGCGCTAAGTTATACCAGAGAGCGTTGCCTTCATCCATGCACGACGTGAATGAGGACACGGGAAGCCACATCGGCACAATATCCAGATGGAAATGGCTGAAGGTATGACGGAACGCGTTGAGTTGCGTCAGGGTATCGGCCGCAATGCCGCGCTGTTCAAGCCATGCCCGAAGCGAGGCTTCATCCTCAAACTGTGGGAAGCAGTATAGACCACCCCACAGGCCACTCGGCGGGCGCTGAGCGAGAAACACCTCGTCGCCATGCTGCATCAGCAGCATGTACCCGGTGCGTTCAGGCAGTGTCTGCTTCGGTTTTTTCCCCGGATACTGCGCCCAGGTGTGGTTCGCATACGCCACGCAGAGGTTGTTTACCGGGCAGAGTTCGCACTTCGGTTTTGAACGGGGGCAGACCATCGCGCCCAGATCCATCATCGCCTGGTTAAAACGCTCCACTCCTTTCGCCGGAGTGACCGCTTCACTGATCTCCCACAGGCGTTTCTCAACCTCTTTCTTGCCCGGCCAGCCATCTACGGCGTAGCAGCGTGCGAGCACGCGCTTGACGTTGCCGTCGAGAATAGGGAAATGTTTGCCTAAAGAGAGGGAGAGGATTGCGCCTGCGGTTGAACGCCCGACGCCGGGCAAATCCGCCACCTCGTCAAAGGTCTCCGGGAATTTACCGTTGTGGCGGGTGGCGACCTGCTTTGCGGCTTTGTGCAGGTTGCGCGCGCGGGCGTAATAGCCGAGGCCTGTCCACAGGTGCAGTACCTCGTCCAGCGGCGCGTTGGCCAGATCGGTGATTGTCGGGAAGCGCGCCATAAAACGCTCGAAGTAAGGAATGACCGTCGCGACCTGCGTTTGTTGCAACATCACCTCGGAGAGCCATACTTTGTACGGCGTTTTTTCAATTTGCCAGGGCAGGGTTTTACGCCCGTATTTGTCGTACCAGTCCAGCACCTGGGCTGAAAATTGAGAGGCTTGCATGGTCATCGATTCGCTTAATCAGGGACGCAGATTGCAGCACAGCGTCAATCTGCTGTAAACCGGATCTTTCCCATGCTTGCATAGAAGCCTTAACTTTGGATAATGCCCGTTTCCCGAACATTCTCACAAGCAGACAACTCTTTTATGAAAAACGACGTCATTTCACCGGAATTTGATGAAAACGGTCGCCCGCTGCGCCGTATTCGCAGCTTTGTCCGCCGTCAGGGGCGCCTGACAAAAGGGCAGCAACACGCGCTGGACAACTACTGGCCGGTGATGGGCGTTGAGTTCAGCGAGCAACCGCTCGACTTCACCGACCTGTTTGGCCGCGACGCGCCAGTGACGCTGGAGATTGGTTTTGGCATGGGCACCTCGCTGGTGACCATGGCAAAAGCGCGCCCGGAGCAGAACTTCCTCGGTATCGAAGTACACTCGCCGGGCGTCGGCGCGTGCCTGGCAACGGCCCACGAAGAGGGCGTTGAGAACCTGCGCGTCATGTGTCACGACGCGGTGGAAGTGCTGCACAAAATGATTCCTGACAATTCTTTGAACATGGTTCAGCTCTTTTTCCCTGACCCATGGCACAAAGCGCGTCATAATAAACGCCGTATCGTTCAGGCGCCGTTTGCCGAGCTGGTGAAAAGTAAGCTCAAGCTGGGCGGCGTTTTCCACATGGCAACCGACTGGGAACCTTATGCGGAACATATGCTGGAAGTGATGTCGTCCCTGGACGGGTATAAAAATCAGTCTGAAAGCAACGACTACGTACCGCGTCCGGATTCACGTCCGGTGACAAAATTTGAACAGCGTGGCCATCGTCTTGGTCACGGCGTATGGGACTTAATGTTCGAGAGGGTGAAATAATGGCAAAGAATCGTAGCCGTCGTCTGCGTAAAAAGATGCACATCGAAGAATTCCAGGAAGTGGGTTTCTCCGTTGCCTGGCGTTTCCCGGAAGGCACCAGTGTGGAACAGATCGATCAGGACGTTGATGCGTTCATCAACGAGGTGATCGAGCCAAACAAGCTGGCCTTCGACGGTAGCGGCTATCTGGCGTGGGAAGGTCTGATTTGCACCCAGGAAGTGGGGAAATGCACCGAAGAGCATCAGGCGCTGGTACGCAAATGGCTTGAAGACCACAAACTGGAAGATGTCCGCGTTAGCGAACTTTTCGACGTTTGGTGGGACTAATAAAGCAAGAACGGGCCAGCATTAGCTGGCCCATTTTGTCTGAGGGAGTGTTAAAGATGCGCAAAACGTTGCTGGCTGTTGCTTTACTGGCAATCGGAACCACCGCCCATGGGGAGTATAAATGTAGCGTCACCCCGCGTGATGACGTGGTGCTGAGTCCGCAAACCGTGCAGGTTAAGGGCGAGAATGGCAATCTGGTGATTACGCCGGATGGCAACGTGACCTTTAACGGCAAACCGCAAAACCTGACGGCCGCCCAGCGCGAGCAGGCGATGGACTACCAGGCCGAGTTGCGTACCGCGCTGCCCTGGATCAACGATGGCGCGCTGACCCGCGTTGAAAAGAGCCGCGTGGCGCTGGATAAAATCATCACCAAAGAGGTGGGGGAGAGCAGCAATATGCGCACCCGCCTGACGAAGCTGGATAAACAGCTGAAAGAGCAGATGAACCGTATTATCGAGACGCGCTCTGATGGCCTGACGTTCCACTATAAGGCGATCGATCAGGTGCATGCCGACGGTCAGCAGCTGGTGAACCAGGCGATGGGCGGCATTCTCCAGGACAGCATCAACGAGATGGGCGCCAAAGCGGTGCTGAAGGGTGGCGGTAATCCGTTGCAGGGTGTACTGGGTAGCCTGGGCGGACTGCAAACCTCGATTCAGAACGAGTGGAAGAATCAGGAAGCCGATTTCCAGCAGTTCGGCAAAGACGTGTGTAAACGCGTGGTGTCGCTGGAAGACAGCCGGAAGGCGCTGGTGGGGACGCTGAAGTAACGCCTCTGCGCGCAGGACCCCTCACCCCGGCCCTCTCCCACAGGGAGAGGGAGTAACCAGTTCCCTCTCCCTGTGGGAGAGGGTTAGGGTGAGGGCATCAGGCATTGCAGTCGTTGAAGAATGATATTTAACACTTCATCTTCGTTAACGCGAAATTCATTATTCCAGAACCGTACGACTTCCCATCCGTTCGTATTCAAAAACGCGGTACGACGTGAATCATAGTTCTCCTCATCCTGATGTTGCCCACCGTCCAGCTCAATAATCAGCTTCGCCTTAAAGCAGGCAAAATCCACGATATACGGCCCAACCGGCATCTGACGACGAAACTTATACCCGAAGAAACGACGACCTCTGAGCAAATACCAGAGGCGTACTTCTTCGGGTGTCATTTGTTTGCGGAGTTGTTTTGATTTTTCCATCCCCACACTCTGCCAGCCTTTCCCTCAGCCAGCAGAACGGGATGTAAAATTCTGAATCAGCCTTCAGGATTTTCAGCGAGGAACAGCTCAAGAAGGGAGTTTAAGAACAGCTTGCCGTGCTCGGTGATCTGCCAGGACTCATCACACTCGGTCAGATACCCCTGCGCCAGCGCCTCGTCAATCTGCGGACGAATCACTGACTCCGGCAGCCCGGTATAACGCGTAAATTCCGCGCGCGGTGCGGCTTCCAGCAGACGGAAGCGGTTCATAAAGAACTCAAACGGCTTATCCGCCGCCTCGACGTCGTGCTGACGCTCCAGGTAGCGGCCTTCCATATACCCGCGCGGGTGACGCGTTTTGGCGGTACGCAGAATGCGTCCGTCCGGGAAGGTCACTTTGCCATGTGCGCCGCAGCCAATTCCCAGATAATCACCAAAACGCCAGTAGTTCAGATTGTGCTGACACTGATAGCCCGGCTTCGCATACGCCGACGTTTCGTATTGCTGATACCCCGCCGCGGTCAAAAGCTGGTGGCCCTGCTCGAAGATATCCCACAGCGCGTCATCGTCCGGCAGCACCGGAGGACGGGAACCAAACAGGGTGTTAGGCTCAATGGTCAGCTGATACCACGACAGATGCGGCGGATTCAGTTCAATCGCCTGACGCAAATCGTCCAGCGCTTCTTCGAGCGACTGATCCGGCAGGCCATGCATCAGGTCGAGGTTAAAGCTGCGCAGCCCAAGCCCCGTTGCCAGGTTTGCCGCGCGCTTTGCCTCTTCCGGGCCGTGGATACGCCCCAGACGCTTCAGCTTTGGCTCGCTAAAGCTCTGCACGCCGATAGAGATACGGTTCACGCCCGCACGCTGATACTCGACAAAACGGTCGGCCTCAACGGTACCGGGGTTGGCTTCCATCGTAATTTCAGCATCCACTGCCAGGTTCAGGCGTGCGCGCACGCCATCCAGCAGCGTCTGCATCGCCGGGCCTGAAAGCAGGCTCGGTGTACCGCCACCAATAAAAATGGTCTTCACTTCACGTCCCTGTGCGTACGATACATCAGCATCCAGATCGGCCAGCAGATGCGCAACGTAATCATCGTGCGGCACTTCGCCCTTCAGCGCGTGCGAGTTGAAATCGCAGTACGGGCATTTCTGCACGCACCATGGGATGTGAATATAAAGACTCAGAGGCGGCAAATTAGC
Organism: Enterobacter sp. YSU; assembly: GCF_016082135.1. Lineage (NCBI taxonomy): Bacteria > Pseudomonadati > Pseudomonadota > Gammaproteobacteria > Enterobacterales > Enterobacteriaceae > Enterobacter > Enterobacter sp. YSU. The sequence continues at coordinate 2,591,831 of NZ_CP059487.1, forward strand.
CATTACGCAGTGCTTCCAGTAACAGTTTCAGGGCGCGTCCACGGTGGGAGATCGCGCTTTTCTCTTCGCGGGTGAGTTCCGCAGCGGTTTTGCCCTCGGTCGGGACAAAGAAAATCGGGTCGTAACCAAAGCCGCCGTTGCCCGCCGCTTCACGGGTGATCACGCCCTGCCAGCTGCCGTGACAGACAATCGGCGTGGGATCTTCCGCGTGACGCATGTAGACCAGCACGCAGTGGAACTGCGCGGTACGCTGTTCGTCAGGGACGTCTTTCAGGGCCACAAGCAGCTTTTCCAGATTCTGCTGGTCGGTGGCGTCCACCCCGGAATAGCGGGCGGAGTAAATCCCCGGCGCACCGCCCAGAAAATCCACGGCCAGACCGGAGTCATCGGCTATCGCGGGCAGTCCGGTGATCTGCGCCGCATGGCGCGCTTTCAGAATGGCGTTTTCGATAAACGTCAGGCCGGTCTCTTCGGCGGAGTCCACGCCCAGCTCGGTCTGAGCCACCACGTCCAGCCCAAAATCATTTAATAGCGAGGCCAGCTCGCGCACTTTACCGGCGTTACCGGTGGCGAGAACAACTTTCTGCATGGTTTAGTCCTGTTCTGTCAGAGCCGCGACTTCCGTCGGGATAGATTGCGGGTTAAGGATTTTTACCTGTTTATGCCGGCCAAGTTCACCTTTCTCAATGATGACCTGGCTTTTAGCGACGCGAAACTGTTTAGCCAGATATTTGGTCAGATGCGCATTCGCCTGGCCGTCAACCGGCGGGGCAGTGATGGCGACTTTTAGCTCGTCGCCATGCAGCCCAACAATACTGTCGCGGCTGGCTTTCGGCTGAATGTACAGCCGTAAAACCAGCCCGTCGGCGCAGGGGCTAACTGCACTCATAACGCCATCCACAGCCCCGGCAGCAGCATATTACCCGTCGCCTGTAACAGTTCCGCGATACCCATATTCAGCACGTACAGCAGCAGAACGAGAAGCATCGGGGAGAAGTCGATTCCGCCCATTGCAGGCAGCAGGCTGCGAATCGGACGCAGCAACGGTTCGGTCAGCTGAATCAACGCGTACTCCACCGGGCTACGGCCCCGGCTTACCCAGCTCATAATCGCCATCACCAGCAGGACCCAGAAGATCAGCGAACCGACGGTTTTAACCAGGATCAGAACGGCTGAAATCCAGATAATCGGCTGGAAAGTGATGACCATAAACAGCACGATCGCTTTGATAACGCTCAGAATAAACGCCATCAGCAGAGATGAACTGTCAATTGGCCCCATTGCCGGAATGACGCGGCGAAGCGGCCCCACAACGGGCTGCGTGATTTTCACGATAAATTGTGAGAATGGATTGTAAAAATCACAACGGGCCCACTGCATCCAGACGCGCAACAGCAGCGCCATCGTATACAGTTCAATGACCGTTGAAAGCAGGAAAGTCAACGTCTTCATGGCGTTCCTCAGGTTTCCTTATTATTGGGGGTAATCGCGCGCACCGAAAATTGCCGTGCCGATGCGCACCATGGTGCTGCCTGCCGCGATGGCGGCTTCCATATCGTCCGACATGCCCAGAGAAAGCGTGTCTACCGTGTCATAGCGCGCCTTAAGCGCCTCAAATGCTACAGCCATTTGCTGTGCCACGGCAAACTGCCTTTCATAACTTGACTCTGGCGCCGGGATAGCCATCAGCCCGCGCAGGGTTAAACGCGGCAGCGCCGCCACGTCCGCCGCCAGCGCATCCAGTTCGCCCAGCGTAATGCCGGACTTGCTGTTTTCATCACTGATGTTGATTTGAATCAGCACGTTAATCGCTGGCATCTCCGCCGGGCGCTGGTCGCTCAGACGGGTAGCGATGCGCAGACGATCGATGGTGTGGCACCAGTCAAAGTGCTCTGCTACCAGACGGCTTTTGTTCGACTGTAGCGGACCGATAAAGTGCCATTGCAGGTCTGTATTTCCCCGTTCCCGGAAAGCGCGAATTTTATCCACGCCTTCCTGCACATAGTTTTCACCAAAGGCACGATGACCGGCGGCTATCGCTTCTGCGATGGCGCTCGCAGGCTTGGTTTTGCTGACTGCAAGCAACGTAATTTCTTCTGGAGCACGGCCGCAACGCGTTGCCGCGGCTGAGATTTTGTCCCGGACCTGTGCCAGGTTATGCGCAATGTCGTTCATTTTCCGAGGAGTAGTCTATGGATGTGGAAGAAATTGTGGCCCTTAGTGTAAAGCATAACGTCTCCGATCTACACCTGTGCAGTGATTCGCCACCGCGCTGGCGCAGGTCAGGCCGTCTTGAACCTGCGCCGTTTCCGCCCCCGGATGTGGAGGCGTTATTAAAAGCGTGGCTCAACGACGAACAGCAGGGCGCATGGTGGGCAAACGGGCAAGTGGATTTTGCCGTTACCCTCGCAGGCCGTCAGCGGCTGCGCGGCAGTGCGTTTAAGCATATGCTCGGCGTTTCGATTGCGCTGCGGCTGTTGCCGCTGACGTGCCCGCAGCTCTCTGCGCTAGGTGTGCCGCGAGCGATCCCGGAACTACTGTCCAATGACAATGGCCTGATTCTGGTCACCGGCGCCACCGGCAGTGGGAAATCGACCACCCTGGCCGCGATGGTCGATTTCCTCAATCACCATACGGACGGGCATATTCTGACCCTGGAAGATCCGGTGGAGTTTATGTACCAGAGCGAACGTTGCCTGATCCAGCAGCGGGAGATAGGCCAGCACAGCCCGTCCTTTGCCGAGGCGCTGCGCAGCGCGCTGCGTGAAGATCCGGATGTGATTCTGCTTGGTGAGCTGCGCGACAGCGAGACGATACGCCTGGCGCTGACGGCGGCGGAAACCGGCCATCTGGTGTTAGCCACGCTGCACACGCGCGGCGCGGCGCAGGCGATCGAGCGCCTGGTCGACACCTTTCCGGCGCAGGAGAAAGATCCGGTGCGTAATCAGCTGGCGGGAAGCCTGCGTGCGGTCCTGGCGCAGAAGCTACGTCAGGATGTCCAGGGCGGGCGCGTGGCGCTGTATGAGCTACTGGTGAATACCTCGGCGGCGGCAAACCTGATCCGCGAAGGCAAAACCTGGCAACTGCCGGGCATTATTCAAACGGGGCAGCAGGCGGGAATGCAGAACTTTGAGCAGAGTCTGGCGGAGCGACGGGCGCAGGGGCGGCTGTAGCCCCGGCGCTCAGTAACCCTGTTCGAAATAGCTTTCGAGAATAATGACGGCTGAAGCTGAATCCACGCTGCCTTTGTTCAGCGCCCGGAAGCCACCGTGTTCGAACAGGCCAGCGCGTGCCTCGACGGTGCTCAAACGTTCATCGTGCAGCTTAACGGAGACGCCAAAGCGGCCATGGATTTTGTTCGCGAATTTGCGCGCGCGGGCGGTAAGCGGTTGCTCGGTGCCGTCCATGTTTAGCGGCAGGCCGACAATCACGTCGTCCGGCTGCCACTCTTTGAGCAAGCGCTCAATAAGGTTCCAGTCCGGCGTGCCGTCGTTAGCTTTCAGCGCCGTGAGCGGGCGAGCGGTGCCGGTGATCCGTTGACCCACAGCGACGCCGATGCTTTTGGTGCCGAAGTCGAAGGCGAGAAGGGTGCCGCTCATTACGCGTGCCCCGCAACGCCAGGCATGGTCAGAATATCAATGCCAATCAGTTTTGCCGCGTCACGCCAGCGATCGGCGATAGGGGTTTTAAACAGGATATTCATATCCGCAGGGGCTGTCAGCCAGGCGTTGTCCAGAATTTCTTGTTCCAGCTGCCCTTTTTCCCAGGAGGCGTAGCCGAGCGCAACCAGCACCTCAGAAGGCTGACTGGCAGTGCCCAGCGTTTCAAGCACGTCGCGAGAGGTGGTGACGACGGTGTTATCGGAGATACGAATGCTGGACGAGAAAACCGGCGGGGTATGCAGGATAAAGCCACGATCTTCTGCAAGCGGGCCGCCGAGCATCACCGGTTTATCGAGACGGATTTCCGGCAGCCGCGCTTCAGCAGGGATTTTCAGCTTGTCCAGAATGCCTTCCACCTGGAGGTTTTCCAGCGGCTTATTGATGATAATCCCCATCGCGCCGTCTTCGTTGTATTCGCAAATATAGACCACGGAGCGGCGGAAAATCGGATCCTGGAGAGCAGGCATGGCAATAAGAAAGTGATGCTGTAAATTCATTGTCAGAGGTACTGTTTCCTGGTTTAAAAAGCGACAGCGCCCAGTATGGGGATAAACACAGGCGCTGTCACAGGTTATTTCTGTAAACGTTTTTCGATAGCGTCCATCAGCATTCCGGTGATCGAGATCGGGAATTCCGCTTCGATTTCACGAATGCAGGTCGGGCTGGTGACGTTCACTTCGGTCAGGCGATCGCCGATGATATCGAGGCCGACGAAGATCAGGCCTTTGGCTTTCAGCGTAGGGCCGACGCGGCGGGCAATTTCCCAGTCGCTTTCGCTTAACGGACGCGGTTCGCCACGGCCGCCAGCCGCCAGGTTGCCACGGGTTTCCCCTCCCTGCGGGATACGCGCCAGGCAGTAAGGCACCGGCTCGCCGTCTACGACCAGCACACGCTTGTCGCCGTCTTTAATGGCCGGAAGATAGTTCTGCGCCATGCAGTAGCGGGTTCCCAGCTCGGTCAGCGTTTCGGCAATTACGCCAATGTTCGGATCGCCCTCTTTCACACGGAAGATCGACGCGCCGCCCATGCCGTCCAGCGGCTTCATGATGATGTCGCCGTGCTTCTGCCAGAATTCTTTCAGCTGCGTTTTGCTGCGGGTGACGAGCGTTTCCGGCGTCAGGTCAGAGAACCATGCGGTATAGAGCTTCTCGTTGCAGTCGCGCAGGCTCTGCGGCTTGTTGACGATCAGCGTTCCTTTCTCTTCGGCACGCTCAAGGATATAGGTGGCGTAAATGTATTCGGTGTCGAACGGCGGATCTTTACGCATCAGGATCACGTTAAGGTCGGCCAGGGCAATATCCTGCTCGGTACCGAATTCGTACCATTTTTCGTAGTTCTGCTCGACGTTAACGATGCGGGTGCGTGCGCGGGCTTCACCGTTGATCAGGTAAAGATCGTTCATCTCCATATAGTGGAGTTCATAGCCGCGACGCTGCGCTTCCAGCAGCATAGCGAAGCTGGAGTCTTTCTTGATGTTAATGTTTGCGATGGGGTCCATCACGATGCCGAGCTTAATCATCTTCTTCTCCGGTTATGGGTCAGGCTTTGCTTCAACCCAGATCGCCAAATCGCACCTGTAGCGCGGTAATGGCGGTGAGTGCCGTTGTCTCAGTGCGCAGAACGCGAGGTCCCAACAGAATATCAGTAAACTGGTAACGCGCCGTCATGGCAATTTCGTCAGCCGACAGGCCGCCTTCCGGGCCAATCAGCAGGCGTACACGCTCAACGGGCAGCGGCAGCGTATTGATGCTGGCGCTGGCGCGCGGATGAAGATTGAGCTTAAGCCCGCTTTCCTCTTCTGCACACCAGTCCTCCAGATCCATCGCCGGGCGGATCTCCGGGATACGGTTGCGGCCGCTCTGTTCGCAGGCCGCAATGGCAATTTTTTGCCACTGCTGGATCTTTTTGTTCAGACGCTCCGCATCCAGTTTAACGCCGCAGCGCTCAGAAAAAAGTGGCGTAATGAGGCTTACACCCAGTTCAATGGATTTCTGAATGGTGAACTCCATCTTTTCCCCACGCGACATCACCTGGCCCAGGTGAATGTGCAGCGGGGATTCCCGGTCGTCCACGTCGCCACGCAGCACCTTCACGAGCACACTTTTTTTATCGGCGCGCGTAATTTCAGCGTCGAAAACCTGATTAGAGCCGTCAAAGAGCTGAATCGCCTGGCCTGCCCCCATGCGCAGCACGCGGCCTACATGGTTTGCGGCATCATCAGACAGGGCGATTTCGCCGCCTGGGGTAATCAGTTCAGGGTGATAGATGCGAGGGATGCGCATAGTCAGAAATTCCATGTGTCATGCGATATAAGCGAATTGCCGTAGTGTAGGTTAGCTCTTTTGCGCCTGGCAAGCCCGCTGGACGTAAGGGTTGTGATTCCCCTGGACTTTGGCGATACGTTCGTCGCGCTGGCATTCCCAGTCCGTCACCGGGTAGAGCTTGTCCCAGGCATTGAAGAGCTGCGTCTGCTGGCGGGAAAGATTGAGATCGTAGCGGTCGCGCATATAGAAATAAGTGCGGGCGATGCTGCCGCGTGCGCGGGCAGGTGGTTCGGCGACTTTCTCTTTGAAATCGACCTTCATGGCGCACTGACCGTACTGGCCTTCGCCACCGTTCCACTGGCTGTACATGAAGTTTCCGCGGTCGCCATTAACCTCACCCACGGCGGGTTGCAGGTTGTGCATATCGCTTTCCATCTGGCGGTAGACCGGATCTTTTGCGCAATTTTTACGTCCACCGTCCTGCCAGCACTGGCGCTGGTGGCCAAACTGCCAGGCCGGAACAACGTGTTCCCATTCGATTCGGCTGGCGCGATTCTCGTTCTTGCGCACCTTATAGCCGCAGGATCCAAGATCCACGACCCCTTTCTTACCCTGCCAGTTAATTTTACAGCCGCAGTAGAAATCACCCGGTACGTCGGCATTAATCTTTACGCCCGCGGTTTTTGCCTGAGAGAAACTGTGAATACCGTCGGCCAGAGCATGGCCGGAGAGCGCTGTCGCCAGAAAAGCGACCGCAAGAGAAACATTACGGGACATCTTACACTCCGTGTCAAAACGAGCCCGCAACGTAACGAATGTTGTTCCCGTATGCAATCAGTCAGATCAGGAAAGTTCCTGAAAGTTCGAGTGATTATTCCGCAACCAGCGGTTCGCCGCATTTAACGCAGCGATAGGTCGCCTCGCCGCGCACCACGCGGTTATGGCGGCGGACGGTAAGCTGGTGCTGCTGACACTGGCAGCGGTAGGGGAAGGTATTGCGGCGTACCGATTCCAGCTCGAACTGATGGGTGCGGCGAGCCGGAACCCCGAGCACCGCCTCCATCATCCATTTCCACTCTTTGCCGTGCGGCGCGACGCGGCCAAAGTGTTTCCACACCAGCAGGTGCGCCAGTTCGTGCGGGACGACTTCGTCGATAAACGCCTGCTGGTTTTCCATCATCAGCACCGGATTCAGGCGGATCTCATACGATTCCAGCCAGGCGGTGCCTGCCGCGGTGCCACGCTGCTGATAGACCAGCTTCGGTTCAGGATAATTGCGGCCGAGCTTCAGGTTGGCCTGGGCGAGTTTTTCCCGCAGGCTGCGCATGACGGCTTGCTGAATGGCGATGGGGAGACGGGGAGCTTTCATAGGGGCAGAGCATAAAGCGGGAAGCGGGGAGGCGCAAGAGGCGCCTCCCGCAGGAGGATCAGTCGTGTGCGCCGATTTCGCGCAGAGGACGACCTTTCATCAGGTTACGTTCAATGTGTTCCAGTGAAACATGTTTGGTTTCAGGAACCAGCCAGATAGTGAGAACGATAAAGAACAGGTTCAGACCGGCGTAGACCCAGAAGGTATTGGCGTTACCCAGGGTATTGAGCATGGTCAGGAACGTTGCGCCGACGATCATGTTGGCAATCCAGTTGGTTGCGGTAGAACAGGTGATACCAAAATCACGCCCTTTCAGCGGCTGGATCTCAGAGCACAGCACCCAAATCAGCGGACCGGCGCTCATCGCAAACCCAATGATAAACATCAGCAGCATCGCCACGGCGAAGTACTGTGCCGTTGGGGAATGAATGCCCATGTGCATCATGGTACCCAGCACGCCCATCCCGACGGCCATCACCAGGAAGCCTAGCGTCAGGGTTGGCTTACGTCCCCAGCGGTCCACCAGACCGATAGCGATAAAGGTCGCCAGCACGTTGGTCAGGCCGACGATCACGGTGCCCCACATCTGCTCGGTGGTGTTGGTGTAGCCCGCCAGTTCGAAGATTTTCGGCGCGTAATACATGATGACGTTCATCCCGGTGAACTGTTGCATGATCTGTAACAGCACACCGAGGAACACCGCGCGACGGAAGTTGCTGTTCTCTTTAAACAGCGCCCAGCCGGACTGTTTGACCTTCAGGCTTTCGCGGATCTCTTCCAGCTCGTTTTTGGCTTCGGCGCTGGTATCACGCAGGCGTAAGAGCACGCGTTCGGCATCATGGAAGCGGCGTTTGGCGGCGAACCAGCGTGGACTGTCCGGCAGGAAGAAGACGCCAATCAGCAGCAGGATGGCTGGAATGATGATTACGCCCAGCATCCAGCGCCATGCGCCGCTGTAGCTGAATGCGGTATCCGAGAGATAAGCCCCCAGAATACCGATGGTGATCATCAGCTGATACATGGAAATCATGCTGCCGCGGATTTTTTCCGGAGCGATTTCAGACAGGTACAGCGGGGCAGTATAAGACGCCACGCCCACTGCCAGACCGAGCAGCACGCGGGAGATGATCAGCACTTCAACGTTAGGCGCAGCGGCAGAGAACAGTGAGCCGGCAACGAACAGGATCGCGCCGATCATCAGGCTCTTTTTACGCCCGAGCTTAAAGGAGAGCCAGCCGCTACCGACCGCGCCGACGGCGGCACCGAACATCATGGAGCTAACCACCCATTCCTGAGTGTGTGCGCTAATCTGGAACTCATCGGTGATGAAAGGTAATGCACCGGCAATTACGCCAATATCCAGGCCAAAGAGTAATCCTGCCAGAGCGGCGAGGAAGCAGACGAAGAACGTCATTGCCTTATTGGACGTACGCCCCTGTTTATTATTGTCAGGCATTATGCCCTCCAGTTGGGTTATCAGTTTTTACGATATTAAGAGTAGGTGAGCGGCTCATAAAAATATGTGAGTCAAATCACAACGGTGTAATCGGTTACACTGACTTGTAACCGTAAAAATAATTAAAGCTTTGAAAATATAGAGGTAAATTAATTGATGTGCATCGCGTTTGCACAAATTTCAGACTTAACTGAAAGGGAATGTAACAGCAGAAGAAATGCGTTCATGCAAAGAGAATATTCTGAAAGCGGGGTATAGAGAGTGAGGTGTAAACGGTTCCAAACATTGCCGGGTGGCGGCTGCGCCTTACCCGGCCTACAAAAACTCACTACCCGTAGGTCGGGTAAGGCATAGCCGCCACCCGACATAAAAAAGGCCAGCACAAAGGCTGGCCTGTTTAAGCTACTGGCAGTCGATTATTTCAGACCGGCAGCATCACGCAGCAGGGCGGCTTTGTCGGTTTTTTCCCATGGGAAATGTTCGCGGCCAAAGTGACCGTACGCTGCGGTTTCCTGGTAGATTGGGTGCAGCAGATCCAGCATCTGAATCAGACCGTATGGACGCAGGTCGAAGAACTCACGCACCAGCAGGGTCAGCTGTTCAGAAGGCACTTTTTCAGTACCGAAGGTTTCCACCATGATGGAGGTTGGCTCAGCCACGCCGATAGCGTAGGAAACCTGGATCTCACAGCGGTCAGCCAGACCGGCAGCAACGATATTTTTCGCCACATAACGTGCAGCGTACGCCGCAGAACGGTCAACTTTAGACGGATCTTTACCGGAGAATGCACCGCCGCCGTGACGTGCCATGCCGCCGTAGGTATCTACGATGATTTTACGACCGGTCAGACCGCAGTCACCCATTGGGCCGCCGATAACAAAGCGTCCGGTTGGGTTGATGAAGAATTTGGTCGCAGAGCTCAGCCATTCAGTTGGCAGAACCGGCTTGATGATCTCTTCCATCACCGCTTCTTGCAGGGATTTCTGGTCAATCTCTTCAGCATGCTGCGTGGAAAGAACCACTGCATCGATACCGACGATTTTCCCGTCGTCATACTGGAAGGTCACCTGGCTTTTCGCATCCGGACGCAGCCACGGCAGGGTGCCGTTTTTACGCACTTCAGCCTGACGCTGCACCAGACGGTGGGCGTAGGTTACCGGCGCTGGCATCAGCACGTCGGTTTCGTTGGTTGCGTAGCCGAACATCAGGCCCTGGTCACCCGCGCCCTGTTCCAGCGGATCGGCACGGTCAACGCCCTGGTTGATGTCCGGAGACTGTTTGCCAATCGCGCTCAGTACGGCGCAGGAGTTGGCATCAAAGCCCATATCAGAATGTACATAGCCAATCTCACGCACCGTGTTACGGGTGATCTCTTCGATATCAACCCATGCGCTGGTGGTGATCTCACCGCCAACCAGAACCATGCCGGTTTTGACATAGGTTTCACACGCTACGCGCGCCTTTGGATCCTGCGCGAGGATCGCATCCAGCACCGCATCGGAGATTTGGTCAGCAATTTTATCAGGATGTCCTTCTGATACGGACTCGGACGTAAACAGGTGTTTTGCCATGTTTTATTTCACCTAAGAGGAATTTGGTTAGCTCAAGCTGCTGTGTGGAATAGCCATAGGAGATAATTCTACCAAGGCCTACAGGATTTTGACACTGGCAGTCTGAGTGTTAATCGGTATGGATGGATTAACATCTGGACGTCTATTTTAGGTCACTTCTTCACCCGATTTCCAGTTTTTTTTGACTCACCTCTCACTGTGTTGAAAACGCTGCTGGAAATTTTTCCTGACGACGCTGGCAACATGCGCATTTTTGTTTTGCTTTTTAGCGACCTTCTCGGTATAAAACGCGGCGCGCGGCTCATATAAAATAAGCGCTCGATGAACACATCGTGTCGCCACTTCCAGCCGGGTTAAGCAGTGAACTTTTAGCTTTGGCTTGTGGTCCGTTTCAGCAGAGGCGGCCGTGGAGGTGATACGAGATAATGAACCATCGTTTTCCGCTCATTCAGCGCAGCCGTTCTGGCGCGCATTTGATTCCCACCCGCACTTCTGGTCTAAACACCTGCCGATGTTATACCCATCTCGGTGCTTCTCAGGATTCCAGAGCCGGTCACGCTTTGTGAAAACTGAACAAGGGCGCTCTTGTTAATACAGGAGTTTTCTCGTGGTTTCGCCGAACCTTGTCATACAGAGTTCGGATACGTGTTTTACAATGATATGAATAAGAAACCGGTCGCACGGTCTGGATTTCAGCATACTCTGCTGGGAAATGGAGCCGTTAATGGGTTGTTATCGCCGTATAACGCTGCGATAGTAGTCAACTGTTTTACACTTAATACAAAGAGTTGAGGTTCGCTATGTCTGACGACATGTCTTCGCTTTCGCCTTCGTCAGCAGGCGAACAGGGTGTACTACGTTCTATGCAGGAGGTTGCGATGAGCTCCCAGGAAGCCAGCAAGATGCTGCGCACTTACAATATTGCCTGGTGGGGCAATAACTACTACGACGTTAACGAGCTGGGCCACATCAGTGTCTGCCCGGATCCGGACGTCCCGGAAGCGCGCGTGGATCTCGCTAAACTGGTGAAAACCCGTGAAGCGCAGGGTCAGCGCTTGCCTGCACTGTTCTGCTTCCCGCAGATCCTGCAACATCGCCTGCGTTCTATTAACGCCGCGTTCAAACGCGCGCGGGAATCGTATGGTTATAACGGCGACTATTTCCTCGTTTACCCGATCAAGGTCAATCAGCACCGTCGCGTGATTGAGTCCCTGATCCACTCCGGCGAGCCGCTGGGCCTGGAAGCAGGCTCTAAAGCGGAGCTGATGGCGGTTCTGGCGCACGCGGGCATGACCCGGTCGGTGATCGTCTGTAACGGCTATAAAGACCGCGAATACATTCGTCTGGCGCTGATTGGCGAGAAGATGGGCCACAAGGTCTATCTGGTGATCGAGAAGATGACCGAAATCGCGATCGTGCTGGAAGAGGCCGAGCGTCTGAACGTGATCCCACGCCTTGGCGTGCGTGCGCGACTGGCGTCGCAGGGTTCCGGTAAATGGCAGTCTTCCGGCGGTGAAAAATCCAAGTTCGGCCTCGCGGCGAACCAGGTGCTTCAGCTGGTGGAAATTCTGCGCGAGCGCGGTCGTCTGGACAGCATTCAGCTGCTGCACTTCCACCTCGGCTCGCAGATGGCCAATATTCGCGACATCGCCACTGGTGTGCGTGAATCCGCGCGTTTCTACGTTGAGCTGCATAAGCTCGGCGTAAACATTCAGTGCTTTGACGTGGGTGGCGGCCTGGGCGTGGACTACGAAGGGACCCGCTCGCAGTCTGACTGCTCGGTAAACTATGGCCTGAACGAATATGCCAACAACATCATATGGGCGATTGGCGATGCCTGCGAAGAGCACGGCCTGCCGCACCCGACGGTGATCACCGAATCCGGCCGCGCGGTCACCGCGCACCATACGGTGCTGGTCTCTAACATCATCGGCGTTGAGCGTAGCGAAATCACCGAAGCCACGCCTCCGGCAGACGATGCCCCACGTTCCCTGCAAAGCATGTGGGAAACCTGGCAGGAGATGCACGAGCCGGGCACGCGTCGTTCCCTGCGCGAATGGCTGCACGACAGCCAGATGGACCTGCACGATATTCACGTCGGCTACTCGTCAGGCACCTTCAGCCTGCAAGAGCGCGCGTGGGCCGAGCAGCTCTATCTGAATATGTGCCACGAAGTGCAGAAACAGCTCGACCCGAGCAACCGCGCGCACCGTCCGATTATCGACGAGTTGCAGGAGCGTATGGCGGACAAAATGTACGTCAACTTCTCCCTGTTCCAGTCGATGCCGGATGCCTGGGGTATCGACCAGCTGTTCCCGGTTCTGCCGCTGGAAGGGCTGAACCACGCCCCGGAACGCCGCGCCGTGCTGCTGGACATCACCTGTGACTCCGACGGCGCAATCGACCACTACGTCGACGGCGACGGTATCGCAACGACGATGCCAATGCCGGAGTACGATCCCGAGAACCCGCCAATGCTGGGCTTCTTTATGGTGGGTGCGTATCAGGAGATCCTCGGCAACATGCACAACCTGTTCGGTGATACCGAAGCGGTTGACGTGTTTGTCTTCCCTGACGGCAGCGTGGAGGTTGAGCTGTCCGACGAAGGAGACACCGTGGCGGACATGCTCGAATACGTTCAGCTGGATCCGAAAAAACTGCTCACCCAGTTCCGCGATCAGGTTAAAAATACCGGTCTGGACGATGCCTTGCAGCAGCAGTTCCTGGAAGAGTTTGAAGCGGGTCTGTACGGGTATACGTATCTGGAAGACGAGTAAGAAAACCTCCCTCTCCCTGTGGGAGAGGGGCGGGGTGAGGGCATCAGGCCGCTGTGCCGCCGATGCCCGGTGGCGCTGCGCTTACCGGGCCTACGAATGTAGGCCGGAGAAGGCGAAGCCGCCATCCGGCAGAATGCTATACTCACTTGAACCCGTATGAATTAACGGCGATAATTCGCCCCAATATGCGATTTACGAATCAATCCCTTCCTCGTCGGGTTTAACGACGCGGAGGGGATTTTTTTTCATCTGTTTTTAATGTATCGACTTTATAAGAGGTCAGGACATGAGCACTTTAGGTCATCAGTACGATAACTCTCTGGTATCTAACGCGTTTGGTTTTTTACGCCTTCCGATGAACTTCCAGCCGTACGACAGCGATGCGGACTGGGTGATCACCGGCGTACCGTTCGACATGGCAACGTCCGGTCGCGCGGGTGGACGTCATGGCCCGGCGGCGATCCGTCAGGTTTCCACTAACCTGGCCTGGGAGCACAACCGCTTCCCGTGGAACTTCGACATGCGCGAGCGCCTGAACGTGGTGGACTGCGGCGATCTGGTGTACGCCTTCGGCGACGCGCGTGAAATGAGCGAAAAATTGCAGGCGCACGCTGAGAAGCTGCTGGCGGCCGGTAAACGCATGCTCTCCTTCGGCGGTGACCACTTCGTGACCCTGCCGCTGCTGCGCGCCCACGCGAAGCACTTCGGTAAAATGGCGCTGGTGCACTTCGATGCGCACACCGACACCTACGCGAACGGCTGTGAATTCGACCACGGCACCATGTTCTATACCGCGCCGAAAGAAGGCCTGATCGATCCGAACCACTCCGTGCAGATCGGCATCCGCACCGAGTTCGACAAAGACAACGGCTTCACCGTGCTCGACGCGGGCCAGGTGAACGATCGCGGCGTGGACGATATTCTGGCTCAGGTTAAGCAGATCGTCGGCGACATGCCTGTCTATCTGACCTTCGACATCGACTGCCTGGATCCGGCATTCGCACCGGGTACCGGTACGCCGGTGATCGGCGGCCTGACATCAGACCGCGCCATCAAGCTGGTGCGCGGCCTGAAGGATCTGAACATCGTCGGGATGGACGTGGTGGAAGTGGCTCCGGCCTATGACCAGTCCGAGATCACCGCGCTGGCCGCGGCGACCCTGGCGCTGGAAATGCTCTACATCCAGGCGGCGAAAAAAGGCGAATAAGCCTTACGCGCTGATTGCTGCTGCGCGCCGCATGCGCAGCAGCAACATTCCCCCGGCAAGCAGGGTGACAACCTGCGAGACGACCAGCACCGAAAAGCCTGAACTGACCGACCCCACCGATCTCATCACCATCCCCATCAGCAGCGGAATAAACGCCGCGCAGATATTGCCTATCCCATTAATAATGCCGTACGCGCTGCCCACCGCTTCCCGCGCGGCGTGATGCTGGATCACCGCCGGAATAGCCGCTCCCTGTAGCCCCCAGAAGACGTTAGCCGAAAGCATAAACAGCGCCAGCCAGGCAGGCTGATGGCTGAGCATCAGCGCGACCACGGACAGCGCCGTCATCGCCCCGCCCACCACAAACAGCACCGGTGCCTGTTCCGGACGCATTTTGTCGAGCAGCACGCCACCCAGAAACTTTGACCCCAGACTGAGCAGGAAGGGGATCGCCGCAAGCCAGCCCGTGGCATGCAGCGAGAAGTGGTGCTCGTCACGCAGCCACGCGGGTAACCAGGCGCTGCTCCCCCAGAGATAGCTCAGGGTGGCGATTTCAACCAGCAGGATCCAGCCCAGCAGCGGCGTCTGCCAGGCCAGCGTGAAGGTGTGAACAAACCCCGGCTTTTTCGCGGTCGGGAGCTTGCGCGGCGCGGGCAGAAAACGCCAGATTAAGCCGCCGCCGAGGAGAAGGTTGATTGCCGCCAGCGCATAAAACGACCCGGCCCAGCCCAGATGCGACATCAGCCAGGTCACCAGCGGAAAGCCCACGGCCAGCCCGAGCGAGACGCCCAGCGCGGTCACGGCGTTGGGTTTGCCGATCTCTTGCGCGCTAAAGTTATCGCTGATAAAGCGCGTTTTCAGTGAAAAAAGCGGTCCCTCCGCGATCCCCAGAATCACGCGGGCGAAGAGCATTCCCGTCAGCGAGCCGAGCAAAGGTGAAGCCGCGCAGACCGCGGCCCAAATCGCAATGCTGCTTAATAATCCCTGCCGATAATGAAGTTTGCTTTCAATAACCGGCGTTAATAATAAAGCCGAAAAACCATAACCCAGAAGAAAGCAGGTCATGAGCATGCCTTGTAACATTCTGTTTTCATTTAGCTGAAAATGTTCGGCAAATTCCGGGTTTAAAATCATTACCGAGATATTAACCCGGTCGACGTAGGAAATAATAATCAGTAATAACAGTGCAATTGTACCTTGCCATCTTGCCGTCATCATGCCCGCCTTACGTTTTCATCTATTTATATTTTTATCAAAGTGATTGTCACGGAGCTAAAATGGTTCACTGGTGAAACTCGTTGTTTATTAAAGATAAATAAAGTTATGGTTTCACAGGTGAAACACGAAAGGTGTGACGTTACTTTATTTTTAAGGAACAAAAAGAAAAGAATTCAATATCTTTTATTGAAATGTTTAGGGCATTAATAAATCGTATTTATCACGCCGGAATAATGAAAATTTCATATCGCTGCATTTTTTCGTGATCCTTTGCACACTTAGTTAATTAATTACTATCTAATTAACAAATTCGTCACATTGACGCTTGACGAAACATTCATCGCTTTTATATTGACCGTATTAAATAAGAAACAGAGTTTCATATATGAAACAAAAGCCTGGAGGATCGTGATGAGCTGGATAGGCGTATGTGACGCAGAACAAGTACAGGAAGATTTCCCTTTTAGCGGTAGCGTCGAGGGTAAAGAGATCGGCGTTTACCTGATTGACGGTGAATATTACGCGCTGGAAGACGTATGCCCGCACGCCTATGCCCTGCTGAGCCAGGGCTTCGTGGAAGACGGCAAAGTGGAATGCCCGCTGCACGAGGCGGTGTTCGACGTCAAAACCGGCCAGTGTCTGCACGGCCCCGGAGGACGCAACCTCAATCGTTACCCGGTTCGGGTCTTTGAAAACCAGATTCAGATTACCTTCGTCGAGGAGACCGTGGCATGAGCGACACGCTGAACTACAACCCGGCGCTGCCGGAAAGCCGCCAGTTTACCCCGCCGGCAGAGGGCGGCAACGGTGCCATTCATAAGCCAGGCGATTACCAGAATCTGATCTGGCAAACCCGCAGCCGCGAGCCGGAAAGCTGGGAAGTGAAGCTGATTGCGACGCTGGAAGATCTCTTCGAGCAGGGCGTTGAAACCTTGCCGGAGCTGGTAAGCGGGCTGAACGCAGTGCGTATGCACGACCAGCAGGGCGAGCCGTGGAGCGACGCCAGCTTCCAGGCATTCTTACAGGTTAACGGCTACTGAGGGCAACGCGATGACGACGACCGTACAACATTATCTGGATAAAGGCCTGCGCGGCCTCTGGTATCCGGTGCTGGCGAGCTGGGAAGTGCAGTCTGCGCCGGTGGGCATCACCCGCCTGGGCGAGCAGATTGTGGTCTGGCGCAATAAAGATGGCCAGGTTCAGGCGCTGGAGGACCGCTGTCCGCATCGCGGTGCGCGCCTGTCGATGGGCTGGAACCTCGGGGACCGCATTGCCTGCTGGTATCACGGCGTTGAGGTGGCGGGCAACGGCGAAGTGAAAGACGTGCCCGCCGTGGATAAATGTCCGCTGGTCGGCCAGCAGTGCGTGCGCAGCTATAACGTGCAGGAGGCGCACGGCGCCATCTTCCTGTGGTTTGGCGTCACCGCGGACCAGCAGCCGGACGAACTGACCTTCCCGGATGAACTCGCCGACACGGAAAACTTCAGCAACTTCCTCTGCACCGCCGCGTGGAAATGTAATTACCAGTACGCGCTGGAAAACGTGATGGACCCGATGCACGGCACCTATCTGCACTCCTCGTCGCACTCGATGGCGGAAGGGGATCGCAAGGCCGACATGGTGCTCCAGCCGACCAAAACCGGCTTTATTTTCGAGAAAAAAGGGCAGAGCGGCGTCAACTTCGACTGGGTTGAGCTCGGCAACAGCGGCACCTGCTGGATGCGCCTCTCCATTCCGTACAAGAAGCGCTTCGGACCGGGCGGCCACTTCTTTATCGTCGGCATGGTGGTGCCGGAAGATAACGACAACTGCCGCGTCTTCTTCTGGCGCATCCGCCGCGTGCAGGGCTGGCAGCGCGATATGTGGCGCTTCATGTACCGCAACCGTCTGGAAAAACTGCACTGGGAAGTGCTGGAGCAGGACCGTGTGGTGCTGGAAAGCCTGGCGCCAAACGCGCGCGACCATGAGTACCTGTACCAGCACGACGTCGGCCTTTCCCGCCTGCGCCGCATGATGCAAAAGGCCGCCAAAGAGCAGCTGGCGATGCGTGAAGCACAGCAGGGAGCCGCCTGATGAATGGGCTGCTGAGCGGCAAGCGCATCGTGGTGACCGGCGCCGCGCGCGGGCTGGGCTACCACTTTGCCCAGGCCTGCGCGGAGCAGGGCGCGGCGGTGGTGATGTGCGACATACTCAAAGGCGAGCTGGCCGAGAGCGCCCACCGGCTGCGCGAGCAGGGCTATGCGATCGAATCGCACGTTATCGATCTGGCCGATCAGCACTCTATCGAGCAGGTCTTTAGCACCATTGGCGAGCAGGGACAGATCGACGGCCTGGTGAACAACGCGGCGATGGCGACGGGCGTGGGCGGCAAAAACATGCTCGATTACGATCCTGACCTGTGGGACCGCGTGATGAGCGTGAACGTCAAAGGCACCTGGCTGGTGACGCGCGCCGCCGTGCCGCTGCTGCGCGAAGGGGCAGGCATTGTGAACGTGGCGTCCGACACCGCGCTGTGGGGCGCGCCGCGCCTGATGGCGTACGTCGCCAGCAAGGGCGCGGTTATTGCCATGACCCGCTCAATGGCGCGCGAGCTTGGCGAAAAGCGCATTCGAATCAACGCCATCGCCCCGGGATTAACCCGCGTCGAGGCAACCGAATATGTGCCGGCCGAGCGGCATCAGCTTTACGAAAACGGTCGCGCATTAACGGGGGCGCAGCAGCCGGAGGATGTCACCGGCAGCGTGGTCTGGCTGTTAAGCGATCTGTCACGGTTTATCACCGGACAGCTGATCCCGGTCAACGGCGGTTTTGTCTTTAACTAAGGTAGGGCGATGATGGCAAACGATCAGGAAGTGAAGTATCTGGTGCCGGGGCTGGAGCGCGGTTTACAGCTGCTGTTGGCCTTTGGCGAACAGCATCGCGATCTGACCTTTGCCGAGCTGCACCGGCTGGTGGATATGCCGAAGGCGACCGCCTACCGCGTGGTACAGACGCTTGAGTTTATGGGCTTTCTGGAGCGCAACGCGCGTACCAATACCTTCTCGCTGGGCATGAACGTGCTGCGCCTGGGCTTTGAGTACATCGCCTCGCTGGACGTGGCGCAGGTCGGCCAGCCGGTCATCGAGCAGCTGCGCGACGTGAGCCAGTGCAGCAGCCATCTGGCGATCCGCGACGGGCGCGACATTATCTACATCGCTCGCGTCAGCGCCGCCGGGTCGCGCATCAATCAGGTCAGCATTGGCACTCGCCTGCCGGTGCACTGCACCTCGCTGGGCCGCATGCTGCTGACCGATATCTCCCGCGCCGATTTTGATCAGCTGTTCCCGCACGAGCGCCTGCCGGGCAACACGCCGGGACAGCTTCACGACCGCGAGGCCCTGTGGCAGATGGTGCAGCAGGACAAAGCCCGCGGGTACGTGATCGGCGAATCCTTCTTTCGCCACGGTATCTCCTCCATCGTCTACCCGGTGTATGACCGCAGCGGACGCGTGGCGGCGGTGGTCAGCATTCTGGTGCCGTCGGAGGAGATCCCGCAGAGCGACCGCGAGCGCCTGCAAAACGAGGTTCGCCTCGCGGCGGATAAAATTTCTGGCTTCTTAGGGTATTTGTCACAGGCCAGTTAAATCAGTGAGTTAACGTCAGGCGCTTGACTGCGTCGGGCATGTTTTACGCCCAATCTGGGCCAGATGAGGCAACGAACGATGAGTGTAACCGGAATTGAAAAGCTGGAATTTGGTGTGCAAGACCTGACGCACTGCGCCAAATTTATGCGTGATTTTGGCCTGACGGGCGATGCCAGCGGCCAGCGTTTCACCACCCTGAGCGGTGCGCGCGTGGAGCTTAACCCGATCGACAGCCCCGACCTGCCGCCCGCGTTTGAAGCGGGCAACACCCTGCGCCGCATGACCTGGGCGGTTGCCAGCCAGTCTGACCTGGACGCGCTGCGCCCGAAGCTGGCGCAACAGCCAGGTTTTCGTGAAGTGGGCGACGCGCTGGAGTGCCTGGACCCGAACGGCATGACGCTGCGCGTGCAGGTGACCCAGCAAACTGACGTGGAGCTGAACGTCGAGCCGATTAACCAGTGGGGCGATGCCCGCCGTATCGACACCCCCAGCCCGGTTTACGATCGCGCCCAGCCGATCAACGTGGGGCATGTGGTGTTCTTCGTGGAAGAGCTGGCGGCAGTGGAGAAATTCTACCGCGAGGTGCTCGGCTTCCAGGTCTCGGACCGCTATATCAACCGCGCCGTGTTCCTGCGCTGCGGCGTGCGCGGCGGCCATCACAACCTGTTCCTGCTGCAACTGCCGAACCGCAAGCGCGGCCTCAACCACGTGGCCTTCACCGTGCGCGACATCCACGAGGTGATCGGCGGCGGTATCGCGATGAATAAACATGACTGGAGCACCTTTATCGGGCCGGGCCGTCATCCGGTGTCGTCGGCGTACTTCTGGTACGTCAACAGCCCGACCGGCGGGGCGTTTGAGTATTACACCAACGATGATTATCTGACGGAAAACTGGCAGCCGCGTGAGCTGGAGCATTCGCTGGTCTCCTTTACCGAGTGGGCGGTGGAAGGCGGGATTGACCATGACACACGCCGCCAGCAGAAAAAGCCGGAGGCGGTATGACGTCGCGCATTGTCATTATCGGCGGCGGCCAGGCGGGCGGCTGGGCGGCGAAAACCCTGCGCGATGAGGGTTTCGACGGCGAGATTTGCGTGGTAGCGGAAGAAGAGTGGGATTTCTACGAGCGCCCGCCGCTGTCGAAAGCGTCTTTGCTGGAGCCGGACGCGGCGCTCCCAAGGCTGTTTAGCGACGAGGTGCAGCAGGCGCTGAACCTGGCCTGGTACCGGCCGCTGCGCGCTGAATCTGTCGATCGCGATGAGAAAAAAGTTGTTCTTAGCAACGGCGAGCATCTTAGTTACAACATCCTTTTAATCGCTACCGGCGGTCGGGCGCGCCTGCCTTCGCAGGCGTGGGCCAGCCATCCGCAGGTCTATACCCTGCGCCACTGGCAGGACGCGCAGCGCCTGAAAAGTCGTCTGGCGGAAAGTAAAAAACTGGCGATCGTCGGCGGCGGCTGGATCGGACTGGAGATTGCTGCCTCGGCGCGGAAAAGCGGCGTGGCGGTCACCCTGTTCGAGCAGCAGCCAGCGCTCTGCATGCGCTCGGTGAGCGGCGAGGTATCGCAGCGCTTAGAGGCCCTTCACCGCGAGCAGGGCGTGGATATCCGTACCGGCTGCGGTGCGCTGGAGCTGGAGGACGACGGCGGCCTGCCGGTCATCCACTGCGACGGCCAGCGTGAAACCTTTGATGCGGTCGTGGTCGGGATCGGCGTCGATCTCAATCTGGAGCTGGCGCGCGATGCGGGGCTGAAAACCGGGCGCGGGATCGTGGTTGATGCCCAGGGACGCACGTCGGATCCGTTCATCTTTGCCGCAGGAGATGTCGCCCAGCACCATCACTACGGGCTGTGCATCCAGTCCTGGGCCTTCGCCCAGAATCAGGCTGCGGCGACGGCGAAAGCGATGCTCAACCCCGATGAGCCAGGCTATGACGACGCGCCGTGGCTGTGGTCGGATCAATATCAGCACAATATTCAGATCCTCGGTATTCCGCAGCCAGGCAGCAGAACGGTCGTGCGTGAAGAGGCGCTGTACTTCTCGCTGGACGACAACGGGAGGCTGACGCAGCTGGTGGCGTTCGACGATGCGCGTACCGTCAAGCTGGCGAAGCGCTGGATGGCGGCGGGGCGGGATCTGTCCGACGTGCCGCTCGCCGACCCGACCTTTTCACTGATGTCACTGCGATAGCTAACCCGCACCCGTAGGGGGAGAGATGACCACACTAGAGACTAACACCGCACCGGTTGAGGCGAGCGGTGAGGGGACCCGCACGCCCGAAAAAGCGGTGCGCTGGGCCATCCCGCTGTCGCTGCTGGCCTGCGTGCTGCTGGCGTTTTTCGACAAAATCAGCATCGCGGCGCTCTTTTCGGATACCCATTTCCAGCAGGCGATGGGCATTGATTTCGACACCACGCGTCTCGGCATTTTGATGAGCGCTTTCCTGCTGAGCTATGGCTTCTCATCGGTGTTTTTAAGCGGTTTAGGCGACAAAATCGCGCCGCTGCGCCTGCTCACCGGGATGATGGCGGTGTGGTGCGTGCTGATGGTGGCGATGGGCTTTACCCATAACTACACGCTGATGATCGTCCTGCGTATTCTGCTGGGCGTGGCGGAAGGACCGCTGTTCCCGCTGGCCTTCGCCATCGTGCGCCACAACTTCCCGCAGCATTTGCAGGCGCGCGCCACCATGCTGTGGCTGCTGGGCACCCCGGTTGGCGCGGCGATTGGTTTCCCGCTTTCCCTCTGGCTGCTGAACACCTTCGGCTGGCAGAGCACTTTCTTTGTGATGGCCATGCTTACCGTGCCGGTGCTTATCTTTGTGCGCATAGGTCTGCGCGGGATCCGCCTGGAGGCAAAACCCGGCACCTCGCAGGCGTCCCGGGACGAGCGGCGCGCGGCGCGGCGCGAGCTGTTTGTCAGCCCGCACTTCTGGATCATCTGCATCTTTAACATCGCTTTCCTGACCTACCTGTGGGGCATCAACGGCTGGCTGCCGGGCTACCTGATCAAAGGCAAAGGCATTCATCTGGAGCATGCAGGCTGGCTGTCGTCGATGCCGTTCATCGCCATGCTGGCGGGGGAAGTGATTGGCGCGTGGCTCTCGGACAGGGTCGATAAGCGCGCGGCGGCCTGCTTTATCTCGATGGCGGGGGCGGCAGTGGGGCTGGCGGCGGTGATGCACCTCGATACCCCGCTCGCCATCATTGCGGCGATGAGCTTCAGCACCTTTATGTGGGGCACCGGCGCGCCCAACATTTTCGCCCTGCTGGCGAAGGCCACCCATCCCCGGGTGAGCGCCACGGCGGGCGGTATCTTCAACGGGCTGGGAAACTTTGCGGGCGCGCTGTCGCCGGCGGTGATGGGCGCGCTTATCGCCTTCACCCACAGCATGGATTCCGGGCTGATTTTTCTGGCGGTGATGGCGGCGGTGGGCTGCGTCCTGTTACTGCCGCTGCTGAGACGTTACTGAGGAGAGTGTCATGACTGATTCAACCGTAACCAACACAACAGGCATCAAACCTGACCATCTGACGATGGAAGAGTGGGTCGAGTCGCGCATCGCGCGCTTCGAAGGCCGTAAATACGACTGGAACGCGCTGAAGTTCCAGGCCGATTTTGACCCGAAATACCGCCGGGCGCAGATGCGCTACATCGGCACCGGCGCAACGGGCGTCGCGAACGACGCCAACACCGTGCAGGCGGACCATTTTACCTTCTCCACCATGGTGCTGCCGTCGAAGTGCGAAGGACCGCTGCACCTGCACGACGACGTGGAAGAGGTGTTCTTCATGCTCAAGGGGCAGATCACGCTGATGATCCAGGACGGCGACAACTACACAGAAACCGTGCTGCGTGAGCGTGACCTGATCTCCGTTCCGCCGGGCATCTATCGCGGCCTGTTTAACCACGGCGAAGAAGAAGCGCTGATGTGCGTCATGCTGGGGACCAACAAGCCGGAAATCCCAACCTATCCGTCCGACCATCCGCTTTCCAAAGTGAAGCGGAACTAAGGGGGGCATGATGACGGGTTTTCGTGAACAGGGAAGCGGTATTCCGCTGATGCTGCTGCACGGGATCAGCTCCGGCGCCGCCTCCTGGCACAAGCAAATGGCGCTGAACGGTTTTCGCGTGCTGGCGTGGGACATGCCCGGTTACGGCGAAAGCCCGATGCTGGCCGTAGCGCGGGCGAACGCGGGAGATTACGCCGACGCGCTGGCGGCGATGCTGGATCGCGCCGGTGTCTGGAAGGCAGTGCTGGTCGGCCATTCCCTGGGGGCGCTGGTGGCCAGCGCCTTTGCGGCAAAGTTCCCGGATCGCGTCATTCATCTGGTGCTGGCCGACGCCGCGCAGGGGTACGGCAATGCCGCGCCGGAGCAGCGGGAGCAGGTATGGCGCAACCGCGAGCAGCAGATGGCGCTGGGAGGCGACATCCTCGCCCAGACCCGCGCCGCGAAGCTGCTGCGCCCCGGCGCGCGCGCGGAAGATATCGCCACCGTCGCGGCGGGCATGCGAGCGCTGCGCCCGGAAGGCTACCTTGCCGCCGCGTGGATGCTGGCGCATGACGATATCCACGGCTGGCTTAAACGCTACTCCGGCACGTTTGAAGTCTGGTGCGGCGAGCAGGATGCCATCACCCAGCCGGAACTGGTTCAGGGTCTGGCGCTGCGCTACGGCATGCCGTTTATCGCCATTCCGCAGGCCGGGCACGCCAGCTATCTCGATAACGACGCGTTTTTCAACCAACAGCTTTTACGCATTAACGAAGAGGTGCGCGATGAATGCACAAATTGACGGGCGCGTAGCGGTCGTTACCGGCGGTTCTTCCGGCATTGGCTTTGAAACGCTGCGCCTGCTGCTGGGTGAAGGGGCGAAAGTCGCCTTCTGCGGCCGTGACCCGGATCGGCTCGCCAGCGCCCATGCGACGCTGCAAAACGAATTTCCCCACGGGGAGATTTTCGCTTACCGCTGCGACGTGCTGAACGCCGACGAATTTCAGGCCTTCGCGGATGCGGTGCAGGCGCGTTTTGGCGCGGCGGATATGCTGATCAACAACGCCGGGCAGGGCTACGTGGCGCACTTCCATGACACCCCGCGCGAGGCGTGGCTGCACGAAGCCGAACTCAAACTGTTCGGGGTGATTAACCCGGTGCAGGCGTTTCAGCCTCTGCTGGAGCAGTCCGACATTGCCTCTGTTACCTGCGTGAACTCCCTGCTGGCGCTACAGCCGGAGGAGCACATGATCGCCACCTCTGCCGCTCGTGCCGCGCTGCTGAACATGACGCTGACGCTGTCGAAAGAGCTGGTGGGCAAAGGTATTCGCGTCAATTCCATTCTGCTCGGCATGGTGGAATCCGGCCAGTGGCAGCGCCGCTTTGAAAACCGGGCGGACAAAAGCCAGAGCTGGCCGGAGTGGACGGCGGATATCGCGCGCAAGCGCGGCATTCCGATGGCGCGCCTCGGCAAGCCGCAGGAGCCCGCGCAGGCGCTGCTGTTCCTCGCTTCGCCGCTGGCCTCGTTTACCACCGGCGCGGCGCTGGACGTTTCCGGCGGCTTCTGCCGCCATCTGTAAGGACACATCATGAAAAAGGTAATGTTGATTGGTTTTGGCGCCATGGCGCAGGCGGTGATTGAGCGCCTGCCCGCCGGCGTGGCTATCGGCTGGATCGTGGCGCGCGCGTCTCACCATGCCGCCATTCACGACCAGTTTGGCGATGCGGTTGAGGCGCTGACGTCGCCGATGGCGTGCGCACAAACGCCGGATCTGGTGCTGGAATGCGCCAGCCAGCAGGCGGTGGCCCAGTACGGGGAAGAGATCCTGCGTCGCGGCTGGCATCTGGCCGTCATTTCCACCGGCGCGCTGGCGGACAGCGCGCTGGAGCAGCGTCTGCTCGCTGCGGGCGGAAAACTCACCCTGCTTTCCGGTGCGGTGGCCGGTATTGACGGGCTGGCGGCGGCGAAAGAGGGCGGCCTTGAGCGCGTTACCTATCAGTCGCGCAAAAGCCCGGCCAGCTGGCGCGGCAGCTATGCTGAGCAGCTTATCGATCTGAATGCGGTGACAGAGGAAAAGGTCTTTTTTGAAGGCAGCGCCCGCGAGGCGGCGCGGCTGTTCCCGGCGAACGCCAACGTGGCGGCGACCGTGGCGCTCGGCGGCGTCGGGATGGACGATACCCGCGTGCAGCTGATGGTTGACCCGGCAACGAAACGTAACATCCACACGCTCCATGTGGAAGGATTGTTCGGCGAGTTTCATCTGGAGCTGAGCGGACTGCCGCTGGCTTCTAATCCTAAAACCTCCACCCTGGCGGCACTGAGCGCGGTGCGCGCCTGCCGCGAGCTGGCCCTGAGCTGAGGAGAGACGATGGACGATCTGAAGATTTTTATCGGCGGCCAGTGGCGACACGGCGGCGGCAACCCGATGCAGAGCCACTTCCCGGCAGACGGGTCGATCAACGCGACGCTGAACGCCGCCAGTCTGGATGACCTGGAGGAGGCGGTAGACGCCGGAGAGCGCGCCTGGCGCGATCCCGCCTGGCGTAACAGCCTGCCGCATATGCGCGCGAAGATCCTGCATAAGGTTGCCGATCTCATTGAATCCCGCGTCGACGCGTTGGCGCAGATGCAGAGCCGTGATAACGGCAAGCCGCTGGCGGAAGCGCGCGGGCTGGTGATGAGCGCGGCGGGAACGGCGCGCTACTTTGCCGCCGCCTGCGAGCTGCTGGAAGGGGAACTGCCCACGCCGCGCCAGCCGGATCTGCTGACGCTGAGCCGCTATGAGCCGCTCGGCGTGGTAGCGGCCATCACGCCGTGGAACTCGCCGATTGCCAGCGAAATGCAGAAGGTCGCACCGGCGATTGCCGCCGGAAACGCGGTGATCCTCAAGCCGGCCGAAGCCACGCCGCTGATGGCGCTGGAGCTGGCGCGGATTTTTGAACAGGCCGGGCTGCCTGCCGGGCTGCTGAGCGTCCTGCCGGGCAAAGGCTCGGTGATTGGCGATGCGCTGGCGCGCCATCCTCGCGTGCGCAAAATCTCCTTTACCGGTGGAACCACCACGGGCCGCCATCTGGCGCACGTGGCGGCGGAAAAACTGATCCCGGCCTCGCTGGAGCTGGGCGGCAAATCGCCGACCATCGTGCTGGAGGATGCTGATATCGAACAGGCCGCGCGCGGGATCTGCTATGGCATTTTCAGCTCGGCGGGGCAGGCGTGTATCGCCGGGTCGCGGCTGTTTATCCACGAGAGCATTTACGCCCCGCTGATGGCGAGGCTGCTGGAATTAACTCGCGGGCTGCGCGTCGGACACCCGTTTACCGACGGCGTGCATGTCGGACCGCTGATCGGCGAAAAACATCGCCAGAGCGTGATCGAGTACGTCGAACTGGCGAAGCGCGAAGGGGGCCGCGTGCTGTGCGGCGGTGAGATACCCGCCGATCCCGCTCTGGCAAACGGCAGCTTTTTCCTGCCCACGATTATCGAAGGGCTGAGCAACAGCGCCCGCGCCTGTCAGGAAGAGATCTTCGGCCCGGTGCTGGTGGCGATGTCGTTTGCCGATGAAGCCACGCTTATCCGCGAGGCAAACGACTCGGTTTACGGCCTGGCGGCGGGGATTTGGACGTGCGATACCGGGCGCGCCCTGCGTCTCAGCGAGCAGCTGGAGGCTGGCACGGTGTGGATCAACACCTACAAGGTTTTTGCGATTTCGACCCCGTTCGGGGGCTTTAAAGAGAGCGGTCTGGGCCGCGAGAAGGGTATCCAGGGGCTGAAAGCCTGGATGCAACAAAAGAGCATTTATCTGGCGACGGGTAACAGCGTCAACCACTGGTGCGACTGAGAAAGGGTGAGCAATGAGCGAAATGATAACCGTCGGCGACGCCATCGCCAGAACGCTGGAGCAGTATCAGGTTGAGGCCATCTACGGCGTCATCTCTATTCACAACCTGCCGATCGCGGATGCGGTTGGGCAGCGGGGCAATATCCGCTTTGTGCCCGCCCGCGGTGAAGCCGGTTCCGTCACCATGGCCGATGCCCACGGGCGCTTTTCCGGCCTCGGCGTGGCGCTGACCAGCACCGGCGCGGGGGCGGGTAATGCGGTAGGCGCGCTGGTGGAAGCCATGAATGCCTGCACGCCGCTGCTGCATTTAACCGGGCAGGTTGAGAAAGCCTGGCTGGACGCCGACACCGGGTTTATCCATGAAACCCGTGACCAGCTGACCTTCCTGAAGGCCAGCTCAAAACGGGCGTACCGCATCAGCAATGCGAATCAGGCGATAGCGATTCTGCATAAAGCTATCCAGGACGCGCAGACCCCGCCGTGCGGACCGGTCTCGGTGGAAATTCCGATTGATATTCAGGGCGCCAAAATTCCGCTGTCGCTGGTGACTAAACCGGTTAAACCGGCATCGGTTCCAGCCGTGGATACCGAAATGGTGGACGCGCTGTGGGCGCAGCTCAAACAGGCGAAACAGCCGCTGCTGTGGCTGGGGGGCGGGGCGCTGGGCAGCGCAGACGCGGTTAAAACGCTGGCGGATGCGGGCATCACCGTGATTTCCAGCACCCATGCGCGCGGCGTGCTGCCGGACAGCCACCGCGCCAGCCTGCGGGCGTTTCACAACTCGCCGTCGGTGGAGGCGCTGATCGCGCAGTGCGATTTTACGCTGGTAGCCGGTTCTCGCCTGCGCAGCAACGAAACCCGTTCCTGGACGCTTGAGCTGCCTTCCCCGCGGGTGCAGATCGATATCGACCCGGCGGCAGCAAGCCGTAACTACCTGATGGATAGCACGTTGATAGCCGATTGTTCAGCGGTGCTTGGCGCGCTTGCAGACAAAATTCAGGGCCGCGAGTGGGGCAACGCACAGTGGGATACGCAGGTGCAGCAGGCGGTTGAGCAAGCCGAACAGGGGCTGCGCGAGCAGTGCGGCGCCTACGCGAAGCTCAACGATGCCATCGAGAAAGCGCTGCCGAAAGATGGCCTGCTGGTGCGCGATATCACCGTGTCCGGCAGCCTGTGGGGTAGCCGCCTGTTCAGGGCTAACGGTCCGATGATGAACATTCACTCCCTCGCCGGGGCGATTGGTATGGGGCTGCCGATGGCCATCGGCACCGCGATTGCCAACCCGCAGCGCAAGGTGGTGGGGCTGGTGGGCGACGGCGGCGTGAGTCTGAATTTAGGCGAGCTGGCGACGCTGGCGCAGGAGAAAGCCAACGTGACGCTGCTGGTCATGAACGACGGCGGCTACGGCGTAATGCGTGGTATTCAGGATAAATATTTTGGCGGGCGTCAGTACTATAACGAACTGCATACGCCGGACTTTACCCTGCTGGCGCAGGCGATTGGCCTTCAGGCGTGGAGCGTTGAGCGGGCTGAGGACTTTGATGCGGTGATGACGGAAGCGCTGGCGATGCCGGGGCCGTCGGTAGTGGAAGTGCGGATGGGGCAGATTGGCGCCCTTAAGTTTGCGGGGCCGCCGCAGAAGACGCTTTACTAGCAGTGCAGTGCGGTCTGAAGCCCTCACCCCAGCCCTCTCCCAAAGGGAGAGGGTGACAGCGTTCCCTCTCCCTTTGGGAGAGGGTTAGGGTGAGGGGGTAAATCAGAACACGTTAAACGGGTATTCCACGTAAGCGCGGATCTCGTCCCCGCCCACGTTGTACTCGCTGGCGTTGCTGGAGACGCGCAGTACGGAGTAGCGCAGCTTCAGCTTCAGATCTTTCGCCGGGCCATCCTGCACCTGGTACTGGATCTGGTTAAACCACTCGTGCTCTTTGCCATTGCTGGTTTCAGAGGTTTTGATGTTATCGCCGCGCACGTAGGCGGTGGTCCAGCTCAGGCCCGGTAAACCAAGGC
Source organism: Enterobacter sp. YSU (assembly GCF_016082135.1). Taxonomy (NCBI): domain Bacteria; kingdom Pseudomonadati; phylum Pseudomonadota; class Gammaproteobacteria; order Enterobacterales; family Enterobacteriaceae; genus Enterobacter; species Enterobacter sp. YSU. Next base: position 2,620,818 of record NZ_CP059487.1, read on the forward strand.
CGCCAAAGTCCAGACCGTAGGATGCCTGCCAGGAACGTTCATCTTCGCCGTTGAAATCAGACCAGTAGGAGTTCGCCAGCCAGATGGTGTTACCGCCGTCACCCACGCCGCCTTTGTCGCGATAGCCGCCGTAGTTGTAGCCGGTACTGCCGCTGCTCTGCTGGTACGCCACTTTGAACGTGTGAATGTCCCAGATATAGCTCGCTGCCAGGCTCCAGATGGTGTTGCTGCGGCCCGTGTCGAGGCTGTCCGCGTAATGCTGGTCGAGACGGGAGTTATAGCCGTTGAAGTCGAGCACCAGCTGCTGCCCGGTACTGAACGGCTGTTTGAAGTTCATGCCCAGGTACTGCTTGTTCATCACCTCTTCGTTATGAGAGGCGTACAGCGCGCCGCTGAACTGGTCGTTAAACTGATAGCTCGCACCGCCGAAGGAGAGGCTCTTCAGTCCGCTGTCGTGGCGGTCATCGCTTTTACGCTGCTCGTCGGTGAAGTAACCGGCGTTGACTTCCAGACCGTCGATCTCTTTCGAGGTCAGCATGGTGCCGGTGTAGCTTTCAAACAGCAGGCGGGAGCTGTCGGCATTCACGATGGGCAGCTCAGGGCGCTGATTCCCGTAGCTCAGTACGGTATTGGAGATGCGCATTTTGGCGGTTGCGCCAAACTTTGCCAGATCGGATTTTGCCCGGCCGTCGTCTTCCTGCTTAAAGAAGTCGATGCCGCCCGCGCCGCTCTTGCCGCGGCCACCGTCCAGACGCACGCCATACTGCGCGATACCGTCCACGCCGAAGCCCACCAGCCCTTCGGTATAGCCGGATGCAAACGTGGCGATGATCCCCTGACCCCATTCGGCTTTGTCCTGCTGGCCCTGGTGGTAGTCGCGGCTGATATACGCATTGCGTAAAAACAGATCCAGATGGCTGTCGTCAATAAAACCCTTGCTGTCGGATTGCTGGCTTGCGGCGGCAGGTAATGCGGCAAATAAACTTAAAGCAATTAATGATAATTCTTTTTTCACGGAGGGAACGTCTCTGTCTGGATATATTAATTTGAATAACTGCGGAAGAGATAATTACCGGAAAAAGTAACCTTTGCAATAATTATGTGACCAGACATTTCAGAGTGGCAGGGTAGATTTGGCGGGGCTTTCAGGGGGGTTATCGATACGTGCTTTTAAGTTAACAATTCATGCGAAATAAAAAGGAGGCAAAACTGCCTCCTTCTGAAATTATTTAATTCCGTCTGCCGCCATACGGTCGCGAATATGCTGTGCACGCTCTTCCGAAGCCGGGTGATCGTCAAACATGGAGCTTTGACGGCCCTCCTCCAGTTTCGCCAGTTTTTCGAAGCTGGTAGCTAAACCCGATGGATTGATGCCGCGTTTGCGCAACAGATCGTAAGAGTAGTCATCCGCTTCCGACTCCTGACGCTGGGAGAACTGCGAGTTCACCAGTTTTTCGCCCACGTCGCCCAGCTGCGACTGGGACAGGCTGCCGACGATGCCGCCCGCAGAGGCCGCCGCTGCACGCACGGCATTGGTGCCCAGCGCAACCTGCATCCCTTTCTTCACGTGACCCAGTGCAACGTGACCCATTTCATGGCCGATCACCGCTTCCACTTCGTTGTCGGTCATCATGTCCATCAGGCCGCTGTAAACGCGAATACAGCCGTTCGCCATCGCAAAGGCGTTGACGTCTTTCGCCATATACACCTTGTAGTTCACCGGCTGACCGTTAATGTTGTCGCCCAGCGCGGAAGCAATCTTGTTCAGACGCTGCGTGTAGGTGCTGTTTGCCGGGGCAAGCGTAGCTTTTCCATCCATATCCTTACAGGCCTCGTCGCTCAGCGCTTTCACCTGCGCATCGCTCAATGAGTAGGCCTGAAAAGCTTCTGCGCCTGAGGTCATCAGGCCGTTAGAATCCATATTCTGACAGCCGCTTAGCAGGAGCGTTGTTCCCACAGCCAGCCCGATTGCACGCATTTTCATGATGTTGCTTCCGTACTCGTTAATCTGAATTAATTCCGAAAAATGCACCGTCAACGAAGCCGGTGTCGGGCTAAGTATAAGGAATATCGACAGGGGCGGGCGAGCAGATTGCGCAACATGCGAGCATGATCCAGAGATTTCTTAAGCTGCAAAAGAATGGTCCATGTACATGCCCTGCGGCTTGGGTTACATTGTTGGCACTTTTTTCCGGCGTAGCCCAAAACGCGCTGTCGTCAAGGGCATGGCCTTTAACAGTCCGATCTGGAGTTAAAATGTCCTCACGTAAAGAGCTTGCTAATGCTATTCGTGCGCTGAGCATGGACGCAGTACAGAAAGCCAAATCCGGCCACCCGGGCGCCCCTATGGGCATGGCTGACATCGCCGAAGTCCTGTGGCGTGATTTCCTTAACCACAACCCGCAGAACCCGGCATGGGCAGACCGCGACCGTTTCGTGCTGTCTAACGGCCACGGCTCTATGCTGATCTACAGCCTGCTGCACCTCACTGGCTACGATCTGCCAATCGAAGAGCTGAAAAACTTCCGTCAGCTGCACTCCAAAACTCCAGGTCACCCGGAAGTGGGCTACACCGCTGGCGTTGAAACCACTACCGGTCCGCTAGGTCAGGGCATCGCTAACGCCGTAGGGATGGCGATTGCAGAGAAGACCCTGGCGGCGCAGTTTAACCGTCCTGGCCACGACATCGTTGACCACTTCACCTACGCCTTCCTGGGCGACGGCTGCATGATGGAGGGCATTTCTCACGAAGTGTGCTCCCTGGCAGGCACCCTGAAGCTGGGTAAACTGGTTGCGTTCTACGACGACAACGGCATCTCCATCGACGGTCATGTTGAAGGCTGGTTCACTGACGACACCGCCGCACGTTTCGAAGCCTACGGCTGGCACGTTGTGCGCGGCGTTGATGGCCACGATGCTGACTCGATTAAACGTGCCGTAGAAGAAGCGCGCGCCGTGACCGACAAACCGTCCCTGCTGATGTGCAAAACCATCATCGGCTTCGGTTCTCCGAACAAAGCGGGCACTCATGACTCCCACGGCGCACCGCTGGGCGACGCGGAAATTGCACTGACCCGTGAAGCACTTGGCTGGAAACACCCTGCCTTCGAAATCCCGTCTGAAATCTACGCTCAGTGGGATGCGAAAGAAGTGGGCCAGGCGAAAGAAGCGGCCTGGAACGAGAAGTTCGCGGCATACGCGAAAGCCTTCCCTCAGGAAGCGGCTGAATTCACCCGTCGTATGAAAGGCGACATGCCGTCTGACTTCGACGCGAAAGCGAACGAATTCATCGCGAAGTTGCAGGCGAACCCAGCCAAGATCGCCAGCCGTAAAGCATCTCAGAATGCGATCGAAGCGTTTGGCCCTCTGCTTCCAGAATTCCTCGGCGGCTCCGCTGACCTGGCGCCATCAAACCTGACCCTGTGGTCCGGATCTAAGCCAATCAACGAAGATACTGCCGGTAACTACGTCCATTACGGTGTACGTGAATTCGGGATGACCGCGATTGCCAACGGTATCGCTCTGCACGGTGGCTTCCTGCCATACACCTCTACCTTCCTGATGTTTGTGGAATATGCACGTAACGCCGTACGTATGGCTGCGCTGATGAAACAGCGTCAGGTGATGGTCTACACCCACGACTCCATCGGTCTGGGCGAAGATGGTCCAACCCACCAGCCGGTAGAGCAGGTGGCTTCCCTGCGCGTGACCCCGAACATGAGCACATGGCGTCCATGTGACCAGGTTGAATCTGCGGTGGCGTGGAAATACGGCGTTGAGCGTCATGATGGCCCGACCGCACTGATCCTCTCCCGTCAGAACCTGGCGCAGCAGGAGCGTACCCCAGAGCAGCTGGCAAACATCGCGCGCGGTGGTTACGTGCTGAAAGATTGCGCAGGCCAGCCTGAGCTGATCTTCATCGCTACCGGTTCTGAAGTTGAACTGGCCGTTGCCGCATGGGAAAAACTGACTGCTGAAGGCGTGAAAGCGCGCGTAGTCTCCATGCCGTCTACCGATGCGTTCGACAAGCAGGATGCCGCGTACCGCGAATCCGTACTGCCTAAAGCGGTCTCCGCTCGCGTGGCAGTGGAAGCGGGTATCGCTGACTACTGGTTCAAATACGTTGGCCTGAACGGCGCTATCGTCGGTATGACCACGTTCGGTGAGTCTGCGCCAGCTGAACAGCTGTTTGAAGAGTTCGGCTTCACCGTTGAGAACGTTGTCGCTAAGGCGAAAGAACTGCTGTAATTGCCGTTTTGCCCGGTGGCGCTAACGCTTACCGGGCCTACAAATGGCATAAAATGTAGGCCGGGTAAGCGTTAGCGCCACCCGGCTTTTTTGTATGCACGATTCCTCAGACATGTAACTGCTCTGTAAATTATTCCACCGAAAATGTGATGCAAGTCATATAGCTCGCTTATTCATCTGGACAGAGATTCCTTTTATTCCCCGATTCGCTTATTCTTGCTGAAGCGTTTCAGTCGATTAAATGTTCGACAATTGACCAATCAATCGCAGTTTGTGACAGCAAGGATTCCCCTTCGGGCGTCGCTGGATTACTCTTTCAGCCACCTCAAACTCAGGGATAGCTTTGCAGGAGATCTATGACCGTACGCGTAGCGATTAATGGCTTCGGTCGCATCGGACGCAACGTGGTTCGTGCTTTATATGAATCCGGGCGTCGTGCGGAAATCACCGTGGTGGCAATCAATGAACTGGCGGATGCTGCGGGCATGGCGCATTTGTTGAAATATGATACCAGCCACGGTCGCTTTGCCTGGGACGTTCGCCAGGAAAGGGAACAGCTGTTCGTCGGCGACGATGCCATCCGCGTGCTGCATGAGAACAGTATTGAAGGGCTGCCCTGGCGCGAACTGGGTGTGGATGTGGTGCTGGACTGTACCGGCGTGTACGGTAACCGTGAACATGGCGAAGCGCATCTGAATGCTGGCGCGAAAAAAGTGCTGTTCTCCCATCCCGGCAGTAACGACCTCGACGCCACCGTCGTGTTTGGCGTCAACCAGCACGAGCTGCAAGCTGAACACCGCATTGTCTCCAACGCCTCCTGCACCACCAACTGCATTATTCCGGTCATTAAACTGTTAGACGATGCGTATGGCATTGAATCCGGCACCGTGACCACGATTCACTCCGCCATGCACGATCAGCAGGTCATCGACGCCTACCATCCGGATTTACGACGCACTCGCGCGGCGAGCCAGTCCATCATTCCGGTGGATACGAAACTGGCTGCCGGGATCACCCGTATTTTCCCGCAGTTTAACGACCGTTTCGAAGCGATTGCCGTGCGCGTGCCGACGATAAACGTCACCGCAATCGATCTTAGCGTGACGGTGAAAAAACCGGTAAAAGCCTGTGAAGTCAACCTGTTGCTGCAAAAAGCGGCACAGGGAGCATTTCATGGTATAGTTGACTATACGGAATTACCGTTGGTCTCAGTAGATTTTAACCACGACCCGCACAGCGCTATCGTCGATGGCACACAAACGCGCGTCAGTGGGGCACACCTTATCAAGACGCTGGTCTGGTGTGATAACGAATGGGGCTTTGCTAACCGAATGCTCGACACCACGTTAGCCATGGCCGCAAAAGGTTTCAGGTAGAGCGCACCTTGCGCTTGCAAAACTTTAAGAATCAACGAGAGGATTCACCATGTCTGTAATTAAGATGACCGATCTGGATCTGGCAGGTAAACGCGTTTTCATCCGTGCCGATCTGAACGTACCGGTTAAAGATGGCAAAGTGACCAGCGACGCGCGTATCCGTGCATCTCTGCCAACCATTGAACTGGCGCTGAAGCAGGGCGCTAAAGTGATGGTCACCTCCCACCTGGGCCGTCCAACTGAAGGCGAGTACAACGAAGAGTTCTCTCTGCTGCCGGTTGTTAATTACCTGAAAGACAAACTGTCCAGCCCGGTTCGCCTGGTGAAAGATTACCTGGACGGCGTGGAAGTTGCCGAAGGTGAGCTGGTTGTTCTGGAAAACGTTCGCTTCAACAAAGGCGAAAAGAAAGACGACGAAACCCTGTCCAAAAAATACGCTGCGCTGTGCGACGTATTCGTGATGGATGCATTCGGTACGGCTCACCGTGCGCAGGCATCTACCCACGGTATCGGTAAATTCGCAGACGTCGCCTGTGCAGGTCCGCTGCTGGCTGACGAACTGGAAGCGCTGGGTAAAGCTCTGAAAGAACCTGCTCGTCCAATGGTCGCTATCGTTGGTGGTTCTAAAGTGTCTACCAAACTGACCGTACTGGATTCCCTGTCCAAAATCGCTGACCAGCTGATCGTCGGTGGTGGTATCGCGAATACCTTCGTTGCTGCGCAAGGCCACAACGTGGGTAAATCCCTGTACGAAGCGGATCTGGTTGACGAAGCCAAACGTCTGCTGAGCACCTGTGATATCCCGGTTCCAACTGACGTTCGTGTAGCTACCGAGTTCTCCGAAACCGCTACCGCAACCCTGAAGTCTGTTAACGACATCAAAGATGAAGAGCAGATTCTGGACCTGGGCGACGTTTCTGCACAGAAACTGGCTGAAATCCTGAAAAATGCAAAAACTATCCTGTGGAACGGTCCTGTCGGCGTGTTCGAATTCCCGAACTTCCGCAAAGGGACTGAGATCGTGGCTAACGCTATCGCAGACAGCGAAGCGTTCTCTATCGCAGGCGGTGGTGACACCCTGGCAGCTATCGATCTGTTCGGTATCGCTGACAAGATCTCCTACATCTCCACTGGTGGCGGCGCATTCCTCGAATTCGTGGAAGGTAAAGTCCTGCCAGCAGTAGCAATGCTCGAAGAGCGCGCTAAGAAGTAAGCCATTCAGGGGCAGGGAAACCTGCCCAATTTTCAGCGCGCTTATCAGAGCTCGCACCTTTTCTAACGGCCGAAGATACAGGACTAAGCAACATGTCTAAAATTTTTGATTTCGTAAAACCTGGCGTTATCACTGGTGATGACGTACAGAAAGTGTTCCAGGTAGCTAAAGAAAACAACTTCGCTCTGCCAGCAGTTAACTGCGTAGGTACCGACTCCATCAACGCCGTACTGGAAACCGCTGCAAAAGTTAAAGCACCGGTTATCGTTCAGTTCTCTAACGGCGGCGCTGCGTTCATCGCAGGTAAAGGCGTGAAAACTGACGTTCCTCAGGGCGCTGCTATCCTGGGTGCTATCTCTGGCGCACATCACGTTCACCAGATGGCTGAGCACTACGGTGTTCCGGTTATCCTGCACACTGACCACTGCGCGAAAAAACTGCTGCCATGGATCGACGGTCTGCTGGACGCAGGTGAAAAACACTTCGCAGCAACCGGTAAGCCACTGTTCTCTTCTCACATGATCGACCTGTCCGAAGAGTCTCTGGAAGAAAACATCGAGATCTGCTCTAAGTACCTGGCGCGTATGTCCAAAATGGGCATGACCCTGGAAATCGAACTGGGTTGCACCGGCGGTGAAGAAGACGGTGTGGACAACAGCCACATGGACGCTTCTGCTCTGTACACTCAGCCAGAAGACGTTGATTACGCTTACACCGAGCTGAGCAAAATCAGCCCACGCTTCACCATCGCAGCGTCCTTCGGTAACGTACACGGCGTATACAAACCAGGTAACGTGGTTCTGACCCCGACCATCCTGCGTGATTCTCAGGAATACGTGTCTAAGAAACACAACCTGCCGCACAACAGCCTGAACTTCGTCTTCCACGGCGGTTCCGGTTCTTCTGCTCAGGAAATCAAAGATTCCGTAAGCTACGGCGTAGTGAAAATGAACATCGATACCGACACCCAATGGGCAACCTGGGACGGTATCCTGCAATACTACAAAACCAACGAAGCTTACCTGCAAGGTCAGCTGGGCAACCCGAAAGGCGAAGACCAGCCGAACAAGAAATACTACGATCCACGCGTATGGCTGCGCGCTGCCCAGACTTCTATGATTACTCGTCTGGAGCAGGCATTCAAAGAACTGAACGCGGTTGACGTTCTGTAATTTGAGCTGTTCATAGCGTCAAGAAGGTCCGCATATGCGGGCCTTTTTTTATGCCTTTTCAATAGCCTGATGCCTCTGTTTTTGTGATCTGTTTGGCAATATCATGGCTTTTTGTTTACCCTTTACTGACCTGCCTGTCTCCGTGTGGGATAGATTTTGTGGTTTTTATGAGCATAAGGAAAGATAAATGGAAGATCTCGGTGTTGTAGATAGCATCAATAACGCTGGCTCCTGGCTGGTGCGCAACCAGGCGCTCCTGATTAGTTACGCTGTGAATATTGCGGCGGCAATCGCCATTATTATTGTGGGGATGATCGTTGCCCGCACGGTTTCCCGGGGCGTTAATCGCGTAATGCTATCCCGTCATATCGATGCAACCGTTGCTGATTTCCTATCTGCGCTGGTGCGTTACGGGATTATTGCGTTTACCCTCATTGCGGCAATGGGGCGGGTCGGTGTACAGACCGCTTCGGTCATTGCTGTACTTGGTGCCGCTGGTCTGGCCGTAGGTCTCGCTCTTCAGGGCTCGCTGGCTAACCTTGCAGCTGGCGTACTGTTAGTGACGTTCCGTCCTTTCCGTGCCGGAGAGTATGTTGATCTCGGTGGCACTGCGGGCACCGTGCTGAACGTGCAGATTTTTTCTACCACGCTGCGTTCGGCAGACGGCAAAATCGTCATTGTGCCAAACAAGAAAGTGATTGATGGCAACATTACTAACTTCTCTCGTGAGCCGGTTCGCCGTAATGAACTCATTATCGGGGTTGGCTATGATTCAGATACTGAGCTGGTGAAAAAGCTGATTACCGATATCATCGAATCAGATGACCGCATTCTTAAAGATCGCGAAATGACCGTTCGCCTGAACGAGCTGGGTGCGTCATCCATTAATTTTGTGGTGCGCATCTGGAGTAAAAGCGGCGATCTGCAAAACGTTTACTGGGACGTGCTGGAGCGCATCAAGCGTGATTTCGATGCCAACGGTATCAGCTTCCCTTATCCGCAGATGGACGTAAATCTCAAACGCGAGAAAGCAGCCGAATAATTTGCTTTAACGTAGGCCCGGTAAGCGTCAGCGACACCGGGCTTTTCTTATATTAGCCCGGCTAATCCCCAATTAATATTATCAATTTCCTCTAATGTCGTTCCCGCAGTATAGTCTGCCTTCAGGACAACTCTGCGAGAATTACGTCATGTTATCTTATTATTTTCAGGGGCTTGCGTTAGGCGCGGCCATGATCCTTCCCCTTGGTCCACAAAATGCGTTTGTGATGAACCAGGGCATTCGCCGCCAGTATCATCTGATGATTGCCCTGCTGTGCGCGGTGAGCGATTTGCTACTGATTTGCGCCGGGATTTTTGGCGGCAGCGCCTTGCTGATGCAGTCGCCGTGGCTGCTGGCGCTGGTTACCTGGGGCGGCGTAGCGTTTCTGCTGTGGTACGGGTTTGGCGCCCTGAAAACGGCCATGAGCAGCAATCTTGAGCTGGCGAGCGCCGAAGTGATGAAGCAGGGGCGCTGGAAGATTATCGTCACCATGCTCGCCGTGACGTGGCTTAACCCGCACGTTTATCTTGATACGTTCGTGGTGCTCGGCAGCCTGGGTGGACAGCTGGACGTTGAGCCCAAGCGCTGGTTTGCGCTCGGTACGGTCAGCGCCTCCTTCCTCTGGTTCTTTGGTCTTGCGATCCTGGCGGCATGGCTGGCGCCACGTCTTCGCACCGCTAAAGCGCAGCGCATTATCAATACCCTGGTTGGGCTGGTGATGTGGTTTATTGCCTTCCAGCTGGCGAAAGAGGGCATTCATCACGTACAGGGACTGTTCAACTAAGCGTTGTCTTATGGACATCTGAACAAGACCCGCTAAGCTTGCTGGCATGAGCCCTGTTAACAGGGCACTCTTCGCAACATGGAGGAATGACAGTGAAGTTTAAGGTGATGGCCCTGGCGGCATTAGTAAGTTTAGGTACGGTGTCGGTGCAGGCGAATGAACTGCCAAACGGCCCGCACATTGTCACTTCAGGCACGGCAAGCGTGGATGCGGTACCGGATGTTGCAACCCTGGCAATTGAAGTGAACGTGGCGGCGAAAGATGCTGCTTCCGCCAAGAAACAGGCAGACGATCGTGTTGCGCAATACCTCTCTTTCCTGGAACAGAACGGTGTCGCGAAAAAAGACATCAGCTCTGCGAACCTGCGTACCCAACCGGATTACGACTACCAGAACGGCAAAAGCATCCTGAAAGGCTATCGCGCCGTGCGTACTGTGGAAGTGACTGTACGCCAGCTTGATAAGCTCAACGGATTGCTGGATGGTGCGCTGAAGGCTGGGCTGAACGAAATTCGTTCCGTCTCGCTGGGCGTTGCGCAACCGGAGAAATATAAAGACGAAGCGCGTAAAGCGGCGATTGATGATGCCATTCATCAGGCGCAGCAGCTGGCATCCGGCTTCAAGACCAAGCTCGGTCCGGTTTACAGCGTGCGCTACCACGTTTCAAACTACCAGCCAAGCCCGATGGTTCGGATGATGAAGGCGGACGCCGCGCCGGTTTCTGCTCAGGAAACCTACGAGCAGCCAACCATTCAGTTCGACGATCAGGTTGATGTGGTGTTCCAGCTGGAGCCGACTGAAAAGCCCGCTCAGTAACCCGTAGGCCGGGTAAGGCGAAGCCGCCACCCGGCTAGTTTTTCAATCCTGTCTTAACACCTTATGCCCAAACGCCAGCAGCGCGTCAGTGACGTTGCGCATCATGCGGCTTTCCGGCGCAAAACGGTGCCAGTACAGCATCCGGCGCTGATACAGCCCCGGGGTTAAATCAATCAGCTCACCGCTTTTCAACTCTTTCTCAATCTGCAAATGCGGGATCATGCAGCAGGTGGTTCCCTGACGCGCGAGCTGTACGAAGGCTTCGGACGAGTTAACGATATGACACGGTACGCTGCCCGGCGGCAGATCGAAGTTTTGTTGCAGGAAAGCCTGATGCATATCGTCCAGATGGTCGAAAGCGACGGCAGGCGCTTTCAGCAGCGCGGCGCGGGTCACACCGTTCGGGAAGTAGCGCTCGGCAAAAGCTTTTGAACCGACAAACAGGTAATCCAGCGCGCCCAGCTGATCCACCAGACAGCTTGGCAACGCCTGAGGCTGAATACTGACCGCACCAACCACTTCGCCGCGACGCAGGCGCTCCTGGGTGCGGGTTTCGTCTTCAACCTGGAGATTCAGGCGGATAGGGGAGTCGGCCAGCACCGGCGCAAGGGCCGGCAGCAGCCAGGTCGCCAGACTGTCGGCGTTCACCGCCAGCGACAGCAGCAGCGGCGTGGATCCGGTCTGTTCATCGCCCAGCCATTCATCTTCCAGCAGTTCAACCTGCCGCAGCAGGGCGAGGAGCTTTTGTCCTTGCTCCGTCGGACGCGGCGGTACGGTACGCACCAGCAGCGGCTGCCCGAACATGTTTTCAAGCTGTTTGATACGCTGTGATACGGCGGACTGGGTGATGCACAGCTTTTGCGCCGCGCGCTCAAAACCGCGTTCACGAATAACTGCATCAAGTGCCTGTAGTGTTCTGTAGTCCGGACGTTTCATTGCTCTGGCTGACTCCTTAATTTTGCTTAATCTGCACTATGACACAATTTTCCCTTCGTGGCAGACGAAATCCATTCGACGTGTTCTATAATGCGCCCTGAGTTTTCACACCACAGGCAAAACGATCATGACGCAGGATGAACTGAAAAAAGCAGTAGGATGGGCCGCTCTCCAGTACGTACAGCCGGGTACCATTGTCGGTGTTGGTACGGGGTCGACGGCGGCGCACTTTATCGATGCGCTGGGCACGATGAAGGGGCAGATCGAGGGCGCGGTTTCCAGCTCCGATGCTTCCACGGAAAAGCTGAAAAGCCTCGGCATCACCGTTTTCGACCTCAACGAAGTGGACCGTCTTGGCATTTACGTTGATGGCGCGGATGAAATCAACGGCCATATGCAGATGATCAAAGGCGGTGGCGCGGCGCTGACCCGCGAGAAGATCATCGCTTCCGTGGCGGATAAGTTCATCTGCATCGCGGACGCCTCCAAGCAGGTCGACATTCTGGGGAATTTCCCGCTGCCGGTCGAAGTGATCCCGATGGCGCGCAGCGCCGTGGCACGTCAACTGGTGAAGCTGGGTGGTCGTCCGGAATACCGTCAGGGTGTGGTGACCGACAACGGCAACGTGATCCTCGACGTTCACGGCCTTGAGATCCTCGATGCCATTGCGCTGGAAAATGCGATCAACGGCATTCCAGGCGTCGTTACCGTAGGGTTATTTGCCAACCGTGGCGCGGATGTGGCGCTGATCGGCACGGCTGACGGTGTGAAAACCATCGTAAAATGATCTGACGGGGGGAGCGCTCCCCCCGCTAAAAAATTTTTGAAAAGCTAAATTCGGTGACTTGTGTCACGTTTTTCCGCCTCTTTTGCCGATCCTGCCACGTTCGTAATTTTCCGCAGCATTTTCCTCTGCCATTTTGCTCTGTATGACTTTTCTTCAGAGTGCCGACGCAAACGTTCATATTGCTGCAATAGTTTTTTTTGATATGTTGGCTGCACGGGATTTATATCCAGCACAACATCAGTTCAGATAAAAACAGGGTCGGGTAAATGGCAAAGGTATCACTGGAGAAAGACAAGATTAAATTCCTGCTGGTTGAAGGCGTGCACCAGAAAGCGCTCGATAGCCTTCGCGCAGCAGGCTACACCAACATCGAATTTCACAAAGGCGCGCTGGACACTGAAGAGCTGAAAGCGTCCATCCGTGATGCCCATTTCATTGGCCTGCGATCCCGTACCCAACTGACTGAAGACGTTATTGCTGCGGCGGAAAAGCTGGTGGCGATTGGCTGTTTCTGCATCGGCACCAACCAGGTTGATCTGAATGCCGCCGCAAAACGTGGTATCCCGGTCTTTAACGCGCCGTTCTCTAACACCCGTTCCGTGGCGGAGCTGGTGATTGGCGAGCTGCTGCTGCTCCTTCGCGGCATTCCGGAAGCTAACGCCAAAGCACACCGCGGCGTGTGGAATAAGCTGGCTGCGGGCTCCTACGAAGCGCGTGGTAAAAAGCTTGGGATTATCGGTTACGGCCACATCGGTACGCAGCTCGGTATTCTGGCGGAATCCCTCGGCATGCACGTGTTTTTCTACGATATCGAAAGCAAGCTGCCGCTGGGTAACGCGACGCAGGTGCAGCATCTCTCTGATCTGCTGAATATGAGTGACGTGGTCAGTCTGCACGTGCCGGAAAATGCGTCCACCAAAAACATGATGGGGGCGGAAGAGCTGGCGCTGATGAAGCCGGGCTCTCTGCTGATCAACGCCGCGCGCGGCACGGTGGTCGATATTCCTGCACTGTGCGACGCGCTGAAGCGTAAGCATCTGGCGGGTGCGGCGATTGACGTATTCCCGACGGAACCGGCCACCAACAGCGATCCGTTCACCTCTCCGCTGTGCGAGTTCGACAACGTGATCCTGACGCCGCACATCGGCGGTTCTACTCAGGAAGCGCAGGAGAATATCGGCCTGGAAGTGGCGGGTAAACTGAGCAAATATTCCGACAACGGTTCAACGCTCTCTGCGGTGAACTTCCCGGAGGTGTCTCTGCCGCTGCACGGTGGGCGTCGTCTGCTGCACATCCACGAAAACCGTCCTGGCGTGCTGACCGCCATCAACCAGATCTTTGCTGAGCAGGGTGTTAACATTGCCGCGCAGTATCTGCAAACTAACTCGCAGATGGGTTATGTGGTGATTGATATCGAAGCGGATGAAGACATCGCCGAGAAAGCATTGCAGAGCATGAAGGCCATTCCGGGGACGATTCGCGCGCGCCTGTTGTACTGATGGTGCGGTCTGTGGCGTCGGGTGGCGGCTGCGCCTTACCCGACCTACAGTTGTCGTGCGGTTTGTGTGTCGGGTGGCGCTTACGCTTACCCGACCTGTAATGTTCGAGGATTTATGTAGGCCGGGTAAGGCGTAGCCGCCACCCGGCTTTGTTCTACCAGGTCCAGGTTTTACTGGGCGTCACCACCGCCGGCAACGGCACATCCCATTTCTCTACGGGTAATGCCTCCACGCCCTGGCAATCATGCGCATACCCCACCGGCTGCAATCCGTACTGCTGCCAGCTTTGTAGCGTCCTGTCATAGAATCCCCCGCCCATGCCTAATCGCTGGCCCTGCTCGTCAAACGCCACCAGCGGCGTAATCAGCACATCCAGCCCGGAAAGCGGGAGCACGTCGCGCACGTCGAGTTTGGGTTCGGTGATTTTCAGACGATTCACCACCAGCTCGCTGTGCGGATGGTAGTGCAGAAACAGCAGATTGCCCGGGCTAAAGGGATGCAGAACCGGCAGGTAAACTTTTTTCCCGGCGCGCCAGAGCTGGTCGATAAGCGGTTGGGTATCCAGCTCACCATCAAACGAGAGAAACAGGGCGACGGTGTTTGCCATCACCACAGGGGGATAGGCCATCATGCGGGCGGCGGCCTGCTGAGCAAACTGTGCCTGTTGCTCGGCGCTTAGGGCGCGACGACGCTGGCGAATAAGCTGACGGATGTCCTGGCGTGAAGCAGAAACTTCAGGGAGTTGAGTCATGGTAGTCGGTAGAAGAAAAGAGAGGGAATCTCCGAGATGCCGCCGCAGGCTGTAACCCTTGAACCCTTGGTTCAAGGTGAATGTGTCGTCATAGTTTTAAGGCTTCTCGGACGAACCGAGCATGCTCACCAACCATGGAGCGCCACATTCTTGTGGTATGAAATATCGGCTCAGGGGACTGGCCCGCTTGCGAACATCTCAGAGAAATTTTGTCTTCACAGTTACTCTACCATAGTCAACTGAGAAGTGTTATTCAAACTTTGGTCCCGGTCTTTCGGGACTGCGACCTTGATCAAGCAATGCCTGTTCTATGGTCTGCTGGAGCATTTTAATGCGCTGCTCCATGCTTGCCGCGTAATCGCGGGTCTTCGCTTTTTCCTGAGTCAGTTCATAGCTGATGTTCAACGCGGCGATGAAAACCAGCTGCTCAGTATTTGTGACTCTAGTGCGTTCTTTTAGATCTTGCAACCGCTGATTCAAATCGTCCGCAGCCTGATTCAAGGCATCCCTTTGTTCAGGCGGACAATTCACTCGCAGTGAACGGCCAAAAATCTGGAGATCGACGGGTTGTGCAGACATGCCACCTTCCTGCTGATTGACTGCGCTGCCTTCGCTTACTGCCCCGGGGGCTGCGAAGGGGCGACACTATAGCTACCCTGATGTGAAGATACAAGCCCTTTTCTGGTATCACCAGGGTCCAAAGTGGTAGCATATCATGAATATCCTCCCTTTGATGACGAATGCGTATGTCTATACAGAACGAAATGCCTGGTTACAAGGATTTAAACCAGTTACTGAACCAGCAGGGAGTCGGTCTGACCCCTGCCGAAATGCACGGTCTGATCAGCGGCATACTGTGCGGCGGAAACAGCGACAGCTCATGGCAGCCGCTGATCCACGACCTCACCAACGAAGGGCTGGCGTTTGGCCACGAACTGGCGGAAGCGCTGCGTAAAATGCACGCCGCAACCAGCGATTCCCTGGAAGACGATGGCTTTCTTTTTCAGCTTTATCTGCCTGAAGGCGACGATGTCAGCGTATTCGATCGCGCTGATGCGCTCGCGGGTTGGGTAAACCACTATCTTCTTGGCCTGGGCGTAACCCAGCCTAAACTGGATAAAGTGACCGGCGAAGCGGGTGAAGCGATCGACGATCTGCGCAACATCGCCCAGCTCGGCTACGATGAAGACGAAGACCAGGAAGAGCTGGAGATGTCTCTCGAAGAGATTATCGAGTACGTACGCGTGGCGTCTCTGCTGTGCCACGACAACTTTACGCGCTCGCAGCCGACCGCGCCGGAAGTTCGCAAGCCAACATTACACTAAGAAAAATAACGCACAGGAGGGTGTCATGGTTATCTCCAGTCAAGAGTATTCTCGCCGTCGTCAGGCGCTGCTGGCAAAAATGCAGCCGGGAAGCGCTGCCCTGATTTTCGCCGCGCCGGAAGTGACGCGCAGCGCCGACAGCGAATACCCCTATCGCCAGAGCAGTGATTTCTGGTACTTCACCGGGTTTAACGAGCCGGAAGCGGTACTGGTGCTGATTAAAAGCAATGACACCCACAACCACAGCGTGATTTTTAACCGCGTGCGCGATCTGACCGCGGAAATCTGGTTTGGCCGCCGCTTAGGACAGGAGGCGGCGCCAGAAAAACTGGGCGTGGACCGCGCGCTGGCCTACAGCGAAATCAACCAGCAGCTCTACCAACTGCTGAACGGTCTGGACGTGCTCTATCACGCCCAGGGCGAATACGCGTATGCGGATGACATTGTTTTCACCGCGCTGGATAAGCTGCGTAAAGGCTCACGTCAGAATTTGTCTGCACCCGCCACCCTGACGGACTGGCGACCGATGGTGCATGAGATGCGCCTGTTCAAGTCTGAAGAAGAGCTGAACGTGATGCGCCGCGCGGGCGAAATCAGCGCCCTGGCGCATACCCGCGCCATGGAAAAGTGCCGTCCCGGTATGTTCGAGTACCAGCTTGAAGGCGAAATTCACCATGAATTTAACCGTCACGGCGCGCGCTTCCCGTCCTATAACACCATCGTAGGCGGCGGGGAAAATGGCTGCATTCTGCACTACACCGAAAACGAAAGTGAACTGCGCGACGGCGATCTGGTGCTGATTGACGCCGGCTGTGAATATCAGGGTTACGCGGGCGACATCACCCGTACCTTCCCGGTGAACGGTAAATTCACCTCCGCGCAGCGTGAAATCTATGACATCGTGCTTGAGTCTCTGGAGACCGCGCTGACGCTGTTCCGCCCTGGCACCTCCATACAGGAGGTTACGGGCGAGGTGGTGCGCATCATGATTACCGGGCTGGTGAAGCTCGGCATTCTGAAAGGCGATGTGGACACCCTTATAACCGAAAACGCCCATCGTCCGTACTTTATGCACGGCCTGAGCCACTGGCTGGGGCTGGATGTGCATGACGTCGGGGCATACGGTCCGGAACGTTCGCGCGTGCTGGAGCCAGGCATGGTGCTGACCGTTGAGCCGGGGCTGTACATCGCGCCGGATGCCGACGTGCCGGAACAGTACCGCGGGATCGGCATTCGTATTGAAGATGACATCGTCATCACCGAAACCGGTAACGAAAACCTGACCGCGACCGTGGTGAAAAAAGCTGACGACATCGAGGCGCTGATGGCGGCGGCACGCGGATGAGCGTAATCATCGTTGGCGGAGGCATGACCGGCGCTACTCTGGCGCTGGCTATTTCGCAGTTAACCCAGGGCCAGCTTCCGGTGCATCTCGTCGAGGCGGTCGCGCCGCAGGCGGCCGATCATCCCGGTTTCGACGCCCGCGCTATCGCGCTGGCGCAGGGAACCTGTCAGCAGCTTGCGCGTATTGGGATCTGGCAGGCGATAGCGGATTGCGCAACGGCGATCGGCACCGTTCACGTCAGCGATCGCGGGCATGCCGGGTTTGTGACGCTGGATGCCCACGATTACCGGATCGAGGCGCTGGGGCAGGTTGTCGAGCTGCATAACGTAGGGCTGCGGCTGTTCCGTCTGTTACAGGACGCGCCTGGCGTCACGCTGCACTGTCCGGCGCGCGTCGCCAGCTTTAGCCGTCGTGACGAGGCCGTCAGCGTGACGCTGGACAACGGCACCACGCTGGAGGGGCAACTGCTGGTGGCGGCAGATGGTTCACGCTCCGCGATCGCCACGCAGTGCGGCGTCGAATGGCGCTCTGAACCCTATGGGCAGGCGGCGGTCATCGCTAACGTCTCTACGGCTGGCGCGCATAACGGCAGGGCATTTGAGCGCTTCACGGAACACGGCCCGCTGGCCATGCTGCCGATGTCGAACGGGCGCTGCTCGCTGGTATGGTGCCATGCGCAGGATCGGGCCGATGAGGTTCTCTCCTGGTCCGACGAACGTTTTTGTTCCGAGCTGCAAAAAGCCTTCGGCTGGCGGCTTGGGCGCATCACCCATGCCGGAAAACGCGTGGCCTATCCGCTCGCGCTGACGACCGCATCGCAGACTGTCTCCCATCGTGTCGCCCTGGTCGGCAACGCCGCGCAGACGCTGCACCCCATCGCCGGGCAAGGCTTCAACCTTGGCCTCCGTGACGTGATAAGCCTGGCAGAGCTCCTGGCCCGGACGTGGAGCGAACAACAGGATTGTGGCGCATACTCAGTGCTGAGCCATTACCAGAAACGACGCCAGGCGGACAAAGCGGCGACCATTGGCGTCACCGACGGTTTAGTCCACCTGTTTGCCAATCGCTGGGCACCGCTGGTTGCGGGTCGCAACCTTGGGCTGATGGCGATGGAAATGTTCATTCCGGCACGTGACGTGCTGGCGCAGCGGACCCTGGGTTGGGTCGCGCGTTAAGGAGTATTGACCGTGCAAAATGTTGATGTCGCCATTGTGGGCGGCGGAATGGTAGGACTGGCGCTGGCCTGTGGTTTACAGGGCAGCGGCCTGCGCGTGGCCGTGCTTGAGCAAAAAGCGCCGCAGCCTGTGGCGCAGGATGCACCGCCGGAGCTGCGCGTCTCGGCGATCAATGCCGCCAGCGAAAAGCTACTGACGCACCTTGGCGTCTGGTCTGAAATCGTGGCGCTGCGTGCCAGCTGTTACCATGGCATGGAAGTGTGGGACAAAGACAGCTTCGGCCGTATCGCGTTTGACGATGAAAGCATGGGCTACAGCCACCTTGGACACATCGTTGAAAACGCGGTGATCCACCACGCGCTGTGGCAGAAAGCACAGCAGTGCAGCGACGTCACGCTGATCGCACCGGCGAAACTCCAGCAGGTGGCGTGGGGCGAAAACGACGCGTTTATCACTCTTGAAAGTGGCGACATGCTGACCGCGCGTCTGGTGGTGGGTGCCGACGGCGCCAATTCCTGGCTGCGTAACAAAGCGGATATTCCGCTGACCTTCTGGGATTACCGCCATCACGCGTTGGTGGCCACAATCCGCACCGAAGAGCCGCACGGCGGCGTGGCGCGCCAGATTTTCCATAATGACGGCATTCTGGCCTTCCTGCCGCTTGCCGATCCGCATCTCTGCTCCATCGTCTGGTCCTTAGAGCCGGAGAAAGCGCAGCAGATGCAGGAGGCGACGCCGGATGCCTTCAGTCAGGCGCTATGCGTGGCGTTTGATAACCGTCTGGGCCTGTGCATGCTTGAAAGCGAACGCCAGACGTTTCCGTTAACCGGTCGCTACGCGCGTCAGTTTGCCGCGCACCGTCTGGCGCTGGTGGGGGATGCGGCGCATACCATTCATCCGCTGGCCGGGCAGGGGGTGAACCTCGGCTTTATGGACGCGGCTGAGCTGGTTGAAGAGCTGCGTCGCCTGCATCGGGAAGGCAAAGATATTGGTCAGCATCTGTATCTGCGTCGCTACGAGCGCAGCCGCAAACACAGTGCGGCGATGATGCTGGCGGGAATGCAGGGCTTCCGCGAGCTGTTTGCCGGAGCGAATCCGGCGAAAAAACTGCTGCGCGATATTGGCCTCAAGCTGGCCGACACCCTTCCCGGCGTAAAACCGCAGCTTCTTCGTCAGGCAATGGGCCTCAACGATCTTCCCGACTGGTTACGTTAATCTCGATCCCCGTCACACTTTATTTTCCCGGCCTCCGCGCCGGGGAAATTTCCTCGTTTGAAATAATCTAATTTCACGTCATTTTTCGCATTAGAAAATCTAATCTAACTATTTTTATGTTACGGAAATTCGGCCCGTTTTTCCGCATGAAATATCACCATCTGCTAAATCCTGTTAGATCATTGTTAATTTTATGCGGGTTTAATCGCATTTTCCCAGTGAATAACTCTGTAGGCTTTTCAGCGATTTTTGGTCATAAGCTAATGTGATGACCCGTTTTACCTTATGGTTAACCGCCGGTTTCGGTGGTAAGTTCAGGTAAAAGAGAACGTTTGCGTCGGCCCCCGATCGCGAGGCCGACACCGGGTTTCACGGTGAATTTTTCAACGAGGAAAAGATGGCTCAACAGACTCCTTTGTACGAACAGCACGTGTTGTGCGGCGCCCGCATGGTGGACTTCCACGGCTGGATGATGCCGCTGCACTACGGCTCGCAGATTGATGAGCACCACGCGGTGCGCACCGATGCCGGTATGTTCGACGTGTCTCATATGACGATTGTCGACCTGCGCGGTAGCCGCACCCGGGAGTTTTTGCGTTATCTGCTGGCAAATGACGTCGCCAAACTGAAGACGCCGGGCAAAGCGCTCTATACCGGCATGCTCAATGCCTCTGGCGGCGTGATTGACGACCTCATCGTCTACTACTTCACCGAAGATTTCTTCCGCCTCGTTGTAAACTCCGCCACCCGCGAAAAAGACCTCTCCTGGATCACCCAACACGCCGAACCTTATGCCATCGACATCACCGTCCGTGACGATCTGTCACTGATCGCCGTGCAGGGGCCGAACGCCCAGGCGAAAGCCGCCTCTCTGTTCAGCGACGAGCAGCGCAAAGCCACCGAAGGCATGAAGCCATTCTTCGGCGTGCAGGCGGGGGATCTGTTTATCGCCACCACCGGCTACACCGGTGAAGCGGGCTACGAAATTGCGATGCCAAACGAGAAGGCCGCTGATTTCTGGCGTGCGCTGGTGGAGGCGGGCGTGAAGCCTGCGGGGCTGGGCGCGCGCGATACGCTGCGTCTGGAAGCGGGGATGAACCTCTACGGTCAGGAGATGGACGAAGGCGTCTCTCCGCTGGCGGCCAACATGGGCTGGACCATCGCGTGGGAACCGGCTGACCGTGATTTTATTGGTCGTGAAGCGCTGGAGATGCAGCGCGAGAAGGGCACTGAACAGCTGGTAGGCCTGGTGATGAAAGAAAAAGGCGTTCTGCGCGGCGAGCTGCCGGTGCGCTTCACCGATGCCGATGGCAATCATCGCGAAGGCGTGATCACCAGCGGAACGTTCTCCCCGACGCTCGGCTACAGTATTGCCCTGGCACGCGTGCCGGCGGGGATTGGCGAAACGGCGGTGGTGCAGATCCGCAACCGCGAAATGCCGGTCAACGTGACCAAACCGATTTTTGTTCGCGCCGGTAAGCCGGTCGCCTAACTATTTTTATCAGGAGAACTTCAATGAGCAATGTGCCAGCAGAACTGAAATACAGCAAAGAACACGAGTGGCTGCGCAAAGAGGCGGACGGCACTTACACCGTTGGGATCACCGAGCACGCGCAGGAGCTGCTGGGCGACATGGTGTTTGTTGACCTGCCGGAAGTGGGCGCAACCGTGAGCGCAGGCGACGACTGTGCGGTGGCGGAATCCGTTAAAGCGGCCTCTGACATCTACGCCCCGGTGAGCGGTGAAATTGTTGCCGTGAACGACGCGCTGAGCGACTCCCCGGAGCTGGTCAACAGCGAACCGTATGAAGGCGGCTGGATCTTCAAGATCAAAGCCAGCGACGAAGCGCAGGTTGCCGCGCTGCTGGATGCGACCGCGTACGAAGCACTGTTAGAAGACGAGTAATCAGTAATCCCCCTCTCCCTTTGGGAGAGGGCAGGGGTGAGGGTGCCAATCTTCCCCTCACCCTAACCCTCTCCCAAAGGGAGAGGGAACTTAAATTCACTGCACGTTTCAGGAACCATCGCTCATGACACAGACTTTAAGCCAGCTTGAAAACCGTGGCGCCTTCATTGAACGTCACATTGGGCCGGATGCTCAGCAACAGCAGGAGATGCTGAAAACAGTTGGCGCGGATTCATTAAACGCACTGATCGGCCAGATCGTGCCAAAAGACATCCAGCTTGCTACGCCGCCGCAGGTAGGCGAGTCCACGACGGAGTTCGCCGCGCTGGCGGAGCTGAAGGCCATCGCCGGCCTTAACAAGCGCTATAAGTCTTATATCGGCATGGGCTACACCAACGTGCAGTTACCGCCGGTGATCCTGCGTAATATGCTGGAAAACCCGGGCTGGTACACCGCTTACACCCCATATCAGCCAGAAGTCTCCCAGGGCCGTCTGGAAGCGCTGCTGAACTTCCAGCAGGTGACGCTGGATCTGACCGGTATGGATATCGCCTCTGCCTCGCTGCTGGATGAAGCCACTGCCGCCGCCGAAGCGATGGCGATGGCGAAGCGCGTGAGCAAGCTGAAAAACGCCAACCGCTTCTTCGTCGCGGCGGACGTGCATCCCCAGACGCTGGACGTGGTGCGCACCCGTGCGGAAACTTTCGGCTTTGAGGTGACCGTCGACGACGCTGAAAAAGTGCTGGATCACCAGGACGTCTTCGGCGTGCTGTTGCAGCAGGTGGGCACCACCGGGGAAGTGCACGACTACGGCGCACTGATCGCCGAGCTGAAATCCCGTAAGGTTATTGTTAGCGTCGCCGCTGATTTTATGGCGCTGGTGCTGCTGACCGCGCCAGGTAAACAGGGCGCGGATATTGTCTTCGGCTCAGCTCAGCGTTTCGGCGTGCCGATGGGCTACGGCGGCCCGCACGCGGCGTTCTTTGGCGCGAAAGATGAATTTAAACGTTCCATGCCAGGCCGTATTATCGGCGTATCGAAAGATGCCGCCGGTAACACCGCGCTGCGCATGGCGATGCAGACCCGCGAGCAGCATATCCGCCGCGAGAAAGCGAACTCCAACATCTGTACCTCGCAGGTGCTGCTGGCTAACATTGCCAGCCTGTACGCGGTGTTCCACGGTCCGGCTGGCCTGAAACGTATTGCCAGCCGCATCCACCGTCTGGCCGATATCCTGGCCTGCGGTCTGCAACAGAAAGGTCTCAGGCTGCGTCATGAGCACTACTTCGACACCCTGTGCGTCGAGGTGGCAGACAAAGCGGCCGTGCTGGCGCGCGCCGAGGCAGCGCAAATCAACCTGCGCAGCGACATTCACAATGCGGTCGGCATTACGCTGGACGAAAGCACCACCCGTGACGATATCCTGACCCTGTTCAACGTATTGCTGGGTGACGCACACGGTCTGAACGTTGATACGCTCGACAAAGAGGTTGCGCTCGACAGCCGCTCCATTCAGGAAAGCATGCTGCGCGACGACGCGATCCTGACTCACCCGGTGTTCAACCGCTATCACAGCGAAACTGAGATGATGCGTTACATGCACTCTCTGGAACGTAAAGATCTGGCGCTGAACCAGGCGATGATCCCGCTGGGCTCCTGCACCATGAAGCTGAACGCCGCGGCTGAGATGATCCCAATTACCTGGCCTGAATTCTCTGAGCTGCACCCGTTCTGCCCGGCTGAGCAGGCGGAAGGTTATCACATGATGATCAACCAGCTCTCCGACTGGCTGGTGAAGCTGACCGGGTACGACGCGCTCTGCATGCAGCCGAACTCCGGTGCGCAGGGTGAATACGCTGGTCTGCTGGCGATCCGTCACTATCACGAAAGCCGCAATGAAGGCCACCGTGATATCTGCCTGATCCCAAGCTCTGCCCACGGTACCAACCCGGCTTCTGCCCAGATGGCAGGAATGGAAGTGGTGGTTGTGGCGTGCGACAAAAACGGCAACATCGATCTGGCCGACCTGCGCGCCAAAGCCGAGCAGGCGGGCGACAAACTCTCCTGCATCATGGTGACCTACCCGTCCACCCACGGCGTGTACGAAGAAACTATCCGTGAAGTGTGTGAAGTGGTGCATAAGTTCGGCGGCCAGGTTTACCTCGACGGCGCAAACATGAACGCCCAGGTGGGCATCACCTCTCCGGGCTTTATTGGCGCGGATGTGTCGCACCTGAACCTGCATAAAACGTTCTGCATTCCGCACGGCGGTGGCGGCCCGGGCATGGGCCCAATCGGCGTGAAGGCGCACCTGGCACCGTTTGTGCCGGGCCACAGCGTGGTGCAGATTGAAGGCATGCTGACCCGTCAGGGCGCGGTCTCCGCGGCACCGTTCGGCAGCGCCTCTATCCTGCCAATCAGCTGGATGTACATCCGCATGATGGGCGCGGAAGGGCTGAAGCAGGCCAGCCAGGTGGCGATCCTCAACGCCAACTACATCGCAACGCGTCTGAAGGACGCCTATCCGGTGCTCTATACCGGCCGCGACGGTCGCGTGGCGCACGAATGCATCCTCGATATTCGTCCTCTGAAAGAAGAGACGGGCATCAGCGAGCTGGATATTGCCAAGCGCCTGATCGACTACGGCTTCCACGCGCCAACCATGTCCTTCCCGGTTGCGGGAACGCTGATGGTTGAGCCGACCGAATCTGAAAGCAAGGTGGAGCTGGATCGCTTTATCGACGCCATGCTGGCGATCCGCAGCGAAATCGACCGCGTGAAAGGCGGCGAGTGGACGCTGGAAGATAACCCGCTGGTGAACGCGCCGCATACCCAGAACGAACTGGTGGCAGAGTGGAACCACGGTTATACCCGCGAGCTGGCTGTCTTCCCGGCAGGTGTGGCAAACAAATACTGGCCAACCGTGAAACGTCTTGATGATGTTTACGGCGACCGTAACCTGTTCTGCTCCTGCGTGCCGATGAGCGAATACCAGTAACGTTGTTCCTGTAGTAACGTAGGCCGGGTAAGGCGAAGCCGCTACCCGGCTTTTTTATTGGGAGAAAAGAATGGCAATTGCACTGGTCACCGGCGCCAGCCGGGGTATTGGTAAAGCCACCGCGCTACAGCTGGCAAGCGAAGGCTACACCGTTGCGGTGAATTTTCATCACAACATCAAAGCCGCGACGGACGTCATTAATCAGATCGTGGACGCGGGCGGTAAAGCCTTTGCCGTACGCGCGGACATCAGCGATGAAGCGCAGGTGATGGCGATGTTCGACAGCATCGATCGCGAAGGTGAGCCGCTCGCCGCGCTGGTGAACAACGCCGGGATTTTGTTTGAACAATCCACCATCGAAAACCTCTCCGCTGAACGTATTAACCGCGTGCTGGCTACCAACGTCACCGGCTATTTTCTCTGCTGCCGTGAAGCGGTTAAGCGCATGTCGCATAAACACGGCGGCAAGGGCGGCGCGATTGTGAATGTCTCCTCGGCGGCATCACGGCTGGGCGCGCCGGGGGAATATGTGGATTATGCCGCCTCAAAAGGGGCGGTGGATTCCCTGACCACCGGCCTCGCGCTGGAGGTGGCGGCGCAGGGCATTCGCGTTAACGGCGTGCGGCCAGGCCTGATTTATACCGATATTCACGCCTCCGGCGGCGAGCCGGGGCGTGTGGATCGGGTGAAGTCGATGTTACCGATGCAGCGTGGCGGTCAGCCGGAGGAGGTCGCCCAGGCCATTGTCTGGCTGCTAAGCGACAAAGCCTCCTATGTCACCGGTAGCTTCCTGGAGCTGGCTGGCGGGAAGTAACGCTACGACGCCAGCCACAGCCGCAGGCGCATTCCCCAGCCGCTGGTCCAGCCGGTGGTGATCGACTTCACCTCACCGTGAGAGATCACCACCAGCGTTGGCGTAACCTCAACGTCCCACTCACGCGCCAGTTCTCCGCTGGCGTCGTTGACCGTGGGCATCGTCGCCTTCTTCTTCCTCATCCAGGTTTCGAGCGTCGCGTTATCGCCCGAGCGCAGCGCAACCGACATCACGTTACCCCCGTCCGCGGCAAGCGCCGCCACCGACGGCGTGGTGTAGCGGCAGACGCCGCACCATGTCGCCCAGACGTAGACCAGCAGCGGTCGCTCCTTACTCATGGCGATAAGATCGACGGGCTGGCCGTCGAGGGTGTGCAGTGCCGTCGCGGAGAAATTCTGCGGCAGCGCGGGCTGGCGGAAATAGTCCACCGCCAGGCTCACGGCTACGCCAATCAGCAGCCATACGCCCAGCTCGCGCAGCAGGCGCGGAAGCTTACTTGCCACGGGCGTTTGCCAGCTGTTCTTTGACCAGCCCCTCCAGGTCGTCATACGGAATTGCGCCCGCCACCATCTGGTCGCCGATAATGGTCGCCGGGGTACCCTGAATATTCAGCACCTGCGCCAGGATGAGGTTCATCTTTAGGCTGTCCATGGTTTTATCATCCTTTTTAATGCTGTCCGTTCCGGTCTTTACCTTCGCGGCGGCGATGCTGGCGTCATCGTGATAGCCCTTTTTCATCATCAGCCGCTGGTGGAGCGCCCAGAATTTATCCGGCGCCTGCTGCCACGTTGAGAGTGCCGCTTTCGCGGCATTTACCGAGCTTTGTCCCTTGAACGGCAGCAGTTTGACGATGAGCTGCACGTCGGGATTTTCCTGCACGATTTTCTCAAGCATTGGGTCGAACTGCTTGCAATACGGGCAGTTGTAGTCAGTGAAGGAGACGATGGTCAGCTTCGGCGATGTCGCGCCGGTTCGCGGGCTGTTGGGGTCGTTAAACAGCAGTTTTGCCAGCTGGTCGCTGGAAGCGTCATCAGAAGGTGCGGCGAAACCGAACGTTGATAACGACAGCAGAAGTAAGGCAACGAAGGCTCTCATGTTATTTTCCTTTTGCATCGGACAGGGTGCTCAGCACCGCTTCGCGGCTTAACAACGCAGGCAGCACGTGGCCCTGCGGTAATCCCGGTCCGTAGATCTGGTTAAACGGCACGGCGGCGCTGCCGCGCGTGGTTAAGAACTGGCTGATGGTATCTGAGGGGCGGCTCCAGTCGCCGCGCAGGGCGACAACGTCCGGGGCGGAGAGCGCATCCTGCACGTCGTCGCGCAGCAGCACGTTGTATTTATTGGCTTTACAGGTCACGCACCAGTCGGCGGTCACGTCGACGAACACCCGTTTGTTCTCCGCCAGCGCGCGGGCAATGGCCTGCTCGCTGAGCGGCTGCCAGTGAATACGATCGCGGCGGGAACCCTCGCCGCCGGAACCGGATACAAACGCGACCGCCCCGGCCACCACTACAGCTAATACCCCGGCGCGCAGTGCCGTTTGCCAGCGGTAGCGCCAGGCGGTGACCAGCAGCAGCGTAAGGATCAGGAACACGCCCAGCGTGATGACGGGCAGGCTGCCAATGTGCACCGTCAGCAGGCTCAGCAGCCACAGCGATGAGCCGAGCATCATCATCCCCAGCACTACGCGTACGACGTTCATCCAGCGTCCCGGACGCGGCAACCGCTGGGCCAGCCCCGGCCAGGCCGCCACCAGCAGCCACGGCAGGCTCATGCCGATACCCATCGCCAGGAAGATCCCCCACAGCAGGGGAAGCGGCGCCGCCAGCGCGACCGAGACCGCCGTACCCAGGAACGGCGCGGTGCAGGGCGTCGCCAGCAGCGTGGCAAACGCGCCTTGCCAGAAATGACCCGCAAGCCCGTTGCCGCCGCGCGTGGCGAGGAAGGTGCTGGCGCCGGAAGGGAGACGGATTTCAAACAACCCCAGCAGGCTGGCGCTGAAAAGCACCATCACCAGCGCCATCGCGCCAATAAACCACGGATTCTGGAACTGGATCCCCCAGCCGAGCGCCTGATTGCCTAAGCGTAAAACCGTCATCATCAGCGCCAGCGCGAGGAACGAGATCACGATCCCGGCTACCGACGCAAGAAACTGTCGGCGTACCTGACCCCGCGCCTGCCGTTCGGTTTGCATCAGCGTGCCCAGCTTCATGGCCAGCACGGGCAGTACGCAGGGCATGACGTTAAGGATCAGACCGCCCGCCATCGCCATCAGCAGCACCCAGCCTAACGAGAGCGTCGGCGCGGCGTTCCCCGGCTGAATGCTCAGGCTGGACTCCTGTGCCTGCCCGCTATCGGCCAGAACCAGCGACAGGGTTTTGCCGCTGAGGTTGGGCGCGGCCTCGCCCCAGCTGTCCGTCACGGGCACGGTGGCGACCAGCGAGTCACCGCGCACGGTGAGGGCCGGTTTGCCGAAATCAACATCATCCATACCGTCGATAAACAGGGACGGCGCCTGCCAGCCTGCGTCACGCTGCGCCGTTACGGTCAGCTTGCCGGGGGCATAGGTGGCGTTAAGCGTTGAGGTCAACCCGCCGCTGAGCGGAAGGGTGCCCATGGCCCGACTGAAATCGTAATCAAAACCGGCGCCTGCGGATGCGGTCATGTTCAGCGAAAACGGGTAGTCGGTAAGAATACAGACGTTGCTACAGGTGGAGAGCGTCAGTACGCCGCTCAGGATCTTCGGGACGTCGCCCCGCAGAGTGATGGGAAAGCTGACATCGCCGTGGTAGCCCTGCGTGGTGATGCCCGCGACGTCGAAACGCTGCGGCACAGGCCAGCGCCAGATCGCCTCGACGGGCTGATGCCATTTAATCGCGGGGGCGACGCCGCCTTCGCCCGGCGAGCGCCAGTAGGTTTTCCAGCCTTTTTGCAGGGCGACGTCCAGCAGCAGGCGGGTTTCGCCAGTGCTTTCGGGTTGCGCACGCAGCCTGACGCTGGCGTGCTGATTATCGGCGGCGCGCAGCCAGCCGCTGTCGGCAGCCTGGCTGAGGGGCAGCCATAGCCAAAGCAGGCAGACCAGCAGTCGCCTGAATACAGTAAACATAAATTTTCTCCGTAAATGATGAATTAACCTGAAGTAACAGGCGAAGGCTCATTCACGGAAGACGCATAATCGCAGATGCACCCTTAATCGGGGCGGGGAGATAACGCGGGGAGGCCACTGCCGTTCGCGGCGCGGTGGACTGGCTGCCAGCAACGCCAGCAGCAGGGTGACGGCAATCAGGGCGCCTTCAAATAAAACAGGCGGGACCGACATCAGCGACTTGGCGCTAAGCTCACACGGGGTTACCGGTGCGTCGGCACTCTCCTGTCCCTGCTGGACAGACTGGCTCGTGGTGGTGACGTTCATGACAAGCGCGTGCATCCCGGCCATCCGCTGGGCGGTGCATATCAGCACCACCAGGCAGGCCAGGGCTACAAGCAGGATAGCGTTGCGTTGTCGCTTGATCATGTTCGCCTCAAATATTCAGGACGCCTATATTATCGGGCGAACATATTTTGGCAACGCAAAAGCTGTAAAGAAGTGTCTGGAAGATAAGCGGTTTGCCCTCTCCGCTTGCAGAGAGGGCGAGCCATTACAGCGTTTCGCCGTTGCTGGCAATGACGGTTTTATACCACTCAAAGCTCTTCTTACGGGAGCGGGACATGTCACCGGTACCGTCATCGTGCTTGTTGACGTATATAAAGCCGTAGCGCTTACTGTACTGGCCGGTGGTGAAGGAGACGCAGTCGATGCAGCCCCACGGCGTGTAGCCCATCAGATCCACGCCATCCCAGGTCACCGCCTTCATCATCTCTTCCACGTGGGCGCGCAGGTAGTCGATGCGATAGTCATCGTTGATGCTGCCGTCCTCTTCCACGGTGTCGTAGGCGCCGAAACCATTTTCCACGATAAACAGCGGCTTCTGATAACGCTCGTACAGTTCACACAGCGAATAGCGCAGGCCTACCGGATCAATCTGCCAGCCCCAGTCGGACGCCTTGACGTGTGGGTTCGGCACGCTGCCCTCGAAGCCGGAAATGGCGTCACCGGTACCGCCTTCCGCTTTGACCGCGTTGGTCATGTAGTAGCTGAAACCTAAGTAATCGCAGGTGCCTTCACGCAGGATCTGCTCGTCGCCCGCTTCCATTTTGATGGAGAAGCCACGGCGTTCCCACTCGTTCAGCACGTAAGACGGGTAGTAGCCGCGCAGCTGTACGTCGGTAAAGACGTAGCGCTCGCGCATGGATTCCTGAGCGAACATGACATCTTCTGGCTTGCAGGAGTACGGATAGAGCGCCACCATCGCCAGCATGCAGCCGACTTTCATTTCCGGGTTAATGCGGCGTGCGGCTTTCACCGCCAGCGCGCTGGCCACGAACTGGTGGTGCAGCACCTGGTACATGGTCTCTTCCGGGTTGTCGTGCTCGGTATAGACCACGCCAGAGCAGCAGTAGCCGAACAGCGGCGCACGCCAGTTGCGCTGGTTGTTGATTTCGTTGAAGGTCATCCAGTATTTGACCTTATTTTTGTAGCGCTCAAATACCACTTCCGAGAAGCGCACAAAGAAATCTACCACTTTACGGTTGGTCCATCCGCCATATTCCTGAACGAGGTGCAGCGGCATTTCAAAGTGGGAGAGGGTGATCACCGGCTCGATGTTGTACTTCAGCAGTTCATCGAACATGTCGTCGTAAAACTTCAGCCCCTCTTCATTTGGCTGAGTTTCGTCGCCTTTCGGGAAGATGCGCGTCCAGGCGATGGAGGTACGGAAACATTTGAAGCCCATCTCGGCAAACAGCCTGATGTCTTCTTTGTAATGGCCGTAGAAGTCGACGGCTTCGTGGTTGGGGTAATATTTGCCTTCAATCACTTCCTGCGTGATTTCTCGCGGAACGCCGTGTGCGCCGCCGGTGAGCACGTCGCAGATGCTTGGCCCTTTGCCGCCTTTGTTCCAGCCGCCTTCAACCTGGTGCGCCGCTACCGCGCCGCCCCATAAAAAATCTTTCGGTAAGGTGAGTTTTTTCATCTTTGCTATTCTCAATTCAGGACTTATTGATTTCGAGTCTAGCAAAGCGGAATTAAATGTCACGATATAACATTTTGCGGAAATTGTAATTTGTCACATCAAAAAAACAGGATGTTTTATTCTGTTAATTTCTTCGCCAGTTTCCGGCCTAATGATTCCAGAATATAGATGACGGGAATTTGCGTGGTGATATCGTAAACGCCGCCAATGCGCGTTTGCGGGACATGCCAGGAGAGGTTAAAGTCCGCCAGCTTTGCGAGACGTGAATGTTCGTGGCTGGTGACTGAGAGCACCTTGCAGTGGTGCAGGCTGAACTGGCTGGCGAAGCGCAGGATCTCCTCGGTTTCGCCGGAGACGGAGAGTACAATAGCCAGCGCATTTTTAGCCATGTCGTTAGTGACCGGGAAATAAGGATCGTCGATATGGTTGCTGAATTTCCCGATATTTGAAAAGAAACGTGCGCCATATTTTGCCAGCGATCCGGAGGTGCCCGCACCGACAAAAATAATTCGTTCAGATGATAAAATAATATCGACCGCGTTATCTAATAGCGCATCAAACTCTTCGTTATTTACGCTTTTAAAGAAGCTGATGATTTCACTGGCACCAAAATTCGCCTGCTGCGGCTCGTTCTGCTCCAGATAGAGTTTAAAGCGCACCCGAAATTCCGAGTAACCATCGCAGTTGAGCTTGCGGCAGAAGCGCAGGATAGTGGTAGTGGAAACGCCCGCCGCATCCGCCAGCTCGCGGATGGTCATGTACATCACTTTATCGCGGTTCTTAATGACATAGTTGTAGACCATCATTTCCAGATTGTTGAGGCTGGCAATGGCGGAATGGCTGAACATACTCACAATGGCTAAACTCGCTGTCGGACACTATTCCTGAAGCATACCATGATGACGAAGGACGGGAGACGGATTTATCTCCTTGATTACTTAGATGTTAATGAAATCATTTACACCTGTGCGGTGGATTGTTTTTATATTATGCTGATTTATAAGGATAAATCTTGAATGTGGATTTATTTTAGCTAACAGGTGTTCACTGGAATCATTCTCAGTTAGCATAGACTGGCGATGAATAATCATCTTTTGTTTTCCCGGAGTTAAGTATGGTGAGCAGACCATTAATCGCACAGGGATATTCGCTGGCTGAGGAAGTAGCCAACAGTATAAGCCACGGCATTGGCCTGGTTTTTGGGATTGTCGGCTTAGTGTTATTGCTGGTACAGGCAGTGGATACCAACGCCAGCGCGATGGCCATTACCAGCTACAGTCTGTATGGCGGGAGTATGATCCTGCTTTTCCTGGCCTCAACGCTGTATCACGCTATTCCGCATCAACGGGCGAAGATATGGCTCAAGAAATTTGACCACTGCGCTATCTATCTTCTTATTGCGGGTACCTATACGCCGTTTTTGCTGGTGGGGCTCAACTCACCGCTGTCGCGTGGCCTGATGATTGTGATCTGGAGCCTGGCGCTGCTGGGGATCCTGTTTAAGCTGACCATTGCGCACCGGTTTAAAGTGTTGTCGCTGGTTACCTATCTGACAATGGGCTGGCTGTCGCTGATTGTGGTGTATCAGTTAGCCATTAAGCTGGCGGTGGGGGGCGTGACGCTTCTGGCGGTGGGCGGGGTAGTCTACTCGCTGGGCGTGATTTTCTACGTCTGCAAGCGTATTCCGTACAACCATGCCATCTGGCACGGCTTTGTGCTGGGCGGCAGCGTGTGCCACTTCCTGGCAATTTATCTGTATGTTGGGCAGGTGTAGTTTTTTTGTAAGGTGCGGTCTGATGCCCTCACCCCGACCCTCTCCCACAGGGAGAGGGAGAATATCAACACCGTAGGCCCGGTAAGCGCAGCGCCACCGGGCGATACAGCATCAATCTTCCAGAGAATACGGTAGCGGCTCAATGCTGAGCGTGTTTGCATCATCCCGCACGCGGAACACGCTGTCGGGCTCCATATCATTATTCATGACAACCTGCACCAGCAGGCGGCCATCATCGAGCTGGACGGCGGCTAACACGGTGCCGGTACGGCGCCAGTTTTCGCCCATCTTCATCTCAAGATCTTCACCCGCTTCCGGCACACGGCTGGCGTGACCAGCCAGTGTCCACAGGGCGCGTTTGTTCGCGCCGCGGAATTTCGCACGCGCCACCATTTCCTGACCGGTGTAGCAGCCCTTCTTAAAGCTGATACCACCCAGCGCCTGGATGTTTGTCGCCTGCGGGATAAACTGCGCGCTGTTTGCCGCGTCAATCACCGGCAGGCCCGCTTCGATGTTCAGCGCCAGCCACTGCTGGCTGTTGTTGAACTGTGCTTCACCGCGCAGGGCGTCAGTGACGCGTTCCGCCGTTGCTTCGTCGGTTACCAGCAGGAAGCGCTCCGCCGGGTGTTCGAACCACAGAATGGAGGTCGCTCCCTCGCTGACCAGCTGTTTTTCAGCATCCGGCAGCTCGGCAAACAGGTTTTTCAGCGCTGCACGCGCCTGGAAACCCGCGACCCCCAGCAGAACGTGTTCATCGTCCGGGGCGATGGTGACTTTAGAAAAGACCGCGTATTTTTTCAGCTCTTTAAGCTGGGCGTCACGCAGGCTGCGGCGCTCAATAAAGGCGAATCCGTCCTGACGGCGGAACAGACGCAGGTTGCTCCACATTTTGCCTTTTGGATCGCAATGCGCGGCCAGCAGATGCTGGTGCTCAGTCAACTGCGCCACGTCCGCCGTGACCTGGCCTTGCAGGTATTTTTCACTGTCCGCACCAGTCAGTGTCGCCAGTGCCCAGTCATCAAGAGTAATCAGCGTCAGCGGCAGACGCGCAGAGGCGGCGGGCTGGCGAGGAGAAAATGGTGTAAATGCCATAGTGATGTCCTGAATTGCTTAACGCTTTGATAATACCTAATGGTAAAAGAGACTGTATTCAATGCAAGCGCTTTCAGCAGGCCATTCGTGCCATTACGCGGTTATGCGTGGCGCTACGCAAATATAGTGTAATCCGCTGTCTTTATAAGGATTATTCAGGGAGCCTGCTCGAGGTTCGCAATATTCCAGTAAAGAAACGGTCAAAAACACGTTACACTAGCAGGTGTTCCCGAAGAGCAATAATGAATACCAAACGGGATACCGACTGTGCCAAACGTAATGCAGGAAACAGAACATGGATATTAACAACAAGGCCCGTATTCACTGGGCGTGCCGTCGCGGCATGCGTGAACTTGATATCTCCATCATGCCTTTCTTCGAGTATGAGTACGACAGCTTAAGCGATGACGATAAGCGCCTGTTTGTCCGTCTGCTTGAGTCTGACGATCCGGATTTATTCAACTGGCTGATGAATCACGGCAAGCCCGCCGACACCGAGTTGCAACGGATGGTGCAATTAATTCAAACACGGAATCAGGAACGTGGTCCTGTGGCAATCTGATCTTCGCGTCTCGTGGCGCTCACAGTGGATGTCCTTACTGCTCCACGGGCTGGTGGCGGCACTGGTGTTATTGGTGCCGTGGCCGCTTAGCTATACCCCTCTGTGGTTGCTATTGCTGTCGTTTGTGGTGTTTGACAGCGTGCGCAGCCAGCGTCGAATCAACGCCCGTCAGGGTGAAATTAAGCTGCTGATGGATTCTCGCCTGCGCTGGCAGGGAAAAGAGTGGGAGATGATGGGGACGCCGTGGATGCTTAATACCGGGATGATGCTACGGCTGCGTCGGGTCGAGGATAACCGTCGCCAGCACCTGTGGCTGGCCGCAGACAGTATGGATCCTGCGGAGTGGCGAGATCTGCGCCGGTTGATCGTGCAACAGCCGACGCAGGAGTAAATCAGCTGAACTGCTCGGCCATCTCACCCAGAATCTGCTCGCACCAGCTCTGGAGGCGCTCGTCGCTAAGATCGTACTGGTTGGTTTCATCCAGCGCGAGCCCGACAAACAGCTGACCGTCGGCAATAATCGGTTTTTGACTGGTGAACTCATAGCCTTCCGTAGGCCAGTAGCCGATAAAGGTCGCGCCCTTTGGCGCCAGTTTGTCGTGCAGCATGCCGAGTGCGTCAAGGAACCACTCCCCGTAGCCCAACTGGTCGCCCATGCCGTACATCGCAATGATTTTGCCTTCAAAATTGACTGAATCGAGCTGATCCCAGATGGCTTCCCAGTCTTCCTGAATCTCACCAAAGTCCCAGGTAGGGATACCCAGAATCAGCACATCGTACTGCTCCATCAAGGCAACCGCGTCATCTTTCAGGTTATGCAGCGTCACCAGTTCCGGGCCAATGATGTCACGAATTTTCTCCGCCGCCATTTCGGTGTAGCAGGTGCTGGAACCATAGAACAGACCAATATTCATCGCGTAACTATCTCAATTCTTGCTATGACTTTGCGCGTAGTGTACCAGAAACCGATGGCAATCAGGCATAATGGCCAGATTGCAGAACCAAAGGGGCTGATGTGGAAAAGGATCTCGCACTCATCGAACAGTTTCTCGACGCGCTGTGGCTGGAGAAAAACCTCGCTGAAAATACGCTCAGCGCCTATCGTCGGGATCTCACGCTGCTGGTCGAGTGGCTGGCACATCGTGGGCTGACGCTTGAAAGCGCGCAAAGCGATGACCTGCAAGGGTTACTGGCTGAGCGGATGGAAGGGGGGTACAAAGCCACCAGCTCTGCACGTCTGCTGAGCGCCATGCGCCGCCTGTTCCAGCACCTGTACCGCGAGAAGATCCGCGCGGATGACCCCAGCGCACTGCTGGCATCGCCTAAACTGCCTCAGCGGCTGCCAAAAGATCTCAGCGAAGCACAAGTTGAGAGATTATTACAGTCGCCCGCAGTTGACCTTCCGCTGGAGTTACGCGATAAAGCCATGCTTGAACTATTGTATGCCACGGGCTTGCGCGTTTCCGAGCTGGTGGGCCTGACGATGAGCGATATCAGCCTGCGTCAGGGCGTGGTGCGCGTTATCGGTAAAGGGAACAAAGAACGGCTGGTGCCGCTGGGTGAAGAGGCGGTCTACTGGCTGGAGACGTATCTGGACCACGGGCGTCCGTGGCTGCTGAACGGCGTCTCCATAGATGTATTGTTCCCGAGCCAGCGCGCGCAGCAGATGACGCGACAAACGTTCTGGCATCGCATTAAACATTACGCCACACTGGCGGGTATTGACAGTGAGAAGCTGTCGCCGCACGTTTTGCGTCACGCCTTCGCGACGCATCTGTTAAACCACGGCGCTGATTTACGCGTGGTGCAGATGTTGCTTGGACACAGCGATCTTTCAACGACGCAAATATACACCCATGTCGCGACGGAACGCCTGCGGCAGCTACACCAACAGCACCACCCTCGCGCGTGAGTGCCGACGAATTGTTACAGGAACAAATATGAAAAAGTCTTTAGCGCTGTTCACCCTGCTGGCAGCTTCGGTTTCCGGTTTTGCCCATGCGGACGATGCCGCCATTAAACAGTCTCTGACGAAACTCGGCGTCGCCAGCAGCGAGATCCAGCCAGCGCCGGTGGCTGGCATGAAAACGGTGCTGACCAACAGCGGCGTGCTGTACGTGACCGAAGACGGCAAGCACATCATTCAGGGGCCTATGTACGACGTGAGCGGCGCGCAGCCGGTGAACGTCACTAACCAGCTACTGATGAAAAACCTGAACGCGCTCGAAAAAGAGATGATTGTCTACAAAGCGGCGCAGGAAAAGCACGTTATTACCGTCTTCACCGACATCACCTGCGGCTACTGCCACAAGCTGCATGAAGAGATGAAAGACTACAACGCGCTGGGCATTACCGTGCGTTACCTGGCTTTCCCACGTGCCGGCGTGCAGAGCCAGCCTGAGCAGGATATGAAAGCGATCTGGTGTGCGAAAGACCGCAACAAGGCCTTTGATGACGCGATGAACGGCAAAGGCGTGAAGCCCGCGTCCTGCGATATCGACATCGCTAACCACTACGCGCTGGGCGTACAGTTTGGCGTGAGCGGTACGCCAGCCATTGTGCTGAGTAACGGCTACGTGGTGCCGGGCTACCAGGGGCCAAAAGAGATGAAAGCGTTCCTCGACGAGCACCAGAAACAGATGGGTGGTAAATAATTCGCGTGAAAGCCCCGATAAAACTGCGCCGCCGCGATGCGGGTGAAACCGCGGATTTACCAGACACGCTTCCGCTGCTGTTAAAGCGGCTGTACGCCAGCCGTGGCGTGCGTACGGCAAGCGATCTTGAGCGCAGCGTCAAAGGCATGCTGCCCTGGCAAGCGCTGAGTGGCATCGAAAAAGCGACTGAAATGCTCTACGACGCGTTCCGGGAAGGCACGCGGATTGTCGTGGTGGGCGATTTCGATGCCGACGGCGCAACCAGTACCGCGCTGAGCGTGCTCAGCCTGCGTGCGCTGGGCTGCGATAACGTGACTTACCTGGTGCCGAACCGGTTTGAAGACGGCTACGGCCTCAGCCCGGAAGTGGTCGATCAGGCCCACGCCCGTGGCGCACAGATGATCATGACCGTGGATAACGGGATCTCTTCTCATGCGGGGGTCGATCATGCCCATGCGCTGGGGATCCCGGTACTGGTCACCGATCACCACCTGCCAGGAGAAACTCTGCCTGCCGCCGAAGCCATCATTAACCCGAACCTGCGCGACTGCGATTTCCCGTCGAAATCGCTGGCCGGAGTAGGGGTGGCGTTTTATCTGATGCTGGCATTACGCACGTTGCTGCGAGATAAGGGCTGGTTCGAATCGCGCGGAATTGCCGTGCCGAACCTCGCGGAGTATCTCGATCTGGTGGCGCTGGGAACCGTGGCGGACGTGGTGCCACTCGATACCAATAACCGTATTCTCACCTGGCAGGGCTTAAGCCGCATTCGGGCAGGTAAATGCCGTCCGGGGATTAAGGCGCTGCTGGAAATTGCCAACCGCGATCCGCTGAAGCTTGCGGCAAGCGATTTAGGCTTTGCCCTCGGCCCGCGCCTGAACGCGGCGGGGCGGCTGGATGATATGTCGGTTGGCGTTGCGCTGCTGCTGTGCGACAACATCGGCGAAGCGCGCGTGCTGGCCAGTGAGCTGGACGCACTCAACCAGACCCGTAAAGAGATTGAGCAGGGCATGCAGGCCGAAGCGCTGACCCTGTGCGAAAAGCTGGAGCGCAGCGGCGATACCCTGCCGGGCGGGCTGGCGATGTATCACCCCGAATGGCACCAGGGCGTGGTGGGCATTCTGGCGTCGCGCATTAAAGAGCGTTTCCACCGCCCGGTGATCGCGTTCGCCCCCGCCGGGGACGGCACGCTGAAAGGCTCCGGTCGTTCCATTCAGGGTCTGCATATGCGCGATGCGCTGGAGCGTCTGGATACGCTGCATCCGAACCTGATGATTAAGTTCGGCGGTCACGCGATGGCGGCAGGCCTGTCGCTGGAAGAGGCGAAGTTCGACGAATTCCAGCGTCTGTTTGGCGAACTGGTCACCGAGTGGATCGATCCGGCTCTGTTGCAGGGTGAAGTGGTTTCTGACGGTGAGCTTTCACCGGCTGAAATGACCATGGAGGTGGCGCAGATGCTGCGCGATGCCGGCCCGTGGGGGCAGATGTTCCCGGAGCCGCTTTTCGACGGACGTTTTCGTTTGCTGCAACAGCGCATCGTGGGCGAACGCCATCTCAAAGTGATGGTGGAACCGGTCGGCGGCGGACCGCTGCTCGACGGCATCGCCTTTAACGTTGATACCTCCATCTGGCCGGACAACGGCGTGCGCGAGGTTGAGCTGGCCTATAAGCTGGATATTAACGAGTTCCGCGGTAACCGCTCCCTTCAGATCATCATCGACAATATCTGGCCAATTTAGCGTCAGTAATCTCTATAAAAAAGGGCGTGGATTCGGTACAATCCCGCTCTTATCACCGCATTTTGACAAGCTCATAAAAGAAAACAGACCATGTTTGAAATTAATCCGGTAAAAAACCGCATTCAGGACCTCACGGAGCGCTCTGACGTTCTTAGGGGGTATCTTTGACTACGATGCCAAGAAAGAGCGTCTCGAAGAAGTAAACGCCGAGCTGGAACAGCCGGACGTCTGGAACGAACCTGAGCGCGCTCAGGCGCTGGGTAAAGAGCGTTCCTCCCTCGAAGCCATCGTAGATACGCTGGATCAAATGGCGCAGGGTCTGGAAGATGTTTCTGGGCTGCTGGAGCTGGCTGTCGAAGCCGACGACGAAGAAACCTTTAACGAAGCCGTGGCAGAGCTCGACGTGCTGGAAGAGAAGCTGGCGCAGCTGGAATTCCGTCGCATGTTCTCCGGCGAATACGATAGCGCTGACTGCTATCTCGATATTCAGGCAGGTTCTGGCGGTACCGAAGCGCAGGACTGGGCGAGCATGCTGATGCGCATGTACCTGCGCTGGGCGGAAGCGCGCGGTTTCAAAACCGAGATTATCGAAGAGTCCGAAGGTGAAGTGGCGGGTATCAAATCCGTCACCATCAAGATTATTGGCGATTACGCTTACGGCTGGCTGCGTACCGAGACCGGCGTTCACCGCCTGGTGCGTAAGAGCCCGTTCGATTCCGGCGGCCGTCGTCACACCTCCTTCAGCTCCGCGTTTGTCTACCCGGAAGTCGATGAAGATATCGATATCGACATCAACCCGGCGGACCTGCGTATCGACGTTTACCGCGCATCCGGCGCGGGTGGTCAGCACGTTAACCGTACGGAATCTGCGGTGCGTATTACCCACATTCCAACCGGGCTGGTAACACAGTGCCAGAACGACCGTTCCCAGCATAAGAACAAAGACCAGGCCATGAAGCAGATGAAAGCGAAGCTTTATGAGCTGGAGATGCAGAAGAAAAATGCTGAGAAGCAGGCGATGGAAGACAACAAGTCCGATATCGGCTGGGGCAGCCAGATCCGTTCTTACGTCCTTGATGACTCCCGCATCAAAGACCTGCGTACCGGGGTTGAAACCCGCAACACGCAGGCGGTGCTGGACGGCAGCCTGGACCAATTTATCGAAGCAAGTTTGAAAGCAGGGTTATGAGGAACCAACATGTCTGAACAACAAGCACAGGGCGCTGACGCGGTAGTCGATCTTAACAACGAACTGAAAACCCGCCGCGAGAAGCTGGCAGCGCTGCGCGAGCAGGGCGTGCCGTTCCCGAACGATTTTCGTCGTGACCACACCTCAGACCAACTGCACGCAGACTTCGACGGTAA
Organism: Enterobacter sp. YSU; assembly: GCF_016082135.1. Taxonomy (NCBI): domain Bacteria; kingdom Pseudomonadati; phylum Pseudomonadota; class Gammaproteobacteria; order Enterobacterales; family Enterobacteriaceae; genus Enterobacter; species Enterobacter sp. YSU. The sequence continues at coordinate 2,660,476 of NZ_CP059487.1, forward strand.
AGAGAACGAAGAGCTGGAAGCGCTGAACGTTGAAGTGTCCGTGGCGGGCCGCATGATGACCCGTCGTATCATGGGTAAAGCGTCCTTCGTGACCTTACAGGACGTTGGCGGCCGCATTCAGCTGTACGTCTCTCGTGACGACCTGCCGGAAGGCATCTACAACGAGCAGTTCAAAAAGTGGGACCTCGGCGATATCCTGGGCGCTAAAGGTAAACTGTTCAAAACCAAGACCGGTGAACTGTCTATCCACTGCACCGAACTGCGTCTGCTGACCAAAGCCCTGCGCCCGCTGCCGGACAAGTTCCACGGTTTGCAGGATCAGGAAGCGCGCTATCGTCAGCGTTACCTGGATCTCATCTCTAACGATGAATCCCGTAAGACCTTCAAAATTCGCTCCCAGATCATGGCCGGTATTCGCCAGTTCATGGTTAACCGCGACTTTATGGAAGTAGAAACCCCGATGATGCAGGTGATCCCAGGCGGTGCCTCTGCCCGTCCGTTCATCACCCATCACAACGCCCTGGACCTGGACATGTACCTGCGTATCGCGCCGGAACTGTACCTGAAGCGTCTGGTGGTCGGCGGTTTCGACCGTGTGTTTGAGATCAACCGTAACTTCCGTAACGAAGGTATCTCCGTACGTCATAACCCAGAGTTCACCATGATGGAACTCTATATGGCGTATGCGGATTACAAAGATCTGATCGAGCTGACTGAATCCTTGTTCCGCACCCTGGCGCAGGACATTCTGGGCACCACCCAGGTGCCTTACGGTGAAGAGGTGTTCGACTTCGGCAAGCCGTTCGAAAAACTGACCATGCGCGAAGCGATCAAGAAATACCGTCCGGAAACCAACATGGCGGATCTGGATAACTTCGACTCTGCGAAAGCGATCGCTGAAAGCATCGGTATTAAGGTTGAGAAGAGCTGGGGCCTGGGTCGTATCGTGACCGAGATCTTCGAAGAAGTGGCCGAAGCGCATCTGATTCAGCCGACCTTCATCACTGAATACCCGGCGGAGGTGTCTCCCCTGGCGCGTCGTAATGACGAGAACCCGGAAATCACTGACCGCTTCGAATTCTTCATCGGTGGCCGCGAAATCGGTAACGGCTTTAGCGAGCTGAACGATGCAGAAGATCAGGCGCAGCGCTTCCAGGATCAGGTTAACGCGAAAGCGGCAGGCGACGACGAAGCGATGTTCTTCGACGAAGACTACGTGACCGCGCTGGAGCACGGTCTGCCGCCGACGGCTGGCCTGGGTATTGGTATCGACCGTATGGTGATGCTGTTCACCAACAGCCACACCATCCGCGACGTGATCCTGTTCCCGGCGATGCGTCCGGTGAAATAAGCCGTTAAGACGTAAAAAAAGCCCCGTGCGTTTATCGCCGGGGCTTTTTTATTGCGCCGCGAAGGCGCTGAGTTTTTCACGCGCGGTGTTCGCTTCCTGCACCATCCACGGGCTAAATGCCCACGGTGTGGCGTCCAGCGCGCGGAATAGCGCGTCCAGCTCCACCCACTGATACTCCATCACTTCATCGTCATTGATTGCGAGGGTATTCGTTACGCGGGCGGCATAGACCGGGCAGATTTCGTTTTCAACGATCCCTGACGGGTCGGCTTCACGGTAGCGGAACTCCGGGGCAATGGGGGTGATGTCTGTGATTTCGGCGCCGACTTCAAAGCGGCAGCGGCGGATAATCGCCTGCTCTGTCGCTTCGTCGGCCTGTGGATGGCCGCAAACGGAGTTGGTCCATACGCCGGGCCAGGCTTTTTTACTTAATGCGCGCCGGGTGATCAGACATTCTCCGTTAGCGTTAAACAGCCATGAAGAGAAGGCCAGGTGTAGCGGGGTGTGTGACGTGTGCGCGGCGTACTTCTCCTGAGTGCCAATCACCTTTCCCTGGTCATTTACCAAAATAACGTGTTCTTGAATACTCATTGATGCTCCAGTGCCAAAATGCTTAATGGTTCAGCACCATCAGCGGAATTATTATACTGCATTCTTATGCGAACGGTTTGGCCCACAGAGCGGAAAAGGGCATGACCCGCATCAGTTTGGGCTGCTATCATAGTGCGCCATTCACGCTGACCGAGGAGCTGTTTTGTTTGCAGGAAGCCTGACGAGAAACCCGATCATTGCCGTTTTCTGCCTGACGCTGACGCTACTTGTAGCAGGATGCTCGGGGAGTAAATCTTCGGATATGGGCAGTTATTCCGGTGCAGTCTATACCGTTAAGCGCGGGGACACGCTCTACCGCATCTCACGCGCCACGGGAACCAGCGTGAAGGAGCTGGCGCGCCTGAATAATATCTCTCCACCTTATACTATTGAGGTAGGGCAGAAGCTCAAGGTTAACGGCGGTTCCTCCTCAGGGAAAAAGTCCTCAACGCGTAAAACAGCCAAAGTCACGCCATCCTATCAGGTGCCTAAATCATCCTGGCCGCCGGTCGGTCAGCGCTGCTGGATCTGGCCTGCAAGCGGAAAAGTGGTTGCGCCGTACTCGCTCTCGGAAGGTGGCAATAAAGGTATTGATATCGCTGCCGCACGCGGCACACCGGTTTACGCTTCAGGGGCCGGGAAGGTGGTCTATGTCGGTAACCAGCTTCGTGGATACGGTAACCTGATCATGATTAAGCATGGTGAGGACTACATTACGGCGTATGCGCATAACGACACGATGCTGGTCAATAACGGGCAGAACGTGAAGGCGGGGCAGAAGATTGCGACCATGGGCAGTACCGGGACGGATACGGTGAAGCTGCACTTCCAGATCCGCTATAAGGCTACAGCCATCGATCCGCAGCGTTATCTTCCGGCGCAGGGCAGTAAGCCGAAGTGTTAAGTGATTATTTAATCGCCACTTAGTGGGGTAAAGGCTTGTATGAAGAGGCGTAAGGTCTATAATGCCTTACGCACCTCAAAGCGGGCGTAGTTCAATGGTAGAACGAGAGCTTCCCAAGCTCTATACGAGGGTTCGATTCCCTTCGCCCGCTCCAGATCTCTCCCCTCGTACGAACGCCTTAAAATCATTCTCTATCAGCAGCTTAAATAATTATCTGTTTTAGCCGCCTATGAGTTATGCCATCGTGATCCGCCCTTGGTAACTGTCACGCTAAGTTACATGGTGAGAAGACAAGATAACTCAGCGTTGGTGTCAGTTGCATCCTCACATCGCGATAGCAAAACGTGAAGAAAAAACCACCCTGGTATTGTTATGTCATCGACAGACTGCTCAGACGCATTTAAGCCCGATGTGCGGCCTTATGAGCCACGTAATAACCATAACTACAAACGACCTGTAGGCTTTATCAACGTTTCAGCCACGCTCCCGCAAGGGTACACGGTTATCCTGATAAGGTGTGATCCCTCGGACGGTCTGATGTTGTCGCTTAACGGCTCCGCTTGTTGCTGTATCACCAACGGGGAGTAGTGTTTGCACCGTCACTGTGTTTAATAAATGGCTAATGTTCGCGTATAGACTATTTCGACTTATGTTTTTACGATGTAGATAAATCATACAAGGAGGATAGTTTATGAGCGCATATGCAGAGGAAGGAACATTGCGCCGGATGACCTTAGGCGAGATTGCAATGGCTCGCAGAGTGTTCGGTGATTCGATAGTGTATAGCCGTGTCTGGATTCATTGCGACAGCTATTTACCGTTCGGCCTCCAGAAACAGAACTACGCGATGACTCCCAACGGGGAGTTGTGGTACAGAAAACAGATGTACAGGGAAGACTTTTCCGCAAACTCGGTTTTTGTTGAAGATAAATATGTTTTCATCCATGAATTGGGGCATGTCTGGCAACACCAACACGGGCAATGGGTGAGAATGCGGGGTGCGTTTAGCTGGGCTGCTGAATATACCTACAGGCTGGATAAAGAAAAGCTCACTGATTACTCTCTTGAGCAGCAAGCCTCTATTTTAGCTGATTACTGGTTACTGCTGGTTTATGGGATTAGTAAGTGGTCTTATTATCAAAGGCCTGGGCGCATGGGGATGTACAGAGGCGTAGATAAGTTGCAGGATGTCCCTTCGCTTTACCAAAAAATCGTAACAGGGAAGGGGTGTTAAACATGAAGAACAAAATGTTGCTGGGTGTTGTATTCCTCTTGACGGGATGCCCTGGGCCTGGTGATCGAATGGTAGATCGTGAATCTACAACGGCATTTATCAAAGATAATCAAGTTTGTGTGGTGTCACCACTGGAGCCACAGGAACGGATCACTGCTATCCAAATCAACAGTGATAATAGCGACTCTCTTCACAAGATTTTTGATGACAAGCCCGTGTATGTTCAAAAGGGCGGGTGTCTTCCTGTGTTCGGATTTAAGTTTACACCTGGAGAGCGGTATAACTTCGCGTATGACGTCCAATCTTATAAATCAGGGTCACATTTAGTCACTGCTGAATTTTCTTATCCCAAAGAATAAGGGGCTGAACGCCCCATATTCTTAACGGCGTGTAAACGCCAACCTGAGCCCTAATCCAATGAATGTTACACCAACAATTCTATCCAGTATTTTCTGCAACCTTCTGTTTTGCGAAACGGTTCCAGCTGCACTACCTGCAAGTACGGCGAACGTTAAATCAGTCATAAAAGCGATCAATGCGTAGGTCATACCCAGGAGTAGAAAAGAAGCTGTCTGGTGCTCGCTTCCAGGCGCAACGAATTGAGGGAAAAAGGAGATGAAGAATAACAGTACCTTCGGGTTGGTTAAGGTAGTTATGAAACCTTTAGTAAGTAGACTCGTCAGAGTCGCTTTTGCCTTAACGCTTTCAGCTTCGTTGTGATTAGTGGTTTGCTTTGTCAGCGTTCCCCAAATCATCTTACTACCGAGATACATCAGATAAGCCGCACCGAGAGACTTAATGATGGTGAACATCATCGGAGATGCTGTTATCAACGCGGTTAATCCCACAGCGCTTGCAATTGCATGTGTGCAACTACCTAATGCTACTCCAGCGGCAGAGATAATTCCCGCTCGTCTTCCATTAACCACGCTTTGACCTACCACGTAGGCTATATCAGGCCCAGGTGTAACGGAAAGGAGAAATACAGACAGGGCGAAAAGCCCAAAATGAGTTATGTCCAGCATAGCTATCTCCGGAAAAAATTAAGCACCTCCATGCTAACACTGAATTTTTATGCGTAAAGGGTGATTTGCTATGCTTTTAATCTTCTTCTGCTAAACGACGAATCACCCATGGCATAACACGCTAAGTTGCACATTTCCTGTACCCTGGATACCCTGAGATTAATCCTAATAACTCAAGGGTGAGTATGGCTACCGGGAAGAGAAAGAACCAAAAGGAATCACCTGAAGAAGAGTTAGATCGCTTGCTGAATGAGCTTGAACTCACAGAGGAGCAACGGGAGTTTATCGAATCCATGCGGGAGGATAAGGGCGATCCCAGTAGTGAGTAACGCTTGCCTTCAGCCGAACGAATACGAATGGCCGCATAACGGCATTGTAAAGATCTTTTCTCCTCACGAGGGCTTTCCGTCAGCGTCGATGGCTCAGCGTACCGTGCCAGAAATTGTCCTGAAATGATGCGGTATTCAGACCGGATCGGACTACTATTCATTATGATTTATCAATGCATTATACCCTGACCATGTGCATGTAAAATCGCGGAGCCGGGAGAGTTGACGGCAATGTAAAAGAAATCATGAGGAAAGAAATATGGCTGCTACAAACGGTATGATTGATACTGATGACGCTGTAATTTTACTCATCGACCATCAGAGTGGCTTATTCAACACGGTACGTGATGTGCCTGTACCAGACCTTCGTAATTATGTGACAGCGATAGCCAAAGTTGCCACGCTTTTAAATATCCCGGTGATCACCACGGCCTCTGTTCCTGACGGTCCCAATGGCCCGCTCATCCCGGAAATTCACAAATATGCACCCCATGCCGTGTATGTTCCACGCACCGGGCAGATTAATACCTGGGATAATCCGGCGTTTGTGAAGGAAGTGGAAAAGACGGGCAGAAAGACCCTGATTATTGCCGGCACGCTCACCAGCGTCTGCATGGCGTTCCCTGCGGTTAGCGCTGTCCAGGAGGGGTATAAGGTTTACTGTGTTGTGGATGCCTCGGGGAACTGGTCCAAAATCGCGACCGATACCACCATCGCGCGCGTGGCTCAGGCGGGGGCGATCCCTACCGATACGTTTGCCATTGTCGCTGAATTAATGAGAACCTGGAACCGCGCGGAAGGTTCTCGCTTTGCTGAGATCCTGGCAGAGCATGTCTGTCCGGAATATAAGTGCCTGATTGAAAGTTTCGGCAAAGCTCAGGAAATTGCCAGAACGGGCCCGGAAACCAATCTGGAGCATTATAAGTAAGGCAGGATAAACCTGAACAAAATTCCTGGATTTTATCGTCCTGTACCTGAACGTATTACAGGTGCAGGACGTAGCGGCGCCTTATTCCGGACGTCGCTGAATTGTCAGAGATATTAAGAGGGGCTGAACCGCGCATAATTTAAAATTAAACCCTCTTCCTTTTTACGTCATCAGGCGCCCCTGTTATATCTGTCGGCAAATTTTTTATTTCCCGGATCGCAGATGAAAACACGACTCCTCCTGTGCGCGGGCTTATTTGCCGCCTCCAGTGCCCATGCCAGCGCCCTCTATTTTTATGAAGCCGGCACCGAAGATACCGCGCTTGCCGGAGCAGGGCAGGCGGCTCGTGCGCAGGACGCCTCGACAATCATGACCAACCCTGCTGGCATGACGCGCCTGCCGGATCATATGGTCACTGGCGGGTTACAGGTTATGGATGGCTCCATCGACAACCAGCTGGATAACCATGCCCATCAAAGCCCCGGCGACGTGATGAAAACCATCCCGAATGCCAGCGCCTTTTATAGCCAGAAGATAAACGACGATCTTTATGCCGGGATCGGGCTTTACGGTAATTACGGTCTGGGGATCGATTACGGTAGCTGGGCGGGCGACAGGCTGATTAAAAAGAGTACCCTGGTTGCAATGACGCTCAGTCCGTCACTGGCATACAAGCTCACCGACCGACTCTCAATAGGGGCGTCCGCCAACGTTAATTACGGTTATTTCTCGCTGACCCGCAACGTTAATGATAATGACTATCGGCAGCATGATGAGGACTGGGCCATGAGCTATCGGCTTGGGCTACTCATGCAACTGACCGACCAGACGCGAGCCGGTATTACATGGAACAGCGAGACGAACTATCGCTACTCTGTTAACGGCAAAGCTCGAGTACAGAATGGTGCCTACGACCTCCCGGTGTCGGCACAAATCAGCGCGCCGCAGCAAATCATGCTCAGTCTTGTGCATGATATTAACCCTCGGTGGTCGGTTATGGGCGATCTCGGCTGGCAGGACTGGAGCCAGTTCGGTGCCCCGCAAATCGTCGTTGGGGATCGGCAACTGAACAACGTCAGCCGCCTGAAGGATACGTGGCACGGCGCGGTGGGCGTGCAGTATCGTCCAACACCTCAGTGGCGACTGAATACCGGTGTGGCGTTCGACAGCTCGCCGTATGAGAGTCAGAGTGATGTGGCCTTAACTTTACCCACCGGGGATGAGTGGCGATTTGGCACGGGAGCCCAGTATCAGATCACCCCGGCCAGCAATATTGGTATTGCCGTGTCGTATCTTCATATGCAGTCGTCGCATGTGAAATCCCCGACGGCGTTTGCCGGAAGTTACGATCATCCTTATCTTTGGTTTGCCAGCGTCAACTACAGCTATCAGTTTTGATCGGCTAACCGCTTAAAATATATGGTCTATAATGGCAGATATTGAATGTCAGAAGGTTGTACCATGCATATTTTACCGCCTGTTCGACCCGAAAAATCCATCGAAAGACTGACCGCCATCCTTGAGCCGATAGCGGAGAAAGTGCACGTTGTTCCGCGTAAGCGACTCACCTGGTTACGGAAGGGGAAACAGCAGATGTACCTCTTTCTGGAAGGAGAGCTGTCCCTGCTGCGGGCTTCGGATGGACTGGTGGTAGTGACCGTTTACGAGCCGCATTTGTTTGGTATTGCAGAGATGATCCAGCCTACGCAGGGGCACCTTCTCCGTGCTGAAAGAGAGTCGACTATTTTACGTCTCGATGCGGACAAGGCGGCTGAGTTGTTTCGTGCCGAGGGCGTCTGGGAGGATGTCGCCGCGCTGCTCTCATACCATACGGCCTATTTAATATTCCGTGATGCCCAGGTACTCCAGCAGCGTACCTATTCCGTTATTCGTAACCACCTTCAGGAAATGATTTTGCTCCCGGAAGAGACGCGTTTGCGTACCACGATTCTGGAATATATCCAGGATCGTACGCTGCTCTCTCGCAGCAGTATACTCAATGTATTATCTGCCCTTAAGCAGGGGGAATATATCGCCTTTAAGCGCGGTGGATATCTGCTTGAGGTCAGACATTTACCCGAGTCATTCTAGCGGAAGTTTAAAATTAAACAGAAATGCAATTAACGCTACCGTTAATTTTCTATATCGTTTGCTTTCTCAGATTTTACATTATCAAGTAAACGGTATATTTATGAAAAAGACAGTTATCGCATTGATTATGGCTAATGCATTTACCGCCACTTCCGCGTTCGCCGCCGCTGATGCGGGCACCTGGTATAGCGGGGCTAAATTCGGCTGGTCTCACTATTTTGATACCGATATGGGTTCAAAAGCGTTTGAGAACACGCATTCCGATCACTTCGATTTTAACCATGATAATGTCGGCGGGGGTGTTTATACGGGTTATCAGATTACCCCATGGCTTGCGGTAGAAGGTGGTTATGATTATTTAGGCAACATGCAGATTAACGGTCAGCATGGCGCCGGGGCGCAAATGAAGACGCAGGGACTGCAAATGTCTCTGAAGGCCAGTTATGCCCTGACCAGTGACTGGGATATTTACGGCCGTGCCGGCGCAATGGGCTATCGCGCTGAATCCGATGTAAGTGGTCACAATCGTTTTGAAACCGGTGTGCGCCCGCTTGCAGCCGTGGGTACTGAATACGCTTTCAATAAAAACTGGGCGGGCCGCCTGGAGTATCAGTGGGTAAGCAACGTGGGCAATGTTAACCAGATCGGCGTGAGCAGCGACCTGAGTTCCGTCACCGCAGGGCTTAGCTATCGCTTTGGTCAGTACGACTGATGCCCGTGATATGCCCATTAATAAAAAACCCGGCTGCTTATATTGCCGGGTTTTTCGTTTTCAGCTGGTAAATAACGGTTCAAGAATGATATGAATATTTTGCAGGCCCGTGACATTATTATCTTTCAGGTATTGCTGATTAACCATATCTAACTGTTCCAGTTTGGTCAGCGAGGCATAGACGCGTTGAACGGCACTGTCCGCAACAAAAATTTCTTTTGCGGTGGTGTCCTGTAGATACTGAGATTTTACGCTGCGCGTTAAGGTCTCGATCTGCTGTTTATTTTTCTGATAAAGAGACGCGATATGCGATATCTGTGCCTGCGGCGGTTTTTCCCCCGGCAACACCAGTGGAATTTGCAGATGATTAATTTTTTCAACATTGTCTGGTTGGGGAGAACTACAGGCTGTTAATGTGCTGAGGGTTAATACAGCGAAAAAGAACGGCAGGCTCTTCATCGAATCACTCCGGGGAAATAACTGGACTCAGCATTATCCCTTAAGGACGCAGTGACGAAAGAATAAACTAATTTATTTATAAACGTTATTTCCATAGGCTAAAGATAAGCCTGGTGATAGCCTCCTTTCCCCCCATGTACCGCCAGCGTGAATATAACTCCTCGAGGAAGTATGAAATTTAAAACTCTCGTTAGTGCGATAGCCGTTGCTGGTCTGCTATTAGTGTCGTTGACCTCATTGCCTGTCCTGGCACAAAAGGAAGGGAAGGGAGCCACTGTCCATACGAAAGAGATGAATGATGCACTTTATGGTCAACTGCCCTTCTTCGATAAGACGGATTTCCGAAATGCGCACAAAGGCTTTATTGCCCCGCTGCCACCCGCGGTGATTAAAGGCGAAAAAGGCGCCGTTATCTGGAACCCCCAGAAATACGCTTTTATCAAAGAAGGGCAAAAAGCGCCGGATACCGTCAACCCGAGCCTGTGGCGTCAGGCGCAGCTGAATAATATTGGCGGTCTGTTTGAGGTCACGGAAGGCGTCTACCAAATCCGTAACCTCGATCTGTCAAATATGACGATTATAGAGGGCAAAGAGGGGATCACGGTTATCGATCCGCTGGTGTCTGCGGAAACGGCCAAAGCGGGCATGGATCTTTACGTTCAACATCGTGGCAAACGCCCGGTTGTTGCCGTTATTTATACCCATAGTCATGTCGATCATTATGGCGGCGTGCGTGGCGTAGTCGATGAAGCGGGAGTGATAACCGGCAAAGTGAAAGTCTATGCTCCAGCAGGTTTTATGGAAGAGGCGGTATCGGAAAATATCATGGCCGGAAATGCCATGAGCCGCCGTGCCAGTTATATCTACGGAAACCTGTTAAAGGCCAATGTAAAAGGTCAGGTAGGGGCGGGTCTGGGGACGACCACCTCAGCCGGGACGGTCACGCTTATCGCGCCCACTCACGCCATTACCGAAGACGGGCAGAAAGAGATCATCGACGGTCTCACCTATGATTTTATGCTGGCGCCGGGGTCGGAAGCGCCGTCTGAAATGCTCTGGTATGTGGAAGAGAAAAAGCTGATTGAAGCAGCAGAGAACGTCACTCACACCCTGCACAATACTTACTCGCTGCGCGGGGCGAAGATACACGATCCGCTGGCATGGTCAAAATACATCAATAACGCCCTCGATCGTTGGGGGGATAAAGCGGAAATTATTATCGCGCAGCACCACTGGCCCACATGGGGTAATAAGAAAGTGGTGAAGCTGATGAAAAGCCAGCGTGATATCTACCGCTATATCAACGACCAGACGCTGAGGCTGGCGAATAAAGGGCTGACGAGGGATGAGATAGCCGCTAATTTCGCCCTGCCTTACGGGCTGGCAAAATCCTGGGCAGGCCGTGGCTATTACGGCTCGGTGAGTAACAATGTCAAAGCCACCTATGTCTACTATCTTGGCTGGTTCGACGGAAATCCGGCGACGCTCAATGAACTGCCTCCGGTCGAGGCAGCGAAAAAATATGTCGATTACATGGGCGGAGCCCGCGCGATCCTTGAAAAAGCCCGGGTTGATTATGCCCGGGGAAATTACCGCTGGGTGGCGCAGGTAGTGAGTAAAGTCGTTTTTGCCGATCCAAATAATAAGGCGGCGCGCGAACTGGAAGCGGACGCGGTTGAACAGCTGGGATACCAGGCCGAGTCAGGACCCTGGCGTAACGCCTACCTCACCGGTGCGCAGGAGTTGCGTAACGGGGTGAAGAGGATGCCGACGCCCAATACCGCCAGCCCGGATGCGGTTCGTGCCATGTCGACTGAGATGATTTTTGACTACTTCGGCGTTCACCTTAACGGCGTCAGAGCTGCGAATGCCAGAGGGATTTTTAACGTTGATCTGGGTCGCGAGGGCGGCAGGTACAAGCTGGAGCTGGAGAATGGCGTGCTGAACCATATCGCCAACGCTCAGGCAGAAGATCCGGATGCAACCATCACGCTCAGCCGCGAAACGCTGAATAAAATCATCCTCAAAGAGACCACGTTGAAAAAGGCGCAACAGGCAGGAGAGGTGACGATCGTCGGCAATGCCGCGAAGGTAAACGAAATGCTACGCTGCATGGAGAGCTTCAGCTTCTGGTTTCCTGTCGTCACCCCTTAAACGTAAAAAGGGCTGCTTTCGCAGCCCTTTAGCATTCGCCTGCAACAATTTGCCGGGTGGCGGCTTCGCCTTACCCGGCCTACACTCTGCGCGCCTTGAGCGCTAGATGACGCCATCCCCGCCGTCTGAACACCACACCTGCCCGGAGGTGTATGAACACTCATCCGAGGCCAGGGTGACATACAGCGGTGCGATCTCCACGGGCTGTCCCGGGCGTCCCAGAGGGGTACTCTCGCCAAAATGTTTCACTTTTTCCTGTGGCTGCCCACCGCTGGGCTGAAGCACGGTCCAGTAAGGTCCCGGCGCTACCGCGTTCACGCGGATCCCCTTCGGTCCCAGCTGTTTCGCCAGCGCTTTGGTGAACACCGCGAGACAGGCTTTGGTCTGCGCATAGTCAAGCAGTACGGCGCTCGGTTTAACCGCCTGAACGGAGGAGGTGTTAATGATGGAAGCGGGGGCTTTCATGTGGCGCAACGCCGTCTTTGTGATCCAGAAAGGCGCATAGACGTTGGTCTTAAAGGTCGCGTCAAAATCTTCCGTGGTCAGTTCTTCCAGCGACTCACGGTACTGCTGGCGGCCTGCGTTATTCACCAGGATATCCAGCCCGCCCAGTTTTGAGACGGCCTGCTCCACAAGGCGCTGACAAAAAGTTTCGTCCCGCACATCGCCCGGAAGCGCGACGGCATTCCGTCCTTCCGCTTTAATCAGGGCGATGACTTCCGCTGCGTCTTCTTCCTCTTCCGGCAAATAGTTAATCGCGACATCTGCCCCTTCGCGGGCATAGGCAATGGCTACCGCGCGTCCGATGCCGGAATCGCCCCCGGTAATCAGCGCCTTCTTACCGGCAAGACGACCATGCCCTTTGTAGCTCTTCTCGCCGTGGTCGGGTACGGGTTCCATCTCTGAGGCCAGGCCCGGTGGCGTCTGGGGCTGCTCCGGGAAAGGTGGCGTTGGGTAAGCGTTCGTACGTTGTTCATTATCACTCATAGCTAACTCCTTGTTAGGGGTGAGATTTGATGGATAGTTACAGCGTTAACGCTTCGCTGAATTATTTTTGCAAGTGGCTGACCCGCACTACGGGTGGGGATGATTTTTTATCGAGCGAGCCGCTAATACTGATCATGTTGTCAGGTTCCACGGTTCTGTCGTCAAATACGGCTTTCGGGATAATAACGTCGATTTTCCCGGTTTTATCCTGGAATACGTATTTATCGCCATTGCCATCAATAAGATTGCCGCGCAATGAAATAGAGGCACCATCATGCATCTCTTTCGCCTGAGTAATAGTCATAATGCGCGCATCATCGGTACCACGATAACCGCTGTCCAGCGCATGCGGCGGTGGCGGCGCATCACCCTTTTGTAACCCGCCGTTATTATCTGCCCATGCAGTAGGGATAATTAATATAAACAAGGCTGAAATCACTGATAATTTCATCTGATACCCTTCATTTTGGATGTCTTGACTTATTAAGTATTGTTGCTATTCCTTTATGTGGCAAATGTGATAAGTCTTAAAAGCATTTGCACAGAAAAATCAAAAATTTCGGCAATTAAGCGAAACGGTGACCACAGCCATGGAACCAAAAAATGAAAAAGTGCCTGGGATAAAAGAGAGTAGCCGTTTACTGACGTTTGAGTATGCATTTCGCCAGGTGGGTTTTATTGTGCTGTTAGCTATTATCGTGGCCGCGATAGCCGGCCTGTTTTCCAGCGGCGCGGTCAGCGACGTGGAGAAAACAAACGAAGCAAATTCCCTGACCCTGAGCTATGAGCGCTTCGGTCGCCGCCAGACCGAATCGCGGATGGCACTGACGTTTCCGGTGACGTCTGAGGGGAAATATACCCTCAGCATGACCAGCGAAAGCAGCGACGCGTATGAGCCAGGCAGCGTCTGGCCACAGCCGGACAGCATGTACAGCCGGGGGAATACCCTGTTTCTCGTCTACGATCGTTTACAACAGACCGATAAATTTACCGTTTTGTTATTTATCACGCCGTCAAAAGCAGGGAAGTGGACAAACAGCATCCGCGTAAACAACGAGCCAGATATCCATTTCTGGCAGTTTATTTACCCCTAGGAGTCGAATATGGACATGGTTTTTCGTGCCCTGGCAATTTACCTGTTTCTGGTCATTGTGTTTAAAGTTGCCGGGCGACGCGCCCTGCTACAAATGACCAGTTTTGACCTTATTTTGCTCTTAATTATCAGTGAGGCGACACAACAGGCGCTGCTTGGCGAAGATTTCTCCGTCACCGGCGCGATGATTACAATAACGACGCTGGTGGTTGTGGATATTATTTTTGGCCTGCTGAAAAAATATTTTTCCACTGTCGAGAATATTCTTGATGGCACGCCGGTGATATTGGTGGAGAACGGTGTTCCCCTTGCCGATAAACTGAAAAAGGTCGATGTGTCCTGTGATGATATATTGGTATCAGCCCGCCAGAATCACGGTATTACAGAATTGAAGGAGATTAAATACGCTATTCTTGAGCGTAATGGTCATATTTCTATTATTCCTGACGAAAATTAAGGGGCAATGCGATGAGCAACCTTATTCACGACAGCAACAGCACCATCAGCGAGCTGACGAAAAAGCTCGCCACTCAGCTTACGGACAGAGGTTTGCGGTTAACCACCGCAGAGTCCTGTACCGGCGGCAATCTCGCTGTTGCGCTTTGTGCCGAAGAGAACACGGCGGAATTTTATGACGTTGGCATGGTGGTGTTCAGCGATGCGGCGAAGGAGAGGATCCTCGGCGTGCGGCACGAAACCATTGAGCGCTTCACCGCCGTCAGTGAACAAACGGTGACCGAGATGGCCGCTAAAATTCGCGAAATTGCCGAGGCGGATATCGGCCTTGCCATCAGCGGCTATGCGGGACCGGAAGGCGGCGACGATGGCACCGCAGCCGGTACGGTCTGCTTCGGCTGGAATATTCGCGGAAAGACGGAAACCCGCACCGTGCTGTTTTCCGGTGAATGTCAGGATGTGGTGGATAAAGCGGTGCGTTATTCCCTTTCTGAACTGATCGAAATACTCTCCGGCTGGGATAACGTCTGAAACAAGGGGAAAGGCTATGGCTGTGATCGTTATTACCGGCGGTACGGCGGGCGTGGGGAAAGCCACGGCGCTGCACTTTGCCAAAGCGGGCTACGATGTGGGTATCATTGCCCGCGACGAGCAGAGCCTGCGCTCCACAGAAGAGGAGTTGCGCCGTTTTGGGATCAACGCCCGTGCCGTTCAGGCCGACGTGGCGGACAGCAAGGCGGTGACCGATGCTGCTAACGAGATTGAATACCGGCTTGGGGCCATCGATGTCTGGGTGAATAACGCTATGGGCGGGATGCTGGCGCCGTTTCGCACCATGTCCCCGGAGGAGTTTCGCCGCGTCACCGAGGTGACCTATCTGGGCTATGTTAACGGCACCCGCGCCGCGCTGGAGTTAATGACCCCACGCGATCGCGGAACGATTATTCAGGTTGGCTCCGCGCTGGCCTACCGTTCCATTCCCTTGCAGTCAGCCTACTGCGGGGCGAAAGCCGCAATCCGCGGATTTACCGATGCTGTGCGCACCGAACTGATGCATGAAAACAGTCGGGTGCAGATCGCAATGGTACAGATGCCGGGCCTCAATACGCCGCAGTTTGAGTGGGCGAGGAATAAATTTGCCTGGGCGATGCGCCCGGTTCCTCCCGTGTTTCAGCCGGAAGTGGCGGCCAGCGCTATTTTTAAGGTGGCGCAGAAACCGGTGCGGGAACTGTGGGTGGGCAGCAGCACCGTCCAGTCGATTGTCGGGCAATTTCTTTTCCCCGGCTTTCTGGATCGGCTGATGGTTAAAAAGGCCTGGGAAGGGCAGATGACCGATACCTTAAATGCGGATGACCGTCAGGACTATCTGGATCAGCCGGTCAACGACCTGCATAAAATCCACGGGCACTTCACCGACGAAGCAAAAGAGCGCGCCATCAGCGTCACCTCCGGCATGCCGGGGAAAGTGCTGCTCGGCTCCCTTGCCGTCACGGGCGCGATTGTGGCCCGTCTGCTGCTCTCGCGGAGACGATAATCAGCGCAGTGCGGTACGATCGGTCCAGAACCAGCGGTAGCCATAGCCGCTGAGGTTAAGCGCGACGGTTTTGCCGCACACCAGCGCGTCGCTGTAGCGTTTGTCCGCCAGGCAGGCGGTCCAGGTCGCATGCCGGATCCCTCTGGCGGTAAAATTAACGGGCTTATCGCTGAAGTTAACGAAGGTCAGAATGCTGCGCGTGTCGGTTTCGTAATAGATCCCCAGTACCGCATCGCTGTCGATATTAATAAGACGAAACGGCGCGACGCCGATCTCAGGGAACTCCGAGCGCGTATTGGCGATATCGATAATGCAGTGCAGGAGTGAGTTGCGGTGCAACAGCGAATCCGCCACGTTGATTTTTTGATAGCGGTACGGGCCATGGTCAATCATCGGGGCGATAAAGGTTTCCGGGTCGGCGTCTGAGAAACCGCCGCCTTGCGATCCGGCCCACTGCATCGGGGTGCGTACGGCGTAACGCTCCTCCAGATCCAAATCATCCCCCATGCCAATCTCATCCCCGTAGCGCATGACCGGTACGCCCGGCAGCGAAAACAAGACCGCGTGGCAAAAGGCCAGCCGCTTTCGATCGCCATTAAGCATCGGCGCCAGACGGCGGCGGATACCTCGCTGATACACACTCATCTCTTCGTCAGGGGCAAAGGTATCGATGACGGTTTGCTTCGCTTTTTTACCTATCCCTTCCAGATCCAGCTCATCATGATTGCGCAGCCAGTTGGCGAAGCAGCAGGAGTCCGGCGGCACAATCATCTTCTTCACCGCGTTGCGCAGCGGTCGTGCGCTCTTCTCTGCCAGGCTGACGTAAAAGTACTTATTGAGCCAGAAATTCAGCACCAGGTTGAGCCGGTCGTTCTGACCAAAATAATCTTTGTAGGCCTCGACCTCCACGTCGACTTCGCCGAGCAGGATCGCGTCCGGGTTACGCTGCTCGATAAGACGGCGCAGATGTTCAAGGATCCACAGGCCGCGTTTTTCATCCCCACGTCCGGCCTGTTTTGTCAGGTGCGATGCCGCATCCAGGCGAAAGCCCGACACCCCGAGCTTTAGCCAGAAGATGATGATGTTCTCAACCTCCTTCAGCACCGCAGGGGAGGCCAGATTGAGATCCGGCTCGTGGTGATAAAACATATGCCGGTAGTATTGCCCCGCCTCGTCGTCCCATGTCCAGATGCTCTTCTCCACGCCGGGAAACATCGGCGGCGTATCGTCGTCGTCCGTGTCGGACCACAGGTAATAGTCACGGTAGGGTGACTGGGGGTTGCGGCGGGCCTGTTGAAACCAGGGATGCGCATCCGAGGTATGCTGGATCAGCAGCTCAATAATGACCTGCATCCCCAGCTCCCGCGCCTGTTCAATAAAGGCGATGATATCGTTGAGCTTGCCGAAGCGGGGATCGACCTGCAAATGGTCGCTCACGTCATAGCCTTCATCGAGAAAAGGCGTGAGGTAAAACGGGGTGATCCAGATAACCGTCGCGCCCATCCGACGGATGTAGCGCAGCTTCGCGGTGATTCCGGCGATGTCGCCACAGCCATCGCCGTTAAGATCGTAAAACAGGGCGGTATCAATCTGGTAAATAATGGCGCGTGTATGCCAGCCTGCCATAGCAATCCTTAATGATAACCTTCGGTATCAGACACTTTGCCCCGGAAGACGTAATAGCTCCAGGCGGTATAAACCAGGATCACCGGGATGATTAACAGCGTACCAATCAGCATAAACAGCTGGCTGGCAGGCGGCGCGGCGGCTTCCCACAGGGTGATGTGCGGCGGAATAATGTGTGGCCACAGGCTGATGCCCAGGCCGCTAAAGCCGAGGAAGATCAGGCCCAGCGTTAACAGGAACGGACGGGCATGGCTGTCAGGATTGCGCGTCAGCCGCCAGATCCACAGGCTGAATACCGCGACCAGAACCGGAACTGGCAGGAACCAGAAGAAGTTAGGCAGAGTAAACCAGCGCTCGGCGACAAACTGCCAGCCGAGCGGGGTCCAGATACTTACCACCGCAATAACGGTAATCAGCGCCAGCAGCACGTGGCGGGTCAGCTCGCGCATCCGGTTTTGCAGCGCGCCTTCGCTTTTCATGATCAGCCACGTGGTAGCCAGCAGGGTATAGGCGACAATTAAGCCCAGCCCGCAGAACAGATTAAACGGGGTGAACCAGTCCAGCGAGGAGCCCACAAAGCGACGCCCTTCCACGTCAAAGCCGTTGATCATCGCGCCAACCACGATCCCCTGGCTGAAGGTTGCCAGCAGGGAACCGCCGGCAAAGGAGTAGTCCCAGAATTTGCGGTGTGAAGGGGTCGCCTTAAAGCGAAACTCAAACGCCACCCCGCGGAAAATAAGCCCGATCAGCATGGCCGTCAGCGGGATGGTCAGGGCATCGATAATCACTGCGTAGGCCAGCGGAAACGCGCCGAACAACCCTGCACCGCCGAGAACCAGCCAGGTTTCATTTCCGTCCCAGACCGGGGCGACGCTGTTCACCATCACGTCGCGCTCTTTGGCATCGCCCACAAAGCTGAACAGCATGCCGATACCGAGATCGAAACCGTCCATGATGATGTACATCAGCGTGGCGAAGACAATAATGGCAAACCAGATGACCGGGATATCGACGCCCATCAGATCTTCTCCTCTTCCGGAACGGACTCGGCGGCGGACAGCGGACGGGCAGGGGTGCCCGACGTATTAGACGTTAGCGTGCCCACAGGCTGCGGACCTTTCTTAATCAACCGGGCGAGATACACATAACCCACGCCAAACACCGAACAGTAGACCACGATAAAGGCCAGCAGGCTGATGCTCATCTGCAACGTGCTGTGCAGAGACACCGCATCTATCGTGCGCAGATAGCCGTAAACGACCCACGGCTGGCGGCCCACTTCGGTGGTGACCCACCCGGCGAGCAGCGCGAGCAATCCGGCAGGCCCCATACAGAGGGCAAACCAGTGGAATGGCCGCGAGTGATAGAGTCGACGGCGATAGCGCAGCCAGACGCTCAGCACGCCAAGGGTAATCATCAGCAGCCCCATGCCGACCATAATGCGGAAGGACCAGAAGACGATGAGCGAGTTAGGGCGGTCCTCTTTCGGGAAATCCTTCAGCGCCGGGACCTGTTTATCCAGGCTGTGCGTCAGGATCAGGCTGCCGAGCGCGGGAATTTCAAGCCCGTATTTGGTGCGCTCCTCTTCCATATCCGGTACGCCAAACAGCAGCAGCGGGGTGGCCTCGCCGGGCGGGTTTTCCCAGTGGCCTTCAATCGCGGCGATTTTGGCAGGCTGGTGCTCAAGCGTATTCAGGCCGTGCATATCCCCAACCACGGCCTGAATGGGCGCGACCAGCAGCGCCATCCACATGGCCATGGAGAACATTGTGCGAATAGCGGGCGTATCGTTACCCCGCAGCAGATGCCATGCCCCGGATGCGCCCACAAACAAGGCGCTGCACAGGAAGGCGGCGATGGACATATGGATCAGGCGGTAAGGGAATGAGGGGTTAAAGATAATGGCCAGCCAGTCTTCGGGAATGACCTGACCGTTCTGAATACTGAAGCCCTGCGGGGTGTGCATCCAGCTGTTGGAGGCGAGGATCCAGAAGGTGGACATCAGCGTGCCCAGCGCCACCATGCAGGTGGCAAAGAAGTGCAGGCCGGGGCCGACCTTATTCCAGCCGAACAGCATTACGCCTAAGAAACCAGCTTCCAGGAAGAAGGCGGTTAGTACTTCATAGGTGAGCAGAGGGCCGGTTATGCTGCCTGCGAACTGGGAAAAGCCGCTCCAGTTAGTCCCAAACTGGTAAGCCATGACCAGCCCGGAAACCACGCCCATACCAAAGTTGACGGCGAAAATTTTCAGCCAGAAATGGTATAGCGAGCGCCAGACATCATTTTTGGTGCGAAGCCACATGCCTTCGAGAACCACCAGATAGCTCGCAAGCCCGATGGTGATCGCCGGGAAGAGAATATGAAAAGAGACGGTAAAGGCGAACTGTATCCTGGCCAGATGAAACGCATCAAGCTCGAACATGCTCCGTACCTCTGGAACTGATAACGCACAAGGCATTGCCAGACAGCCTCAGGCTGCCTGGCAAAACCGGTTACGGTTTTTTCTTACCTGCGCCAAGCTCGGCACCGGTAAGCGGATCGGCATTGGGGTCGGATTTCGTGCGTGCGCACATCGCTTTGACCAGCGTTTCCTGCTCTGTAGTGAGCGTTACGCTTGCGCCGCCGCCACCGCCATCGACCGCTGGCTGAGGAGATTCCACGTAGTCGAAGTGCTTATCGCTGTTCCAGCTGCCGCGAACTTCTCCCCCCTCAGACATATTGTAGTACTTGTTGGTGTACTCTTCGATTGGCGGCAATTTACCTGGTGGGAAATTGTTACGGATCGACTGGAGCGCCTTCTCAAACGAGAGCTGGTGTGCTGCCTCACGCGTCATTAAAAACGCCAGCGCATCTTTAACACCCGGATCGTCCGTTACGTTAATAAGCCGTTCGTAGATAATTTTGGCGCGCGCCTCGGCCGCTATGTTAGAGCGCAGATCCGCGGTCGGTTCGCCAATGGTATCCACGTACGCCGCCGTCCACGGTACGCCTGCGGAGTTAGTAAGCGGAGTACCGCCGCCGTAGAGCAGGGAGGTGATATGACTGTCGTTGCCGTTCTCGGTCATGGAGCGGTACAGTTCCGCTTCATTTTCAACGCCTTCCGCCAGTTCGCCTTTCGCACCCTTATTGAGCATACCCACCAGGGTGCCGATAATTTCCAGGTGACTTAACTCCTCGGTCGCGATATCCATCAGCATATCTTTACGACCGGGATCGTCGTCGCTTAATCCTTGCGTAAAGTAACGACATGCCGCGGCAAGTTCGCCCTGTGGCCCGCCAAACTGCTCAAGCAGAAGATTGGCCAGGCCCGGATTCGGTTCGGCTACGCGTACCGTGTATTGCAGCTGTTTTACGTGTCGAAACATACATTCTCCCTATTTCGTTATTTTTTCGCTTCAACGCCGTCCGCGTCGGAGCGCAGCAGGAACTGTTCCGTCGTCTGTGGAATATGCTGGAGCAGCCAGTCTGCCATCTGGCGCTCTTCTTCCAGAATGGATTCAAGGGCTGGAATGGAGGCGGTATCGCCTGCTTGTTTGGCCGCAGCCAGCAGAGAGGTGTAGCAGGCAATTTCAAACTGCTCAAAAACGTAGCCGCTGATGGAGCCTTTAACAATTTCGTCGGAAGGGAACATGCCGCCAATGGACTGGCCGAGCGCCGCCATTTTGCTCATGGAATCTTTTATGACCGAACGGGAAATATCATTGCGGTCGAGAATTTCTTCCAGCACGGTAATTTGGTGTTTAGTTTCATTAACGTGTTGTTCAATTCGTGCACGTAAGTCGGGATAATTATCAATACGGCTGGCCATTGATTCCAGCATGGATTCGGCTTGCTTTTCCATCGCATGGGCATCGCGTAGCCAATCATGGTAGTGTTCTACATGATTCATAATTAACTCCTGTGATTTATTTTCTGGTTAATTTTTGGTGCTGATGCTCATCAGATATTAATTATCCTTTCTGGGCTTTTTGATTAATATTACCGACAGCCAGATCGGTTAATTTAAGATCGGTTTCTTTTTCTTCTTCCAGCGTTTCGGCAAGAAGTTTAACGGCTTTTTTATAGCCTAATTGTTCAGCCAGGGTGGCCAGGGTGCCGTAGCTAGCAATTTCGTAGTGTTCAACTTTCTGTGCGGCAGCAATTAATGCAGCGTCACGTACTTCATTTTTCTCAGTGCTCTCAATAACTTCGTTGGCTTCTTCAATTAAGCCTTCCATCGCAACGCATTTCATGCGCTTCAGTTTGAGGCCGGATTCCTGCTCAATAATCTGATCGATACGTTCGATCTGTCCCTGCGTCTCTTCGAGGTGAGCCGTGAACGCGGCACTCAGCTTCTCGCTGGATGCGGCGCGAGCTAATTTGCTTAGCGCGCGGGTCAGCTGCTTCTCAGCGCTGTAGGTGTCGGATAACAGGTGAATAAATACATCTTCAACAGTTTTCATATTCATATTTTCGCTCCAGTGAAATAAAGGGAAGGTACTGCGAGCCGACGGGCCCGCAGTATGCTCTCGGTATATTTATAAGAGCTTTAAATAAGATCAGGAGTTATCAGATTTACGGCCTCCGCCGTGACTGCTCTGTCCCCCTTTCTTACCCGCTTCAGATGCGCGTTGCGGATCGTTTTTGAAATTACCGCCGCTGTGCTGGCCGCCTTTACGTCCAGCTTCTGATGCCTTTTCACGGTCTTCAGCGAAATTACCGGAACCACCACGATGTTGCTCTGCCATATATCAACCCTCATGTTGCGTTTATGTCAGGAGATACGATAAGTAATTCGTATCAGTTGTCGTTCAGAAATTAACATTAGTCGTTATGTGAGAAGAGTCAAATTTCTTGTTTGGGTTGTTTTACGGTAATTTTGCAGGGAATGAAGAAATACCGCTTCGTTACGAGTTTTAAAAACGAATGGGAAATCCATCAGTTAGATGAAAATAAAACCGGAGGTTAAGATTGCGCTTAGCTAATAATCCTAATGTGAACGTGGCGGGAATTATTACAAGAATTGACACAGCGCAAAAATATATCTTCGCAACGGGTGTTCTTGTATTCGGAATAATCCTATGAACGTGACGAAGTCATGCGCTGAAAAGAGTGTGGCTAAACCTCGTTTTTGACGTGGTCAGGTGGATCGGGTGAGGGTATGCTTCTTTTGTCACCACAATAATTACAGAGGCAATGTCATGGATCAGGAGCTACTGGATGCGGGGTACCGGGCCTATACCGGTGAGAAAATCGATGTCTACTTCAACACCGGGATCTGCAAACACTCGGGCAACTGCGTGCGCGGCAGCGCGAAGCTGTTCGATCTGAAGCGTAAACCGTGGATCGCGCCGGATGAAGTAGATGCAGAAACGGCTATGCGCGTAATTGATACCTGCCCGAGCGGCGCGCTGAAGTACCGCCAAAAATAAGTGAGGAACCATGGAAATTCTTGAAGGCCATAACAAGTTTTACGTCAACGACGCCGAAGGCAATCAGGTAGCGGAGATCGTCTTTGTCCCGACCGGCGAGCATCTGAGCATCATTGAGCACACCGATGTGGATCCGAGCCTGAAAGGGCAGGGTGTGGGTAAACAGCTGGTGGCGAAGGTGGTAGAGAAGATGCGCGGTGAGAATCGTAAAATTATCCCGCTGTGTCCATTTGCGAAGCATGAGTTTGATAATACGC
Organism: Enterobacter sp. YSU; assembly: GCF_016082135.1. NCBI lineage: Bacteria > Pseudomonadati > Pseudomonadota > Gammaproteobacteria > Enterobacterales > Enterobacteriaceae > Enterobacter > Enterobacter sp. YSU. The sequence continues at coordinate 2,683,618 of NZ_CP059487.1, forward strand.
GGGAGTATGACGATATTCGGGCGTGACTTTCTGATAAAGCCTTCTTTGCCAGGACCGTAGGATTGTTCCGTTCACTACAGCATCTTTGCTATCTGAAACGCCCGCTGCGGTGAACGTGTTAAGGGGGCTATCGCCGCCCCCTTAACAATCCCGGCTCCCGGCAGGAAAATCGCCGCTTCGCGGTGCCTTCATCTTATTCCTTACGGCTTATCGGGGACGGGCGGAGGTAACGTCCGTGTAAAGCCGCCCTCGACGCGCATCCATGCGCGTCGCCCCGGCCTCCAGGAAACGATTCGGCGATTTTCAGCCGGACTCATCCCTGCTCCAGCTTCTTCATTGCCTGAATGGGGCACGGGTGTTGAGTCCCCGCTAAAATCGGCGAGCCGGAGACCGGATGACAAGGGCTGGGCGCCATGGATGGCGACCAGAGGCGAATCGAGACAGGATGTCGAGTTGAGCCGACCGCAGGCAGACGGTCGGGAGGTGAGCGCAGTGCGAAGCACCGATTTTCCGCGGGGCCGCGGGGATTGATAAGGGGGCCGCGGTGGCCCCCTTATCCCGTTCACAGGTTCAGGGGTAAGATTAACAACCAATCGTAAGGTGAACGGAAAAACGACACACTCAACCCACAAACATCACCGACACACACAGCACACCCACAATCAGCGTCAGCAGGTTACCGATGGAGCGGTACGGTTTTAATGACGGGATCAGGTACGTCGACAGCGTCGGCATGATGAACAGGATCATGGCGATAAGCGGACCGCTGATGGCATAAATCATCGAGATGGCATTCGGGTTGATGCAGCAGACCGCAAAGGTAATCAGCGACACGCCGAGAATCGAAATCGCGCGGTTAAAGGCGCGGCTTTTCTTCACACCCACCTGATTCAGCGACGATTTCACAATTTCCGTTGCCCCTTCAATCACGCCAAAATAGGTGCCGAGGAACGATTTCGACATCGCAATAATCGCCACGATAATGCCGGAAATGCCCAGCCATGCCGGGGACGATGGCATCATCGACAGCGCGGACAGGATCGTCACCCCTTCCTCTTTTGCCGCCACGATATACGACGGTGGAATCGAAAGCAGGCAACTGAACACAAAGAACAGCACGCTGAGGCAGATGATCAGGTACGCCACTTTCATGATTTTTTTGCATTTACCCATCGCCTCTTCACCGTATTTCTCGCTACGGTCTACGGCGAAGGTCGAGATGATCGGAGTATGGCTAAAAGCGAAAACCATCACCGGGATCGAAATCCACACCTGGTGCAGCGTATGCTGGTCGAAGGCCATCTGGCTGGTCAGCAGCGACGGCTGCCAGCTGCCCGTCAGATACAGCGAGACAAACAGGAAATAGGCGATCAGCGGAAAGACAAGGAAACCCATCACCTTAATGGTGATGTGCCGGCCCATCAGGAAGATCAGATTCAAAATCAGCACCACGCCAAAGCTCACCAGCATCCGCATGCCGGTATCCACCGTCATCCGTTTCGCCAGCTGTTCAGTGAGTGAGTTGGTTATCGCCACCGCGTAAATCAGAACTACCACAAAGAAGGCCACAAAATAGAGCGTGGTGATCAGGTTGCCGATCTTTTTGCCGTAGTAATGCGAAACGGCACCGGTGATCCCTTCGTTGCCTTTCGTCTTCGACGACAGAATAAATTGCGCCAGCGCTTTATGCGGCCAGTAGGTTAAGGGATACGCCACAAGGGCGGTGATCAGCAGGACAATCGCGCCAGCAGAGCCGAGCTGAATGGGCAAGAACAGGGTTCCTGCGCCCACGGCAGTGCCGTAGAGGGCGAAACTCCAGAGAGTCTCTTCTTTTGACCAAATTTTCGACATTAGAGCAACGTATCAACTATAAAACGAACAAAAAGGAGTGCAATTTACCATAATTATGCGTTGAGGTCGCCGTTGCTTCGCAGGGGGTGGGCCGGAGCAGGTCTCCGGCCGGAAGGTTATTCGCTTGCCAGGGCGCGTCGTTGCTGGCGGCGCTTGATGATTTTCTCCCGCAGAGTGTCGTACGCCCAGTTGTAGAGCATGGTGTACGGCAGGAAGAACAGAAAGAAACCAATTTCCAGGGTAAAAGCCTGGAGCAGCGTCACGCCCAGCACGGCGGCAACGATGGTTACGCCAATCACAATAAAGCCGCATTCAAAACCCAGGGCATGCAGGGCGCGCACTTTCGCCGTGCGCTTCACCCGCTGGACGGGCCAGAAACGGTCGAAGCCAAAGTTATAGATAATGTTCCAGAGCATTGCCGTGGTCGCCAGAATAATGGTGAGACCCCCCATTTCAACCACCGAGCGCTGCATTAGCCACGCGGCCGTCGGGGCGAGGATCGCCGTAGCAATGCCTTCAAAACAGACGGCATGGAAGATCCGCTCCGGCAATTTACGTTGGAGTGCATCCTGATGTTGCATATTTACCTCATATAGACGCCAGTATGGGCGTTGATGCCGCCTATTCTTATCGTTTAAGGTGATATATAAAAGATGGTATCCATCGATAAAGTAGATACATCATGCGTTACTCTCCCGAAGCACTGACCGCGTTTGTTGAAACTGTCGCCGCAGGTTCGTTTTCTGCTGCGGCACGGCGGCTGCGTAAAAGCCAGTCCACCATCAGCACCTCCATTGCCAACCTTGAAGCTGACCTTGGCTTTGAGCTGTTCGATCGCTCGGCGCGTCACCCGGTATTAACCGCCCAGGGTGAACAGGTGCTGGGCTATGTCCAGTCGATACTCGCCGCCAGCGCGCGCCTGGATGAGCTGGCCGTATCTTTAACCGCGCAAACGGAGGCGCGTTTTACCTTTGTTCTCTCCGATACGCTTAACCCGGCCGTGCTGGAACAGATGATGAGCCAGTTCGACCAGCGTTTTCCGCACACGGAATTTGAGTGCCTGATTGGAGAAGAGGAGGACGTGATCGATCTGCTGCAAAAGGAGCGGGCGCAAATTGGCCTGACGGAAGCGCGCGACAGCTACCCGACCGATATTGGCGCGACCCGTCTGCCTATGCAGACGCGGATGGCCATCTACGTTTCTGCCGGACATCCTCTGGCAGGGCAACATGAGACGCAGGCGGACGAGCTGCATGGCTGGCGCGAGCTGCGGCTGAGCACCTATCTTGAACGGGAAGCGCCCCTTTCGCGCGGGCCGGTCTGGTCTGCGCCGAATTACCTGTTACTGCTGAGCATGGCGGTACAGGGCTTTGGCTGGTGCGCGTTACCCTGCGCGCTGGTCGACGAATTTGCCGCGTCGAAATCGCTGGTGCAGCTGAACGTGCCGGGCTGGCCGAGGTCGATTGCCATCGATCTGGTATGGAACAAACGAACCCCGCCCGGCGTCGCCGGAAGCTGGCTGCGCCAGTACTTGCAGGACGCACGATAATCCTGTGACTAAACTCACTAATTTTAAACATTTGCGTCAATTGTTGATAACAATCCTCTACTATCGTCATGTCATTTTGCACAGAGGTCGTGATGAAAGATGTCGTTATAGTGGGTGCGTTACGTACGGCTATCGGCTGTTTTCAGGGAGCGCTTGCGCGTCACTCTGCGGTTGATCTTGGCAGCGTGGTGGTAAGAGCGCTGGTGGAACGCAGCGGGATTGCCGCATATGAAATTGATGAGGTGATCCTGGGCCAGGTGCTGACCGCTGGCGCGGGACAAAACCCTGCGCGCCAGGCGGCGCTGAAGGGCGGCCTGCCTAATACCGTTTCGGCAATTACCATCAACGATGTCTGTGGTTCAGGTTTGAAAGCGCTCCATCTTGCAACGCAGGCCATCCAGTGTGGTGAAGCGGATGTGGTCATTGCCGGCGGGCAGGAGAATATGAGCCGCGCCCCGCATGTCCTGACCGACAGCCGGACCGGCGCGCAGCTCGGGAACAGTCAGCTGCTTGACAGCCTGGTTCACGACGGGCTGTGGGACGCCTTCAACGACTACCATATGGGCGTAACGGCGGAAAACCTGGCGCGGGAATACGGTATCAGCCGCGAGCTTCAGGATGCATATGCCCTCAGCTCACAGCAAAAAGCGCGTGCAGCGATCGACTCCGGGCGTTTTCGCGATGAAATTGTCCCGGTCAGTACCCAGCGCCAGAACGGTGAAGCGCTCATCGTCGATACCGACGAGCAGCCGCGCACCGATGCCAGCGCAGAAGGGCTGGCAAAACTCGATCCGGCCTTTGAAACGCTCGGTTCCGTAACGGCAGGCAACGCCTCATCCATTAACGACGGTGCGGCGGCGGTGATGATGATGAGTGAAAGCAAAGCCCAGGAGCTGGCGCTGCCGGTGCTGGCGCGGATCAAAGCGTTTGCCAGCGTGGGCGTTGATCCCGCGTTAATGGGGATCGCCCCGGTCTATGCCACGCGCCGCTGCCTGGAGCGGGCGGGCTGGGAGCTGAACGATGTGGATCTGATTGAGGTCAACGAAGCTTTTGCTGCACAGGCGATCTCGGTCGGGAAAATGCTGGAATGGGATCCGCTGCGGGTCAACGTCAACGGCGGAGCCATCGCGCTGGGCCATCCCATTGGCGCCTCCGGCTGCCGCATTCTGGTGTCGCTGGTCCACGAAATGAAAAAGCGTAACGCCCGAAAAGGGATCGCAACGCTCTGTATTGGCGGGGGGCAGGGGGTGGCCCTGGCTATCGAACGGTAATTTCTCCCTCTGCGCACAGAAAACCTCCCACGGGAGGTTTTTTTGTGTCCGCAGAATCCTTTTTTAACACTTATGCGTTCTTTCTGAAGCCCGCAATAATTATTGCGCGGTTAATTATTTGCTTTGTGAAGTGCTTAATGTGATCTCACGCCTGAAATTTACGGTTAATACCCTTTTTTTGTTGATGGGGTTCACGTCAATCTTTGCCAAAAAAAATGAAACAAATAATTTCGATCCTTGTCACTAAAATAACGGTGCATAAAAAATAAACTCAAGTTTCATAAAAACGAAACGTTATTTTAATTGAGGGTTTTTTCATGTTTAAGAAATCTCTGCTCCTTGCTTCCCTTATTAGTGCCTCTTTTGCGGCTAGCGCCGTTACCGTCGATCTGCGTCACGAATATATTGACAGCGGCTCGAATGCCGACCGTGTTGCCGTCTCGCACCGCTTTGATAATGGCTTCGGTTTTTCAGTCGAGGCGAAGTGGAAATCAGGCGGGGACAAGGCAGATCAGCCATTCGCGGATGTAGTGGGGAACGGTCACGAAGATCAGATTAGCTGGCGCTGGAAAGCGACAGACAATATCGCCCTGACCCCTGCGTTTACGATTGAAAGCACAGACAGTCGCACCATTTATAAACCGAATCTGCATGTGCAATATAGCTTCGATAATGGCTTCTACGTGGCTGCGCGTTACCGTTACGAATATACCCGCTACCCGTCAAGCTCAAATAAGGACGACGATAAAGTTAACCGTGGCGATGCGTGGGTCGGTTGGGTATTAGGTGACTGGCGTACCGAGCTGAACTATGTTTACGCGAAAAGTTCTGAAGGCGTGGCCCGAAATAACAATAAAGATTATTCCAACGAATATAACGCCAAGCTGGCCTACAAATGGGATAAAAACTGGGCGCCGTATGTGGAGGTGGGTAACGTGGGGGTTAAAGACACGGACGAACGCCAGACCCGTTTCCGTTTAGGCGTGGCGTACTCCTTCTGATAATTTATCTTCTTCGCTAAAACTGCCGGGTGGCGCTTCGCTTACCCGGCCTACACCTTCTTATCCGACCTACACCTTCCTTCCAATCCGTCGTTTCGTAGGCCGGGTAAGCGAAGCGCCACCCGGCAAAAAGCGCCGCGCAATCACCCAAAAAAAAGCCCTCCGAATCGGAGGGCAAGGCCAGTTACAGAAACACTAACTCAAGTCAGGCATGCAACATTTCAGGTTGCTCGGGGAGTTTCGCGATATAGAGGGCCGGTTTGCCGTCTTTATCGGAACTGTACAGCACCGCTTTTTCGTCCGGCGTGAAGGACGGATGCGGGTGGGTTACCTGGCGGCTGTTCGCCACCGTAGCCCATGAGGTGTCATGACGGGCGATGCGGTAACAGGCTTTTTTCGCCACGTCAAAGGCATACAGATAAGGATCGTTATCAATGGTGTAGCCGCCGGTGTCTTTCACATCGACAGGCGTACCGGAGCCGTCGCCAACCAACAGGGTGCCGTCGACGTTGCTCATCAGGTGCGAACAGGCGGGCATATTCATTACCGCTTCATTCACGCCGGTGTCCGGGTTGAAGCGGGAGATGGTGCGCCCTTGCTGACCTTTCAGGTAAGAAACGTAGATCAGCGCGGACCCGTCCGGCACCCAAAATTCATGTGTACAGCTTTCACCTTCCGCGTGCGTTTTCACTTTCCGCACGTTGCTGCCATCTTCGTTCACCAGCCACATGCGGGCGTCGACCAGGTCGTGCGGCCCTTCATGACAGAAGGCCACGGTATTGTCATCGAACGGGCGATATATCGGATGTCCCAGCCAGATCTTCTCGTCATGAATGGTGGTGCTTTCACCCGTTTTCAGATCAACGCGCAGCAGGCGGCAGTGCGGCCCTTTGTGGAAGAAGTCGTGGAAAATTTTCCAGTCGTTGAGTGGCGTCCAGTCACGTCTGGCAATCTCAATACCCACCAGTTTGGTGCAGTCGCTGTTCGCGACCCAGGTGCCGTAGCCGACCCACTCTTCCGGGACGCGGTACACTTCGCGCTCTGCCAGCGTCTGTAAATCCACCTCCAGCAGGGTGCGATCGTTCTTCACATAGTAGAGGGATTTATCGTCCGGAGAGAGGAACCCGCCAAAGGTGTTATCGCCCGCGCCTTCGGTCAACTGTACCGCTTCGGCGTTTTTCAGATCCAACAGGTAATAGTTCCAGTGACCGTCGAACTCCCCGGCGAACAGCAGGTGGCTGCCATCGTTAAAGAAGCACTTCTGGTAAAAGTAGTTGCGATGACAGGTTACTTCCGGTGGGGTCAGGCGGGTGACTTCCACGCCTGTATCCGGATCGCGGCTGACCTCATAGTTCAGCTTGACCCGCATACCTTTAGCCATAATGCACTCCTTTGAACGCGTAATGTAGGTTGAAAACTAGGTGATAAATTATCAAAACGTTGTTTCATTATGTGTGACTGACAGCGCACTTTCTCAGTTTCATTAACCAGATTGAGGGTCTTAAAGATTTATCGTGATCGAAACACCATTTCTGGCATAAACAAGCAGAAAAAATGAAACGTTGTTTTAAATGCAATTGAAAACCCCGTGGTCAGGGGATAATATGTGTTCATCACGAAAACGGAACGTTGTTTCGTTAATTATCTTTGCCTTCGGGCACGATCAATTCTGGAGGTTTACGTGGACGTCAGACAAAGCATCCACAGTGCGCACGCTAAAACGCTGGATACTCAGGGGCTGCGCAGTGAGTTTTTAGTTGAGCAAGTGTTCGAAGCCGACAAGTACACCATGGTCTACAGCCATATTGACCGCATTATTGTGGGCGGGATTATGCCGGTGGCGAAAACCGTCTCCGTGGGCGGTGAAGTGGGCAAACAGCTGGGCGTGAGCTACTTCCTCGAACGCCGTGAACTGGGCGTGATTAACATCGGTGGGCCGGGCACCATTACCGTTGATGGCCAGTGCTACGAAATTGGTCACCGCGACGCGCTGTACGTCGGCAAAGGCGCGAAAGAAGTGGTGTTCGCCAGCATTGATGGCAGCAAACCGGCGAAGTTTTACTACAACTGCGCCCCGGCTCATACGACTTACCCCACCAAAAAAGTCACGCCAGCGGATGTTGCCCCTGTGACCCTTGGCGATAACCTCACCAGCAACCGTCGCACCATCAACAAATACTTTGTTCCGGATGTGCTGGAAACCTGTCAGCTCAGCATGGGGCTGACCGAGCTTGCGCCGGGCAACCTGTGGAACACCATGCCGTGCCATACCCACGAGCGCCGCATGGAGGTCTACTTCTATTTCAACATGGATGAAGACGCCTGCGTGTTCCACATGATGGGACAGCCGCAGGAGACGCGCCATATCGTTATGCACAACGAGCAGGCGGTCATTTCGCCGAGCTGGTCCATCCACTCTGGCGTGGGAACGAAAGCCTATACCTTTATCTGGGGTATGGTCGGTGAAAACCAGGTCTTCGATGACATGGACCACGTCGCTGTTAAGGATCTGCGCTAGTCGCAGGCAGTTAAGTATATATCTGCCTGTTGCTGACAGGCGCTGAACGATTAAGGAATAAACATGATTCTGGATGCATTTTCTCTGCAAGGTAAAGTGGCTGTGGTTTCCGGTTGTGACACCGGGCTGGGGCAGGGTATGGCGTTAGGTCTGGCTGAAGCGGGCTGCGATATCGTCGGGATTAACATCGTTGAGCCAACGGAAACCATCGAGCGCGTTACCGCACTGGGCCGCCGTTTCCTGAGCCTGACCGCGGACCTGCGCAAAATCGATGCGATCCCTGAGCTGCTGGATCGCGCGGTGGCGGAGTTTGGGCATATCGATATTCTGGTCAACAACGCCGGCCTCATCCGTCGTGAAGACGCGATTAACTTCAGCGAAACGGACTGGGACGACGTGATGAACCTGAACATCAAGAGCGTGTTCTTTATGTCCCAGGCGGCTGCGAAGCACTTCATCGCCCAGGGGAAAGGGGGCAAGATCATCAATATTGCCTCCATGCTCTCTTTCCAGGGCGGCATCCGCGTGCCGTCTTACACCGCATCGAAGAGTGCCGTGATGGGCGTGACCCGTCTGCTGGCGAACGAGTGGGCGCAGCACAACATCAACGTCAACGCGATTGCGCCGGGCTACATGGCCACCAACAATACCCAGCAGCTGCGTGCGGATGAAGAGCGCAGTGCAGCTATCCTGGAGCGTATTCCAGCGGGCCGCTGGGGTCTGCCGAGCGATCTGATGGGCCCGGTTGTGTTCCTGGCGTCCCCGGCTTCGGATTACATTAACGGCTACACCGTTGCCGTTGACGGCGGCTGGCTGGCACGATAATTCAGCCCGAATCAAGAACCTCTGCCCTCGGGTGGAGGTTTTTTTTGCGCCAAAATTGGCTTTATCCATATCCTTAAAGATGAAAAATCCATACTGAAAAGGAATGAATGACAGGTATCACACATTTATTGCTTAAATATTAACTAATTAATAAAAAATAAGGTTAAACCACCCTGATTTGAAATTGTAATGTCCATCACAGATCGGTATGTCGTAGCGAAATAATCCATATCTTCACCAGTTCCGGCCTGACACTTTCTTCCGGTATCTCGTAATTTCACTTAACGAATTTCGCTGTTGAGGCAGGAAACTATGACATCTGTAAATGACTCTACCCTTATGCCCGCTGCGCTGCGCGATACCCGACGCATGAACCAGTTTGTTTCTGTTGCGGCCGCCGTAGCCGGTTTACTGTTTGGTCTGGATATCGGCGTTATCGCTGGCGCACTGCCCTTTATTACCGACCACTTTACGTTAAGCAACCGCCTGCAAGAGTGGGTGGTGAGCAGCATGATGCTGGGTGCGGCCATCGGCGCACTGTTTAATGGCTGGCTGTCGTTCCGTCTCGGGCGCAAATACAGCCTGATGGTTGGGGCGATCCTGTTTGTTGCCGGTTCCATTGGCTCGGCGTTTGCCATCAACGTTGAGGTGCTGCTGCTCTCCCGCGTGCTGCTGGGCGTGGCGGTGGGTATCGCGTCCTACACCGCGCCGCTTTACCTCTCCGAAATGGCGAGCGAAAACGTGCGCGGGAAGATGATCAGCATGTACCAGCTGATGGTGACGCTCGGTATCGTGCTGGCGTTCCTGTCGGATACATACTTCAGCTACAGCGGCAACTGGCGGGCAATGCTTGGCGTGTTGGCGCTGCCTGCGGTGCTGCTGATTGTGTTAGTCATTTTCCTGCCGAACAGCCCGCGCTGGCTGGCGCAAAAAGGGCGTCACGTGGAGGCGGAAGAGGTGCTGCGCATGCTGCGCGACACGTCTGAAAAAGCGCGTGAAGAGCTGAACGAAATCCGCGAGAGCCTGAAGCTGAAGCAGGGCGGCTGGTCGCTGTTTAAGGCAAACCGCAACGTGCGCCGCGCGGTGTTCCTCGGCATGCTGTTACAGGCGATGCAGCAGTTCACGGGGATGAACATCATCATGTATTACGCCCCACGCATCTTTAAAATGGCCGGTTTTACCACCACCGAACAGCAGATGATCGCCACGCTGGTGGTAGGGCTGACCTTTATGTTCGCCACCTTTATCGCGGTGTTCACCGTTGATAAGGCCGGACGTAAACCGGCCCTGAAAATTGGCTTTAGCGTGATGGCGCTCGGCACCTTAATACTCGGCTACTGCCTGATGCAGTTCGATAACGGCACGGCGTCAAGCGGCCTCTCTTGGCTCTCCGTCGGCATGACCATGATGTGCATCGCCGGTTACGCGATGAGCGCCGCGCCGGTGGTGTGGATCCTGTGCTCTGAAATTCAGCCGCTGAAATGCCGTGACTTTGGTATCACCTGTTCCACCACCACCAACTGGGTGTCGAACATGATCATTGGCGCGACCTTCCTGACGCTGCTGGATGCGATTGGCGCGGCAGGCACCTTCTGGCTCTATACGGTGCTGAACGTGGCATTTATCGGCGTGACCTTCTGGCTGATTCCGGAAACCAAAGGCGTGACCCTGGAGCATATTGAACGCAAGCTGATGAGAGGGGAGAAACTACGTAATATCGGCGTGTAATGTCATTGCCCGGTGGCGCTTCGCTTACCGGGCCTACGATACCGTGTAGGCCCGGTAAGGCGTAGCCGCTACCCGGCTTTGTGTTTACCGCATCGCACGTCTCAAAATACGCTCCGCCTGACGCTGGAAGTCAGCGGCCGTCTCTTCCACGGTTTTCTGCCCGTAGTCGATATACTGCAAAGAAGTACCGAACTGCGCCACAATCTGTGGGTCGTCAAAGTATGGCGAGACGGTGAGTTTCGCCGGCAGCGACTGCGCCAGGCGCAGGCCCGCCACGGATGGATCGTCCTCTTTAATGGTGCCGTCTTCGGTCAGATACTGCACCGCCACTTTGCTCAACGGCACGCCGCGCTCAAGACCTAGCGTATCAACCCCTTCTTTGCTGTTGAGCAGGAAGTTAATCAGCTTCGCTGCCGCTTCCGGGTTTTTGGTTGTCTTACCAATCGACAGCATCTGCGCCGGTTTGAAGAACAGACCCGCGTCGGTGGCGCCCGGCAGCATTGGGTAGCTGCCCAGCTCCAGTTTCGCCGGTGGCTTCAGGTTGTCGGAATATTTGTTGATGGTGGAGTTCCACATGTAGGTGCCGCCCCATTCACCCTGGATCCACGGCTTCATCTCATACATGTTGCTCTTACCGAACGAGGCATAGTATTTGGTGTCCGGCATGACGTGGCTGTCGATCAGCTTTTTGTAGGTCTGGAAAAACTCCACCCACTGTTCCTTTGTGTAGCTGAACTTTTTGGTTTTCTCATCCACCGCAGGAATGTTGTACTTCTGGATCATGTACGAATTCAGCAGCGCCAGCGTATCCTGGTGCTCCAGGATCACCGGATAGTATTGCTTGCCGAGCTTGCTCTCGAAGGTTTTACCGGCCGCCATCAGCTCGTCCCAGGTTTTCGGGTACGCAATACCCGCTTTTTTCCAGGTTTCGTCATTGAAGTAGAACACGCGCGCCGTCACCGAGATCGGAATGCCGTTCAGCTTGCCGTCCACGGTGGTGGTTTGCAGCTCTTTGGGATCGAACTGCGACAGGTCGATCACGTCCTTCATCTTGTTCAGATCGTAGAAGCCGTCACCGGTTTTGGAGAAGATCGGCAGCCAGTTCCAGTTGGTCTGCATCACGTCCGGCTCGGTGCCGCCCGCAATCTGGGTGGTCAGACGGGAGAGGTGACCGTCCCAGCCGGTGTATTCCGCTTTTACGTTGATGTCCGGGTTCTGCTTATGGAACTCTTCCAGCGCTTTCAGAGTGACCTGGTGACGGCCATTGCCGCCCCACCAGGACATCCGTAAATCCACATTCTGCGCCATCGATGGCAAAGCGGTAAGGCCCAGGGTCGCGGAGATTGCTGCGCTTAAAAGCACTTTTTTCATTTTTATCACTCCATCAGAGAGAGAGGTTCTGTTCAGTTTTTGCGTCAAAAATATGACACTTGTTCATCTCAAACGTGAAATACACCTTACGATGAAGCCCTTTATCAATCATTGGCTTAGCTTCATCGGACGGGATTCGGGCGGTCAGTTCGTAGTCCGCGACCTTCAGGTACACAAAGAATTCGTGGCCCATGTTCTCCACGCGCACCATCTCCCCGCTACAGCCGCCATTCGGGAAGGGCTCATCAGAGAGCGACACAAATTCCGGGCGCACGCCGTAGAAGATCTCCTGATCCGCGTAAGCCGCGACTTTCTCCTGCTTCTCCGCGTTCAGCGGCATGGTTTCATCGCCAATGGCGATGTGCAGCTGGCCCGCTTTTTCGACCAGCACGCTTTTACGTATATTCATCTCCGGCGCGCCGATAAAGCCCGCCACGAACATGTTCTTCGGCTTGTGGTAGAGGTTGTCCGGCGTATCCACCTGCATGATATGGCCGAGCTTCATCACGCAGATGCGGTCGCCCATGGTCATCGCTTCGGTCTGGTCGTGGGTCACGTAAACGGTGGTCGCCGGTTTTCCTGACTTCTTCAGCTGCTTGTGCAGGTCAGAAATACGGATACGCATCGAAGCGCGCAGTTTGGCGTCGAGGTTTGAAAGCGGCTCATCGAACAGGAACACATCCGGCTTTTTCACAATCGCACGGCCTACCGCCACGCGCTGCGCCTGGCCGCCGGAAAGCTGGCGCGGCAGGCGGTCGAGCAGCTCTTCCAGCTCAAGAATTTTGGCGGCATCATTCACCTGAGACTCAATCTGATCTTTCGGCAGTTTGCTCAGCTTGAGACCAAAGGCCAGATTCTCGCGCACCGTCATGTGCGGATAGAGGGCGTAGTTCTGGAACACCATTGCAATACCGCGCTCCTTCGGCGCGAGGTTGTTCACGATCTTGTCGCCGATGCGCACCTCGCCGCCGCTGATGGTTTCCAGCCCCGCCAGCATGCGCAGGGTCGTGGATTTGGCGCAGCCGGACGGCCCGACAATCACCATGAATTCCCCTTCAGCAATTTTAAGATCGATAGCGTGTACCGCTTTAAAGCCGTTGGAGTAGACCTTTTCCAGCTTGTTGAAAATAACTTCAGCCATGGTATTTCCCTCTTAACCTTTAATTCCGCTGCTGGTGACGCCCTGTACGAAGTAGCGCTGTGCCAGGAAGAAGACAATGATGGATGGCAGAATGGAGATGCTCGCCATTGCCAGAATTTCGTTCCACGGCGCGCCTTCGGTGACGTCGATGGACATTTTCAGCGCCAGTGCGATGGGGTATTTATCCACGCTGTAGACGTAAATCAGCGGCCCGATAAAGTCGTTCATGGACCACATGAACTGGAACAGGGCGACGGAGATAATGGCCGGTTTCAGGATCGGTACCACCACGTACCACAGCACCTGGAAGGAGTTACAGCCGTCAATCTGCGCCGCCTCTTCCATGTCACGCGGGACGCCGCGCAGGAACTGGATCAGCATGAAGACGAAGAACCCCTGAGTGGCGAAGGCCAGCGGCAGGTACAGCGGCATATAGCTGTTGAGCATGCCCATTTCACGGAACATGAGGTACTGCGGGATCAGCAGCACGGTGCTGGGCAGCAGCATGGTGGTGATGAGCGTGGCGAACCAGAACTTCTTCCACGGGATCTCGAAGCGGGCAAAGCCGTACGCCACGATGGTGGAGGAGATAATGGTCAGGATCACTTTCGGGATCACATACTTAAAGGTATTCAGCATGTAATGGCCGAAGTTGTACTCGGTGCCGGTTTTCCAGCCGTTCACGAAACCATCCCAGGTGGCGTGGGCTGGCCACAGGCTCAGGGTGGTGAAGATCTCGTGGTTCGGTTTGAACGACGCGGAGAACATCCACACCAGCGGGTAAAGCATCAGCAGGCCGACAACCAGCAGGATCACATAGCGAACGGAGGCGTTGATTTTCTCTCTGCGCAGCGTGCGGGCCACTTCGCGTTCGGCGACGCTTCTTGCCGTGGAGAGTTGTTGAATATCAGCCATTTTTGCCTCCTTTATCGGCGGAGTAGAACACCCAGTATTTCGACGACTTAAAGGCGATACCGGCGAAGACGGCCACCACCAGGAACAGGATCCACGCCAGCGCCGCGCCATAGCCCATATCGAAATACTTGAACGCGGTGTCGTAGATGTAGAGCGAGAACAGATAGGTCGAATAGGTTGGCCCGCCGCCGGTAATGACGTACGGCCCGGTAAATTCCTGGAACGCCTGCGTGGTCTGCATGATGAAGTTGAAGAAGATCACCGGCGTAATCAGCGGCACGGTCACCTTCATGAACATCTGCCATTTCGATGCGCCATCGATCATTGCCGCTTCATACTGGGACTGCGGTACGTTTTGCAGCGCGGCCAGGAAGATGACCATCGCGGAACCGAACTGCCAGACGCGCAGCAGGGTAACGGACATCAGCGCCAGCGACGGCTCGCCCAGCCAGTTCACCGGATCAAAGCCAAATACACCGATAAAGCTGTTCAGCAGACCATCAATGGCAAATAAGGCGCGCCACAATACGGCAATGGCGACGGAGCTGCCGAGGATCGACGGAATATAGTAGGCCGTTCGGAAAAAGCCGATGCCGCGTAATTTAAAGTTCAGGACAAAGGCAATTCCTAATGCAAAGGCGAGCTTTAACGGGATGGTTAAAAATACATAGGCAAAGGTCACGCCCATGGATTTCCAGAAGAGCGTGTCTTCGGTAAACATGTAGCGATAGTTTTCAATGCCGTTAAACACCGGCGGACTCATCAAATCGTAATCCGTAAAGCTGAGGAAAAACGATGAGACGAAGGGGTATGCCGTAAAGAGTATCAGCCCGATGATGTAGGGTGATATCCATGCGAGCCCCAGCAGCTTGTTTTCATTCATACATACCTACCTGGCAATCAATGGTTTAATACGAAATCTGCTTTGTTACATTTTCCCAGGCCTGCGATGCGCGGCATGAGAGCTGAAATTCAGGGTGCAACGTCTGGAAAAGGCGAAATCTACGTTTGTTTTTTAACGCTTTTTTGTCTTTCTTTGTGCTGTAAGCGCTTCTGGTTTCAAAAGAGCTGAACCGGCGTTCTTGGATACTAAAACATCGTTTTATTTTATATTATTGCGATTTATTTCTGCGTCATTCGCTTAATGGTGGAAATGTGATCGGCGTCGAAACGCTGTTTCAATATAGTGAGGGAGGTGGCATTTTTGACTTTTCACGAAGCTTTGCCGCCGGCCATGAGGAAGAGATAACGAAGCAAAAAGGGAGCGGGAATAAGAATAGTCACGCAGCGTGGCTAACTACCAGATCTGATAGCAGGTCTACAGATGTACCAATTCGTCATTCAGATAATTCTTACATTCTTGTATGATTTGTTACACCGGAACCAGTCAGGCAGAATTTCACTGCATCCTTAAAAGAAGAACAGTTATGTCAGCGATGGATTTCAAAAAACATACGGATCTCAACTTTCCTCACTATGCTCCCCCGGCGGTCAGCGCTAAAGAAATAGATCTTCTGGGTCTGCTGGACGTCCTGCTGGCAGCAAAAAAACGCATCATCACCATTGTCTTTGCATTTGCACTGGTCGGCCTGGCAATCGCCTTTCTGATACCGCAAAAATGGACCAGTAAAGCGGTCATTACGCCCGCGGAACAGACGCAGTGGAGTTCGCTACGCCAGATGATGGTGGCGCTCCAGGTGCTTGATGTCGACGTGAAAATTACCCGTGCGGATGTGTTTAATCTGTTTGTTAAAAAGTTTCAGTCCCAGTCTCTGCTTGAAGAGTACATGAAGAGCTCACCTTACGTGATGGCTCAGCTCGATGGCGCTCAGGTTGACCCGCTGGAGCTGCACCGCGCGGTGGTCAATATTGCCGAAAAGATGAAAGCCGTTGATAACACGCAGGAAAAAAATGCCGATAAAGCACCGTACCTCTCCTGGACGTTAAGCTTCACTGCCCCAACGGCAGAGGACGCGCAGAAAGTGTTGAATGGTTACATTCAGTACATCTCCCGCATCGTCGAGCAGGAGACCATGCAAAACATTCGCGATCAGCTGATCCTGAGAACCAAAACGGTTCAGCAGCAGCTGGAGCTGGATCGGGTCCGTCTGACAAATATCCATAATACCAACCTGCAACGCCTGAACTACTCGCTGGAAGTGGCGAACGCGGCAGGGATCAAAAAGCCGGTCTACAGCAATGGACAGGCGGTGAAAGACGATCCGGATTATTCCGTCGCCCTCGGTGCGGACGGGATTGCGCAGAAATTGCAGATTGAAAAAAATCTGAAGGACGTTTCTGAGCTGAACGCCGATTTCCAGAACCGCGAATACTATCTGGCACAGCTGCAAAAACTTTCCTTCGAAGATGTGAGCCTGGAGCCGTTCAAATATCAGCTTTCACCTTCTATGCCGGTGAAAAAAGATGGCCCGGGCAAAGCCCTGATCGTGCTGCTGGCGTGTATTCTGGGTGGACTGTTCGCCTGTGGCAGCGTGCTGCTGCGCGAGGCAATGAGCACCCGCAACCCGCTGCCGGAACAACTTCCTGAGCCGGTTACGGAATAACATCAAAAAAGGCGCTCAACTGAGCGCCTTTTTTTATTTCAGGAAATCTTCGCGAACCGGCGTAAAGGTATCCAGCAGGGTGCCGGGTTTCAGGCAAACGCAGCCGTGCATCACGTGCGGCGCTTTATAGAGGGTGTCGCCCGCCATCACCACATGCTTCTCCTCGCCAATGGTGAACTCAAATTCCCCCGAGAGAACGTAGGTGAGCTGCTCATGCGGATGGTTATGCATCGGGCCAATCGCGCCTTGCTCGAAATTCACTTCCACCGCCATCATCCTGCCGTCGTGCGCCAGAATACGACGCGTCACGCCGTTGCCCAGATCCTCAAGCGTGGTCTCTTTATGGAAAATAAACATATTTTCGCCCTGTTATGTAATGAAACATTGTTTCAATTAATTTATCTCACCCGCGGCGAAAAGGAAACGTTTAGCCAAATAACTGGAAAGGCGATCACAAGTTTGCTTCACTGGGTGAAACGCACAGGAGGAAAGATGAAAACGATCGGTCTGTTAGGGGGCATGAGCTGGGAATCAACGATCCCGTACTACCGCCTGATTAATGAAGGTGTCAAACAGCGTCTGGGCGGTCTGCATTCGGCCAGCCTGCTGCTGCACAGCGTGGATTTCCATGAAATAGAAGCCTGCCAGTCGAGCGGGGAGTGGGACAAAGCCGGGCAGATGCTGGCGGACGCCGCGCTCGGGCTGGAGCGTGCGGGCGCGCAGGGTATTCTGCTGTGTACCAACACCATGCATAAGGTGGCGTCGCACATTGAAGACCGCTGTTCGCTGCCGTTCTTACATATCGCGGATGCCACCGGGCGTGCCATACGTGCCGCCGGCATGACGCGCGTGGCGCTGCTGGGGACGCGCTACACCATGGAGCAGGATTTTTACCGCGGGCGGCTGAACAGCCAGTTCGGGATTGAAAGCCTGATCCCTGAAGAGGCTGACCGGGCGCGCATTAACCAGATTATTTTTGATGAGCTGTGTCTGGGCACCTTCAGCGAAACGTCGCGCGCATGGTACGTCAGCGTGATTGAGAAACTGGCGCAGCAGGGGGCGGAAGGGGTTATCTTCGGCTGTACCGAAATTGGCCTGCTGGTGCCGGCAGACCAAAGCCCGATAACGGTCTTCGATACCGCCGCCATCCATGCCGCGGATGCGGTGGAGTTCATGCTGTCATAGTGGTTTTTGCAGGTCAGGTAAGCGAAGCGCCACCTGACGCGCGTGCGCAATCAGGTGTTCACTAAACGCATCAACCAACGCTGAGGCGGGCCGGTGCAGCGGGCGGATCAGGCTCACGGTAAAGGGAACGGAAACGCTAAAACGGCGCAGAACCACGCCGCTGCTGGCGTAGTCCATGGCCGTGAGCGGGTTCACCACCGAAATACCCACGCCCGCGCGCACCATCGCGCAAATAGACGCCGCACTGTGCGTTTCCATCACCATCCGCCGCTTCACCTGATGTTCGGCAAACAGGCCATCCAGAAGCTGCCGGTAGCTGTCGGTCTGCGACAGGCTGATATAGTTCTCACCGTGAAAATCCGCCGGCGTCAGCTCCGCTTTGTGGGCAAGCGGGTGGCTGGCAGGTAGCACGCAGACCTCATCCAGCGACAGCAGCTCCGTGCGTTCCGTTCCCGCTGGCGTGACGAGGGTTTCGGTCAGACCCAGATCGTGGCGCTGGGCCGAAAGCCACTCCTCCAGCAGCGGCGACTCCTGCGGCACGATGGTCAGGCTGACCTCCGGATAGCGGGCCAGAAACGGCTGTAACAGTACCGGCAGGAATGACTGGGAAAAGACCGGCAGGCAGACGATGGACAGCTCGCCCTGGCGGAACTCCCTCAGGCTCTCTGCCGCGCTCACGATCCTGTCCAGCCCGTACCAGGAGCGCTGAACCTCCTCAAACAGGCGTAAACCCTGCACCGTTGGATGTAGCCGGCCGCGGGTGCGTTCAAACAGCTTCAGCCCCAGCACTTTCTCAAAACGCGCCAGCTCGCGGCTGACCGTCGGCTGCGAGGTGTGCAGCATGTGCGCGGCTTCAGTGAGATTGCCGGTGGTCATTACCGCATGAAAAATCTCGATATGGCGTAGGTTAACGGCGGGCATAGGGCACCTGATGGCTGAGCGTAGTCCATATCATTTTTGCATAGACTCAAGATAAAACGATATTTTTTATTCTCTTCAGGCTATGGCGTAATGATAAAAAACAGATTTCCGGAGACGACCATGCCACGCCCACTCAACCAGACCGAGACCGATTTAAACGCCGATAACCTGCTGCGCCTGCCTGCCGAATTCGGCTGCCCGGTGTGGGTCTACGATGCGCAGATTGTGCGCGAGAAGATCGCCGCGCTGCATCAGTTTGACGTGGTGCGTTTTGCGCAGAAGGCCTGCTCCAATATTCATATTCTGCGCCTGATGCGCGAGCAGGGCGTGAAGGTTGACTCCGTATCGCTGGGTGAAATCGAACGTGCGCTGGCGGCCGGGTTTGATCCGAAAGCCGACAGCGACGCGATCGTCTTCACCGCTGACCTGATTGACGACGCCACGCTGGCGCGCGTGCATGAGCTGCAAATCCCGGTCAATGCCGGTTCGGTGGATATGCTGGAACAGCTTGGGCAGGTCTCTCCTGGCCATCGCGTCTGGCTGCGCATCAACCCGGGCTTTGGTCACGGTCACAGTCAGAAAACCAACACCGGGGGCGAAAACAGCAAGCACGGGATCTGGTATGCCGATATGCCTGCGGCGCTGGAGGTTTTACAACGCTACAACCTCAAGCTGGTGGGCATTCACATGCATATCGGGTCCGGCGTGGATTACGGCCATCTTGAGCAGGTCTGTGGCGCCATGGTGCGTCAGGTTATCGATTTTGGTCAGGATCTGGAGGCGATCTCCGCCGGGGGAGGGCTTTCGATTCCTTACCGCGAAGGGGAAGAGGCGATCGACACGGATCACTATTACGGCCTGTGGAGCGCCGCGCGTGACAGCATCGCCGCCCATCTGGGCCATGCGGTGAAGCTGGAGATTGAGCCGGGTCGTTTCCTGGTTGCCGAGGCCGGCGTGCTGGTGGCGCAGGTGCGGAGCGTGAAGGAGATGGGAAGCCGTCACTTTGTGCTGATTGATGCTGGCTTCAACGATCTGATGCGCCCGTCCATGTACGGCAGCTATCATCACATCACCGCACTTGCCGCCGATGGCCGCGATCTGGTTAACGCCCCGCGCATCGAGACCGTTGTTGCCGGCCCGCTGTGTGAATCCGGTGACGTCTTTACTCAGCAGGAAGGCGGGAAAGTCGAAACCCGTTCGCTGCCAGAGGTAAAACCGGGAGATTATCTGGTGCTGCATGATACTGGCGCGTACGGGGCGTCTATGTCTTCCAACTACAATAGCCGCCCGCTGCTGCCGGAAGTATTGTTTGATAACGGCGTGGCGCGGCTGATTCGCCGTCGCCAGACCATTCAGGAGCTGCTGGCGTTAGAGCTGGTCTGATTAAACCAGGGCCCCGTCGTCACCGAATCGCGTAACACCAGCGTGCCGGTGAACGGCGGGATCGCTTCAACCGGCTGGTTTTTTGCCAGCCGGATCGCCTGGTCGATCGCCGTGACGATCATGTTGTCGATCGGCAGATACACCGACGACAGGGCAGGCTCCAGCCACTTTGCGCTGGGGGCATCGTCAAAACCAAACAGCGAAATATCCTGCGGGATCTTCAGCCCGGCCTGGTGTAATGCTTTGGAGGCGCCCAGGGCCATATCATCGTTACAGGCAAACAGGGCGCTGAACGATGTCTTTTCCGCAATCAGCTCCTTGCACAGCTCGTAACCCCGCGTCATGCCTGCATCGCCGTATTTAATCCGCCGCTCGTCGAGACGAATACCGTGCTTCTCCAGCGCCTTACGGTAGCCCATCAGTCGCGCTTTACCCGTTGGCGTGTGGATCGGGACGGTGATACAGGCGATCTCCCGGTGGCCCTGGCTTATCAGGTAATCCACCGCTTTGAAGGCTGCGTCCTGCTGTTCAAAGAAGACGCAGCGATCCGCCGCCTGGCTCACTTCACGGTTAATGATCACCAGCGGCGTCTGCACGCTGTTGATCAGCTTCAGGATCGTCTTTTCGCTCATGTAACGCGTATACAGCACGATGGCGTCGCACTTGCGATCGGCGAGCATCTGGACCGCCTGTTCTTCCTGCTCAGGGGCGTCGTGACCGTCGGTAACAATCAGCTGTTTTCCGTGCTTTTCGGTCTGCCGTGACGCCTGCTGTAGCAAACGACCAAAGTAAAAACCGTCGAACGTCGAGACGACCAGACCAATGCTGTTGCTGGTCTGGTTAGCCAGCGAACGCGCGAGAAAGTTCGGACGATAGCCCAGCTCCTCCATCGCGCGAAATACCTGCTGACGCGTGCTCTCTTTAACCTGACCTGTGCCGTTCAGCACGCGCGAAACGGTGGCCTTCGACACGCCCGCACGCAGTGAGACATCCAGCATTGTTGCCATTCGAAATTCCTGTTTCCACGTAATGGTTTGCAGTTTAACACAGACCATCCGGCGCATAAGCGACGTGGGAAGGGCAAAACCCCATAACGATCACGCTTTTCGGTAACGATCCTCGCCCGCGGGATAAATGCCTGTCATTGGCATGCCAAAATGGTGATAAATCGCAATCTGGAATACCTCTTACCTCATTGAGAGCTTAATCACAGAACAAAGCGCCTGTGGAGGCTATTTTTGGCATACCAATAGTATCCGGCTGTCCCTCTTATTCAATAAAAGCCCTTTTACTGAGGTATTACCCTATGGCATTTCAGGAAAAACTGATCGACGCTCTGGGCAGTTTTGCCACCACCTTCAACAGCTATCGCTATATCCAGGCGATTAAGTCTGCGTTTATTACCTTAATGCCGGTCATCATTGTGGGGGCGTTCTCGGTACTGATCTCCAATATGGTGCTGGATCCGAAAAACGGCCTGGCGAGCTTTTAGTCGCTGTCGTTTCTGGCGGCGTTAAAGCCGATCACCAGCGCGCTCAACTATGCCACGCTCAACTTTCTCAACATCGGCGCGGTGTTTTTAATCGGCATTGAGCTGGGGCGTATTAACGGCATTAAGTCCCTGTTCCCCGGCCTGCTGGCGGTGATCTGCTTTATCTGCGTGACGCCGACCACGGTGGAAATGCTGGTGGACGGCGAGATGCATGTGGTGAAAGACGTGCTGCTGCGCCAGTTCTCGGATACCCGCAGCCTGTTCCTCGGCATGTTTATCGCCATCCTGTCAGTGGAGATTTACTGCTGGCTAGAAAACCGCAAGGGGCTGAAAATCAGGATGCCAGACACGGTGCCGCCGAACGTCGCCGCGTCGTTCTCTGCGCTGATCCCGGCCATTATCACCACCACCGCCATCGCCACCTTTGGCTTCGTGTTTCATCAGGTTACCGGAATGTATCTCTACGACGCGGTTTACCAGGTGGTGCAACAGCCGCTGGAGCGCGTGGTGCAAAGCCTGCCGGGGATCCTGCTGCTGATGTTTGTCGCCCAGCTGTTCTGGGTGATTGGTATTCACGGCAACCAGATGATCAAGCCGATCCGCGAGCCGCTGCTGCTGGGGGCAATCACCGTTAACATGAGCGCGTTCGAGCAGGGCAAAGAGGTGCCAAACATCATCACCATGCCGTTCTGGGACGTCTATATGAGCATCGGCGGCTCCGGCCTGACCATCGGCCTGCTGATAGCCGTCATGATTGCCACCAAACGTAAAGAGATGAAGGAGATCGCTAAGCTCTCCATCGGCCCGGGTATTTTTAACATCAACGAGCCGGTGATCTTCGGGATGCCAGTCATGCTCAACCCGATCCTGGCTATCCCGTTCATCATCACGCCGCTGGTGACGGGCTCGATTGGCTACTTTGCGACGGTGACCGGTTTTGCCGGCAAAGCCGTGGTGATGGTGCCGTGGACCACGCCGCCGCTGATCAACGCCTGGCTGTCAACCGCGGGCTCCATGGGGGCGGTGATCACCCAGTTTATCTGCATCGTGACCGCGGTGATTATCTATCTGCCGTTTGTGAAAATTGCCTCACGCCGCGCAGATCAGGCCGCACTGCAACAAGCCACCGATAACGCATGAGGACAGGATGAGCATAAAACAGATAACCATACCGCCAGATTTTATGCTGGGCGCGGCGGCATCGGCCTGGCAGACCGAGGGCTGGAGCGGCAAAAAGCTGGGGCAGGATTCGTGGATCGATCTCTGGTACAAGAACGATCGTCACGTCTGGCACAACGGCTACGGCCCGGCGGTGGCAACCGACTTTATCAATCGCTTTCGCGAAGACGTGGCGCTGATGAAGCAGGCGGGACTGACGCACTATCGCACCTCGATCAACTGGTCGCGCTTTTTGACCGACTATGAAAACGCCACCGTAGATGAAGAGTACGCCGCCTATTACGACGCGCTGTTCGATGAAATGCACCGTCAGGGCATTGAGCCGATGATCTGCCTGGAACACTACGAATTGCCGGGCGTGCTGCTGGAGACCTACGGAGGCTGGGCGTCGAAGCACGTCGTCGGGCTGTTCGTTCGCTATGCGGAAAAGGTGTTTGAGCGCTTTCACGGCAAAGTCACCCGCTGGTTTACCTTCAACGAGCCGATTGTGGTCCAGACGCGCGTCTACCTTGACGCACTGCGCTGGCCCTATGAGCAGAACACCAGCGCCTGGATGCAGTGGAACCACCATAAGGTGCTGGCGACGGCGAAAGTGGTGAAGCTGTTTCGCGAGAAAGGGTATGACGGCACGGTGGGTTGTATTCTCAACCCGGAGGTGACCTACCCGCGCTCGCGCGCGCCGCATGACGTGCGGGCGGCAGAGATGTACGATCTGTTCTATAACCGCGTCTTTCTTGACCCGCTGGTGCACGGGCGCTATCCGCAGGCGCTTTTTACCCTGCTGGCGCAGCATCAGGTGCAGTGGGATTACACGGCTGACGAGCTGGCGCTGATTGCCGACAACACCGTCGACGAGCTGGGCATTAACCTCTATTACCCGCATCGCGTCAAAGCCCCGTCCCGCGCCTGGCACCCGGAGACGCCGTTCCACCCGGCGTACTACTACGAGCCGTTCGAGCTGCCGGGGCGGAGGATGAACACCTCCCGCGGCTGGGAGATCTTCCCGCGCATTATTTACGATATGGCGATGCGGATTAAAAACGACTATCGCAACATTGACTGGTTTGTGGCGGAAAGCGGGATGGGCGTGGAGAACGAAGCGCAATTTCGCAATCGCGACGGCATTATCGATGACGCATACCGCATTGCGTTTCTCAGCGAACATCTTTATTACACGCTGCTGGCGCGGGAGGCGGGGGCTAACTGCCACGGCTATATGCTGTGGGCCTTCACCGACAACGTCTCCCCGATGAACGCGTTTAAAAACCGCTACGGGCTTATTGAGATCGACCTTGAAAACCATCGCGCACGGCGGGCAAAGAAATCGGCATCCTGGTTTCGCCAGCTGCGCGATCAGCATGTGCTGACGCTCAGGGTTGACGATGAATGGAAGTAAGCCTTCTGGTAAAATAGCGCACAAACTGGCCGGGAGGACGTCCGGCCCGCGCATTAACTGAAAAACACAGGTGAAAACGTGGATAAGGCTGTCATCCTGCCGGAAAAAAAACAGTACCAGGAGATTGGCGAGGATTTACGGGCGCAGATTATCCAAGGGCATTATCCCGTGGGATCGCGTCTGCCGCCGGAGCGCAACATTGCCGAGACGTATGGCGTGAGCCGCACTATCGTGCGCGAGGCGCTGCTGATGCTTGAGCTACAGGGGACGGTGGATATTCGCCAGGGGTCTGGCGTGTACGTGATGCGCATTCCGGAGGAGCATGAAAATGAGGAAGAGCGTTTTCTGAACAGTGACGTGGGTCCGTTTGAAATTCTTCAGGCGCGCCAGCTGCTTGAAAGCAACATTGCCGCCTTTGCCGCAAAAATGGCGACGCGGGCGGATATCGACAACCTGCGCCGCATCATCGAGCAGGAGCAACGGGCTATTGCCGCCGACGATCGTAGCCAGGACAACAACAAAATGTTCCACCTGGTGCTGGCGGGAGCCACACAAAACCAGATGCTGCTGGCGACCGTTGAAAGCGTCTGGCATCACATGGACAGCAGCCCGCTGTGGCAGCAGTTTAACGGCCACATCGCCAGCCGCGCATGGCGGCTGAAATGGCTCGGCGACAGGCAAACCATTCTCGCTGCGCTCCGCCGCCGCGACGTGATGGGGGCGTGGCAGGCGATGTTCCAGCATCTTGAAAACGTCAAAAAGAGCCTGCTTGAGCTGTCAGACGAAGACGCGCCCGATTTTGACGGCTATCTCTTTGAATCGGTCCCCCTTTTCCAGGGGAAACTGGTGTGAATATACTGCCGCTTCACGCTGCGCCGCAGTTTACACAGCGGGTGATCGACTGGATCTGGAACGCGTTTGGTGAAGGTATGCCGCGTGCCTTTTTCCAGAGCATTGTTGAGCACAGCCTGACGCCGGGCGAGTTACCGCTCACCTTTATTGCCGTTGAGGATGACCACCTGCTGGGCACCGTTGGGTTGTGGCGTTGCGATTTAATTTCCCGGCAGGATCTCCACCCCTGGCTGGCTGCGCTGTATGTCGATGAAGCCGCCCGGGGAAACGGGCTGGCGGGAAAACTTCAGCAGCATGTTATCGGCTACGCGCGACGCGCCGGATAAAACCGTCCATCTCTATCGCTGTTCGCTCACGGCTTCCGCGGGCGATACCACCGAGTGACGGCGCACTAAGGTTGGGCTGAACAGGTGGGTAATTTCCGGTGGCGGGCGATGCTCGGCCAGCGCTAACGCCAGTTCTGCCGCCTGCGTTGCCATGGTCACAATCGGGTAGCGCACGGTGGTCAGGCGAGGGCGCACGTAGCGCGACACCAGCACATCATCAAAGCCAATCAGCGAAATTTCTGCCGGGACGTCAATCCCGTTATCATTCAGCACGCCCATTGCGCCGGCGGCCATGGAGTCGTTATAGCTGGCCACGGCGGTGAAATTCCGCCCGCGGCCCAGCAGCTCCGTCATCGCCTGCTCGCCGCCACTCTCATCCGGTTCTCCGTACGCCACAAGACGATCGTTGCACGGCAGACCGGCTTCGCGCAGCGCGTCGTAATAGCCCTGAAGGCGATCTTCCGCATCGGAAATTGGGTGGTTGGAGCACAGATAACCAATTCGGGTATGGCCCTGCTGGATCAGATGACGGGTTGCGAGCCATGCGCCGTAACGGTCGTCGAGCGCCACGCAGCGGGTTTCAAAACCGGGAATAATACGGTTGATAATCACCATCCCCGGCATCTGTTTCATCAGATGGATCAGCTCGGCGTCGGGGATCATTTTTGCATGGACCACCAGCGCCGCACAGCGATGACGGATCAGCTGCTCAATGGCCTGGCGCTCTTTCTGTTCATTGTGGTAGCCATTACCAATCAGCAGGAAATTTCCGGTGTGATAAGAGACTTGTTCTACGGCTTTGACCATCGCACCGAAAAACGGATCGGATACATCTCCGACCACCAGCCCGATGGTTTCTGTCGACTGCTGGGCAAGGGCGCGCGCGTTGGCGTTAGGGTGATAATTCAGGTTTTCCATGGCGTCCTGCACGGCCTGGCGCGATGCATCACTCGCTTTAGGGGAGTTGTTGATCACGCGGGAGACGGTCGCGACGGAAACACCGGCCAGACGAGCCACATCCTTAATTGTCGCCATTCAATACCTTCTTATAGGGGTAAGCGTTTACACACTAACTAGTGTTGCGGAAAAGCAGCGCGCATTCAAGGGGAGCGGGTGGGCGTCCTCTGCAAACGTGAAGCAGAACATCCCTCACGGTGTAATCGTTACACGGCCAGTCATGTCTGAATAATGTCAATCTGAACCTTTAGTTACACTTTGCCTCAGGCTGTTGCGATTGTCCGTTAGCAACGATGCGTAGTGAATTGCTAGAGTCGAGATCCCAGAGGTATTGATAGGTGGAATCAACTTCGGTTGATTAACACGATTTACACCAACCTGCGTTTTACGCAGGTTTTTTTTTGCCTGTAAGTTCAACCTGTAACAGCAAAAGAGAATATTCACACCTGGTTGCACTTCGGCTCATTCCCTTGCGTTTTCCCGCTGGCGAAGCCTGTCGCCGGAGGCCACAATCAAGATCCCAGAGGTATTGATTGGTGAGAATTCCTGGTACGTTTTCGTACTCTTCTCTTGCACCAACCTGCGCGGATGCGCAGGTTTTTTTTCGCCTCTGTTTTTGCTATCGCTCCCTCACTACTTCTCGTGTAATCTGCCACCATTTATACCTTCCACACTGGCTGGCAAAGGGAGTTGAAATGCTTTTTGGGTTCTTCCGCACACTGTTTCGTGTCCTGTTTCGCATCCGCGTGACTGGCGATACGCAGGCACTCTATGGCGAGCGTGTGCTTATCACACCGAATCACGTCTCTTTTCTTGATGGCGTATTGCTGGCGCTGTTTTTGCCCGTGCGCCCCGTCTTCGCGGTTTACAGCTCCATCAGTGAAAAATGGTACATGCGCTGGCTCAAACCGCTGATTGATTTTGTCCCGCTCGACCCAACCAAACCGATGATGATTAAACATCTGGTGCGTCTGGTTGGGCAGGGGCGCCCGGTGGTTATCTTCCCGGAAGGGCGTATTTCAGTGACGGGCTCCCTGATGAAAATTTACGACGGGGCCGGTTTTGTCGCGGCGAAGTCTCAGGCCACCGTCGTGCCGCTACGCATCGACGGGGCTGAGCTGACCTTTTTCAGCCGTCTGAAAGGGCTGGTGAAGCAGCGTCTGTTCCCGAAAATTACCCTGCATATATTACCGCCGACGTCACTGCCGATGCCCGAGGCGCCGCGCGCGCGCGACCGCCGTAAAATCGCCGGGGAAATGCTGCACCAGATTATGATGGAAGCGCGCATGGCCGTTCGCCCGCGCGAAACGCTGTATGAATCGTTGCTGTCGGCGCAGTATCGCTACGGTGCGAAGAAAAACTGCATCGAAGACATCAGTTTTACGCCGGATACCTACCGTAAGCTGTTGACCAAAACGCTGTTTGTCGGGCGTATTCTGGAAAAGTACAGCAAACAGGGCGAAAAGATCGGCCTGATGCTGCCAAACGCGGGTATCAGCGCGGCGGTAATCTTTGGTGCCGTCTCCCGGGGCCGCATTCCGGCGATGATGAACTACACGGCGGGCGTGAAAGGGCTCTCCAGCGCGATTACCGCAGCACAAATCAACACCATCTTTACCTCCCGCCAGTTCCTGGATAAAGGCAAGCTGTGGCACCTGCCGGAACAGCTGACGCAGGTGCGCTGGGTGTTCCTGGAAGATCTGAAAGCAGACGTCACGACCGCTGACAAGCTGTGGATTTTCGCGCACCTGCTGATGCCGCGTCTGGCGCAGGTTAAGCAGCAGCCGGAAGATGATGCCATTATCCTCTTTACCTCTGGCTCTGAAGGTAACCCGAAAGGTGTGGTTCACAGCCACAAAAGCATTCTGGCGAACGTCGAACAGATTAAAACTATTGCTGACTTTACCGCCAACGATCGCTTTATGTCGGCGCTGCCGCTGTTCCACTCATTTGGTCTGACCGTGGGTCTCTTTACGCCGCTGCTGACCGGTGCCGAGGTGTTCCTCTACCCAAGCCCGCTGCACTACCGCATTGTGCCGGAACTGGTTTATGACCGTAACTGCACGGTGCTGTTCGGGACGTCCACCTTCCTCGGTAACTACGCGCGCTTCGCCAACCCGTATGATTTCTTCCGCGTACGCTACGTGGTGGCGGGCGCGGAAAAACTCCAGGACAGCACGCGCCAGATCTGGCAGGACAAGTTTGGCCTGCGCATTCTGGAAGGCTATGGCGTGACGGAGTGCGCGCCGGTGGTCTCCATCAACGTTCCGATGGCGGCAAAACCGGGAACGGTTGGCCGCATTCTGCCGGGGCTGGACGCACGTCTGCTGGCGGTGCCGGGTATTGAAGACGGCGGACGTCTTCAGCTGAAAGGGCCGAACGTCATGAACGGCTATCTGCGTGTGGAAAACCCGGGCGTGCTTGAGGCGCCGACGGCCGAGAACGTCAATGGCGAGGTTGAAACGGGCTGGTACGACACGGGCGATATCGTGCGCTTCGACGATCAGGGCTTCGTGCAGATCCAGGGACGTGCAAAACGCTTCGCCAAAATCGCCGGGGAAATGGTCTCTCTTGAAATGGTCGAAACGCTGGCGACCGCAGTCTCGGCGGAGAAAATGCATGCGACCGTGGTGAAAAGTGATGCCAGTAAAGGCGAGGCGCTGGTGCTCTTCACGACAGACGGTGAACTGAAGCGTGATGCGCTGCTCAGGTATGCACGCGAACACGGTATCCCCGAGCTAGCGGTCCCCCGCGATATTCGTTACCTCAAACAGTTACCGGTGCTGGGCAGCGGTAAACCCGATTTCGTGACCCTGAAGGGCATGGTTGAAGAGGCAGAACAGCAAAATGCGTGAGTCAGTGCACACTAACACTTCAATCTGGTCGAAAGGCATGATGGCGGTTATCGCCGCCCAGTTTCTTTCCGCGTTCGGCGATAACGCGTTGCTGTTTGCCACGCTGGCATTGCTGAAAGCTGAGTTTTATCCCGACTGGAGCCAGCCGATCCTACAGATGGTGTTTGTGGGTGCTTACATCGTATTTGCGCCGTTTGTCGGCCAGGTGGCGGACAGCTTCCCGAAAGGTCGGGTCATGATGTTTGCCAACAGCCTTAAGCTTCTGGGCGCGGCAAGTATCTGCTTTGGTATCAACCCGTTTGTCGGCTACACGCTGGTGGGCATTGGTGCGGCAGCCTACTCCCCGGCGAAGTACGGTATTCTGGGTGAGCTCACCACCGGTGATAAGCTGGTGAAGGCCAACGGCCTGATGGAGTCCTCCACCATTGCGGCTATTCTGCTGGGTTCGGTGGCGGGTGGCGTACTGGCAGACTGGCATGTGCTCGCCGCGCTTGGCATCTGCGCCCTGATGTACGGTGGCGCGGTGATCGCCAACCTGTTTATCCCCAAACTGGCCGTGGCGCGTCCGGGGCAATCCTGGCGCTTCGGGCCAATGACCGGCAGCTTCTTCAACGCCTGCCGCGTACTGTGGCGTAACGGTGAAACACGCTTCTCGCTGATGGGCACCAGCATGTTCTGGGGGGCCGGCGTTACGCTGCGTTTCCTGCTGGTGCTGTGGGTGCCGGTGGCGCTGGGCATTACTGACAACGCCACGCCGACTTATCTGAATGCCATGGTCGCCGTCGGGATTGTTGTCGGGGCCGGGGCTGCGGCAAAACTGGTGACGCTGGAAACCGTCGCGCGCTGCATGCCTGCGGGGATCCTGATTGGCGTCGGCGTTCTGTTCTTCTCCCTGCAACATGCCCTATTGCCTGCCTATGCCCTGCTGTTGCTGATCGGCATGTTAGGCGGTTTCTTTGTGGTGCCGCTAAACGCGCTGTTGCAGGAGCGCGGCAAGCAGACCGTTGGAGCGGGTAACGCCATTGCGGTGCAAAACCTTGGTGAAAACATGGCGATGTTACTGATGCTGGGGATTTACTCGCTGGCGGTAAAAGCAGGTGCGCCGGTCGTGGCAATCGGGGTAGGATTCGGCGCGCTGTTCGCGCTGGCGATTAGCGGTCTGTGGGTCTGGCAGCGTCGTCGTTGAATTGTGCGGCCTGATGCCCTCACCCCGGCCCTCTCCCACGGGGAGAGGGTGAAAACCCTAAAAACGGCAACGCACGTTGCCGTTTTGCTTTTATTACGGTGCCGGGTAGGTATAAACCTGATGCACCGCTTCAATCTCCGCTAATACCTCTTCACTCAGGTTCAGATGGAAACTCTCAATATTGGTTTTCAACTGATCCATCGTCGTTGCGCCGAGCAGGGTACTCGCCACAAACGGCTGACGACGCACGAAGGCCAGCGCCATCTGCGCCGGATCGAGTCCGTGGCGTTTCGCGATATCCACGTAGGCCGCAACGGCTTTTTGCGTCTGCTCGCCGCTATAGCGGGTGAAGCGGCTGAAAAGGGTGTTACGCGCGCCAGCCGGTTTCGCGCCGTTCAGGTATTTGCCCGTCAGGGTACCGAAGCCCAGGCAAGAGTAGGCGAGCAGCTCCACCTCTTCGTACTGCGTCACCTCCGCCAGACCTACTTCATAACTGCGGTTCAGCAGGCTGTACGGGTTCTGAATGGTCACGATGCGCGGCAGGTCGTGTTTATCAGCCAGATGCAGATAGCGCATCACGCCAAACGCAGTCTCGTTGGAAACGCCAATGTAGCGGATCTTACCCGCCCGCTGGCACTCCGTGAGCGCTTCCAGCGTTTCCAGCAGGGTAACTGCCGGAGCACTTTCGTTCCAGGTGTAGCCAAGCTTACCGAAGCAGTTCGTCGGACGCTGCGGCCAGTGCACCTGATAAAGATCGAGATAGTCGGTTTGCAGGCGCTTGAGGCTGGCATCCAGCGCGGCACGGATATTCTTGCGATCAAGGATCTGGTTAGGGCGGATCCCGGCATCGTTATTACGGGAAGGGCCGCTGACTTTGGAGGCGATGACCAGCTTTTCGCGATTGCCGCGTTTCGCCAGCCAGTTGCCGACATACGTTTCAGTAAGACCTTGTGTTTCCGGGCGGGGAGGAACGGGGTACATCTCCGCCACGTCAATCAGGTTAATGCCCTGGCTGACGGCGTAATCGAGTTGTGCATGGGCATCGGCTTCGCTGTTTTGTTCACCAAATGTCATGGTGCCCAACCCCAGTTGGCTGATCTCCAGAGCGCTGTGGGGGATACGGTGATAATGCATAGCCGGTTTCCTTTTTTTGACATACAGACTGCGTCAGGAACCTCCCGACAAAGGAATATAAACATGGCAGAGGGAAGGCAAAAGGGGAAGGAAAAAATCAAAAAGGCCAGCAAGCTACTGACCTTTATCTGTTTAACGCTCGATGATCTGGGAGACTTCGTCGCGATTAATCTGCATTTGATTGCCTTCGCGATCGCGGTAACTCACCAGACCGGTATCGTCGTCGACTTCGGGTTTGCCATCGGTCAGGATCATACGACCATCTTTCGTTGACATGACATAGTCGCTGCTGCAACCCGATACCGCAAACGCTAAACCGACTGCTGAGATAATTACTGCCCATTTTTTCATCGTTCTCATCCTCACCTGGCTCGTATCAAATCATAGTGTAGTAATAACCTGATATTACGACAGGTGAAAGGGGGGAAATCTTAAAAAGGAGGAGATTATGTTAGCCGGAGCGCAAAATTGGTAAAAAACTATGTTTTCAACAGGAAGTGGCGTGCCAGCAGCGCCCCGGTGAAATTCTTTTTAAGATAGAAACCGCGCGGCAGCGTCAGGATCGGTTCGCCCTGTGCGCCTACCGCTTCAGTGAGCGCTTTGCTGTTGGCGGCTTTGGGACGAAGTTGCAGCACTTCGCCATGCCGGGCGGTGATACGCTCAACCTGTCCCAGCACAATCATGTCCATCAGCTCTTCCCAGTCCTGGGAAAGCTGTCTCTCCTCTTCTTCATTCGGGCTCCAGAGCAGCGGGGCGCCAACGCGACGCTCAGCCAGCGGGATCTGCCTGTCGCCCTCAACGGGTACCCACAACACCCGCTTCAGCTTATGCCTGACGTGGCTGGTTTCCCATGTCACTCCGCTGTTACCCGTGAGCGGCGCAACGCAGACAAAGGTGGTTTCCAGCGGCCGCCCCTGGCTATCGATGGGGATCGTCTTCAGTTCCACCCCCAGCGCCGCAAAATCTTGCTCGGGTTTACTGCCCGCGCTTGCGCCCAGCCAGCGTTCCAGCAACACGCCGATCCAGCCCTTATCACGCTTTAGATCGTTAGGTATCGTCAACCCCGCCATCACGGCCAGCTCGCCCAGTGAATAGCCTGCCAGGCGTTGTGCCTGCTGGAGCAACTGGGCTTCACTGACGGGAGGAGAGAGCAGTGGGGCGAGAGATTGCATGCTAACGACCTTTTGATTAAAAAATGAGCTGATATTTTATCCCTTGTGGACAGAGTTTACCTTTTTCTGTGCACCTATTCCATGTGGATGATTTATATCATCTTTTTTAGAATATAATCCGTCCCGCGGCGGCTAAAAAACAGGTTGTGCAATTCTGGTCACTGACAATAAACAGGATCTTACACCATGTTATCCACAGAAAAATGGGATAACTGGGAATAACTGCCACTACTGTTTCAATTTACAGCCTTGACGTGCGATGAAAATCGAATTTTCACACAAATTGTGCCTAACTTATTGGCACAAACTGTGGATAAAACCGACGCTGTTCGATCTTTCATCAGCAGGAGGATCTTTGATGTGATGATCGTCACGTTTATCGCACTGGATACCCTTAATTTCAATATAATCATATGAATTTAAATGATTTATTATAAGCGGGGTAAATTGGCGGCTCGTCGGGCTACAAGGTTGTTCATCGGTAATTCCGCACTTCTTCACAACTATATCCACAGAAAAGGTGAATAAAAATGGTCTCTGTCGGCCGCATCTGTTTATAACTCCGCACTAAATTGTGAGTTATTCAAATGTTATTAGGTTGCAGGCCTGTAAGAGAGTGGTTTACCGCCTCCCTGTAGTGTGAAACAATCATTCATATATCAGATTTAGTTTGGGGTAGTCCGGTGATTGATGACGATGGCTACCGCCCAAACGTAGGAATAGTAATTTGTAATCGTCAGGGCCAGGTGATGTGGGCCCGGCGATATGGTCAGCACTCCTGGCAGTTCCCGCAAGGCGGGATCAATCCCGGAGAGTCCCCAGAACAAGCGATGTACCGGGAGCTGTTTGAAGAGGTTGGTTTAAGCCGAAAAGATGTTCGCATCCTGGCTTCGACCCGCAACTGGTTGCGTTACAAGTTACCGAAACGTTTGGTGCGTTGGGACACAAAGCCGGTTTGTATCGGCCAGAAACAGAAGTGGTTTCTTTTGCAGTTGGTGGGCAACGATTCAGATATCAATATGCAAACCAGCAGCACGCCAGAGTTTGATGGCTGGCGCTGGGTAAGCTACTGGTATCCGGTTCGTCAGGTCGTGTCATTTAAGCGCGATGTATATCGTAGGGTGATGAAAGAGTTCGCAAGTGTCGTGATGCAGCTTCAGGAGACGCCTCC
The DNA here is from genome assembly GCF_016082135.1 of Enterobacter sp. YSU. Lineage (NCBI taxonomy): Bacteria > Pseudomonadati > Pseudomonadota > Gammaproteobacteria > Enterobacterales > Enterobacteriaceae > Enterobacter > Enterobacter sp. YSU. The sequence continues at coordinate 2,717,561 of NZ_CP059487.1, forward strand.
GAAGCCACAGAGCGCACCTGCCTGGCGACGTAAAAGAGGTTAAGCTACGCAAATCATGCTCACCCGCTTGCGAGAAATAGTTGAAAAGGTTGCCAGTGCGCCTCGCCTCAACGAGGCGCTGAATATTCTGGTGACGGACATCTGTCTTGCGATGGAAACCGAGGTCTGTTCGGTCTACCTGGCCGACCATGACCGACGTTGCTACTACCTGATGGCAACCCGCGGTTTAAAAAAACCACGGGGACGTACCGTCACGCTCGCGTTTGATGAAGGTATTGTTGGCCTGGTCGGGCGACTGGCGGAGCCAATCAACCTTGCCGATGCGCAAAAACATCCCAGCTTCAAATATATCCCTTCCGTCAAAGAGGAGCGGTTCCGCGCTTTCCTTGGCGTGCCGATTATTCAGCGTCGTCAACTGCTTGGCGTGCTTGTTGTCCAGCAGCGAGAGTTGCGTCAGTACGACGAAAGCGAGGAGTCTTTCCTCGTCACGCTGGCAACGCAGATGGCTGCGATCCTCTCCCAGTCTCAGCTGGCAGCCCTTTTTGGGCAGTATCGTCATACCCGCATCCGCGCGCTTCCGGCCTCGCCGGGCGTCGCGATTGCCGAAGGCTGGATGGATGCCACGCTCCCCCTGATGGAGCAGGTCTATGAAGCCTCGACGCTGGATGAAGCGCTTGAGCGCGAACGGCTTACCGCTGCGCTGGAAGAGGCGGCGAATGAGTTTCGTCGCTACAGCAAACGCTTTGCCGCTGGCGCTCAAAAAGAGACGGCGGCCATTTTCGACCTCTACTCACACCTGCTTTCCGATGCGCGTTTGCGTCGTGAGTTATTTGCCGAGGTCGATAAAGGTTCGGTGGCAGAGTGGGCGGTTAAAAAGGTCATTGAAAAATTTGCCGAGCAGTTTGCGGTGCTGACTGACGGTTATCTGAAAGAGCGCGCCGGCGATTTACGCGCGCTTGGGCAACGTCTGCTGTTCCACCTTGATGATACTATTCAGGGGGCGAATGCCTGGCCGAGCCGGTTTGTACTGGTGGCCGATGAACTCTCGGCGACGACGCTGGCGGAATTACCGCAGGACAGGCTGGCGGGCGTAGTGGTGCGCGATGGCGCAGCTAACTCCCATGCCGCCATTATGGTGCGCGCGCTCGGTATTCCGACCGTGATGGGGGCGGATATTCAGCCCTCCGTACTGCACCGCCGTACGCTGGTGGTGGACGGATACCGCGGTGAGTTGCTGGTGGATCCTGAGCCGGTTCTCCTTCAGGAGTACCAGCGTCTTATCAGCGAAGAGAATGAATTAAGCAAGCTGGCGGAAGATGACGTCAACCTGCCCGCGCAGCTCAAGAGCGGTGAGCGTGTGAAGGTGATGCTCAATGCTGGCTTAAGCCCTGAGCATGAAGAGAAGCTCGGCAGCCGCATCGATGGCATCGGCCTCTACCGCACCGAAATACCGTTTATGCTGCAAAGCGGCTTCCCGTCAGAAGAGGAGCAGGTGGCGCAGTATCAGGGCATGTTGCAGATGTTTAACGACAAACCCGTCACGTTGCGCACCCTGGACGTCGGCGCGGATAAGCAACTGCCCTATATGCCCATCAGTGAAGAGAATCCCTGCCTCGGCTGGCGTGGGATCCGCATAACCCTCGATCAGCCGGAAATCTTCCTTATCCAGGTTCGTGCGATGCTGCGTGCCAACGCGGCCACGGGGAATCTCAGCATTTTGCTGCCGATGGTCACCAGTATTGACGAGATCGACGAAGCGCGGCGGTTGATAGAACGTGCAGGGCGCGAAGTGGAAGAGATGATCGGCTATGCGATCCCTAAACCCCGTATTGGCGTGATGCTTGAAGTGCCTTCGATGGTCTTTATGTTGCCGCAGCTGGCGACCCGCGTTGATTTTATCTCCGTTGGCACCAACGACTTAACGCAATACATTCTGGCAGTCGATCGCAACAATACGCGCGTTGCCAGCATCTACGACAGCCTGCATCCGGCGATGCTTCGTGCCCTGGCGATGATCGCCCGCGAAGCCGAGCAGCATAATATCGACCTGCGCCTGTGCGGTGAAATGGCCGGCGATCCGATGTGCGTGGCGATCCTGATTGGTCTCGGTTTCCGTCACCTGTCAATGAACGGACGTTCCGTTGCGCGTGTGAAATACCTGTTACGTCACATCGAACAAGATGAGGCGCGCGAACTGGCCGCGCGTAGCCTGGAAGCACAGCTGGCAGCCGAAGTGCGCCATCAGGTGGCTGCGTTTATGGAGCGACGCGGCATGGGCGGTTTGATCCGGGGCGGCCGCTGATCCCCACAAAATAATGACGGCTCCGACGACCCCCTCTCCCTTGAGGGAGAGGGATGGGGTGAGGGGGAACAGCGCGCATGAAACCCTATACACATCTTTTACATCTCAGGCGCATCCTCCACGCCTGCCTTATGCTATGATTCGCAACTTTGGAGCACCTGCCAACGGCGGGAATGCAATTCACCCGCTGTCCACTTTCAGCGGAATAACAACATCTTGTGGTGACAGATGAACAGTGGTTATCTGCATTTTCCGGAATTCGATCCGGTTATTTTCTCAATAGGACCTGTAGCGCTGCACTGGTACGGTCTGATGTACCTGGTGGGCTTCGTCTTTGCCATGTGGCTTGCTGGCCGTCGCGCCAGTCGTCCAGGCAGCGGCTGGACGAAGAACGAAGTGGAAAACCTGCTTTATGCCGGCTTCCTCGGCGTGTTCCTGGGCGGTCGCATCGGTTATGTCCTGTTCTATAATTTCCCGGTATTCCTGAACGACCCGCTCTATCTGTTCCGCGTCTGGGACGGTGGCATGTCTTTCCACGGCGGGCTGATTGGTGTGATCCTGGTCATGGTGATCTTCGCCAGACGCACCAAACGCAACTTCTTCCAGGTGGCTGATTTTATTGCGCCGTTAATCCCGTTTGGGCTGGGCGCAGGGCGTTTGGGCAACTTCATCAACGGTGAACTGTGGGGGCGTGTCGATCCGAGCGTGCCGTTTACCATGCTGTTCCCGGGTTCCCGCGCGGAGGACATCGCGCTGCTGCCTTCGCATCCTGAGTGGCAGTCCATTTTCGATACCTACGGCGTTCTGCCGCGCCATATGTCACAGCTCTATGAGCTGGCGCTGGAAGGCGTGGTGCTGTTCATCATCCTGAATCTGTATATCCGCAAACCGCGCCCAATGGGGGCTGTCTCCGGTCTGTTCCTGATTGGCTACGGCGCGTTTCGTATCATCGTCGAGTTCTTCCGCCAGCCGGATGCGCAGTTTACCGGGGAATGGGTACAGTACATCAGCATGGGGCAGATCCTCTCCATCCCGATGATTGTCGCGGGTGCCATTATGATGATTTGGGCGTATCGTCGTCGTCCACAGCAACAACTTTCCTGAGGAATCATGAAACAGTATCTTGAATTGATGAAAAAAGTGCTCGACGAGGGCACGCCGAAAAACGACCGTACCGGCACCGGTACGCTCTCCATTTTTGGCCACCAGATGCGCTTCAATCTGCAAGAAGGCTTTCCTCTGGTGACAACGAAGCGCTGCCATCTGCGCTCGATCATTCATGAACTGCTCTGGTTCCTGCAAGGCGATACCAACGTTGCTTATCTGCATGAAAACAATGTCTCCATCTGGGACGAGTGGGCAGATGAGAACGGCGACCTGGGGCCGGTCTACGGCAAGCAATGGCGCGCGTGGCCTACCCCGGACGGCCGCCATATTGACCAGATCACGACCGTCATGAACCAGCTGAAAAATGACCCGGACTCGCGCCGTATCATTGTCTCTGCCTGGAACGTGGGGGAACTGGATAAAATGGCGCTGGCGCCTTGCCACGCGTTTTTCCAGTTCTATGTGGCGGACGGCAAGCTCTCCTGCCAGCTCTATCAACGCTCCTGCGACGTGTTCCTCGGCTTGCCGTTTAACATCGCCAGCTACGCGCTGTTGGTGCACATGATGGCGCAGCAGTGCGATCTTGAAGTGGGCGATTTTGTCTGGACGGGCGGTGATACCCACCTCTACAGCAATCATATGGAACAGACGCATCTCCAGCTGACCCGCGAACCGCGTGCATTGCCGAAGCTGGTGATCAAACGTAAACCGGAATCGATCTTCGATTACCGTTTTGATGATTTCGAGATTGAGGGTTACGACCCGCATCCCGGCATTAAAGCTCCTGTCGCCATCTGATACGGCAAATCCTGACACAACCGGTGCTCTTTAGCGCCGGTTTTTTTTCTCGCCCGTTTTGTTTTTCGAGCCTGTTTCCAGAGATGATGCAACGCGTTGCAACGGGTGAAAATCTCCGGAAAGCGGCTCGTAAAGTTCTGGTTTGACGCTCGTACCGTTTCTGCTATTCCGCCACACTCCCGCCATGAAAAACGAACAAGGCTTTACGCTTATCGAAACCCTTATCGCCGTTTCGCTGACAGTGATCCTCAGCGCCACAGGGCTCTATGGCTGGGACAGTTGGCAGCAGCGGCAGCGGCTTTGGCAAACTGCCTGCCAGGTGCGGGATTACCTGGTGTTTTTGCGCAATGACGCCAACCGTCACAACAGCGAGCACAGGATCGCGCTGTATAACGACGGTGAAAAGAACTGTCTGGCCAGTTCAGCGGTGACCGGTTGTGACAGCGGCGGACCGTTCGTGATGAAGCCGATGTGGCCCGAGGTCACGATAAGCGACATAACCCCTGCGCTGGGATTTTACGGTTTAAGGGATACCGCATGGGCCGGACATATCCGCGTGCAGAGCCGCGCTGGTGGGTGGTGGGTTATTGTCTCAAATGGCGGACGTATCAGGCTGTGTAATGCCGCAGGAGAAGGTGCATGCCAGTAAATCGAAAAGGGTTTTCCCTGCTGGAAGTGCTTATTGCGATGACGATAAGCAGCATTCTGTTACTCAGCACGTCACGTTTTTTACCGGGGCTACAGCGGGGTGTTTTACTGCAATCCGGACAGCAGGAGCTGGAGGATGAGGTCTGGCAACGTCTGTTCGCGATCGGTAAACAGTTTCAGAGGGCAGGATATTGTGCAGGGCATTGCCAGGGGCAGGGGATGATCATCGGCAGGCAAGGACGATGTGCGATTGTGCTATGGGATGCGAACAGCAACGGCCAGTGGGATAGCACCGCGTCAGAAAACGACAGTACGGGATTCCGGCTTGAGTCCGGATCGCTTGAAACGCTGCGGGGCGCCACATCCTGTGACGGTAAGGGATGGGATAAGCTCACCGACCCGGATCGGGTCCTGATAGAGCAATTTATGGTCACTAAAACCGATCATGATGGCTTCGCGCCGGTCATCAGTATCGAGCTGCGTGCCCGCCGCAAAGGTGAACTGGCCGCACCCTTTTCGGCTCGCCATACCGTAACGGGGTTTAATCTGTGAATCGTCAGCGGGGCATGTCATCGCTGGCGCTGGTCCTGCTATTACTGGTGCTCGGCACGCTGATCCTCACCGGATTAAATCAGCAGCTGCAAACCTTTAGCACGCTGGTAAGTGGCGAGAGTTTGTCTGTTCGCCAGCAGGCTGCCGTGCAATCTGCACTGGAGTGGGGGCGCGTTCAGGAATGGGCTTTACAGCCAGAGGTTCAGTGCAAACAGACACAACGTTTGCGGGTCTGTATAAGGCTGTTTGGGGCGCGTGTGTTGCTTATTGCCGGCAATGACAATCTATTGCTATGGCGAGGCGGGGACATCTCGGAGGGGCAGATACGCTTTTCCGTCCACGGCTGGAGTGATTTCTGCCCCCTTAAGGAAAGTACGCTATGTCAGTTACCCTGAGCAGACAAAAAGGATTTAGCATGGTTGAGGTTTTGCTGGCAATGATGTTGCTGGTTGTGGTTGTGATGGCGTTATCCGGCTATCATCGCGCGCTGGCAGCCCGGTATGCGGCGCTTAGCCAGTATCGTCAGCTATGGCATCATGCGTGGAATCAGTCGCAGATCTCAACATTAACGCTCCCGCCGGGCTGGCAGGTCAGTCGGGGGCAGACAACACAGTCCGGATGTGTCAGCATCACGGTCACACTTATTTCTCCTATGGGGCGGCAGGGCGCGTTGACGCGTCTGCATTGCCCGGTTAGCCGCTAGTCGGGAGCGTTTATGCTAAGGGTTTACCACTCAAATCGTCTGGATGTGCTGGAAGCACTGATGGAGTATATCGTTGAGCAAGAGCGTCTTGACGATCCGTTTGAGCCAGAAATGGTGCTGGTGCAGAGCACCGGTATGGCGCAGTGGCTGCAAATGTCCCTTTCGCAGAAATTTGGCATTGCGGCGAACATCGATTTTCCGCTGCCCGCGAGCTTTATCTGGGAGATGTTTGTTCGCGTCCTGCCGGATATTCCTGAGCAGAGCGCCTTCAACAAACAAAGTATGGCCTGGAAACTGATGACGCTGCTGCCGGACATGCTGGCGCATGATGAGTTTGCCATGCTGCGGCACTACCTGAATGACGACACTGACAAGCGTAAACTTTTCCAGCTTGCCTCACGTACTGCCGACCTTTATGACCAGTATCTGCTTTACCGTGCAGAATGGCTGATTCGCTGGGAAGCGGGAGAATTAGTCGATGGGTTACCGGAAGCGCAAATCTGGCAGGCGCCGCTCTGGAAAGCGCTGGTCGAGCATACCGGGAAACTCGGTCAGCCTAAGTGGCACCGTGCTAACCTGTACGATCGCTTTATCTCAATACTTGAGAACAGCGCAGAACGGCCAGCCCGTTTGCCGTCACGCGTGTTCATTTGCGGTATCTCCGCGCTGCCGCCTGTCTACCTGAACGCGCTAAAAGCGCTCGGTAAGCACACTGATATCCATATCCTCTTTACCAACCCGTGTCGGCACTATTGGGGGGATATTCAGGATCCGCGCTGGCTATCACGGCTGGTCACCCGTCAGAGAAAACGCCTCTTTGAGGAACGCGCCGTGCCGCTGTTTAAAGACAGTGAAAATGCGGCGCAGCTTTTTGATGAAGAGGGGATTCAGAACCTGCCGAACCCGCTGCTTGCCTCGTGGGGCAAGCTCGGACGCGACTATATTTATCTGCTTTCTGAAATCACCTCCTCGGGAGAAGGGGATGTGGATGCGTTTGCGGATATTACGCCGGACAGCCTGCTGCACAATATTCAGCTTGATATTCTGGATTTGGAAAACCGTGCCGTTGCCGGGATCACTGCCGAAGAGTTTGCGCGAAGCGACAAGAAGCGAAAACTGGATCCTGACGATCGCAGTATCGCGATCCACGTTTGCCACAGCCCACAGCGTGAAGTTGAAATTCTTCATGACCGCCTGCTGGCCATGTTACAGGACGATCCAACCCTGACACCGCGCGATATCGTGGTGATGGTGGCGGATATCGACAGCTACAGCCCGTTTATTCAGGCGGTATTTGGCAGCGCAACGGGCGACCGCTATCTGCCCTACGCAATCTCTGACCGTCGCGCTCGTCAGTCACACCCGGCGCTACAGGCCTTTATCAGCCTGCTTTCGCTGCCTGATAGCCGGTTTATCTCTGAGGATGTGCTGGCACTGCTGGATGTGCCAGTTCTGGCCGCACGTTTCAACATTAACGAAGAGGGGTTGCGCTATCTGCGCCAGTGGGTCAACGAATCCGGTGTCCGCTGGGGTATCGACGATGATAACGTCCAGGAGTTCGAACTCCCTGCGACCGGCCAGCATACCTGGCAGTTTGGCCTGACGCGCATGCTGCTGGGGTATGCGATGGAGAGCATCCACGGCGAATGGAATGACGTGCTGCCGTACGATGAGTCCAGTGGGTTAATCGCGGAACTGGTTGGTCACTTAGCCTCGCTGCTTATGCAGCTCAACCGCTGGCGCCGTGCGTTGATGCAGCCCCGCCCGCTCGAAGAGTGGCTGCCGATTTGCCGCGAAATGCTGAGTGATTTCTTCCTGCCGGACAGCGAAACTGAAGCGGCCATGGCGCTTATCGAGAAGCAGTGGCAGGCCATCGTTGATGAGGGGGTTAATTCGCACTATCACGAGGCCGTTCCCCTTTCGCTTCTGCGTGATGAGCTGACGCAACGTCTCGATCAGGAGCGCATCAGCCAGCGCTTCCTTGCGGGGCCGGTGAATATTTGTACCCTGATGCCAATGCGTTCAATCCCGTTCAAAGTGGTCTGTCTGCTTGGCATGAACGACGGTATTTATCCGCGTGCGCTTCCACCTCTGGGTTTTGATCTCATGAGCGCACAACCGAAGCGGGGCGACCGCAGCCGCCGCGATGATGACCGTTATCTCTTTCTTGAGGCGCTGATGTCTGCGCAAAGCAGGCTGTATATCAGCTATATCGGTCGTTCAATTCAGGACAACAGCGAGCGTTTCCCGTCTGTGCTGGTGCAGGAGCTGGTGGATTACATCGGACAGAGTCACTATCTGCCGGGCGATGAAGCCTGCAACTGCGACGAAAGCGAACGTCGGGTGATAGCGCATATCACCTGTCACCATAGCCGTATGCCGTTTGATCCTGTCAATTACGTTCCTGATGAACTGCAAAGCTACGCCAGCGAGTGGCTTCCCGCCGCGAAGAAAGCGGGGACGCCGCAAACCGATTTTATTCAGACGCTCGAACCGCGCGTCATAGATACCCTCTCGTTTGAGCAGCTACAGCGTTTTTGGGCGCACCCGGTCCGGGCTTTTTTCCAGCAACGCTTGCAGGTGAATTTCCGCTCTGAAGAGAGCGAAATCCCCGATGCGGAACCGTTTATTCTTGATGGGCTGGAGCGTTTTAAGCTTAATTCCCAGCTTCTGAATGCGCTGGTTGACGAAGAAGACGCCAGTAAACTGTTCCGACGTTACAGGGCGTCGGGATTACTTCCGTATGGTGCATTCGGCGAAATCGTCTGGGATGCCCAGTGCGAGGAGATGCGAGCGCTTGCTGACCGCGTTATCGCGTGTCGGCAGCCGGCGAGCAGCATTGAAATCGATCTCGATTGTAACGGTATGCACCTCAGCGGCTGGCTCACGCACGTGCAGTCTGACGGGCTGCTGCGCTGGCGGCCATCCATGCTCAGCGTTTCACATGGCCTGCAACTCTGGCTCGAACATCTTGTCTACAGTGCGAGTGGTCACGAAGGTGAAAGCCGGTTGTTTGTACGTAAGGACGGCGAATGGCGTTTCCCGCCGATGGAGCCTGAGCAGGCGTTGACGTATCTGTCGCTTTATATTGAAGGTTACCGTCAGGGCATGAACAAACCTCTGCTTTTGCTGCCTGAAAGTGGGGGGGCGTGGATAAAAGCCTGTTACGACGCGCAGAATGATGCCATGTTAACGGATGAGGCTTCGCTCCAGAAAGCGCGCAGCAAGTTTTTGCAGGCCTACGAAGGGAACATGATGGTACGTGGCGAAGGTGACGATGTCTGGTATCAACGTTTATGGCGAACGCTGGAGCCAGAATATTTCGACATTATCACCCTGGAGGCGCAACGCTACCTGTTACCGTTGTTCAAATTTAATCAGTCCTGAGTGCTGTATAAAAATTGCGCAGTATGAGGTGTTCATTTATGATGCACCTCTTATCACGGACTGATGTACCCAAAGAAAGAGATGCTGGCGTGTCCAGCACGCACGTTGTTAATGATGTAGCCGTGATAAAGAGGTCGTAATGCCAGGCAGCACCTTGTTCAAAGCGTTTGTTTTGTTTGTCGCCCTTTGGGCTCCCGTCACTCAGGCCGATTCCGGTTGGCAACCAGTCAAGGAAACAATCCGTAAGAGCGATAAGGACACCCGTGAGTATCAGGCGATTCGTCTTGATAACGGGATGACCGTGCTGCTGGTTTCCGATCCTCAGGCGGTGAAATCGCTCTCCGCGCTGGTTGTGCCGGTGGGTTCGCTGGAAGATCCTGACGCCCATCCTGGACTGGCGCACTACCTTGAGCACATGACGCTGATGGGCTCTAAAAAATACCCACAGCCTGACAGCCTGTCCGAATTTCTGAAAATGCATGGCGGCAGCCACAACGCCAGTACCGCGCCGTATCGCACCGCGTTTTACCTGGAAGTGGAAAATGATGCGCTTGATGGGGCGGTGGACCGTCTGGCGGATGCCATCGCCGCACCGCTGCTGGATAAAAAATACGCTGACCGTGAACGTAATGCCGTGAACGCCGAACTGACGATGGCGCGCACGCGAGACGGTATGCGCATGGCGCAGGTTAGCGCTGAAACCATCAATCCGGCGCACCCGGGTTCGCGCTTCTCAGGCGGCAACCTTGAAACGCTGAGCGACAAGCCCGGTAGCCCGGTGCTCGATGCGCTGCATGCGTTTCGTGAAAAATACTATTCCGCCAATCTGATGAAAGCGGTTATCTACAGCAATAAACCGTTGCCGACGCTGGCAAACATGGCCGCGCAGACCTACGGCAGGGTGCCAAATAAAAATATCGATCTGCCGCAGATTAACGTGCCGGTTGTCACGGACGCGCAAAAAGGCATTGTTATTCACTATGTGCCGGCCTTGCCGCGCAAGGTGTTACGCGTTGAATTCCGTATTGATAACAACACGGCGCAGTTCCGCAGCAAAACCGACGAGCTGGTGACGTATCTTATCGGCAACCGCAGCCCGGGTACGCTCTCTGACTGGCTGCAAAAGCAGGGGCTGGTGGAAGGTATTCGCGCTGACTCCGATCCCGTTGTAAATGGGAATAGCGGCGTGCTGGCCATCTCCGCGACGCTGACCGATAAAGGGCTGGCTCACCGGGACGACGTCGTTGCGGCCATTTTCAGTTACCTCTCTCTGCTGCGCGATAAAGGCGTCGATAAACGCTACTTTGACGAGCTGGCGCACGTGCTGGATCTCGATTTCCGCTATCCCTCTATCACGCGTGATATGGACTACGTTGAGTGGCTGGCAGATACCATGATCCGCGTGCCGGTGGAACATACGCTGGATGCGGTAAATATTGCCGACCAGTATGACGCCGGAGCGCTCAAAGCGCGACTGGCGATGATGACTCCGCAGAATGCCCGCGTCTGGTATATCAGCCCGAACGAACCGCATAACAAAATGGCCTACTTCGTTGATGCCCCGTATCAGGTTGAAAAAATCAGCGAACAGACCTTCGTGGGCTGGCAGAAAAAGGCGGGGGAAATTGCGCTGGCGTTACCGGAACTTAACCCCTACATCCCGGACAATTTCTCGCTGATCAAACCCGCAAAGGCGTATCCGCACCCGGAGCTGATTGTTGATGAGCCGACGCTGCGCGTGGTCTACACCCCAAGCCGCTATTTCGCCGACGAGCCAAAAGCGGATGTTAGCGTGGTGCTGCGTAACCCCAAAGCAATGGACAGCGCCAGAAACCAGGTGCTGTTTGCGCTTAACGATTATCTGGCCGGTATTGCTCTCGATCAGCTCAGCAACCAGGCTGCCGTTGGTGGTATCAGTTTCTCCACCAATGCCAATAACGGCCTGATGGTGAATGCCAACGGCTATACCCAGCGTTTGCCGCAGCTGTTCCAGGCGCTGCTGGACGGTTATTTCAGCTATACGCCTACGGAAGAACAGCTCGAGCAGGCTAAGTCCTGGTATGCCCAGATGATGGATTCTGCCGAGAAGGGTAAAGCCTACGATCAGGCGATTATGCCAGCACAGATGCTGTCGCAAATTCCGTACTTCCAGCGCGAAGATCGCCGCGCGTTATTGCCCTCAGTCACCTTAAAAGAGGTGCTGGCTTACCGTGATGCGCTGAAAACCAATACCCGTCCGGAGTTCCTGGTTGTAGGGAATATGAGCGAAGATCAGGCTAAAACGCTGGCGCAAAACGTCCGTGCGCAACTGGGTTCAAAAGGCGATGAGTGGTGCCGTAACCAGGATGTGCTGGTAGAGAAAAAGCAGAACGTGATCTTCGAAAAAGCGGGAAGCAGCACGGATTCCGCGCTGGCCGCGGTGTTTGTCCCTGTCGGTTATGACGAATTTACCAGCTCTGCCCAGAGTGCTGTTCTCGGTCAAATTATTCAGCCGTGGTTTTACAACCAGCTGCGCACCGAGGAGCAGCTGGGCTATGCGGTATTCGCTTTCTCTATGAATGTGGGCCGTCAGTGGGGGCTGGGCTTCCTTCTGCAAAGCAGCGACAAGCAACCCGCTTACCTGTGGCAGCGTTATCAGGCGTTCTTCCCGCAGGCGGAAGCAAAACTGCGCGCCATGAAGCCGGAAGAGTTTGCCCAGATCCAGCAGGCGGTTATCGCCCAGGTGATGCAGCCGCCGCAGACGCTGGGTGAAGAGGCCTCGCAGCTGAGCAAAGATTTTGATCGCGGTAATATGAAATTTGATTCGCGTGATAAAATAGTGGCCGAAATAAAACAGCTGACGCCACAAAAGGTTGCCGATTTCTTCCATCAGGCGGTAGTAAAACCGCAGGGTATGGCCATCCTGTCTCAGGTTTCTGGCAGCCAGAACGGGAAAACGGACTACGTAAAATCAAAAGAGTGGACCGTCTGGAAGAGCGTCAGCGCGCTGCAACAAACTATGCCCTGGAGTAAGAAAGAATGACCCATACCGCTGAGCCGCTTGATTCCCTAAGTTTACCTCTACAGGGTGAGCGACTGATTGAAGCCTCAGCGGGAACGGGAAAAACCTATACCATCGCCGCGCTCTATCTGCGTCTGCTGTTGGGGCTCGGCGGCAACGCCGCTTTTTCGCGCCCGTTAAGCGTGGAAGAGCTGCTGGTGGTAACCTTCACCGAAGCGGCCACTGCCGAGCTGCGTGGCCGTATTCGCAGCAACATTCATGAGCTGCGCATCGCCTGTTTGCGTCAGACGACGGATAACCCCCTCTACGCGAGCCTGCTGGACGAGATTGCGGACAAGCAACAGGCTGCGCAATGGCTGCTGCTGGCCGAGCGGCAAATGGATGAAGCGTCCGTCTTCACCATTCACGGTTTTTGTCAGCGCATGTTAAGCCTGAATGCGTTTGAATCCGGCATGCTCTTTGAGCAGCAGCTTATTGAAGATGAATCCGAGCTTCGCTATCAGGCCTGTGCGGATTTCTGGCGTCGTCACTGTTATCCATTGCAGCGCGACATTGCCGAAGCGGTTCACGCCCTGTGGAAAGGTCCGGAAGAGCTTCTTCGCGCCATCGACCGTTACCTGCAAGGCGAAGCGCCGGTCATTAAATCTCCGCCGCCTGCCGATGAAACGCTGGCCTCGCGCCATGAAAAGATCGTCGCCAAAATTGCGGCGCTTAAGCATAAGTGGAATGAGTCGGTTGGTGAAATTGATGCAATCATCGAAAACTCAGGCATCGACAGACGCAAGTTCAACCGTGGGAACCAGGGGAAGTGGATCGAAAAGATCAGCGTCTGGGCCCAGGAGGAGACGCGGGGCTACCAGCTTCCGGACGCGCTGGAAAAATTTTCGCAGCGCTTTTTGACCGAGCGAACCAAAGCCGACGGCATTGTGCCTGAGCATTCCCTGTTTGTGGCGATTGATGCGCTGCTTGCGGAGCCATTAACGCTCAATGACCTGATGATCACCCGCGCTATGACGGAGATCCGCCAGGCCGTCGCGCGCGAAAAACGTCGCCGGGGCGAGCTGGGGTTTGATGACATGCTGAGCCGCCTGGACGAGGCGCTGTCCAGCGAGAATAGTGAAGCGCTCGCCAGCGCGATCCGTACCCGTTTTCCTGTGGCGATGATTGACGAATTTCAGGACACCGACCCTCAGCAGTACCGCATTTTTCGCCGCATCTGGCGACAGCAGCCCGACACTGCCCTGTTGTTGATAGGCGACCCTAAACAGGCGATTTACGCCTTCCGTGGGGCAGATATCTTCACCTATATGAAAGCCCGTAGTGAGGTTGTCGCGCATTACACGTTAGAAACTAACTGGCGTTCCGCGCCGGGGATGGTTGAGAGCGTCAATGCGCTGTTCAGCCGTATGGAGACGGCGTTCATGTTCAATGAAATCCCTTTCCTGCCGGTGAAATCCGCCCCAAAAAACGCATCCCTGCGCTTCGAAGTCAGTAGCGCGGTACAACCCGCCATGACCTTCTGGCTGCTGGAAGGGGAAGGCTATGGGGTTGCCGACTATCAGGCGGCGATGGCCCAGCACTGCGCCGCGCAAATCCGTGACTGGCTGAGCGCAGGCGCGCGCGGCGAGGCGCTGCTGTGGAAGGGGGAACAGGCGAATCCTGTTAAAGCCTCTGATATTACCGTGCTGGTGCGCAGTCGTCAGGAAGCGGCGCTAATCCGCGATGCGCTAACGCTGCTGGATATTCCGTCAGTGTATCTCTCTAACCGCGACAGCGTGTTCGACACGCTGGAAGCCCAGGAAATGCTCTGGCTGCTTCAGGCGGTGCTGGCCCCGGAGCGCGAAAATACGCTTCGAAGCGCGCTGGCCTGCTCTATGCTGGGGTTGAACGCGCGCGATATAGATGAGCTCAACCATGACGAAAACGCATGGGATGCGGTGGTGGAAGAGTTTGTCCATTACCGTGAACGCTGGCAAAAACGCGGCGTCATGGCGATGCTGCGCGAATTGATGACGCGGCGCCAGATTGCCGAAAATATGCTGGCGTCATCGGGCGGTGAAAGGCGTCTTACCGATATTTTACACATCAGCGAACTGTTGCAGGAAGCCGGCACCCAGCTTGAAAGTGAACATGCCCTCGTGCGCTGGCTGGCGCAGCAAATCGCGGATCCAAACAGTAACGCCGCAAGCCAGCAGATGCGTCTTGAGAGCGATAAGCATCTGGTGCAAATCGTCACCATTCACAAATCGAAAGGTCTCGAGTATCCGCTGGTCTGGCTGCCCTTTATCGCCAACTACCGCGTTCAGGATCAGGCCTATTATCATGACCGCGAGACTTTCGATGCGGTGCTCGATCTCAGCAAGGCGGAAACCAGCGTTGAGCTGGCGGAAGCGGAGCGTCTGGCGGAGGATTTGCGCCTGCTTTACGTGGCGCTGACCCGTTCTGTCTGGCATTGCAGCCTGGGCGTCGCGCCGGTTTTCCGCCGTCGCGGGGAGAAAACAGGGGAGAGCGATTTCCATTTAAGCGCCTTAGGGCGGCTTGTTCAGCGTGGTGAGCCGAAAGATGCGGCGGGGTTGCGCCTCTGTATTGAGTCGCTTTGCGGAGACGATATCGCCCTGCATATCCCTTCTCTGCCAGACAACAGCCGCTGGGAAATGGCGCAAGAGCCCGCGACCGATCTTAACGCGCGCCAGATCACACGGGTGCTTGCCGACGACTGGCGCGTCACCAGCTATTCTGGCCTGCAACAGCACGGGCAAAGTATTGCGCAGGATCTCATGCCGAAGCTGGACGTGGATGCCGCAGGGGTGGGCGATGTTCCGGTTGAACCGACGTTAACTCCACATCAGTTTCCACGCGGCGCGTCGCCGGGCACCTTTTTGCACAGCCTCTTTGAAGAGCTTGATTTCACCCAGCCTGTCAGTCAGGAGTGGGTGCTGAAGATGTTGCAGAGCGGAGGCTATGACGCGCACTGGCAGCCCGTTCTCACTGACTGGATCAACGCCATTTTGCAGGCGCCGCTGACGACGCAGGGCTTCTCTCTTCGCCAGTTAACGGCCAAAAATAAGCAGGTTGAGATGGAGTTTTATCTGCCCGTCGCAGGCCCGCTTAAGGCCGACGCGCTCGATGCGCTCATCCGTCAGTACGATCCGCTGTCAGCCGGTTGCCCGCCGCTGAACTTCCGTCAGGTGCAGGGCATGCTGAAAGGGTTTATCGACCTGGTCTTCCGTCACGAAGGACGGTACTACCTGCTGGATTACAAATCGAACTGGCTGGGCGAGAACAGCGAAGCCTATACCCAGCAGGCGATGGCGGCAGCCATGCAAATGCATCGCTACGATCTGCAATATCAGCTCTATACCCTGGCGCTGCACCGCTATTTGCGCCACCGTATTGCGGATTATCGCTACGACGATCATTTTGGCGGTGTCATCTATCTGTTCCTGCGCGGGGTTGATGCTGCCGATCCGCGCTCCGGGATCTTCAGCACTCGTCCGGATGCGGAATTGATTAATAAAATGGATAACCTGTTTGCAGCAAACACGGAGGAGATGGCATGACGATGCAGGACTTATTGCTGGATGCGGTAGAGCAACGCGTGCTGCGTCAGCTGGACGTGCAGTTTGCCATGATGATTGCCGCTGACCAGCCCGCCGTGATGCTTGCCGCTGCCCTGTTGAGTAAAGATGCCGGAGAGGGGCATGTGTGTCTGCCGCTCTCGCGTCTGGTGGTTGACGAGAAAATGCCGCCTGTCCTCCAGTCCTGCTTTGCGCTGCTGGGAGATAAGGTGGACTGGCAGAAAATCTTGCGTGAATCGTCAGCCGTCGGGCCGGGAGACAACCAGGCACCGCTGATCCTGACGGGGGAGCGCTTATACCTGAACCGCCTGTGGCGAAACGAACTGACGGTAGCGCGTTTCTTTAGTGAGACCAATGCGCCGCTTCCCTGCGACGAAGCACAGCTTCGCCAGACGCTGGACAGGCTGTTTGACTCCGGTGAGGCCACAGACTGGCAGAAAGTGGCGGCAGCCGTCGCCCTGACGCGGCGGATCTCGGTGATATCCGGCGGCCCGGGAACCGGGAAAACAACGACCGTCGCAAAGCTGCTGGCAGCCCTGATACAGCTTTCAGGCGAGCAGCGATGCCGTATTCGTCTGGCGGCGCCCACCGGGAAGGCCGCGGCGCGTCTGACCGAATCACTGGGCGGTGCGATGCAACGGCTGCCGCTCACCCAGGAGCAGCTTGCGCTTTTCCCGGGTGAAGCAAGTACTCTGCACCGTCTGCTCGGCGCGCAGCCGGGTAGCCAGCGGCTGCGCTACCATGCGGGCAATCCGCTGCATCTGGACGTGCTGGTGGTGGATGAAGCCTCCATGATCGACCTGACCATGATGTCGCGCCTGATCGATGCGCTACCACCCCATGCGCGCGTGGTTTTCCTGGGCGATCGCGATCAGCTCGCCTCTGTAGAAGCCGGGGCGGTGCTGGGAGATATCTGTACCTACGCCAGTTACGGTTATACCGCCGCGCGGGCGCAGGAGCTCGCCCGTCTGACCGGTTGCTCGCTTGAACCCGATCACACGCCGATCGCGGGCGCACTGCGTGACAGCCTGTGCCTGCTGCAAAAAAGCTACCGTTTCGGTAGCGACTCCGGCATCGGCCAGCTGGCTGCGGCGGTCAACCGTGGCGACAGGCACGCCACGCGCACGGTGTTTGACGGTTCCTTCACTGACATTGAAAAGAAATCGCTGCAAAGCGGGGAAGAGTATCAGGCTATGCTTGAGGAGGCTCTCCAGGGATACCAGCATTTTCTGAGTTGCGTGCAGCAGCGCAGTCAGCCCGGGCAGGTCATCGCCGCATTTGGCGAATACCAGCTTCTGTGCGCATTGCGGGAAGGGCCGTTTGGCGTCGCGGGCCTGAACGACAGGCTGGAGCAGTTGCTGGTGCAGAAGCGCAAAATTAACCGTCAGCTGCATTCGCGATGGTATGAGGGCCGGCCAGTGATGATCTCCCGCAACGACAGTGCGCTGGGGCTGTTCAACGGGGATATCGGCATTGCGCTCGATCGCGGCAACGGTCTGCGCGTCTGGTTCCAGCTACCGGACGGTAGCGTGAAGTCCGTCCAGCCCAGCCGCCTGCCAGAG
Source organism: Enterobacter sp. YSU (assembly GCF_016082135.1). Classification (NCBI taxonomy): domain Bacteria; kingdom Pseudomonadati; phylum Pseudomonadota; class Gammaproteobacteria; order Enterobacterales; family Enterobacteriaceae; genus Enterobacter; species Enterobacter sp. YSU. Next base: position 2,735,199 of record NZ_CP059487.1, read on the forward strand.
CATGAAACGGCATGGGCGATGACGGTACATAAATCTCAGGGCTCCGAGTTCAACCATGCGGCGCTGATCCTGCCGACACAGCTGTCGCCGGTTGTGACCCGCGAGCTGGTCTACACCGCCATTACCCGTGCGCGCCAGCGTCTTTCACTGTATGCGGATGAGCGCATGTTGAGTCAGGCGATTGCCACTCGTACCGAGCGCAGAAGCGGATTAAGCGCGATATTTGAATCTGTCTGAGTGAACGCCCTCTCCAGCAGGAGAGGGTGACTGTTATCCCAGGTCCGCCATTAACACCTTCGAGCGGCGCTGGTAGTTGTACATCTCTTTCTTACTTTCCGGCAGGGAATCAATATCCACCGGCGTGAAGCCGCGCTCCTGGAACCAGTGAATGCTGCGCGTGGTAAGCACGAACAGCTTGCTCAGACCCATCTGGCGCGCCTGTGCCGCCACGCGTTCAAGCAGCAGCTCCCCCCGTGAGGAGCTACGGTAATCAGGATGCACGGCGACGCACGCCATTTCGCCAATCTGCTCTTCCGGGAACGGATAAAGCGCCGCACAGGCAATGGTCAGGTTATCCCGCTGAATGATGGTGAACTTGTCGATCTCCATCTCCAGCTGCTCGCGGGATCGGCGAACCAGAATGCCCTGTTGTTCCAGCGGACGGATCAGCTCCAGAATGCCGCCGATATCGTTGATGGTGGCACGGCGGATCTGCTCGGCGCTCTCCATGACGATCTGCGTACCGATCCCGTCACGGGAGAACAGCTCCTGCAACAGCGCGCCGTCTTCCTGATAGCTGATCAGGTGGCTGCGGCGCACCCCGCTACGGCACGCTTTAACGGCGCCGCGCAGAAAACGCACGGTACCGGAATAGTAATCGCCTTCTGCTTCCAGCGCTTCGACGCGCGCCTGGGCTTCATTCGGAAAAAGTTCTGGCACAATCACGCCCTCATCGTTCACGACACCCTGTGAGGAGCAAAAGCCGATCATTTTTTCCGCTTTCAGCTTGATGGCCAACTGGGTGGCAATCTCTTCTGAGGTCAGATTAAAACTTTCACCCGTTACGGAGACGGCAACAGGGCCCATCAGAACGATCGCGCCATTGTCTAACTGGCGGTGAATGGCTTCTTCATCAATACGGCGGATGCGGCCGCTGTGGCAGTAGTCCACGCCATCGTCCACGCCGAGCGGCTGAGCGATGATAAAGTTGCCGCTCACCACGTTGATGTGCGCGCCCTGCAACGGCGTATTGTTCAGGCTCATCGACAGGCGGGCGGTGATATCGAGCTGCAACAGACCCGCCGCCTGTTTGACCAGCTCGAGGGTTTTCGCATCCGTCACGCGCGTGTGTTTGTGGTAGATCGGCTCATGGTGATGGGCGGCCAGGTTGGCTTCAATTTGCGGACGTGCGCCATACACCACCACCAGACGGATGCCGAGGCTGTGCAGCAGGCCGATATCATTGACGATGCTGGAAAAGTTTTCATGCTCAATGGCTTCGCCGCCAAGCATGATGACAAACGTTTTTCCCCGATGGGTGTTGATATAGGGAACAGAATGGCGGAATCCCTGGACCAGTTCGGTTCTGCGTTCCTTAACCATGACACAACCCTTAGTGAATGTTTATTCGTAATTTCTGTATTTTTATTCGATTGTGGCCGCGTGTGCAAGCCTAAATTTTCTGCGACCCACAGAAAATAATAAGTAATCCGTGCGTTAACGTATGATTGTTTACCCTTTTATAGATGACAGTTTATGCGTCATTCGTTAAAGTTTTCGGTCAATTTGGGCGTTTTGTTCATCAATCAGATTTCTTGCTCGGGAGAAGCATGTCGGGATCCAATTCAGCAATAAGCCGCCGCCGCCTGTTAAAAGGGGCCGGGGCGATGTGGTTGCTTAGCGTCAGCCAGGTGGGTCTTGCCGCCACAAGCCTGGTAGTCGCGGTGCGCGTCTGGCCGTCGTCGACCTATACGCGCGTGACGGTCGAGTCCAATCGCGTGCTGAAATACAAGCAATTTGCCCTCAGCAATCCTGAACGTGTGGTGGTTGATCTCGAAGGTGTGAACCTCAACTCCGTGCTTAAAGGCATGGCAGCTCAGATCCGTGGCGACGATCCGTTTATCAAATCGGCGCGCGTCGGGCAGTTCGATCCGCAAACCGTGCGCATGGTGTTTGAGCTGAAGCAGAACGTGAAACCTCAGCTCTTTGCCCTTGCGCCTGTAGCCGCCTTTAAGGAGCGTCTGGTGATGGATCTCTATCCGGCGAATGCGACGGATATTCAGGATCCGCTTCTGGCATTACTTGAGGATTACAACAAAGGCGATCTCGACAGCCAGGTTCCGCCAGCGCAAAGTGGCCCACAGCCGGGCAAGGCGGGGCGCGATCGCCCGATTGTGATCATGCTCGATCCTGGCCACGGCGGAGAAGATTCCGGCGCCGTCGGGAAATATCGCACCCGCGAAAAAGATGTGGTGCTGCAAATTGCCCGTCGTCTGAAGGCCTTGATCGACAAAGAGGGCAATATGCGCGCCTACATGACGCGCAACGAAGATGTCTTTATCCCGCTGAAGGTCCGCGTGGCAAAAGCGCAAAAGCAGCGCGCGGATCTGTTTGTCTCTATTCACGCGGATGCCTTCACCAGCCGCCAGCCGAGCGGATCTTCAGTGTTTGCCCTGTCAACGAAAGGGGCGACCAGTACCGCCGCGAGATACCTGGCGGACACGCAGAACGCCTCGGATTTAATTGGTGGCGTGAGCAAAAGTGGCGACCGTTACGTCGACCATACGATGTTTGATATGGTGCAGTCGCTGACCATTACCGACAGCCTGAAGTTTGGTAAAGCGGTGCTGGGCAAGCTGGGCCGGGTCAACAAGCTGCACAAAAACAGCGTCGAGCAGGCCGGATTTGCGGTCCTGAAAGCGCCAGATATTCCATCCATTCTGGTCGAAACCGCGTTTATCAGTAACGTGGAAGAGGAACGTAAGCTCAAGACGGCTAAATTCCAGCAGGAAGTGGCGGAGTCGATTCTGGCGGGGATCCGGGCCTACTTCTCAGACGGGGAAACGCTGGCGCGGCGGGGGTAGGGCATTAAGCCGGGTATCATGCCCGGCATTTTCACAAACGCCAGATACAAAAAAACACCCTTCAGGGTGTTTATTGTTTTAAGAAGTGTTGGTTGCGGGGGCCGGATTTGAACCGACGACCTTCGGGTTATGAGCCCGACGAGCTACCAGGCTGCTCCACCCCGCGCGGGGGCCGGATTTGAACCGACGACCTTCGGGTTATGAGCCCGACGAGCTACCAGGCTGCTCCACCCCGCGTCCGTGGAAGCGCACTATACTCGGATAGGTTTGTGATGCAACCCCTTTTTCACATAATTCATTATTTTGTATGCAAAATGAACGGCAAAAGCCACTTTGGACTATTTTTTGTGCAGAATTTGCCAAAGGGAAGGTGATTGCATTTCATTAACACGGTGGGTTTGTTATCTTCATCTCGCGGAATTGGGCAACTAAAAGACGAGATATAATGAAAGGACGTTGGGCGAAGTATCTGATGACAGGCGCAATGGTGGCGATTCTTGCGGCCTGCTCTTCCAAACCGACCGATCGCGGTCAACAGTATAAAGACGGGAAGTTATCCCAGCCTTTCTCTTTAGTTAACCAGCCAGACGCCGTGGGCGCTCCGATCAATGCCGGAGACTTCTCCGAGCAGGTCTACCAGATCCGCACTGCTTCTCCGCGTTTATACGGTTCGCAGAACAATGTCTATAGCGCCGTCCAGGACTGGCTGCGTGCAGGCGGTGATACCCGCAATATGCGCCAGTTTGGTATCGATGCCTGGCAGATGGAGGGGGCGGATAACTACGGTAACGTCCAGTTCACCGGTTACTACACCCCGGTTGTCCAGGCGCGACACACACGCCAGGGCGAGTTCCAGTATCCCATTTACCGTATGCCGCCGAAACGCGGTCGTCTGCCGTCCCGCGCCGAGATCTACGCTGGCGCGCTGAGCGAAAATTACGTGCTGGCCTACAGCAACTCCCTGATGGACAACTTCATTATGGACGTGCAGGGCAGCGGCTATATTGATTTTGGCGACGGCTCGCCGCTGAACTTCTTTAGCTACGCCGGGAAAAATGGCCATGCCTATCGCAGCATCGGTAAGGTGCTCATCGACCGTGGCGAAGTGAAACGAGAAGATATGTCGATGCAGGCGATCCGCGAGTGGGGCGAAAAACACAGCGAAGCGGAAGTGCGTGAGCTGCTTGAGCAGAACCCATCGTTTGTCTTCTTCAAACCGCAGAACTTTGCGCCGGTGAAAGGGGCGAGCGCCGTCCCGCTGATTGGCCGCGCTTCTGTGGCATCGGATCGTTCGATTATCCCGGCAGGTACTACGCTGCTGGCGGAAGTTCCACTCCTCGACAACAACGGCAAATTCAACGGCAAGTATGAATTACGCCTGATGGTGGCGCTGGACGTGGGTGGGGCGATCAAAGGCCAGCACTTCGACATTTATCAGGGCATCGGCCCGGATGCCGGCCATCGTGCAGGCTGGTATAACCACTACGGACGCGTGTGGGTGCTGAAGGCAGCGCCGGGTACCGGAAACGTATTCAGCGGCTGATTGTGGTATTCTGAGGGCAAGACGGATTACGGTTCAGGGTGAGGAATACCTCACCCTTTTTACATCTGAGGTTTTATGTCTGTGGTAATCAGCGATGCCTGGCGCCAGCGTTTCGGCGGCACGGCACGGTTATATGGTGAAAAAGCCCTGCAACTGTTCGCGGATGCGCATGTCTGCGTGGTAGGCATTGGTGGTGTGGGTTCGTGGGCGGCAGAAGCGCTGGCGAGAACCGGCATTGGCGCAATTACGTTGATTGATATGGATGACGTCTGCGTCACTAACACTAACCGTCAGATCCACGCCCTGCGTGATAACGTCGGTCTGGCGAAGTCCGAGGTGATGGCGGAGCGTATTCGTCTCATCAACCCGGAGTGTAGGGTGACGGTGATCGACGACTTTGTGACGGCAGATAACGTCGCGGAGTACATGAGCAAAGGCTACAGCTATGTGATTGATGCCATCGACAGCGTGCGGCCAAAAGCGGCGCTGATCGCTTACTGTCGTCGTTACAAGGTGCCGCTGGTGACAACGGGCGGCGCGGGTGGACAAATTGATCCGACGCAGATCCAGGTGGCGGATCTGGCGAAGACCATTCAGGATCCGCTGGCCGCTAAGCTGCGCGAGCGCTTAAAAAGCGACTTCAACGTGGTGAAAAATAGCAAAGGCAAGCTGGGCGTGGACTGTGTGTTCTCGACAGAAGCGCTGGTTTATCCGCAGGCGGATGGTTCGGTCTGTGCAATGAAAAGCACGGCGGAAGGGCCAAAGCGGATGGATTGTGCCTCAGGGTTTGGAGCGGCCACCATGGTGACCGCCTCCTTCGGCTTTGTGGCGGTCTCTCACGCCCTGAAGAAGATGATGGCGAAGGCGGAACGTCAGGCCTGAGCCTCACGGGCGGCATCCAGCACCGCGTCGTTTAGCGCAATCAGTCCCTGACCGCGCGAGGCGCTAAGCTGCGCGCGAAGTCCCAGCTCATCAAACAGCGCCAGCGGAGAATGCGCCAGCAGCTCTGCGGCGCTTTTCCCTTCGATTGCGGTCAACAGCACCGCCAGCAGACCGCGAACAATGCGTCCCTCGCTGTCGCCGAAGAAATGCAGTTTCTCACCGGATACGCTAAACCCAAGCCAGACGCGGTTCTCGCAGCCTGCGATCTCCTTCGCCTGTGATTTCAGCTCGTCTGACAGCGTGGGCAACTGTTTACCCAGCAGGATCAGCTGACGATATTTATCTTCCCACTGCGTGAGCGGGACGAAGGTCTGTTTTAACGTCTCTTCAGTAATAACGGTGCCGAACGGGTGTCCGGCTAAAGCTGAACTTGTCATTAATCCACCAGTAATTCCAGGGCGCGGTCGACGGCGGAAACCAGCGCATCGACGTCGCTTTTTGTATTGTACGGTGCAAACGAGGCGCGCAGGGTACCGCTTACGCCAATGGCCGCCAGCAGCGGCTGGGCGCAGTGCTGTCCGGCACGCAGGGCAATGCCATATCCGGCAAGCAACGTCACCATGTCGCTATGGTGCACGCCCGCGAAATCAAAGGCGAGCAGGCTGGAGTCCTGGACGCGGAACGAGCGAAAACCCGGACGTTTTTTCAGTTCTTCTTCCGCCAGCGTCGCCAGACCCCGGCTCCAGCTTTCAGCCTGAACCACGTCCGTTTCTGCCAGCCATTCGAGCGCCGCGCTCAGGCCGATAACCCCGGCCACGTTTGGGGTACCGGCTTCCAGGCGGTAGGGTACATCCTGCGTTTTAAAACCGTCGAAGGTGACTTCGGTAATCATCTTGCCGCCGCCGAGCCACGGCGTCATCCGGGCCAGCAGTTCAGGTTTGCCGTACAGCGCGCCGATACCGGTTGGCCCGTACAATTTGTGTCCTGAGAAGGCATAGAAGTCGATATCCAGCGCCTGAACGTCAGCCGGAAAATGCACCACACCCTGCGCACCGTCGACCATCACCACCACGCCGCTGGCATGGGCAATCTCAATGGCACGCGCCAGATCCGGGCAGCCGCCGGTGACGTTGGACATCTGCCCCAGCGCCAGAATACGGCTGCGCGGAGTAATCAGCTCAGGCAGACGCGCCACGTCAGGCAGGAAGTCCGCACCCAACGGGAGCTTTACAACCCGTGCCCCGGTTTGTTCGGCCACCATCAGCCAGGGTACCAGGTTGGCGTGGTGTTCCGCCTCGCTGACGATGATCTCATCCCCGGGCTGCAACAGCGGACGCGCGTAACATTGCGCCACCATGTTAATGGCCTCGGTGGTGCCCCGCGTCCAGACGATGTTCTTACCGCTGTCAGCATTGATCAGGCGCGCGACCTGATCCCGTGCGGCTTCGTATTGCGCCGTTAAGCGCTGCGCATCGGCATACTGGCTGCGGTGCACGTTCCCGGCGCTCAGGCTGTAAAACTGGCGGGTTGCCTCAATCACCGCCTGCGGTTTAAGGGCCGTGGCGGCGCTATCAAGATAAATGCCGGCATCGGCCAGCGCAGGAAACTGTGCGCGAAACTGCGCAGGACTGAAAGCGTTCATGGAATTCCTCATATCGATTCTACGATCGTCGCGCAAATTCATCGGCAGGGCAAGGAAGTTGATATCTATCAGATTTGTCTGCTTATCCTGGCGAGTCTGAAAAAGCAGGTTATGCTAAATAGTGTTAGGCGGATGTTTTAGCCTGTTATAAATCGAGGTTTGAATAGCATTAATTGCTAAAGGAGATAATCATGAAAAAGACAGCTGCAATCATTTCTGCCTGTGCGTTGACCTTTGCCCTGAGCGCCTGTTCTGGTAATAACTACGTAATGCATACCAACGATGGTCGATCTATCGTCTCTGAAGGGAAACCGACAACCGATAATGATACCGGGATGATTTCTTACAAAGATGCTAACGGGAACAAACAGCAGATCAACCGCAGTGACGTGAAAGAGATGAAGGAAATCGAGCATTAACAGTTAGATAAGCGAAAAAAAAGCACCGCAAGTTGGCGGTGCTACATTAATCACTATGGACAGACAGGGTAAATGTACAGGAAGTGAAAAATTGGTAGCGTTGCTACCGTGGTCTGAATCGCAGACCAATTGCAAACACAACAACACAACATCACAACCGTAAGCCAAAAGCCCTTCAGAACACGCATTCCAAAAAAAGCTTTTCGTTCCGGCTCAGGAAGTGCCGCCACTATAGGTATTTGCTGGTAGTTCCTCAACGGACAAATTATAATGGCTCAGATAAAAAAAACTAATAGGTTAAACGTTGTTTCCTATATGTTAAATCTCGTTAACATCTAAGCCAGATAACCATGTCCAAGCGATTGCCACCCCTAAATGCATTACGTGTTTTTGATGCAGCAGCACGCCACCTCAGCTTCACCCGCGCAGCCGATGAGCTTTTTGTGACACAGGCCGCAGTAAGTCATCAAATCAAGTCTCTGGAGGATTTTCTGGGGCTTAAGCTGTTCCGTCGACGCAACCGTTCGTTGTTGTTGACCGAAGAGGGGCAGAGCTATTTTCAGGATATTAAAGAGATTTTTTCCCAGCTGACGGAAGCCACTCGCAAGCTTCAGGCCCGGAGCGCAAAAGGCGCTCTGACTGTGAGTTTATTGCCCAGTTTTGCCATTCAGTGGCTGGTGCCGCGACTCTCAAGCTTTAACTCAACTTATCCGGGAATCGATGTCCGAATCCAGGCGGTGGACCGTCAGGAAGACAAGCTGGCAGATGATGTGGACGTGGCGATTTTTTACGGTCGCGGTAACTGGCCGGGCTTGCGTGTGGAAAAATTATACGCAGAATATCTGTTGCCGGTCTGTTCACCGCTGCTGCTGACGGGGGATAAAGCGCTCAAAACGCCCGCCGATCTGGCGCAACATACGCTTTTGCACGATGCTTCGCGTCGCGACTGGCAAACTTATACCCGCCAGTTAGGTCTTAATCATATAAACGTGCAGCAGGGGCCCATTTTTAGCCACAGCGCGATGGTGCTACAGGCTGCCATTCACGGGCAGGGCGTGGCGTTGGCAAACAACGTTATGGCGCAGTCCGAAATTGAGGCAGGCCGTCTGGTTTGCCCATTTAACGATGTACTGGTCAGCAAGAATGCATTTTATCTGGTTTGTCATGACAGTCAGGCAGAACTGGGTAAAATAGCCGCTTTCCGGCAGTGGATACTGGCGAAAGCGGCAAGCGAGCAAGAAAAATTCCGCTTCAGGTATGAACAATAACGTTTGTGTGCCGGGCACGCATCAATTCAGGACTTAAACATGACCAGCCGATTCATGCTGATTTTCGCCGCGGTGAGTGGCTTTATTTTTGTAGCTCTGGGTGCGTTTGGCGCGCATGTCTTAAGCAAATCTCTGGGCGTTGTAGAGATGGGTTGGATCCAGACCGGCCTTGAATATCAGGCGTTCCACACGCTGGCAATTTTTGGGCTGGCGGTGGCGATGCAGCGCCGCATCAGCATCTGGTTTTACTGGAGCAGCGTCTTTCTGGCGCTGGGTACCGTACTGTTCAGCGGCAGTCTTTACTGTCTGGCGCTGTCGCATTTACGCCTGTGGGCGTTTGTTACACCTGTCGGCGGCGTCAGCTTCCTGGCGGGTTGGGTGTTAATGTTTATCGGAGCTATCCGTCTGAAACGCAAGGGCGTTGTTCATGAATAAGGTTGTTTTATATTGTCGCCCGGGGTTTGAGAAAGAGTGCGCCGCGGAAATCACCGATAAAGCGGCGAAGCGTGAAGTCTTCGGATTCGCTCGCGTCAAAGAGAACGCGGGCTATGTGGTATTTGAATGCTATCAGCCTGATGATGCCGACAAGCTGGCGCGCGAACTGCCGTTCAGCTCATTGATTTTCGCCCGTCAGATGTTTGTCGCGGGCGAACTGCTGAAAGATCTTCCGCCGGAAGATCGCATCACGCCGATTGTTGGCCTGTTGCAGGGTGTGGTGGAGAAGGGCGGCGATTTGCGCGTGGAAGTGGCCGACACCAACGAAAGCAAAGAGCTGATGAAGTTCTGCCGTAAGTTCACCGTGCCGCTGCGCGCGGCGCTGCGTGATGCGGGTGTGCTGACAAACTACGAAACGCCAAAGCGCCCGGTCGTGCATATCTTCTTTATTGCGCCAGGATGTTGCTACGCCGGCTACTCGTATACCACCAATAATTCGCCGTTCTTTATGGGGATCCCGCGTCTGCGCTTCCCGGCAGATGCGCCGAGCCGTTCAACCCTGAAGCTGGAAGAGGCGTTTCACGTCTTTATCCCGGCGGACGAGTGGGACGAACGTCTGGCAAACGGCATGTATGCCATCGACCTTGGCGCGTGCCCGGGCGGCTGGACCTATCAGCTGGTGAAACGCAATATGTGGGTTTCGTCTGTGGATAACGGCCCGATGGCGCAAAGCCTGATGGATACCGGGCAGGTCACCTGGCTGCGTGAGGACGGCTTCCGCTATCGCCCGAACCGCAACAACATCTCCTGGATGGTGTGCGACATGGTAGAAAAACCGGCGAAAGTCGCGGCGCTGATGGCCTCCTGGCTGGTGAACGGCTGGTGTCGTGAGACGATTTTCAACCTCAAGCTGCCGATGAAAAAGCGCTACGAAGAGGTGTCGCAGAACCTGGCCTATATTCAGCAGCAGCTGGACGAACACGGGATTAACGCAGAAATCCAGGCGCGTCAGCTTTATCACGACCGCGAAGAAGTGACGGTCCATATCCGTCGCTGGTGGGCGGCAGTGGGTGGGCGTCGCGACGAGCGATAACGTTTGTAACGCCCGGTGGCGCTGCGCTTACCGGGCCTACAAAATCGTGTAGTTGTTTTAACGTTCTAACCTTAACTGCTGTAAATTCCCGTCCAGCTGTAAATCCGTCTGTAGCGTCGCCACCTCCCGGCAGATAAACGCCATCTCTTTATGCGCCTCCAGCTTTTTGCGCCATTTTTCCGGCACTTCATCAAGCCTGGCGTAAATTCCTTCCAGACTCTGAAACTCCGTCAGCAGCAGTGCGGCGCTTTTGGGTCCAATACCGGCGACACCCGGCACCTTAGAGCTGCTGATCCCCGCCAGCCCCCAGTAATCCGGCAGTTGCTCAGGCGATACGCCAAACTCGCTGGCAATGAATGGCGCGTCCAGCCAGCGTTTTTGAAAGTAGTCCCGGATGCGGATCGTTGGTGAGAGCAGCTGGCAGTAGCCTTTGTCGGTTGAAACGATAGTCGCCTGATGCCCGGCGCTCGCGACTTTAACCGCCAGCGTTGCGGCTAAATCGTCAGCCTCATTACCGTGGGCGCCCCAGCACGGAACGCCGCGCTGCTCAAAGGCCGCGCGGATAGCGGGCATTTCTGCGTGCAGATCGTCCGGCATCGGCGCACGTCCGGCTTTGTAGTCCGGCAGGCGCTGGTGCCGCCAGCCGGTATTGCGTGCTTCATCGTCGAATACGGCAACAGCGTGGGTGGGTTCGCTATGGCGAATGAGCTGCTCCAGCGCGTGTAAACAGGTGTCCTTGCAGGGGGTGCCCTGTACTGCATGAATACGGCGAATCAGGTTAAGTGCATCGACGATAAGCAAATGAACGGCCACAGATAATCTCCCTTCTGTCTAATGGGTGAAGGGTAACACTGAGCGCAGCATGAAACTATGAATGGTGGGGAAAACAGGAAGAAGCCTCGCAAAACGAGGCTTCCTGAGAGGCTTAATCGCAGGTGACGATCTTCATCGCCAGGCCACCGCGGGAAGTTTCGCGGTATTTGGCGTTCATATCTTTACCGGTTTCGTACATGGTTTCGATAACCTTGTCGAGGCAGACGCGCGGTTCGCTGGTACGACGCAGCGCCATACGGGCCGCGTTCACCGCTTTCACAGAGGCGATGGCGTTACGCTCGATGCATGGCACCTGGACCTGTCCGCCGACCGGATCGCAGGTCAGCCCCAGGTTATGTTCCATGCCGATTTCCGCCGCAATACAAACCTGCGCAGGACTTGCGCCCAGTAGTTCGGCCAGACCCGCCGCCGCCATAGAGCAGGCGACGCCCACTTCACCCTGACAGCCCACTTCCGCGCCGGAAATCGAGGCGTTCATCTTGTACAGTGAGCCAATCGCACTGGCGACCAGCATATACCGCGCGAGTGAGTTTGCATTCACTTCACGGATAAACTTGTCGTAATACGCCAGAACCGCCGGAACAATTCCGCACGCCCCGTTGGTTGGCGCGGTGACGACGCGGCCACCCGCGGCGTTCTCTTCGTTCACCGCCAGCGCGAACATGTTGATCCAGTCGACGACGGCCATCGGGTCGGTGGTGGTTTTGTCGGTGCTGACCAGCATGCGGCGCAGCGCAGCCGCACGACGCGGAACACGCAGTTTACCCGGCAGCACGCCTTCGGTGGTGATCCCGCGCTCAATGCCGCTGCGCATCACTTCCCAGACGTTAGCGAAGTGCTGTTCCAGCTCCTCTTTGCTGTGCAGGGCCAGCTCGTTTTTCATCATCAGGCCGGAGAGAGAAAGCCCTGTCTCCTGGCAGTGACGCTGTAAGTCGGCCGCGTTTTTGTAAGGGTACGGCACATCAACGGCAGAATTGGTGCTTTGACCAAAATGCTCCTCGTCGACGATAAACCCGCCGCCGATGGAGTAATACGTCTGGCTGTAAACCGCTTTGTCGCCGGCCAGCGCGGTAATGCGCATGCCATTCTCGTGCAGCGACAGGTTATCCGCATGGAAATTCATGCAGTGATCAACCGGGAATTCAACCTCATGCTCGCCGTTCGCCAGCAGCAAACGACCGTGGGTGTTCACGTCCTGGATAAAGCCAGGTATTGCATCAATATCAACGGTATCCGGCAGATTACCCGCCAGCCCCATGATAATGGCAATATCGGTATGGTGGCCTTTACCGGTCAGGGAAAGGGAACCATATACATCGACAACCACGCGGGTGATGTCGTGCAAAATGCCGCGTGCAATCAAGTCATCCGTGAATTGTTTACCGGCTTTCATTGGTCCGACGGTGTGAGAGCTGGAAGGACCAATACCGATTTTGAAGATATCGAATACGCTAATCATGATGCGTCCATTGCTTCAGTCAGAGGGGAGAAGTGCGCCGTCCGCAGACGGCGCAGGAGGTATTAGCTGAACAGCGAGTAGAAAATAGCGGAGATGGCAATCAGGCCCATCACAACAACGAACACGTTGCTGATATGGCCGCTGTATTTACGCATCGCAGGCACTTTCTGAATCGCGTACATCGGCATAAGGAACAGGATCATCGCGATAATCGGGCCGCCCAGGGTTTCAATCATGCCCAGAATGCTTGGGTTCAGGGTGGCTACCGCCCAGGTGGTCACCAGCATGAACAGCGCAGTGATTTTGTTCAGACGGTTGATTTCAATGGTCTTGCCTTTACCACGCAGAGATTTAATCACCATGCCGTTGAAGCCTTCACGTGCGCCCAGGTAGTGGCCCAGGAAGGATTTGGTGATGGCGATAATTGCGATGATCGGCGCCATCCACGCAATCAGCGGTGCGTTAAAGTGGTTTGCCAGGTAAGACAGAATAGAGATGTTCTGCTCTTTCGCCGCCGCCAGATCCGCCGGGGAGAGGCTCAGCACGCAGCTGAACACGAAGAACATTACGGTCAGTACCATCATGATGTGCGCGCGAGCCAGGATGCTGGAGCACTTCTTCTCTGCGCCATTGCCGTACTCTTCACGCTTCGCTACTGCGAAGGAAGAGATGATTGGCGAGTGGTTGAAGGAGAACACCATCACCGGGATCGCCAGCCACAGGGTCAGCAGCAGACCGTTGCCGGTCGTGGATGCGCTGCTCAGAGACAGGGTTTCCAGCGCAGCGCCGTTCCACTGTGGGATCAGGTACAGAGCCAGCACCATCAGAGCCGCAACAAACGGGAACACCAGCACGCTCATCGCTTTCACAATCATCTGCTCGCCGAAGCGCACGATGGTCATCATACCAACGATCAGGATCAGGGACAGAATCGCACGCGGCGGCGGGGTCATCTGAAGCTGGTGCATCATAAAGCTTTCTACGGTGTTGGTGATAGCAACGCTGTACACCAGCAGAATCGGGTAAATCGCGAAGAAGTAGAGCAGGGTAATCAGCTTACCTGCGCCGACGCCGAAGTGTTCTTCAACGACTTCAGTGATATCTTCGCCCGGGTTTTTACCGGACAGCACGAAGCGGGTCAGGCCTCGGTGCGCAAAGAAGGTCATCGGGAAGGCGATGAGAGCCATGATGATCAGCGGGATCATACCGCCGACACCTGCGTTGATAGGAAGGAACAGTACACCAGCGCCGATTGCTGTGCCGTACAGGCCAAGCATCCACATGGTATCCGTTTTGCGCCAACCGCTTCGGGATTCAATCGAAGCAACGGTGCTGGTTTGAGTGGTTTCCATCTGTATCTCCTGGAGGAAGCAAATTGTCAGGTTTTTAGTCAAATCCGATGAAAAAGCGCCTGACGGTAATATGAAATTCGTTCAGTGACGGTTTTTTAATAATTTTTGCCCGTAACTATTGGCGGGCGGAAAGATACATTCTAGTTATGAATCTATCAGTGATCGCGATCCCAAATGCAATAATCCACTTGTGATGTGGGTATATTTAGACCATTTATCTGTTAAAAAAACATCAAAGAGAATTTACGGGCGCGAAGGCTACCATTAACGACATGTTTTCGAAAAGGTCGACCCGCGAGATAGGTGTCTTTCGCTGTAAAGAAATGGGATTTTAGGATTTTCTGGCGGGTAATTTCGATTAAGGCTGATTATTTATGGTTTCAAAAACGAGGTAATCGTTTGCGCAGACGTCAGATTTGTTAATAACATTGAAGATCGCTATGAATTGCAACACGAATAAAAAAGCCGGATGACGATCCGGCTTGAGAGGAGAGGAATGTCGCTTTACTTGATGATTTCGTAACACGGAATATAGGCAGAGCCTGGAAGCTTCATGCGGTGCTGAGCGACAAAGCCCTGCAACATATCATCCATGCGGCGCATCATCTCCGGATCACCGTGGATCTTATACGGGCCAAACTCTTCAATTGCGCGTATCCCCACCTCTTTCACGTTCCCCGCCACGATGCCAGAGAAGGCGCGACGCAGGTCGGCAGCCAGCACTTCCACCGGCTGATCCGGATAGAGTTTGAGGTTCGCCATGTTCTCATGCGACGGCTCGAAGGGGATCTGAAGATCCGGTGCGATACGGATGGACCAGTTAAAGCTGTAGGCATCCCCGGTATCACGACGATTCTCTTTCACCAGCGGCATTGCTTTTTTCATCTGACGGGCCACTTCTGCGGCATCGTCAATAATAATGCGGTAGTGACGGCGTGCGTCTTCGCCCAGCGTATGCACGATAAACTCGTCCAGCACGCGGAAGTAGTCGGCGCTCTCTTTCGGGCCGGTCAGGATCAGCGGCAGAACCTGATCTTTGTTGGCCGGGTTCATCAGGATCCCGAGCAGATAAAGCAGCTCTTCCGCCGTACCTACGCCGCCCGGGAAGATAATAATGCCGTGCGCGATACGGACAAACGCCTCAAGACGTTTTTCGATATCCGGCATAATAATCAGTTCGTTAACCAGCGGGTTAGGCGGCTCAGCGGCGATGATCGACGGCTCGGTCATGCCGATAAAACGGCCTTCTTTATAGCGTTGCTGCGCGTGACCTACTGCCGCGCCTTTCATTGGTGCTTCCATCGCGCCAGGACCGCAACCGGTACAGATATTCAGTTCGCGCAGGCCGAGCTGCGTCCCCACGCGGCGGGCATACAGGTATTCGGTTTCGTTAATAGAGTGACCACCCCAGCAGACGACCATGTTCGGCGCTTCGCCCACGTGCAGGGCGCGGGCGTTACGCAGAATGGAGAAGACCAGGTTGGTGATATGAACGGAACTTTCCAGGTCAAGATGCTGGAAACGTCCGGCGTTGCTGATCTGTCCGTTAACAAACAGAATGTCGCGCAGCACGGCAAACAGGTTGGCCTGAAGTGAGCGAATAATACGCCCGTCGACAAAAGCGTCTTCCGGCGGGTTGATCACTTCCAGCTTCACCCCGCGCTCGCGGCGCAGCACGTTGATATCAAAACTTTCGAAGCGGGACAGCAGCTCTTTACTGTTGTCGGTCAGGCTTCCGGAGTTCAGTACGGCAAGTGAACAGTTACGAAACAGTTGATAAAGGTCGCTACTGGCGGTGCGTTTAAGCATGTCCACTTCCAGCTGCGACAACATATCCATAGAGCCAAGCGGGCTAATATGTGTAATCAAGTGAGCTCCTTATGGGACGATTATCGTCTTTCCCTGTTGATTACAATAGCCCTGGCTTATGACGTTTCACAACACTTCGGGCGGAATACCGCCCGCATATTGTGAAAATATTTATCTTACTGGCGCACCAGCCGTCCGGTGGCAGGCACAAAATCGGTATTGGTGCGCCACGGATTGATATCCAAACCGCCGCGACGGGTGTAGCGGGCGTAAACGCTCAGCTTTTCGGGCTGGCAGAAACGCTGGATGTCGTTGAAGATGCGCTCCACGCACTGCTCGTGGAATTCGTTGTGATGACGGAATGATACCAGGTAACGCAACAGCTTTTCACGGTCAATCTGTGGGCCGCGGTACTGGATCTGTACCGAGCCCCAGTCCGGCTGATGGGTGATAAGGCAGTTGGATTTCAGCAGATGGCTGACCAGCGTCTCGTTGACCACTTTTCCGCCCGCCGCGTTTTCCAGGTAGTCGGTGCTAAATTCATAGCTTTCCACCTCAATGTCCTGATCGTCGATGCAGGTGCCGTGGAAATGGGCGACAGGCTGTCCTTCCAGCTCATGCAGACGGTATAACGAGACGGTTACGTTCCCCTGCGCGCACGCGCTTAAATCACGTTCAAGCGTCTGTTGCACCTCGTCCCAGCTGTTGAATTTGGTCTGGTTAAAGCTGTTGAGATAGAGCTTAAAGCTCTTGGATTCGACCAGGTTTACGCTGGCGTAATCCAGCTCGACGTGGCCCACGGCCACCTGCGGCAGACCGCGCGCATTCAGCCAGGAGAGTTCGTACAGCGTCCAGATGTCGCCGCCGACAAACGGCAGCGCGTCAGCGTGCAGCCCGAGCGGATCGCGGTTCAGACTGCGCGGCACGCCCTGCAACAGGCTTGCATCGTAGGTGTCGCGGTAATCGGTCGATTTACCCAGCGTTAAGCCCGTTAACGCCTGATGATTTTCGTAAGACATGTTTCATAGCCACTTTACAGGTACACTTATGGGCTGAGTTTATCCTGTCTTACAAGAAGAGAGAAATCGGTGGATATCGAAACTGCAAATGCCCTGACGTCCTTCACGACCCGCTATTGCGATGCCTGGCATGAAAAGCGGGGGACGTGGCCGCAAAGTACTGACTTATATGGCGTGCCGTCACCGTGCATTATCGCTTCGCAGGATGGTTACGTTATTTGGCAACCGAAACCGTTCACGGGCGAGCAGAATGTAAATGCGGTTGAACGCGCGATGGACATTGTGATACAACCTGCGCTTCATGCATTTTATACCACGCAGTTTGCCGGGGATATGACTGCATGTTTTGCAGGACAGCCGTTGACGCTGCTGCAAACCTGGAGCGAAGACGATCTGCAACGCGTTCAGGAAAACCTCATTGGTCACCTGGTCACGCAAAAACGCCTTAAGCTCTCTCCGACTCTTTTTATTGCGACGCTCGACAGTGAAATGGACGTCATTTCTGTCTGCAACCTGTCTGGCGAGGTCATCAAAGAGACGCTCGGCACCCGCAATCGCGACGTTCTCGCGCCTTCACTTGCGGATTTTCTTACCCAAATTGAGCCGCTTCTGTAATCCATGATGCTACTGGACGTGTGAGAGATCTCTTACACGCTCTGTGAGACATCGCCGAAACAGTTAGCGTTGCCTTAGGAATTTCAGATTAATATTAACTTTTCTTTCAACAGGTTAGTGTTTTTCTGAAAGGAAATCCCCCGTTTCGCCTGGCTTACATTGCTTACAAGGTGGGTTGTAAGACGAAGCAGAATAGCGGATTCTATCTGTGTCGACAGGATGCCGACACGAGAAACGAACATCAGGATGATGGCGTTTCTTACCAGGGACACGTCAGGATGACGCCGCAGGAAGGCTTCAGGATGAAGCAAAGTGGATCACGCAGGATGCGTAAGGGACACCTCCAGGAAGGAGAACGAGAGCCGGTCAGGATGGTCGGTGGGTCAGGATGGCCAGGACGTTTCAGGATGAAACCTACACATCAGGACGATGTGAGCAGGAAGCAAAAGGTAAATGGATGACCAGGCCTTCGGGCATCAGGAAAAGTTGTCACGGATGAGCAGGGAGCACGTATTGTAGCTGGAATGCTGCGAAACGAACCGGGAGCACTGTTTTTACAGTGCTCCCTTTTTTTATTTCTGTCGTCCGCAATGCTATGCTTCGCGCCATTCCGTTTTTCAGTTGAGGTATATATGTCGCATCATGACAACGTTCGTGCGCAGTTGCACGCCATCGAAGCCCTTATGCGCCACCATCAGCTGTGGCAGGATAACGCGCCGCAGCCAGACGCGTTCGCCAGCACCCAACCGTTTTGTCTGGATACGCTGGCCCCGTTCGAGTGGCTCCAGTGGGTCTTAATTCCGCGTATGCACGCGCTGCTGGAAGGTGGTCACGCGTTGCCCGCATCTTTTGCCGTCTCTCCCTATTACGAAATGGCGCTGGAAGCGACCCACCCGGCGCGTGCCATGATGCTGGTGGAGCTGGAAAAGCTCGATGCGCTTTTCGCCGGTGACGATGCATGACGCTTGAGATCCTTTATCAGGATGAGTGGTTAGTGGCGGTGAATAAACCGTCCGGCTGGCTGGTGCACCGTAGCTGGCTCGATCGCGATGAGAAAGTCGTGGTCATGCAAACCGTGCGCGATCAAATCGGTCAGCACGTTTTTACTGCCCACCGTCTGGATCGGCCAACCTCTGGCGTTCTGCTGATGGGGCTTTCCAGTGAGGCCGGGCGCCTGCTGGCGCAGCAGTTTGAACAGCACCAGATCCAGAAACGCTACCACGCCATCGTGCGTGGCTGGCTGACGGATTCCGCCACGCTTGATTATCCGCTGGTGGAGGAACTGGATAAAATCGCCGATAAATTTGCCCGCGACGATAAAGGCCCGCAGCCTGCGGTGACCGACTATCGCGGTATGGCGACCACAGAACTGCCGGTGGCGACCAGCAAATTTCCGACCACGCGATACAGTCTGGTTGAGCTTTTGCCCAAAACCGGGCGCAAGCACCAGCTTCGCCGCCATCTTGCACATCTGCGCCACCCAATTATCGGCGACAGCAAGCACGGCGATCTGCGCCAGAACCGCAGCGCGGCCGAGCACTTTGGCTGTAACCGGCTGATGCTGCACGCCAGCGAGCTACGCCTGACGCACCCGTTTACCGGCGAACCGCTGACTATTCGCGCAGGACTGGACGAGGTCTGGATGCAGGCGCTGTCACAGTTTGGCTGGCTGGGACAACTCCCCGAAAATGAAAGGGTTGAGTTTGCCGCAGGCAACGTTCAGGATGAACAGCAAGCGCAATAATTACGGGAGCAAAGCATGGCTGAAGTAGGCATTTTTGTCGGCACGATGTACGGCAACTCGCTGCTGGTGGCGGAGGAAGCGGAAGCAATCCTCTTAAACCGGGGCCATAAAGCAACGGTCTATGAAGATCCGGAGCTGGCGGACTGGGAAAAGTATAAAGATAAATACATTCTGGTGGTGACCTCCACCACCGGGCAGGGCGATCTGCCGGACAGCATCGTCCCGCTTTTCCAGGGCATTAAAGACCAGCTTGGCTATCAGCCAGATGTTCACTATGGCATCATCGCCCTCGGCGATAGCTCTTACGCCAATTTCTGCGGTGGCGGTAAGCAGTTCGACGCGCTGTTGCAGGAACAGAGCGCTCAGCGCGTCGGAGAGATGTTGCTGATTGATGCGGGTGAACACCCTGAGCCAGAAAGCGAGTCAAATCCCTGGGTTGAACACTGGGCAACGCTCCTGAACTAACCCTGTACTATACAAACGCCAGGCCGGGTCAGGCGTAGCCGCCACCCGGCATTACACCCCGCCCCAAACGCCATTTCCGTGAACCACCTTCCACTCCTCTGGGCTTATGCCCTAAACAACCTCCCTCACGCCCTTCAATACTGTGTTTTTGCACGGTGAGGTGAAGAGGCACTCCTTCATATACTTTTCCCGTCACTATAAAACGGCTTCTGGCCGTACCAAAACCAAACACAAATCTCTCATTCTGATTACCCTACAGGTGCTGTACAGAATGAACCAGGCGAAAGCTATGTTTCAGGAGTGCAACAATGAGTACATTAAGCCACGCGGCGAGCAGCGCTGAGAAGCGCACCAACGCCCGCTACTGGATAGTGGTGATGCTGTTTATCGTCACCTCTTTCAACTACGGCGACCGTGCCACGTTATCCATTGCCGGCTCTGAGATGGCAAAGGACATCGGACTTGATCCGGTAGGTATGGGTTATGTTTTCTCCGCATTTTCATGGGCCTACGTAATCGGCCAAATCCCTGGCGGCTGGCTGCTGGACCGCTTTGGTTCAAAACGGGTCTATTTCTGGTCCATTTTCATCTGGTCGATGTTTACCCTGTTACAGGGCTTCGTGGATATCTTCAGCGGCTTCGGCATTATCATTGCGCTCTTTACCCTCCGCTTCCTGGTGGGCTTAGCGGAAGCGCCATCGTTCCCTGGCAACAGCCGTATTGTGGCCGCATGGTTCCCGGCGCAGGAGAGGGGAACGGCGGTAGCCATCTTTAACTCGGCGCAATACTTTGCGACGGTTATTTTCGCGCCAATCATGGGCTGGCTGACGCACGAAGTGGGCTGGTCGCACGTCTTCTTCTTCATGGGCGGGCTGGGGATCGTCATCAGCTTCATCTGGCTGAAAGTGATCCACGAACCAAACCAGCATCCGGGCGTGAACAAGAAAGAGCTGGACTACATTGCTGAAGGTGGGGCGCTGATCAACATGGATCAGAAAACCCAGAAAGCTAAAGTTCCGTTCAGCCAGAAATGGGGGCAGATCAAACAGCTCGTCGGCTCACGAATGATGATCGGTATCTATCTCGGCCAGTACTGCATTAACGCCTTAACTTACTTCTTCATTACCTGGTTCCCGGTTTACCTGGTGCAGGCGCGTGGGATGTCGATTCTGAAGGCGGGGTTTGTCGCTTCCGTGCCGGCCATCTGCGGCTTCGTGGGTGGGGTGCTTGGCGGGGTCATCTCCGACTGGCTGATGCGTCGTACCGGTTCGCTGAATATTGCGCGTAAAACGCCAATCGTGCTCGGCATGCTGCTCTCCATGACCATGGTGTTCTGTAACTACGTCAGCGCGGAGTGGATGATTATCGGCTTTATGGCGATGGCCTTCTTCGGTAAAGGCATTGGCGCACTGGGCTGGGCGGTGATGGCAGATACCGCGCCGAAAGAGATCAGCGGCCTGAGCGGCGGTCTGTTCAACATGTTTGGCAACATTTCCGGCATTGTCACCCCAATCGCTATCGGTTACATCGTCGGCACCACTGGCTCCTTCAACGGCGCGCTGATTTATGTAGGCGTCCATGCGCTGGTGGCGGTACTCAGTTATCTGGTGCTGGTGGGTGACATCAAACGAATCGAACTGAAACCTGTTGGGGAGCGCGGATGATGACAACGCAATCAAGCCCGATCGTGACGGAGATGAAGGTCATTCCGGTGGCGGGGCAGGACAGCATGCTGCTCAACATTGGTGGCGCGCATAACGCCTGGTTCACCCGCAACATTGTGGTGCTGACCGACAGCGCAGGGAATACCGGCGTCGGGGAAGCGCCTGGCGGAGAGGTGATTTACCAGACGCTGGTCGACGCCATCCCGCAGGTGGTTGGGCAGGAGGTCGCCCGCCTGAACAAGGTGGTTCAGCGGGTGCATAAGGGCAACCAGTCGGCGGATTTTGATACCTTCGGCAAAGGCGCCTGGACGTTTGAACTGCGCGTTAACGCGGTGGCGGCGCTGGAGGCGGCTCTCCTCGATTTACTGGGCAAGGCGCTGAACGTGCCGGTCTGCGAACTGCTGGGGCCAGGCAAACAGCGTAATGCGGTAACGGTGCTGGGCTATCTGTTCTACGTTGGCGACCGGACGAAAACCGATCTGCCGTATCTGGAACGCTCGCCGGGCAGCCACGAGTGGTATCACCTGCGTCATCAGGAGGCGCTCTCTGGCGAGGCGGTGGTACGCCTTGCAGAGGCGGCGCAGGATCGCTACGGCTTCAAAGACTTCAAGCTGAAAGGCGGCGTTCTGCCCGGCGAGCAGGAGATTGACAGCGTGCGCGCGTTGAAAAAACGCTTCCCGGAGGCACGCATCACCGTCGATCCGAACGGCGCCTGGCTGCTGGATGAAGCTATCACGCTGTGCAAAGGGCTGGGCGACGTGCTGACCTACGCGGAAGATCCGTGCGGCGCCGAGCAGGGATTTTCTGGCCGCGAGGTGATGGCCGAATTCCGCCGCGCTACCGGGCTGCCGGTTGCGACCAACATGATCGCCACCAACTGGCGTGAAATGGGCCATGCGGTGATGCTGAATGCGGTGGACATACCGCTGGCGGACCCGCACTTCTGGACCCTTTCCGGCGCGGTGCGCGTGGCGCAGCTGTGCGATGACTGGGGGCTCACCTGGGGCTGCCACTCCAATAACCATTTCGACATTTCGCTGGCGATGTTTACCCACGTTGGCGCGGCGGCGCCGGGCAACCCGACCGCCATCGATACGCACTGGATCTGGCAGGAAGGCGAAGCGCGCCTGACCAAAAATCCACTTGAAATCAAAAACGGCACAATTGCCGTACCGGATGCGCCGGGGCTGGGCGTGGAGCTTGACTGGGATCAGATCCACAAGGCGCATGAAGCGTATAAAAAACTGCCGGGCGGCGCGCGCAACGACGCAGGCCCGATGCAGTACCTTATCCCCGGCTGGACATTTGACCGTAAGCGCCCTGTATTTGGACGTCACTGATAAAAGGATCGAACGATGAGCACATTTTCTACCCCTGTAGTCACCTCCATGCAGATCATTCCTGTCGCGGGACATGACAGCATGCTGATGAACCTGAGCGGCGCCCATGCGCCGTTCTTCACCCGTAATATTGTGGTGATCAAGGACAACTCAGGGCATACCGGTGTCGGTGAAATCCCGGGCGGGGAGAAGATCCGTAAAACGCTGGAGGACGCCATTCCGCTGGTGGTGGGTAAAACGCTGGGCGAGTACAAAAATGTGCTGACTCGCGTGCGTACGACCTTTGCCGATCGTGATGCGGGTGGCCGTGGTCTGCAAACGTTTGATCTGCGCACCACTATCCATGTGGTCACGGGCATTGAAGCCGCGATGCTGGATCTGCTGGGCCAGCATCTTGGCGTCAATGTCGCCTCCCTGCTGGGCGACGGCCAACAGCGCAGCGAAGTGGAAATGCTCGGCTACCTGTTCTTTATCGGCAACCGCAAACTCACCCCGCTGCCGTACCAGAGCCAGCCGGACGAAAAATGCGACTGGTATCGTGTGCGTCACGATGAAGCGATGACCCCGGACGCGGTAGTGCGCCTGGCGGAAGCCGCGTATGAAAAATATGGCTTTAATGACTTCAAGCTGAAAGGCGGTGTACTGGCGGGTGAAGAAGAAGCAGAGGCGATCGCCGCGCTGGCGAAGCGCTTCCCGCAGGCGCGCGTCACGCTGGATCCGAACGGTGCCTGGTCGCTTGATGAGGCGATAAAAATCGGTAAGCAGCTTAAAGGCGTGCTGGCCTATGCGGAAGATCCGTGCGGTGCAGAGCAGGGGTTCTCCGGACGTGAAGTGATGGCGGAGTTCCGTCGCGCCACCGGGCTGCCAACCGCCACCAACATGATCGCGACCGACTGGCGTCAGATGGGGCACACGCTCTCGCTGCAATCGGTGGACATTCCGCTGGCAGACCCGCACTTCTGGACGATGCAGGGCTCGGTTCGCGTGGCGCAGATGTGCCATGAGTTCGGCCTGACCTGGGGCTCGCACTCCAACAACCACTTCGACATCTCGCTGGCGATGTTCACCCACGTGGCGGCTGCCGCGCCGGGCAACATTACCGCCATCGACACCCACTGGATCTGGCAGGAGGGCAACCAGCGTCTGACCAAACAGCCGTTTGAAATCAAAGGCGGTATGGTACAGGTTCCTGCTACGCCGGGTCTGGGCGTAGAACTGGATATGGACCAGGTCATGAAAGCGCATGAGCTGTACCAGAAACACGGCCTGGGGGCGCGTGATGACGCGCTGGCGATGCAATACCTGATCCCAGAGTGGACATTCGACAATAAACGTCCGTGCATGGTACGATAAGCGCATTGGGACCGCTCCCATGAGTGGTCCCTTACGTGGTGTATGCTTAACGTAACTAACATGCGTAAGGATGGCTTATGAAAATTGTTATCGCTCCGGACTCGTATAAGGAAAGCTTGAGCGCGCTGGAGGTGGCGACAGCGATAGAGGTCGGTTTTCGCGACATTTTCCCGTCAGCGGACTATGTCAAATTACCGGTTGCCGATGGTGGCGAAGGGACGGTGGAAGCGATGGTGGCAGCCACGCATGGGCGTCTTGTCCATGTTCCCGTTACCGGGCCTTTGGGTGAACGCGTGGAAGGGTTTTTCGGGTTATCCGGAGACGGGAAAAGCGCCTTTATCGAGATGGCGGCAGCGAGCGGTCTGGAGCTTGTTGCTCCCGCAAAGCGTAACCCGTTAATCACCACCTCCTGGGGAACCGGGGAACTGATCCGTCATGCGCTGGATGCGGGCGTTAAGCATATCATTATTGGCATTGGAGGCAGCGCGACCAATGACGGTGGCGCAGGCATGGTGCAGGCGCTGGGCGTAAAACTGCTGGATGCGAAAGCGCAGCCCGTAGGGCCGGGCGGCGGCGAACTGGCAAGCCTTGCACATATCGATCTTAGCGGGCTGGATAAGCGGCTGGCAGACTGTCGAATTGAAGTGGCCTGCGATGTGACCAACCCTCTGATCGGCGAGACAGGCGCTTCTGCGGTATTTGGTCCGCAGAAAGGGGCGACGCCGGAGATGATCAGGACGCTGGACAACGCGCTGGCGCATTACGCAAAAATTATCGCCCGGGATCTGGATATTGACGTCTTAAACCTGGCGGGCGGCGGTGCGGCTGGCGGAATGGGGGCGGCGCTGTATGCATTTTGCGGCGCACAGCTCCGTCAGGGGATTGAGATTGTCACCGATGCCCTGCATCTTGATGAACAGGTCGCGGACGCCGATCTGGTGATCACGGGCGAAGGGCGTATCGACAGCCAGACGATCCACGGCAAAGTGCCCGTTGGCGTGGCGAGAGTCGCGAAACGCTATAACAAGCCAGTTATCGGCATTGCCGGCAGCCTGACGGCGGATGTTGGCGTGGTGCATGAGCATGGACTGGATGCCGTATTCAGCGTGATCTACACCATCTGCTCGCTGGAGGATGCGCTGGAAAATGCGCAACAGAATGTACAGATGGCCGCAAGGAATATTGCAGCGGTGATAAAGATGGGGCGGGGGATGTCGCGTTAACGTTCGTGCTCCTGTAGGCCCGGTAAGCGAAGCGCCACCGGGCTTTGGTCTTAGCTCCCCAACACCTTCATTGCTTCCCGCGTCACGTTGTCCATCTCGTCCAGCAGCTCCAGGAACTCCGGTTCGAGATCGGATTCTGGCGTACCCGCGCGGAGCTGCTGTTCAAGCAACTGGCAGAGATTTTTCAACCGCGGTACGCCGCTGTAGCCGCAGCTGCCGTGCAGTTTATGAATGGCTTCCAGCAGTCCTTCGGGGTTTTCACCCACCAGCTGTTCTTCAACCTTGTTACGGATCTCAGGCAGGAAGTCCACCAGCATTTGCAGCATATCGCGGGCCAGATCGGGTTTGCCCGCCGCCTGGCGCAGCGCCAGTTGCCAGTCAAACGTGGCATTCTGGTTAACGCTGATCTCCGGCGATTCAGCTGTAATGGTGTATGTCCCGCCAATGTGCCCCGGCTTGTAGCGCAGCAGCAGGCTGTGCAGCTTCTCTTCGTCGATCGGTTTCGCCAGATAATCGTTCATGCCCGCACCCAGCAGTTTCTCCTTTTGCCCCGCCATCGCGTGCGCCGTCACGGCAATCACCGGCGTCTGCTGCTGGTGCGGAAGCTGGCGAATCAACTCGCAGGCGCGGATGCCATCCATGCCCGGCATCTGAATATCCATCAGGATCAGGTCGAACTGCATCTGTTTGGCTTGTTCCACGGCTTCGGCGCCGCTGGTACACAGCTCAACATGCTGAACCTGATCCTCAAGCAGCACGCCAATCAGCTTCAGGTTCGCCGGGTTGTCGTCCACGGCCATCACCGTCATCGGCAGCTTATGTTCGTCGTTTTCCAGCGGCAGGGACTGATGCGTCAGACGGCAATATTCGGTCAGCGCAGGTAACAGCCGTGTGGCGGTGAGGGGTTTCAGCAGACACGCCGCCGCTCCGTCGTTTTTCAGCTCTTCGGCGTTGATTTGGGCGTGGCACGGCAGCGCCAGCAGCAGGTAGTCCGTCATTGAGGCCGCCTTCGCCAGGCGTTCCTGCTGCATGGTCAGTTCTCCGGTAAACGTCACCGGAATCCCCAACAACAGGATATCGTAATGATCGTTCGCCAGCGCGGAGAAGGTCGGGCTGTAGATGACCTCCAGCGGCGTGCTGCTTAATACATCAAGCGTACACTGCGCCGCCGCGGCGTTCGGTTCCACATAGGCCAGACGCATCCCCTTCAGGCACCCGGTGACCGGGCCGTCGGTCTGCACGTTCGGGTTAAGATCAAGGTTGATATGGAACCAGAAGGTTGAGCCCCGGTTAGGCTGGCTGTGGAAGGAAATATCGCCTCCCATCTCTTTCACCAGCTTTTGGGTGATCACCAGCCCCAGGCCCGTTCCGCCGTGACGACGGGAAATGCTCGCATCGGCCTGGCGGAAAGCCTGGAACAGACGCGTCTGATCGCGCTCCGGAATACCAATTCCGGTATCCCGGATCTGCACTTCAATCTGGACTTTGTTATTACTGAGCGCCCTTTTTTCGACCAGAATATCGATGTTGCCGCTCTCGGTGAACTTAATCGCGTTGCCCACCAGATTGGTAATGACCTGTTGCAGGCGCAACGGGTCGCCAATGACGTTATCCGGCACATCATTTTTAATATTGAGCGTCAGTTCCAGACCCTTATCATGCGATGAGTGGGCAAGAAGCGTGACCACGTCATCCAGCGTGCTGCGCAGCGGGAAGGGAATACTCTCCAGAATCAGCTTGCCCGCTTCCAGCTTCGAGAAGTCCAGTACGTCGTTAATAATGGTCAGCAGGTTGTTGGCTGAGCGTTCAATGGTATGCAGATGGTCACGCTGGGTCGGGTTCAGCTCGCTTTTGAGCGTCAGACGGGTGAAGCCAATCACCCCGTTCAGCGGCGTGCGCAGCTCGTGCGACATGTTCGCCAGGAACTCAGACTTAATACGTGCCGCCTCCTGCGCACGTTTTTTCGCCAGATCCAGCTCCACGTTCTGGATCTCCATCTGCTCCAGCGTTTCGCGCAGGTCAGAGGTGGCCTGGTCAACGTTGTGCTGCATCTCTTCGTGATAAGCCGCCAGCGACATCGCCATTGAGTTGATGCCATTTTTCAGCATATCCAGCTCGCCGAGCATAAAGCCTTCCACGCGGCTGTCGAGCTGACCCCGGCGGATCCGGTCAACGGTATTCACCATGTTGCGGATAGGCCCCGTGACGTCGCGCATCAGTCGCCAGCCGAAGATCAGCGCGATGCCGATGCAGAACAGCATCATCACGCCGGAGATGAATATTTCTTTGTACTGCTGGAGCCGTACCGACTTAAGATCCAGCTCCAGCGCCACATATCCCAGCATATTATTGCTGGACTTCGCATCGGACTGGGCGGATTCATCGGGTGAATAGCTTTCGGAGATAATCGGCGTGCGCAGGATCATGATATCGCCGCGCCGCAACACCGTAAGGTGACGCGGGAAGGGGGTACCATCCGGGATTTTCAGCGACGTGGGATCCAGATGGAAATTCGAGGTGACGAACAGACGGTTATGCTCATCGTAAACGGAAATGGCGCGCACAATCTCTGAATGACGGCGGTGCAGCACGCTGATTAACTGACCAATGGATTCACGGTTTTGCAGGTTCATACCGTACTCGCTGGAGACGGCCAGCGGTTCGATAATGCTGGCCCCGGCATCTTCAAGCTGTCTCTGCAAATCGTTATAGCGATGCACCACAAAGAAAATGCTCAGCAGCAAACCGATGAGAACGGTAGGAGCGAGGATCAAAATCATCATGCGCGCGCGCAGGCTGTAGTTGGTCATGGAGTTCCGTTATGGGACAATCAGGCTAATTATGTTTATTTGAGAACAATCTCGGCGATGGCGCAATTCTACTCTGCAAAACGACGCGTGACGACGCGTCAGATCATAACTGTTGAAGCCACGGACCTCGATCCTTTTGGACAGGGGGTGGCGCGTCACAAGGGTAAGACACTGTTTATCACAGGTTTGCTGCCAGGAGAACGCGCAGATATTACGCTGACGGAAGAAAAACGTCAGTATGCGCGCGGTCAGGTCAAGCGCCGTCTTAATGATAGCCCGGAGCGCGTGATGCCTCGCTGCCCCCATTTTGGCGTCTGCGGTGGCTGCCAGCAACAGCATGCCAGCACAGAATTACAGCAAAAAAGTAAAAGCAGCGCGCTGGCCCGCCTGGTCGGACACGACGTGAATGACATCATTGCCGATCGGCCCTGGGGCTACCGTCGCCGCGCTCGCCTGAGCCTCAGCTACCAGCCCAAAACCGAGCGGCTGGAGATGGGTTTTCGCAAAGCCGGCTCCAGCGATATCGTCTCTGTCACGCAGTGCCCTGTTTTGGTGCCCCATCTTGAGGCGTTGCTCCCGGACGTGCACCACTGTCTTGCATCACTGGATGGCGTGCGTTCGCTGGGCCATGTCGAACTGGTGCTGGC
The DNA here is from genome assembly GCF_016082135.1 of Enterobacter sp. YSU. Taxonomy (NCBI): domain Bacteria; kingdom Pseudomonadati; phylum Pseudomonadota; class Gammaproteobacteria; order Enterobacterales; family Enterobacteriaceae; genus Enterobacter; species Enterobacter sp. YSU. The sequence goes on from NZ_CP059487.1 coordinate 2,763,898, forward strand.
CAACAGTGGCCCGCTGATGGTACTGCGCCACACCGCGCCGCTGTCAAAGGCAGATCGCGAAAAACTGGAACGCTTTTCGCATTCTCATGAGCTTGCGCTTTTCCTCGCGCCGCAAAGCGAGATACTTGAGCAGGTCAGCGGAGAAGCGCCCTGGTATGCGTCAGACGGGCTACGCTTAACGTTCAGCCCGCGGGATTTTATCCAGGTTAACGACGGCGTGAACCAGCAGATGGTGGCGAACGCGCTGGCGTGGCTGGACGTACAGCCCACTGACCGGGTGCTCGATCTGTTCTGCGGTATGGGGAACTTTACCCTGCCGCTGGCCCGCAAAGCAGCAAGCGTGGTCGGGGTGGAAGGCGTTGAGGCGCTGGTGGTGAAAGGCCAGGAAAACGCCCAACAGAACGGCTTGCAAAATGTGACATTCTTTCATCAAAATCTTGAGGATGATGTTACTCAGCAACCGTGGGCTAAGCAGGGCTTTGATAAGATCCTGCTCGACCCGGCGCGCGCAGGTGCGCCGGGCGTGATGCAGCATATAATTAAACTCGCGCCTGAACGCGTGGTCTATGTTTCCTGTAACCCGGCGACGCTTGCCCGTGACAGCGAAGCATTATTGAGCGGGGGTTACCAGATTCGACGTCTGGCAATGCTGGACATGTTCCCGCACACTGGTCATCTGGAATCGATGGTGTTGTTCGAGCACATCTAATGAGTTTGGCTTGTCGACTTCGACAGGCCCTTGTCCCTAAAGGAGAGGACGATGGTTGCGGTAAGAAGTGCACATTTAAATAAAGCTGGTGAGTTTGACCCTCAAAAATGGATCGCAAGTCTGGGGATTTCCAGCCAGCAGTCGTGTGAACGCTTAACCGAAACCTGGGCCTATTGTTTACGCACAACGCAGGGGCATCCGGACGCTGAACTGCTGTTGTGGCGCGGCGTGGAGATGGTTGAAATTCTCTCCATGCTGAACATGGATATCGAAACGCTACAGGCCGCACTGCTGTTCCCCCTGGCGGACGCCGACGTGGTGACGGAAGACGTCCTGCGTGAAAGCGTCGGCCAGTCCGTCGTGGCGCTTATCCACGGCGTGCGTGACATGGCAGCCATTCGTCAGCTTAAAGCCGCGCAAACGGACTCTGTCTCTTCCGAGCAGGTGGATAACGTCCGTCGCATGCTGCTGGCGATGGTAGATGATTTCCGCTGCGTGGTTATCAAGCTGGCCGAACGGGTTGCCCATCTGCGTGAAGTGAAGGATGCGCCGGAAGACGAGCGCGTCCTGGCCGCTAAAGAGTGTACGAATATCTATGCGCCGCTGGCGAACCGTCTCGGTATCGGGCAACTGAAGTGGGAGCTGGAAGATTACTGCTTCCGCTATCTGCATCCGGCGGAATACAAACGCATTGCAAAATTGCTGCACGAACGCCGCATTGACCGCGAGCACTATATCGAGGAATTTGTCAGCGGGCTGCGCCAGTCGATGAAAGAGGAGAATGTGCGCGCCGAGGTCTACGGGCGTCCAAAGCACATCTACAGCATCTGGCGCAAAATGCAGAAGAAACATCTCGCCTTTGACGAGCTGTTTGACGTGCGCGCCGTACGTATCGTGGCAGAGCGTCTCCAGGACTGCTATGCCGCGCTGGGGATAGTGCATACTCACTTCCGCCATCTGCCGGATGAGTTCGATGACTACGTCGCCAACCCCAAACCAAACGGCTATCAGTCTATTCATACCGTGGTGCTCGGCCCTGGCGGCAAAACGGTGGAAATTCAGATCCGTACCAAACAGATGCACGAAGACGCCGAGCTGGGCGTGGCGGCGCACTGGAAATACAAAGAGGGTACCTCCGGCGGCGGTCGCTCCGGTCACGAGGACCGTATCGCCTGGCTGCGTAAGCTGATTGCGTGGCAGGAAGAGATGGCCGACTCCGGCGAAATGCTCGACGAAGTGCGCAGTCAGGTCTTCGACGATCGCGTCTACGTCTTTACCCCGAAAGGGGATGTTGTTGATTTGCCGGCAGGCTCCACGCCGCTCGATTTCGCCTACCACATCCACAGCGATGTGGGGCACCGTTGCATCGGGGCGAAGATCGGCGGACGTATCGTACCGTTTACCTACCAGCTCCAGATGGGCGATCAGATTGAAATCATCACCCAGAAGCAGCCAAACCCAAGCCGCGACTGGCTGAATCCGAACCTCGGTTACGTTACCACCAGCCGTGGGCGCTCTAAAATCCACGCCTGGTTCCGCAAGCAGGATCGTGACAAGAACATCCTTGCCGGTCGTCAGATCCTGGACGACGAGCTGGAACATATCGGGATAAGCCTGAAAGAGGCGGAGAAGTTCCTGCTGCCGCGCTACAACTTCAACGAGCTCGACGAACTGTTAGCGGCGATTGGTGGCGGCGATATCCGCCTGAACCAGATGGTGAACTTCCTGCAAGCGCAGTTCAACAAGCCAAGCGCAGCGGAGCAGGATGCGGCGGCGCTGAAACAGCTCCAGCAGAAAACCTACGCTCCGCAGCAGCGCAGCAAGGACAATGGCCGCGTGGTGGTTGAAGGGGTGGGTAACCTCATGCACCATATTGCCCGCTGCTGCCAGCCGATCCCGGGAGACGATATTGTCGGCTTTATCACCCAGGGGCGTGGGATCTCGATTCACCGCTCCGACTGCGATCAGCTTGCAGAGCTGCAATCGCATGCGCCGGAACGTATCGTGGAAGCCGTCTGGGGGGAGAGCTACTCGGCGGGTTACTCGCTGGTGGTGCGCGTCACTGCCAACGACCGCAGCGGCCTGCTGCGCGACATCACCACCATTCTCGCCAACGAGAAGGTCAACGTGCTGGGCGTTGCCAGCCGCAGCGATACCCGCGAGCAGCTTGCCACCATCGATATGACTATCGAAATCTATAACCTTCAGGTGCTGGGCCGCGTACTCGGCAAACTGAACCAGGTGCCGGATGTGATTGACGCGCGTCGTCTGCACGGCGGCTAAACATCCTCTTCTGTAGGCCGGGTAAGGCAACGCCGCCACCCGGCTCAGGCATTTAATGGAATCTGTTATGACTCAAATCGACCGCCTGCTTGGCATCATGAAACGCCTGCGCGACCCGGAAAACGGCTGCCCGTGGGATAAAGAGCAGACTTTCGCCACCATTGCGCCTTACACGCTGGAAGAGACCTACGAAGTGCTGGACGCGATTTCGCGCGAAGATTTCGACGACCTGCGCGGTGAGCTGGGCGACCTGCTGTTCCAGGTTGTGTTCTACGCGCAGATGGCGCAGGAAGAGGGGCGCTTTAACTTTGACGATATCTGCGCCGCTATCAGCGACAAGCTGGAGCGTCGTCATCCGCATATTTTTGGCGATGCCTCCGCAGGCAACAGTGCGGAAGTGCTGGCGCGCTGGGAGCAGATAAAAAGCGCCGAACGCGCTGAAAAATCCCAGCACTCGGCGCTGGACGACATTCCCCTGAACCTTCCCGCGCTGATGCGCGCGCACAAAATTCAAAAGCGCTGCTCGGCGGTAGGGTTTGACTGGAACTCTCTCGGCCCGGTGCTGGAAAAAGTGCACGAAGAGATCGACGAAGTGATGCATGAAGCGCAGCAGGCCGTTGTGGATGAAGCAAAGCTGGAAGAGGAGATGGGCGATCTGCTGTTTGCGACCGTCAACCTTTCGCGCCACCTCGGTGTAAAAGCGGAAACCGCCCTGCAAAAAGCGAACATTAAATTCGAGCGACGCTTTCGCGAAGTTGAGCGGATTGTGGCCTCGCGCGGCCTGGAAATGAGCGGGATTGACCTCGACGCGATGGAAGAAGTCTGGCAGGAAGTAAAACGCCAGGAACATGATCTCTAACGAGATTTTGCGATCAAGCGCAATTTGTGTGATTTTTTAAATGACAAGCGCTTGATTTGCGTCAAAAACATTTACCCAAAAGGGGCTATTTTCTCACTCCTTATGTTTGTCATGGCCTGGAGTGGAGACGGAGAATGAAAGTTTGTGGCGCTCGTCGTGTTCGGGTATACTACTTTCCCGTCCTGGTTATTCCATCGTTTCACCCTAACTTCTCAGGTTCAGCATGACAACGAACTATATTTTTGTGACCGGCGGGGTCGTATCCTCTCTGGGTAAAGGCATTGCCGCAGCCTCCCTCGCAGCCATTCTTGAAGCCCGTGGCCTCAATGTGACCATGATGAAACTGGATCCGTACATCAACGTCGATCCTGGCACCATGAGCCCAACCCAACACGGGGAAGTGTTCGTTACTGAAGACGGCGCTGAAACCGATCTGGATCTTGGCCACTACGAGCGTTTCATCCGTACCAAAATGACCCGTCGTAACAACTTTACGACTGGCCGTATCTACTCTGACGTTCTGCGTAAAGAGCGCCGTGGTGACTACCTGGGCGCGACCGTGCAGGTCATCCCACACATCACTAACGCCATCAAAGAACGTGTCCTTGCCGGTGGCGAAGGGCATGACGTTGTGCTGGTTGAAATCGGCGGTACCGTAGGGGATATCGAATCCCTGCCGTTCCTCGAAGCGATTCGTCAGCTGGCGGTAGATATTGGTCGTGAGCACGCGCTGTTCATGCACCTGACGCTGGTGCCTTACATGGCAGCAGCAGGTGAAGTGAAAACCAAACCGACTCAGCACTCTGTTAAAGAGCTGCTCTCCATCGGTATTCAGCCTGACATCCTGGTTTGCCGTTCCGATCGCGCGATTCCGGCGAACGAACGCGCGAAAATTGCATTGTTCTGTAACGTGCCTGAAAAAGCCGTTATTTCAATGAAAGATGTCGATTCCATTTATAAAATCCCGGGCCTGTTGAAATCACAGGGTCTGGACGATTATATTTGTAAACGATTCAGCTTGAACTGTCCGGAAGCTAACCTGTCTGAATGGGAGCAGGTGATTTACGAAGAAGCCAATCCGGGCGGCGAAGTGACTATCGGTATGGTCGGCAAGTACATCGAACTGCCGGATGCCTACAAGTCAGTTATCGAAGCGCTGAAACACGGTGGTCTGAAGAACCGCGTCTCTGTGAACATCAAGCTGATTGATTCACAGGATGTGGAGACGCGCGGCGTTGAAATTCTTAAAGATCTGGATGCTATCCTCATCCCTGGCGGCTTCGGCTACCGTGGTGTTGAAGGCAAGATCGCCACTGCACGCTATGCGCGTGAAAACAATATTCCATACCTCGGTATCTGCCTGGGTATGCAGGTTGCGCTGATTGAATTTGCGCGCAACGTAGCGGGAATGGAAAACGCGAACTCTACGGAATTTGTGCCAGACTGTAAGTACCCTGTTGTGGCGCTGATTACGGAATGGCGCGACGAAGACGGTAACGTCGAAGTCCGTACCGAGAAGAGCGATCTGGGTGGCACCATGCGTCTTGGCGCACAGGCCTGCCAGCTGTCCGACGATAGCGTGGTACGCAAGCTGTACGGCGAGCCGGTCATCACCGAGCGCCATCGTCACCGCTATGAAGTCAACAACATGTTGTTGAAACAAATTGAAGCTGCGGGTCTGCGTGTTGCGGGCCGTTCCGGGGATGATCAGTTAGTCGAGATCATCGAAGTGCCTAACCATCCGTGGTTCGTGGCCTGCCAATTCCACCCGGAATTTACTTCAACGCCGCGTGACGGGCATCCGCTGTTTGCAGGCTTCGTGAAAGCCGCCAGCGAGTACCAGAAGCGTCAGGCGAAGTAAAAAAAGTTAGAACGGCAACGCGTACCTTTGGTACGCGTTGTTTGTCTGGAGTTTTAGTTTAACTTGTACTGAGGAAAATCTAATGTCCAAAATCGTTAAAGTCATCGGTCGTGAAATCATCGACTCCCGTGGTAACCCGACCGTTGAAGCTGAAGTTCATCTGGAAGGTGGTTTCGTCGGTATGGCAGCGGCTCCATCAGGTGCTTCTACAGGTTCCCGCGAAGCGCTGGAACTGCGTGATGGCGACAAATCCCGTTTCATGGGCAAAGGCGTACTGAAAGCGGTTGGCGCTGTTAACGGTCCTATTGCTCAGGCTATCGTTGGCAAAGATGCTAAAGATCAGGCTGGCATCGACAAGATCATGATCGATCTGGACGGTACTGAAAACAAATCTAACTTCGGTGCGAACGCAATCCTGGCCGTTTCCCTGGCGAACGCCAAAGCGGCAGCGGCAGCTAAAGGCATGCCACTGTTCGAGCACATCGCTGAACTGAACGGCACCCCAGGCAAATACTCCATGCCTGTACCAATGATGAACATCATCAACGGTGGTGAGCACGCAGACAACAACGTTGATATTCAGGAATTCATGATTCAGCCAGTTGGCGCGAAAACCCTGAAAGAAGCGGTACGTATGGGTTCTGAAGTGTTCCACAACCTGGCTAAAGTTCTGAAAGCTAAAGGCATGAACACGGCTGTTGGTGATGAAGGCGGCTACGCGCCAAACCTGGGTTCTAACGCAGAAGCACTGGCTGTTATCGCTGAAGCGGTTAAAGCAGCAGGCTACGAGCTGGGCAAAGACATCACCCTGGCGATGGACTGCGCAGCATCTGAATTCTACAAAGACGGTAAATACGTTCTGGCTGGCGAAGGCAACAAAGCGTTCACCTCTGAAGAGTTCACCCACTTCCTGGAAGACCTGACCAAACAGTACCCAATCGTTTCTATCGAAGACGGTCTGGACGAGTCTGACTGGGATGGTTTCGCATACCAGACCAAAGTACTGGGCGACAAAATCCAGCTGGTTGGTGACGATCTGTTCGTAACCAACACCAAGATCCTGAAAGAAGGCATCGAGAAAGGCATCGTTAACTCCATCCTGATCAAATTCAACCAGATCGGTTCTCTGACCGAAACGCTGGCTGCGATCAAAATGGCGAAAGACGCTGGCTACACCGCGGTTATCTCTCACCGTTCTGGCGAAACTGAAGATGCTACCATCGCTGACCTGGCTGTTGGTACCGCTGCTGGCCAGATCAAAACCGGTTCTATGAGCCGTTCTGACCGTGTTGCTAAATACAACCAGCTGATTCGTATCGAAGAAGCGCTGGGCGAAAAAGCACCTTACAACGGTCGTAAAGAGATCAAAGGCCAGGCATAAGCCTGAACCTTCGTTCTTATGAAAAAACCCGCTTCGGCGGGTTTTTTGTTTTCTATAGCAGAAGCGGCAACGTGGCGCTTGCCGTTTGCTGGCTAACGTCACCGTAATGGCTGTCTACTGCAATAAGGGAAGTGGTTAGCAGTTCAACCAGCAGCATCACGCCAACCTTGGCGTTGAGCGCACCCGCGCTCAGCGGTCCCTCTGGCTTGGCTGCAACCAGCTGTAAATCGCTCAGGGAGGCCAGCGGGCTGCGGGGCGTATTGCTGAGCGCCAGTACCTTAACGCCGCGCTTGCGGGCGAGTTTCACCACGTGAAGCAGATCCCGTGTAGAGCCGGAACTTGAGATGGCCACCACCAGCGTCTCTTTCGAGAGCGTCGTCGCATTCATGGCGGCGCGATGCATATCGCTAAACAGCTGTGCAGGTTTGCCGAGTCGCAGCAGCTTGTAATGCAAATACTCCCCCAGAATTGCGCTGGCCGCCACCCCGTAAATTTGCACTGACTGCGCCTGATGCAGGGCCAGTGTCGCCTGTTCAAGCTGGGCCCGGTCGAGGAGTTTTGCGGTATCTTGCAGCGCCTGGACAGACTCATCCACCACGTTATCTATTGCATCTCCTGCCTGACGCTCTGGCAAACCCTGCTGAATATCCAGCGCAAGCGCCATTTTAAATTCGTTATATCCCTTACAGCCCAGCGTGCGGCAAAGGCGTGTGACGCTGGCCTCGCTGGTGCCGCTTTCACGCGCCAGCTCGGTGATCGTCAGGTAGAGCACTCTGGCAGGATCGTTGAGGACAAACTCCCCCAGTTTTTGTTGCGTTGGGCTGTACCCGGAAGCCTCCTGGCGTAGCTTCAGCAGCAGGTTTTCATGGTCCGACATGCTAGATCCTTAATGCGTTTCTCTGCCAACTAGTGTGGCGGAAAGCGGGGGAGAGATGCCAGTCATTTCGAAAAAGTATGATCGGTGTCCTGGTTTTTGGTGGTAATTTTCACAATTAAAAATATATATGGTAAAAATTTTCATCAATAACCAGGGGGATAAAAAAATGATGCAAATGTTCAGCGGAGCGTCTTCCGGCGGATGGTTTGAAAAAGCGCAGCGCTTCGGCAAATCCTTTATGTTACCCATCGCCATACTGCCCGCAGCAGGTCTGTTGCTGGGGATCGGCGGGGCGCTATCGAATCCAAATACGCTTACTGCGTATCCATTTTTAGACGTTGGCTGGCTACAGGCCATCTTTACCATCATGAGCAGCGCAGGCTCGATTGTGTTTGCAAACCTGTCGGTACTGTTTGCTGTTGGGGTCGCCGTTGGGCTGGCGAAAAATGATAAAGGCACGGCAGGGCTGGCGGCGTTGCTCGCTTATCTGGTGATGAATGCCACTATCAATGCGCTGCTGATCCTGACCGGAAAACTGGCGCATGAGAACCCGGGCGCCGTAGGGCAGGGCATGACGCTGGGTATTCAGACGCTTGAAACGGGCGTGTTTGGTGGGGTAGTTATTGGGCTGGTGACCTGCGCACTGCATCATCGGTTTAATAAAATTGCGCTTCCGCAATTCCTGGGCTTTTTTGGCGGCTCACGCTTCGTTCCCATTATCAGCTCACTGGCGGCGATACTCGTCGGCGCGCTGATGACCGTGGTCTGGCCGCATTTTCAGAAGCTGATCTTTGGCCTCGGCGGGCTGGTGGATGCCACCGGCTATCTGGGGACTTTGCTGTACGGCTTCATCCTGCGCATGCTTGGCCCGTTTGGTTTGCACCACATCTTCTATCTTCCGTTCTGGACCACCGCACTTGGCGGCAGTGAAATTGTTAACGGTCACCTGGTTGAGGGCACGCAGCGGATCTTCTTCGCCCAGCTCGCCGACCCGAACACGCAGCATTTCTATGAGGGCACGTCGCGCTTCATGTCCGGGCGCTTTATTACCATGATGTTTGGTCTGCTCGGCGCCTGCCTTGCGATGTACCACACGGCCAGGCCGGAGAACAAAAAGCGGGTTGCCGGGCTGCTGCTCTCTGCGGCGTTAACCTCATTCCTGACGGGAATTACCGAGCCCATAGAGTTCTCATTCCTGTTTATTGCCCCGGTGCTGTACGTCATTCATGCGCTGTTTGACGGGCTGGCGTTCATGCTCGCGCACATGCTGCACATCACCATCGGACAAACATTCTCCGGCGGGTTTATTGATTTCGTGCTGTTCGGCATTTTGCAGGGGGAAGCGAAAACTAACTGGATGTTCGTCCCGCTGGTGGGCGTACCGTGGTTCTTCCTTTACTACTGTACCTTCCGCTATCTGATCAAACGTTTTGATTTTGCCACGCCGGGCCGTGAAAAGGAGGCGTTGGCTGACGAGGCTACCCTGCCGCAAAGCGAGCGCGCCGCGGCGGTGATCGCCGGGCTGGGAGGAAAAGACAATCTGGATGACGTTGACTGCTGCGCCACGCGCCTTCGCGTCACGGTGAAAGACGGTAGCAAAGTCAATGAATCTGCACTGAAAGCGACCGGCGCCCGCGGCGTAATCGTCCGCGGCAACGGTGTCCAGGTCATCTATGGCCCGCACGTCACCATTATTAAAAACGAAGTAGAAGAGATCTTATCGTAATGAAAACTGTACTGGATAACCTGAAAGGAAAACTGGTCGTCTCCTGCCAGGCGCTGGAAAACGAACCGCTGCACAGCCCGTTTATTATGTCGCGAATGGCGCTGGCGGCGGCCCAGGGCGGTGCCGCTGCGATCCGCGCCAATAGCGTGGTGGATATCGAGGCTATCAAAGGGCTGGTCTCACTGCCGGTAATCGGCATCATCAAACGAGACTATCCGGACAGCGAGGTGTTCATCACCGCAACGCTCAAAGAAGTGGATGAGTTGATGGCGGTCGCCCCGGACATTGTTGCGCTGGATGCGACCGCCCGGAAACGGCCCGGTGGCGGATCGCTGGACATGCTGATCGCGCAGATCCGCACCCGTTACCCTTCGCTGCTGCTGATGGCGGATATTGCCACCGTGCAGGAGGCCGTGGCCGCGCAGGTGCTGGGGTTTGATTGCGTCGGAACCACCCTTTACGGTTATACGGCGGAGACTGCGGGCCATTCGCTACCGGAAAATGACTGCGCGTTTTTGAAAGAGGTGCTGTCTGCCGTCACGATCCCCGTGATTGCTGAAGGTAACGTGGATACGCCTGAACGCGCGGCCAGGTGTCTGGCGCTGGGGGCGCACACGGTTGTCGTCGGCGGGGCGATCACCCGACCACAGCAAATTACGGAACGGTTTATGGCGGCAATTGGCGCGCAAAGCACCGATGGAGCATGATCATCTGACGGGGATCTGCGATACTTATCGTTTATCCCCTTAACAGAGTTGACTATGCAGTACCCGATTAACGAGATGTTCCAGACCCTGCAAGGCGAGGGTTACTTTACCGGCGTTCCCGCTATCTTTATTCGTTTACAGGGATGCCCGGTTGGCTGCGCCTGGTGTGATACCAAACATACGTGGGATAAGCTCGCAGATCGGGAAGTGTCGCTGTTCAGCATTCTGGCGAAAACCAAAGAGAGCGATAAATGGGGCGCGGGCAGCGCGGAAGATCTGCTTGCCATTATTAGTCGTCAGGGCTGGACGGCGCGGCATGTGGTGATCACCGGCGGGGAACCCTGCATTCACGATCTGATGCCGCTCACCGAACTGCTCGAGAAGAACGGCTATAGCTGTCAGATCGAAACCAGCGGCACCCATGAAGTGCGCTGCTCCCATTCAACGTGGGTTACGGTTTCACCAAAAGTGAATATGCGCGGCGGGTATGACGTACTGTCGCAGGCGCTTGAGCGTGCTGATGAGATCAAACATCCGGTGGGGCGCGTGCGTGACATCGAAGCGCTGGATGAACTGCTGGCGACGCTGACGGACGAAAAGCAGCGCGTGATCGCGCTACAGCCTATCAGCCAGAAAGACGATGCGACCCGTCTGTGCATTGAAACCTGTATCGCCCGCAACTGGCGGCTGTCGATGCAGACGCACAAATATCTGAACATTGCCTGATACTTTTGTGGCCCCGCTTAACGCGGGGCTTTTGTTGTTGGCAGTAAAGCCCAGGTCACGACTGCCGACCCAAGGCAAATCGCACTGTTGAAAAGCAAGGCATACTGCGCGGCACTGGCCGTTCCCATCGGCAGCCATAGCGCGTACAACGATGCGGTGACCGCGATACCCATTGCGCCGCCCAGGGAACTGCCCATCTTATAGATCCCTGAAGCCACCCCCACTTTGTTTTCAGGGGCATTCATTACCGCCGTGTCCGTTGAGGGCGTGGCGTAACATCCGAGCCCCAGCCCGAATAAAATATTGCTCAGAAAAACGGTAACAATGTAGACCTCTTTGCTTAAGAAGGTGCATGAAATCAGCGAAATACCTGTTGCGGTCAGCAGCGGGCCGGTCATCATCGGCAGCCTGGCGCCATAGCGCTGAAGCAGTTTTTCACCCACCCGGATCATCGCCAGTACGGTAACCAGATACCCCAGCGTCATCATGCCTGTCTGTAGTGGTGACAGATGATGGCCTTGCTGCAACCAGATGCTGGCGATCATCATGGTGCCAATGCAGCCGTTGAGCAGGAAATTTGAGAATACCGAGGCGCTATAGGCCCGGTTTTTAAACAGGGCGAAATCGATCAGCGCCGCATCGCCTTTCCGCCGCCCGGTAACGATAAAGCACATCAGTGCAATCACGGCTCCACACAGTACAAGAAGCGATAAACTGCTGCTCCAGCCCCAGCTGTGTCCTTTGCTGATAAACAGATTGAACAGCACCAGCATAAGGACAAAACTCACCAGGCCGCTGATATCCAGTTTGTGTCGACACGCATCAGGGCTGCGGCTTTCCGGCGTGGCGCGGATAAGCAATAGCGCGACCAGCGCTACCACCATCGACAGAATAAAAATCCAGCGCCAGCCCAGCGTGGTGGCGATGGCGCCTCCCACAAGCGAGCTCAGGCCACTCCCGCCCCATGAACCGATAACCCAGAAACTGATTGCGCGCTGGCGTGCTTTACCTTCATACCAGGTTTTAATCAGCGCCAGCGTGGCGGGCATAATGCAGGCCGCTGATAGCCCCTGTATCGCTCGTCCCAACAGAAACAGGACGGGCTCCCATGAAATGAACAGCAGACCACTCCCGGTCATGCTCAGGATCAGGCCAATCATGGTCAGGCGCATGCGCCCAAACTTATCGGCAAACCCACCGCAGGCGACGACAAAACAGCCGCTGAACAACGCGCTAAGGCTGACGGCCAGCGTAAGGGTTTCGAGGGCAATATCGAGGCTATTCTGCATGGCCGGAACCACGTTGATAACCGACTGGGCAAACAGCCAGAATGTCAGAACGCTCATGACGATACCCGCCAGCAGCCGATCGTTACCGGCGTAGGCGGATGCGCCTGTCAGGGAAACGGTACTCATAGTGCAGCCCTCCCGGGAAGGTGCGAATCAGCGCAGATAGTGTTCGGCCAGTGCGGCCCACAGCGCCGCGCCGGTGAGGAGAATGTTGTCGTTAAAGTCGTAGCCCGGGTTATGTACCATGCAGCGGTCAGGCTCATCCCCGGCGCCAAGCGTGAAATAGCAGCCATTGGGATTTTTCTCGAGCATGAAAGCAAAGTCCTCGCTGCCCATAAACGCATTGACCTCCGCGACGGCATCCTGACCGAACAGATCGGTGGCGACGCTGCGCACCATCTCGTTGGCTTGCGGATTGTTTTTCAGCACCGGGCTGCCGTTAATGTGTCGAATGGTGGCCGTCGCATTGAAACTTTCCGCCTGTGCAACGGCGATATCATGGATACGCTGTAGCACGGTTTGCCGCACGCGTTCATCCAGCGTGCGTACGGTAAGTTTCATCAACACTTTGTCGTTGATAATGTTAGGGGCGTGCCCGGCCTGAATGCTGCCTACGGTAACGACGGCTGGCTGGAAGGGGGTAATGTTGCGCGAAACAATGGACTGCAACGCGATAGTGATATGACAGGCAACCAGGGTGGCGTCAACGGTATGTTCTGGCACCGCGCCGTGACCACCCACGCCGTTAACCTCAATATGAAGGGTGTCGGAAGAGGCCATCATGGCGCCATCGCGCAGACCAATTTTTCCGAGGGGCTGTGACGGCATATTGTGCAGACCAAAGATGTGGTCGCAGGGGAACAGGTCAAACAAACCGTCCTCTACCATAACGCGTCCGCCATACAGAAGTTCTTCCGCGGGCTGAAAAATAAGGTGCAGCGTGCCGTTAAAATTGCGGGTGCGTGCCAGGTACTCCGCTGCATACAGGAGCGTTGTTGTGTGGCCGTCATGACCGCAGCCGTGGAATTTACCCTCAACGGTACTGCTCCACGCCTTGCCGTTGTTTTCCTGCATTGGCAGCGCATCCATATCGGCGCGCAGACCCAGGCGTTTATGCCCGTTACCCACCTTCAGTGTGCCGACCACACCGGTTTTCGCCAGGCCGCGATGAACCTCATATCCCCATTCCTGAAGCAGCGCTGCAACGCGATCGCTCGTGTTGTGCTCCTCAAAACCAATTTCAGGATGCTGATGAAAATAGTGACGTAATTCAGTGAACCGGGCTTCGTTGCCACGCAGAGCTTCGATAATTGGATGTGTCATTTTTGTTATCCTTTTTCTGCCAAACGATGATAATTTCGAGTCTATGACGATCGTCCCGCCTGAAAATGCATTTTTTTGTTGTAAAGCGACGGCTTTATTTTGATTGTTTTTCATACAATTCAGTTATGACAAAAAAGATCAGGTCATTTTTTGTCTTTGGTGAGGGGTAAGATGGCGCAACGGGGAGATGAGTTTTGGATAGAGATTCAGGACATTCGCCACTGCGTGGAGGATGAAGGCGATACGCTAACGTTGCTCTGGGTGCTGGAAGGGCGGGCAGAGCTGAACACCGAAGTGGGACATGACATCCTGGAGGCCAATACCCTTGCTATCATCAACCGTCATCGGCGCTGGCAGTTCACGAGCGAAACGGCAAATGTCACCCTGCGCGTAACCCTTTCCGGGCGCTGGGTCGTCCAGCTCTGCAATGATTTTTTTGCCCATGATTATGCTGTACCGGCAGAAGCCGGAGGCGTCTGGCCCCAATGCGATGCGCTTCGCGATCTGCTGCGCCAGCTTCTTGTGGTCACCCTCATCAACGACCCGCACCGCTACCGGCTGGAGGCGTACCGCTGGCTGAGCGAGATATTGCTGTTGCTGACCAGCCGCTTTCAACAGCCCGCCCGTATGCTGTCACGGGAACTTTCCTCAGCGCACAGCAAACGCATCGCCCGGGTGATAGAGCGGATCAATGCCAGTTATTCCCGCCGTATTACGCTTGCGGAAATCGCCGCGAGTGAATATGTCTCTGAAGCCTGGCTCTCTCGTCTCTTTCGCAAGGAGGTGGGGATCAGTTTCATGCAGTACATCACCCACCTGCGGCTGGAAAAGGCGGCCGACGCTCTCCGGCTGACGAACCGACCGCTGCACCAGATTGCGCTTGAGCAGGGTTTCGCCAGCACGCGTATGATGAGCGATCGGTTCAGGCGTGTTCACAATATGTCTCCGGGTGAGTTTCGTAAGGCCCGGCGCCAGCACCCGGAGGCGGCACGTATTCGGACGGACAGGCGTGAGCAGCGCTATCCGGTCGCCGTGGACAAGCTGTTTAGCCTGCTCAATGAACCGGTGGCGCGCGGTTGGGGAGCCTCGCCGCTCATCGTTCATCCGCAGCAGGAGCAGAGCCTGGATCTTGAGCAGCTCAATCCTCTTTCTGCCTCGCTGCGCCGTATGCGGGTGGTCATTACCCTGCGTGAGCTCGACGATTTGCTGCGTGAGGACGTTCGACAAAATCTGGAGGCGATAAATGAGGCCATTCCCATAGAGGGAATTGATATCGCCGAGCCTTTTCTCAGCAGTCGTCTGTTTGCCACCGGGTGGGATGACCCACAGATGGCGGGCTACGCCTGCTGGTACAATCTGCATCAGCTCTTCACCTGGCTGGCAAAAAAACAGTGGACGGTGCTACTGCACACCGGCGTAACGACCCGTCGCGATCTTCTTACCCGTTTTTTACAACAGTCGGTTAATCATTTTTCGCCAGAGATCACCGCGGGCTGGCACTTCGTCATGCACTGGTCAACACAGGCAAGTGAGGAGACCCGGGAGCAGGTCTGGCTGGCCCAGCAAAAGGCAATACGAACTTATCTTCCGCAGGCAAAGTTTGGTTTATGGCACCGATTTGCCCCCGTCAGCGCGGGCGTAAGTGAGGATACCCTGTTCAGTTCAGCCATCCTGATGCAGGCCGATTTTCTTGCCTGTTCGGCCGATGCCAATGAGCTTCTCGATCCCGCGCAACTGGAGGCAACCCCTCTCTCCTCAACGGAAAATTATCCGATACTGAAGGTCCGCCAGATCCTCGCCGCCCTTCGCCTGCGAAAAAGTTCGCTTCCCGTCTGGCTTCTCTCCTGGAATACCCTCACCGGCAACACGCGGGCGACAAACGGCTGGTTTTTTCGTGGGGCGCTGCTGATGCAGAACCTGCTCGGGCTTTCGGAGCAGGTCTGGCTGGCGGGATTCTGGCTCAATTCGGGCCTTCAGGGAGAAGCCCGTGCGAACAACACCATCGATACCTCAAGCCTGGCGCTACAGTATAACCATGGTCTGCCGCGTCCGGTTTATTGGGTACTCTGGCTCTGGCAACGTCTGCGGGGCGAGGTGCTGGTCAATGATAAGCGTGTCCTGCTTACGCGCCATCGCAATGGTTATCAGCTGTTGCTGCGTAATGTGGTGGTTTTTAATCCGCTCCTTTCCAGTGAAGAAGCATTCATCCAGCGTTTTCGCCAGCAGTATCATTTACACCTGAAGGGAATGCGCGGTAAATGGCGAATTAAATGTCATCTGTTTGATCAGCACAACGGCGCGCTCTATCCGTTACTTGAAGGGGTTGGCAGCGAAAGCGGCCCTGATGAAGAGATGTGGCGCTGGATAGCGCATAAAGCGCGTCCAACGCTTTCCGTACGCGATGAACGCCTTTATGACGGCTGGCAACTGAGTGAATCACTGGAGAGTAATGCGCTGGTGCTCTACGAGTTTACGCCGCTCGTGCCTCGTGAGACCGCAACGGAGGAGATTCACTCCCCGCGGTAGACGCAGCCTGCCGTGCAGGTCTCTTTGATCATCACCGCGCTCAGCAGCGGAACCAGCGGTTTCATCTGATCCCAAATCCATTTCGCCAGCACTTCGCTGGTCGGGTTTTCAAGGCCCGGAATATCATTCAGATAGTAGTGATCGAGACGATCGTAGGTCGGCTTAAACGCAGCCTTCAGTTCGGCAAAGTCCATGATCCAGCCCGTATGGGGATCGACTTCACCGGTGATTTCAAGACGCACCATAAACGAGTGTCCATGCAGGCGGCCACATTTGTGTCCGGCAGGAACGTGTGGAAGGTGGTGTGCGGCTTCGAAGGTGAAATCTTTAAACAGTGTGGTGGACATCATAGCTCTCAGGAATGCGGAAAAAACCGCCGCATAGTACCGGAAAGCACAATTTTTATCATTAACTAAAACGGCTCTGAACGGTCACCGCCTCGTATTCATGGTGTTTATCGGCCTTTATTGTTTTATTTCAAATAGTTATTTAATCGCTTTTATCGTTAAGAACGATAACTAAAACAGGTTAGTCCATTTGGTTATTTATTATTTCCATCCCTTCTTTAATTGTTATTATCCCCGCCGTTAACCTTATCTTCAGTTTGGATTTATTCGCTTAAAGTCCGCTTTGCTACTGGAACATAACGACGCATGACAACACAGGCCCCACCTTCAAATTTGCTTCCCCTTAACCCGGAGCAACTGGCGCGCCTCCAGGCCGCGACTTCCGATTTTTCACCCACCCAGCTCGCCTGGGTCTCCGGCTATTTCTGGGGAATGCTCAATCAGCAGCCGGGTGCTGTGGCTGGCGTCCCGCCAACGGCCGTTGAAATTCCTGCCATCACGCTTATCTCCGCTTCGCAAACGGGTAATGCCCGTCGTGTGGCCGAAGCGCTGCGTGATGACCTGCTCGCCGCGAAGCTGAACGTTAACCTGGTCAACGCCGGGGATTATAAATTCAAACAGATCGCGTCAGAAAAACTGCTGGTGGTGGTGGCGTCAACGCAGGGGGAAGGTGAGCCTGCGGAAGAAGCCGTCGCGCTGCATAAGTTCCTGTTCTCGAAAAAAGCGCCGAAGCTGGACGGCACCGCCTTTGCCGTCTTCGGCCTCGGTGATACGTCCTATGAATTTTTCTGCCAGTCCGGTAAAGACTTCGACAGCAAGCTGGCGGAGCTGGGTGCAGAGCGCCTGCTGGATCGCGTAGACGCTGATGTCGAATACCAGGCCGCCGCCGCCGAATGGCGGACGCGCATCGTTGAGGTGCTGAAGGCCCGCGTCCCGAAAGAGACGCCAGCGCAGGCCGCCGTTACCGCAGCGGGCACCGTCAACGAAATCCACACCAGCCCTTACACGAAAGAGGCGCCGCTGACGGCGAGCCTGTCGGTAAACCAGAAAATCACGGGCCGTGATTCGGAAAAAGACGTGCGCCATATCGAAATCGACCTCGGTGACTCCGGCCTGCGTTATCAGCCTGGCGATGCGCTGGGCGTCTGGTATCAGAACGATCCGGCGCTGGTGAAAGAGCTGGTCGAGCTGCTGTGGCTGAAAGGCACGGAGCCGGTCCAGGTGGAAGGTAAAACCTTACCGCTCTCTGAGGCGCTTCAGTGGCATTTCGAGCTGACGGTGAACACCGCCAATATCGTTGAAAACTACGCCACCTTAACGCGCAGCGAGTCCCTTCTGCCGCTGGTGGGGGACAAAGTGAAGTTACAGCATTACGCCGCGACGACGCCGATTGTCGACATGGTGCGTTTCTCCCCGGCACAGCTGGATGCCGACGCGCTGATCGGCCTGCTGCGTCCGCTGACGCCGCGTCTTTACTCCATCGCCTCTTCACAGGCGGAAGTGGAAAACGAAGTCCACATCACCGTTGGCGTGGTGCGTTACGACATCGAAGGCCGCGCGCGGGCGGGCGGGGCGTCGGGCTTCCTGGCCGACCGCGTGGAAGAAGAGGGCGAGGTGCGCGTCTTTATCGAACACAACGACAACTTCCGCCTGCCGGCAAACCCGGAAACGCCGGTGATCATGATTGGCCCGGGCACCGGCATCGCACCGTTCCGCGCCTTTATGCAGCAGCGTGCAGCGGACGAGGCGCCGGGTAAAAACTGGCTGTTCTTCGGCAACCCGCATTTTACTGAAGATTTCCTCTACCAGGTTGAATGGCAGCGCTACGTCAAAGAGGGCGTGCTGACCCGCATCGATCTGGCCTGGTCCCGCGATCAGAAAGAAAAAGTATACGTACAAGACAAACTGCGCGAACAGGGCGCAGAGCTGTGGCGCTGGATCAATGACGGCGCCCACATTTATGTCTGCGGCGACGCCAATCGCATGGCGAAAGACGTTGAGCAGGCACTGCTGGAAGTGATTGCCGAATTCGGCGGTATGGATGCCGAAACGGCGGATGAATTTTTAAGTGAGCTGCGCGTAGAGCGCCGTTATCAGCGAGATGTCTACTAATGAGCGAAAAACATCCTGGCCCACTGGTGGTCGAAGGCAAACTGTCTGATGCCGAGCGCATGAAGGTAGAGAGCAACTACCTGCGCGGTACCATTGCCGAAGATTTAAATGACGGCCTGACCGGCGGTTTCAAAGGCGACAACTTCCTGCTGATCCGTTTCCACGGTATGTACCAGCAGGACGACCGCGATATCCGCGCCGAACGTGCCGAACAGAAGCTGGAGCCGCGTCATGCGATGCTGCTGCGCTGCCGCCTGCCGGGTGGCATCATCACCACCAAACAGTGGCAGGCGATCGACAAGTTTGCCGGTGAAAACACGATTTACGGCAGCATCCGTCTGACTAACCGTCAGACCTTCCAGTTCCACGGCATTCTGAAGAAGAACGTCAAGCCGGTGCACCAGATGCTGCACTCCGTGGGGCTGGACGCGCTGGCGACCGCCAACGACATGAACCGTAACGTGCTTTGCACCTCGAACCCGTATGAGTCCGAGCTGCACGCCGAAGCGTACGAGTGGGCGAAGAAGATCTCCGAGCACCTGCTGCCACGCACGCGTGCCTATGCGGAGATCTGGCTCGATCAGGAGAAAGTCGCGACCACGGACGAAGAGCCGATCCTCGGTCAGACCTACCTGCCGCGCAAATTCAAGACCACGGTGGTTATCCCGCCGCAGAACGATATCGACCTGCACGCCAACGACATGAACTTCGTGGCGATTGCCGAAAATGGCAAGCTGGTCGGCTTTAACCTGCTGGTGGGCGGCGGTTTGTCCATCGAGCATGGGAACAAGAAAACCTATGCCCGCACCGCGAGCGAGTTCGGCTTCCTGCCGCTGGAGCACACGCTGGCCGTGGCTGAGGCGGTGGTTACTACCCAGCGCGACTGGGGCAACCGTACCGACCGTAAAAACGCGAAAACCAAATACACCCTGGAGCGCGTGGGCGTCGAGACGTTCAAAGAAGAAGTGGAGCGTCGCGCGGGGATCAAGTTTGAGCCGATCCGCCCTTACGAATTCACCGGTCGCGGCGATCGCATTGGCTGGGTGAAAGGTATCGATAATAAATGGCACCTGACGCTGTTTATTGAAAACGGTCGTATTCTGGATTATCCGGGCCGCCCGCTGAAAACCGGTCTGCTGGAAATTGCTAAGATCCATAAAGGCGAGTTCCGCATTACCGCCAACCAGAACCTGATTATTGCCGGCGTGCCGGAAAGCCAGAAGGCGAAGATCGAGAAGCTGGCGCGCGATCATGGGTTGATGAATGCGGTTAAACCGCAGCGTGAAAACTCGATGGCCTGCGTGTCGTTCCCGACCTGCCCGCTGGCGATGGCCGAAGCGGAACGTTTCCTGCCGTCCTTCACTGATAAAGTGGAAGCGATTCTGGAAAAGCACGGTATTCCGGACGAGCATATTGTTATGCGCGTCACCGGCTGCCCGAACGGCTGCGGTCGCGCGATGCTGGCCGAGCTGGGTCTGGTGGGCAAAGCGCCGGGTCGTTACAACGTGCACCTTGGCGGCAACCGTATGGGGACGCGCATTCCGCGTATGTACCGTGAAAATATTACGGAACCGGAAATTCTTGATTCCATCGACGAGCTTGTCGGGCGCTGGGCGAAAGAGCGTGAAGCGGGTGAAGGCTTCGGCGACTTTACGGTGCGTGCGGGCATCATTCGCCCGGTGCTCGATCCCGCAAGGGATTTCTGGGAGTAACGCATCCTTTGCCCGGTGGCGCTTCGCTTACCGGGCCTACGGGTTTTGTAGGCCGGGCAAACGCAGTGCCGCCCGGCAAAACAGGCAAACGAGGTTCTTATGTCCGTACTCGATCTAAACGCCCTTAATGACCTGCCAAAAGTCGAACGCATTCTGGCCCTGGCAGAAACCAACGCCCAGCTGGAAAAACTCGACGCCGAAGGGCGCGTGGCGTGGGCGCTGGAAAACCTGCCGGGTGACTATGTGCTGTCGTCAAGCTTTGGCATCCAGGCGGCGGTCAGCCTGCACCTGGTGAATCGGCTCCGCCCGGACATTCCGGTGATCCTCACCGATACCGGCTATCTGTTCCCGGAGACCTACCAGTTTATTGACGAGCTGACGGACAAGCTCAAGCTGAACCTCAAAGTTTACCGCGCGACGGAAAGCGCGGCCTGGCAGGAGGCGCGCTACGGCAAGCTGTGGGAACAGGGCGTTGAGGGCATTGAGAAATACAATGAGATCAACAAGGTCGAGCCGATGAACCGGGCGCTGAAAGAGCTGAACGCTCAGACCTGGTTCGCGGGCCTGCGCCGCGAGCAGTCCGGGAGCCGGGCAACGCTGCCGGTGCTGGCGGTGCAGCGCGGCGTGTTCAAAGTGCTGCCGATCATCGACTGGGATAACCGCACGGTGTACCAGTATCTGCAAAAGCACGGGCTGAAGTACCATCCGCTGTGGGATCAAGGCTACCTGTCGGTAGGCGACACCCACACCACGCGTAAATGGGAACCGGGAATGGCGGAAGAAGAGACGCGATTCTTTGGGCTGAAGCGCGAGTGCGGGCTGCACGAAGGGTAATGTTTTTTCGCCCGGTGGCGCTGCGCTTACCGGGCCTACAACGGCACAAAACGTAGGCCCGGTAAGGCGTAGCCGCCACCGGGCTTAACGACATCAGGCTTTCCCCGCTTTCGCCAGCTCCTTCACCAGCGGCAGCATCACTTTCACGACATCCCGGCTGCGGTGCTCAATCCGCTGCGGCAGCGCTTTATCAATGTGCTGCTGATTATCCAGCCGCACATCATGCCAGCTGGTCCCGTCCGGAAAGGCTTTCGATTTGCTGCGCTGCTGATAGCCATCTTTTTTGCCCAGCGCCCAGTTCGTCGCCTCGACGTAAAGCACCGGAATGCCCGCCTTATCAAACACTTCACCGTCATTACAGCAGCCTGTGCCTTTAGGATACTGCGGGTTACCGCCCGGATTTGTCGCGGCATAGACGCCATGCGTGCGGGCAAGCGCCAGCGCGCGGTCGCGGGTGAGTTTACGTACGCTGCTCGGCGTGCTCTGTCCGCTATTAAAATAGAGCTTATCCCCCACGATCAGATTATCGAGGTTAATCACCAGCAACGTATTTTTCTTCTCCTCAGCGCTCATGCGCTTAAGGAGATTCTCAGCGCCGAGTTTTCCTTCTTCTTCGCCGCTGGTCGCAACAAAGCGAATGCTGTATTTCGTCGGAATATTCTTCAGGCGTTCGGCCAGCTCAAGCATCACGCCCAGCCCCGCCGCATTGTCATCCAGTCCCTGAAGCGTCAGCCCGCCGAGGTTATTATCGACATCGGCGTCGCTCAACGGCGTGTAGGTATCAAGGTGCGCCATAATAATAATCTGCTCAGCCGCCTTTCCTTCGTGCGCGGCAATGACCGTGCTGCCGGTTACGTTATGCCAGTTTTGCGTTTTATTGCGTGTGGTATAGATGTAGCGGCTGTGGAAAGCGCGAATGTCGCTCTCATAGCCCATATCCGCAAATTGCTGACGAATATAGTCTGCTGAGAGCATCTCGGCTGGGGTTCCGGTCATACGGCCCGGAAAGACCGTCGCAATATGCCGCGCCTGCATACTGGCTATTTCACCGTAAGATTGATTTTTTGCCTGAGCCGGAAGGATAAAGCAAACGCCGAGCGCCAGGGCAACGAATCGGTGGCGCATTGCGGAAAACATAGTGAGTCCTTAAAAACAGAGCAAAATTTTAACCCGCATAGTATGAAACTGTGATCGGGTAGACACAATTTGAATTGCTCCTAAATGCCCGAAATTTCGCGTGTTAAGCACTTTTTGATATTTGCTTTTCCACGGCGTTATTCCATTGAGTAACTACTCATTCCAATTCGTAATTTCATTCGATCTAAGCCGCCCCCTATAGTCCCTTTATTCGTGGTTGTTAGTGAGTTGTTGCCTGTGGACTATCTCCCCCTTTTTGCTGCCTTAAAAGACCGACCGGTACTGGTTGTCGGGACGGGTGAAATTGCCGATCGCAAAATCGCCTTCCTGCAACGCGCCGGGGCGCAGGTGCAGATCGTTGCAGAGGCGGATTTTGAAGAGTCTCAGATCGACAGCGTGGTGCTGGTGATTGCGGCAACCGAAGATCGGGCGCTCAACCGCCGCATCTCCGACGCAGCTCAGGCCTGTCACCGTCTGGTGAACGTGGTAGACGACCAGCCGTTATGTTCATTTATCTTCCCGTCGATTGTCGACCGCTCGCCGCTGCTGGTAGCGATCTCCTCCGGCGGCACCGCCCCGGTGCTGGCGCGCGTGCTGAGAGAAAAAATCGAAGCGCTGCTGCCGACCAGCCTCGGACGCATGGCGGAGAAGGCCAGCTACTGGCGCAACCATTTGAAAACGCGTCTGACCAGCGTGACGGAACGCCGTCGCTTCTGGGAGCGTGTGTTTCGCGGCCGCTTTGCCAGCCTGATGCAGGCCGGTAACGAGACGGCGGCGCAACAAATTCTCGAAGACGAACTGGATAACCCCGGCAGTACGGGCGGAGAGATCATTCTGGTGGGCGCCGGGCCGGGCGATGCCGGGCTGCTCACGCTGCGTGGCCTCCAGGTTCTTCAGGATGCGGATGTCGTGTTCTATGACCACCTGGTCACCGACGGGATTCGCGAGCTGATCCGCCGTGACGCGGAGCAAATTTGCGTCGGCAAACGTGCCGGCGAGCACTCCGTGCCCCAGCACGACACCAACCAGATGCTGATTGCCGCCGCGAAAGCGGGCAAGACCGTGGTGCGCCTGAAAGGGGGCGACCCGTTTATCTTCGGTCGTGGTGGCGAGGAGTTGCAGGCGGCAGCTGAAGCGGGCGTCCCGTTCCAGGTGGTTCCCGGCATTACGGCGGCGTCTGCCGTCACGGCCTACGCCGGTATTCCGCTGACCCATCGCGATTACGCCCAGAGCGTGACCTTTGTGACCGGGCACTATAAAGCCGACAGCACGCCGTTTGACTGGTCGCATCTCGCCCAGAGCCGACAAACGCTGGCGATTTATATGGGCACGATGAAAGCGGCTGACATCAGCGAACAGCTTATTCAGCACGGTCGCGATGCGACGACGCCGGTAGCGGTGATCTCCCGCGGGACACGCGTCGATCAGCATGTCGCCATCGGCACCTTACAAGACCTTGCAACCCTGGCGAAAGACGCCCCAATGCCCGCCCTGATCGTGGTGGGAGAAGTGGTGCAGCTGCACAGCACGCTCGCCTGGTTCCAACACACAACCGACACAGAAGGCTTTGGCGCTTCTGTTATAAATTTGGCTTAAGGAACGGTTATGGACCAAAAACGACTTACTCACCTGCGGCAGCTCGAAGCGGAAAGTATCCACATTATCCGCGAAGTGGCCGCCGAGTTTTCTAACCCGGTGATGATGTACTCCATCGGTAAAGATTCCAGCGTCATGCTGCACCTGGCGCGTAAAGCGTTTTATCCGGGTACGCTGCCGTTCCCGCTGTTACACGTGGATACCGGCTGGAAATTCCGCGAGATGTACGAGTTTCGTGACCGTACCGCCAAAGCCTACGGCTGCGAGCTGCTGGTGCACAAAAACCCGGAAGGGGTGGCGATGGGCATCAACCCGTTCGTGCACGGCAGCGCCAAGCATACCGACATCATGAAAACCGAAGGGCTGAAGCAGGCGCTGAATAAATACGGTTTTGATGCGGCCTTCGGCGGCGCGCGACGTGACGAAGAGAAATCCCGCGCCAAAGAGCGTATCTACTCTTTCCGCGACCGCTTCCACCGCTGGGACCCGAAAAACCAGCGTCCGGAGCTGTGGCACAACTACAACGGCCAGATCAACAAGGGCGAAAGCATTCGCGTCTTCCCGCTCTCCAACTGGACCGAGCTGGATATCTGGCAGTACATCTATCTGGAAAATATTGAGATCGTTCCGCTGTATCTGGCGGCCGAGCGCCCGGTGCTGGAGCGCGACGGCATGCTGATGATGATCGACGACGATCGCATTGATTTACAGCCGGGCGAAGTGATCAAAAAACAGATGGTCCGTTTCCGTACTCTCGGCTGCTGGCCGTTGACCGGCGCGGTGGAATCCAGTGCGCAGACGCTGCCCGAGATCATCGAGGAGATGCTGGTGTCGACCACCAGTGAGCGACAGGGCCGCGTGATTGACCGCGACCAGGCAGGCTCCATGGAGCTGAAGAAACGTCAGGGTTATTTCTAAGGAGCCGCCATGAATACGACTATTGCCCAACAAATTGCCGATGAAGGCGGCGTAGAAGCTTATCTGCACGCCCAACAGTACAAAAGCCTGCTGCGTTTCCTGACCTGCGGCAGCGTGGATGACGGGAAAAGTACCCTGATTGGTCGTCTGCTGCACGACACGCGCCAGATCTACGAAGATCAGCTCTCTTCCCTGCACAACGACAGTAAACGCCACGGCACCCAGGGCGAAAAACTCGATCTGGCGCTGCTGGTGGACGGCTTGCAGGCGGAGCGCGAGCAGGGCATTACCATTGATGTCGCCTATCGCTACTTCTCTACCGAAAAGCGCAAATTTATTATCGCCGACACCCCGGGGCACGAGCAGTACACCCGTAACATGGCGACCGGCGCGTCCACCTGTGACCTGGCGATCCTGCTGATCGACGCCCGTAAAGGTGTGCTGGATCAGACTCGTCGTCACAGCTTTATCTCTACGCTGCTGGGGATCAAACACCTGGTGGTGGCAGTAAACAAAATGGATCTGGTGGACTACAGCGAAGCGCGTTTCGACGAGATCCGCCAGAGCTACCTGACCTTTGCTGAACAGCTGCCGGGCAACCTCGATATTCGCTTTGTGCCGCTGTCGGCGCTGGAAGGGGATAACGTCGCCTCTCAGAGCGCGAACATGCCGTGGTACAGCGGCCCGACGCTGCTGGAAGTGCTGGAAACCGTTGAAATTCAGCGCGTGGTCGATACCCAGCCGATGCGCTTCCCGGTGCAGTACGTGAACCGTCCGAACCTCGATTTCCGCGGCTTCTCCGGTACTCTCGCTTCAGGCTCCGTGAAGGTGGGTCAGCGCGTCAAGGTGCTGCCATCCGGCGTGGAATCGACCATCGCCCGTATCGTCACCTTTGATGGCGATCTGGACGAAGCCGGGGCAGGTGAAGCGGTAACCCTGGTACTGAAAGACGAAATTGATATCAGCCGCGGCGACCTGCTGGTCGACGCGCAGGAAACGCTGGCGGCGGTGCAGGGCGCATCCGTGGATGTAGTGTGGATGGCCGAACAGCCGCTGACCGCAGGCCAGAGCTATGACATTAAAATCGCCGGCAAGAAAACCCGCGCCCGCGTGAACGGCATTCAGTTCCAGGTGGACATCAACAACCTGACCCACCGTGACGTGAGCGAGCTGCCGCTGAACGGCATCGGTCTGGTGGATGTGACCTTCGACGAGCCGCTGGTGCTGGATCCGTATCAGCAGAATCCGGTGACGGGCGGGCTGATCTTCATTGACCGCCTGACCAACGTCACCGTCGGTGCCGGCATGGTCCGCGAGCCTGACGCACAGGCGAGCGTGACGTCTGAGTTCAGCGCCTTCGAGCTGGAACTGAACGCGCTGGTGCGTAAGCACTTCCCGCACTGGGGCGCACGCGATCTGCTGGGAGGCAAGTGATGGCCGCCCATGATGAGAACGTCGTCTGGCATCCTCATCCGGTCACCGTCGCCCAGCGCGAACAGCTCCACGGTCACCGTGGGGTTGTGCTGTGGTTTACCGGGCTGTCTGGCTCCGGTAAATCCACGGTGGCAGGCGCACTGGAAGAGGCGCTGCATCAGCAGGGGGTGAGCACCTACCTGCTGGACGGCGACAACGTGCGTCACGGCCTGTGCAGCGATTTAGGGTTCAGCGATGAAGACCGTAAAGAGAACATTCGTCGGGTAGGGGAAGTCGCCAGCCTGATGGCGGATGCCGGGCTGGTGGTGCTAACGGCGTTTATCTCACCGCACCGCGCCGAACGTCAGATGGTGCGTGAGCGCGTTGGGCAGAATCGCTTTATTGAAGTGTTTGTGGATACCCCGCTGGCAATCTGCGAAGCGCGCGATCCAAAAGGGCTGTACAAAAAAGCCCGCGCGGGAGAGCTGCGAAACTTCACCGGCATTGACTCGGTTTACGAAGCGCCTGAATCCCCTGAGATTCATCTGGAAGGCCAACAATTGGTAACAAATTTAGTAAGCCAATTATTAGACCTGCTCAGACGGGACGATATTATCAGATCCTGAGACGGTATCGTTCGGGAGCTGTCTTCCCGAGCGATGAGTCACGGTCACAGGATTAGCTATGCGCAACAGTGAAAACTACATGATTACCACCGGGTCGGAACCGTTAACGACCGACGACGAGACGACCTGGTCCTTCCCTGGTGCGATAGTCGGCTTCGTATCGTGGCTACTGGCGCTGGGTATCCCGTTTTTGATCTACGGTGGTAACACCCTCTTTTTCTTCCTCTATACCTGGCCTTTCTTTCTGGCGCTGATGCCCGTTGCGGTGGTTGTGGGCGTGGCGCTGCACTCCCTTTTCAACGGCAAGCTCCTGTATAGTACGCTCATCACTATCGCCACCGTTGTGGTCATCTTTGGCCTGCTGTTTTTATGGCTGATGGGCTAACTTACGGCATAATTAAAACCCCGCAGTAGAGTCCAGCGGAAAGTTATGGGATGATGATGCCGTTTTTTCAGGGGGCAGGATGGGTAAACTAACGCTGCTGTTGCTGGCTTTGCTGGTCTGGCTGCAATATTCGCTGTGGTTCGGCAAAAACGGACTGCACGACTACAGCCGGGTGAGCGATGACGTCGCGGCACAGCAGGCTACAAACGCCAAACTTAAAGCGCGTAACGATCAACTTTTTGCTGAAATTGATGACCTCAATGGCGGCCAGGAGGCGATTGAGGAACGCGCACGCAATGAACTCAGTATGACTAAGCCAGGCGAAACGTTTTATCGCCTGGTTCCGGATGCGTCTAAACGCAATCAGGGCTCCGCACAAAACAATCGATAATCAGGCCCAGGATTACGACATGGCAGCAACTTTTTCGGACGTCTGTGCCGTGGTGCCGGCCGCAGGTTTTGGCCGGCGCATGCAGACAGAATGTCCTAAGCAGTACCTCTCAATTGGCGATAAAACGATCCTCGAGCACGCCGTGGCAGCGCTGCTGGCGCATGCCCGGGTGAAACGCGTGGTTATTGCCATCAGCCCCGGCGATGCGCGTTTTGCACAGCTCCCGCTGGCAAATCATCCTCAGATTACCGTTGTTGACGGCGGCGCCGAGCGGGCCGACTCTGTTCTGGCGGGCATTCAGGCTGCCGGGAACGCGCAGTGGGTGCTGGTGCACGATGCCGCGCGTCCCTGTCTGCATCACGACGATCTGTCACGTCTGCTGGCCCTGAGTGAAACCAGTAACGTGGGCGGCATTCTGGCCGCCCCGGTGCGTGACACCATGAAGCGTGCCGAACCGGGTAAACCGGCGATTGCCCACACCGTCGAGCGCGTCGATCTCTGGCACGCGCTGACGCCACAATTTTTTCCCCGCGAATTACTCCACGACTGCTTAACGCGTGCGCTTAAAGAAGGTGCGACCATTACGGACGAAGCCTCGGCGCTGGAGTATTGCGGTTTTCACCCAACGCTAGTTGAAGGGCGCGCTGATAATATAAAAGTGACGCGCCCGGAAGACTTACAGCTCGCGGAATTTTATCTTACCCGTACGACCCCTCAGGAGAAGGCATAATGCGTATTGGACACGGTTTTGATGTACACGCCTTTGGCGGCGTTGGCCCAATTATCATTGGCGGCGTGCGCATTCCTTACGAAAAAGGTCTGCTGGCGCATTCTGATGGCGACGTGGCGCTGCATGCGCTGACCGACGCGCTGCTGGGTGCCGCCGCATTGGGCGACATTGGCAAACTGTTCCCGGACACCGATCCTGCTTTTAAAGGCGCAGACAGCCGCGAACTGCTGCGCGAAGCCTGGCGTCGTATTCAGGCCAAAGGCTACACCCTAGGCAACGTTGATGTGACGATCATTGCTCAGGCACCGAAGATGCTGCCGCACATCCCTCAGATGCGCGTGTTTATCGCTGAAGATCTGGGCTGCCATATGGACGACGTCAACGTCAAAGCGACCACCACGGAGAAGCTGGGCTTTACCGGTCGTGGCGAAGGCATTGCCTGTGAAGCCGTGGCGCTGCTGGTGAAGGCGGCCAAATGACGGATTTCGACAACCTGACGTATCTGCACGGTAAACCGCAGGGCAAGGGGCTGCTGAAAGCCAACCCTGAAGATTTCGTGGTAGTGGAAGATCTGGGTTTTGAGCCGGACGGCGAAGGCGAGCACATCCTGGTGCGCATTCTGAAAAACGGCTGCAACACCCGCTTCGTGGCGGACGCGCTGGCAAAATTCCTCAACATTCACGCCCGCGAGGTGAGCTTTGCCGGTCAAAAGGATAAGCATGCCGTGACCGAACAGTGGCTTTGCGCCCGCGTGCCCGGCAATGCCATGCCCGATTTAAGCAAATTTGAGCTTGAGGGCTGTAAGGTACTGGAGTATGCCCGCCACAAACGCAAACTGCGTCCGGGAGCGTTGAAAGGCAACGATTTCACGCTGGTGCTGCGTGAAGTGACCGACCGCGATGACGTTGAAAAACGCCTGAAGGCCATTACCGAACGCGGCGTGCCAAACTATTTTGGCGCACAGCGCTTTGGCATTGGTGGCAGCAACCTGCTGGGCGCGCTGCGCTGGGCGCAAAGCAGCGCGCCGGTGCGCGACAGGAATAAACGCAGTTTTTGGTTGTCGGCGGCCCGCAGTGCGTTGTTTAATCAGATTGTGAGCGAACGGCTGAAAAAACAGGACGCGAATCAAGTTGTTGTCGGCGATGCGCTACAATTAGCGGGACGCGGAAGCTGGTTTATGGCAACGGCCGATGAGATGGCCGATGCCCAGTCGCGCGTGGACGCTAAAGCGCTGATGATTACCGCCGCCTTGCCGGGCTCAGGCGACTGGGGAACCCAGGGCGAGGCGCTGGCCGCTGAGCAGTCAGCGGTGGCGGATGCGCCAGAATTACAATCATTGCTGGTGCGGGAAAAAGTCGAGGCGGCGCGCCGTGCGATGCTCCTCTACCCGCAACAGCTGAGCTGGAACTGGTGGGATGACGTAACCGTCGAGTTACGCTTCTGGCTGCCGGCAGGTAGCTTTGCCACCAGTGTTGTCAGGGAACTTATCAACACGTCGGGTGATTATGCGAATATTGCTGAGTAACGATGACGGGATCCATGCGCCAGGTATTCAGACGCTGGCGAAACACCTCCGCGAATTTGCGGATGTGCAGGTCGTGGCTCCCGATCGTAACCGCAGTGGCGCGTCTAACTCATTGACGCTGGAGTCTTCACTTCGCACCTTTACCTTTGAGAATGGCGATATTGCCGTCCAGATGGGGACGCCGACCGACTGCGTGTTTCTGGGCGTAAATGCGCTGATGCGCCCGCGGCCGGATGTTGTGGTCTCCGGCATCAATGCCGGGCCGAATCTTGGCGATGATGTGATTTACTCCGGCACCGTGGCCGCGGCGATGGAGGGGCGTCACCTGGGGTTCCCGGCGCTGGCGGTCTCGTTAAACGGCCACACCCACTATGACACTGCCGCCACGGTAACCTGCTCTATTCTCCGTGCGCTTGGCCGCGAGCCGCTGCGTACCGGACGTATCCTCAATATTAACGTGCCGGATCTCCCGCTGGACGAGATCAAAGGGATCCGCGTGACGCGCTGCGGCAGTCGCCATCCGGCCGATCAGGTTATTCCCCAGCAGGATCCGCGCGGCAATACCCTGTACTGGATCGGCCCGCCGGGAGATAAATGCGATGCCGGGCCAGACACCGACTTCGCTGCGGTGGATGAGGGTTACGTTTCCGTTACGCCGTTGCACGTAGATTTAACCGCTTATAGCGCGCATGATGTGGTGTCGGACTGGTTAGATCGGGTCGGAGTGAACGCGCAATGGTAAGTAAACGTGTACAAACTCTTCTGGAACAATTACGCGCACAGGGGATTGCCAACGAGCAGGTGCTGGATGCGCTTGCCCAGGTTCCCCGTGAGAAGTTTGTAGATGAGGCGTTTGAACATAAAGCGTGGGAAAACGTGGCGCTGCCCATCGGGCAAGGCCAGACGATTTCGCAGCCTTACATGGTGGCGCGTATGACGGAGCTTCTGGAGTTAACGCCAGACTCCCGGGTGCTGGAAATTGGCACCGGTTCAGGGTATCAGACCGCGATCCTGGCCCACCTTGTGCACCATGTCTGTTCCGTGGAACGGATTAAAGGCTTGCAGTGGCAGGCGCGCCGTCGCCTGAAACAGCTTGATTTACATAATGTATCGACACGCCACGGCGATGGATGGCAGGGTTGGCAGGCTCGCGCCCCGTTTGACGCCATAATAGTCACGGCAGCGCCACCTGAAATTCCCGCTGCACTTCTCTCGCAGCTGGACGAGGGCGGCATTCTAGTTTTGCCCGTCGGCGATGAGCAGCAGCTTTTAAAGCGCGTTCGTCGACGCGGCGGCGAGTTTATTATCGATACCGTGGAAGCCGTGCGCTTTGTGCCCCTGGTTAAGGGCGAGCTGGCCTGAGACTCGGATTTTTCCAGGGTTATTGAGGCAAATTCAGCGTATGGTGTGGCGCGATAGGTTCGTGCCATCACGGTTATTTTTAAGTCACTGGTAGTTAACACATTCCTGGGGGATAAATGAGCGCGGGAAGCCCAAAATTCACCATCAGCCGTGTTGCGGCATTATCACTGGTTTCGCTCTGGCTGGCAGGCTGTACAAGTTCTGACAATGCACCTGCGCCCGTCAGTTCCGTCAATGGAACCAGCGGCTCGGGTAACACGTCCAGCGGAATGTTGATTACCCCTCCGCCTAAAATGGGCACGTCCACGGCGCAGCAAACTCCGCAGATCCAGCCGGTTCAGCGTCCAGTTACGCAGCCTTCGCAGATTCAGCCAGTGGATCAGCCTGTTCAGACCGAAAATGGCCGCATAGTGTATAACCGTAAGTATGGGAACATTCCGAAAGGTAGCTATACCGGCGGCAGCACCTATACCGTGAAGCGCGGCGATACGCTGTTCTATATTGCCTGGATCACCGGGAACGATTTCCGCGATCTGGCACAGCGAAACAACGTCCAGGCCCCGTATGGTCTGGAAGTCGGGCAAACGCTCCAGGTAGGCAATGCAACGGGTACCCCACTGACGCCTGGCAACACGGTTTCAGCGGCAGATGTTACGGCTCAAAATAACAGCGTTAAGCCTGCACAAAAATCCACCACGGTGGTTGCTTCACAACCTGTAATTACGTATTCTGAGGATTCAGGTGATCAGAGTGCTAACAAAATGTTGCCGAATAATAAAGGTACTGCGACTGTTGTCACAGCACCGACTACGGCACCTGTGGTTAGCTCTACTGTACCGACTGCAAGCAGTCAGAATGCCAGCTCGTCAATCACCACCTGGCGCTGGCCAACTGACGGCAAGATTATCGAGAACTTTGCTACCTCTGAGGGGGGCAACAAAGGGATCGATATCGCAGGCAGTAAAGGACAGGCAATCATCGCGACCGCAGACGGGCGCGTTGTCTATGCCGGTAACGCACTGCGCGGTTACGGTAATCTTATTATCATCAAACATAATGATGATTACCTGAGTGCCTACGCCCATAACGACACTATGCTGGTCCGGGAACAACAAGAAGTTAAGGCGGGGCAAAAAATCGCTACCATGGGTAGCACCGGAACCAGTTCTACACGCTTGCATTTTGAAATTCGTTACAAGGGGAAATCCGTAAACCCGCTGCAATATTTACCGCAGCGATAAATTGATGGGACATGCCAGCCAGGGTGTCTCGTCCAGGGATCACGGGTAGGAGCCACCTTATGAGTCAGAATACGCTGAAAGTTCATGATTTAAATGAAGACGCGGAATTTGATGAGAACGGAGCAGAGGCTTTTGACGAAAAAGCCTTAGTAGAAGAGGAACCCAGTGATAACGATTTGGCTGAAGAAGAGCTGTTATCGCAGGGTGCCACACAGCGTGTGCTGGACGCGACTCAGCTTTACCTTGGGGAGATTGGTTACTCCCCACTGCTAACGGCCGAAGAAGAAGTCTATTTCGCACGTCGTGCTTTGCGTGGTGATGTTGCCTCGCGTCGTCGCATGATCGAAAGTAACCTGCGACTGGTCGTGAAAATTGCCCGCCGTTACGGCAATCGTGGTCTGGCTCTGCTGGATCTGATTGAAGAGGGCAACTTAGGTCTCATCCGCGCAGTTGAGAAGTTTGACCCGGAACGCGGGTTCCGTTTCTCAACCTACGCGACCTGGTGGATTCGTCAGACCATCGAACGGGCTATTATGAACCAGACCCGTACGATCCGACTGCCGATCCACATCGTCAAAGAGTTGAATGTTTATCTGCGTACCGCGCGCGAGTTGTCCCATAAACTGGACCACGAGCCAAGTGCGGAAGAGATTGCAGAGCAACTTGACAAACCGGTTGATGACGTAAGCCGTATGCTGCGTCTCAACGAGCGCATTACCTCGGTTGACACCCCGCTGGGTGGCGACTCCGAAAAAGCGCTGCTGGACATCCTGGCCGATGAAAAAGACAACGGCCCGGAAGACACCACGCAGGACGATGACATGAAACAGAGCATCGTCAAATGGCTGTTCGAACTGAACGCCAAACAGCGTGAAGTGCTGGCACGTCGTGGGGTATGAAGCTGCGACACTGGAAGATGTCGGTCGTGAGATTGGCCTGACCCGTGAACGTGTTCGTCAGATTCAGGTTGAAGGACTACGTCGCCTGCGTGAAATCCTGCAAGGGCAAGGTCTGAATATCGAAGCGCTGTTCCGCGAGTAAGCAACCATTCGTCAGAAAAGGCCCGTCGTGAGACGGGCCTTTTTTATGCCTTACGGCTGCGCCGTTTCGTGCAGCAAACGCCAGGTGATGTTATCCCCTTCCTGATTAAGCACCGCGGTTGACCAGCGCACGTTGACGGGCTGGCCTGGCCGGGTTTGCGTCTCCCGGTAATGGAGCACTGCGCCGTTGTCCCATGTCTGAAGCGTTGTTAACGCATCAATGTCGATCCTGAGCCCCGGTCGAGTTCCCCGCTGCGCATATAAAAATTGGGCAAGCGCGTGATGATCTAAAGGGTTACCACTCGGTGGAACCATCACAAAATCCGGACGGAAACGGGCGAGCAGGGCGTCCCGATCGCCTTCGCCTGCACCTAACCAGTTTTCAAGGGCGACGTGAATGTCGAGGATCTCTTGTTCGAAATGGGTCATGGTTGCTCCTGTTGCAGTTGCGCAAGTAACTGCGTGTTGTTAAGACGGTAGACGTACAGTACGGGCAGTAGGGTGATGACTGCGGCAAAAACAAACATCCCGTGCCAGGCGGCCAGCGGCGCGACATAATCCTGCATGAAGCTCAGCGCCTGCGCCAGCAGCAGAGCGCCCGCAAAAAAGCTCAACTGACGATTCAGATTCCATAGCGCGCTGGCATCGGGCATATCTTTCGGTCGCATCGTCAAAAACGCGCTGCTCTGAGCCGTACTGCTGCAAAGGCTTCCCCCCGCGCCCATCAGCGCAAACGCAACGGCAGGTAGCAGCATTGCCGGGCCGACGTTAACTAAAAGCAGAATGCCCGTCGCCTGCAAAAGGCAACCGATGACCACCAGCGGCCGGGGGCCGATACGGTTGAAATAGCGTCCTGTCGCGGTGATAGCCAAAAACGAAGCCACAGACCACGGCAGCATAAGCATGCCCGTTGCGGCGGGTGTCATATTGGCCTCGCTCTGGAGGTAATACATGCCCGTTACGTTCACGCCGATAAATATGCCGGGTACGCACACATAGATAAGCATGGATAAGCGCAACAGCGGATCCGTCAGCAAAGACAGGTTTACTGTCCTGGTGGTGTTTATCGGCGACGGTTCTGTTTTAAGCCACGCGCAGGCCAAAGCAAAGGTGACAATGGCGACGGGCAGGGTGGCAAAAAATATCCAGCGCCAGCTGAATGTCTGAACCAGCATACCGCCCACAGCCGGTGAGCACGCGGGGGCAAGCAGTGCGACCAGCATCACCGCCGAGGAGAGTCTGGCCCGCTCATGAGGCTTAAACTGTTGCCAGGTCAG
Organism: Enterobacter sp. YSU; assembly: GCF_016082135.1. Taxonomy (NCBI): domain Bacteria; kingdom Pseudomonadati; phylum Pseudomonadota; class Gammaproteobacteria; order Enterobacterales; family Enterobacteriaceae; genus Enterobacter; species Enterobacter sp. YSU. Next base: position 2,798,811 of record NZ_CP059487.1, read on the forward strand.
CGCCTGACCAACCGGGATCAGTAAACCCCCTCCGGCGCCCTGTACGACTCGCCAGGCAATCAGACTTTCCAGCGAAGATGAGAGACCCGCCGCAACGGAGGCCGCGCTAAAGAGAAGCAGTGAGAGCAGGATAACGCGCTTCGGCCCGACGCGGCGCGTCAGGATACTGCTGAAAGGGATGACTAGCGTCAGCCCGGCAATGTATCCGTTACTTACCCAGGCAAGCGCGGAAGGTGTTGTATTGAAAGCGCGAGCCATCGCCGGAAAGGCGACGCTGGCAATAAACATGTTTATCAAATCAAGGAAAAAGCCGAGCAGAAAGACGACGGCGATTTTGCTGCGATACGTCATGGAAGTTCCTCCGGTGAGGTGGCGTATCGTATCGGCCCGCGCGTTACGGATAAACGCGACAAAGCACGATATACTGTCAACATTATTTTGACAGTTAACCAGGCAAGCGATGCTTAATTTACAGCGTACGGCGATGTTTATCGCCGTAGCGGACACCGGCAGTTTCACCGCCGCGGCGGAGGCGATGGGGCTGACAAAAGCGGTGGTCAGCTTTCATATTCGTCAGCTTGAAGAGGAGCTGGGCGTCACCCTGTTGCTGCGAACCACCCGACGCCTGACGCTGACCGAGGCGGGGAAGCTCTTTCATCAACGAAGCGTGATGCTGTTACGGGATGCAGAGCGATTGCAGGATGACGTTCGCGCCAACCACGCCGGGCTGACGGGAGACCTGCGGATCACCACCACGCCCGAATATGGCTCGCAGGTGGTGGTGCCTTTGCTGGCTGAATTTAGCCAGCTGCACCCGGACCTTCGCGTGCGGCATGTCTCGTCCTCTTTGCATGCCGATCTTATCGCCGAGCGCTTCGATGTCGCTATCCGGCTCGGCACGCTTGCAGATTCGCGCTACCACGCCGCGTTGATGACCTCCTTCACCATCTTGCCCGTGGCAACGCCAGGCTGGCTGGCAAACCATCCGGTTAACTCGCTGGAGCAGCTGGCGGAAGCGGACTGGATCATTCACGAGCGTTTAACCTCGCCGCTGCGCTGGCAGGTGAGAGGTGTTGATGAGCAGCCGGTTTCCTTTGAGATCAAGAGAGCGCCGCGCCTGTATGCAGACAGCGCCCAGGCGCTGATGGCTTTTGCCCTCGCGGGATGTGGAGTGGCGCTGCTGCCGGAGTGGCTGGTGCGAAACGCACTGGATGCAGGGGAACTGGTCTCGCTGTTACCGGCGTACACGTTCGCTCAGCAGGGCATCTATGCCGTTTATCCTGATGCCCGGCATGTGCCCGCGAAAGTGCGAACATTTATTGATTTTATGCGCGTCAGGGTTACTTAATCCTGCATCATCTTTTTAATGAGCGCTGAAAATTGCTCTCGTTCCGCGCCGTTAAGGCGCCCTAAAAACGCCTCATCCACCTCATTTCCAATCGGTTTACTGCTCTCAAGCAGGGCCTCACCTTCGGCCGTCAGAAAGACAAACCGACGGCGCTTGTCCGCCGGATCGTGCTCGCGCCTGACCAGGCCGCGTGCTTCCATGCGGCTCAGCATTTCTGCCAGCGTCGCTTTGGTGCTCACCGCGACTTCAGTCAGGGCAACCTGCTCAATGCCAGGATTTTCAGCAATTGACCGCATCACCGCATACTGTGGCTTTGTCAGTTCGGGCAATGCGTGCTGCCACTGGGCGGTATGCTGTTGAAAAAGCTGACGTAGCAGGTGGAAAGCTTCTTGTCTTAACTCCATGGACACTCCGACGGAAAAATACTCCCTCTATGATAGCCGCTCTCGGGCTGAATTTTAACGCGAGAGTTTTTTAGCGATTAGTGTGATCGTATACGAACGATCTTGTCAGCAGCAGGATCAAGGCGTAGTTTAATTAATATGTTCGTATACGAACAAACTAATTGAGGTGCTGAATGAGATTGATTGTGGGAATGACGGGCGCAACGGGTGCGCCATTAGGCGTGGCGTTGTTGCAGGCGCTGCGGGAAATGCCGGAGGTGGAAACGCATCTGGTGATGTCGAAGTGGGCAAAAACCACGATTGAGCTGGAAACGCCCTTCACTGCGCATGACGTTGCTGCCCTGGCGGATGTCGTCCATAGCCCGGCCGATCAGGCTGCCACCATCTCCTCCGGCTCGTTTCGCACCGACGGCATGATCGTCATCCCGTGCAGCATGAAAACGCTGGCGGGTATCCGCGCGGGCTACGCCGAAGGGCTGGTTGGGCGTGCGGCAGACGTGGTGCTGAAAGAGGGACGCAAGCTGGTGCTGGTTCCCCGTGAGACGCCGCTCAGCACCATCCATCTCGAGAACATGCTTGCCCTTTCCCGCATGGGCGTGGCGATGGTGCCGCCTATGCCTGCGTACTACAACCACCCGCAAACCGCCGATGACATTACCCAGCATATCGTGACCCGCGTTCTCGACCAGTTTGGTCTGGAGCATAAAAAAGCCCGGCGCTGGGAAGGTTTGCAGGCAGCGAAACATTTTTCACAGGAGAATAAAGATGGCATTTGATGATTTGAGAAGCTTCTTGCAGGCGCTCGATGAGCAAGGGCAGCTGCTGAAAATTGAGGAAGAGGTAAACGCTGAGCCGGATTTAGCGGCGGCCGCCAACGCTACCGGGCGCATTGGCGATGGCGCACCTGCGCTGTGGTTCGATAATATTCGCGGTTTCACCGATGCCCGTGTGGTGATGAACACTATCGGCTCGTGGCAAAACCACGCTATTTCGATGGGGCTGCCGGCGAATACCCCGGTGAAAAAACAGATCGACGAGTTTATTCGTCGCTGGGACAAATTTCCCGTCGCGCCAGAGCGTCGTGCAAACCCGGCCTGGGCGCAGAACACGGTGGACGGGGAAGACATTAACCTGTTCGACATTCTGCCGCTGTTCCGCCTGAACGACGGTGACGGGGGCTTTTATCTCGATAAAGCATGCGTTGTCTCCCGCGATCCGCTCGACCCCGATCACTTCGGCAAGCAGAACGTCGGGATCTATCGTATGGAAGTGAAGGGCAAGCGTAAGCTCGGCCTGCAACCTGTGCCGATGCACGATATTGCGTTGCATCTGCATAAGGCAGAAGAGCGCGGCGAAGACCTGCCAATTGCCATTACGCTGGGTAACGATCCGATCATCACTCTGATGGGCGCCACGCCGCTGAAATACGATCAATCCGAGTATGAGATGGCCGGTGCGCTACGTGAAAGCCCGTATCCGATTGCGACGGCTCCGCTGACCGGTTTCGATGTGCCGTGGGGGTCGGAAGTGATCCTGGAAGGGGTGATTGAAGGCCGGAAACGTGAAATTGAAGGGCCCTTCGGTGAGTTTACCGGTCACTACTCCGGCGGGCGCAACATGACGGTTGTGCGTATCGACAAAGTTTCTTACCGCACTAAACCGATTTTCGAATCTCTCTACCTGGGCATGCCGTGGACCGAAATTGATTATCTGATGGGGCCCGCCACCTGCGTACCGCTCTATCAGCAGCTGAAGGCTGAATTCCCGGAAGTGCAGGCGGTAAACGCCATGTACACCCACGGTCTGCTGGCGATTATCTCCACTAAAAAGCGTTACGGCGGTTTTGCCCGTGCGGTCGGGCTCCGCGCCATGACCACGCCACACGGTCTGGGTTACGTGAAGATGGTGATTATGGTGGATGAAGATGTCGATCCGTTTAACCTGCCGCAGGTGATGTGGGCGCTGTCATCGAAGGTCAATCCGGCAGGCGATCTGGTGCAGCTACCGAATATGTCTGTGCTTGAGCTTGACCCTGGCTCCAGCCCGGCGGGGATCACTGACAAGCTGATCATTGATGCCACCACCCCTGTTGCCCCGGACAACCGTGGTCACTACAGCCAGCCGGTACAGGATCTCCCTGAAACCAAAGCCTGGGCCGAAAAACTGACCGCGATGCTGGCGGCACGTCAATAAGGAGGAAAAAATGATTTGTCCACGTTGTGCCGATGAACATATTGAAGTGATGGCAACATCACCTGTGAAAGGTGTCTGGACGGTATACCAGTGTCAGCACTGTCTGTATACCTGGCGCGATACCGAACCGCTGCGCCGTACCAGCCGCGAGCATTACCCGCAAGCGTTCCGCATGACGCAGAAGGATATTGATGAGGCGCCGCAGGTGCCGACGATCCCGCCGCTGCTGTAAAAAAAGCCCGGTGGCGGCTGCGCTTACCGGGCGATAATATTGTGCGGTCCTTTGCCCGGTGGCGCTACGCTTACCGGGCCTACGGGTTTTGTAGGCCGGGTAAGGCGAAGCCGTCACCCGGCAAAAAAGACCGCAGAGAACTAAACCAGACTCTTCAACCGATAAATCCACTCCAGCGCCTGTCGCGGCGTCAGGGAATCCGGGTCGAGATTTTCCAGCGCTTCCACGGCCGGAGAGGTCTCTTCCGGGACCGCCAGCAGTGACATCTGCGTACCATCTATCTGCGTCGCCGCCGCATTCGGTGACAAACTTTCCAGCTCACGCAGTTTCTGACGCGCGCGCTTGATCACCTCTTTCGGCACGCCCGCCAGCGCCGCGACGGCCAGGCCATAACTCTTGCTTGCCGCGCCGTCCTGCACCGTGTGCATAAAGGCGATGGTGTCGCCGTGCTCAAGCGCATCAAGGTGGACGTTAGCCACGCCTTCCATTTTCTCTGGCAGCTGTGTCAGTTCGAAATAGTGCGTTGCGAACAGCGTCAGCGCCTTGATTTTATTTGCCAGACTTTCCGCGCACGCCCAGGCCAGGGACAAGCCGTCATAGGTGGAGGTACCGCGTCCTACTTCGTCCATCAACACCAGACTGTTCTCTGTTGCGTTATGCAGAATGTTGGCGGTTTCGGTCATCTCGACCATAAAGGTAGAGCGACCGCTCGCCAGATCGTCCGCCGCCCCCACACGGGTGAAGATACGGTCGATAGGGCCAATCTCAACTTTCTGCGCCGGAACGTAGCTGCCGATGTAGGCGAGCAGCGCGATAAGGGCTGTCTGGCGCATATAGGTGCTTTTACCGCCCATGTTGGGGCCGGTAATGATCAGCATTCTTCGCTGCGGTGACAGGTTCAACGGGTTGGCAATAAACGGTTCGTTCAGCACCTGCTCAACCACCGGGTGGCGGCCTTCGGTAATGCGAATGCCGGGTTTGTCAGTAAAGGTCGGACAGGTGTAGTTCAGCGTATCGGCGCGCTCGGCCAGGTTTACCAGGACATCCAGCTCGGCCAGCGCAGCGGCGCTCAGTTGCAGGTCAGCCAGGTGCGGCATCAGGATGTCGAACAGCTCGTCGTACAGCTGTTTCTCCAGCGCCAGCGCTTTACCTTTCGACGTGAGCACTTTGTCTTCGTACTCTTTCAGCTCGGGAATAATATAGCGCTCGGCATTTTTCAGCGTCTGGCGGCGAACGTAGTGAATAGGTGCCAGGTGGCTCTGCCCACGGCTGATCTGGATATAGTAACCGTGTACCGCGTTGTAGCCGACTTTCAGGGTGTCGAGCCCCAGACGTTCACGCTCGCGGATTTCCAGCTTATCCAGATAATCCGTCGCGCCATCGGCCAGCGCACGCCATTCGTCCAGCTCTTTGTTATAACCTGGAGCAATAACCCCGCCATCCCGCACCAGAACAGGCGGCGCATCAATGATGGCGCGTTCCAGCAGTTCGCGAAGCTCGGTAAATTCGCCCATGGTTTCGCGCAGCTTCTGCACTGGCGCGCTGTCGATCTCTCCCAGCTGGGCGCGCAGTTCCGGCAACTGCTGGAACGCGTGGCGCATACGGGCGAGATCGCGTGGACGCGCGGTGCGCAGTGCCAGGCGCGCCAGGATACGCTCAAGATCACCCACCTGACGCAGCACCGGCTGCAAGTCGGTGTAACGATCCTGCAATGCGGCAATGGTTTGCTGGCGACCGATCAGCGTGTCGGTATTGCGGATCGGCATATGCAGCCAGCGTTTGAGCATACGGCTGCCCATGGGGGTAACCGTGCTGTCGAGAACCGACGCCAGCGTATTTTCCATGCCGCCAGCGAGGTTCTGAGTGATCTCCAGGTTGCGGCGCGTGGCGGCATCCATGATGATGCTGTCCTGCTGACGCTCCATGGTAATGGAACGGATATGGGGCAGGGCGGTACGCTGCGTATCCTTAACGTACTGCAACAGGCAGCCTGCGGCACACAGTCCGCGCGGGGCGTTTTCTACGCCAAAGCCAATCAAATCTCGCGTGCCAAATTGCAGGTTCAGCTGCTGGCGCGCGGTATCAATTTCGAACTCCCACAGTGGACGACGACGCAGGCCGCGGCGACCTTCAATCAGCGCCGTCTCGGCGAAATCCTCTGCATAAAGCAGTTCTGCCGGATTGGTGCGCTGTAGTTCAGCCGCCATGGTTTCACGGTCAGCCGGTTCACTCAGGCGAAAACGACCGGAGCTGATATCCAGCGTGGCGTAGCCAAACCCTTTACCGTCCTGCCAGATCGCCGCCAGCAGGTTATCCTGGCGCTCCTGAAGCAGGGCCTCATCGCTGATGGTTCCCGGCGTCACGATGCGTACGACCTTGCGCTCAACGGGGCCTTTCGACGTGGCCGGGTCGCCAATTTGTTCGCAGATAGCGACAGACTCACCCTGGTTCACCAGCTTCGCCAGATAGTTTTCAACCGCGTGATGCGGGATACCTGCCATCGGGATGGGCTCGCCTGCCGACGCGCCACGTTTCGTCAGGGAAATGTCGAGCAGCTGAGACGCACGTTTCGCATCGTCATAAAAAAGCTCGTAAAAATCGCCCATACGGTAAAACAGCAAAATTTCCGGATGCTGTGCTTTCAGCTTCAGGTACTGCTGCATCATTGGCGTATGCGCGTCGAAATTGTCGATTGTGCTCATGGAGTTATGATATCCATTTCTTTGAAAATATTACGCTTTGAGCGGCTCAATGGCCGATTGTTCCTTCTATTGTCGCATGAAAAAAAGGTGCGGCGCAGAAAAAAGTCACGACTTTACGAGGCATCTTCCACCATTAATTCAATGATGATTTTCCCGTGCTCGACGCCCACCCGAACCTGCGAGTTGGTGGTAAATCCCGCTTGCTCAAGCCAGTCGCCTTTCAGGCTCAGCGCTGCGTGTACGCTGTAGCGTTTTGGAATTTTCGTTTTACGGTCTTCAGGACGTTTTCTGAAGTAACCCACTTTCAAGTGACGATAGGGTTTGGCGATCGCGATCTCTTGCATAAGCTCTCCGGTGAATGCGGTCAAAGGTGGTTATTTATGCCTGTATAAAATACCAGTAAAACGCAGCGGGGGGCGGGGTAATTCTGGAAGGGCGCTTCAGAAAATGGAATGCAATGACTGAAAATGTGCGGATAAAAGGGTATTATAAATGCACTTTATTGTTGAGGACGACGTTATGTCCGGTAAACGTATTTCACGAGAAAAAAAGACGATCGCCAGAATGATCGCCCTGTACGAAAACAGGTGTCCGCACGCCATAAAAGAAGAGGGGCACTATTCAGCGCTCAAGGCTTATGCCGATAAGCGGCTGGATAAATGCGTGTTTGGTGAGGAAAAACCTGCCTGCAAACAGTGCCCTGTGCACTGTTATCAGCCCGCCCGACGGGAAGAGATGAAGCAGGTGATGCGCTGGGCAGGGCCACGTATGTTATGGCGCCATCCGATTCTGACCATCCGTCATCTGATCGACGATCGCCGTCCGGTTCCGGAATTACCCGAAAAGTATCGGCCCAAAAAATAACCGGCTCCGCGCCGCAGTGGGCGACAAATTACGCGCAGGGCGACGTCGCCGGAATGACGGGTTAATTCAGGCTCTCTTTATCGATTCCCAGACGCTTCATGCGCGAGAGCAGGGTGGTACGCTTCAGCCCCAGCCGTTGCGCCGCACCTTTCGGTCCGGCTACCACGCCGTTGGTCTCCTTCAGCACTCGCATAATGAGCTGATATTCATCTTCTCCCTCTTTCGCAAGCTCGGTTGCGGTCACGGTCGTTTCAGAGAGAGTAACCTCTGGCAGGGAGAGCTGGAGCACGTTCCCGCGGGTCAGCAGGACCGCGCGCTCAATGACGTTTTCCAGCTCGCGCACGTTCCCCGGCCACTCCATCGCCGAGAGTGTGCGTAGCGTTTCGGCAGGAATACTGTCGATATTTCGCCCCATCCGGCGGGCAATCTTCGCGGTAAAGGCTTTTACCAGCAGCGGAATATCTTCCGGGCGCTCGCGCAGCGGCGGCAGGCAGATCGGGAAGACGTTCAGGCGATAGTAAAGATCGCTGCGAAACTCGCGGTCGGCGACCATTTTTTTCAGATCGCGATTGGTGGCGGCAATCAGACGCACGTCGGTCTGGATCAGCTTGTTGCTGCCGAGGCGCTCGAACTCCTGCTCCTGCAAAACGCGCAGCAGCTTGGGCTGAAGCTCCAGCGGCATATCGCCCACTTCGTCGAGGAACAACGAGCTTTTATCCGCCAGTTCAAAACGGCCCAGCCGCTGGCTGCTGGCGCCGGTAAAGGCGCCACGCTCGTGGCCGAACAGGTCGCTTTCCAGTAAGCCCGCAGGCATCGCCGCGCAGTTCATCTTCACCATCCGGCGGCTATTGCGGTTGCTCAGGTTGTGGATCGCCCGGGCAATCAGCTCTTTCCCGGTACCGGTTTCACCGAGGATCAGCACCGTGCTGTCGCTCTGCGCCACCATTTCCACCTGCTTAAGGACGCTGTACATGGCATCGCTGCGTCCGATGATTTCGCCAAACTCGCTGTCCACGTTGTTGAGCTGCTCGGTCAGCGCCAGGTTTTCGTCCACCAGCCTCTCCTTCAGGCGGTGGATCTCCTGATAGGCGAGGGCGTTATCCAGCGCAATGGAGATACGCTCGGCGATCTGGCGCAGCAGCTTCAGGTTGGCGGTGGTAAATACGGCCTCATCGCACTGCGCCAGTTTAAGCACGCCGAGCATGGTGTTGCCGGACATCAGCGGCAGCAGGCACAGGGTCTGGATCTTGTTGCCCCAGGTGTTGAACAACATCCGCTCGTAGGGGGCTACCGGATCCTGTTCATTGAGATTGAGCAGCAGGATCTCTTTGCTTTTAAATACCCGCTCGGACAGCGTTCCCGCTTCGTCCACTTCGCTCTGCTCGTGCGCCGGGTTGGCTTCATCAAGGTAGTGGGTGGAGTAGATGTTCAGCTTGCCTTTCCGGTTGCCGCGTAGCGCAATGCTGATGGCATCGATTTTAAAATAGTGATGGATCTCTTTTGACACTTCGCTGACCAGCTCATCCATGTCCAGGCGGGAGAGCACGGCGTTGGTGATGGCAACCAGAATGCGGAAGTTATCGCGCTCGCGGCTCAGCAGGTCGTAGTCCACGTTATTGGTGACGCGGCTTTGGATCTGCTCCGCGACAACGGCCACAATCTGGGTAAAGGTGTGCAGGCGTTCGTACTCCGCCTCGCTCCAGGGCTGGTCGGTATCGCGGATAAACTCGCAGCCGCCAAAAATTTGCCCTTCCACCGCCAGCGGCAGCATGCTGTAGTGGCCGAACGGGTGGTAAAGATTGCTCTCTGCCAGCTTCGGCCAGGCCTGGCGAAACTGGTCAAAATTGCAGTGCAGCGCTTCCGGGCGGGAGAGAATACGCCGCACCGGACCGTGGGCCAGAAACGTTTCATCTTCATATTCGAAGATTTTGCCGTTATCACGCGTTGAGAAATAGCTCGCGCGGTGGGTTGCGCTATGCCAGAGCACAATGGCGGCGCTGTCCGCCAGCGCTGATTGCCTGACCAGCCGCGTCAGGGCATCGCTCAGCGCGCCGAGATCGGGCTGTTGTAAAAGTGTGCGCGTGATGTCAAACAGGCCCTGCTGTCCAAGATCGCTCATCGGTGTATACGGCATTGTTGCTTTCCAATAGAAACTGGCAAAAAGAGAAATTCAGCGCTGACCGCTTTTGGCGCGGTCTAGCAAATTCGGGGTAACGGTTCAGCGTGCGGCAGATCCAGCGTGCGCTTCACGCCGTAAAGCCCGGTCAGGCGCACCCCTTTGCGCTCAACCACGTCGCCGATGATGGCCGCGTCTTTCCCTAAAGGATGTGCGCGCAGCTGTGCAAGTACGGCTTCCGCCGCCGCGCGTTCCACGCCGATCACCAGCTTGCCCTCATTGGCAAAGTTAAGCGGGTCTAGCCCTAATAGCTCGCACAGCCCGCGCACGGCGGGCTTAACGGGCAGGCCGCGCTCGGTCAGCTCAATCCCGCAGCCGCAGCTTGCCGCGAACTCGTGCACGACGGCATTCACGCCGCCCCGCGTGGCGTCGCGCAGGGCTTTTACGCCCGACATGTCGCGCAGCGTCTGGATCAGCGGCGTGAGTACCGCGCAGTCACTGCGCAGCTCGCCATCCAGCCCCAGGCCTTCGCGCAGGTTCAGGATGGTTGCCCCGTGGCAGCCCAGCGTGCCGCTGACAATCAGCACGTCGCCTGCGCAAAGCTGCTGCGCGCTCCAGTGAATGTCGGCAGGGATCGCCCCCATCCCGGCGGTGTTGATGAAGAGCTTATCCGCCGCGCCGCGCTGTACCACCTTGGTATCCCCGGTGACGATGGCGATCCCCGCCTCGCGGGCGGTGTGCGCCATGCTGTTGACCACCGCCGTGAGCGTCTCCATCGGTAACCCTTCTTCGAGGATAAACCCGCAGGAGAGGTAGCGGGGGATCGCGCCGCTGACGGCGACGTCGTTTGCCGTGCCGCAGACGGCGAGCTTGCCGATATCGCCTCCCGGGAAGAACAGCGGGTCAATCACGTAGCTGTCGGTAGAGAACGCCAGCCTGTCACCGTGGGCGGTCAGGGCCGCGAGGTCAATACGCGCCTGATCTTCCTGCTCGGCGAGCCAGGGGTTATTAAAGGCTTCCATAAACAGCCGGTTAATCAGCTGCTGCATCGCCTGTCCACCGCTTCCGTGCGCCATTTCCACCGTGTTCATGCTTCACACTCCTGGTTGCGATAGTGATACCACGCGGCGCATGCCCCTTCGGAAGAGACCATCAGCGCGCCAAACGCGGTTTGCGGGTTACAGGCGTTGCCAAATAACGGGCAGTGATGAGGTTTGCATTTGCCGGTGAGTACGTCGCCACAGCGGGCGCGGGGATCGTCGCACACCTGCTGCGGCTGCGGGCGGAAATGCGCTTCGGCGTCGAAGGCGCGATACGTGGGCGTCAGGTGCACGCCGGATTCGGCAATCAGCCCCAGTCCGCGCCACTCGCTGTCGCCTTCGACGCTAAACACGTCGGCTATGGCCTGCTGTGCCCGTCTGTTACCTGCATCGGGCACCACGCGACGATACTGATTTTCCACCGCACTCAGGGTCGCTATTTTCTGCTCAACCAGCATGGTCACGCCTTGCAGTAGATCAAGTGGCTCGAAACCAGCCACCACTAACGGACGATTGTACTGTTCAGCGATAAAACCGTAGGCTTCTGTGCCGATCACCATGCTGACGTGGCCCGGCGCCAGAAACGCGTCGATACCGTTATCCGGCGCTTCAAGCAGGCTGCGCAGCGTGGGAATAAGCGTGATGTGCTGGCAGAAAAAGTAAAAGTTAGTGACGTTGCGGGCTTTCGCCTGCTGGAGGGTAATGGCGGTGGCGGGCATGGTGGTTTCAAAACCCAGCCCGAAAAAGACGACCTTACGCTCAGGATTAGCCATCGCCAGCGTCAGGGCATCCATCGGTGAGTAGACGATCCGCACGTCTGCGCCGCGCGCCTTCGCCTGGAGCAGCGAGCCATTTTTTCCCGGTACACGCATGGCGTCGCCAAAGGTGCAAAAAATCACACCGGGGCGGCTGGCGATGTCGATACAGCTGTCGATGCGCCCCATCGGCAGCACGCACACCGGGCAGCCGGGGCCGTGGATAAACTCGATGTTCTCCGGCAGCAGCTGGTCGAGGCCAAATTTAAAGATGGCGTGGGTGTGTCCGCCGCACACCTCCATGATCCGCAGCGGTTTTTCTTTCGTGTAGTCCAGCAGCGAGGCGCGGGTTTTCAGGCGATCGATAAGCTGCAACACCTGCTCCGGCGCGCGATATTCATCAACGTAACGCATGTGTTATCGCTCCTCGCCATACAGCAGGGCGCCCACGTCCGGCTCGACGTCAAACATATTCTGTAGCGCATCCAGCGTGTCGCGGGCTTCTTCCTCATTAATCACGCTCATGGCAAAACCCACGTGGACCAGCACCCACTGGCCGAGACGCGTTGCGCCGGTCTCATCGTGGCTGCCTACCAGCGTCAGGTCGACATCGCGCAGGATGCCGCAGACCTCCACTTTGGCCTGATTGCCGTCGAGGGAATGAATTTGTCCGGGGACGCCTATGCACATCGTTCGTTCTCCAGCCAGTTCAGCCAGGCGTCCATCCCGTCGCCGCGCGTGGCGGAAACCAGCAGGATCTCAATGTCCGGGTTCACTTCCCGGGCGTAAGCCAGGCACTTATCCACGTCGAAATTCAGGTACGGCAGCAGGTCGACCTTGTTCAGCAGCATGAGGGAGGCGGCGGCAAACATATGCGGATATTTAAGCGGCTTGTCTTCCCCTTCGGTCACCGAGAGCACCGCCACTTTATGCCGCTCGCCGAGGTCGAAGCTTGCCGGGCAGACCAGGTTGCCGACGTTTTCAATAAACAGGATACCGTTATCCGCCAGCGGCAGGCGCGGGGCGGCGTCGGCAATCATCTGCGCGTCCAGGTGGCACCCTTTCCCGGTGTTGACCTGAATCGCAGGCGTACCGGTTTCGCGGATGCGCGCCGCGTCGTTTACCGTTTGCTGGTCACCTTCGATCACGGCGCAGGAGACGCGTTTATTCAGCCGTTTGAGGGTTTCGGTCAGCAGCGTGGTTTTACCGGAGCCGGGGCTGGAGACCAGGTTCAGCACCAGCTGTTCGCGCGCGGCAAAGCGGGCGCGATTGCGGGCGGCGAGCTGGTTATTCTTGTCCAGCACGTTGATCTCCACCTCCAGCATCTGGCGCTGGCTGATGCCCGGCGCGTGCGTACCCGCTTCGCCGTGGCCGTAATGGAGGTCGCCCGCGTCGGAACGCTGCGGGGCAAAGGTGATGCCGGTCAGGGCCGCCGCGGGACGCGGGGCAGGGGAAAAGGGCGCGGAGCGAAACGCGGAGTGGGGACGGTGTTCATCCCCTTCTATATACAGGTTGCCTTCAGCGCAACCGCAGGTACTACACATACATTACTCCTTCTCGATTTCGAGGCGTTGGATCTGCATACCGTCATCCGCCACGATGCGCAGCCCGCTGCTCTGGCACTGCGGACAGCGCTGTACCTTCGATGACAGCAGCGTGACGTACTGCTGACACTGCTCGCACCAGCACTCTGCCTGCTGCTCTTCGATATGCAGGTCGCAGCCTTCCGCCAGCGTGCCGCGGCACACCAGCTCAAAACAGAAGGTGAGGGCGCTGGTCTCGACGCAGGAAAACGCCCCGACCTTCAGCCAGACGCCGGTGACGCGTTTCGCGTGGTTTTGCACTGCCTGCTGTTCGATAAGTTCCAGTGCCCGCTGGCAGAGGGTGATTTCGTGCATGACGCCTCCTTAATGAATTGCCCCTTCAATGCAATAACGGTGCCAGCTTGATTTGCGTTACGGCGTGACGATGTCAACGCTGTCGAAATGACACGTCGACACCGCGGCGGTGACAGTGCGCATCTCTTTAAAATCCATTTAAATCAACAAATTAAAAACTGGCACGAAATCTGCTTAACAGCCGCTAACTCCATTAACCGGATACCTTTTATGACTATTTGGGAAATTAGCGAAAAAGCGGATTACATCGCACAACGTCATCAGCAGCTCCAGGAGCAATGGCACCTGTACTGCAATTCACTGATCCAGGGGATCACGCTGTCGAAGGCCCATCTGCATCACGCCATGAGCTGTGCGGCGCAGGGGGATATGCGTTTTGTCCTGTTCGGTCACTTTACGATTTACGTCACCCTGGCGGAGACCTTCAACAGCCACACGATTGAGTACTACGTCGAGACGAAAGAGGGCGACAGGCACTGCATCGCCCGGGCGCAGCTGATGGCGGACGGCATGGTGGACGGTCACGTCAGCAACCGCGATCGCCAGCAGGTGCTGGAGCACTATCTGGAGAAAATCGCGCCGGTTTATAACGGCCTCTACGCCGCCGTTGAGCATGACAGGCCAGTCAACCTGAAACAGCTGATCGACGGAAAATCCTCCGCGAACGTGGCCTGAAAAGCGAGTGTCGAGAAGTGTCGATAAGACAGTTTTTTTCGTCAAAAATGACCATCACCAGAGGATGACCCGGTGAACCGTTTTGTAATTGCTGACTCGACGGTCTGTATTGGCTGTCGGACCTGTGAGGCGGCGTGCTCGGAAACGCACCGCCTGCACGGGCTACAGTCCATGCCGCGCCTGCGCGTCATGCGTAATGAGAAAGAGTCTGCCCCGCAGCTCTGTCACCACTGTGAAGACGCCCCGTGCGCGGGCGTCTGTCCTGTCAATGCCATCACCCGCGTTGACGGCGCGGTACAGCTGAACGAAAGCCTGTGCGTGAGCTGCAAGCTGTGCGGCATCGCCTGTCCGTTCGGCGCCATTGAGTTTTCCGGCAGCCGTCCGCTGCATATTCCGGCGAATGCTAATACTGCGAAAGCGCCGCCTGCGCCACCGGCTCCGGCACGCGTGAGTACGCTGCTGGACTGGGTGCCGGGCATTCGCGCCGTTGCGGTGAAGTGCGATCTGTGCAGCTTCGATGAGCAGGGTCCGGCCTGCGTGCGGACCTGCCCGACCCGGGCGCTGGTCCTGGTCAACATCCGCGACATCGCTCGCACCAGCAAACGCAAGCGCGAGCTGACCATCAATACCGACGTCGGCGATCTTTCGCTGCTGCAGGCGCTTAACGAGGGGGCGAAATGAACGCGATAGTTATGATGACCAGCGGTGTGGCCTGGTTTGCCGCCGCCGCTGTCCTGGCGCTGCTTCTCTCCTTCCATAAAAGGCTGAGCGGGGTGATCGCCGGTATCGGCGGGGCGGTCGGCAGCCTGATGACGCTGGCGGCGGGCGGGGTTGTCCTGATCGACGGCCAGTCCGTCGACACCCTCATCCCGCTGATTCACCACGCCGTTGAGCTTACGCCGCTGAACGCCATCTGGCTGATAACCTTTGGCCTGTGCGGGCTGTTTATCAGCCTGTTTAATATCGACTGGCACCGACATCAGCACACCAAAGCCAATGGCCTGCTGGTTAACCTGTTGATGGCCGCCGCGGTCTGTACCGTTATCGCCAGCAACCTCGGCGCGCTGGTGGTGATGGCAGAAATCATGGCCCTGTGCGGCGTGTTCCTGACCGGATGCAGCGCCTCCGGCAAGCTGTGGTTTGCGCTCGGACGTCTCGGTACGCTGCTGCTGGCGCTGGCCTGCTGGCTGGTGTGGCAGCGTTTCGGCACGCTGGATTTTGCCGCGCTTAACGGTCAGCCGCTGGGCAACGACGTCTGGCTGTTGGGCGTAGTCGGTTTTGGCCTGCTGGCCGGGATTATCCCGCTGCACGGCTGGGTGCCGCAGGCGCATGCCAATGCCTCAGCCCCGGCCGCTGCGCTGTTCTCCACCGTGGTGATGAAGGTCGGTCTGTTCGGCATCCTGATGATAACCCTGACGGGCGGTCAGCCGCCGCTGTGGTGGGGCGTGGCGCTGCTGATTGCGGGGATGATCACCGCGTTCGTCGGCGGGCTGTACGCGCTGATGGAGCACAACATCCAGCGTCTGCTGGCGTACCACACCCTGGAGAACATCGGGATTATCCTGCTCGGCATGGGCGCAGGCGTCACCGGGCTGGCGCTCAACCAGCCGGCGCTGATTGCCGCCGGGTTTATTGGTGGTCTGTATCACCTTATCAACCACAGTCTGTTTAAAAGCACCCTGTTCCTCGGTGCGGGCAGCGTCTGGTTCCGCACCGGGCACCGCGATATTGAAAAGCTCGGCGGGATTGGCAAAAAAATGCCCGTCATTTCGCTGGCGATGCTGGTCGGGCTGATGGCGATGGCTGCGCTGCCGCCGCTGAACGGCTTTGCCGGCGAGTGGGTGATTTATCAGTCCTTCTTCGCCCTCGGCCAGAGCGAGGCGTTTATCGGGCGTTTACTCGGCCCGCTGCTGGCGGTGGGCCTGGCGATCACCGGCGCGCTGGCGGTGATGTGTATGGCGAAGGTTTACGGCGTCACCTTCCTGGGCGCACCGCGTACGCGTGAGGCTGAGAACGCCTGCTGCGCACCGCTACTGATGGGCGTAAGCGTGGTCGCACTGGCGCTGTGCTGCATCGCGGGCGGGGTTGCCGCGCCGTGGTTGCTGCCGCAGCTGGGCCACGCCATTCCGCTGCCGCTGGTCACGGCGCATACCGTCGTTTCCCAGCCGATGATGGCGCTGCTGCTGATTGCCGCGCCGCTCCTGCCGTTCGTGCTGATGCTGTTCTTCAGACGCGACCGTCTCGCCTCCCGCTCGCGCGGCGCGGCGTGGGCCTGCGGCTACGAACATGAGCAGTCGATGGTCATCACCGCCCACGGTTTCGCTATGCCGGTGAAGGAGAACTTCGCCGCCGTGCTGAAGCTGCGCCACTGGCTGAACCCGGTGGGCTGGGTGCCGGGCTGGCAGGGTGCCGCCGTGCCCGTGCTGTTCCGCCGCCTGGCGCTGATCGAACTGGCGGTGCTGGTGGTGATTGTCATTTCACGAGGAGCCTGACATGAGTCTGTTACTGGCAATTCTTCAGGCGCTGGTGCTGTTCGCCGCCGCGCCGCTGCTGTCGGGCATCACGCGCGTGGCGCGCGCCCGGCTGCACAACCGTCGCGGACCTGGCGTGCTCCAGGAGTACCGCGATCTCTTCAAACTGCTTTCCCGTCAGAGCGTCGCGCCGGACGCCGCAGGCTGGGTGTTCCGCCTGACGCCGTTTGTGATGGTGGGCGTGATGCTGACCATCGCCACCGCGCTGCCGGTGGTGACGGTGGGCTCGCCGCTGCCGGTGCTGGGCGATCTGATTACGCTGATCTACCTCTTCGCCATCGCGCGTTTCTTCTTTGCGATTGCGGGTCTGGATACCGGCAGCCCGTTTACGGGTATCGGCGCCAGCCGCGAAGCGATGCTCGGCGTGCTGGTTGAGCCAATTCTGCTGCTGGGGCTGTGGGTCGCCGCGCAGGTTGCAGGCTCGACCCATATCAGTTTTATCACCGACACCGTTTACCACTGGCCGGTTTCACGTTCTCTCCCGCTGGTGCTGGCGCTCTGCGCCTGCGCGTTCGCCACCTTTATCGAGATGGGCAAGCTGCCGTTCGATCTCGCGGAAGCGGAGCAGGAATTACAGGAGGGGCCGCTCACCGAATACAGCGGCTACGGCTTTGCGGTGCTGAAGTGGGGCATCAGCCTCAAGCAGCTGGTGGTGTTGCAGATGTTCGTCGGCGTTTTCTTCCCGTGGGGGCAGATGACGCACTTCTCTGCGGGCGGCCTGCTGCTGGCCGTGGTGGTGGCTGCGCTCAAGCTGATTTTCGGCGTGCTGGTGATTGCCCTGTTTGAAAACAGCATGGCGCGCCTGCGTTTTGTCGAAACGTCACGCATCACCTGGGCCGGTTTTGGTTTTGCATTTTTAGCGTTCGTCTCCTTGCTGGTGGCGTGATTAAAGAGAGTGTTTATGTCTGAAGAAAAGAAAGGTCAGCAGTATCTCGCCGCGTTGCATCAGGCTTTCCCGGGCGTGGTGCTGGAGGAGTCCTGGCAAACCAAAGACCAGATCACCGTCACCATTAAGGTGAACTATCTGCCGGAAGTGGTGGAGTTTCTCTATTACCAGCAGGGCGGCTGGCTGTCAGTGCTGTTCGGCAACGACGAGCGTCAGCTGTGTGGCAACTATGCGGTGTACTACGTGATGTCGATGGAGCAGGGGGAGAAGTGCTGGCTCACCGTGCGCGTCGAAGTCGACCCGAACAAGCCGGAATACCCCTCCGTCACGCCGCGCGTGCCTGCCGCCGTCTGGGGCGAGCGCGAAGTGCGCGACATGTATGGTCTGGTGCCGGTTGGCCTGCCTGACGAGCGTCGCCTGGTGCTGCCGGACGACTGGCCGGATGAACTCTATCCGCTGCGCAAGGACAGCATGGACTACCGCCAGCGCCCGGCCCCGACCACCGACAGCGAAACCTACGAGTTCATCAACGAGCTGGGCAGCAAGAAGAATAACGTGGTGCCGATTGGCCCGCTGCACGTTACCTCCGACGAACCGGGCCACTTCCGCCTGTTCGTCGACGGCGAGAACATTATCGACGCCGACTACCGCCTGTTCTACGTCCACCGCGGCATGGAGAAGCTGGCGGAGACCCGCATGGGCTACAACGAAGTCACATTCCTCTCTGACCGCGTGTGCGGCATCTGCGGCTTTGCCCACAGCACCGCCTACACCACCTCTGTGGAAAACGGCATGGGGATCGTGGTGCCGGAACGCGCGCAGATGATCCGCGCCATTCTGCTGGAGGTGGAGCGCCTGCACTCGCACCTGCTCAACCTCGGCCTGGCCTGCCACTTCGTCGGCTTTGACTCCGGGTTTATGCAGTTCTTCCGCGTGCGCGAGGCGTCGATGAAGATGGCGGAGATCCTTACCGGGGCGCGTAAAACCTACGGCCTGAACCTGATCGGCGGGATCCGCCGCGACCTGCTGAAAGACGACATGATCCAGACCCGCCAGCTGGCGCAGCAGATGCGGCGGGACGTGCAGGAGCTGGTGGACATGCTGCTCAGCACGCCAAACATTGAGCAGCGCACCGTGGGCATCGGCCGTCTTGACCCGGAAATCGCCCGCGACTTCAGTAACGTTGGTCCGATGGTGCGCGCCAGCGGCCACGCCCGCGATACCCGCGCCGATCACCCGTTCGTCGGCTACGGCCTGCTGCCGATGAGCGTGCACAGCGAGCAGGGCTGCGACGTCATCTCCCGTCTGAAGGTGCGCATCAACGAGGTATTCACCGCGCTGAACATGATCGACTACGGCCTCGATAATCTGCCGGGCGGCCCGCTGATGGTGGAAGGCTTCACCTACATTCCAAACCGCTTTGCCCTCGGCTTTGCCGAAGCGCCGCGCGGGGACGACATCCACTGGAGCATGACCGGCGACAACCAGAAGCTCTACCGCTGGCGCTGCCGCGCGGCGACCTACGCCAACTGGCCAACCCTGCGCTACATGCTGCGCGGCAATACGGTCTCTGACGCGCCGCTGATCATCGGCAGCCTCGACCCGTGCTACTCCTGCACCGACCGCATGACCGTCGTGGACGTGCGCAAGAAGAAAAGCCAGGTGGTGCCGTACAAAGAGCTTGAGCGCTACAGCATCGAGCGTAAGAACTCGCCGCTGAAATAAGGATTCGCCATGTTTACCTTCATCAAAAAAGTGATCAAAACCGGCGCGCAGACCAGCAGTTATCCGCTGGAGCCGATCCCGGTGGATAAAAACTTTCGCGGCAAGCCGGAGCACAACCCGCAGCAGTGCATCGGCTGCGCGGCCTGCGTCAACGCCTGCCCGTCGAATGCCTTAACGGTGGAAACGGACCTGAAAACCGGCGAGCTGGCCTGGCAGTTTAACCTCGGGCGCTGCATCTTCTGCGGCCGCTGCGAGGAGGTCTGCCCGACGGTGGCCATTCGCCTGTCTCAGGAGTACGAGCTGGCGGTGTGGAAAAAAGAGGACTTCCTCCAGCAGTCGCGCTTTGCGCTGTGCAACTGCCGCGTCTGCAAGCGTCCCTTCGCCGTGCAAAAAGAGATCGACTACGCCATCGCGCTGCTGAAGCACAACGGCGACGTCCGCGCGGAGCATCACCGTGAAAGCTTCGAAACCTGCCCGGAGTGCAAGCGTCAGAAGTGCCTGCTGCCGTCTGACCGCATCGATTTAACCCGCCATATGAGAGAGGCCAGCTGATGGAAAACTTACTCGGCCCGCGCGACGCTAACGGCATTCCGGTGCCGCTGACGGTGGAGGAGTCCATCGCCAGCATGAAGGCGTCGCTGCTGAAAAAAATCAAACGCTCGGCCTACGTCTATCGCGTGGACTGCGGCGGCTGCAACGGCTGCGAGATCGAGATCTTCGCCACGCTGTCACCGCTGTTTGACGCCGAGCGCTTCGGCATCAAAGTGGTGCCGTCTCCGCGCCATGCGGACATTCTGCTGTTTACCGGGGCCGTCACCCGCGCCATGCGATCCCCCGCGCTGCGCGCCTGGCAGTCCGCGCCGGACCCGAAAATCTGCATCTCGTACGGTGCCTGCGGCAACAGCGGCGGCATCTTCCACGACCTGTACTGCGTCTGGGGCGGCACCGACAAAATCGTGCCGGTTGATGTTTACATTCCAGGCTGTCCGCCAACGCCTGCCGCGACGCTGTACGGTTTTGCCATGGCGCTCGGCCTGCTGGAGCAAAAAATCCACGCCCGCGAGCCGGGCGAGCTGGACAACCAGCCTGCCGCCATTCTGCACCCGGACATGGTGCAGCCGCTGCGGGTGAAGGTTGACCGCACGGCGCGGAAACTGGCGGGCTACCGCTACGGACGCCAGATTGCCGACGATTATCTGCGCCTGCTGAGCCAGGGCGACCATCAGGTGGCGCGCTGGCTGGAGGCGGAAAACGATCCACGACTCAATGAGATCGTGGCGAACCTGAACAGCATCGTCGATGAGGCGCGTATCCGATGAGTGAAACGGTGGTGTTCAGCCAGCTGAGCCGTAAGTTTATTGATGAGAACGACGCCACGCCGGATGCGGCGCAGCAGGTGGTCTATTACAGTCTGGCGATTGGGCACCACCTCGGGGTGATCGACTGCCTGGAGGCGGCGTTAAGCTGCCCGTGGGCCGATTACCTGGCGTGGATCGCCACGCTGGAGGAGGGCAGCACGGCGCGGCGCAAGATGGAGGGCGTGCCGAAATACGGCGAGATCGTCATCGATGCCAACCACATTGCGATGCTCGCCAACGCCTTTGACGAGGCGCTGAGCAGGCAAACCCCCGAGCAGCAGGCGTGGAGCAAAACGCTGCTTAGCATGCTGCACGATATTCATCAGGAGAGCGCCATCTACCTGATGGTGAGGAGATTACGTGACTGACGTTTTACTGTGTGTCGGCAACAGCATGATGGGCGACGACGGCGCGGGTCCGCTGCTGGCGGAACTGTGCGCCGCAAACCCGCCGGGCAGCTGGGTGGTGATTGACGGCGGCAGCGCGCCGGAAAACGACGTGGTGGCCATTCGCGAGCTGCGCCCGGACAGGCTGTTAATCGTTGATGCCACCGATATGGGGCTCAACCCCGGTGAGATCCGCCTGATTGACCCGGACGACATCGCCGAAATGTTTATGATGACGACGCACAATATGCCGCTGAACTACCTGGTCGATCAGATTAAAGACGACGTGGGCGAGGTGCTGTTTCTGGGGATTCAGCCGGACATTGTCGGGTTCTATTACCCGATGACGCAGCCGGTGAAAGAGGCGGTGGACGTGGTCTATTCACGGCTTGCCGGGTGGGTTGGGGATGGGGGATTTTCTCAGCTCTGAGCAGTGCCGGGTGGCGGCTTCGCCTTACCCGGCCTACCAAACCCATCCCCCTCTCCCTGTGGGAGAGGGCTGGGGTGAGGGCAACAGGCTACTCCAGATCCCCCCCGTTACTCGCAATCACCTTCTTATACCACCAGAATGATTTCTTGCGCTTGCGGTCCAGCGTGCCGTTCCCGGCGTCGTCCCGGTCGACGTACACAAACCCGTAGCGCTTGCTCATTTCCCCCGTTGAGGCCGAGACAAGGTCAATGCAGCCCCAGGTGGTGTAGCCCAGCAGCGGTACGCCGTCCTCAATCGCATCAGCCATTGCGCGAATATGCTCGCGCAGGTAGCTGATTCGGTAGTCGTCGTTGATCTCGCCGTTTTCATCAATGACGTCCTTCGCTCCAAGGCCGTTTTCCACCAGGAACAGCGGCTTCTGGTAGCGGTCGTACATCATGTTCATGGTGATGCGCAGGCCGAGCGGGTCAATGCCCCAGCCCCATTCGCTCACCTGAATATGCGGGTTGCGCAGGGACTTCACGATGTTCGCCGCGCTGGTGTTTCCCGCGTTCATGTCCGCCGACGCGCAGCGCGAGGCGTAATAGCTGAACGAGACAAAGTCGACGGTGTTTTTCAGCAGTTCATCGTCGCCCGGGTCTTTCACAATCACCACGCCTTTCTCGCGGAACACGCGGGCAGAGTAAGCCGGATAGCTGCCGCGCGCCTGCACGTCGATAAAGAACAGGTTCTCGCGGTCTTTTTCCAGCGCCATCCACACGTCTTCCGGCTTGCAGGACCAGGGGTAAAAATTGCCGCCCGCCAGCATACAACCGACCTGGTTTTCCGGGTTCACCTCGTGGGCAATTTTGGTCGCCAGCGCGCTCGCCACCAGCTCGTGGTGCGCGGCCTGGTATTTCACCTGATCTTCGTTTTCACCTTCTTCAAATACCAGCCCCGCGCCGGAGAACGGGCTGTGCAGCATGATGTTGATTTCGTTGAAGGTCAGCCAGTATTTCACCAGCCCGTTAAACGCCTCGAAGCAGGTGCGGGCGTAGCGGGCGAAGAAATCCACCATCTTACGGTTGCGCCAGGAGCCGTACTCCGTCACCAGGTGCATCGGCACGTCGAAGTGGCAGAGCGTCACCAGCGGCTCGATGTTGTACTTTTTACACTCCTCGAACACCGCGCGGTAGAAGGCAATGCCTTCCTGATTCGGCAGCGGTTCGTCGCCGTTCGGGTAGAGGCGGCTCCAGGCAATCGAGGTGCGGAACACCGTAAAGCCCATCTCCGCCA
Organism: Enterobacter sp. YSU; assembly: GCF_016082135.1. NCBI lineage: Bacteria > Pseudomonadati > Pseudomonadota > Gammaproteobacteria > Enterobacterales > Enterobacteriaceae > Enterobacter > Enterobacter sp. YSU. Next base: position 2,821,629 of record NZ_CP059487.1, read on the forward strand.
TCAGGGCGATGTCTTCTTTGTAGCGATGGTAAAAATCAATCGCCTCGTGGCTCGGGTAGAATTCGTCGTCCCGCAACGAAAACCGTTTTTCCTTGCCGACTTTTACCGCCAGACGGTTTGCGCCGTGGGGGATCATGTCGACCGTCGTCAGTCCTTTGCCGCCTTCACGGTAAGCACCTTCACTCTGGTTGGCGGCAAGCGCGCCGCCCCATAAAAATCCTTGTGGAAAAACAGACATTCTTACCTCGCTTTCAGTTTATGCTTCTGCTGCTTTGTTCTGTACCGGTGCGGTTTGCAGGGCGCGTGCTTTTTCGGCTTCGTCTTCTACAGGGATATCCTCAAACCCTAACAGCAGGGTTAGCACAAACGACAGCACTACCGCCAGACCCATCACGCCAAACACCCAGACGATGGTCATCGGGTTGGCCGGGTCGAAGAACTGCACGCTGGTAAACAGCCCCGGCGCCGCCATCGAATGGCTGGCAAGGCCTGCCATGCCTGCCACCGCGCCGCAGATAAAGCCGCTGATCAGGCTCGCAATCAGCGGACGCTTCAGGCGTACCGCTACGCCGTACAGGGCCGGTTCAGAGATCCCCGCCATGATGGCGGAGGCCGCCGCGGCCAGCGCCGTCTGGCGCAGCTCCGGATTTTTGGTTTTCCACGCCACCGCCAGCGACGAACCGCCGAGCGACAGGTTGGCGCCGATCTCCGACGGCATCACCATCCCTTCTTTGCCCGTTTCGGCAATGGTCTGGATGATGGTCGGCGTAAACACGCGGTGCATCCCGGTCATCACCAGCAGCGGCCACAGCGCGCCCATAATGGCAACGGAGAGCCAGCCCAGATAGCCGTGAATGGTGTAGACCAGCGCGGAGATGGCGCTGCCGATCCAGATCCCGAGCGGGCCAATCAGTACGATGGCGAGCGGGGCGGCAATCAGCACGATCAGCATCGGCTTGAGGAAGTTTTTGGTCACCGCCGGGGTAATGCGATCCACCCAGCGTTCGATGTATGACAGGCACCAGGTCATCACCAGGGCGGGGATCACCGTGTAGGTGTATTTCACCGCCGTCACCGGAATGAAGGCGAACTCAACGTGCTCGCCCTGCGCGGCCTTGGCCATCAGCTCGATAAAGCTCGGGTGAACCAACACGCCCGCGATGGCGATTGCCAGCGACATGTTGGTTTTGAACTTCACCGCCGCGGACGCCGCCACCATCAGCGGCAGGAAGAAGAACGCGCCATCGCCGATAACGGTCAGGATCGTCAGCGTCGGGTCGCCTTTGCCCAGCACGCCGGTCATCTCAAGGATCATCGCCAGCAGCTTGACCATTGACCCGCCGATGATCGCCGGGATCAGCGGAGACATGGTGCCGATCAGCGCATCGAGGATCCCGGCACCAATGCGGCGCAGCGTGAGCTTCTGTGGACCTTCCGCTACGGCAGGTTGCAGGTTAGCGGGCAGCAGGCTCACCACTTCACGGTATGCCTGGGACACGGTGTTGCCGATGATCACCTGACACTGGTTGTCGTTGCGCACCACGCCGAGCACGCCGCTGATGCTTTTCAGGCGTGCGGCGTCGGTGAGGCTTTCGTCTTTCAGGACGAAGCGCAGTCGCGTCATACAGTGGGTGACGGCGACGATGTTCTCTTTGCCGCCCAGCGCGCTAACGACGTCGGTCGCCAGCGCAGCGTAATTTTTTGCCATCGGATGTGATCCTGTTATCGTTGTGTGAAATGTAGGAAACCGGTTTCACATAATCATCATGAGTTTCTTTTAATGAAACAAGACCACTTTTTATGCATTTTTTCGTTTCGTGATAACGATCACTCGTGGCCGTAAAAAGCGTGATAACGCCGCTGGGACAATTTTTCTGCGGTGCAGTACACTGCGCCCATCAGGTTCAGACGGAATAATAATATGACCACGATGCTGGAAGTGGCGAAGCGGGCAGGCGTATCAAAAGCGACGGTCTCCCGGGTACTGTCGGGGAACGGTTACGTCAGCCAGGAGACGAAAGACCGCGTGTTTCAGGCCATCGAAGAGAGCGGGTATCGCCCCAATCTGCTGGCGCGAAACCTGGCGACCAAACGCACCCAGACTCTGGGGCTGGTGGTGACGAACACCCTGTACCATGGGGTCTACTTTAGCGAGCTGCTGTTTAACGCCGCGCGGATGACGGAAGAGAAGGGGCGTCAGCTGATCCTGGCGGACGGCAAGCACAGCGCCGAAGAGGAGCGCGAGGCGATCCAGTACCTGCTCGACATGCGCTGCGACGCGGTAATCATCTATCCGCGTTTTCTGAGCGTGGAAGCGCTGGACGAGATCATTGAGAAATGCGAGCAGCCGATCATGGTGCTCAACCGCCGTTTGCGGAAAAACAGCAGTCACAGCGTCTGGTCCGATCATAAAGCGTCGTGTCAGGACGCGGTATCGCAGCTGATTGAGAAAGGCCACCGGGAGATTGCGTTTATCACCGGTTCGCTGGATTCCCCCACCGGGGTGGAGCGTCTTTCCGGCTACAAGGACGCGCTGGCGCAGCACGGGATTGCAGTTCGCGACGCGCTGATCGCCGAAGGGAAGTGGAACCCGGCCAGCGGCGCGGCGGCGGTCTCTCAGTTGCTCACCCGCGGCGAAACGTTTACCGCGCTGGTGGCGAGTAACGACGACATGGCGATTGGCGCCATCAGGCAGCTGCACGAGAGCGGCGTCGCCACGCCGGGCGCAGTGTCCGTCATCGGCTTTGACGACGTGGCAATCGCGCCCTATATCGTGCCGTCCCTCTCCAGCGTGCGTATTCCGGTAACGGAGATGATTCAGGAGACCATCAGCCGTATGATTTTCATGCTCGACGGCGGTGAGTTTAAGCCTCAGCAAACCTTCTCCGGCGAGCTTATCCTGCGCGACTCCGTCATTGACGGCCCGCATCGCTGACGTCGACATCAGTCATCGTCACTAATGACGATGACAGATCCCTCTCTTTTAAATTTCCCTATAAAATCAATGCATTAAATATTGGCACGGTTTATGAATAGCTTCGCGCATAACAGTAATGCCGGAGAAGCAGATGAACCGTTTTATTATGGCCGATGCCAGCAAATGCATTGGTTGCCGTACCTGTGAAGTGGCGTGCGTGGTGTCCCATCAGGCAGAGCAGGATTGCGCCTCTCTCACCCCTGATACCTTCCTGCCGCGCATCCACGTCATTAAAGGCGTGAATATTTCTACCGCCGCTATCTGTCGCCAGTGCGAAGATGCGCCGTGCGCCAACGTCTGTCCGAACGGGGCGATTAAGCGCGAGAAAGGCTTCGTGCATGTGATGCAGGAGCGCTGCATCGGGTGCAAAACCTGTGTGGTGGCGTGTCCGTATGGCGCGATGGAGGTGGTGGTTCGCCCGGTGGTGCGCAACAGCGGTATCGGGCTGAGCGTACGCGCGGAGAAAGCCGAAGCCAATAAATGTGACCTCTGCTACCACCGCGACGCCGGTCCGGCGTGTATGGAAGCCTGTCCGACGCATGCGCTGGTCTGCGTCGATCGCGACAAGCTCGAACAGATGAGTGCCGAAAAACGCCGCCGCGCGGCGTTCGACACCTCGTCATCGCTGCTGTTTTAAGCTGCAATGCGCGTTAATGGCGTACAGCTTCGGGTGCGCGGCAAGGTGCAGGGGGTAGGATTTCGTCCCTTCGTCTGGCAGCTTGCGCACCAGCTGGGGCTGGCAGGCGACGTCTGCAACGACGGAGAGGGTGTCCTGGTGCGTCTCGCGGGCAGTGGGGGTGACTTTACCGCGAGACTGCGCCAGGACTGCCCACCGCTGGCGCGCATCGATCGCATTGAAACGCAGCCGTTCAGCTGGACGACGCTGCCGGACGAGTTTGTCATCCGCCACAGCGAGAGCGGGGCGATGGACACGCAAATCGTCCCGGATGCCGCCACCTGTCCCGCATGCCTGGCGGAGATGCGCGATCCCCGCGAACGTCGCTACCGCTACCCGTTTATCAACTGCACCCACTGCGGGCCGCGGTTTACCATTATCCGCGCCATGCCCTATGACCGCCCGGCCACGTCAATGGCGCCATTCCCGCTCTGTGTGCCCTGTGAAACGGAGTACCTCAACCCGGCTGACCGGCGTTTTCACGCCCAGCCGGTGGCCTGCCCGGATTGCGGACCGCAGCTGGAGTGGCGAGCCGGGGAGGCTGCTGCCACCCGCGAATCGGCGTTAAGCGCGGCGGTGGCGATGCTGGAAGGCGGCGGGATTGTGGCGGTCAAAGGGCTGGGCGGTTTTCACCTGGTCTGCGACGCGCTTAACCCGCAGGCGGTTCGGAAATTACGGGCACGCAAGCAGCGCCCGACCAGGCCGCTGGCGGTGATGATCCCGCATGCGGACGATCTGCCGGAGGCCATCCAGACGCTGTTACGTTCACCCGCTGCGCCGATTGTGCTGACGCCAAAAGCCTGCCTTCCTGCGTTTCCTGAGGAGATTGCGCCGGGGCTGGATACGGTCGGCGTGATGCTGCCTGCGAACCCGCTCCAGCATTTGCTGATGCTGGACTGCCAGCGCCCGCTGGTGATGACCTCCGGCAACCTCAGCGGCCATCCACCCGCCATAAGCAACCAGCAGGCGCTGGAAGAACTCAGTGACATCGCTGACGGCTTCCTGCTGCACAACCGCGACATCCTGCAACGGATGGATGATTCAGTGATGGACCAGGAGGGCACGATGCTGCGTCGCGCACGCGGTTTTGTGCCGGATGCCATCACATTGCCCGCCGGATTCCGCGACATCCCGCCCATGTTATGCACCGGCGCGGAGATGAAAAACACCTTCAGCCTGGTGCGTGGCAACCAGGCGGTGCTGAGCCAGCATTTTGGCGATCTGAGCGACGAGGGGGTAGAGGCGCAGTGGCGCAGTGCGCTCTCGACGATGCAGGACATCTACGCCTTTCAGCCTGAGCGCGTGGTGTGCGATGCCCATCCGGGATATCACGCCCGACAGTGGGCCCGGGCGCAGGCGCTGCCCGTTGAGACCGTGCTGCATCATCATGCGCATGCGGCAGCGTGTCTGGCGGAGAATGGCTGGCCGCTCGACGGCGGGGATGTTATTGCCCTGACCCTGGACGGGATCGGCATGGGCGAGAACGGCGCGCTGTGGGGCGGCGAGTGCCTGCGGGTGAACTATCGCGACTGCGAACGGCTGGGCGGTCTGCCAGCCGTTGCGCTGCCGGGGGGCGATCTGGCGGCAAAACAGCCGTGGCGCAATTTGCTCGCCCACTGTCTGGCGTTCGTACCTGACTGGCAGCAGTACCCGGAAACAGAGGTGGTACAGCGTCAAAACTGGCCGCTGCTGGCAACGGCTGTGTCGCGCGGTATCAATGCGCCGCGGGCCTCCTCCTGTGGTCGTCTGTTCGACGCCGTGGCCTGTGCGCTGGGCATTGAAACGCAACGCTATGAGGGCGAAGCCGCGTGCCGGCTGGAGGCGCTGGCCGAACGCTGCGCAGGGGTTGATCATCCGGTGACGCTCCAGACGGATAACCTTGCGCTGTTCTGGCAACAGTGGCTTACCTGGCGGGCGGAACCCGGCGAGCGTGCCTGGGCTTTTCACGATGCGCTGGCAAAAGGGCTGAGCGAACTGGCGGCAACGCATGCCCGCCGACGGTCGCTCACGACGGTGTGCTTCAGCGGAGGCGTCCTTCACAACCGCCTGCTGCGCGCGCGCCTTCGTCATTACCTTTCTGATTTCACGCTTCTTTTTCCTTCGCGCCTGCCCGCAGGCGACGGAGCGATCTCCTTCGGGCAGGCGGTGGTTGCTGCCGCCCGATCATGTTCACAAGGGATTTAAAATGTTACGACTTTTACGCAATGAACCTCGTGCAGCGTGCCTGCTGCTGGCTCTCGGGATGGCTAACCTGCTGGCCTGGTGGCTGGCGTGGCACACCTTTAGCGGCAGTACGGCGCTGATGGCGGCCAGCCTGCTGGCCTGGTGTTACGGACTGCGTCATGCGGTGGATGCCGACCATATCGCCGCGATTGATACCGTGACGCGTAAAATGATGCAGCAGGGCAAGCGCCCGTCCGGCGTGGGCGCATGGTTTTCCCTCGGACACTCCACCATCGTGGTGCTGGCCTCCATTGCTATCGCCGCGACCGCCACGGCGTTTCAGAAAAACATGGCATGGTTCCACGAAACCGGCAGCCTGATTGGCACCGCCGTCTCCGCCACCTTCCTGCTGGCGATGGCGCTGGTGAATATGGTGATCCTGCGCGGCGTCTGGCGCAGTTTTCAGGCGCTGAAACACGGCAATCCCGTGCAGGGCGACATCACGCTGCCTGCACAGGGCGGCGTCATGAACTGGCTGTTCGGCAAAACCTTCCGCCTCGTCAATAAAAGCTGGCAGATGTACCTGGTCGGTTTCCTGTTCGGCCTGGGGTTCGACACCGCCACCGAAATCGGCGTGTTGGGGATCTCCGCCGCCAGCGCCTCCAGCGGGATGTCGGTGTGGTCGATCATGATCTTCCCGGCGCTCTTCGCCAGCGGCATGGCGCTGGTGGATACGCTCGATAACCTGCTGATGGTGGGTGCCTACGGCTGGGCGTTTAACAAGCCGCAGCGCAAGCTCTATTACAACATGACCATCACCGGCACTTCGGTGGTGGTGGCGCTGTTTATCGGCGGCCTGGAAGCGATGGGTCTGCTGATGGACAAGTTCGCCCTCAGCGGCGGCGTGTGGGATCTGATTGGCGCGGTGAACGATAACCTGGGCGACGCCGGATTTGTGGTGGTCGGGCTGTTTGTCGCCTGCTGGCTGATCTCGATGGCGAACTATCGCTGGCGCGGTTATGACGCGCTGGTGGTGCGCTCCTGACGCTGAAAGTGTAGCGATAAAAAAAGCCCCGGGACATCGGGGCGGTGGACAACAAAATCCAAAGGTTAAGTAAGCGTGGCAGTACTGTAGGCCGGGTAAGCGGAGCGCCACCCGGCATGACGAGGGTTAAGCTGGTAGCGATTTCAGCAGCGCGAAGGCCTCCTTCATTCTGTCTTCGCTGACGACAAAGGCGCGCATCTGACCGTCGGTATCGGTGCCGCGCGCCACCATGCCCTGAGGCGAAAGGACAATCTCCCAGTCCAGATCCTGACGCTGCGTTTCACCTGCGAGATGCAGCGGTAGTTCCGGCGTTTTTACCTTCACCAGCATGGCGGGTAATTTCACCGGTGCGTTGCCGCCGAGCAGGTTTTTCGCCAGGAACATGGCGCTTAACTGAATCGGTTGCAGGAACGGCAGCACCTGGCCGTTAATTTCCGCGCAGTCGCCCAGGGCATAAATGTCCGGCCGGGTGGTTTGCAGGTAGCTATCCACCTTCACGCCTCGATTGATCTCTGCGCCCGCGCGGTGCGCCAGCGCGGTTTCCGGGCGCAACCCCGTCGCCGCAATAACCACATCCACTTCCACGCTGCGGTTGCGGTCGAGCGTCGCACAAATGCCGGTTTCGGTTTTGCTCAGGCTCTGTAACTGCGATTTCAGCAGCAGATGCACGCCCATGTCGGTCAGACGATGCTGTAAGCGACTGCTTACTTCTGCTGGCATCAGCCCTGACAGAATGCTGGCCGCGTGGTCAACCAGGGTGACGGATTTTCCCGCCCGGCAGAAGTCCATCGCCAGCTCGGTGCCAATCAGTCCGCCGCCGACAATCATCACCCGCGTGGCGTCGCGTAACAGGGTCTCGCTGGCCTGATACTCCTGCTGGCTGTTGAGCGTGACCATCAGCTCGCGGCCCTCAACCGGCGGCACAAACGCCGATGCCCCCGTCGCCAGCACCAGTTTGTCGTACTGCCAGGTTTTATCTTTCGCGTTCACCACGTGGGCGTCGGCGTCGATATCGGTGACCCAGGTGTACGGAAACAGACGCAGGTTAAACTGTTCTGCGAACTCCCCCGCCGTCTGGCGGGTGAGATCGTCGGCGCGCTGATTCTGGCTAATGACGTGGCTTAAATCAGGCTTGTTGTACTCATCCATGCTGTCGGCGGCGATCACCGTCAGCGGCACGTTAGCATCCTGTTTGCGGATATTTTTCACCAGCTGGCGGGCGGCAAAGCCCGAGCCGATAATGACGATGCCGTGGCTCATTTTGCCTCCGTTGCCAGTTCATCAAAGACGTCTTTCCCGAGGGAACATTCCGGGCAGAGGAAGTTGTCCGGCACCTCGCTCCACGGCGTACCCGGCGCGACATCCTGCAACGGCTCGCCCAGCTCAGGATCGTAAATCCACTGGCAGACGCTGCACTGCATGCAAGGGCCAAGGTCGGCAGCGGCAGCTTCTGCTACAGCTTTCGGCGTAACCGCCGCGGCGGGTGCGGTTTCCGGCAGCGGCGCAAGCGCCCACTGGCGGGCAATGTCGCGACCGTGCTGACGACAGATTTCCAGCGCGTCGAGATCCGGACGCCATTTCGCCTTCAGGCTCAGGGACATCTCAAAACCGGCATCCTGTAAACGGGTGGAGAGACGGTCTACCGCGCCGCCGCTCCAGCCGTGTGAACCAAAGGCGCTGGCGCGTTTGTTACGAAAGCGCAGGCCGGTCATCTCTTCCACCAGTCCGGCAATTTTCGGCATCATCACGTTATTCATGGTGGAGGTACCCACCAGCACGCCTTTGGAGCGGAAGACGTTGGTCAATACCTCATTCTTATCGCTGCGCGCCACGTTGAAGATTTTCACCGCCACGTTCGGGTCAACTTCGTTGATGCCCTGGGCAATGGCGTCCGCCATCATGCGGGTGTTGTTGGACATGGTGTCGTAGAAGATGGTGATGCGATCTTCCTGATAGTCCGCCGCCCACTTCAGGTACAGTTCGACAATCTGGGTTGGATTTTCACGCCATACCACGCCGTGGGAGGTGGCAATCATATCCACCGGCAGGTTGAAGCCGAGGATCTCGGTGATTTTTGGCGTGACCAGACGGCTGAACGGGGTCAGGATGTTGGCGTAGTAGCGCTGGCACTGTTCGAACAGCTCGGTCTGATCCACTTCGTCGTTGAACAGACGTTCGTCACAGTAGTGCTGGCCGAAGGCGTCGTTACTGAACAGCACCGCGTCACCGGTCATGTAGGTCATCATGCTGTCCGGCCAGTGCAGCATTGGGGTTTCCACGAAGATCAGCTGTTTGCCATTGCCGATATCCAGCGTGTCGCCGGTTTTCACGGTGTGGAAGTTCCACTCCGGATGGTGGTGGTGGCCGTTGATGGAGTCAATGGCGTTGGTGGTGCAGTAGATCGGGGTATCCGGAATGTGGGACATCAGCTCGGTCAGCGCCCCGGCATGATCCTCTTCCGCGTGGTTGATGATAATGTAGTCGATCTCATTCAGATCGATTTCGCTGCGCAGATTCTGCACGAACTCGCGGCTGAATTTGTGATCGACGGTATCGATCAGGACGTTTTTACCTTCACGAATGAGATAGCTGTTGTAGCTGCTGCCGCGCAGCGTTTTGTATTCCGTCCCGTGAAAATCACGTACTTCCCAGTCACGTTGACCCACCCAATGAATGTTATTTTTAACCAGAATAGACATAGCAACCTCAACTTAATACGGCGTTTTCAAATAAGATGACTGTCATATATCAAGTTGCGTGCCAACTTTTTAACTTATTGAAAATAATGTGTTTTCGTTTCGATGCTCTTTAGTGGGTAGTCATTTTGACTATCTTAAAAGTTGTCAATATGACACTATGTATTGTCAAAATGACAGTGAGGCAGAGATGAGCTTTTCCGTAGATGTGCTGGCGAAGATCGCCATAGAACTGCAAACCGGTATTGGTCATCAGGACCGCTTTCAGCGGCTGATCTCCACGTTGCGCCACGTGCTGGATTGCGATGCGTCGGCGCTGCTGCGTTACGAAGGGCGGCAGTTTATTCCGCTGGCTATCGACGGTCTGGCGAAGGACGTACTCGGGCGGCGCTTTACCCTGGAGGGCCACCCGCGTCTGGAAACCATCGCCCGCGCGGGTGACGTGGTGCGTTTCCCGGCAGACAGCGATCTGCCCGATCCTTACGACGGCCTGATCCCCGGACAGGAGAGCCTGAAGGTGCACGCCTGTATCGGCCTGCCGCTGTTTGCCGGGCAGAACCTGATTGGCGCGTTAACCCTCGACGGCATGTCGCCTGATCAGTTCGATACCTTCAGCGACGAAGAGCTACGGCTGATTGCCGCGCTGGCGGCCGGGGCGCTGAACAACGCCCTGCTGATAGAACAGCTGGAGAGCCAGAATATTCTTCCGGGTAGCCCGACGGCGTTTGAGCAGGTGGCGCACACCGAAATGATCGGCCTTTCGCCGGGCATGGCGCAGCTCAAAAAAGAGATTGAGATTGTCGCCGCGTCTGATTTGAACGTGCTGATCTTCGGGGAGACCGGCACCGGTAAAGAGCTGGTGGCAAAAGCGATCCACGAAGCCTCGCCCCGTGCGGTGAATCCGCTGGTCTATCTCAACTGCGCGGCGTTGCCGGAAAGCGTGGCGGAAAGCGAGCTGTTCGGACACGTCAAAGGGGCCTTTACCGGGGCGATCAGCAACCGCAGCGGCAAGTTCGAAATGGCTGATAACGGCACGCTGTTCCTCGATGAAATTGGCGAACTCTCCCTTTCGCTCCAGGCCAAACTGCTGCGGGTGTTGCAGTATGGCGATATTCAACGCGTGGGAGACGATCGCAGCTTACGCGTGGATGTGCGCGTGCTGGCGGCGACGAACCGCGATCTGCGCGAAGAGGTGCTGGCGGGGAATTTCCGCGCCGATCTGTTCCACCGTCTGAGCGTGTTCCCGCTCACGGTGCCGCCGCTGCGCGAGCGGGGCGAGGATGTGGTTCTGCTGGCGGGCTTTTTCTGCGAACAGTGTCGGCTCAAAATGGGGCTTTCCCGCGTGGTGCTAAGTCCCGGCGCGAGGACGCACCTGCTGAGCTACGGCTGGCCGGGTAACGTGCGTGAGCTGGAACATGCGATCCACCGCGCGGTGGTGCTGGCGCGGGCAACGCGTTCGGGGGATGAAGTGGTTATTCATGCGCGCCATTTCGCGCTGCATGAGGAAACGATGCCGCCCGTGAAGCCGGTGATACCTGAGAGCGTGAACGAAAACCTGCGCGAGGCGACGGATGCGTTCCAGCGTCAGATGATCGCCCGCGCGCTGGAGCAGAATAACCGCAGCTGGGCGGCGTGCGCGCGGGCGCTGGAGATGGACGTCGCCAACCTTCACAGGCTGGCGAAACGTCTGGGGCTGAAGGGTTAAATAATCCCCGCCTGGTAGAAGTCTTGCAGGTTGATCGCGCCGCACAGCCTGCCGTGCTCGTCCACCACCGGCGCGGCGGTGATTTTGCGCTTCATCAGCACCTCTTTGGCTTCAATCGCGCGGCTGTCGGCATTCAGCGTCAGCCCGCCCTGGGTCATTGCTTCGGATACCCGCGCCTCCAGCTTGCCGCCGCCCACCAGCCAGCGGCGCAGGTCGCCGTCGGTGAAGACGCCCTTCACCTGGCGGTCATTGTCGCATACCGCAACCAGCCCCAGCCCGGTGCGGCTCAGCTCCAGCATGGCGTCCATCACGCTGGTGTCGAGTTTGACCTGAGGAATGGCATCGTCCGTGCGCATCAGGTGGTGAACTTTGTTGAGCAGACGAGCCCCAAGCGCGCCCGCAGGATGGGAGCGGGCGAAATCTTCCTCATTAAAACCGCGCGCCTGCATCACCGCCATCGCCAGGGCGTCGCCCATCATCAGCGTGTTGACGGTGCTGGAGGTCGGTGCCAGGTGCATCGGACAGGCTTCGCGCTCAACGGAAATATCCAGCGTTGCTTTCGCGGCCAGCGCCAGCGGCGAACGGGATTTGCCGGTCATCGCTAACAGGGCCACCGATTTTTCTTGCAGGCGAGGGATGATGAGATCCAGCTCTTTGGCTGAACCGGAGTAGGAGATAAACAGCATCACGTCGCGGCTTTCGATCATCCCCAGATCGCCGTGCAGCGCTTCGGCAGGATGCACGAAGAACGCCGGGGTGCCGGTGCTGGCAAGCGTCGCGGCAATCTTCTTGCCGATATGACCGGATTTACCGATACCCGCCACGATCACTTTGCCCTCGCAGTGGATAATGGTGTTGGCTGCACGAACAAAATCCTCACCCAGACGTTCCGGCAGGCGGCTGGCTTCCTGTAGCTCCAGCAGCAGGGTCTGACGGCCTGCGTTTAACAGAAAATCACTCATTTTTCTCTCCGGTTACGATCACGTCGATGCCCTTCGCTTCCAGCGCTTTTTTAAATGCCGGATCGATACCTGCGTCGGTAATCAGCTTATCGACGCTTTCAAGGCTACAGACAATGTTGGGGCTTTTACGGCCAAATTTCGACGAGTCCGCCATCAAAATCACTTCCCGCGCGGCGTTGCACATCGCTTTGCTGACGCTGAACACCTCGTTGAAGGTGGTCACGCCCGCGTTGAGGTCGATGCCGTCCGTGCCCATAAACAGCTTATCGAAGCTGAAGTGGTCGAAGGCATTCTCCGCCAGCTGCCCGTGAAACGACGCGGATTTTTTACGGAAGGTGCCACCGGGCATCAGGATGGTCTGCTCGCTGTCGAACTCTGACAGGGCATTGACGATGTGCAGGCTGTTGGTCATCACGGTGATGTTATTAAAGCGGCTGAGCAGCGGGATCATCTGTAGGACGGTACTGCCTGCGTCGAGGATAATGGAATCGCCGTCCTGGATAAATTTGACGGCGGCTTCGGCAATCAGCGCTTTCTGGTGGGTATTGATCAGCGTTTTGTGGTCGATAGGCGGGTCGGTTTCGTCTTTATTGAGCACCACGCCGCCGTAGGTACGAATGACGGCGCCGGAGTTTTCGAGCAACACCAGGTCCTTGCGTATTGTCGTGCCGGTGGTGTCAAAGTAGTGGGCCAGATCCTCTACCGAGCACTTTCCCTGCTTTTGCAGATGCTCAAGTATGGCCGCCTGCCGCTGACGTGGTTTCATAGGCGCTTCGTTCCTTACGTTGCGAAATGATAATTCCGCAAGTTTATAACTTTCACAACGAAATTATCCATGTTTCAGATTGAGCGCTAATGATAGTGCATTCTGACAGAGTGAATCATGGGGAAAGATCACATCAGGTTGTAATTCATGCAGCGAAATGCCGTCGATCGCCTGGATTTTGGTCGGACGGGCAAACACCGTTACGCCGCGCATGATGAGGGAATCGCAAACCATATTGTTTTCATCCAGCGCAACAGCGACGACAACCCGCGGTTTAAAGCGGCCGCCGGAACGCCCGACGCCCACGCGGCCTTTCTGGCACAGGGCATCAAAGGCGCGGTTAAACTGATGGATTTGCCAGCCGCCAAACGCCATCTGGCAAAGCCAGGCGAGGGCGGCGACGGTGATGAGTGCGGTGACCATATCGGCTCCTTAACTGCCGGGTGGCGGCTGTGCCTTACCCGGCCTACGGGGATTGTAGCCCAGGTAAGCGCAGTGCCACCGGGGAATGAACTCAGAACATCACCTGCCCACCGGTGACGTTAATCGACTGCCCGGTGCAGTACGAGGCTTTCGGGCTGGCGTAAAACAGCAGCATGTTCAGCACGTCCTGATAATCGCACCCGCGCTTCAGCGGCACTTTGTCGATGTAGTACTGTTCGACGTCCTCTGCTTTGATGCCAAGTTTGGCGGCATACTGCGGCAGCAGGGACTGGAACATCGGGGATTTCAGCAGGTTACCCAGCATCAGCGCGTGCACGGTTATGCCGTATTCGGCCAGATCCAGCGCCAGAGACTGCGTCAGCCCGACGCCGCCAAACTTCGCCGCGCTGTAGCCGGAGTTGTGCTTGCTGCCCACTTTCCCCGATTTTGAGTTGATCTGAATGATGCGACCCTGAATACCGTCGCGGATCATCAGACGGGAAAATTCGCGGGCGCAGAGGAAATAGCCCACCAGATTCACCTGCAACGAGCGATCAAAATCCCCCAGTTCGAAATCGCTGATAAAGGCCGCTTTCGCAATCCCCGCGCTGTAGACCAGCAGATCGGTGCGACCAAAAATCTCATCCACGCCGCGGGCCAGCGCCATCACGCTCTGCTCGCTGGTGGCGTCGGCGCCAAATCCATACGCCATCCCTTCGCCAAATTCGGTGTTGATGGCGTCCGCTACGCGGGCGGCTTTCTCACTCTGAATATCCACGACCGCCACGCGGTAGCCCTCTGCGGCAAGCCCATGGCAGAGGAACTCGCCTAAGGTTTGTCCCCCACCAATGACAACGGCAACCTGACTCATGTGTCTCTCCTTTATTACGAAATAAATTTTAACGTGCAGCCTGGGGTGACAGCCTGCGGAACCGGCCCCTCAACGTGAACCGTGCCGGGATACTCCGCCCGCGGCTGGCCGTCGAAACGCAAGGTGATGTGCCCCAGCTCGCGCAGGTTTTGCTCGGCGACGTCACCGACGGCGGTTACGGCATAGCGCGCCTTGCCCAGCTCCAGCTGGCCACCGGCCTTCAGCTCGCCGTTTAACTCGCCGTGGCAGTGGATAAAGCAAAACTCTTCGATATCTGCCGGGGCGCCTTCGCGGAAGGTGATCAGCATCTGGTCGCTCAGCGCATCGGCCGCGCTCTGGCCGATGCGGGTAATGGTGGTCTGGTAAATCACGGTCATGGCAGGAACCTCTTATTGATAAATAAAGCCGGAGACAAACCAGGCAATTAGCACCGTTGGCGCGCCCGTCAGGAAGCGGCTGCACGGTCTCCTGGCGCGCTTCCGCCAGCGACAGCCCGACGGGGATGAAGTCGCACGCCGCCTGAGCGTTAATGGCAAACAGGGCGGGCAGGGCGAGGTGCGGGGGAATATTCCCCAGACCAATCTGCACGCCAATCAGCACGCCAATGACCTGGGCAATCACCGCGCCCGGGCCAAGAAACGGCGACAGCAGCGGGAAGGAGCAGATCAGCGCCAGCGTCACCAGGCCGAGCGGGTGGCTGGCGAGCGGGGCGAGGCCGTGGGCAATCCAGTCGCCGAGGCCGGAGGCCATGATGATGCCGATCAGCGCCGAGACGAACGCCATAAACGGCAGAATGGTTTTCAGCACCGTGTCGATGGTGTCGCGCCCGGACTGAAACAGCACCGCCACGGCGGACCCCATCCCCATCCCGACCTTCGCCAGCAGGCCGTCGCTCTGCTCGGTGATTTTTTTGCTGGTGTCGTACTCGCGCGGGGCCGCTTTTTGCGGTGCGGATGTGCCATTCACCAGCGTGATGTTGTCCTCCTTCACGCCCGAGACATAAATATCCTCAAGGATGTACTGCGCCAGCGGGCCTGATTTGCCCGTGGAGTGAATATTCACCGTCGGAATGCGGCGCTTCGGGTAGATGCCGCAGCGCAGGGTGCCGCCGCAGTCGATTACCGCCACGCCGATTTCCGCTTCCGGCGGCTCGCCCTCTTTGAAGCCGTCGACTGCTTCCCAGCCGGTCAGCTCGCGCAGCGTGTCGACGATCGCCGGGCGCGTGCCCGCGGTGATGTAGACGATCTTTTTGCCTTCGGTAGCGTCGAACTCCAGCGGGCCGCCCCAGCCGCCCGTGCCTTTCTCTATGCGGATCCGGTTCATACTGTGGCTCCCGAAAGCTGGACTTTCTCATCAAGCTGAATGCCCATTTTTTTCTCAAAAATGGCGGTAGTGAGGTCCGTTACCCAGCCGCGGAAGAAGTTGGTCACCAGGCCGACCAGCAGATAGCTCACCGCCAGCGGGCCGAGCGGCAGTCCCAGCGTAGTGAGACCGCTGGCAATCCCGAGGTAAACAAACAGCTCGCCGGGGTTAATGTGCGGGAACAGGCCGTTCATTGAATGGCAGCTGTAGGAGGCGGCGGCGTAATAACTCGGCTTGTACTTCTCTGGCATAAAGCGGCCGAGGCTTAAGGTCATCGGGTTGCAGAACACAAAGGTGCCGATGAAGGGCAGGATCAGGTAGCGGGACAGCGGATTGCCGGCACAGCGCTGGGCGAAGCGTTCAATACGCTGCTGGCCGATAAAGTTAATCAGGGCGTTCATGATCACCAGCAGGCTGATCAGCAGGGGCAGGATCCCGGTCACCATGCCGGTGAATACCTCGCCGCCTTTCTGAAACAGCCCGATGAACCACTCGGCGCCGTGGGTGATGGTTTCTATCATTCTTCTCTCCTGTAGGGCGTTTGTTTTTGTCTATCTGCGGCTAATAATAATCACTTTGAAAGGTTTTAAAGTGTTAATAAGATCTCACAATGAAAGAAAAATGTATTATTTTGAAAGTTTATTGGTGAGGTGAATAATTTTTGGTGGAAAAAAGCACGGATTTGCGTCGGGGAGGTGCGTACCGCTTCCTTGAGGAGTTGGGGATGCTTTACCATACTGGGTTCTTACCGAACTCGTTAAATGGATGCCACATGTTCAAGCGTCGTTATGCAGCGCTGTTGCCTGCGCTTATTCTCCTGTCCGCCTGTAGTAGCAAACCCAAGACCGAAGCCGCTCAGCCAACGGCGGGCGCGCCTTCCGGAGGATTCCTGCTGGAGCCGCAGCACAATATGATGCAGATGGGCGGCGACTTCGCGAATAACCCTGCGGCCGAACAGTTCATCGATAAAATGGTGAGCAAGCACGGTTTTGACCGCCAGCAGCTGCATGCCATTTTGTCTCAGGCGAAGCGTCTGGACTACGTGCTGCGCCTGATGGACAGGCAGGCGCCGACAGCCCAGGTGCCGACCGGGCCAAACGGCGCGTGGCTGCGCTATCGCAAACAGTTTATTACCCCGGACAACGTGCAGAATGGCGTGGTGTTCTGGAATCAGTATGAAGACGCCCTGAACCGTGCGTGGCAGGTCTATGGCGTGCCGCCGGAGATCATCGTCGGTATTATTGGGGTCGAGACCCGCTGGGGACGCATTATGGGTAAAACCCGCATCCTTGATGCGCTGGCGACGCTCTCCTTCAACTACCCGCGCCGCGCCGAGTATTTCTCTTCCGAGCTGGAAACCTTCCTGCTGATGGCGCGAGACGAACAGGACGATCCGCTCGATCTGAAAGGGTCGTTCGCCGGGGCAATGGGCTACGGCCAGTTTATGCCGTCCTCCTATAAGCAGTACGCGGTAGATTTTAACGGGGATGGTCACATCAACCTGTGGGATCCCGAAGACGCCATTGGCAGCGTGGCCAACTACTTCAAAGCGCATGGCTGGACGCCGGGCGGCCAGGTGGCGGTGCAGGCGAACGGCGAGGCGTTTGGTCTGGAAAACGGATTTAAAACCAAATACAGCGTGGCGCAGCTGGCAGCGGCAGGCTTAACGCCGTCGCAGCCGCTGGGCAATGTTGACCAGGTGAGCCTGCTGCGCCTGGATGTCGGAACCGGTTATCAGTACTGGTTCGGGCTGCCTAACTTCTACACCATTACCCGCTACAACCACAGCACGCACTATGCGATGGCGGTGTGGCAGCTGGGGCTGGCGGTGTCTCAGGCGCGTGTGCCGGCAGCGTCACCGTTTAGCCAGTAAGTTACCCTGACGGGTAGGCCGGGTAAGGCAACGCCGCCACCCGGCATGGCTGCATGCACGGTGCGGCCTGATGCCCTCACCCTGACCCTCTCCCACGGGAGAGGGGAATTTTGCAGAAACATTTCGCCACACTCCCATTTCACTCCCACCGTTTACATCTTAATCGACTTTCATTATTGTTATGTTATAACATTATTTTTAAATTGAGATTTCCATGTCCCTGTTTTCTCTCTCATCCCCGGTTCGGCTGCTGCTGGCGCTGGTGATAATTCTGTTTCTCGGCCTGGCCGTGCGCTGGGCGGTGGCGTTGCCATGATCGTGATGAACGACCTGGTGGCGGGTTACGATCGCCAGCCCGTTACGCGCGCGCTGTCCGGCGTGATTGAACGCGGGAGCATGACCGCTATCGTCGGGGCCAACGGCTGCGGCAAATCCACGCTGCTGAAAACGCTCGCCGGCTTTATTCCGCCCGTCAGCGGTACGTTTCGCTGGCAGGGGAGACGTCCGGTGGTGAGCTGGCTGGCGCAGCGTCACGCGCTGGAGGCGCAATTTCCTCTGACCGTGCAGGACGTGGTGAGTATGGGCTGCTGGCCAGCAATCTCACTGTTTGCCGGTTTTCGTCGGGATACCCGCATGCGCATTGCCGGCGCGCTGGAGCGCGTGGGGCTGGAGTCCATGGCGTTCTCTACCATAGATGAACTTTCCGGCGGCCAGTTTCAGCGCATGCTGTTTGCCCGCGTTTTGGTGCAGCAGGCGCCGCTGGTGATGCTGGATGAGCCTTTCACCGGCGTCGATGAAGCGACCTGCAACGTGCTGATGGATCTGATGCTGGAGATGTATATGCAGGGGAAGACCCTGCTGGCGGTACTGCACGACAGCGAACGCGTCTCGCGCCACTTCCCACAAACGCTGCGGCTGGACGCTGATACGCCGCACTGGAAAACCGAGCGGGTGAGGGTGGCATGATCTGGCATCTCTTCTTCCAGCCGTTTATTGAGTACGGCTTTATGCGGCGCGCGCTGGTGGTTTGCCTGGCGCTCTCCGTCAGCACCACTGCGCTGGGCGTATTTCTTCAACTGCGTCGGATGAGCCTGATGGGGGACGCCCTTTCTCACGCCATTTTGCCGGGTGTCGCGGTGGGCTATCTGCTCAGCGGGATGTCGCTGCTGGCAATGACTGTCGGCGGGTTTATTGCCGGGATCGCCGTTGCGCTGGTGGCCGGGCTGGTCAGCCGCCGCACGCCGCTTAAAGAGGATGCCAGCTTCGCGGGGTTTTACCTGGGCTCGCTGGCGCTGGGCGTCACGCTGGTGTCGCTGCGCGGTTCAAATGTCGATCTGCTTCATCTTCTGTTTGGCTCCATTCTCGCCGTGGATAGCGCGTCAGCCCTGTTCGTGACGGGCGTTTGCATGTTCACGCTCCTCACGCTGGCGATTTTTTATCGGGGGCTGGTCAGCGAAGCGTTTGATACCGCGTGGTTGCAGGTGAACGCGCGCTGGCTGCCCGGGATGTTACACGGTCTGTTTCTGGCGCTGCTGGTGCTCAACCTGGTAGCCGGTTTTCAGGTGCTCGGCACGCTGATGGCCGTCGGGCTGATGATGTTACCCGCCGTGGCGGCACGCTGCTGGGTGCGCACATTGCCAGGGTTACTTTTGATGGCGGGTATCAGCGGTATTTTTTGCGCGTGGCTGGGCTTAAGCCTTTCCTGGGCAGTGAGTCTGCCCGCCGGGCCCTCCATTGTGCTGACCGCCAGCGCATTGTTCTTTATTTCAGTTTTATTTGGCACGCGCAGCAGGCTGGCGGATAGCCTGCGGGCGCTTTTTTAACGCAAGGGGAAACGATGAAACGTACAGGATTAGCCGTGGCGCTCGCGCTCGGCATGATGACGCACGGCGTAATGGCGAAAACGCTTAATGTGGTGACCAGCTTTTCCATCCTGGGAGACATCACGCAGCAGGTTGGCGGCGATCGTGTGAAGGTGACGACGCTGGTGGGGCCGGACGGTGATCCCCATACTTTCGAACCTTCGCCCAAAGACAGCGCGGCGCTGAGTAAAGCTGACGTGGTGGTGGTCAATGGGCTGGGGCTGGAGGGCTGGCTCGACCGTCTGGTGAAAGCCTCCGGATTCAAAGGCCAACTGGTGGTTGCTTCGGACGGCGTGAAAACGCACACGCTGGAAGAGGACGGTAAAACCGTGACCGATCCGCACGCGTGGAACAGCGCGGCGAACGGCGCGCTGTATGCGCAAAATATTCTCTCAGGGCTGGTGAAGGCCGATCCTGAAGATACGGCGGCGCTTGAAGCTACCGGTAAACCCTATATTGCGCAGCTCTCTCAACTGGACGGTTGGGCTAAAAAGCGTTTCAGCGACATCCCACAGGCGAAGCGCAAAGTGCTGACCAGCCACGACGCCTTCGGCTATTTCAGCCGCGCCTACGGCGTGACGTTTATGGCGCCGCAGGGGCTGTCGTCTGAGAGTGAAGCCAGCGCGGCGCAGGTAGCGGAGATCATCAATCAGATTAAAGCTGACGGCGTGAAAACCTGGTTTATGGAAAACCAGCTTGACCCACGCCTGGTGAAGCAGATTGCGACCGCCACGGGCGCCCAGCCGGGTGGTGAACTTTACCCGGAAGCGCTGTCCGCGAAGGGCGGCGTGGCGGACACCTACGTCAAGGCGTTTCGCCACAATGTGGACACCCTCGCTAACAGCATGAAATAAGCGTCTCTCTGGCCGATGCGTCCGCATCGGCTTTTTTCTGAAGCCCCCTCGTAAAACCCGACGCGCATCCCCATATTTGATGAGAAAGTGCTATCTTGTGCTGCATGTTTTTCTAAGGCCTGGAGCGAGAATGACTGACCATGAATTGATGCAGCTAAGCGAAGTGGTGGGGCTGGCGCTGAAACAGCGCGGCGCGACTCTCACGACCGCAGAATCCTGCACCGGCGGCTGGGTGGCGAAAGCAATTACCGATATTGCTGGCAGTTCCGCCTGGTTTGAACGCGGCTTTGTGACCTACAGTAACGAGGCGAAAGCGCAGATGATCGGCGTGCGTGAAGCCACGCTTGAGCAGCATGGCGCGGTCAGCGAGCCGGTGGTGATCGAGATGGCGATTGGCGCGCTGAAAGAGGCGCGCGCAGATTACGCTATCTCCATCAGCGGTATCGCGGGGCCGGACGGCGGCAGCGACGTGAAGCCTGTCGGCACCGTCTGGTTTGGCTTTGCCACCTCAAAAGGTGAAGGGATCACCCGCCGGGAATGCTTCAGCGGCGACCGCGAAAGCGTGCGTCGTCAGGCAACGGAATACGCGTTAAAAACGCTCTGGCAACAATTTCTACAAAATACTTGATACTGTATGACCATACAGTATAATTGCCTCAACAGAACAGAAGTCCATGGTGAAGCGCAGTTGCTTCTCCCGGCATGACAGGAGTAATAATGGCTATCGACGAAAACAAACAGAAAGCGTTGGCGGCAGCACTGGGCCAGATCGAAAAGCAATTCGGTAAAGGCTCCATCATGCGCCTGGGTGAAGACCGTTCCATGGATGTGGAAACTATCTCCACTGGTTCGCTTTCTCTTGATATCGCACTGGGCGCTGGCGGTTTGCCGATGGGCCGTATCGTAGAAATCTACGGTCCGGAATCCTCGGGTAAAACTACCCTGACGTTGCAGGTTGTTGCGGCGGCACAGCGCGAAGGTAAAACCTGTGCGTTTATCGATGCCGAGCACGCGCTGGACCCGGTCTATGCCCGTAAACTGGGCGTTGATATCGACAACCTGCTGTGCTCCCAGCCGGACACCGGCGAGCAGGCACTGGAAATTTGTGACGCGCTGGCGCGCTCAGGCGCGGTTGACGTGATCATCGTCGACTCCGTTGCGGCGCTGACGCCAAAAGCGGAAATTGAAGGTGAAATCGGTGACTCTCACATGGGCCTCGCGGCACGTATGATGAGCCAGGCGATGCGTAAGCTGGCGGGTAACCTGAAGCAGTCCAATACGCTGCTCATCTTCATCAACCAGATCCGTATGAAAATTGGTGTAATGTTCGGTAACCCGGAAACCACCACCGGCGGTAACGCTCTGAAATTCTACGCTTCTGTCCGTCTGGATATCCGCCGTATCGGTGCGGTGAAAGAAGGGGATAACGTAGTCGGTAGCGAAACCCGCGTGAAGGTTGTGAAGAACAAAATCGCAGCACCGTTCAAACAGGCTGAGTTCCAGATCCTCTACGGCGAAGGTATCAACTTCCTCGGCGAGCTGGTTGACCTGGGCGTGAAAGAGAAGCTGATTGAAAAAGCGGGCGCATGGTACAGCTACAACGGTGACAAGATTGGTCAGGGTAAAGCGAATGCTATCTCCTGGCTGAAAGAGAACCCGGCGGCGGCGAAAGAGATTGAGAAGAAGGTGCGTGAACTCCTGCTGAACAACCAGGACTCTAAACCTGATTTCGTGGTCGACGGCGCGGATGCTGAAGAAACCAACGAAGACTTTTAATCCTCTCGGATAAAAATGAAGGGCTGCTGATGCGGCCCTTTTTGCATTTCTGAATCGACAGGTTTTTTATGAGTGAACCGACATCACGCCGACCAGCCTACTCACGCTTGCTGGATCGGGCCGTGCGCATTCTTGCCGTGCGTGACCATAGCGAACAGGAGCTGCGGCGGAAACTGTCAGCGCCCGTCATGAGCAAAAACGGTCCGGAAGACATTGATGCCACCGCGGAAGATTATGACCGCGTGGTTGCCTGGTGCTACGAGCATCACTATCTGGATGACGGCCGTTTTGCCGCTCGCTTTCTTGCCAGCCGTGGTCGTAAAGGCTATGGGCCAGCGCGTATCCGCCAGGAGCTGAACCAGAAAGGGGTAGCCCGTGAATCGATTGAAAAAGCCATGCGCGAAAGTGAAATTGACTGGTGCGAACTGGCGCGTGAGCAGGCGGTACGAAAGTACGGTGAGCCGCTGCCGCGTGAATTTTCAGAAAAAGTTAAAATCCAGCGCTTTTTGCTCTACCGCGGCTTCCTGATGGAAGATATTCAGGATATCTGGCGTAATTTTACCGATTGAACGCATGCGGGATTTTACTTCCCACTAAAGAAAACTTATCTTATTCCCACTTTTTCCAGTAGCTGGTCCGTCCAACTGTTTACAGATACAGATCTGCTGCGACATTTCGTTAGCTTGATTTCAGGATAATTATGAGCAAGAGCACCGCTGAGATCCGTCAGGCGTTTCTCGATTTTTTCCATAGTAAGGGACACCAGGTTGTTGCCAGCAGCTCCCTGGTACCGAACAATGACCCGACTCTGCTGTTTACCAACGCCGGGATGAACCAGTTCAAGGATGTGTTCCTTGGTCTCGACAAGCGTAATTATTCCCGCGCCACAACCTCACAGCGTTGCGTGCGTGCGGGCGGTAAACACAACGATCTGGAAAACGTCGGTTACACCGCGCGCCACCACACCTTCTTCGAAATGCTGGGTAACTTCAGCTTCGGCGACTATTTCAAACACGACGCCATTCAATACGCGTGGGAACTGCTGACCGGTGAAAACTGGTTCAATCTGCCGAAAGAGCGTCTGTGGGTGACCGTGTATGAGACCGATGACGAAGCGTTCGACATCTGGGAAAAAGAAGTGGGTATCCCGCGCGAACGTATCATCCGTATCGGTGACAACAAAGGCGCGCCTTACGCGTCTGATAACTTCTGGCAGATGGGCGACACCGGCCCTTGCGGTCCGTGCACCGAGATCTTCTACGATCATGGCGACCACATCTGGGGTGGCCCTCCGGGAAGCGCGGAAGAAGATGGCGATCGCTACATTGAGATCTGGAACATCGTCTTCATGCAGTTCAACCGTCAGGCCGACGGCACCATGGAGCCGCTGCCAAAACCGTCCGTAGATACCGGTATGGGCCTTGAGCGTATCGCGGCCGTTCTGCAACACGTTAACTCCAACTATGAGATTGACCTGTTCAGCACCCTGATCAAAGCCGTTGCTGAGGTAACGGGCGCAACCGATCTGAGCAACAAATCACTGCGCGTTATCGCAGACCATATTCGTTCCTGTGCGTTCCTGATTGCTGACGGCGTTATCCCGTCGAATGAAAACCGTGGCTATGTGCTGCGTCGTATCATTCGTCGTGCGATCCGCCATGGCAACATGCTGGGCGCGAAGGACACCTTCTTCTATAAACTCGTTGGGCCACTGATTGGCGTGATGGGCTCTGCCGGTGACGAGCTGAAACGCCAGCAGGCGCAGGTTGAACAGGTTCTGAAAACCGAAGAAGAGCAGTTTGCCCGTACGCTGGAACGCGGTCTGGCGCTGCTGGACGACGAGCTGGCGAAACTCAAGGGCGACACGCTGGATGGCGAAACCGCTTTCCGCCTGTACGACACCTACGGCTTCCCGGTTGACCTGACCGCGGACGTTTGCCGCGAGCGCAACATCAAAGTTGACGAAGCAGGCTTTGAAGCCGCAATGGAAGAGCAGCGTCGTCGTGCGCGTGAATCCAGCGGTTTTGGCGCGGACTACAACGCGATGATCCGCGTTGATAGCGCGTCTGAATTTAAAGGCTACGAAGAGCTGGCCCTGACCAGCAACGTAACCGCGCTGTTTGTTGACGGTAAAGCCGTAGACAGCATTAGCGCGGGCCAGGAAGCGGTTGTTATCCTGGATAAAACGCCGTTCTATGCGGAATCGGGCGGCCAGGTTGGCGATAAAGGCGAACTGAAAGGCAATGGCTTCAGCTTCAGCGTAAGCGATACCCAGAAATACGGTCAGGCAATTGGTCACCAGGGCAAACTGGTTTCCGGCTCTCTGAAAGTGGGCGAGGGCGTTCAGGCCAACGTTGACGAAGCTCGCCGCGCGCGCATTCGTCTGAACCACTCGGCAACCCACCTGATGCACGCCGCCCTGCGCGAAGTGCTGGGTACGCACGTTGCACAGAAAGGTTCTCTGGTTAATGACAAAGTGCTGCGTTTCGACTTCTCGCATTTTGAAGCGATGAAGCCGTCTGAAATTCGTGCGGTGGAAGACCTGGTGAATGCCCAGATCCGCCGTAACCTGCCAATCGAAACCCACATCATGGATCTCGAGGCAGCGAAGAAGAATGGTGCGATGGCGCTGTTTGGCGAGAAATATGACGACCGCGTTCGCGTGCTGAGCATGGGCGACTTCTCTACCGAACTGTGTGGCGGTACTCACGCATCCCGCACCGGTGACATCGGCTTGTTCCGCATCGTTTCCGAGTCGGGGACGGCGGCAGGCGTGCGTCGTATTGAGGCGGTGACCGGGGAAGGCGCAATTGCCAGCCTGCATGCGCAGAGCGACCAGCTGCACGAGATCGCGCAGCTGCTGAAAGGCGATAGTCAGAACCTGGGCGAAAAAGTGCGTGTCGCGCTGGATCGTACCCGTCAGCTGGAAAAAGAACTCCAGCAGCTGAAAGAACAGGCTGCGGCGCAGGAGAGCGCAAACCTCTCCAGCAAAGCGGTAGACATTAAGGGCGTCAAACTGCTGGTCAGCGATCTGGCGGGCGTTGAGCCTAAGATGCTGCGTACCATGGTCGACGATCTGAAGAACCAGCTTGGTTCGACGGTTATCGTGCTGGCAACGGTCGCAGAGGGTAAGGTTTCTCTGATTGCGGGCGTCTCTAAGGATGTGACGGATCGTGTTAAAGCAGGGGAACTGATTGGCATGGTCGCCCAGCAGGTGGGTGGCAAAGGTGGCGGTCGTCCGGACATGGCGCAAGCCGGTGGTACGGATGCGGCGGCACTTCCCGCGGCATTAGCCAGCGTTGAAAGCTGGGTAAGCGCGAAACTGTAATAACTACAAAGCACAAGCAGACGCCATAGCGGTAACGTTATGGCGTCTTGCTCACTGCGCTATCGATAACGATAAAGTCAGGTTGAGTTTGTGTATATCGGCTAAACTTACGTTTAACAGAATGTGATGCCGTGACTGCTTACACTTTACGTGTTTGTCATCGCTTACTTTTTGGCGTTATATGATGGATAATGCCGGGATACAAGAGACCCGACTCTTTTAATCTTTCAAGGAGCAAAGAATGCTGATTCTGACTCGTCGAGTTGGTGAGACCCTCATGATTGGGGATGAGGTCACCGTGACAGTTTTAGGGGTAAAGGGTAACCAGGTACGTATTGGTGTTAACGCTCCTAAAGAAGTATCTGTCCACCGTGAAGAGATCTACCAGCGTATCCAGGCTGAAAAATCCCAGCAGTCCAGTTACTGATATTGTCGCGTCTCGCTGTCGGGCGAGACGCAACCCTCCTGCTATTTTTCCTGCATAAAGTTACCGTTCTATTTCAAACGCTTCGTTTTTGACCACTCTCATAATCTTATCTCATCCAAAAGACGCGCTTCTCTCAACACAATTCTGTGAAGATGCCTGCAAAATCCGCTTATAAAACACTCTCTTTGCGGCTTTTACATGCGAATTGGGTGCGAATTGTGCAAACGAAAAAAGCATGTGGAAAATTGTTTGACTTATAAGTCCCAGAAAGTAATATATGCGCCACGCAGCGACGAGAAGCTCTTAACGAGTTGCTCGAAGCACTCGAAAGAGGCGTTGTGTGGTGAGGTGGCCGAGAGGCTGAAGGCGCTCCCCTGCTAAGGGAGTATGCGGTCAAAAGCTGCATCCGGGGTTCGAATCCCCGCCTCACCGCCATTTTGCATCCGTAGCTCAGCTGGATAGAGTACTCGGCTACGAACCGAGCGGTCGGAGGTTCGAATCCTCCCGGATGCACCATCTATTACTTCATATTGCTTTCGAAGTGATATGAATATCGAGCAGTACAGTAGTAAATCCCGATGCATCCGTAGCTCAGCTGGATAGAGTACTCGGCTACGAACCGAGCGGTCGGAGGTTCGAATCCTCCCGGATGCACCATANNCGATGCATCCGTAGCTCAGCTGGATAGAGTACTCGGCTACGAACCGAGCGGTCGGAGGTTCGAATCCTCCCGGATGCACCATTTACTATTTCTGAAAGCAGTTCCCTGATGCATCCGTAGCTCAGCTGGATAGAGTACTCGGCTACGAACCGAGCGGTCGGAGGTTCGAATCCTCCCGGATGCACCATCTCTTCTTGTGATCCCCTTCGATGTTTAGTTCTTAATCACTCTCATTGTTATCACTTCGCAATCAGCGACAAAAATCCCCTTTTACGATAAAGTAATGCTTTGTTAATCGTTTAGCGAGAGCACGATGTACGCACAGTATGACGGTTTGATCTTCGACATGGACGGCACCCTCCTGGATACCGAACCCACGCATCGTCAGGCCTGGACCGAAGTCCTGGGCCGTTACGGTATGCGTTTCGATTTACAGGCGATGATTGCCCTCAATGGATCGCCCACCTGGCGTATCGCACAGGCCGTGATTGTGCTGAATCAGGCCGATCTCGACCCGCATCAGCTCGCGCGTGAAAAAACCGACGCGGTAAAAGCCATACTGTTAGACACCGTGCAGCCTTTACCACTCATTGACGTCGTCAAGGAGTGGCACGGGCGTCGTCCTATGTCTGTCGGTACGGGCAGCGAGAGCGCGATTGCTGAAGCGCTACTCAACCACCTTGGCCTGCGCCACTATTTTTCTGCCGTCGTTGCCGCCGATCATGTTAAACATCACAAACCCGCACCGGATACCTTCCTGCTCTGTGCAGAATTAATGGGTGTTCCACCTGCAAAATGCGTGGTGTTTGAAGATGCTGATTTTGGCATTCAGGCCGCGCGTGATGCCGGAATGGCGGCGGTGGACGTTCGCTTACTGTGAGTGACGCGCTGTCACTCGCTTCATTATTCGCCAGCAGTTTTTTAAGCTCCACCCTCTTACCGGGGAATTCGGAAGTGGTGCTGGTGGCGATGCTGTTGTCCGGCGTAAGTCAGCCCTGGTTGCTGGTCTTAATAGCAACAATGGGTAATAGCCTTGGAGGGCTGACTAACGTTATTCTTGGACGTTTCTTTCCGCTACGCGAAAAATCTCGCTGGCAGGAAAAGGCAGTGGGCTGGCTAAAACGCTATGGCGCTGCCACGCTGTTATTAAGCTGGATGCCTGTAATAGGCGATTTACTGTGTCTGCTGGCGGGATGGATGCGCATTTCCTGGGGACCGGTGCTCTTTTTTTTGTGCCTTGGCAAGGCGTTACGCTATGTTTTACTGGCATGGGTAACACTACAGGGTATGACGTGGTGGCACTAATTGGTGGAATGAATTCGCGACCTTCAATCGTCAACCATTACAATTATGCTGAGTGACAATTTTTTGACAGGCGGGAGGTCAAATTGATCCCGGACGTATCACAGGCGCTGGCCTGGCTGGAAAATCACCCTCAGGCACTGAAGGGTATTCAGCGTGGGCTTGAGCGCGAAACGCTGCGCGTAAATGCGGATGGTAGCTTAGCGACTACGGGACACCCGAAGGCGTTAGGCTCGGCGCTGACACATAAATGGATCACAACCGATTTCGCCGAAGCGCTGCTGGAGTTCATCACGCCAGTAGACGGTGATATTGATCATATGCTGACGATCATGCGCGACGTGCATCGCTTCACCGCCCGCAACCTCGGCGACGAGCGTATGTGGCCGCTCAGCATGCCGTGCTATATCGAGCAGGGGCAGGATATCGAGCTGGCGCAGTACGGCACCTCGAATATTGGTCGGCTGAAAACGCTGTATCGCGAAGGACTGAAAAATCGCTACGGCGCACTGATGCAGACGATCTCTGGCGTGCACTACAACTTTTCGCTGCCGATGGCGTTCTGGCAGGCGAAGTGCGGTGAAACGGATAAAGAAGCGATCTCCGCGGGCTACTTCCGCCTGATCCGCAACTACTACCGTTTTGGCTGGGTTATTCCGTATCTGTTCGGCGCGTCCCCGGCCATCTGTTCATCATTCCTGCAAGGGAAACCGACCACGCTGCCGTTCGAGAAGACCGAATGTGGTATGTATTACCTGCCGTACGCGACCTCCCTGCGCCTGAGCGACCTTGGCTATACCAATAAATCGCAAAGCAATCTCGGAATTACGTTTAACGATCTGCACGAATATGTGGCAGGCTTGAAGCGGGCGATTAAAACCCCGTCTGAAGAGTACGAAAAAATCGGCCTCGAAAAAGACGGCAAGCGCCTGCAAATTAACACCAACGTGTTGCAGATTGAAAATGAACTGTATGCGCCGATTCGTCCGAAGCGCGTGACGCGCAGCGGTGAAACGCCGTCGGATGCGCTACAGCGCGGCGGGATCGAATACATTGAAGTGCGCTCGCTGGATATCAACCCGTTCTCACCGATTGGCGTTGACGAGCAGCAGGTTCGCTTCCTTGACCTGTTTATGGTCTGGTGCGTACTGGCTGATGCGCCGGAAATGAGTTCCGACGAACTGCTGTGTACCCGTGCCAACTGGAATCGCGTGATTCTGGAAGGGCGCAAGCCGGGTCTGACGTTAGGTATTGGCTGTGAAACGGCTCAGTTCCCACTGTCTAAGGTAGGGAAGGATCTGTTCCATGACCTGAAGCGCGTAGCCCAGACGCTGGACAGCGTGTACGGCGGCGAAGCTTACCAGAAGGTCTGCGACGAACTGGTTGAAAGCTTTGATAACCCGGAACTGACATTCTCAGCACGTATTCTGCGTTCTATGATTGAGCAGGGAATTGGTGGCACAGGGCGTTCACTCTCAGCGGAGTACCGTGAGATGCTGATGCAGGAGCCGTTAGAGATCCTGAGCGAAGCGGATTTTGTGACAGAGCGTGATGCGTCCGTTGTGCGTCAGAAAGAGGTCGAAGCGGCGGATACGGAGTCGTTTGAGGCGTTTCTGGCGAAGCAGGCCTGAACCAAAAAGAAAAAGGCCACATCGCTGTGGCCAAAATATACATCTCTGAATTCAGGGATGATGATAACAAATGCGCGTCTTTCATATACTCAGACGCGCATTCTGTAGAAGAGTTCAGTTTATTTTAAAAAAATCACTATCGGAGGTGACGTATGCCGTTATTAGATAGCTTTACTGTCGACCATACCCGTATGGAAGCACCAGCAGTCCGCGTGGCGAAGACCATGAACACGCCGCACGGCGACACGATCACCGTTTTCGACCTGCGCTTCTGCGTGCCCAATAAAGAAGTGATGCCAGAGAAAGGCATTCACACGCTGGAACACCTGTTCGCCGGATTCATGCGCGACCACCTGAACGGCAACGGCGTGGAGATCATCGATATCTCTCCGATGGGCTGCCGCACCGGTTTCTACATGAGCCTGATTGGTCAGCCTGATGAGAAACGCGTCGCGGATGCGTGGAAAGCGGCGATGGAAGACGTGCTGAAGGTGAAAGAGCAGAACCAGATCCCTGAGCTGAACGTTTACCAGTGCGGCACTTACCAGATGCACTCTCTGGAAGAAGCTCAGGAGATTGCCCGTCATATCATCGAACGTGATGTTCGTGTAAACAGCAATGACGAGCTGGCCCTGCCAAAAGAAAAACTTCAGGAACTGCACATTTAGTATCGTGCCTGTGGATGCCCGGTGGCGCTTCGCTGACCGGGCCTACAATCCTGATGACGACAACCACCACCTTCTCCTTTACCCATCGCCCGCTTGTGCCGTTTTCGCATGATTATGCTCATGGCGACAGCGAGCCGTGGCATCAGCACGACTGCGCGCAGCTCCTGCACAGCCTCACCGGCGTCGTGCGGGTCGATACCGCATCCGGCTGCTGGGTGGTGCCGCCCGGTCGCGGCGTCTGGCTACCTGCGGGTACGCAGCACGCCTTGCGCATCACCGGCAACGTTGCTGCCCGCACGCTGTTTATCGACCCGCTGGCGCGCGCCGATCTTCCGGCGACCTGCCAGATCGTGCAGATCTCGCCCCTGCTGCGCGAGCTGATCCTGACCTCCCTTACGCTTCCTGAATCTTACGCACCCGGAAGCCGCGATGAACGTGTTTATGAACTGATCCTCGATGAAATTCGCCTCATGCCGGTACTGCCGTTTCACCTGCCCGAGCCGGAAAGCGAAGCGCTGCGCCACCTCTGCCAGCAGATTCGAATGGCCCCGGGAGAAAGCTGGAGCAGCGCCCAGGCCGCAGGTATTGTGGGGATGAGCGAACGCACGCTGAACCGCCATTTTCAGCAGCAGACAGGCCTGAGCTACGGCGAGTGGGTGAGAAGGGCGCGACTGCTGGAAGCCTTAGTGCGGCTGGCACAGGGCCAGCCGGTATTACGCGTGGCGCTGGATCTGGGGTATGGCAGCCACAGCGCCTTTACGGCAATGTTTCGCCGGGTAATGGGTCTCTCACCCAGCGATTACTTCAGGAACGACTGACCGCGTTAAAAAGCGCCTGAATCGACGCGCGTGCCACGTCGCTGTCGATGCCCACGCCCCAGCGGCTGGTCCCGTCCTGGAACAGGCAGCGGATATAGGCCACCGAGCGGCTGTCGCTGCGTTCGCCTAACGTATGTTCGTGATAATCCTTGATCACAAACGGTGCGTTGATCCAGCGGCTTAATCCGTGAGCGGCGGCGGAGAGCAAACCGTTTCCCTGGCCTTCCAGCTGGCGGGTGCCCCCTTGCGTGGCGACGCTTGCCGTCAGCCGCAGCTGGCCGTCCTGCTGGCTGTCGCTGCGGTACGATTGCAGCGCTAATGGCGGGCTCGCCACCAGGCCGTAGCGGGCGCGGAACAGCTGCCAGAGCGCATTCTGCGTCATCTCTTTTCCATGGTTATCCGTTTCCTGCTGCACGTGCTGGCTAAAATCCTGTTGCAGGGCGCGAGGCAATTTGAGGCCGTGGTTTTGCTCAATAAGCCAGGCGCTTCCGCTTTTTCCTGACTGGCTGTTCACGCGGATCACCGCTTCATAGGTACAGCCAATATCCTGCGGGTCGACGGGCAGATAGGGCATCTCCCAGCGTTCGCCAGGCTTACGGGCATCGAAACCTTTCTTGATGGCATCCTGGTGCGAGCCGGAGAAGGCGGTGTAAGCCAGACGACCCGCCCACGGATGGCGCGGATGGACGGGCAGCTGGTTGCAGGTTTCTACCGTTTCAACCACCCGATTCATATCACTGAAATCCAGATTCGGGCTAATGCCCTGGCTGTAGAGGTTCATCGCCAGCGTCACCAGGCAGACGTTGCCCGTGCGCTCACCGTTACCAAACAGGCAGCCCTCCACGCGGTCAGCCCCGGCTATGACGGCCAGCTCTGCGCTGGCGACGCCGGTACCGCGATCGTTATGCGGGTGCACGCTGATACAGACGTCACTGCGGCGGCTGAAGTGGCGGCAGAAATACTCGATCTGGTCGGCATAGACGTTCGGCGTGCTCACCTCGACGGTAGCGGGCAGGTTGAGGATCATCGGACGCGCCGCGCACGGCTGCCAGATCTCCGCCACGGCTTCACAAATCTCCAGCGCAAACTCCGGTTCGGTGAAGCAGAAGGTTTCCGGGGAGTACTCGTACTGCCAGCGGGTGTCAGGGTTCTCTTCACACAGCTGACGAATCAGGCGCGTCGCGCGCGTCGCCAGCTCGACGATTTGCGCTTTCTCCATGCCGAATACCAGACGGCGGAACAGCGGGGCGGTGGCGTTATACAGGTGAACGGTGGCCTGCTTCGCGCCGCGCAGGGAGTCGAAAGTGCGACGGATAAGATCGTCCCGCGCCTGCGTTAACACCTGAATGGTGACGTCATCCGGGATGCGGTTCTCCTCAATCAGCTGACGCACAAAATTGAAGTCCGTCTGCGAGGCGGACGGGAAGGCGACTTCGATTTCTTTAAACCCGCAGCTCAGCAGCAGATCCCAGAATTGCAGCTTGCGCGCGCTGTCCATCGGCTCGGCCAGCGCCTG
Organism: Enterobacter sp. YSU; assembly: GCF_016082135.1. Taxonomy (NCBI): domain Bacteria; kingdom Pseudomonadati; phylum Pseudomonadota; class Gammaproteobacteria; order Enterobacterales; family Enterobacteriaceae; genus Enterobacter; species Enterobacter sp. YSU. Next base: position 2,853,991 of record NZ_CP059487.1, read on the forward strand.
GTTACCGTCGCGTAAGTCGGTCGAGAGCCAGCGCGGGGCGCGGGTGATAATCTGCTCCGGCCAGCGGCGGTCGGGCAACGAAAGGGTGGGGTAAGGCTGGTATTTGTCGGCGGGTGTGTTCAGCATGGTGCGCTCCTGTTGTCTTTTCACTATCGTGAATCGATTTCAGGCGCGCTGCTTTATCGGAACTGACAATCGCTGTCGCGTTTTGGACAAGGGGGGCGATTGTTGACCGGTGGCGCTGCGCTTACCGGGCCTACGATCGTAGGCCGGGTAAGGCGTAGCCGCCACCCGGCAACCCGTGCACAGGGCTAGTGCGCCCCACCGCCCCCGCTACCGGCCCCAAACGGTGGTTTGGCAAACCACACCAGCCCCAGCAGGACGATGAAGATCCCCGCCGATATCCAGAAAATCTCGTTTGCCGAGATAATCAGCCCCTGGTTGGTGATCTGCTGGGCAAGCCAGCCGGACGCCTGCTGCTCCGTCATCCCCATCCCCTCAAGCTGGCTATACATCTGCTGAGCGTTAGGGTTGAACGGGTTCACCGCTTCGGTGAGTTGAGCATGGTGCATCGATTCCCGGTTGGTCCACAGCGTGGTGGTGATCGAAGTCCCGATGGAGCCCGCCAGCGTACGGGTGAAGTTCGACAGGCTCGATGCCGCCGCCATCCGCTCAGGCGGTAAGCCGGAAAGCGTAATGGTGGTCAGCGGCATAAAGAAGCACGCTACGGCGAAGCCCTGAATAAACTGCGGCCACGCGGAGGCGCCAAAGTCCATTCCCGGTTCAAACGTATACGCGCGCCAGTAGAAGCACACGGCGTACATGATGAAGCTGAACGTCACCAGCCTGCGCATGTCGAGCTTATGGGCGAAACGGCCAATAATCGGCGACAGCAGAACCGGAATTAACCCCACCGGCGCGGAGGCCAGCCCCGCCCAGGTTGCGGTATAGCCGTACACCTCCTGCAACAGCTGCGGCAGCAGAACAATCGCGCCGAAGTAGAGCATATAGGCGAGGCTGATACAGAGGCAGCCGATGGTGAAGTTTCGCGATTTAAACAGCGAGAGGTCGACTATCGGATTATCGTCCGTCAGCTCCCAGACAATCAGGAAGCTGATGGCAACCACGGCCACCACCGTCAGCACAATGATTTCCGTAGAGGCAAACCAGTCCAGCTCTTTGCCGCGGTCGAGCATGATTTGCAGGCTGCCGATGCCGACAACCAGCAGTGCCAGCCCGATGCCGTCGATCCGCCGCTGTTCGGTCCGCGTTTCGCGACCACGCAGAGACTGTAGCGTCATCAGCACCACCAGCGCACCGATGGGCACGTTGATGAAGAAGATCCAGCCCCAGTGATAGTTATCGCTGATATAGCCGCCGAGGATTGGCCCGCAAATTGGGGCGACGATCACCGTCATCGACCACAGCGCGAGCGCGATGGAGCGCTTGGCGGGCGGATAGTTGTTCAGCAGCAAACTCTGCGACAGCGGAATCAACGGCCCGGCGACAATCCCCTGGATGACGCGGAAGAAAATCAGCATCGTCAGGCTGCTGGACATGCCGCAGGCCCAGGAGGCCAGCACGAACAGGATCGTCGACCAGAGGAACAGCTTCACTTCACCGACGCGCTTCGCCAGCCAGCCGGTGATGGGAATGGAGATGGCGTTCGCCACCCCGAACGAGGTAATGACCCAGGTCCCCTGGCTCAGCGATGAGCCAAGGTTCCCGGCGATCGTAGGGATCGCCACGTTTGCGATGGTGGAGTCCAGCACCTGCATGAATGTCGCCAGCGACAGCGCAATGGTCATAATGACCAGCTGCGCCCCCTCCAGCGGTTTTTGCGGCTTTTGCTGTTGCATAACGCTCACCTTCGGCTTAACCGGCGTTTGCCTTCACGATGTCATCGATCAGCTTATTGACCGGATCGAGGCTAATTTCACGGGCGTTACTTTCATAAGCTGGCGTACTGCGCACCTGGCTTGCGAGGATCTGACCGTCGCGGTTAGCGGTATCGACCGTCACCAGCGTGGAAAGGCCAATTCGCAGCGGATGGTCTGCCAGCTGCTTAGGATCCAGCTCGATACGCACAGGCAAGCGCTGTACCACTTTGATCCAGTTGCCGGTGGCGTTCTGTGCAGGCAGCAGGCTGAACGCGCTGCCGGTCCCCATGTCCAGACCGACCACTTTTCCGGTGTACTTGACGTCATCGCCGTAAATATCGCTGACCACGGTCGCGGTCTGGCCGATACGCATATGCGCCAGCTGGGTCTCTTTGAAGTTCGCATCGACCCACAGATTGTTCGCCGGAACGACCGCCATCAGCGGCGTGGTGGTGCTAATCTGCGCCCCAGGCTGTACGGAACGACGGGAAACGTAGCCGGTCATCGGGCTGACGATTTTGGTACGTTGCAGGGCAAGCCATGCGTTACGCACTTCGGTCGCCGCCTGTTTCACCGCTGGCTGGTTTTCCAGAGAGGTGCCCAACACCATCGCCTGGTTGGCGTTGTACTGTTGGATCGCCACGTCCAGCTGCGCCTGTGCGCTGGCCACCGCATCGCGGGCGTGCTGCAACTCTTCACGGCCAATCAGGTTGGCGGTGCCGAGAGGAACACGACGATTGAGGTCGCTCTGCGCCTGAGCCAGGGCCGTTTTCTGCACGTCGATATTGGCCTGAAGCTGCTTGCTGTTGATCATCAGCTGGCGGGTCTGGCGAACGCTGGAGGCCAGCGCCGTCTGTGCTTTTTCAAACGCCTGTTGGGCGTCGGTCGGGTCGAGCGTGACCAGCACATCGCCTTTTTTCACAAAGTCGGTGTTATCAGCCCAGACTTTCGTCACGCTGCCTGACACCTGGGCCATGATTTGAACCTGATTCCCTGCCACGTATGCATCGTCTGTCTCTTCAACATGACGCAAGACTAAAAACCAATAGATCCCATATGCCACGGCAATAATAATAAAGAGCAAGGTCAGCAGAATAAGGGCGCTCTTACGTTTGCCCTTTTTGTTGGCCGGTTGCTGCGGGAGGGTGTTCTCCGCATTTGCGCTCATTGTTGTTCTCCACGATCTTTTTATTTTCACATCGGCTGAGCCGACCTGTTGTCAGAAAGGCCAGCAGTTTCACGTGCTGGCCTGTCAGTTTTTCTTTTTAGCAATCTGGAATGTTGAGCGGATCGTCGCGTTAGCGCAGCGCCTCAAGGATGACGCCGTCTTCATCCATCTGGTCCAGACGGGTGAGCAGCTTGCGAGTAATGTGCTCAAGCTGGTCGCGCTCGGCGGTGCTGAGGGCAGACCAGAGCTGGTGCAGGCAGTTGTGCTGCGGTGGCAGCACTTCGCGCAAGAATTCGTGACCTTTCTCGGTCAGTTGCAGATGCAGGCAGCGGCGATCGTTATCGCTTTCACGGCGTTCAATCCAGCCGCGCTTTTCCAGTTCATCCGCGATACGCGTCGCATTGGTACGGGATGACCCCAGCGCACAGCTCAGTTCCGACGGCTGAATGCTGTGATTTTCCTGAGACTCCAGCGTAATCAACGCCATAAACAACGTCTCGTTAATCCCCTGCGCTTTCAGCATCTTGTTACGATTTTCCAGCAGCTTACCCTGCATGTGCATGCACAGGCGGGTCAGCAGGATTTCCTGATACGGGAAGTCCTCATGACGACTGGCGCGGAACTTAAGCATTTGTTCAATGGGCGTAAACGAACTATCCATTTTGGGCATAACCTCATTAATTACAGCCGATATAGTAACGACAGTGACAAATAATGTAAATGAATTATTTGTGCGGTTATATCCGCCAAACGTATGTCACCATCAGAAAGCGCCGGGTAAATCCGTGACCCGGTGAGCACAGAGAGCGTGGGGTGTGTACCCGCGAAAGAGGGGATGTGAGGACAGGGGTCTGAACTATTCATGCCGGTAGTAAATATGTCACCCACAGTAAAATTTCTGGGATAAATGATTACCGTTACCTTAACAGATGCAGGCCCCCTTTACACCCCAGGGGGCCCAAAGCAATGTAAAACTTAGTGAATTGCTTCCTGACGGTGATAGCCGCGCCACCATACCAGCAGATTTATCGCCGCGACGATGGCGCCGATGGCGCACACGCCCGTCCAGCCCGCATGCTGCCAGGCGGAGGCTGAGATGAGCGAGCCCGCCGCGCCGCCGATAAAGTAGCTGGTCATGTACCCGGCCGTCAGACGGTTACGGGCATCCGGCTTCACGCGGTAAATCACGGTCTGGTTGGTGATATGTACACCCTGCACGGTGAGGTCGAGCACCAGAATACCGACAATCAGCGCCAGCACAGAGACGTGTCCGTACCAGATGGCCGCCCAGGAGAGCAGGAGTAAAACCAGCCCTGCGGAGGTGGTCATATGAGATTTGCCTTTGTCGGCCAGCCCACCCGCCGGGCGCGCGCCCAGTGCGCCAGCCGCGCCTGCCAGCCCGAACAGGCCAATCACGCCTTCTGAGTAGTTAAACGGCGGTGCGGCGAGCAGAAACGCCATCGACGTCCATAAGATGCTGAAGTTAGCGAAGGTAAGACACCCCAGAACGGCGCGCGTGCGCAGGAGTTTATCCCGGGTGAAGAGGCTGAAAACGGAGGCGAGGAGCTGCGGATAGTTCAGGTGATTTTCCTGCTTCACCTTTGGCAGGCCGCGCCACAGGGCCAGCGCCATGATAACCATCAGCACGCTCGCCACCCAGTAAACGGTGCGCCAGCCGCCGAGGCTCGCCAGCAGCCCGGCAACGGTTCGCGCCAGCAGGATGCCCAGCAGCAGGCCGCTCATGATAGTGCCGACCACTTTGCCGCGTTTTTCCGGGGAAGCCAGCGTCGCGGCGAGGGGAACCAGAATTTGCGCCACCACCGAGAACAGCCCCGTCAGCGCGGTGCCGATAATCATCATCGTTAACGACTGGCTGCTGGCGGTGATCAACATCCCGCCCGCCGCCAGCAGTGTCATGGAGACGATAAGCATCCGGCGCTCAAACATATCGCCTAATGGCACCAGGAACAGCAGCCCGGCCGCATAGCCGAGCTGTGCGGCGGTGACAATAAACCCGGCGGAGCTGGCTGAAAGATCGAAGGCGCGTGCGATGGTGTCGAGCAGTGGTTGTGCGTAATAGTTGCTGGCGACGGCCAGACCCGTTGCCACGGACATTAAAAGGATGAGTGCGGGGCTAAGCCCTTGAGTTGTTTTTGTCATTAGTTTCAGGAATCGTGAGTTAAGTGATTATTTTTCCGGAAACATAATAACCAATGATGGTGAATGTTGGGGAATTGTTACGTGGTGGATTGTGCGGTTAAGGTTGGGTGCGGTTTGATCCCCTCACCCCGACCCTCTCCCAGGGGGAGAGGGTGGTCATCGTTCCCTCTTCCCCTGGGAGAGGTTAGGGTGAGGGAAAATGTTTTACTTCTGCGCCTCAAGCGCCTCTTTCACCCAGCCATCGAACTGCTGCTGGTGGGCTTTGATCCAGCCATCCACGTGGCCTTTGATATCAGCTTCGGATGATTTACCCGCGTGCATCATCGCGTTCTGGGCGTTAATGTCTGCCAGCGGCAGTTTCATCACCGAGAACAGCTTCGCCGCCGCCGGGTTTTTCTCGGCCCAGGCTTTGTTCGCCACGATATGCATGGTGTTCACCGGGAAGCCATAGTTCATGCCGTTTGGCAGTTTGGTGTCGATATCTTTCTGCTCGCCCGGCAGGGAGGAGAAGGGCACCTGCAACCACACCACGTCTTTGCCCGGCTTCAGCACGTCGCTCACCCAGTACGGCGTCCAGGTGTAGTAGATCACCGGCTTGCCTTCTTTAAAGCGGGCGATGGTGTCGGCCATCATCGCAGAGTAATTGCCGTGGCTCACGTCGACGGTCTTCGCCAGATCGAAGGCTTTGTTCTGGTGGTTAATCACCGCTTCACAGCCCCAGCCCGGCGAACAGCCCATCATGTCGGCTTTACCGTCACCGTTGGTATCAAACAGTTTTGCGATCTTCGGATCTTTCAGCTGTTCAATATTGGTGATGTGATACTTATCGGCGGTTTTCTTGTCGATCAGATATCCCTGCGCAGCGCCGGTCACAAAGGTGCCTTCGCGGTAGAATTTCTTGTCACCGCCTGCGGCGGCATACATGTCGTCGTGCAGCGGCTGCCAGTTCACGGCGGTAAAGGTGGCGTCACCAGAGGCAATGGAGGTATAGCCCACGTTGTAATCCACTTCGCTGGCGGTATTCACCGTATAGCCCAGTTTCTCCAGCGCACGGCTGACAATCTGGGTCTGGAAGGACTCTTCCGAAATGGTGCTCTGCACCGGCTGCACGGTAATGCCTTTGCCCGGCAGGTCAGCGGCAACTGCGCTGGTGGAGACAAGGGTCGCAAACGCTGTGGCAAAAAGTACGTTATGTCGCATCGTTGTTCCTTATTTTGTAAATGGGCGGGTGAGTAACCCGACAGGGCCGGTGGTGTACCAGCGACGGTTGCCGCGACTACGTGAATCACGACCGACAGCCTGGGTCAGGCGGTCAAGAATGATGGCGAGGATCACAATCCCGACGCCGCCGACGGTCGCCAGCCCCATATCGAGACGGCCAATGCCGCGCAGTACCATCTGACCTAACCCGCCAACGGCAATCATCGAGGCGATCACCACCATCGACAGCGCCAGCATCAGCGTCTGGTTAACACCTGCCATAATGGTCGGCATCGCCAGCGGAAGCTGAACCTTAAACAGCATCTGACGCGGGCTGGCGCCGAACGAGCGCGATGCCTCTATCAGATCCGCAGGCACCTGGTTAATGCCCAGAATGGTCAGGCGAATAATCGGTGGCAGGGCGAAGATAATGGTCACGACCACCCCCGGTACGTTACCGATGCCGAACAGCATCACGATAGGCACCAGGTAAACGAACGCTGGCGTGGTCTGCATCGCATCCAGCAGCGGGCGGATAATCTTCGCCGCCCGGGGGCTGCGCGCCAGCCAGATCCCCATCGGCAGGCCGATCACCACGCAGAACAGCAGGGCGGTCAGCACCAGCGCCAGGGTGATCATCGCCTGAGACCACGCGCCAATCGCGCCGATGGCAATCAGGGAGATCAGCGTGGCGATCCCCATACCCGCGCTGCCGAACTGCCATGCGATCAGCGAGAACAGGATAATCGCCACCGGCGCGGGCATGCCCAGCATCAGCTGCTGGAAGCCGTTCAGGATGTAATCCACCGGGATGCGGATCCCCTGGAACACCGGACGGAAGTGGGTAACGACCCAGTCGATCCCCTCCGTTACCCAGCTATCCAGCGGGATCAGCGTCTTGTGGAACGGATCCATAATATTGAAATGCTCTGGGGCAGGCGCTGGTGCGCTGTTGAGCCAGTCTGCCGCGCCGCCGCCATCGGCAGGCGCAGGCGTCGACCCCCACGCATCGGCAGATTGCGCCGCGCTGTCCGCTGCTTCAGTGGTGCCCCATGGGTTTGATTGATCAGCCATTGTTTGTCCCCTCGCGATCTAAAGCCTGTAGCAGCATCCGTTTTGAGATGATGCCAACGTACTGTTGTTCTTCACCGACGACCGGCACGGCGCACGGCGCCTGACCCACGTGAGAGAGCAACTCGCTGAGCGGCGTTTCGGCGTCCACGGCAAGCGGAGCGTCAATCAACGCCGCATCGATTCCCTGGTTTTCGCTCAGGGCGGTTTTCAGAGAGTCGATGGAGACCACGCCGACAAATTTATTGCCGCGTTCAACCAGATAACCGTATTCACGGTCTTCGTCCTGCAACAGCTTCAGCGCGGAGCGCGGGCCAAAACCTGGCGTTTTACGAATAATGCCGTTTGGTGTTCGACGGGCAATATCTTTCGCACTGAATACGTGGCTAATATCCACGCCGCGGAAGAAGGTGCGCACATAATCATTCGCCGGATTATTGAGAATTTCATCCGGTGTGCCGACCTGCACCACTTCACCATTTTGCATAATGGCGATACGGTCGCCAATACGCATGGCTTCATCCAGATCGTGAGAAATAAAAACAATTGTGCGCTGATGTTTGGCCTGTAATTTTACCAGCTCATCCTGCATCTCGGTGCGAATTAAGGGATCGAGCGCCGAGAAGGCTTCGTCCATTAATAAAATGTCCGGATTAATCGCTAATGCACGCGCTAATCCCACACGCTGACGCATACCGCCGGAGAGTTCATCCGGATACGCATGAGCATAATTTTCCAGCCCGACCTGACGCAGTGCATCAAGGGCTTTTTCCTGACGTTCCTGAGCGGGCGTGCCGGCTAACTCCATGCCAAAGGCGGTATTATCGAGTACCGTCATGTGCGGCATCAGTGCAAATGACTGAAACACCATCGCAATTTTCTTTCTGCGCACCTCACGGAGATCTGCGTCTGATATTCTGGCGATATCCACGCCGTCTATCAGCACCTGTCCGCGGGTGGGTTCAATCAGGCGATTGAGAAGGCGAACCATAGTGGATTTACCCGAACCGGATAATCCCATGATGACAAAAATCTCGCCTTCTTCAATGGCCAGACTGGCGTCTTTAACGCCAAGCGATAGCCCGGTTTTTTCCAGAATTTGCTCTTTCGTAAGGCCTTTCTCAATATATTTTAATGCGCGCTGCGGGTGCTCGCCAAATACTTTATAAAGATTTTTTACTTCTAATTTAATTGCCATGCAATAGAGAGTGTCCTGTTATTTGTTTATGTCGATATGATTACCATGGTAAATAGTTAACTGGCATTACCCTAACATACTCAGAATCTGAGACAACCCTGGACCGGCCTGAGGGCGGAATTTTGCCGCAAGCGAAACGGCTGAATTTCCCATGAATAAAGGGCTGAGGGCGGTTTGAATTTTTCTCAATTTTTTGCTGCTGCATGGGACAATTTCGCCTGAATTGGTGTGATTCAGGCGAATATGACGGGGAAATTACAGTGTAGTACGTAGTGTAATATTCGGCTGGAAATAATGAAATGCAGAGTTAATTAATGAACGTTAATTCATTCATTAAAAATCCCAGTCCTCGTCTTGCGTCTCCACCGCTTTACCCATCACGTACGACGAGCCGGACCCGGAAAAGAAGTCGTGGTTTTCATCGGCGTTGGGCGACAGCGCTGCGAGGATCGCCGGGTTCACCTCCGCCATTTCTGGTGGGAATAACGCTTCGTAGCCCAGGTTCATCAGCGCCTTGTTGGCGTTATAGCAGAGGAAGGCTTTTACGTCCTCTTCCCAGCCCGTTCCGGCGTACAGCTCTTCGGTATAGCTCAGCTCGTTGTCATACAGATCCATCAGTAAATCGAGGGCAAAACCTTTGAGTTCCTCGCGTTTTTCCGCGCTGACTTTCTCCAGCCCTTTCTGATACTTATAGCCGATGTAATACCCGTGTACCGCTTCATCGCGGATGATGAGGCGAATCAAATCGGCGGTGTTGGTGAGCTTGCCCCGGCTCGACCAGTACATAGGCAGCCAGAAGCCGGAATAGAAGAGGAAAGATTCCAGGAACACGCTGGCGATCTTCTTCTTCAGCGGCTCGTCGGCCCGGTAATATTCCAGCACCAGATCTGCCTTGCGCTGCAATGACGCGCTCTCTTCACTCCAGGCGTAGGCCGCGTCCACGTCTCTGGTCTGGCACAGGGTGGAGAAAATCGAGCTGTAGGAGCGGGCATGCACCGCCTCCATAAAGCTGATATTCGACATTACCGCCTCTTCGTGCGGGGTCAGCGCATCACTCATCAGCGCGGGCGCACCCACGGTATTCTGAATGGTGTCCAGCAGCGTCAGGCCGGTAAAGACGCGGATTGTCAGCTGCTGCTCGGCATGGCTCAGGGTTTGCCAGGCCGGAATATCGTTGGAGAGCGGGACCTTTTCCGGCAGCCAGAAGTTGCTGGTCAGGCGGTTCCAGACCTCCAGGTCTTTATCATCCTGAATTTTGTTCCAGTTAACGGCACTTACGCGTGACAGTTTCATCCTTTCTCCTTACAGCGCGCAGGACACGCAGCCTTCAATTTCGGTGCCTTCCAGCGCGAGCTGACGCAGGCGAATGTAGTACAGCGTTTTGATGCCTTTCTTCCAGGCGTAGATCTGCGCTTTGTTGATATCCCGCGTGGTGGCGGTGTCCGGGAAGAAGAGCGTCAGCGACAGCCCCTGATCCACATGTTTAGTCGCCTCGGCGTAGGTATCAATGATCTTTTCCGGGCCAATCTCATAGGCGTCCTGGTACAGCGCCAGATTCTCGTTGGTCATAAACGGGGCAGGGTAGTAGACACGCCCGGTTTTGCCTTCCTTACGGATTTCAATCTTCGACACGATGGGGTGGATGCTCGACGTGGCGTGATTGATATAGGAAATGGAGCCGGTTGGCGGCACCGCCTGAAGGTTCTGGTTATAAATGCCGTAGCGCATCACCTCTTCACGCAGCTGTTGCCACATCTCACGCGTCGGCAGGGTGATGCCAGCGCGGGCAAACAGCGCGCGTACTTTTTCGGTTTTCGGCTGCCAGTCGCCTTCCAGATACTGGCTGAAATACTCTCCGCTGGCGTAGCGGGACTGCTCAAAGCCTGCGAACCGCTGGTGGCGTTCGCGCGCCAGCATCATCGAGGTATGCAGCGCATGCCAGGTGATGGTGTAGAAATAAAGGTTGGTGAAATCCAGCCCTTCCGGGCTGCCGTAGGCGATGCCCTCCCGCGCCAGATAGCCGTGCAGGTTCATCTGCCCAAGGCCGATGGCATGCGACGCGGCGTTGCCCGCCTCAATGGACGGTACGCTGCGGATGTGGCTCATGTCCGATACCGCCGTCAGCCCGCGAATGGCGGTCTCTACCGTGCGGCCAAAATCGGGTGAATCCATGGTATGGGCAATATTTAGCGACCCGAGGTTACAGGAGATATCCTTGCCCACGTCCGCGTAGTCGAGGTTCTCGTCGTAGCTGGACGCGCTGTTGACCTGCAAAATCTCCGAGCACAGATTGCTCATGTTGATGCGCCCGGCAATCGGGTTCGCGCGGTTCACCGTGTCCTCGTACATGATGTACGGATAGCCGGACTCAAACTGAATTTCAGCCAGCGTCTGGAAGAAATCGCGGGCGTTGATGGTTTTTTTGCGAATGCGATCGTCGGCCACCAGCTCGTCGTACAGCTCGCTTATCGCCACGTCGCCAAAGGCTTTGCCGTAAATCCGCTCAACGTCATACGGTGAGAAGAGCGCCATGTCGGCATTCTCTTTAGCCAGCTTAAACGTGATATCCGGGATCACCACGCCGAGCGACAGGGTTTTGATGCGGATCTTTTCGTCGGCGTTTTCACGTTTGGTATCCAGAAAACGTAGAATGTCCGGGTGGTGCGCGTGCAGATAAACCGCACCCGCGCCCTGACGTGCGCCAAGCTGGTTGGCGTATGAGAAGGCATCTTCCAGCATCTTCATCACCGGGATGACGCCGGAAGACTGGTTTTCGATGCGCTTAATCGGCGCGCCCGCTTCCCGCAGGTTCGAAAGCAGAAACGCCACGCCGCCGCCGCGTTTCGAAAGCTGTAGCGCCGAATTCACCGCACGGCCAATCGACTCCATATTGTCTTCAATACGCAGCAGGAAGCAGGAGACCAGTTCGCCGCGCTGGGCTTTCCCGCAGTTAAGGAACGTTGGCGTGGCGGGCTGGAAGCGACCGGAGAGGATCTCCTCCGTGAGTCTTTCGGCCAGCGCTTCATCGCCCTGCGCCAGCGTCAGCGCCACCATCACCACCCGATCTTCAAAGCTTTCTAAATAGCGTTTGCCGTCAAAGGTTTTCAGGGTGTAGCTGGTGTAATACTTCCACGCGCCGAGAAACGTCTGGAAGCGAAAACCGCTGGCGTGCGCCCGTTCAAACAATGCCACCACGAAGGCGCGGTCGTAGCGGGTCAGGACACGCTCTTCGTAATAACCCTCTTTTACCAGCCAGTCGAGACGTTCCTGCTGGCTGCCAAAGACGACGCTGTTCGGGCGTACGTGAGCGGCAAAAAAGGCGTCCACCGCCTCACGATCTTTGCCAAACTGAATGCGCCCCTCGCGGTCATAGAGGTTTAGCATGGCGTTTAATGCGTGGTAATCCGGCGTCGTCTGAATCACGCGTTCTGCGGTTGTCGTTGCCAAAATTCGTTCACTCCTTTACGCACGTTCTCTACGTCCTGCTGTGTCCCCATCAGTTCAAAACGATAGAGATACGGCACGCCGCATTTTTGAGAGATGACATCCCCGGCGCGGGCAAAGGCCTCGCCGAAGTTGCGATTGCCTGCGGCGATCACGCCGCGAATCAGCTGCCGGTTATGGGGATCGTTCAGAAAGCGGATCACCTGACGAGGCACAGCCCCTGCGGTGCCGCCACCGCCATAGCTGGGCACCACCAGAATGTAGGGTTCGTCTACCTGAATACGCTCCCGCTCGTTCAGCGGAATGCGTATCGCGGGCAGCCCGAGACGCTCCATAAACCGAAGCGTGTTTTCCGAGCTGCTGGAAAAGTAGACCAGCGTGCTCATGCACTGACGCCCTGAGCGGCAAGGCGGTTGATCATGTCCGGACGGAAGCCAGACCAGCTGGTGTCGCCGGCAACGACAACCGGAAGCTGACGAAACCCCTGCGCCCGCAGGGTGTCTGCCGCGTCGGGCACCTGATCAATATTGACCATCTCAAATGCCACGCCGCGGCTCTCCATCGCCCGTTTCGTGGCGTGGCACTGAACACAATCGTTACGAGTGTAAATAATAATGCTCATGATTCGTATTTCCATTTAGAATGAGAGAACGGCGCGAGTAAACGCGTCATGTTGTGTGTGTCTTGCTAAAGGGAATACTAGATGTAGTTGCGATAAGTTTCAACCACACAAGATATGGGAAATGCAGATTAATAAGGCCCCAATGATGAGCCTGGCGGGGCAGGGCGGGCTGTGCGGGTTTTTCAGGCTGTCAGGCAAAGAAAAGCCCCGGCGCCTGAAGCGACCGGGGCTGAGAACGCGCGCTTACTTACGCAGGCTAAGCAGGGCGCCGACAAAAATCCCGACCGCCGCGACCGTTCCCAGCGTACAAAGTGGTTTTTCACGTACGAAGGTGGTGGCGCAGCTGGCCATGTCGCAGGCCGCCTGAGTGGTACGTGAGCGGCCATTCATCCTTGCCCGCGTTTCACGCAGCAGAGACTGAGCCTTACGTTTCGCGGCATCTGCTTCGTCCTTCGCGTCAGAGCCCCAGGATTTCAATACGGCTTCCAGCGTGTCCGCTAATTGGCTGACATCGTTACGAATATCCTGTGTGTCGTCATTAATATCGTTTCGGTTCGGTCTGTTAAACATACGATCCTCCATAATTTGTGTTCCCGTTTAGTTTAGTCCAGAAATGTAATATCTGAAGCGAGTCACGGCTTATCGGGCAGTTTATGGAATATTCTGAAAGCCCTGCTAATGCTGAATACTGTAAGGTTGCCGGGCAGGAATGATAATGAGGAAAAGATATGTATTTACGACCCGATGAGGTGGCGCGCGTTCTTGAAAAAGAAGGGTTCACCATGGATGAGGTAACATCAAAAGCGTACGGATATCGCCGTGGTGAGAATTATGTTTACGTCAACCGTGAAGCAAGAATGGGGCGTACTGCTCTCATTATTCACCCGACACTCAAAGACAGAAGCCTGTCATTTGCTGAGCCCGCCTCGGATATTAAAACCTGCGATCATTATCAGCAATTTCCGCTCTATTTAGGCGGCGAGACGCATGAACATTATGGTATTCCGCACGGTTTCAGCTCGCGTATGGCGCTGGAGCGGTTCCTGAAAGGGCTGTTTGGCGACGTACAATAACTCTGCGACTGGCCTGAGCCAGTCGCCTTACCTTACGCTTTTGCCTGGCTATAAGGGCTGACTTTAAACAGGCGGCGGCAGTAGTCAAGAAAGTAACCGTACACCGCACCCATCAGCATGGATACCACGATATTTGAACTTACCGCAGCGGCGATTTGATGCCAGTCTGCGCCCACCGTCAGCAAAATAACCACATACACCGGGGACTGGAACGTTACGTAAGCCAGCACGTCCGCCAGGTTTTTTACCCAACTCGCCGGGCTAATACGCCGCGCTAAACGCATCACTGCATCGCGATACAGGCCGTACGGCCAGGCAATCATGATATTCACCGGAATGGCCACCAGGCGCGACGAGAGGGATTGCTCAAAGGACATTCCCGACAGGAAAATTTCAATCAGCATATTCACGACGGAACAGTAAACGACCATCGCGAACGTATCCGCTACCGCATGGCGCAGGCGAGACTGCGGTGAGAACATGTCTGAACTCCTCGAACAGGACAAAAAAGTGGCGTTTTACCTGCGGCCTTTAGTGCTTTAGGTTGGTTTGTTATGAGTGTATAGCGTATCTCTCTGGCTTTTAACTAACAAGTAGTGATTAATTTTTATTTACTGGCGCTTTAGCCATAAAATTCTCTAAAATTGTGCGTTTTTTGCTCGCTTCGTTATTTTCTCTCTTTGTCCATATTTTATTAAAATAAATCAATGGATTAGTTTATCAGTGCGCGTGTGAAACCTCTGTTGTGTGGGAGAGTGGAGGCGGTTTTTTGAACTGTTTTAAACAGGGGTTTTTGGCCTGGGGAAGGGCGGTATATTACGCATTAAAACAGACATATATTTCGGGGTTATATTAACGGGGTATTCTAAAACATTTACAATAATGTCAAAACGTCAGGGTGGGTAGATATCAGAACAAAAATCAATTATTCTGTTGCTTGATTTATGTTATACACACGAAGAAAGGTTTTTCATTATTATGGCTTTAACGTTACAGAATCTTAATAATATTCGTACCCTCCGGGCGCTGGCACGTGAATTATCCATGGATGTTCTGGAAGAAGTGCTGGAAAAATTCCGGATTGTCACTGAAGAAAAACGCAGCGAGCAGGCTGAATTAGAGCGTCAACGCGCTGAACAGCAGGATAAAATTAATGCTCTGCTGGAACTGATGAAAGCTGACGGTATTTCTCCGAGCGATCTGTTAGGCAGTGATCTGGCGCAGGTGGGTCAGCCGACGAAAAAACGTAAAGCGCGTGCGGCGAAATATCGTTTTACTGACGCGAACGGTGAAGAAAAAACCTGGACCGGCCAGGGGCGTACGCCAAAGCCAATTGCAACCGCACTGGCAAACGGTAAATCGCTGGACGATTTCCTGATCTGATGATTATTCGGGCGGTGTATTCCGCCCGATTATTGACTTAGCAGACGCCAAAGTCACCGTCTTCGGAGTACAGAACCACGTCCGCCGCTTTCAGGTGATATTTCTCGCCCTGCTCATTGCTGGCCTGCACAGCCACAATGTTTTCACCATTCACTTCGAGCACTTTCAGTTTCGGACCGCCCTGACGCGGTTGGACATAATCACCGACAGAAAACATAGCACCTCCTCATCATTGTCATGATCTTCACCATAGCCCACGTCCGGGGGCGGGGTACAGCCTAATCTTTCAGATACTCCTTATCAGGTACGTCGGTTCCACGGCATCACTTTCAGCAATCAGCGCGTTTGCCTGCTGCGGCGAAATAAGAGGAAGAGACATTGCGTTTCCTTACGGTCAATTTCAGAACAGTAGAGCATTTAAGGCGGGGGTTTAAGCCAGTGTAAAGAGGGTAAAGGCAGGTAAAAGCGCGAGAGACGCATGGCAGTTAACCGTAAACTGGCTACGCTTAGAGAAGTGTCTTTTATAATTTTCAATTGGTTAGCTTGCACGGAGTTTTTTATGGGTTTTTGGCGCGTTGTTTTTACGATTATTCTCCCGCCGCTGGGCGTGCTGCTTGGCAAGGGGCTGGGCTGGGCGTTTATTCTGAATATCCTTCTGACCATCCTGGGCTACTTCCCCGGTCTTATCCACGCGTTTTGGGTTCAGACGAAGAGCTAGGTACGCCACAGTAAGTCACTGTAGATCCGGGTCAGCACGCCTTCCGGGCCAAACTGCTGTTTGATCCAGCGCGTGACCTGACCGGTCGCCGCATGCTGCGTGGCGAGCAGCATGCGCGAATCCTGACGTGGATTATTGATCCGCCGCGTTACCAGCAGCCCTTCCTCCACCGCCTCACGCGTCATATATTCCGGTAAAAAGCCAATACCTTCCCCCAGGATCTGACACTGGCATTTCGTGTTGAAGTCCGGCACCAGAATCGCCTCCTGACCGTGAAGCAGCCAGCCCACCTTCTTGTTGATGGTATGCGCGGTGTCCTCGACCATGATATTGGGATACAGACGCAGCTGACTTTCGGAAATGGGCTCCGGGGCGAACGCCAGCGGATGCGTGGGCGCGATGGCAAATACCCAGCGGATCGCCCCTATCTCGGTGTAATCAATGCCGCCGCCGTCCAGCAGCGTATCCGGCGCGCCAATGGCGATGTTGGCCTGATTATTAATGATGGAATCCCAGACGCCGTTATACACCTCGGTCGTCACCGTGATCTGGCAGGTGGGAAACTGTTTTTTCAGCACCTGGAGCAAACGCGCGGTATGGCGTGGCGTATACAAAAGCTGGTTTATGCAGATGCGCACCCGCGTCTCAATGCCCTGAGAAATGGTATCAATCCCGCGCTTGATGGCATGAAAGTCATTCAGCAGGTCGGTCGCTTTACGATAAAAATAAAAACCGGATTCGGTCAGCTCAATGCTGCGCGTGTTGCGTACAAACAGCACCACGTCCAGTCCGGTCTCCATGCGTTTGATGGTGTAACTGATGGCGGAGGTGGTCACGCCCAGCTCGGCAGCCGCTTTGCTAAAACTGCCAAAACGTGCCGCGGTGGTGAAGGCCAGCAAATTCTCTTCGGTAAAGATGGAATTCATATTATGGCTCCTGGTGACCATCAGTTTTGAACATATTTTAACGGCGGCGTTACATCATAGTTGATGTCGATCACAGTTCTGGATTTTTACGTAGAACCGCGCTGTGTAAGGCTTTTTCAGCCATAAGGATAATGCAGCCTGAAGCGCGTAAAAGCGGTAAAACATAAGAAAAAGGTTGCACAGACGCACATTTCTCCCGGACTGTTGAATTTAACTCAACAATGAATTGCGTGTCGATGAATCATTTTTAAGCGGATTCTTTTATGACCAGGCTGTTGCTATTCTCAGGTCATCAGAAGTGAAACATAGGGAGTCTGAATATGTCTGCAACTGCACTGGTTACAGAATTTCTGCTGGCGGCAGAAGAGGGCAATATCGATGCGCTAAAAGCCTGCCTGGAGAAAGGCGTGGATATTAACGCGACCAACCGCCAGAAAAGAACCGCCATTATTATTGCCAGTCTGAAAAGGCATTACGCCTGTGTGGAGTTTTTAATTGCCGCCGGGGCGGATATTGATAAACAGGACCAGACCTGTTTTAACCCCTTCCTGATCGGCTGCCTGACCAATGATTTAACCCTGCTGCGCATTGTTCTTCCGGCAAATCCGGATCTCGATCGTCTGACGCGCTTTGGCGGCGTGGGCATTACCCCTGCCAGTGAAAAAGGGCACGTTGAAATCGTGCGTGAGCTGCTGGAAAAAACCGACATCAACGTCAACCACACCAATTTTGTCGGCTGGACGCCGCTGCTGGAGGCCATCGTATTAAACGACGGCGGCGCAAAGCAGCAGGAAATTGTGAAGCTGTTGCTCGATCACGGCGCGAACCCGCACATGACCGATAAATACGGCAAAACCCCGCTCGAGCTGGCGCGGGAAAAAGGCTTCAACGCGATCGCAGACCTGCTGCTGGCGGCAGGCGCATAGTGCATTCGGTCAGCCTTCCCCTGGCTGGCCGTTAATCAATAAACGCATTGTTACCGACGTGCATTTAGCACGACGGCGGCCCCCTTTTATCTTAAACAGGTGAAAATAATGCCAACCAAAATCGTCATAAAAAAGAATACGTATTTCGATTCGGTTTCCTTAATGTCGGTTTCCACCAAAGCCAATAAATTGCCGGGCGTCGAGCAGGCGTTTGTGGCGATGGCGACGGAAATGAACAAAGGGGTATTAAAAAACCTCGGGCTATTAACGCCGGAATTAGCGGACGCGAAAAACGGCGACCTGATGATCGTTATTAAAGGCGACGCGGCGAATGAGGAAACCCTGGCCGCCATTGAAGCGCTGTTCACGCGTAAAGAGCGCACTGGCTCCCATGATGCACGCTACGCGACGATTGCCAGCGCCAAAACCCATCGTCCGGACAGCAACCTTGCGGTGATTTCCGTCAACGGCACCTTCGCCGCACGGGAAGCGCGCCAGGCGCTGGAAAACGATCTTAACGTGATGCTGTTCTCCGATAACGTATCGCTCGACGACGAGCTGGCGCTGAAGCAGCTGGCGCATGAAAAGGGTCTGCTGATGATGGGGCCAGACTGCGGCACCGCCATTATCAACGGCGCGGGGCTGTGCTTCGCCAACGCGGTGCGTCGCGGGCAGATTGGCATCGTTGGCGCCTCCGGCACCGGCAGCCAGGAGCTGAGCGTGCGCATTCACGAGTTCGGCGGCGGCGTGTCGCAGCTGATTGGCACCGGCGGACGCGATCTCAGCGAGAAGATCGGCGGCCTGATGATGCTCGATGCTATCGACATGCTGGAGGCGGACGACGCGACCCGGGTGATAGCGCTCATCTCCAAACCGCCTGCACCCGCGGTGGCTGAGAAAGTACTGGCCCGTGCGCGCGCCTGCCGCAAGCCTGTGGTTGTGTGCTTCCTGGGCCGCAACGAACCGCCAGCCGATGAAGACGGTTTGCAGTTTGCTCGTGGCACTAAAGAGGCGGCCCTGAAAGCGGTGCTGCTTACCGGCATTAAAAAAGACGACCTGGATTTACATCCGCTCAACTGGCCGCTGATCGAAGAGGTACGCGCCCGCCTGACGCCGCAGCAGAAGTACATTCGCGGCCTGTTCTGCGGCGGCACCCTGTGCGACGAAGCGATGTTTGCCGCGCTGGAGAAATTTGACGATGTTTACAGCAACATCCAGCCGGATCCGGCCAGGCGTCTGAAAGACATCAGCGTCAGCCAGGCCCACACCTTCCTTGATTTCGGTGACGACGACTTCACCAACGGCAAGCCACACCCGATGATCGACCCGACCAACCGCATCAGCCGCCTGCTACAGGAGGCGCGCGATCCGCAGGTGGGGGTGATCGTGATGGATTTCGTGCTTGGCTTTGGCGCGCATGACGATCCGGTTGGGGTGATGATCGAGGCGATCAAAGAGGCACAGGCGATCGCGAAAGCCGACAACCGTCCGCTGGAAATTCTCGGCTACGTGCTCGGCACCGATCAGGATCCGCAGTCGTTGGCGCAGCAGTGCCAGCTGCTGACTGACGCAGGCGTCATCTGGGCCAGCAGCAGCACCAATACCGGATTACTGGCACGCGAATTTGTCTGCAAAGGGGAGAGAGCATAATGACGACCTTATTCAACCAGCCGCTGAACGTGATTAACGTCGGGATTGCGATGTTCAGCGACGACCTCAAAAAACAGCACGTTCCCGTGACCCAGCTCGACTGGACGCCGCCGGGGCAGGGCAATATGCAGGTGGTGGACGCGCTGGATCGGCTGGCGGAAAAACCGCTGGCGGAGAAAATTGCCGCCGCGAACAAAATTGCCCTTGAGCGGATTATTCAGTCCCATCCGGTGCTGGTGGGCTATGACCAGGCCATCAACGTGGTGCCGGGCATGACCCGCACGACCATTCTGCACGCCGGTCCGCCTGTTACCTGGGAAAACATGTGCGGGGCGATGAAAGGCGCGGTTACCGGCGCGCTGGTGTTTGAAGGGCTGGCGACGGATCTGGACGATGCGGCAAGGATCGCCGCCTCCGGAGATATTACGTTCTCGCCTTGCCACGAGCATGACTGCGTGGGCTCGATGGCGGGCGTCACCTCCGCGTCGATGTTTATGCACATCGTTGAGAACAAAACTTACGGCAACCGCGCCTTCACCAACCTCAGCGAGCAGATGGCGAAGATCCTGCGCATGGGGGCTAACGACCAGAGCGTGATCGAGCGCCTGAACTGGATGCGCAACGTGCTCGGCCCGATGCTGCGCGACGCGATGAAGATTATCGGCGAAATCGACCTGCGCCTGATGCTGGCCCAGGCGCTGCACATGGGCGACGAGTGCCACAACCGCAACAACGCGGGCACCACGCTGCTTATTCAGGCGCTGACGCCGGGGCTGATCCAGGCGGGCTATCCGGTGGCGCAGCAGCGTGAAGTGTTCGAGTTTGTCGCCAGCAGCGACTACTTCTCCGGTCCGACGTGGATGGCGATGTGTAAGGCCGCGCTGGATGCCGCTCACGGCATTGAGTACAGCACCGTCGTCACCACCATGGCGCGCAACGGCTACGAGTTCGGCCTGCGCGTTTCCGGCCTGCCGGGGCAGTGGTTCACCGGCCCGGCGCAGCAGGTGATCGGCCCGATGTTCGCGGGCTATAAGCCGGAAGACTCCGGGCTGGATATCGGCGACAGCGCGATTACCGAAACCTACGGCATCGGCGGCTTTGCAATGGCGACGGCCCCGGCCATCGTTGCGCTGGTGGGCGGCACGGTGGAGGAAGCCATCGATTTTTCTCGCCAGATGCGCGAAATCACCCTCGGCGAAAACCCGAACGTCACCATTCCGCTGCTGTCGTTTATGGGCATCCCGACCGCCATCGACATCATGAAGGTCGCGGGCAGCGGCATTCTGCCGGTCATTAATACCGCCATTGCCCACAAGGACGCCGGGATCGGCATGATTGGGGCGGGCATCGTTCACCCGCCGTTTAGCTGTTTTGAAAAGGCGCTGTTAACCTTCCGCGATCGCTACGTTCTATAAGGTATGCATCCATGAAAAACATGAAACTGGAGTGGAAAAGAGGTGACTGGGCAGCTTATTTCGGGTTGATGACCAACAACCTGACCAATTTGCTGACCATGATGGGGCTGCTCATTTTTGTCGTCGGCATCCCGAAGGAGATTGTTTATGGACGCATCGCGCCAGCCTTCGGGCTGGCGGTGCTGGTGGCGAGTCTTTGCTATACGTGGTTTGGCCTGCAAATGGCGCGCGCCACCGGACGAACGGACGTCACCGCGCTGCCGTCCGGCCCAAGCGCGCCGTCGATTTTTACCGTGACCTTCCTGGTCTTAATGCCGGTTTACCAGCAAACCGGCGATGCGGATTTCGCGATTCAGATTGGCCTGGTGTGGTGCTTTGTGGAAGCGATGATCCTCGCGGGCGGTTCCTTCCTGGGGGAAACCATCCGCAAGATGATCCCGCGTACCGTGCTGCTGTCGTGCTTGTCCGGTCTTGGCCTGCTGCTGCTGGCGATGAACCCGATGTTGCAGGCGTTCGAAGCGCCGACCGTGTCGTTTATCGTCCTGCTGCTGATCTTCATTAACTGGTTCGGTAAAAAGCCGATTTTCGCCAAAATCCCGACCGGCCTGCTGCTGTTAATTGCCGGTACTCTGCTTGCGTGGATCTCCGGCCTGCAAAGCCCGGATGCCATTAAAGCGTCCATGTCATCATTCGGCTTTAACCCGCCAGAAGTGCACGTGGACAGCTCCATGCAGGGACTGCCGCACGCGCTGCCGTATCTGGCGTCCGCCGTACCGCTGGGGCTGGCGAACTACATCTTTGACCTGGAGAACATCGAAAGCGCCCACGCGGCGGGGGATGAATACCCGACCCGCAAGGTAATGCTGGCGAACGGTCTGGCCTCGATGCTCGGCTGCCTGATGGGCAATCCGTTCCCGGTCACGGTATACGTCGGCCATCCTGGCTGGAAAGCGATGGGCGCCAGCATCGGCTACACCCTGGCGTCCGGCGTGACCATGTTCATCGTGCCGCTGTTCGGGCTGGGGGCCTTTATGCTCGCCATCATACCGATGACCGCCATCGTGCCGATTCTGGTGTTTATCGGCGTCGTCACCGCCAACCAGGTGGTGAGGGAGACCCCGAAAGTGGAGGTGCCCGTCATCTTCATCTGCCTGTTCCCGTGGATCGCCAACTGGGCGCTGACCATGATGAACAGCGTGATGAGCGCGGCGGGGACCAGCGCGGCGAAAATCGGCACCGACGTGCTGCACAGCAAGGGGATCTACTACGAAGGCCTGATGCATCTCGGCAACGGCGCGCCGCTCGCCAGCATGCTCTGGGGCTGTATCGCCATTTTCGCCATCCTCAACAAACCGCTGCGTGGGGCCGTCGCGGCGGCCGGTGGAGCGCTGCTGGCGCTGTTTGGGGTGATCCACGCGCCGGTGGTGGGCTTTGCCGGGGGCAGTTCCCTGATGTTCGTCACGGCCTACCTGATGATGGGCGGGATGTTTGTGGTGAAGCATGTGCTGGATACCTCTGTTAATCCCCCTCTCCCTGTGGGAGAGGGCCGGGATGAGGGCACCAGAACGCACCTTCTAAAGGAAACAAAATGAAAGAGCTTATGGTCGTCGCCATCGGCGGCAACAGCATTATCAAAGACAACGCCAGCCAGTCGATTGAGCATCAGGCGCAGGCGGTCAAAGCGGTGGCAGAGTCGGTGCTCGAAATGCTGTCCTCGGACTATGACATCGTGCTCACCCACGGCAATGGCCCGCAGGTGGGGCTGGATCTGCGCCGCGCCGAAATCGCCCACGAGCGGGAAGGGCTGCCGCTGACCCCGCTGGCAAACTGCGTGGCGGATACCCAGGGCGGGATCGGCTACCTGATCCAGCAGGCGCTCAACAACCGCCTGGCGGCGCGCGGGGAACAAAAAGCGGTCACGGTCGTCACCCAGGTGGAGGTGGATAAAAACGATCCTGGCTTTACGCACCCGACGAAACCCATCGGCGCGTTCTTCAGCGAGGCGCAGCGCGACGAACTGCAACTTGCGCACCCGGACTGGCATTTTGTTGAGGATTCAGGCCGGGGGTATCGCCGCGTGGTGGCTTCACCGCAGCCGCGGCGCATCGTTGAGTCGGATGCCATCAAGGCGCTGACGCAGAAAGGATTTGTGGTGATCGGCGCGGGGGGCGGAGGCATTCCTGTGGTGCGCAGTGAACAGGGCGATTACCAGAGCGTGGACGCGGTGATAGATAAAGATCTCTCCACCGCGCTGCTGGCGCGCGAGATCCGCGCCGACGTGCTGGTGATCACCACCGGCGTGGAGAAAGTGTGCATCCACTTCGGCAAGTCAAACCAGCAGGCGCTGAGCACGGTGAACGTGGCGCAGATGACGCGCTACATGGAAGAAGGGCATTTTCCGGCGGGCAGCATGTTGCCGAAAATCGTCGCCTCGCTGGAATTTTTACGCCATGGCGGCAGGCGGGTGATCATTACCTCGCCGGACTGCCTGCCCGCGGCGCTGCGCGATGAAACGGGTACCCACATTATTAATGAAGGAAGATAAGATGAGTGAGAATAAAAGCCGCCGCGAGTTTATCAGCCAGAGCGGCAAAATGGTTACCGCCTGCGCGCTGTTTGGCGCCACGGGTTCCGTCGCGTATGCTGCCGATTCTGCAAAGGCAACCTGCGAGACGGGTAAACCGATGAACATCACCGCAAAACATTACTATCTCGACAACGTGCTGCTGGAAGCCGGGTTTAACTTCGACGGCAGCGTGGCGACAAGTACCCGCACCGAGCTGAAAACGCTGGAAATCAAAGACGGGAAAATCGTCGCCCTGCGCGACAACAACAGCCACGCGGACGCGACCCTGCCGCACTTCGACGCGGGCAAAAAGCTGATGCTCCCGGCGATGCGCGACATGCACATCCATCTGGATAAAACCTTCTACGGCGGCCCGTGGCGCTCCCTGAACCGTCCGGCGGGCACCACCATTCAGGACATGATCCGCCTGGAGCAGAAGCTGCTGCCGGAGTTACAGCCCTACACGCAAGAACGCGCCGAAAAGCTGATCGACCTGCTCCAGTCCAAAGGGTCCACCATCGCCCGCAGCCACTGCAACATAGAGCCGGTTTCCGGCCTGAAAAACCTGGAAAATTTGCAGGCGGTACTGGCGCGCCGGGGCGCAGGCTTTGACTGCGAAATCGTTGCCTTCCCGCAGCACGGCCTGCTGCTGTCTCATTCTGAAAAGCTGATGCGCGAGGCGATGCAGGCGGGGGCGCATTACGTGGGCGGGCTGGACCCGACCAACGTCGACGGCGCGATGGAGAAATCCCTCGACACCATGTTCCAGATTGCGCTGGATTATGACAAAGGGGTGGATATCCATCTGCATGAAACCAGCCCGGCGGGCGTGGCGGCGGTGAACTACATGGTACAAACCGTGGAGAAAACGCCGGCGCTGAAGGGGAAGCTGACCATCAGCCACGCCTTCGCCCTGGCGACGCTTAACGAGCAAGAGGTGGATGAGATCGCCACCCGCATGGCGGCACAACAGGTGACCATCGCCTCCACCGTGCCGATTGGCACTCTGCACATGCCGCTGAAGCAGCTGCGTGATAAAGGCGTGTTTGTCATGACCGGTACCGACAGCGTGATCGACCACTGGTCGCCGTACGGTCTGGGGGACATGCTGGAGAAAGCCAACCTCTATGCACAGCTCTATATTCGCCCGAATGAGCAGACGCTTTCGCGTGCGCTGGGCATCGCCACCGGCGACGTACTGCCGCTGAACGACAAAGGCGAGCGCGCGTGGCCGAAAGCGCAGGATGACGCCAGCTTTGTGCTGGTGGATGCCTCCTGTTCCGCCGAGGCCGTGGCACGCATCTCTCCGCGTACCGCGACGTTCCATAAGGGGAATCTGGTCTGGGGCTCTGTGGGCTAATGTGGTGCCGGGTGGCGCTGCGCTTACCCGGCCTACGGTTCGGAGATTTTGTAGGTCGGGTAAGGCGAAGCCGCCACCCGACAATGCAGTATACTGCTATGCACATTCTTAAAGAGGGATCTGCCATGGCACAAAACATCTACGACAATCCGGCGTTTTTCGAAGGCTACGCTCAGCTTCCGCGCTCGGTGCAGGGGCTGGACGGCGCGCCGGAGTGGCCTGCGCTCAGGGCGATGCTGCCGGATTTAACCGGCAAATCGGTTATCGATCTTGGCTGCGGCTATGGTTGGTTCTGCCGCGCGGCGCGTGAGCTGGGCGCGTCTGACGTCACGGGCGTGGATATCTCCGAAAAGATGCTCGCTCGCGCAGTGGAGCTCACCGCCGATCCACAGATTCACTATCAGCGTAGCGATCTGGAGTCTCTCAAGCTCAACGAGAACAGCCTCGATCTGGTCTACAGCTCGCTGGCGCTGCACTATCTGCCGGAACTGAACACATTATTTGCCCACGTTCAGCGCGCGCTTAAACCCGGCGGTTGCCTGGTCTTCTCAATGGAGCACCCGATTTACACCTGCGCCTCCCGTCAGGGCTGGCTGACGGACAACAGCGGCGAGCGGTTCTGGGGCGTGAACCATTATCAGGACGAAAGCCAGCGCGTCAGCAACTGGCTGGCAGACGGGGTGATTAAATACCACCGTACGCTGGGCACCACGCTTAACGCGCTGATCAAGGCCGGATTAACAATAAGCGAAGTCAATGAGTGGGGACCAACGCAGGCGCAAATTGACGCCTGGCCCGCGCTGGCAGAAGAGGCAGAGCGCCCGATGCTGGTGCTGATCGCCGCCCGTAAGGCTTAATAACCGACTTTATACACCCGCCCGCTCTGCACCCCTTCGACGCTGCGGCGGTAAGCCTGCGCAACGGTCGCGGCGGGAACGCTTTCAAAGCCCGGGAAGAAGCCGTCGTACGCTTCGGCGGATTCGGTCAGCACCGTCGGGCTGATCAGATTAATGCGAATACCGCGCGGCAGTTCACAGGCCGCGGCGCGCACAAACCCTTCCAGCGCGGCGTTAACCGTGGTGGCATTCACGCCCTGGGCAATCGGCTCGTGCGCCACAATCCCGCTTATCAGCGTAATCGAGCCACCTTCGTTCAGGAAGTGCTGGCCGGTCAGCGCCAGACGAACCTGCCCCAGCAGCTTATCCTGCAAACCCTGGTTGAACTCGCCGTCGGTCATGGTTGAGAGCGGGCCGAAGTGCAACCCTCCGCTGGCGGAGACAATCGCATCCACCGGACCGATCTTTTTGAACAGCGCCTGCACGCTCGCCTGCGAGGTGATATCCACCTGATGATCGCCCTGCGTGCGACCCACGCGGATCACCTCGTGGCGACGGCTTAGCTCTTCTGTCACAGCATGACCGACCGTACCGCTGGCACCAATAATGACGATTTTCATAGCAGACTCCTTATGTTGTGAGCCTTCATTCTTAAATAAATAAAAATTCAGATAAACTGGGCTGATGTTAGAAGATTACTAACCAGAGGTTCGTAATATGGATAAGCTTCGCGGCATGGAGACGTTCATCGCGGTGGTGGAAAGCGGCAGCTTTACCGGCGCGGCGGCCCGGCTGGAGATGTCGGCGGTAATGGTCGGGAAGTATATTGCGCAGCTGGAATCGCAGCTCGGTACGCGGCTGCTGGAGCGCAACACCCGTCGCCAGAGCCTGACGGATGCCGGACGCGTTTATTTCGAAGAGGCCAGGCGCGTGCTGGAGCAGGTCTCGATTGCTGAAAACGCGGTTGAGCGTCTGCGAGCCACGCCCGCCGGCACCCTGCGCGTGACGGCGCCTACCTCGTTTGGCGGCTGCGTTATCGCGCCTCTGACGGCCACGTTTTTGCAGCGTTACCCGGAAGTGCGCATCGAACTGGATCTCACCAACCGAATGGTGGATCTGGTAGAGGAAGGGGTCGATCTGGCCATTCGTATCGGTGAGATCCGTAATGAGGATCTGGTGGCGAAATATCTGTGTCCCTACAACATGGTGATCTGCGCCGCGCCGGATTATCTGGCGCGTCACGGTACGCCGCAAACGCCAGCCGATCTGGTGGATCACCTGTGCCTGTCGCACACGGTCTGGACGGCGCGTAACGAGTGGCGGCTGCCGGGAGTGGAAGGCGAAGTGCGCTGGAAGCGTGATGCCGTCTTACGATGCAATGACGGCTACGGCTTACGCATGGCGGCGCGAGCCGGGGCGGGACTCCTGCTGCAACCGGAAGTGCTGGTGGCGGAAGAGCTGGCGAGCGGCAGGCTGGTTCGGGTTCTGGAAGCGTTTACGCCCGCGCCGAGGCCGGTGCATTTACTGTGGCGTCAGGATTTGCGGCCGCTGCCTAAGCTAACGGAATTTATTGCCCATATTCTGCTAAGATTGGGCACAATATAAAAAAAGAAGGTAAGTAAAGAATGTCTGCAAACAAACTCGCCAGCAGCGCGCAGGGCCTGCAATCCTCTGCCATCCGTGAATTATTAAAACATAGCAAAATGGCAGGCGTGATTTCGCTGGGTGGCGGTATTCCAAATCCGGACCTGTTCGATCATGAAGGTTTAAAAATCGCCGCTGATGCCGTGCTGTCTCAGCATTTTGGCGAAGCGTTCCAGTATGGCCTGACGGAAGGCGTCCCGGGGCTGCGCGAAGAGATCCAACGCATCTGTGAAGGTCGCGGCATCGCCTGTAAAGCCGATGACGTGGTCATTACTTCCGGCTCGCAACAATCGCTTGACGTGCTGGCGCGGGCGTTAATTAACCCGGGCGATACGGTCGTCGTGGAGCGGCCTACCTACCTCGCCGCGTTGCAGGTCTTTGGCCTGGCGCAGGCGAATTTTGAATCCGTTGGCACCGACGGCGACGGCATGAAAGTGGATGAACTTGAAGCGCTGGTAGCCACCAAAACCATCAAAGCGGTTTATATCGTGCCAACCTTTGGTAACCCGGGCGGCGTGACGCTCTCCGAAGCGCGTCGTAAACAGCTGGTGGAATTATCGAAGCGCTATGACTTCGTGATTATCGAAGACGACCCGTACA
Source organism: Enterobacter sp. YSU (assembly GCF_016082135.1). NCBI lineage: Bacteria > Pseudomonadati > Pseudomonadota > Gammaproteobacteria > Enterobacterales > Enterobacteriaceae > Enterobacter > Enterobacter sp. YSU. Next base: position 2,881,831 of record NZ_CP059487.1, read on the forward strand.
GCGAGATCAACTACACCGACGAAGCGTTCCGCCCGCTGATTGCTCATGCCAAAGATATCGGCAATGAGGATAACGTGGTGTACACCTCCACCTTTTCTAAAATCCTCGCGCCGGGCACCCGCGTGGGCTGGGTGCTGGTGCCGGAGTGGCTGAAGCGCGCGGTGGTGAACCTCAAGCAAACCACCGATCTGCACACCAGCACGCTGTCGCAGCTGATGACGCACGAGTATCTGAAAACCGGTCGTCTGGCGAATCAGATTAAAATGATCCGCGAAGCCTATCGCCAGAAATACCAGACCTTTGCAACGGAACTGGAAGCGGAGCTGGGCGATGTGATGTCGTTCCACAAGCCAAAGGGCGGCATGTTCCTGTGGGCGAAAATGAACAACGGCATCAATACGACGAAATGGCTGGAAAAAACGTTGAGCAACGGCGTCGTGTTTGTGCCGGGTGAGTTCTTCTACTGCAACGAGCCGGACCATACCACGCTGCGCATGTCTTTCGTTACCCCAACGGATGAGCAGCTTAAAGAAGCGGTTCGACGCCTCAAAATTTCCCTGTAACAGGATGCGCATAATGGCAGATGCCGTTATGCGCTGTTCCCGTGCAGGGTAACGTCTGGCTTGCCGGATTTTCGCTTCGCCATGACTTCCGCAACGGTTTTTATCCGGCTTAACTCCTCCTGCGTGCGGGAGTTAGATTGCGCTTCCCAGATATCAACGTTTAGCTGTAAGTTCAGCCAAAATTCAATAGTGGTATTAAAGGCTTTTGCCAGTTTGATCGCCATATCGGCAGTAAGTTTGCGATTGTTATTGACCAACGCGCTTACGGTATTGCGGTGTACATTTAGCATCTCTGCCAGATCGTTGATTTTCAGATTGAGCGGTTCAAGATACTCATACTGCAACACCTCGCCCGGCGTGGTGGGCTTGCGGAGTGCCTGTTGAAGTGTCATAGGTGATGCCTCACTTGTGTTGCGTGTACTTGTGTGGAGAGAGATAGAGATCGTCTGCTTTTCCCTCTGACCAGCGAAATACAAGCCTGTATTGTCTGTTTACCCGGATAGAGGAATATCCCTTCAACGGAGGACTCAATGCTTCATACATATTGCCCGGTGGCGATCGTAAATCCAGGTGCGACATGGCCGCATTGATGATGTCGAGCTTTCTTGCAAGCGCTGTTTCCAGATTCAAAGGGATAACATTGCTCGATCTCCCGTAGAGAAAAAAATCCTCAAGCCATTGATCCCGAAAATGATTAATCATAATGCTGGTAAGCTCCAGTCCTTGAAGCTGAGTGGATAGTAATGCACTCCTGCACTGTGCGCAAGTGCGTTTTGTCTGCGAGTAATATTACCCTGGTCATGGCTGAAGGGAAGTGTGATGCATGACTAAAGGTTAATTCTTCGAGGCGGATTCCACGTCTTGCGTGCGGATTAATGCCCGGCGGCGCTGCGCTTGCGCGGGCCTGCGAGAATGTAGGCCGGGTAAGGCGCAGCCGCCACCCGGCGTTTGACTACCGCTCCCTCAGCGCCTCCTTTGCCCGGTTAAACGGTTTGATCATATAATCCAGCACCGTTTTCTCACCGGTCTTGATATCCACCGTCGCTATCATCCCTGGCACGATCGAGAAGTGTCTGCCCGCCTTATTCACCAGATAATCCTGGCTGGTACGGATAAACACCCGGTAATAGAACACCTCCGGCTTCGCTTCGTCCTGAATAGTGTCCGGCGAAATGGTCTCCACCACCCCGTGTAGCCCACCGTAAATCGCGTAATCGTAGGCGGTGATTTTCACCAGCGCCTCCTGATTAGGGTGGATAAAGGCGATATCCCGCGGCGAGAGGCGGGTTTCAATCAGCAGGTGGTCGTCCACCGGCACAATTTCCATCAGCTCGCCGTTGGGCGGGATCACACCGCCAATCGTCGTCACTTTGATGTTTTTCACGATCCCGCGCACCGGAGACTTCACCGTCAGACGGGTAACGGAATCCTCGCGGCCTTTCAGGATCGCTGACACCATATCCACCTCGGCGTTGGCCTTCGACAGCGCTTCACGGGCCTGCACGTAATACTGGGAACGCACGTCGGTGAGCTTCAGCTCCAGGTCGCTTTTCTGCCGTTGCAGGCGCAGCACTTCCACGTGGCTGGCGGCCCCGGTTTTCACCAGCCGCTGGGTGATCGCCAGCTCTTTGTTCGCGAGATCTAACGCGGCGCGCAACTCCCGCTGGGTATCCTCAAGCTGGGCGCGGCGCGAGTTGTAGAGCCGCGTTTCAGCGGCGGTCAGGTCGGTCCATTTCGCCAGGGACGGCGGGAATTTGAGCGGCAGATCGTTCACCTCGGCATACAGACGCGCGCTGGAGGCCAGCGATGCCCGGTAACGCGCCGCGCTTTCGCCGACGTTGGATTCCGAGCGGGTAGGATCCAGCCGCGCCAGCACCTGTCCGGCCTGCACCTGATCCCCTTCGTGCACGTTCAGCTCGGTGAGGATGCCCCCATCCAGCGACTGCAATACCTGCTCGCGTGAACTGGGGATCACTTTCCCGGTGCCGGTTGAGACTTCGTCCAGCACCCCGAACCACGCCCAGACGCCAAGCACCACAAACATCAGCAGGGAGAAGAAAACAATGCGCCGGGCACCGGTATAACCGCTTTCGGAGTCGAGCGCGTTATCCAGATCTTCTACTGCGGCAACGTCACGCTGACTGATTTTCATTTTTCCACTCCCGTCCGGTTGCCTGCTGCTGTTGCTGCATACGGCTGTTGTTCAGCGCCTGGGCTTTTGGCGCGTCCATCACCAGCATGCCATCTTTGAGTACCACCACGCGCTCCACCAGCTCCAGCACCGGCACGCGGTGGGTCGCGACAATCAACGTACGGTTGCCAAGCCACGCCCCGAGGCGCTGAATAAATTCCCGCTCGGTATGCTCATCAAGGGAAGCGGTCGGTTCATCCATCAGCACGATATTCGGATCGCGCAGTAGCATCCGTGCCAGCAGGATGGACTGCCGCTGCCCGCCGGACAGCCCGACGCCGTTCTCCATAATCGGGTAATCCAGCCCCTTCGGCAGCTTCTGCACAAAGCTGGCCGCGCCGCACATCTCCAGCACCTCGAAGATCTCTTTATCGGTGGCGCGCGGCATGCCGAGCGTGATGTTCTCGCGCAGGGTGCCGTAAAACAGCCGGGCGTTCTGGGTCATAAAGCCGACGTTTCGCCGCACGTCAGCCACGTCCAGATGCGGCAGGCTGAGGTTGTCGAGCCGCAGTTCACCGCCCGCCAGATCCATCCCGCCTGCCATCGCCTGCAACAGGGTTGATTTGCCCGCGCCGTTGCGCCCGAGGATCGCCACTTTCTCGCCCGCTTTGATCTCCAGACGGTTAATGCGCAGCGCCATACGCGGATCTTCCGGGTGATAGCGAAACTGCGCCTGCTCGAACAGGTAATGTCCGCGCAGCACGTCCTGACGGATCGGCGTCTCTTCGCGCTGATTCTCGGTCGGCAGCTGCATAATGCTGTCCAGCCCCTCTTTGGCCGCCTTCACCTGCTGCCAGCGGGCCAGCACGCCGCACAGCGTCGCCATCGGGGCGATCATCCGTGAGGCGAGCATTGAGGCGGCCACCACTGAACCGGTGGTTAAGGTGCCGTCGATCACCATCGGCGCGCCCACCACGATCACCCCGGCATACACCAGGCTCTGAATGGTCATCCCCCAGCTGATCAGGTTCTGGGTCAGCTCGCGGGTGCGCAGGCCGGATTCGGCGGTGATCTGGATATAGCTGTTCCACTGCTGCAAAAAGCGGTTCTCCGCCTGCATCAGCTTGATGTCCTCCAGCCCCTGCACGCTCTCCACCAGCACCGCGTTGCGCAGGGTCGATTCATGCGCCGACTGCTTCGCCAGCTCCGCCAGCTTCTTTTGCAGCAGCAGGCCGGGCAGGACCATGATCACCGCCGCCACCGGGGCGATCCACGCCAGCTGCGGGGCGATGATCGCCAGCACAATCACAAACAGGATAAAAAACGGCAGATCGACGATGGTGGAGATGGTGGAGGAGGTGACCATCTCGCGGATCTGCTCCAGCTCGCGCAGCTGGGAGATAAAGCTGCCGGTGGATCGCGGAATGGCGCTGTGGCGCAGCCGCAGCGCGTGGCCGAACACCCGATCCGAGACGCGCAGATCCGAGCGTTTACCCAGCAGATCCATAATGTGTCCGCGCGCTACACGCAGCACAAAGCCAAACAGCGTGGCGATCAGCACCCCGATGGTCAGCACATAGAGCGTCGGATAGGACTGGGCGGGGATCACCCGGTCATACACCTGCATGGAAAAGACGATGCCCGAGAGGGAGAGCACGTTAATGAACAGTGCCGCCAGCATCACCCAGCTGTAAGGGCGAAGGTCGCGCATCACCAGCCGGTAGAGCCAGTCCGGGCGGTATTTTGAGATATAGGCATCCACGCGGCTGTCCTTCAGCGCCGCCAGCGGACGCAGGGCGATGACGTGGCGGATGGCAGGCAGCATCGCGCTCATCGACAGGCGGTTGGTGTGCGTGCTGTCGTCGAAAAAGCTGACCTCAAGCGTATCCTCGCCGTCGAAATTGTCGATCACGCCGATTTTACCGTCGTTCAGCTCCACCACCACCGGCAGACGCCAGCTGTTGATGGCGTGCTGATCGGCCGTCAGCAGCTGGAATGTCAGCCCGGCTTCACGGGCGAGCTGCGTCAGCGCGGGCACCATCGGTTTGCCTTTCAGCCACGGCGCGCCGGCGATCAGCGAGCCTGGCGAGCAGGCAACGCGATAGCGCGTCGCCACATAGCCAAACGCCTGCGCCCACTGCTCCAGCGCCTCATCCGTCATATTTTCACCCTGCGGAATATCGCGTTGCTTCATGGCTGGATCTCCACGGTCTGGATGGTGCGGTTTTCAAGATCGAACGCGTGACGCAGGCGCCCGGTGTTGTACAGACAGTTGAGCTGAAGCTGATGCAGCTGTCCGGCGGTTTGCTGTTGGGTAAAGCGCGCCTGATACACCTCCTGCTCGGCGTTGAGCACGTCGAGCAGCGGGCGGGAACCGAGATCGAGATACTGCTGCTGATACAGCTCGCGGGTGCGGGCGCTGAGCGCTTCCTGACGGCCCTGGATCTGAAGCGTGCTCATCAGGCTCATCACCTGGCTGCGCGCTTCCAGCAGTTTTTGCCGCACCTCAAGACGGGTGCGCTGGATGGTGGACTGGGCGGATTCCACCGCGTGTCCGGCGGCGTTACGCCGGGCGGTGAGGCCGCCGCCCTGATAGAGCGGCATCTGCACTTTTACCCACGCGGAGTACTGGGTGCGGTCCCGCGTTTCGTTGCCGGCGTAGCGGTCGTTCAAGTAGTGACGAACTTCCGGCTCCAGCGAAACGGTAGGGGTCATTTGCGCGTTGGCATAGTCGAGATTAGCCTGCGCGACGTTGGCCTGCGCCCAGGCCGCTAATACCGAGGGCACCAGACGATCGTCCGGCTCGGCGATGTCGCAGCTGCGGGCCAGGCTCTGCGGAAAGTCATTGCTGACCGCGTTCAGGCTGTCCCAGCCCAGCAGGCTCATCAGCGTGGCGCGCGAGCTGTCGAGGCTGGCCTGATACTGCATCAGCTGCGCACGCGCCCCTTCGATGCGGGCGTCGGTCTGCACCACGTCAGAGAGTGACGTTGCGCCTTCATCATTACGTTGTTTCGTCAGGGTGCCGATGGAGGACAGGGCATCCAGCTGTTCTTTGGCGGTCTCGACCATCTGCTGCCAGGTCTGCACCTGCACCATGGCGATGGCGGTATCGTGGGCGATGGTGTCGATGCTCACCAGCACGTTGGCCTGCTGCTGGGCGACGCCCGCGTTTTCCGCGCGTACCTGGCTTGCGACTTTGCCGAAGTCGTAAAGCATTTGCGAAAGAGAAAGCACCAGCGAAGGGGTAAAGCCATTATCGTCACCGTCGTGGCTATAGCCGTTATCCATGCCGGCGTTAATTTGCGGATAATATTTCGATTTGGCGACGTCCACATTTTCGCTCTGCTGATAAAGTTTGCCGACGGCTTCACTGATGGCCGGATGCCAGGTCACGGCGCGGTTAACCGCTTCATTCAGCTGTAGCGTGCCGGGGGCGGCTTTGCTGGCTACGGGCGCCACGCGACCATTTAAAGAGGGGAGTTCCTGCGTTTCGCTTAATTGTCCGGTATTAATCATCGCCGCAGGGTTTGCCGCGATAGCGGGCACAGATATCAGGCAGCACGAGAGCCACCAGTAAGGCATCTTCTTTCCCATGTCTTGTCCCTAATAAAAAAGTACTGCTTTTTTGTTTATGCCCGGGCGCTGTGCGCGCCCGGGTCATTTCTTGCAGGTGCTATCAGGTAATGATGTGTTGCTGGTTTACAAGCTCGTCGTAGGTGGTCTGAACGTTGTCCAGCGTAACGAGCGCAGATTTAGTGTAGGCGGCTCCCGTGCCGTCACGGTCGATGGAGATCACAGTATTGTTACCGCTTTGTGAAACAGACACATAGTTCCCCAGCGTCGACGCACTACCGTTCCAGCCCACCAGCAGATCGCCAATGTCGATCTTGTCTCCCTGCGTGAGGGAGAAGTTCGTCCAGTGGTCGCCCGTGCTGTTACCTGCGGTAGCGTTACCCGCCGTATTGTTCAACACCTGATAAATCAGCGTGTCGCCGTAGGCCGTGCCGCTAATCACATCGTTATGCTCCGAACTGACAAATTTCGGCGCCATGTCAATGGTCAGCGACGCGGTATCCGTGGTGCCGCTGGCGTCGGTCAGGGTGTAGTTAAAGACCTCCTTGCTGGTAATGGTAGAGAGCGAGATCCCCGGGTTAAGGGTATAGGTGTAACTGCCGTCAGCGGCAATCGCCAGCGTCCCGTAGTGGCCCGTGATGTTTGACATCGTGCTGCCGGTGTACGGATCCAGCGTGGTGGTAACGCCGTCGTAGCCGGTAATGCTCACGCGGGTATCAACCGAGTGCAGCTGGTCCATCGCCCCTGCGGAGCCGGTGCCGTCGAAGATATTGCCGTCAACGGTGTGGGTGCCCGTCGCGTCGAATTGCGACAGGGAGTAGGTCGTGCCGTTTACGCTTGGGGTAATGGTGATGTTCCCCACGCTCAGCCCCGGTACGCTGCCGGTAAAGTTCAGCGTATAGGTCCCGGCGTTGAGATCCAGCCCGGTCAGCGGAACGTCGATGCTGCCGCCCAGCAGTGAGCCTCCGCTGAAGGAGCCGCTGCGAATCACATTCGTCCCGTCAGTGATTGACCAGTTCACCGTCAGCCCGCCCAGTGCCAGCAGCGAGGCCACGTCAAAGTGCAGCGAGGCGTTATGCAGCGCGGTGTTTGCATCCACCACGAAGGTCCCGCTTCCGCTGCCCTGCGTTGACCCCAACAGGGCGGTAGTCCAGCTGGCGGTGCCGACGGAGGTATCCGTATAGGTTGACGTATGGTGAACCGACGTGACGTCCATCGCGGTGCTGACATCGTTTACCGCATCCATTGGGCGCGCGGTTGGGGTGATGTTCAGCGATGCCGTGTCTTTCGAGCCGTCAGGCGCGGTGATGGTGTAGACGAAGGTATCCGGCGTGCTGATATGGTCCGCCCCGACCCCGCTGTTCAGGGTGTAGGTGTACTCTCCGGCCGCGTTGATCCGCAGCGTACCGTACTCGCCGGTGATCTCCGTCAGACCGCTGCTGTTCACCGCCACGCCGTTAACGTCGGAGACTACGGTACCCGCTGGCGCAATATCATCCGCCAGTACATCCCCGGTCGTGCTCTCGCTCACGCTTGCCACGCTGTAGACATGATCCTGCAAGACGTTCAGCGTGTAGGCCGTCAGCGCGGTGATCCCCGCCGCCGTATTGAGCAGGAACAGGTACTCGCCGGCGGGCAGATTCAGCGTCAGCTGCGAGGAGGTGCCGCCCAGCAGCGGCGCGCGCAGCCAGCCGGGTTCAACGCGCATCTGCTCGAAGGTCTGCGTCGCATTGTTGAACTTATAGATGTAGAGGTCGAACACCGAGGCCAGCGCCACGCCGCCCACGGACGCCTGAACGGTCATGGTGCGGGTGGTGCCTTCTTCCACGTTATAGATGATCGGGTTGGCCAGATCGTCCAGCAGGTTCAGCCCCAGCGTATTGCCAAGGTTGATCCCCACCAGGGTAAAGCCGCCCTGCGACGAGGTGCCGTTGTTGATCGCCTCCACGGTGGTATCGAAGGTCAGCGAGGCGGTATCGTCCACGGCCACGATACCGCTGCTGCTGGTGCCTTCGCCCAGCGACAGAACCAGATTTGCCGAGGCGCTGGTGCCGTTGTGGGTGATGGTGTAGGTAAAGTTCTCCGTGCGCCCAATGACGGCGGCGCTGGTGTTGGTCAGGTTATAGGTATAGCTGCCGTCCAGGTTGATGGTCAGCGTGCCGTACTGCCCCTGAATCACCGTGCCGTCAGCCGTGACGCTGGTGGTGGTGCCCTGGGCGTTGGTGACCGCGGTGACGGTGGTGCCCGCCGGGGCGTTGTCGCTGCCTGCGGTTGGGTCCACGTCGGTGATGACGTTCCCGACAACGCTGGTCTCGCCGGACACGGTGCCTGCGCTGGTCTCTTTCACCGCCACATCGAGGCTGGTGTAAGAGCCGGTTGCCAGCAGGTTAGTGTTGTAGCTCAGGACGCGATACTGACCATCCGCCAGGCCGGTCAGGTTCAGCGACACCCCCGTCGCACCGAGGGTCAGCAGGTCAGCGAACTGCGGCTGTCCGGTGTCGACCACGGTGGTCCAGGTGTTGTTGGCGGCGTCAAAGCGCTGTACCACCAGCTCAAGGGTATTGAGCAGGGAGAGTACGGCCCCCGTGGCGTTGGCGTTCACGGCAATATCCGCACTGCCGCCGCTGCCGACGGTGAAACCTACCTGCGCGGTGTCGTTGCCGAGCAGCGTCAGCACGTTACCTACGGCGCCCACCAGCAGGAAACCATAGTCGCTGTACTGCGAGTTGGTCACCGTTGCGGTGGTTGTCAGCGCCAGCTCTTCAACGTTGGTGCTGGCTGAGAGCGGCACCACCGGCGCAAGGGCTGAGCCGGGCAGCGAGACGTTGCCTGCCGCGTCGGTGGCGGTGATTTGCAGCGTCTGGCCTTCCGTCTGTTTATTGAGGAAGGTGTAGCTCCAGGAGCCGTTGCTGTCTGCCGTGGCGGTGACCGTTGAGTTATCCGCCAGACGGATGGTGACGGTACTGCCCGCTTCGGCGCTACCGGTCAGTACGCTGCCGTCTGCGTTGAAGGTCCCGGTCGGGGCCGTTGGCGCAGTGAGATCGACAATGACGGTGGTCGAGGTGGAAATCGGGCTGGTGCCCGAGCCGTTGCTCGCCGTGGCGGTGAAGGCATGCGGCCCTTCGCTCAGCACCGGCGTGGTGAAGCTCCAGTTGCCGCTGGCATTTGCGGTGACCGTGCCCATCAGCACCCCGTTGTTATAGAGGGTGATAGTCGCGTTTGGCTGCGCCGTGCCGCTCAGGGTTGGCGTGGTGTCATCGGTGGTTTTCCCGTTGGTCAGGTTGCCCGTCACCGTGCCGACGTTATCGTCGATGTTAGCGATAACCGGCGCGTTCGGGATCGTGGTGATCGGAGCAATCACGGAGGTGGTGATACCTGCGTTACCGGCCTTATCGGTAGCAAAGACAATCAGTGACTCCCCGCCGGTCTGTGGAGGGGTGAGGGTGGCGCTGAAGTTTCCGCTGCCGTCCGCGACGGCGGTACCAAGCACGGTTCCGGTGCTGCTGGTAATGGTGACGGTACTTCCTGCTTCCGCCGTACCGGTAACCTGCGTCCCGTTGGTGATCACCGCCAGCCCGGTTGGGGCTGCTGGCGGCGTCAGGTCAACGTTGATCGTGATAATCGGCGATGGCGCGCTGGTATTGCCCGCGGCATCGGTGGCGGTGGCGGTGAAGTTATGCGCGCCTTCGGTCAGCGTGGTGCTGGTTTGCGGCAGCGTCCAGTTGCCGTTGGCATCGGCAGTGACGGTTCCCACCAGCGTTGTGCCGTCGTAAATACGTACGGTGGCATTGGCTTCCGCCGTACCGTTTAAGGTCGGACGGGTGTCGTTGGTTGGGTTGGTGCCGGTGACAGGGCCGGTGACGGTTCCCACATCATCCACAATCGAGGTGATTGCCGGTGCGACAGGGGCGGTGGCATCCACATTGATGGTGTAACCCCCGGTCTGCGCGCTGGCGTTGCCCACGGCGTCGGTGGCGGAGAAGGTCAGATTATGCGGCCCGTCAGCCAGCGGGGTGGACGGCGTAAAGCTCCACGCGCCGCCGGTGGCGACCGCGGTGCCAATCTGTACCCCATTGTCATAGATGGTTACCGTCGCGCCGGCTTCTGCCGTACCGGTGAGCGTTGGACGTGCATCGTTGGTTAACCCGCCGTTGGCGACAGGCGTCGCAGCATTACCGACGTCGTCGGTGATGCTGGTCAGCACCGGTAGCGCTGGCGGCGTAGTGTCAATGGTCAGGCTGAAGTCGGCGGACGGCGCGCCGGTGTTCCCCGCCTGATCCGTTGCTTCTGCGGTAAAGGTGTGTGACCCGGTGCCCAGCGGCACGGTGATATCCACGGTCCAGTTGCCGTTAGCATCGGCAGTACCGGTGCCCACCAGCGTAGTGCCTTCGTAGATATTCACGGTGGCCAGCGGCTCGCTGGTCCCCACCAGGCGCGGGAGAGGATCGTTCGTGGTCTGGCCGGAGCCAATCGCCCCGGTGATGGTGCCAACATCGTCAATCGCCTGGGTGATAACCGGCGCGGCAGGCGCAGTCGTATCCACAACCAGCGTAAAGCCTGGTGAGGCAGGGCTGACGTTGCCCGCGGCATCGGTTGCCGTGGCGGTCCAGGTGTGGCTGCCGTTTGCCAGCGTGCCGGTGGTGAAGCTCCATACGCCGTTGGCATCCGCCACGGCGGTGCCCACCTGCTGACCATTCTCATAGATGGTGATGGTCGCGTTGGCTGCCGCGGTGCCGTTCAGCGTTGGCGTGGTGTCGTCTGTGCTTTGTCCCGAGGCGACCGGGCCCAGCACGGGACCGGCATTGTCGGTGGCAGGGGTAAAGACCGGTGCGTCGGGCACCGACGTATCCACCGTCAGGTTGAACGGTGGCGAGGTGACCCCGGTATTGCCTGCGGCATCGGTGGCGTTGAAGGTAATGGTATGCGGCCCTTCACCCAGCGCGGTGGTCGGCGTGAAGGTCCAGTTACCCTGGGCGTTGACGACCGCCGTGCCGATTTCCACATCATCGACAATAACGTGCACCGTTGCGCCCACTTCCCCCGTACCGTTGAAGGTTGGACGGGTGTCGTTGGTGGAACCGTTGCTGGCGATGATTCCCGTTCCCGGGCTGACATCGTCTATCACCGTGGTAACCACCGGGGCCGCAGGGCCAGTGGTATCCACCGTAAAGGCGAATACTGGCGAGTTGGCGGAGACGTTTCCGACATCATCGCTGGCGTTGACGCGCAGGTTATACGTCCCGTCCGTCAGAACCGGATCCGGCGTAAAGGTCCAGTTACCGTTGCCGTCGACCGTAGTGGTACCAATCTCCACGCCGTTATTCAGAACGTGAATGGTGGTACCCGCCTGGCCGGTGCCGCTCAGGGTTGGTGTGGTGTCATTGGTGACCTGCCCGGCGGTAAGCGGGCCGGTTACGCCACCCGGAGCGTTGTCGCTGACCGTATCGATCGTCGGCACCTGTGGCGCCGTCAGATCGATATTGATGCTCCAGACGCCGGACGGCTGGCTGACGTTGCCCTGCGGATCCGTCGCTCTGACCGTAAAGTCATGCGTTCCTTCCCCGAGGGCGGTTTCAGGGGTAAATGCCCAGGCGCCGGTACCGTCTGCCGACACCGTACCAATCTGCGTGGCGCCATCAAAAATGGCGACGACGCTGTTCGGCTCGGCGGTACCGGTCAGGGTTGGCGTGGTGTCGTTGGTTGGATCGCCGCTTGGGACAGGCGTTGCCGCATTGCCTGCGTTATCCGTCACGCTGGTAATCACCGGCGTGGTGGAGACGGTGTCGACCACAATGGTGATCCCGGCCGACGGGGTGCTCTCATTGCCTGCCGGGTCGGTGGCGGTCACGGTCAGGGTGTGGCTGCCGTCGTCCAGCGCAGGCGGCGTGTAGCTCCAGGTGCCGGTCGGACCGACAACAACGGTGCCCAGCGGGTCGCCGTCATCGTACACCGTAATAGTGTCCCCGGCCGTGCCTGTCCCGGTCAGGGTAGGACGGTTGTCATTGGTACTCTGCCCGTCGGCGATTGGGCCGGTGATCGGACCTACGTCATCAGTCACCGCACCGATGGCTGGCGCTGTCGGTGCGGTAAGGTCGACGGTCACGGTCGCGATCGGCGACTGTCCGCTGGTCTCGCCGGTGGTGGTATTCGTGGCGGTCACGGCAAAGGTGTGTGGCCCTTCCGTCAGCGGCAACAGCGGCGTGTAGCTCCAGTTGCCGTTGGTATCCGCAACGACAGTGGTCACCGGAAGCAGCGATCCATCCTGATAAATGGCGATCACGCTGCCCGGATCGGCGGTGCCGGTAAGGGTAGGCGTGACGTCATTGGTGGTTTTATCTTTCACATCACCCGTGACGGGATCGACGTCATCGTTGATCGCCGTAATCACCGGTACCGCAGGCAGCTCGAGCGGAGAGTCCGGCACGTCAAAGGTGGTTGACGGGCTGGCATTGCCTGCGGGGTCCGTGGCGGTGAGCGTCAGCGTCGCGGCATCCAACTGGGCCGGGGAGAGGGCAATGGAGAAGGTGCCTTCCGTCGCGACCCCGGTCCCAATGACATTGCCGTTGGCGTCACGAACCGTCACCGTGGTTCCGTCATCTGCCGTCCCGGTCAGCGGGGTGCCCTCCGCGGCAATGGTGATATTCGTTGGCGTTGCAGGCGGCAGGGTATCCACCGTCACGCTGAGATCGCCGGAGCTGGCGGAGGTATTCCCCGCCGCGTCACTCGCGGCCACTGAGAAGGTATGCGGCCCCTCGGTAAGCGCAGGGTCGGCGGTCCAGGACCATGTCCCGTTCGGCTGAACCTCCACGACCACCGGCGAGGCGACACCATCAACAGAAACGGTGACGCTCGAACCCGGCTCGCCAATCCCGGTGAGGGTTGGCGTACCGTCGCGGGTGTAAAGCACGCTGTTGGTCAGCTGGCTGTCAGAGACGGCGTCAATTTGCGGCACGGTTGGCGCCTGCGTATCAACCTCCACCGTAAAGACCGGGCTTACCGGGCTAACGTTACCGGCATCGTCCACCGCGGCGACGGTGATATTCAGCGGGCCGTCGGTCTGCGTCGGCAGGGTATAGGACCATCCGCCATTGACGACTTCAACGCGATCCACTTCCACGCCGTTGTTGTAGATGATCACCGTCTCGCCGGTGGTGCCGGTTCCGCTCAGGGTCGGTGTGGTGTCGTTAGTGGACCCGCCGTTCTGCGCGCCGGCGATGTCGCTGATAACAGGGGTGTCCGGGGCGAGGGTATCGACCGTTATCGTGATACCGGCTGATGGCACAGATTCGTTCCCGGCTTCATCGGTGGCGGTCGCCGTGTATTCGTGCGTCCCTTCGCCAATGTTGTCCTCAGGACGCCAGCTCCAGTTACCGTTACCGTCCACCGTAACGCTGCCCACGGCCTGCGGCTCGCCTGTACCCACCTGGTCATAGATGGTAATGACGTCATTCGGCGTACCGGTGCCGCTCAGGACCGGACGCGGATCGTTGGTGGATTCGCCATCCAGCACGGGGCCGGTGATCTGGCTTACGCTGTCTGTCACCGTTGGGGTTCCCGGCTGGGCAGGCGCGTCGGTATCAATGGTAATGGTCACCGGCGTGGACGGGGCGCTTTCGTTCCCGGCGCTGTCCTGGTTGGTCACCGTCAGGGAGAGATCGTAGGTGCCGTCAGGCAGCGGAGTGGTGGGTGTCCAGCTCCAGTTACCGTCGCCATCGATCTCGGCTTCACCAATTTTGGTGGCGCCATCGTAAATGTTGACGGTATCGCCCGGCGTGCCCGAGCCGCTCAGGGTTGGCGTGGTATCCCGGGTGGTCTCCCCAGGATTCAGGGCCGTCCCCGGCGTGCCGCCGTCCGGGTTGACGGTGATCTCAGGAATATCCGGCGTTGCAGGCGCGGTGGTGTCGATCGCCAGTTCAAACGGCGGCGAAATGGTGGTGTTACCCGCCTCATCCGTTGCGTGGACCGTCAGCGAGTGCGAGCCGTCCGTCAGCGGCGTGGTTGGCGTAAAGCTCCAGCCACCGCTGCCGTCGAGCACCGCCGTGCCGAGCAGGGTGGTTCCGTCATAGATCGTGATGGTGGTGCCGTCCGGTGCGGTTCCCTGCAACTGCGGCAGCGTGTCGTCGGTGGTGTCCCCGCTGTTAAGCGGAAGCTGCACGGGCCCCACGTTATCGGAAACGGTGTCAATGGTGGCCGCCGGTGGCGGAGTCGTATCGACGGTAAAGGTAAAGCCGGCTGATGGTGCGCTGGCGTTACCGGCCGCATCGCTCGCGACGACGGTGAACGTATGCTGCCCGTTCACTAATGGGGTAGTAGGCGTGAAGGTCCATGCGCCACCGCTGTTGACAACGGCAGTACCAATATCCTGTCCGTCCAGACGGATCGTCACGGTGGAGCCCGGCTCGCCGGTACCGTTCAGCGTCGGGAGCGTGTCGTTGGTGGTTTCATTGGTGTCGAGCGCACCCGTGCGGCCCGGTACGTCATCAATGACCTGCGTAATGGCCGGCGCGCCCGGGGCGGCGGTATCCACCGTGATGCTCCAGGTGTTCGATGTCCCGCTGAGGTTATTGTTGGCGTCAACCGCCGTCGCCGTCAGTACGTGCCCGCCGTCCGGTAGCGCGGTTTCCAGCGTGATGGACCACTGACCGTTCGCCGACACGACTGCGGTGCCAATTTCGGTAGTACCGCTGTAGAGGGTGATGGTGGTGCCAGGCTCGCCCGTTCCGTTGATGGTTGGCGTGCTGTCGTTGGTGAGACCGTTCTGGCTGACAGGACCGGTGACGCCGGGGGCATCATCCACCACGCCCGTGATGACCGGGGTTTGTGCCGCGGTGATGTCCGGCGCGTCAAACGGCGCGGTCGGACCGGTGTTTCCGGCGGTATCAGTGGCATCGGCGGTCAGGGCTTCGCCGTTGGCTTTCGGCGGGATCAGATCTACGCTGAAATTCCCCTGATCGACGGCGACCGCTTCCCCGACCTTCACGCCATTTTCACGAATGGTGACGGTACTGCCCGGCTCGGCTGTACCGGTTACGGTGGTGCCGTCGGCAGAGATCACCACGTTTTCCGGCGCCAGCGGTGGCGTAAGATCGACGGTAAAGTTGATCGGCTGAGACAGACCGCTCTGGTTGCCTGCCGCATCAGTTTCCCGCAGGGTAATCGAGTGTGCGCCTTCTGCCAGTGGATTCGTCGGCGTGATGCTCCAGGTACCGTTCGGCAGAACGGTGGTGGTGCCGATAACAACGCCGTTATCGTAAACCGTGATCGTGCTGCCCGGTTCGCCTCTGCCCGTCAGGCGCGGCTCTGAGGCATCGGTAAACTGCCCGGCACCGATCGCCCCTTTCAGTACGCCCGTGTCGTCGTTAATGATAAATCCGGAAGGCGTTTGCGGCGCGGTGACATCTACCGTGACGGTAAAGACCGGCGAGGCCAGGCCGGTGTTACCGGCGACGTCGGTGGCGCGCACGGTAAGCTGGTGGCTGCCTTCGCTCAGGTTCACCGACGGCGTAAAGCTCCAGCTTCCGTTACTGCCCACAACCGCTGTGCCAATGGCAATGCCGTTATCATAGATGGTGACCGTCGAGCCCGCTTCCGCCGTGCCGGTGAGCTGTGGCCGCGGGTCGTTGGTGCTGCTTCCACTCCCGAGCGTGCCGGTGCCAGGCGCAACATCATCGGTGATGCTGACGATCGCTGGCGCGCCAGGCGCGACGGTATCGACCACGAAGGTTACCGCCGTGGATGCCGGGCTGGTATTGCCTGCGGCATCGGTCGCGGTGGTGGTAATGGCGTGGTTGCCTTCAGACAGGTTGGTCGACGGGGTAAAGCTCCATTTCCCGGTGGCATCGGCTGTGGCGGTGCCAATCGGTTTCCCGTTGTCATAGAAGGTAATGACGGTGCCGGCTTCACTGATGCCGCTGAACGTCGGACGCGCATCGTCCGTGCGTTGTCCGTTGCTCAGCGGGCCTGTTTCGGCGCCCACGTTATCATTGACGGTGACAATCTCGGGTGCATCCGGCGCGGTTAAATCCGGTGCCGTAACCTGACCGCCCTGGCTGGTATTGCCGGACGGATCGGTGGCGGTGGCGGTGATCTGTTCCCCGTTGGTGAGTGGCGTACCGAGATCAATCGTAAATTTCCCGTCGCTGCCCGCTTTGCCCGTTCCGATGGTGTTGCCATCGGCATCTTTCAGGGTAATCGTGCTGCCCGGCTCAGCGGTACCGGTAACGGTTTTGCCGTCAGGTGAGACCTGTAGATTGGTGGGGGCATCCGGAGGCGTGGTATCTGGCTCGGAAGGATTTCCCGGATTGCCGGGATTCGGACTGTTGTTATCGTCATCCCCGCCACCTCCACCGCCGGTTCCCGCCGCAATGGCAATCCCACCTGCGACGGCCAGGCCACCCAGCACCCAGGGCCACGCTGCGGCGCCGCCGGTATCACTCCCTGACGCCGCCAGTAGGGCGTCCGTGGAGGCGATGGATTCATAGGTGGCGGCACCGGTTGGATCTTCAATCCACCACAGCGCACCGTCGCTCTCCTCAAGCACCAGCTGGCTCACGCCCTGCGCGTCGGTGCCGTAGAAATTCTTGAGGGTAATCACTTCGCCCGAGTGGAGGGTAATCACCAGATCGTTTCCGCTGCGGGAGTAACCTGAGATATCGGCGCGATCCACGTTAAGTTTAACAATAGACGAATGGCCGAGTGTTACCTGTGTTCCCTCCGTGGTCGTTTCCACGCCAGTTAGTTTCGATATAACAGATATTTGGCTCATACAGTTATTACTCCAGCAGAGTTATTGTTTACGGCGTGTCAGACGTGGCCATATTTTCTGGAGGGATGAGGGCGCTCCCGGCGAAAATACTGTGAATAAAACAGTATTTACCGTTGCTTTCTTTAGAGCGACCGAGACCCGCCAGCAATCAACGTGGCAACATCAGGGCGAAGCTAATTATTTACATGAGTAACTGTTATTTATTTATATTTTCGTAATTTATAAACCTTATTATTTGTGCAGGTATTATTTGTTTTGCTGTAAAAATGATATAGCTATAAATATCTGAATGTGCAAATTAAGTGTCTGTAAACCCTGCACTGTGATTGCAGAGAAAATTAATTGATAGCGCGAATATATTTTGTTGGCTATGCGGGCCGCGCCACAGAGGCGTTGGCGTACAGGCGGTCGGGATTAGGTAGTGGAAGAAATGAGAGGGGGATAATACTGAATACATAGGCTTTATTTATAATTACAGCGAATATTAATGACTGCTTAATAATGATTTAAGTTAGGGTGAATCATCTGCTGTATGATATATTTCAAAGAATTGCATTAATGAAATATATTTTCGGTTTGGGTTTGGATTCTGCTACGCATAAAAATAAACTGTCGACTTCACATATTTCATAAATAAAAAGGCCGCAAATGTGGCCTTTCTGAGGGGGGAGGTTTAGCCGAAAGAGATAATCCCCATTTCAATCAGTGCGGCGAGCGTCAGAAGAATAAAGAGGATAACGACTATGGGTCTGTACATTTGATTTTCCATCCATGTTTATCATGCAATCCGTTTTATGTGCATCATTATTGATGATGGTGCAGGCGATCCCTGCCCCCCTATTTTGCGCCACTTTGCCGTAAAAATCAGTTAGCTGCTGGCACTTTTTCTACTTTTTCTCCGGCCCGACGGGCCGTGGCTGGCAGGATGTCGGCATCCGCCACGTAGCCATCAGGATCGAGACAGCGATTGTGTTCTCTCGCCTGGTGCAGGATCGCTTCGTCCCAGTACAGGCGCTTACGCTGATCGCCCCGGGTCGTCAGAATAAACTCCACATTGCCATCAACCGCGCGGTAGCGGCGCCAGCTGTTTGCCGGAATGGAGATCACCGAACGTTCCGGGGCGATAATGCTGACTTCCTTACCCGCCTCGTTCCAGGTCACCTCCAGCTGGCCTTTAAAGACCATGATCACCTGAATATCCGGGCAGAGATGGCGACCGACAATGTGGTCGTCAGCAAGCCGCAGCCATTCGACGGAAAAACCGTGCGGGCTCAGGATAGCGGGAGCGGAATCCCGATCCTGTGAAATGCCGAAACCGATAACCGGCGCAATTTCGCCGCCGTGTCCCGGCAGCACCGAGTCCAGCAGTCCCTGCGCTGACCAGCAGCGATCATCGCCGGTTACCGCACGCTGGCGCATCTCCTCAACGCTGTAGTCACGCAGACCGGCAATATATTGCTCTGACAGCGGCGTCAGCAGCGTGGCGGGATCGGGCGTTGGTTCACCTGCCTCCTGCGCAATCAGCATATTATCCTTGCTGAGATACATACCGTACTCGCTGGCGGCCGCCAGCACTGACGGGTGCCAGATGATGCCGCCCGTGTTGTCCCCGCCGAGCACGGTAAATACCATGCCGCAGGTATCTTCTTTACTGACGTTGGTGAAACCGCGGAAGATCCAGGTCGGTATTGAGAGGATGGTGGGCGCGTTAAATTCCGCTTCATGCTCGCCGTTGGCGCCCCAGCGAAAACGCCATGTCCCTTCATGGATCAGGAACACTTCTGCGGTGAAATGCAGATGCAGGTTATTGGTTACCCCTTTCGGCATAGCCGCCGCGCCAATGTTAAAGCCGTGCGGCTCGGGGATATTAACAATCTGCTCGCTGGACTGAGTTACACCCGGGCCGATGAAGGAATAGTTTTGTTTGAGATGCGAACCGGGCAGCTTGCAATCAATAAAAGCAAGATTGCAGGAAACCATATCGTCGGGGGCGATTAACCGTGTTCGTGCCTGGCTCTGGCTAAGATGGATAGTTTTCATCATTTCTCCTTTTAATACCCGGATGCACCGGTGGTAGGGATGGCGTTGCCGCGGGCGAGGGCAATTGCTTCACGTGAGGCGCGACCCAGCTGCATAACGTCGTTTGCAGGGGTAACAAACTGGAAACCCTGCGCAATACGCGCTGCGGCGGCCGCGCCGGAAGTGCAGAAAATACCGGCAATCTTCTGCTGCTGGCGGCAGCAGTGAATCACCCGCTCAATAGCAGCAAGCATTTCGGGATGTTGGGATTCGGCGCTGGCGCTGCCGGTCAGCGTCAGCGAGAGATCGTTGGGGCCAATAAACACACCGTCTAGTCCTTCGGTATCAAGGATGGCGTCAAGATCCGCCAGCCCTTCGCGGGTTTCGATCATTGCCAGCGTCAGGATCTCGTCGTTAGCGTGCTGTGGATAATCACTGCCGCCGTAGAGTAGACCTCTGGCCGGACCAAAGGAGCGAACACCCAGCGGTGGATAGCGACAGGCAGCGACAAAACGGCGAGCCTGTTCCGCGCTGGAGATCATCGGACAGATTACGCCATACGCGCCGGCGTCTAATACGCGCATGATTTGCGCCGGATCGTTATCTGCCACCCTCACCAGCGGCACGGCAGGCGTGCTCGATAGCGCCTGTAGCATCGACAACGCGCTGGCAAAATCAATCATGCCGTGCTGCAAATCGACGGTGACGGCGTCGTAACCCTGATGGCCCATAATTTCCGCGCTATACCCGGACGGGATCGCCAGCCAGCCGTTAACGATCGGGGTATTTTCCAGAAATGCGGTCTTTAAACTGTTTTTGCGCACTGTATGCACTCCGTTATCCACTGACGCAGCAGCGGCGCGATCTCATCCGGGGTTTCCAGCGGAATAAAATGCCCGCCAGCCTCCACCGTATGCCTGGTCACGTTCGCGTTGCCTGCTGCCAGTAGCTGATGATGATGGGGCGTGCAGATAACGTCCTGCGCGCCGTTTAGAAGTAATGTGGGGCAGGAGAGGGCGTTAAACGCAGCCCGGTTGTCCTGCCGGTGAATGGCCATTTCCGTTTGCTCCGCAAAGGTCTCAATGCCGCACTCTTGCGCCATTCGGCAAATAGTCTCTTGCAGGATCCGATCGGACAGACGTGACGGGGCGACATAGCTCTGCCACAGCGACGAGACCAGCCAGTCGGCCAGGCCCCGCGCCTGTGCGGTGTGTACCGCTTCCCGGCGTGAAGCAAGGGTGTCTGGCGCAACGGGCAACGGATTAACGGAAATCAGCGTCAGCCCGTTCACTCTTTCTGGCGCGTCGGCGGCCATTTGCAGCGCGACAATCGCGCCGAGCGAAAAGCCCGCCAGCAGAAAGCGCGGTGGCAGAACCTTTAACAACCGCCGTGACGCCTGCGGCGCGGACTCTGCGCCCGTCAGCGTGATGCACAGCACCGCTGAGACGTTCAGCCGTTCAATGACGGGCTGCCAGAGCCGGGCGTTACAGAGCGTGCCGCCAAGCAGCACCAGCGGCAGATCGGTATTGTCCAGAAGCGGATATTCCATTGCATCCCTCACGTAGCCGTCCAGCCGCCGTCAACCATCAGGGCGCTGCCGGTGATCAGCCCGGCGGCCTCAGAGGCGAGGAACACTACCGGCCCCATAATGTCCTCCAGCCTGCCTGGCCGGCGCAGTTTGATGTTGTCCAGCACATAGCGGCGAAATGCCGGGTCGGCGAGCGACGAACGCGTCAGGTCGGTTTCAATGAAGGTCGGGCACAGCGTATTGACACGGATCCCCGCATCGCCCAGCTCCAGCGCCATCGTTCGGGTTAACCCTTCAAGCGCGAATTTGGAGGCACAGTACACGCTACGCTCGGGGCCACCAACGTGTCCCATTTGCGATGAGATGTGAATAATCGATCCCCCCTTACCGTCCGCCCGCATTCTGCGCGCCACATGCTGGCTGATAAAAAAGGTGGCGCGCAGGTTAAGCGCCATCACCGCATCGAAATTTTCCTCGTTCACCTCAAGAAACGGCTGGTGGCGGGCCAGCCCGGCACTGTTCACCAGAATGTCGGGCGTGGGCAACGTCGCCAGCACACGCGCCACCTCCTGAGTGTCGGTAATATCCAGTTCCAGCGGGTGAAATGCGAGACTGTGTTCCGCTGCCAGACCTGTGGCATGCGCCAGCGCCTCGCGGCCCCGGGCGGCGATCCATACCTCTGCTCCCGCCTGTGCGAGGGCGACGGCGGCGGCGAAGCCAATCCCTCTTGACCCGCCGGTCACCAGCGCGCGTTTGCCGTGCAGGGTGAAAGAGGGCGTTTGCAAAAGCGTCATGGCTTACACCTTTTCCCTGACCGGGGCCGGTGTGGCGTAGGGAACTTCCGTCTGGCCATAACGGCGCACGCGAATATTGGCCTGCTCGGCATGTCCGGCGAACCCTTCCAGCAGCGACAGACGGGAACAATAGCTGCCGATTTCGGCAGTGGCTTCGTCGCTGAGGACTTTCTGGAAGGTGCAGGTTTTCATGAACTTCCCCACCCACAGGCCGCCGGTATAACGTGCGGCTTTCTGCGTGGGCAGGGTGTGGTTGGTGCCGATCACCTTATCGCCGTAGGCCACGTTAGTACGCGGTCCAAGGAACAGCGCGCCGTAATTGGTCAGGTTAGCCAGGAACCAGTCGTCCCGGTCGGTCATCACCTGAACATGTTCGGAAGCGATACGATCTGCCTCCAGCAGCATCTCTTCGTGGCTGTCGCAGACGATGATTTCCCCGTAGTCCTGCCACGACTGGCGGGCAATGTCGGCGGTAGGGAGCTTTTCCAGCAGCCGTTCCACTTCGCTGAGCGTCTCTTTGGCAAGTTGAAGCGAGTTCGTCAGCAGGATGGCAGGGGTGGTGACGCCGTGTTCGGCCTGGCCCAGCAGGTCCGTGGCGCACATTTCCGCGTCAACAGTGTCATCGGCAATCACCAGCGTTTCCGTCGGACCGGCAAACAGATCGATACCTACCCGGCCGAACAGCTGGCGTTTGGCCTCCGCGACGAAGGCGTTACCGGGCCCGACCAGCATGTCGACCGGTGCCAGCGAGTCCGTGCCCAGCGCCATGGCGCCTATCGCCTGAATGCCGCCAAGGGCATAGATTTCCGTTGCGCCAGCCATTTTTTGCGCCGCGACAATCGCCGGGGCGGGCTGACCGTTAAACGGCGGGGCACAGCTGATGATTCTTGAACACCCCGCCACGCTGGCAGTGATGATCGACATGTGCGCGGAGGCGAGCAGGGGATATTTTCCGCCAGGCACGTAACATCCTACGGCGTTAATCGGAATATTTTTATGTCCGAGGATCACCCCGGGACGCGTTTCAATTTCCAGGTCCCGCAGACATTCTTTCTGCGCGCGGGCAAAATTCGCCACCTGCTGTTGGGCAAATTCAATATCCTGAATATCCTGGCGGCTTAACTGTTTTATGCAGCGGTCAATCTCCGCGGACGTCAGACGATAATCCTGACGGTCATAACGATCGAATTTAATGGATAATTCGCGAATGGCTTTATTTCCGCGTTTTTCAATATCCGCAAGTATTTGTTCAACCGTTTCTCTTATTTGCTGGTTGGCTTGCTGGCGCTCTTCGGTAGATTTACCGGTTTTTAATTTCCAGGACACTCGCTTCTCCTTACCTTTTTCAGATGTCAGTTATCCTCCCGGCGAGCCGGGAAAGGGGGTTTACTTCAGAAAGAGTTATTGATCCGGCGCGGCAGCGTACGCACCGTTTTTTAATAATTGGGCTGAGGTTTGCGTTTTACGGGCATATACCCATCGAGCGGACAGCGGCGTGGCAATAGCGGCCACAACGGAAAGGGCGGCAATCAATATATAACCGGACGACAGGTTAATATGTTGCATCATTACTCCCATCATTACCGGCCCGACAAACATGCCGCAGGAATAAATGGTCTGGAATAGTCCCATTCGCGTGGATTGTTCATCAGACGAGGTATTCACTACGCTGAGCGACATGAATGCGGCAAAGGCCATACCGAACGAGAACCCCGCCAGCGCCTGCCACAGGTAAATCACATAGATATTGCTGGTAAAGGGAATGCCGAAAGTGGAAATCACCTGTAAAACGATGCCGAGCACGGCGGTTTTTACCAGCCCAAGGCGCTGATAAAACACCGAGCTGCACAGGGCGATGGCCAGCCCGTAAAAAAGAAGGTGAATGTTACCCAGCAGCGCGAGGATCCCCGCCCGGGCGCCAAGCTGCTCGGCATAGACCGGCGTCAGCGTGTCGCGGGTGGCGAAGGGCACCAGAATGACGACGGTCGCCAGGATGCCAATCAGCCAGACGGAACGGTCGGCCAGCTGCTGGCGCGCGCCGGTAATGCAGGCTTTAAGCGTGGGGGCCTGAACCGGGTCGTGCACGTCCTGAATGCGGGTCGTCAGGAATAACGCCACCAGGGCGGAGATGCAGGAGACAAAAAAGGCGATGTTATTGGCGAAATAGTGAATCAGCACCGCGCCAATACAGTTACCGAGAAACACGCCGATGGGCCCTGCCAGCGCCAGCAGCGCGACGGCGGCAGGCGCTTCGTTGCGACCGAAGTAACGCATGAACAGGATGTTGTACAGCACCCAGGTCGCCGCCGTGACACCGTCTGCCGCTTTCGCCAGATACAGCGTAATGGCGTTGGGTTCAAGCCAGGCAATCGGCCAGGCGATAATTGGCAGCAGCAGGCCAATCTGGATGAAGATCCTGCGGCTTTTAACCACGTCGGAAATAATGCCTAACGGGAAGCGTATCAGAAGGGTTGCCAGACCGGACGCGCCCATGATGATGCCCATGATCTGTGGCTCAATGCCCTGGTTGATCATCATGGGGGCCAGGAATGCATCAATGCTATGAATGCAGATAAAGAACAGGATGCTGATGATGAAAAAGAGCCGGGCTTCCCGACGGCGTAACAGTGCTTGAAACATGGTTTTGAACCTCTTAAGAATTAATGGGTTATAACCAGTCAGGGACGACGTTTACCGGTTCAATCCTTTGGGCGACTCCTGTTCTCTCCGGTACCATTGACGGTATGAAAACTCTTTGCATACGTATTCAAGATTTGAAGTTACGAAAAGGTTTCACATTTGTAAAGTGATCTCGATCTTGTTGTGAGAATTTTAATTTTTTGTGTTGCATACGCATGCAAAGGTGGTGTAAGTATAAAAAACACCCACTTGCTGAGGCGTTTGAAGCACGCGCAAATGGGCAGGACGTTGATAAGGAATCAGGGGTAATGAAACGTAAGACTTTTGCAGCAGTCACATCCCAACAGGTCGCTCAGCTGGCGGGGGTATCGCAATCTGCGGTGTCGCGAACGTTCACGCCGGGGGCCAGCATTTCACCGGCAACGCGTGAAAAAGTGCTGAAGGCAGCGCGCGAGCTGGGCTATCGCCCGAATGCGATCGCCCGTTCGCTCAACACGGCTCGTTCGCGCATTATCGGTGTCGTCATTTCTTACTTTGATAACCCCTTTTACTCGCAGGTGCTGGAGGCGCTGGCGCAAAAGCTGGATACGCTGAACTATCACCTGCTGCTGTTCGTTGGCGATCGGGAAGGTAACGTAGACCGTATTTTTGACCAGATTATGCAGTACCGGGTGGATGGCATTGTGCTGGCCTCGGTGACGCTGTCGCTGGAGTTATCCGAGGAGTGCCTTGCCGCCGGGATCCCGGTAGTGCTGTTTAACCGCAGCGAAGAGAGTGGCATGGCCTCCAGCGTCAACAGTAATAACGAAGCGGCCGCGCGGCAGATTGCCGAGTTTCTGCTGGCGGGGGAGCACAAGCGTTTTGCCTACGTGGGCGGCGTGGCCGATTCCCCGGTCAATATCGCCCGCCAGCGCGGGTTCATTTCCACGCTGGAAGAACATGGCATCACCGATGTCCGGGTGGTGCACGGGAATTACGACGCTCAGCAAACCACCCGGGCAGCCTATACCCTGTTTTCGACGTCGCCAGCGCCGGATGCGGTCTTTGTCGCCAACGATCATATGGCCGTCACGGTAATGGATGTGGCGCGCTATGAGTTTGGTTTGCGCATTCCGGAGGAGGTCTCCGTTGTCGGCTATGACGACATCGGCCCTTCCGGCTGGCCCTCTTATGCGTTGACCTCGGCGTCGCAGCCGGTCGGCGCGATGGTGGATGCCACGGTGGAACTGTTAATGAAGCAAATTGACAGCGGAACCATAGAGCCTGAACAGATTACGGTGCCCGGTACGCTGGTGATACGCCACTCGGCGCGTCGCCCACGCAGCGGCGTTATCGAAACCAATGGTTTAACGCTATTCCAGTCTAAGGAGCGCACATGACCAGATTACGGGGCTTCAGCCCTCAATTCGACTCTATCCAGCAGTTCATTTTGACGCTGACGCACGTGGTGTGGGAGCAGAAAGATATCGGCCAGCTGGCGGATTTTTACGCCACGCCGGTGGTTTTCACTACCCCCGAAAAACAGCTGCATGAGCTTTCCCAGTTTATGCGCCTGACGCTTGAGGCGATGCACAGCTTCCCGCAGCGAGCGGTGCTGACGGAGGATATTCTGTGCAGCCAGAACCCGGGGGACGAGTACTATGCGGCGCAGCGTACCGTAGCCCGCATTCAGCACCAGGGGGAGGGATTTTTTGGCCCGCCGACCGGGAAAAATGTCTGGGTCCGCACCTGGGCCGATCGCATCTGTGTTGATGGTGCCGTACGCCAGGAGTGGCTGCTTCAGGATCGTGCCGCGATTGTGGCGCAACTGGGGCTGGATGTCCGCGACTTTGCTTTTAACCTGGCGACCATGCGCCAGCAGCTTGGGCTGGAATCTGTATCTGCTGAGACGCTGGACGCCCGCTGGGCGGGTGGGCCTGAGGGCGACGACGTGGAAGGGGCGCTGGCCGGGGTCGTTGAGCGCTACTTAACGATGTGGGCGGGCGGTAACAGCGGCGTGGTGCCCGGTCTCTATCACCCGGCGGCGACGCTGTACGCGCCGGGGCACTGCCTCTGCACCGGCGAACAGGAAATTGGCGCACAGCTTTCCGGTTATCGCGCTTCATTTGCCGACAGCGAAACGCAGCTTCATCACCTGATTGTGCGTAAAGATCCTAATGAGCCGATTCGACTTTCATTGCGCTGGTCGTTGTTAACCTGGCATGACGGTTACGGCAAATTTGGTGCGCCGACCCGTAAACCCATATCAATTACCGGTATCAGCCAGCTTGAATTACGTGATGGTTTAATTTTCCGTGAATATCTGGGGATCGATGAATTAGCGATTTGGTCGCAAATATTTAATTAATGGGGCGGCAGCCCCCTTATTCCGGCTGCAAAAAATAACCGTGTTTAATTCACCCTCACTTACGGGTGCGGGTTCTTATTGTCTGAAAACAGAGCAGGAGTTTATATGTCTTCCACCGAAGCAACAAATAAAGCACCAGCCGTACCCGAAAAAAGCAGCGTGAAATCGCTGAAAGAGGAACCTGTATTACAGGTGGAGCGTCGTGATTTTGTCGATCTGGTACCGGAAAAAAGACCGCGCGTGCAATCATTACGCGGCTTTGATGACTGCTATACCGATATTGTCGATTATATCGTTCGCTGCACCCATAAAATATGGGACGAGCGCGATGTCGGCTTAATTTATTCTCACTATACCCATAACTGCGTGCTGTATAACGCGCTGGGGACACTCTATAACCGCGAACAGGTGGTGCAGGATACGCTGCAACGCTTAATTGCCTTCCCGGAACGGCGCGGAATGGCAACTCAGGTTATCTGGAACGGAAATGATGTTGACGGTTTTTATACCTCTCACCTGGTGACGGGAAGCGGGCGGCATACCCAGTACAGCCATTTAGGCAAACCGACGAACCGTACGTTTGTGACGCGTACCGTGGCGGATTGCATGATCCACGAGAATAAAATTTATCGGGAGTGGGTGGTCAGCGACAATATGTCACTGATGAAACAGCTTGGCCTGAATACCGATCAAATCGCATTTAATATGGCAAAGGAGCAGTTCGATAAAGGCTTCCGCGTGATGGACATCGGCGAAAACGGCCGCATGCTGGGGCAATATCCGCCGGAGATGGAGTGCGATGTTTCCATTGCGCACACCGATACGGAGGAGCAGTGCCTGCGCTGGCTGCATGAGATCTACAACCGCCGGATGTTTGGCAAGATCAAAGAAGTGTATGCGCCTAACGTACAGTGGCACGGTCCGCTGATGAAAGAGCTGTACGGCACCGCGGCGGTAACCCATCAGACGCTGGCGCTGGTGGGGATGATCCCTGACGGCGCGTGGCTGCCGCAGCATATTTGTTCCAACCCGTGCGATGAAGGCGGCGTCAAAGTGGCCGTACGCTGGATTATCGAAGGACATCACCTGGGTTACGGCGAACTCGGCAAGCCGTCCGGAGAACGACTGTTCGTGATGGGCATGTCGCACTACCACATCGTCAACGGAAAAATTGTTGATGAGTGGGTGGTTTATGACCATCTGGCGCTGCTGGCGCAGATCAAACTCGGCCAGATGGAGGACGCGTAAATGTTAAATCAGGTGAGCTGGATTAAGCGTCCGCAGGGGCAGGATGCGCAGGCCGATCGTTCCCTGACGGAGAAGGTCAGCGCCATTATCGAGCGCGTGAAAGCCGAGGGCGATACGGCGCTAAGAGCCTTTTCGCAGCAGTTTGATCATGTCGTACCAGCGCAGTTTGAGGTGAGCGAGCAGGAGATTGCCGAAGCACTGGAGGGGATGGATGCCCAGACGCGCCGCGACAGTGAGTTTGCCATTAATCAGGTGCGTCGTTTTGCGCAGGCGCAGCTGGCGACCATGCTGCCGCTGGAGGTAGAGACGCTGCCTGGCGTGCATCTCGGTCACCGGATCATCCCGGTGCAGACGGTGGGCTGCTACGTGCCGGGCGGACGGTATCCGATTCTCTCCGCACCCGTGATGTCGATTGTTCCTGCGACGGTGGCGGGCTGTGAACAGATTATCGCCTGTCTGCCCCCGGGCGCCCATCCGGCGATGATTGCCGTTTGCCATCTGGCGGGCGCGCACCGCATTTTCAAAGTTGGCGGCGCGCAGGCCATTGCGGCTATGGCCTGGGGAACGGAGAGCATCCCGTCGGTGGACAAAATCGTTGGGCCAGGCAACGCCTTCGTTAACGAAGCGAAACGCCAGGTGTTTGGTCGAGTCGGCATTGATGCCCTCGCCGGGCCGAGCGAGATTTTCACTATCGCCGACGACAGCGCCGATCCGCGCATTCTGGCCGCCGATATGCTGGCGCAGGCAGAGCACGATATTCATACCCGCGTCGGGCTGGCGACAACCAGCCGGGATATCGCTGAGCGTACCCTGGCTGAGGTTGAGCGTCAGCTTGCGACTCTGCCAACGGCCGCCACGGCGGGCGAGGCGTGGCGTCGGCAGGGTGAGATTGTGCTCTGCGAAGATGAAGCGCAGCTGATTGCGTTTGCTGACCATATGGCGACGGAGCATTTGCAGGTGCATACCCGCGATCCGCACGCGACGGCAGCGAAGATCCGCAACTATGGCTCGCTGTTTATTGGTCAGAACGCCAGCGTGGTGTTCTCCGATAAATGCTGCGGCACCAACCATACGTTACCGACGATGGCGGCGGCACGCTATACCGGCGGTCTGTGGGTAGGGGCATACGTCAAAATCTGTACCCATCAGTGGATTGACGAGCAGGGTATCCCGGCAATCGCAGAACCGGCGATCCGCCAGAGCCGTACCGAGGGGATGCAGGGGCACCGACGGGCGGCGGAAATTCGTCTGCGTCCGCAGGACATTGATGCCATTACTACCGGCATGCGGGACTAAAACGTATCCCGGGCAGCCTTCTGCCCGGTTTTCAGCACGGGGAGCCTGAGACTATGAAGCGCCTGATACCGCCAGACGACTGTCCGGAGGAAATTGCCCGCCGTCTCGACGTCATACAGCAGCACCGGGCGCTCAACGCGATCCTCGGGGTTAACCCTGACGCCATGTCTCAGGCGGAACAGCATCAGCAGCAGCGTCGGCGTGGAGAGCCGATCGGCCCCCTGCACGGCGTGCCGCTGATCGTCAAAGATAATATTGCCTGCGCGCCGATGCCGATCACCCTTGGCTGCCGTGCGCTGGCCTCACTTAACGCGACAGCGGATGCTCGGGTCGTGCAGCGATTGCGCAGAGCGGGGGCGATTATTCTTGCCAGGGCCAATATGTCCGAGTTCGCGTTCGATGTGCGCTCGCGTAGCTCGCTGGGGGGTGATGTGGCGAATCCACTTTGCCCGACACTCACCGCCGGAGGTTCCAGCGGAGGATGCGCCGCGGCGGTGGCGGCTGGAATGGCGGATGGCGCATTGGGTACCGATACCGGCGGCTCTATCCGCATTCCCTGTAGCTATACCGGGCTGGTGGGGCTACGGCCTGCCTTTCGCCGTTCACAGCTGGACGGCGTGGCGCCGCTCTCGCCCAGCAAAGATACCGTTGGGCCAATGGTACATAGCGTTGAGGATGCCGCCTTGCTGCATGCGGTGATCCATGGCCTGCCGCCGGTTGCGCTTCCTGTGCGTTCGCTGAAAGGCGTTCGCTTTGGCGTGGTGACCGCGTTACAGGGAGAGGATGAGGTACAGCTGGAGGTCTGGCAGTCGGCGCTGCACACGTTGCGCCGTGCCGGAGCGACGCTGGTGGAGGTTTCACTCCCCTTCCTTGAAGAGGTGAGGCAGGCCACCTGCCTCAGTCTGTATGAATTTCGCGTGGCGATTGACGACTGGCTTAGCAAACAGCCTGGCGCTCCCTCCGGACTGACAAGCATTGTGGACTCCGGCGCTTTCCTGCCAGAGTTTGCGCCGTTTCTACGTCAGATGCTGGCGAGTAACACGCTGAAAACCCCGCTCTGGCTGGCGGGGCGTCGCTTTCAGCGCCTGTTGCGGCAGAACCTTTGCCAGGTGGCGGAGGTGCAGCGCATCGACGGATTTGTGTATCCCACCGTACAACGATTACCAGAAAGTATGGCGAAGATGCCGCCAGGCTGCGCGCCGGAACTGGCCGCCATCAGCGGCCTGCCTGCCATTACGTTGCCCTGTGGCGTAAGCCGTATCGGGCTGCCGGTAGGGATGGAGATGTTATCGGCGCAGGAGGATGAGACGATGCTGATGACGCTGGCGCTGGCATGTGAGGGGGCGCTGGGCGGGATAAATGAGGTGCTGAGGTTTAAGGCAGGATATCGCCAGAGCGGTACCGTTTGTCAGAACCTCTCTTAAGGCGCCGATGGCCCCTTGCAGCGATACCTTATTGTGATTTCATTTTTCAGTATTGTCAGCGGCGGCGTCATTTCGCCGCGCGCTACCGACTGATACTCAAAGCGAAAGGGGCCCGCGGCCGGGAAACCCGCTGGCAACGGGATTTCGCCCGCCAGTTCCCTGAGCATCAGACAGCGCAGGCTGCTACAGACGCGAATGCGAAAGCCCGGCGGCGTGGGGCCGTCCGGTGTAATCTTCCACAGCAGATGCGTCGGCGTAACCCCTTTCGGAAGGGGGGCGGCGGGCTGAACTGGACGACTTTTCAGTACCTGCTTGCCGCGCGACAGCGTGCCGCCAAAACTATGGCTGCTCCATGAACCGTCCGCAGCAAACGCCGGTGGCGCAAGCAGCAGAACAAGCAAGGCGGCTCTTATCACGATTTACCTCCAATGAGATACGTCATTCTCACGTTGCGCTGAGTGTTTATCTCCTGGCTGGAGAGCACTGCAAGCTGAGGGAAGATGCGACGAAGATAGCGGGACAGCATCAAACGCAGCGCCGGGTTCACCAGCAGAACCGGCGGCGCACCCAGCGCTTCCTGATGCTGCAACGCCTGCTCGGTCTGTTTCATTAAATTCTCGGCAATTCCCGGCTCGATAGCGCTTCCGCTCTGGGTTGCCTGTACCAGCAACTGCTCAAGTGACATATCAAGGCCGATTATTTGGATATCGTCGTCGCCAGGGAACCACTGCTGCGTAATCGCCCGGGAGAGGCGAGCGCGCACGCGGGCCGTCAACTCGTCAGCGTCAGACTGAGGAGTGGCATACTCAGCCAGCGTGTCGATGATGGTCCGCATATCGCGGATCGGCACGCGCTCGGAGAGCAGATTTTGCAGTACTTTGTGCAGCGTGGTCAGGCTGATTACCCCGGGGATCAAATCCTCTATCAGCTTCGGCGACTGTTTGGTGAGCTGGTCAAGCAGCTGCTGCGCCTCCTGGCGACCGAAAAGTTCGTCCGTGTGGGTGCTGATAAGGTGGTTCAGGTGCGTAGCGACGACGGAACATGGATCGACTACGGTATAGCCCAGCGTCTGCGCCAGCTCGCGATGGACTTCATCGATCCATAGAGCGGGAAGTCCAAAGGTTGGTTCTTTACAGGGCGTACCGGGCACTTCTCCCTCAGCACAGCCTGGATCGATCGCCATCCAGCGATCGGGCTGGACCTCGCCTTTACCAATCGTCACCCCTTTTAGCAGAATACGATAGTGAGTCGGCGGCAGGTCGAGATTATCGCGAATATGAACTGCTGGCGGCAGAAAGCCCATCTGCTGCGCGAACTTCTTACGAATACCCCGTACGCGGGTTAACAGCTGGCCCTGCTGTTCATGATCGACCATAGGGATCAGTCGATAGCCAACCTCCAGCCCCAGTACATCTTCCATCTGTACGTCAGACCATGTCGCTTCATTAACCTGCGCCACGTCAGCTTCAGCTCGGGTAGGGGCGGAGGGGGCGGCGCCCGTTTTTTTCGCCTTACCTTCCTGGCCCCGCAGCCACCATGCAATGCCTAAAAGTGAGGAGGTAAAGAGTAAAAAGACCAGATTGGGCATGCCTGGGATTAGCCCCAGCAAACCAATTACGGCCGCAGAGAGGGCAAGCACGCGAGGCGAGGTAAACAGCTGGCCGACCATCTGCTCGCCTACGTCCTGCTCGTTGACCACACGCGTTACAACGACACCTGCCGCGGTGGAGATCACAAGACCAGGGATCTGCGCAACCAGGCCGTCACCGATGGTCAACAGCGTGTAGGCTTCTCCCGCTGCGCTGAGGCTCATATCATGCTGCATTACGCCGATAATCAGGCCACCGATAATGTTTATTGCCATGATCAGCAGGCCTGCGATGGCATCGCCACGCACAAATTTGCTCGCACCGTCCATGGAGCCGTAAAAATCTGCCTCCTGAGTCACCTCTTTTCGACGGCGTTTGGCCTCCTCCTCGCCGATCAGACCGGCGTTCAGGTCGGCATCGATTGCCATTTGTTTACCGGGCATACCGTCAAGGGTAAAGCGAGCGCCCACTTCTGCAATACGCCCGGCCCCCTTGGTGATGACCATAAAGTTTATAATTATCAATATGATAAAAACGACAATGCCGATGGCAAAGTTGCCGCCTACCAGGAAGTGGCCGAACGCTTCGATGACCTGGCCCGCGGCGTCAGCGCCGTTATGGCCGTGCATCAGGATAACGCGCGTTGAGGCGACGTTTAGCGCCAGGCGAAGCAGCGTTGAGAAGAGCAGTACCGTCGGGAAGGCGGAAAACTCCAGCGTATTCTGGGTAAACATGGCGACCAGAAGGATCATGATCGCCAGTACAATATTAAAGGTAAACAGCAAGTCCAACACGAAGGTTGGCAGCGGCAGGATCATCATCGCAAGGATCGTCATGATCAGGACTGGACCGGCCAGTACCTGCCACTGGGTCTCCTTGATGCCGGGCAAACGTAATTTGGTGGCGATATTAGCCATTACTCTTTACTCTCTTGTGCAAAATCGAGCGCCGGGGGAACCGGCAAATCTTTAGGTTCTGTTGGGCGCAAGCCAAAGCCTTTACGCCACCGGCGCAGGCTATATACCCAGGCCAGGACTTCGGCAACAGCGTTATATAATTCACCGGGCACCGGCTGACCCGGCTCGCAGTGCCGGTAAAGCGCACGCGCCAGCGGTGGCGCTTCCAGCATCGGAACCCGATTTTCTTCAGCCATCTCGCGGATGCGCAGGGCAATAAGTCCACTGCCGCTTGCGACGACGATCGGTGCGCCCATGGTGCCTTCCTGGTACTTCAGCGCCACGGAATAGTGGGTCGGGTTGTTGACGACCACATCGGCGGTGGGCACCTCGGCCATCATGCGGCTTTGTGCCATCTGGCGCTGAATCTGCCTGACGCGACCCTTAATGTGCGGGTCACCTTCCTGGTTTTTAAATTCATCCTTTATCTCCTGGCGGCTCATTCTCAGCTTCTTAAAGTTGCTCCAGAGCTGATAAATCACGTCGAAGGCCACCATGGGGATCAGTGACAAAATCACGTACAGCATGCAGCCAATCAGCAGGTTGCTGATGTCGTTTAGCGCGCCGCCCAACGGTTCATACATTAGATTGATGAACCTGCTTTTATTGAGCAGTAAAAACAGTCCTCCCCCCGTGGCGGCCAACAGCACCTTGAGGATGCTTTTGATCATCTCTGATACCATTTGGGCAGAGAAAAGACGCTTGATACCGGTGACGGGATTAAGTTTTTTAAGATTAACCTTTAGCGCCTTACTGCTTGCGTTCAGGCCGCCGATAATCGACGGTGCCGTTATTGCGGTCACGTACAGCCCGCCGGCGAAGGGCAGAATGGCGAGAAAAGCCATGCTCAACAGCGAGGCTGCACGATGTAACATATTCTGCGGGTCGTGGATCAGCAGTCGATCAAAGGTCAGCCCGTTGTGCAGAATAGATTCAAGCTGCGTCGCCAGATGGCTACCTGCGCCGACGATAAGCCCCCAGCCCACCAGAAGCATGGCAAGGGTGGTCAGCTCGCGTGAACGCGGAACCTGACCTTCCTCCCGCGCTTTCTGTTTTCGGTGGGGTGTGGGGTCTTCTGTTTTGTCGCTCTCGCTCTCTTCAGACATAGTGTTGGCCTGGGGTCATCAAAAGCCCAGCGACTCCAGCAGGTCATCCACCTGTTCCTGAGAGGCGACAATCCCGGCGACGCTGGTATCAATCTGCGGGCCGTTCTTGAGATGGGCGTCACCGCTCTGTTCGATACCCGCGTCACGTTCGCGCATGTTTTCAACCAGCACGCTGATCAGCTCGGTTTCGACGGTCTGAATCACCTGCATCAGGCTTTGCAGCACCTGGCCGGTGAGATCCTGGAAGTCTTGCGCCATCATTATTTCGGTGAGCTGCTGGTTGGTTTGCTGAGCGGTGGCCGGCACGTCCAGCAGAAAGGTACGTGTCTCTTTCACCAGTTCTCGCGCCTCGTCAAGCGGCTGTGGCTCTTCAAACCAGGCGTCCCACCGTTCAGTAAGCTTACCGGCATTTTCACCTAATCTTTCCTGGAGCGGTCGTGCCACCTCGACGGCCGTCAGCGCGCGATCGGCGGCCTGAGACGTTTTGCCAACAACGTAGTTGAGACGGTCACGCGTGTTGGGGAACGCGTCCGCGACTTCTTTAATGGCCTGCTCCAGGCCAAGATTTGCCATACTGTCGCGCAGCAGCCGGGTTAATTGACCGATACGCAAAAAGAGATCCTTTGGCGGTTCCGCGATCTCGCCAGGCTGAGTGGTCATAGTATTCACCCGAGTTTTTCAAAAATTTTGCCAAGCTTTTCTTCCAGCGTGGCGGCAGTAAACGGTTTAACGATGTAACCGTTGGCACCCGCCTGCGCGGCGGCGATAATGTTTTCGCGCTTTGCTTCCGCAGTAACCATCAGTACCGGCAGCTTTGACATCGCCGGGTCGAGGCGAATGGTTTTCAGCAGCTCAAGGCCATCAAGGTTGGGCATATTCCAGTCGCTCACAACGAAATCAAACTCACCGGCGCGCAGCTTGTTCAGCGCGTCCTGGCCATCTTCCGCCTCTTCAATATTTGAATAGCCCAGATCCTGAAGCAGGTTACGTACGATACGTCTCATGGTGGCAAAATCGTCCACCACCAAAAAACGCAGGTTTTTATCCGACATGTGTGTTCTCTCCTGAACGTCGTGGTTTATGGCTGAAACTTTCCAGCAGACGCTGGCTAATTTTATTGAGATCGACGATTTCTCGGGCAGCGCCAAGGGCAATCGCTTCGCGAGGCATACCGAACACCACGCAGCTCGCTTCGCTCTGAGCGAGGGTAAACGCGCCCGACTCCCGCAACGCCAGCAACCCACGTGCGCCGTCGGCTCCCATTCCGGTAAGGATGGCGGCGCTGGCATGTGCGCCCACCAGCTGTGCAACGGAGTTAAAGAGAACGTCTACAGACGGGCGATGACGGTTGACGGGGGGCGCGTCGGTCAGCCTGACGGCGTACCCTTTTCCGTGACGGACGATCTCCATATGCTTGTCGCCGGGGGCGATCAATGCCGTACCCGGAAGTACCGGATCGCCGTCATCCGCTTCATGCACCTTTATCTGGCAAAGTGAATCAAGACGCTGGGCGAAGGAGCGGGTAAATCCAGCAGGCATATGCTGGGCGATGACGATGCCGGGGACGCTGGCTGGCAGCGGCGTTAATACCTGGCGCAGCGCCTCCGTCCCGCCGGTCGAGGAGCCAATCGCCACAATGCTTTGCGGATCCACGGTAATGCCCCGCAGTATCGGCGAGGCCACTTCAGCCTGACGTCCCAGTTTTGCCTTCGCGGCAATGCGGATCTTCTCTGCGACCTGCACACCCCACAGTTCCAGATTTCCGGCGATACGCTGATCGGGTTTGGCCAAAAAATCGACGGCGCCGTGTTCCAGCGCGGCCATTGTCGCCTTCGAGCCTCGGGTGGTCATCGAGGAGATCATCACCACCGGCATTGGACGAAGGCGCATCAAACGGGAGAGAAACTCCAGCCCATCCATTTTCGGCATGTCGATATCCAGCGTCAGCACGTCGGGGTTCAACTGCTTAATCATCTCGCGTGCGATCAGCGGGTCTGGCGCGGTGCCGACCATCTCCATATCTGGCTGTTGATTGATCACTGCGCTCAGGATGTTGCGCATGAGCGCAGAATCATCAACTGTCAGCACCCGTATCCGTTTCACCGTAAGGCCTCCGTAAGTTCATACACCGACTGGCCGCGAAGCCTGAGTGGAATGTGCGGATGATTAAAATGTTCAGAGTGACCAACAAACAGCAGGCCGTCTGGCTTCAGCATGCGGGCAAAGCGCTCAAGCAGACGCTTCTGCGTCGGCGCATCGAAATAGATCATCACGTTGCGGCAAAAGATGGCGTCAAACGGTCCGGGCAGCGGCCAGCTGTTGTCCAGCAAGTTGAGCCGCTGATAGTGAATAGCGGCCAGCAGTTCTGGCTTTACCTTCACCCGATCGCTGTTCTCACCCGAGCCGCGCAAAAAATAGTGGCGTTTTTGCACCAGGGTCAGCGAGTGTAGGTCGGACATGCGGTATACCCCTGCCTCCGCTTTGGCCAGCACCTCGGTATCGATGTCAGAGGCCCAGACGCGTGGCCCTCCCGTCGCGCTCCCCAGAGTCTCGTCCAGCGTCATGGCGATGGAGCAAGGTTCTTCCCCGGTGGAAGCGGCGGTACACCAGACGCGGTAGCCGTTGGGCCGCTGACGGGCGTGTTCTGCGAGCACCGGGAAGTGGTAGGTTTCGCGAAAGAAAGAGGTCAGATTGGTTGTCAGCGCGTTGACAAAGTTCTGCCATTCCGGATGCTCGCTGTGGGATTCCAGAATGCTGATGTACTCAAGAAATGTGTCAATCCCCAGCGCCCGTAGCCGCCGTGATAAACGATTAAAAATCATCTCTCGTTTTTGTGCGTTGACTACAATCCCGGCGCGGCGATAGATCAGTTGCCCAATACGCTGTAATTCAGAATCGGATAACGTAAGCTTATTTGGCGATAAGCGCACGGGAATGTCTTTAAATTCACTCATAGACAGGGCGAGGCCTTATACCGGGGTATTCATGATTTCCTGGTAGGCACTGAGCATTTTATTGCGCGCTTGCACACCGAAGCTAAAAGAAATTGAGGACTTCTGCATTGCCAGCATTACGTCATTTAATCCAATATCGCTACTGCCAGACATCCACTGCTGCGTCATTTCTTTCGCGTTAACCTGAGTTTCATTAATTTCATTGATACTATTGAATAAAATGTCAGAGAACGACGGCGTGTTTTTCAGCGCGGCAGGCTGGTTTCGGCTCATGCCGGCTATTTGCTGTGACTGAGTGTTAATTTGATCGAGTACGCCACGCATTAAAGTTGCTGACATTGTTGACTTCCTGAATTAATAAGGGAAAAGCACACATTTATTACATATCTTTTAAACGTTGATAGTTTAACACGTAGGCAAAATGGCCATAAAATCCAATAAGCGAACATTACTTTAAGCTTATTTATCCTTAAAAAATCGGCCTTTCAGACGATAATGCCCGCCTGAAAATTTCTCTTAATTTGAAATCGTCGTTATCAGCCCTGCGATATCACAGGCGCTGACGCGCATTATTGTGCGTGCTATTTCTTACAGGATCACGGCATGAGTGCCACATTAAATGATTTAACGAATAATCCGGCTGACCGAATTAAATCGGCTCTGTCATGGCTTCGCGCCAGCCCGAAGCTATCGCTGGTCATTTGCGCCGCGGCTGCCGTATCGGTATTAATTGCGCTTATGTTCTGGGCAAAAGAGCCAGGCTATCGCGTGTTGTTTAGCAATATCAGTGATGAAGACGGTGGGGCCATTGTTGCCCAGCTGTCGCAGATGAATGTCCCTTACCGCATCGACGCGCCGGGTGGCGCTATTCTGGTTCCTGAAGGACAGGTCCATGAAGTGCGTATGAAGCTGGCCCAACAGGGGTTGCCAAAAGGCGGCTCCGTAGGGTTTGAACTGCTGGATAAGGAAAAGTTTGGTATTAGCCAGTTTAGCGAACAGGTTAATTATCAGCGGGCGCTTGAGGGAGAGCTGGCGCGTACTATTGAAAACCTGGGGCCGATCAGATCGGCGCGCGTTCATCTTGCCACACCCAAGCAGACGATGTTTGTGCGTGAGCAAAAACAGCCAACGGCTTCCGTTACCGTCAACCTGATTCAGGGGCGTACCCTGGATGAAGGACAGGTCATTGCCATTACCCATCTGATTTCCAGCGCCGTGACGGGGCTGACGGCAGAAAATGTCACTATCGTCGATCAGCGGGGTGAGCTGCTCACCCAAAGTGGTTTGCGCGGCCTGCAAACGTCACAGCTGAAGTACACCAGTGAGATCGAAAGTGATTACCAGCAGCGCATCCAGCGAATCCTGGCGCCGCTGGTGGGCAGCAAAAATATTCGCGCCCAGGTCACGGCGCAGATTGATTTTACCCAGCAGGAGCAGACGCAGGAGCAGTATCAGCCCAACGCCGATCCGCAAAAAATGGTGATTCGAAGCCGCCAGACGAGCCAGTCCGAGCAGGGTAATGGACGCGGCAATGGCGGCGTACCGGGCGCGCTGACGAATCAGCCGCCAGCGCCTGCCACTGCGCCACTTACGCAGCCGCTTAACAAGCCTGCCGCTCAAACCAGTACCGCTGGTACCGGAAATGACCGTTCACAGCCCTACAACAATCACAACGATGAGACCACCAATTTTGAGGTCGATCGCACGCTAACCCACATTAAAAATGCCATGGGGCGCATCGATCGTCTTTCAGTCGCGGTGGTGATAAACCATCTGCCGCAAGGCGCTGAGGGCAAGCCGGGTCCGCTGAGTGAGGCTGAACTGAACCGTATTAATGCTCTGGTTAAGGAGGCTGTCGGCTATACGGCCTCACGCGGCGATAGCGTCAATATTTTGAACTCGCCGTTTAACGGGGTTGAGGAAGAGGAACTCCCGCCATTCTGGAAACAGGATAAGTTTTATCAGTTGATGATGGCGATTGCGCGTTATCTGGTTATTGCGATTATCGCCTGGGTTATGTGGCGTAAGCTTGTTCATCCGGCCTGGATCCGCCATCAGGAAACCAGCCTGCGCCGCATGGAAATGGAAAAAGAGGCGCGTCAGGAAGAGCTGGCCGCCCGCAAGAAAGCGTCCGAAAAGGATGCGCGTGACCGCGCTCAGCAGCGTGTGGATACGGAACTTAACAGTCAGCAGCTGCGCGAACTGGCGGAACAAGAGCCGCGGGTTATTGCGCTGGTTATTCGTCAGTGGATGAATCAGGAGCTCAAATCATGAATGCCGCAGAGAAAAGCGCCATCGTTATGTTGACGCTGGGCGACGTCCTGGCCGCCGAAGTCTTTAAGCACCTA
Organism: Enterobacter sp. YSU; assembly: GCF_016082135.1. Taxonomy (NCBI): domain Bacteria; kingdom Pseudomonadati; phylum Pseudomonadota; class Gammaproteobacteria; order Enterobacterales; family Enterobacteriaceae; genus Enterobacter; species Enterobacter sp. YSU. The sequence continues at coordinate 2,921,112 of NZ_CP059487.1, forward strand.
AACGCGCATGAGGTGAAGACCATCAGCAGTTCTATGGTCAACATGGCGGGGTTTACCCACGATCAAATGGCCTCCGTGCTGCGCGACTTTAAAAATGACTCAAGCGAGTATGCCGCGCTGAGCCTTAACACGAACGAGTATCTGCGCAGCGTGCTGGTCAAGGCGCTGGGTGAAGAGCGTGCGTCAACGCTGCTTGAGGATTTGCTGGATACCCACCAGGGTGGAAACGGGATCGAAACGCTCAACTTTATGGATCCGCTGGCGGTATTCGATCTGATTCGTGAAGAACACCCGCAAATTATCGCCACGATCCTGGTCCACTTAAAGCGTAACCAGGCGGCGGACGTCCTGAGCAAATTCGACGATCGTGAACGTAACGACATTATGCTGCGTATCGCCACCTTCGGCGGGGTTCAGCCCGCCGCGTTGCAGGAACTGACGGAGGTACTCAACGGCCTGCTCCACGGTCAGAATCTTAAGCGCAGCAAAATGGGTGGGGTGCGCCCGGCTGCGGAGATTTTAAACCTGATGAAATCCCAGCAGGAAGAGGCCGCCATTGAGGCGGTTCGCGATTTCGACAGTGAGCTGGCACAGAAAATTATCGACGAAATGTTCTTGTTCGAAAACCTGGTGGATGTCGAGGATCGCAGCATCCAGCGTCTGTTGCAGGAGGTGGAAAGTGAAACCCTTATCATCGCCCTCAAAGGAGCAGACGAAGCGCTGCGGGCCAAGTTCTTCCGTAACATGTCGCGCCGTCAGTCGGATCTGATGACCGAAGATCTGGCATCGCGCGGCCCGGTACGTTTGTCACAGGTGGAAGCCGAGCAGAAGACTATTCTGAACATCGTTCGTCGCCTTGCGGAGACAGGGGAAATCATCATTGGAGGCAGCGACGATGCTTACGTTTGATGCCAATAGCGCCGCTCAGTGGCGCAGCTGGCAGCCTGAGGATCTATTAAACGAAACGGTTGAAGTACCGTTGCAGACGCAGGATACCGGCCATTCTGACGCGCAGTTTAAGGCCGAGCTGGCACGCCTGCGTAAGCAGGCTGAGCAGCAGGGTATTGCTCAGGGATTGGCGCAAGGCAAAGAGGAAGGCCGTCGCGAAGGCTATGAGGCCGGGCTGAAGGAGGGGCGTGAAGCGGGTCTGGCGCAGGGGCTGGAACAGGCCCGTGACGAACGGCAGGCTTTACTGCTCCAGGCTGGAGAATGGGTGACGCAGTGCAAGCTTGCGCTTTCGAATCTCGATAGCCTTATTCCCGGACGTCTGGTTCAGCTGGCGCTGACGGCGGTACAGCAGCTGTACGGCACCCTGAGCGTGGCGGATAACCATGCTCTGCTTGCGCAGATCCGCCAGTTAATGAAGCAGGATACCCTGCTCAACGGCCCGACAGAACTGCATGTGAACCCGCAGGATCTGCCCATGGTCTCCCAGGCGATCGGTGAGACGCTCTCCTCAATGGGGTGGTCCTTACAAAGCGATCCCCAATTGGCCGCAGGGGGATGTCGTGTGGTCACGCCGGACGTGGAGTATGACGCCACCATGGAAACGCGCTGGCAGTCTCTCTGTCAGCTCGCCCGAGAGGAATTGTCCCAATGAGCCAGCAGTTAAAAAACTGGCTCTCGGTCATGGATCGGGTGGAAGAGAAGCTCGGAGAGCTCCCGCGCTTTCGTCAGTACGGCAAGCTGACGCGTGCTACCGGGCTGGTGATGGAGGCCGTTGGCCTGAAGCTGCCGATAGGCGCGTTGTGCATTGTTGAACGTCAGACCGGGCAGGCTATTTTACCGGTCGAGTGTGAGGTGGTCGGGTTTAACGGTCAGACGCTCTATCTTATGCCGCTTGAACATGTTGACGGTATTCTTCCCGGCGCGCGCGTGTACGCGCCAAAGGCCGATAAGGGAGCGGGTAAACAGCTGCCGGTGGGGTTACACCTGCTGGGGCGCGTGCTTGACGCTCAGGGTCGCCCCCTGGATGGTCGTCCACCGGCGGGAAAACCCGTAGCCGGCCTGTTTACCCCCTCGTTTAACCCGCTTCACCGCGATCCCATCAAGTCCGTGCTCGATGTGGGCGTGAGGGCAATAAATGGCCTGCTGACGGTTGGCAGGGGACAGCGTATGGGCCTTTTTGCCGGCTCGGGCGTCGGTAAGTCGGTGCTGCTCGGCATGATGGCCCGTTTCACCACCGCCGACGTCATCGTCGTCGGGCTGATTGGCGAGCGCGGACGTGAAGTAAAAGATTTTATCGAGAACATTCTTGGCGAAGAGGGGCTCTCACGCGCGGTCGTGATCGCCGCACCTGCTGACGTCTCACCGATCCTGCGTATGCAGGGTGCGGTTTACGCCACCCGAATTGCTGAGGATTACCGCGATCGTGGGATGAATGTCCTGCTGATAATGGACTCTCTTACGCGCTATGCCATGGCGCAGCGTGAAGTGGCGCTGGCTATCGGTGAACCGCCGGCAACGAAAGGTTATCCACCGTCCGTCTTCGCGCGTCTGCCCGCACTGGTAGAGCGTGCGGGTAACGGTATGCGCGGCGGCGGATCGATAACCGCCTTTTATACGGTTCTGACCGAAGGGGACGATCAGCAGGATCCGATCGCCGATTCGGCGCGCGCGATCCTCGATGGCCATATCGTGCTTTCTCGTCGCCTGGCTGAGGCGGGCCATTATCCTGCTATTGATATTGAAGCCTCTATTAGCCGCGCGATGACGGAGCTAATTCCGCATGTCCAGTACCGCAAGGTTCAGCGTTTTAAGCAGCTGTTGTCGACCTATCAGCGTAACCGGGATCTGGTCAGCGTAGGCGCTTACGTGAAGGGCAGCGATCCGCTGCTCGACAGAGCGATAGACCAGTATCCTGCGCTGGAAGCCTTCCTGCATCAGGCAATACACGAGCGGAGCGGTTACGACGAGGCTATTGCCGCACTGAGCCAACTTTTCCCAGACATCGTTGAACAGGCGGGATAAAACGTGAAAGTGAATAATCCAATGGTCATGCTGCGTGACATGGCTCAGGAAAAGCTTACGGAGACCACTCGCGCCCTCGGCAGCGTCCAGCAGGCGCTTATGGCAGCCGTGGCCCAGCATGAACAGCTTCAGCACTATGAGCGCGAGTATCAGCAATCTTTGCGTCAGGGCCTGCTGGGCAGCGGTATGTCGATGGCGGATCTGGTTAATCAACAGTCTTTCATTTTGTCACTTAACCAGGTGGTGAAGCAGCACGAATCACATGTTTCCACCTGCGAACAAGCCGTGGATCGGGTCAAAGAGAAGTGGCTACAGAAAAAGCAGCGCCTTAATGCGTTTGAGACGCTCATCGATCGCCGCGAAGCGGCACTGGCTATGGCACAGAGCCGCCAGGAGCAAAAAATGATGGACGAATTCGCCCAGCGTGCCGGACAGAAAAGAGAAAGGCTATGAATATTGATATTACGGCTCTGCTGTCCGGCGGAGCGCCGACGAGAGCAGGCAAAGGAAAACTCATCGGCGAGGATTTTGCTCTCACGCTCGACGACAGGTTGGCGCAGATGGGACTGTTGTTACCTGGGCTGGACGTTCCGGCGCAGCTGTTGAGTCATGAAGGATACCCTCTTCCGCAGCCGGTTTTGCCGCCGGTAGCTGAGCCGGGGGAGAGTGACGACACGCTGGCGGAGGTCAGAATCAGCGCCTCTCCCGGTGATGAAAGCCCGCAATGGCAGCTTCAGCAGATAGTCACCCGCCAGGCGAGGGGCGCTACAGAGGCTTCGACCCTTGCTGATGCGACTCTGCCACGTGAAGAGGTAGCTGGCGAAAAGGCGCCTTTAACGATCCCTGTTGACGATATTAAGCTGAAGCCCGCCCGACGCGAAGATACCCCTCTCCAGATGCAGGCACAGGCGTTAGGGGGGAAAGCCCCGGACGCCAGCGCCGTGATGCCAGGCTTAACGGCTCATCAGGGAGACGCATCGCAGCACGCTACGTGCGATCCCACGGTTCAGAGCGTCGTGATGGAGCCATCAACGGCGCGACTGGTCAGTCAGCCTGTCTCACAGCAGGTGGTCAACGTCCGTTATCCGCTGGAGTCGCCCGAATGGAAACAGTCGGTGAGCCAACATATTGCCCTGTTCAGCCGCGACAATTTGCACAATGCGGAGATCCGCCTGCATCCTCAGGAGCTGGGCTCATTGCATATCTCTTTGCGCGTGCAGCAGGACCAGGCGCAGATCCATATCGTCAGCGAACATGCCCAGGTGCGGCAGATGATGGAGACTGCTCTACCGCACCTGCGGGCGGCTTTAGCGGAAACCGGGCTTCAGTTGGGCCAGGCGAGCGTGAGCCCCGATCGACCACATACTGGCGGTGGCGAGCAGGGACGTCATCCTTCCGGAGAGCAGCATACCGCTCAAGGCGCAGATAACGTGTTCGTGGACGAAGACGCTGTGGCGGAATTATTAACATCGACGCAAGGAAATATATACGGCATTAACACTTTTGCCTGAATTGCTGAATTGCTGAATTGCTGAATTGCCGACAGGAATGAAATTTTATCTCCTGATTATTCTGCTGATTAAATGGACTACAATGTCCGCCGTATTTATCGAGGGGCAGGTTGCTGCCTCTCTTATTTTATTGGGTTTACGTAATGGGTAACAAAAATAAAAATGCTGCGGCTCGCGGAGGGTCGCGCTCGCTTCTGTTAATACTAATGTTTCTGATTGCCCTCGCAGCCTGCGGTTTTTCAGGCTATCTGTTCTGGTCGATGAAATATGCACACGTGCAGACGGACAACAATTCGAGAAGTGAGCACGAAGCCCCGGCGGTACAGCAAGTTGAACCGTTATACGTGTCGATGAATACCTTTACCGTTAGCCTGACCCCGACGCAGCACGAGTCGGATCGCGTGCTCTACATTGGTCTGTCCGTACGACTTGGCGATACGTCGTCCGTACAGGTGCTTGAGAAATTCCTGCCGGAATATCGCAGCCGATTGTTTATGCTGCTTTCTCAGCAAACGTATGAAACGCTCTCAACGGATGAAGGTAAACGCCAGCTGATTAGCAACATCAATAATGAGCTTAAAAAACCGCTGGCGTTCAACAAAAAGATTAACGTCACTGACGTTTTGATTAATGAATTTATTCTGCGGTAAACACAATGGCTGATAGTTTTTTATCACAGGATGAGATCGATCGCCTGCTCAATGCTGATACGGAGAGTCCCGATGACCTCCATGGAAGCATGGGAGATGCGGGGATAAAACCTTACGATCCAAATACTCAGCGACGCGTGATTCGCGAGCGGCTTCATTCTCTGGAAATTATTAACGAACGCTTTGCCCGTCAGTTCAGGATGGGGCTATTTAACCTGCTGCGCCGCAGTTCAGATATTACGGCGGGAAATATCAAGATCCAGCCGTATCATGAGTTTGCCCGCAATTTACCGGTGCCAACTAACCTGAACCTGCTGCACCTTAATCCCCTGCGTGGGACCGCGCTGATGGCATTCTCCTCCGGTCTGGTATTTATGGCCGTGGATAACCTGTTCGGCGGAGACGGGCGTTTCCCGACGAAGGCAGACGGGCGGGAATTTACCCCAACCGAGCAGCGGGTGATCCACCGTATGCTGACAATGGCACGCGAGGCGTATGAGTTTGCCTGGGGCTCTATTTATAAAATTAAGACGGAATACATCCGTTCAGAGATACAGGTGAAATTTACCAATATTACCTCTTCACCAAACGATGTTGTTGTCACCACGCCTTTCTCCGTGGAAATCGGCTCGCATCGCGGGGAGTTCAATATTTGTATTCCCTTCAGCACGATAGAGCCTCTGCGTGAACTGTTAAGCAATCCGCCAATGGATAATTCGCGCCATGAGGATTCTGAGTGGCGCAGCATGCTGGCAAGCCAGATGCGTGAAACCGAGCTGGAGCTGGTGGCGCAATTTGCCGACATCAACACGCGGTTGTCAAACGTCATGAAGATGAAAAAAGGCGACATTATCCCACTGGATAAGCAGGAGTTTATAGAAGCGAACGTCGGCAGCGTGCCGGTATTTACCGCGAAATATGGCTCTGTAAATAATCAATATGCTCTGAAGGTCGATCGGATGAATCAGCCAGCATTAAAATCTTTCAATAAGGAGTGATTTCCCCATGAGCGACATGAATAACTCGTCGGGATCTGAAGATAAGTCTATGGACAATCTTTGGGGTGAGGCGCTGAACGAGCAGAACGCTGCGGGAAGTACAGAGCAAACGGCGGTTCCTCAGTTTTCTGAAGAGATGAACCTGATTCTGGATATCCCTGTCAAAATGACCGTTGAGCTGGGCCGCACAAAAATGACTATCAAGGAGCTGCTGCGCTTAAGCCAGGGCTCGGTGGTTTCGCTTGACGGTCTGGCGGGTGAGCCGCTTGATATTCTGATCAATGGTTACCTTATTGCCCAGGGCGAAGTGGTGGTTGTGTCCGATAAATTCGGGATTCGTATTACCGATATCATTACCCCATCCGAGCGAATGCATCGCCTGAGCCGCTAATGAACGCAGTACAACCTCCTTTTGCCGCAGGGAGCACGAACGTGCTCTCTGGCGGGGCAATCGCGCTATCGGTTATCGGTACGCTCATGCTCATTATTATGCTGATGGTACTGCTGGCGTGGATCGCTCGCCGCAGCGGGTTGGCGCGTTGCACCCGTGAAAGCCCGGCTGCGGTATCGCTGGTGGCAAGTAAACCTCTCGGCTCGCGCGAACGGCTGGTGGTGGTTGACGTGGGCGAACAGCGTCTGGTGCTGGGTGTTACCCCAACCCACATTAGCTGTCTTACCGTACAGGTTAGGCCAGAGGTGCCTGAGCAGGCGACTCCTTCAGCGGCTTTCCCCGCCATGCTGGATAACTTTCTTCATAAATACCGTTCGGGTGGTGAGCAAAAATGAACCGTCTGTTGATTGCCCGTGCTGCGACGGGCGTTGGTCTGCTGCTGCCCGTCGCCTCTGCGCTCGCCGCTAACGGCGACATTACGCTGGCCAGTTCGCCGGGGAGCGCTGGCTGGACGCTACCCATCCAGACGCTATTGTTGCTCAGTGGATTCACGTTCATCCCTGCGGTACTGCTGATGATGACTGGCTTTACGCGTATCGTTATCGTGCTGGGATTGATGCGCAACGCGCTTGGTACGCCGACCGCACCGCCAAATCAGGTATTAGTGGGACTGGCCCTGTTTTTGACCTTTTTTGTGATGTCGCCAGTGCTCAACCAGATCTATGAACAGGCATGGCAGCCGTTGCAGGCCAATAAAATCACCATGGAAACGGCCCTGAAGGAAGGCGTAAAACCGCTGCGGGCCTTTATGCTTGAGCAGACGCGTGAAGCCGATCTGGCGATGTTTGCCCGCATTGCTAAAACGCCGACCCTTACCGGCCCGGAGGACGTGCCGTTGAGTATTCTGGTGCCTTCCTTCGTCACCAGCGAGCTGAAAACCGCCTTCCAGATTGGTTTTACCATCTTTATTCCGTTTTTGATTATTGATTTGGTGGTGGCCAGCATTCTGATGGCGCTGGGGATGATGATGGTTCCGCCAGCGACAATTGCGCTGCCTTTTAAGCTGATGCTGTTCGTACTCGTGGATGGCTGGCAGCTGCTGGTCGGTTCGCTTGCACAAAGCTTTTACTCATAGGAGCCTGATATGACCCCCGAAAGCGTCATGGTATTGGGCATGGAAGCTATCAAGGTTGGGCTAATGATTGCGGGGCCGCTGTTGCTGGTCGCGCTGGCAACCGGTCTGATTATCAGTATTCTTCAGGCCGCGACGCAGGTGAACGAAATGACCATGACCTTTATCCCTAAAATCCTGATGATCGTGGGTGTCGGCGTACTGCTCGGTCCGTGGATGATGAAAATCTTTATTGAATACACGCGCATGTTGTTCGCCAGCATTCCTTACGCCATCGGCTAATGATTTTTAATCTTCCCCTTGAGCAGCTTTACGCCCTGATAAGCCATTACTTTTTGGTCATGGTGCGTATCTCGGCGCTTCTGCATGTTGCGCCAGTATTTAGCGAAAAAGCGATAAGCGCCCGCCTGCGTGCGGCATTGGCCTTAACCCTCGCGCTGCTGCTGGGCGGGCTGGTTTCTGACGCGGATATAGGACTTTACTCCTGGGCGGGCGTCTGGACGATGGCTAAGCAGGTGCTCATCGGCGCCGCGATGGGGCTGACGATGCAACTGCTGTTTGCCGCCGTTCGCCTGGCGGGCGAGATCATTGGGATGCAGATGGGACTCTCGTTTGCCACCTTCTTCGACCCGGGCAGCGGTAACAGCCCGGTGATCGCTCGCCTGCTAAACATGCTGGCGATGCTGCTCTTTCTGGTGTGTAACGGCCATCTGTGGTTGCTTTCGCTGCTTGCAGAGACATTCGAGGCTCTCCCCATTAACTCAGAACCGCTGCATGCTGGCGGGATGTTTTACCTCGTTAATCATGCCGGACTCATCTTCAGTCAGGGACTGATCCTGGGCCTCCCGGTGATAGCCCTGCTGCTGAGCATAAACATGGTGCTTGCGCTGCTAAACCGACTTACCCCGCAGCTCTCGATCTTTGTAGTAGGGTTCCCGCTCACGCTGACCTTTGGCATGCTGGCACTGTTGCTCATCGACGAAACGCTGGCTCCATTTTTTGAACGTCTTATGAGCCACGGCTTCGAGATCCTGAGCGGGTTACTACAAGCGCTGGTTTGAGGGCTTAATTCGTGCAGGCTATCCGTACTACCGTCTCCGTTCCCGATGCCAGGATGCTGTTTTCCAGCAAATAGAGGGAACTGGTGGAGGTTTCGCCGCTCTTAAGCTGCGGAAAAATATAATCCGTCACCTCTTTTTCGTTGCTTTGATCGCCGAGCCGACGGGCGTGGCTAAGCATCGTCAGATGAAGCAGGTTGCCGGAGAAGGACATGGTATAATTCACGCTGCGCTGTACGGGTGAAGCTTGCCCTACGCGTTTTCCGTCCTGAAAATGGCGGATGTTACCGATATAGGTCGTGTGTCCCTCATGAAGTCCATCGCGGTATGAGCGATAAATTCCTCGCGCCAGCGTCACGTTGTTTTCGTCCTTGATAGTGTAAAACGAGGCTGGGGCAAAGCACGTCTGTTTCAGCGGCGACGTGGCGATCGTGTACCCGATTGTTAACGCTAAACCTGTCATCAGGCCGCCAGCAAAGAGGATCTGCGGGCGTTTAATAAAGATGAAAATAGAACGATTCACAGTCATTCTTTTGCTCCTGAATGGGTTTTTGACAGGCAATAACTGCCTGATATTTATCTATCTTTCCCGTACCGGTAGTGATGTATAAAATTTTACCCGGTCTGTAATGGACGCGTCTTTCCAGCACATATTCGCTATAGGTGTGCAGCGTTGCCTGGATAAGTTCTGTTTGGCTTATTCGGTTTTTTTGCACCATCACGATATGGCCGGGGGGGATCCCTTCTCCCTGCCAGAGGATAAACTCGATACTCTGCGGGCTGGGGACAAACGCATTTTTGACGGACAAGGCAATAAGAATACCGATCAGCATGCCGCAGACCGCGAACGCAGCGCTTCGCAAAAGCCTTTTTCGACGCGGTGCTGGCGTAGCGGAGGGGGGAGAAGGCGTAGCCTCCACCGGCATTTCAGGCGGCTGTGGTGGGGGGAGGATCTCAACGCTTTCAGCCGAGGGTTCCGGCGGGCTCTCTTCACGAATAATCAGGCGATAGCCGCTTCGCGTTACGGCAACCAGCGCAATAGCATCCTGCATCTCTAGCGAGGCCAGCGCTCGTCGAAGCTTGTTCACCATAACGCGCACGCTATTATCCGTGACCTCAACGCCAGCGCTACGCCAGCCGATATCCATTAACTGTTCCTGAGACAAAATTTGTCCCTGCGCTTCCACCAGGGCGGCAAGGCAGAGGCAAGCGCTGGCAGGCAGCGTCACGCACTCGCCGTCGCGCGTTCGTGTTAGTAACCTCGTGTGTAAATCCAGCGTCACTAACGATCCAATCGCAATGTAATTGACCATAATATCTTGATACTTCGTAATGAAAGATAAGGTGAATTGAATGGGTATTTATGTTAATTGGGTAAAGTCTTTTCGTTAACAATGCGCAACAATTTCGGGCTACCTAAGGCTTATATCGCAACTATTCGCGGATCGCTAAAGGTAAATTTCAACGATATTAATGTTATTAATGCCGATGTTAAAAATGGCCAGGCCTCGGTTGGCGTATTTGTGTGATAAATAAAGTAAATGCCCTCCCATTTTGATGCGCATGCGGTGATTCCTCTCGCTGAACCTGGCGGCACGATAGCAGTGGGGTGACGCTTATATTCCTATTTTTCTGAGGCTTAGTACGTGAAGGGCAATGACTGACGGGCATTTGCTGACTGCTCAAGTTAGATAAGCTAAACGCTTAAAAATGTATAAGTAACAGGAGGGAATTTCTCCTTTTGCACGCTGTGCAGCGAAAACGATTTTAACATTAAATATCGGCAGTCGCTATAAATGAGTTGGTTAATTTTATCTCACTGGTCATATCATTTAAACAATGTTGAGATGAGCTGTTTAGCGGAAGGTTGCGTTCATAATAAATAAACGAGATGCGTTCGTTCTTTCATTTCGTATTCAATGGCACTTTACGCATGCTATTTATGGTCGATTACCGATTGTCTCCAAATAGGGTAAACGCGTTTTTATATTGTTTTGCGAGACCTTTTTAACCATATTATTTGTAATGTTTTTGGTTGGTTGTGACTTACCTGACAGACGGTCAGGGCAGGGGAGAAGGATTGAGGACGATTAGCGAGGTTCAAAACGAAAAAAGCCCTCCGACAGGGAGGGCTAACGCGCAATAAATACGCGTAAAATGTTGAGGCTTTTCGGGATTAGCGCAGCAGGCTCAGAACGTTCTGAGGTACCTGGTTAGCCTGGCTCAGAACGGATACGCCGGCCTGTTGCAGGATGTTAGAACGGCTCATTGCGGACACTTCCACGGAGAAGTCAGCATCCTGGATACGAGAGCGGGCTTCGGTGGTGTTGATAACAGTGGTGTTCAGGTTCGCGATGATAGAGCTGAAACGGTTCTGAATCGCACCCAGGTCAGCCTGGAAGTTAGTCACTTCGGTCAGGGCTGCATCCAGGTTACCCAGCAGGTCGTCGGCTGCGGCAGCGTTAGCGGCGGTGTTGATGAACGCGGAGTTCGCTGCGCCTGCATCCGCAACGGTAGGGGCAGTTGCGTTATCTGCGAAGGTCAGCTCTTTCACCACGGTGTTACCGCTTGCGTCGGTGCTCTGCGCGAAGTATTTGGTGTTTGCACCGTCTTTCACGGAGAACAGCTGCATGTTGCTGTCAGCAGCGTCAGCGCCAAAGGCCGCGTTGGAGATCTCGTCCAGTTTAGCCTGATCCAGCGTCACTTCAGAACCATCCTGAGCTTTGAAGGTCGCGCCTGCTTTCAGCTTGGTGGCATCGCTCAGCGTAGATGGACCGTTCAACAGGATATCGGCATCCAGCGCGTTGACTTCCGTTACGGCGCCAGCAGGTACAGCACCGTCAATGATCGCATTGCCAGCACCATCATCCTTGAAGGTGATGGCAGAGGTGTCCAGTTTAAACATTTTGTCGGCAGTTTTATCGTAAGCGAAAGCTTCACCATCAGCTACGTACAGCTCGACGTCGCCTGCTGCTGCGCCCACTGCCGTTTCAATTGCGGTGATGTCAGCTGCGGCAACTTTCCAGTTACCGGCAGCAGTGCTGATACCCGTATCGTCGCCCGCTGCTTTCGCAGTGGCTGCCTTGGTGTACTGGCTGGTGGCGCCCGCAGAGCCGGCAATTTTATCGAATGCAGCAGTGAAGCCGTCCAGACCCAGAGAGTCGATGTCCAGTTTCTTCAGATCGATGTCGATGGTCTGGCCATCTTTGTCGCCAATCTGGATGGTCAGTTTATCTTTGGAGCCATCGAGAACGTTAACGCCGTTGAAGTTGGTGGTTTCAGAAATACGTTTGATTTCGTCCAGACGTGCAGAGATCTCTTTTTTAATGGAGTCACGGTCGTCAGAGGAGTTAGTACCGTTTTTTGCCTGAACGGTCAGTTCACGGATACGCTGTAAGTTCTCGGTTACTTCTTCCAGCGCGCCCTCGGTGGTCTGCGCCAGGGAGATACCATCGTTGGCGTTACGTGCTGCCTGGGTCAGGCCGCGGATAGAAGAGGTGAAGCGGTTAGAGATCGCCATACCTGCTGCATCGTCTTTCGCACTGTTGATACGCAGACCGGAAGAGAGACGCTGAATTGCAGTACCCAGAGAAGTCTGAGATTTGTTCAGGTTGTTCTGAGCCATCAAGCTCAATGCGTTAGTATTAATGACCTGGGCCATATCAATATCCTTTTAAATAAAGTAACGACGGCATTCGCCAGTTAAATATGCGATGTCTGTTGCGCATACTGAATTAATCGGATGAAAAGGAAATGACTAAATTATTTTTTCATAATTTTTTATATTCCAGAAAAAGCATTCACAAGTGACGGCAATTCTCCCGATTACCTCAGTCAATAGCCTGATAAGCGTGTAAGAGTGTATTAATGTGGTGGTTTCGTTGTCGCCTGAACTGTAAAAAATTAAACTTTATGGCCGAAACCCCGATGATATCGCTATATCTATCTTCACTGTAACAGGAATACAAATCATGGCTTCGTTCTCTATGTCAGGCCTCGGCGGCTCCGGGTTAGATATTGAAAGTATGATTTCGCAGCTCCAGGTAGCTGAGAATAAAAAATTAAACCCCTATTTGCAGAAGCAGAGCAATTATGAAGGACAAACTTCCTCCTGGGGTAAAATCTCCAGCAGTCTGGATGCGGTGAAAACGGCGCTGAAAAAACTGGAGGATGAAGGGTTCAATGGGGTCAGCATTGGCACCAACAAGGCATTTAACGCAACGGCAGGTAAGGGAGCGATCCCGAATAGTTACTCGGTCCAGGTTGAGCAGCTAGCAAAAGCCAATAAAGTGGGGACGGCACCGCAAAATGCGAACGACACCCAGCTGGGTGACGGCGCCGGTCCGCGTACGGTGACCATCACCGCAGGCAAAGGCAAGCCGATGGAGGTGGAGCTGAAAGATGATGAAACCTCTCTGGTACAGATTGCTAAAAAAATTAATGCTAAAAATGGCGATGTTACCGCGACGGTAATGCCTGCCGAAGATGGCAAATATCAGCTGGTCGTGACGTCGAAAAAGACCGGCGAAGATGGCGAAATTAGCATCAGCGTAAGCGGCGACAGTAAGCTGGCAAAAGTGCTGGATTACGACCCGGCAGTCACGCCGGGGGCAGATAATGCCCGGGAGATTACGCCGGCGCAGAATGCCATTGTCTACGTTGATGGTACGAAGATTGAACGCAGCTCCAATACCATTTCTGACGCCATTGACGGGATCACCCTCGATCTGCGCGAGGTCTCAGAAAAAGATCCTGACGACGCATCAAAACTGAAATCAGAAACACTGTCGATCACCGCCGATACCTCTAAGGTTAAAAGCCTGATTGAAGAGTTTGTGAATGTCTATAACGCCTATCTTAGCGCGGCATCCAGCGCCAGTGCATACAACGAACCGGAAAAGACGACCGGCGATGAACTGCCGCAGGCCAATGCGTCAAACGGCGCGCTTTTCGGTGACGGTACCCTGCGCCGTTTGACCAGCCAGATGAAGTCCGCTGTCGCCGGGAGCTATGGCGATGCCGACGATCTGTACAAATCTCTGGGTGCGCTCGGTATTGAGGTGAAGTTCAACGAAACCAAACCCGGCGAGGAGCGTACCGGGACCCTGGGCATACTCACCATCGACAATAAAAAGCTCGACGAAGCGCTGAAGAAAAATCCAAAGGAAGTGGAAGCTCTGTTTTTAGGCACCGGCTCAACGGGCGGGATCAAGGATCGCATGGAGGAGGTGTTCACCACCTATCTGGGCGATAACGATTCGATCCCGAAGGTTGAAGGGGCGATCTCCACCGCTCTCAAGGGGGTAAAGGAACAAAATACCCGAGTTGAAAAACAGATAGCCCGCATGCAGGAACGCATTCAGGACAGCCTTGACCGCAGCCGTAAGGAATTCCAGCGTCTCGACCAGGCCCTGACGCAAATGAACAGTACGAGCCAGCAGCTTCAGTCCGCGCTGCTTGGGATCATGGGTTAAACTTAACGCATCCGGGCAGGCCAACTGCCCGGCAGGAACCGAAGATGTACACCAAAACGGGCAACAGCGCCTATTCCTCCGTCTCTCTGGACAGCCAGATTGCTGGCGCCACCCCGCACCAGCTCATCGTTTTGCTCTACGACGGAGCAATCAATGCCATGCGTCGCGCCGAGATCTACTTCCAGTCTGGAAACATCGCTCGCCGGGGTGAGATGATCTCCCGTGCAATCAACATTATTGATAATGGCCTGCGCGCCGGGCTTAACCATGAGGTTGGGGGACAGATTGCCGCCGATCTGGAGCGACTGTACGAGTATATTTCGCGCTCTCTGCTGGAAGCGAACCTTAATAAGTCCGGGGAAATGCTCCCGCATCTTATCTCACTGATGGTGGATATGGCCGAGACGTGGAAAGCCATCGACCCACAGGCGCGTCAGGTGAAGCATGGCTGATAAACTCACGCGGCAAATCGCCCTGATGTTGCAGAGTAACGAACGTCTACAGCAGTTAGCAGACGAGGAGGCGTGGGAGTGCTTTACCGAAGAGGTTGCAGCCTACGCCCGGGGTATGCAGGCGCTCTGTGAGTTCGATCTCTCGCCGCTTGCTGAAGACGCCCGCGCACAGCTTGCGCAGCTTCTTGCCCAGGACGAACGTCTGCGCCAGCGGATGTCAGTCCGGCTAGGTCATCTCAGCAATAACATTTCTGCTCTACTTAAATCAAACGCGTCTGCCCAGGCATACCACACTGTCTGACGCTCCCGCCCCTGATGGCGGGAGCGTGTCCCGCCTCAATCCCTCTGCAAGATGACGTTAGCGCGTAAAAAAAGCCCGCCATGGGCGAGCTCGGTTACGGGTAAGCAAGAGGCGAATCAGATGCTGATATTGTATTTACGACCCGCAGGAGCCTGGCTGGATTCCCCGGCGGGGCCGTAGAGCGCGTTGGCGTGACCCACGCGGTCTACCACCTTCTGCATATATTGATTCTTCTTCATATGGTTTTGCAGAAGCGTTTCGACCTGCGCGTTCAGCGTTTTGGTGCTTTGCACCCGCTCTCTGATCAGCTTCCAGCTGGTGAACAGCCTGCTGTTATGGTGATAGGGCGCCTGAAGGGCGGAAAGCTGTTCCTGCTGGAGACGCATTTCATCATAGTACTGAATCGACGAAAGCAATTGGCTTTTATTATCCGATAATACCTGTAGCGAAACGGGATTTATTTGTACGCGGCTGAGCTGATTGACCTCTTCAATCATGATGGCTTCCAGCTCGTCCAGGGACGTTTTCATTTGCGTCAGTATCGGGTACAGCTTATCCATAATGTTAAAAAATCCTGCCGTTATTAATACTCAAAAATATGTCGCACCAGCGCCTGAGCAATTTTCTCTGGCTCGATAGTGAGTTCCCCGGAGGCCATTGCGGCACGGATTTTATCCACCCGTGCATAATCCACGTCACGGCTGTCATCGGTCTGAATTTTTTTTGTCAGCGCGCTCAGGGTCACTTCGGTTTTGTTTCCGCGCGCTTCGCCCGTCGCGACACTATTTTCCTGAGTAGTGCCGCGTGTACGCAGTTCCTGTCCGCCAGCCAGATTGCCAATCGGTGCGGTGGGTTGGGTGCTTTCGATGCTCATGTTTATCCTCGCCAGTAATCGTTACTGCTCTTGCCTATACACTAGTCTTCGGAAATACACGAAAAAACTAAAATTATTGTTCTAAAAAAATTGTCACGGCTCCGTCACGACCCACTTTTCCCGTAACGTTACGTCCACCCGTGGTTTTCACGCGCAGCGTATCGTCAACCGCAGCGTTGTTTAGCGCTTTGCCCTGGCTGCGGATAAAGAAACCCGGTCCCGACATGACCAGCTCTACCGTCTGCCCGGCGCGAAGACGCCACTGCTGGCGCAGCTGGTTTTGCAGCACCGGTTTGCCCGCGGAAAGGGGGCGCAAAAGGCGTTGGCCGACAATGTCCCTCGCCTCAAACATTAACCCAACGGGCAAATCGTCTATGCTGCCGGTCATGGGAGAAATATCGCCCTGCTGCACAATTTCCCCGCCCTTCAGACTATGACTGGCGACCCAGAAGGTTCCCTGGGCGCTAATGCTAAACGGCAGATAGAACTTACGCATGCCGCAGCGCGCCACTGCGGTGCGTTTGCCGGTGAGGCGGTTATCATGCCCGGCCAGGCTCAGGTCAGGATTTTCGCACACCGCTGATAGCTGTCCGGGCGAGGCCAGCAGCGTAACGGTACGAACGATATTGCCTGGATTTTCCGTGAGCTTAACCAGCGCCTCCAGTTTCTGCACTAATCGAAGTTTCGCCGTTGTCGCGGATGGCACGCTGGCATACAGCGGGCTCGCGAAAAGGAGCGTTACCAGCGTTACGCGTAATAATGGAAGCTTCATCTTGTTGCCTTATTGTAAAACCAGTAAAGTAAACGGGTATGCTTATTCTGACTAAATTATATACGTGATAGAAACGCTTTTATTGCGTTAAATAACGACACTTCTGCTGCCGTTTTCATGAATCAGTTCCGCATGTTTTAAATATCTATCTTAATTTCGCTAATAGCGCCTATTTCTGTCAGGTCTTTGCAGTGTGATATTTCATCAGCGCTGTCTACACTATCGCGGTTTATATAAAGCAAGGCAGAGGCCAGAGTGCATGATGAATAAACTTGACGATGCGTTTCGCTTCCAACAGCAAGCGTTAGGTCTGCTCTCGCGTCGGCAGGAAGTCCTGGCATCGAATATTGCGAATGCCGATACGCCAGGCTATCAGGCGCGAGATATTGATTTTTCTCAGCAACTTAAAAATGCGTTAGGGAATAAACCTGCATCAGGGCCTGTCACAATGGCTTTAACGTCCAGCAAGCATATGCAGGGTAAAAAAATGCCTTTTGATGATGCTCAGTTGCTATATCGCGTACCGGATCAACCAAGTGCTGATGGTAACACCGTGGATATGGACCGCGAGCGAGTTAATTTCGCGGATAACGCCATGAAATATCAATCGAGCCTGACATTCCTCGGTGCAGATATTAAGAAAATGATGACGGTAGTCAGTCAGGGGTAAATAAATGACGTTATTTAGCGTATTTGATATTTCAGGCTCGGCGATGGCCGCGCAGTCAAAACGTCTCAACGTGAGTGCCAGCAATATGGCGAACGCAGACAGCGTTGCCGGACCGGACGGACAGCCTTACCGCGCCCGTCAGGTCATGTTTGAAGCGGACACCTCTGCCGGCCAGGGCATCGGCGGCGTCAGAGTCAGCGACGTAGTGGAAAGTACAGCGCCCGATCGCCTGGTCTATGAGCCCGGTAATCCGCTGGCGGACGAACAGGGATATGTACGCATGCCTAACGTCAACGTGGTCAATGAGATGGTCAATACCATTTCCGCCTCACGCAGTTATCAGGCAAATGTGGAGGTGATGAACTCCGCCAGGGCCCTGATGCAGAAAACCTTAACCCTTGGTCAGTAAGGCAGGATATGACAGTTTCAACGGTAAACGACACCAGCGGCAATACCAGCACCTACGGCACGGGCAGCAGTGCAGCCGACCTCTCCGAGCAGTTTATGAAGCTGCTGGTTGCACAGATGCAAAACCAGGACCCGACTAACCCGATGGATAACAACCAGCTGACCTCCCAGCTGGCACAGTTCAATACCGCCGCGGGAGTGGAAAAACTCAACGCATCTGTCGGCAACGTTCAGGCGCTTATGGCGCAGTTGGGCAGTATGAGCGCCGCCTCCTGGGTTGGCCGTGGGGTACTGATCGAGGGCGATCCGAAAGTCGCCTTTGGTGACGCCACGCAGCCACTGGACGGGGAGGAGAAGCCATCAGACAGCTTTAGTTTCCTGTTATCGGGGGATGCAGAAACGGTCACCGTCACGCTGACGGATGATGAAGGCAATGCCTATACGGCGCAGCTGAAGGACGTGAAATCCGGTGTGAAGACTTACACCCTCGACGATCTGGAAAACTTCCAGCCGGAGCCGGGGCCGCCTCAGGACAGGGAATATACGCTCTCCTTTGAGGCGAAAAATCCGGAAGGCGATAACCCGGAAATATCCGGCCTGATTCAGGAGCAGGTGTCTGGCGTCACGATGACGGCCAACGGCGCGGTACTGCACCTGCTCAATCATGACCCCATCACCATGGGCGACGTGGTTGTTATCCAAAAATAGCGAATAATTTACTCTCTGGAACTTCAATATGAGCTTTTCACAAGGTCTTAGCGGCCTCAATGCAGCCGCCAAAGCGCTGGACGTGGTTGGAAACAATATCGCCAACTCCCAGACAGCAGGTTTTAAAGCAGGCTCCGTGGCCTTCGCCGACATCTTCGCCGGAACGACGGGTCTCGGGGTTCAGGTTGCGGGCGTGACCCAGAACTTCGGCGACGGTGGCCTCACGGCGGGCAATAGCTCGCTGGATATGGGCTTACAGGGAAAAGGATTTTTCCGCATGGTAAGCGAAGGTGGCGCCGTCTATTACGGACGTAACGGCCAGTTTAAGCAGGATCAGAACGGCAATATCATCAACAGCACCAATGGATTGTACCTGACCGGCTACCAGGCGACCGGTACGCCGCCGACAATCGCCCCTGGCGCACCGGTAGGACCCATTCGTATACCTACGGAAGACATGCCCCCCGCGGCGTCCACCGCCGGATCCCTTACGGGTAACCTGAAGTCAGATGACACCACCATCATCACCGACTCGTTCGATTATAGCGATCCGAAAACCTACAACTACCAGAGCCAGATTGAGGCGACCGACACGCTGGGCAATAAACACACCGTAAAGGTCTACTTCGTGCAGACCGCGGCAGGCGAGTGGAAAGCTTACGCGCGCGATGAAACCGCGCCTGGCACGCCTGATGTGACCTCCCTGGATTTAAAGTTCGATAGCAACGGCAATATGGACACGGCGGCGATGGCCAGTACCAAAATGACCATTAACGGGGCCGCGTTTAATGGCTCCGCGCCGCTGAGTATCGACATGGATCTTTCCAGCTTGACCCGCCGGGCCACCGATAGCCTCGTGAAAGTTGACACCATCGACGGTCAGGCCCCGGGTAAATATCAGAGCTTTGTTATTGGCGACAGCGGAGAAGTGGTCGCGACCTACAGTAACGGTCAGCGTCAGACCGTGGCACAAATCGTACTGGCTGATTTCGCCAACAGCGGTGGGCTGGCGGCTGAAGGTAATAACGTCTGGAGCGAAACGCCGCAGTCCGGCCAGCCTTTCCTTGGTACTTCCGGCTCCGGCAGCTTCGGTACGATTAACGGGAATATGCTTGAGCAGTCTAACGTCGATCTGGGTCAGGAGATGGTCAATATGATTGTCTACCAGCGTAACTACCAGTCGAATTCGCAAACCATCAAAACCCAGTCTGAGCTACTCCAGACGCTGGTTAACCTGCGATAAGGGCGGCGGATGGATCGCGCAATATATACCGCATTGAGTGCTGCCAACGCGGCGCTCAACCGCCAGGCCGTGACGTCGAACAATATGGCTAACAGCGCCACGGCGGGCTTTCGTGCTCAACTGGCCGCGTTTCGCGCTGTGCCGGTTGAGGGGCAGACCCTGAAAACTCGCGCGCTGGTAGCGGAATCGACGCCGTATAACGACGACACCATGGGACCGATTACCCACACCGGACGCAGTCTCGATGTTGCACTTCCGCAGAACGGCTGGCTGGCGGTAGCCTTGCCAGACGGTAGTGAAGGGTACACCCGTAACGGCGGCATTGAGATCGATCGGGATGGCGCATTGCAGGTTGGCGGGAAGCCGCTGATGGGCGATGGCGCACCGCTGGTGGTTCCTCCCCATTCGCAGATCACCATTGCGGAGGACGGTACCGTCTCTGCACTTGGCGCGGGTAATGAGCCAACGGCCGTCGTGCCGGTCGGAAGACTGAAAATGGTTAATGCTCCCATGAGCACCCTGATCCACGGCGACGATGGGCTGTTTCGCCCGGCGGCGGGCAATGCGTTGCCCCAGGATGACGCCATGCGTCTGAGTCCTGAATCCCTTGAGGGAAGTAACGTGAGCCCGGTGAAGGCCATGACGGAGATGATCGCCACCGCACGCAGCTTCGAGATGAACATGAAGGTGATCCGCACCGCGGATGAAAACGCGCAAAAGGCCAACCAGCTATTAAGCGTGGGCTAACCCGCGCAAGGAGTACAGATGATTCGGTCATTATGGATCGCAAAAACCGGTCTGGAAGCACAGCAGACCAATATGGACGTGATTTCAAACAACCTGGCGAACGTCAATACCAACGGCTTTAAGCGCCAGCGAGCGGTGTTCCAGGATTTGCTTTATCAAACCATGCGCCAGCCCGGTGCACAGGCTTCCGAACAGACAACGCTGCCAAGCGGCCTCCAGCTGGGTACCGGCGTGCGTCCGGTCTCTACCCAGCGCGTGCATACTCAGGGCGGCCTGAACATGACCGGCAACGATACCGATGTCGCTATCGAAGGCAAAGGCTTCTTCCAGGTGCAGTTGCCTGACGGCAGCACCGCGTACACCCGTGACGGACATTTCGATAAAAATGAAAACGGTCAGTTGGTAAACGCAGAAGGCCATCCCATTCTGCCGGGCGTCGTAGTACCGCAGGACGCCAAAGAGATGCAGATAAGCCCTGATGGTATCGTCAGCGTGACGCTCCCGGGTCAGGCTCAGCCGCAGCAGGTGGGGCAGTTGACCCTGGCGACCTTTGTCAACGATGCCGGTCTCGAAAGCATTGGCGGCAACCTCTATCGTGAAACGCAATCCTCCGGCGCACCGAATGAACTGAATCCGGGCCTTGAAGATGCGGGTACGCTCAAGCAGAAGTACATTGAGACGTCTAACGTCAACGTGGCTGAGGAGCTGGTCAATATGATCCAGGTCCAGCGCGCCTACGAGATCAACAGTAAGGCCGTTTCTGCATCCGATCAGATGTTGCAGAGGCTTACCCAGCTTTAATTTCCTCTCTCTTACCGCTCCGGGCGCAGGCTCGGGCGGATAGATGGTTTATCGACACGTAAATGAAAACACTTTTTACATACAGTCCAACAGGGCTATCGCGTCCTGCACTGCTGGCGGGCGTGCTGCTGCTAAGCGGCTGCGCGCATATTTTGCAAAAACCGCTCGTGGACGGACCAACGTCGGCAGAACCATTACCGATGGCACCGGTCACAACCGGCGGCTCGCTGTTCCAGGCAGGACAGGCCATGAACTATGGCTATCAGCCGATGTTTGAAGACCGCAGGCCGCGCAGCGTGGGCGACACGTTGACGATCCTGCTTCAGGAAAACGTTAGCGCCAGCAAGAGCTCCTCCGCCAGTGCCAACCGTAATGGATCGGCCGGAATGGGATTACTGGCCATGCCGGGCAGCTCGAACAGCTGGCTGGGTAACGGCAAAGCTGACTTTAACGCGGAGGGAAAAAGCGACTTCTCCGGCAAGGGCGGGGCGGCAGCGCGCAACACCTTTACCGGCACCATCACGGTGACGGTAAATAAACTCCTGCCGAACGGCAATTTACAGGTGGTCGGTGAGAAGCAGATAGCCATAAACCAGGGGACCGAGTTTATACGCTTCTCGGGTGTGGTGAACCCTCGCACCATCAGCGGGGCCAACACCGTGCCCTCAACTCAGGTGGCGGATGCGCGCATTGAGTATGTCGGCAACGGCTACATCAACGAAGCGCAGACGATGGGCTGGCTGCAACGCCTGTTCCTGAACCTTTCTCCTTTTTGATACGACGATGAATACAAAATCCATTCTGTTATTTCTCGGCCTGCTGCTCAGCATTCCGATGCTGTACACGCCGGCGCAGGCCGAGCGAATTCGCGATCTGGCCACGGTGCAGGGGGTACGCTCCAACTCGCTAATGGGCTACGGGCTGGTGGTGGGGCTTGATGGCACGGGCGACCAGACGATGCAGGCGCCGTTTACGGGCCAGAGCCTCAATAATATGTTGTCCCAGCTTGGGATCACCGTACCGGCGGGCACCAACATGCAGCTGAAAAATATTGCCGCGGTGATGGTGACGGCCGAACTGCCGCCGTTCGCCCGCTCAGGGGATAAGATCGACATCGTGGTCTCTTCTCTGGGGAATGCGAAGAGCCTGCGTGGCGGTACGCTGCTGATGACGCCACTTAAAGGGGCGGACAACCAGATCTACGCGATGGCGCAGGGCAATGTGCTGATCTCCGGGGCTGGCGCGCAGGCTGGCGGCAGTCGCGTGCAGGTTAACCAGCTTAACGGCGGTCGCATTAGCGGTGGGGCGACGGTTGAACGCGAAGTCCCAAATGACTTCGCCACGCAAAACACGCTGCGCCTACAGCTTAACGAGTCAGATTTCTCGCTGGCGCAGCAGATCAGCGACGAGATTAATCGTCGCTATAGCGGTGGGGCGGCAATCCCTGAAGATGCCCGTACTGTACGTTTGTTTGCACCGCCGGATGGTCCTTCCCGGGTGCGTTTCCTCGCCAATATCCAGGATATTCCGCTGCGGGTGGGGATACAGGATGCGAAGGTCATTGTTAACTCTCGTACCGGCGCCGTGGTGATGAACCGCCATGTTTCCCTCGATGCCTGTGCCGTAGCTTATGGATCGCTGACGGTAGAGGTTACACAGAATAATGTTGTGAGCCAGCCGGATACTCCCCTCGGGGGAGGGCAGACCGTCGTGGTGCCACAAACCGATATCTCAGTACGCGACCGCGGCGGCTCGCTGCAAAGCGTGCGCAGCAGCACGGATCTGAACGCGGTGATCAGGGCACTCAATACGCTTGGCGCGACGCCAAATGAGCTGATGTCCATTTTGCAGTCAATGAAAAATGCAGGCTGCCTGCGTGCGAAGCTGGAGGTGGAGTGATGAATGCTTTCGATCGTCTGGATAAGCCAGCCTTTGACGTTCGCTCTCTCGACGCGCTAAAGCGCGATGCACGCCGCGCTGAACCCGGGGCGCTCAGGGCGGCGGCGCAGCAGATGGAGGGGATCTTCGTGCAGATGATGATGAAGAGCATGCGCGATGCCACCATCAAAGATGACCTCATGCACAGCCAGTCCACCGATATGTTTACCGCGATGCACGACCAGCAGGTGGCGCAAAATATTGCCGGGAGCGGACAGCTTAGGTTTGCGGATATGATTGTGCGCCAGTCAGGCGGGGAGATCGATAGCCCATCGGTGTCGACGCCCGGCAGCGGTCCGCTTAATTTGCCGGGACTTTCCTCCTCCGTCAGATCCGCCACCGGTCCGCTGGCGCCGTCTGCGTCGGTCTCCTTCAGCAAAGTAGCGCAGGGGGCTCAATCCTTTATTTCTCGTCTGCTGCGTCCAGCACAGATCGCCGCCAGGCAGAGCGGGGTTCATCCGCAACTGATCCTCGCGCAGGCGGCGCTGGAGTCAGGATGGGGGCAGCGTGAAATCCCCACCGCTGACGGCCGCCCCAGCCATAACCTGTTCGGTATTAAGGCCGGAGGTGACTGGCAAGGCAAGACCACAGAGGTGATGACCACCGAATACATCAACGGCGTGAAGCAAAAGATAAAGGCCTCGTTTCGCGTTTACGATTCCTATGAACATGCGCTCGCCGATTATACGAAGCTACTCACTAAGAACCCGCGCTATGCGGGCGTTGCGCATTCCCGTTCGCCGGAGCAGGCGGCCAAAGCGCTTCAGGCGGGGGGATACGCAACCGATCCTGCCTATGCGAAAAAACTGATCACCATTATTCAGAAAGTAAAAGGTGATATTAAGCAGGGTGTAGAAGCCTATAAAAACGACCTCGCGAAAATATTTTAAAAAAGTTTTTAGATAAATTCGCAATCACCGATGAATAAAGCAGAGCAATAATTTTGACCCTGCCCGAATATCGGGCTGGAAATAACGGAATATCCAGGTGCCTTATGAACAACCTCTTTAGTCTCGCGAAAAGTGGCCTTAGCGTAGCGCAATCCGCTCTTAGTGTGGTAGGCAGCAACCTGACCAATGGCATGAGCGATACCTATAGCCGCCGCAGCCTTGTGATTGGTGAGCTCGGTGGCATGACCACGGGAAACGGATTTTATGGCTACGGTGCGACGGTAACTGGCGTCGATCGCGCTTACGATGCTTTTGCCAACAAGCAGCTACGCGGCTCCGTCTCAAACTGGGCCTCGCTTAACGGCCGCATGGAGCAATTGAGCGACATTGATAATATGTTGGGCGATGAATCCGACAACGTCTCTGTCTCCATCAATAACCTGTTCAAGTCGATGGCGACGCTGAGCGCAACCCCAGATGACGGCCCGGCCCGTTCCGCAGTATTCAGCTCACTCGGCGTATTGACCCAGCGCTTCAATGACAGCGGCAAGCGCCTCACCGCGCTGGAAAAGAGCACCAACACCAATATCGAAACCAGCGTTAAAGAAATTAATAGCATCAGCGACCAGCTGGCAGAAGTGAATAAACAGCTGGAACGCGTACAGGCGCAGAACGGTACGCCGCCTGCGGACCTGCTGGATCAACGTGATGCATTACTGGAAAAACTGAGTGAGCAGATCGGTATAGATGTAACCGAGAATAGCGTATCTGGCCGCGTCGACGTAACGCTTCAGGATGGTCGCCCCCTTGTCTTTGGCGAAAACGCCAGCAAGCTACAGGCCACAGCGTCTGAAAGCGATCCTGACAGAATCGTTGTCTCTTACGTTGATAGCAACGGCACTACCACGCCAGTTAACGAAGCGAGCATTACCAAAGGCCGCCTGGCCGGGTTGTTTAAGTTCCGCAGCGAAGATCTTGAGATCGCTAAAAACGAGCTAAACCAGATCGCCTTTATGATGGCGAGCCGCATGAACGAGCAGCACCGTTTGGGTGAGACGCCAGCGGGTGTGCCGGGGGGCGATCTTTTCTCTCTGCCACCTATGAAGGCGGTGGCAAATGCAGGCAATGCCGGTGGGGGAACGCTCGATGCTATCAGCGTGACGGACTACACCAACGTAAAATCTGAAAATTACAGCATCGACTTTGATGGAACAAACTGGAACGTAATGGGGGAGGACGGACGCCTGGTGAAGCAGGTGCCGGCCGGTTCCGCCACGCTTGAGTTTGACGGCATTGAGATTGATCTCTCCGGTGTGACCGCAAGCGCCGGGGACAGTTTTTCCTTTAATCCTATGGCTGGGGCTGCGGAGGGTATTGGCCGCGCGATCAACAGCGCACAGGATTTTGCCGCAGCGGATGCCTCCGGGGGCGGGGTGGGAAATAATCTTAATCTGGAAGAGATGCTTAAGATCCAGAATGAGAAACTGATTGGCGGCAGCACGCTGACGGAGGCTTATTCAAGCCTGGTGGGGACCATTGGTTCTAACGCGCGGGCGGTAAAATCGGGCATTTCCTCGGCTGAGATCGACCTGCAAACTAAATATGATGCGAAGCAGGCGCTTTCAGGTGTGGATATGAACGAAGAAACCGTCAATATGCAGATGTTTATTCAATATTACCAGGCCAATGCGCAAATTCTACAGACCGCAACCACCATGTTTGATTCGCTGCTTTCGATTAAATAAGGAGCTATCCGATGCGATTAAGTACGCTGTATATGTTTAAACAGAGCGCCGAGAGCATGTCAAAGCGCGTGAGTGATAATAATAATATTTATCTTCAACTCTCTGCTGGAAAATCGTTGCTGCGAGCCTCGGATGATCCAAAGTCCGCTACCGATGCGGTAAATTATCAGGACGCACTGGCGAAGCTTGAGCTTTACAGCAACGTACGTTCAACGGTGCGGAGTTCACTTGAGCATGAAGATAATATCCTGAACGGTGTGGGCAATTTGCTGACCACCACCCTCACCGAAAAAATCGTAGCGGCGAAAACGGAAAGCTACTCTGATGAAGATCGTCGGGCGCTGGGTGCAGAGATTAAAGGTATTCGCGGCAATCTGATGGATCTCGCGAATAATCGCGACGGGAGCGGGCGCTATATTTTTGGCGGATTTAAAAGCGATACGGCGCCGTTTGACGATGCGGGTAACTATGTCGGCGGTGATACCGCTCGTCGACAAACCGTTGCCGATGGTACGGATATGCAGACGGGCCACCTGGGCAGCGATGTTTTCGGGGATATATTCTCTGTTCTTGATAAAGCGGTAGAAGAACTTTCTCGCGATCCCATCGACCGTGATGCGCTGAATGCTGCGTTGAGCGCCGCCAGCGAAGCGGTTTCCGGCGGCATCGATCGTCTGGGTAAGGCGCAGGCGGAACTGGGGACCAACCTTCAGCAACTGGACGCGCTTGATATGAGTGGCGACGTCATGATCAACGACACCATAACCAAGGTTCAGACGGCCATTGGCGCTGACTATAGCACGATGACCTCGCTCATTATGGATTCTAAAATGTCAGAATTTGCGCTGAACGCATCCATGATGGTATTTCAGTCAATGCAAAAAATGAATTTATTTAATAAATAACATTATCTTTCCATCTTATTTATGAAAGTTTTAGCCGTATATTTATGTGCGGCTTATGAGGACCTATGTTAAATAAACTAAAAATCTATACCGTAATCAGCCTGATTATCGGCATGATCTCTTGCATGCTGTTTGGCGTTACGGCTTTTTCCGTTTATAACTCGGTGACGATTAATAAAAATTTTAAACGCGTTGTGGACGTTAATGACAGCAACGCCTATATGACTAACGCCGCATATAACATTAACTCGGTGGTGGCGAATACGAACGGGATGATGCTTCAGACGTCGCTGCATAAACCACTGTCGCCAGAGATGATCAAACACACCCACAACCTGCTGAAAGAGGCGCGCAAGGAGATGGATGCTTTCGCGCAGGTGAAATTCAACAGCCTGGCAGAGACAAGGGCTGCTGAGGAGCTTCGCGCCAAATTTGACCTGGTTTATAACACCGTCCAAACCAAGCTCGGCTATCTTGAGCGACCGGAAGGATACCCGGGCTCGATGAACGGTGATATGGAACTGCGTACCGAGCTGCGTCAAAAAATTGAGAAGTATTCAGAAATCTCATCTGACCGGGGGTACGAATATGTATCAGTAGCTGAAAGCAGCTACAAGATGATGATTTGGGTAAGCGTGGTGATGATGGCCATCGCGATTTGCGTATTGTTAGCCGTTCGCTACTGGTTGCGTATTGCGCTGGTGCGCCGGATGGAAACTACCGTTGAGATGCTTCAGCGCGTAGCGGCAGGCGATCTGAGTCATGCCATAGAGACTGGCGCTGATAACGAAATTGGCAAAATGCTCAGGGAGCTTGAGAAGATGCGTGTCTCCCTGACCAACACCATTACCGGTATCCGTGAAGGGGTAGTGAATATCCATTCTAACGCCCAGGAGATTGCTCAGGGCAACAGCGACCTTTCCTCCCGTACCGAAGAACAGGCTGCGGCCCTTCAGGAGACGGCTGCCAGCATGGAGCAAATTAAAACTACCGTACGCCAGAATGCGGATAACGCACATGCGGCGCGCAGTCTGGCAGAAGGGGCAAGCATGAATGCCCAAAATGGCGGCGAGGTGATGGTAAACCTGGAAGCTATCATGGCGCAGATTACCGAAAGCTCCCGTCAGATTGCTGATATTAACGGCGTCATCGACAGTATCGCCAATCAGACCAACATTCTGGCCTTGAACGCAGCGGTTGAAGCCGCTCGAGCGGGAGAGCAGGGGCGTGGCTTTGCGGTAGTTGCGGAAGAAGTGCGTAACCTCGCCAAGCGCAGCGCCGATGCAGCGAAAGAGATTAATCAGCTGATTAATACCAGCGTTAACAATATTGATACAGGTTCGCGCCAGGTAAGCCAGGCGAGCGGCGTCATGCAGGACATCGTGACTTCGGTTGCTGAGGTGACGCAGATTATGGGCGAAATCAGTTCGGCCTCTGACGAGCAAAGTGCGGGTATCAATCAGATTTCGCAGGCCGTGAACGAGATGGATCTGGTGACTCAGCAGAACGCGGCGATGGTGGAAGAAGCGGCCATGGCGGCAGGCAAACTGGAATCTCAGTCGGACGAGCTTGAGCAACTTGTTGCCCAGTTTACCCTGCGAGATGAAAAAGTTGAAAAACGCCATACGCCCGCGCCGGAAAAAATGACGTTGCGTCACGTTGAAAATGATAATGCGCAGTGGGAAACGTTCTGACATCTGCGGAAAGAGAATAATTGGCGTCAATAGTGCCGCCAATTATTCCTGTCAGGCAGCGCGATGATTAAATTAACAGAATGCGCATTTTTATAAAAGCTTATCGCACTTTTTGATTATGTGGTTTCAACTGATAATTGAGAATGTTAAGATTAGGTGGAAGAAATGCGTGGACGGTATATACACAGCTGAAGGGCTGGAGAATAAAACGGCATTGTGGTCAAAATACCATTTTATCGTCAGGCAAGAAGCGCTGCGTTTGCATAAGAGACTGCCTGCCAATGTCGAATTAGACGATCTCATTCAGGCGGGCTCCATGGGTTTTTTGAGTGCCATTGATAGCTTTGACCCTAAAAAAGGGGTGGCCCTTAATGCCTGGATCTCACAGCGTGTGAAATGGGCATTAATGGATGAGCTTCGGGAAAGTGATTGGGTTCCACGGCGCGTGCGATCGCATTCGCGGGAAATTGTGTCACTTATTCAGCAGATCGAACAGGAAAAGGGGGGGGAAGCGACCGAAGCTGATATTGCTGAACGGATGGGCGTTTCGCTAAAGGAATTTCAGCAAATGCTGGCTGATAATAATAGCAGCCAGATGTACTCTATTGATGAGCTTCAGGAAAACTATTCTGACAGTTGGGAGAGTAATGACGGCGAAAATGCACAGCTTAATCCGTTAAATGAGGCCATTCAGGAAAACTTGATAGCCAACATTGCTGAGCATATCCGAATGATCCCCAAGCGTGAACAGCAGATATTGCAGTTTTATTATCAGCAGGATCTGAACATGAAAGAGATTGGATTAATTTTGGGCGTTACCGAAACGCGCGTTAGCCAGTTGCACAGTTTAGCGATAAAACGCTTACGAAGCAGAATGGATCGGTTAAGGAAAGAATAACATAGCGATAACATTAACAAGATTAACAATATTTCCTAAGTAAAGTTAATTACGTTGCGTGATAATTAAGAATGTTTAACAATGTGTATTTTTATAGGTAAATCATTTAGTTATGATAGTTTTCTGGTGCGCGTTGTTTTCTTAAAGCTTGCTAGGAAAATTCTTAATGAATATGATTTCGTCAGATTTGTGATGTAGCCATCCTTTGGCATTGAAAAGTTTTTCGATAATTTATTGAATCAGCTTGACTGAATTCAGCGATTATCAATGCCAAAAGACTCTCTGCATCGACCGGGTAAACATTTTGCCTTAACTATTTAGCCTTGTTTGTGGTTGAAAAACAGTGGGAGCTTTTTGTGTCCAATTTTGACGAGTATCTGCAAAACATTCACGATATTAATCTTTCTTATTTATTACTGGCGCAGCAGCTGATCAGACAGGACAAGTTTGCTGCCAGTTTTCGTCTCGGCTTATCCGA
The DNA here is from genome assembly GCF_016082135.1 of Enterobacter sp. YSU. NCBI lineage: Bacteria > Pseudomonadati > Pseudomonadota > Gammaproteobacteria > Enterobacterales > Enterobacteriaceae > Enterobacter > Enterobacter sp. YSU. The sequence goes on from NZ_CP059487.1 coordinate 2,950,820, forward strand.
AGGCACGATTGATAATTTAAAAGAGTTGTCTTTACCACAGTTGATGAAACTGGCTGCGACCAATCAGTTGATTTGTCGTTTACGCGTCGATGACGAAGTGGTCATCGAAAATTTGACGAAAGATTCGCGTATTGAAGCTCTTCAGCAAATTCATACCGGCATCATTTTATCGACAAACTTACTTAATTCATTAAGCGAGTCCGATGCTGCTGTGACGGGAGAAGCATAAAATGTGCGAGAAAAGTTTATTGCAAGAAATTGAAGAGGTAAATATTGCCATGGGGTTAATTAACCTTGGGGCAAGAATGCAGGTTCTGGAATCTGAAACTTCTTTAAGTCGTCGGCGTTTACTGCGCTTGTATAAAGAGTTACGCGGCTGTCCGCCTCCAAAAGGGATGCTCCCTTTTTCTGAAGACTGGTTCATGTCATGGGAGCAGAATATTCACTCTTCCATGTTCTATAACATTTACCTTTATCTTCAGAAAACTGGGGGCGGGCGTCCTATTGAAATATTGATGAAAACCTACCGTCTTTATCTGGAGCAGTGTGGTTCTTGCTGCGACGATAAACCTGTCCTGGGGCTAACGCGTGCCTGGACATTATTACGCTTTATCGACTGCGGTATTATTTCCCGTAAGGCCTGTAGCGTTTGTTCCGGTGGTTTTGTGGTCACGACGGAATTCATCAAAAACCCGTTCACCTGTAGTTTGTGTAGCCCTCCTTCGCGGGCATTTAAGAAATCGCAGGTCAACCTCAGCGGAATCGCAGGCAATTATGCCACGCCGGAAATTATGACAGCCTGACGGATGTTCGATGGCAATGCACAGGATGGCGTTTTATTCGATGCCACGGCACTCGACATCGGTCAGCGAGTAAAAAGGAGAGAGTGTGTTAGTTATCTTTGGCTATCTTGTTGTTATTGCTACCGTATTTGGTGGGTTCGTACTGTCTGGTGGTAATCTGCTCGCGCTGTTCCAGCCTTTGGAATTGTTAATTATCGGCGGTGCCGGGGTCGGCGCTTTTATTGTTGGTAATAACATGAAATCCCTTAAGGCGACGGGTAAAGCTATCGTGAAGCTGTTCGTGGGGAAACGCTACAACAAAACGGTTTATATGGACCTGATGGCGCTTATGTTTTTGCTGCTGTCAAAAAGTCGTGTTCAGGGACTCATGTCACTTGAGAAAGACATTGAAGATCCGGCGGGCAGCGAAATTTTCAGCGCTTATCCTCGTCTGATGAGCGATCCGATGTTAAGCAACTTTATCCTCGATTACTTCCGCCTGATGATTGGCGGAAGTATGAACTCGCATGAAATCGAAGCGTTAATGGATGAGGAAATTGAAACCTGCGAAGAGGAGCTTGAGGTTCCGGCCCACAGTCTGAATACCGTCGGCGATGCCTTTCCGGCCTTTGGTATTGTGGCTGCCGTCATGGGGGTAGTGAACGCGCTCGGTGCCGCGGACCGACCCGCAGCCGAGCTCGGAATGTTGATTGGCCACGCGCTGGTGGGCACGTTCCTCGGAATTTTGATTGCCTACGGGTTTGTATTACCGCTCGCAACCCTGCTGCGTCAGATGAGTTCCGATCAGGTCAAAATCCTTCAGTGTATAAAAGTCACGCTGCTCTCCAGTCTAAACGGCTATGCGCCACAAATTGCCGTGGAGTTTGGCCGAAAAACCATTTTTACCAGCGAACGGCCTTCCTTTGAGGAGCTTGAAGAGCATGTGCGGGAAGTGAAATCCAGCGCCAGCCTTAAGTCTAAGTCTGCGGATGCCACGGCATGAAAAACGATTCCCCGATAATCATTTCGCGCAAGCGAAAGAAGAAAAAGCATGCTCATCACGGTGGTACGTGGAAAATCGCCTACGCCGATTTTATGACCGCGATGATGGCGTTCTTCCTGGTAATGTGGCTGATTTCTCAGTCCAGCACGGTGCAGCGGGAGATGATCGCCGATTACTTCCGCATGCCGCTTAAGCCATCTATGGCCAATGGCGACAAAACCAGCCTGAGCGACAGCATCATCCCCGGCGGCGGTGACGATCTGATGAAGCAGGACGGAGAAGTGGCGAATCATAAGCGGGTACAGAGCGAGCGGCAGCGCTGGATGGAGAGCCTGAAACAGGCCAGAGATAAATTGCAGCAGATGATCGAAACCGATCCCCGGCTCAATAACTTTAAATCCAACATTATGCTGCGTCTTACCAACGACGGTCTGCTCATTCAGATCACCGACAGCCAGGATCGCCCGATGTTTAGAGTAGGCAGCGAGCTGCCGGAATCCTATATGAACGGCATTTTGCAGGCGCTTGTGCCGCTGTTGCAGGAGTTGCCCAATAAAATCAGTCTCACCGGCCATACCGACTCGCTTCCCTATGCGGGCGGCACCTCCGGATACAGTAACTGGGAACTTTCTTCCGGACGCGCCAACGCCGCGCGCCGCGTGCTGGTTAAAGCAGGTCTTGACGATGAGCGTTTTCTTCGCGTGATCGGCACGGGAAGCCGTATGCCTTTAGAAAACAGTGATCCCTCAAGTCCGGCGAATCGCCGTATTAGCATTTTGGTATTAAGTAAAACCAAAGAACAGGATATCCGTCTGGAAGACACGCGCATGCATCGCCCAGAAAACGTCCTGAACAACACTACGCAGCAGGAGGTAAGGGGGTATAGCGATGGACATGAATGATTTCACCGAGATCTTTTTTACCGAAGCGGAAGAGCTGCTGGCCGAGATGGAGAAGCATTTGCTGGAGATTGATGCCGCATCGCCGAATCCTGAACAGGTAAATGCCATTTTTCGCGCAGCGCATTCTTTGAAAGGCGGGGCAGGGACTTTTGGCTTTAATGCCCTGCAAGAGACCACGCATCTACTTGAGAACCTGTTTGACCAGGTGCGAGCCGGAGAACGCTCGCTTAACCGAACGACCGTTAATCTATTTCTGGAATGTAAAGACATTATGCAAGCGCAACTGGAAGCCTATCAGTCTTCGCAGGAACCTGATGAAGCGAGTTATCGCTATATTTGTGAAGCCCTGCGCAAGATTGCTCTGGAAGACAAACATGCCCAGACGGCAGTCGAGTTGCAAGACAAAGCCGTGACGCAGCAGGGGGCAGCTGATGGTGAGCTTTTACTCTGCGTGACGTTGAAGAAAATTCCTGAAAGCGAGCGGGCAATGCTTCAGGAAGAGTTATCCCACATGGGAGAGATTGTCGCTACGGAGAAGGCTGATGATGGCATGGTGGTTCAGCTGCGCACGAGCGCCTCTGCCGACGATATCTCCGCGGTGCTGTGTTTTGTGCTTGAAGAGTCGCAAATCCTTATCGAGCATGTCGTTCAACCAGCGTCGGTTGAAGTGACTTCTCCTGTTACGGACAAGGCTTCTGTAGTCGCGGACCATCCAGAACCGCCTTCACGACCTGCCGCGCCGGTACCAGCCCGCGGTAATAGTCAGGAATCGGGCAGCATCCGCGTGGCGGTCAGTAAAGTCGATCAGATCATTAACCAGGTGGGTGAGCTCATCATCACCCAGGCGATGCTATCTCAGCTTTCCAAAAAACTTGATCCAGCGAGCTACGACATGCTCTCCAGCTGCGTGGCGCAAATGGAGCGTAATACACGCGAGCTTCAGTCATCAGTCATGTCGATTCGAATGATGCCAATGGATTATGTGTTTAGCCGCTTCCCGCGGCTGGTGCACGATCTGGGTTCACGTCTGAACAAAGAGGTAGAGCTAACTCTTCGTGGCGGCTCGGCCGAGCTGGATAAGAGCCTGATCGAACGCATTATCGACCCACTGACTCATCTGGTGCGTAACAGTCTCGATCACGGCATTGAGCAGAAAGAAGAACGTGCCCGTAAGGGGAAGTCGGTAGTGGGCAATCTTATCCTCTCGGCGGAACATCATGGCGGCAATATCATCATTGAGGTGACTGATGATGGTGCCGGACTGAACCGGGAGAAAATCCTCGCGAAAGCCCGCTCCCAGGGAATGAATATCAGCGACACCCTCAGCGATGAGGACGTATGGATGCTGATTTTCGCCGCGGGATTTTCCACCGCAGAAAGCGTGACGGATGTTTCCGGGCGCGGCGTGGGTATGGACGTGGTCCGTCGTAACATTATGGCCATGGGCGGCCATGTCGAAGTCCTTTCAAAGCCGGGAGAAGGCACGACGATACGCATTATTCTGCCGCTGACGCTGGCAATCCTTGATGGCATGCTGGTGAAAGTTGGACTGGAGATCTATGTTCTGCCGCTCGGCGCGGTAATGGAATCGCTGAGGCCCGGCGAGGATATGCTCTGCCGCTTCGTCGGGGAGGAACGTCTGCTGCAAATTCGTGGCGAATATCTTCCGCTGGTGATGCTGCGTCAGCGCCTATCGGTGCCCGGCGAGACCGCACCTGAAGATGGCATTGTGGTGATCGTCCAAAGCGCTGGATGCCGCTACGCCCTGTGGGTCGATCAGCTCATTGGTCAGCAACAGGTTGTGGTAAAAAACCTCGAACAGAACTATCGCAAAGTACCGGGCGTTTCAGCCGCGACCATTCTCGGTGATGGCAGCGTTGCGCTAATCCTCGACGTGGTTGAACTGTCGACGATGAACGGACAAAAGGAAAACCATGTCAGGCCGACGTTCGGCAAGCAAGGAGTAACAGCATGACCCAAACAACGACAAAGCCTGCGGGCGCGGACGCCATTGCGCAGGAGTATCTGGTTTTTCGTCTCGGTAACGAAGAATATGGGATCGACATTCTGAAGGTACAAGAGATACGTGGATGCGATAGCGTTACTCGTATCCCGAACGCGCCAGGTTTTATCACCGGCGTGACCAACCTGCGCGGTGTGATAGTGCCAATAGTTGACCTTCGCGTGCGCTTCAGTCTTCCTGACGTTCAGCAGGATGACAGTACGGTAGTGATCATCCTTAACCTCAATAATCGCGTTGTAGGAATCGTGGTAGACGGTGTGGTTGACGTGCTGTCGATGGACATGGATCAGATTAAACCGACGCCGGACTTCGCGTCCATGCTATCAAGCCGCTATCTTCTTGGGCTTGGCGTGATGGAAAACAGAATGATCATCCTGGTCAATATCGAAATGCTGCTCAGCCGTGAAGAGATGGATATGGTGGATTCAATGCTGGAAACTAGCCTGGCCTAGCCTGATATATACCCACCGCCATTATAAAATCCCCCTGCGATTGCAGGAGGGATTGATTAAGCATTCTATGACCGCAGGCGCTTACCGGTCTGGGCATCAAACAAGAACATTTTTTCCGCGTCTACGGTGAGGAAGACCTTCTGACCCACGTTGATATCCAGCTTTTCATGGGACACCACGATCAGCTCCTGATCGTTGATACGCACCCGGATCTCCTGTCCTTCCCCGGTCATTTCTATCAGCACGATTTCCGCTGGCATCCCTGACTCGCCGAGCCGGATATAGTGCGGTCGGGTGGCGCAGATGATCTCCATCCCTTCAATATGTGAGCGGAGGGGGCAGGGGAAGCGGTAGCCGTTGTTGAGCACAATCTCGCCGTGCTGAATCACGCCTTTAAGGGTGTTAATTTCCGGCGTGCCGATAAAGCCCGCGACAAACAGGTTATCCGGGTTACGGTACAGCTCTTCCGGGGTGCCGACCTGCTCAATATGTCCGGCATTCAGCACCACAATCCTGTCCGCCATGGTCATCGCTTCCGTCTGATCGTGCGTCACGTAGATGGTGGTGCGACCCATCCGCTGGTGGATCTTACGAATTTCTCCGCGCATTTTATGGCGCAGTTTGGCGTCCAGGTTGGAGAGCGGTTCATCAAACAAAAAGGCCTTCGGGTCACGCACCAGCGCGCGTCCCATCGCCACGCGCTGACGCTGGCCGCCGGAAAGATCCCGCGGGAGGCGATCGAGCAGATGCGTCAGGCCGAGGATTTCCGCTGCCTCTTCCACGCGCGCCATCCGTTCCGCTTTTGAGACGCTGGCAAGCTTCAGTGCAAAACTCATGTTGTCCCGCACCTTCATGTGTGGATAGAGCGCATAGCTCTGGAACACCATGGCGATATCGCGTTTTTTGGCGGGCAGAGTGTTGACCACCTCCCCGTGCATCAGCAGTTCACCGGAGGTGATGTCTTCCAGACCCGCAATCATGCGCAGCAGGGTGGATTTCCCACACCCGGACGGGCCGACCAGCACAATAAATTCGCCTTCGTGAATGCTCAGCGAGATCCCTTTAATGATGCTGACGTTGCCGTAGGATTTACCGAGATTATTTAAAACGATTTGGCTCATGTTACTCTCCTCGCCCGGCGGTGTGGCCTGGCTGCAATAATGGCATGACGTGCTGGCGGTAAAGCGCCGCCGCAGCGAGATCCTGCTGGATAATGCTTTGTGCTGATTTGCTGAAGCGCAGCGCGGCCGTACGCAGATCCAGGTGGTTGGCGCTATCAATACCCGCCAGCACCTCAGGTTCGACAATGGCTTCCCCGTGCAGCGCGCCTAAAATCGCGCCGCTCATCACCCCGATAGAGTCGGTATCACGGCCTGAATTGATGGCGTCTTCCACCGCCCCGCGAAACTCGCCTTCGCGCAGCAGGCAGAAGGCCAGCGCCATTGGCAGTTCCTCAATCGACATCAGGCGCGAGGGCTGGTAGGCCATGGTGGGGACGCCCGCTTTTTCCGGGCCGTGCATCAGGTCATCTCCCATCGGTGAGAAGGGCAAAAGCGCATCGTGCAGGGCGTCAACGACCTGTTGATAATCCCATGCGGTTCCACGGTAGCGACGCGCGACGTCAAGCGTTGCCGCGATGGCCTGGCGGGTGCCGTCTTTAGCCAGTTTCAATGCGATGTTGGTGATAGCCTCAATGGTGATGCCAGGAATAAATGCCGCTGCAACGCAGGCGGCGAAGACCCCGGCGGCCTCCAGCCCATAGCTCTGCTGATGCCCCTGGGTGAAATTAATGGCTTCCTGGTAAGCTGCCTCAGGGTTGCAGGCATTAATAGCTCCGATGGGGGCGGCATACATGGCTGCGCCGCAGTTCACCATATTGCCCACGCCGCCCTGGCGCGGATCGCAGGCGGCCAGTTGCAGACGATGGAAGATCCATTTTTCCGGATAAAACAGGCGCTCAATAACCAGCGCTTCCCGATCCAGTTCCGGCACCCAGCGCGGTTCCCAGGCAATCTTCCGCACAAAAGACTCCCCCATATCCCACGCATCAACGTGACGGCCCAGCTCGCTGTAAACCTCCATCAGGCAGAGTGTCATCAGCGTATCGTCGGTGATGATACCGTTGCCGCGTACGCGGTTGTTGCGCCGTGCGGACGGCTCGTCCATCCGGTGCCAGCGCTGGTGGATGGAGGTGACGCGGCCATATTTCTCCGCGATTTGCCGGGCGGAGAGTTTCTCAACCGGTCCGCCTAAGGCATCACCGAACGCCACGCCATACAGCATGCCCAGAATGCGGGACGTGAACGATAAATCAGCGGCTTGAGTAACGGTCATTTTAATTTTTCCTCTGCATATTCGGTCATGGCGTTTCCACCTGCGGCTTTCCAGGCGCTGACATACTGATCCCACTGATCAAATGACGCTTTGCCAGAGACAAACTGGTACGCCCACTGGTTATAAATACTGCTGGTTGAGTCGATGGCGGCGGCAAACGACGCCGGGAAGATAAAGGCGTTATCCGCCGTAAAATAACGTTGTGAATTGTCGATATAGCGCAGCATCGCAGGCGTCCGCCACTCCACCGGCGGCTTCCAGTTGGCGGCCTGGATAAACCGCGGATACCAGGCATTAATTTTTGGCGTCACGTTTATCGTGTTGCCCTTACGAACGTAGTGCGTGTTCTCGAAGCCCATCTGCTCCATCATTTGCCCTTCCGGGCTTGCCAGAAAATCGAGCAGGATCATCACTTCCTTTTTATGTTTCGAGAGCGAGGACATGGCAAAGCCGCGCGTTTCCATGGAAACATCTGTCGCCGCCAGCCCTTTACCTGCCGGGCCTTCGGGTGGGTCGAGCAGGGTGAGGGTGGCGTCAGGATGGATCTGGCGCATCTTTTCCTGGTACACGCCGACGTTGCCCGGCGATGAGACGGATACCACGCCAACCTTGCCGGTATAAAACTCATCCTCTTTTAGCTCCCAGTTGGTGGTGATGTACTGGGAGGAGAGCAATCCTTTCTGATACAGCGAATGGTAGAACTCCAGCTTGCTCCGCTCCTGCGGGCTTATCTGGGCGTTGATCAGCTTGCCCTGATCGTCCTTGAGCCAGGTGGCGTGAATGCCAAACGCCGGGTTCATAAAACCGTCGAGATCGCGCAGGTCTTTCTCGGAGGTGATCCCCCAGCTATCCGTCTTACCGTCGCCGTTGTAGTCACCGGCGTGGATCGCATTGAACAGCGTGACGTACTCCGCCAGCGTTTTGGGTGATGCGCTGAATCCGCTCTTCTGTAACCAGTCCTCACGGATCACCGGCTGGCGCGCGCGCAGGGGAAAGACATACAGCAGGGTCGGATGGTTTTGCAGGCGAAGCCGGTTGTGCGGCCACAGCGCCTCTTTCAGATAGCGGGTTTGCGCAATCCACGGACGCCAGTCTTCAAGAATGCCCTGTTCGACCATCTTCTGGTCGCTGCCGTTGAAATAGATCAGATCAGGGATGGTGCCGGAGAGGAGCATCACGTTCAGCACGTCGGAGTAGCCGGAAGACGACAGGTTGACGATCTCAATGTGGATATCGTGTCCCTGGCGTGCCAGCGCCTGCTCGATTCGCTGAATATGCGCGACATCTTCGCGGTTGGTGGTCAGCAGATCTTTTTCCACAATCCGGATAGTGACCGGCTCGGCCCAGGCGGCCTGGCATAACAGCAGGCCGCAGGCGATTGCTGTGAATAATTTCATCGTCATCGCTCCTGTTAACCCTTCACCGCGCCGGACATGGTCCCTTTGGTGAAGAAGCGCAAAATAATCGGGTAGATGGCAATCAGCGGGGCGATGGTTAAGGTGATCATCCCGGCTTTCAGCGCCTTGATGCTGATCTGGCTGGCATCGGTGTAGTTCGACATGCTTTCGACGCCTACCATCGCCAGCTTATCGCCCTCGACGACAAACTGACGCAGCACCACCTGCAACGGCCATTTGTCCGGGTCGTTGAGGTACACCATGGCGCGGAAAAACTCGTTCCAGTGCAGCACCATGTAAAATAACGTGATCATGGCAATGGACGATTTGGCGACCGGCATAATGACGTACCACAGCGTCTGGAACGGGTTCGCGCCATCGAGTTCGGCGGCTTCCAGCAGCTCCTCCGGGATCTCTTCGAACAGGCGAACCAGAATAATCAGGTACCAGGCGAAGACGGCGCGATACAGGATGACGGACCAGTAGCTGTTCAGTAGCCCCAGCTTTTTCATCACCAGAAAATCGGGGATGATGCCCGGCTCAAAGACGATGGTGAACAGGACAAACATAAACAGCCAGCGGCGTCCCGGCAGGCGTTTTTGCGCCAGCGCCCAGGCCAGCAGCACGGTGAAAACTACGTTGATGATGGTGCCCACCACGGTAATCAGCATCGCATTGCCAAACCCGCGCAGCACGGCTTCGTTGGTCAGCAGCAGCTTCCAGACGTCCAGCGAAAAGCCCTGCGGAATAATTTCCAGGCCGCTCATGCCGGGCACGTTTGCCGGGCTGGAAAAGGATATCGCCACCAGGTTGAGGATCGGTTGTAGCGTCACGACAACCAGCAGCATCAGTACCGAGAGAATGAGCACGTATTCGATGCGCTCAAAAGGGGTGCTTCGTGATGAGTTGCGCATTACCAGACTCCTTTACCCGTCAGGCGTTTTGAAACGTTATGTGCCAGCACGATAAGGATCATGCCGATCACGCCTTTGAATAACCCTGCGGCGGTCGCCAGCGAGAACTCCCCGGTGCGCAGGCCCATGCGGTAGACGTAGGTGTCGATGATGTCTATCTGACCGTTCACCACGTCGTTGGTCATGTTGAAGACCTGATCAAAACCCTGGCTCAGGAACAGCCCGACGTTGAGGATAAACAGCGTGGCGATGGTCGGTGTGATAGCGGGCAGGGTGATGTGCCAGATTTTGCGCCAGCGCCCGGCACCATCCATTTCCGCCGCTTCATACAGCTGTGGATCGATGGCGAGGATCGCCGCGATGTAAAGTAATGAATCCCAGCCCGCGCTGCGCCACATTTCAGTGAATACCAGTACCCAGCGGATAGAGCCGCTGTCGGTCATAAAGGGGATCGGATCGTAGCCCATCGATTTAATGATGTCGTTAACCGCGCCATCAACCGGCGAGAGCGTGGCAATCGCGATACTGGCGATCACCACCCAGGAAAGATAATGCGGCAGATAAATCACCGACTGGACAAATTTACGGTAACCGGATGAGCGCACTTCATTGAGCAAGAGCGCTACGATAATGGGAACCGGAAAAATAAAAATCAGCTTCATTGCGCCGATAATCACGGTGTTCTGTATCACCTGCCAGAAAACAGGGGATGACATCAGCGTGGCAAAATACTGCATCCCGACCCAGATATTCGGCGGGATAATACGGTACTGCTCAAACGCAATTTTGGTTTCCCAAATGGGTAAATAGTGCCAGATAAAAAAATAGATAACTCCAGGCAGGGCCATCACGTAGAACGGCCACCACCGGCGTAACGTCTGGCGGCAACGTGCCATGCGGGATAGTGTTTGCTGGTGAGGCATGTTATTTACCTGCGGTATCGCGCCGCCGGGTTTAGATTCTGTCAGGGCTTTCATCGGACATACTCCCATTACTGAAATGGTTGTCGTGAATATAATCTGTGTTTGCAGAAATATGCGTGCGTTAAATTTTCTCGGTGAGAATTTTTTTATCGTTATATTGCGCGAGGCGGGTCAGGACATCTTTATATTCGGGCATATTTGATGCGCCTTCTTTTTCGACGGCCAAAGACGCGAAAGCACAGGCAAATTTTGCTGCATGAATAATGGATTCCCCTTTCGCCATCGCGGCGGCGAATGCGCCGTTGAAGGCATCGCCAGCACCGGTGGTATCCACACATACGGCTTTCAGCGCCGGGATATGAATAAATTGCTCACCGTCATAAATAAGCGCGCCTTTCGCTCCCATGGTGATGATGACGTGACCTACCCCTTTCACTTTAATGGCTCTGGCGGCTTCCTTCGCGCTGGCAAGGTCCACGATATGAATGCCGGACAGCAATGAGGCCTCAGTCTCGTTTGGGGTCAGAAAGTCCACGTTCTTCAGGCAGCTAACCACATCAGATGACCAGGGGGCAGGGTTCAAAACCACCTTAATCCCGTTACGGCGGGCAATTTCAATGGCCCGAAAGGTAGCGGTTAGATTATTTTCCAGCTGGGTTAAAAAAATATCTGCGTTTTTCACTTCAGGGGTAATAGCTTCAACTTCATCGGCTGTAATGGACCGATTGGCCCCAGGGCTGATGGCAATCATATTTTCACCATCACTTTGACAAACATAAATAAGCGCGGTGCCGGTTTTCTGATCTTTATCCTGATAAAGCGTGAAGCTGTCGATAGCAGAAGATGAAAGATGTTCAAAGGCCATCTGACTAAACTGATCGTTACCCACCTTACCGACAAAATGGGTTTTAACATTGCATTTGCTTACGGCCAGCGCCTGATTGGCGCCTTTGCCGCCGGGTCCAATAATGGTATTTTCGGAGAAAATAGATTCTCCGCTTTGCGGGAAACGATCGACATTAGCAATAATATCAACGTTGAATGAACCCAGAATACAGACTTTACCTTTCATCTTTCGCCCTTTATGTCGGGATTTGATCGTTTTTCTTGACTGCGCGGAGTCAAAAAAATGAATGATATTGCTATCTAAATTATTGACTGATTGGGTATGAAAAATACGGCGTTTGATAATTGCCCCACCGTGGCATCGCTCAATGCCGCCTTCCTGCGCTAATAAGTTCAGGTCGCTGCGAATCGTTTCCCTGGTGACGTTAAATACTTTCGCAAGCTGATTCACCATCGCCCGTTCGTACCTGTTAAGCCAGGTCAAAATTGCATAATGCCGTTCTTTATTGAGCATAAGGTCACCTCTGTAGTTATATTATTGTTTCCTTGTTGTTAATGTTTTGGAGTTGTTCACAGATCGTTCGATAAAACAAAAGGAAACGGAAATATATGAGGTGATAACTATTTAATATCAATTGGTTATGTTGATTGCGTTAAGGGGGGTTGGGCTTTGATTTGCAGTGCGGGGATTTCAGCGATGGCATGGGCCATGACGCAACGTTAGATTTTTCTCGGGCGCTTTAGCACGCAGAACATTGGTGTAGGTCTGGGGGGCTGTGGCTGATCCGGCATGAACTGGAATACCTGAACGTATAGCGATAATCGCCGGACTAAGTCGAATGGCTCGGAGAACGACAGACACAAAAAAGCCCGCAGGGCTTGCGCCGTGCGGGCTTTCAGGACTTCATCGGATGACTCTGGTAATCACCGATGGAGAATTTTGGTGGGCTGGCGGAGTCTGAATAATATTCTCAACTTAATGTTTTTATTGTTTATTTTTCAATTCAACTTTCATTGGTATACCTAAGCGTATACCAATGGCGATTTGTAGCAATGTTTCCTGTGGTTAATCGAACTTGTTTTTGAATAGATCACATCATGAAAAAAACTTTTTTTACAGAAAACTGTTCACACTGTTCACTCGCCACTTTTTACCATTTATTTCAGTGGTATACGCGGTGAATAGTCCGTGAACAGTGAACACTTTACTGTTCACTTTCCGGGATTACAGGCAAAAAAAGACCGGCTGATGCCGGTCCGGGTAGGTTATATCGCTGGGGTTTCGTCGCACCGGGGCAGCCAGTCGGCGTTGCTTTCGTCCCTGAGCGCGAGATTGGTCTGCATCCCCTGATTCGTTCGCCGCTTGCCGTAATTCAGGCCGTACTCTTTCAGCATCGATGACAGCCCTTTGCCGAACATGGTGAGGCTGAGCGTGTTCTTGTAGCCGTGTGCCTCCATATAGACCAGATAGGCGTGATACAGATACAGGCGCGGCTGTCGCGGAACAATATTCGCATTCCCCATATACATCCCGTCAGGCTCGGGCAGCGCCTCCAGATAGCCGCAAAAATCAAACGTCGGATCGGCGTCGCGCTTGATGCTGAGTGCCTCGTCTGAGTTCTGCTGAGACTGGAGCAACGTGCGAGCGGTCATCGGGTCGCTGAACTGCTGCATGAGCTGGCGAACAATCACAGCCAGTTCACGTGCGATTTTGTCCTTAAGCTGCGGGTCGCGCTCCTCCGGGGCGATTTGCTCCGGGAAGTGGATGATGACACGGCGACGGGACACACCGCCGCTGCGGTCAGTGAAGCGCATCGGGTTATTGTTCACGGCAAGAATCACCGCCGGGATATAGGCCGAATAGGCGTCGCGGTATTTCGGGTCAACCGATACGGCATCGCCGCCGGTGATGGCCTTGAGTCCTGCGCCGTCACCGCTCCATTTCTCCTGGTCAGGCAGGCGTATCAGCGAGAAGCCAATCAGCGCCGCGCGCTCACGTGGTGATTCCAGCGTCTCAATGGTCGCTGACGTGGCGTTGTCCTCCCCGGCGAGCATGGTCGCTATTTCGGCCAGAATACTTTTCCCGCTGCCACCGGGACCGGTCACTTCGAGGAAGAGCTGCCAGTCGTAGCGGTTCGCCAGCACCATAAACAGCGCGGCGAGTATCACGTCACGTTTATCGGCACGCGAACCGGCGGCGCGGTCGAGCCAGCGCCAGAAATTCGGCGCGTGCGTCTCCAGCGTTTCCCCCTCCACCGGTGGGGTGAAATCCACGTCGCACAGGGTGCGCAGCCAGTGCGATTTGCTGTGAGGGCTGAATACGCCGGTGAGGGTATCGAGTACACCGTTGCGAAAACCAATCAGACGGCGCGCCGGTGCGGCCTGCTGGGGAATAATCAGTTTCAGGGTATCGATCACGGAGGCAATTCTCCCCGAAGAGAACGGGGCGCGCAGTCGCTGGAACAGCCCGGCCACGTCGCGCGCAAAGTCCGACGGCGGGATAATTTTCCACGTCCCGGCTTCATAGCGGGACAGGAGCTGGCCGTTGGCGTCCACGGCCAGCGCTTCGCCGTAATGCTCATGCACCCGCATTGCCTTTTCACTGGTACTCATGGCGGTAAATTCCGCCTCACTCATTGTATCGAACGGGCTTTGCGCCGCTGGCCGGATGGCACCGTAAATCGCTTTGCGCGTGGCGTCCTCGCCCTGCTGCATAAACGCATCATTCCAGTCACCGAACACCGGCGGGAGAGCAACCGTGCCCTCACAGGCATGTGCGGCTGCTGCGGCTTTGGTCTGGCCGTTCCCGCTGAGGTCACGGTCGGCGGCGAGGACAATCTGACAGGCCGGGAGTTTCTTACGGGCAAGGCTCGCCAGAGAAAGGAGGTTCACGGACGAGAGCGCCACCATGACGGTTTCACCGGTCAGGTGATGCACGGTGAGCGCGGTCGCATAGCCCTCCGCTATCCACAGCCGTTTTTCCGCCTCTTTTTTCCCCTCGATAAGGTGATACGCCCCTTTCACCGCTCCGCCTTTCAGGGTGCGTTTGAGGCCGTCAGAATTAATAAGCTGAACGTTAACCACCGCGCCGGTATCGTCCTGCAGGGGCACGATGACATCACCGGCGCGGTAGGTCACTCCGCCGGTTTTGTGCGTGGTGGTCAGCGTCAGGCATTCGAGCGCAGGAAAGCCCTTGCGGGTCAGGTAGACGTTGCCGGTGGCCGGGCGGGTTTTCTCCAGAAGCTTTGCAGCAAGCGCCGCAGCGGCTTTGCGGCTGGCATCAGTTTCGGCCTCGGTGGCGGCAATAATGTCCTCAGCAACCGGCGGCAGGCTGCCGGTCAGGGCGCTCACCTTTCCGGCGGCCTCGGAGGGCGACACGCCGAACACCTTTTCGACCAGCTTAAGCCCGTCACCCGCGCCGCACTGGTTGCAGAACCACGTCCCGCGCCCCTCTTTATCATCAAAGCGGAAGCGGTCAGAGCCGCCGCACACCGGGCAGGCCTGATGGCGGTTTTTGATGACCGGCACACCCAGCGCCGGAAGAATGCGCGGCCAGTGGCCGCACGCCTGTTTTACGGTTTCCGTTACGTTCATTTTCATCGTTACTTTCTCCCTCAGTGTGCAACCGGCGCGGCGATATGACGGGCGCAGAGTTCATCCATGACGGCCATCCCGAGAAAGGACAGCGACGGCGCGGCTTTTAATGGTCCGGCTTCCATTAAATCTTCGAGCAGCGCACAGGCAATCTGACGGCCTTTTTCCTCGCCGTGCTGGCGCAGATAAAACCCTTCCAGCTCGGCGGCCATGGCTTTTTCCAGCGCATCGAGCGTGAGCTGAGGATAGCGGTGCTGACGGGCGCACAAATTCAGCCAGGCACAGGCGACCGCACGGCGATACAGCGCAGCGCGAAGAACGGGCGTGAGCGGTTGTTTCATGCCTTAGCCTCCCGGGTCAGCCAGCGCTGACCGCAGTGGTCGACCACACCGTCAAGCTGTGCGGTCATGAGGTAAATGACCGAGGCGAGCTGAGTCTGGTGCATCCGGTCACGAGACAGGGTCGTACTCTCCTGTTCCTGCATCATATCGCCGACGAACTGGCCGACATTACGAAGGTGTTCCAGACATTCGAGGTCACTCTGACTGAACGCGGCAAGGCGCTGATTTTGTATTAAAGCCGGGTTATTAACAGGCATGATTCCGTCTCCTGAGCACGTGCGTATCCCTGCGCAGATACGCACATTTTATTTTTGGGTGTCGTTTTTAATTACAGATAATGGCGGTAGCTGTTATCCGGTTTAATTTCCGTTTCCGTTTCCGTTTCCGTTGCGAAATTATTCCGCCATTTTCGCGCCACCGGCGCGGGACGCCTGACCGGGGTAATATCGCCTCGATAAATATCGAGATTTCGCGCCCGGTATTGCTGTAATTCCGGGGCAGCGGCGATTTCACGTAAGACAGCGTAACGGTTTTCAGGGCTGCGCTTAAATACGTCCGGCCGCTCACAGGTAAAGTCCCGCAAAAAACGACTGAGCGGAATTTCTGCCATACCACCAGTAGCGATAATACGGATGAGGATGGTGTAGGTGCGGCGGTAGGGATTCCAGACCAGTCCCGGACAGCGATACGGCATATCCCACGGAATGCCGTCGGCAAGCACGCCCGACACCACCACGTCAGGAAAACCTGAACAGCGGTATGTTTCACCCGGCTGAGGGAAATCAAACATGGTGCTCACCTCCATTCGCTGACGGCGCGACAAAATCCCGACACAGCCCTTTGGCCTTGAGTTCATCAAGCACATAGCTGATGTCCTCATGCAGATAGCTGAAAATATGCGGGACGGAAAGCTGGTGCAGACCGGAGAGTTCACGCTGTTTCAAATCCAGCCCGACAAAATGCGTCATGGCGCTGGCGCGGTTCAGTTTGTGGAAAGCCTCAAGGCTGAGATGTTCCTGAGCGTCACGACACGCTGAGAGGGTCTGAGCAGCAGATTGATTACGCATGGCACACCCCCGCAACCGGCAGACGGGCGGCAAAGGAAAGCACGTAATCACGCACGAGAGAAAGACGTGCGGTCTGTTCGTCACCTGCAACGGTGCGGAGCATACAGATTCGGGGCTTACGGTCTGCGCGGCGAACGGCGGCAAACACAAAGATAAATTTGGGGTGTGAAGGGGTGAGGATCGTAGCCATAAGGGCAATCTCCATTGAGTAGCGGTTATTGCTACCACTGGAAACGCCAATTTCACTGGTGGTAGCCCGAACGGGGTTGGCGTAACCGGCCTCAATGAATACCGGCCAGCCCGAAGGCTGCCCCGCCCGAGCTACCATTATCTGACAGAAACCATAGTGTCCGTATAAACACCACAGTCCAAAAAATGGATGAGCCTGAGCAACGACATAAAAAAAGACGCATAGCGCGTCCGTTGTCGCCATTGAGTTACACGGAACGCCAATTCCGGCTGCCGATTTTGCGACAGCGGGAAAACTGTACCAGGAAACACACAACAGATGCAAGCCAGAAAAAGGGGCTTTTGGAAAACGTGTCTGTTTCATGCGTCACATTTCCGGTTGCGATGAGCAATACGTTCCGCCATCCATGCGGTGACTTCGGACTGGAGCCAGGCGACGTTTTTGCCCCCGAGGGAGACCTGCGCCGGGAAAGCGTTACGGGAGATTAAATCGTAGAGTGTGGAACGGGATAGGCCGCACTGATGGATCACTTCAGGGAGACGCAAAAAACGTTCCTGAGTCGGGGCTGAAACTGGCATTAAATGTTCGCCAGAGCGGGAAGATGGTACTGATAAAGCCGTGTGCATAACGCTACCTCATTAATATCCACAGAGATCCGAACGTATCCGTCCGGAATCGGGTAGCTCTCTATTTTGTGAATATTTTCCCTGAATGCAACAAGGGGCAATTATGTAAGAGTCCAAACTACACGGATGAATTTTATACGAAAAAAGTTCGAAAGGTCTCTAGTGGTCTCTAGTGGTCTTGAGTGGAGATATATATACCCTTTTGTTTCGTAAAAATGAGTATTATCTATTTATTAATAGGTACAAACCATCAAAAAGAGAAATGCGTTATATCCACTCAGTGAACAGTAGTGAACAGTAGTGAACAGTCGGTGAACACTTCACTCTCAACTGTTCACCTCTTAACTTACTGTATTAAATCTATTTTTATTTATAGTGAACAGTAGTGAATAGTTATAGTTAAAAAAACAAACAGATAAGGGTGATTTTCCTGCGATCTTTCTCTGGCCAGCCGGATTTTAAAGTCCTGTTTGTGCCAGAACTGCCACAACTACAATGAATCGAGATGTTGTGTGAAGAAGGGCAGAATCATTTCATGTAGAACATACGGAGAGCCTGAACATGAAACCCGAAACAATCATTTCTGCCCTGCAGAACGTTGCCGCTAAACAGAACGCGGAAAGCGAGAAACACATCACCGCTAAACTGACCGTATTCACTGCGGCCAGAGACGCCCATGCAGCCAGCATGGAAAAGCTGAAAGAGATTGATACATCAATTGAACGCTGTAAGCAGGAGCGACAGACCGCTCTCAATGAGAGCGCAGAGGCGGAACAGGACTGGCGCAGTCGCTTCCGTACCCTGCGCGGTAATCTCACTCCTGAAATGAAAGCGGAACACAGCAAGCGTATCGCCAGTCGGGAGCTGGCCGACGAATTCACCGGCCTGATTGCGGAGCTGGAGACTGACCGGGGTCGTGCCATGCTGAATGCCTGCTCCACCGGCAATAAATATCGCTCTGCACATGGCGAAGCATTTACCGCTTACGCCGGGGCGGAATGGATTAAGGCGATCAATGCTGTTCCCGTCGTGCTCATCCGCGCTTTCCTGCTGCGCATTCGTGCCCTGGAAATGAATGGGGAGAGCGCACCGCAATCTGTGACCATCGGTGAACTGCGTGATGCCCTCAATCGTCAGGGCAGTCTGTATAACTTCGATATGAAACAGGAGCCGGTCTTATCCGTGACGGGTATGCAGCGGCCGCAAATTACCGGCGTGGATATGGAGCTGTTACGCAGTCCACTTAAGCGAAACATGCTCGCCAAAAAGCTGGCTGAACATGACGGAACTAAGGCGGGGGCATAAGTATGTTTCACTGTCCGTTCTGCAAAACCAGCGCGCACGCCCGCACCAGTCGTTATCTGTCTGAGAACGTCAAACAGCGCTATCACCAGTGCGTGAATATCGAATGCTCGGCAACTTTCCGCACGCTTGAATCCGTTGACGGGATTATCTGTTCACCGCCGCGAGAGCTGGTCACCCCCGAATCTGCACAGGCAGCCACCGTTAACCGTGCCGGCGCTTAACAGGAGAAATTAACGTGACCACACTGACGCTACAGAAAGCCTTTGAGACCTGCCAGGCAAACAATTCAACCTGGCGGCAACGCAGGGAAGAACTGACGCAGGTCGAACAGACATACCGCGAACAGCTTGCCGGTGACGGGCAGAGCCTGCAAAGGCTGCGTGAGATTATCGGGGTGAAAAAATGGGAAATTAACCAGGCTGCCGGTCGCTATATTCGGTCGCATGAGGAGGTGCAGCGCATCAGCATCCGTAACCGGCTGAATGATTTTATGCAGGCACACGGCGCGGAGCTGGCCGCCGCCCTTGCACCCGAGCTGATGAATTATTCCGGGCAACACCCCGCCGTTCAGGATTGCGCCATGAAGCACTCGGTCGATTATCTGCGTGAGGCACTCAATGTCTGGCTGGCCACGGGGAAAAAAATTAATTATTCCGCACAGGATAATGACATTTTGACGGCCATCGGATTCAGGCCTGACGCGGCTTCGCGAGATGATAATCGTGAAAAATTCACACCTGCACAAAATCAGAATTATGTCCGAAAACGCGCGGAACTGGCCGCACAGTAGGCCGCTCAAAAATTCCCGAAAATCCCGCCATTTTTCCGTAAAAAAGCCATGCATCATAAGGTGCGTGGTTTTGCATGTGTTTTACCTGCACTGAATCCCCCGCCAGCGCCAGCACTGGCGCGCCCTGAGACGGGTCATGCACCTGCATTAAAAGCGACCCTTTAAGCGGGCAGGCGTGGCGGGGAGAGCATTGCGCGCAGTGTCTATGCCGAATTTTCTAAGATGGCTGGAGGTAATGTTAGGTGGATGAACTTAAATTGTGAGTTTGTTAGAAAGACTAATTTATTTTCATTGATTTATGTGTTGTCGCTTTGGGATTCCATTCAAAGAAGGAGCAGTAAATTAAGTGATTTTTGTGTTCATTAAACGACCAATTGAACCAAGGAAAAATTACCGTTAAAATTAGTAGGAGTTTACAGGGATGTGACTGTATATGATTGAGTTGTAGGTTAAATGACGTTCAATTTACTCATCTAAAGGATAGATGAACTTTTTATATTTTACCTTGGAGATTATATGGCTGCTAACGTTACTCTTGACGATATTGAGAATTTAGAAGATGAATCTTATTATGAAGATGATAGTGAGCAACATCCGCCGAGTGATGTGATCGCTTACAATGAGTTGAGATCATGTTCTGATTTAGTTCGCATGTACAATGAAGGAACTTTGAATATTCAACCAGATTTTCAAAGAGATATTGTATGGAATTCATCTGCTCAGACAAGATTTATTGATTCCTTAATTAAACAACTTCCTATCCCTAGCATGTGTTTTAGTTTTGATTATAACAGTCAGGAATGGCAGGTAATTGATGGATTGCAGCGAATGACATCAATAATTAGATTTTTATCGGACCCAAGCTGGCAACTTTCCAAACTTGAAGATATCGACAGTAAAATATCTGGCGCTCGAGTATCAGAGTTTCACAAGCAAAAGACTGAGTTGAATAATTTTTATAAAAGAGTACAAAACTTAACAATTCCGGTCACGGTGCTTAGATGTGATCATTCTAAACTATCGCATATGGAGTATTTGTTTACTATATTTCATCGTTTGAATTCTGGTGGTACAAGGCTTAATAATCAAGAGATAAGGAATTGTATTTTTAGCGGTGAGTTCAATACTGCTTTGAAAGAAATGAATGACATTAATGAGTGGCAGAAAATAGCCGGGTTAAATACAAAAAACTCAAATAGATTTAAGTACATTGAGCTTATTTTGCGATTCTTCTCATTTTATGATAACAAAGATAAATATAAAGGAACATTATCTAAATTCCTCAATAGCTATATGAAGAAAAATCGTCATTTAGGTAAGGCTGATATACAAATGAAGATGGATTTATTTAGCAGGACTGTAGGGTTGGTATGGGGGAAGATATTACAACCCAATCCGGTAAGACTTGGTAGTTCTTTAATGGAGGCTCTTCTATATGGTGTGGCAAAAAACATTGATGCTTTAGAGCAAGAAACCAGTGCTAGCTTAACTAGGCGTTTTGATGAATTAAGAGCAGATGATTCATTATCAACGACTTTCCTAAGCGGTGGTGTAGCTCGAAAGGAAAAAGTCGATGCCAGATTAGACGCTGCTCTAAGAATATTTGGGTGAAATTATGATAGTTAAGGGGATAATTTATAAAACATTGAAAGATCTAGATCGCCTCTTTTCTAAGGAAACCGATCCTAAAAAACAGTTGTTTTATTCTAAGCTTGCTCTTATGGAGTTGTGCGGATGGATAGAGGTAACTATGGATAATATAGTTGAAGGGGTTTATAAAAAAAATATAACTGATCCTGAGCACATAAAAAAAATTCAAAATGAAATTAGGAGGAATTCTAATTTTCATTATGAGGATAATTTTAAGAAAATGTTAGCTCCTGTTATAGGATTGAGTTCAATCGAGAAAATCGAAAAAAAAGCAACGCAGCAAAAACTTTTTACACTAAAAGCTACTTTGACTTCATTGAAGACTCCTCGAAATGCTGCTGCTCATACCTTTATAAAAGGTACAGGTATGACTATCGATGCTCCATCAGTAACGTTAGCAAATTTCATCAGTTTGTTTGACGGATTTAAAGATTTTAAAGATACGATGAAAACAATAAAAATTCTCTAAGTTAATGGCGCCCTTACTTGATGAGGGCGCCAACTAGATCGAGAGAGATAAACTATTATTTAACGTGCTTCACAAAATCACCCCACCAGTTCATCAGTGTTATTCGTTGCTGTAAATAGGTGGAGCGATTATATGCTTTTCTTACTTCATTTCTATCGGTATGTGCCAATGCTGATTCGATTATATCTGGATTAAAACCTTCCTCGTTCATAGCTGTACTAGCAATTGAACGCAAACCATGTGCGACAAGTCTTCCTCCATAACCAATACGCTTTAAAGCGGCGTTAGCAGTCTGACTATTCATTGCTTGCTTTGGATTATTCCTGCTTGGAAAAATATGTTCACGATGAGCACTGATTGGCTTCATCATCTCCAGAATCTCTAATGCCTGAGGAGATAGAGGTACGATGTGTTCACGCTTTGCTTTCATCCGTTCAGATGGAATCGTCCAGAGCTTTTCATCTAGATCGATCTCTGCCCAACGAGCACCTGAGGCCTCAGAAGGGCGCACAAGGGTCAGGAGTTGCCATTCGATTAAACAGCGAGTCGGAATAGACAGATTTGACATGACTAAAGAACACATCAACTTCGGTAATTCTTCTGGCCGGAGCGTCGGCATGTTTTGCTTTTTAGGTTTCTCAAAAGCCATCCCAATACCGGATGCTGGATTGGTATCAATCAAACCAGTGTTTACGGCATAGATCATGATTTCGTTAATGCGCTGCACCAGTCTACGTACAGTCTCAAGCGCCCCACGAGCTTTAATTGGCTCAAGCGCTTCAACCAATAATCGGGCTTTGATTTGCTGAACGGGGATCTCACCAATGGCAGGGAATACATCTTTCTCCAGTGAGCGCCAAATATCTTTTGCGTAATCAGGGGTAACGCTTTTGCTTTTGAGCTGGAACCAGTTCGCGGCGACCGTTGAAAAAATACTGTCCAGTGCGATTTGCTGCTGTTCTTCCGCAACTTCGGCTTGAATTTGCGGGTCGATTCCGTTGGCTAATAAGGCAAGGTAATCAGCTCTTAACCCTCGGGCATCAGCAAGCGATAGGGCGGGAAAGGCACCGAGCCCCATCATTGTCCGCTGCTTTGTTGCCGGACGTTGATAGCGGAAACGCCAGAGCTTTTTCCCGCTGGTTTTCACTATCAGGAAAAGCCCATCGCCATCATGCAGCGTCAGATCCTTCTCTAACGCTTTAGCGCGCAGAACTTCGGTGTTGGTCAGGGGGCGTGTTGTCCGTGCCACTGTGGCCGCTCCTTCATGAATTGGTATACGCTTTTAGGTATACATCCTACCGTATACCTAAACGTATACCAATAATCACCGGATTTGGCCGGATGTTCTCGGACAATTACAGACACAAAAAAGCCCGCAGGGCTTGTGCCGTGCGGGCTTTCTGTACTTCACCGGACGAATCCGGATCATAATGTGGTGGAGCTGGCGGGAGTTGAACCCGCGTCCGAAATTTCTACATCCTCGGTACTACATGCTTAGTTTGTCTTTACATTCGCACGCCAGCTGCGGACAAACACGCCACTAACGAACTAGCCTGATTAGTTTTAACGCTTCAACCCCAGGCAGGGTTTCCACGCGATCTCTTTTGGGTTTGACCTCTCTTTGATCCCCGTCTTAAGAGCGGAAGCTAGGGAGAGAGGGCTCTTAGCAGGTTATTAAGCTGCTAAAGCGTAGTTTTCGTCGTTTGCGACTATTTTTTTGCGGCTTTTAACGAGGCAAACCGCCCCTCGGCATGCACCTTGGGTTTCGCAAATCCCGTCGAATCCAGAATCAGCCCCAATAGTGTTGAACTCAGTATACCAGATTTTACTTCCTCGACACCAGCCCGAAACGCTAACTTATTGAATAGTACAATAAGTGCGCAGAATCAACGTCCTGCGTTTTTCATGATACGTGCTTTGTCGAGCTGCCACTCGCGTGCTTTCAGGTCAGTACGTTTGTCGTGCTGTTTCTTACCTTTCGCCACGCCGATTTTCACTTTGCACCAGGCGTTTTTCCAGTACAAAGAGAGCGCCACCACGGTGAAGCCTTCGCGGTTGATGCGTCCGTAGAGGGATTCCAGTTCGCGCTTGTTCAGCAGCAGCTTACGGGTGCGGGTAGGATCGCAGACGTAATGTGAAGAGGCGACGGTCAGCGGCGTAAAGTTCGCGCCGAACAGGAAGGCCTCACCGTCTTTCAGTATCACGTAGCTGTCGCCGATATTGGCTTTCCCGGCACGCAGCGATTTTACTTCCCAGCCCTGCAACGCAAGGCCTGCCTCGAATTCTTCTTCGATGAAATACTCGTGGCGAGCACGCTTGTTAAGCGCAATGGTCGCCGAACCAGGTTTATGTGCTTTTTTCTTCGTCATAAGTGTCGTAAAGCCGTCGGTAATCTGATTTTAAAAAGTCACCTCATTGCGTCCTGTGAGGTCTAACGCGCTATCTTAGCACGAGATAAGGCTTAGCGTTTTTTTAACAGGTGATAAATGTTATTATTTGTCTGTTGTGTGACCATGGAAAATGCTATGCCTCAGATTAGCCGTACCGCGCTTGTTCCCTACAGCGCGGAACAAATGTATCAGTTAGTGAACGACGTTCAGTCCTATCCGGAATTTATTCCGGGATGCACCGGTAGCCGGGTGCTGGAATCCGGCCCGACGCAGATGACTGCGGCCGTGGATGTCTCCAAAGCGGGGATCAGCAAAACGTTCACCACGCGCAATACCCTGACGAGCAATCAGAGTATTTTGATGCATCTGGTGGATGGTCCGTTTAAAAAACTGATGGGGGGGTGGAAGTTTACGCCGCTGAGCGCTGACGCCTGCCGCATTGAGTTTCATCTGGATTTTGAATTTACCAATAAGCTGATCGAACTGGCGTTTGGCCGTATCTTTAAAGAGCTGGCCTCGAATATGGTTCAGGCGTTCACCACGCGCGCCAAAGAGGTTTACAGTGTCGCATAAGATTGCTGTTGAGGTAGTGTATGCGCTGCCAGAGAAGCAGTATTTGCAGCGCGTAATGCTTGAAGAGGGTGCCACCGTTGAGGCGGCTATCCGGGCCTCCGGCATCCTTGAACTTCGCCGTGATATTGACCTGGCGAAGAATAAAGTCGGCATTTATAGCCGTCCGGTTAAGCTTGCTGATGCGCTGAAGGATGGCGATCGGGTTGAGATTTATCGCCCGCTGATTGCTGATCCGAAAGAGCTGCGCCGTCAGCGAGCGGAGAAATCGGGTAAGTAGCGCTTTCTCCCCCGGTGGCGCTTCGCTTACCGGGACTACGATTCTGCGTAAGAATTCAGATACAAAAAAGGTGCTCAATGAGCACCTTTTTGCGTTGCTGACGCCTGATTATTTGGTCAGGGCAGGCTTGTTGTCGATGTTGGTCAGCACGCCGGCACTGCTGAAGGTCAGCGTCAGGGTTTGCTGGGTCACATCTTCATGACCAGGCTGCTGGCGGAATACATAGAACCAGGTGTTTGTGCCGAACGGATCGGACATCATCGGGGTTCCCAGGGCATAAGCGACCTGCTGTTGTGTCATACCCACGCGGATTTTGGACACATCGTTGGGGGTAAGGTAGTTCCCCTGGTTGATGTCAGGACGGTAAACCACTTTCTCCAGAGTGGAACAGCCTGCGGTCAACATCAGAAGAACCGCTGCGGCAGCGGTCAGCGTTTTACAGCGCATAGTGATTTGATTCCTTTTCGGGCCCGAGCAGTACGCGGCTCATATGTAATATGCCGATGATAATAGACCTTGCCCCACTTTGAAACCGGTCTGGCGGCGTTTTTGTTGTTCTGTATGACCCTGAGATCCCGAAAAAGTTTATGCCGCCAGCAGTTCTTTCGCATTCGCAAGCGTATTGCGGGTGACTTCACTGCCGCCGAGCAGGCGTGCCAGCTCCTGCAAGCGTGAGCGTTTATCCAGCGGCTTCATGTGCGTTTCCGTCATTTCGCCATCGGTTTCCTTGCTGACGATAAAGTGGTGATGACCACAACCGGCGACCTGCGGCAGGTGAGTCACACACATGACCTGCGTCGATTCACCTAACTGACGCAGCAGTTTGCCGACAACGGCCGCGGTCGGGCCGCTGATACCCACATCCACTTCATCGAAAATCAACGCCGGGGTTTCCATTTTACGGGCGGTAATCACCTGAATGGCCAGGGCGATACGCGACAGTTCACCGCCGGAAGCCACTTTCGAAATCGCCTGCAAAGGCTGGCCCGGGTTGGTGGTGACGCGGAATTCTACGCGGTCTGCGCCTTCCGCCGTCAGGTGATTCTCTTCAAAGCGAACATCTATGGTGAACACCCCATGCGGCATCGCCAGCGTATGCATGCTGTCGGTAATGTGCTGGCTAAGCTCCAGCGCATAGTGTTGCCGCACGTCATGCAGCCGTTTCGCCGTTTCCAGCGCCTGCTGATGATGCAGATTGACCGCCAGAGACAAGGTTTCAAGGGAATCGGCCTGATCGTCCAGCTGCTGCTGTTCCTCCAGCAGAGACTGATAGTAATTCGGCAGCTCTTCCGGGGTTACGTGATGCTTACGCGCCAGTGAAATCTGACGGGAGATGCGTTGCTCAAGTTCGAACAGACGGTTCGGGTCGAGATCCAGACGTTCACAATAGTGGCGCAGCTCATCCCCGGCTTCTGAAATCTGAATCGCGGCCTCTTCCAGCATTTCCAGTACGCCAGAAAGCTTATTGTCCATGCCGGTCAGTTCGGTCACAAGCTGACGCACGTTATACAGCTGGCTCTGCAAATTCACGTCTTCGCCATCCGCCAGCATGTTAAGGGCAGTCTGGCTGGTGGAAAGCAGCTGACCGCTGTTGGCCAGATGCTTGTACTCTTCGTCGATTTGCTCAAATTCACCCGCCTGCGGGTTAAATTCGTTCAGCTCTTTCAGCTGATATTCCAGCAGCTCGGCGCGCGCGGTACGCTCCTGGCTTTGCTGCTGATGCTGCGCAAGTTCGCGGCAGCTTTGATGCCACTGACGATAGTGCTCCGCCATGAGTTGAGTAAGCGCGTACTCACCTGCGTAGCCATCAAGCAGGGCTTTCTGTTGTTCGGATTTGATTAACTGCTGGTGCGCATGCTGACCATGGATCTGGATGAGCAGCTGGCCCAGCTCGCGAAGCTGGGAAAGGGGAACCGCTGTACCATTGATAAAACCGCGGGAGCGGCCATCGCTGCTGATGACGCGGCGAAGTAAACACTCACGTCCGTCTTCGAGCTGGTTCGCTTCCAGCCAGCGCAGGGCGGCAGGTGTGTCTTTCAACGAGAAGCGGGCGCAGAGATCGGCACGGGCGGCGCCTGTGCGCACCATATCCCCCTCAGCACGACCGCCGAGGCACAAGCCGAGGGCATCAATGGCAATGGATTTACCTGCACCGGTTTCACCGGTAATCGCCGTCATTCCGCTATGGAAGTCGATCTCAAGCTCACGAACAATGGCAAAGTTGCTGATGGTCAGTTGTGCCAGCATAATTGTTTTCCTGTATGAAAAACCATAACTGTGTTTGTATACAGTATAAACTGGTTTTATATACAGTAAAGTGCTGGATGCAAAATCAGAACAATTTTTTTGACCAGCCGAGCTTGGAGCTTAATGTGTTGAAATAGCTGTAATCTTTCGGGTGAATCAGGTTCAGATGGTAATCGCAGCGGCGAATGAGGACATCTTCACCTTCCTGAATGGGGAGCGCAATCTGACTGTCGCAGCTGATCTCCAGGTCGTTACGGCGATGGGAAAAACGCAGGCGGATGGTGCTGTCGCCGTTGATCACCAGCGGACGCGCCGAGAGCGTATGCGGGAACATCGGCACAAGGGTAATGGCATCCAGCGATGGCGTCAGGATTGGGCCTCCGGCTGAAAGCGAGTAGGCAGTTGACCCCGTCGGGGTTGAAATAATCAGCCCGTCAGAACGCTGCGAGAAAGCGAAGATTTCGTCGATATAGACTTCGAACTCGATCATGTGCGCCACTTTACCGGGATGGAGAACCACCTCGTTAATGGCGGTGCTGATGCGCTTCTGGCAGTCCTGCTGACACACCTGGGCTTCCAGTAAAAACCGTTTTTCACTGATATAGTGGCCTTCCAGCACGTCCGCCAGCTGCTGCTGCGCATTGTCCGGGTCGAGGTCGGTCAGGAAACCGAGATTGCCACGGTTAATACCAATAACCTTAATATCATAGCGAGCCAGCGTTCGCGCCGCGCCCAGCATATTGCCGTCGCCACCGACCACCACGGCGAGATCCGCCTGCTGGCCAATTTCCGCCAGCGTGCCGGTTCTGACGCTTTTAAGCTGCAACTCCTGGGCGATCTGCTGCTCGACCATCACTTCATAGCCTTTACCACACAGCCAGCGATACAACATTTCATGTGTCGTCAATGCGGTAGGGTGACGCGGATGGCCGACGATCCCAATACACCTGAAATGATTATTCATTTTCTGGAGGTCCTTGTGCCTGATGAATGATGACAATCTGCCTTGTTCCCTTGAATCCAGGAAACTGATCCCCATAATAAGCGAAGTTAGCGAGATGAATGCAGAAAAACGCGGAGAAATTCATGAGTAGTAAAGAACAGAAAACGCCTGAGGGGCAAGCCCCTGAAGAAATTATCACGGAACAGCACGATGAAGTTGAGGCAGTAGAGCCAGACACGTCTGCTGAGCAGGTGGACCCGCGCGATGAAAAAATTGCCAACCTGGAAGCTCAGTTGGTAGAAGCGCAGAATCGCGAACGCGATGGCGTACTGCGTATCAAAGCGGAAATGGAAAACCTGCGCCGTCGTACCGAGCTGGACGTTGAAAAGGCGCACAAATTTGCGCTGGAGAAATTCGTCAACGAACTGCTTCCGGTGATCGACAGCCTGGATCGCGCGCTGGAAGTGGCGGATAAAGCTAACCCGGATAACGCGGCGATGATTGAAGGCATTGAGCTGACGCTGAAATCCATGCTGGATGTGGTGCGTAAGTTCGGTGTTGAAGTGATTGCCGATACGGATGTACCGCTGGATCCAAACGTTCACCAGGCCATTGCGATGGTGGAATCCGAAGACGTTGCCGCGGGTAACGTGCTGGGCGTGATGCAGAAAGGGTATACCCTGAACGGTCGTACTATTCGCGCTGCGATGGTGACCGTGGCGAAAGCGAAAGCATAACGTGCTGCCTGTAGTGCCGGGTGGCGGCGTTCGCCTTACCCGGCCTACATTTTATTCGGCGATACTTTCGCGTAAAGGTTTAACGGGCAGGACCTTAACCTGCTTAATCATGTTGTCCTGAACGTCCAGAATATCAATATCATACTGTTCAATGCGCACGCGCGTGCCTGCCGCCGGGATCTCTTCCAGCGCTTCCAGGATCATTCCGTTCATCGTCCGCGCTTCGTCTTCCGGCAAATGCCAGTTGAACGCTTTATTGATTTCACGAATGTTGGCGCTGCCGTCGATAAGCACTGACCCGTCGTTTTGCGGGGTGACTTCTTCCGCAAGGGAAGGCGACATTGACGTGGTAAAGTCCCCGACAATCTCTTCCAGAATATCTTCGACCGTCACCAGCCCCTGTATATCGCCGTATTCATCCACCACCAGGCCGACTTTCTTCTTGTTTCGCTGGAACTTCACCAGCTGCGTGCTGAGTGGGGTGCCTTCCGGCACGTAGTAAATTTCGTCGGCGGCGCGCAGCATTACCTCTTTGGTGAACTCGTTTTTCTCAGTCATCAGACGATAGGCCTCGCGCACGCGCAGCATGCTGATGGCATCGTCGAGGGAATCGCGATAGAGGACGATACGCCCGTGCGGGGAGTGTGTCAGCTGGCGGACAATGGCCTTCCAGTCGTCGTTGATATCAATCCCGACGATTTCATTGCGCGGCACCATGATGTCGTCAACGCTGACCTTTTCCAGATCCAGCACCGACAGGAGCATGTCCTGATTGCGGCGGGAGATCTGCGAGCGGGATTCATTCACGATGGTACGCAGTTCGTCTTTGCTGAGCGCGCTACTAATGGTGACGTCTGCCTTTATACCCACCATGCGCATCAGCACCCGTGTCACCATATTCAGCAGCCAGACCAGCGGCATCATCAGAATAAGCAGCGGTGCTAACAGAAAGCTGCTCGGGTAGGCGACTTTTTCCGGGTAAAGCGCGGCGATGGTTTTGGGCAGCACTTCCGCAAACACCAGCACCACAAACGTGAGCACACCTGTGGCAATCGCCACGCCTGCGTTGCCGTACAGACGCATCCCGACGATGGTGCCCAACGCAGAAGCGAGAATATTGACCAGGTTGTTACCGATAAGCACCAGGCTAATCAGCCGGTCCGGCTTACGCAGAAGCTTTTCGACACGACGCGCGGCACGGTTACCCTGCTTGGCGCGATGGCGTAACCGGTAGCGGTTCAGCGTCATCATGCCGGTTTCAGAGCCAGAGAAATAAGCGGAGATGACCACCATGATGACCAGAATGACGATCAGCGTGGTGGTAGAGATGTGTTCCAGGGGGAACTCCTTTTGTTACTTAGCCAGCAAATTGCTGTATGAAGCGGCTACCAAAATAGGCAAGCGTGAGAATGCCCGCACCCGCTACGTTGAACCAGACCACGCGACGACCGCGCCAGCCTTCATGATAATGGCCCCATAACAGGACAATATAGACAAACCACGCGATGATGGAGAGGACCGCTTTATCGATATTCTCCACGCTGAACAGGTTCTTCATATAAAACAAGCCCGTGCACAGCGTCAGCGTCAGCAGAACCACACCGACCTGGGTGATGTGGAACATCTTACGCTCAATCACCATCAGCGGCGGCATTTCGTGGTTAAACGCCAGCTTTTTATTTTTCAGCTGGTAGTCAATCCAGGCGAGTTGCATGGCGTAAAGGGCGGCGATGATCAGCGTCGCGTAGGAGAACAGCGACAGGCCAATATGCACCAGCATCCCCGGCGTGGCTTCCAGGTGAGTAATAAACTCATTGGGCATGAACGTGGCTAACGCCAGGTTGATCAGCGCAAAGGCGTAGACTATCGGCAGCAGCAGCCAGCCACGGTTTTTAGACGCGACAATGGTCATGACCGTACAGATCATCAGGCTGACCAGCGAGCCGACGTTCAGTACGCTCAGATTCTGCACGCTGCCGTCGCCGGGAATGATGCGTGATTCCAGCGCAAACGCGTGGCTAATCAGTGCGATCACTGCCGAAAGAATAGCCATGCGCCGCCAGCCGCTGTTTTTTTGCAGCAGGCCAGGAATGATCAGCGCGAGGCTGACAGAGTAGGCAACAAGGGCGATCAGTGCGAAAACAGGCATATAGGCGTCGACAGTTGTCTTAATAAGAAAGAGAAGCAGTATAACGTTACGTGACGCCTGCTCCAACCGTTGCATAACAACAAAGGCGCCTTCATGTTATACTCCGGCAAAATTCTGTGTATGTGTCGCCCAGGCGACCTAACGTTTCTACCCCAGGCGAGAGACAATGTTTGATAATTTAACCGATCGTTTGTCGCGCACGCTGCGCAACATCAGCGGCCGTGGACGCCTCACCGAAGAGAACATCAAGGAAACGCTGCGCGAAGTGCGCATGGCGCTGCTGGAAGCAGACGTCGCGTTGCCGGTCGTGCGTGATTTTATCAACCGCGTGAAAGAGAAAGCGGTTGGCCATGAAGTGAACAAGAGCCTGACTCCGGGTCAGGAGTTCGTCAAAATCGTCCGTAACGAGCTGGTTTCGGCGATGGGCGAAGAGAACCAGGTGCTAAACCTGGCGGCTCAGCCGCCGGCCGTCGTGCTGATGGCGGGTCTGCAAGGTGCGGGTAAAACTACCAGCGTCGGTAAGCTGGGGAAATTCCTGCGCGAAAAGCACAAGAAAAAGGTGCTGGTGGTGTCGGCGGACGTGTATCGCCCGGCGGCGATCAAACAGCTGGAAACGCTGGCCGAGCAGGTTGGCGTAGACTTCTTCCCGTCCGACGTGGCGCAGAAGCCTGTCGACATCGTTAACGCGGCGCTGAAAGAAGCGAAGCTGAAATTCTACGACGTGCTGCTGGTGGATACCGCCGGTCGTCTGCACGTTGACGAAGCGATGATGGACGAAATCAAGCAGGTGCATGCCTCTATCAATCCGGTAGAGACCCTGTTTGTTGTTGACGCCATGACCGGTCAGGATGCGGCAAACACCGCGAAAGCGTTTAACGAAGCCCTGCCGTTAACCGGCGTGGTGCTGACCAAAGTCGACGGTGATGCCCGCGGCGGTGCGGCGCTCTCTATTCGTCATATCACCGGTAAGCCAATCAAGTTCCTCGGCGTTGGCGAGAAAACCGAAGCGCTGGAGCCGTTCCATCCGGATCGTATTGCCTCCCGTATCC
The DNA here is from genome assembly GCF_016082135.1 of Enterobacter sp. YSU. Classification (NCBI taxonomy): domain Bacteria; kingdom Pseudomonadati; phylum Pseudomonadota; class Gammaproteobacteria; order Enterobacterales; family Enterobacteriaceae; genus Enterobacter; species Enterobacter sp. YSU. The sequence continues at coordinate 2,982,793 of NZ_CP059487.1, forward strand.
TCGGCATGGGCGACGTGCTGTCGCTGATCGAAGATATTGAAAGCAAGGTTGACCGCGCGCAGGCGGAAAAACTCGCCAGCAAGCTGAAAAAAGGCGACGGTTTCGATCTGACCGACTTCCTTGAGCAGCTGCGTCAGATGAAAAACATGGGCGGCATGGCAAGCCTGATGGGCAAACTGCCAGGCATGGGCCAGATCCCGGACAACGTCAAATCCCAGATGGATGACAAAGTGCTGGTGCGTATGGAGGCCATCATCAACTCGATGACGCTGAAAGAGCGCGCGAAGCCAGAAATCATCAAAGGTTCCCGTAAACGCCGTATCGCAGCCGGTTGCGGCATGCAGGTGCAGGACGTTAACCGCCTTCTGAAACAGTTCGACGACATGCAGCGCATGATGAAGAAAATGAAGAAAGGCGGCATGGCGAAGATGATGCGCGGCATGAAAGGCATGATGCCTCCCGGTTTTCCTGGGCGTTAATCGCTTTTGAGATTGCTTTTTGCCCGAAAATGAGTAAAATTTTCGGGCTTTTAATATGACACCCGGGCTCCGTTCCTCGATGGGGCCCGGTTGTTTTATTCACACAAGAGGATGTTATGGTAACTATTCGTTTAGCTCGTCACGGCGCTAAAAAGCGTCCGTTCTACCAGGTTGTTGTGACTGACAGCCGTAATGCACGCAACGGTCGCTTCATCGAGCGCGTTGGTTTCTTCAACCCACTGGCCGCTGGCGCAGAAGAAGAAACCCGTCTGGATCTGGATCGTATCGCTCACTGGGTTGGCCAGGGCGCTACTGTTTCCGATCGCGTTGCTACGCTGATCAAAGCAGCAAACAAAGCAGCTTAATCTGTCACGGTGGTCATGATGAGCAATAAAGCACCTGTTGAACCGATCGTATTGGGAAAAATGGGTTCTTGCTACGGTATCCGTGGTTGGCTCAGAGTGTTTTCCTCCACTGAAGACGCTGATAGCATTTTTAATTACCAGCCCTGGTTTATCCAGAAAGGCGGTAAGTGGGAAGAGGTCGAGCTGGAAAGCTGGCGTCACCACAATCAGGACATCATCATCAAGCTGAAAGGCATTGACGATCGTGATGCCGCGAATGCGCTGACTAATTGTGAAATTGTCGTGGATTCGTCGCAGTTGCCACAGCTGGAAGAGGGTGACTACTACTGGAAAGACCTTATGGGTTGCCAGGTAGTGACCACTGAAGGCTACAGCCTGGGGAAAGTCATCGACATGATGGAAACCGGGTCAAATGACGTTCTCGTCATTAAGGCAAACCTGAAAGATGCATTTGGCATCAAGGAGCGGTTGGTTCCGTTCCTCGATGGACAGGTTATCAAGAAAGTCGATCTCACTACTCAAACCATTGAAGTAGATTGGGATCCTGGTTTTTAAATTCTCCGGATAAACGGTAAAAGACGGCGCTATGTGGATTGGCATAATTAGCCTGTTTCCTGAAATGTTCCGCGCGATTACCGATTACGGGGTAACTGGCCGGGCAGTAAAGAATGGCCTGCTGAGCATCCAGAGCTGGAGTCCTCGTGACTTCACGCACGACCGGCACCGTACCGTGGACGATCGTCCTTACGGCGGCGGACCGGGGATGTTGATGATGGTGCAACCCTTACGGGACGCCATTCACACAGCAAAAGCCGCGGCAGGTGAAGGCGCGAAGGTGATTTATCTGTCACCTCAGGGACGCAAGCTTGATCAAGCGGGCGTGAGCGAACTGGCGACGAATCAAAAGCTGATTCTGGTCTGTGGTCGCTACGAAGGGATAGATGAGCGCGTAATTCAAACCGAGATTGACGAAGAATGGTCTATCGGCGATTACGTTCTCAGCGGTGGTGAGTTACCAGCAATGACGCTGATTGACTCCGTTGCCCGGTTCATTCCGGGTGTACTGGGCCATGAAGCTTCGGCGACAGAAGATTCGTTTGCCGATGGATTGCTGGACTGTCCACACTATACTCGTCCTGAAGTGTTAGAAGGGATGGAAGTCCCGGCAGTATTACTGTCTGGAAACCATGCCGAGATACGTCGCTGGCGTTTGAAGCAGTCGCTGGGCCGAACCTGGCTTAGAAGACCTGAACTTCTGGAAAACCTGGCTCTGACTGAAGAGCAAGCAAAGTTGCTGGCCGAGTTCAAAACTGAACACGCGCACCAGCAGCATGAACATGATGGGAATGCGTAATACGCTCCCGAATATCAGTTTACCCAGGATAAGAGATTAAATTATGAGCAACATTATTAAGCAACTTGAACAAGAGCAGATGAAGCAGGACGTACCTTCCTTCCGTCCAGGTGACACCGTGGAAGTGAAAGTATGGGTTGTTGAAGGTTCCAAAAAACGTCTGCAGGCATTCGAGGGCGTGGTTATCGCTATTCGTAACCGCGGTCTGCACTCTGCATTCACTGTTCGTAAAATTTCCAACGGCGAAGGCGTTGAGCGTGTCTTCCAGACTCACTCTCCGGTAGTTGACAGCATTGCTGTTAAACGTCGTGGTGCTGTACGTAAAGCTAAACTGTACTACCTGCGTGAGCGTACTGGTAAGTCTGCTCGTATTAAAGAGCGTCTGAACTAAGATTCGCTTAAGCGACATCCTGTTAGAAAGGGCTGGCCGAAAGGCTGGCTCTTTTTTTATCCCATCGCACCTCTCGCGTTAACCCTTCCGTCATAAATCATTTACAATGTTCGCCTCTTGGGTGGAGGGTAAGTGGATAACGTACTGCATCAGCGTAACTGGAAACGCGCAGCGGCATTGACCGCGCTGTTTGCGATCCTGCTGATCGTCGTGGCGCCGCTGATCTCCGTCTCGCTGCAAAAAGATCCCATGAGCGCCATGCCGGGCATGCACCACGACATGAGCATGATGTCGATGGACGAGCATCATGGTGATATGCCGCATTCTATGCCAGTTGACCATGCTGAAGCATGCGGCTACTGCGTGCTGTTAGCGCATGTGCCGGGCGTGATGCTGGCGCTTATCGTTCTGCTCAGCGTGGTGTTGCAGCGGCTGCGCGTGAAACCGCCTCGTCAGGCGGTCAGCCACTGGCACTTTTTCCCCTGGCTTTACCCCGATACCCGCGCGCCGCCGCGTCGGTCTGCTTTCTCCCTTTAAAACAAAATCACTCACTTTTTGCCTTAAAAAGGAAAAGTATGACTACCTGCACTCCGCGCGCGGCATGGGGAAACCTGCTGCGTCGCCTCCATTTCTATATCGGGCTGTTTGTCGGTCCGTTTATCTTCTTCGCAGCGCTGACCGGAACGCTGTATGTCGCCACGCCGCAGCTTGAAAAGGCGCTGTACCATCATGCACTCCACACGGATGCCGTGGGTGAGGCGCAGCCTCTTGCTGAACAAATTGCCGTGGCGGAAAAGGCCGTGGGTTCAGCGCTGCGTTTACATGCTGTACGTCCGGGGCTGGAAGAGGGCGAAACGACCCGCGTGATGTTTGCCGACCCGGCGCTGGGTCCCTCCGAGCATCGGGCTATTTTTATTGATCCCACCAGCCTTGAGATTCGAGGGGATATGACCGTGTACGGCACCAGCGGGATTTTACCGCTGCGTCAGACTATCGATTATCTGCATACCTCGCTGATGCTGGGCAACATCGGGCGCCTCTATAGCGAGTTAGCCGCCTCGTGGATGTGGGTTGCTGCCCTGGGCGGGATCGCGCTGTGGTTCTACACCCGACCGAAGCGCCGTATAAACAATCGTTTCCAGAATCGTCGTCGCCTGCATGTGATCTTAGGCTGGACGTTACTGGTGGGAATGCTGCTGTTCTCAGTCACCGGGTTAACCTGGTCACAATGGGCCGGTGGCAACGTCGATAAGCTGCGTGCAGAGATGAACTGGCTGACGCCGCAGGTAAATACCACCCTTTCCGGTGCGCCGGAAATGAGGGATGAACACGCCGAACATCGTGGTCATCACGGGGGAATGACGATGCCTGAAATGCCAGTCAAACTGTCGCTTTTTGACAACGTATTGCAGGTCGCCCGCCAGTCAGGGATTGATGCGAACAACGTTGAGATCCGTCCGGCAAGCAGGGTCGACCAGGCCTGGACGGTGACGGAAATCGATCGCCGCTGGCCTACGCAGGTTGATGCCGTTGCCGTGGATCCCCACTCACTGAAGGTGCTGGACAGCACTCGCTTCGGGGATTTCCCGCTGATGGCTAAACTCACCCGCTGGGGCGTGGATTTCCACATGGGGATCCTGTTTGGTCTGGCAAATCAGCTGCTGCTCATCGCGTTTGGCGTTGCGCTGTGTGTGTTAATTATCTGGGGATACCGGATGTGGTGGATGCGTCGCCCTGCAACGTCAGCCGCGAACCCGGTACAGACGCTCTGTCAAAGCTGGCTGGCATTGCCGCTGTGGGGAAGGGGAGTGACGTTCCTGATAAGCCTCCTGCTGGGGCTGGCGTTGCCGGTAATGGGCGTCAGTCTGGCGGTCTTTATTGTGATTGACTGGCTGCGCTGGCGAGCGGTTTCAGGCGTGTCGCTCGCCGGAACATCCGTTAAATAGCCTTAAGGCGTGCTGATGACTACCGCAACCCGGCGGTTTTCAGCGCGCCCCTGCGCAGTGCGGTTGCTGCTGACAGGGTATTTTTTGCCTAAGCCCCGCGTAGTGAGATTGCTGCGCGGGATATTCGCGCCCTTCGCCCAGGCATCCGCCACAACATTGGCACGTTTTAACGAAAGCGCTTCGTTGTAGCTCTCTTCGCCATAGTTATCCGTATGGCCATCCATCCTGGCGTGGTTCAGACCGGTTGCCGCCAGGCGTGAGGCCATAGTCTGGATCTGCGTTTCACTTTCCGGGCGCAGCCTGGCGTCATTTTTATCAAACAGGATCTTATCCGACAGGCCCAGAGACCAGTCGCCATTCAGTTCGTTAAAGCCGTAGGATTTCATGGCCGCAATTTGCTCTGGCGTGAATTTCCCTTCAGGGGATGACTGGCATCCGGACATTACCAGTGATGCCAGTATTAACGGCGCAAAGTATCGCTTTAACATATCGTCTTCCTTTCAGGATATTGTTTTCGAACGCTGGTTTTTGACCAGATACATATTGCGATCGGCTTGCTCCAGTAATGCTTCAACGGAGGCATTTTCCCACGCCAGAGCAAAGCCAATGCTGAGGGACATTGATGCTGTGTGCCCGTTATGCAGATCAAACGGACGGATAAATTGCTGCGACAGCGCAGCGCAAATAAATTCGACCTCACGTGCGGTGTGGACGCCGTAAAGGATCATGGCAAATTCATCGCCGCCAAGACGGTAAGACTGATGACGTTTTTCGCCAAACTCGACCATCCTTTTGGCGGCTTCGATCAGTACGCAGTCACCCGCGGCATGACCCCAGGTGTCATTGATAACCTTGAAGTTATCACCGTCCAGGAAGAGCAGGGCAGAATTGGTTTTTGCTGAAGCGTCGTTCATTAATGCCGCAATGTTGTTGCGAAACGCGGCGCGGTTTGCAAGCCCCGTGAGCGGATCGTGCATGGCGGTACGCAACAGTTGAGCGTTTTTCGCCTGTAGCTTGAGCTGCCACTCTTCCATTTCATCCAGCAGGCTGTTGAAGTCTTCACCAAACTGGTGGAACTCTTCAATGCGGCCTTCCGTTACCCGGCGAGAGAAGTTGCGGTTAGTGCGAACGTCATGCACAACGTCAGTGATGTTTTGCATTTCAGCAACCATGCCATGATGTAGCGAGCGGGTGATGGTCAATGCGACGGCAGAGGCAAAAAGAATGCAGCCGGTGAGGACCGCAAATGAGAGCCAGATAAAGTGGCTAATCAGGCTGTCTCGCGCGGTCAGACGAATTTCGCCAATCACATTGCCATTATGTATGATGGGCTGTGCGACAGGAACAGGGAACAACCACCGGTTGACCAGCGCGCCCAGCGTGTCGGTATTATCCGCCGGGTTCCATGACCACCAGGCAAACCGTTTATGATGTGCGTTAAGCACTTCCGCCACGGCGAACTGCCCCTGCTTGCCGAGGGTCGCCAGCGTTTCATTTGCCGCCACGGCATCGTTGAACACCAGAGAGGCTTCAAGGCTGTGGCTCATGGTGGCGCCGGTAAGTTCGAGGTTTTTTTGCGCGTATTGCTTTAATGTCACCACGGAAGCGAAACACAGCAGCAACCATATAAACGTCATCGTTATAATGACGCTTATCATGCTGATTCGTCGCAACGTTCTTTTAAACGTCGGACGCGGTGTTGGTGCGACTTCCTTATTCATGCTTCTTATTCCGTGCGAGCATTAATACATCCGGATTGACTCTTACGCCACTGCGCGCCAGCGCATCCAGATTTACGGAAAACCTGACGAGGTTGTGCTCTATTATCAGACAAAATGCGCTGCCAATAACGCATTCAGGATTTTGTTCTGACATTAATAGCAACGCCTGGCCCTGATATTGATTTATTATTTCCTGTTGTTTTGCCGGCGACTCGCTCCCGAAATAGAGGGCATCACACCTTGCTGCGAGTGCTTCCCGATCGCTATGCACAATGACAGGACTATAGGGCAACGGGTTGTGTTCATCTTCACTGCTGAGCGCCTGTCTGTAATGGGAAGAGGCATAAATACAGAGCTTAGGCTGGCCGGACAGTGCTGGCCATCGGGTGTAGCTCACAATGCCAGAAACAATCGAACGTACTGATTTATCCGTTTCCGTGAACGAGCCTGCCGTTGCAGGGGCTACTAAAATGAACAGTATTAGCACCAGGGGGAGTCGGAGCAAAGCGATCAAGATTGCATTTCTCATCAGAATCCGCCAAACCGCCCCGGAAATAGATGTCCTTAAGAATTGTCGGCAGAATACCATTGTTTATCAAAGCCGTCATTATGTCAGAAATATCCCTGTTTTGACCTAAGCTAAATCTTACAGTGAGCTATATTCAGAGGAATTAAGGCAGGCTCAATTAAGCCTGCTGGAACGCATACTTTCATCCAATCCTTGTTGCCAGGATTCATGCAGTTTTACTGCATTTTCAGTTGCATCGCAGCTGGCAGGAAATGATTTGCCCGCTAATCCCCAGGCGTGAATAAAGCCCTCTTCGCATATTTTTTTCTGTCCGTCAGCGTAGCCACGAAGATATTCCGCTCGATCAACCTGAGGGTCATTAAAACTATCGGCCAGAGCCTGGTTATCTTTAACCGGAACACCATTCATAGCGTCTTCTTTACCGGCCGTGAACCAGTCCGGGCTGGTCCAGTCAGGCTGAAAAGTATAAGGATTGATCTGGCAACCCGACAAAATCAGCGACAACAACATAAAAATAATTGAACGCATGGCTATTCTCCTTTTTGTGAGCATAGCCTGACTTACAGGCGTGCGTGTGTAATTTTAACTTTACGAATTTAGGTCATGACTTTTGCAATTAAAGGGTTGATGTAAAGTAATGTGTACGTATTTTGGATTGAAATCTTTACTTAATGTGATATCGTTGTGTCACCTCTTCGAGGAAAACCACTATCGCAAACGAGTTTGACAGGATCGCAATCATGCAAAAAGACGCGCTGAACAACGTACATATCACTGACGAACAGGTGTTAATCACCCCGGATCAACTGAAGGCGGAATTCCCGCTGAGCGTCGCGCAGGAAGCTCAGATTGAGCACTCGCGCCAGACCATTTCTGACATTATCGCTGGCCGCGATCCGCGCCTGCTGGTGGTATGTGGTCCTTGCTCTATTCACGATCCTGAAACCGCCATTGAGTACGCTCGTCGATTTAAAGCATTAGCGGAGGAGGTCAGCGATAGCCTCTATCTGGTGATGCGCGTCTATTTTGAGAAGCCACGTACGACCGTTGGCTGGAAAGGGTTGATCAACGATCCGCACATGGATGGCTCGTTTGATGTGGAAGCAGGACTGAAAATTGCGCGTCGCCTGCTGGTGGAACTGGTGAGCATGGGGCTGCCGCTGGCTACCGAAGCGCTGGATCCGAACAGCCCGCAGTACCTGGGCGATCTCTTCAGCTGGTCTGCGATTGGGGCGCGCACCACCGAGTCACAAACCCACCGCGAGATGGCGTCTGGCCTGTCTATGCCGGTTGGTTTTAAAAACGGTACCGACGGCAGCCTGGCGACGGCGATTAACGCCATGCGCGCCGCCGCCATGCCCCATCGTTTTGTCGGGATCAACCAGGCGGGCCAGGTATGCCTGCTGCAAACGCAGGGCAACCCGGACGGGCATGTGATCCTTCGCGGTGGTAAAGCGCCAAACTACAGCCCGGCGGATGTCGCGCAGTGTGAAAAAGAGATGGAACAGGCGGGACTGCGTCCGGCGCTGATGGTAGATTGCAGTCATGGTAATTCGAATAAAGATTACCGTCGCCAGCCTGCGGTTGCAGAATCTGTGATTGCTCAGATTAAAGATGGCAACCGTTCAATTATCGGCCTGATGATTGAAAGTAATATTCATGAAGGCAATCAGTCATCGGAACAGCCGCGTAGCGCGATGAAGCCCGGCGTCTCGGTCACCGATGCCTGCATTAGCTGGGAAACCACCGATGCGCTGCTGCGTGAGATCCACAAAGATTTGAACGGCCAGCTGGCGACGCGTCTGGCATAAGAGGGTAGTTATGGTTGCTGAATTGACCGCATTACGCGATCAAATTGATGAAGTGGATAAGGCGTTGCTGGATCTTCTGGCGCGCCGCATGGCACTGGTTGCTGAGGTCGGCGAGGTTAAAAGTAAATACGGACTGCCGATTTACGTTCCGGAGCGTGAGGCCTCTATGCTCGCCTCCCGCCGTAAAGAGGCGCAGGCCCTGGGCGTATCACCTGATTTGATTGAGGACGTCCTGCGTCGCGTGATGCGCGAGTCTTATTCCAGCGAAAACGACAAGGGCTTCAAAACCCTCTGTCCGTCGCTGCGCCCGGTGGTTATCGTCGGTGGTGGCGGGCAGATGGGGCGTCTGTTTGAGAAAATGCTGACGCTTTCTGGCTATCAGGTGCGTATTCTGGAGAAAGAGGACTGGTCGCACGCGCCGGAGCTGATGAAAGACGCCGGAATGGTTATCGTCAGCGTGCCGATCCATGTGACGGAGCAAATAATCGCGAAACTTCCTCCGCTGCCGGAAGATTGCATACTGGTGGACCTGGCCTCCGTTAAAAATGGTCCGCTACAGGCAATGCTGGCGGCGCACACTGGCCCCGTGCTTGGGTTACACCCGATGTTTGGCCCGGACAGCGGAAGCCTGGCGAAGCAGGTAGTGGTTTACTGTGACGGACGGCAGCCGGAAGCCTACCAGTGGTTCCTGGAACAGATCCAGGTCTGGGGAGCACGTTTGCACCGCATTAGCGCGGTAGAGCATGACCAGAACATGGCGTTTATTCAGGCGCTGCGCCACTTTGCAACCTTCGCCTATGGGCTGCACCTGGCGGAAGAGAACGTTCAGCTTGAACAATTGCTGGCGCTTTCCTCGCCAATCTATCGTCTGGAGCTGGCGATGGTCGGGCGACTGTTTGCCCAGGATCCGCAGCTTTACGCCGACATCATCATGTCGTCTGAAAATAATCTGGCGCTGATCAAGCGCTATTATCAGCGTTTTGGCGAAGCGATCACCTTGCTGGAACACGGCGATAAACAAGCCTTTATCGACAGTTTCCGTAAAGTGGAGCACTGGTTCGGTGATTACGCCACGCGATTCCAGAGTGAAAGCCGCACGCTGTTGCGCCAGGCAAATGACAGTCGCCAGTAATGCGATGATGTATATACTGAAAGCCAGCATTGCTGGCTTTTTTCATTTTGGGGAACTCTCATGGCTGAACCGCAGCTGCTGTTGAACTATACCGGGCATCTGCCCGAATGCCCGACGTGGAGTGCAGAAGAGAAGGCGCTCTACTGGGCGGATATCCTGGAAGGGGAGATCCATCGGTACCATCTGCCCACCGCAGAGCACTCGGTGCTCTCATTCCATGAAGAAGTTGGGTGTTTTGCCCTGCGTGAACGCGGCGGATTTATCGTCGCGATGCGAAACGCCATCTGGCTGACCGATAAGCACGGCCTGCTACAGCGTAAAGTTTGCGATAACCCATCCAACCCGCAGCTTGCACGCTTTAACGATGGCGGTACCGATCATCAGGGACGGTTTTATGCGGGCACCTTCTGGGGGCCGGGAGATTATAACGGCGCCATGCTGATGCGTATTGACAACGACCTGACGCCGAAAGTGATCCAGTGCGATATTCACGGGCATAACGGTTTAGCGTTTAGTCCTGACAAACGATGGATGTTTACTTCTGATACGCCGAACGGTGTGATCTACCGTACGCCGCTTGATGAGCAGGGGGAACCCGGTAAGCGCGAAGAGTTTCGCCGGTTTAGCGAGGGAGAAGGTATACCCGACGGTGCGGCAATGGATGAGGAAGGCTGCTACTGGAGCGCACTGTTTGACGGCTGGCGTATCGCACGGTTTTCACCGCAAGGCGAACAGCTGGAAGAGTATCGGCTGCCGGTACGCTGCCCGACAATGGTCTGCTTTGGCGGCGACGATATGAAAACGCTGTTTATCACCACCACGCGGGAAAATATGGAGGCGGAGGAGCTGGCGAAATATCCGCTTTCCGGTGCCATCTTCACCCTGCCTGTAAATGTGGCAGGGATGAAGAAAAGCCGCTTTATCGAACGTTAAGCCGGATCGACCGGGACCACGTTTTCGCTCGGATAGCAGCCCAGCACTTTCATGGAGCGTGTGATCTCGCCCAGTTCGCGCAGGGCTTTCTGCATGGACGCAGACTCCAGGTTGGCCTGAACGTCGAGATAAAACATTTCTTCCCACGGGTTGCCATGTATTGGGCGGGATTCCAGCTTCGTCATGATCAGGTTGTGATTACGCAGCACCAGCAGCGCTTCAACCAGCGCACCCGCCTGCTGGCCGGTCGCCATCAGCAGGGTGGTTTTCGCCGGGACCTGGTCCGACACGTTGATGGCCTTGCGGGCCAGAACCACGAAACGGGTGATATTCTGCGTCTGGTTGGCCAGATTGCGTTCCAGCACCTGTAAGCCATACAGCGCGCCGCCCGCTTCGCTACCGAGAGCCGCGATGGCAGAAGAGTTTGCCTGCGCCACTTTTTCCATCGCCGCCGAGGTGCTTTCGGTGTATTCAATTTTCCAGTGCGGATAACGGTTCAGGAACTGGCTGCACTGCTGGAACGGCTGCGGGTGGCTGTACACCGTTTCGATCTGACTCAGATCGGTTGAGCCAGAGACCAGCACGCAGTGATCGATAGGGATAGTCAACTCGCCGACTAACGACAGGCTGGTGTGCTGGAGCAGATCGTAAACATCGTTGATGGCGCCGGAACTGGTGTTCTCAATAGGCACCACGGCGTAATCTGCCTGGCCGGTTTCGACCTGGTTGAAAATGTCTGCAAATTTCGCGCAGCCGCTCTCAATAAACTCTTCGAAATGGCGGGCTGCGTACTGGCGAGCTGCCAGGTGAGAATAGGACCCTTTCGGGCCGAGGAAAGCGATACGAGCAGAGTGCGGGTTGGTTTTGTTCAGATGCTGCTGGAGCAGGGCTTGTTGCGTCAGAACGGAGTCTTCGATGATGAGCTGGAACAGGCGGGTGATGTAGTGCGCATCCAGATGATGCGCTTTGCCGAGTTGAATCAACCGTTCCAGTAAATCACGTTCGCGATCGATATCGCGCACCGGCCGATGGGACTCGAGCTTGGCTTTGCCCACTTCAACGGCGAGCGCGCGGCGTTCTGCCAGCAGGGCCAGTAATTTTTCGTCGAGTGCACTGATTTTTACGCGTAAATCCAGGAGCGGGTTTTCCGGTGTCATAGTGTTGTCTGTCTCATTTTATCGTTATCAATAAAAAAGGCCTCCCGGTGTGGGAGGCCTTGTTGTTCGTCTTCGCATTCTTTATCACACGACGAAACGCCTCCCGGTCAGGGGAAGGTAAAAAAGAATGCGAAGAAAAACGGCGTCTGTTTCATAAGGTCATCCTGAAATTGATAGGTTAAAGTACCTGCACTGTTTTGATCCTGTCAATAAAAAACGCGCCCGAAGGCGCGTTGTCGGTACACTCAATTTTAGAGGATTACTCTTCTTCAACTTCTTCCGCGAAGCTGGCGTCTTTCACCGAGGTTGCGGCGCGACGTGCTTCACCTTTGTGTTGCACTTTATTGAGCTGCCGTTCCAGCTTGTTGATCAAATCGTTAATTGCGGTGTACATATCCTCGTGTTTTGCGCTGGCGACCAGATGGCCGTTTGGAGTATTGATAGTTGCATCAGCGATGAAACCCTGCGGCTCCTTGGACAGGATGATATGTGGATTAATCAAATGTGTTTGCCATTTATCCAGTTTGGCGAGACGGTCTGCGACGTGCTGGCGGATTGCCGGAGTAATTTCCATTTGTTTACTGGTAATGTTCATTGTCATAAATTTTACCTCTTGTCTTTCCGTCTTGGTGATTCCAGCATACCCGACCTAATGTCAAAATGTGTGATTTAGATCACGTTATTTTGTCGGTTTTTGTCAGGGAATCTTTTTTGTGAGGCAGGGCAGGAAGAGGTGAGATTTACCTTGTCGAAGCCAACAATTGCGGTCATAGTTGAATGGATGTGTTGAAGCTAAACCGCTTCAGCGTAAGTGTGAAAGAATAAAAAAACGGCAGCCCGCGGGCTGCCGTTATGCGTTGTAGCGGTATCAGGTGTTGCTGCTGTTCGCGGCGATGATTTTCGCCACTTTGTCAGCCTGAGCCGTCATCTGCATCTGGCGATACGCATTTTCCATCAGCTTCAGGCCATCACGCGTGGCCTGGGTATCCGGATAATCACGCAGCATGCCTTCTACACGGTTAACCACGGCAACCCATGCGCCACGGCGGGTGTAGTATTCCGCAACGGAGTACTCATATTTCGCCAGACGATCTTTCAGGAATACCAGACGCTTAGTGGCATCGGTAATGTACTGGCTGTTCGGGTAGCTACGCACCAGTTTGGAGAAGTCATTGAAAGCATCACGCGCATGTTGCGGGTCACGGTCGGAACGATCCACCCCGAAGAAGCCCTGCAATGCACTATCATCCAGCGCCATGTTAGTCAGGCCGCGCATGTACATCACGTAATCGATGTTAGGATGGGTAGGGTTCAGACGCATGAAACGATCGATGGTTGCCTGAGCCAGCGGCAGATCGGCATTTTTGTAGTAGGCGTAGATAAGATCTAACTGTACCTGCTGCGAATACGGGCCAAACGGATAGCGATTATCCAACGCTTCCAGTTGCGTTATCGCCTGTTTCCAGTTACCGTCCTGCAACTTTTGTTGTGCAGTCGCATAGATTTCATTCGGCGGATTGTCAGGGACCTGTTCATTCGAACCGGAGCAGCCCACCAAAGCCAGGCTCAACGTGGCCGCTGCCACCAGATATTTCATGCGCGTCATGACGTTTTGACTTTCCTCAAATGTTTGTCCGGGAGAAACTCAGTTCCTGCTCCCGATTAAGACCAGCTACAATAGCACACTATATTAAACGGCAAAGCCGTAAAACCCAACGTTAAACGAAGAAGCAGTTTATGGCACAACGAGTAGAACTCACCGCAACAGTCTCCGAAAATCAGCTCGGTCAACGCTTAGATCAGGCTTTGGCCGAATTGTTCCCTGATTATTCGCGTTCACGCATAAAAGAATGGATCCTTGACCAGCGCGTGCTGGTAAACGGCAAGATCTGGGACAAACCAAAAGAGAAAGTGTTTGGTGGGGAAGCTGTCGCCATCAATGCTGAAATCGAAGAGGAAGTCCGCTTCGAGCCGCAGGATATCCCGCTGGATATCGTCTACGAAGATGACGATATTCTGGTCATCAACAAGCCGCGCGACTTTGTTGTTCATCCGGGCGCGGGCAATCCTGACGGTACGGTACTTAACGCTCTCCTTCATTATTATCCGCCGATTGCCGACGTACCGCGTGCCGGTATCGTTCACCGTCTGGATAAAGACACCACGGGTCTGATGGTGGTGGCGAAGACGGTCCCAGCTCAGACTCGCCTGGTGGAATCTTTGCAATTGCGCGAAATTACCCGTGAGTATGAAGCGGTGGCGATTGGTCATATGACCTCTGGCGGCACGGTGGAAGAGCCTATCAGCCGTCACCCAACCAAGCGTACGCATATGTCCGTACACCCGATGGGTAAACCGGCGGTAACCCACTACCGCATCATGGAACATTTCCGTATTCATACGCGCCTGCGTCTGCGCCTGGAAACCGGGCGTACTCATCAGATCCGCGTGCACATGGCGCATATTACACATCCGCTGGTGGGTGACCCGGTTTACGGCGGTCGTCCGCGTCCACCAAAGGGCGCATCGGATGAATTCATCTCCGTGCTGCGTAAATTCGATCGCCAGGCGCTGCATGCGACGATGCTGCGTCTTTATCACCCAATTACTGGAATTCAGATGGAATGGCATGCGCCGATCCCACAGGATATGGTGGAACTTATCGACGCGATGCGCGCAGATTTCGAAGAACATAAGGATCACGTGGACTGGTTATGACCAAACTGATTGTCCCGGCGTGGCCACTGCCTGAAGGCGTGGCCGCCTGTAGTTCAACCCGTATCGGTGGCGTGAGCCAGGGCGCGTGGGAGTCTCTGAACCTCGGTGCGCACTGTGGCGATAACCTGGAGCACGTTGAAGAGAACCGTAAACGCCTCTTTGCTGCGGGAAACCTTCCTTCAAAACCGGTCTGGCTTGAGCAGGTGCACGGTAAAGCGGTGCTGAAGCTGACGGGGGAGCCCTATGCGTCTAAGCGCGCCGATGCTTCGTACAGCAATACGCCGGGAACGGTTTGCGCGGTGATGACTGCTGATTGCCTGCCGGTGTTGTTCTGCAATAAGGCAGGAACTGAAGTGGCTGCTGCCCACGCCGGATGGCGAGGCCTGTGCGAAGGTGTGCTGGAAGAGACCGTTGCCTGCTTCCATGACGATTCTGCAAATCTCATCGCCTGGCTTGGCCCGGCGATTGGCCCGCAGGCGTTTGAGGTCGGGCCCGAAGTGCGCGATGCCTTTATGGAAAAAGATCCGCAAGCGGTCGAAGCGTTTGTGGCTTCCGGAGATAAATATCTGGCCGATATTTATCAGCTTGCCCGCCAGCGCCTGAATAACGTCGGCGTGACCCACATCTTCGGCGGAGATCGCTGTACCTTCAGCGAAAAGGGTGATTTTTTCTCCTATCGCCGCGACAAGACGACAGGTCGTATGGCAAGTTTCATTTGGCTGATATAACCTAAAGAATCAAGACGATCCGGTACGCGCCGTTTTCTTTTCACATAATTCAGGTTATTAACCTTGAATAATTGAGGGATGACCTCATTTAATCTCCAGTAGCAAATTTGACCTGTTATGGGAGGAGTTATGCGTCTGGATCGTCTTACTAATAAATTCCAGCTTGCTCTCGCCGATGCCCAGTCCCTTGCACTGGGGCACGACAACCAATTTATCGAACCTCTTCATTTAATGAGCGCCTTGCTGAATCAGGAAGGGGGATCGGTACGTCCTTTATTAACGTCCGCTGGCATTAATGCCGGCCAGTTACGCACCGCCATCGATCAGGCGCTGAGCCGTTTACCGCAGGTAGAAGGTACCGGCGGCGACGTGCAGCCGTCGCAGGATCTGGTGCGCGTGCTGAACCTTTGCGACAAGCTGGCACAAAAACGTGGGGACAACTTTATTTCGTCAGAGCTGTTTGTTCTGGCGGCGCTTGAATCACGCGGTACCTTAACCGACCTGCTGAAATCCGCCGGTGCAACCACCGCTAATGTGACCCAGGCGATTGAGAAAATGCGCGGAGGTGAAAGCGTGAACGACCAGGGAGCCGAAGACCAACGTCAGGCTTTGAAGAAATTTACGGTCGACCTGACCGAACGTGCCGAGCAGGGCAAACTTGACCCGGTAATCGGCCGTGACGAAGAAATTCGTCGGACTATCCAGGTACTGCAACGTCGTACCAAAAACAACCCGGTGCTGATTGGTGAGCCTGGCGTCGGTAAAACCGCCATCGTTGAAGGGCTGGCGCAGCGTATCGTTAATGGCGAAGTGCCCGAAGGGCTGAAAGGCCGTCGCGTACTGGCGCTGGATATGGGCGCGCTGGTGGCCGGGGCGAAATACCGCGGTGAATTTGAAGAGCGTCTGAAAGGCGTGCTGAACGATCTGGCGAAACAGGAAGGTAACGTCATCCTGTTTATCGACGAACTGCACACCATGGTGGGGGCGGGTAAAGCTGACGGCGCAATGGATGCCGGGAACATGCTGAAACCTGCGCTGGCGCGTGGTGAACTTCACTGCGTCGGCGCCACTACGCTGGACGAGTATCGTCAGTACATTGAAAAAGATGCCGCGCTGGAGCGTCGCTTCCAGAAGGTGTTTGTCGCTGAACCAAGCGTTGAAGATACCATCGCCATTTTGCGAGGACTGAAAGAGCGTTATGAGCTGCACCATCACGTGCAGATCACTGACCCGGCCATCGTTGCGGCGGCGACGCTTTCGCATCGTTACATTGCCGACCGTCAGTTGCCGGATAAAGCCATCGACCTTATCGATGAAGCGGCGTCCAGCATCCGTATGCAGATTGACTCGAAACCGGAAGAGCTGGACCGACTCGATCGCCGCATTATCCAGCTCAAGCTGGAACAGCAGGCGCTGAACAAAGAGTCTGACGAAGCGAGTAAGAAACGCCTCGATATGCTTAACGAAGAACTGGACGAGAAAGAGCGTCAGTATTCTGAGCTGGAAGAAGAGTGGAAAGCTGAGAAAGCCTCCCTCTCTGGCACCCAGACAATCAAGGCGGAGCTGGAGCAGGCGAAAATTGCCATTGAGCAGGCCCGTCGCGTAGGAGATCTGGCGCGGATGTCCGAGCTACAGTACGGCAAGATCCCTGAGCTGGAAAAACAGCTTGAGATCGCCACGCAGTCGGAAGGCAAAACCATGCGTCTGTTGCGTAATAAAGTGACGGATGCCGAGATTGCCGAAGTGCTGGCGCGCTGGACGGGTATTCCTGTGGCTCGCATGATGGAAAGCGAACGTGAGAAACTGCTGCGTATGGAGCAGGATCTGCATCAGCGCGTCATTGGACAGAACGAAGCGGTCGAAGCGGTATCTAACGCCATTCGTCGTAGCCGTGCGGGGCTGTCCGATCCGAATCGTCCAATCGGCTCGTTCCTTTTCCTGGGGCCAACCGGTGTCGGTAAAACCGAGCTGTGTAAAGCGCTGGCTAACTTTATGTTCGACAGCGATGACGCAATGGTGCGTATCGATATGTCCGAGTTTATGGAGAAACACTCCGTCTCGCGTCTGGTCGGTGCGCCTCCGGGATATGTCGGTTATGAAGAGGGCGGTTACCTGACGGAAGCGGTTCGTCGTCGTCCTTATTCCGTCATCCTGCTGGATGAAGTGGAAAAGGCTCATCCTGACGTGTTTAACATTCTGTTGCAGGTGCTGGATGATGGGCGTCTGACGGACGGGCAGGGAAGAACGGTCGACTTCCGTAACACGGTGGTGATCATGACCTCGAACCTGGGTTCCGATTTGATTCAGGAACGCTTCGGTGAGCTGGATTACAGCCATATGAAAGATCTTGTGCTGGGTGTGGTCAGCCAAAACTTCCGTCCGGAGTTCATCAACCGTATTGATGAAGTGGTCGTGTTCCATCCGCTGGGCGAGAAACACATCGCGTCGATTGCGCAGATCCAGTTGCAGCGTCTGTACAAACGTCTGGAAGAGCGTGGGTATGAAATCCACATTTCCGACGATGCGCTGAAACTGCTGAGCGAGAATGGTTACGATCCTGTTTATGGTGCGCGTCCGTTAAAACGTGCTATCCAGCAGCAGATCGAAAACCCGCTGGCACAGCAAATCCTCTCTGGGGAGCTGGTTCCGGGCAAAGTTATTCGTCTGGAAGCCAACGACGATCGCATTGTGGCAGTGCAGTAAGTCACAAAACGCAAAAACGGGCCGCTTGCGGCTCGTTTTTGTTTAAAAACCAGGCGAAAATTGAGGTCTGGGATGTGATTTTGCCTGGAAAATGAGCGTTCAGTAAATAATTTTCACTTTATCCTTGCAGGTTCGGAATTACTCCCTATAATGCGCCTCCACTGACACGGAACAACGGCACGCAAGCCGCCGGGTCAGCAGAGAAAAGCAAAACAAACGCTTGACTCTGAAGCGGGAAAGCGTAATATGCACACCCCGCGCCGCAGCGAAAACGAAGCGGCACTGCTCTTTAACAATTTATCAGACAATCTGTGTGGGCACTCAAAGTGACATGGATTCTTAATGTCCTCGGACACTAAATGAATACCAAGTCTCAACGAGTGAACACGTAATTCATTACGAAGTTTAATTCATTGAGCATCAAA
>NZ_CP059487.1:3001284-3419187 GCF_016082135.1 Enterobacter sp. YSU
CTAACCGATACTAATGAACCGTGAGGCTTAACCTTACAACGCCGAAGGTGTTTTGGCGAAGAGACGAAATTTTCAGCTTAGATTCAGAGTCCGAAGGATTTTGCGCTGAGACAAGGCGGCAAACGAAGGAAAGGAAGGAGCATACTGAGGTATGTGACTGACTTTACGAGAGCAGCCAACGCAGTATCAGTGCGAAAGACACAGGACAGAGCACAAGAATTTGCCTGGCGGCTGTAGCGCGGTGGTCCCACCTGACCCCATGCCGAACTCAGAAGTGAAACGCCGTAGCGCCGATGGTAGTGTGGGGTCTCCCCATGTGAGAGTAGGGAACTGCCAGGCATCAATTAAGAAGAACCCCGTACCGTAAGGTGCGGGGTTTTTTGCTTTGTACGTGGAAAACATGCCGGATGGCGGCTTCCCCTTATCCGGCCTACAATTGTTAAAACAATTTTAACAATGGTGCCGCTTTGACTCGTCCCTTTGATTATCAACAAGATTTTGCCAATATTAATTTTCGCGAACATCCCGAACGGTATCAGGTGGGCCGGGGTGAGCAGGGCGTATTGATGGTCGAGCCTTATAAAAGCGAAATCCTGCCACACTGGCGTTATAAAAATGCTGAAGTCGCAGCGCGTTCGGCAGAAGAGATCTACGCCCTCTTTGAAGAGTACCGCAGGAATAACGATTTTGTAGGTATGGATATGGCGCGTAAATTCATACAGATGGGCTGCACCCGTGCCCGGCGATACGCCAATCATAAAGGCGGTAAAAAGTATGATGAGAAGCGCCAGGTCAAACCCCTCGATCTCGATCCCGTAAAAGCAGAGGCCGCTGCGGTATTCAGAACGTGGTGGGATAAAATTCGTGCCGATGAAGATTATTTGCAGCGAAAAAAGGCGCACCAGCAAGCGTGGGGATAATTACTACGTCCGCTAATAATTCGATACCTGATCGAGTTCACAAAATCCAATGAAACATATTGGAAACATTTTATTTACCTAACGATTCGTTTTAAATCCGGTTTTACTGTTTGTGGGCAATGGCCCGCAATGTGAGACAGGGGATTTTAAAATGACAGAAACCGTAGCCAGTGCAGATACGGATAACACAAGTTTAGCAGGCAAGGATACTCGCCGTCGGGTTTGGGCAATCGTTGGAGCTTCATCGGGGAACCTTGTAGAGTGGTTTGATTTTTACGTCTATTCATTCTGTTCACTCTACTTTGCGCATATCTTTTTCCCGTCAGGGAACACCACTACGCAGCTTCTGCAAACCGCAGGCGTTTTTGCCGCCGGGTTCCTGATGCGTCCCATTGGCGGATGGCTGTTCGGCAGGATCGCCGACAGGAAAGGGCGCAAGACATCCATGCTTATCTCCGTATGCATGATGTGCGTCGGCTCGCTGGTGATTGCCTGCCTGCCCGGATATGACACTATCGGAACATGGGCACCGGCGTTGTTGCTGCTGGCACGCCTGTTCCAGGGGCTGTCAGTAGGTGGCGAATACGGCACCAGCGCGACATACATGAGCGAAGTAGCTGTTGAAGGGCGCAAAGGTTTCTATGCATCATTCCAGTATGTAACCCTCATTGGCGGTCAGCTGCTGGCGTTACTGGTTGTGGTGATCCTTCAACAAATCCTTAGCGATGAAGATTTACGCGCCTGGGGCTGGCGCATCCCGTTTGCCCTGGGGGCTGCCCTGGCGGTTGTGGCGCTGTGGTTACGCCGTCAGCTTGATGAAACCTCCCAGCAGGAGGTCAGGGCGCTGAAAGAAGCCGGTTCGATGAAAGGGCTGTGGCGAAACCGCAAAGCGTTTTTGATGGTATTAGGCTTTACCGCCGCAGGCTCGCTAAGCTTCTATACCTTCACCACCTATATGCAAAAATATCTGGTCAACACCACGGGCATGCATGCTAACGTTGCGAGTGTCGTCATGACGGTGGCGTTACTGGTCTTTATGCTCATCCAGCCGATTGTTGGCGCGCTGTCGGACAAAATAGGTCGCCGCACCTCCATGCTGATCTTTGGTGGCATGCTCACCCTGGGGACTGTTCCGCTTTTGACGGCGCTACAGCATACAACCTCTCCGTATGCCGCTTTCGCTTTGATTATGGTGGCACTTATTATTATTAGTTTTTACACGGCAATCAGTGGCATTTTGAAAGCGGAAATGTTTCCCGCACAGGTGAGGGCGCTGGGCGTAGGCCTCTCTTATGCGGTCGCTAACGCCCTGTTCGGCGGTTCGGCAGAGTATGTCGCGCTATCCCTTAAGTCATGGGGCAGTGAATCGACCTTTTTCTGGTATGTCACCATCATGGGGGCGCTGGCGTTTATTGTCTCCCTGATGCTGCATCGTAAAGGAAAAGGGATCCGCCTTTAATAATGCGCCATCTGCCAGACGGCGTAGCCGGTTGTTGCCCCGGCTACGTCCCAGGCAAAATCTTTCCAGCTCCAGCCGCTTCCCGAGGGGCGGCTATCCCAAAGTTCTTTTGATGCCCCCAGGCTGATGGAGAACATCAGGCCCATTGTGGCACTTCGATCCCGGCTATAACCCTGGTGCAGCGCATATTCATTACCCGCAGCGGACAACATTGCAGACGCCAGAAAGTGTTGAGCTTTATCCTGACCCGACCAGTTATCATTAGCCATATGGCTGCAACCGGTCAGGAAAAGAGGGATTATCAGGAAAGGCGTACGCATTAACAGACTCCATAAAAAAGCCCCGTCGATGACAGGGCTCGTGTATTACAGAATGCGGCTGATGAGGCGGTCGATACGGATCCGACGTAGACGGCGAATCAGCTTGCGAACTTTCACCGGATAATCAGCGATGCTTTGCAGATCGCGATAATGACGAACCACTGTGGTATGCGTGCGTATAAGCTCCAGCTCACGATCGCGTTTCGCGGCTAACGCATGCTGAGGATCGTGAATAAGGATGGCGTTTTCCAGATCCAGACGCCAGGCGCGTGGGTTGAGATTATTACCGGTCAGCAGCATCCACTCATCATCCACCCACATTCCTTTGAGGTGATAGCTGTTATCTTCATCTTTCCAGAGACGCACAACCAGCTGGTCCGTGTTCACATAGTACTGTAAACGGCTCAGGAAGCGGCGCAGGTTAATCTCATAGAGATAAGGCAGTGCGCCGATGATCTTGAAAGGTTGATCTTCCGGAATGAAAAAGTCATTTGCCGTTTTATCCCCGACAATAATTTCCACCTTTTTACCATCACGCAGCAGCTGAATGATATTACGCACCAGAACGGCTGGAAGGTTGAAGTACGGGGTGCAGATGGTGAGCTTATGCTCCGCGCACGGCATCAAATGGAAGATGGTCTTGTTCAGCAGGCTGGATTTTCCCAGGCCTACCAGAGGCGTAACGGACAGTTCTTCATTACTGGCATCCCCCTGAAAACGATAAACCGCATCGCGCAGTTCCTGGCGGAAGGAGCGAACGTCGTTTTTGATTTCCGGGCTTTTCGGACGATGAGGATCGTCAAGACGGTGCACACCCCGGCCATGAACCAGGTTTTTATCAACCCAGTTGAACATGATGTCGGCCATCTGCGGATTGCGGATCAGATGGTAGCGATCGTAACGGTATTTATCGAGCTGATGGAGATACACATCATTCAGGCTGGCACCGCTATAAAGGACGCTGTCATCAATGATAAATCCTTTAAAATGAAGAACGCCAAGCGCTTCACGGGTATTCACCGGTACGCCATACACCGGGATATCAATACCCGGATTTTCCTGGGCCGTGCGGCAATACCAGTCAGCATTGGTATTCGAGGCAGCGGCACCAATACGGCCGCGCTGAGCACGGTGCCAGTCAACCAGCACGCGAACATCCAGTTCTGGACGCTGACGTTTCGCTTCATAGAGCGCGTTCAGGATCGCACGCCCACCTTCATCTTGTTCAAGATAGAGCGCCACAATGCAAATACGTCGCGTAGCGCTGGCAATCTTTTCAAGAAGCGTCTCCCGGAAATGAGCGGGAGCATAAAAGAACTCTACATCATCAACTGACTGAGAAATCTTCGGTAGTTGAGCAAGGTGTTGTTGATGTTTATTACGCTTAAATTTTGACAACATCACAGTGCGTTTCTTCTCTGTTCATTGAAGGGTTGTCTGTACCAGGCAAACAACATAAGCGGACAATGATACCCCAGTGCCGCGAAAAGTGGGTAACATTTCCAGCAGCTTACTCTTGTTTATCCGTCGAAATCAGGCTGAGGGACAGAGAGACAATGCCTTCATCCAGCTGGATATCAACGTCAAAACCGAGCTTCCGCGCCAGGGTCACCATACCCCGATTGTTTGGCATAGTAATGCCATTCAGGCGTGACAATCCGTGATCGCGCGTATAACCAATGAGTTTTTCGAGCAGCCGTCTGCCCAACCCCAAACCCTTAAGATCGGAACGCACCAGTACGGCAAACTCCGCATCCACGTTATCCGGGTCGGAAATGGCACGCGTCACGCCGAGGATCTCCTCTCCCGCTCCGGAACGGCGGACCGCCACAATCGCCATTTCTCGATCGTAGTCGATCTGGGTCATATTGGCTAAATCGTCGTGGGTAAATTCATTGATTTCGCTGAAATAGCGATAGTACAAATCTTCCTTCGTCACCTGCGAGATGAACGCCCGCAGCATCGGCTCGTCTTCCGGCAGGATAGGGCGAAACAGCGCCCGTTCCCCATTTTTCATCTCCACCCACTCTTCCAGATGAAGAGGATAAGGACGAATGGCGAGACGGCTTTCCCGATCACCGATAAAGGGCGCAATATCCAGCGTCACGTCCAGCGCGGTAAATTCATTTCCGGAGGCAAGAAGGGGGTGGATATCCAGGCGCTGGATCTCCGCACAGTCAACAATGAGGTTGGAGACCTTCACCAGAAACTGGCTTAATCCGGCGATATCAAGCGGCCGCAGAGCGCTTCTCCCGCGGATTTTTTTGCTTTTGATGGCCTGAATAATCAAATAACGCGCCAGGTTCATGTTTAGAGGAGGAAGCGCGACAACCGCCTGTTCTTCTGGCCGCCACTCAACGCCGCCTTCACCCAGCATAATGAGCGGACCAAAAACCGGATCGTGTTCGACAACCACGCGTAGCTCCTGCGCACCTGCACGGTTGGCCATGCTCTGCACCAGCAGGCCGTGGATCCGGGCCTGTGGCCACGTCATTTTTACGCGATCGATAATGGCATCCGCGGCCTGTTGTACTTCTGTCGCGGTGCGCAGATACAGCATGACGCCCTGCACATCCGATTTGTGCGGAATATCGGGAGAGCGCAGCTTCAGCGCGACCGGATAACCAATCTGCTCAGCGATATGTACCGCCTCAGCGCTGTCGCCGGCAATCCAGGTGGGCAGGGTTTGCAATCCATAACTGCCAAGAATGGGTTGCACCTCATGTGTGTCAAGAGAAGCGGCGCCCTCTTCGATGGCCTGCTGCAAAAGCCTGTGCACATCCACCGAATTTGCGGTGAGATTGCCCGGCAGGGCAGGCGTTTCACGCAGCTGCTTCTGGTTGCGGCGGTATTCAACCATATGCATAAACGCGGTAATGGTGCCCTCCGGGGTACGGTAGGTTGGCAACCCGGCTTCACTAAACAGACGCCGTGCCTCCTGAGAGGAGAACTCGCCGCACCAGTTGGTCAGCAGGGTAACGTATTTGCCGCGGGGATGTTTTCGGACTGCCTCAATCAGCGCACGCGCACTTTCGCTGCCTGGCGCAACCGCGCTGGGCGAATGGATAATCATCAGCGCATCAAAGTCCTGGCTATCGAGCAAAATCGTGATCGCCTTAATGTAACGATCGCTGCTGGCATCATCGCGCAAATCGAGGGGATTATCGGGAACAACGCTTCCCGGTAACGCGTCCCGCAGGCGCTGAAGCGTCTCTTCACCCAGCATGGACAGCTTGCCGTTGCGTAGCCAGAGCTCGTCCAGCGCCAGGGCGGCGGGAGCGGCACCGTTGCTGACAATCATCAGTTTTTCACCGCGCAGGGGGCGCATGTGGCTTAACGTTTCAACGGCGGAAAAAAGCTCGTGCGTATCCTGTACCCGCAGTAAACCGGCGCGTTGGATCGCTGCATCCCATGCGGGATCCATCCCGGAACGGGAATGTAGCAGGCGCTGAGCCGCGGGGCTGCGCCCGCTTTTGATGACCAGTATCGGTTTATTTCGCGATGCGCTACGCGACGCCGACACAAAACGACGGGCGTCACTCAGGTGTTCAAGATAGAGCAGGATAGCGCTGGTTTTGCTGTCACGCGCCAGGAAATCCAGCAGCTCATCGACGTCAATGTCCAGGCTGTCGCCCAAAGCGATGAAGTAGGAAAAACCCATCTCACGCTGCTGCGCCCAGTCGAGGATGGTATTGGATACCGCAGCCGACTGCGAAATAAAGGCCAGTTTGCCTTTACGGATCGGAACCGGGGAAAAACTGGCATTCAGCCCTTGCCAGGGCGCAAGTAGGCCGAGGCTGTTTGGACCAAGAATGCGCATCTGGTAGCGGCTGGCGCAGGCCAGCAGTTCGGGCTGCTGTTCAGGAGGCGAGGAAAGAATAATGCAGGTTTTACAGCCTTTCTGACCGAGCGACTCAAGCAGTTCGAGGTTTCGTTTCGCATGTGTACAGAGCACGGCGAGATCGGGAACGAAAGGCAGGCTCTGCACATTCGGCCACGCCAGTACCCCCTGTACCGCTTTATAAGCGGGCGTAACGGGCATGACCGGGCCGTTAAACCCGCCAGCCAGCAGGTTACGCATCATCAGATACCCTGCGCGGTCCGGTTTCATCGAGGCGCCAATAACGGCAATGGATTTCGGACGGAGTAGCGCTTCTAACCCTCTCTGGCTCATGCAGGCCTCCCGTGAATGCAAGCGACCTGATGATTTTAAACGCTTTCTGTCTCTGTTGCTGTGACGCTACCCTTATGAACGGTTTTTCCCGCAAGATAACGTTCACGGAAGCAGGAGAAGTGGGAGCCCAGCGCGCCGGCCGCCTGGGTATCGCCCGCCAGATCCAGTAGCGCAATAGCGACTTCAGCGGTGCAATATTGACCGTCGGCATGCGCTTCACGCAAGCGATAGGCCGAAACGCGCGAAAGATCGACGGAAATCACCGGCAGCGCATCAAGGTAAGGGCTTTTGCGAAACATCTTTCTCGCTTCGGTCCAGGTGCCGTCGAGCATAATAAACAGCGGCGGCTTACCGGATGGTGGCGCCGTAAGCACCTGACGTTGTTCGCCTGCATATGATGCCGGGAAAACGACCATGGGCTGATAGTCCCGGCTTGCCACCAGGTCGAGCAGAGCCTGAGGTGGCTCAGTGCGCGACCACTGAAACGCTGCGGTGTTGGGCAGAATATCGGCGATCAAACGCCCCGTGTTGCTGGGCTTCATCGGTTCGGTATCGAACATGACCAGACAAAAGCGGCTTTTCGCCTCGCTCGGTGCAAGCGTTTCGCACAGACACACTTTCAGCGGTAAAAGGCAGCGCTGGCAGCGGCGAATACGATTGCCTCGGGCCAGAAAAGGGCGGGTGGCGCGCGCAAGGCGCTCGGCGCGTAATTGAAGTACAGCGTTATCAGTCATGGGCGAAAAGGCAGGAAAAACCTCATTTTCGCAGAGGAGCGAACGGGGCACAAGGTATGCCCCGTGAATGTTACAGGGATTCGTTTAACCAGCTGTCGAAAGGCGCTTTCGGTACTGCACCATTGAGCATATCGATCACTTCACCATTTTTGAAAATCATAATGGTTGGAATGCTGCGAATGCGAAAACGGGCGCTGAGTTCACGTTCCGCTTCGGTATTCACTTTGACAAAACGCATTTTCCCGCTGCGCTCTTCAGCCACGTCTTCGAAGATGGGCGCAAAGTTACGGCAGGGGCCGCACCACGGTGCCCAGAAATCGACCACAACAGGCAGATCGTCCTTGAGGAGTTTGTCCAGCGTAGCACCCGTCGCGTTAATGACATCGCCATCAAATAATTCGTGGCCACAACGCCCGCATTTCGCACCGTCATCCATCCGGTCGTCCGGAATGCGGTTTACAGCCTGACAGTTGGCACATACGGTATTCATAACTAACCTCTGATAGAGCCGTGGAACAACGGCAGAACGCCGATAATGTTTCTGATATGTTACATATTATCAGTGAGCTTGTATGAAACGACAATGCGTTTTATTCAATGGGAACAATAGTCACAGGCTTTTGTACGAAATTATGGCTATGAGCTTGCACATCGGGTAATCTGCGCGCTTCGCGCAGCGCTGGTGGAGAAAAGCATGAACGACGAAATGAAAAACAAAAGCGGCAAGGTCAAAGTGATGTATGTCCGCAGTGATGATGACTCTGATAAACGCACCCAAAATCCGCGTACCGGAAAAGGTGGCGGGCGTCCGGCGTCTTCTCGTGCAGACGGTGGCCGTCGCCCCGCCCGCGATGACAGAAATAACCGCGGCGATGACCGCAAACGTGATGACCGTAAGCGTGACGATCGCAAACGCGATGATGTTGTCCGTGACGGTGGATCGCCATGGCGTACCGTTTCTCGCGCGCCCGGTGAAGAGGCGACCGAAAAAGCCGATCACGGCGGTATCAGCGGAAAAAGCTTTATCGATCCGGAAGTGCTGCGTCGTCAGCGTGCGGAAGAGACCCGTGTCTACGGTGAGAACGCCTGTCAGGCCCTGTTCCAGAGCCGCCCGGAGTGTATCGTTCGTGCATGGTTTATTCAGAGCGTGACCCCGCGCTTCAAAGAAGCGCTGCGCTGGATGGCGGCGAACCGCAAAGCCTATCACGTGGTTGACGATGCCGAGCTGACAAAAGCGTCCGGGACTGAACACCACGGCGGCGTCTGCTTCCTGATCAAAAAACGTAACGGCACTACCGTGCAGCAGTGGGTCAGCCAGGCGGATGCCGATGACTGCGTGCTGGCACTGGAAGATGTGGGTAACCCGCATAACCTGGGCGCTATGATGCGTAGCTGCGCGCACTTTGGCGTGAAAGGCGTTCTATTGCAGGATGCCGCGCTGCTGGAATCCGGTGCGGCGATTCGTACTGCGGAAGGCGGTGCAGAGCATGTTCAGCCGATCACCGGCGACAGCGTGCTGGAAGCCCTGGAGCAATTCCGTAAAGCGGGCTACACCATTGTCACCACCTCAAGCCGTGCCGCTACGCCGCTGTTTAAAGCGACGCTGCCGCGCAAAATGGTGCTGGTGTTAGGTCAGGAGCGTGATGGTCTGTCTGATGCGGCACTCTCAAGCGCTGACCTGAGCGTCTCTATCGACGGCACAGGCAACGTTGAAAGCCTGAACGTATCCGTTGCGACCGGCGTGCTGCTGGCGGAATGGTGGCGTCAGAACAAGGCATAAGCCTTTTATGTGCCGGGCCTGACCCGGCACATTCAAACCCTACTCGCTCTCTGCGGGTAACACAGGCATCCAGTCAATCGGCTTTTCGCCACGCTTTTCCAGCCACTCATTCGTCAGAACAAAATGATTACTGCCAAAGAAACCGCGATGCGCAGACAGCGGCGACGGGTGCGGTGCCTTCAGCACGTGGTGACGCTGACGATCGATAATCGCCCCTTTCTTTTGGGCATGCGAACCCCAGAGTAAAAACACGACGCCTTCACGATGCTCATTGATCAGGCTGATAACCTTATCGGTAAAGGTTTCCCATCCCAGACTGGCGTGGGAGTGTGCCTGACCCGCCCGGACAGTTAATACGGTATTCAGCAACAGCACGCCCTGGCGCGCCCAGCTTTCCAGATAACCGTGATCAGGGCGGGTGAAACCAGGAATCGTTCCTTCCAGCTCTTTATACATATTCAGCAGAGAAGGGGGGATGGCCACGCCCGGACGCACGGAAAATGCCAGTCCGTGAGCCTGCCCGGGGCCGTGGTACGGATCCTGCCCCAGGATAACCACCTTTACATCACTCAGTTCGGTGTAGCGGAAGGCGTTAAACACATCTTTCTGCGGCGGATAAATTGTCTGGCCGGCCTGCCGTTCAGCCGCAACGGTACTGAGGGTGTTAATAAAATAGGGCTGCTGCTTCTCTTCTGCCAGCACGTCATGCCAGGTTAAAGGTGTTGTCATCTCGCTCTCCTGCGAATCTCATTCTGTGTCTAGCTTACCTGTTAAACCCCAATGAGCAAAATTACCCGCGGAAAAGCAGGCTAAGTGTCTCAATTTATGTTGAAAACCAGGCAGGATAAGTTGAATTGGTAAACCTTTAAAATTGATCTAAAACAAAAAATACAGACCACACTCTTTGTGTGGTTGGTGGTTTTGTTGATTTAAATCAATAAATCACCCGGGTCTGAATGTTATATATACACACAACAAACAATGGTTTTACCAATTGGCCGCAAAAGGCCAGCATCAGTTAATGTAGCCTAAGGGAGGCAACACATGATTACAGGTATCCAGATTACTAAAGCTGCAAATGACGATCTGCTGAACTCTTTCTGGCTGCTGGACAGCGAGAAAAACGAAGCGCGCTGTGTAGTAGCGAAAGCAGGTTTTGCGGAAGACGAAATCGTTCCGGTGAGCAAACTGGGCGAAATTGAATACCGTGAAATTCCAATGCAAGTGCAACCAGAAGTACGCGTGGAAGGCGGTCAGCACCTGAACGTTAACGTCCTGCGTCGCGAAACGCTGATGGATGCCGTTGAGCACCCGGAAAAATACCCGCAGCTGACCATCCGTGTGTCTGGCTATGCGGTGCGTTTCAACTCTCTGACCCCGGAACAGCAGCGCGACGTTATCGCGCGTACCTTTACTGAAAGCCTGTAAGGTTTCAGCTTCGGGGGTGGAATAAAAAAGCCGGGAATGTCCCGGCTTTTTTTACTCTTCCGTTTTTGTCTCTGGCGCAGCAGAACTTGGCTTACGGCGCTTACCAATATTTTTGGTATCGCGGTGGCGCTGTTTAACGCGCGGCTTCTCTTTTTCTTTCTCTTTTCTCTCAGCACGTTTCGCGAGCGCTTTCTTGGACGGTTTACCCGTCATTTTTTCACTCGGCGCACGTGTGGTCGGACGAAGCCCGTCAATCACGCGAGCTTTCAGCGGCTCCTCAACGTAGCGGCCAATTTTCTGTAGCAGCAAATGGTCGTGCGCTTCTACCAGAGAGATAGCAATACCTTTGCGGCCCGCACGGCCGGTACGACCAATACGGTGCAGGTAAGTATCACCGCTGCGCGGCATATCAAAGTTGATTACGTGGCTCACGTCCGGGATGTCGATCCCACGCGCGGCAACATCGGTGGCAACCAGCACATTCACGCGGCCATCGGTCAGGCGCTTAATCCCTTCGGTTCGCTTAACCTGCGCCATTTCACCTTCGAGATAGCAGTTGTTAATGCCGGCGTTGCGCAGCATTTCTGCCAGCTCATGCACGCGCTCACGTTTGCGTACGAAGACGATGGTACGGGTTGCCTCTTCCTGCTTCAGCAGGTGTTTCAACAACTCAACCTTATGCTCAAGGTTATCTGCGCGGTAGTACCACTGGTGGATCTTCTTACGCTCACGGGTCGATGGCGTAGCGGACACTTCCACCGGATCTTCCAGCAGACGTTCGGCGAAATCTTTAATGGCATCCCCTTCAAGGGTTGCCGAGAACAGCATTGTCTGATTACGCCAGCGCGTTTCACCCGCGATGTGTTCGATATCCTGGGCAAAGCCCATGTCCAGCATGCGGTCAGCTTCATCGAGAATCAGCGTTTCCACCGCGCGGCAGTCGAAGTTCTCTTCTTTTATGTATTGCAGCAGACGGCCCGTCGTCGCGACAACGATATCCTGGTTTTCGCTGAACACTTCGGCGTGGTTCATATACGCTACGCCGCCGGTGATGGTCGCGATATCCAGATGGGTGTTCGCCGCCAGCTCACGCGCGTGTTCGGCAACCTGCATCGCCAGTTCACGGGTCGGGGTCAGGATCAAAATGCGCGGCGGGCCTGATTTTTTACGCGGAAAGTCGAGCAAATGCTGCAACACAGGCAGCAAGTAGGCTGCTGTCTTCCCCGTGCCGGTTGGCGCAGAACCGAGCACATCGCGGCCCTCAAGCGCAGGCGGAATGGCCGCGGCCTGAATGGCGGTCGGGCGTGTAAAGCCTTTGCTCTCAAGGGCATTGAGCAGGCTTTCATCGAGTTCAAGTTCGGAAAAAGTCGTTACAGTCATGTTCTACCTCTGTGTGGGGCGCTGATTATAGACGTTACGGCTGTAATCTTCATCTGTTTGTATGGATATCGCTTTTCGACCACTTCGCTTTCCCCTATGCTACTCCAGTTTCACTCAGAAGGTTGTCCTGACATGTCTCAACTCAAAGCGCAGTTGCGCCGCGATGGTTTTACGTTTAAACAGTTTTTTGTGGCGCACGATCGTTGTGCGATGAAAGTCGGCACAGACGGTATTTTACTGGGTGCATGGGCGCCTGTCGCAGGTGTAAAACGCATTCTGGATATTGGTACGGGCAGCGGACTTCAGGCGCTGATGCTGGCGCAGCGAACGGAAGAACACGTCACGATCGACGCCGTTGAGCTTGATCCTCAGGCGTCCCGGCAGGCAAGTGAAAACGCTGCCGACTCTCCGTGGGCAGATCGCATCAGGGTAGAATGCGCCGATGTCCTGACCTGGGCGCCGGAGCAAACCGCGCGTTACGATTTGATTGTCAGCAATCCGCCGTATTTCACGCCAGGCGTGGAATGTGGAACGCCAGAACGCGAGCAGGCACGTTACACCGGCTCGCTCGATCACAAGGCGCTACTGACCAGTGCGGCGGAGCTTATCTCGGAAGAGGGATTTTTCTGCGTGGTCTTGCCTGAAAGCACGGGTAATACCTTCATTGAGATCGCACGGGGGATCGGCTGGAATCTGCGTCTTCGTACCGATATTTCGGATACGGAAGGACGCTTACCGCACCGCGTGTTGCTGGCGCTCTCGCCGAAAGAGGGGGAATGCTTTATCGACAGGATGGTCATTCGTGGGCCAGACCAGCGTTATTCCGAAGATTACACTGCCCTGACCCAGGCCTTTTATCTGTTTATGTGAACCTGCGGCGTCAACACCGACGGGCCGGACATTTCAAGCGGTTCGGGATAGTCCAGCGTATAATGCAGGCCACGGCTCTCTTTGCGCATCACCGCACAGCGCACAATCAGCTCGGCAACCTGCACAAGGTTGCGCAGCTCCAGCAGATTATTAGAAACGCGGAAGTTGGCGTAATATTCATCAATTTCCTGCTGCAACATCATGATGCGGCGTAACGCGCGTTCCAGACGCTTCGTTGTGCGTACAATCCCGACATAATCCCACATGAAAAGCCGCAGCTCGTGCCAGTTATGCTGGATAACCACCAGTTCGTCCGGGTTTTCTACCCGACTTTCATCCCATGCCGGCAAGTGTGTTGTCGGACGTGCATAGGGCATGCGTTTGGTAATATCTTCCGCAGCCGACCACCCATACACCAGACACTCCAGCAGCGAGTTTGAGGCCATGCGATTCGCACCATGCAGGCCGGTGTAGCTGACCTCGCCGATCGCATACAAACCATCCACGTCGGTACGACCATGATCGTCAACCATCACCCCGCCACAGGTATAGTGTGCGGCAGGTACAATCGGCACCGGATCGCGGGTTAAATCAATACCCAGACTCAGCAGCTTTTCATAAATCATCGGGAAGTGCTGGCGAATAAAGTCTTCCGGTTTATGGCTAATGTCCAGATACATACAGTCGACGCCAAGCCGCTTCATCTCGTGGTCAATGGCGCGGGCCACGATATCCCGCGGGGCAAGTTCACCTCGGGGGTCGAAGTCCGGCATAAACCGTGAACCGTCCGGACGCTTCAGATACGCGCCTTCGCCGCGCAACGCTTCAGTTAACAGGAAGTTACGTGCCTGCGGGTGGAACAGGGCGGTAGGATGGAACTGATTAAACTCCATATTCGCCACGCGGCAGCCTGCGCGCCAGGCCATGGCGATACCGTCTCCGGAGGCGATATCCGGGTTTGTCGTGTACTGGTAAACCTTGGAGGCGCCGCCGGTCGCCAGCACAACGGCTTTTGCCTGGCAGGTTTCCACCTTCTCTTTATTCCGATTCCACACCCATGCGCCGACAACACGGCGCGTGCCGGGCAGGCCAATCTTATCGGAAATAATCAGGTCGACGGCGTTGCTGCGCTCCAGCACCCGAATATTAGGATGGCTGAGGGCTTTGCTGACCAGCGTGGTTTCAACCGCTTTTCCGGTTGCATCAGCAGCGTGCAGAATACGGCGGTGGCTGTGCCCGCCTTCACGGGTCAGGTGATAGCTCTCTTCACCATTAGGCTGAACATGCGTATCAAACAGCACGCCCTGATCGATAAGCCATTGCACGCAGTGGCGGGCATTGCTGGCGACAAACTCTGCCGCATGCTCATCCACGATCCCGGCGCCGGCAATCAGGGTGTCTTCTACGTGCGAGGCTATACTATCCGTTTCATCAAACACGGCGGCAATACCGCCTTGTGCATAGAAGGTGGAACCTTCGCTCATCGGCCCTTTACTCAGCACGATTACGTTCTGATGTTCCGCCAGGCGCAGTGCGAGGGATAGGCCGGCAGCACCGCTGCCGATGATCAGTACATCACAATGAAGTTCAGGCGTCGTGTTCATGATGTTTGTTTAATTTACTAAACATGGTGTGGGGAGAATAGCATTGTGATGCGAGATATCGCACGTTTTTTTTGTTGTGTGTTGCAATGACTAAACGGAAGGCCAGAAGTTAAATCTGCGCTAAATGGCCGGAAATATTTTGCGAAGCAGATCGTTAGCTTCAGATTTTGTGGTGAAATAAAGCCTGTGTTGCGTTACTCTTCTGACGATAAAGTTGATGATTCTTGTCAGAAAGCGGGTGCGTATCGTGAACAGACTTATAATGAGAGAAAATGAACGGTCTGCGGCGCGATGAACAAAAACAAAGGCGTTACGGAACTTATTGAAGAACAGACACTCTAATTCGGTGCTTGCTCAAAGTGCAATGTTGTTAGAGTGGCGTTTCGATAACGCGTGGAATTTGGTTTGGGGAGACATTACCTCGGATGAGCGAGCAGTTAACGGACCAGGTCCTGGTTGAACGGGTCCAGAAGGGAGATCAGAAAGCTTTTAACCTACTGGTGGTGCGCTACCAGCATAAGGTAGCGAGTCTGGTTTCCCGCTATGTACCGTCAGGCGATGTTCCTGATGTGGTGCAAGAGTCTTTTATTAAGGCCTATCGCGCGCTGGATTCATTCCGGGGGGATAGTGCTTTTTATACCTGGCTGTATCGTATTGCAGTCAATACGGCTAAGAATTATTTGGTTGCTCAGGGCCGTCGTCCGCCTTCTAGTGATGTCGACGCTATCGACGCAGAAAACTTCGAAAGTGGCGGCGCGCTGAAAGAAATTTCGAACCCTGAGAACTTAATGTTGTCAGAAGAACTGAGACAAATCGTTTTTCGCACGATCGAGTCGCTCCCGGAAGATTTACGCATGGCAATTACGTTACGGGAGCTGGATGGCCTAAGCTATGAAGAGATAGCCGCCATCATGGATTGTCCGGTCGGCACGGTTCGTTCACGAATTTTCCGTGCGCGAGAAGCCATTGATAATAAAGTTCAACCGCTTATCAGGCGTTGACGATAGCGGGATACTGGAAAAGGTATTAGGCATGCAGAAAGAAAAACTTTCCGCTTTAATGGATGGTGAAACGCTGGATAATGAGCTGCTCGATGAGTTGTCTCATTCTCCCGAAATGCAACAGACCTGGGAGAGCTATCATCTCATCCGCGACTCTCTGCGCGGTGATACCAGCGAGGTTCTCCATTTCGATATCTCAGCACGCGTTATGGCGGCCATTGAGAACGAACCTGTTCATCAGACCACGCCGCTGATTCCTGAAGCGCAGCCTGCACCTCACCAATGGCAGAAAATGCCGTTCTGGCACAAGGTGCGTCCATGGGCCAGCCAGCTCACCCAAATGGGGGTCGCTGCGTGCGTATCGCTTGCAGTTATCGTTGGGGTCCAGCACTATAATACTCAGTCTGAAGCCAATCAGCAGCCTGAAGCGCCAGTGTTCAATACGCTGCCGATGATGGGTAAAGCCAGCCCGGTTAGCCTGGGCGTACCGGCAGATGCCTCCGCAAGCGGCGGACAGCAACAGCAGGTACAGGAGCAGCGCCGTCGCATTAATGCGATGTTGCAGGATTACGAGTTGCAGCGCCGTCTGCACTCCGAGCAGCTTCAGTTTGAGCAGGCCCAAACCCAGCAGGCTGCTGTGCAGGTGCCAGGAAACCAAACTTTAGGAACGCAATCGCAGTAATGAAGCAACTTTGGTTCGCCATGTCTTTGATGGCGGGTAGCCTGTTCTTCTCTGCTAACGCCTCGGCTGATGTTTCATCCGGGGCGTTGTTGCAGCAAATGAATCTGGCCAGCCAGTCACTCAATTACGAGTTGGCATTTATCAGCATCAATAAGCAGGGTGTCGAATCGTTACGCTATCGCCACGCCCGCCTTGATAACCAGCCGCTCGCCCAGCTTTTACAGATGGATGGCCCGCGTCGGGAAGTGGTCCAGCGTGGGAACGAAATCAGCTATTTCGAGCCTGGCCTTGAGCCGTTTACGCTCAATGGTGACTACATCGTTGACTCCCTGCCGTCGCTCATTTACACCGATTTTAAACGTCTCGCCCCCTACTATGATTTTATCTCGGTGGGACGAACGCGTATTGCCGACAGGCTGTGCGAAGTGATCCGCGTTGTTGCGCGGGATGGGACACGTTACAGCTATATCGTCTGGATTGACGCAGAGACGAAGCTGCCGATGCGCGTTGATCTGCTCGATCGCGACGGTGAGACGCTGGAGCAGTTCCGCGTGATCTCCTTCGATGTGAACAGTCAGGTTGGCAACAGCATGCAGAATCTGGCCAAAGCCAGCCTGCCGCCTTTGCTTTCCGTGCCTGCCGGCGATTCTGTCAATTTTAACTGGGTACCATCCTGGATCCCGCAAGGGTTCAGCGAAGTTTCCAGCAGCCGTCGCCAGCTCCCAACCATCGAAACACCGGTTGAGTCGCGACTCTATTCCGATGGGCTGTTTAGCTTCTCGGTGAATATCAATCGCGCTACGGCGAACAGTTCCGAACAGATGCTCCGTACCGGTCGCCGGACGGTCAGCACGACGGTGCGCGATAATGCGGAAATTACCATTGTCGGTGAATTACCGCCGCCAACGGCAAAACGTATTTCAGACAGCATTAAATTCAGGGCTGCGCAATGATTAAAGAGTGGGCCACGGTCGTATCCTGGCAGGATGGCGTAGCGCTTGTCAGCTGTGACGTTAAAGCATCATGCAGCAGCTGCGCTTCGCGAGCCGGTTGCGGCAGCCGCGTGTTGAATAAGCTGGGGCCGCAAACGTCGCACACTATTGCTGTGCCGAGCGATCAGCCGCTGGTGGCAGGGCAAAAAGTGGAGCTGGGCATCGCTGAAGGTAGCCTGCTCACTTCCGCCATGCTGGTTTACCTTTCTCCGCTGGCAGGTCTGTTCGTGATGGGCGGGGTTTTCCAGATGCTGTTCGGCACAGATTTGGCCGCCATGTGCGGTGCCGCTTTGGGCGGCGTGGGCGGGTTCTGGCTTGCTAAAGGCGTTTCCCCAAGGCTTGCCGCCCGGGAAGCGTGGCAGCCCGTTATCCTCAGCGTTGCACTGGCACCCGACCAACTTCGTGTTGAGACGCTCTCTTCTGAGGCCCGGTAATCTGCCGGGCTTTATTATTATTTACATCGCAATAAAGAAAACGCCGTCTCTTCGCGCTATACCTGGCTCTAAGTGCATTTCCAGCTGACGAGGATGTAGTGTAGAATGCTGCGTTTTCGCACTGAAAAACGTCAGGCTAAGAACAGCGGCCTCCAGGAATTCGTAAGGCATAATTATTTAACTATATGAAGAACATACGTAACTTTTCGATCATTGCTCACATTGACCACGGTAAGTCGACGCTGTCTGACCGTATTATCCAGATTTGCGGTGGCCTGTCTGATCGTGAAATGGCAGCCCAGGTTCTGGACTCCATGGACCTGGAACGCGAACGCGGTATTACCATCAAAGCGCAGAGCGTGACGCTCGACTATAAAGCTTCCGATGGTGAAACCTATCAGCTGAACTTTATCGACACCCCAGGGCACGTTGACTTCTCTTATGAAGTGTCACGCTCGCTGGCGGCCTGCGAAGGCGCGCTGCTGGTGGTGGATGCCGGGCAGGGCGTAGAGGCCCAGACGCTGGCAAACTGCTACACCGCCATGGAAATGGATCTCGAAGTGGTGCCGGTTCTGAATAAAATCGACCTGCCAGCCGCCGATCCTGAGCGCGTAGCGGAAGAGATTGAAGACATCGTCGGTATTGATGCGACCGATGCAGTGCGCTGCTCGGCGAAAACCGGTGTCGGTGTTCCGGACGTACTGGAACGTCTGGTGCGTGATATTCCGCCGCCGGAAGGCGACCCGGATGCGCCGCTACAGGCGCTGATCATCGACTCCTGGTTTGATAACTACCTCGGCGTTGTCTCGCTGGTGCGTATTAAAAACGGCACAATGCGTAAAGGCGACAAAATCAAGGTCATGAGCACCGGCCAGGTCTACAACGCTGACCGTCTGGGCATCTTCACGCCAAAACAGGTTGACCGTACCGAACTGAAATGCGGCGAAGTGGGCTGGCTGGTCTGTGCCATTAAAGACATCCTCGGCGCGCCGGTGGGTGATACCCTGACCGGTGCACGTAACCCGGCAGATAAAGCGCTGCCAGGCTTCAAAAAGGTGAAACCGCAGGTTTATGCGGGTCTGTTCCCGGTCAGCTCTGACGATTACGAAAACTTCCGCGATGCGCTCGGAAAGCTGAGCCTCAACGATGCCTCCCTGTTCTACGAGCCAGAAAGCTCAACGGCGCTGGGCTTTGGCTTCCGCTGTGGCTTCCTCGGTCTGCTGCACATGGAGATCATTCAGGAACGTCTGGAGCGTGAATACGATCTGGATCTGATCACCACCGCCCCGACGGTTGTCTACGAAGTAGAAACCACATCGAAAGAGGTGATCTACGTCGACAGCCCGTCCAAGCTCCCGCCGCTGAATAATATTCAGGAACTGCGCGAGCCTATTGCAGAGTGTCACATGCTGCTGCCGCAGGAGTTCCTCGGTAACGTGATCACCCTGTGTATTGAGAAGCGTGGCGTGCAGACCAACATGGTTTACCACGGTAACCAGGTGGCGCTGACCTATGAAATTCCGATGGCAGAAGTGGTGCTCGACTTCTTCGACCGTCTGAAGTCTACCTCCCGTGGCTATGCGTCGCTGGACTACAACTTCAAACGCTTCCAGGCCTCGAACATGGTTCGTGTGGACGTGCTGATCAACGGTGAGCGTGTGGATGCGCTGGCGCTGATCACCCACAACGATAACGCACCGTACCGTGGTCGTGAGCTGGTTGAGAAGATGAAAGATCTGATCCCGCGTCAGCAGTTTGACATTGCGATTCAGGCGGCCATTGGTAACCACATCATTGCCCGTTCAACCGTGAAGCAGCTGCGTAAAAACGTTCTGGCTAAGTGCTACGGCGGCGACGTCAGCCGTAAGAAAAAGCTGTTGCAGAAGCAGAAAGAAGGTAAGAAGCGTATGAAGCAGGTCGGTAACGTTGAGCTGCCGCAGGAAGCATTCCTTGCCATCCTTCATGTTGGTAAAGACGGTAACGGTAAATAACCTTAAGGAGTTGGCATGGCGAACATGTTTGCCCTGATCCTGGTCATCGCTACCCTGGTGACAGGTCTGTTGTGGTGCCTGGATAAGTTTATCTTCGCCCCAAAACGCCGTGAACGTCAGGCTGCCGCGCAGGCAGCCACGGGCGATGCGCTGGACGCGAAAACCCTGAAAAAAGTCGGCCCAAAACCGGGATGGCTGGAGACAGGGGCATCGGTATTCCCGGTGCTGGCGATTGTGCTGGTGGTGCGTTCATTTATCTATGAACCGTTCCAGATCCCGTCAGGATCGATGATGCCAACGCTGCTGATCGGTGATTTCATTCTGGTTGAAAAGTTTGCCTATGGCATCAAAGATCCGATCTACCAGAAAACGCTGATCGAAACGGGTCATCCGAAACGTGGCGACATCGTGGTGTTTAAATATCCGGAAGATCCGCGGCTGGATTATATTAAACGCGCGGTAGGTCTGCCGGGCGATAAAGTGACCTACGATCCGGTGGCGAAAGAGGTGACCATTCAGCCAGGCTGTAGCTCTGGCACCGCATGTGAAAATGCGCTGCCAGTCACTTACTCCAACGTTGAGCCAGCTGATTTTGTGCAGACCTTCGCCCGCCGTAACGGCGGTGAAGCGACCAGCGGATTCTTCCAGGTGCCAAAAGGTGAAACCAAAGAGAATGGCATTCGTCTGGTTGAACGCAAAGAGACGCTGGGCGATGTTACTCACCGCATTCTGACCGTGCCCATCGCACAGGATCAGCTGGCAATGTACTACCAGCAGCCAGGCCAACAGCTGGCGACCTGGATTGTGCCGCCGGGACACTACTTCATGATGGGTGACAACCGCGATAACTCTGCGGACAGCCGTTACTGGGGCTTTGTGCCGGAAGCGAATCTGGTCGGTAAAGCAACCGCTATCTGGATGAGTTTTGAGAAGCAGGAAGGCGAGTGGCCGACCGGCGTTCGCCTGAATCGTATTGGCGGAATTCATTAATTTTCGCCAAAAATAACACGTAGCGGCTTTTATTCGCCGCTACGTGAATTATTTCAGCGATAAATCTCTTTGAACTAACGACATCCCCTGTCGTTGTGTATAGAATATTCCCCCGAAGTTTAAGGTTGGCCCTGCAAGGGTGCCACGGCACACGAAACCGCGTTGGTTTTCTCAGGTCGGTTTCGTGTGCTGCATTTTTGACGCATTCATTTATTGGTATCGCATGAACCCCATCGTAATTAATCGGCTTCAACGGAAGCTGGGCTACACTTTTCATCATCAGGAGTTGTTGCAACAGGCATTAACCCATCGCAGTGCCAGCAGCAAACATAATGAGCGTCTCGAGTTTTTAGGCGACTCTATTTTAAGTTTCGTGATTGCAAATGCGCTTTATCATCGTTTTCCGCGTGTGGACGAAGGTGATATGAGCCGCATGCGCGCCACGCTGGTGCGCGGCAATACCCTCGCTGAAATCGCACGCGAATTTGAGCTGGGTGAATGCCTGCGTCTGGGGCCAGGTGAGCTGAAAAGTGGTGGTTTCCGTCGTGAATCCATCCTTGCCGATACGGTCGAGGCATTGATCGGTGGCGTGTTCCTGGACAGCGATATCCAGACCGTAGAAAAGCTGATCCTTAACTGGTATCAGACCCGCCTGGACGAAATCAGCCCGGGCGATAAACAAAAAGATCCTAAAACGCGTCTGCAAGAATATTTGCAGGGTCGTCATCTGCCGCTGCCATCCTATCTGGTGGTGCAGGTGCGTGGCGAAGCCCACGATCAGGAATTTACCATCCATTGCCAGGTCAGTGGCCTGAGTGAACCGGTGGTCGGCACGGGTTCAAGCCGTCGTAAGGCTGAACAGGCTGCCGCCGAACAGGCGTTAAAAATGCTGGAGCTGGAATGAGCATCGACAAAACCTATTGCGGATTTATTGCCATCGTCGGACGTCCGAACGTTGGCAAATCCACCCTGCTGAATAATCTGCTTGGGCAGAAGATTTCTATCACCTCGCGTAAGGCGCAGACCACGCGTCACCGCATCGTCGGTATCCATACTGAAGGCGCGTATCAGGCGATCTACGTCGATACACCGGGCCTGCACATGGAAGAGAAGCGCGCCATCAACCGTCTGATGAACAAGGCGGCGAGCAGCTCCATTGGCGACGTAGAGCTGGTGATTTTCGTTGTGGAAGGCACCCGCTGGACGCCGGACGACGAAATGGTCCTGAACAAGCTGCGCGACGGCAAAACGCCGGTGATCCTCGCAGTCAATAAAGTGGACAACGTGCAGGAAAAAGCCGATCTGCTGCCGCACCTGCAATGGCTGGGCAGCCAGATGAACTTCCTGGACATCGTCCCGCTGTCTGCGGAAACGGGTCTGAACGTTGATACCATCGCGGGTATCGTGCGCAAGCATCTGCCGGAAGCGACTCATCACTTCCCGGAAGACTACATCACCGATCGCTCTCAGCGTTTTATGGCGTCTGAAATCATCCGTGAGAAGCTGATGCGTTTCCTGGGCGCTGAACTGCCGTACTCTGTGACGGTGGAGATCGAGCGTTTCCAGAGCAACGAGCGTGGCGGCTACGATATTAACGGTCTGATCCTCGTTGAGCGTGAAGGGCAGAAGAAGATGGTGATCGGCAATAAAGGCGCCAAGATCAAAACTATCGGAATCGAAGCCCGTAAAGACATGCAGGACATGTTTGAAGCACCGGTTCACCTGGAACTGTGGGTGAAAGTGAAATCTGGCTGGGCCGATGATGAGCGTGCGCTGCGCAGCCTCGGTTACGGCGAAGATCAGTAACCTAAGACGACGAGCATATGGATGGATGGCAGCGCGCCTTTGTCCTGCATAGTCGTCCCTGGAGCGAAACCAGCCTGATGCTGGACGTCTTCACGGAAGAGTCCGGTCGCGTGCGCCTTGTTGCCAAAGGCGCACGTTCCAGACGTTCTAATCTGAAAGGTGCCTTGCAGCCTTTCACCCCGCTGCTGGTCCGCTTTGGCGGGCGAGGGGAAGTCAAAACCCTGCGCAGTGCTGAAGCCGTCTCCCTGGCGCTTCCTCTTTCTGGTATCACGCTCTACAGCGGTTTGTATGTTAACGAACTCATCTCACGGGTTCTTGAACATGAGACCCGCTTCTCTGAACTTTTCTTTGATTACCTGCACTGTATTCAGGCACTTGCTGGCGCAACCGGCACCCCTGAGCCTGTTCTGCGTCGTTTCGAACTGGCGCTGCTCGGGCACCTTGGTTACGGCGTCGATTTTCTGCACTGTGCGGGAAGCGGAGACGAGGTAGAAGACACCATGACCTATCGCTATCGTGAGGAAAAGGGCTTTATTGCCAGTGTCGTCGTCGATAACAGCACCTTTACCGGGCGCCAGCTCAGAGCACTGTATGAACGCGAGTTCCCGGACGCCGACACTCTGCGTGCGGCAAAACGCTTTACCCGAATTGCGCTCAAGCCGTATCTTGGGGGCAAACCTTTAAAGAGCCGCGAATTATTCAGGCAGTTTATGCCGAAACGCTAATGTTTTACCCCTCACCCCAGCCCTCTCCCGGAGGGAGAGGGAGAAGGTAAATGAACAAAAATACCGAGGATTGTCATGGCTGAATTACTTTTAGGCGTCAACATCGATCACATCGCCACGTTACGTAATGCACGCGGTACCGCGTATCCCGATCCTGTTCAGGCGGCGTTTATCGCTGAGCAGGCTGGCGCCGACGGCATTACCGTTCACCTGCGTGAAGATCGTCGCCACATCACCGACCGGGACGTGCGCATCCTGCGTCAGACGCTGGACACCCGCATGAATCTGGAGATGGCGGTCACCGAAGAGATGCTGGCGATTGCCTGCGAGACCAAACCGCATTTCTGCTGCCTGGTGCCGGAAAAGCGTCAGGAAGTGACCACCGAAGGCGGTCTGGATGTGGCCGGGCAGCTCGACAAAATGCGCGATGCCTGCAAACGCCTGGCGGATGCCGGTATCCTGGTTTCTCTGTTTATCGACGCCGATTTCACCCAGATTAAAGCCGCTGCCGACGTGGGTGCGCCGTATATTGAAATTCACACCGGCTGCTATGCCGATGCCGAAAACGATGCAGCGCAGGCGAAAGAGCTGGAGCGAATCGCCAAAGCGGCAACCTACGCCGCGAGCCTGGGACTGAAGGTTAACGCCGGTCACGGCCTGACCTATCACAACGTAAAAGCCATCGCTGCCCTGCCGGAAATGCACGAGCTGAACATCGGCCACGCCATCATTGGCCGCGCGGTGATGAGCGGTCTGAAAGAAGCGGTTTCCGAGATGAAGCGCCTGATGCTGGAAGCGCGTCAGTAATGGCTATTCTGGGCTTAGGCACCGACATCGTTGAAATAGCCCGCATTGAAGCGGTGATCGCCCGGAGCGGCGATCGCCTCGCAAGACGCGTGCTGAGCGATAACGAATGGGCTATCTGGGAGGCGCATCAACAGCCGGTGCGCTTTCTGGCAAAGCGTTTCGCGGTAAAAGAGGCGGCGGCGAAAGCGTTCGGCACGGGCATTCGTAACGGCCTGGCGTTTAACCAGTTTGAAGTGTTTAACGATGAGCTGGGTAAGCCACGTCTGCGTTTATGGGGCGAGGCGCTTAAGCTGGCGGAAAAGCTGGGCGTGGCGCACATGCACGTAACGCTTGCAGATGAACGCCACTACGCCTGTGCGACGGTGATCATCGAGAGTTAAATTTTGTCCGCATGGTGCATCAGGACAAACTTATCCCACAGCTGTTCTTCGTTCTCGACGTGTGCCGGATCTTTTAAGATCGTATTGGGAATGGGGCACACCTTCTGGCAGGTCGGCGTCTCATAGTGGCCGATGCATTCGGTGCAGCGGTCGCTGTTAATCTCATAAATGCTGTCGCCCATCGAAATCGCCTCGTTCGGGCATTCGGGTTCGCACATATCGCAGTTGATGCATTTTTTGGTGATTAACA
Source organism: Enterobacter sp. YSU (assembly GCF_016082135.1). NCBI lineage: Bacteria > Pseudomonadati > Pseudomonadota > Gammaproteobacteria > Enterobacterales > Enterobacteriaceae > Enterobacter > Enterobacter sp. YSU. Next base: position 3,026,012 of record NZ_CP059487.1, read on the forward strand.
GCGCCATCATGAAATTCTCAGAAACATCACAAACAGGGCGGGCATTATACGCTCATTCGTTGTTCAGACCAGTTTTTTTACCAGCTCTTCGCTGTGACGAATACGCTCTGGCGCACGCTCCAGATCCTGCTGAACCAGCGCCATAAACAGCAGGTCCGTCAGCATCATCTGCGCACTCGTCGACGAAATCGCCGCACTGCGAGTGGCCTGTTCCTCGGCAATGGTATACAGACAGCGGGTGGCCCGCTGCTGGAGCGCATTCGGGCTGAAGCCAGTAATCGCCAGAATTTTTCCTCCTACGCGCAGGGCTTCGTCGGTAGCCATATTAATTTCACGACGCTCGCCGGAATAGGAGATGGCCAGCAGTAAATCGTCAGGATCCATGGCCTGCACGGTCGCCAGCAGCGCGTGCATATCCTGTTCAACGATGGCGTTATAGCCGATTTTTGTCAGCTTCCAGCCAAAGTTACGCGCAACCAGTCCGGAGGCGCCGATCCCGGTCAACACAATACGCCGCGCGTCGCGAAGCATGGCTACGCTTTCCAGCAGCTTCTCTTCCGTGTTCACATCCAGCGTGGCATGCATTGCCGCCACGTTCTCTTTGATCAGCTTTTCGCCGACCAGACGCATCGGATCGTCGCCGCGGATCTGGTTATGCACCGGCATTGACTGCGGATTAGGGTTGCTTACCAGTGCTTCACTGATCGCCAGTTTTAGCGCCGGAAAGCCTTTATAGCCTATCTTCTGGGCAAATTTCACCACGCTCGACTGGCTCACCCCGGCTTCGCCTGCCAGCTGCTGGGAGCTGAGGTGTCGCGCGCGATCGGGCTGGGAAAGTAAATAATCCGCCAGCTTTTTGTCACTCTGGGCAAACCCTGCGTAGCGCTGGCGAATACGAATTAAACAGTTCATACGGTCTCCTGGCGAAAATGTGATTACCCGCGCAAATACGAATTTTGCTCGCCTGAATGAATTTTATATTCCATTATAGTGCGTTTATTATGAATTAAAAATTCCAGAGGTAAATAACATGAATCTAGGCTCTCTTGTTTCTGAAACGCGTAACCCGCAAACCATGGATCTTGATGCACTGTCCACGCTGGAGCTGGTAAACCGCTTTAATCAACAGGATACCCTCGTCGCGCTGGCAGTCAAAGAGACATTGCCCGAGGTGGCGAAAGCCGTAGACGCCGCTGCCGACGCTCTGAAAGCAGGAGGACGCATTATTTACATGGGGGCGGGTACCAGTGGGCGCCTCGGTGTGCTGGATGCCTCAGAGTGTCCCCCGACCTTTGGCGTTCCGCATGGTCTGGTCGTTGGCCTGATTGCCGGTGGCCCCGGCGCGCTGCTGAAAGCGGTGGAAGGGGCAGAAGACAATAAACAGCTTGGGGAAGACGATCTCAGGGCGCTGAACCTGACCGCGCAGGATCTGGTCGTCGGGCTGGCGGCTTCTGGTCGTACGCCGTACGTCATTGGTGGGCTGGAATACGCCAGACAGACGGGATGTACCACGGTGGCCATCTCCTGTAACCCGGGTTCGCCGATTGCGCAGGTGGCTGCCATTGCCATCTCTCCGGTCGTCGGGCCGGAAGCGCTCACCGGCTCCACGCGCCTGAAATCGGGAACCGCGCAGAAGCTGGTGCTCAATATGATCTCCACCGGCGCGATGGTGAAATTCGGCAAGGTCTACCAAAACCTGATGGTGGATATGCAGGCCACCAACGTCAAGCTGGTGGACAGAGCCTGCCGCATGGTGATAGAGGCGACAGGGGCAGGTCGGGAAGAGGCGGAAGCGGTACTCAAACAGACCGATTACGACGTCAAACCCGCCATTCTGATGATATTAACCGGGCTGGATGCAGCCGCGGCCAGAGCCAGGCTCGAAGCCCATCACGGGTTTTTACGGGCGGCATTAGAACACCAATAAGAGGCGTGTATGGACAAAACAGCAGCGCTCGCCAGCGACATCCTGCTTGGGATCGGTGGGGAAAAAAATATTCAGCGTCTGGAAAACTGCATGACGCGTGTACGCGTCGAGGTGCACAACGACGAAAAGCTTGATTTAACGCGCCTGAAGCAGCTCCCCGGCGTGAGCGGGTACGTTAAACAGGGGCAACAGCACCAGCTGATTGTCGGTCCGGGCAAAGCGGCGCAGGTGGTTGATGCCATGCGCGCCCTGATGACGGGCAGTGAAACGGCTCCCGCCTTTGACGACGCGGAACGCACCAAAGCGCAGGCGAAAGCCAAATACAAAGCCCCCATGAGCGATGCGCTGCGCCAGCTGGCAAACGTCTTTATTCCTCTGATCCCGGCGTTTATCGCATCGGGGCTGATCACCGGGATTATCAATATCCTCAAGCGTCCGGATATTGTCGGGAATTTCGCCACCCAGTATCCGAACCTGCTGGGTATTCTGGCGATTTTCGGCAGCGCGGTGTTTGCCATCATGAACATTCTGGTGGGGGTAAACACGGCCAAAGTGTTCGGCGGCTCGCTGGCGATGGGCGGCGTAATGGCGGGTATCCTCTCCAGCCCGCAGCTGGCGCAGATTACGCTGTTTGGCGAGGCGCTTCAGCCAGGCCGCGGTGGGGTGATTGCCGTGCTGCTGGTGGTCATTCTGATGTGCTGGATCGAGAAAAAGCTGCGCGCGTTGCTGCCAGGCTCGATTGAGCTGATCCTCAACCCGCTGCTGACCACATTGATTACCGGGAGCGTGGCGATTGTGGCGCTACAACCGTTAGGCGGCGCGATCTCTGAAGCCATCGCCCACGGCGCGTCTCTGGCGATCGATCGCGGCGGGCTGCTGGTGGGGGCCGTGCTGTCCGGGACCTTCCTGCCGTTAGTGCTGACCGGTCTGCATCAGGGGCTGGTGCCGATCCACGTCGAACTGGTACAGGCGCACGGCTATAACGCACTGCTGCCGATCCTGTCGATGGCGGGCGTTGGGCAGGTCGGCGCGGCCATCGCGGTGCTGATGAAAACCCGCAACGCGCGTCTGAAAAAGGTCATTAAAGGGGCGCTGCCGGTCGGGTTACTCGGTATCGGCGAACCGTTGATTTTCGGCGTGACCTTGCCACTGGGTAAGCCGTTCCTGGCCGCCTGCCTCGGTGGCGCGGTGGGCGGGGCGTTAATCAGCTACTGGAAAGTGGCGACCGTCATTACCTTCGGGATCTCCGGTTTACCGCTGGCATTAACCATCGTGACCGGAAAAGTGATGCTCTATCTGTTAGGCTATCTGGTAGCGGTGATCGCCGGGTTCCTGTTTACCTGGCTGTTAGGATTCAACGACCCAGAGGAGTAAGGTTTGGCCAGTCACGAGCGTCGCGTTGTCTTTTTTGATCTGGATGGAACGCTGCATCAGCAGGATATGTTCGGCACCTTTATGCGCTACCTGCTGCGGCGCCAGCCCCTTAACGCGTTGCTGGTATTACCCCTGTTACCCGTTATTGGTATCGCGCTGCTGGTGAAAGGCCGTGCAGCGCGCTGGCCGATGAGCCTGCTGCTCTGGGGATGCACGTTTGGTCATAGCGAAGCGCGCCTTAAGCAGCTCGAACAGGATTTTGCGCACTGGTTTCGCGGGCACGTCGCCGCGTTTCCCGTGGTACAGGCGCGCCTGACCAGCTATCTCGACGCCAACGATGCCGATATCTGGCTGATTACCGGCTCCCCGCAGACGCTGGTGGAGCATGTCTATTTTGATACGCCCTGGCTGCCGCGCGTGAATCTTATCGCGACACAAATCGCGCGCGGCTACGGCGGCTGGGTGCTGACTATGCGCTGCCTCGGACATGAAAAAGTGGTGCAGCTGGAGAAACGCATCGGTACGCCGCTGCGTCTGTACAGCGGCTACAGCGACAGCAAGCAGGACAACCCGCTGCTCTATTTTTGCCAGCATCGCTGGCGCGTCACGCCTCTGGGCGAACTTCAGCAACTCGAATAGTCTTATCTGTACCGGCTGTGTATAATGCCGCCCGCTTTTCGACTGGAGTATCAGCCCTTGTCCAACCCTGAACACAATCATGAATACTGGATGCGCCATGCGCTGGCGCTGGCTCAGCGCGCCTGGGAAGAGGGCGAAGTGCCCGTGGGCGCGGTACTGGTCCATAACAATCAGGTGATTGGGGAAGGATGGAACCGTCCGATTGGCCGTCACGATCCTACCGCGCATGCTGAAATTATGGCGCTGCGTCAGGGCGGACTGGTGCTGCAAAACTATCGTCTGCTTGATACCACCCTGTATGTCACCCTTGAGCCGTGCGTAATGTGCTCCGGGGCGATGGTGCACAGCCGAATCGGTACGCTGGTGTTTGGCGCGCGGGATGAAAAGACGGGCGCTGCTGGTTCACTGATGGACGTACTTGGGCATCCGGGGATGAACCACCAGGTGAAAACTATCGGCGGGGTACTTGCACCAGAATGTTCGGGTCTGTTAAGTGACTTTTTTCGAATGCGTCGGCAGCAGAAAAAGCAACAAAAGGCAGAATTGAAACCGCAGGATGATTAAGCTCGTCCGGTGCGACCACCGGATAGCTTTCAGCCAGCTGTTGCGCCTCGGCTGCCTCTTTTTCTTTCTCCAGCAGATATCCCACCAGGCTTATCTGGTACTTACGAATATTTTCCACGTAGGCATACGCTTCATGCCCGCGCGCATAGCCGTACGTCAGCTTCTGGTACCACTGTTTCTGGCTAAGCAGCGGCAGGCGCTGTTTTACATCTGACCAGCTGTCCGGGTTACCTTTGGTTTTCGCCGTCAGCGCCCGCGCGTCGAGCATGTGCGCATAACCCATGTTATAGGCGGCCAGCGCAAACCAGATACGCTCCCCTTCCGGGACCGTCTCCGGCACTTTCGCCATCATATCCTGTAAATACTGCGCGCCGCCGCTGATGCTCTGTTCCGCATCGGTCCGGTCGCTGATGCCGAGGCTCTGGGCGGTATTTTTGGTCAGCATCATCAACCCACGCACGCCCGTGGGGGAGGTGGCCTGAGCATCCCAGTGCGATTCCTGGTAGGAAATTGCCGCCAGCAGCTTCCAGTCAATCTCCTCGGCGTACTTCTCAAACAGCGGTTGCAGGTCCGGCAGCACGCTGTCCACCGCGCGCAGGAAAGTGCGGGTGTCAACGTAATCAAAATCGTCCCCGTGACCGAGATATTTCTCTTCCAGGCGCGCCAGGGTGCCGTCTTCATTGATGGAATTAAAGAAATCGAGCATAGCCGCAGAGACGGTTTGATCGTCGTCTAGCTGGGTAAACCAGGTCACCGGCTGTTCGTCGGTCACATCCAGCGCCACGGCGATTTCAGGATGAACGCGCTGGAAAAGGCTGATCGCCACCGAATCAGCAATGGTATAGGCCAGCTTTTTATCTTTTACCTGCTCCAGCAATTCAGTCGTGCCGAGTTTAGGATCGACCGTCCAGCTGAGGTTAGGGTATTTTTTCTCTTTCAACGCCCGCAGATCGTCAATCACCACATGGCCTGGCGCAATGGTCAATTGCTGGTCGGTGATGTCGGCCAGTGAGCGTGGGCGCAGGCTACCCACACGATAAACCACCTGCTGCGACACGGAGTAATAGGTCGGGCCCGGTTGATAGTTTTTGCTGCGTTCGCTGTTGTACACCAGACCTGCGGCGAGAATATCGGCACGGTCATGGTCCAAATCATCAAACAGCTGGTTGATGTTCTGCCGCACGGTAACTTTCAGCTTCACGCCCAGATAGTCCGCAAACAGCTGTGCCAGTTCGTAATCAAGACCGATGGTTTTACCGTTGATATCGTCGTAAATAAGCGGGGAGGAGAGGGTACTGACGCGCAACTCCCCCCGCTCCTGAATGGCGGCGATACGGTTTTCGGCCTTGCCGAACCAGGGGATAGACGGCCAGAGGGCCACTGCCAGCAGCAACGTAACAATGCCGATGAGCAGATAATTAATCTTTAATTTTTTCAATTAGTTAATTCTCTGCGACGCCGGTTGCCTCAGTGTGCTGTAGTCATGTTAAGAGTAGAGTTTGCCATTGATTGAGCGGCATTTTGCGCAAAGTAGCGCCAGTTGGCAACCAATTAGAGAGACAGGTCACATCTATTGTTAAACATAAAGGATGATTTTATTTCGACGCAAACGGTTTCGTCGGCGCTCAGGATTCTCTATAATGACGCCCGTTTTCCCCCCTTGCGCACACTGTAAGCGCCCCGGCGCTTCGAAGACGAGAGACTTATGATGGAAATTCTGCGTGGTTCGCCTGCACTGTCTGCCTTCCGTATTAACAAACTGCTGGCACGTTTTCAGGCGGCCGACCTTCCGGTAAGCAATATTTACGCTGAGTATGTCCATTTTGCTGACCTGAACGCCCCCCTGAATGCAGAGGAGCGCGTACAGCTGGAACGCCTGCTTAAATATGGCCCAAGCCTGAGCAGCCATACGCCGACCGGCAAATTAATCCTCGCCACGCCACGCCCTGGCACCATCTCCCCCTGGTCTTCCAAAGCCACCGACATCGCTCACAACTGCGGCCTGAGCCAGATTAACCGTCTGGAGCGCGGTGTGGCGTACTATGTGGAAGCGTCAACCCTGAGCGACGCGCAGTGGCAGGTGGTTGCCGCAGAGCTGCACGACCGCATGATGGAGAGCGTGTTTGATTCTCTGGATGATGCGCAGAAACTGTTCTCCCACCATCAGCCTGCGCCGGTACAGAGCGTGGATTTGCTGGGGCAGGGGCGTCAGGCGCTGATCGACGCAAACCTGCGTCTTGGTCTGGCGCTCGCAGAAGATGAAATCGACTACCTTCAGGATGCATTCGTTAAGCTGAATCGCAACCCGAACGACATCGAACTGTATATGTTCGCGCAAGCCAACTCCGAGCACTGCCGCCACAAGATTTTCAACGCCGACTGGATTATCGACGGCGAACAGCAGCCGAAGTCGCTGTTCAAAATGATCAAAAACACCATGGAGCAAACCCCTGACCACGTGCTGTCTGCCTATAAAGACAACGCCGCGGTGATGGAAGGTTCCGAGGTGGGCCGCTTCTTCGCCGACCGCGAAGCGGGGCGCTATGACTTCCACCAGGAGCCTGCGCATATCCTGATGAAAGTGGAAACCCACAACCACCCGACGGCGATCTCCCCGTGGCCGGGTGCAGCGACCGGCTCCGGCGGTGAAATCCGTGACGAAGGTGCGACCGGTCGCGGCGCGAAACCAAAAGCGGGTCTGGTCGGTTTCTCCGTTTCCAACCTGCGTATTCCGGGCTTTGAGCAGCCGTGGGAAGAAGACTTCGGCAAGCCAGAGCGCATTGTCACCGCGCTGGATATCATGACCGAAGGCCCGCTGGGCGGCGCGGCGTTCAACAACGAATTTGGTCGTCCGGCGCTGAACGGTTACTTCCGTACCTACGAAGAGAAAGTGGACAGCCACAACGGCGAAGAGCTGCGCGGCTACCACAAACCGATCATGCTGGCGGGCGGGATCGGCAACATTCGCGCCGATCATGTGCAGAAAGGCGAGATCGTCGTCGGCGCGAAGCTGATCGTGCTCGGCGGCCCGGCAATGAACATCGGTCTGGGCGGCGGGGCAGCCTCGTCTATGGCTTCCGGCCAGTCTGATGCGGATCTCGACTTCGCGTCCGTGCAGCGCGACAACCCGGAAATGGAGCGCCGTTGTCAGGAAGTGATCGACCGCTGCTGGCAGCTCGGCGATGCCAACCCGATTCTGTTCATCCACGACGTGGGCGCGGGTGGACTCTCTAACGCCATGCCTGAGCTGGTGAGCGACGGCGGTCGCGGCGGACGCTTCAACCTGCGCGATATCCTGAGCGATGAGCCGGGCATGAGCCCGCTGGAAATCTGGTGTAACGAATCCCAGGAGCGCTACGTGCTGGCGGTTGCCGCCGATCAGCTGCCGCTGTTTGACGAGCTGTGCCGCCGCGAGCGCGCGCCGTATGCGGTCATCGGTGAAGCGACCGAAGAGCAGCACCTTTCCTTAAGCGACACCCACTTTGACAACCAGCCGATCGATCTGCCGCTGGACGTGCTGCTCGGCAAAACGCCGAAGATGACCCGCGACGTGCAGACTCGCAAAGCGGCGGGCAAAGCGCTGGATCGCCAGGGCATCACCGTGGCAGAAGCGGTTAACCGCGTGCTGCACCTGCCTGCCGTGGCAGAGAAAACCTTCCTGGTGACCATCGGCGACCGTACCGTGACCGGTATGGTGTCGCGCGATCAGATGGTCGGCCCGTGGCAGATCCCGGTCGCTAACTGCGCTGTGACCACCGCGAGCCTCGACAGCTACTACGGCGAAGCGATGGCGCTGGGCGAACGCACGCCAGTGGCGCTGCTGGACTTCGCCGCTTCTGCCCGTCTGGCGGTCGGTGAAGCGCTGACCAACATCGCCGCGACGCAGATTGGCGATATCAAACGTATCAAACTTTCCGCGAACTGGATGGCCGCTGCCGGTCACCCGGGCGAAGATGCCGGCCTGTACGAAGCGGTGAAAGCGGTGGGTGAAGAGCTGTGTCCTGCGCTCGGCCTGACCATTCCGGTGGGTAAAGACTCCATGTCGATGAAAACCCGCTGGCAGGAAGGTAACGAGCAGCGCGAGATGACCTCTCCGCTGTCGCTGGTGATCACCGCGTTTGCGCGCGTGGAAGACGTGCGTCATACCGTTACGCCGCAGCTTTCCACTGAAGATAACGCCCTGCTGTTGATTGACCTCGGCAAAGGCCATAACGCACTGGGCGCCACCGCGCTGGCGCAGGTTTACCGCCAGCTCGGCGATAAGCCAGCCGACGTGCGCGACGTCGCTCAGCTGAAAGGCTTCTACGACGCAATTCAGGCGCTGGTGGCGCAGCGTAAGCTGCTGGCCTACCACGACCGTTCCGATGGTGGCCTGCTGGTGACACTGGCAGAGATGGCCTTCACCGGTCACTGCGGCGTTGAAGCAAACATTGCAACGCTTGGCGAAGACCGCCTGGCGGCGCTGTTTAACGAAGAGCTTGGCGCGGTCATTCAGGTACGCGCCGCAGATCGCGACGCGGTGGAAGCGATTCTGGCGCAGCACGGTCTGGCAGACTGCGTACACTATCTCGGTAAAGCGGTGCAGGGCGACCGCTTCGTGATTGAAGCCGACGGCCACGCGGTGTTCAGCGAAAGCCGCACCACGCTGCGTATGTGGTGGGCGGAAACCACCTGGCAGATGCAGCGCCTGCGTGACAATCCGGAATGCGCCGATCAGGAACACAACGCGAAGGCGAACGACAACGATCCTGGCCTGAACGTGAAGCTCAGCTTCGACATTAACGAAGACATTGCCGCGCCGTACATTGCGACCGGTGCGCGTCCGAAAGTAGCCGTGCTGCGCGAGCAGGGCGTTAACTCCCACGTTGAGATGGCGGCGGCCTTCCACCGGGCGGGCTTTGACGCTATCGACGTCCACATGAGCGACCTGCTGGCCGGGCGTACCGGGCTCGATGATTTCCAGGCGCTGGTCGCCTGCGGGGGGTTCTCCTACGGTGACGTGCTGGGCGCGGGCGAAGGCTGGGCGAAGTCTATTCTGTTCAACAGCCGCGTGCGTGACGAGTTCGAAACCTTCTTCCACCGTCCGCAGACGCTGGCGCTGGGCGTGTGTAACGGCTGTCAGATGATGTCTAACCTGCGCGAGCTGATCCCGGGCAGCGAAGCCTGGCCGCGCTTTGTGCGTAACCAGTCTGACCGCTTCGAAGCGCGCTTCAGCCTGGTAGAAGTGACCCAAAGCCCGTCTCTGCTGTTGCAGGGAATGGTCGGTTCACAGATGCCAATCGCGGTTTCGCACGGTGAAGGTCAGGTTGAAGTGCGTGATGCGGCGCACCTGGCTCAGCTTGAAAGCAAAGGACTGGTGGCGCTGCGCTTTGTTGATAACTTCGGCAAGGTCACCGAAACCTATCCGGCTAACCCGAACGGTTCGGCAAATGGCATTACCGCCGTCACCAGCGAAAGCGGTCGGGTGACGATCATGATGCCGCACCCGGAACGTGTCTTCCGTACCGTGAGCAACTCCTGGCACCCGGAAAACTGGGGCGAGGACAGCCCGTGGATGCGCATTTTCCGCAACGCGCGTAAACAACTGGGTTAAGTTTCAACGCCCTGACTGTAGGCCCGGTAAGCGCGAGCGCCACCGGGCTTTTTTGTACCTGTCGCAAAATCGCGACAATCCTCTGGGTTGAGTGTCTCCAATAAGAGACATTTAACTTATTGATTTATATATGTCAGGACGGGTTCCCGTTAAGGTGTTGCTTAATAGCGACACTTAGCCTGGGAATCATTCACCTGACAATCAATGCATTTTAATAATAAAACGATTATTAATCATAAGGATAGTATCAATTTTTGCAATCTGGCACGCGCGTTGCATTATAGTAACCAGTGGCTCATTCACCTTCTTATGTCAGCCCCTTCGGGACGTGCTACATAAATTTCGAATGACGCACAAAAAGGTGCCTGCCGTCCAACTACTGATTATTGCAATGCTTTATCAGGCCAGGGCGAAACGTCGAGTTAGGCACCGCCTTATTCCATGACAAAGCCGGGTTTTTACCCGGCTTTGTTGTATCTGAAGGGCAGACTCAGTTACGCTCTCCTCAAACCCGGATGATGAGAGTAATGTGTTGAAACGCTGGCCCGCTTTCCCTCGCTCCCTGCGACAGCTCGTTATGATGGCCTTCCTGCTGATCCTGCTACCTTTGCTGGTTCTGGCGTGGCAGGCATGGCAAAGCCTGAATGCGTTAAGTGCCCAGGCGGCCCTGACTAACCGCACCACGCTTATTGATGCCCGCCGTAGCGAGGCAATGACCAACGCCGCGCTGGAGATGGAGCGTAGCTATCGCCAGTACTGCGTGCTGGACGACCGCACGCTGGAGAGGGTCTATCAGAACCAGCGTAAACGCTACAGCGAAATGCTGGATGCCCATGCCGGGGTCTTGCCGGATGACAAACTCTATCAGGCGCTGCGTCAGGATCTGAACGATCTGGCGCAGCTCCAGTGCAAAAACAGCGGTCCTGATGCCGCCGCCGCCGCCCGACTTGAAGCCTTCGCGAACGCCAATACGGAGATGGTGCAGTCCACCCGTACGGTTATCTTTTCCCGTGGCCAGCAACTCCAGCAGGAGATTGCCGAGCGCGGCCAGTTCTTCGGCTGGCAGGCGCTGGTGCTGTTCCTCGTCAGCCTTGGGCTGGTACTGCTCTTTACCCGCATGATTATCGGCCCCGTAAAGGGGATCCAGCGGATGATTAACCGCCTGGGGGAGGGCAAATCTCTCGGGGATACGGTTGTTTTTAAAGGCCCGCGCGAGCTGCGCTCGGTCGGTCAGCGTATCATCTGGCTTTCTGAACGCCTGGCGTGGCTGGAATCGCAGCGTCATCAGTTCCTGCGCCATATCTCACACGAACTCAAAACACCGCTGGCCAGTATGCGTGAAGGCACGGAGCTGCTGGCAGACGAAGTAGCGGGGCCGTTAACCCCTGAGCAAAAAGAGATCGTGGCGATTCTGGATGCCAGTAGCCGCAATTTACAAAAACTTATTGAACAACTGCTGGACTATAACCGCAAGCTGGCGGATGGTGCTGTGGTGCTTGAAAGCGTTGAGATTGAACCGCTGGTGGACATGGTGATCTCCGCCCATAGCCTGCCAGCAAGAGCTAAAATGATGCATACCCAGGTGGATCTCAATGCACCTTCCTGCCTGGCAGAGCCGATGTTGTTAATGAGCGTACTGGATAATCTTTATTCCAATGCGGTGCACTATGGTACTGAATCCGGTACCATTTATATCAGAAGCAATAACAACGGTTCGCGGGTATTTATTGACGTAGCGAATACGGGAAGCCCGATTCCGGATGATGAAAAAACGATGATCTTTGAGCCCTTCTTCCAGGGGAGTCATCAGCGAAAAGGTGCGGTAAAAGGAAGTGGTCTGGGGCTGAGTATTGCCCGCGACTGCATACGACGCATGCAGGGTGAGCTTAACATCGTGAGTGATGAACGCGCCGATGTCTGTTTTCGTATCGAACTGCCTCTTGAGCCGGAAAAATCAATGAAATGAATAACAACCTGGTGAGTATGTCACACGTCTTTTACCGCGCACTGCGCGCGGTGTTTTCCAGCAAAAATGTGCGCCTGAGCCTGCCCTGCTTACTGCTGGCCGGCTGTGTAACCCATGCGCCGAAAAGTGCAATTAGCCACAAACAGGAAGATAAATGGCCGCAAAAACAGCTGGCCGATTTCCTTTCAACACGTTGCGATGATATCTGGAACCTGTCGGGGCGTGATGTTGAATCCAATCCGCTGTTCTGGCTGCGCGGAATAGACTGCGCCCAGCGGCTGGCGCCCGCCGAGGCCCGTGCCCATGCGGCGATGCTGGTGGACGATACCTGGCAGGACGCGTTTAAACGTGGGATCGTGATGGCGGATGCCAGAATCACGCCTGTCGAACGCCGCGCCAACGTGACGCGGCTGGATACTTACGTGATCAATATTCCCCCGCAGGTGCGCCCGGTCTATCAGCTCTGGCGGGATGGACAAACCCTGCAATTACAGCTGTCTGAAGAGCGTTTCCGCTACAGTAAATTGCAGCAGTCGAGCGACAGCGAGCTTGATGCGCTTCGCCAGCAGCAGGAGTCGCTGCGCGAGCAGCTGGAAACCACCACCCGCAAGCTCGAAAATCTGACCGATATCGAAAGACAGCTCTCGACGCGTAAGCCGGCAGGCAGCTATCTGCCCGATGGGTCGAAAGGCAACTCTGCCACGACGCCAGACAGTGAGACGCCGAAACAAGAGGATGTGAAGCCATGACAAGCCGTAAACCTGCCCATCTGTTACTGGTGGATGACGATCCCGGGCTGTTAAAGCTGCTGGGAATGCGTCTGGTCAGCGAAGGCTACAGCGTGGTCACCGCTGAAAGCGGGCAGGAGGGGCTGAAAGTGCTCAGCCGCGAGAAAATCGATCTGGTGATCAGTGATTTGCGCATGGATGAAATGGATGGCCTGCAACTGTTCACGGAGATCCAGAAGCAGCAGCCCGGGATGCCGGTGATTATCCTCACCGCTCACGGATCTATTCCTGATGCGGTGGCCGCGACGCAGCAGGGGGTATTCAGCTTCCTCACCAAACCAGTGGATAAAGACGCCCTCTATAAAGCAATCGACAGCGCCCTTGAGCATGCGGCGCCATCCGGCGACGACGCCTGGCGTGAATCCATCGTGACGCGTAGCCCTGTGATGCTGCGCCTGCTGGAACAGGCGCGGATGGTGGCGCAATCCGACGTTAGCGTGCTGATCAACGGCCAGAGCGGGACCGGGAAAGAGATCCTGGCCCAGGCGATCCACAACGCCAGCCCGCGCAGTAAAAATGCCTTTATTGCCATCAACTGTGGCGCGCTGCCGGAACAGCTGCTTGAGTCTGAGCTCTTCGGCCATGCCCGCGGCGCCTTTACCGGCGCGGTGAGCAGCCGTGAAGGGCTGTTCCAGGCGGCTGAGGGGGGCACGCTGTTTCTTGATGAAATTGGCGATATGCCCGCGCCGTTGCAGGTCAAACTGCTGCGCGTGTTGCAGGAGCGAAAAGTGCGTCCGCTTGGCAGCAACCGCGATATCGATATCAACGTGCGTATTATTTCCGCTACCCATCGCGATTTACCCAAGGTGATGGCGCGCAACGAGTTCCGTGAAGATCTTTACTATCGACTGAATGTCGTCAACCTGAAAATCCCGGCGCTGGCCGAGCGTGCGGAAGATATCCCGCTGCTGGCAAATCACCTTTTGCGCCAGGCCGCTGACCGCCACAAACCATTCGTGCGCGCGTTCTCCACCGATGCGATGAAACGCCTGATGACCGCAAGCTGGCCGGGCAACGTACGCCAGCTGGTGAACGTGATTGAGCAGTGCGTGGCGCTGACTTCATCACCGGTGATCAGCGATGCGCTGGTGGAGCAGGCGCTCGAGGGGGAAAACACGGCCTTACCGACGTTTGCGGAAGCGCGAAACCAGTTCGAGCTGAACTATCTGCGCAAGCTGCTGCAAATCACCAAAGGCAACGTGACCCACGCGGCGCGCATGGCCGGGCGTAACCGTACCGAGTTTTATAAATTGCTCTCACGTCACGAGCTGGAAGCGAACGATTTTAAAGAGTAATACCGCAAAATTCGCCTGAATATGATACTGTGAGCAACCGATTACGAGGCTGCTTACTGGCAAGAGTTTAAGGACCCACCATGAAAAAGATTGATGCGATTATTAAACCTTTCAAACTGGATGATGTACGTGAAGCGCTGGCAGAAGTAGGCATCACCGGGATGACCGTAACTGAAGTGAAAGGTTTTGGTCGTCAGAAGGGCCACACCGAGCTATACCGTGGCGCAGAGTACATGGTGGACTTTCTGCCGAAAGTGAAAATCGAGATCGTGGTGAGCGATGATATCGTCGATACCTGTGTGGATACCATCATCCGCACGGCGCAGACCGGTAAAATTGGCGACGGGAAAATCTTCGTCTTTGACGTGGCGCGCGTGATCCGTATCCGTACCGGCGAAGAAGACGACGCGGCGATTTAACATTCTTGCCGGGTGGCGCTGCGCGTACCCGGCCTAAAAAACCCTTCGTAGGCCCGTGCAAGCGCAGCGCCGCCGGGCGATTACAGCACTTTATGCGGGCCGAAACATTCGTAATGAATGTTGTCTTTATTCACGCCCAGGTCTACCAGCTGCTTCGCGGCATACTGCATAAACGCTACTGGCCCACAAACGTAGAACTGCATCCCCGGTGCGCTGAACGCCCCTTCATGCTGCCCTAAATTCATCAGGCCTTCGCTGTCGAAACGAGCCGCTGCGCGGTCTGCCTCCGTCGGCAGGCGATACCAGGTATGCGCGGTGAAACGCGGCAGGGTCGCTCCGAGCGCTTTGACTTCATCCGCAAAGGCGTGCACATCACCGTTCTCCGCCGCGTGGAACCAGTTAACCTGCGCGCTGTGGTTTGCTTTCGCCAGCGTATCCAGCATCGCCAGCATTGGCGTCTGACCTACGCCTGCGGAGATCAACGTCACCGGGGTATTCGTTTCAACGGCCATAAAGAAATCGCCCGCCGGTGCCGCCAGATGGACCACGTCGCCCACGCTGGCTTCGTTATGCAGCCAGTTGGATACCTGACCGCCTTCCTCACGTTTAACCGCAATGCGATAGCCTTTGCCGTCTGGCTTGCGGGTCAGGGAATACTGGCGAATCTCCTGGTGCGGGAAGCCTTCAGGCTTCAGCCAGACGCCCAGATACTGGCCCGGCTGGTAATCGGCAACCGGCTGACCGTCCACTGGCTCAAACTCAAAGCTGGTGATCAGTGCGCTGCGCGGGGTTTTCTCAACGATGCGGAAGGCGCGCGTGCCTTCCCAGCCGCCATTCTTGCTGGCGTTTTCGCTGTAGATCTGCGCTTCACGGTTGATGAATACGTTTGCCAGCACGCCATAGGCCTTACCCCAGGCATCCAGCACTTCCTGGCCCGGGCTGAACATTTCGTCCAGGGTTGCCAGCAGGTGACTGCCGACGATGTTGTACTGCTCAGGTTTGATCTGGAAGCTCGTGTGCTTCTGGGCGATTTTTTCCACCGCAGGCAGCAGAGCCGGCAGGTTTTCGATGTTGCTGGCATAGGCGGCAATAGCGTTAAACAGCGCTTCGCGCTGATCGCCGTTACGCTGGTTGCTCATGTTGAAAATCTCTTTGAGCTCCGGGTTATGCGCGAACATGCGATCGTAGAAATGGGCGGTCAGTTTAGGACCCGTTTCAACCAGCAGGGGGATTGTGGCTTTCACGGTAGCGATGGTTTGGGCGTCGAGCATAGCAGCTTCCTTCTGATGTTACTTTAATGATGTATTTTAAATGCATCTTATAAAAATACCCATGCAATGTAAATGGTTCTTTGCATCGTGAAAAATATGCATCACAAAGCTGAAAAGAAATCCGTTGAAAATGGCGAGAGCTTTATTGCTCAAACCCTTGCGTGGCGTGGAGGTAAACGTTTGCGTAAAATCGTTTGTCAAGACCTGTTATCGCAGAACTATTCAGTTATACTGTTGCCCGTCGTCCAACAGGACTGCCTTTTCAGGCCAAAAATTTACTTGTTAGCTGAGTCAGGAGATGCGGATGTTAAAGCGTGAAATGAACATTGCCGATTATGATGCCGAACTGTGGCAGGCTATGGAGCAGGAAAAAGTACGTCAGGAAGAGCACATCGAACTGATCGCCTCCGAAAACTACACCAGCCCGCGCGTAATGCAGGCGCAGGGTTCTCAGCTGACCAACAAATATGCTGAAGGTTATCCGGGCAAGCGCTACTACGGCGGTTGCGAATACGTTGATATCGTTGAGCAGCTGGCGATTGACCGTGCGAAAGAACTCTTTGGCGCTGACTACGCGAACGTCCAGCCGCACTCTGGCTCTCAGGCTAACTTCGCTGTTTATACCGCGCTGTTGCAGCCGGGCGATACCGTTCTGGGTATGAACCTGGCGCAGGGCGGCCACCTGACTCACGGCTCCCCGGTTAACTTCTCTGGCAAACTGTACAACATCATCCCTTACGGTATTGATGAGTCCGGTAAAATTGACTACGAAGACATGGCGAAGCAGGCCAAAGAGCACAAGCCGAAGATGATCATCGGTGGTTTCTCTGCTTACTCCGGCATCGTTGACTGGGCAAAAATGCGTGAAATTGCTGACAGCATCGGCGCGTACCTGTTCGTCGACATGGCGCACGTTGCCGGTCTGATTGCGGCAGGCGTTTATCCGAACCCGGTTCCACATGCGCACGTTGTGACCACCACCACCCACAAAACCCTGGCGGGTCCACGCGGTGGCCTGATCCTGGCGAAAGGCGGTGACGAAGAGCTGTACAAAAAGCTGAACTCCGCAGTGTTCCCAAGCGCCCAGGGCGGCCCGCTGATGCACGTTATCGCCGCGAAAGCCGTCGCGCTGAAAGAAGCGATGGAGCCAGAGTTCAAGGTTTATCAGCAGCAGGTTGCTAAAAACGCCAAAGCGATGGTGGAAGTGTTCCTGAACCGTGGCTACAAAGTGGTCTCTGGCGGGACTGAAAACCACCTGTTCCTGCTGGACCTGGTTGATAAGAACCTGACCGGTAAAGAAGCTGACGCAGCCCTCGGCCGCGCCAACATTACCGTCAACAAAAACAGCGTGCCAAACGATCCGAAGAGCCCGTTCGTGACCTCCGGTATCCGTATCGGTTCTCCGGCAGTGACTCGCCGTGGCTTCAAAGAAGCGGAAGTGAAAGAGCTGGCGGGCTGGATGTGTGACGTTCTGGACAACATCAATGACGACGCGGTTATCGAGCGCGTTAAAGGTAAAGTTCTGGACATCTGCGCACGCTTCCCGGTGTACGCATAATTCTCTGCGTCGCAGAACTGAAAAAGGCCGCTCATGCGGCCTTTTTTTATGGGCTAACGTCGGTCGAGGGAGATGGCCCCCGGCCCGGTAATCGCCAGCAAAATAAAGCCGCCAGCGATACTCACATTTTTGTAGAAGTTAATCATATTTGGCAGAACCGCATCGCCCGTCATATCCCAGTAGTGGTGACCAATCACCGCCGTTCCCAGCGTATAGAAGACAAAGATCACCGCGAGGGGGCGGGTGAAAAAGCCCAGCACGATCAGAATCGCGGCGGGGACTTCCATCACCACCGCAACAATGGCGGCCAGCATGGGCATGGGGGCGCCGAGCGACGTCATATACTGAACGGTGCCGCTAAACCCCGTCAGCTTGGGATAACCGAAAATAATAAACAGGACCACAATAGCAATGCGGGCAATTAAAAGCAGGAAAGAACGAGAGGAGCCGAAATCGAAATAACGTAAGTTGTTCATGGCAAACGACCTCTTCAGGCGATGTTCTTTAAACGTAATACAATTTTGCCGCTCTCGCCATACGCCGACCGGCTGTCCATGATGTTAATTTATCGTTAATTTATAGCGCGCTAACGACTTGCTAAAGTCAGGGATTAACGCCAGACTATCGCCTCCATTTCGGGAGGGATTCATGGTCTTGCATTCCACGCGCTGGCTGGCGCTCAGCTATTTCACCTATTTCTTTAGTTACGGTATTTTTTTGCCTTTCTGGAGCGTCTGGCTCAAGGGAATTGGTCTGACGCCTGAGACCATTGGCATCCTGCTGGGCGCGGGGCTGGTGGCACGTTTCCTGGGTAGCCTGCTGATTGCGCCCCGCGTCAGCGATCCCTCCTTACTGATTAAAGCGGTGCGAATTCTGGCCCTGCTGACGCTGGTCTTTGCGGCCTGTTTCTGGGTCAGCCATCAGTTTGCCTGGCTGATGGTGGTAATGGTTGGCTTTAATCTGTTCTTCTCCCCGCTGGTGCCGCTGACGGATGCCCTGGCGAACACCTGGCAAAAGCAGATCACCATGGACTATGGCCGCGTGCGCCTGTGGGGATCGATTGCCTTCGTGATCGGCTCTGCGCTGGTCGGGAAACTGGTCAGCCTCTATGACTATCGTGCCATTCTGGCGCTGTTAACGCTCGGCATCGCCTCGATGCTGCTCGGTATGTTGCTGCGTCCGTCGGTAATGCCGCAGGGCGAAAGCCGCCATCAGGAGAGCGCCGGCTGGCCCGCCTGGCGCTCGCTGGTGGCGCAAAGCTGGCGTTTCCTGGCCTGCGTCTGTCTGCTCCAGGGGGCACATGCGGCCTATTACGGCTTCAGCGCCATCTACTGGCAGGGGGCGGGCTACTCGGCTTCTGCGGTAGGCTACCTGTGGTCGCTCGGCGTGGTAGCGGAGGTCATTATCTTCGCGCTGAGCCAAAAACTTTTCCGTCGTTTCGGGGCGCGTGACCTGCTGCTGCTTTCCGCCGTTTGCGGCGTGGTGCGCTGGGGCATCATGGGCTGGACGACGGAGCTGCCGTGGCTGATTGTGGCGCAAATTCTGCACTGCGGAACCTTCACCGTGTGCCATCTGGCGGCGATGCGCTACATCGCGGCGCGAGAGGGGGGGGACGTTATTCGTCTTCAGGCGGTCTATTCAGCGGTGGCGATGGGCGGCAGTATTGCGGTGATGACCGTATTTGCCGGTTTCCTCTATCAGCACCTGGGGCACGGTGTGTTCTGGGTGATGGCGCTGGTCGCTTTACCTGCCATCGTCATCCGCCCAAAGGTGGCTGCTCGCTCGTAACTATGATTCGAGCATAACGCGAATATGTTCCTGCTGCTGCGTGTTCAGGGCCTCAACGGCATGAATGAGCGGCGGCGAGAACAGCGGCAGGGCGGTTGGATAAGGCGTAATGACCAGCGCCGCCTCGCGGGGGGCGCCCTCCTTCTTAAACGCCTCCAGGCTAAGATAACGAATATTGAGCGGCAGCAGCGTCAGCTCGCGAAGCTGCTGCTCAATTAACGCTTCACAGGCTTTATCTTCCCCCGTTAACAGGACCACCTGTTTTTCATGCAGGTCGGTCTCCTGCATTAGCCAGGCACCAAAAATCACCGCCACCAGAGCCATCTCTTCACCGGAGAATCGCAGACCAAATTCGGCTTCCAGCTCAAACAGCGCCTCTTTAGTGGTGCGCAGCAGCCGGGGGTATAAACGGTGGATCTCTTCCGGCAGACTGTTGTCGATGCCGATGTCAAATAAGGAGCGGTCCAGCGCCTGAGCCAGATGAATATAAAGCTGATCGGTCAGCCCTTGCTCATCGCTGAAGTTCATCCCGGTTTGCGCCCGGAAACGGGCAATCATACGCACGATGGCGCGACGCAGGCGCTGATCCTGCTGGTGTTTATCCATCACCGGGTCGGGTGTGCGAAGCATCATAAACAGCAGTGCCAGGAACAGCTGTTCATCGCTGTGAGTTCCCTGCGGGACGCGCCGTTTCCAGTGGCGGACAATTTCCTGCGCCGTAAAGTATTCCCCTCGGGACTGCGTCCAGCTGCGCTGAACGGGCGAAAACTCTGGCGTATTGCCCAGATGATGCTGAATCAGACAATATTGCAGATAAAGCTGTAAAAACTGTACGTCGCGGGACTCAAACTGGCGCTGAAGCTTGCGCGCACAAAAGTTGATAAGCGCCCGAAGGTTCGCATCGTCATAAAGCGGGCGGGCAATGCCGTGCTGTTTAAGCGCGGTTTTTAAGGCAGGGGTAAACTGTTGGGCAACAAAATGTGGACACAGCCGAAGCGCCCTGCGCAGCCAGTGCAGCAGGCACAAACGTTGATTCAGGGCGGAACCCTCAATTCGGTAGCAGCCATCATGGTGCGTGACAATATCAAGCCGATGATAGCGCTGGATTTCATCGCGCGTCTCGGCTATATCTTGCCGTGCCATGACGTCGTCCACGCCGTTGGCAGCGATTATGCTCTGTGCGGTGATGGCAGCATCGGGCAGGTAAAGCATCAAAAGCACCTGGCAGCGGCGCTGCGAACTGGAAAGCACAGATGGAATTTCAAGCGTCGTCATCATCTGTCGGGTATCCAGTGTGAATGTTTGATAAGAATAGCTAAAGGATGGGCGCTGAAAAGCGCACCGGCAGGCCTTTCACTCAGGATTGCTGGCGAACATCACAGAATTTTTGACGTGAGGAACAGATGCAAATAGTTAAACAAAGCGCGGTAGCGTTATTTTTGGCGGTTTTCACTTTTGCCGCCGGCGCACATCCTCACAGTTTTATCAGCCTGAAAACCGAACTGGTGACGGACGGCACGCAGCTCAGCGGCCTGAAAATGCGCTGGACGATGGATGAAATCACCTCCGCCGACCTGCTGTACGATGCCGGAAACGCAAAGCCCGGCGATGAGATCTGGAAAAAGCTGGCGGCGGAAGTGATGGCCAACGTGCTGGGTCAGCACTACTTCACCGAGTTCTGGCACAACGGACAAAAGGTGAAATTTCTCAACCGTCCCACGGTGTACGGTATGACCCGCGACGGACATCAGGCGGTGCTGACCTTTATCCTTCCGCTGGCGCACCCTCAACCGCTGGCCGGGCAGAAGTACAGGTTTTCCACGTTTGACCCAACCTACTATGTCGATATGCGCTATGACAATGACAGCGACGTACGGCTGCCGGACGCGCTGCAAAAAAGCTGCAAAATTGCCGTGCACACCCCGAAACCCAGCGAAGAGATGCTGAACTTTGCCGTTTCTCTTGATAAAGAGGATGCGCCCCCCGAAGACATGGAGTTAGGTAAACAGTTTGCGCAGGAGGTGACGTTACAATGTCAGTGATCTCCTCTCCCGTCAGTAAGCCGCGTCGCTGGCTGCACCTCTGGCCTCTGGCGCTCTTTTTGTTGTTAGCGGTTGGCGGCGCGCTCTGGCTGTGGCAGGCATGGCCGCAGGTGATGATGAAAAGCATCCTCTGGCAGCGGGAAGTTAATCAGCAGATGAGCGGTCTGCTGAAAGCCGTGGCGGAAAATCCGACCAAAGCGGGCGGCGCTCTTCTGGCGTTCAGCTTTATCTATGGCGTGCTGCATGCCCTGGGACCGGGGCACGGCAAAATCGTCATCACGACCTGGCTTGCCACGCACCCGTCGAAGCTGAAATCGAGTATCGGCCTGACGCTGGCTTCTTCTTTACTTCAGGGCGGTGTGGCGATTGCGCTGGTCGTGGTCGTCCTTTCGCTGCTACAGCTGCCGGCCCGCCAGCTGCATATGAGCAGCTTCTGGCTGGAGAAGGGGAGTTACGCGCTGGTAGGCGTGCTGGGGCTGATCCTCTGCTGGCGGGCGCTGAAAAAATTGCGCGCGTTACTGCGAAAACCAAAATTCAAATCCTTTACACCGCATCACGTTCACCATGAAAACTGCGGGTGCGGGCATCAGCATCTGCCGACGCAGGAACAATTACAGAACGGTGAGGACTGGCGTGCGCGCCTGATGATTGTTCTCTCAATGGGGATGCGTCCATGCTCGGGCGCAATCATGGTGCTGTTGTTCAGCAAAGTGACAGGCGTATTTGGCTGGGGCATGCTCTCGGCGCTGGCGATGGCGGCGGGAACGTCTCTGACGATCTCTTCGTTAGCCCTGCTGGTGCACAGCTTCCGTCAGCTGGCGGTAAAACTCAGCGGCAATAAAACGCCGGTATTGTGGCGACAGGTTGGCTGGACGACTCTGGCGCTGGCGGGCGGGGTGATTCTGCTGGTGGCTGCGGTGACAATGTGGATGAGCGCGGTGCCGGTGGGAAGGGGGGTGCGGCCTTTCTAGCCGTATCTGAGGCGTGTTGTAGGCCCGGTAAGCGTGGCGCCACCGGGCTTAACAGACTGAATTAACGCTTCAGCGCATCGCTCAGTTCATCACGCATGTTTGCCAGCATGGCTTTAACAACGCGCGGGTTACCTGCAACGATGTTGCCGGTAGACATATAGTTATGGCCGCCGGTGAAGTCGCAAACAATCGCGCCAGCTTCACGAGCGATCAGCTCGCCCGCCGCGAAGTCCCACGGCTTCAGAGACAGCTCAAAGTAACCGTCAACGCGGCCGGTCGCGACGTAGGCCAGATCCAGTGCAGCAGAGCCGGTGCGACGGAAGTCCGCGCATTCGGTGAACAGCTTGCCCAGGATATTCATATAAGTGGTTGCGTGCTGCTTCGCCTTGAACGGGAAGCCGGTCGCCAGAATCGTGCCGTCCAGATCGCGTGCATTGCTGCAACGCAGACGGTAGCCGTTCAGCTGCGCGCCCTGACCGCGGGTCGCGGTGAACAGTTCGTTACGCATTGGATCGTAAACAACGGCGACTTCAGTACGGCCTTTGATGCGTACTGCGATAGACACAGAGAAGTGTGGCAGGCGTTTGACGAAGTTGGTGGTGCCATCCAGTGGATCGATAACCCATTGAACATCCTGATCGGTACCTTCATGTTCACCGCTTTCTTCGGTGATGATGGTGTGCTGCGGGTAAGATTTGCGGATCGTTTCGATAATAATCGCTTCTGCGGCTTTATCTACGTTCGTCACGAAATCATTGCTGCCTTTCTGGCTGGTTTCTACGGAGTCTGGGGTTTCGTAGTGTTTGGCAATTACATTACCCGCCTTGCGCGCTGCGCGCACGGCGATGGTCAGCATCGGATGCATCGGTCTCTCTCACTGGATGTTAAAGAACAGGAAAATCGGCGCAGAGTATAGCAGCGGGATCGGATTATGTCTCTCGTTTATGATAATATGCCCGAATATTCTTCAGACACTGAATCCAGACATTTAAAAATTATGCTGCAAAACATTCGAATCGTGCTGGTCGAAACATCGCACACCGGCAACATGGGCTCTGTGGCCCGCGCTATGAAAACCATGGGCTTAACGAACCTGTGGCTGGTGAATCCGCTGGTGAAACCAGACTCTCAGGCTATTGCTCTGGCGGCCGGCGCCAGCGACGTGATCGGGAATGCGCAGATCGTGGACACTCTGGATGAAGCCCTGGCCGGTTGCAGCCTGGTGGTGGGGACCAGCGCGCGCTCCCGTACGCTGCCCTGGCCGATGCTGGACCCGCGCGAATGCGGCCTGAAAAGCATCTCAGAAGCGGAACAGGCGCCGGTTGCGCTGGTGTTTGGCCGTGAACGCGTTGGCCTGACCAACGAGGAATTACAGAAGTGCCACTATCACGTGGCGATTGCCGCCAACCCGGAATACAGCTCGCTGAATCTGGCGATGGCGGTGCAGGTGATTGCCTATGAAGTGCGCATGGCATGGCTGGCGACGCAGGAGAAACCGGTCGAACCTAAAGAAGAGACGGCCTACCCGCTGGTGGACGACCTCGAGCGCTTCTACGGTCATCTGGAGCAGACGCTGCTCTCAACCGGCTTTATCCGTGAAGGCCACCCGGGCCAGGTGATGAACAAGCTGCGCCGTATGTTCACCCGCGCGCGTCCGGAAAGCCAGGAGCTGAACATCCTGCGCGGGATTCTGGCGTCGATTGAGCAGAAGAATAAAGAGTAGTGCAGTGTGTTCGCCGGGCGGCGCTGCGCTTACCCGGCCTACAAAGCCCGTAGGCCCGGTAAGCGCAGCGCCGCCGGGCAAAATACGGCACAGAAGGTTAAATACCTGACTAAAACAGTCAAGTAAATAGTTGACCAATTTAGTCAGGAATGTCAGACTTGGCCCTGCTATGCAACACCCCCATTTTACAATAAAAAACCCCGGGCAGGGGCGAGTTTGAGGTTAAGTAAGACATGAGACTGACATCTAAAGGGCGTTATGCCGTGACCGCGATGCTGGACGTTGCGCTCAACTCCGAAGCGGGCCCGGTTCCGTTGGCTGATATTTCTGAACGACAAGGGATCTCCCTCTCTTACCTGGAACAGCTGTTCTCCAGACTGCGTAAAAATGGACTGGTGTCCAGCGTTCGTGGCCCGGGCGGCGGTTATCTGCTGGGTAAAGACGCAGGCAGTATTGCGGTTGGCGAAGTGATTAGCGCCGTTGACGAATCCGTCGACGCGACCCGTTGCCAGGGTAAAGGCGGCTGCCAGGGCGGCGATAAGTGCCTGACCCACGCGCTGTGGCGCGATCTGAGCGACCGTCTGACCGGCTTCCTGAACAACATCACCCTGGGTGAACTGGTGAATAACCAGGAAGTTCTGGACGTGTCGGGTCGTCAGCAAAGCCATGAATCACAGCGCAGCACCCGTTCGCAGGACGCCATCGACGTTAAACTGCGCGCGTAATAAAAAGATAAGTATTTCAGAATCAGGCCGGGGCGTTAGCTCGCCCCGTGTACTCGGTCGTACATCCAGCCGGTTGCCTGATTCCTTGCATTGAAGCGATGTACGGAGTTTATAGAGCAATGAAATTACCGATTTATCTCGATTACTCCGCAACCACGCCGGTGGACCCGCGTGTTGCCGAGAAAATGATGCAGTGTCTGACCCTGGACGGAAACTTTGGTAACCCAGCTTCCCGTTCTCACCGTTTTGGCTGGCATGCTGAAGAGGCGGTTGATATCGCCCGTAATCAGATTGCTGACCTGGTTGGTGCCGATCCGCGTGAAATTGTTTTCACCTCTGGCGCGACCGAATCCGACAACCTGGCGATCAAAGGTGCTGCCAACTTTTATCAGAAAAAAGGCAAGCACATCATCACCAGCAAAACCGAACACAAAGCCGTGCTGGACACCTGCCGTCAGCTGGAGCGTGAAGGGTTCGAAGTGACTTACCTGGCGCCGCAGAGCAACGGGATCATCGACCTGAAAGAGCTCGAAGCGGCCATGCGTGATGACACCATTCTGGTTTCCATCATGCACGTTAACAACGAAATCGGCGTTGTGCAGGACATCGCAACCATCGGCGAAATGTGCCGTGCGCGCGGCATCATCTACCACGTGGATGCGACCCAGAGCGTGGGCAAACTGCCTATCGACCTGAGCCAGCTGAAAGTGGACCTGATGTCCTTCTCCGGTCACAAAATCTATGGTCCGAAAGGTATCGGCGCGCTGTACGTTCGTCGTAAGCCACGTATCCGCATCGAAGCACAGATGCACGGCGGTGGTCACGAGCGCGGCATGCGTTCCGGTACGCTGCCTGTTCACCAGATCGTGGGCATGGGCGAAGCGTATCGCATCGCGAAAGAAGAGATGGAAACCGAGATGGCACGCCTGCGTACGCTGCGTAACCGTCTGTGGGACGGCGTGAAAGATATGGAAGAAGTGTATCTGAACGGCGATCTCGAGCAGGGCGCGCCAAACATCCTCAACGTCAGCTTCAACTATGTTGAAGGTGAATCGCTGATCATGGCGCTGAAAGACCTGGCGGTTTCTTCCGGTTCTGCCTGTACGTCTGCAAGCCTGGAGCCATCCTACGTGCTGCGCGCGCTGGGTATGACTGACGAGCTGGCACACAGCTCTATCCGTTTCTCTTTAGGTCGTTTTACTACCGAAGAAGAGATTGACTACACCATCAAACTGGTTCGTAACTCCATTGGCCGTCTGCGCGACCTTTCTCCACTGTGGGAAATGTTCAAGCAGGGCGTGGATCTGAACAGCATTGAATGGTCACATCACTAATCGGTACATAAGGAGAATTCAATCATGGCATACAGCGAAAAAGTTATCGATCATTACGAGAACCCGCGCAACGTTGGCTCTTTTGACAACAGCGATGAATCTGTCGGTAGCGGCATGGTCGGTGCACCGGCATGTGGCGACGTGATGAAGTTGCAGATTAAAGTCAACAATGAAGGTATCATTGAAGACGCGCGCTTCAAGACCTACGGCTGCGGTTCAGCTATCGCGTCCAGCTCCCTGGTCACCGAATGGGTGAAGGGCAAGTCTCTGGACGAAGCACAGGCAATCAAGAACACGGATATTGCTGAAGAACTCGAACTGCCGCCGGTGAAAATTCACTGCTCAATTCTGGCAGAAGACGCGATCAAAGCCGCCATTGCGGATTACAAAAGCAAACGTGAAGCAAAATAATTGAGGTTTGAGTATGTCGATTACCCTTAGCGACAGCGCTGCCGCGCGAGTAAGCTCTTTTCTGGCGAACCGTGGTAAAGGCTTTGGCCTGCGACTGGGCGTACGTACCTCCGGCTGTTCTGGTATGGCTTACGTACTGGAGTTTGTTGACGAACCGGCGTCTGATGACACCGTGTTTGAAGACAAGGGCGTGAAGGTGGTGGTCGATGGCAAAAGCCTGCAATTCCTCAACGGCACTCAGCTGGACTTCGTAAAAGAAGGCCTGAACGAAGGGTTCAAATTCACGAATCCGAACGTCAAAGACGAGTGTGGTTGCGGCGAAAGCTTCCACGTTTAACCGCGCGTCATCCGAAACCCCACCGTGGCTTTGCTACGCGTGGGGTTTGTTCTAACAGGCTACCCCTGAGATTGTTATGGATTACTTCACTCTCTTCGGACTACCCGCTCAATACCCGATCGATCTCCAGGCGCTGACGGTCCGTTTTCAGGATCTCCAGCGTCAGTACCATCCGGATAAATTCGCCAGCGGGACGCAGGCAGAGCAGCTGGCTGCGGTATCACACTCCGCAACCATCAACCAGGCCTGGCAAACGCTGCGTCATCCGCTGGCGCGTGCAGAATATCTGCTCTCGCTCCACGGTTTCGATCTGGCGAGCGAACAGCATACCGTGCGCGACACCGCCTTTCTGATGGAACAGCTGGAGCTGCGCGAAGAGCTGGATGAAATTGAACAGGCTAAAGACGAAGCGCGCCTGGAAAGCTTTATCACGCGCGTAAAGGGCATGTTCGATACCCGCCATCAGCAGATGGTGGAGCAACTGAACAACGAGACCTGGGACGTGGCGGCAGACACTGTGCGCAAACTCCGTTTTCTCGATAAACTGCGAAGCAGTGCTGAACAACTCGAAGAAAAGCTGCTCGATTTTTAATTTCGGAAGCAATTATGGCCTTATTACAAATTAGTGAGCCAGGCTTAAGCGCCGCACCGCACCAGCGTCGTCTGGCGGTCGGTATTGACCTGGGCACCACCAATTCCCTCGTGGCGACCGTGCGCAGCGGCCAGGCGGAAACGCTGGCTGACGAGCAGGGCCGCCATCTGCTGCCTTCCGTGGTCCACTACCAGCAGCAGGGTCACGCGGTCGGGTTTGATGCCCGCACCAACGCCGCGCGCGATCCGGCCAACACCATCAGCTCGGTTAAGCGCATGATGGGCCGCTCGCTGGCTGATATCCAGACCCGTTACCCGCATCTGCCGTATCAGCTACAGGCCAGCGAAAACGGCCTGCCGATGATCGCGACGTCTGCCGGTCTGCTGAACCCGATTCGCGTTTCCGCTGACATCCTCAAAGCGCTGGCGGCGCGCGCCACGGCGACGCTCGGCGGCGATCTCGACGGCGTGGTAATCACCGTTCCGGCCTACTTCGACGATGCACAGCGTCAGGGCACCAAAGACGCCGCGCGTCTGGCGGGCCTGCATGTGCTGCGTCTGCTGAACGAACCGACGGCGGCGGCCATTGCCTACGGCCTCGATTCCGGTCAGGAAGGGGTGATTGCGGTTTACGATCTCGGCGGCGGGACGTTTGATATCTCAATCCTGCGCCTGAGCCGCGGCGTGTTCGAAGTGCTGGCGACCGGCGGGGATTCCGCGCTCGGCGGCGATGACTTCGACCATCTGCTGGCAGACTACATCCGCGAGCAGGCGGGCATCAGCGATCGCAGCGATGCGCGCGTACAGCGTGAACTGCTGGATGCGGCCATCGACGCCAAAATCGCCCTGAGCGACGCGCAATCGGTCACGGTTAACGTTGCGGGCTGGCAGGGTGAGATCACCCGCAATCAGTTCAGCGAACTGATCGCGCCTCTGGTTAAGCGTACCCTGCTGGCCTGCCGTCGCGCATTGAAAGATGCGGGCGTGGAGGCCAGCGAGGTGCTGGAAGTGGTCATGGTTGGCGGCTCAACCCGCGTGCCGCTGGTGCGCGAGCGCGTGGGCGAATTCTTTGGCCGCACGCCGCTGACCTCTATCGACCCGGACAAAGTGGTTGCCGTGGGCGCCGCTATCCAGGCCGATATCCTGGTCGGCAACAAGCCGGACAGCGAAATGCTGCTGCTGGACGTCATCCCGCTGTCTCTGGGTTTAGAAACCATGGGCGGCCTGGTGGAGAAAGTCATTCCGCGTAACACCACCATTCCGGTGGCGCGCGCGCAGGAGTTTACTACCTTCAAAGACGGCCAGACCGCGATGTCCATCCACGTGATGCAGGGCGAGCGCGAGCTGGTGCAGGACTGCCGCTCTCTGGCGCGCTTTGCGCTGCGCGGAATTCCGGCGCTGCCGGCGGGCGGGGCGCATATTCGCGTTACCTTCCAGGTGGATGCGGACGGCCTGCTGAGCGTCACGGCGATGGAAAAATCGACCGGCGTGGAATCGTCCATCCAGGTGAAGCCGTCCTACGGCCTGACCGATGGCGAAATCGCCTCCATGATTCAGGACTCAATGAGCTACGCCGAGCAGGATGTGAAGGCGCGTATGCTGGCCGAACAAAAAGTGGAAGCCGCACGCGTGCTGGAAAGCCTGAACGGCGCGCTCGCTGCCGATGCCGCGCTGTTAAGCGCCGCTGAGCGCCAGGTGATTGACGATGCTGCCGCGCGCTTAAGCGCAGTCGCCGAAGGCAATGACGCTGACGCAATAGAAGAAGCCATTAAAAACGTTGATAAACAAACCCAGGACTTCGCTGCTCGCCGCATGGACAAATCTGTCCGCGTCGCGCTGAAAGGCCAGTCCGTGGACGAGGTTTAATATGCCAAAAATTGTAATTTTGCCTCATGCGGATCTCTGTCCGGATGGCGCTGTTCTGGAAGCGAAGACCGGTGAAACCATTCTCGATGTAGCCCTGCGTGCAGGTATCGAAGTGGAACACGCCTGTGAAAAATCCTGTGCCTGCACAACGTGCCACTGCATCGTGCGTGAAGGTTTCGACTCTCTTGCAGAGAGCACCGAAGACGAAGACGACATGCTGGACAAAGCATGGGGTCTGGAGCCCGACAGCCGCTTAAGCTGCCAGGCCGCGGTGACCGATGAAGATCTGGTCGTGGAGTTCCCACGTTACACCATCAACCACGCACGCGAGCATTGATATGGGACTGAAGTGGACAGACAGCCGTGAAATCGGCGAGGCGCTCTACGACGCGAACCCGGATCTCGATCCGAAGACCGTACGATTCACCGATATGCATCAGTGGATTTGCGATCTGGAAGATTTTGACGACGATCCAAACGCATCCAATGAAAAAATTCTGGAGGCGATTCTGTTAGTCTGGTTAGATGAAGCAGAATAGATAACATAAACGGGCTGCCTTCAGGCGGCCCGTTTGCTAGTTGCTAATAAGGATAAATAAAATGACCGAAGCGATGAAGATTACGCTCTCCACGCAGCCAGCCGACGCACGCTGGGGCGAAAAAGCCACCTACAGCATCAACAACGACGGTATTACCCTGCACCTGACGGGCAATGATGATTTGGGCCTGATCCAGCGCGCCGCGCGTAAAATTGACGGCCTTGGCATTAAGCATGTGTCGCTGGAAGGCGAAAGCTGGGACACCGACCGCAGCTGGGCGTTCTGGGCAGGCTACAAAGGCCCGAAAGGCACCCGCAAAATCGAGTGGGCGAACCTCGACGAAGCCGGTCAGAAAGAGCTGGAAAGCCGCCTGCAAATCATCGACTGGGTGCGCGACACCATCAACGCCCCGGCGGAAGAGTTAGGCCCTGAGCAGCTGGCGCAGCGCGCGGTTGACCTGCTGTGCGGCGTAGCGGGCGACAAGATGTCTTACCGCATCACCAAAGGTGAAGACCTGCGCGAGCAAAACTACATGGGCATTCACACCGTGGGCCGTGGCTCCGAGCGTCCTCCGGTCCTGCTGGCGCTGGATTACAACCCAACCGGCGATAAAGAAGCGCCGGTCTTTGCCTGTCTGGTCGGAAAAGGCATCACTTTCGACACCGGCGGCTACAGCCTGAAGCAGAGCGCGTTTATGGATTCCATGAAGTCCGACATGGGCGGTGCGGCCACCATTACCGGCGCGCTGGCGTTCGCCATCACCCGTGGCCTGAACAAGCGCGTGAAGCTCTACCTGTGCTGCGCGGACAACATGGTGAGCGGCAACGCCTTCAAGCTGGGCGACATCATTCGCTACCGCAACGGTAAAAACGTTGAGGTGATGAACACCGACGCCGAAGGCCGTCTGGTGCTGGCCGATGGCCTGATCGACGCCTCTGCGCAGAAGCCGGAGCTGATTATCGACATGGCAACCCTGACCGGCGCGGCGAAAACGGCGCTGGGTAACGACTATCACGCCCTGTTCAGCTTCGACGACAAGCTGGCCGCTCGCCTGCTGGCCAGCGCGGCGGCGGAAAACGAACCGTTCTGGCGTCTGCCGCTGGCCGAGTTCCACCGCAGCCAGCTGCCGTCCAACTTCGCCGAGCTGAACAACACCGCGAGCGCGGCGTACCCGGCGGGGGCAAGCACCGCAGCAGGCTTCCTGTCTCACTTCGTTGAGAACTACCATGAAGGCTGGCTGCACATTGACTGCTCCGCAACCTACCGTAAAGCGGCGGTTGAGCAGTGGTCTGCGGGTGCGACCGGTCTGGGCGTGCGTACCGTGGCGAACCTGCTGACGGCTGAGTGATCTTTTTTGCCGGGTAGCGCTACGCTTACGCGCGCCTTCGGAGTCATCGTATTGCCCGGCGGCGCTGCGCTTGCACGGGCCTACGGTTTTGTAGGCCGGGTCAGCGAAGCGCCACCCGGCGTTTTTTGAAGTAGCCAAACTATGTCAGAAACCAAAAACGAATTAGAAACCCTGCTGGAGCAGGCGGCGACCGAACCCGCCCACCGTCCGGCCTTTTTCCGCACGCTGCTGGAATCCACCGTCTGGGTGCCGGGCACCGCGGCGGAAGGGGAGCAGGTTGTCGAAGACAGCGCGCTGGATCTGCTGCACTGGGAGAAAGACGACGGCACCTCGGTGATCCCGTTCTTTACTTCGCTCGAGGCCTTGCAGGAAGCGGTAGAAGACGAACAGGCGTTCGTGGTGATGCCGGTGCGCACGTTGTTCGAAATGACCCTGGGGCAGACGCTGTTCCTCAACGCCAAACTGCCGACCGGGAAAGAGTTTACTCCGCGCGAAATCAGCCACCTGATTGGTGACGAGGGCAACCCGCTCAGCACTCAGGAGGTGCTGGAAGGGGGCGAAACGCTGCTGCTGTCTGAAGTGGCCGAGCCGCCCGCGCAGATGATTGACTCCCTGACCACGCTGTTTAAAACTATCAAGCCGGTAAAACGCGCGTTCCTCTGCTCCATCAAAGAGAGCGCTGACGAAAAACCTGTTCTGCTGATAGGGATTGAGGCCGACGGCGATATCGACGAGATCATCCAGGCGGCGGGAAGCGTAGCAACCGACACCCTGCCGGGCGATGAGCCGATTGATATCTGTCAGGTGAAGAAAGGTGAGAAGGGGATCAGCCACTTTATTACCGAGCACATCACCCCGTTCTACGAGCGTCGCTGGGGCGGCTTCCTGCGCGATCTCAAGACCAACCGCATTATCTGATTACGGCGGGGTGATCTTCACCCCGTTGCTTCAAGCAGCAGTAAATCCATCAGCAGCACCAGATTCGACTCAAACGACGTCACCCCTGCGGCTTCGGCGGCGAAATGTACCGCTTCGTCATAGAGGGCAAAATGCACGTCCGCCATACCCGCCAGCGTATTGGCCGACGCGCGGGTAAACGCGACGATGGTCATGCCGACGTTTTTGGCGATCCGCGCTTTATCCAGTACCTGCTCCGTTTCGCCGCTGCGCGAAACGGCAATAAACACCTGATAGCGCGCGGCGTTGCTGAGGAAAATATTCCGGCTGTCCCCCGGTCCGGAGATGAACGCCGTTTTTCCCAGCACCTGCAACTTCTTGGTCAGGTACTCGGCAAAAAGGTACGAAAACCCGGCGCCGTAGAGAAAGAAGCTCTCTTTCTGGCGCAGCAGGCTGGCAAACTGCTGGCGTTTGTCCTGAGTGACCCACTGGAAGGTCTGCTGATAGTTGGCAACGAACCGGGTAAAAAGCGCGGGCATTTCCGCATGTTGCTCAGGCTGTACGGTGATATGCGGCGTGTCAGAAAGCAGCTGCTTGCAGTGCCAGATAAACTCGCTAAAGCCGCTAAACCCCAGTTTCTGACACAGCCGCATAATCGTCGCGGTAGAGACAAATGTCGCCTGCGCCAGCTCGCGCACCGTGATGTTGCCCACCAGCAATGGATGCTCAGTGAGGTGGGCGAGGACGCGATACTCCGCGCGGGTCAGCGACGATCCGCGCGTTAACAGCGTTGCCAGGCGGTTATCCATTATTTCGCCGGTTCAACCGGCAGATCGTCCCGTGCACCCCATTCACTCCAGGCGCCGTCGTACAGAGTCACGTCATTCGCGCCAAGGGTTGCCAGCGCCAGGATCACCACGCAGGCCGTCACGCCGGAGCCGCAGCTGGCAATAACCGGACGATGCAAATCCACGCCCTGACGTTCAAAAATGGCACGCAATTCATCGGTGGTTTTCAGCTCGCCTTCAAACACCAGATCGCCCCACGGTACGTTCAGCGCCCCCGGGATATGTCCGCGTTTCAGTCCCGGACGCGGCTCGTCCGCTTCTGCGTTGAAACGTGGAGCGGGACGCGCATCGACGATTTGCGCCGTGTTTTCGTGGCTCACGACCAGCACATCGGTCAGGCGCTTGACCACGTTAGCGTCAAACGTGGCATCAAATTCCCCTTCCGGCAGCGTGACGTCACCCTGCTGAAGCGGTAGTTCGTCGCGCTTCCAGCCTGCAAGTCCGCCCGCCAGAATCGATACCTTTTCCACGCCGAAGTTTTTCAGCATCCACCACGCTCGCGGCGCGGAAAACAGATTACCTTCATCGTAAACAACAAGATGTTTATCTTTGCTGATGCCCAGCTCGCGCATCGCCACGGAAAACGCTTCCGGGCGAGGCAGCATGTGCGGCAGGGGAGAGGTGTGATCGGAGAGGGCTTCGATATCAAAAAATACCGCGCCAGGCAGGTGCCCTGCACGGTATTCAGCGGGAACGTCACGATGCTCCTGGCCCGGAGGGGCCATGCGCGCGTCGATAATCTGAACTTCCGGGTCGTCGCCGTGCTCAATCAGCCAGTCGGCAGCGACAAAATATGAGGTGGACATGGTTGCCTCCATTCTTTTCCGTAAAAAAGGATTGTCGGTGTTTTTTCTGACACCGACAAGCTAACCACGTTCAACTCGCGAGCAAGCCCCTATTTTTTCACCGCTTCACCGTCCTGCCAGGCCTTTTGCAGCGCAGGCCAGTAGTCGCGGTTGGCTTCGATCATCTCATCCAGAATCGCTTTCGCGTGCTCCATGGTCGGCACGGTGCGGTTCAGAGTGAACGCCTGCAACGCTTTCTCGTAGCTGCCTTCGATGGTTGCCTCAACCAGCAGCTGTTCAGAGGCCAGCTGCTGTTGCAGGAGCGTCTGGTGGAACAGCGGTACCTGACCCACGCGGACAGGCTCCGGCCCTTCGGAGGTGATATAGGCAGGCACTTCCACCACCGCATCGTACGGCAGGTTGGTAATCGCCCCGCGGTTTTCCACCATCACCAGATGGCGTTGGCGCAGGTTGAACGCCAGTGAGCAGGCGACATCGACGATAAATTCGCCGTGAACACCTACGTGGAAGGCGTCCGGTAAAATTCCGGTGCACTGGTACTCTTCGGCGGCGGCAAACAGCTTTTTCTCACGCCCGTTCATCACTTCGTTGGCGCGGGTATAGTCAGGGTTCTGATGCTCCACAATCTGGTTTGGCATCAGGTAGTACTGTAGATACGGGTTCGGCAGGTACTCCGGGAAGTTATCCATAATCGGCTTGATGTTGCGCCAGGTTTTCACCCACGACGGATCCGAGTGCTGCGGGTCGGTTTTCGCGGCATCTTCCGTCAGCAGGCCAAACTTCGCGATATGTTTACGCAGCTCCGGCAGCTTGTCCTCGCCGTCCACCCGCACGCGGGTAAACCAGCCGAAATGGTTGAGGCCAAAATAGTCCACCTCCAGTTTATGGCGATCCACGCCCAGAATGGCGCCCATATTGCGCATCGCGGCAACCGGCATATCGCAGATGTTCAGCACGCGTGCGTTGGGGCGCAGGCGACGCACGCCCTCAGCTACAATCGCCGCCGGGTTGGAGTAGTTCACGATCCACGCCTTTTCGTGCGCGTAGCGTTCCACCCGATCGATCAGCTCTACCATCGGCAGGATAGTACGCAGGCCATATGCCAGCCCGCCGGGTCCGCAGGTTTCCTGGCCGACCACCCCGTGGCGCAGCGGGA
This sequence comes from Enterobacter sp. YSU, assembly GCF_016082135.1. Classification (NCBI taxonomy): domain Bacteria; kingdom Pseudomonadati; phylum Pseudomonadota; class Gammaproteobacteria; order Enterobacterales; family Enterobacteriaceae; genus Enterobacter; species Enterobacter sp. YSU. The sequence goes on from NZ_CP059487.1 coordinate 3,060,788, forward strand.
TCTTTTCATCCTGCTCGCGCATTTTGTACTGTCCGACGCGCATCTGGGCAAAAACAAAATGCGCGCCGCTGAAGGCCACTTCCGGGTCGCTGGTGACGGTGAATTTGATGCTCTGGCTGTGGTCGCGAATAACCTTCTCCACCACGGGCGCAATGGTGTTCTGGCGCGCCTCGTCAATGTCATACAGGCGGATCTCTGCCAGAGGGAAATCATGCAGACGTACCATCAGGCTTTTCACAATACCTGGCGTGTAGGTGCTACCGCCGCCGGCAATCGACAGAATAAATGGGGGTGTAAACATCTTTAGCTCCTTTCAGAGAAACGTCTCAACGGCTTCTCGCATTTTTTTGACATGCAGCCCGTAGACCACCTGAACGTTGTTACCTTGTTTGATTATCCCTTTCGCGCCGGTCGCTTTCAGGCGCGGTTCGTCGATGATGGCGACGTCCTTCACCGTGACGCGTAAGCGGGTGTAGCAGTTATCTACCACCTCTATGTTTTCCCGACCGCCCAGACCCACCACGATGGATTCGCCCAGCCTGTCGTTATTGCCCTTCGCCTGGTACTCCTGCTTGCTGTAAAGGCGCGTCTCCTGGTCCTCATCCTCACGGCCCGGCGTTTTCATGTTGAAGCGCAGGATCAGGAAGCGGAATACCACGAAATAAAGGGCGAACATAATCAGCCCGACCACGATGTACATGGGCCAGTTGGACTTCTCCGTGCCGAGCGGCAGGTTGTAGAGGATGAAATCGATAATCCCGTTGGCGCCGATGGCGTGAACGCCAAACAGCGAGAACAGCATCATGCCGATGCCGGTCAGCACCGCATGCACCACGAACAGCAGCGGGGCGACGAACAGGAAGGAGAATTCAATCGGCTCGGTTACGCCGACCAGCAGCGAGGTCAGCGCCGCCGGGATCAGAATCGCTTTCGCAATCGCTTTACGCTCTGGCTTCGCGGTCATGTACATCGCCAGCGCGGCGGCAGGAAGGCCGAACATCTTGCTGATGCCGCGCGCATCCCACACCACGGTACTGCTGAGCTGCTTCACGTCCGGGCAGGCCATCTCGGCGAAGTAGATATTGCGCGCGCCCTGATAGGTTGCGCCACACACCTCCTGCGTACCGCCCAGTTCGGTATACAGGAACGGCGTATAGACCAGATGATGCAGGCCCGTCGGCACCAGAATGCGTTCAAGGAAACCGTAGATCGCCACGCCAAACGGACCGGACCCTTTGATCGCCAGCGCCAAAGCGCTTATTCCATGCTGTGCGTACGGCCAGAGTTCGCTCATGACCACGCCGAGCAGCATAGAGACAGGCAGCATCACAATCGCGACAAAGCAGTGGCCGGAGTAAATCGCCATCGCGCCGTTAAACTGGACACCGGAATATTTGTTGTACAGATAACCGGAGAGCGCCCCGGTCAGGATCCCGGCGAAAACGCCCATCTCCAGCACCTGGACGCCCAGCACCATGCTTTGTCCGGCGGCTTTCATCTGTTCCGCAGGGGCCAGTTCTCCCTGAAGCTGTAACGTCACGTTCATCGCGTTAATGAATACGATAAAGGTCACCAGCCCAATCAGCGCCGCGTAGCCTTTGTCTCGTGTTGCCAGTCCAATGGGGATCCCGACGGCAAACACCAGCGCCAGGTTGACCAGCACCGACACGGCAGATTTGGCGATCAGCTGGCCGACACTCTGGATCAGCGGGTGGCCGAGAAACGGCAGGTACTCGGCCAGATTGCCGTTACCCAGTACATTCCCGAAGGCGATAAACAGGCCGACGATGGGTAAGATAAGTACAGGTCCGTACAATGATTTTCCGAAATTTTGTAGGGCGTTCACGGCTCGTTTCATGGCTTTCTCTCTTATTGAACCGCGCACTCGGGGTGCGTCATGGTCATAAAACTAGCAGGCCTGATGCGAGCTTATCCAGCTATCTTCTTGTTTTAAAAACAAATGACGCGAAAGGTAACATGTTACGTTATGCGCTGTGATCGCCGTTCCATCACGGTTTGGCTGCGTGATGCCATTCTGCGAGGTGCTTTCCAGATTATAAAATTGGACTTTTTGTATTAACGAAACTTGCGGATAATACTTATCCGGACGATGACCAACAGGCCCCTCAGGCCAGGGACACAGGATGAAACCGTTTCGCTTAGCTGCGATCTCTCTCGCGCTGCTCACCACCTTTACGCTTGTCGGCTGTGATAACAGCGACGACAAACCTCAGGCCGCTGCCCCCGCAGCGTCTACTGCATCAGAACAGAAAACCCCGGCAAAACCGGATCCTGAAAAGCTGGCTAAGCTGGCCGCGCAGAGTCAGGGCAAGGCGTTGACGCTGCTGGATGCCTCTGAAGTGCAACTCGACGGCGCTGCGACGCTGGTTCTGACCTTCTCTGTACCGCTGGATCCCAGCCAGGATTTTGCGAAAACGGTGCATGTGGTGGATAAAAAAAGCGGCAAAGTGGACGGCGCCTGGGAACTGGCCCCCAATCTGAAAGAGCTGCGCCTGCGCCATCTGGAGCCGAATCGTAATCTGGTCGTCACCGTCGAACGTAATTTGCTGGCGCTGAACAAAGCGACATTCGGCATCGACTATGAAAAAGCGATCACCACCCGGGATGTTGAACCGACGGTCGGATTCGCCAGCCGCGGATCGCTGCTGCCGGGTAAGGTGGTGGAAGGATTGCCGGTGATGGCGCTCAACGTCAACAATGTGGATGTGAACTTCTATCGCGTGAAGCCGGAGTCGCTGGCCTCGTTTGTCAGCCAGTGGGAGTACCGTAACTCGCTGACCAACTGGGAATCTGACAACCTGCTGAAGATGGCGGAACTGGTCTACACCGGCCGTTTCGACCTCAACCCGGCGCGCAATACGCGTGAAAAACTGCTCCTGCCGCTCAAAGATATTAAGCCGCTCCAGCAGTCTGGCGTGTATATCGCCGTGATGAATCAGGCTGGTCACTATAACTACAGTAACGCCGCGACGCTCTTTACCTTAAGTGATATTGGGCTGTCCGCTCACCGTTATCATAACCGCCTGGACATCTTCACCCAGAGTCTTGAAAACGGTGCGGCGCAGTCAGGTGTGGCCATTACCCTTCTGAACGATAAAGGGCAGACCCTGGCCGAGGCGAACAGCGACGCCGATGGTCATGCGAAACTGGAAACCGATAAAGAAGCCGCGCTGATCCTGGCCAGTAAAGATGGCCAGACGACGCTTCTCGACCTCAAACTTCCGGCGCTGGATCTGGCGGAGTTTGATATCGCCGGTAACCCGGGTTACAGCAAACAGTTCTTTATGTTTGGCCCGCGCGATCTCTATCGTCCGGGTGAAACGGTGATCCTGAACGGCCTGCTTCGCGACAGCGATGGCAAACCGCTTCCCGATCAGCCGGTAAAACTTGACGTGCTGCGCCCGGACGGACAGGTGGCGCGTACGGTCGTTGTGCAACCTGAGAACGGCCTTTATCGCTTCAACTATCCGCTCGATAGCGGCGCCCAGACCGGCATGTGGCATATTCGCGCGAATACGGGCGATAACCAGCAGCGCATGTGGGATTTCCACGTCGAAGATTTTATGCCTGAGCGTATGGCGCTGAATCTGACCGGGCAAAAAACGCCGGTTTCCCCGCAGGATAATGTCGACTTTAACGTTGCTGGCTATTACCTGTATGGCGCGCCGGCTAACGGTAATTCTCTGCAAGGCCAGCTTTTCCTGCGTCCGCTACGTGACGCGGTGCCTGCGCTGCCTGGCTTCCAGTTCGGTGATATTGCCGAGGAGAACCTGAGCCGCAGCCTGGATGAAGTGCAGCTTACGCTGGACGAACAGGGGCGTGGGCAGGTTACCACCGAAAGCCAGTGGAAAGAGGCGCACTCGCCGCTGCAACTGATTTTGCAGGCCAGCCTGCTGGAATCAGGTGGGCGTCCGGTAACGCGACGCGCCGAGCAGGCTATCTGGCCTGCGGCTGAACTTCCGGGGATCCGCCCACAGTTCGCCAGCAAGGCCGTTTACGACTACCGTACCGATACCACCGTCAATCAGCCGATTGTCGATGAAAACGGCAACGCCAGCTTTGACATCGTCTATGCCGATGCCAGCGGGACGAAAAAAGCGGTATCTGGTTTGCAGGTGCGTCTGATCCGTGAGCGTCGCGACTACTTCTGGAACTGGTCCGAGAGTGAGGGCTGGCAGTCCCAGTTTGATCAAAAAGATCTGGTTGAGGGCGAGCAGGAGCTAAACCTCAAGGCCGATGAAACCGGTAAAGTCACCTTCCCGGTGGAGTGGGGCTCATACCGTCTGGAAGTGAAAGCCCCTGATGACATGGTCAGCAGCGTGCGCTTCTGGGCGGGGTACAGCTGGCAGGATAACAGCGATGGCACGGGCGCTGCTCGCCCGGATCGTGTGACGCTGAAACTGGACAAGCCATCCTATCAGCCAGGCGATACCATCAACCTGCATATTGCAGCGCCGGCCGCAGGCAAGGGCTATGCAATGATCGAATCCAGCGAAGGACCGCTGTGGTGGAAAGAGATCGACGTGCCAGCAAACGGTCTGGATCTCGCCATTCCGGTGGACAAGGACTGGAAACGTCACGATCTCTACCTCAGCACGCTGGTGGTTCGTCCTGGCGATAAATCCAAATCCGCCACGCCAAAACGGGCGGTTGGCCTGCTGCATCTGCCAATGGGGGACGAAAATCGTCGCCTGGCCATCGCACTGGATAACCCGCAAAAAATGCGTCCGAACCAGACGCTTTCTGTGAAAGTGAAAGCCAGCGTAAAAGAGGGGGCTGTGCCACAGAAGGTGAACGTGCTGGTCTCGGCTGTCGATAGCGGCGTGCTGAACATTACCGACTACGTCACGCCGGATCCGTGGGAAGCTTTCTTCGGTCAGAAGCGTTATGGCGCGGACATCTATGATGTTTACGGCCAGGTGATTGAAGGTCAGGGACGTCTGGCCGCACTGCGCTTTGGCGGAGACGGCGATGAACTGAAACGCGGCGGTAAGCCACCGGTGAACCATGTCACCATAATTGCCCAGCAGGCGCAGCCGGTTACGCTTGATGCCAACGGCGAAGGCACCATCACGCTGCCGATTGGCGATTTCAACGGCGAACTGCGTCTGATGGCGCAGGCCTGGACGGAAGACGATTTCGGCAGCAGCGAAAGCAAAATCATTGTGGCGGCTCCGATTATCACCGAGCTTAATACGCCGCGATTCCTCGCAAGTGGCGATAACTCTCGCCTGACGCTGGACCTGACTAACCTGACGGACCAGCCGCAAACGCTGAACATTGCGTTAACCGCAACCGGTAAGTTGTCGCTCGAAGGTGCTCAGCCAGAGCCGGTTAAGCTGCCGCCTGGCGCACGTAGCACCCTGTTTATTCCGGTGCGCGCCCTGGAAGGCTATGGTGATGGTGAAGTGACTGCTCAGGTGTCGGGGCTTCAGCTCCCTGGTGAGACGTTTGCGCCGCAGCAGAAGAGCTGGAAAATTGGCGTGCGTCCCGCATTCCCGGCGCAAACGGTGAATACGGGCACGATGCTGAACCCTAGCGAATCCTGGATTGCACCAGCACAGCATATCAACGGTTTCTCGCCTGCCACGCTACAGGGGCAGCTGTTGCTCAGCGGTAAACCACCTTTAAATCTGGCGCGCTACATTCGTGAACTTCAGGCCTATCCATACGGATGTCTTGAGCAGACCACCAGCGGCCTGTTCCCGTCGCTTTTCACCAACGCGGCACAACTTAAGGCACTGGGTATTAAAGGCGATACCGACGATAAACGCCGTGCGGCCATTGATATCGGGATCTCCCGTCTGCTGCAAATGCAGCGTGACGATGGCGGTTTTGCCTTGTGGGATAAAAACGGCCCGGAAGAGTACTGGCTGACCGCCTATGTCACGGACTTCCTGGTGCGGGCAGGGGAGCAGGGTTACAGCGTGCCTGCCGAGGCAGTGAATAACGCCAACAGCCGACTGTTGCGCTATTTACAGGATCCGGGGATGATGTCCATCCGCTACAGCGACGACACCCAGGCCAGCAAATTTGCTGTTCAGGCGTACGCTTCGCTGGTGCTGGCTCGTCAGCAAAAAGCGCCGCTCGGTGCGCTGCGTGAAATCTGGGAGCGCCACGCTCAGGCTGCTTCCGGGCTTCCTTTGATGCAGCTGGGCATGGCACTCAAACTGATGGGGGATGCACCGCGCAGCCAGCAGGCGCTGGATCTGGCTCTCAAAACTCCCCGTAACGACAGCCGAAACTGGATGGCGGATTACGGCAGCCAGCTGCGTGATAATGCCCTGATGCTCTCCCTGCTGGAAGAGTACAAGCTGCTGCCGGATGCGCAAAACAGGCTGCTGAACGCGTTATCTGAAGACGCGTTCAGCCAGCGCTGGCTGTCTACCCAGGAGAGCAATGCGCTGTTCATGGCCGGACGTTCACTGCAAACCTTGTCAGGCGCGTGGACGGCAACGACCAGCCTCTCTGAACAGACCCAGAGCAGTGATAAAGCGCAGGTAGAAAACCTGAACGGCGACCAGCTTGATGCCTTGCAGGTGACGAATACCGGCACTACGCCGCTGTGGGTACGACTGGACACTACTGGCTATCCGGAGTATGCGCCTCAGCCATCCTCTAATGTCTTGCAGATTGAACGTCATATCCTGGCGACAGACGGCAGCAGCAAGTCGCTCTCTTCTCTGAAGAGCGGTGAACTGGTTCTGGTATGGCTGGAGGTGAAGGCCAGCCAGAACGTGCCGGATGCGCTGGTGGTGGATCTGCTCCCGGCAGGTCTGGAGCTGGAAAACCAGAATCTGGCGAGCAGCAGCGCCAGCTTGCAGGACAGCGGCAGTGAAGTGCAAAACCTGCTGAATCAGATGCAACAGTCTGATATTCAGCACATGGAATTCCGCGACGATCGCTTTGTGGCCGCTGTGCCGGTCAATGAAGGTCAGCCGGTCACGCTGGTTTACCTGGCCCGTGCCGTTACGCCGGGAACCTACCAGGTGCCTGTTCCGATGGTCGAGTCCATGTACGTTCCGCAGTGGCGGGCAACGGGGGCGGCCAGTGGCCCGCTGATCGTTGTTCCGTAAGATGCGGATAGCACGCCTGATTCGCTCCCGCTGGCTGTGGCTGGCGGGAGCGCTTCTCGTTTCAGGGGGGCTGATTGTCGTCGCTGACCGCGTATGGCCGTTGCCCCTGAAAGAGGTCAACCCAGCGCGAGTGGTGGTGGATGAGCAGGGTGTTCCGCTGTGGCGTTTTGCCGACAGCGAAGGCATCTGGCGCTATCCGGTTACCATTGAAGAGGTTTCCCCACGCTATCTTGAGGCGCTGATCCAGTATGAAGATCGCTGGTTCTGGGATCACCCGGGCGTCAATCCGCTTTCTGTACTGCGTGCCGCCTGGCAGGATCTCACCTCCGGGAGAGTGGTTTCCGGCGGGAGCACGCTTACCATGCAGGTGGCGCGCCTGCTGGATCCGCATCCGCGTACCTTTGGCGGTAAAATTCGTCAGCTGTGGCGGGCGATGCAGCTGGAGTGGCATCTCTCCAAGCGTGAAATTCTGACGCTGTATCTTAACCGTGCCCCGTTTGGCGGCACGTTGCAGGGCGTGGGCGCGGCAAGCTGGACTTACCTTGGCAAACCGCCGTCTCAGCTGAGCTATTCCGACGCGGCGCTGCTGGCAGTGCTGCCGCAGGCACCCAGCCGTCTGCGCCCGGATCGCTGGCCGGAACGTGCCGAAGCGGCGCGGAACAAAGTGCTCGACCGTATGCTGACTCAGGGCGTCTGGTCTGAGAAGCAGGTGAAAGAGTCCCGTGAAGAGCCGGTCTGGCTGGCTCCCCGGCAGATGCCGCAGCTGGCGCCGCTCTTTTCCCGCATGATGCTGAGTAAAAGTCGTGACACAAAAATAGTCACCACGCTGGATGCAGCTTTGCAACGACAGCTTGAAGAGCTGGCAATGAACTGGAAATCACGCCTGCCTGCCCGCAGTTCGCTGGCGATGATCGTCGTGGATCATACATCCATGAAAGTGCGTGGCTGGGTAGGCTCGGTAGATATCAATGATGACAGCCGTTTCAGCCACGTGGATATGGTCAATGCGATCCGATCGCCGGGATCGGTCCTCAAGCCATTCATCTATGGCATGGCGCTGGACGATGGTCTGATCCATCCCGCTTCGTTATTGCAGGATGTGCCAAGAAAAACGGGGGATTATCGTCCCGGCAACTTTGACAGCGGCTTCCATGGGCCGGTCAGTATGAGCGAAGCCCTGGTGCGTTCCCTCAACCTGCCTGCGGTGCAGGTTCTGGAAGCGTACGGCCCAAAACGTTTTGCCGGAATGCTGAGCAACGCGGGATTACCGCTCATTCTGCCTGCGGGGGCACAGCCCAACCTCTCTCTAATCCTGGGGGGCGCAGGCGCACGCCTGGCTGATATCGCTGCCGCCTATAGCGCCTTTGCGCGTCAGGGTAAGGCGGGCCGGCTGCGTTTACAGCCGGGCGATCCGCTGATCGAACGTCCGCTGTTATCGCAGGGGGCGGCGTGGATCATTCGACGCATTCTCGCAAATGAAGCACAGCCCCTGCCGGACAGTGCGCTGCCCCAGGTTGCGCCGCTGGCGTGGAAAACGGGCACCAGCTATGGCTACCGGGATGCCTGGGCCATCGGCCTGAATGCCCGGTATGTCATTGGAATCTGGACCGGACGCCCGGACGGCACGCCCGTTGCCGGGCAGTTTGGTTTCGCCAGCGCGGTACCGCTCCTGAATCAGGTCAATAACATGCTTCAGTCCCGCTCGATGGTGGATGAAGCGCGCCTGCCGCGCGATCCGCGTCCTGCAAGCGTAGGACGGGGCGTGATTTGCTGGCCGGGGGGCCAGTCCCTGCCTGAAGGGAGCGAAAACTGTCGGCGTCGGCTGTCAACCTGGCTGCTGGAAGGCAGTGAACCGCCTACGCTACTGCTGCCGGAACAGGAAGGTATTCGCGGGATCCGTTTCCCGGTCTGGCTGGATAAAGAAGGCAAACGCGTTGCGGCGGATTGTCCTGATGCGACAGAGAAAGTGCTGGATGTCTGGCCGCTACCGCTGGAGCCCTGGCTGCCTGCTGCTGAAAAACGGGCTGCTCGTCTCCCCGCCCGTTCAGCTATTTGCCCTCCGCTGGATAACCATAATGCGGCGCCGATGATGTTGTCAGGCGTCAGAGAAGGGGCGGTAATTAAACGTCTTCCGGGTGAGAAAAATATGACCCTCAACGTTTCAACCAGCGGCGGGGAGGGACAACGATGGTGGTTTTTGAATGGCGAACCGCTGGACGGGCATCAGAAGAATTATTCACTGCAATTATATTTGCCGGGTGAATATCAATTAATTGTATTAGATGAAACAGGACAAACGGCGACAGTGAATTTTGAATTAGATCGCTAAGTATTACCCCTCAAGAGTTAGCTTGATAATTATCAATATTCGTTCCTGAAAAAAAACGAGAATGCGTTTTTATTTGAAGGAACGAGCAATGAAAAAAAATAAACATCAGGGAGAAGGGCTTATTCCCGCCATATCCCGGCGTCAGTTTATTCAGGCAGGGTCGGCGCTCGCCGCCCTGCCGTTTGTCGTCAAAACCGGCAAAGTACAGGCACAGGGCGCGGCGGTTTCAGACGCTACGCCTGAAGAAAAAGTGGTGCAAACCTGTAGTACGTTTGACTGCGGCGGGAAGTGTGATATTCGTGCTCACGTCAGTGATGGCGTTGTGACCCGAATTTCAACGCGTCCGGATAACGCGCTGGATCCGCAGATGCCAGTAATGCGCGCCTGCGTTCGTGGTCGGGCTTATCGGAAATTTGTTTATCACCCCGATCGACTGAAATATCCAATGAAACGCGTAGGTAAACGTGGCGAAGGAAAATTCGAGCGTATTACCTGGGATGAAGCCACCACCCTCATTGCGAATCAATTAAAAACTATTACGCAAAAATACGGTGCTGCGTCACGCTATGTTCATGTGGGCACCGCGGTGTCCGGCGGGACCTTTTCCGGCGATAAAATGGTTCGTCGTCTGCTCAACTTAACCGGCGGCTATCTCGAAAGCTATCACTCGGTCAGTATGGGTAACACGGCGGCGGCAACGCCGTATACCTATGGCACCGCCGCCAGCGGCAGCTCTCTGGACACGCTGCTGGACACCAAACTGGTCATTCTCTGGGGGCATAACCCGACGGAAACCATCTTCGGGCACAGCAACCACTTCTACCAGAAGATGAAGCAAAACGGCACGCGCTTCATTGTTGTCGACCCACGCTATTCCGATACGGTTTCCTCCCTTGCCGATCAGTGGATCCCATTGCTTCCTGCCACGGACAACGCCCTGATGGACGCGATGATGTATGTGATCGTCACGGAGAATCTGCACGATCGCGACTTTATTCAACGCTACACCCTGGGCTTTGACGAAGACGCCATGCCAGAGGGCGTTCCGGCCAATGAATCCCTGATGGCTTACCTGAGCGGTGCAAAGGATGGCGTGGCGAAAACGCCTGAGTGGGCAGAGAAAATCACCCACGTGCCTGCACAAACTATTCGTCAGCTGGCGCGTGACTACGCAACCACCAAACCCGCCGCGCTGATCCAGGGCTGGGGACCGCAGCGTCACAACTGCGGCGAGCGCACCGCGCGCGGCTCGACGATACTGGCCACGCTAACGGGTAACGTCGGGGTGAAAGGCGGCTGGGCAGCAGGCTATGGCGGCTGCGCAAACCGCAAATTTGCGGCCGGGCCAGAGATGCCGGACAACCCGGTCAACGCCAAAATTTCGGTCATGAACTGGGTGCAGGCCGCGGATGATGCTTCTAAGGTAACCGCGGAAGATGGCCTGAAGGATGCTGAGAAGCTGGACAGCAATATCCGCATCCTGTTCTCGCTGGCGGGCAATTATCTGGCTAACCAGAACCCGGATCTTCATCAGGCAACCCGTGTACTGGAAGACGAGTCGAAAATCGAGTTTATCGTCGCAAGCGATCTGTTTATGACGCCGAGCGCCAGATACGCCGACCTGCTTTTGCCGGAAACCAGCTTCATGGAACGCTGGAATATCGGCGAAACCTGGGGTACGGCAAGCTATCTGATCCTGTCAGAAAAGCTGATCGAACCTGAATTTGAACGCCGTTCAGACTACGACTGGCTGCGGGAGGTCGCTGCTAAGCTTGGCGTCGAGCCAGCGTTCAGCGAGGGCCGTGACGAAAAAGCGTGGATTGAGCACATCTGGGAGCAGACGCGGCTGTCCATGCCGGATGAAAACCTGCCGGACTTCGCGACGCTACAGAAGACGCGTCAGCATCTTTTCAAAAGCGCGCCGTACGTTGCCTTTGAAGACAACATTCGCGATCCGCAGAATCATCCGTTCCCGACGCCGTCCGGAAAAATTGAGATCTTCTCGAAGCGTCTGTACGACATGCAGCACCCGGAAATCCCGGCGCTGTCGCACTACGTGCCTGCCCATGAAGGGCCGGAAGACGAGCTGGTCAAAACCTTCCCGCTCCAGCTGATCACCTGGAAAGGGAAAAACCGCGCTAACTCCACCCAGTACGCCAACCCGTGGTTAATTGAGGCGCAGCAGCAAAAGCTGTGGATCAACCCGCAGGATGCGCAAAAGCGCGGCATTGCGCAGGGGGATACCGTGCGTATTCATAACGCGCGCGGCATTTGCGAGATCCCGGCGGAGGTCACGCCGCGCATCATTCCAGGCGTGGTGGCCATGCAGGCAGGCGCCTGGTGGCAGCCGGACGCGCAGGGTATCGATAAAGGCGGCTGCGCGAACGTGCTCAGTTCCGCCCGTATTACCGCGCTTGCGAAAGGGAATTCCCATCAAACCATGCTGGTGGAGGTAGCTAAAGCATGAGTCAGTTTAAACATTACGCACCGGTGAGCGACAAACAGCTGGGTTTTTATATCGACTCTTCTCGCTGCTCGGGCTGCAAGGCATGCCAGGTGGCGTGCAAAGATAAAAACAACCTTGAGGTCGGACGTCGTTTCCGTCGCGTTTATGAAGTCAACGGCGGGAGTTTTATCCCGACCGGGCAGGGCGGCGTCAGCAACAACGTTTTTGCCTACACGCTCTCTATTTCCTGTAACCACTGCGCAGACCCTGTCTGCACCAAAAACTGTCCAACCACCGCGATGCATAAGCGTCCGGGGGACGGCATTGTGCGCGTTGATACTGATAAGTGTGTCGGCTGCGGCTACTGCGCATGGTCTTGCCCTTACGGCGCGCCACAGCTCAACGAGCAGACCGGGCAGATGTCCAAATGTGATTTCTGCGTGGATCTCCAGGCGAAGGGAGAGCAGCCCGTCTGTGTGGCAACCTGTCCACTCGAAGCGATTAAATTCGGGCCGATTGATGAACTGCGGGCGAAGTATGGTGCGGTCTGTGATGTGAAAGGCCTGCCTGATTCCTCCATCACCAAACCAAACCTGGTGATCAAAGCGCATCAGGGCGCAGAGAAAGAGGGGAAACGTCATGCATGAGTTACCGCTGCTGATTTTTACGCTGTTCCTGCAAGGATCGGTTGGCGTTACGCTGTGGCTGGCGTTCGGAAGCACGCAACGCAGCGCGCTGCTGCCGGCAGCCGGAGCGTTTGTGCTGGCGAGTCTGGGGCTGCTCGCCTCCGCGCTGCACATGGGCTATCCGCTTAATGCTCTTAACGCGCTGCGCCACGTATCCAGCTCCTGGCTGAGTCGTGAGATTATCTTTGCCAGTCTTTATCTTGCGGCGCTTGGCTTCGCAACGCTGCTGATGTTTGTCAAAAAGCCAGGCTGGAAGCCACTGTTGGTTGTGGCAGGTCTGGTTGGTTTAGTCGACGTGTTCTGCATGGCGCAGATCTACATGCACGCATCCGTGGTGACATGGCAGCACGTTAACACGCTGGTGCTGTTTTTCGGTTCGGTGGGGATTATCGGTTCAGCCTGCATGGCCGTTGGGACGCGTTCCCAGACTACCGTGCGTGCGGCGGTTGTCATTATCACGCTGCTGGTGCTTGTGCGTCTGGTGATGCAGCCCGTCTGGCTGGCAGATATTACGGCTATGGACAACACTGTGGTGACGTTCCCTCACGCACCGCTACAGATGCTGGAGCAACTGCGAACCGTTCATCTGCTGAGCTGGTGCGTATCCGTTGCGGGTATGCTGTGCTTTGCTGCGGGCGGTCTGAAAGCGGCGCGATCTCCCATGCTGCTGGGAAGCGCATTGCTGATTGTCGGTGAGCTGATGCTGCGCTTCGTTTTCTTCAGTATTGGCTGATGGGCGGATTGACCTTTGCCCCGGCGATGGACGTGACGCATGCGTGCGTCCGTCGCCGTTTTCGCCACGCTTCCTGCCTCGCCTGCGCGGACGTCTGTCCTGTGCAGGCTTTTTCTTTTACCGACTCAAGCGTCTCGGTTGATGACAGCCGCTGTATTGAATGCGGTGACTGCCTGTTCGTCTGCCCCGCTGAGGCCATCACCGGCATCACGCCGCGAAAACGCTTTCTGTGTGGCGATACGCTTGTTGGGCCGTTTACTGACCGTGCGCCAGGGGTGAATGAGCTTCTGCTGTGGCACGCGCAGTACCACGTTCGTTTTATCAGTATCGACGCGGAGCAGAATCCTGACTGGTTGCTGGCGATTGCCCGGCTGAATCTGGCGCTTCGCCGACGCGGTGAAGCGGCGTGGGCGTTTAAATATATACCCGTCAACGAGGTTAATACCGCCCGGCGTGTGCTGATGCACGTTCCCCGAGAGGATGTCCAGGCCTGTAGCGTCGTGCCCGGTCAGCGTGAACTGCGCAGGGCGTTTTCTGCGTTTAGCGAGGCAGAGATAACTCTCGATACCGAATCCTGCGTACTGTGCGGCGCGTGCTGGCGGAGTTGTACGGAAAACGCGATTCGGTTTGAGAACGCTGAACTGGTCGTGGAAACCGGACGCTGTACGGGGTGCGGCGGCTGCGAAGCGGTATGCCAGCATGCGGCGATAAACGTGACGCAAACAGACGGGGTAGGGAAAAGCGTGACCATACCGGCATATGAAGCCGTTTGCCTGACGTGCCACCGTCATTTCTGGTCATTTACGTCTGATGAAAAGCAGTGTCCGCTCTGTTTTCATCATCAACACGGTATGCGAAATACGAGCTGTTGCTAATCTTCGTCTCATTTTAAAAAAATGTTATGCATAACCATAGGCAATGGCGCTATTGCTCTTTATAATCCGCGCCACACCATACTCAGGTATGCAAAAACAACAGAACATTTTACAGAGGTTATCAATGGCTATTGAACGTACTTTTTCCATCATCAAACCAAACGCGGTGGCAAAAAACGTTATTGGCAACATCTTCGCTCGCTTTGAATCAGCAGGGTTTAAGATCGTTGGCACCAAAATGCTGCACCTGACCGTTGAGCAGGCTCGCGGTTTCTACGCTGAGCACGAAGGTCGCCCATTCTTTGATGGTCTGGTCGAGTTCATGACCTCTGGCCCAATCGTGGTATCCGTACTGGAAGGCGAAAACGCGGTACAGCGTCACCGCGATCTGCTGGGTGCAACCAACCCGGACAACGCGCTGGCAGGTACTCTGCGCGCCGACTATGCAGACAGCTTCACCGAGAACGGCACCCACGGTTCCGACTCTGTTGAATCTGCTGCGCGCGAAATCGCGTTCTTCTTCGCTGAAGGCGAAGTGTGCCCGCGCACTCGCTAATAATTTCGTAAATGCCGCGTGCAAACGTGGCATCCCTGCGCCAGACTTTGTACAATGCAACGCCCCGGACGAGCAGACTGCTTACCGGGGCGTTTCTTTTCAACCCACCAAGGGCCACAACGTGTAACAACGAGGCCGGAAAAAATTATGTCTGAATTAGTGAATACCTCCGAAGTCGCCATTCCTGCGGTTCCCAATAAAAATGGAAAAATTAACCTGCTGGACCTGAACCGTCAGCAGATGCGCGAGTTCTTTAAAGAGATGGGTGAGAAGCCATTTCGTGCCGATCAGGTCATGAAATGGATGTACCACTATTGCAGCGACAACTTTGATGACATGACGGACATCAACAAAGTGCTGCGCAATAAGCTTAAAGAAGTGGCGGAAATCCGCGCACCGGAAGTGGTGGAAGAGCAGCGCTCTTCAGATGGAACCATCAAGTGGGCCATTGCCGTTGGCGATCAGCGCGTTGAAACCGTGTATATCCCGGAAGACGATCGCGCCACGCTGTGCGTCTCTTCTCAGGTGGGCTGTGCGCTGGAGTGCAAATTCTGCTCTACGGCGCAGCAGGGCTTTAACCGTAACCTACGCGTGTCGGAAATCATCGGCCAGGTCTGGCGTGCCGCGAAAATCGTGGGCGCGGCGAAAGTCACCGGTACACGTCCAATCACCAACGTGGTGATGATGGGGATGGGTGAACCGCTGCTCAACCTGACCAACGTCGTTCCGGCGATGGAAATTATGCTCGACGATTTCGGTTTTGGTCTGTCCAAGCGCCGCGTTACGCTCTCTACTTCCGGCGTTGTGCCTGCGCTGGACAAACTGGGCGACATGATTGACGTTGCGCTGGCCATCTCCCTTCACGCGCCAAACGACGCCATCCGTGACGAAATTGTGCCGATCAACAAAAAGTACAATATCGAAACCTTCCTGGCTGGCGTGCGCCGTTACCTGGAGAAATCCAATGCCAACCAGGGCCGCGTGACCATTGAATACGTGATGCTGGATCATGTTAACGACGGTACCGAACATGCACATGAGCTGGCTGAACTGCTGAAAGATACGCCATGTAAGATCAACCTGATCCCATGGAACCCGTTCCCGGGCGCGCCGTATGGCCGTAGCTCGAACAGCCGTATCGATCGCTTCTCAAAAGTGCTGATGGAGTATGGTTTCACCACCATCGTTCGTAAAACGCGTGGCGATGATATCGACGCAGCCTGTGGTCAGCTGGCGGGTGACGTTATTGACCGTACAAAACGTACGCTGCGTAAGCGCATGCAGGGTGAGTCAATCGCGGTCAAAACCGTTTGATTATTATGCATACACGGCGCGTTTTTTGCGCCGTGAAGCATTAATTTACTGAATATTCAGTCACAATCATTATGACTGATTAATAATTACGGTGCGTTTCATACGACTTTCGGGCAGTATGTAACGACGTAACAACAGTTTAGCGTGAAGGCCTGCCAGCGCTGTCATCTGCGGCCCGACAGTCTTATACTGTTTGTTCCAGGTTAACTGACCTAAAGTTTCGCGGTGCGGGTGGCATTGTGACTCACCGGCACCTGAACCCTTATTTTCACGTACCAGTAGTTGTAGCGAATGAATACTGAAGCCACTCACGATCAAAATGCAGCACTCTCCACTGGCGTTCGTCTTCGCAACGCCCGTGAACAACTCGGACTCAGCCAGCAAGCCGTTGCAGAACGCCTGTGCCTGAAGGTTTCCACCGTTCGCGATATTGAAGAAGATAAGGCACCCGCCGATCTGGCTTCAACATTTCTGCGCGGTTATATCCGTTCTTACGCCAAACTGGTTCATATCCCTGAAGACGAATTACTGCCGATGATGGAGAAGCAGGCGCCTGTGCGTGCGGCAAAAGTTGCGCCGATGCAGAGCTTCTCTCTGGGTAAACGTCGTAAAAAACGCGATGGCTGGCTGATGAGCTTTACCTGGCTGGTCCTGTTCGTGGTTGTCGGCCTGACGGGCGCATGGTGGTGGCAAAACCACAAAGCGCAGCAGGAAGAGATCACGACGATGGCCGATCAGTCCTCCGCTGAGCTCAATCAGTCTGGTAATAACGGCGCGCAAAGCGTGCCGCTGAGCACCGAAGGAGCTGCGACCTCCAGCGAACCTCAGGCGGCAGCAAGCAGCACGCCTGCAACCGAGCCAGCGACGACGCCAGAAGCGACGGCGAATACCGCACCAGCCACCCAGGCCCAGGATCAAAACGCGGTCGTATCACCTTCACAGGCCAATGTTGATACCGCCCCTGCGGCAACGGCACCGGCAGATAACACCGCGGCGTCACTGCCAACTGACCCGGCGGGTACGGCGGCACCTGCCGTTGATCCGAATGCGCTGGTGATGAATTTCACGGCGGATTGCTGGCTGGAAGTGACTGATGCGACAGGTAAAAAGCTGTTCAGCGGCCTGCAACGTAAAGATGGCACGTTAAATCTAACGGGCCAGGCACCTTACAAGCTTAAAATCGGCGCACCGGCAGCGGTACAGATCCAGTATCAAGGAAAACCTGTCGATCTGAGCCGCTTTATCAGAACTAACCAGGTTGCGCGTCTTACCGTTAATGCCGAACAATCAGCAGCACAGTAACAGACGGGCAATGCGGGAGATTTTACATGCATAACCAGGCTCCTATTCAACGTAGAAAATCGAAACGGATTTACGTTGGGAACGTGCCAGTCGGCGATGGGGCGCCTATCGCCGTCCAGTCGATGACCAATACGCGTACTACGGATGTAGAAGCGACGGTCAATCAAATCAAAGCATTAGAACGCGTAGGCGCGGACATTGTTCGCGTCTCTGTACCGACCATGGATGCCGCCGAGGCGTTCAAACTGATCAAGCAGCAGGTGAGCGTTCCGCTGGTTGCCGATATTCACTTCGATTACCGTATCGCGCTGAAAGTTGCTGAATATGGTGTCGATTGCCTGCGTATTAACCCAGGCAACATCGGCAACGAAGAGCGCATTCGCATGGTGGTTGACTGCGCCCGCGACAAAAACATTCCAATCCGTATCGGCGTGAACGCTGGCTCTCTGGAAAAAGATCTCCAGGAAAAGTACGGTGAGCCGACGCCGCAGGCGCTGCTCGAATCCGCAATGCGTCACGTCGATCATCTGGATCGCCTTAACTTCGATCAGTTTAAAGTGAGCGTGAAAGCGTCTGACGTCTTCCTGGCCGTTGAATCGTATCGTCTGCTGGCAAAACAGATCGATCAGCCGCTCCACCTTGGGATCACCGAGGCGGGCGGTCTGCGCAGCGGTTCGGTAAAATCGGCGATTGGTCTCGGCCTGCTGCTCTCTGAAGGCATCGGCGACACGTTACGCGTCTCCCTGGCCGCCGATCCGGTGGAAGAGATCAAAGTCGGTTTCGACATCCTGAAATCACTGCGTATCCGCGCGCGTGGGATCAACTTCATTGCCTGCCCAACCTGTTCACGTCAGGAGTTTGACGTGATCGGCACCGTGAATGCTCTGGAGCAGCGCCTGGAAGACATCATTACCCCGATGGACGTTTCCATCATCGGCTGCGTGGTGAACGGTCCGGGTGAAGCGCTGGTGTCCACGCTGGGCGTGACCGGCGGTAACAAGAAAAGTGGTCTCTATGAAGATGGCGTTCGTAAAGATCGTCTGGATAATAGTGATATGATCGACCAGCTCGAAGCCCGGATTCGCGCGAAAGCGACGATGATGGACGAAGCGAAGCGCATCAGCGTTCAGCAGGTTGAAAAATAACGTGATGGGAAGCAGGCTGCTTCCCATGTATGATTGAACCCATTCTTTGGGTTCTTTTTTGTATATAGAAAGAGAATAAACGTGGCAAAAAACATTCAAGCCATCCGCGGCATGAACGATTATCTGCCTGGCGAAACCGCCATCTGGCAGCGCATTGAAGGCACACTGAAGCAGGTGCTCGGCAGCTACGGTTACAGCGAAATTCGTTTGCCGATTGTAGAGCAGACCCCGTTATTCAAACGCGCGATCGGCGAAGTAACCGACGTGGTTGAAAAAGAGATGTACACCTTTGAGGACCGCAACGGCGACAGCCTGACTCTGCGTCCTGAGGGGACGGCGGGTTGCGTACGCGCCGGCATCGAACATGGTCTCCTGTACAATCAGGAGCAGCGCCTGTGGTATATCGGCCCGATGTTCCGCCACGAACGTCCGCAAAAAGGCCGCTACCGTCAGTTCAACCAGCTTGGCGTGGAAGTGTTTGGTCTGCAAGGACCAGATATTGATGCCGAACTGATTATGCTTACTGCCCGCTGGTGGCGTGCGCTCGGTATTTCTGAGCACGTTTCCCTGGAGCTGAACTCTATCGGTTCTCTGGAAGCGCGTGCGAACTATCGTGATGCGCTGGTGGCGTTCCTGGAACAGCACAAAGAGAAGCTCGACGAAGACTGTAAGCGTCGTATGTACAGCAACCCGCTGCGCGTACTCGATTCCAAAAATCCTGACGTACAGGCGCTGCTGAACGATGCGCCAGCGCTGGGTGACTACCTGGATGAGGACTCCCGCGAACACTTTGCCGGCCTGTGCAAGCTGCTTGAAGCGGCGGGCATTGCTTATACCGTTAACCAGCGTCTGGTGCGCGGTCTGGACTACTACAACCGCACCGTATTTGAGTGGGTCACCACCAGCCTCGGTTCGCAGGGCACCGTCTGTGCCGGCGGTCGTTATGACGGACTGGTCGAGCAACTGGGTGGTCGTGCAGCACCGGCTGTAGGCTTCGCGATGGGCCTTGAGCGACTTGTTTTGCTGGTTCAGGCAGTTAATCCGGAATTTAAAGCCGATCCTGTTGTCGATATATACCTGGTGGCTTCAGGTGCGGATACGCAGTCTGCGGCGATGCAGCTTGCCGAACGCGTGCGCGATGCGCTGCCGGACGTTAAGCTGATGACCAACCACGGCGGCGGCAACTTTAAAAAACAGTTTGCTCGTGCCGATAAGTGGGGCGCAAGTATCGCACTGGTGCTGGGTGAGTCCGAAGTGGCCAACGGCGAAGTGGTAGTCAAAGACCTGCGCTCTGGTGAGCAAACTACGGTAACGCAGGATGGCGTTGCGGCGCACTTGCGCACTCTATTGGGCTAAGGAGAAGGACTGCGTGGAAATTTACGAGAACGAACACGACCAGGTTGATGCGGTTAAGCGCTTCTTTGCTGAAAACGGCAAGGCACTGGTTGTAGGGGTTATTTTAGGTGTTGGTGCGCTGGTAGGCTGGCGTTACTGGAACAATCATCAGGCTGACTCTGCTCGCGGTTCGTCCCTGAACTACGAAAATACCGTTAGCGCAATCCGTGCCGATCAGCCGCAAACGCTGACGGCTGCGGAGAAATTTGCCGCTGACAACAAAAACACCTACGGCGCGCTGGCTGCGCTGGAAGTGGCTCAGCAGTATGTTGATAAAAACGAACTGGACAAAGCCGCTGCGCAACTGTCTCAGGGGCTTGCTGCTGCCAGTGACGAAAATCTGAAAGCGGTGATCAATCTGCGTCTGGCGCGTATTCAGGTTCAGCAGAAAAAAGCCGACGACGCGCTGAAAACGCTTGATACCATCAAAGGCGAAGGCTTTGCCGCTATTGTTGCCGATCTTCGCGGTGAAGCACTGCTGAGTAAAGGTGATAAAGCGGGCGCGCGTAAAGCGTGGCAAGCTGGCGTGGATAGTAAAGCTTCACCTGCGCTGAGCGAAATGATGCAGATGAAAATAAATAATTTGTCCGTCTGAGAGGGACCCAATGCAATTGCGTAAATTACTTCTGCCAGGACTGCTTTCTGTTACGTTATTGAGTGGTTGTTCACTGTTCAGTGGCGAAGAAGACGTTGTTAAAATGTCCCCGCTGCCGACGGTTGAAAACCAGTTCACCCCATCCACCGCCTGGGACACCTCCGTGGGTGATGGTATTGGCGATTTTTATTCCAACCTGCACCCGGCATTTGCTGACGGCGTTGTCTATGCGGCCGATCGCAAAGGCACCGTTAAAGCGCTGAACGCTGATGACGGAAAAGAAGTGTGGTCCATTAACCTGGCGGAAAAAGACGGCTGGTTCTCCCGTAAACCTGCACTGCTTTCTGGCGGCCTGACCGTTGCTGGCGGTCACGTGTATGTGGGCAGCGAAAAAGCGCAGGTTTACGCGCTGAATGCCAGCGACGGTTCGGTTGCATGGCAGACCACCGTTGCCGGTGAATCCTTGTCGCGTCCGGTTGTCAGCGACGGCCTGGTGCTGATCCATACCAGCAACGGCCAGTTGCAGGCGCTGAACGAAGCCGATGGTCTGGTAAAATGGACGGTTAACCTGGATATGCCAGCGCTGTCTCTGCGTGGCGAATCTGCTCCGGCGACCGCCTTTGGCGCCGCCATTGTGGGCGGTGACAACGGCCGTGTCAGCGCGGTACTGATGCAGCAGGGCCAGATGATCTGGCAGCAGCGTATTTCCCAGGCGACCGGTTCAACTGAAATTGACCGTCTGAGTGACGTGGACACCACGCCAGTTATCGTCGACGGTGTGGTTTACGCGCTGGCGTACAACGGCAACCTGACGGCGCTGGACCTGCGTAGCGGCCAGATCATGTGGAAACGTGAGCTGGGTTCCGTGAACGATTTCATCGTCGACGGCAACCGTATTTATATGGTGGATCAGAACGACCGTCTGCTGGCGCTGAGCACCGAAGGTGGCGTGACGCTGTGGACGCAGAGCGATCTGCTGCACCGTCTGCTGACCGCACCGGCACTGTATAACGGCAGCCTGGTGGTGGGCGACAGCGAAGGCTATATGCACTGGATCGATCCAGAGAATGGTCGCTTCGTGGCACAGCAGAAAGTGGATAGCTCAGGCTTCCTGACGGAGCCCGTTGTGGCTGACGGCAAACTGCTGATTCAGGCAAAAGACGGCACGCTGTACGCGATCACGCGTTAATTACACGGCGGTTGTAGTATACTAAACGGCTCCTGTTCACTCAGGAGCCGTTTTGACATTTTTAAAAACGCTGCGAAAGCGACGTTATTTTGAATTTTATGAGGCTTCAAACATGGTACCTGTGGTCGCGCTTGTCGGGCGCCCTAACGTTGGAAAATCCACTCTTTTTAACCGTTTAACACGCACCCGTGATGCGCTGGTTGCGGATTTCCCGGGGCTGACGCGTGACCGTAAGTACGGTCGTGCAGAGGTGGAAGGACGCGAGTTCATCTGTATCGATACCGGGGGTATTGACGGTACGGAAGACGGCGTAGAAACCCGCATGGCAGAGCAATCTCTGCTGGCTATCGAAGAAGCGGATGTGGTTCTGTTTATGGTGGATGCTCGCGCTGGCCTGATGCCCGCGGATTCTGCTATTGCTAAACATCTGCGTTCACGCGAAAAGCCTACCTTCCTGGTGGCGAACAAAACTGACGGCATCGATGCCGATCAGGCTGTTGCGGATTTCTGGTCTTTAGGCCTGGGCGATATTTATCCTATCGCGGCCTCGCATGGTCGTGGCGTCACCAGCCTGCTGGAAACCGTTCTGCTGCCGTGGGTAGATGAAGTGAACCCGCCGGAAGAGGTGGACGAGGACGCTGAATACTGGGCGCAGTTTGAAGCCGGAGAGGAAGGCGAGGAAGAGCCGGAAGACGACTTCAACCCGCAGGATCTGCCTATCAAGCTGGCTATCGTGGGTCGCCCAAACGTAGGTAAGTCTACGCTTACTAACCGTATTCTCGGTGAAGAGCGCGTGGTGGTTTACGACATGCCAGGCACAACGCGTGACAGCATTTACATTCCAATGCAGCGCGATGAACGTGAGTACGTACTTATCGACACCGCAGGGGTGCGTAAGCGCGGGAAAATCACCGATGTGGTGGAAAAATTCTCGGTGATCAAAACCCTTCAGGCGATTGAAGACGCCAACGTGGTGCTGCTGGTCATCGACGCACGTGAAGGTATCTCCGATCAGGATCTCTCTCTGCTTGGCTTTATCCTCAATAGTGGGCGCTCACTGGTTATCGTCGTCAACAAGTGGGACGGCCTGAGCAATGAAGTGCGCGAGCAGGTGAAAGAGACGCTGGACTTCCGTCTGGGCTTTATCGACTTTGCCCGCGTTCACTTCATTTCTGCCCTGCACGGGAGTGGTGTTGGCAACCTGTTCGAATCCGTTCGTGAAGCCTATGACAGCTCTACCCGCCGTCAGAGCACGGCGATGCTGACCCGTATCATGAACATGGCTGCTGAAGACCACCAACCGCCGCTGGTGCGCGGTCGTCGCGTGAAGCTGAAATATGCTCACGCCGGGGGGTATAACCCGCCTATCGTGGTGATCCACGGTAACCAGGTGAAGGATCTGCCGGACTCCTACAAACGCTACCTGATGAACTACTTCCGCAAGTCGCTGGACGTGATGGGTACGCCTATCCGTATTCAGTTCAAGGAAGGGGAGAACCCGTTTGCGAATAAACGCAACACCCTGACGCCGAACCAGATGCGTAAGCGTAAGCGTTTGATTAAGCACATTAAGAAAAGCAAATAATTCTTACCGAACTCACTAAAACCCGCGCCTGTCGCGGGTTTTTTTCGCCCATTCAAAAGGCCTGCCTTCCCTGTGTGATGTCAATCACTATTCGCTTTTAACCATGTTTATATCTAAGAAAGTAGACAATCATCGAATTTTCGTCTTAAAGTCCAGGGTTCGGTACTAGACAAAACTAGCGCCTGGTTATCAAATGGTTAACCAACATTTCGCCGCATGTAAAAAATCGATCGGATACGTAACCGTTCGGCGTACATGCTGGTGTTTACAAGCACGACACATACCTTTTCGGGAGAATTATGCAATCCTCTGTTAATCAAAAAGAGAGCCGAACCTTCTTCGGCCATCCTTATCCGCTCGGTTCGCTGTTCTTCACCGAGATGTGGGAGCGTTTTTCGTTTTACGGTATTCGCCCGCTACTGATTCTGTTTATGGCCGCCACCGTCTATGACGGCGGGATGGGCCTGGCGCGTGAAAACGCCTCGGCGATTGTCGGCATCTTTGCCGGCACCATGTACCTCGCTGCGCTGCCGGGCGGCTGGCTGGCGGATAACTGGCTCGGCCAGCAGCGGGCCGTCTGGTACGGTTCGATTTTGATTGCGCTCGGGCACCTGTCGATTGCCCTGTCGGCCATCATGGGCGACAACCTGTTCTTCATTGGCCTGATGTTTATCGTGCTCGGCTCCGGCCTGTTCAAGACCTGTATCTCGGTCATGGTGGGGACACTGTACAAAAAGGGCGATGCGCGTCGTGACGGCGGTTTCTCGCTGTTCTATATGGGCATCAACATGGGCTCGTTCATTGCCCCTCTGATTTCCGGCTGGCTGATTAAAACCCACGGCTGGCACTGGGGCTTTGGTATCGGTGGTATCGGGATGCTGGTCGCCCTGATTATTTTCCGCGTGTTTGCCGTTCCGGCCATGAAGCGCTACGACAGTGAAGTCGGTCTGGACTCCACCTGGAACAGTCCGGTAGTGAAACGTAACGGCGTGGGTGCCTGGCTGCTGGCGCTGGCTGTGGGTGTTGCAATCATCGTAACGTTGATTGCCCAGGGCGTGATTGTGATAAATCCGGTCGCGGTCGCCAGCGTGCTGGTGTATGTGATTGCCGCCTCCGTCGCGCTCTACTTCATCTATCTGTTCATCTTCGCCGGGCTGAATCGCAAAGAGCGCGCAAGGCTGCTGGTGTGCTTTATTCTGCTGGTCTCCGCCGCGTTCTTCTGGTCCGCGTTCGAGCAGAAGCCAACCTCCTTCAACCTGTTCGCCAACGACTACACTAACCGCATGATCGGTGATTTTGAGATCCCGGCGGTGTGGTTCCAGTCGATCAATGCCCTGTTCATCATTCTGCTGGCCCCGGTATTTAGCTGGGCATGGCCGAAGCTGGCGAGCAAAAACATTCGTCCGAGCAGCATCACCAAGTTCGTGATCGGTATTCTGTGCGCGGCGGCGGGATTTGGCCTGATGATGCTGGCGGCGCAGAACGTGCTGAGCAACGGTGGGGCAGGGGTTTCTCCGTTCTGGCTGGTGGGCAGTATCCTGATGCTGACGCTCGGGGAACTGTGCCTGAGTCCGATTGGTCTGGCGACCATGACCCTGCTGGCGCCGGAGAGAATGCGCGGCCAGATGATGGGCCTGTGGTTCTGCGCCAGTGCGCTGGGTAACCTGGCTGCGGGGCTGATTGGTGGTCACGTGAAGGCCGACCAGCTGGATATGCTGCCAGACCTCTTTGCCCGTTGCTCCATTGCGCTGCTGATTTGTGCTGCGGTGCTGATCGTCCTCATTGTTCCGGTGCGCCGCATGCTGGAAAATGCGCAGACTAAACCGGCCGCTAACGCCTGATAAACCTCGACCTTGCCGGGGTGGCGTTATGCCCCGGCAATTGACTTAACGAGGTAAGAACATGCTGTTAGGGTTTGTTGGGCTTGGTGCTGTGGTTGAAACGGCTTACTTACCGGCAATACGAAATCTTTTTCCTGATACTCCGCGCTGTTTAGGTTTTGATATTCATCCCGAGAAGCAGCCTGAAGGGGTCACACGTTGCGCGTCGCTCGGTGAACTTCTTTCCCACCCGCTGGATACCCTGTTTATCACCACTTCCTCCCTGTACCATCTCGAGGTACTTGAGCAGGCGCTGGCCTCACCCGCGTCGTGTATTGTGGTAGAAAAACCGATTGTCGCCACGCTGCCCCAAATTGAAAAACTGAAAGCGCTGCTGGCTCAACCGGGAGCCGCCGACCGCGTGCTGGCGCTCGATCACTGGATGGCGCGTCTCGATAGCGTAAAGCAATCACTGGTCGCTCATGTTTCTGACATCGTCAAAATCGAAGGTTTTTTGCAGGAGCCAAGCGGGTATAACGCCGAAGGAGAGCCCATTGCGCTCAACTTCGCCACCGGCGAGCCAGACGCGCGAACGCTTCGCCATCCAGATGGTGTGATTCTGGATATCGGCACGCACGTGCTGGCGATGCTGCGTGAAACGGTGCGTTACCTGGGCGGCAGTGACGATATGACGTTGCAGGTGGTGACAGCAAAAGACCGCCTGGGCAGCGATATTGAAACGGGCGATCTGACCACGGCGGAAGGCGAGGCGCATTTGCAGGGAAGCATCAGCGGCGTGCCGGTGGACATCTGGCTTAACAAATACGCGGGGCCAGCGGGCGGGCAAAAGGGATTACGCTTCCATTTGCGCGACGGGCGCATCGTCAGCCACGACCGACGCGGCGCAGAAGATGTGCTGGAGCTGATTAAGGGTAAAGAAATTCAGCGCTGGCATATTCCCGGTACGATCTACGAGCATTGCCTTGCGGAGCATATTCTGGGAGCAAAAAGTCTCTTTGAACGGGATCCGCACCAGGTGAGCCGCACGACGCGCCGCAGGGTCGAGGAGGTGACGCTGCTGCTGACCTTACAGCAACAGTTGCGTGGCCCGCACTGAACGCGACGTGGTAAAATTATCGCAGACCTGAACGCTTTGAAGGAGTCACCATGACGATTACCTGCCCGGATTGCCAGACACCGCTGGAGCCCCTGAATGGGGTAGCGCACTGCGAAAATTGTAATAAAGATATCGCGCTCGAAGCCCGCTGCCCGGAGTGTCATCAGCCACTCCAGGTACTAAAAGCCTGCGGTGCGGTGGACTATTTTTGCCAGAACGGCCACGGTCTTATCTCTAAAAAACGCGTGGAGTTTGTTCGGGCTGAAGGTTAATCGCACACGCAGCCTTCACCTTTCTGCCACAGTTCCACCAGCGACTCGGGTGCTTCCTGCTCGGGTACCAGCACGATGATATCGGCGTAGTGCGCCTGATTTTGGCCGGTCCAGATAATCTGGATGCGGAAATAGCGCTGGTCACCGCTGCCGGGGGAAGAGGCTTGCCCGGGCGGCTGGCCGCGCGGGAAAGCCTGCTCAAGAATGCTCACCAGGCGCTGGCGCTGGGCCTCATTAAGCGAGGAGAGCGCAATGGTGCGCTGGCCGCTCAGCTTAGGGATAAAGGCGACGCCGCCTTCCCGGGCCAGCTCAACCACGGCGTCATCCGTCAGTTCCGGAACCTGCATTTACAGCACTCCTACCTGTTCCCAGGCTTGTTTAATGGCCGCCCCAACGTCGCTACCGGATCGTTTCTCGCCGTGCGCGATCGTCAGTTTTGCAAAGGCGTCAAAATCCGCATCCTGCGCCAGGTTGCGATCGCAAACCGTGTCGTACCAGGCATAACCCGCTTTTTCCCAGGCGTAGCCACCGATCGCCGTTGCGGCCAGGTAAAACGCGCGGTTGGGGATGCCGGAGTTAAGATGCACGCCGCCGTTATCCTCGCGCGTTTTGATGAAGTCTTTCATGTGCGCGGGCTGCGGGTCTTTGCCGAGCAGCGGATCGTCGTAGGCGGTACCGGGTTCAGACATGGAACGTAGCCCTTTCCCGTTGATACCCTCCGCCAGCAGACCCTCGCCAATCAGCCAGTCTGCCCGATCGGCGGTTTGCTTAAGATGGTATTGCTTCACCAGCGAGCCAAACACGTCTGACAGCGACTCGTTTAGCGCGCCCGACTGTTCAAAATAAATCAGCCCGGCTTCGGTCTCGGTCACGCCGTGGCTCAGCTCATGCGCCACCACGTCGATGGCAATGGTGAAGCGGTTGAAGATTTCTCCGTCACCGTCGCCAAAGACCATCTGCTGGCCGTTCCAGAAGGCGTTCTGATATTCCCGACCATAATGCACGGTGCCGGTGAGGATCAGTCCTTTGTTATCGAGTGAATCGCGCTGATATTCTTTCCAGAAGAAATCATGGGTGATACCCAGATAATCGTACGCTTCATCCACCGCCACATCGCCGCTGGAGGGCTGGCCTTCATAGCGCACCTGGGTACCCGGCAGCTCCTGGGTCTGTTTCGCATCGTAGATGTCACGCTCAAGCTGACCGGCTTTATTCACATGCGGCGCGGCGGGTTTGCCCGGCATATGGGCCATCAGCGTCTGGACGTGGGTTAAGGTCTGACGGGCGCAGCGCTGCTGCGGCTCAGAACCGCTTTCGATAATACGGCGAAGAATATACGGAGGGATGACGCTATGAAAATGGGGCATGCTGCTCTCCTTATTAAAAAAGGCAATAGCAGCAGTATAGTTTGTAACCGGCGAAGATTTATCCGCTTTTACGCTGGCGCGTTTTTTTCACCGGTTTGATCTCTTTCACCTCACTCTCGACCCAGCCGTCAGAAAGCCGGGTGGTGAGCACATCCCCGGCTTTAACCTGTTTCGTTTGTTTCAGCACTTTGCCGTCCGTCGCGGTGGTCACACTATAGCCGCGAGCCAGCGTGGAGAGCGGGCTGACGGCTTCCAGATGGGTGACCGCATTGCCGAAACGCTCGCGCGTGATGCTCAGGCGTGAGCGGATATTTTCCGCGAGGCGGAACTCAAGCTGCTGGATACGCGTTTGTGCGCGATAAATCTTCGGCTGCGGGTTTTGCTGGTTCAGACGCTGCGTGACGCGCTGCTGGCGAGATACCGCACGCTTAAGCTGGTTATCCAGCGCGAAGTTCATCCGCTGACGCAGACGTTCCAGCACGGTTTGCTGACGCGCCAGACGCAATTGCGGATGCTGCTGTTGCAGACGATGGTGAAGCTGGGTAAAGCGGCGGGTACGGTTGGCGAGGAAGTAGTCCATCGCCATCTCCAGGCGCTGCTGCCCGTTCTGGATCTGACGCAGCAGCTCCAGCTGGTTACGGCTGACTACCTCTGCCGCCGCGGACGGCGTGGGCGCGCGTAAATCCGCGACAAAATCCGCAATCGTTACATCCGTTTCGTGACCGACGGCACTTACCACCGGGATAAGGCTGGCAAAGATTGCCCGCGCCACGCGCTCGTCGTTAAAGCTCCAAAGGTCTTCCAGCGAGCCGCCGCCGCGCCCGACGATTAATACATCACACTCCTGACGGGCATTTGCCAGTTCAATCGCGCGCACGATCTGCCCCGGCGCATCGTCACCCTGAACGGCAGTTGGGTAAATAATGACGGGCAGGGAAGGGTCACGGCGCTTCAGGACGTGCAAAATATCGTGCAGGGCCGCACCGGTTTTCGAGGTAATGACCCCAACGCAGTGAGCGGGTGAGGGCAGGGGCTTTTTAAACTGCTGGTCGAACAATCCCTCAGCCGAAAGCATGGCTTTGAGCTGCTCGTACTTCTGTTGCAGCAAGCCTTCACCGGCGGGCTGCATGCTCTCGACGATAATCTGATAATCGCCGCGCGGCTCATACAGGGTAATGTTGGCGCGAACCAGAACCTGCTGTCCATGCTGAGGACGGAACGTCACGCGACGGTTGCTGTTGCGGAACATCGCGCAGCGTACCTGAGCGGTGTCGTCTTTCAGCGTAAAGTACCAGTGACCGGAAGCAGGCTGCGTGAAGTTAGAGATTTCACCGCTGATCCAGACCTGTCCCATTTCCTGCTCAAGCAGCAAACGTACCGTCTGATTAAGGCGGCTGACAGTATAAATTGAGGGGGATTGAGAGGATAACATGTGAGCGGGATCAAATTCTAAATCAGCAAGTTATTCAGTCGATAGTAACCTGCTGAGAGGTGAGCGCAAGCATTTTTTTCAAAAAAGTGTGGATGCAATCGGTTACGCTCTGTATAATGCCACGGCAATATTTAACCACCCAGGTCAGAGATATTGCCCATGCTACGTATCGCTAAAGAAGCACTGACGTTTGACGACGTCCTCCTCGTTCCCGCTCACTCCACCGTTCTGCCGAATACTGCCGACCTCAGCACGCAGTTGACGAAAACCATTCGTCTGAACATTCCTATGCTCTCCGCAGCAATGGACACCGTGACTGAAGCGCGTCTGGCTATCGCCCTGGCACAGGAAGGCGGCATTGGCTTTATCCACAAAAACATGTCTATCGAGCGTCAGGCGGAAGAAGTTCGCCGCGTGAAGAAGCATGAATCCGGTATCGTGTCCGATCCTCAGACCGTTCTGCCAACCACCACGCTGCACGAAGTGAAAGCCCTGACCGAGCGTAACGGCTTTGCAGGCTATCCGGTAGTCACTGAAGACAACGAACTGGTGGGTATCATTACCGGTCGTGACGTGCGTTTCGTGACTGACCTGAACCAGCCTGTCAGCGTCTACATGACGCCAAAAGAGCGTCTGGTGACCGTGCGTGAAGGCGAAACCCGCGACGTGGTGCTGGCGAAAATGCACGAAAAACGCGTTGAGAAAGCGCTGGTTGTGGACGCGAACTTCCACCTGCGCGGCATGATCACCGTTAAAGATTTCCAGAAAGCAGAACGTAAACCGAACGCCTGTAAAGATGAGCATGGCCGTCTGCGCGTCGGCGCTGCGGTGGGCGCCGGTGCGGGTAACGAAGAGCGCGTTGACGCGCTGGTTGCTGCGGGCGTTGACGTGCTGCTGATTGACTCCTCCCACGGCCACTCCGAAGGCGTTCTGCAACGTATTCGTGAAACCCGTGCTAAATACCCGGATCTCCAGATCATCGGCGGTAACGTGGCAACCGGCGCAGGCGCTCGCGCGCTGGCGGAAGCGGGTTGCAGCGCGGTGAAAGTGGGTATCGGTCCTGGCTCTATCTGTACCACCCGTATCGTCACCGGCGTAGGCGTGCCGCAGATCACGGCGGTTTCTGACGCGGTTGAAGCGCTGGAAGGTACCGGTATTCCGGTAATCGCGGACGGCGGTATCCGTTTCTCTGGCGACATCGCCAAAGCGATCGCCGCAGGTGCCGCAGCCGTGATGGTGGGCTCCATGCTGGCCGGTACCGAAGAATCCCCGGGTGAAATCGAACTCTACCAGGGGCGTTCTTATAAATCCTACCGCGGTATGGGCTCCCTGGGCGCGATGTCTAAAGGTTCCTCTGACCGTTACTTCCAGACCGATAACGCCGCAGACAAACTGGTGCCGGAAGGTATCGAAGGCCGTGTGGCGTATAAAGGCCGCCTGAAAGAGATCATTCACCAGCAGATGGGCGGCCTGCGCTCCTGTATGGGGCTGACCGGCTGTGGTACCATTGACCTGCTGCGTACCAAAGCGGAATTCGTACGCATCAGCGGTGCGGGTATCCAGGAGAGCCACGTTCACGACGTGACGATCACCAAAGAGTCCCCGAACTACCGTCTGGGCTCCTGATAAATTTCCGCGCCCGGCTCAATGCCGGGCGCTTTGTTTTGTTTCACTTGCCTCGGAATTAGCGTCAATGACGGAAAACATTCATAAACATCGCATTCTCATCCTGGACTTTGGTTCTCAGTACACTCAGCTGGTGGCGCGCCGCGTGCGTGAACTGGGCGTTTACTGTGAGCTGTGGGCGTGGGATGTCACGGAAGCACAGATTCGCGAGTTCAATCCAAGCGGCATCATCCTGTCCGGCGGCCCGGAAAGCACTACCGAAGAGAACAGCCCGCGTGCGCCGCAGTACGTGTTCGAAGCGGGCGTACCTGTGTTCGGCGTTTGCTACGGCATGCAGACCATGGCGATGCAGCTGGGCGGCCACGTAGAAGGCTCTAACGAGCGTGAGTTCGGCTATGCACAGGTTGAAGTCGTCACCGACAGCGCGCTGGTGCGCGGTATCGAAGACTCCCTGACCGCAGACGGCAAACCGCTGCTGGACGTGTGGATGAGCCACGGCGACAAAGTCACCGCTATCCCGTCCGACTTCGTGACCGTTGCCAGCACCGAAAGCTGCCCGTTCGCGATCATGGCGAACGAAGAAAAACGCTTCTACGGCGTGCAGTTCCACCCGGAAGTGACCCACACCCGTCAGGGTATGCGCATGCTGGAGCGCTTCGTGCGTGACATCTGCCAGTGCGAAGCCCTGTGGACCCCGGCAAAAATCATCGACGACGCCGTGGAGCGTATCCGCCAGCAGGTTGGCGATGACAAAGTGATCCTCGGCCTCTCCGGCGGCGTGGACTCCTCCGTAACCGCAATGCTGCTGCACCGCGCCATCGGTAAAAACCTGACCTGCGTCTTCGTGGACAACGGTCTGCTGCGTCTGAACGAAGCCCAGCAGGTTATGGACATGTTTGGCGACCACTTCGGTCTGAACATCGTTCACGTGGAAGGCGAGCAGCGCTTCCTGGACGCGCTGAAAGGCGAGAACGATCCGGAAGCGAAACGTAAAATCATCGGTCGCGTGTTCGTGGAAGTGTTCGACGAAGAAGCACTGAAGCTGGAAGATGTGAAATGGCTGGCGCAGGGCACCATCTACCCTGACGTGATCGAGTCTGCGGCCTCCGCCACCGGTAAAGCGCACGTCATCAAATCTCACCACAACGTGGGCGGCCTGCCGAAAGAGATGAAGATGGGCCTGGTTGAACCGCTGCGTGAGCTGTTCAAAGACGAAGTGCGTAAGATCGGCCTGGAGCTGGGTCTGCCGTACGACATGCTCTACCGTCATCCGTTCCCGGGCCCGGGTCTGGGCGTGCGCGTGCTGGGCGAAGTGAAGAAAGAGTACTGCGACCTGCTGCGTCGCGCGGACGCGATCTTCATCGAAGAGCTGCACAAAGCTGACCTGTACAACAAAGTGAGCCAGGCGTTCACCGTGTTCCTGCCGGTTCGCTCCGTTGGCGTGATGGGCGATGGCCGTAAGTACGACTGGGTTGTTTCCCTGCGTGCGGTGGAAACCATCGACTTCATGACCGCGCACTGGGCGCACCTGCCGTATGACTTCTTAGGCCGCGTGTCTAACCGCATCATCAACGAAGTGAACGGCATTTCCCGCGTGGTGTATGACATCAGCGGCAAGCCACCGGCTACGATTGAGTGGGAATAATCTCCCTCTGAATTAACACCCAAACCCTCTGCCTGTGCAGGGGGTTTTTATTTCCTCACTTCCCTTCACCCAACCTATACGCCAGGGCCACTACCAGCGACTGCACCAGGCACAGCGTTGCCGACTGAGACCGAAACGCATCCACCTGCGCCTCTTTCACCACAAAGCAAAGATCGCTAAACGTCGCCAGGGGGCTTATCTGGCTGTCCGTAATCACGATCTGCCGCGCGCCGACGCTGGCGGCAGTTTCACTGACCATCACTGTCTCTTCGGCGTACGGCGAGAAGCTGATCGACACCACAATGTCGCGCGCTTTAATGCGGCTGATCTGTTCGCGCAGCATTCCGCCCATGCCGTCGAGCAGAATAGGGCGGCACTCCAGATGACTCAGGGCATAGGTCAGGTAAGCCGCGACGCTAAAGGAGCGGCGCAGTCCGGCGATGTAGATGGTGTCGGCGTCAGCCAGCAGCTGCACTGCGCGCTCCAGCATTTCCGGTTCCGCGCGGGCGGCCAGCTGCTGGAGCGCCTGCGCGTTCGAGCGGGCGAACTCGTGCAGAATATCGAGCGGCGTCTCCGGCACGGCCTCGCTCTCCATTTCACGGAACAGCCGCGCGCGGTCGCTGTAGCTGGCGGTCTCTTCCACCAGGTTCATGCGAAACAGCTGTTTCATTTCGTTAAAGCCGGTGAAGTCAAAGGCGTTGGCGAAGCGGATCAGCGTCGAGGGCGGCACGTCGGCGCGCTCGGCAATAACGGCAACCGTATCAAAGGCCACGCTGTTGGTGTTATCCAGTACATAGCGGGAGACCTGCTGCAACCTCTTACTCAGGTTATCGTATCGCTCGCGGATTTGCTGCTGCAGTTCGTTCAGGCTGGTTGCTGTCGTCATCTTATCCCCCAAATACAGTCTCATGATTCTAAACGCAAAACCGCGTCTTTTAAATGTCGGCCATCCATCTGGCAGCAAAAATGAAACAGAAACTTCAGTCATTTCCTCGCCCGAAATTTCTTAATAGCGCACGCTGAGCCAGTGTTACTGGCTGTAAACATAAAAATCCATCCTTGATCCCAATAATCATTATTTATTTTATTTCAACTTAAAATGGAACGTTTGTTTCATATATAGTGTTTGTACACAGTGTTCAGTCAACAGTCACGTATCAACAGCGAGAGGTTAAGGATGGAGACGGTAGCGAATTTTATTCACGGCGAATGTGTCACCGGTTCAGGCCAGCGCGTTCAGGCGATCTTCAACCCAGCCACGGGCGAGCAGATCCGCCAGGTGGTAATGAGTACGGCGCAGGAAACCGGGCAGGCGATTGCCGCCGCGCAGCAGGCGTTTCCTGCGTGGGCGCGCCAGGCTCCGCTTAAGCGCGCGCGCGTGATGTTCCGCTTCAAGTCGCTGCTGGAGGAGAACATGACGCGCCTGGCCCGCATCATCAGCGAAGAGCACGGCAAGGTCTTCTCCGACGCGGTGGGCGAATTGACCCGTGGCCTGGAAGTGGTGGAATTTGCCTGCGGTATTCCGCATTTGCAAAAGGGTGAGCACTCTGCGAACGTCGGCACCGGCGTCGACAGCCACTCGCTGATGCAGCCGCTCGGGGTCTGCGTTGGGATCACACCGTTTAACTTCCCGGCGATGGTGCCGATGTGGATGTTCCCGATTGCGCTGGCGACAGGGAATACCTTCGTGCTGAAACCCTCGGAAAAAGATCCTTCTCTCGCGCTCGCGCTGGCGCAGCTCCTGAAAGAGGCCGGCCTGCCGGATGGCGTCTTCAACGTGGTGCAGGGTGATAAAGAGTCCGTTGACGTGCTACTGACCGATCCGCGCGTGCAGGCGGTGAGCTTTGTTGGCTCTACGCCGATTGCGGAATACATTTACCAGACCGCGTCCGCCCACGGCAAACGCTGTCAGGCGCTGGGTGGGGCGAAAAACCACTGCATTTTAATGCCGGATGCCGACATGGAGATGGCAACCAACGCCATTATGGGCGCGGCCTACGGCGCGGCGGGGGAACGCTGTATGGCGCTTTCAGTGGTACTGGCGGTGGGCGATAAAACCGCCGATGACCTCTGCGCCCGTCTGGAAAAACAGATTGCCGCGCTGCGCGTTGGGCCAGGGCTGGACCAGACGCCAGAAAACGAAATGGGGCCGCTCATCTCCTCCGCGCACCGCAGCAAGGTGCTGGGCTACATCGACAGCGGGGAAGCGCAGGGAGCGAAACTTCGCGTGGACGGTCGCGGCTTCAGCGTGAAGGGCCACGAGCAGGGCTACTTCGTCGGGCCGACGCTGTTCGATAGCGTCACCCCGGAGATGACCATCTATAAAGAAGAAATTTTTGGCCCGGTGCTTTCTGTGGTTCGCGTAGCAGATTACAGCAGCGCGGTGGACCTGATTAATCGCCACGAATATGGTAATGGTACGGCGATTTTCACCCGTGATGGCGGCTGCGCCCGCCGCTTCTGCGAGGAGGTGCAGGCGGGCATGGTGGGCGTCAACGTGCCGATTCCGGTGCCGATGGCATTTCACAGTTTCGGTGGCTGGAAGCGTTCCATCTTCGGTGCGCTCAACGTCCATGGTAACGACGGCGTGCGTTTCTACACCCGAATGAAAACCGTCACCGCACGCTGGCCGGAAATGCAGCAGGAGACAGGCGCTGCGTTCTCCATGCCGACGCTGGGCTGACAGGAGGTTTTATGCAAACCGAACGTATGACCATGGCCCAGGCGCTGGTCCGGTTCCTTAATCAACAGTACGTCAGCATTGATGGCATTGAAACGC
Source organism: Enterobacter sp. YSU (assembly GCF_016082135.1). Taxonomy (NCBI): domain Bacteria; kingdom Pseudomonadati; phylum Pseudomonadota; class Gammaproteobacteria; order Enterobacterales; family Enterobacteriaceae; genus Enterobacter; species Enterobacter sp. YSU. Next base: position 3,096,093 of record NZ_CP059487.1, read on the forward strand.
CCTTCGTGGAGGGCGTCGCCACCATCTTTGGTCACGGCAACGTGCTCGGTATCGGCCAGGCGCTGGAGCAGGATCCCGGTCATCTGAAAATCATGCAGGGGTGCAACGAGCAGGGGATTGCCCACATGGCGACGGGGTTCGCCAAACAGCATCGCCGTCAGCGCATTTTTGCCGTCACTTCCTCCGTCGGGCCAGGCGCTGCCAATATGATTACCGCAGCGGCAACGGCGACGGCGAACCGCATCCCGCTGTTACTACTGCCGGGAGATATCTACGCCAGCCGCCAGCCGGACCCCGTACTGCAGCAGATCGAGCAGTATCACGATCTTAGCATCAGCACTAATGACTGCTTCCGTCCGGTCTCCCGCTACTGGGACCGCATCAACCGGCCGGAACAGCTGATGAGCGCGATGCTAAGCGCGATGCGAACGCTCACTGACCCCGCCGATACCGGCGCGGTGACCATTTGCCTGCCGCAGGACGTGCAGGGAGAAGCCTGGGACTACCCGCTGAGCTTCTTCGCGCGTCGCGTGCACCACATCGAGCGCCGCCCGCCAGATCCGGAGCGCCTGGAGCAGGCGCGGGCGCTGATCGCCCGCAAGCGCCGTCCGCTGGTGGTTTGCGGCGGCGGCGTGCGCTATTCCGGCGCGCATGAAGCGTTTCGCGAATTTGTCGAGACGCTGCGGCTGCCGTTTGCCGAAACCCAGGCCGGAAAGGGGGCGCTGGTAAGTGACCACCCACTTAACCTGGGCGGCGTGGGGGTAACCGGTGGTATGGCCGCCAACCAGCTTGCGCCACAGGCTGACTTAGTGATTGGCATCGGCACGCGTCTTACCGACTTTACCACCGGCTCCAAGGCGCTCTTTTCCCACCCTGACGTTGAGTTCCTGCTGCTGAACGTGGCCGAGTTTGATGCCCTGAAGCTGGACGCCACCGCGCTGATTGCCGATGCCCAAACCGGGCTGAGAGGCTTGACCCACGCGCTCGCCGGGTATCGCAGCGCCTGGGGAGAAGCGATTGCCGGGGCGAAGTCCGCCTGGCGCGACGAGTGCTGCCGCCTGTGGGATCGCCAGTGGCGTCCTGATGACGCACCCGAAGTGGCTGGACACCTGGATGCGCAGCTGGCGGAATACGGCGAGACGCTCAACACCCGGCTGACCCAGACGCGGGTGCTGGGGCTGATCAACCAGCATATTGAGGATAACGCCATCATGGTGGGCGCGGCCGGTTCGCTGCCGGGCGATTTACAGCGTCTCTGGCAGGTCAAAACGCCGGACAGTTATCATCTGGAGTACGGCTACTCGTGCATGGGCTATGAGATCGCGGCAGCTATTGGCGCGAAGCTCGCGAAACCGCAGCTACCGGTTTATGCCATGGTGGGGGATGGTTCGTACATGATGCTCCATTCCGAGCTGCAAACCGCCGTACAGGAGGGGATCAAAGTCACCATTCTGTTATTTGATAACGCCGGCTTTGGCTGCATTAACAACCTACAGATGGGGCACGGAATGGGCAGTTTTGGCACGGAAAACCGCAGGCGCAACCCGGAAACCGGGCGGCTTGACGGGCCGCTGGTGAAGGTCGACTTTGCGCAAAATGCGGAAAGCTACGGCTGCCGTGCGTGGCGTGTGAACGATGAGCAAAGCCTGCTGGCGGCGCTTGAGGCGTCACGCGCGCACCCTGGCCCGACGCTGCTGGACATTAAAGTGCTGCCGAAGACCATGACCCATGACTATGCGTCGTGGTGGCGTACCGGTGACGCGCAGGTGGCGGCGTCGTCTGCCGTGCGCAAAGCCGCGGAGCAAACGCAGGCGCAGCTGAAAAAAGCCCGGCAGTATTAAGTTTTTTCGCCTTAACGAAATTTTCATTTCATTTTCCCCTTACCCTACCCTCTCCCCAAAGGGAGAGGGGATAGTTTGGTGCGCTCTTTTCTCCCTCGCCCCTTTGGGGAGAGGGCCGGGGTGAGGGGAGTTGCCGCACGTCCTTCCATGTTGTGAGATTGATAACAAAATTTATCTCATTCATCTCAAAAGTGTTAACTCACACTCAAAAACATAATTTTCACTATTTATAAAAATGAAATAAATGTTTTATTTATAGGGTCGTTAGTTCACAGCATTCACCAACACCGGGAGCCGTTATGTTTAACATTGCTTTACTGGGCGCTGGCCGAATTGGCCAGGTTCATGCAGCTAACATCGCCAGCCACGGCGCGACCACGCTCTGGTCCGTGGTTGACCCGAATCAGGAATTTGCAACCCGTCTCGCCGCGCAGTATCAGGCCCGCCAGCAGAGCTTGATTGATGCGATGACCGACCCTAACGTGCACGCCGTGCTGATCGCCTCCGCGACTGATACCCACGCGGACCTGATTGAAATGGCCGCCCGCCACGGCAAAGCCATCTTTTGTGAAAAGCCGGTACACCTCGACCTCGCCCGCGTGCGCGACTGCCTGAAAGTGGTCAAAGAGTACGATGTGCCGCTGTTTATCGGCTTTAACCGCCGCTTTGACCCGCAGTTCCGTCGCGTTAAAACCGACGTGCAGGCCGGGTGCATCGGCAAGCCGGAATCGCTGCTGATTATCTCCCGCGATCCATCTCCGCCGCCTGTGGAATACGTGCGCGTCTCCGGCGGCATGTTCCGCGATATGACTATCCACGATTTTGACATGGCACGCTTCATCATGGGCGAAGAGCCGGTGTCGGTGTATGCCCAGGGCAGCAACCTGGTGGATCCGGCGATTGGCGAGGCGGGGGATATCGATACCGCGTTTATCGTTCTGAAATACGCCTCCGGCGCGATGGCGACCATCGTTAACAGCCGCCGTTCATCTTACGGCTACGACCAGCGCCTGGAGTTGCACGGCTCCGAAGGGCTGCTGTGCGCGGGCAACATCCTTGAAAACCAGGTGCAACACTACGGTAAACAGGGCTGCACCAGCGCGCTGCCGGAACATTTCTTCCTGCAGCGCTACAAATCCGCTTACGCCGCGGAATGGGAACACTTTGTTGCGGTCCTGCGTGGCGAAGCGGTACCTGACTGCAGCGGCGATGATGGTGAACGTGCGCTGTACCTTGCGGATAAAGCGCTGGAGTCGCTGCGTAGCCAGCGCGAGATCGTCCTCTAAACACCACAACCCTACACAGAGAGACATAATAATGAAAAAACTGATCGTAGCCGCCCTCATCGCCATGACGTCCGGGGCCGCCCTCGCCGAAAACGAGCAAATAGTTTTCAGTACGCCAAACCTGGCCATGCCGTTTGAAGTTCACATGCAGCGCACGGCGGTGAAAGCCGCAAAAGAGATGGGCGTGAAGCTTCAGGTGCTGGACGGGCAGGGCAGTTCACCGAAACAGGTAGCTGACCTGGAAAACGCCATCACCCGCGGGGCGCAGGGCTTTATCGTCTCCCCGAACGACGTAAACGCGGTCTCCAGCGCGGTGGATGAAATTCAGGATGCGAAGCTGCCGGTGGTCACGCTCGACCGCTCCGTCGACAGCCAGAAGAAAGTGCCGCACTTCGGCGCCAACAACTACAAGGGCGGCCAGGCAATTGGCGACTTCGTCAAAACCAAATTCCCCAACGGCGCGGACATCATTCTCCTCACCGGTCAGCCGGGCTCTTCCTCCAATATCGAACGCACCAAAGGGATCCGCGACAGTCTGAAGGCGGGCGGGGATAAGTACAAGATCGTCGCCGATCAGACCGGCAACTGGATGCGTTCCGAAGGGATGCGCATTGTGGAAAGCGTTCTGCCTTCGCTGCCGAAACGCCCGCAGGTGATCCTCTCCGCCAACGACGATATGGCGCTGGGGGCTATTGAAGCGCTGCAAGGCCAGGGCGTAAAGCCGGGAGAAATTCTGGTCACCGGCTTTGATGCGGTACCGGAAGCGCTGGCTCGCGTGCGCGACGGCTGGCTGGCGGTGACGGCTGATCAGCGTCCGGGCTTTGCGGTGCAGACGGCGATGAGCCAGCTGGTGGCCAACGTGCGCGAGAAGAAAGCCATCACCGGAGCCGACTACCCGCCGACGCTGATCACCAAAGAGAACCTACAGCAGGCCGAGCGTATCGGTGAGGCCGGTAACTGATATGTCCCGAGCCGCCTCTGGCGGCTCAACATGAGGAGGAGCAGACCGATGTCGCAACCCTTACTGAAAGTGACCGACCTGGCAAAAAGCTTTTCCGGCGTCTGGGCGCTGAGCAGCGCTCAGCTGACCGTCGGTAGCGGAGAAATCCACGCCCTGCTGGGGGAAAACGGGGCGGGAAAATCTACATTGCTGAAAGCGCTCGCGGGCGCGCAGCCGCAAACCCGCGGGGATATCTGGTTTAACGACGAAACGCTGCCGGTAGATGACTCTCCAGTGGAACGCCAGAACAAGGGCATTATCACCATCTATCAGGAGTTCAACCTGCTGCCCAACATGACCGTTGCGGAAAACATGTTTCTCGGGCGCGAACCGCGCAGGCGCAACCTGATCGTTGACGAAAAAGCAGTAAACCAGGAGGCGCAGGTCATTCTGGATTACCTGCAACTGAATGTTGCGCCGACCACACCGGTTGCCCGCCTGAGTGTGGCCCAGCAGCAGATGGTGGAGATCGCGAGAGCGCTGACCCTTAACGCCCGGCTGATCATCATGGATGAACCTTCCGCCGCGCTGAGCGACAGCGAAGTAGAAAGCCTGCACCGCGTGGTGCGGGAGCTTAAAAACCGTGGCGTGAGTATTATCTATGTAACTCACCGCCTGCACGAAGTTTTCCAGCTCTGCGATCGCTTCACCGTTTTCCAGGACGGCCGCTTCACCGGCACCGGCGCGGTGGTGGAGACCAACGTAGAGCAGCTGATCCGCCTGATGGTCGGGCGCGACGTAGCCTTTAACCGCCGTCCTGCCAGCGAAACGCATCATGAAGACAAACCCGTCCGCCTGGCAGTGAAGGGGCTGAGCCGCGAGAAGCCGCCGCTGGATCCGCACGGTATTGCCCTGCACGACATCAGCTTCCACGTCCACGCCGGGGAGGTGCTGGGCATCGCCGGACTGGTGGGCGCGGGACGTACCGAGGTGGCGCGCTGCCTGTTTGGCGCAGACGCGTTTACCTCGGGCAGCTTTGAGCTGGACGGCGTGCCGTATCAGCCGCGTGACCCGTTGTATGCCCTCGATCAGGGCGTGGCGCTGGTGCCGGAAGATCGCAAAAAGGAAGGGGCGGTGCTGGGGCTGTCGATCCGAGATAACCTGTCGCTCTCCTGCCTTTCGTCGCTGCTGAAATGGCGCTGGTTTGTGAACACCCGCAAGGAAGACGATCTGATTGAATCCTACCGCCAGGCGCTTCAGATCAAAATGGTCAACAGCGCGCAGGAGGTGCGCAAGCTCTCCGGCGGTAACCAGCAAAAAGTCATCCTCGCGCGCTGTATGGCACTCAACCCGCGGGTGCTGATCGTCGATGAGCCGACGCGCGGCATCGATGTGGGGACCAAATCGGAAGTGCATCAGGTGCTGTTTGACATGGCAAAAAAGGGCGTGGCGGTGATCGTGATCTCCTCCGATCTGCCTGAGGTGATGGCGGTGTCTGACCGGATCATCACCCTCAGCGAAGGTCGGGTAACCGGCGAGATCCACGGTGACGACGCTAACGAAGAACGGCTGATGACGATGATGGCTATCAACCATAACGCCCTGAACGCGGCATAACGGAGTTTCCCATGACGCAGATGATTTCTAAAACGCAGGCCCCGGTCAAACGCGCCGGACGCATCGATCCCATCGCCTTCTTCGAGCGCTTCGGGGTGCTGATTTTCATGATCCTGCTGCTGATCTTCTTCCAGTCGCAGAACAGCAACTTTTTCTCTGAACGCAATATTTTCAACATTCTGACCGAAGTCTCCATCTATGGGATCATGGCCGTGGGGATGACCTTCGTTATTCTCACCGCCGGGATCGACCTCTCCGTCGGCTCCATTCTGGCGGTGTGCGCCATGACCGCGGCGTACGTGATTAAGGGCGACAACTTTACCACCGTTGACCCGAACGCCTGGGGCGGCATGAGCTGGCTGATCGGCCTGGGGATTTGTCTGGCGATGGGCACGGCGATTGGATTTCTCCATGGCCTGGGCGTCACCCGCCTGCGCCTGCCGCCGTTTATCGTCACCCTCGGCGGGATGACCATCTGGCGCGGCCTGACGCTGGTGATTAACGATGGCGCGCCGATCGCCGGTTTCGACCCAGGCTACCGCTGGTGGGGGCGCGGGGAGTTGCTCGGCATCTCCATTCCGATCTGGATCTTCGCCATCGTCGCCGTCGGCGGCTATCTGGCGCTGCATAAAACCCGCTGGGGCCGCTTCGTCTACGCCATCGGCGGCAACCCGGAGGCGGCGCGCCTGGCGGGCGTCAACGTCAAGCGCGTGCTGGTCAGCGTCTACGTGCTGATTGGCTGTCTGGCGGGGCTGGCAGGCTTCATCCTGAGCGCGCGTCTGGGCAGTGCTGAGGCGGTGGCCGGAATTTCCTTTGAGCTGCGCGTTATCGCCTCGGTGGTGATTGGCGGCACCTCGCTGATGGGCGGCTACGGGCGCATCGGCGGCACCGTTATCGGCTCCATCATCATGGGCATTCTGATTAACGGCCTGGTGCTGATGAACGTCTCGGCCTACTACCAGCAAATTATCACCGGATTAATTATCGTTCTGGCGGTGGCATTCGATACCTATGCCAAGAGCCGTCGCGGCGCACTGTGAGGATCGTGATGAAAGAGATTCGTATTGGATTGATTGGCACCGGGTATATCGGCAAGGCGCACGCCATCGCCTATGCCCAGGCCCCGACGGTGTTCAACCTGCGCGGCACACTGGTGCGCGAGATGGTGGCGGAAGTGACGCCGGAGCTGGCGGCAGCACGTGCGCAGGCGTTTGGCTTCAACCGCTCCACTGGCGACTGGCGGGCGCTGGTGGCCGACCCGGCCATTGATGTAGTGGATATTTGCTCACCCAACCATCTGCATAAAGAGATGGCGCTGGAGGCGATCCGCCACGGCAAGCACGTCTACTCGGAGAAGCCGCTGGCGCTTAACGCCCACGACGCGCGCGCGATGGTCGATGCCGCGAAGCGGGCCGGGGTGAAAACGCTGGTGGGGTTCAACTACATGAAGAACCCGACCGCGCAGCTGGCGAAGGAGATTATCGCCCGCGGCGAGATTGGCGAGGTGATCCACTTCTACGGCACCCACAACGAAGACTACATGGCCGACCCGCTGTCGCACATTCACTGGCACTGCTTTAAAGAGACCGCCGGGCTGGGCGCGCTGGGCGACCTTGCGGCGCACATCGTCAATATGGCCCAGTACCTGGTGGGGGATATCGAGCAGGTCTGCGGCGACCTGAAGATCGTGGTCCCGGAGCGCCCGGCGAAGGCCGGATCGTCGGAGATGATTGCCGTCGAAAACGAGGATCAGGCCCACGCGATGGTGCGCTTCGCGAGCGGGGCGCAGGGCGTCATTGAAACCTCCCGCGTCGCCTGCGGCCGCAAGATGGGGCTGTCGTACGTCATCACCGGGACCAAAGGCGCCATCAGCTTCACCCAGGAGCGCATGGCGGAGCTGAAGCTCTATCTGCATGACGATCCGGTGAACCGTCAGGGGTTCCGCACGCTGCTCGTTGGCCCGGCGCACCCGGACTACGCCGCGTTCTGCATGGGCGCGGGCCATGGTATTGGCTTTAACGATCAAAAAACGGTGGAGGTGCGCGACCTGGTGGACGGGATTGCCGCCGACGCGCCAATGTGGCCGGACTTCGAAGAGGGCTGGAAGGTGTCGCGCGTGCTGGACGCGATCGCGCTCTCACACCTGGAAGGCCGCTGGCTGAACGTGAACGATATTGTCTGATGAGGTATCAACGTGGAAAAGCAGTTTGATGTGATATGCATGGGCCGCGTGGCGGTAGACCTCTACAGCCAGCAGGTTGGTGCCCGTCTGGAGGACGCGTCGAGCTTCGCCAAATATCTCGGCGGGTCTTCCGGCAACGTGGCGTACGGCACCGCGCGCCAGGGTTTACGCTCGTCGATGCTGGCGCGCGTTGGCGATGAACATATGGGCCGCTTCCTGCGCGAAGAGCTCAACCAGGTTGGCTGCGATACCCGCCATCTGATTATTGATAAAGAACGCCTCACGGCGCTGGTGCTACTCGGCATTAAAGACCGTGACACTTTTCCTCTGATTTTTTATCGCGATAACTGCGCGGATATGGCTATTACGGCCAGCGATGTGGACGAAAGCTACATTGCCTCCGCCCGTTGTCTTGCCATCACCGGGACGCATCTTTCTCATCCGCAGACCCGCGAGGCGGTGCTGACGGCGCTGGGCTATGCCCGCCGTCACGGCGTGCGCACAGTGCTGGACATCGACTTCCGTCCGGTGCTGTGGGGGCTGACCTCCTTAGGCGACGGTGAAACGCGATTTATCGCCGCCGACAAGGTCACCCGTGAGCTACAGGAGGTGCTGCACCTCTTCGACGTCATTGTCGGCACCGAAGAGGAGTTTCACATTGCGGGTGGCAGTACGGATACGCTACAGGCGCTGGCTCAGGTGCGTGGCGTGAGTCAGGCGACGCTGGTCTGCAAACGCGGCGCGCTGGGCTGCTCGGTCTATACAGACGCTATTCCGCCTCGTCTGGACGACGGCCTGACGGTGACTGGCGTGCGCGTGGAGGTGCTAAACGTCCTCGGCGCGGGGGACGCATTTATGTCCGGCCTGCTGCGCGGCTACCTGAACGACGAGGGCTGGGAGCAGGCGTGCCGCTATGCCAACGCCTGCGGCGCGCTGGTGGTGTCGCGCCACGGCTGCGCCCCGGCGATGCCGAGCAAAATTGAGCTGGATGACTATCTTTCCCGCGCTGCGGATGTGCCGCGCCCGGATCTCGACCCGCGTCTTAACCATCTCCACCGGGTGACCACCCGTCGCCGCGAGTGGCCGGAGCTGTGCGTGATGGCGTTCGATCACCGCAGCCAGCTTGAGGATATGGCGATGCAGTGCGGCGCGTCGCTTAAGCGCATTCCGGCGCTGAAGCAACTGATCCTGCAGGCCAGCCGCGAGGCGGCGAGCCGCGCCGGGCTGGAAGGTAAAGCTGGTCTGCTGTGCGACGGCACCTTTGGTCAGGACGCGCTGAACGCCATCACCGGGGAAGGGTGGTGGATTGGCCGCCCCATCGAGCTGCCTGGCTCCCGGCCTCTGGAGATGGAGCACGGCAACATCGGCACCCAGCTTATCAGCTGGCCGCAGGAGCACGTGGTGAAGTGCCTGGTCTTCTTCCACCCGGAAGATGCCCACGGCCTGCGCCTGGAGCAGGAGCAGAAAATCGCCGAGGTCTACCACGCCTGCTGCCAGTCCGGGCACGAGCTGCTGCTGGAAGTGATTTTGCCCGCCAGCATGCCGCGCAGCGACGAACTTTACCTGCGGGCCATTTCTCGCTTCTACAACCTGGGGATTTACCCCGACTGGTGGAAACTGCCACCGCTCTCCGCAGAGGGCTGGACGGCGTTGAGCGAGATTATCGAACGCCGGAACCCGTACTGCCGTGGGGTGGTGATCCTCGGGCTGGATGCTCCGGCAGAACAGCTCCGGGCCGACTTCAGAGCCGCGGCGGGGCAGCCGCTGGTGAAAGGTTTCGCCGTGGGACGCACGCTGTTTGGCGATGCTTCCCGCGCGTGGCTGAAACATGATATTGACGATGCGCAGCTGGTGGCGCGCATCCGGGACAACTACCTACAGCTTATCGCCTGGTGGCGCGAGCGCGGACACGCATAATGGAGACGACAATGAGTGTGCAATTAGGCATTAACCCGCTGACGTGGACGAACGACGATCTGCCTTCTCTCGGGGCGGAAACCTCGCTGGAGACCTGTCTGAGCGAAGGCAAAGCGGCAGGCTTTGCCGGTTTCGAGCTGGGGAACAAATTCCCGCGCGAAGCGCACCTGCTCGGCCCTGTTCTACAGCGCCACGACCTGCAGCTGGTTTCCGGCTGGTACTCCGGCCGCCTGCTGGAGCGCAGCGTGGAGGAGGAGATCGCCGCCGTGCAGCCGCACCTGACGCTGCTGCGCGAGTTGGGGGCGAAGGTGCTGGTCTTTGCGGAGGTGAGCGGCTGCATTCATGGCGAGCAGCAGACCCCGGTGCATCTGCGCCCGCGCTTCCCGCAGGAATGCTGGAAAGAGTATGGCGAGAAGCTCACCGAATTTGCCCGCTACACCCAGCAGCAGGGCGTGCAGATTGCCTACCATCACCATATGGGCACGGTAATTGAGTCCGCTGAGGACGTGGACAACCTGATGATCCACACCGGGGAGGCGGTCGGTTTGCTGCTGGATACCGGACATCTGACCTTTGCCGGGGCCGATCCGCTGGCGGTGGCGCAGCGCTGGGCGTCGCGCATCAACCACGTTCACTGCAAAGACGTGCGCGCCGACGTGCTGGCGGAGGTCAAAAACCGCAAAACCAGCTTCCTTGATGCGGTGCTCAGCGGCGTGTTTACCGTGCCGGGCGACGGCTGTGTGAATTACTCGCCCATCATGCGGCTGCTGAAAGCGCAGAATTATCACGGCTGGCTGGTGGTGGAGGCCGAGCAGGACCCGGCAATCGCCCATCCGCTTACCTATGCCCGACTGGGGTATAACAACCTGCACCGCCTGGCGCGCAATGCCGGACTTATTTGAGGAGGTGACATGTCACGTCTGTTATCACGCTGGCAACAGCCGAACGCGGAGGGGCGCACGCAGTCCGTTACGCCAGAAAGCGCTGACTGGGGGTATGTCGGCTTTGAAGCTTATGAGTTGCAGGAGGGGCAGCAGCTGACGCTGCCTGCTGTCAGCGAAGAGCGCTGTCTGGTGCTGGTTGCCGGTCGCGCTTCCATCAGCACCCCTTCCGCCCGGTTTAACGACATCGGCGAGCGGATGAGTCCGTTCGAGCGCATTAAGCCCTGGGCGGTTTACGTGACCCCACAGGAGACTGTAGAGGTGAAAGCGCTGACTAAGCTGGAACTGGCCGTCTGCGCTGCGCCGGGCACAGGAGCGTATCCGACGCGGCTGATTGCCCCACAGGATATCGACGGCGAAGCGCGCGGTATGGGCCACAACCAGCGCTACGTGCACAACATCCTGCCAGAAGACAAGCCTGCCGACAGCCTGCTGGTGGTGGAAGTGTGGACCAGTGAGGGCTGCACCAGCTCGTATCCCAGTCATAAGCACGACACCGATAACCCGTCGCAGGAGACGTACCTGGAAGAAACCTACTACCATCGTCTTAACCCTGCGCAGGGTTTCTGCATGCAGCGCGTCTACACCGACGACAGAACGCTGGATGAGTGTATGGCGGTCTATAACCGTGACGTGGTGATGGTGCCCAGGGGGTACCATCCTGTGGCAACGATGGCCGGGTATGACAGTTATTACCTCAACGTGATGGCCGGCCCGGTGCGCAAATGGATGTTTACGTGGGAGAAGGACCACGCATGGATTAACAGGAGTTATCCTGTAGATAACAGGCGCTGAAATCGGCTTTTCTTGTCGGGTGGCGCTGAGCCTACCCGACCTGCGAAACTTTGCCATCGCGCGCTCAGGTTCAGGATCATTCATCCGCTCACTCTTACTAACCACGAGCCATCCTGGTTTGTTATCCCACGCCACGTGAGTCACTTTTTCCCGACCCGACCCGCCATCTGACAGATAATCATTTTTAGGTATCGGAGATAGTTGGCGGCTATCGCCAGTCCGGAAAAGACCCGCGTCAACCCGAGGTAAATCTGCGGTGATGACCATACCCGGTCGGATGAAATCGCTCGTACAAAAGGATTGCAGGCATTATTCGAATAGTGCAAAAACACCCGGTACGTTAGCGCTCGGGCGTTTCAACGCTAAGACTGGTTTGCTGCGACTGAATTTTGTCCTGATGGTGATACCAGGCGCCAATGGAGGAATAAACAAAGCGGCCAAAGAAAAACAGGAAACTGATAAGCAGTATGATGCGGGTCATCCGGGTGTTAAATCGATGTCGTTTTCGCATACGCGTAGCCTGACTCACTTTCTTTTCCTGAGTATACCCTTTTGGGCGATACGGCTATTAAGGCACAGCCGCAAGTCAGGGTCAATTCGGCGAAATGTAAAATAGCGTCAATGCTTACATTAATTTATGTTATTAAAAACAACGCTTTTATTTATCGCATTGATAATTACAGGAAAAATATTCAAAAAAAACGTGAAAAAGGTTTATTCAGATAAATTAATTTGATTTAGGTCAACCGCATCCCGTCGTTGCTATTTAAAATCCCTCCTCCACTGTGCTTGCCAGGAATTTCCAGGCAACGTGTACGTCAGGTTGGATGCCTGTCTTCATTTACCCTCTGGAGCGCAAGGGTTGTAAACGAGCATCTATGAATATTCACCACATCCTGAAGCAAAATAAAGACCGCTGGTGGGCACTTCCTCTTATTTTACCCGTCGTGTTACTCCCGGTGCTTAGTGTGGCTAATACCTTAACGCAGTTGGGCGACGGTATCGTTGCGCTCTATTATCTCCCGCTCTCCTTTTTGCTGACGCTGATGTTATTCTTTGGCCTGGAAGCCCTCCCCGGGGTGGTGGTGTCGCTGTTTTTACATTATTACCCCTCCGTTGGGTTATTTGAAGCCATGGCCGGCATTCTGCATTTTATCGTTCCTCTGGTGCTCAGCTGGGGCGGTTATCGCGTGTTTGCGCCCCGGCGCAATATGACCGCTTACGATGACATACGCCTGATGGGGCAGCGTATTTTCTGGCAGGTGTTTTGCCCGGCAACGCTATTTCTGCTGCTGTTTCAGTTTGCGGTCTATCTCGGCGTCTATGAGAGCCGCCAGAGCCTCGCAGGACTGAATCCCCTCAATATTCGGACCCTTATTAACTATCAGGGGCTGCTGGTGAGCGGGCTGACGGGCGTGCCGCTAAGCTACCTGCTGATCCGTCTGATACGTCATCCGCGCTATATCAAGGGACTGATGTCCCAGCTCCGCGCGCAAATAGACAAAAAGGTGACGGTCTTTGAGTTTGTGGTGTGGTTTATAGCCCTGGGCGGGTTGCTGGTCATGCTGCTGCTGCCTATGAATGCAAACAGTTCCATTTTCAGTACCAACTACACCTTGTCCCTGCTGATGCCCGTGATGCTCTGGGGGGCGATGCGCTTTGGCTACAAGCTGATGTCACTCATCTGGACGCCGGTCCTGCTGGTGTCGATTCATTTTTTTTATCACTACATTCCGGTGCAAGAGGGGTATGGCATTCAGCTGGCGATCACCTCATCCAGCTATCTGGTCTTTTCCTTCGTTGTGACGTACATGTCGATGCTGGCGACACGCCAGCGGGCCATCAATATTCGCTCCCGCAGTCAGGCTTTTCTCGATCCGGTGGTGCATATGCCCAACCTGCGGGCGCTGTCGCGCGAGCTGGCCAGTCATCCGTGGTCAGCGCTCTGTTTACTGCGTGTGCCCGAGCTGGAGGTGCTGGGACGCAATTACGGCGTGATGCTGCGGATCCAGTATAAACAGCAGCTGGCGCAATGGATAAACGGCACCCTTCAGCCCAATGAGCGAGTCTATCACCTCACCGGGTATGACATGGCGGTGCGTCTGGAGGCGGAGTCGCATCAACAGCGCATTGAAACGCTGGACGAGCATATCAAGCAGTTTGTTTTTATCTGGGATGGTATGCCGGTACAGCCTCAGGTCGGCGTGAGCTATTGCTATGTACGCTCACCCGTCAATCATCTCTATCTGGTGCTGGGGGAACTGGGCATCGTGGCCGATCTCTCCCTTTCTACCAACCACCCGGAAAATCTTCAGCAGCGCGGGGCTGTTCATTTGCAGCGTAGCCTGAAAGATAAGGTCGCGATGATGAGTCGTTTGCAGGCCGCGCTGGAGCAGGACGCTTTTACCCTGCTGGTTCAGCCCGTTCGCGGGCTGCGCGGTGATTGTTATCACGAGGTGCTGCTGCGAATGCGTGATGATAACGGGGCGCTGATCTTCCCCGAGCAGTTCCTGCCCATTGCACAGGAGTTTGGTTTATCGTCGCGTGTTGATTTATGGGTACTGGAGCATACGTTGAGTTTTCTGGCACAGCACCGCCAGCGTTTGCCGGGCCAGCGCTTTGCGATCAACCTCGCACCTTCTACCGCCTACAGGGCGCAGTTCCCGCTTGAAGTGAGCCGCCTGTTAGCCAAATACGCCGTTGAAGCGTGGCAGTTGATCTTTGAAGTGACCGAAAGCAGCGCCTTTGGTCATGCGGATCTGGCGGCGTCGACCCTCAGGAAATTACAAAAAATGGGCATCCGGATCGCCATTGATGATTTTGGCACGGGCTACGCCAGCTATGCGCGGTTAAAAAGCGTGGACGCAGACATTCTCAAAATCGACGGCGGCTTTATTCGCAATATTGTCAGCAACAGCCTGGATTACCAGATTGTGGCTTCCATTTGCCATCTGGCCCGGATGAAGAAAATGCTGGTGGTGGCGGAATATGTGGAAACGGAAGAGATACGTAGCGCGGTGCACGCGCTAGGTATCGATTATGTGCAGGGCTATTTGATTGGGTTGCCGACTGAGCTTGATACGTTGCTCAACACGCAGCCTTCTCAGGAGACCGCCTGAGCCGTTACGCTGCCGCCTCAGAACTCTCTTCTTCAATCTTCAACAGCCAGCCGGTGACCGCTTCCCAGTACTGCTGCTCTTTTTCCAGATCCAGCAGCACCAGCGCGTTCTGGCTAAACCAGTCGTTCGGGAAGCTCAGCGTCCAGTGATAGTCATCCGTTTTTAGCTTCAGCGTCGGCGGCGTGGTGGTTGCCTGTCGCTGATTATTGAGCAACACGCCCAGGCGCAACAGCTGAATGAGCGGCAGGAACTGCTTTTTCTTAAATAACGTAAAGCGCGGCAGATCGTCGAGCTTGATGGCTTTGCGGTGATAGCGCACCAGCGTCGCCATCATGGTTTGCTGCTCCTGGTTGAAACCAGGCAGATCGCTGTTTTGCAGAATATAGGCTGAATGGCGATGCATTCCGCTGTGGTTAATGTTCAGCCCCACCTCGTGCAACATGGCGGCCCATTTCAACAGCGCGGCCAGCTGCGGATGCGCCAGCTTCGGATTCTGCTCCTCCCACTGCTCGTACATCTGAACCGTGGTTTCGAGCACCCGTTTCGCCTGTTCGCGGTCAATGTTGTACTGGTTGGCCAGGCTCTGCGCGGTGCGGCTGCGAATATCCTGATGACGGAAACGGCCTTCCATCTCATACAGCACGCCTTCACGCAGGGCGCCGTCAGAGAGGCGCAGCTCTTTGATCGCCAGCGCGTCAAACACGCCGCAGAGGATCGCCAGCCCCGGTACGAACACGGCTTTACGTTCGTCGGACAGACCCGGCAAACTCAGGGCGTCGAAGCTCTTATGCTTAAGCACCTCTTCGGTGAGTTTCACCAGGCGCTCAGGCGTAATAAACCCGTCTTTTTCACCCATTGCCAGCAGCACTTCATGGGCCGCTTTAATCGAACCCGATGCGCCCAGCGCCACGTTCCAGCCCTGAATACGGTATTGCCAGGCCAGATTTTCCAGTTTTTGTACGGCGGCCATGCGCGCGCGCTGGAAGTTTTCGCGGGTGATGACGCCGCCAGGGAAATACATCTGCGCGAAACTGACGCAGCCCATACGGCGGCTTTCCACCAGACGCGGCTCGAAGTCTTCGCCAATCACCAGTTCCGTGGAACCACCGCCGATATCAATCACCAGCTTGCGGCCTTTTTCCGGCTGCGTATGCTCCACGCCCATAAAAATCAGGCGCGCTTCTTCGTTACCGGAGATGATCTCAATCGGGTAGGGGATAACCTTTTCCGCGCGCTTAAGAAACTCCGGCGCGTTCAGCGCCTGGCGTAGCGTATGCGTCCCGACGATGCAGACGCTGGACGGCGAAAAGCCTTGCAAACGTTCTGCGAACAGCGACAGACAGTTCAGCCCGCGCTCCATGGCCTCTTCGCTCAGCATGTTACGCGCGTCGAGACCATCGGCCAGATGCACACGCTGCTTCAGACGACCGATGATCTGCATCGCGCCATCCACCTCGCGGGCGATGACCATATGGAAACTGTTTGAGCCAAGATCGACCGCGGCGAACTCCTGCGGGCGTGGGGTATTATCGTTTATTGGCATAGGTTAATCGGATTGCTCAAGTGATTTAATGTAATCGTAAATCGCCAGCTGCGAGCGCACTTTACGGCGATTGCCGCGCGGTACATAGCGATTACTGAGTTCTTTGTCGATATAACGTGCTTTCACCGTATCGCTGAACAGGATCTCGATAATGTCCAGGATACGCTGCTTAAGGCGAGGATCCAGCAGCGGTGCCGCCACTTCAATACGGTAATCAATGTTACGCGTCATCCAGTCGGCGGACGAGAGGTATACGCGCTTATCACCGGCGTTATCGAAAATATAGACGCGATCGTGTTCAAGATAGCGATCCACAATGCTGATCACGCGGATATTGTCGCTGATGCCTTCTAGTTCCGGAATGAGCGAGCACATGCCGCGAATGAGCAGATTTACCGGAACGCCGGAGCTGGAGGCCGCGTACAGGCGGTCCACCAGCCCTTTGTCCACCAGATTGTTGAGCTTCAGCGTGATGCCGGACGACAAGCCGTTCTGCGCATTGGCAATCTCTTTATCGATCATATCGTACAGCAGGCGCCGTGAGTTCTGCGGTGACACCAGCAGATAATCGAAGCTCACCGGGCGGTACGGGTTCTCAATGAAGTTGAACACCCGACGCACTTCGTTGGTGATGCGGGCATCGGCAGTCAGCAGCGAATAGTCGGTGTAAATTCGCGCGGTTTTCTCGTTAAAGTTCCCGGTACCGATATGGGCGTAGCGCACCACGTCGTCGCCCTCTTTACGGGAGATCAGGAACAGCTTGGCGTGAATTTTCAGCCCTGGCGCGGAGAAGATGACGTGTACGCCCGCTTCCGTCAGTCGGCGCGCCCAGTGGATGTTGGCCTCCTCGTCGAAGCGAGCCTGGAGCTCAACCACCACGGTCACTTTCTTGCCGTTGTGCGCCGCGTGGATCATCGCATCGATGATACGGGAATCTTTCGCCACGCGATAAATGTTGATTTTGATCGCCAGCACGTTCGGATCGAACGAGGCCTGACGCAGCAATTCCAGCACGTGTTCAAAGGTGTGATACGGATAGTAGAGCAGCACATCCCGTTCGCGGATGGCGTCGAACCCGTTGCGGAACTTATCGAACCAGATATGGCGCAGGCGCGGCAGCGGTTTGTTCACCAGATTGGCCTTGCCGACGTTCGGGAAGCCAATGAAATCTTTAAAGTTGTGGTAACGCCCACCGGGGATAATGGAGTCGTAGCGGGAGATGGTCAGCTTATCGCGCAGCATCTCCACCATCGCGTCCGGCATATCGCGTTGATAGACAAACCGCACCGGCTCCGCCGTCAGGCGCTGCTTGAGGCTGGAAGACATCAGCTCCATCATGCTGGCCTCCATCTCATGCACCAGATCGTACTCGGCGTCACGGGTCATCTTCATCGAGTAGGCGTTGAGCGCGTCGTAATCGAAGAAGCCTTTGAAGATATCGTCCAGGCAGTAGCGCAGGATGTTATCCAGCAGGATCATCGGCTTACGCCGGCGCGGGGTTTCCGGCGGCAGGTTTACAAAGCGTGGGACTTTATCAGACGGTATTTCCAGCAACGCGTAGTTAATGGTCTCACCACGAATGATTTCTACCGCCAGATAGGTGTAATCATCTTTCAGGAACTGCACCAGATCGGTTTCACGGTTGATCAGAATCGGGGTAATGTGCTGGCGCAGATAATGTTTGAAATAGTGGCGCAGCCAGTTTTGCTGATTCGCGGAGAGCTGGCGTTCGTTGATCAGGAAGATTTGGTTGCGTGCCATTTCCAGCAGCAGCTCGTTATAGAGGCCATCAAATTCCTGATCGGCTTTCATGACGCGAGACTGGATTTTTCCAAGCAGATGCCGCGAGTGGGAGTTTAAGCCCTGTTCTTCGCTGATGATGATTCGGCGTTTCAGTTCGGCGAAGCGAACCTTGTAGAACTCATCCAGATTGTTGGAATAGATGCCTAAAAAACGCATACGTTCAATCAGCGGGTTGCTTTTATCGGCCGCTTCCTGAAGTACACGTTCGTTGAATGCTAACCAGCTTAGCTCTTTCTCGATGTATAACTTTTCCTGACCCATTACAGCTCACACTCCAGTTCAATCACAGGACGTGGTAAATCCGTCTCGTCCTTATTATGGCGAGCATTTCCACGATATGTCCAACAGTGCCAGAAAAGTATGACAGTTATTTTTTTGTTGGGGAATTTAGAGGGTTGGGGGAGGGGGGGTCGGGTGGCGCTGCGCTTACCACGACCTACGGGACCGTAGGCCCGTGCAAGCGAAGCGCCGCCGGGCAATTCAAACAGACTACTCTTCAGCCGCATAACCCTGCGGGGGCAACTTCACGCCGTCCAGCCAGGCTGCGCCGTTGCGCATCTCCAGACGTCCATCGACAAACCAGCTTACCACCAGCGGATAAATGGCGTGTTCCTGCGTCTGCACACGTTCGGTCACGTCGTCTTCGTTGTCGCCGTCAAAGACCGGTACTTTTGCCTGCAAAATGACCGGACCGCCGTCCAGCTCGTCGGTGACGAAATGCACGGAGGTACCATGCTCCTCATCGCCGTTTTCCAGCACCTGACGATGGGTGTGCAGGCCGGGATATTTCGGCAGAAGAGAAGGGTGAATATTGAGCAGTCGTCCGGCGAAGTGTTCGACAAATGCCGGGCTCAGGATACGCATGTAACCCGCCAGCACCACCACGTCAGGTGCGTAGGCGTCAATCTCCTGCACCAGCTGACGGTCAAAGGCTTCACGCCCGGCGAACTGGCTGGCTTCCAGCGCGTGCGCAGGAATGTTCGCTACCCGCGCGCGCTCAAGGCCGAATGCATCGGCCTTGTTGCTGAATACTGCCCGAATGGTGCCATTGATTTTCTTCTGTTTGCAGGCGTCTATGATTGCCTGCAAATTGCTTCCGTTGCCGGAAATGAGCACCACGATGTTTTTCATTCAATGACCACACGCTGTTCGGAATCGGAAGCTTTAATCGTACCGATTTTCCACGCGTTTTCACCTTTTTCTGTCAGCAGCTTAACCGCTTTATCCGCTTCGCTGGCGGGCAGGGCGATAACCATGCCCACGCCGCAGTTAAAGGTGCGGTACATTTCGTGAGAGCTCACGTTGCCTGCGGTTTGCAGCCAGTTGAAGACGGACGGCCACTGCCATGAGGATGCGTCGATCACCGCCTGGGTATTGTCCGGCAGCACGCGCGGAATGTTTTCCCAGAAGCCGCCGCCGGTGAGGTGAGCGATGGCGTGCACGTCAACGTTCTCAATCAGCTCCAGCACGTTTTTCACGTAGATGCGGGTCGGGGCCAGCAGGTGATCGGCCAGCGGTTTGCCGTCCAGCTCGGTGGTCAGCGGGTCGCAACCGCTCACTTCGAGGATTTTACGCACCAGAGAGTAGCCGTTGGAGTGCGGACCGCTGGAGGCCAGCGCAACCAGCACATCGCCGTCAGCCACTTTGCTGCCGTCGATAATTTCTGATTTTTCTACCACGCCGACGCAGAAGCCTGCGACGTCATAATCTTCACCGTGATACATGCCAGGCATTTCCGCGGTTTCACCGCCGACCAGCGCACAGCCGGATTGCAGGCAGCCTTCGGCGATACCGTTAATGACGCTGGCTGCGGTATCCACGTCCAGCTTGCCGGTCGCGTAGTAATCGAGGAAGAACAGCGGCTCGGCGCCCTGTACCACCAGGTCGTTGACGCACATCGCCACCAGATCGATACCAATCGTATCGTGACGCTTAAGATCCATCGCCAGGCGCAGTTTTGTACCGACACCATCCGTACCCGAGACCAGCACAGGTTCACGATATTTTTGCGGCAGCGCGCACAGTGCGCCGAATCCACCCAGGCCACCCATCACTTCCGGGCGGCGGGTTTTTTTCACCACACCTTTGATTCGGTCAACCAGCGCATTACCTGCGTCAATATCAACACCGGCATCTTTGTAGCTGAGAGAAGTTTTGTTGGTCACGGCTTAAATCCCCACGCGATTGCATAGCTAGTAAGAAAAATCGGCGCAATTCTAACAGTCCAGGCAAACGTTTGCGAGCCTATTCTCGGCGCGAGGATCTTTTTTTCTGTGCGGGCTGTCCAGGGCAACAAACTTGACTCTGTTCACGAAAATGAAACCGGTTTCGGCGATCTGCTTGCAACGGCTATCCCCTTTGCACATCATCAAACTGAAACCGGTTTCTGTAACTGTTTTTGCAGAAAATAACGCAGAATGAGGGATAGCGAATGTCAGGATTTAAAGCAGGTTTTCTGTGGGGTGGGGCCGTTGCGGCGCACCAGCTCGAAGGCGGCTGGAAAGAGGGCGGCAAGGGCGTGAGCGTTGCCGATGTCATGACGGCAGGCGCCCACGGGGTACCGCGTGAAATCACCAACGGCGTGCTGGAGGGGAAAAATTACCCAAACCACGAAGCCATCGACTTTTATCACCGCTATAAAGAAGACATCAAACTCTTTGCCGAGATGGGGTTCAAATGCTTCCGCACCTCCATCGCCTGGACGCGTATCTTCCCGAAAGGCGACGAGCTGGAGCCGAACGAAGCGGGACTCAAATTCTATGACGATCTTTTTAACGAGTGCCTGAAGCACGGCATCGAGCCGGTGATCACGCTTTCCCACTTCGAGATGCCTTTCCACCTGGTGACGGAATACGGCGGCTGGCGCAACCGTAAGCTGATCGACTTCTTTGTTCGCTTCGCGAAGGTCGTTTTTGAGCGCTACCAGCATAAAGTGAAGTACTGGATGACCTTTAACGAGATCAACAACCAGGCCAACTTCCACGAAGACTTTGCGCCGTTTACCAATTCCGGGCTGAAATATGCGCCGGGAGAAGATCGCGAGCCGGTGATGTTCCAGGCGGCGCACTATGAGCTGGTGGCCAGTGCTCTGGCGGTGAAGGCGGGGCGCGAGATCAACCCGTCACTGCAAATCGGCTGCATGATTGCCATGTGCCCCATCTATCCGCTGACCTGTGCCCCGGACGATATGATGATGGCGATGAACGCCATGCATCGTCGCTACTGGTTCACCGACGTTCACGTGCGCGGCAAGTATCCGCAGCATCTGCTCAACTACTTTGAACGTCGCGGCTTCGCGCTGGATATCACCGAAGAAGATAAAGTGGCGCTGACGCAGGGCTGCGTGGATTACATCGGGTTCAGCTACTACATGTCTTTTGCTACCAAGGCGACGGCGGACAACCCGCAGCTGGACTACGACGAGAGCAAGAGCCTGGTCTCTAACCCGTACGTGCAGAAATCGGACTGGGGCTGGCAGATCGATCCTGTCGGGCTGCGCTACTCTCTGAACTGGTTCTGGGATCACTATCAGCTGCCATTGTTTATCGTTGAGAACGGCTTTGGCGCGATCGACGTGCAGGAGAGCGACGGCACGGTGAACGACCAGTACCGCATCGACTACCTTTCCGCACACATCCGCGAGATGAAAAAAGCGGTGGTGGAAGACGGCGTAGACCTGATGGGCTATACCCCGTGGGGCTGTATCGACCTGGTCTCTGCCGGCACCGGCGAGATGAAAAAACGCTACGGCTTTATCTTTGTCGATAAAGATAACGAAGGTAACGGCACGCTGAACCGCAGCAAGAAGAAATCGTTCGACTGGTATAAGCAGGTGATTGCCAGCAACGGAGAGCAGCTATAATTGCCCGGTGGCGCTGCGCTTACCGGGCCTACGGGATGTGTAGGCCGGGTAAGCGTTAGCGCCACCCGGCAGAATCCCGCACCCAAGCCGGAGCCCAGCCTCCGGCTTTTTTGTCTCTAAATCACTTTGCTTGATATACGTCAAGCAAGATGGGTATGGCGCAATCCGAAAAAAGCGGTATAATCCCGCGATTTTTTTGCGGATGCCACCTCAGAGGAGAAAGAGAATGAAGATTGTGGAAGTGAAACACCCACTCGTTAAACACAAGTTGGGCCTGATGCGTGAGCATGACATCAGCACGAAGCGTTTTCGCGAACTGGCTTCTGAAGTGGGTAGCCTGCTGACCTACGAAGCGACCTCTGATCTGGAAACGGAAAAAGTGACCATCGAAGGCTGGAACGGTCCGGTACAGGTTGAGCAGATCAAAGGTAAAAAAATTACCGTGGTGCCAATCCTGCGTGCGGGTCTGGGCATGATGGAAGGCGTGCTGGAGCACGTCCCAAGCGCGCGTATCAGCGTGGTGGGCATCTACCGTAACGAAGAGACGCTTGAGCCGGTCCCGTACTTCCAGAAGCTGGTCTCTAACATCGACGAGCGTATGGCGCTGGTGGTTGACCCGATGCTGGCGACCGGCGGTTCGATGATCGCCACCATCGACCTGCTGAAAAAAGCGGGATGCAGCAGCATCAAAGTGCTGGTGCTGGTTGCGGCGCCGGAAGGTATCGCGGCGCTGGAAAAAGCGCACCCGGACGTTGAACTCTATACCGCGTCTGTCGACCAGGGACTGAACGAGCACGGGTACATCATCCCGGGGCTCGGCGATGCCGGCGATAAGATTTTTGGTACTAAATAATCGAATAACGATAAAGAAGCCGACTTTGATAGTCGGCTTTTTTTTGAATAAAAACCAACAATGACACTCAGAGGAAAACACTATGACGCGCCGTGCTATCGGGGTGAGTGAAAGACCGCCGCTTTTACAGACTATCCCGCTTAGTTTGCAGCACCTGTTCGCCATGTTTGGCGCAACCGTGCTGGTGCCAATCCTGTTTCACATTAACCCGGCTACCGTGCTGCTGTTTAACGGCATCGGTACGCTACTTTACCTCTTCATCTGTAAAGGCAAAATCCCGGCCTATCTCGGGTCGAGCTTCGCGTTTATCTCCCCGGTACTGCTGTTGCTGCCGCTGGGTTATGAGGTCGCGCTGGGCGGCTTTATCATGTGCGGCGTGCTGTTCTGCCTGGTCTCCTTCATTGTGAAGAAAGCCGGTACCGGCTGGCTGGACGTGATGTTCCCGCCTGCGGCAATGGGGGCCATCGTTGCCGTCATCGGCCTGGAGCTGGCGGGCGTGGCGGCGAACATGGCCGGGCTGCTGCCTGCGGACGGTCAGTCACCGGATTCCAAAACCATTATTATTTCGCTGGTGACGCTGGGCGTGACGGTATTCGGTTCCGTCCTGTTCCGCGGCTTTATGGCGATTATCCCGATCCTGATCGGCGTGCTGGCGGGTTACGCGCTCTCCTTCGTGATGGGCGTTGTGGATACCACCCCGATTGCCGAGGCGCACTGGTTCGCGCTGCCAACCTTCTACACCCCGCGCTTTGAATGGTTCGCCATTTTCACTATTCTGCCTGCCGCGCTGGTGGTGATTGCTGAGCACGTCGGCCACCTGGTGGTGACGGCGAACATCGTGAAGCGCGACCTGATCCGCGACCCGGGCCTGCATCGCTCCATGTTTGCCAACGGTTTCTCCACCATCATCTCTGGTTTCTTCGGCTCCACGCCAAACACGACTTACGGTGAGAATATCGGCGTAATGGCGATCACCCGCGTCTACAGCACCTGGGTTATCGGCGGCGCGGCGATCATCGCCATTCTGCTCTCCTGCGTTGGTAAACTGGCGGCGGCGATCCAGATTATCCCGGTTCCGGTGATGGGCGGCGTTTCTCTGCTGCTGTACGGGGTGATCGGTGCCTCCGGTATTCGCGTGCTGATTGAATCCAAAGTGGATTACAGCAAGGCGCAGAACCTGATCCTGACCTCCGTTATCCTGATTATCGGCGTGAGCGGCGCGAAGGTGCACATCGGCGCGGCAGAGCTGAAGGGTATGGCGCTGGCGACCATCGTCGGCGTCGGCCTGAGCCTGATTTTCAAGCTGATCTCGGTGATCCGCCCGGAAGAGGTGGTGCTGGACGCAGACGAAAGCGAAAAAGCGCCACATTGATCGTCATGCCGGGCGAAGGATCGCCCGGTTCTCTCCTTGCAGGTTCCGTGTTAAACTCCATTCCGATTTTATGTAAGATCTCTGGTTGAGGTATTTCTGAACGGACCGGCACAGCTCTCTCTGCCACTTTATCTCCCTGACGACGAAACTTTCGCGAGTTTCTGGCCGGGTGATAACCCCTCTTTACTGGCTGCACTGCAAAACGTGCTGCGCCAGGAACACAGCGGATACATCTATATCTGGTCACGCGAAGGCGCGGGACGCAGCCACCTGCTGCATGCCGCCTGTGCGGAGCTTTCGGCGCGCGGTGACGCGGTAGGCTATGTGCCGCTGGATAAACGCACCTGGTTTGTGCCTGAGGTGCTGGAGGGCATGGAACATCTCTCCCTGGTCTGCATCGATAATATCGAATGCGTGGCGGGGGACGAACCGTGGGAAATGGCGATCTTTAACCTCTACAACCGCATTCTGGAGTCGGGCAAAACCCGGCTGCTGATCACTGGCGATCGTCCGCCGCGTCAGCTCAATCTGGGGCTGCCGGATCTGGCGTCTCGTCTGGACTGGGGACAAATCTACAAGCTGCAACCGCTGTCGGATGAAGACAAACTCCAGGCACTTCAGTTGCGCGCCAGACTGCGCGGATTTGAACTGCCGGAAGACGTGGGTCGTTTCCTGCTCAAGCGTCTGGATCGCGAAATGCGCACGCTGTTTGATACGCTCGATCAGCTCGATCGCGCCTCCATTACCGCCCAGCGCAAGCTGACCATTCCGTTTGTAAAAGATATTCTTAAGCTTTGAGTTTTTTGCCCGGTGGCGCTGCGCTTACCGGGCCTACGAAAACCCGTCATACCTTGTAGGCCGGGTAAGGCGCAGCCGCCACCCGGCTAAAGATCCCCCAACAAGTGCTCCACCAGCAGCGGAATCGGTCTTCCCGATGCCACGCTTCTGCCGTTCTCACGCCACAGCGCCGTCCCGCTGATATCCAGATGCGCCCACGGAATGGTCGGCGGGCAGAAGTGATGCAGCAGCCACGCCGCCGAGGCGCTGATCGCCGCATTGTTGGTCGGCGTGTTGCATAGATCGGCAATGGCGCTGTCGGTCTGCTTTCTCAGCCGCGCATCCAGCGGCAGGGACCACACCTCGTCGCCGCTCCGTTTGCCCGCGAGCGTCAGTGCCTGACGCAGCGGTTCATCCTGGGTCATCAGCCCGCTCAGCTCATACCCCAGCGCTTTCACCACCGCTCCGGTTAAGGTCGCCATATCAATGATATAGTGAGCCTGCGGATGGCGCTGACTCGCCCAGGCGATAGCGTCTGCCAGCACCAGCCGGCCCTCGGCATCGGTATTGTTGATTTCAACGGTGGTGCCGTTGCAGGCCGTCGCCACCGTGCCGGGCTGCATGGCGTCGGGGCCGATGGCGTTTTCCGCCAGCGCCAGCACGCCCATGATGCGCACGGGTAATTTCAGCTCCGCAACGGTCAGCATCAGCCCGAGCACGTTAGCCGCGCCGCACATGTCATATTTCATGGTGTACATGCCCGCGCCTTCCTTCAGCCACAGGCCGCCGGTGTCAAAGGTAATGCCTTTTCCCACGTAGCAGCGCACCGGGCCATCAGACACGCCGTTATAGTGAATAGCCAGCAGGCGCGGCGGACAGGTCGCCCCTTTGCCGACGGCGTGCAGCAACCCAAGCCCTTGTTCAACGATTTGCGTTTCATCCAACACCTCGCAGCGCAGGGCAGGGCTGGCGGCACACAGTTTTTGCGCCTCTTCCACCACAAACTGCGGCGTGCAGCGGTCGGACGGCATATCCGCCAGACGTCGCGCCGCGACCATGCCGAGCGCAATGGCCTGCTGCTGGCGGAAGGTCGTCTCCAGCTTCGCCTGCTGTTCCGGCAAGCAGAGGGCAGTGATGCAGGTAAGACGCAGCGCTTCGTCCGTCTTCTTCAGCTTCAGGTCACTGAGCCTGTGCGCCTGATTAAAGAGAAAACGCAGTACTTGCGCCAGCACCACATCGTCAATATCCGTCACGTCCAGCACGAGTTCGGCGCTGGCGGGGGCGGCAAGCAGCGGTCGCAGAGCGGTGAGCAACCCTTCGGTCAGGGCGTCATGCCAGAGCGCATCCGGCAAAAGGGTGATGCGGGCAAACGGCGCGCAGCCAAAGCGCGCGTCCGCGACGGTGCTCTGCTGGCGCATTTCAGCGACAAGAGCGCTTTCCGGTAACAGGGAACTGTCAGCGCGCGCAATCAAATGGCTTTGCGGCTTCGCGTCTGAAAGCGCGTTGATAAACTGGTATGTGATCATCATGACTCCTCAATCGGTGCGCGGATCCGCGCGGCATAGGCCTGCATCCACTTCTCATCTACCGCGTGATAGTGCGTTTTCTCCCGCAGGCGTTCAGTACGGAAAACGGTGAGGGGCTGGCGAGCCGTCGCCACCACAAACGAGAAGGTTTTGATGTTGGTCGCGGCGCCAAATTCTCCTTTGCTGTTCATGCACACCACGGAGAGATCGCCCGCGCGGCCAAAGCGCGACATCAGCTTGTCTTCCAGTTCGAACACCACCGAATCCGCCGCCTGCTGCGGCGTCATCCCTTGCGCCATCCGGCGAACGATTTCGTAGCTGGTACAGCCCTTCATCAGATCTTCACCGACGCCCGTGGCGGTGGCCGCGCCGGTTTCGCTGTCGCAGTAAAAGCCGGAGCCGATGATGGGTGAGTCACCGAGGCGACCGCGTTTTTTCATAAACAGGCCGCTGGTGGAAGTGGCGACGCTCATCGATCCCTGTTTATCGAGGCCGATGATGCCGACGGTGTCATGTCCGTCGTAGGGGCTTAACCCCTTATCCAGCGTTTCGCGGCAGCGCTTACGGTAGTGTTGCATGGCGCGATCCGTGAGCATGGTTTTGTCGGCAAAGCCCTGGCTCAGCGCCCATTCGCGCGCGCCCTGGCCGACCAGCAGGCTGTTATAGCGCTGGCGGCTGAGCGCGTGCGCCACGCGCACCGGGTTGGCGATATCCACCAGATTGCCCACGGCGCCGAACGCCAGCGTGTCGCCGTCCATATAGGCCGCGTCCAGCTCTACCTCGCCGTTCTCGGTCGGCAGCCCGCCGTAGCCGACGGATTTATAAAACGGAAAGTCCTCGACGGCGGCGACGGCATCCACCACCGCCGGAGCGACAGGTTTGCCCGCAGCCAGCGCAGACGCAGATTCCGTGACGCCTTCAAGCGCCATTCGCCAGGTTGCGATAATTCCCCACATGCTTTACTCCTGTTTTGCAAGGGTGGTGTCGGTTTGCGTAGCGGTAGTCAGTTCCGCGGCGCGGTACTGTTTATCCACGATACGCATGAAAGGCAGGTACAGCATGGCGCCAATCAGCAGGTTGATCAGCTGCATCACGCTGCCGCTCAGGTGCCCGGTGACGATAAAGCCGCTGATAACCGGCGGCAGCGTCCAGGGGATAAACACCCCGGTGGTGACGGCGACCGCACCAATTTTCATCGCCGCATACTGCACGGTGACCAGCACCAGCGGCACCAGATTGAACGGGATGAGCATGATCGGGTTCATGATCACCGGCAGGCCAAACAGGATCGGTTCGTTGATGTTAAACACCGACGCGCCCGCACCGAGGCGCGCTACTTCGCGCATGTTTTTGCTGCGGGCAAAAATCAGCATCGCAATCACCAGCGACAGCGTGGCGCCCGCGCCGCCCATCCAGATCATGTCAAAAAACTGTTCGGTGATGATGTGCGGCGGCGTCGTTCCCGCCTGGATCGCGGCGATGTTGTCGGTCTGGTTCTCCATCCACAGCGGGCGAATAATCCCGTTGATCATCGAACCGGAGTTAATGCCCACTGACCACAGAATGGTGATGCTGAATACGGTCATCAGCGCCCCGAAATAAGAGGTGCCGTAGTGGCGTACCGGGGTGGCAACCACTTCATAAATAAACTGGTGGATGGTGTGGTAGTGGGTGTTTTCAAAGATGATGCGGATAAGCAGCACCAGAATCATTACCAGCAGGGCCGGGATCAGGGCCGCGAATGACTCCTGCACCGCCGGAGGCACGCCGTCCGGCATTTTGATGACCAGCTTTTTGCGCTTCAGCCAGCAGAACAGTTCCGTCCACAGCAGGGAACCGATCATCGCCACGAACAGCCCTTTGCTGCCAATCCACTCCACCGGCATCACGGTAATGCCGCCGTTTTCCGCCACTTTGATAAAAGGCGTCAGGATCAGAAACGCGACCAGCGCCAGGATGCCGCAGGAGATGCGGTCCTCGCCATAATGCTCAGCCAGGCGGTAGGCCACCAGGAAGCTGATAAACAGCGACATGGTTGAGAACACCGCGTTAAACGGGATCTCTATAATTGCACTCCAGCTCTCACCAAAGGCCTGAGACATAAACTGCTGATAGGCCTGATTCGGGAAGGAGGAGATCACCAGCAGAATGGAGCCGACGATAATAAACGGCATGAATGACACGTAGGCGCCGCGAATGGCCCCAAGATGACGCTGCTGGGCCGTTTTCGCCGCCAGCGGCATCAGTTTTGCTTCAAGAAATCCCAGAACATTGTTCATTGTGAACTCCGTACAAGATTGAGAGGTGTTGTTTATGTTATGTCTGTGGATTATCAGTGAAGCGTGGCGAGCGAAAGGTGAAATCGGTCACAAAGCATTCGCCGCTCTGATATAAATCTCATAAGATTAGTTCCGGAGAGACGCGATGGAAATCAAACTGCATGCCAACGCCACCACTACGCCGCGTATCCGTCGCTATCTTCAGCAGTCAGATAAAAGCGACAGGGAACTTGCCGTTGAGCTGGGGATCTCGGTCACCACCGTCAGGCGCTGGCGCAACCGCGACCAGGTTTCGGATAACCACACAACGCCAAAAGTGATACACAAAGCGCTGAGACAAGAGCAGGCGGCACTGATAAATGCCCTGCGGGATATCACAGGGGCACCGCTGGATGAACTGCTGCTGCTGGTGAATGACGGACTCGGGATCGCCGTTTCCCGCGCGACCCTGAACCGCTACCTCAAACCAGCCTCGCTAAAACAAAAGGGGGCGTCGTTGCAGGGCAAAAAGGCGCTGAAGGCCGGGATCATGCCGCAGAAGCTACTCCTGCATCATCAGCCGCTGTCGCTACATATGGACGACGATGGCGAGCAACACCTGCTCTGGGCGCGTGAACCCGTCAGCGGCTGGTGTTACGCCCGGCTTTATGCTGGCGTATCGCCGCAGTTGCTGACCCGCTGGACGAACGAGGTGCTGGCTGCCTGTCCGGCTGATATTCAATCTGTTGAGACTTTTGGGCTGGAAGTGAACTTGCCAGAGCATAACGTCACCGTAAAAGTGCATTCACAGTATTATCTCGCCCTTCAGGTCACCGTGCCGTTACGCGAAATCATTCCGCGGGTGAACAGTGAACCGATGGGAGAGCTGTTGATCCAACTGTGTGAGTTTTACAACCGGGGAAAAGCGCAGAAAAAGCTGGGAGAGCGTACGCCGCAGGCGTTTCTGGAAGCGCTGCGGCGTAACGATTAGACGATCTCGAGCACGTCTTCCGGCGGACGGCCGATACGCGCCTTGCCATTTGCCACCACAATCGGGCGCTCAATCAGCTTTGGATTGTCGACCATCGCCTGAATCAGCCGATCTTCAGTGAGACTGGTATCGTTCAGATTGAGCGACTTATACAGATCTTCTTTCTGACGCATCAGGTCGCGTGCGCTGCCCATGTTCAGCATCTTCAGCAGCTGGCGGATAGTCTGCGCGTCCGGCGGCGTCTCCAGGTACAGCACCACTTCCGGTTCGATGCCGTTAGACTTCAGCAGGCTGAGGGTGTCTCGGCTCTTGGAGCAGCGAGGGTTATGGTAAATTTTTACCGCGTCTGTCATGACTTCTCCTTTATTACATCTTCTCGTACGGCTTAAAGCGTTGTTGCAGGCCGCGCAGCTGGTCGATTCGCGCATCGTAGCGGGCCTGTTGCAGGCTGCCAAGCTTCACCTGCGAGCTGGCGCTGCTCAGCAGGGAAATGGCCTGATCGAGACGACCCGCCAGCGCCAGACCTTCCGCACGCGCGGCCAGCTCCTGATCGCGGTTACCCAGTTGCCCCTGGGCCTGGGCGAGCAGCTCCCAGCCGTTCTGGTCATCTTTATTGTTAAAGGTGTAGCGGTTCAGAATGGTCACCGCCTCGCCGGGCTGGCCGCCCTGTAGGTAGGCGTTCGCCAGGTTAAGCTGCAATACTGGATTATTACGAAGATCTTTCGCCCCTTTCAGGCGATTAATCGCATCGGTCGCTTTTTTCTGCCCCAGATCGATATCGGTGGCGAGGTCGAGATACCACGGATTGTCAGGCGCCGCCGCCAGCAGCGGCTGTAGCGCTTTTCGCGCTTCATCGTATTTGCTGGCCTCCATCGCCTGGAGCGCCTGACCATACTGCGCCGCGTTTTTCTCGCGCACGTTGCCTTTCGCCAGCGCGTCCAGCAGATCGCTGGTGAGCTGATTACGTCCGGAGTTGTACATGCCAAGCGTTCTCACTTTGGCCATGTAGAAATCCTGCGAAGACTGCACCACGACCGGACGCATCTGGTTGGCTCGGTTACGCGCATCCGAGAGGCGGCTTTCCGGCAGCGGGTGGGTCAACAGAATTTCAGGCGGGCGCGACGAGTAGCGTGCCTGGTCGAGCAGTTTTTCCAGGAAGCTCGGCATGGCCTGCGGGTCAAAGCCGGAACGCTGTAAAACCTGAATGCCGATGCGGTCTGCTTCCTGCTCATTCTGCTGGGTAAAGCTGATCATCCCCTGACGCGTCCCCGCCAGCGTCCCGGTAAGCGCCGCCATCCCGGCCTGCGGGCTGGCCATCGCCAGCAGAATAGAGCCCAGCGCGCCCACCCAGGTTAGCGGGGCGTTACGCTTCTGATCTTCCATCGCACGCGCCAGATGGCGCTGGGTGACGTGCGAAATTTCGTGCGCCATGACGGACGCCAGCTGGCTTTCGTTATCGGAATAACGGAACAACGCCGAATGCAGCACCACGTTCCCGCCAAAGAAAGCGAAGGCGTTGATTTCGTCGTTATTGATTAAATAGAAGTGGAAGGGCGTTTTTACCGAGTCGGCGTGCGCCACCAGACGCATCCCCAGGCCGTTAATGTATTGCACCAGCAAAGGGTCGTTAATCAGCGGAGCACTGCCGCGCAGCTGGCGTACGTAATAATCACCCATCTGCATCTCCTGCCCGATGGAGAGCGTGCTTCCTGCCGTGGTGCCCATGTCCGGCAATGAATCGGACGAGTCAGCGAAAGCGGGCAACACCTGACCCACCGTCACGGCGGCAATCAGTGTCGCAACCAGTGTTTTTCTCAACTGCCTGAACATAACCACTGTCCTGTATGTTGGATGTGCTAATTTGACCGATGAACCCGCATAACGTTCATCTCCGCTGCTCTGCGAGTGTAGCCGTGTTAAGAGATGAAGAAAATCCCATTCATCAGGGTTTTGCGAAACCTGACAGTGAAACAAAAAGGAAAGTCTTTTTTGTGACAGTTAGATACAATTCACCGTCTCACTCCCGCCATTCGATTCAGGGAAGGGTTGTATGCTCGAAATGTTAATGCAGTGGTATCGGCGTCGGTTTAGCGACCCGGAAGCCATTGCTTTGCTGGTCATTCTGGTTGCCGGATTCGGTATCCTGTTCTTCTTTAGTGGCCTGCTGGCGCCGCTACTGGTGGCGATTGTGCTGGCGTATCTGCTGGAGTGGCCCACCGCGCGTCTGGAACATATCGGCTGTTCCCGCCGCTGGGCGACCAGCATTGTTCTGGTGCTGTTTGTCGGCATTCTGCTGCTGATGTCCTTCGTGGTGATGCCCATCGCCTGGCAACAGGGGATCTACCTGATCCGCGATATGCCCGGCATGCTGAATAAACTGTCTGATTTTGCCGCCACGCTGCCGCGCCGCTATCCTGCGCTGATGGACGCCGGGATCATCGATGCGATGGCCGAAAACATGCGCGCCCGCATCATGACCATGGGTGACTCGGTGGTGAAATACTCTCTGGCCTCGCTGGTAGGCCTGCTGACGCTGGCGGTTTACCTTGTTCTCGTGCCGCTAATGGTGTTCTTCCTGGTCAAAGATAAAGAGCAGATGCTGAACGCGGTGCGCCGCGTGCTGCCGCGCAATCGCGGTCTCGCCGGTCAGGTCTGGCAGGAGATGAACCAGCAGATCACCAACTACATTCGCGGCAAAGTGCTGGAGATGATTGTGGTGGGCGTGGCGACCTGGATTGGCTTCGTGATCTTCGGACTGAACTACTCGCTGCTGCTGGCGGTGCTGGTCGGATTCTCGGTTCTGATCCCGTATATCGGCGCGTTTGTGGTGACCATTCCGGTAGTCGGTGTGGCGCTGTTCCAGTTTGGTCTGGGTACGGAGTTCTGGAGCTGTTTCGCCGTATACCTGATTATTCAGGGACTGGACGGGAACCTGCTGGTACCGGTGCTGTTCTCAGAAGCAGTTAACCTGCATCCGCTGGTGATTATCCTGTCAGTGGTGATTTTCGGCGGGCTGTGGGGATTCTGGGGGGTATTCTTCGCCATTCCGCTGGCGACGCTGATTAAAGCCGTGGTCCACGCGTGGCCGGATGTGCCAGCGGTAGAAGAGAAGTAGATTTAGTGCGGGCTGATGCCCTCACCCCAACCCTCTCCCGCGGGGAGAGGGGGCAAACACTAAAAACGGTAGCGCATGCTACCGTTTTGCATTTACCTTGTAGGCCGGGTAAGCGCAGCGCCACCCGGCACTAAAATGATCACGCGTTCTCTTTCAGCCACTTCAACACCACGTCGTGGTGGTTGCTGGTTTTGAAATCATCAAACACGTGCTCAACTTTACCGTCAGCGTCAATCAGGAAACTGATGCGGTGAATACCGTCGTACGTTTTGCCCATAAAGGACTTCTCACCCCAGACGCCAAACTGCTCGCAAACCTGGTGGTCTTCATCGGAAAGCAGCGTGAAGTTCAGCAGCTCTTTTTCCGCAAAGCGTGACAGCTTCTCTGGCTTATCGGTGCTGATGCCCAGCACTTCCACACCGACCTTTTTCAACTCATCCATGTTGTCGCGTAGACCGCAGGCCTGTACGGTACAGCCCGGGGTCATGGCTTTCGGGTAGAAATAGACCAGAACACGCTGTCCCTGGAAGTCGGTCAAATTTACTTGCTCGCCGTCTTGATCCGGTAAGCTAAATTTCGGTGCGATATCACCGGCTTTCAGTGGGTTCATTACTCAACTCCATCCTGTTCGTGCTGCGAATAATCGACGACGCTTATACTGCCTTGCGCATGTAATTCTGTACAGAGGGCTTTGAACGCTTGCTCGATATTTGACGCATCCTGCGAGGCAGGGCTGTGTGCGGTAATTTGAATAAACAGCGTCGGGATTGCGTTTTCATCGCCCGGCTGCGTGCGGGAAACCAGTTCGGCAATGTTCATCTGATGGCTGTCAAACAGCGCCGTAAAACGTTCAATCAGATGAGGTGAATCAGGCACTTCAACCTGTACCCAGACCGTGGCAGGCAGAGCCGGACGCGGGCGCGCGGTGGTGCGCTTCATCACAATCAGTAAATCCAGCTCTGCGCCTTTCAGCGGCAAGGTAGATTCGATGAGGGTAATGGCATTCCATGTTCCGGAAAGCAGCATGATGAACGTGAACTCTTCGCCAAGCATAGCCAGCCGGCTATCTTCGATGTTGCAGCCGCAGCTGCTCACGTGGCGAGTGATGGTATTCACGATACCCGGCCTGTCAGCACCCAGCGCAGTGATAACCAGGTAATGTTGTGATGAGGTTGTC
Organism: Enterobacter sp. YSU; assembly: GCF_016082135.1. Classification (NCBI taxonomy): domain Bacteria; kingdom Pseudomonadati; phylum Pseudomonadota; class Gammaproteobacteria; order Enterobacterales; family Enterobacteriaceae; genus Enterobacter; species Enterobacter sp. YSU. Next base: position 3,130,008 of record NZ_CP059487.1, read on the forward strand.
AAACCTGTTCTTCCTTTGCGTGGTTAAGTCTTCCTAAGGAAAGCATAAAAAAAACATGCATACAACCGCCTGAGAGCCTCAGGTCGCTTGCTTTTATTACAGTTCCAAACGTAACATTGAGGCTCTTGTTCGCACAGAGGATGGCTCATGTTCACGGGAAGTATTGTCGCGCTTGTTACACCGATGGATGAAAAAGGTAATGTCTGCCGGTCAAGCATGAAGAAGCTCATTGATTACCATGTCGCCAATGGAACCTCGGCGATCGTTTCGGTAGGGACTACCGGTGAATCCGCTACGCTGAGCCACGAAGAGCACGGCGACGTTGTGATGCTGACCCTGGAACTGGCGGACGGGCGTATTCCGGTCATCGCGGGGACGGGCGCAAACGCAACGGCAGAAGCGATTAGCCTGACTCAGCGTTTTAACGACAGCGGCATTGTCGGCTGCCTGACGGTGACCCCTTATTACAACCGTCCTACTCAGGAAGGTTTGTTCCAGCATTTCAAAGCCATCGCTGAACATACTGACTTGCCACAAATTCTGTATAATGTGCCGTCCCGTACCGGTTGCGATATGCTGCCGGAAACCGTTGGCCGTCTCTCGAAAGTAAAAAATATTATCGGGATTAAAGAGGCGACAGGGAACTTAAGCCGCGTTCATCAGATCAAAGAGCTGGTTTCAGACGACTTTATCCTGTTGAGCGGTGATGATGCGACCGCGCTGGACTTTATGCAGCTCGGTGGTAATGGCGTGATTTCCGTTACGGCGAACGTGGCGGCGCGTGATATGGCTGACATGTGCAAACTGGCCGCAGCCGGTCACTTTGATGAAGCTCGCGTGATTAATCAGCGTCTGATGCCGTTGCACAATAAATTATTTGTCGAACCCAATCCGATCCCAGTGAAATGGGCATGTAAGGAGTTGGGGCTTGTAGCAACCGACACGCTGCGTCTGCCAATGACACCGATTACCGACCACGGTCGTGAAATTGTCGCTGGCGCGCTGAAGCATGCCGGTTTGCTGTAAAGTTTAGGGAGATTTGATGGCTTATTCAGTACAGAAGTCGCGCCTGGCGAAGGTTGCGGGTGTTTCGCTTGTTATGCTCCTCGCTGCCTGTAGTTCAGACTCGCGCTACAAGCGCCAGGTGAGCGGTGATGAATCCTATCTGGATGCGCCGCCGCTTGCTGAACTTCACGCGCCTGCCGGCATGATCCTGCCGATCCAGAACGGTGATTATAATATTCCGGTTACCAACGGCAGTGGCCTGGTGGGTAAAGCGCTTGATATTCGTCCGCCGGCTCAGCCTCTGGCGCTGGTGAGTGGCGCGCGCACGCAGTTTACCGGTGATACGGCCTCTCTGCTGGTGGAAAGCGCACGCGGTGCCACGCTGTGGCCGCAGGTTGTGAGCGTTATTCAGTCGAAAAACTATACGATTGATAAACGCGACGACGCCAGCCAGACCTTAACCACCGACTGGATTGAGTGGAACCGTCTCGATGAAGACCAGCAGTATCGTGGTCGTTATCAAGTCTCCGTTAAGCCGCAGGGTTATCAGCAGGCGGTTACCGTTAAGCTGTTGAATCTTGAGCAGGCAGGTAAACCGGTTGCCGATCCGGCCGCCATGCAGCGCTACAGCACTGAAATGCTGAACGTGATTGCCGCTGGTCTGGATAAGAACGCTACCGATGCCGCAAACGCCGCGCAGAACCGTAACGGTTCAACGTTTGACGTGCAGAGCGGTGCAGACGATACCGGCCTGCCAATGCTGGTGGTGCGTGCGCCGTTTAATCAGACCTGGCAGCGCCTGCCAGCAACGCTTGAAAAAGTGGGCATGAAGGTGACCGACAGCACCCGTTCAACGGGCAGCATCACAGCGACCTATAAGCCGCTGTCTGATAGCGCCTGGCAGGAGCTGGGGGCAAGCGATCCACAGCTGCCTTCCGGTGACTACAAAATCCAGGTTGGCGACCTCGATAACCGCAGCAGCCTGCAATTTATCGATCCGAAAGGACACACGCTGACCCAGGCGCAGAACGATGCGCTGGTCGCTGCCTTCCAGGCCGCATTCAGCAAATAATAGTGAGGGCTGGTTAATCCAGCCCTTTTTATTTTCGTGCTACGCAAACGTGTGCGTGGCATAATATGGCCAGTTTTGAATACAAATCATCACACCAGGAGTAATGAAGATGCAGAAGCAAGCTGAGTTGTATCGTGGCAAAGCGAAAACCGTATACAGCACGGAAAACCCGGATCTGTTGGTGCTCGAATTCCGCAATGATACGTCAGCAGGAGACGGCGCACGCATTGAGCAGTTCGATCGTAAGGGCATGGTGAACAACAAGTTCAACCACTTCATTATGACCAAACTGGCCGAAGCCGGTATCCCGACTCAGATGGAAGCGTTGCTGTCCGATACGGAATGTCTGGTAAAAAAACTGGATATGGTGCCGGTTGAGTGCGTGATCCGTAACCGTGCCGCAGGCTCCCTGGTGAAGCGTCTGGGCATTGAAGAGGGTATCGAACTGAATCCACCGCTGTTCGATCTGTTCCTGAAAAACGACGCCATGCACGACCCGATGGTCAACGAATCCTACTGCGAAACCTTCGGCTGGGTAAGCAAAGAGAACCTGGCGCGCATGCAGGAACTGACCTACAAAGCCAACGACGTGCTGAAAAAGCTTTTTGATGACGCGGGCCTGATCCTGGTCGACTTCAAGCTGGAGTTCGGTCTGTACAAGGGCGAAGTGGTGCTGGGCGACGAATTCTCGCCGGACGGCAGCCGCCTGTGGGACAAAGAGACGCTGGATAAAATGGACAAAGACCGTTTCCGCCAGAGTCTGGGTGGCGTGGTCGAAGCGTACGAAGCGGTTGCTCACCGTTTAGGCGTTAAGCTCGACTAAACTGCGCATTTGCCAAAGGATGTTGGCATCCTTTGGCGTCTTATCCTTGTTTACTATGGTAATCCTTTCATTAACCGCCTACGATCATAGCTATTATAAATGGAATAGTTCGAGGTGTTTATGCGCTGGCAAGGGCGTCGTGAAAGTGACAACGTAGAAGACAGACGCAGCAGTGGTGGCGGTGGTCCGTCTATGGGCGGGCCAGGTTTCCGGTTACCCAGCGGCAAGGGCGGCATTATTCTGCTGGTCGTTGTGCTGGTGGCGGGCTACTACGGCGTCGACCTGACCGGTTTGATGACCGGTGAAACCGGGCAACAGCAGCAGTATTCTCAGCGCTCCATCAGCCCGAATGAAGATGAAGCGGCGAAATTTACTTCCGTTATTCTCGCGACGACCGAAGATACCTGGGGTCAGCAGTTCGAGAAAATGGGGCGGACTTATCAGCCGCCAAAACTGGTGATGTACCGGGGCGCAACCCGCACCGGCTGCGGCACCGGGCAGTCCGTTATGGGGCCGTTCTACTGCCCGGCGGACAGCACCGTCTATATCGATCTCTCCTTCTATGACGACATGAAAAGCAAGCTGGGCGCCGACGGCGATTTTGCCCAGGGCTACGTGATCGCGCATGAAGTCGGCCACCACGTGCAGAAGCTTCTCGGCATTGAGCCTAAAGTGCGTCAGATGCAGCAGAATGCTTCTCAGGCGGAGGTGAATCGTCTGTCCGTACGCATGGAGCTTCAGGCCGACTGCTTCGCTGGCGTCTGGGGACACAGCATGCAGCAGCAGGGCGTGCTGGAAACAGGCGATCTGGAAGAGGCCCTGAATGCCGCACAGGCGATTGGTGACGATCGCTTGCAGCAGCAGAGCCAGGGGCGCGTTGTGCCGGACAGCTTTACCCATGGCACCTCAGAGCAGCGCTACAGCTGGTTTAAGCGTGGCTTCGACAGCGGCAACCCGTCGCAGTGTAATACCTTCGGCAAAGCTATGTGATGTTGGGGTTTGAACAGCTGGTCAACCAGCTTCAGCGTACCGGGCACCGCCGGCTGGTGGTGCTCAGCGGCGATGAAGCGTGGACGTTGAGCCAGGCGACCATCCTGCGCGATACGTTACCAGGAGACTGGCTGTGGCTGGAGGAAAACCCCTCTAAGGCCATCAGCGGCCTGCTGGGACGTGAATACCTTCACGCCGTTTTTGACGCGCGTCGTGGGTTTGACGTCTCGGCCTTCGCCGCCCTCAGCGGGACCCTGCGCGCCGGAAGCCTTCTGATGCTGCTGGTGCCGCCGTTCTCCGTCTGGGCTAACAGGCCCGACGCGGATTCTCTACGCTGGAGCGACAGCGCCGAGCCGATCGCCACCCCGCACTTTGTTCACCACTTTTGCCGGACGCTTGCCGCCGATTCAGATGCCATCGTCTGGCATCAACATCGTCCTCCGTGCCTTCCCGTTACGCCAGATTTACCCGCCTGGCAGCCTGCCAGCGGTGAACCGCAGCGCGAGCAAGCTGAGATCCTCGACGCTCTTCTGACCATGCCTGCGGGCGTGGCCGCCGTGACGGCACCGCGCGGACGCGGAAAGTCCGCCCTGGCGGGCATGTTGCTGAACGGCATTCAGGGGAGTGCAGTAGTGACGGCACCGGCAAAAGGGGCGACGGATGTCATCGCGCGTTTCGCCGGGGAACATTTTCACTTTATGGCCCCGGATGCGCTGCTGGCCTCCACAACAGAAGCTGACTGGCTGATTGTCGATGAGGCGGCCGCCATCCCCGGCCCGCTGCTGGAGAAGCTGGCGTCGCGCTTTCCCCGCGTGTTGCTGACCACCACGGTGCAGGGTTATGAAGGCACGGGCAGGGGATTCCTGCTGAAGTTCTGCGCCCGGTTCAGCGGGCTGCGGCGTTATACCTTATCCACGCCTGTTCGCTGGGCTGCCGGATGTCCCCTTGAGCGGATAGTGGCGAACGCGCTGCTGTTCGACGATGCGCTTATCGATCGCAAACCGGAAGGCGAGGTACGTTTAACGTCGCTGGAGCCCGGGATGTGGGAGAGCGATCCGACGCGCGGGGCAGGCGTGTATGAACTGCTTTGCGCCGCGCACTACCGGACGTCACCCCTCGATTTACGCCGGATGATGGACGCCCCCGGCCAGCACTTTGCTGTTGCTCAGGCGGGCGCGGAGATCGCGGGCGCGCTCTGGCTGGTGGAGGAGGGGGGATTACCCCCTGAACTTAGCCGCGCAGTCTGGGCGGGCTTTCGTCGGCCGCGTGGAAATCTGGTGGCGCAGTCGCTGGCAGCGCACGGCGGCTCGCCGCTCGCGGCGACGCTGAAAGGCCGACGCGTCAGCCGCATTGCGGTTCATCCCCATCGCCAGCGGGAAGGCATCGGCCAGCGGCTGATCCGCAGTGCCAGCGGAGAAGATTATCTCTCGGTCAGCTTTGGCTATACCGACGAGCTGTGGCGTTTCTGGCGGCAGTGCGGGTTTGTGCTGGTGCGAATGGGCAGCCACCGGGAAGCCAGCAGCGGGTGCTATACGGCGATGGCGTTGCTGCCGCTGAGCGAGGCGGGGCATCAGCTCTGCGAACAGGCGCATCAGCGGTTATGTCGTGATATGCGCGTCCTGTCGGCCTGGAATGGCGAAAAGATCCCGGTGACGGATGCATGGGAAGCTACCCTTAATAGTGACGACTGGCTGGAGCTGGCGGGGTTTGCCTTTGCTCACCGGGCGTTTTCAACTTCGGTTGCGGCGCTGACGCGGTTGTTGTTAGCCGTGGACATGCCACTTCCGGCGCTGCGGGGGAAAATGGAAGGGATTACGCACGATTTCGGGCGCAAAGCGTTGCTGGCGAAGCTACGTGAGGAAACCGCTCACGCGCTTGAAAGGCTTGATTACTCCCGTAGCCAGCAGCTGAAAGCCGACATTTTGCAATGGCAATTTTTTCAATGAGTTCTTCAGTAAAGTGGCATGGTCATTACCCCGCAGAGGCGTAAAATCCTGCTTACCAATTAAGGAGATCGCCATGAAACATGACCATTTTGTTGTGCAAAGCCCGGATACACCTGCTAAACAGCTCCTGCTTCTGTTTCATGGCGTGGGCGACAATGCCGTCAATATGGGACAGATTGGCAGCTGGTTTGCACCCGTTTTCCCACACGCGCTGATCGTCAGCATCGGCGGCGTGGAGCCGTGCGGTCCGGACGGGCGGCAGTGGTTTTCCGTCGAGGGCGTGACGGAGGAGAATCGTCAGGCGCGTATTGATGCCGCTATGCCAGCCTTTATCGATACCGTGCGTTACTGGCAGCAGCAGAGCGGCGTAGGCGCCGACGCAACGGCGCTGATTGGCTTCTCTCAGGGCTCAATCATGTCGCTGGAAAGCGTAAAAGCGCAGCCCGGACTGGTGTCCCGCGTGATTGCTTTTAACGGGCGTTTTGCGACGTTACCGCAAAGCGCGACCACGCAGACCACGATCCATCTCATTCATGGGGGGGAAGACCGGGTAATTGAGCTTTCGCATGCGGTTGCTGCCCAGGAGACGCTGATGCGCGAGGGCGGAGATGTGACGCTGGATATCGTAGACGATCTGGGGCATGCCATTGACGATCGCAGCATGCAGTTCGCGCTCGATCATCTGCGTTATACCGTACCGAAGCACTACTTTGATGAAGCGCTCAGCGGCGGTAAGCCGAATGACGATGATATCGTCGAGTTTATGTGAGGTGTCCCCCTCTTTTTAGGGAGAGGGGAAACAGAGCGATTACTTCTTCTGGTCCTTCTTCGGCCAGTCGTCTTCATCGTCCCACTTGTCGTTAAAATCACGGTGCGGCGGAAGATCCGGTTTGTTGGCAAGGAACTTTTTATGGTCAACGCGCTTGAGATCTTTAATCACGTTAAGCAGCACGCCTACCAGAAATACCAACACCAGAATCCACCAGTACTTTGAAAGCCAGTCCATTCGCTAATCCTCTTTAAGCACCCGTCAGGCGACGAGCTGCTCCATAATACGTTGATACATGCGGGCCAGCAGTTGTAAATCGGCAGCGTTCACGCATTCATTGATTTTGTGAATCGTCGCGTTAACCGGACCCAGTTCGACAACCTGTGCGCCCATGCGGGCGATAAAGCGTCCGTCAGACGTGCCGCCCGTTGTCAGCAGCTGTGGCTTAATTTCATTATAGTGCGCAATGGCGTTCACCACCGCATCCACCAGTTTACCGCGCTGCGTCAGGAACGGCTGGCCAGACAGCCACCAGTCGAGGGTATAGCGCAGCTGATATTTCTCGAGCAGCGCAATCACGCGCGCTTTGATCATCTCGTCGGTCAGTTCGGTGCTGAAGCGGAAGTTAAACTGGACGAAGAGATCGCCGGGAATGACGTTGTTGCTGCCGGTGCCGGCCTTGATGTTGGCTATCTGCATGCTGGTTGGCGGGAAAAATTCGTTGCCTTTATCCCATTCAATGCCTACCAGTTCGTTCAGCATCGGCGCGGCGCGGTGTACCGGGTTATCCGCCAGGTGCGGATAGGCAACGTGGCCCTGCACGCCATGAATAGTCAAATTACAGGTCAGGGATCCACGGCGGCCATTTTTCACCACATCGCCCACCACTTCGGTGCTGGACGGTTCGCCCACCAGACAGTAGTCCAGACGTTCATTGCGCGCCATCAGGGCCTCAACGACCTTCACGGTGCCGTTGTGGGCGCTGGCTTCTTCATCGGAGGTAATCAAAAACGCAAGACGGTTTTTATGGTTCGGATGCTGGGCGACGAAACGCTCTGCCGCCACGACCATCGCAGCCAGAGAACCTTTCATGTCCGCAGCGCCGCGTCCGAAAAGCATGCCGTCGCGGATGGTCGGCTCAAAAGGCGGGTTGATCCAGCGGTCTGCGTCGCCTGCGGGAACTACGTCAGTATGTCCGGCAAACGCCAGCGTCTCTCCCTGACCGCGCCATGCCCAGAAGTTCTGCGTATCGCCAAAATCCATGTGCTCCACGGTAAAACCGATGGCACGCAGGCGCTCAATCATTAATGCCTGACAACCTGCGTCGTCCGGGCTAAGGGAAGGACGGCGAATAAGCTGCTGAGTCAGCTCAATGACCGGGCATGACATAGACTACACCTCAACGAATAAATCTGAATAAAGGGTTTCACTGAAACCCAGCAGCATAGGCTGACCTGGCTTGCAGAGCAATGGGCGTTTGATGATTGCCGGCATTTCAAGCATCAGTTTGGCTGCGCTGTCGGCGTCGTTGATCGTGGTCCGGAGAGATTCATCCAGTTTTCGCCAGGTGGTCCCGCGGGTATTCAGTAGCGCTTCCCATCCCAGTTCGTTGATGGCGGAATGGAGAAACGCGGGGTCAAGCCCGTCGGCACGGTAATCGTGGAAGCGATAGTCGATGTTGTGTGCTTCCAGCCAGCGGCGGGCTTTTTTAATCGTGTCGCAATTCTTAATGCCGTACATCACAACCATAGTGAATCCTTTTGCTCTTTTGTGGATTAAATGTTCAATATTTTCGAAGATATATGCTTAAGTGGAATATAACACATTCGGAATTTTTCGGGATTTACAATTCTCCATAATTCAACGAACAGCTGTAAGCTGAATAGTCTTTCATCTTTTAAGCATAGTTGTCCACCCTGTTTAAATTGCCAATAAACTCAGGGGGAAATTAAAAATGCTGTCATTTTTCCGACTATTTCAAAATATTGCTGTAGGTCACATAAAATTTACCCGACAACGCTCATAGTGATCCTAAACCTACCAGCACAGCGGGGCTCAATCACAGCAATCGGTTAAAGTGGCTTCACAATGATGATACGTTTTCGTAGAATGCGCATAATAATAAGAGAGGTTGTTATGATTGAACGTGAACTGGGGAACTGGAAAGATTTTATCGAAGGCATGCTTCGTAAATGAATTTCCGGTAAGAAATGCAAGAGCACTTAATTAACTAAAATAACCATAGTGTGAAAGAATCACACAATAAAAAGGCGGCCTGTAAAGCCGCCTTTTTTATTTCAACGTGTTATTCCGGCTTATCCTTCAGCGGGAAACGACGGCGTACCAGCACAAAGAACAGCGGTACGAAATAGATAGCCAGAATCGTCGCCGAAATCATTCCCCCCATAACGCCCGTTCCCACCGCGTGCTGGCTGCTGGAGCCTGCGCCGGAGCTGGTGGCCATCGGCAGGACGCCAAACACAAACGCCAGAGAAGTCATCAGGATCGGGCGCAGGCGCTGACGACAGGCGTGCAGCGTGGCGGCCATCAGTTCGTGACCTTTGGCATTCATCTCATTGGCAAATTCGACGATCAGAATGGCGTTTTTCGCCGACAATCCGATTACGGTGAGGAGTCCGACCTGGAAATAGACATCATTTTCCAGGCCGCGCATCCAGGTTGCCAGCAGCGCGCCGATGACCCCGAGAGGCACCACCAGCATCACCGAGAACGGCACTGACCAGCTTTCATACAGCGCCGCCAGACAGAGGAACACCACCAGCAGCGAAAGGGCATACAAGGCAGGCGCCTGAGCGCCGGAAAGCCGTTCCTGATAGGACATCGCCGTCCACTCCAGGCCAAAGCCGGTCGGTAACTGCTGAACCAGTTTTTCCATTATATCCATTGCGGTACCGGTACTGACGCCCGGCGCGGCTTCACCGACAATCTCCAGCGCCGAATAGCCGTTGTAACGCTCCAGACGCGGTGAACCGGTCTCCCAGCGTGACGTCGCAAATGCCGAGAACGGCACCATGCCGCCGGTGTTATTGCGCACATACCAGCGGTTGATATCGTCCGGCAGCATGCGGTATTTGGCGGCAGACTGAACGTAGACCTTCTTCACGCGGCCGCGATCCATAAAGTCATTCACGTAGCTTGAGCCCCATGCCGTTTGCAGGGTGTCGTTAATGTCGTCGATGGAGACGCCCAGCGCCTGCGCTTTACGCTGGTCAATATCCACCTGTAGCTGAGGGCTGTCATCCAGACCGTTATGACGAACGCGGGTAAGCTGCGGATCTTTCCCGGCCAGCTCCAGCAGCTTGTCGCGAGCAGCCATCAACGCGTCATGCCCGGCGCCCGCGTGATCCTGAAGCTCCATATCAAACCCGGCTGAGCTGCCCAGGCCGCTGATGGCGGGCGGGCTGCTGGCGAAAACGCGCGCTTCCTTGATTTTGTTGAACGCTTTGGTTGCACGCTCAATGATGGCAAAGGAGGAGCCGGTATCGCTGTCGCGCTGGTCCCAGTCTTTCAGGCGCACAAACATACGCGCCACGTTCTGCCCGTTACCGCCAGGGCCAGAGCCGACGGTGGAGAAGACGGAGACCACGTTATCTTTCTCCTGAGTATGGAAGTAGTTCTCAACCTTCTGCACCACTTTCAGGGTCTGCTGCTGGGTCGAGCCGCTGGGTAACTGTACGGAGGTGATAAACATGCCGCGATCTTCCAGCGGCAGGAACGAGGTTGGCAGCCGCAGGAACAGGAAGACCATGCCGCCGAGCAGCAGGACATAAACCACCATCCAGCGCACGCTGCGGTGCAGTACTTTACCCACGCCCGCTTCATAGCGCGCCGCATTGCGGTTAAACATGCGGTTAAACCAGCCGAAGAAGCCTTTTTGACCGTGGTGTTCGCCCTTATGCAGCGGTTTCAGCAGCGTCGCGCACAGGGCAGGGGTAAGGATCATCGCCACCAGTACGGAGAGCACCATTGCAGAGACGATGGTGATCGAGAACTGGCGATAAATCGCGCCCGTGGTGCCGCCAAAAAACGCCATCGGGATAAATACCGCCGACAGCACCATGGCGATACCGACCAGCGCGCCCTGAATCTGTCCCATCGATTTGCGCGTGGCCTCGCGGGGCGAAAGCCCTTCCTCGCTCATGATGCGCTCAACGTTTTCCACCACCACGATGGCATCATCCACCAGCAGGCCGATGGCCAGCACCATGGCGAACATGGTCAGAGTGTTGATGCTGTAACCGAAGGCATACAGCACCGCAAAGGTACCCAACAGCACCACCGGCACCGCAATAGTGGGGATCAGCGTGGCGCGGAAGTTTTGCAGGAACAGATACATCACGAGGAACACCAGCGCGATAGCTTCGAGCAGGGTTTTCACCACATCTTCGATGGAGGCTTTTACGAACGAGGTGGTTTCGTAGGCGACTTTGTACTCCAGTCCGTGCGGGAAGTAATGCGACAGTTCATCCAGACGCTCTAAGACCCGCTGCGCGGTCGCCATTTCGTTGGCGCCGGAGGCCAGTTTCACCCCCAGCCCGGACGCGGCATTGCCGTTGAAGCGGCTCAGGTAGTCATATTTTTCCGCCCCCATTTCCACGGTGGCGACATCCCCCAGACGCACTTCCGAACCGTCCTGATTCACGCGTAGCGTGATATTGCGGAACTGTTCAGGTGTCTGGAGCAGCGACTGGGAGTTGATGGTGGCGTTAAGCGCCTGGTTGTCCACGGACGGCGTACCGCCGAGCTGCCCCACGGCAATCTGGGCGTTCTGCGATTCGATAGCGTCGGTGACATCTTTGGCGGTCATCTGCACGCTGTTCAGCTTGTTGGGATCCAGCCAGATACGCATGGAGTACTGCGAGCCGTAGGCGTCGATATCACCCACGCCGTTGATACGGCTGAGCGGGTCCTGAATATTACTGGCGACGTAGTCCGCTATGTCCTGCTTATCCATTGAGCCATCGGTTGAAACAAACGCGATGGTCAAAATATTGGTGTCACCGGTTTTACGCACGGTCACCCCCTGGTTCTGCACCGCCTGAGGCAGTTTACGCAGGGCCGATTGCAGCTGGTTTTGCACCTGCTGCACCGCTTCATCCGGATCCGTGCCCGCCGTAAAGCTCAGGGTTACCGTCGCCTGGCCCGTGGCGCTGCTCTGTGAGGACATGTACATCAGGTTATCGAGACCCGTCATGTTCTGCTCGATAACCTGGGTGACGGTATTTTCCAGCGTCTGTGCCGAGGCGCCAGGGTAGTTCGCCGTGATACGCACGTTGGGGGGCGCGAGGTCAGGGTATTGCTCAACAGGAAGGGACGTAATCGCCAGGACACCCGTCAGACACAACAGGATTGCAAGCACCCAGGCAAAAATGGGGCGATCGATGAAAAAATTCGCCATTAAAGTGTGACCTCGTTTTGCTGCACGTCATTATTGTTTATTGCCCGCCTAACTTTAGCGGTAAGGCCCAGGTCAAACGTGGAGAAATAAAGGAGATAATGTAAATTATCATGCGCTTTTTTCAGCGCGCCTTCTTTCTCGCTATTTTTCAGCCTGGGCCGCAGGCGTCTGGAACGTTACGCTGACCTGTGTCCCGCCTTGTGGCGGCTGAGAAAAGTGTAATGTCCCGCCGAGCCGTCCCGCGCGTTCGCGCATGATATTCAGCCCGTAATGCCCCGGCGGTTCACTGGCGTCGCCGATACCAATGCCGTTGTCGCGGATCGTGACCGTGTGAGTGCCGTCCGCGGTGGTGACGCAGCTGACCACAATCTCGCTCGCGTCGGCATGTTTAATCGCATTCAGCACTGCCTCACGCACAATCTGTAAGAGGTGCACCTGTTTTTGTGCGTCCAGCGCCAGCGATGAGAGACGGCAGTCGAGCACCAGCTTCGCGCGGGTCTGGCTTTGCAACCCGTCGAGAGACTCCTGTAGCGCGGCAGGAAGATTGGCGTGATTGAGCGTCAGGCGGAAGGTGGTGAGCAGCTCGCGTAGCTGATGCCAGGCATTATTCAGCTCGCGGGAGAAGTCCGTAATGATGGTCTGCGCCGGAGCATTGTCGCCCGGCACGGCATGCTTCAGCAGCGTAAGCTGAATACGCAAATAGGAGAGCACCTGCGCCAGCGAATCATGCAGTTCGCGCGCGATGGTGGCGCGCTCCTCCATCAGCAGCAGCTGCTGATAATGTTTCTGCGCCTGATTGAAATAGAGCCCCCGGCCCAGCATCGTCGCCACGCTTTCCATGAGCGGCAGCGGAACATCCCCGGTCGCGCTTTGCCAGCGCAGTTCGCCGTACAGGGTGTCCTGCATTAACACCGGTAAATTGTGCATTTTCTCGCCCGGGGACTCCTGTCCTTCGTAAAGCTGCCAGTCGTCGCTGGTGCGCAATTGCAGGTAATTCATCTGCGTATAGTCATGCACAATCTGCAAAATATGCCGGAAGCAGTGGCTGTCTATCTGCCCGGTATTCAACGCCTGTGAGCATTTGAACAGCATTTCGAGCTGCTGATGCGCTTCATTCAGGTGGCGGGTTTTTTCAGCAACGGAGCGCTCAAGTGAACGGTACAGGGTGTGTAATTCCGCCGACATATGGTTGAAGGCGCGGGAAAGCTGGCCCAGCTCGTTGGGAAGCGTAGTATCCGGCGCGGGAGTGTCGAATTGCCCCTGTTCGATACGCTCGCTCGCCGCCACCAGATTATTCAGCGGCAGCACAACCTGACGGCGGATGCGCCGCAGGGTCACCACCGCCAGCAGCAGGATGCCCAGGCCACCCGTCAGCGACATGAAAATCACCAGCTGAATTTTATGTTCGGTGTAGTGCTGTAGCGCCAGCACAAAGGCATCTATCCGGCCCACGAAATCCTCAATGTGGTTCTGATACCACCCGGTATCACCGCTGGCGATGCGCGTGTCCATCTCCTGCCAGCCAAGGTGCAACTGCTGGTAACGCTGTTTGACGTCCTCAGGCACATACCAGCGGTTTAGCTTCTGCAACGCAGGCGCGCTCAGCGTTTTTTGCCAGACCGCGCGGTGCTCTGCCAGCGATGGGCCGGCGCGCTGCATTTCGTAGCCCAGGCGGTAGCTCTGCATACGCAGCGAGCCGGCGATGTTAATCGCCTCGGCGTCGCGCTGGCTGCTGGCGAGTGTGACCAGCGCAATGGCGCTGATCAGAACGGACAAGACAATCATCGAAAAGAAAGCCCGAGCCAGGCTTCCCGATACGGGGCGTTTAACGGTCACTCATCAGCTTCCTGAATTAAATTGATCTGCCACAGGTTCACTGGAAATAGTTCGGCTTCCTGGGCATTTGAACATTGCGTCGCCATGCCGCTGTGGGTAAATACGATAACAATAGAAAGAATAAGGTTATTGAACCAAAAACAGGTGTTGTTATGAATCGTTTTATTATGGCCAACGCTCAACAGTGTATCGGTTGTCGCGCCTGCGAAGTTGCCTGTGTGATGGCGCACAACGGGGAACAGCACGCGCTGAGCGAGCGCCATTTTCATCCCCGCATTACGGTCCTTACTTCTGGCTTGCGAAAAAGTCCCGTGACCTGCCACCACTGTGAAAATGCGCCCTGCGCGCAAAGCTGCCCGAACGGAGCCATCACGCAACACAACGACAGCGTACAGGTCAATCAACAAAAATGCATTGGCTGTAAAGCCTGCGTGGTGGCCTGTCCGTTTGGCACGATGGACATGCTGATCGCCCCGCTGGAAAACGACAGCGTTAAGGCCTCGGCGCACAAATGCGACCTCTGCCTGGAAAGGCCGCAAGGCCCGGCCTGCGTGGAAAACTGCCCGGCGGAGGTGCTTACGCTCGCCACCCCAGCCGTACTGGATCAGCTGTTTAAGCAGCGCCGACAGCGCAGCGCAAGGCTGGACGCGCTGCCGTGGCACAGCGAGGCGGTTCAGTCAGCCCCTCCGCAAACCAAACGGCAACAGATGCAAAACACCCCGGCGCGCGGTGAGCCGGATAAGCTCAGCCCCGAAGCACGCGCATACCATTTTAACGAGATCTACCTGCCGTTTCGCCCGGAACAGGCGCAGCGCGAGGCTTCCCGGTGCCTGAAATGTGGCGAGCACAGCATTTGCGAGTGGACCTGCCCGCTGCATAACCACATTCCCCAGTGGATTGAGCGGATCGGGGCGGGGGATATCGTCGGTGCGGCTGAGCTTTCTCACCAGACTAACTGTTTACCGGAAATTACCGGCCGCGTCTGCCCACAGGATCGATTATGTGAAGGCGCCTGCACCCTGCGGGATGCGTCAGGGGCAGTAACCATCGGTAATATCGAACGGTATATCTCGGATCGGGCGCTGGCGATGGGCTGGACGCCGGACGTCAGCCACGTTAAGCCGGTCGGTAAGCGCGTCGCCATCATCGGCGCCGGTCCGGCAGGGCTGGCCTGCGCCGACGTGCTGGTGCGCAGCGGCGTCGGCGTGACGGTCTACGACCGCCATCCGGAAATCGGCGGATTGCTGACCTTTGGTATTCCGGCCTTCAAGCTGGATAAATCCCTGTTAGCGCGGCGCAGAGAGATATTCAGCGCGATGGGCATCCGCTTCGAGCTGAACTGCGAGGTGGGAAAAGACGTGTCGATGGCCCAACTGCAAAACGACTACGATGCCCTGTTCATCGGCGTAGGGACCTATCGTTCCATGAAAGCGGGTATCCCTCACGAAGACGCGCCGGGTGTGTACGACGCGCTGCCGTTTTTAGTGGCAAACACGCGGAACGTGATGGGCCTTGATCCTGCCGCAGACGAACCGTTTATCGACACACAGGGTTTAAACGTGGTGGTGCTCGGCGGGGGCGATACGGCGATGGACTGCGTGCGCACCGCGCTGCGGCATGGCGCGGCGAAAGTCACCTGCGCCTATCGGCGGGACGAGGCCAACATGCCGGGCTCAAAGAAAGAGGTTAAAAACGCGAAAGAAGAGGGCGCAGCGTTTGAATTTAATGTCCAGCCGGTTGAGCTCACGCTGGATACCGACGGGAAGGTTAACGGTATCCGGATGCTGCGCACCAGGCTGGGCGAGCCGGATGCGCAGGGGCGGCGGCGTCCTGTCCCGGTGGCGGGCAGTGAGTTTGTCATGCCAGCGGATGCGGTGATCATGGCGTTTGGTTTTAATCCGCACGCCATGCCGTGGCTTCAGGCGCAGGGCGTCGACACCGACGACTGGGGGCGCATCAGGGCCTCCGTGGAGAGCCGTTATCGCTACCAGACCTCGAATCCGCAGATTTTTGCTGGCGGTGATGCGGTACGCGGTGCGGATCTGGTGGTCACCGCGATGGCGGAAGGGCGTCATGCCGCGCAGGGGATCATGGACTGGCTTGGCGTGCCGCCGCGCAACATGCATTAATGCAGACGGGCGACAAAGCGGGCTTCACGGCGTAGTATAAACAGACTCATTTTGCCGTGGAGCCCGTATGTCCCTGAACATTACCGTTATTAAAGACAAAATCCTTTCTGAAAATTACTTTGTCCTGCGTAACATCACTTACGATCTCACCCGTAAGAACGGGGACGTCATTCGCCATAAACGCGAAGTCTACGACCGGGGCAATGGTGCAACCATCCTGCTGTATAACCGTGAAAAGCAAAGCGTGGTGCTGATCCGCCAGTTTCGCATCGCGACATGGGTCAATGGCAACGCGGACGGACGTCTGATTGAAACCTGTGCAGGTCTGCTTGATGACGATGAGCCGGAAGTGTGTATCCGCAAAGAAGCCATTGAGGAGACGGGTTTTGAAGTGGGTGCGGTGCAGAAAGTCTTTGAGCTGTTTATGTCCCCTGGCGGGGTTACCGAGCTGGTTCACTTCTTCATTGCGGAATATACCGATGCTCAGCGCACGCACCGGGGCGGCGGCGTGGACGATGAAGACATTGAAGTGCTGGAAATGCCTTTCGCTCAGGCTGTCGACATGGTGAAACGCGGTGAGATCCGCGACGGTAAAGCGGTGATCCTGTTGCAGTATCTGCAAACCAGCGGGCTGATGAATGCGGCGGCGGAAGCGCGATAAGTTGTATTTCAGATAAATCTATCCGATAAATCCGATTGAGCCAGCCCGCCCAGGGCACGAACATACGCCCCAGATTGACCTATTCGTTTCCGGGGCTGTGCCGTTCATGCGCTACTGCGTTTATCTTCTCTTCTTCATTTGCGTGCTTCCCGCGCCTTTGGTGTGGGCTGCGCCTGCGCAACAGTCTTTTTCAGACTGGCAGGTGACCTGCAATAACCAGAACTTCTGCGTAGCGCGCAATACCGGCGAGCATCGCGGTCTGGTCATGACGCTGAGCCGCAGTGCGGGGGCAAAAACGGACGCCAGCCTGCGCATCGATCTCGGCGGGCTTTCGGCGCCTCCGGTGAAAGAGCCTGACATCGCCCCGCGCCTGCTGCTCGACAATGTGCCGCTTACGTTCACGTCGCAACACTGGCAGTTAGCCCCCTGGCATCTTAAAACAGACGATACGGCCACCATCACCACGTTTCTGAAAACCATTCAGGAAGGGCAGGCGCTGACCCTGCGCGGGGGGAAGCAGACAATTTCTCTGGCCGGTCTGAAAGCGGCGCTGCTGTTTATCGATGCCCAGCAAAAACGCGTCGGAAGTGAAACGGCGTGGATTAAAAAAGGGGATAGTCCACCGCTAAGCGTGCCGCCTGCGCCGGCATTAAAAAAGGTGGCGGTGGTGAACCCCACGCCAACGCCGCTGACTCATAACGAACTCAACGATCTGCTGGATTACGGTACCTGGCGCATGAACCACAGCCAGTGCTCTCTCGATCCGAACCGGCGTGAAGTGCGCGTGACCGCGCTGACCGATGACAAAGCGCTGATGATCATCAGCTGTGAGGCGGGGGCGTACAACACCGTCGACCTGGCGTGGCTGGTGTCGCGTAAAAAACCATTTTCGGCCAGGAGCGTGAGATTGCGCCTGCCGTTTACCCCTTCCAGCCAGAGTAGCGACATGGAGCTGATGAATGCCAGCTTCGACGAAAAAACGCGCGAGCTGACCACGCTGGCGCTGGGACGCGGGATTGGCGACTGTGGGATCCAGACACGCTGGCGTTTTAACGGCCAGCGCTTCCGCCTGGTACGCTACGCGGAAGAGCCAAGCTGTGATAACTGGAATGGGCCAGATGCCTGGCCCACGCTGTGGATCACAAGGTAGGGTTTTGCCGGGTGGCGCTGTCGCTTACCCGGCCTACTTTTTAGAACCGTAGGCCCGGTAAGGCGTAGCCGCCACCGGGCAACGCAGATCGCACTACAGCACGCTTAGCGCCTTCTCCACCACGTTCTCAACGGTAAAGCCGAAATATGGGAACAGCTTGTCGGCCGGGGCGGATTCACCGTAACCATGCATCCCGACAATTGCCCCTTTCAGGCCCACGTATTTGTACCAGTAGTCGGCAATGCCAGCTTCAACCGCCACGCGCGCCGCGACGTTTGAAGGCAGCACCGATTCGCGGTACGCCTCATCCTGAGCATCAAAGATATCCGTTGAAGGGAGTGAAACCACGCGCACCGCGTGACCCTCGGCGGTCAGTTTCTCCGCCGCTTTTACTGTGATTTCCACCTCGGAACCGGTGGCGATCAGGATCACGTCTGGCTTACCGCCGCTGTCTTTCAGGATGTACCCGCCGCGGGCGATATTTTTCACCTGCTCCGGCGTGCGCTCGATCTGCGCCAGGTTCTGGCGCGACAGGATCAGCGCCGTGGGTCCGTTATGACGCTCTACGGCCAGCTTCCAGCCCACTGCCGCTTCCACCTGATCGCAAGGACGCCAGGTGCTGAAGTTTGGCGTTAAGCGCAGGCTTGCCAGCTGCTCTACCGCCTGGTGCGTCGGCCCATCTTCACCCAGCCCGATAGAGTCGTGGGTATACACCATGATTTGCCGCGCCTTCATCAGGGCCGCCATACGCGCCGCGTTACGGGCATATTCGACAAACATCAGGAAGGTGGCGGTGTACGGCACGAAGCCGCCATGGTGGGCGATGCCGTTGGCAATGGCGGTCATCCCAAACTCGCGCACGCCGTAGTGGATGTAGTTCCCGGCAATGTCCTCCTTCAGGGATTTAGAGCCGGACCAGATGGTGAGGTTACTTGGCGCCAGATCCGCCGAGCCGCCCAGCAGTTCGGGCAGGATTGGGCCAATCGCGTTCAGGGTGTTTTGTGATGCCTTACGGGTGGCAATTTTCGCCGGGTTGGATTGCAGGTTCTCAATCAGCGCATGAGTTTTCTCTTCCCAGTCTTCCGGCAGGCCGCCGCTCATGCGGCGGGTAAACTCAGCCGCCAGCTCCGGATACGCTTTTTTGTAGGCGGCAAACTTCTCGTTCCAGGCCTGCTGCGCTTTTTCACCTGTTTCGCGAGCATCCCAGGCCTTGTAGATCTCTTTTGGGATCTCAAAGGCCGGGTGTTTCCAGCCCAGTTTCTGGCGGGTCAGCGCCACTTCCTCTTCACCCAGCGCCGCGCCGTGCGCCTCCTCTTTGCCCGCTTTGTTCGGCGAGCCGAAGCCGATGGTGGTGCGGCAGATGATCAGGGACGGTTTGTCCTTCACGCTCTGCGCTTCCTGAATCGCTTTTTTCACCGCCTCAGGATCGTGACCGTCGATCTCGTGCACTACGTGCCAGTGATAGGCTTCAAAGCGTTTCGCCGTATCGTCGGTAAACCAGCCCTCGGTTTCCCCGTCAATGGAGATACCGTTGTGATCGTAGAAGCCAATCAGCTTGCCCAGCCCCAGGGTGCCCGCCAGAGAACAGACCTCGTGAGAGATCCCCTCCATCAGACAGCCGTCGCCCATAAAGACATAGGTATAGTGATCGACAATCTCGTGGTCGGGCTGGTTGAACTGCGCGGCCAGCGTACGTTCGGCAATCGCCAGGCCAACGGCATTCGCCAGCCCCTGGCCCAGCGGGCCGGTAGTGGTTTCAACGCCCGGCGTATAGCCGATCTCCGGGTGGCCCGGCGTTTTGGAGTGCAGTTGGCGGAAGTTTTTTAATTCCTCAAGCGGCAGATCGTAGCCGGAAAGGTGCAGCAGGCTGTAGAGCAGCATCGAGGCGTGCCCGTTGGAAAGAATAAAACGGTCGCGGTCGTACCAGGTCGGATCGGTAGGGTTGTGCTTCAGGAAGTCGTTCCACAGCACTTCGGCGATATCAGCCATCCCCATGGGGGCGCCAGGGTGGCCGGAATTGGCTTTTTGTACGGCATCCATGCTGAGGGCGCGAATGGCGTTGGCGAGCTCTTTACGGGACATAGTTCACTCCGTGGCAAGGTTAAAGTTTGGCGGCGAGAAGATCTTCGAGTTTGCGCTGGTCGACGGCGAACTGACGGATGCCGTCCGCCAGTTTTTCCACGGCCATTGGATCCTGATTGTGCTCCCAGCGGAATTCCGCTTCGGTCATGGGTTTTGGTTTTGGCAGAACGGTGGAGGTTGGCACAAGCTTGCGGATCACCGTCTCTTCACTCTCCTGAAGCTTCTTCAGCAGGTCTGGGGAGATGGTCAGCCGGTCGCAGCCCGCGAGCGCGAGGATCTGCTCGGTGCGGCGGAAGCTGGCCCCCATCACGATGGTCTCGTAGCGGTGCTGCTTGTAATAATCGTAGATATTACGCACCGATTTCACACCGGGATCTTCGTCCACCACATACGGATCCATCGGCTGTTTCGCCTGATACCAGTCGTAGATACGTCCGACAAACGGTGAAATCAGGAACACGCCCGCTTCGGCGCAGGCACGCGCCTGGGCGAAGGAGAACAGCAGCGTCAGGTTACAGTTGATCCCCTCTTTCTCCAGCACTTCCGCCGCGCGGATGCCTTCCCAGGTGGAGGCAAGCTTGATCAGGATGCGTGATTTATCGATCCCCTGCTCCTGGTAGAGTTCCACCAGGCGGCGAGCCTTGCTAATGCTCTTTTCCTGGTCGAATGAGAGGCGGGCATCCACTTCGGTGGAGACGCGTCCCGGTATGCTTTTAAGAATTTCCGCACCGATATTGACCGCCAGCTTGTCACTGGCTTCGGCGACCTGCTGCTCCTGCGTTTTACCGCGCTGTTTGCCGTAGGCAAGGGCGTCATCAATCAGATGACTAAAGTGCGCAAGACCGGCCGCCTTGAGCAGCAGCGAGGGGTTGGTGGTCGCATCTTCCGGCTGGTAGTGACGAATCGATTCGATATCGCCGCTGTCTGCAACCACGGTGGTAAATTGTTTGATGCCGTCTAGCTGGTTCATAATTACTCCTTGGAAATAAAAGAGTTAGTCGAGTGCGTCAGGTCACACTTCTGAGAAAATCATGATGGACTTAACAAAAAAGCATAGCAGACGGGGGAGGCATTGCTGTCTGAGACGGGTAACATGGCTGTTATAAATTGATAACAATTTTTATTCTGCAATGGTGAGAGTTTGGCAGCCTTCAAAGTTTAGGAGCCTGCCTGCGGCGATACTATGCGGCACACCAGGGTGTGCATAGGAACGTCAACATCACCCTTTTTGACCGAAACGTGAAAGGAATAACAAGATGGATGATCAGTTAAAACAAAGCGCTCTCGATTTTCACGAGTTTCCTGTTCCGGGTAAAATCCAGGTATCCCCGACCAAACCGCTGGCGACCCAGCGCGATCTGGCGCTGGCCTACTCGCCAGGCGTAGCTGCCCCGTGCCTTGAAATCGAAAAAGATCCGCTGGCGGCGTACAAATACACCGCCCGTGGCAACCTGGTGGCCGTTATCTCTAACGGTACGGCGGTACTGGGGTTAGGGAACATTGGCGCGCTGGCCGGTAAGCCGGTGATGGAAGGGAAGGGCGTTCTGTTTAAGAAATTTGCCGGTATCGACGTCTTCGATATCGAAGTGGACGAACTGGACCCGGATAAATTCATCAACGTGGTGGCGGCGCTGGAGCCGACCTTCGGCGGCATCAACCTGGAAGACATCAAAGCGCCGGAATGTTTCTATATCGAGCAGAAGCTGCGCGAGCGTATGAACATTCCCGTGTTCCATGACGACCAGCACGGCACGGCGATTATCAGTACCGCCGCCATTCTGAACGGTCTGCGTGTGGTGGAGAAAAACCTCTCCGACGTGCGCATGGTGGTCTCCGGCGCTGGCGCCGCGGCCATCGCTTGTATGAACCTGCTGGTGGCGCTGGGCATGCAGAAACACAACATCGTGGTCTGCGACTCCAAAGGCGTGATTTACAAAGACCGCGAGCCAAACATGGCGGAAACCAAGGCGGCCTATGCGGTGGAAGACGACGGCAAGCGCACGCTAGAAGACGTCATTGAAGGTGCCGACATTTTCCTCGGCTGTTCAGGCCCGAAAGTACTGACCCAGGAGATGGTGCAGAAGATGGCGCGCGCGCCAATGATCCTGGCCCTGGCGAACCCGGAGCCGGAAATTCTGCCGCCGCTGGCGAAGGCAGTGCGTGAAGACGCGATCATCTGTACCGGACGTTCGGACTACCCGAACCAGGTGAACAACGTGCTCTGCTTCCCGTTCATCTTCCGCGGTGCGCTGGACGTCGGCGCTACGGCAATCAACGAAGAGATGAAGCTCGCCGCCGTTCATGCTATCGCAGAGCTGGCGCACGCCGAGCAGAGCGAAGTGGTGGCCTCCGCCTACGGCGATCAGGATCTGAGCTTCGGCCCGGACTACATTATCCCTAAACCATTTGACCCGCGTCTGATCGTGAAGATCGCGCCAGCGGTGGCCAAAGCGGCGATGGACTCTGGCGTGGCGACGCGGCCGATTGAAGATTTCGATGCCTACGTCGATAAACTCACCGAGTTCGTCTACAAAACCAACCTGTTTATGAAGCCGATCTTCTCCCAGGCGCGCGCTGACGCGAAGCGCGTGGTGCTGGCGGAAGGGGAAGAGGCGCGCGTGCTGCACGCCACGCAGGAGCTGATCACCTTAGGGCTGGCGAAACCGATCCTGATTGGTCGTCCGAGCGTGATCGAGATGCGTATCCAGAAGCTGGGCCTGCAAATTAAGCCGGGCGTCGACTTTGAGATCGTCAATAACGAATCCGATCCGCGCTTCAAAGAGTACTGGAACGAATACTATTCGATCATGAAGCGTCGTGGGATCACCCAGGAGCAGGCGCAGCGGGCGGTGATCAGCAACACCACGGTGATCGGCGCGATCATGGTTCACCGCGGTGAGGCGGATGCGCTGATCTGCGGCACCATCGGCGAGTACCATGAGCATTTCAGCGTGGTGCAGGAGATCTTCGGCTATCGCGAGGGTGTCCATACTGCCGGCGCAATGAACGCGCTGCTGCTGCCAAGCGGTAACACCTTTATCGCCGATACCTACGTCAACGACGATCCTTCCCCGGACGAACTGGCGGAAATCACCGTGATGGCGGCGGAAACCGTGCGCCGCTTTGGTATCGAGCCGAAAGTGGCGCTGCTGTCGCATTCTAACTTCGGGTCATCCAAATCCGCGGCGGCGTGCAAAATGCGCCAGACGCTGGACCTGGTGCGCGAGCGTGCGCCGGAACTGATGATCGACGGCGAGATGCACGGCGACGCCGCGCTGGTGGAGAGCATTCGTAATGAACGTATGCCGGACAGCCCGCTGAAAGGCTCCGCGAACGTGCTGATTATGCCGAACGTGGAAGCGGCGCGTATCAGCTATAACCTGCTGCGCGTGTCGAGTTCTGAAGGGGTGACCGTAGGGCCAGTGCTGATGGGGGTGTCAAAACCGGTACATGTATTAACGCCGATTGCCTCCGTGCGTCGTATCGTCAACATGGTAGCGCTGGCGGTGGTTGAGGCACAGACGCAGCCGCTGTAATTTTTACCCTCACCCTAACCCTCTCCCGGAGGGAGAGGGAATTTATACTCCCTCTCCCTTTGGGAGAGGGCAGGGGTGAGGGGGTTACACCCAGTTCCGAACCCGAATAAACTCACGCAAGGCAGCCTCCGGGCTGCCTTCTTTGGGTTCAAAGCTGTATTCCCAGCGCACCAGCGGCGGCATCGACATCAGAATGGACTCCGTGCGCCCACCGGTTTGCAGGCCAAACAGCGTCCCGCGATCCCATACCAGGTTAAACTCCACGTAACGCCCGCGGCGGTACAGCTGGAACTCACGCTCGCGAACGCCGTAGTCGGTGTTTTTGCGGCGTTCGACAATCGGTAGATAGGCATCGGTAAAGCCTTCACCCACTGCGCGCATAAAGCTGAACGCGGTATCAAAATCCGGCGTGTTGAGATCGTCAAAGAACAGCCCGCCGATGCCGCGTTGCTCGTCGCGATGCTTCAGATAGAAATAATCATCGCACCACTTTTTGTATTTCGGGTAAACGTCTTCGCCAAACGGCAGGCAGAGGTCGCGCGCGGTGGTGTGCCAGTGCACGGCGTCCTCTTCGAAGCCATAGTAAGGCGTTAAGTCGAAACCGCCGCCAAACCACCAGACCGGATCGGCCCCCGGTTTTTCCGCGATGAAAAAGCGCACGTTGGCGTGGCTGGTTGGCACAAACGGGTTATGCGGATGCACCACCAGCGAGACGCCCATCGCCTCGAAGCTGCGGCCCGCCAGTTCAGGCCGATGCGCCGTGGCGGACGCCGGCATTGCATCACCGTGGACGTGGGAGAAGTTGACCCCGGCCTGTTCAAAAATGCCACCGTTACGCAGCACGCGGCTGCGCCCGCCGCCGCCCGCTTCGCGCTGCCAGGCATCTTCCTGGAATTCACCGCCGTCTGCGGCGGCCAGTTTCTGGCAAATCGCGTCCTGTAGCTGCATCAGGAAAGTTTTGACCAGCTGTGCATTCGGTTTCATCAACGTTTCCTGGAGTGCGCTTTTTGATTATCGAACCAGTTGAAATAACTGATGACCCCGGAGGCGATAGCGTTCGCGATCTTCTGACGAAACGCCGTGGTGCCGAGTAAACGCTCCTCTTCCGGGTTGGTAATGAACGAGGTTTCAACCAGCACGGACGGAATGGACGGGGACTTCAGCACCACAAACGCGGCCTGCTCGGTGCTTTTACTGTGCAGACGGTGCACGGGCTTAATCCGTTTAAGGATATGCGAACCGAGCGTCAGGCTGTTTTTGATGGTATCGGTCTGTACCAGATCAAACAGAACCTGCTGCAACAGATGGTCTTTGTCGGTGGCTTTTTTCCCGGCCACTTCATCCGCCCGGTTTTCGCGATCGGAGAGGTATTTCGCCATGGCGCTACTGGCGCCACGGTTGGAGAGGGCGAACACCGATGCGCCTGCGGCGGAAGGGTTTGTGAAGCCATCCGCGTGAATGGACATAAACAGGTCGGCGCCGTGCTTATGGGCAATTTCCACGCGATCGTACAGCGGGATAAACGTGTCGCCCGTGCGCGTCAGGCGGGCGTCAATGCCGTTGCTGCGTAAAATTGCGCGCACATTTTTTGCAATTGCCAGCACGACGTGTTTTTCTTTCGACCCGTTTCGGCCAATGGCGCCGGTGTCGATCCCGCCGTGGCCCGGATCGAGCATGACCAGACGCTTTGCGCCGGCTTTTTTGGTTTTCGGCTTGCTGTGTCCGTTACGGGTTTTAAGCGAGCCCTCTTCTTTTGCCTGAGCCTGCTTTGCGATGCCTGTTAACGTTAAGGCCGCCAGCCCCGATTTGAGAACCTGACGACGCGATGTGAGTGCTTTTAATGGTTTGAATGTGCTCATGCGGCCTGAATTGTAAAAATTGGGGTCCTGGTGTTATATCGTATCGCGTTTTGCGTGACGACATTCCTTATTGAGAATTGTTTTACTTTTCATTTCAATACGTGACAAAGTGACATTATGCCAAATTTTGGCGAGTTTTTCCCCGGTTATTGGCTAAATGCCCTGTTCACGCCATAATCACTGTTTTTAAACCCGAAAAGGCGGTTAATACCATGGAGATACGCGTTTTTCGCCAGGAAGATTTCGAAGAGGTGATCACCCTTTGGGAGCGCTGCGATCTGCTGCGTCCGTGGAACGATCCGGAAATGGACATCGAACGGAAGGTGAATCACGACGTCAGTCTGTTTCTGGTCGCTGAGGTCAACGGCGAGGTGGTCGGGACGGTAATGGGCGGGTACGACGGCCACCGCGGGTCGGCCTACTATCTGGGCGTGCACCCGGAATATCGCGCGCGCGGCATCGCCAACGCGCTGCTTAACCGTCTGGAAAAGAAACTGATCGCCCGTGGCTGCCCGAAAATCCAGATTATGGTGCGGGAAGATAACGACGTGGTGCTGGGCATGTATGAACGTCTGGGCTACGAGCACGCGGATGTACTGACGCTGGGTAAGCGCCTGATCGAAGATGAAGAGTACTGAGTTCCACCCTGGCGACTATGATGTTCACGGTCGTCTGCGTCTGCCTTTTTTATTCTGGTGCGTTCTGCTGTTGCAGGCCCGCACCTGGGTGCTGTTCGTGATGGCTGGCGCGTCACGCGGGCAGGGCGATACGCTACTGAATCTCTTTTATCCCGATCACGATGCGTTCTGGCTGGGGTTACTGCCCGGTGTACCGGCGGTGCTGGCGTTCCTGTGCAGCGGTCGGCGGCAGTTCCTCCCGCGCTTCTGGCGCGCGCTTCGCTGGCTGTTGATTCTGGCGCAGGTTGTGCTCCTGGTCTGGCAGCCCGTGCTCTGGCTGTACGGCGAGCCGCTTTCCGGTATCGGGATTGCGCTGGTGGTGGCGGATATTGTCGCGCTGCTGTGGCTGGTCACGAACCCCCGTTTACGCGCCTGTTTTACGCAAGAGTCAGATTAAAACGGCACTTTTTGCCGATACTGCACTCCAACAAGCGTTGATTTATTACGTAAGGACGTCTCAATGAAATCGCTGCGTTTACTTTTATGCGCTCTCCCGCTGGCGTTAACCGGCTGTTCCACGCTCTCATCCATCAACTGGTCTGCGGCCTATCCGTGGAACTGGTTTGGCTCCTCAACGGAAGTGACCGAGCAGGGCGTGGGCAAAATCACCGCCTCGACGGCGCTGGATCAGGATGCCATTCAGGAGGCCATCGGCAGTGATTATCGCCTGCGCAGCGGCATGAAAACCGAGAACGGCAACATCGTGCGCTATTTCGAAGCGTTGAAAGACGACAAGGTGGCGATGGTCATCAACGGCGATAAAGGTACGGTCAACCGCATTGCGGTGATGGATGAAGAGATCCCGACCTCAGGTGGCGTGAAGGTAGGTACGCCGTTTGGCGAGCTCTACCAGAAAGCGTTTGGCCACTGCGCCAGCGTGCCGTCGGATGATAGCGTGGCGGTCGAGTGTAAGGCCGACGGCAGCCAGCACATTAGCTATGTATTCAGCGGCACCTGGAACGGTCCGGAAGGGTTAATGCCCTCTGACGACACCCTGAAAAAGTGGAAAGTGAGCAAAATTATCTGGAAGCAGTAATTTGCGCCTGAGCAAGCCGCCTCGCTGTAATCCAGGTATAATAGCCGCCATCAATGCCACGCTGTCGTGGCATCTTTTTTTCAGGAGGAGCGATGTCTCAGGTTCAGAGTGGCATTTTGCCAGAACATTGCCGCGCGGCGATTTGGATTGAAGCCAACGTCAAAGGGGACGTGGATGCCCTGCGCGCGGCCAGCAAAATTTTCGTTGATAAACTGGCCACCTTTCAGGCCAAATTCCCCGAAGCCCATCTGGGCGCGGTGGTTGCCTTTGGCAACACCGTCTGGCGTCAGCTGAGCGGCGGCGAAGGCGCAGAAGAGCTGAAAGACTTTATTCCTTATGGCAAAGGTCTTGCGCCCGCCACCCAGTATGACGTCCTGATTCATATCCTCTCCCTGCGCCATGACGTGAATTTCTCCGTCGCTCAGGCAGCGATTGAGGCCTTTGGTGACAGCATCGACGTGCAGGAAGAGATCCACGGTTTCCGCTGGGTGGAAGAGCGCGATTTGAGCGGCTTCGTCGACGGCACCGAAAACCCGGCCGGGGAAGAGACGCGTCGCGAGGTGGCTGTAATCAAGGATGGCGTGGACGCGGGCGGCAGCTACGTGTTCGTCCAGCGCTGGGAGCATAACCTCAGGCAGCTCAACCGCATGAGCGTGCATGACCAGGAGATGATGATTGGCCGCACCAAAGACGCCAATGAAGAGATTGACGGCGATGCGCGTCCGGTCACGTCCCACCTGACCCGCGTTGACCTTAAAGAAGACGGTAAGGGGCTGAAGATTGTTCGCCAGAGCTTGCCGTACGGCACCGCGAGCGGTACGCACGGCCTGTACTTCTGCGCTTACTGTGCGCGCCTCTACAACATCGAACAGCAGCTGCTGAGCATGTTTGGCGATACCGACGGCAAGCGTGACGCCATGCTGCGCTTCACCCGTCCCGTGACCGGCGGCTACTACTTTGCGCCGTCCGTTGAGCGCCTGCTGGCGCTGTAAATCGCTCTCCATTCGTAGGCCGGGTAAGCGTTAGCGCCACCCGGCAATTTCTCCCGCACCCCTTATTCCCTTTTCTGCTTCTAAATCACCAAACGGTATATAAAACCGTTACTCCTTTAGACTCCGTTATAAATATTATGACTATAAGATAGTCATCACATTTATAAGGGTGCGCAATGGCCGTTACTGTACTGAAAAAAGGATCGCTGGCACTGGCAGGTTTACTGCTGGTGGCGCAGGCGCAGGCAACCGAGTTGCTGAACAGTTCTTATGATGTTTCGCGCGAGCTGTTTGCCGCCCTTAATCCCGCATTTGAACAGCAGTGGGCGAAAGAGAACAACGGCGACAAGCTGACCATCAAACAGTCGCACGCTGGCTCATCCAAGCAGGCGCTGGCCATTTTGCAGGGGCTGAAAGCGGATGTGGTGACCTACAACCAGGTCACGGACGTGCAGATCCTGCACGACAAAGGCAAGCTGATCCCGGCGGACTGGCAAAGCCGCCTGCCGAACAACAGTTCGCCGTTCTACTCCACCATGGGCTTCCTGGTGCGCAAGGGCAACCCGAAAAACATTCACGACTGGAACGACCTGGTGCGTTCTGACGTCAAGCTGATTTTCCCGAATCCGAAAACCTCCGGCAACGCGCGTTATACCTATCTGGCGGCGTGGGGCGCGGCGGACAAAGCTGACGGTAACGATAAAGCGAAAACCGAACAGTTTATGACCCAGTTCCTGAAAAATGTCGAAGTGTTTGACACCGGCGGCCGGGGCGCAACCACCACTTTCGCCGAGCGCGGGCTGGGCGATGTGCTGATCAGCTTTGAATCCGAAGTGAACAATATTCGTAAACAGTACGAAGCGCAGGGCTTCGAAGTGGTTATCCCGAAAACCAACGTTCTGGCCGAGTTCCCGGTGGCGTGGGTGGATAAAAACGTCAAAGCCAACGGCACAGAGAAAGCGGCAAAAGCCTATCTCAACTATCTGTACAGCCCGCAGGCGCAGACGGTGATTACTGACTATTACTACCGCGTTAATAATCCGGACGTGATGAACAAGCTGAAAGACAAATTCCCGCAGACCGAGCTGTTCCGCGTGGAAGATCATTTCGGCGCCTGGCCTGAGGTGATGAAAACGCATTTTGCCAGCGGCGGTGAGTTAGACAAATTGCTGGCGGCGGGGCGTAAGTAATGTTTGCAGGATCAACAAGACGTGTGCTGCCGGGTTTTACCTTAAGCCTCGGGACCAGCCTGCTGTTCGTCTGTCTGATTTTATTGTTACCGCTCAGCGCTCTGGTGATGCAGCTCGCTGAGATGAGCTGGTCCCAGTACTGGGAAGTGGTCACCAATCCGCAGGTGGTGGCGGCCTACAAGGTCACGCTGCTGTCTGCGTTCGTGGCCTCGATTTTTAACGGCGTGTTTGGCCTGCTGATGGCATGGATCTTAACCCGCTATCGCTTCCCGGGCCGCACGCTGCTCGACGCCCTGATGGATCTGCCGTTTGCCCTGCCGACGGCGGTGGCCGGTCTGACGCTGGCGTCGCTGTTCTCCGTGAACGGCTTTTACGGCGAATGGCTGGCGAAGTTTGATATTAAAGTGACCTATACCTGGATCGGTATCGCGGTGGCGATGGCCTTTACCAGCATCCCGTTTGTGGTACGTACCGTGCAGCCGGTGCTGGAAGAGTTAGGCCCCGAATACGAAGAGGCCGCGGAAACCCTGGGCGCCACGCGCTGGCAGAGTTTCCGTAAGGTTGTGCTGCCGGAACTTTCTCCGGCCTTGCTGGCGGGGGTGGCGCTTTCCTTTACCCGCAGCCTCGGTGAATTTGGCGCGGTCATTTTTATCGCCGGGAACATCGCGTGGAAAACCGAAGTGACCTCGCTGATGATTTTTGTCCGTTTGCAGGAGTTTGATTATCCGGCCGCGAGCGCGATTGCCTCGGTGATCCTTGCCGCGTCGCTGCTGCTACTGTTTTCGATTAACACTCTGCAAAGTCGCTTTGGTCGACGTGTGGTAGGTCACTGATGGCGGAAGTTACGCAATTGAAGCGCTATGACGCGCCCCGCATCAACTGGGGCAAATGGTTTCTGATTGGTACCGGCGTGCTGGTCTCCGCATTCATTCTCGTCGTGCCGATGGTGTACATCTTCGTGCAGGCCTTCAGCAAAGGGATTATGCCCGCGCTGCAAAACCTGGCCGATCCGGACATGCTCCACGCCATCTGGCTGACGGTGATGATTGCCCTGATCACCGTCCCGGTGAATCTGGTGTTTGGCGTATTGCTGGCCTGGCTGGTAACGCGCTTTAACTTCCCGGGGCGTCAGCTGCTGCTGACCCTGCTGGATATCCCGTTTGCGGTGTCTCCGGTGGTGGCGGGTCTGGTTTATCTGCTCTTCTACGGCTCCAATGGCCCGCTGGGCGGCTGGCTGGATGAGCACGACCTGCAAATCATGTTCGCCTGGCCGGGGATGGTGCTGGTGACCGTCTTTGTCACCTGTCCGTTCGTGGTGCGCGAGCTGGTGCCGGTGATGCTCAGCCAGGGCAGCCATGAAGATGAAGCCGCGGTGCTGCTCGGCGCTTCCGGCTGGCAGATGTTCCGCCGCGTCACGCTGCCGAATATCCGCTGGGCACTGCTTTACGGCGTGGTGCTGACCAACGCCCGTGCGATCGGTGAGTTTGGCGCGGTGTCGGTGGTATCCGGCTCGATTCGCGGCGAAACCCTGTCGCTGCCGTTACAGATTGAATTACTGGAACAGGACTACAACACCGTCGGTTCCTTTACTGCCGCAGCGTTGCTGACGCTGATGGCGATTTTGACCCTGTTTTTGAAGAGTGTGGTGCAGTGGCGTTTAGAGAATCAGGAAAAACGTCAGCATCAGGAGGGAAATCATGAGCATTGAGATTGCCAATATTAAGAAGTCTTTTGGTCGCACCCAGGTGCTGAATGATATCTCGCTGGATATCCCTTCCGGACAAATGGTGGCGCTGCTGGGGCCGTCTGGCTCCGGAAAAACCACGCTGTTGCGCATTATCGCCGGGCTTGAACACCAGACCAGCGGACATATTCGCTTCCACGGTACGGACGTTAGCCGCCTGCACGCCCGCGACCGTAAAGTGGGCTTTGTATTTCAGCATTATGCGCTGTTCCGCCACATGACGGTATTCGACAACATCGCGTTTGGCCTGACCGTGCTGCCGCGTCGTGAACGTCCAGATGCCGCCGCCATCAAAGCGAAAGTGACCAAACTGCTGGAGATGGTGCAGCTTGCGCATCTGGCGGACCGCTTCCCGGCTCAACTTTCCGGCGGGCAGAAGCAGCGCGTGGCGCTGGCGCGTGCGTTAGCCGTTGAACCGCAAATCCTGCTGCTGGACGAACCGTTTGGCGCGCTGGATGCACAGGTGCGAAAAGAGCTGCGCCGCTGGCTGCGTCAGCTGCATGAGGAACTCCAGTTCACCAGCGTTTTCGTGACCCACGATCAGGAAGAGGCGATGGAAGTGGCCGATCGCGTGGTAGTGATGAGTCAGGGCAACATTGAGCAGGTTGACGAGCCAGAGCAGCTCTGGCGTGAACCGGCGACCCGCTTTGTGCTGGAGTTTATGGGGGAAGTAAACCGCCTTCAGGGCACCATTCGCGGCGGTCAGTTCCACGTTGGCGCGCACCGCTGGCCGCTGGGGTATACCTCCGCGCATCAGGGGCCGGTGGATCTGTTCCTGCGTCCGTGGGAAGTGGACGTCAGCCGCCGTACCAGCCTGGATTCACCGCTTCCGGTGCAGGTGCTGGAAGCTAGCCCTAAAGGGCACTACACCCAATTGGTGGTACAGCCCCTGGGCTGGTACACCGAGCCGCTGACCGTAGTTATGCGTGACGACGTGCCGCCGCACCGGGGGGAGCGCCTGTTTGTCGGGCTGCAACACGCGCGCATTTATCACGGTAACGAGCGCATTGAAACGCGCGAGGATATTGCTCTGGCGGAGTCAGCCTGATAGGTTATTAGTATGTTTATCGCCCGGTGGCGCTGCGCTGACCGGGCCTACAGTTATCACTGCGTCTTGTAGGCCGGGTAAGCTAAGCGCCACCCGGCTTTTTTATTGAGTAAAAATCGTGAATACACTCGAACACACCATCGGCAACACCCCTCTGGTCAAACTTCAGCGCATGGGGCCTGATAACGGCAGCGAAATCTGGGTCAAACTCGAAGGCAATAACCCGGCGGGGTCGGTGAAAGACCGGGCGGCACTGTCGATGATTGTCCAGGCCGAGAAGCGCGGTGAAATTAAGCCAGGCGACGTGCTCATTGAGGCCACCAGCGGAAATACCGGAATTGCGCTGGCGATGATTGCCGCCCTGAAAGGCTACCGCATGAAGCTGCTGATGCCGGATAACATGAGCCAGGAGCGCCGGGCCGCCATGCGCGCCTATGGAGCCGAGCTGATTCTGGTGAGCAAAGAGCAGGGGATGGAAGGGGCGCGAGATTTAGCGTTAGCGATGTCGGAGCGCGGGGAAGGCAAGCTTCTCGACCAGTTCAACAACCCGGACAACCCGTACGCGCACTACACCACCACCGGCCCGGAAATCTGGCAGCAAACCGACGAGCGCATCACCCACTTTGTCTCCAGCATGGGGACCACGGGCACGATCACCGGTGTGTCACGCTTTCTGCGCGAACAGGAGAAGCCGGTGACGATTGTCGGCCTGCAACCGGAAGAGGGGAGCAGCATTCCGGGCATCCGCCGCTGGCCGGCGGAGTATATGCCGGGCATCTTTAATGCGCAGCTTGTGGACCAGGTGCTGGATATTCATCAGCGCGAGGCGGAAAATACCATGCGTGAGCTGGCCGTGCGTGAAGGTATCTTCTGCGGCGTCAGCTCTGGCGGTGCCGTAGCGGGTGCGATCCGGGTGGCTGAGTCCACGCCGGGGGCGGTGGTCGTAGCGATTATTTGCGATCGCGGCGACCGTTATCTGTCTACCGGCGTCTTTGGTGAAGAGAGTTATTCGCAGGGGGCGGGGATTTAAGCGTCATGGAGATGATTTTATTCCGGGATAACACCCGGGCGCAGCAAACCGATATTGTCGCCGTACAGTCGCAGGTGGTGTACGGCAGCGTGGGAAACAGCATCGCGGTGCCGAATATTCGCACCCACCGGCTGAACGTTACCGCCGTGCCAACGGTGCTGTTCAGCAATACGCCTCACTACGACACCTTCTACGGC
This sequence comes from Enterobacter sp. YSU, assembly GCF_016082135.1. NCBI lineage: Bacteria > Pseudomonadati > Pseudomonadota > Gammaproteobacteria > Enterobacterales > Enterobacteriaceae > Enterobacter > Enterobacter sp. YSU. Next base: position 3,163,199 of record NZ_CP059487.1, read on the forward strand.
GGGGTGATCCCGGACGAGTGGTTCAGCGGCTACCTTAAGGCGCTGGAAGAGCGCGAGATCCTGCGCGAGCTTAAAGCGGTCACCACCGGCTATATGGGCAGCGCCAGCCAGATCGCGCTGCTGGCGCAGTGGCTGAAGGCAATCAAAGTGCAACATCCCGATCTGCTGGTGCTGGTCGACCCGGTAATTGGGGATATCGATAGCGGGATGTACGTGAAGCCGGATATTCCTGAAGCCTACCGTGAGCATCTGCTCCCGCTGGCCCAGGGCATTACGCCCAACGTGTATGAACTTGAAGTGCTGAGCGGCAAACCGTGCCGTACGCCGGAGAGCGCCATTGCCGCCGCGCAGGGGCTGCTGTCCGACTCGCTGAAATGGGTAGCGATCACCAGTGCGCCAGTGTCTGACGATCCGCAGAATATCCACGTTGTGCTGGTGAGCGAAGAAGGTGTTACCGTAAGCGCGCACCCGCGCGTAGAGACGGATCTGAAAGGAACGGGCGATCTGTTCTGTTCGGAGCTGGTCAGCGGCATTGTGGGAGGGAAAACCGTTGCCGATGCCATTCGCATGGCGGGCGATCGGGTGACTGACGTTATGATCTATACGCAGTCGAAAGGCTATGACGAGCTTATCCTGCCGGCATAAACAAAAATGGCGCCCGAAGGCGCCATTTTTCTGTGCGGCAAGAATTACTTCTTGATGCGGATAACCGGGGTTTCACCCACGGTGACGCTGCCAGACAGTTTGATCAGTTCTTTGATTTCGTCCATGTTGGAGATAACAACCGGAGTCAGGGTAGACTTCGCTTTTTCTTCCAGCAGCGGCAGATCGAATTCAATTACCGGGTCGCCAACTTTAACACGCTGGCCTTCTTCTGCGATACGTTTGAAGCCTTCGCCTTTCAGTTCAACGGTGTCGATACCGAAGTGAACGAACAGTTCGATACCGCTATCGGATTCGATAGAGAACGCATGGTTGGTTTCAAAAATTTTACCGATGGTGCCGTCAACTGGAGCAACCATTTTGTTGCCAGTTGGTTTGATAGCAATGCCATCACCAACGATTTTCTCAGCAAAAACTACATCCGGCACGTCTTCGATGTTGACGATCTCGCCGGAGAGCGGAGCAACAATCTCAATAGTTCCGGAGTCTTTCTTGTCATCAGAAACCAGAGATTTTAGTTTATCGAACAAACCCATGATCTTCTCCTAAGCAGTAAATTGGGCCGCATCTCGTGGATTAGCAGATTGTTTTTTCTTCAATGAACTTGTTAACCAGCGTCATTAACTCGTCCGTTGTCGGTTGAGCAAGAGCCTGCTCTGCTAACACCTTCGCATCTTCGAAGTTCGTGTTACGGATAATCTTCTTAATGCGCGGGATGGAAATGGCGCTCATAGAGAATTCGTCCAGACCCATACCCAGCAACAGAAGTGTAGCACGTTCGTCGCCTGCAAGCTCACCACACATGCCAGTCCATTTACCTTCTGCATGAGAAGCATCAATAACTTGCTTGATCAAATTCAGTACGGACGGTGACATTGGCTGGTAGAGATGTGAAATCATATCATTACCACGGTCAACTGCCAGGGTGTACTGCGTTAAATCATTGGTACCGATACTAAAGAAATCAACTTCTTTGGCTAAATGACGCGCAATGGTCGCGGCTGCCGGTGTTTCCACCATCACGCCGATCTCAATGGATTCGTCAAATGCTTTACCTTCGTCGCGCAGTTCCTGTTTGTAGATTTCGATCTCTTTCTTCAGTGCACGCACTTCTTCAACAGAGATGATCATCGGGAACATGATGCGCAGTTTACCGAAAGCGGAGGCACGCAGAATAGCGCGAACCTGGTCACGCAGGATCTCTTTGCGATCCATGGCGATACGCACGGCACGCCAGCCCAGGAACGGGTTCTCTTCTTTCGGGAAGTTCATGTACGGCAGCTCTTTGTCGCCACCGATGTCCATGGTACGGACGATTACAGCCTGCGAGCCGCACGCTTCCGCAACCGCTTTGTACGCTGCAAACTGCTCTTCTTCCGTTGGCAGAGCGTCGCGATCCATGAACAGGAATTCAGTACGATACAGACCTACACCTTCCGCGCCGTTGCGCTCAGCGCCGTCAACGTCACGTACGGTACCGATGTTAGCGCACACTTCAACCTGATGGCCGTCCAGCGTGATAGCTGGCAGATCTTTCAGTTTAGCGAGTTCCGCTTTCTCGGTAGCAACCTGCTCCTGAACGGAACGCAGCTGCTCGATCACATCGTTAGTTGGGTTGACGTAAACCACATTGTTTACGGCATCCAGAATCAGATAGTCGTCGTTTTTAACCTGGGAGGTAACGCTACCGGTACCCACAATGGCTGGCAGCTCCAGAGAACGCGCCATGATTGAGGTGTGGGAGGTACGTCCACCTGCATCAGTAATGAAACCCAGCACCTTGTTCAGGTTCAGCTGTGCGGTTTCAGACGGGGTCAGGTCAGCGGCAACCAGGATGACTTCGTCCTGAATCGCGCTCAGATCGATGATGGCCAGACCCAGGATGTTGCGCAGCAGGCGCTTACCGATGTCACGTACGTCAGCCGCACGTTCTTTCAGGTATTCATCGTCCAGCTCTTCCAGGGCAGATGCCTGACCTTCGATAACTTCATGCGCAGCCGCGTCGGCCGTCATGCCTTTATCTTTAATCAGGGCTATGATTTCCTGCTCCAGCTCCTCATCTTCGAGCAGCATAATGTGCCCTTCGAAGATGGCTTCTTTTTCTTCACCGAAAGTTTCGCCAGCTTTAGTTTTAATCGCTTCCAGTTGCGCAGATGCCTTGGCACGACCGCTCAGAAAACGTTCAACTTCCTGATCAACCTTGTCGGCAGAAATTTTTTTCCGGTCAATGACGATTTCGTCTTCTTTCAGCAGCAATGCTTTGCCGAAAGCGATACCCGGGGATGCTAAAATGCCTGAAATCATAACCCTACCTTACTTGTGACTGATATTGAAAAGAACCCGGTAAACTTACTCGAGTTCAGCCATCAGCTTAACCAGATGCTCAACTGCTTTCTGCTCGTCTTCACCTTCAGCGGAGATGGTAACAACGGTACCCTGAGTCAGGCCCAGAGTTTGCAGCTTGAACAGGCTTTTTGCGCTAGCGCTTTTGCCGTTGGAAGTCACAGTGATTTCAGAAGTGAAGCCTTTCGCTTCTTTAACAAACTGAGCAGCAGGGCGGGTGTGCAGACCGTTCGGAGCGGTAATGGTAACTTCTTGCTGGAACATTGTATTTCCCCAACTTATAGGTTTAGTGTTGTGGAACTAAAGTCTAGCCTGGCGACTTAACTTTAGCCTGTATAGTTAGCGCTGACGTTTCAATCGTCATTAAACATTATGCAGTGAAAGCAAGACTTGAACCAAATCATAAAATCGATTCAGCAACGCTATTTCGTTCACCGATTAATTTCGCGCATCAAAATAATTGCTGGTTTAAATACCAGACCCAACGGGGTGAAGCAATGCCAGGAGGGGTAAAACTTTGAAGCAGGCCACAAAAAAGCACCTGAAAAGGTGCTTTTTTACGCGTTTTTAACATGCTGGCATCACTGTTGCAGTTCTTTCTCTGTGAAGAGATCGGCAAACAGTGCTGTGCTTAAGTAACGCTCACCCGAAGACGGTAGGATAACCACAATGTTCTTATTGGTAAAGGTTTCATCTTCCAGCAGTTTGAGGGCTGCCGCAACCGCCGCACCGGAAGAGATACCCGCCAGAATGCCTTCCTCGTCCATCAGGCGACGCGCCGTGGAGATGGCTTCTTCATTGGTAATGGCGACGACTTTATCGATCAGCTTCAGATCCAGGTTGCCTGGAATAAAGCCAGCGCCGATACCCTGGATTTTGTGTGGGCCAGGTTTGATCTCTTCGCCTGCCAGCGCCTGAGCGATAACCGGTGAGTCGGTTGGCTCAACGGCAACGGTAATCAGATCTTTTTTACCTTTCGTGCCTTTAATATAGCGAGACACACCGGTCAGCGTACCGCCGGTGCCTACGCCGGAGATAAACACATCAACCTGACCGTCGGTATCTTCCCAGATTTCCGGGCCGGTGGTTTTCTCATGAATTTCCGGGTTGGCCGGGTTGCTGAACTGCTGGAGCAGCAGATACTTTGCCGGATCGCTGGCAACAATTTCTTCGGCCTTCTGAATCGCGCCCTTCATGCCTTTTGCGCCTTCGGTCAGGACCAGGTTCGCACCCAGCGCTTTCAGCAGCTTACGACGCTCAATGCTCATGGTTTCAGGCATAGTCAGCGTCAGCTTATAGCCACGCGCCGCCGCAACATAGGCCAGAGCGATACCGGTATTGCCGCTGGTGGGTTCAACCAGCTCAACGCCAGGTTTCAGCACGCCACGCTTTTCAGCATCCCAAATCATATTCGCACCGATACGGCATTTAACGCTGAAGCTTGGGTTACGAGATTCGACCTTCGCCAGAATGCGTCCATTACCGATACGGTTCAGTCGAACCAGGGGCGTATGACCGATAGTCAGCGAGTTGTCTTCATAAATCTTACTCATGGCCTGTCCTTAACTGTATGAAATTGGGATACCGACCCAGCATACCTGTTGAACAGGTATGGGGAAGTAAGGAAATCGCATATCTATATGCTGCAAGGAAATAATGGGGATCAGTATGGAATAAGGGGCGGCATAAGCCACCCCTCTTTTACACATTTTTGCATTACTTCCATAACGCGTGCTTAGCACGGTAGCAGTCCACCCACATCGCCGTCGCGCCGCAAACGGCGACGGGCATGATGAACAAATTCAGGAAAGGGATCATGGTGAACAGGCTGGTCAGCGCGCCAAACTGCATGTTGGCAACCTTCTGAGTGCGCAGGGCAGTGCGCATCTCTTTAAACGGCACTTTGTGGTTATCGAACGGATAATCACAGTACTGGATAGCGAGCATCCAGGCGCTGAACAGGAACCACAGCACGGGCGCGACCGTCTGGCCAATCCCGGGTACAAAATAAAGAATAAGCAGCACAATCGCCCGCGGCAGGTACCAGGCGAACTTCTGCCATTCACGCTTCATGATGCGGGGGAGATCTTTCACGATCCCCAGTACGCCCGTGTCAGGTGGCGTCGCACCGGTCAGGCGCGCTTCCAGCTGTTCGGCCAGCAGACCGTTGAACGGCGCGGCTATCCAGTTTGCTATCGTCGAAAAGAAATAACCGAAAACCAGCAGCACGGAGATAACCGCAATCGGCCAGAGCAGGTAGTCTAGCCACTGTAACCAGTCCGGCACATAGCTCATCAGGGAAGGGATCCAGCTTTCCAGTCTGGTGAACAGCCACCAGAAGGCCCCGCCCATCAGAATAATGTTGATCAGTAACGGCAAAATAACGAAGCGTCGAATGCCCGGCAGGGAGACCAGTTTCCAGCCCTGAGAAAAGTACCAGACCCCGCTGCGTGGGGCAGAAGAAGATGTTGAAACCATACCAGGCTGTACTCCTTTTTACACAACCAGTGGAATTGCCCGCCTATATTATCCAGTTACGGGCCAATGACCAGTTCGGAAATGTTCGAAAAACCAGCAAAAAGCACGATTTAGTTCATCTTTATGCTGTGAATGCTCTGCATACACTTGCACTTGACGTAAACGGCAAATACTCTTAGTGAGTAAATGTTTGCCGTGGTGGCAAGGTGTTAGAACAACAGAGAATATAATGATGCAGGATTTGCGTCTGATATTAATCATTGTTGGCGCGATCGCCATAATCGCTTTACTGGTACATGGTTTCTGGACCAGCCGTAAAGAGCGTTCCTCTATGTTTCGCGATCGTCCACTGAAGCGCATGAAGTCCAGTCGTGACGACGATGACGTTGAAGACGACATCGACGGTCCTGACGACGACGGCGTGGGTGAAGTTCGTGTTCATCGGGTCAATACTGCGCCCGGCGCAGCGCATGGAGAGCATGAAGCCCCCCGCGCTCCGCAGCACCAGTATCAACCACCGTATGCCTCTGCCCAGCCGCGCCAGCCAGCGCCGCCGCCAGTGGAAGAACCTGTTCGTCATCCGCCGCAGCAGCCTGTGCAACAGCAGCCCGTTGCGCCACAGCCTGTACAGCCGCAACCTGTGCAACAGCCTGCACAGCCAGTGCATCAGCCACAGCCTGTTCAGCAGCCGCAGCCGGTACAACAACCGCAGCCGCAGCCTGAACCACCTGCGCCACAGCCCGCTCCGCGCGTTGAGCCAGAGCCGGTCGCAGAGCCAGAACCGGTTGTTGAAAAGCCGCAGCGTAAAGAAGCGGTGATCATCATGAACGTGGCTGCTCATCATGGCACCCATCTGAACGGTGACGTGCTGCTTAACAGCATCCAACAGGCAGGCTTCAAGTTCGGCGACATGAATATTTTCCATCGCCACCTGAGTCCTGACGGTAGCGGTCCGGCGCTGTTTAGCCTGGCCAATATGGTCAATCCAGGCACGTTTGACCCGGAAATGACCGGTGATTTCGTCACGCCGGGGGTTACGATCTTTATGCAGGTGCCGTCCTACGGTGACGAGCTGCAAAACTTTAAGCTGATGCTACAGTCCGCTCAGCACATCGCCGACGAAGTGGGCGGTGTGGTGCTCGACGATCAGCGTCGAATGATGACGCCGCAGAAACTGCGCGAGTATCAGGACCGCATCCGCGAAGTTAAGGAAGCGAACGCGTAATCGTCGCGTTAACTTCACCTCCTCCTCAACCCCCGCCTGTCGGGGGTTTTTCTCATTGATGGTGCGATATGGACTCAATCGAACAACAACTTACTGAACTGCGAACCACGCTTCGCCATCATGAATATCTCTATCATGTTATGGACGCACCGGAAGTGCCGGATGCGGAATATGACCGCCTGATGCGTGAACTGCGCGAGCTGGAAGCGCAGCACCCCGAACTGATTACGCCCGATTCCCCAACGCAGCGCGTCGGCGCGGAACCGCTGGGCGCTTTCAGCCAGGTGCGCCATGAAGTGCCGATGCTGTCGCTGGATAACGTGTTTGATGAAGAGAGTTTTCTGGCTTTCAACAAGCGTGTGCAGGATCGCCTGAAGAGCATCGACAATCTGAGCTGGTGCTGCGAGCTAAAGCTGGATGGTCTGGCCGTTAGCATTCTTTATGAGAACGGCGTGATGGTGCGTGCCGCAACGCGCGGCGACGGCACTACCGGGGAAGACATCACCACTAATGTGCGCACTATTCGTGCGATCCCGCTGAAACTGCGTGGCGATAACATTCCCGCCCGGCTGGAAGTGCGCGGGGAAGTATTCCTTCCGCAGGCGGGCTTCGAGAAGATCAACGAAGAAGCGCGTCGTACCGGTGGGAAAGTGTTTGCAAACCCGCGTAACGCGGCGGCAGGTTCGCTGCGTCAGCTCGATCCGCGAATCACCGCGAAGCGACCGCTTACTTTCTTCTGCTACGGCGTCGGGATCCTGGAAGGCGGTGACCTGCCAGATACTCACCTGGGTCGTTTAATGCAGTTCAAAGAGTGGGGGTTACCGGTTAGCAACCGCGTGCAGCTCTGCGACTCTCCGGAGGCGGTGCTGGCGTTCTATCACAAGGTTGAAGAGGATCGTCCCACGCTCGGGTTTGATATTGATGGCGTGGTGATCAAGGTTAACTCGCTGGCGTTGCAGGAACAGTTAGGATTTGTGGCCCGTGCGCCGCGCTGGGCGGTAGCCTTTAAGTTCCCGGCGCAGGAGCAGATGACCTTCGTTCGCGACGTGGAGTTTCAGGTAGGGCGTACGGGGGCGATTACGCCTGTGGCGCGTCTGGAGCCTGTGCAGGTGGCTGGCGTGCTGGTAAGTAACGCCACGCTGCATAACGCCGATGAAATTGCCCGCCTGGGCCTGCGCATTGGTGACAAAGTGGTGATTCGCCGCGCGGGCGACGTGATCCCACAGGTGGTTAACGTTGTGGAGTCTGAACGTCCTGCCGATACCCGTGCCATCGAGTTTCCAGCCCACTGTCCGGTATGTGGTTCGGACGTTGAGCGCGTGGAAGGTGAAGCGGTAACGCGCTGTACGGGCGGGTTAATCTGCGGCGCGCAGCGTAAAGAGTCCCTGAAGCACTTTGTCTCCCGCCGGGCGATGGACGTCGACGGAATGGGTGACAAGATTATCGACCAGTTAGTTGAGAAAGAGTACGTCCATACGCCAGCGAACCTCTTTACCCTGACGGCAGGTAAGCTGACCGGTCTTGATCGTATGGGGCCGAAATCAGCCCAGAACATCGTCAATGCGCTCGAGGCGGCCAAAAACACCACCTTTGCCCGTTTCCTTTACGCGCTTGGCATTCGTGAAGTCGGAGAGGCGACGGCGGCAGGGCTGGCGGCGTATTTCGGCACGCTGGACGCGCTGGAGAAAGCCACCATCGACGAGCTACAGAAAGTCCCTGATGTCGGCATTGTGGTCGCTACCCACGTTTTCAACTTCTTCGCCGAAGAGAGCAACCGTGAAGTGATCGGTAAATTACTGGAACAGGGCATTCACTGGCCTGCACCGGTAGTGGTTAATGCCGAAGAGATCGACAGCCCGTTTGCCGGTAAAACGGTGGTGCTGACCGGCAGCCTGAGCCAGCTCTCGCGCGATGACGCGAAAGCGCGCCTGGTGGCGTTGGGGGCAAAAGTGGCGGGCAGCGTATCGAAGAAAACCGACCTGGTGATTGCCGGGGAAGCGGCCGGTTCGAAGCTGGCAAAAGCGCAGGAGCTTGGCATCGAGGTAATCGACGAAGCGGAAATGATGCGCCTGTTAGGAGAGTGACGTGGAAAAAGAGCAGCTCGTTGAGATCGCCAATACGGAGATGCCGTTCGGTAAATATAAGGGTCGCAGGCTGATTGATTTACCGGAAGAGTATCTGCTGTGGTTTGCCCGTAAGGATGAGTTCCCCGCCGGGCGTCTGGGCGAGCTGATGGCTATCACGTTACTGATCAAAACAGAGGGGCTGACCCAGCTGGTTCAGCCCCTGAAACGTCCTTAAACTTTCGCGGCGCGGGTCTCTTCCTGCGCCAGCTTTTCTGTCTGCGCCTTGTAACGCCGCGCCAGTACCGCACACACCATCAGCTGGATCTGATGGAAAATCATCAGCGGCAACACCATCATCCCAATGACGGACGTCGGGAACAGAATATTGGCCATCGGGATCCCGTTGGCCAGGCTCTTTTTCGATCCGCAAAATACAATGGTGATTTCATCGGCCTTGTTGAAGCCGCATTTGCGGGCCACAAAGACGTTAACCGCGATGACAATGGCCAGCAAAACGATACTTACCACCACAATAAACAGCAGCGATCCAGCGCCCACCCTGTGCCAGATGCCGTTCACCACGGCTTCGCTGAAGGCCGTGTAAACCACCAGCAGAATTGAGCTTTGGTCCGTTTTCCCGATCCATTTTTTATGTTTTGCCACAAACGCCCCAATCCAGGGACGGGATAAGTGTCCGAGCACAAACGGCAGCAGCAGTTGCAGACAAATTTTACCCACCTGCTCCAGATTACCTTCCGCCCCGTGCATATTCATCAGCAGACCGACCAGCAGCGGTGAAACAAAGATCCCCAGCAGGCTGGAAGCGGAAGCAGAACAAACCGCCGCCGCGACGTTACCGCCCGCCAGCGAGGTAAAGGCAATAGCGGACTGCACGGTGGCCGGCAAAATGCACAGATAAAGGAAACCGGTATACAGCGCCGGATCGACATTCACCGGCGCCCACCAGGCGAACAGCACGCCCAAAACCGGGAAGAGGATAAAGGTGCTGCACATTACCCACAGGTGCAGTCGCCAGTGGCTACCGCCTGCAATAATGGCTTCCCGGGAGAGTTTGGCGCCATGCATAAAGAACAGCAGGGCAATGGCTGCCGTGGTCAGTCCTTCAATAACCGGAACGAAACTGCCCCGCGCCGGGAAGAACGAGGCCAGCAAGACGACACCAATCAGGGTCAGCGTAAACGGATCAAGGATACGAAAAAGTTTCATAATCACTCCTGAAAACAGATGCCGCTATTGTGCTTTCTTCCCTTTGAGAAATAAAATTGATTTATTGCATCCATTCATGAATTAAACAGATGAATTATTCGTTACGTCAGCTTCGCGTTTTCGTCACCGTCGCGCAGGCCCGCAGCTTTAGCCGGGCAGGGGAGATCATTGGCCTCAGCCAGTCGGCGGTGAGCCATAGCGTTAAGGAGCTTGAAACGCAAACGGGAGTGAAGCTGCTCGACCGTACGACGCGAGAAGTGGTACTCACCGAAGCGGGACAGCAGCTGGCAATGCGTCTGGAGAGGCTGCTGGATGAACTGCACAGTACGCTCAGGGATGTCGGACGGCTCGGACAACAGCTTTCCGGCACCGTGAGAGTGGCGGCGAGCCAGACGATTTCAGCGCATCTTATTCCCCAGTGTATCGCTGAAAGTAATCACCGCTATCCGGATATCGATTTTGTTTTGCACGACAGGCCGCAGCAGTGGGTACTGGAGAGTATCCGTCAGGGGGATGTGGATTTTGGCATCGTTATTGATCCCGGAGCGGTAAGCGACCTGGAATGTGAAGTGGTGCTCTCGGAGCCCTTTTTATTGCTCTGCCGCGATGATGATCCGCTGGCATCGCTGCCACACGTGGCCTGGCAGGCCTTGCAGGGGGCAAACCTGGTGTTACAGGATTATGCATCAGGCAGCCGTCCGCTGATAGATGCCGCTCTGGCCGCGCAGGGCGTTAAGGCAACCATTGTGCAGGAGATTGGGCATCCTGCCACGCTCTTCCCGATGGTCGAAGCGGGGATTGGCATCAGCGTTCTGCCGGCGCTGGCGCTGCCACTGCCGCAGGGGAGTCGTTTAACGGTGAAGCGTTTCGTACCCTGTGTCGAACGCCAGCTGATGCTGGTACGCCGTAAAAACAGGTCACTTTCCGGCGCGGCGCATGCCTGCTGGGATGTGGTGCGTATGCAGGCCGAACGTTTGATGGAGGCCCGCACACGCGATCCACTTTTTAACGAAACCAATAATCAGATGTAGATATTAATCTGATGCTCCGCGGAGGGCTTATTGATGCCTTCCGCGACTGCCTGACCTTTTTCCTGTTTTGGCATCGCCTCTTCTGCCTGCTGACGCTGCAATTGCGCCAGCTGTGCCTGCAACATAGCCAGCTGAGATTCGAGTAATTCCTGCTGCTTTTGCTTCTCTTCTGCTGTGGCATCACCCATGGCCACTTCTTTGAGCTGCTGAGTGACTTTCGTTATCTGTTTGGTCAGACGGGTGATTTGAGAAGCAATGTCGTTTCCGCCGGAGCTGTTATCTACGCTGCCGATTTCCATCGCCGACAGAGAAACGGGCTTAAGAGTTGTCATATTGAGATCCTTTTCGCCATAAAATAGAGGTATCGGCAAAGAAGGCGTGAGCTTGAGTAAAACAAGCGGTCTGGCTGCAATGGGGATGTGCTATATCGCAGATAGCAAAAAAGCGCCTTTAGGGCGCTTTTTTGCATTGGTGGGTCGTGCAGGATTCGAACCTGCGACCAATTGATTAAAAGTCAACTGCTCTACCAACTGAGCTAACGACCCGAAATGGTGGGCGATGACGGGCTCGAACCGCCGACCCCCTCCGTGTAAAGGAGATGCTCTACCAACTGAGCTAATCGCCCATTTCGGAACTGCTGCGATAAGGTGAGAATGGTGGGCGATGACGGGCTCGAACCGCCGACCCCCTCCGTGTAAAGGAGATGCTCTACCAACTGAGCTAATCGCCCATTTCGGAACTGCTGCGATAAGGTGAGAATGGTGGGTGATGACGGGCTCGAACCGCCGACCCCCTCCGTGTAAAGGAGATGCTCTACCAACTGAGCTAATCACCCCCGCTGTGTGGAGTCGCATTATAGGGAGAGTTGAAAATGAGTCAACGCATTTTCTAAAGTTTTTATTTGTTCGTCGTAAAATTAGTCAAAACGATCGCAAAACGGACTGTGGCGCATGATTTATAAACAAAAACAGCAATCTCGAACCGGATAAAGTGATCGACATTGAGGAATCGGCCCACAGTGATAGAATATTGCCCATTGTTTTCTTCCCGGAATTTGCCGATTACCGGCATCTTTATAACGTAAGGCCATTTCATGAAAATCAAAACTCGCTTCGCGCCGAGCCCGACAGGCTATCTGCATGTCGGTGGTGCACGTACCGCTCTCTACTCCTGGCTTTTCGCACGTCACAACAACGGTGAGTTTGTGCTGCGTATTGAAGACACCGATCTGGAGCGCTCAACGCCGGAAGCAATTGAAGCCATTATGGATGGGATGAACTGGCTGAATCTGGCGTGGGACGAAGGCCCATACTTCCAGACCAAACGTTTTGACCGCTATAACGCCGTAATTGACGAGATGCTGGTGGCAGGCACGGCCTATAAGTGCTACTGCTCCAGGGAGCGTCTGGATGCGCTGCGTGAAGAGCAAATGGCAAAAGGCGAAAAACCGCGTTATGACGGTCGTTGCCGCCATGACCACAGCGAGCATGCTGCGGATGAGCCTTGCGTAGTGCGTTTTGCTAACCCACAGGATGGCTCTGTTATCTTTGATGACCAGATCCGTGGCCCGATCGAATTCAGCAACCAGGAGCTGGATGACCTTATCATTCGTCGTACTGACGGATCGCCAACCTATAACTTCTGCGTAGTTGTGGACGACTGGGATATGGAAATCACTCACGTGATCCGTGGTGAAGACCATATCAATAACACCCCGCGTCAGATCAACATTCTGAAAGCGCTGAACGCGCCTGTACCGGTGTATGCGCACGTATCAATGATCAACGGTGACGACGGTAAAAAGCTGTCCAAACGTCATGGCGCGGTGAGCGTGATGCAGTACCGTGATGACGGCTATCTGCCGGAAGCGCTGCTGAACTACCTGGTGCGTCTGGGCTGGGCTCATGGTGACCAGGAGATCTTCAGCCGCGAAGAGATGATCGAGCTGTTCTCTCTGAACTCTGTCAGCAAATCAGCCAGCGCGTTCAACACTGACAAACTGCTGTGGCTGAACCATCACTACATCAATACCATGCAGCCAGAATATGTGGCGACTTATCTGCAATGGCACATTGAACAGGCAAACATCGATACCCGTACGGGCCCTGAACTGGCGGATCTGGTGAAGCTGCTTGGCGAGCGTTGCAAAACGCTGAAAGAAATTGCTGAAAGCTGCCGTTACTTCTATGAAGAGTTTGACGCGTTCGACGCCGACGCGGCCAAGAAACACCTGCGTCCGGTTGCGCGTCAGCCGCTGGAAGTGGTGCGTGATAAACTCGAAGCCATTACCGAATGGACTGCGGAAAATGTTCACCACGCGATTCAGGCTACCGCTGATGAGCTGGAAATTGGCATGGGTAAAGTCGGTATGCCGCTGCGCGTTGCGGTGACGGGGGCAGGCCAGTCTCCGGCGCTGGACGTGACCGTTCATGCCATCGGCAAATCACGTAGCGTTGCGCGTATCAACAAAGCGCTGGGCTTTATTGCTGAGCGTGAAAGCCAGCAGTAATACTCGTGTAATACAAAAAACGGCAGGGTAACCTGCCGTTTTTTTATGCCTGTTATTCAGCAATACCAAGACGCGTGAGAAAACCCTGCAACCCTTCACGAGCGAGCAACTTGTGCAAACGTTCCTGTTCGACAGTCGTCATGTTTTCCAGCGAGTCGATAATTTGTGGAAGCAGGCTGGATGAGGTTGCCACGCCGTAGTGGGAGGGGCTTTCCGCCACATGGTAAACAGCCCGACGGTTACGAATGGCGGGAAGACTAATGATGTGCTCCTTAACGTGCGCATCAATACATATCACCCTCGCTCTTCCGCCTTTTACACCGTTGATACCCTCCGTTTTCCATCCCTTCTGTCGTATCCAGCGATTAACGGTTTGTCGGGCTACGCCCAGACTGTCCGCCAGCTCTTCCGTGGTCATTTTGCTGCGTAATCTTTTCATATCAGCGTTGGTCGTGAATCCCTAAACGTTGTAACAAGCCGGTAATCCCTTCCCGCAGTAACAGCGATGTCATCTGCTTTTGCTCTTCCGGCGTCATTTCATTCGCCAGCGTCAGGAGCAGGGCATGAAGCGAGCCCTCGTGGTACGCCTTATCTGGCAGTTCCGGCGTCTCTGTTGCCCTGCGCGCGCTGCGAATAAAGTCGCGCACTTTTTCATTGACGTGTACCAGACGCGCCTTGCCACCCTGAACGCCTGGCTTTGGCGATGTAATCCAACCCTCTTTGCGTACCCATTTATTGATGGTCTGTCGGCTATAGCCAGTCAGCAGGGCTAACTCTTCTGGCGTCATTCGTTCCTTGATCATACAATTTCCTGAATATCTGTGGGGTTAATTAGTGGTTCATTTTATAGCACCGTTTTACGTGAAAACGTGACAAGCTTAACTCCTGGCTGCGAGCAGGCTCTCAAAGTGATTCATTTGCATGATTTTTCGGCGATTGAAAGGCGGAGGCTGAATTTGCCGTTGACACTCTGCGGCGGAATTCATATTATGCCGCCCGTCAACATGACAGCTTTACGACGGGGCTATAGCTCAGCTGGGAGAGCGCCTGCATGGCATGCAGGAGGTCAGCGGTTCGATCCCGCTTAGCTCCACCAAACTCTGAACCCAACAGAGTGCGGTAGGTAAAGTAACATGTGGGGCTATAGCTCAGCTGGGAGAGCGCTTGCATGGCATGCAAGAGGTCAGCGGTTCGATCCCGCTTAGCTCCACCAAAATTTAAACCCTCGTCGCAAGACGGGGGTTTTTTTATATCTTGTAAAATATTTTAGACTGTTTTTGTTGCAATTAACGTCGTTTTCTACACCTCACCTCAATCCAAATCAATAAACAAGTCTATAAATAGACCTGAACTTGATTCGTGTTATTAATAAACCTATTATCCATGCGGTCAATGAGACGATGGTAAAATAGATTATCCGGATTAATGAATAGAAAAATTTACAATAATGTAAAGATATTTATGATTGCCCTGGCGCTAAGCCTGATTGCGATTCCTTTTTCTCGTTATATCTCTCCACGGGCCATCGTCAGCGAAAATGATGTTTATCTGGCGTGGTTGCCCTTAAGTGCCATGCTCGCCATCGTGTTGTTATTTGGACGGCGGGCAATCATTCCTTTGCTGTTAAGTTTTAGTATTACTAATATTTATAATCTTGATTTAGCACCACTACAATCTGCCGTATTATTATGTTGTCAGACGTTTACCGTCTTCGCCGCCTGTGGCGTCATCCGTCTGGTGCTGGGCAAGCGCTGGCGACACAGCATGCCGAATAAGTACATTGGCATACGTATTTTCTGGCTCGGATTTATGGTGCCTGTGGGCATCAAATTATCGATGTATCTGGCGGGATATTTATTTGATTTCCCGGTGACAATCTCCTCATATTTTGGCGAAGGCTCTGCAATTTATAACGTTATCGATATTCAGAGTCTGATTTGTGCCGCCCTGATTTTCACCATGATGTTCTATTATCCGTTAAGAATGATTATTAATCCTCGCTATGCCCGAACATTCTGGCGGAGAAGCGTGAAGCCCCTCTTTTGTCACAAAAAAGCGTTATTTATCGTTGTGTGGCTGATGCTGTTGATCTCGATGATCGCTATTTTATGCGCGCCTTTTGAGTCGCAGTTTATTGCGGGTTATTTGATGCCAATCGTTTTCATTCTTTTCACCCTGGGGATTGGTCGTCTGAGCTATGCGCTCATCTCTTTATTCTGGGCGGCCTCGGCGCTCATGCTGTTGACCTATAATTATAATTTTCTTAATGGCGTTGAATCGGGCCACTCGCTCTCCTTTATCCTGTCGGTGCTTATCTCTTTCGCCATCTGCCTGCTTTACATGTCGCGGATCTATCAGAAAAGTGAATGGCTGAAACAGGGGTGGCAGGAGAGGGCGCTTACCGATCCGCTCACCGGTCTGCCTAACATTCGTGCGCTGGAAGTGTTTTTACAGCACCATCCCGAGGCCAAAGTCTGCTGCCTGCGCCTGGATAATCTCGAATTCCTGAGCCGTCACTACGGCATCCTCATGCGTGTACATTGTAAAAAGATGATAACCGCGTCGCTGCAACCGTTATTGCAAAAAGACGAGAAGCTCTTCCAGTTGCCGGGCAGTGAGCTGGTAGTGGTCTTGCTGGGTCCGGGCACGGCTGAACGTCTGCAATATATGGTTGATCATCTGAACAGCCGTAAGATTATCTGGAACAAGACTGAGCTCGACATCGAGTTTGGCGCCTCCTGGGGTGAAGTGCCGGATGGGGAAAGCCTGCATCACACGCTGGGTCAGCTGAGCTGGCTCTCCGAGCAGTCCTGTGCCGGGCACAACGTCCTGGCGTTAACCAACAGTCTGGATGATGTCTCCGGTCAGACGACGGACAGAGTGCTGATGTTGGCCCGCATAAAACGCGCCCTTGATATCGGTGGGCTTCACCTTTACGCCCAGCCAATCCATAACGCGCGTGGGGAAGGGTACTTTGAAATCCTCTCAAGGCTTGAAAGCGAGGGTGAGATCATCACGCCTGATCGCTTTATTCCGCTGATTACTCAGTTTAACCTGAGCCACCGATTTGACCTGAACGTGGTGGAAAAATTGCTGATGTGGATGCGCAGCCATCCGTCCGAACGGGCCGGAACGCGGTTCTCCGTTAATCTGATGCCGCTTACGCTGATGCAAAATGAGATAGCGGCTGAGATCATCGCGCTTTTTGAACGCTACGCCATTGCGCCGCAAGATATCGTCATTGAGATCACCGAGGAACAGGCTTTCTCTGACTCGGGAAGCAGCATCAACAATATCCAGCAGCTGCGGGATTACGGCTTCCGGATTGCTATTGATGACTTTGGTACCGGCTATGCCAACTTTGAGCGCCTGAAGCGGCTGGAGGCCGATATCATTAAGATCGATGGCTGCTTCGTGAAAGATATCTGCACCGACAGCATGGATGCGATGATCGTGCAGTCCATTTGCAACATGGCCAAAACGAAATCGCTTTGTGTGGTGGCTGAATATGTGGAATCGGCTGAACAACGCGAGATGTTGCTACGATTTGGCGTGGACTATTTGCAGGGCTATTTGATTGGTAAACCACTGCCCCTGACGGCGCTGGAGGCATAAAAAAACCGGGAGCGAGGACTCCCGGTTTTTATTACGCGGTATGAATTACAGAACCAGTGCTGCGATAGAGGCAGACAGGACGCTCACCAGCGTTGAACCGTAAACCAGCTTCAGGCCAAAGCGAGAAACGACGTTACCTTGCTCTTCGTTCAGGCCTTTAATCGCACCAGCGATAATACCGATGGAAGAGAAGTTCGCGAAGGAGACCAGGAAGACGGACAGGATCCCTTCCGCACGAGGGGAGAGTGTGCTGGCAATCTTCTGGAGATCCATCATCGCCACGAACTCATTGGAAACCAGTTTCGTTGCCATGATACTGCCCACCTGCAACGCTTCGTGAGCGGGCACGCCCATCACCCAGGCAATCGGGTAGAAGATGTAGCCCAGAATACCCTGGAAGGAGATACCGAGTACGGCCGCAAACAGGGCGTTCAGCGCAGCGATCAGCGCGATAAAGCCAATCAGCATTGCGGCGACGATAATTGCAACCTTGAAACCCGCCAGAATGTATTCACCCAGCATTTCGAAGAAGCTCTGTCCCTCGTGCAGGTTTGACATCTGAATGTTCTCTTCGCTGGCATCCACACGGTACGGGTTAATCAGCGAAAGCACGATAAAGGTGCTGAACATGTTCAGAACCAGCGCCGCAACTACGTATTTTGGTTCCAGCATGGTCATATACGCGCCCACGATAGACATGGAAACGGTAGACATTGCGGTTGCCGCCATGGTGTACATGCGGTTACGGGACATCTTGCCGAGAATATCTTTATACGCAATGAAGTTCTCAGACTGACCCAGGATCAGCGAGCTGACTGCGTTAAAGGATTCCAGTTTGCCCATGCCGTTAACTTTCGATAACAGGAAGCCGATCGCACGGATAACCACCGGCAGAACGCGGATGTGCTGAAGGATACCGATCAGGGCAGAGATGAAGACGATAGGGCAGAGCACCTTCAGGAAGAAGAAGGCCAGACCCTGATCGTTCATGCTGCCAAAGACGAAGTTTGTCCCTTCGTTGGCAAATCCGAGCAGTTTTTCGAACATTTCGGAGAAGCCTTTCACGAAGCCCAGGCCTACGTTGGAGTTCAGGAAGAACCACGCAAGTAAAACCTCAATGACCAGCAGTTGGACAACATAGCGAATACGAATTTTTTTGCGGTCTGTGCTGACCAGCAATGCAAGTGCAGTAACGACAACGAGTGCCAGGACAAAATGAAGGACGCGGTCCATATTTGCTCCAAATATGAGGCAGGTTTAATTTCCGTGCACATTCTATGTAACAAGCACAAAGAAAACGAGATCAAGCCCACACTATAGTTACATCCTGTGACGAGTCTCAAAAATAGTGATCAACAAGACATTTTTGTTATGTTAGGTAAATGAGTGAAAAGTTAAGTTTGTGTGCTACGCTTCACAAATGTCTGCGCATTTTCACATTCTGTGACCTTGCTCCACCTGCCTGTCTATCGTTCCTGACTATCAGAGAAATCATGTTAACCGTTACAAATGAACTTGATAATCATTCTCATTTTGATAGCATAAAACATAGCAAAGGCTATATTTCCAGAGGCAGAAATGACGAATAGTCGCGTAGAGAGTAGCAGCGGCAGAGCGGCACGCAAGCTGCGGTTCGCATTAATGGGACCGGCATTCATTGCCGCGATTGGCTACATCGATCCGGGTAATTTTGCGACCAATATTCAGGCCGGGGCCAGTTTCGGCTATAAACTGCTGTGGGTTGTGGTATGGGCCAATCTGATGGCGATGCTGATTCAGATGCTCTCCGCGAAGCTGGGTATTGCTACCGGAAAAAACCTGGCGGAGCAAATCCGCGATCATTATCCACGTCCGGCAGTTTGGTTTTACTGGGTTCAGGCGGAAATTATCGCCATGGCCACCGATCTCGCCGAGTTTATCGGGGCGGCGATCGGCTTTAAGCTTATCTTGGGCGTCTCCCTGCTTCAGGGGGCGGTGCTGACCGGTATCGCCACTTTCCTGATTCTGATGCTCCAGCGGCGGGGACAAAAACCGCTGGAGAAAGTCATCGGCGGCCTGCTGCTGTTCGTCGCTGCCGCCTATATTGTTGAGCTGATTTTCTCCCAGCCGAATCTGGCGCAGCTGACGAAAGGGATGGTGATCCCGTCGTTACCCACTTCTGAAGCCGTTTTTCTGGCTGCCGGAGTGCTGGGGGCGACCATCATGCCGCACGTCATTTATCTGCACTCTTCATTAACCCAGAATCTGCATGGCGGGACGAGTAAAGAGCGCTACTCCGCCTCGAAATGGGATGTGACTATCGCGATGACCATTGCCGGATTTGTGAATCTGGCGATGATGGCGACCGCCGCCGCCGCGTTCCACTTTAACGGGCATACCGGGGTTGCCGATCTCGACCAGGCTTACCTGACGCTGGAGCCGTTGCTGAGTCATGCCGCTGCCACTATTTTTGGTTTAAGCCTGGTCGCTGCGGGTCTTTCATCTACGGTTGTGGGGACACTGGCCGGGCAGGTGGTGATGCAGGGGTTCGTACGTTTCCATATTCCGCTGTGGGTTCGCCGCTCGGTCACGATGCTGCCTTCCTTTGTTGTGATCCTGATGGGGCTGGATCCGACCCGCATTCTGGTGATGAGTCAGGTACTGCTAAGTTTCGGGATTGCGCTGGCGCTGGTGCCACTGCTGATCTTCACCAGTAATAAATCGCTGATGGGCGAACTGGTGAATTCGACGTGGGTGAAGCGCGCCGGGTGGGCCATTGTGGTCGTGGTGGTGGCGTTAAACTTGTGGTTGCTGATAGGCACAGCCGCAGGCCTGTAAAAGAAAAAGGAGCCGGAAGGCTCCTTTTTGTTGTTAATGGTGATGGCCGTGACCGTGGCCTCTGCCTTTTCCATGACCCCAGCCGCCACGGCGGTCGTCACGATCGTTCCAGCCTTCGCGGTAGCCGCGTTCGTAAGCCTTACGCTTATCCCAGCCACGGTGATAGCCGTTATCGTGTTTCCACCAGCGGTTTTGACGCCATTCATAATGGCGATGCCAGTAGTCACGGTCGCGCCAGTAGCCACCGTCCCAGTATCTGCCGTAGTCATCACGATCGCCAATTTGTAATTTAATCGATGGCAACAGGGTGATTTCGCCCGCACTGGCGACCAGCGGAGCCGAAACCAGTAATACCGCTGCAAGAATCAGTGACCTGAACATACTCTTCTCCTTCACGATCGGGGCCGCTGTGCGACCTGTTAACGCAATTTTACGAGTTGGTAAACATTCGTTTCATCGCCTCAACTCCTAAATCAGGAACGAGAGCACTTTTTGCTAAAAGTGTTTTTAATCTGAACTGGACAGGATCGTATCTATCGTCTTCAGCTCTTCTGCCGTGAACCGACAATTCTCAAGCACGCCTGCTGCATCTTCAATTTGTCCGGTCTTGCTTGCGCCGATGAGCACGGATGTCACCGCATCGTGGCGCAGGATCCAGGCCAGTGCCATTTGCGATAGCTTTTGCCCCCGGTTTTCCGCCAGCGCATTCAGCTTGCGTACCTTTTCCAGCTTTTTGTCGGTGATCTGCTCCGGGTTAAGGAACTTACTGCCGCTTGCTGCGCGAGAATCCGCCGGGATACCGTTCAGATAGCGATCGGTCAACTGTCCGCCCGCCAGGGGGGAGAAGGGGATACATCCCACCCCTTTATGCTGCAACACGTCCAGCAACCCCTCTTCAGGCGCACGTTCAAACATGGAGTACTTCGGCTGGTGGATCAGACATGGCGTGCCCAGATCCTCCAGTATTTCAATCGCCTGCCTTGCCACTTCTGCCGGGTAGTTGGACAGACCGATGTACAGCGCCTTGCCCTGACGCACCACATGGTCAAGCGCTTTCATGGTTTCACGTAGCGGCGTTTGTGGATCCGGGCGGTGGTGATAGAAAATATCGACATACTCCAGCCCCATACGCCTGAGGCTCTGGTCCAGGCTGGCGATCAGATATTTACGTGAGCCCCAGTCGCCGTAAGGCCCGTCCCACATGGTGTAGCCCGCTTTGGTGGAGATGATTAGCTCATCGCGCCAGGGCAGGAAATCCTCCTGCAAAATGCGCCCGAAATTACGTTCGGCCGAACCAGGAGGCGGGCCGTAATTATTGGCAAGGTCAAAATGCGTAATACCCAAATCGAAAGCACGCTGTAAAAGTTGACGGCTGTTTTCGAGTAACGTCGCGTCGCCAAAATTATGCCAAAGCCCCAGCGAGATGGCGGGAAGCTTAAGGCCGCTTTGCCCACAGCGGCGATATTGCATTGTCTGATAACGATTTTTGTCAGGCTGATAACCCATTGGCGAGACCTCTGGCGCTGGAAAGAAACATCAGTGTATACGTTTACACTAACCTGAAGAAAATGAGCATAGCTCAGCTTTTTTCGTAAAGCATTCTTTCCAGACCCTGATTGTCGCCAATTCTGGACACGCTTCACGCTTATTTAATACTCAGAGTGAGGTCAACGTCAGAAGGACACTTATAATATGCGTACCCCCTATTGCGTCGCCGATTACCTGCTGGACCGACTAACAGATTGTGGTGCCGATCATCTGTTTGGTGTGCCAGGCGACTATAACCTGCAATTTCTCGATCACGTGATAGACAGCCCGGACATCTGCTGGGTGGGCTGTGCCAATGAACTGAACGCGTCTTACGCCGCAGACGGTTATGCCCGCTGTAAGGGCTTTGCCGCGCTCCTGACGACATTCGGCGTTGGGGAGTTAAGCGCCATGAACGGTGTGGCGGGCAGCTTTGCCGAACATGTTCCCGTCCTCCATATTGTGGGGGCCCCGGGTATGGCGGCGCAGCAGCGAGGAGAGTTATTGCACCATACGTTGGGCGACGGCGAGTTCCGCCATTTCTATCATATGAGCGAACCCATCACCGTTGCACAGGCGGTACTTACCGAACAAAACGCCTGCTATGAAATTGACAGAGTCCTGACCACTATGCTGCGGGAGCGCCGTCCGGGCTACCTGATGCTGCCCGCTGATGTGGCGAAAAAAGCCGCTACGCCCCCTGTAAGCGCTCTCACTATTAACCCCGCACCGGCTGATTCAGCCTGCTTGCAGGCGTTCCGTGAGGCTGCCGAAAAGCGCTTGTCCACGAGCAAACGCACCGCGCTGTTAGCGGACTTCCTGGTACTCCGCCATGGTCTGCGCACGGCCCTTCAGACGTGGGTGAAAGAGGTGCCGATGGCACACGCCACCATGCTGATGGGCAAGGGCATTTTTGACGAACGACAGAGCGGTTTTTACGGCACCTACAGCGGAGCGGCGAGCGCCGCGCCGGTCAAAGAGGCCATCGAGGGGGCTGATACGGTGCTGTGTATTGGCACGCGCTTTACCGATACGCTCACTGCCGGGTTTACCCACCAGCTGACGCCAGACCAGACGATAGAGGTTCAGCCACACGCGTCCCGCGTCGGCGACGTCTGGTTTACGGGTATCCCGATGAGGGAGGCCATTGAAACGCTGACAGCGCTGTGTAAAACCTATGTTCGTGATACGCGAGCGCCATTGGATCACAGCGGCTTTTCGTTCCCGACTATCGAAGGGGCGCTGACTCAGGAGAGCTTCTGGCGTACCCTGCAAACGTTTATCCGCCCCGGAGACATTATTCTGGCTGACCAGGGAACGTCTGCTTTCGGCGCTATCGATCTGCGTTTACCGGCGGACGTGAACTTTATCGTCCAGCCGCTGTGGGGATCGATTGGCTACACGCTGGCGGCAGCATTTGGCGCGCAAACGGCGTGTCCGAACCGACGCGTGATTGTCCTGACGGGTGACGGCGCCGCGCAGTTGACCATTCAGGAGCTGGGATCGATGCTGCGCGACAAGCAGCGCCCGATTATTCTGGTGCTTAACAACGAAGGATACACGGTGGAAAGGGCCATCCACGGGCCGGAGCAGCGCTATAACGATATTGCCCTCTGGAACTGGACGCAGATCCCGCAGGCGCTGAGCCTGGCGCCTCAGGCAGAGTGCTGGCGCGTCAGCGAAGCGGAAGCGCTGGCGGAGGTGCTGGATAAAGTGGCACACCATGAGCGGCTTTCGCTGATCGAGGTGATGCTGCCGAAAGCCGATATTCCGCCGCTGCTGAGCGCGCTGACCAAAGCGCTGGAGGCGCGCAATAACGCCTGATTACCTGTCGTTTCGCCATCCCATCAGCATCGGTTTGCCCGCCAGCAGGAGCCAGGCGGGCAACATCACGATACAGAGCAGCGGCAGAAGCGTGGTATCCGGCACGACAACGGCCGCCATAAACAGGCTCAGCCACGCATCGCGCGTGACCACCAGTACCAGCCCCAGAATGGAACAGGAGACGGTAATCGCCGCAGGGACAGCGTCAACGTGCTCATGCAGCATCAGCCCCAGCGCGACGCCAACAAATACCGCCGGGAAGATACGACCTCCCCGGAAACCACAGGCCGCAGCGACCACCAGCGCCGCCAGTTTTACCAGCGCGAACAGCAGATAATCGGAGACGCTAAAGACCTGGCTGAAGGCCAGCTGCTGCATCTCGTCCAGACCCTTAAACAGCGTAACCGTCCCGCCGATGGCGCCTAAAACGCCCAGAATAAAACCCCCCATGCCCAGAATCAGCACCGGATGCTTCAGCCTGTGCATCAGGCGATGCAGGCGAGGGAGACACCACACCGCGACCATCCCCAGCGCAATGGCGATCGCGACGACGACGGCACCGCTGAAAATATCGGTGAGTTGCATCTGGCCGTAGTGGGGGATGGTGAGTGAAAAATGGGGATGGAAAAACAGGCTGGTGGTGAGGGCTCCCGCAGCGGCGGCCATTAGCGGCGCGAAGAGTTTATCCCACAGCGGTACTTCATGATCACTGCTGAGGGTTTGCGAAAAAATGAGCGCAGCCGCGACCGGAGTGCCAAACAGCGCCCCGATGGTGCCTGCTGACGCCAGGATCGTCCAGTCCAGCGCGCCAACGCGCGGAAAAAGACGCGCCCCCAGAAAGACCGCCAGCGCGATATTAACCGCCATAATGGGATGTTCAGGCCCGAGGCTTACGCCGCCCGCAAGACCGATAATCAGCGCGATAATAAGCCCCGGCAGAGCAGAGGGAGAGACAGGGGCGCCAATCAAGGGTTCCAGTGCCGGGTCCGGCCCGGCATGACCCGGGCTATAGCGGATCACCAGCCCTACGGCAATCCCGGTCAGGGTCAGCATCATCATGATCCAGCCCGGCGAGTCAATGCTGATGCCGAGTTTTACCGGAAGCGCGGTCCATAAAATCGTTTGCAGCACCGCCGCCACTTTCATGACGACGATGAGCACCAGGCTCGACGCCACGCCAATAATTAGCGCCGGGACAGCCAATAACAGCATGGTTCTGGCTCGCGGATGGAGCATGATGATTTCCTTGTACAAAACGGCTTAACGTTACTTTGCACAATCAGCATTGTGGCAATAGTGCAAAAGGTGCTGAAACGGTAAAGTTATAATGTGACGAAGATCGATAATCCATGGGCAGTCACCTTCTGGTCGTTGTTGTTATCACGCCTTGAATTTACAGTGTCCCAAAGATTTATTCTGACTTTAGCGGAGCAGTAGAAGAATGACAAAGTATGCTTTGGTAGGTGATGTAGGCGGCACCAACGCGCGCCTTGCCCTGTGCGATGTGAACAGCGGTGAAATTTCTCAGGCGAAAACCTATTCAGGGCTGGATTACCCAAGCCTGGAAGCGGTGGTTCGCGTCTATCTGGAAGAGCATAAAGTGAGCGTTGAAGACGGTTCTATCGCTATCGCCTGTCCGATCACCGGCGACTGGGTGGCGATGACCAACCATACGTGGGCCTTCTCAATTGCCGAAATGCGGAAAAACCTCGGCTTCTCGCACCTTGAAATTATCAACGACTTCACTGCGGTTTCCATGGCTATCCCAATGCTTAAACCAGAGCATCTGATTCAGTTCGGCGGTACGGCCCCGGTTGAAGGCAAACCGATTGCCGTTTACGGCGCAGGCACCGGCCTGGGGGTGGCGCACCTGGTCCACGTCGACAAACGCTGGGTCAGCCTGCCGGGCGAAGGCGGTCACGTGGATTTTGCGCCGAACAGCGAAGAAGAGGGCATTATTCTTGAGGAGCTACGCGCTGAGATTGGGCACGTGTCGGCCGAGCGGGTGCTTTCTGGTCCGGGCCTGGTGAACCTGTATCGGGCGATTGTAAAATCAGACGGTCGTCTGCCGGAAAATCTGCAACCTAAAGATGTGACCGAACGCGCGCTGGCCGACAGCTGTATTGACTGTCGCCGTGCTTTGTCGCTGTTCTGCGTCATCATGGGGCGTTTTGGCGGCAACCTGGCGCTGAACCTTGGCACCTTTGGCGGGGTCTATATTGCGGGCGGGATCGTGCCGCGCTTCCTCGATTTCTTTACCGCCTCCGGCTTCCGTGGCGGTTTCGAAGACAAAGGCCGCTTCAGGAGCTATGTCCAGGACATTCCTGTTTACCTGATTGTCCACGACAACCCAGGCTTACTGGGCTCCGGGGCGCATCTGCGTCAGGTACTGGGTCAGATCCTCTGATGCTCATTCCCCTCTCCTGCGGGAGAGGGAACGCGCTACAGGTGCATGAGCTGGCGGAACTCTTTCACTCTGCTGCGGCTTACCGGCACCTGAAAATCCAGATCCTTCAGCCGCAAAATATAGGTGTTATTAAACCAGGGTTCGATTTCGCGGATCTTGTTCAGGTTGACGCAGAACGAGCGGTGGCAGCGGAAGAAGTGAGCGGCCGGGAGTTTATTGCAGAATTCGGTGATGTTCATCGCCATGACGTAGGATTCACGCCGCGTATAGACAAACGTCATTTTTTCATGCGCTTCGGCATAGTAAATATCGTCGACAGGCGTGACGATGATCCGTTCGTCCTTCACCAGATTAATCGTGTCGTTTTCCCGCGCTACCGGGCTGGCACTGGCGGGTAATGCTTGCTGCTGCCACGCGGCTTCCAGCTTATGCAGCATGCTGATAATACGCGACTCCTGGTACGGCTTCAGAATATAGTCAAACGCCTCAAGCTCGAAGGCTTCCACGGCATGCTCTTTCCACGCGGTGACAAACACAATAAACGGCTTGTGGGCGAACTGATTGATATTTTGCGCCAGCAGGACGCCGTCCAGCGACGGAATATTAATATCGAGGAATATCGCGTCGACCCGGTTATGCTGTAAAAATTTCAGCACGTCCAGACCATCCTCAAAACAGCCAACAATCTCCATCTGGCTGTGGGTTTTGATAAGCCAGCTCAACTCCTGTTGAGCCAGAAATTCATCTTCTACGATGATGACTTTCATCTGTTACTCCGGCCTACGGCAACAAGGATATCGGGGCATTCACGGGCGTTCGCTCATTCGGAACATAAAAGGCAATTTCGGTGCCCGGCTCAAGACGGTGAATATGCAGCCCGTCACCGTACAGCAGTTTGACCCGGTGATGCACATTCAGCAGTCCGATCTTGTTGCCTGGCATTTCGTTTGATTTGACGCGCTCGATGACTTTCGGATCGATGCCGTGCCCGGTATCGCGCACGGCGATGCGCACGCGGTTACCGCTTTCCGTCACGCTAATCGTTACTACGCCTTTGCCTTTACACGGCTGAATACCGTGAACAATGGCGTTTTCCACCAGAGGCTGGATCAGCAGGCTTGGGATCACGCAGCTGACCTCTTCATCAATATCGTAAATGACCGTGAGCTTATCGCCAAAGCGTGCCTGCTCGATGGCGATGTAATCCTTGATTTGATACAGCTCTTTTTTGATGTCGATCTGCTCGTCGTCATTTAGCTCAATGTTGTAGCGCAGATAGCGCGACAGATTAAATATCAGCTGCCGCGCGGTATCCGGATTCAGACGGATGGAAGAGGAGATAGCGTTCAGCGCGTTAAACAGGAAATGGGGATTGATCTTGCTTTGCAGGGCGCGCAGCTCTGCCTTATTTGCCATCTCGCGCAGCTGCTCTGCACGCGAAACCTCAAGTTGAGTGGAGATAATCTGCGACAGGCCAATCGCCATCTCCTGGAGCGAAGAGGTGATTTGGTGCGCATGGCAGTAGTAAATTTTCAGCGTCCCCGTGACCACGCCTTTTTCCCACAGCGGGATCACCAGCATTGAGTGGATCTCTGGCGTCCGGTGGGCTTCATCATTGTTTTTAATGATGATTTTTCCGTAGTTAATCGCCTGTCTGGTGGTCGGACTGATGGTATCGTCGCTGTCGCGATAATTGTGCTCCCCGACGCCAACGTAAGCCAGCACGTGGTCAATATTGGTGATGGCGACCGCATCGGCGTGAATATCACGGCGGATGATATCGCAAACCTGACGTAAAGATTCGGCGTTAACGTGTCGGAAAAGCGGCAGCGTCTTGTTGGCGATATCCAGCGCCAGCTTGGCCTGACGCGCGGCGCTGGCCTCTTTTTCGCCCTCCACGCTTTGCACCAGCAGCACGATAAAACCGATACAGACGCTCCCGAGGATCATAGGAATACCGATCTTCGAGACGATATCCAGCCCCAGCGCAACGGTTGGCGCCCAGACGATGACCAGGATCATGGTCAGCGTTTCGCAGACCATCCCCGCGATAATCCCTGCACGCCAGTGCTGCTTTTTCGGGATTTTGCGGTTAATCCAGCCCGAGAGCAGCCCGGCAATAATGCTGGTGATAAAGCAGGGGACTGCCGTCACGCCGCCAATATCAATCAGGTATCGATGGGTGCCGGCGATGATGCCTGTGATAATCCCTACCCAGGGACCAAAGAGGATCCCGCCCGACATGACGGCGATGATGCGCACGTTCACCAGCGAGCCTTCTACCGGCACCCCGGACCAGGTGCTGAACAGGGCAAACATCGAAAAGATAAACGTGACGGCCAGCAGCTCTTTTGGCGAATGGGCAGATTTATGCAACAGTTCGCGGAACAAGCGGATGCGGATAAGGAAAAAGAGACAGATCAGCATTAATGCCGCGCGGTCGAACACCGCCAGGAGCATATTGAAGATTTCGTGCACGGTCAGGCCTGGGAAAACGGGAAAAATCTATGATAGAAAACATAGGGCCTGATGACCAGCTATCCATCAGATTTATCAAATGGGGAAAAACCATAATTCTCAAAGGGGATTGCTGGCTTTTGACTGAAAGCCGGTGCTTTTCCGTTTGGGGAGAAACGTCAGGTAACGATACTGAAAATATTGTGTTAAATCGTAGCGCTTAAAACTGCCTGTTCGCGATAAGAGTTCCGCTTTTCACTGCAATCACATTCCCGTTTTAGCGCAAAATATTGTTTTGCCGTTATCCTCTCGACAGCGTCTTTTTCTTCAGGTTATTTTCTAAGCACGCCACACGGGTGGCAGCGTCGCTCGGACGGTCCGGGCGCTAACGTGACTCTGAGGAATCTATGGCTGAATTCAGTCCTGAACGCCGTTTTACGCGTATCGATCGTCTCCCCCCTTATGTTTTTAATATCACTGCTGAACTGAAAATGGCTGCGCGTCGGCGCGGCGAAGACATTATCGATTTCAGTATGGGTAACCCTGACGGCCCAACGCCGCCGCATATCGTTGAGAAACTCTGCACGGTTGCGCAGCGTCCTGATACCCATGGGTATTCCACCTCACGCGGCATTCCACGCTTACGTCGGGCGATCTCCCGCTGGTATCAGGATCGTTATCAGGTCGATATCGATCCTGAAAGTGAAGCGATTGTGACCATTGGCTCCAAAGAGGGGCTGGCCCACCTGATGCTGGCGACGCTGGATCACGGCGATACCGTACTGGTGCCGAATCCGAGCTACCCGATTCACATCTATGGGGCGGTGATTGCCGGCGCGCAGGTGCGTTCTGTCCCGCTGGTGGAAGGCGTCGACTTCTTTAACGAGCTGGAACGGGCGATTCGTGAAAGCTATCCGAAGCCGAAAATGATGATCCTCGGTTTCCCGTCAAACCCAACGGCACAATGCGTTGAACTCGAATTCTTCGAGAAAGTGGTCGCGCTGGCTAAGCGTTACGACGTGCTGGTGGTACACGATCTCGCCTACGCCGATATCGTTTATGATGGCTGGAAAGCGCCGTCAATTATGCAGGTACCCGGTGCCCGCGATGTGGCGGTTGAGTTTTTCACCCTGTCGAAAAGCTACAACATGGCGGGCTGGCGAATTGGTTTTATGGTGGGAAACAAAACGCTGGTGAGCGCCCTGGCGCGTATTAAAAGCTACCATGACTATGGCACCTTTACGCCGTTACAGGTCGCGGCCATCGCGGCGCTGGAAGGGGATCAGCAATGCGTGCTCGATATTGCCGCTCAGTACAAACGCCGCCGTGATGTGCTGGTAAAAGGGCTTCATGAAGCAGGCTGGATGGTGGAAATGCCTAAAGCCTCTATGTACGTCTGGGCGAAAATCCCTGAGCCGTATGCGGCGATGGGTTCTCTGGAATTTGCTAAAAAACTGCTTCAGGACGCGAAGGTTTGCGTCTCTCCAGGCATTGGCTTTGGTGACTACGGTGACACGCATGTGCGTTTCGCGCTGATTGAAAACAGCGACCGTATCCGTCAGGCAGTGCGGGGCATTAAAAGCATGTTCCGCGCGGATGGCCTGCTTGCAGCGAAGAGCGTTGCGGAACAACCCGAGTCGTAACGGACAACAAAAAAAACAGGCGCCAACGGCGCCTGTTTTTTTGACTGCATTTTCTTAACTAGATCATCAGAGCAAACGTTCCGGCCCAAACTAAAACAATAACCGAAATGCCCATAAAGAAATATTTCACGTTTCATCGCTCCGCGTATCTTCCGGTACGCATTAAAAAAACAGAGTCCAACTGAGTATAGAGAGTTGAAATCATGCGAAAGGGGAAATCGGAATTATCCCGTGACGTCGCTAACTTCAGCTCTGAATTCTGTGCTTTCCTGTCGCCAGACGGCGCTAATGTACGCCTAAATTTCAGGAGTGACAAGAGGCATTTTTTTAAATAATTTCCTACACTTACGAGTGTCGTGGAACGGCGACAGTTTGATTTCGGTACGCAATAAATGCCTGTTGAGCGACGGTCGAAAAAAGCCGTTACGCACTGCGATTACAGGTGTTTGAAAAGGTTAGTTTCTTAGCGAAACTAACCTTCGAAAGGGGTCAGATATAGAGTGAGGCTTCGCCCAGGGGACGGGTTTTAAAGCGGCGGTGCATCCACAGATACTGCTCAGGCGCACGCATAATTTCAAACTCAATCACCTTATTGATAAAGGTCGCGGCTTCACTCTCATCTTCAGGATAGTTCGCCATCTCTG
Source organism: Enterobacter sp. YSU (assembly GCF_016082135.1). NCBI lineage: Bacteria > Pseudomonadati > Pseudomonadota > Gammaproteobacteria > Enterobacterales > Enterobacteriaceae > Enterobacter > Enterobacter sp. YSU. Next base: position 3,193,675 of record NZ_CP059487.1, read on the forward strand.
GGGAGATATGCAGACGATAGCCTGACTTATCCGCTTTTCTGACCATGGTCACCGTCAACATCGCGGCGCCTGAGAGACGTGAAATCACAAAGGTACCGTTCGTCGTAGCGACATCTTTAACCGCAAAGAAAGGGGCAAAACTGCTGCCTTTAGGACCGTAGTCCTGATCCGGGGCAAACCAGACGGCTTCCCCTTTTTTCAGGGCGCCAACCATACCGCGCAGATTGTTACGGCTGATCATCGCCTTATTTGAACGCATGCGGCCCCGCGTTTGTACCCATTCCATCAGCGCGCTGTTATGCGGGCGATAGGTTGCCATCATTGGCTGACAAAGACCCATAACGCGGCCGCCCAGCTCAAGCGACATAAAATGCACACCCACAACCATCACGCCGCGGTTTTGCATCTGGGCACGTTTCAGGTTATCCAGGCCTTCCACGTCAAACCATTTACGGACACGCTCGTCTGGCCAGAACCAGGCCATACCGGTTTCAAGCAGCGCCATACCGATAGATTTAAAGTTTTCCGCAATCAGCGTTTCGCGCTGCCGCGCATTGTAATGCGGAAAGCACAGTTCGAGATTTTTTCGGGCAATGGATTCACGACGCTTAAGAAAGTAACGCGATGCGCTGCCGAGCTTAGAACCCAGGAAACGGATCACGGGATATGGAAGTTGAACCAGCAGCCAAAGTACGCCAAGGCCGAACCATGTAAACCAGTAGCGCGGGTGCAAAAACGCCCGCTGAAATTTGGATTGAGACAAAATAGTGGAACCTTTGTAAAGCCTGTGAAGGTAGCGCAGACTTCGCGATACCACGTGCCATTGAGACCGTAGGACGAGGTCATGGTTGCAGGCTTTACCGTTCTTTACGACGTTGCCTGGCCATTGCTGACTTGGGTGGGCGGCATAATGTAGCACCGTTATACATTATGAGCCATCACTCGTTTTTGTTTAAAAAAGCGGCAATTGCGGAGTGGTTTGATTTTGCTATTGTTAAATCTGCGTTCCCGCATGTCTCCTGAAGGTGCAGACCATGGAAACCTACCTGCAAACGGTGAAAGAAGAGTGGGTGAAGCTGATTAATGAAACCGATCCCGATGTGCATCGGCTTGCGACTGAGCTTGCCAGAGACAACGCAACTCCCCTGGTCGCTGAATTCTATCGTGTTGTGCTGGCAGATCCATCGGCAGCTGAATTCCTGACCACCGAACAGGTGGAGAGGCAGCTTCAGGAGGCGCTTCGTCGCTGGCTTATTGATGTGCTCTCATGCCGTGTGGAGCAGGTTGAAGAGCAGATGCGGGCGCAGCAGCGCGCTGCGGATGTTCATGCCCGTATTGGTGTTTCGGTTGATTTAGTTGAAATGGGCTTCCGCGTTCTGAAAAAGCTGCTGTTGCCTGTCATTACTACCAGCGCCCATTCGCCTGAGTTGAAGCTGCATATTTATCACTACGCGATAAACAGTATCGATCTGGCCATGGAAGTGATGTCGCGGGCCTATGTATTTAGCGAGAACAATGCGGCGAAAGAGGACGAAAATTATCGCATCTTTTCCTTAATGGAGAACGCAGAAGAGGAGAAGGAGAGACAGACCGCGGCGCTGCTGTCATGGGAAATGGTGCTTCTGTATAAGATCACGCTTAATTCCAGTATCGGCAACAGTCTGCCGCTGGGGCAGTCTGAATTTGGACTGTGGTTTAGCCATAAAGGTCGGCACTACTTCAGCGGGATCGCTGAGGCCGGTCATATCTCTCGTCTGATTCAGGAATTCGATGACCTTTTTAACGAGGTCCGTCTTGCAGGGCAGGGTCTGAGTGATAAAGCGCAGCGGGATAAATTCTTGCAGCGAATGCGTAATACCCTCTCGCAAATCATCACGCTTTTGCGCGAACTGTTTGACGAAGTGTCGCGACACGAGGTGGGGGTTGATGTCCTGACCCGCCTGTTGAATCGCCGTTTCCTGCCAACCATCTTCAAACGCGAAATCCTGCACGCCACCCGGGCGGGAACAAAGCTCTCGACGCTGCTGATTGACGTCGACAAATTTAAACAAATCAATGATACCTGGGGGCACAATACCGGGGACGAGATCCTGCGAAAAGTCTCCGGCGCGTTCTACGACAACGTGCGAACCTGTGATTACGTTTTTCGCTACGGCGGCGATGAATTTCTGATTGTGCTAACGGAAATCTCAGAGGTGGACGCGCTGCGAATTGCCGAGCGTATCCGCAGGCGGGTGGAAAAAATCAAGGTTAACTCCCCAACCGGCGATATTATCCCGCTCTCCCTCTCGATAGGCGTTGCGATGTTCAACGGGCATCCCGATTACGAGCGATTGATTCAGGCGGCGGATGAAGCCTTATACGGCGCGAAACGGCGTGGCCGAAACTGCGTGGAGCTTTGGAAGGGGGCGTAAGGAAAGACAGAAGTGTCCCCTGCAGGAATCGAACCTGCAACTAGCCCTTAGGAGGGGCTCGTTATATCCATTTAACTAAGGGGACGAAGCGGCAAGAGTATAGCGTTATTTACACTTTTCGTTAAGCGCATTGCCGCCTGACTGGTCAAAGAGTCACCGTTCACGCCGATTTTTCGGCAGTTTTATCCTTTTTTTCCTGAGCCTTAAGCTCGGCCTTACGCTTGTTGGACATGTCGTTACGGATTTGCGCATGGCTCAGCAGCGCAAAGATAAAGGTCCCGCCACAAATATTGCCTGCGAGGGTTGGCAGGGCGAACGGCCAGAAAAAGTCGCTCCAGTGGAGTGTGCCGTTAAATACCAGATAAAGGATCTCCACGGTTCCGACAACAATGTGCGTGGTATCGGCGAGTGCGATAAGCCAGGTCATCAGGATAATCACCACGATTTTCGCGCTGCCCGCTGACGGGAACATCCAGACCATAGTGGCGATGATCCAGCCGGAAATTATGGCATTAGAGAACATTTCAACCGGCGTGTTTTTCATCACATCCATGCCAATTTTCACAAATGCGTCGCGGGTCGGTTCATCAAATATTGGCATATACTCGAACGCCCAGGCGGCTATGCCCGTACCGATCAGGTTCCCCAGCAGCACGACGCTCCACAGGCGCATCAGTAAACCGAAATTACCGAGGGTCGGATTTTGCATGACGGGCAGTACGGCAGTGACGGTATTCTCCGTAAAAAGCTGCTGTCGCGCCATAATGACGATAATAAAGCCGAACGTGTAGCCTAAATTTTCCAGCAAAAACCCGCCCGGTACGCCTTCCAGCTGAACGTGAAATATCCCTTTGGCGAGCAGAGAGGCACCCATCGACAGACCGGCTGCAATGGCTGACCACAGCAGGGCCATCGCGTCGCGCTCCATCTCTTTTTCCCCGTCCTGGCGAATATGCTCATGAATAGCCATGGCGCGCGACGGCAGGCGATCTTCATCGACTTCTATCTCTTCTCCCCGGTCTTTCTCCTCGCTTTCAATCTCATGTTCCTCTTTGCTTTCACCAATTTTCTCTTCGCTAATGTCTTTCATAACAGCTCCTTCGGGGTAATTGCTCATTTAAGCGTAGCGGCTTTTAGCGCTTTCCCCGTGGGGATGCTCTTAAATTGCTGAAAATGGCAATAAAGGTGAGACATCTCTTTCAAAGCCAATATAAAATTGCCAGCGAAACGAATTCCGAAAGACAGGCTATGCTGAAATTAGCGTGATGACGCGAGCGGGTCGTCATTGTCCTCGTAGACATCGGTAAGCGTGCTGTTACAATCACTTGCACGTTTCAGGCGGAGCATCTCAGGCTCCGTCACAGATGGCATTCAACGATAGCCATATTGAACAGGGAGAAATTTATGAAGCTTCGGCTGTCGGCGCTTGCGCTGGGCGTAACAATGCTTGCGGGCTGCGCCAGCTCTGGCGAGCAAACGGGACGCTCCGATCCTCTCGAAGGATTTAACCGTTCAATGTACAGCTTTAACTATAATGTGCTGGATCCATATCTGGTTCGTCCGGTTGCCGTGGCATGGCGTGACTATGTTCCGCAGCCGGCGCGTAACGGGCTGAGCAACTTTACCAGTAACCTGGAAGAGCCAGCGGTTATGGTCAACTACTTCCTTCAGGGCGACCCGTATCAGGGGATGGTGCATTTCACCCGCTTCTTCCTGAACTCCCTGCTGGGTATGGGCGGCTTAATTGATGTCGCAGGCATGGCGAACCCGAAATTACAGCGTGAACAGCCGCACCGTTTCGGCAGCACGCTGGGTCACTATGGCGTAGGTTATGGTCCGTATGTGCACCTGCCATTCTACGGCAGCTTTACCGTGCGTGATGATGGCGGCGACATGGTGGATACGCTGTATCCTGTACTGTCATGGCTCACCTGGCCGCTGTCGATTGGTAAATGGACCGTGGAAGGAATTGAAACGCGTGCGCAACTGCTGGATTCTGATGGTCTGCTGCGTCAGTCTTCCGATCCGTACATCATGGTCCGCGAGGCCTACTTCCAGAACCATGACTTTATTGCCAACGGCGGTAAGCTGAAGCCGGAAGATAATCCGAACGCGAAAGCCATCGAGAACGAATTAAAAGATATCGATTCGGAATAAATAAAAAAGGTGAGCAATGCTCACCTTTTTTAATCGTGTTGGGATTAGAACGCGTAGTTGAAGTTGGTACCAAACAGCCAGGCTTTACCTTCAGAGGTAAACTCGTACGGGCCTTCCTGGAAGGTCACCTTCTGGCCATGCATGTACGACACGCCCGCGTCGATAGAGGCATTCTCGTTGAACGCGTAGGTTGCCCCCGCACTCACCCAGAAACGGTCCTGATCCGGAATGGAGATAGAACGTTTATCGGCCGGTACCGGGCTGTCATCAAATGCCACGCCGGTACGGAACGTCCAGTTATCATCCATATAATAGGTCGTACCAAGCGCGATACGGTATGCATCGTGGAAGCTTTCGTCTTTATAGAACAGCGTCTGGCCGTTGCTGCCGGTGGCTTTAAGCTCCTCGAACTGGCTCCAGCTGGTATACGCGAGGCTGTAGTGAATTGCCCACTGCGGCGCAACGCGGTTATAACCTGACACTTCCCACATTTCTGGCAGATGCAGCGACAGTGAACCCGGTACGGTTTGATTCGAGGTACCCCATGGAATGGTGGTGCCCGCGCCTGGGACCATACCGTTGACTGGGCTCAGGATGCCGCTTTTGTAATCGCCATCGAAATCAATTTTCACTTCTGAGCGATAGGTCAGACCCCAGCGGTTGTTTTTATCCAGTTCATACAGGATACCGGCGTTCCAGCCGTAACCCCATTCATCACCTTTCAGGCTGGCAATTTTATTGCTGTTTTTCGGCAGTGCAGCAGTTTGCTCCCCGGAGTAACGCTCGATTTTTGCATCGGCGTAGACAGCATCAAAGCCCAGACCAAAGCTCCAGTTATCGTTCAGACGATATGCGCCGCTCAGGTTGAGGTTCAGGGTCGTCAGGTCGGTTTTACCGCCGTATTCCCCGGCCGGATAGTTGTTATTGAACTCCGTTGCCAGGCCATAGTTAGAGGTGACAGAGGCACCCCAACCAAACTGTTCATTGATTGGCGCAACAAAGTGCAGGTTAGGCACCCACGCGGTCGGCGCAATGTTATCCGCCTTCAGATCTGCGCCGGTGAACTGAGATTTGCCAGAAATATTGACATCAGGATCGATGTAAACCGCACCGGCAGAGAAGGTAGGGCGATCAAACATCATGATCAGTGCCGGGTTACGACTCGCGTTGCCTGCGTCATCGGCAATCGCACCTTCCCCGGAATACGCACGGCCAAGGCCAGAGGAAGAAAATTCGTTTAACTGGAAGCCCGCTGACCAGGCGGACGTTGAGACGATTGCCACTGCAACTGCTAAAGCAGTTTGTTTGAACAGGGTTTTCTGGCTCATGACCATAACCTCATTGAGTTATTTTTATTCAATAATTGTTACATACCGTAACAGGAGCGCGAAGTGTAGGGTCTGAGGTATGACTTACAAATCAGACCAGTGGCGAGAGTATAGGTCTGACCAGCTGGGATGTTGCAAGTTTGTTTATTAATATTTTCAGATATGTTTCTTGAAACGAGATCTGGTTGGCAAAATTGTGACCAGTGCGATTCCTCTGAAAAGGGGAATTTTGTTTTAGATCATTTTTTAGTGTGATATTGCTCACTTATCCGATTTTGCGCCATTAACGGCTGGAGGGGGCTCGTCCGGGGGCGTAAAATAGACGCATCGTGTTTATCTCGCGCCCTGCGCGAATACAGAGGAAATTGAGCTATGAGTAAATGCAGTGCTGATGAAACCCCGGTTTGCTGCTGTATGGATGTTGGCACCATTATGGACAACACCGATTGCACCGCCTCTTACAGCCGCGTATTCCCTAACCGCGCTGAAGCGGAAGAGACGCTGGCCGCGCTGAGCCAGCGCGCGCGTGAAGTTGAATCCGATCCGTGTGAAATCAAATCCACCTTCACGGAAGTGGAAGGCGGCGTGCGGCTGGATATCGACTTTGTGTTCGCCTGCGAAGCAGAAACGCTGATCTTCCAGCTGGGCCTGCGTTAATACTTTTTGCACGGGCCTACGATCGTGTAGGCCGGGTAAGGCAACGCCGCAACCCGGCAACAAATCTCACAAATGCCTCTGCCATGCAGGGGCATTTTCTTTTTCTTCTCTGTGCCTTAGCTCGCAATTTTTCGCTTCCCCGATTGGCTCAATGTAAAAAAATAGTTAAGACTATTATCAGGTCAGACCACTTAATGTGTGCGCAAAATTTTTTTACAGGGGAGTGTTATGAGTCAGGCATTACCGCTTATCACCCGACACGGTGACCGCATTGCCATTGTCAGCGGGTTACGTACGCCGTTTGCGCGTCAGGCAACCGCGTTTCACGGTATACCGGCTGTCGATCTGGGAAAAATGGTGGTGGGGGAGATGCTGGCTCGCAGCGAGATCCCGCCAGAGGTTATTGAGCAACTGGTTTTCGGCCAGGTGGTGCAAATGCCGGAAGCGCCCAATATCGCACGTGAAATCGTGCTGGGCACCGGCATGAATGTTCACACCGACGCATACAGCGTCAGCCGCGCCTGCGCCACCAGTTTCCAGGCGGTGGCGAACGTGGCGGAAAGCCTGATGGCGGGGACCATTCGCGCGGGGATCGCCGGCGGCGCGGATTCCTCCTCCGTGCTGCCCATCGGTGTTAGCAAACAGCTGGCCCGCATCCTCGTGGACGCCAATAAAGCCCGGACCACCGGTGCGAAGCTCAAACTCTTCTCGCGTTTACGTCTGCGCGACCTCATGCCCGTGCCACCTGCCGTTGCTGAATACTCCACCGGCCTGCGTATGGGCGACACTGCCGAGCAGATGGCAAAAACCTACGGTATTACCCGCGAACAGCAGGATGCACTGGCGCATCGCTCGCATCAGCTCGCTGCGAAGGCGTGGTCGGAAGGCAAACTTGCCGACGAGGTGATGACGGCTTACATCCCGCCTTTCCGCGAACCGCTGGTGGAAGATAACAATATCCGTGGCACCTCGACGCTGGAGGATTACGCAAAACTGCGCCCGGCGTTTGATCGTAAACATGGCACCGTTACGGCGGCCAACAGTACGCCACTGACGGACGGTGCCGCCGCCGTGATCCTGATGACGGAATCCCGGGCGAAAGAGCTTGGCATAACACCGCTGGGCTATTTGCGTAGCTACGCCTTTACCGCCATTGATGTCTGGCAGGACATGCTGCTCGGTCCGGCCTGGTCCACGCCGCTGGCGCTGGAGCGTGCGGGGTTGACGCTGGCTGACTTAACCCTGATCGATATGCACGAAGCCTTTGCCGCACAAACCCTGGCAAACATTCAGCTGCTGGCAAGCGAGCGCTTCGCGCGCGATGTACTGGGCCGCGCCCACGCGACCGGCGAAGTGGATCAGAGTAAGTTTAACGTGCTTGGCGGATCCATCGCCTACGGCCATCCATTTGCGGCGACCGGCGCGAGAATGATAACTCAGACTTTGCACGAGCTGCGTCGCCGCGGCGGCGGTTTTGGTCTCGTTACCGCCTGTGCGGCGGGCGGCCTGGGTGCAGCAATGGTTCTGGAGGCTGAATAATGGAAACGACATCTGCATTTAATCTGGCTGTTCGCCTTGATAACGTGGCTGTTATCACCATTGATGTACCCGACGAAAAGATGAACACCCTGAAGGCCGAGTTTGGCGTTCAGGTGCGTGCGATGCTCAGACAGATCCGCGAAAACAAAGCGATACGTGGCCTGGTATTTATCTCGGCAAAGCCGGATAACTTTATTGCCGGGGCCGATATCAACATGATTGCCCGGGCGAAAAGCGCTCAGGAAGCAGAAGACCTGGCCCGTCAGGGGCAGCAGGTAATGGCGGAGATCCATGCGCTGTCGATACCCGTTGTCGCTGCGATCCACGGGGCCTGCCTGGGCGGTGGGCTTGAGCTGGCGCTGGCCTGTCACAGCCGAATTTGTACCGACGATGCGAAAACCGTACTCGGACTGCCGGAGGTACAGCTTGGATTGCTGCCCGGTTCAGGTGGCACGCAGCGCCTGCCGCGTCTGGTGGGCGTCAGTACGGCGCTGGAGATGATTTTAACCGGTAAACAGCTGCGCGCCCGTCAGGCGTTAAAGGCGGGTCTGGTTGATGAGGTCGTTCCGCACGCCATCTTGCTTGAGGCCGCCGTTGAGCGGGCGCTGAAAGGTCGTCAGGCGAAACGCCCTCTGCCGGTGCGCGAGCGTATCCTCGCCGGGCCGCTGGGGCGCACGCTGCTGTTCAATATGGTGGGTAAAAAAACCGAGCAAAAAACCAAAGGGAACTATCCGGCAGCGACGCGCATTCTGAAGGTGATTGAAACCGGTTTATCGCAGGGCAGCAGCAGCGGTTATGCTGCGGAAGCGAAAGCCTTTGGCGAGCTGGCGATGACGCCGCAGTCGCAGGCGCTGCGCGGCATTTTCTTTGCCAGCACGGGGGTTAAAAAAGATCCGGGCAGTGAAGCTGAACCGGCTCCGCTGCGTGCCGTTGGCGTTCTGGGTGGTGGGCTGATGGGCGGCGGCATCGCATTTGTCACCGCCAGCAAAGGCAAATTGCCCGTACGTATCAAAGATATCAACCCTAAGGGTATCAACCACGCGTTGCAGTACAGCTGGCAGAACCTTGATCGCAAAGTGAAACGCCGCCATATCAAGGCCAGTGAGCGTGATAAAACCCTCGCGATGATCACTGGCGCCACCGACTATAGTGGGTTTGCACACCGCGATCTGGTGATTGAAGCCGTGTTCGAAGATCTCGCCCTTAAGCAGCAGATGGTGGCGGACGTTGAACAGCATTGCGCGCCGCACACCATTTTCGCGTCAAACACCTCGTCTTTGCCGATCGGCGACATCGCGGCGAAAGCCGTGCGCCCGGAGCAGGTGATAGGGCTGCACTATTTCAGCCCTGTCGAAAAAATGCCGCTGGTGGAGGTTATTCCACATGCCACAACCAGCCCGCAAACTATTGCCACCGTGGTGAAGCTGGCGAAAAAACAGGGCAAAACCCCGATTGTGGTCGCGGACAAAGCCGGCTTCTACGTCAACCGCATTCTGGCGCCTTACATTAACGAAGCGATGCGGTTGCTGACGGAAGGGGAGAAAATTGAGCACGTCGATGACGCTCTGGTGAAGTTTGGTTTCCCCGTCGGCCCAATCCAACTTTTGGATGAAGTAGGAATTGATACAGGGACTAAAATTATCCCTGTGCTGGAAGCGGCTTATGGCGATCGTTTTGCGCCGCCTGCAAACTTTGTTTCCGCAATTTTGAAGGACGATCGCAAAGGCAGAAAAAATGAACGCGGTTTCTATCTTTACGCCGTGAAAGGGCGTAAAAGCAAGAAACAGGTCGACCCTTCGGTTTATGCGCTTATTCCTGTCACGGGTCAGGGAAAACTGTCGGCGGTTCAGTGTGCTGAGCGCTGCGTGATGATGATGCTCAATGAAGCGGCGCGCTGCTTTGGTGAGCAGGTGATCAAAAGCGCGCGCGACGGCGATATCGGCGCCGTGTTTGGTATCGGTTTTCCGCCATTCCTTGGCGGTCCGTTCCGGTATATGGATACCCTCGGGGCGGGTGAAGTGGTTGCGATCCTGCAACGTCTGGCCTCGCAATATGGTCCACGGTTTACACCTTGTGACGAATTATTGCAGATGGCGGAACGGGGTCAGACATTCTGGCCCGCAAGGGAAACTGATTGCGTAAACTGAAGTCAAAGAAGGGTAAATCCTGAGGTGATGGAACCTGTTCTGGCGAAATTGTAAACAGAGATTGACTATACTTACGCCATTGAGGTAAAAAACAGCGTTTCATTCACCGAATGGTTCAGGCACAATGCCCGGCCATCGGGTTTTCTACCTCAGAGCATTAATCGCGGGTAGTTAACGCCGGTGATTCTGGTTAACAAAAGCGGTGCAATATGCAAGTTTTTATCATGCGTCACGGCGACGCGGCACTCGATGCCGCCAGTGACTCAGTACGTCCTTTAACCGTCTGTGGCTGCGACGAATCCCGTCAGATGGCGACATGGCTTAAAGGTCAAAAAGTGGACATTGAACGCGTTCTGGTGAGTCCGTTCCTGCGGGCAGAACAGACGCTGGATGTGGTAGGAGAGTGTATGAACCTGCCATCCAGTGTGGATGTTCTCCCTGAACTCACGCCGTGTGGCGATGTTGGCCTTGTCAGTGCTTACCTTCAGGCGCTGTGCAATGAAGGTGTCGCTTCCGCACTGGTCATTTCCCACCTGCCGCTGGTCGGCTATCTGGTATCTGAGCTGTGCCCGGGCGAAACGCCACCGATGTTCACAACGTCCGCCATTGCCAACGTCACCCTCGACGAAACCGGCAAAGGGGTCTTTAACTGGCAAATGAGTCCGTGCAACCTGAAGATGGCAAAAGCCATCTGACGTGACGTGCGATATGGCGGGGTGCAGCGTGCCTCCCGCCATCCTGTCAGGGCAATTCTGGCGGCTGCCACTCCTCGACCTCAATCAATACCAGCAATGCGGCATCTCCGCCGTACTCTTTTGGCGCCTGATGAAAAGCCATCACGTGTGGATGCTGAGCCAGCCACAGCGGTGTCTGTTGCTTAAGAATATGTTTGCCGTGGCCGTGCATCACGCAGGCGCAAAAAACATGCTCGCGACGACATGCCGCGATCAACGCCCCCAGCTCCTGTTTCGCCTGCATCTGGGTCAACCCATGCAGATCGAGGAACAGCTCCGGCGAGTAATCTCCCCGGCGTAATTTTTTCAGTTCAAAATGGCTGACGTCTTCGCGCACGTATTTCACCGCACCCTGGGTATTTAGCAGCGGCTGAAACTCATCTGAAAAATAGTGGCTGTTATCGGCCTGCTCCTGGAGCAACCGTTTGACCGGTACCTCGCTGACTTTTTTACGCTGCGGGCGATGGACAATGGTGTCGTGCGTGATTTGATGCGTCCCGGTCATCAGCTGGCGGAATAGAGCCTGATCCTCCTCGCTGAGCGATGTTTTCTTTTTCATTCGTCATTCTCATCTCGTATTTCCGATAGTGTACCCGACTAAACGCATTTTTTAACCTCAAGCGGTACGCGTCATTGCTGATTTATCGCCGTCTTCATGGCAAACTAGCCGCCGAAAATTATGCGAGCATGCCCTGGAGGAAAGAGTGGATAAAATTTTTGTCGATGAAGCAGTAAACGAGCTGCATACCATACAGGACATGTTGCGCTGGTCGGTTAGCCGCTTCAGCGCCGCCAATATCTGGTACGGACACGGTACCGACAACCCGTGGGATGAGGCCGTGCAGCTGGTGCTGCCGTCTCTCTACCTGCCGCTGGATATTCCGGAAGACATGCGCACCGCGCGCCTGACCTCCAGTGAAAAACACCGCATCGTTGAGCGCGTGATCCGTCGCGTAAACGAGCGCATTCCGGTGGCTTACCTGACCAACAAAGCCTGGTTCTGCGGCCACGAATTCTACGTTGATGAGCGCGTGCTGGTGCCGCGTTCGCCGATTGGCGAGCTGATCAACAACCATTTTGACGGCCTGATTAACCATCAGCCGCAGCACATTCTTGATATGTGCACCGGCAGCGGCTGCATCGCCATTGCCTGCGCGTACGCCTTCCCGGAAGCAGAAGTGGACGCTGTCGATATCTCCACCGACGCGCTGGCCGTCACCGAACACAACATTGAAGAGCACGGGCTGATTCATCACGTCACGCCTATCCGCTCTGACCTGTTCCGCGACCTGCCGACGCTGCAATACGACCTGATCGTCACCAATCCGCCGTACGTGGATGCAGAAGATATGTCCGACCTGCCGAACGAGTATCGTCACGAGCCGGAGCTGGGCCTGGCGTCAGGTTCTGACGGGCTGAAGCTGACCCGCCGCATCCTGGCGTGCGCGCCGGATTATCTGACCGACGACGGCGTTCTGATTTGTGAAGTAGGCAACAGCATGGTACATCTGATAGAGCAGTACCCGGATGTGCCGTTCACCTGGCTTGAGTTCGACAACGGCGGTGACGGCGTCTTTATGCTGACCAAGGCGCAACTGCTTGATGCACGCGAATACTTCAGCATTTACAAAGATTAATCCAGCGGGCTTCGGCCCGTTTCACAACGCTCAAACACAAACAACAACATCGGAGCCGTGATGGCAGGAAACAGTATTGGACAGGTATTCCGTGTGACCACCTTTGGCGAGTCGCACGGTCTGGCACTGGGTTGTATCGTTGATGGCGTCCCGCCAGGCATCGAACTGACCGAAGCCGATTTACAGCATGACCTTGACCGTCGTCGTCCGGGTACCTCTCGCTACACCACGCAGCGTCGCGAGCCGGACCAGGTCAAAATTCTCTCCGGCGTATTTGAAGGCCGTACCACAGGGACCAGCATTGGTCTGCTGATTGAAAACACCGATCAGCGTTCTCAGGACTACGGCGCGATTAAGGACGTTTTCCGTCCTGGTCACGCCGACTATACCTACGAACAAAAATATGGCTTTCGCGACTATCGCGGCGGCGGGCGTTCTTCCGCGCGTGAAACCGCGATGCGCGTGGCGGCAGGGGCAATTGCCAAAAAATATCTCCAGCAGAAATTCGGCATCGTTATCCGCGGCTGTCTGTCCCAGATGGGCGACATTCCGCTGGCAATCAAAGACTGGGATCAGGTAGAGCTCAACCCGTTCTTCTGCGCCGATGCCGACAAGCTGGACGCGCTGGATGAGCTGATGCGTGGCCTGAAAAAAGAGGGCGACTCCATTGGTGCGAAAGTCACCGTGGTGGCCGACAGCGTGCCGGCTGGCTGGGGCGAGCCGGTATTTGACCGCCTTGACGCCGACATCGCCCACGCGCTGATGAGCATCAACGCGGTGAAAGGCGTCGAAATCGGCGACGGTTTTGACGTGGTCAAGCTTCGCGGCAGCCAGAACCGCGACGAAATCACGAAGGCGGGTTTCCAGAGTAACCATGCGGGCGGCATTCTGGGCGGCATCAGCAGCGGGCAGCAAATTATTGCCAATATTGCGCTGAAACCAACGTCCAGCATTACCGTCCCGGGCCACACGATTAACCGCGCTGGCGATGAAGTTGAGATGATCACCAAAGGGCGTCACGATCCGTGCGTGGGGATCCGCGCGGTGCCGATCGCAGAAGCGATGCTGGCGATCGTGCTGATGGATCACTTCCTGCGCCAGCGCGCGCAGAATGCGGATGTGACGACCACCATTCCACGCTGGTAACTATGAAAAAAACCGCAATCGCTCTGCTGGCGCTGCTGGCCAGTGGAGCAAGCCTGGCCGCTACGCCGTGGCAGAAAATCACCCACCCGGTAGCGGGGAGTGCGCAGTCCATTGGCGCTTTCTCCAACGGGTGTATCGTCGGTGCGCAGGCGCTGCCGTTGCAGTCGGATACTTATCAGGTGATGCGTACCGATCAGCGCCGTTATTTCGGCCATCCTGACCTGCTGCTGTTTATTCAGCGTCTTGGCAACCAGGTGCATAACCTGGGGCTGGGGACGGTGCTGATTGGCGATATGGGGATGCCTGCCGGTGGTCGCTTCAACGGCGGTCACGCCAGCCACCAGACCGGACTGGATGTGGATATCTTCCTGCAATTGCCGAAAACGCGCTGGAGCTCAGCGCAGCTGCTGAAACCGCAGGCGCTGGATCTGGTCTCGGCCGACGGTAAACGGGTCGTCGCCTCGCGATGGTCGCCGGAAATTTCCAGCATGATTAAGCTGGCGGCAGAGGATAACGACGTCACGCGGATCTTTGTTAATCCGGCCATCAAGCAGCAGCTTTGCCTGGATGCGGGAACGGATCGCGACTGGTTGCGTAAAGTGCGCCCTTGGTTCCAGCACCGGGCGCATATGCATGTTCGCCTGCGCTGTCCGGCGAACAGCCTGGAATGTGAAGATCAGCCGCTGCCACCGCCTGGCGATGGTTGTGGTTACGAACTGCAAAGCTGGTTTGAACCAGCCAAGCCTGGAACCTCTAAGCCTGAGAAGAAGACACCGCCTCCGTTGCCGCCTTCCTGCCAGGCGCTACTGGATGAGCATGTACTTTAATGGATAATTTCGTCGATCTGTTCATGGTGTCACCGCTGCTGCTGGCGGTGCTCTTTTTTGTTGCGATGTTAGCCGGATTTATCGATGCCCTGGCGGGCGGCGGCGGGTTGCTCACCGTTCCGGCGCTGCTGGCGGCAGGCATGAGCCCTGCCCAGGCGCTTGCCACCAACAAACTCCAGGCATGCGGCGGTTCGCTCTCCTCGTCGCTCTATTTCATCCGGCGCAAAGTGGTGAATCTCGCCGATCAGAAGCTCAATATCCTGATGACGTTTATTGGCTCAACGGCGGGTGCGCTGCTGGTCCAGCACGTACAGTCCGACATTCTGCGCCAGATCCTGCCGCTGCTGGTTATCTGTATCGGCCTCTATTTCCTGCTGATGCCAAAGCTCGGGGAAGAAGATCGACAGCGTCGTCTTCACGGCCTGCCGTTTGCGCTGATTGCCGGTGGCTGCGTCGGTTTTTACGATGGCTTCTTTGGCCCGGGGGCAGGTTCGTTTTATGCGCTGGCATTCGTGACGCTGGCCGGATTCAACCTCGCCAAATCCACCGCCCACGCCAAAGTCCTCAACGCGACCTCCAACGTTGGCGGTCTGCTGCTGTTTATCATTGGCGGCAAGGTTATCTGGGCAACCGGGTTTGTGATGATGGCAGGGCAGTTTTTGGGCGCGCGCGCAGGCTCGCGTCTGGTATTAAGCAAAGGACAAAAGCTGATCCGCCCGATGATTGTTGTCGTCTCGGCGGTGATGAGCGCCAAACTTCTTTATGACAGCCATGGACAGGAGATCCTCACCTGGTTGGGGATGAACTAATGAACAGTACGCATAACTACGAACAGCTGATTGAGATCTTCGATAGCTGTTTTGCTGATGATTTTAATACCCGTCTGATTAAAGGCAACGACGAACCGATCTATCTTCCTGCTGATGACGAGGTTCCGTATAACCGCATCATCTTTGCCCACGGCTTTTACGCCAGCGGTTTGCACGAAATTTCGCACTGGTGTATCGCCGGGAAAGCGCGTCGAGAGCTGGTGGACTTTGGTTACTGGTACTGCCCGGACGGGCGCGACGCCGCCACCCAGGGGCAGTTCGAAGATGTGGAGGTGAAACCTCAGGCGCTGGAATGGCTGTTCTGCGTAGCGGCGGGTTTCCCGTTCAACGTAAGCTGTGACAACCTCGAAGGCGACTTCGAGCCAGACCGTATCGTCTTCCAGCGCCGCGTTCATGCGCAGGTGATGGAATATCTTGAGAAAGGCATCCCGGCACGTCCGGCACGCCTGATCGAGGCTTTACAGAATTATTACCACACGCCGGAGATCACGGCGGAATGCTTCCCGTGGCCGGAAGATCTTTAACAGAGGAAAGAAGATGATCGCAGAATTTGAATCACGCATTCTGGCGTTAATTGATGACATGGTGGAACACGCCAGTGATGATGAGCTGTTCGCCAGCGGTTATCTGCGTGGCCACCTGACGCTGGCTGTAGCCGCGCTGGAAGCCGGGGACGATCACTCTGCCGACGCCGTTCACGCGGAAGTCACTCGCAGCCTGGAAAAAGCCATTCTGGCCGGGGAACTCTCTCCGCGCGACCAGTCTTTAGTGCTGGGCATGTGGGACAATTTGTTCCAGCAGGCGAAAGCGAAGTAAGTGTATCACCGCCCTCTCCCACAGGGAGAGGGTCGGGGTAAGGGCACCAGACCGCACCCTACTTGACCATTTTCCCCTTCAGCAATTTCCGCACCCACAGTCGGTTTGGATTCAGCCCCGCGAGCGTAACCCTGTCCAGTGGAACCGGCTCGTTGCTCATTTGCGCGGCTAACGCTTCAGCCAGCAGCGGCGCGGAGCATAATCCCCGCGAGCCTAAGCCACCCAGCATAAACAGCTCGGGATGAACGGGCGCGCTTACCGCCGTTTCTTTGTTGTCAGCAAGATCCTGATAGACTTCAAGCGTGGCGTCATAGTCCGGCACGTTTCCCGCCATCGGCAGGTGATCGCGGGTCGCGCAGCGTACGCCGCAGCGCGCCTGACCCTCACTGACATTCACCTCTTTTGCCCACGACGCATCCGGGAAACAGTCGAGCAGGCGCTGTCGGTTTTGCTGCTGATCCGCTTCGCTGTACTGCATATCTGTTTCACCGCGATGGTAGCTGGCACCGATGCAGTGATGGCCGTTGGACGGATTTTGCGGCGTCAGGTAGCCGTCGTAACACAGCACCTGACGCAGTTTGCTCAGTTGGGGGGCGGCAGGAATATGGCTCACCTGGCCGCCGACCGGATAAACCGGCAATGATGCTGTCTGGGTAAACTGGCTGATATGATGTCCGTTGGCCAGCACAACGCTGGCATGCTGGACCTCTTTGCCGTCAGCGAAACGCAGTTTCCAGTGCGCAGTGCGGCTTAGCGATTGAACCTTATGGGCATAATGCACTGTCAACCCACGCGACTGCCCGAGGGCTATCGCCGCAGAAGTCAGTTCAGCCGGACACAGCCAGCCGCCGAGTGGATACTGAATACCCCCGCAGCCGGTGTCGACTCCAGCGGTCTCAGCAACCTGCTGTGCCGTCACTGCATGGGCGATGGCCTCCGGCAGACCCAGCGACAGCATTTGTGTGATTTTCTGCTGGCTCTTCTCGTCCCAGCCGAGCTGCGTCACGCCGCACCAGTTGTGGTCGAACGCAACCGGCAGGCTATCGTAAAGGCGGCGAGCAAACGTAAACGCCGCCGGGAAGAACTGGAACAGTGCCGGATCGTGTGAACTTAATAAGGGATAAAGCGCGCCCTGACGGTTGCCTGATGCGCCCGTCGCCGGCGCCTCGTCAGCGCAGTAGAGCGTCACCTGCCAGCCACGGTGCAGCAGCGCCAGCGAGAGCAGGGCGCTGGCGATACCCCCGCCCACAATGGCGACCTCACGCGAGGTGCTGGCGCGACGGGCAAACCAGGGGGCCTGCGCCGGGATCGCCAGATCCTGTTCCATCACCCCGACCAGCATGTCGCGTTTACGGCCAAAGCCTTTGGTTTTCCGCATGGTAAACCCCGCCTCCTGCAACCCACGGCGAACAAATCCCGCCGAGGTGAAGGTAGCAAGCGTCGCGCCCGGGCGCGCCAGACGTGCCATGGCACTGAACAGGTGCGGGCTCCACATGTCCGGGTTTTTGGCGGGCGCAAAACCATCCAGGAACCAGGCGTCCACCTTCTGATTCATTGAGTCATCAAGCTTATCGGTCAGGTCGTTAATGTCGCCAAGCCACAGGTCGAGCGTGACGCGTCCGTCGTCCAGAATCAGACGATGACAGCCACCGATAGCCGGAGGCCACTGGGCCTGAAGCTGTTCCGCCCAGTGGGTAAGCTCCGGCCAGCGCTGATGGGCAAGCCGCAGATCGTGCGCGGTAAGCGGAAATTTTTCGAAACTGATGAAATGTAATCTTTGTAAGGTAGCCTTGGGGTGTGCAGTGCGAAACTGGTCGAACGCCTGCCAGAGGGTCAGAAAATTCAGCCCGGTGCCGAAACCGCTCTCCGCTACGACAAACAGGCTGCGCGGATGCTCAGGGAAGCGGGTGCTGAGATGATTTCCTTCGAGGAAAACATAGCGCGTCTCTTCCAGTCCGTTATCATTAGAAAAGTAGACGTCATCAAAATCTCGGGAAACAGGTGTACCCTCAGCGTTGAATTCGAGGTTGGCAGGTTGTATGGCGTTTTGTTTCACGTAAGTTACTCGTCCGACAGGCAGTGGCACGATCTTAGCGATGTGAGCCCATCGGTGCAAATTTCCACAGAAAATGGCTGATCGGACTTGTTCGGCGTACAAGTGTACGCTATTGTGCGACTCGAAACTTTTTATAGTGCGACTTACAGAGGTATTGAATGAAACGTGCAGTGATTACTGGCCTGGGCATCGTTTCCAGCATCGGTAATAACCAGCAGGAAGTCCTGGCATCTCTGCGTGAAGGACGCTCCGGGATCACTTTCTCTGAAGAGTTTAAAGATTCTGGAATGCGTAGCCACGTATGGGGTAACGTTAAACTGGACACCACCGGTTTAATTGACCGTAAAGTGGTTCGTTTCATGAACGATGCCTCTATCTACGCCTATCTTTCCATGCAGGAAGCGATCAAGGATTCTGGTCTGAGCGAAGACGCTTACCAGAACAACCCACGCGTGGGCCTGATTGCAGGCTCCGGCGGTTCCTCTAAAGCTCAGGTGTTCGGTGCTGACGCCATGCGCAGCCCGCGCGGCCTGAAAGCGGTCGGTCCATATGTTGTGACCAAAGCCATGGGGTCAGCGGTTTCCGCGTGCCTGGCAACGCCGTTCAAAATCCACGGTGTGAACTACTCCATCAGCTCTGCATGTGCGACCTCCGCACACTGTATCGGTAATGCGGTTGAGCAGATCCAGCTGGGCAAACAGGACATCGTATTTGCTGGCGGCGGCGAAGAGCTGGGCTGGGAAATGGCCTGTGAGTTCGACGCGATGGGCGCACTGTCCACCAAATACAACGAAACGCCAGACAAAGCGTCCCGTACTTATGACGCACACCGCGACGGTTTTGTTATCGCTGGCGGCGGCGGTATGGTTGTGGTTGAAGAGCTGGAACACGCGCTGGCGCGTGGCGCGCACATCTATGCTGAGATCGTGGGCTACGGCGCAACGTCTGACGGCGCTGACATGGTTGCTCCATCTGGTGAAGGCGCGGTGCGCTGCATGAAGATGGCGATGCACGGTGTTGATACTCCAATCGACTACCTGAACTCCCACGGCACCTCAACGCCGGTAGGCGACGTGAAAGAGCTGGGTGCGATCCGTGAAGTGTTCGGCGACAATAGCCCGGCTATCTCTGCAACCAAAGCCATGACCGGTCACTCTCTGGGAGCGGCGGGCGTGCAGGAAGCGATCTACTCTCTGCTGATGCTGGAAAACGGCTTTATCGCGCCAAGCATCAACATCGAAGAGATGGACGAGCAGGCGGCTGGCCTGAACATCGTGACCGAAACCACCGAACGTGCGCTGACGACCGTTATGTCCAACAGCTTCGGTTTCGGCGGCACCAACGCCACGCTGGTGATGCGTAAGCTGAAAGCGTAAGCGTTTGAAGGTATAGTAGAAGGGAGCCGCGCGGCTCCCTTTTTTTATGCCTGAACACGGAGTTATGCATGAAGGCTGTTACCCCTGAGAAGAGCGCTCCTTCCGGGAACCTTTCCCTTTTCCGCATCGCCTTTGCGGTGTTTCTGACCTATATGACCGTTGGCCTGCCGCTGCCGGTGATCCCCTTGTTCGTTCACCAGGAGCTGGGCTATGGCAACACCATGGTCGGTATTGCGGTGGGCATTCAGTTTTTAGCGACGGTATTAACCCGGGGCTACGCCGGTCGCCTGGCGGATCAGCACGGCGCAAAACGCTCGGCGTTGCAGGGCATGTTTGCCTGCGGGCTGGCGGGGGGAGCCTGGCTGCTGGCGGCGCTGTTGCCGATAGATGCAGCGTATAAATTCGCGCTGCTGGTGGCAGGGCGTCTGATCCTCGGCTTTGGCGAAAGCCAGCTGCTGACCGGCACCCTTACCTGGGGAATGGGGCTGGTGGGGCCTGCGCGTTCCGGAAAAGTGATGTCCTGGAACGGGATGGCGATTTACGGCGCGCTGGCGGCAGGCGCACCGCTGGGGCTGCTGATCCACAGCCAGTTTGGTTTTGCGGCGCTGGCAGGCACCACCATGGTATTGCCGCTGCTGGCGTGGGCGTTTAACGGTTCGGTGCGTAAGGTGCCCGCCCATAAAGGCGAGCGTCCTTCGCTGTGGAGCGTGGTGGGGCAAATCTGGCAGCCGGGGCTTGGGCTGGCGCTTCAGGGGGTGGGCTTCGCGGTTATTGGTACCTTTGTCTCCCTCTATTTCATGAGCCGCGGCTGGGCGATGGCGGGCTTTACGCTGACGGCCTTTGGCGGCGCGTTTGTATTGATGCGCGTGCTGTTTGGCTGGATGCCGGATCGCTTTGGCGGCGTGAAGGTGGCCGTGGCGTCACTTGTCATTGAGACCGTGGGTCTGGTACTGCTCTGGCAGGCGCCCTCTGCATCCGTTGCGCTGCTGGGTGCGGCGTTAACCGGCTGCGGCTGCTCGCTGATCTTCCCGGCGCTGGGCGTTGAAGTGGTGAAGCGCGTGGCTCCGCACGTGCGCGGCACGGCGCTGGGCGGCTATGCGGCGTTTCAGGATATCTCATACGGGGTCACCGGGCCGCTGGCGGGGCTGCTTGCAACGTCGTTTGGCTATCCTTCCGTCTTCCTGGCCGGTGCGGTGTCAGCGGTGGTGGGAATTGTGGTGACGCTGGTGGCGTTTCGCAAGCGGTAGTATGTTGCCGGGTGGCGGCTTCGCCTTACCCGGCCTACTGTTCGAGCCGTTGTAGGCCCGGTAAGCGAAGCGCCACCGGGCAAATCCTCACGCAACCAGCCAGAAAATCGCCAGCGCAATCACCAACGCGATAAACATCAATCCCGGACGGGAAGAAAGCGTTTTGAACGTATCAACTACGGGGGCAAACAGCGGGCTGTAGATCGGCTGAATGTTTCTTACCTCCGGCACGCCGCCTTCCCGCTCGGCGCGGCGAATGAAGATCTGATTGAGCACATCCTGCACCTGCGCGGTGGTCAGCACCGTTTGCGGCGTAGCCTGCCAGCTCTGCTGAGCGTAATCCCGAATCATATCGAACTCGTGCGGTTCCAGCGGTTGTTTCAGCGCCGCCTGTACGCTGTGCAGGGTCGGGGCGCTCTGGGTGCTGAGCGTCTGACGCGCCTGGAGCCAGGTGACCAGATGGGTAAACTGTTTTGCCGGGATCATCTCGCCCGCTTTCACACCGGAAAGTTCCAGCATGGATTGCCAGATAAGCTTTGTGGGTTCGCCGGTAGCGGCAGCCAGCTTAGTGACCATCTGCTTGAGCGTATTATGCTCCGCAGGCTGCAATGGCCGCTCTGTAGACGGGCGCTGTTGCGGCTGCGGGATAGAAAGCTGATTGCTTTGCAGCAGGGTCAACACGGTTTTCAGCTGTTCCGGAGAAAGCTGGCTCAGGGCGGTATGACCGTACTGTTGACGGATAAAATCACTCACCGCCTGGCGATTATTCCCCTGGCCCAATAGCTCGGTCAGCTGCGAGATAATCTGGCGGGTAGTATGTTGCTGCTGTGCGCTGGTAAGACGCTGGTTAAGGTTTTGTTCGGCGGCAGGGAAATGGCGCGACTGTAGCGGCGCATCGTTTCTGACGCCCAAATCGTGCTTAACGCCGGCCCATACCTCTGCGTTTTGCTGTGAGGTTAACGCAATAAGACGCGTGATCAGACGCTCCAGTACGGTGCGTTGCTGCGTGGAGAGCGGTTGTTCGCCTGGCGTGTTGGGCGTTACGGGGCCTTCACCCGGAGGGCGCGGAGGCGTACCTGAAATGGGCTGCATCGTCAAAAATCCTTAAAGTCAAACTCTGCGTAACCGGGCGGAGATATATGCCCGGCGGCGAGATTATGGCACACTTGGCAGGTTTACTTCCTCTCAAACAGGTACTCAGACGTGAAAATCCTCGTTGATGAAAATATGCCTTACGCCCGTGAGCTGTTCAGCCGCCTGGGTGAGGTTAAGGCTGTCCCTGGTCGCCCGATTCCGGTCAGCGAACTGGACGATGCAGACGCCCTGATGGTGCGCTCGGTGACCAAAGTAAATGAGGCACTGCTCACCGGCAAAGGGGTTAAATTTGTCGGGACGGCAACGGCCGGGACCGATCATGTGGATGACCAGTGGCTTAAGCAGGCGGGGATTGGTTTTTCCGCGGCGCCAGGCTGTAACGCCATTGCCGTCGTGGAATATGTTTTCTCCTCACTATTGATGCTGGCCGAGCGCGATGGTTTTGCGCTGAAAGACCGCACCGTCGGGATTGTGGGGGTGGGCAACGTGGGCGGACGTCTGCAAAAGCGTCTGGAAGCCTGGGGTATCCGCACCCTGCTGTGCGATCCGCCGCGTAAGGATAACGGCGATGAAGGCGACTTCCGCACGCTGGATGAGCTGGTCGACGAGTGCGACGTCATCACCTTCCATACGCCGCTCTTTAAAGAGGGGCCGTACAAGACTCTGCACCTGGCCGACGAAAAGCTGATCCGCCGTCTGAAGGCTGGCACTATTCTGATAAATGCCTGCCGGGGACCGGTGGTGGATAACGCGGCGCTGCTGGCATGTCTCGACGAAGGACAAGAGCTTAGCGTCGTGCTGGACGTCTGGGAACCCGAGCCGGATCTCAACGTCGCCTTGCTGAATAAGGTGGACGTGGGTACCGCGCATATTGCGGGTTATACCCTTGAAGGCAAAGCGCGTGGCACAACCCAGGTGTTTGAGGCTTACAGCGCCTTTATCGGCCATCCGCAGCAGGTGGCGCTGGATACGCTGCTGCCCGCCCCGGAATTCGGCCGCATTACCCTTCATGGCCCGCTGGATGAGGCAACGCTGAAAAGACTGGTGCATTTGGTGTATGATGTGCGCCGCGATGACGCGCTGCTGCGTAAAGTGGCGGGTATTCCGGGTGAGTTTGACAAGCTGCGCAAAAATTACCTTGAGCGCCGCGAGTGGTCTTCCCTGTATGTCATGTGCGATGACGCGTCAGCGGCGGGGCTGCTGCATAAACTGGGATTTAACGCCGTTCACCACCCGGCACGTTAATGTCTTCTTAATGCTCCCTGTCGGATGCTCCGGCAGGGACGCTTTTTATTTCTGGAGTAAACCACCATGTCTGAAGGCTGGAACATTGCCATTTTGGGTGCCACTGGCGCCGTGGGCGAAGCCCTGCTTGAAACCCTTGCTGAGCGTCAGTTCCCGGTGGGTGAGATTTACGCACTGGCGCGTACCGACAGCGCAGGAGAACATCTGCGTTTCGGCGGCAAATCCGTGATGGTGCAGGATGCCGCCGCGTTTGACTGGACGCAGGCTCAGCTGGCGTTTTTTGCCGCAGGTGCGGAAGCCACGGCGTCTTACATTGAAGAAGCGACAAATTCAGGCTGTCTGGTGATCGACCTGAGCGGCCTGTTCTCCCTGGAGCCGGATGTGCCGCTGGTGGTGCCGGACGTCAACCCGTTTGTGCTGGCTGACTACCGCAACCGCAACATCATTGCAGTACCGAACAGCCTCACCAGCCAGCTGCTGACCGCGCTGAAGCCGCTGATCGACGACGGTGGCCTGTCGCGTATTTCCGTGACCAGCCTGCTTTCAGCCTCCGCTAACGGTAAAAAAGCCGTAGACGCACTGGCAGGGCAGAGCGCGAAGCTGCTGAACGGTATCCCGATCGACGAAGATGATTTCTTTGGCCGCCAGCTGGCGTTCAACATGCTGCCGCTGCTGCCGGATCGTGAAGGTTCGGTGCGGGAAGAGCGTCGTATCGTCGATGAAGCACGCAAAATTTTGCAGGATGACGGGCTGATGATCTCCGCGAATGTCGTGCAGTCTCCGGTCTTTTACGGCCACGCGCAGATGGTCGGGTTTGAAGCCCTGCGTCCGCTGGCGGCTGAAGAAGCCCGCGACGCGTTTGGCCGCGGTGAGGACATTGTCCTGTCCGAAGAGAGCGAATTCCCGACGCAGGTGGGCGACGCCACCGGCAGCGCGCATCTCTCTGTGGGCTGCGTGCGTAACGATTACGGTATGCCGGAGCAGGTGCAGTTCTGGTCCGTTGCCGACAACGTGCGTTTTGGCGGCGCGCTGATGGCGGTCAAAATCGCGGAAAAACTGGTGCAGGAGTATCTGTACTGATGTCAGATGTGGAACAAAAGCCGGTCCACAGAATTGCCCTCGGCATTGAATACGATGGCAGTAAATACTATGGCTGGCAGCGGCAGAATGAGGTGCGCAGCGTCCAGGAGAAGCTGGAGAAAGCGCTCTCTCAGGTGGCGAACGAACCGATAAGCGTCTTCTGTGCGGGCCGCACCGATGCCGGCGTTCACGGCACGGGGCAGGTGGTGCATTTTGACACCACCGCCGTGCGCAAAGACGCGGCCTGGACGCTGGGTGTAAATGCGAATTTGCCTGGTGACATTGCCGTACGTTGGGTGAAAGCTGTGCCGGATGATTTTCACGCGCGTTTCAGCGCGACGGCGCGGCGCTACCGTTATGTCATCTATAACCAGCGCCTGCGCCCGGCGGTGTTAAGCCAGGGCGTGACGCATTTTTATGAACCGCTGGATGCAGAATGTATGCAGCGTGCGGCGCAGTGTCTGATTGGAGAGAATGATTTTACGTCGTTTCGTGCGGTGCAGTGTCAGTCCCGTACGCCGTGGCGTAACGTCATGCACATTAACGTCAGTCGTTATGGCGCGTATGTGGTGGTGGATATCAAAGCCAATGCCTTTGTACATCATATGGTGCGGAATATTGTAGGCAGCCTGATGGAAGTGGGCGCCGGACACCAGCCGGAGAGCTGGATTGCAGAACTGCTGGCAGCGAAGGACAGAACGCTTGCGGCAGCAACGGCGAAAGCGGAAGGGCTGTATCTGGTTTCGGTGGATTATCCGGACCGGTTCGACCTGCCAAAACCGCCAATGGGCCCGCTGTTTTTAGCGGACTAAACAAAGGTGCAATTAGGGCTTAGACAATATGGACGTAATACGTTTTCTGATTGATTTCATCCTGCATATTGATGTTCACCTGGCGGAGCTGGTCGCGCAGTACGGCGTCTGGGTGTACGCCATTCTGTTCCTCATTCTGTTCTGTGAAACCGGCCTTGTGGTTACGCCGTTCCTGCCGGGAGATTCACTGCTGTTCGTGGCGGGCGCGTTATCCGCACTGCCAACGAATGACCTGAATGTCCATCTGATGGTGGTCCTGATGATCATCGCCGCGATTGTTGGTGATGCGGTCAACTACACCATCGGGCGGGTGTTTGGCGAGCGGTTGTTCAGTAATCCGGACTCGAAGATTTTCCGCCGCAGTTATTTAGATAAGACCCATGCGTTCTATGAGCGCCATGGCGGTAAGACCATTATCCTTGCCCGTTTTGTGCCTATTGTGCGTACATTTGCACCGTTTGTGGCGGGAATGGGTCACATGTCCTATCGTCATTTTGCCATGTACAACGTGGTGGGCGCGCTGCTGTGGGTGCTGCTGTTCACCTATGCAGGCTACCTGTTTGGCGATCTGCCGGTGGTTCAGGAAAACCTTAAGTTACTGATTGTAGCGATTATTGTGCTTTCCGTACTGCCTGGCGTAATCGAAATTATCCGTCACAAACGCGCGGCGGCAAAGCAAGCGAAGTAAATGCACGCTGGCGGTTCGACCACTTTTTTATCCAAAGTTTCGGGCTGTTATGTTTTAATGTGCAACATTCATGGTCTGTTGGAGGCAAAAATGGCATTATTCGCCTCTTACAGCAAAACTGGCATACGACCAGGTTCAGGCAGAAAGGTTATCAATGAGCTGGATTGAACGAATTAAAAGCAACATTACCCCAACGCGTAAAGCAAGCATTCCTGAAGGGGTATGGACGAAGTGTGATAGCTGCGGCCAGGTTCTGTATCGCGCAGAGCTGGAACGCAATCTTGAGGTGTGTCCGAAGTGTGACCACCATATGCGTATGTCGGCGCGCAACCGCCTGCATAGCCTGCTGGACGAAGGTTCTCTGGTAGAACTGGGCAGCGAACTGGAGCCAAAAGATGTGCTTAAGTTCCGCGACTCCAAAA
Source organism: Enterobacter sp. YSU (assembly GCF_016082135.1). NCBI lineage: Bacteria > Pseudomonadati > Pseudomonadota > Gammaproteobacteria > Enterobacterales > Enterobacteriaceae > Enterobacter > Enterobacter sp. YSU. The sequence goes on from NZ_CP059487.1 coordinate 3,219,928, forward strand.
AATACAAAGATCGTCTGGCCTCTGCACAGAAAGAGACCGGCGAGAAAGACGCGCTGATCGTCATGAAAGGCACCCTGCACGAGATGCCGGTGGTTGCCGCCGCGTTTGAGTTCTCCTTTATGGGCGGCTCAATGGGCTCTGTGGTTGGCGCGCGCTTCGTGCGTGCCGTTGAGCAGGCGCTGGAAGACAACTGCCCGCTGATCTGCTTCTCCGCCTCCGGTGGCGCACGTATGCAGGAAGCGCTGATGTCCCTGATGCAGATGGCGAAAACCTCTGCGGCGCTGGCGAAAATGCAGGAGCGCGGTCTGCCGTACATCTCGGTACTGACCGATCCAACCATGGGCGGCGTTTCTGCAAGCTTCGCGATGCTGGGCGACCTGAACATCGCTGAGCCAAAAGCGCTGATCGGCTTTGCGGGTCCTCGCGTTATCGAGCAGACCGTACGTGAGAAACTGCCGCCGGGCTTCCAGCGCAGTGAGTTCCTCATTGAGAAGGGCGCCATCGACATGATCGTCCGCCGTCCGGAAATGCGCCTGAAACTGGCAAGCGTCCTGGCGAAGCTGATGAATCTGCCGGCGCCGAACCCGGACGAGCCGCGCGAAGGCGTGGTGGTACCGGATCAGGAACCCGAGGCCTGATAACTGAAAAGGGCAGGGCCGAATGGCGCTGCCCTTTTGCTTTCTAAACCGTTAATGACAACCGGGCATCATGGAAAATAAAAGCATTCCTCAAGCCACGTCGCCCCTGGCCGCGTGGCTTTCTTATCTGGAAAACCTGCACAGTAAAACTATCGACATGGGCCTTGAGCGCGTAAGCCAGGTTGCCGCGCGTCTTGACGTGTTGAAACCCGCGCCTTTCGTATTTACCGTGGCCGGCACTAACGGTAAAGGCACCACCTGCCGCACGCTGGAATCTGTCCTGATGGCGGCGGGGTACAAGGTTGGCGTTTACAGCTCGCCGCATCTGGTGCGCTATACCGAGCGCGTGCGCGTGCAAAACACCGAGCTGGCGGAATCCGCCCATACGGCGTCGTTTGCCGCTATCGAAGCTGCGCGCGGCGAAACCTCATTAACCTATTTCGAATACGGCACCCTGTCGGCGCTGTGGCTGTTTAAGCAGGCGCAGCTGGACGTGGTGATCCTGGAAGTGGGGTTGGGCGGGCGTCTGGATGCCACCAATATGGTGGATGCGGATGTCGCCGTCGTCACCAGCATCGCGCTGGATCACACCGACTGGCTGGGCCCGGACCGCGAGAGCATTGGCCGTGAGAAGGCCGGTATTTTCCGGGCCAATAAGCCTGCCGTGGTAGGCGAACCGGACATGCCGCACACCATTGCTGAGGTAGCGAAAGAGAAGGGCGCTCGTCTGCTGCGTCGCGGCGTGGACTGGCAGTATGAGGTGCAGGACAAAGGCTGGCGCTTCAGCGATGCGCAGGGCGTGCTGGAGAATCTGCCGCTGCCGCAGGTGCCACAGCCTAACGCGGCGACTGCGCTGGCAGCCCTGCGCGCCAGCGGATTAGCGGTAAGCGAGCAGGCGATCCGCGATGGCATTCAGAACGCACTGTTACCGGGACGTTTTCAGATTGTGAGTGAGTCGCCGCGTCTGATTCTGGATGTTGCACATAATCCGCATGCGGCGGCGTACCTCGCAGGACGTCTCAAATCGTTACCAAAAACCGGGCGCGTGCTGGCGGTTATCGGTATGCTTCATGATAAAGATATCGGCGGCACGCTGGCCTGCATGGAGAGTGTGGTCGATAGCTGGTATTGTGCTCCTCTGGAAGGGTCGCGCGGCGCGACTGCTGAGCAGTTGATGGAACATCTCGGCAAAGGCGAAATCTACAGCAGTGTGGTTTCGGCCTGGCGTGCCGCGATGGCGGAGGCTAAACCAGAAGATACCGTGCTGGTGTGTGGGTCATTCCACACGGTGGCACATGTCATGGAAGTGATGGACGCGGGGAGAACCGGTGGCGAGTAAGTTTCAGAACCGTTTAACAGGAACCATTGTGCTGGTCGCGCTCGGGGTGATTATTCTCCCGGGACTGCTCGACGGGCAAAAAAAGCATTACCAGGATGAATTTGCGGCCATTCCGCTGGTACCCAAACCGGGCGATCGCGACGAGCCCGATATGCTGCCAGCGGCAACGCAGGCGCTGCCTGCCCAGCCGCCAGAAGGTGCAGCGGAAGAGGTGCGCGCAGGTGATGCAGCCGCGCCGTCTCTTGATCCGTCGCGTCTGGCCGCGAATAACAACGTTGAAATCGATCCTGTACCGGTAGAGCAACCCAAACCGGTTGAAAAACCGAAGCCGGTAGAGAAAACGCAGCCTAAACCGCAGCGTGACAAAGCCGACGAGCAGCTGGCTGCGGCAACGGAAACGCCGCCACCGGCCAAACAGACCCAGCAGGAGGCCGCCCCTACGGGTAAAGCCTATGTCGTTCAGCTCGGTGCGTTGAAAAATGCAGATAAGGTCAATGAGATCGTGAGTAAACTGCGCGGCGCGGGATACCGTGTTTATACTTCACCCACCACGCCGGTACAGGGTAAAATTACCCGTATCCTCGTCGGGCCGGATGCGTCTAAAGATAAGCTCAAAGGTTCGCTTGGCGAGCTGAAGCAAATCTCCGGCCTGAGCGGTGTGGTGATGAACTACAACGCAAACTGATAGAAATTACCCCCTCACCCTAACCCTCTCCCTTGAGGGAGAGGGCCGGGGTGAGGGGGAGGCAGACGTTCACAGAAACGTCAAAGGTGCGGTGGCGTTGAGCATTTTTTCAGCGCCTTTTTTATTTACGCGTGGGAAGGAAATCCCTACGCAAACGTTTTCTTTTTCTGTTAGAATTCGCCCCGAACTGGATGACAGGGCGTTTAATCGTGGGACACATATGGTCTGGATTGATTACGCCATCATTGCGGTGATTGGTTTTTCCTGTCTGGTTAGCCTGATCCGTGGCTTTGTTCGTGAAGCGTTATCGCTGGTAACCTGGGGTTGTGCTTTCTTTGTTGCCAGTCATTACTACACTTACCTGTCTGTCTGGTTCACGGGCTTTGAAGATGAACTGGTCCGAAACGGAATCGCCATCGCGGTGCTGTTTATCGCGACGCTGATTGTCGGCGCTATCGTCAATTACGTGATAGGTCAGCTGGTCGAGAAAACCGGTCTGTCAGGAACGGACAGGGTACTCGGCATCTGTTTCGGCGCGTTGCGAGGCGTGCTCATTGTGGCCGCGATCCTGTTCTTCCTGGATACCTTTACCGGGTTCTCCAAAAGTGAAGACTGGCAAAAATCGCAGCTCATTCCGGAGTTCAGCTTCATCATCAGATGGTTCTTTGACTATCTGCAAAGCTCGTCGAGTTTCTTGCCCAGGGCATAAACCCTGAGATGTGGCTTAACGAGGAAAAGACGAATGTGCGGTATTGTCGGTATCGCCGGTTTCATGCCGGTAAACCAGTCGATTTATGACGCGTTAACGGTGCTTCAGCACCGTGGGCAGGATGCTGCGGGTATCATCACCATTGATGCAAACAACTGCTTCCGTTTACGCAAGGCGAATGGCCTGGTAAACGATGTGTTTGAAGCCCGCCATATGCAGCGTCTGCAAGGTAATATGGGGATCGGTCACGTTCGTTATCCTACTGCTGGCAGTTCCAGCGCCTCTGAGGCTCAGCCTTTTTACGTTAACTCCCCGTATGGCATCACGCTTGCCCACAATGGCAATCTGACCAACGCCCACGAGCTGCGTAAAAAGCTGTTCGAAGAGAAACGTCGCCACATTAACACCACCTCTGATTCTGAAATCCTGCTCAATATCTTTGCCAGCGAACTGGATAACTTCCGCCATTATCCGCTGGAAGCAGACAACATTTTTGCCGCCGTTGCCGCGACTAACCGCCTGATCCGTGGCGCGTATGCTTGCGTGGCGATGATCATCGGTCACGGCATGGTGGCCTTCCGCGATCCAAACGGCATTCGCCCGCTGGTGCTCGGCAAACGTGACCTCGGCGATGGCCGTTCCGAGTACATGGTTGCCTCCGAAAGCGTGGCGCTGGACACTCTGGGCTTCGAATTCCTGCGTGATGTCGCGCCAGGCGAAGCGGTCTACATCACTGAGAAGGGTCAGCTGTTTACCCGTCAGTGCGCCGACAACCCGGTGAGCAACCCGTGCCTGTTCGAATACGTTTACTTCGCGCGTCCGGACTCGTTCATCGACAAGATTTCCGTTTACAGCGCGCGCGTCAACATGGGGACGAAGCTGGGCGAGAAGATTGCCCGCGAGTGGGACGATCTCGACATTGATGTCGTGATCCCAATCCCTGAAACCTCCTGTGATATCGCGCTGGAAATTGCCCGTATTCTGGACAAGCCGTACCGTCAGGGCTTCGTGAAAAACCGCTACGTGGGCCGCACTTTTATCATGCCGGGCCAGCAGCTGCGTCGTAAGTCCGTACGTCGTAAGCTGAACGCTAACCGTGCCGAGTTCCGCGACAAGAACGTGCTGCTGGTGGACGACTCCATTGTGCGCGGCACGACGTCTGAGCAGATCATCGAGATGGCGCGTGAGGCCGGGGCGAAGAAAGTGTATCTCGCCTCCGCAGCGCCGGAAATTCGCTTCCCGAACGTGTATGGCATTGATATGCCAACCGCTAACGAGCTGATTGCTCACGGTCGTGAAGTAGACGAAATTCGGCAGATCATCGGTGCCGACGGCCTGATTTTCCAGGATCTGAACGATCTGATCGACGCGGTGCGCGCCGAGAACCCGGATATTCAGCAGTTCGAATGCTCGGTATTCAATGGGATCTACGTAACGAAAGACGTTGACCAGCAGTATCTCGACTATCTGGATTCGCTGCGTAACGACGATGCGAAAGCCGTCCAGCTGCAAAACGATCTCGAAAGCTTAGAGATGCACAACGAAGGTTGATGCGAATGCAGGTGAGGGCGCTCGCCCTCACTTGCAACTCCCCGTAAAATCCTGCACAGTCTGCCCTGAAATCAGCAAGGGCGAAAATCATGAAACGACTCATTGTAGGGATCAGCGGTGCCAGCGGCGCGATTTATGGCGTCCGGCTTTTACAGGTGCTGCGTGACGTTGCAGGCATAGAAACCCATCTGGTGATGAGCCAGGCGGCGCGTCAGACCCTCTCTCTTGAAACCGATCTCTCCCTGCGCGACGTTCAGGCGCTGGCTGACGTTGTCCACGATGCCCGCGATATCGCCGCCAGCATCTCTTCGGGCTCGTTTAAAACGGCCGGCATGGTTATTTTGCCCTGTTCGATTAAAACCCTTTCCGGCATTGTAAACAGCTATACCGACACGCTGGTGACGCGTGCAGCGGATGTGGTGCTGAAAGAGCGTCGTCCTCTGGTGCTTTGCGTGCGGGAAACGCCGCTGCACCTGGGACATCTGCGTTTAATGACGCAGGCAGCCGAACTGGGGGCCGTGATTATGCCGCCGGTCCCCGCGTTCTATCATCGTCCGCAAACGCTGGACGATGTCATCAACCAGACCGTTAACCGCGTACTGGATCAGTTCGATATCGACCTGCCGGAAGATCTCTTTACCCGCTGGCAGGGGGCGTGAAGCTGTGCACAAACAAGGTGCATGAAAAGACAATTTGCCCTGTTTCAGGGCAAAACTGCAACCGCGATCATATCCTCGACATTTAATTCGCTTTTTCCCTTTTTCTCTTTCCGGTTCGTTCGGCAGACCTGCTATCTTTCACCATTAAGGCAGTATCGCAACGTTTTATTAACATATTTAACGTCGAAGTTTTAACCCGACGACAATGTGGCATAAGACCTGCAAGAACAGCCTGCAACACAACACACAACATAAACCATAATAAAATCACGGTTCTTGAGGGTAAATGTATGAAGAAGACGGTTCTGGCTCTGTCTTTGCTCGTGGGCTTGAGTGCAGCAGCAAGTAGCTATGCAGCGCTTCCACAGACAGTTCGTATCGGTACAGACGCAACCTACGCGCCATTCTCCTCCAAGGATGCGAAAGGCGACTTCGTGGGGTTTGATATCGATCTGGGAAATGAGATGTGCAAACGCATGGAAGTGAAATGCACATGGGTGGGCAGTGACTTTGACGCGCTGATCCCGTCGCTGAAAGCCAAGAAAATTGATGCCATTATCTCTTCTCTCTCCATCACGGAAAAACGTCAGCAGGAGATCGCTTTCTCTGAGAAGCTCTACGCTGCCGACTCACGTCTGATTGCCGCGAAAGGCTCGCCAATCCAGCCGACCATCGACTCGCTGAAAGGCAAACATGTTGGCGTGCTTCAGGGCTCGACCCAGGAAGGTTACGCCAATGCTAACTGGCGCGAGAAGGGCGTCGATGTTGTGGCTTACCAGAACCAGGATCTAATCTACTCTGACCTGGCGGCAGGCCGTCTGGATGCCGCGTTTCAGGATGAAGTCGCCGCGAGCGAAGGCTTCCTGAAACAGCCTGCGGGTAAAGAGTACGCCTTTGCTGGCCCGTCGGTAAAAGACAAAAAATACTTTGGCGACGGTACCGGTATTGGCCTGCGTAAGGATGATACCGAGCTGAAAGCCGCCTTCGACAAAGCGTTTAATGAGCTACGTAAAGACGGTACCTACGACAAACTGGCGAAGAAATACTTCGATTTCAACGTCTACGGTGATTAATGCCTGAATAAGATGCACTGAAGTGGTGCATCTTAACGGGGTTATGTTCCAGTATGGTGCAACACATGCACCATACTGGATCGCTGTGTGCATAGTTAAGCATTTAAAATGCAAAAATTCCCGTTCAAAGGCATTAATCTTTGCCTGAATGAGGGGATTAATGGCACATTAACAACACCCCGTCGTCGTAAAAATCTCGTATTAAGACAGTTTGTTGAGGACAGATATGAAAAAACTGGTGTTGTCACTTTCTCTGGTACTGGCTTTTTCCAGCGCCACCGCGGCATTCGCAGCAATTCCGCAGAAAATTCGTATTGGAACTGACCCAACCTATGCACCTTTCGAATCGAAGAATGCGAAGGGAGAACTGGTCGGTTTTGACATCGATCTGGCTAACGAGCTGTGCAAACGCATTAAAGTGCAATGTACCTACGTTGAAAACCCGCTGGATGCGCTGATCCCGTCCCTGAAAGCGAAGAAAATTGACGTGATCATGTCCTCCCTGTCCATCACAGAAAAACGTCAGCAGGAGATTGCCTTCACGGACAAACTCTATGCGGCGGACTCACGTCTGGTGGTGGCGAAATCCTCTGACATTCAGCCAACCCTTGAATCTCTGAAAGGCAAACGCGTGGGCGTGTTGCAGGGTACGACGCAGGAAACCTACGGCAACGAGCACTGGGCGCCAAAGGGGATTGAAATTGTCTCTTACCAGGGCCAGGAAAACATCTACGCAGACCTCACGGCAGGCCGTATTGACGCGGCATTCCAGGATGAAGTGGCGGCAAGCGAAGGCTTCCTGAAACAGCCTGTGGGTAAAGATTACAAGTTCGGCGGTCCGTCCATTAAGGACGAAAAACTCTTTGGCGTCGGTACCGGTATGGGCCTGCGTAAAGAAGACAACGAACTGCGTGAAGCCCTGAACAAAGCGTTCGCCGAGATGCGCGCGGACGGCACCTATGACAAGCTGGCTAAAAAGTACTTCGATTTTAACGTTTACGGCGGCTAATCGCCCCGTCTGATAACGTGCGGCCCCTCCCGTTGCGGGAGGGGAAAAGACACGGTTCCACCACTCACGAGACGACAGGGCACGCGGTATGCTGTACGGATTTTCTGGCGTTATTTTACAGGGCGCGCTTGTCACCCTTGAGCTGGCTATCAGCTCCGTGGTGCTGGCGGTGCTGATAGGCCTGGCGGGCGCGGGGGCAAAATTATCCGCCAACAGACCGCTGGCGCTGATATTTGAAGGCTATACCACGCTGATTCGCGGCGTGCCTGACCTGGTGCTGATGCTGCTGATCTTTTACGGCCTGCAAATCGCACTTAACGGCGTGACGGATGCCATCGGCATGGAGCAGATCGATATCGACCCGATGGTGGCCGGTATTATTACCCTTGGTTTTATCTACGGTGCCTATTTCACTGAGACTTTCCGCGGCGCTTACATGGCCGTGCCGAAAGGGCATATTGAAGCGGCAACCGCCTACGGTTTTACCTCCTCACAAACGTTTCGCCGGATCATGTTCCCGGCCATGATGCGCTACGCGCTGCCGGGCATCGGTAACAACTGGCAGGTTATTCTCAAGGCTACGGCGCTGGTCTCCCTGCTGGGTCTGGAAGATGTGGTGAAGGCCACGCAGCTGGCGGGTAAAAGCACCTGGGAACCGTTCTATTTTGCGGTGGTCTGCGGCGTAATTTATCTGGTCTTTACGACCGTCTCCAATGGTGTGCTGCTTCTGCTCGAACGTCGCTACTCCGTGGGTGTGAAGAGGGCTGACCTGTGATTGAGATTATTCAGGAGTACTGGAAATCCCTGCTGTGGACGGATGGCTACCGCTTTACTGGCGTGGCGATCACGCTGTGGCTGCTGATCTCCTCGGTGGTAATGGGCGGCATTCTGGCGGTGTTTCTTGCCATTGGCCGCGTGTCGAACAATAAATTTATCCAGTTCCCTATCTGGCTATTCACCTACGTGTTTCGCGGTACGCCGCTGTACGTGCAGCTGCTGGTGTTCTATTCCGGGATGTACACGCTGGAGATCGTGAAAGGCACCGAGATGCTGAACGCGTTCTTCCGCAGCGGTCTGAACTGTACGGTGTTGGCGCTGACCCTCAATACCTGCGCCTATACCACCGAGATCTTCGCCGGGGCCATCCGTTCTGTGCCGCACGGTGAGATCGAGGCGGCGCGCGCGTACGGCTTCTCGTCCGTGAAGCTCTACCGCTGTATTATTCTGCCTTCGGCGCTGCGTATTGCGCTGCCGGCCTACAGCAACGAAGTGATTTTAATGCTGCATTCGACGGCACTGGCGTTTACCGCCACGGTACCGGATCTGTTAAAGATTGCCCGCGATATTAACTCTGCCACCTACCAGCCGTTTACGGCGTTTGGCATTGCGGCAGTGCTCTATTTGATCATTTCTTACGTCCTGATCAGTCTGTTCCGTAAGGCTGAAAAACGCTGGTTGCAGCATATAAAACCGTCGACGCACTGAGAATTTATGATGGCTGAGAACAAATTAAACGTAATTGATTTGCACAAGCGCTACGGCGAACATGAAGTGCTGAAAGGGGTGTCGCTGGAGGCTAACGCGGGCGACGTGATCAGTATTATCGGCTCATCAGGTTCGGGTAAAAGTACCTTCCTGCGCTGCATCAACTTCCTCGAAAAGCCGAGCGAAGGATCGATTGTGGTGAGCGGACAGAACATTAATATGGTCCGTGATAAAGACGGCCAGCTTAAAGTGGCGGATAAAAACCAGCTGCGCCTGCTGCGCACACGCCTGACGATGGTGTTCCAGCACTTCAACCTCTGGAGCCACATGACGGTGCTGGAGAACGTGATGGAAGCGCCGGTTCAGGTGCTCGGCTTAAGCAAGCAGGAAGCCCGCGAGCGTGCGGTCAAATACCTGGCGAAAGTGGGTATCGACGAGCGGCAGCAGATCAAATATCCGGTGCACCTGTCAGGAGGGCAGCAGCAGCGTGTTTCCATCGCCCGTGCGCTGGCGATGGAGCCGGAAGTGTTGCTGTTTGACGAACCGACTTCCGCGCTGGATCCTGAACTCGTTGGCGAAGTGCTGCGCATCATGCAAAAGCTGGCGGAAGAGGGCAAAACGATGGTGGTGGTGACGCACGAGATGGGCTTCGCCCGTAACGTTTCTAACCACGTTATCTTCCTGCATCAGGGGAAAATTGAAGAGCAGGGTCATCCGGATGAGGTGCTGGCGAACCCGCAAAGCCCGCGGTTGCAGCAGTTCCTGAAAGGCTCGTTGAAGTAGGTTTGGCCTTTCTCCCTCTCCCTGTGGGAGAGGGCCGGGGTGAGGGCATCAGGCCGCAGAGCCGCCCAATTGCCCGGTGGCGCTTCGCTTACCGGGCCTACAAAACCCGTAGGCCGGGCAAACGCAGTGCCGCCCGGCATTCAACACTCCAGCCGATACACCCAGTCGTCATACCGTACGCCGTTAATCTCGTACGCCTTCTCCAGCACCTGCGTGCGCACAAAACCCGCTTTCTCAAGGACCCGCACCGACCCAACGTTATCTGCCAGCACGTACGCGTTTATCGCCTTCACGCCCGTCTGGTTAAATGCATACTCGCACACCGCGTGCAGCGCCTCGCTGGCAATGCCTTTTCCCTGCGCGGCAGGCACAACCGTGTAGCCAATATCCGCCTCTTCACGGTTCGCCGCACTGATTTGCAGGCCGATATCCCCGAGCGGCGTAACGTCGTTATGCAGACGGATCACAAAGACATGCTCCGCCATCAGGCGCGCGGCAAATACCCGGCGCGTCTCTTTTTCCGGCGTGATAGCGGCCATATAGCGCATGATGGCGGGGTCTTCACGCAGAGAGCGGAAGAACGCCCAGTCAGAAGGTTCGAAAGGGGTGAGGTGAAGCCGGGTTGTGGTAATGGTTGCCATAGTTAAGCCATCTCATCCAGACATGGCGTATAACTCTAACATATTCACTGCACCACATCCCCCAGCGCCTCTTCCAGGTCATACCAGCGGAACGTGAACCCGGCCGCTTCCAGCCGTTTTGGCAGCGCGCGTTGCCCGCCCAGCACCAGCACCGAAGACTCACCCATCAACAGACGAATCGCCGTTGCAGGCACGCGCAGCACCGCCGGGCGATGCAGGGCATGCCCCAGGGCGTGAGCAAATTGTTCATTACGTACGGGGTAAGGGGATACCATGTTAAATGGCCCGCGCAGATCGTTATCCAGCAGCCAGAGAATGCCGTTGACCATATCCTCGATATGGATCCACGCCAGATACTGACGACCATTGCCGATGGGCCCGCCAAGCCCCATTTTAAACGGCGGCAGCATTTTACCGAGAATACCACCCTTCGGCGCAAGTACCACGCCGGTGCGCAGCAGGCAGACGCGGGTACGATCGCTTTGCGCCGCGCAGGCGATGCGCTCCCACTGGGCGCAGAGTTTATGGGTAAACTCGTTGTGCGGCGGCTCCTCTTCGGTCACCACCACTTCACCGAGATCGCCATAGTAGCCTGTAGCAGAGCCGGAAATCAGCACCGAAGGCGGCGTCTCGCTGTTGCGAATCAGCTCAACCAGCCTTTCGGTCATGTTCCAGCGGCTGCTGCATAAACGCTGTTTTTGCTCTTCGGTCCAGCGTTTATCGGCGATAGGTTCGCCAGCAAGGTTGATGACGGCGTCAAAGCCGTTCAGATCCTGCCTTTCCGCCAGGCCTTTCCAGATCTCAACGCCGACGCCCAGCACCTGGCGCGCTTTCTCCGGGCTGCGCGTGACCACGGTAATGTCGTGATGCAACGCCTGCAAACGTGGAATGAGATGGCGACCAATCAGGCCCGTACCGCCGGTGAGCAGGATCTTCATACAACCTCCAGGTTTACGCCTGGCGCTGCCAGCTTAACGTCATGGAGACGGAGTCGGCGTAGCGCAGGGCGTGAAGTTTATCGATCTCCACTTCAGCATAAGTGACCCAGTGGTGTTCGCGTGCGATGTCGAGCACATCCTGAGTTAATTTTTCCAGTAGCGCAAAACGGTTGTTCTCAACGTACTGGATGATGCTTTTGGTGATCGTGCGATAGTTCAGCGCGTCATTGATGTCCTCGCTGGCACGCGCCTTGTCTGCCGGGTAGTGGATCACTACATTCACCACGATATCCTGGCGATTCGCGATCTCCTCCTCTTTGATACCAATGAACGTGCGTAAGCGTAAGTTTTTTATACGAATAATAGCGTCATGCTGGGACATTGCAGGTCTTCTCCGTGTCAGTATTTTCACCTCATCATACATGAGGAAAACAGCTGCACCCAACGGGGCGCAGGCTCAAATCTGATGGATTTTTTGCATGGCGCGTTCGGTGGCCGGGCGCGTCCGGATGCGCTCAAACCAGTTGTTCACTGCCGGATAAGTGGCCAGATCGATCCGGTGGCGTTCATGGGTGTTAATCCACGGCCAGCAGGCGATATCTGCAATGCTGTAATGCTCACCTCCCAGCCACGGTGATTTTTCCAGCCGACGGTTCAGGACCCCGTACAGGCGCTGGGTTTCGACCTGATATCGCTCAATGGCGTAAGGGATCGTCTGCGGCGCATAGGCGGTAAAGTGGTGATTCTGCCCCAGCATTGGCCCCAGGCCGCTCGACTGCCAGAATAACCATTGCAGCGTGTGATGACGCTCGCGCAACTCACCGCTCAGGAGCTTGCCGGTTTTCTCTGCCAGATAGAGCAAAATCTCTCCAGACTCAAACAGGCTTAACGGTTTGCCGCCGTCAGAAGGCAGGTTATCAATGATGGCCGGAATTTTATTGTTGGGCGATATGGCCAGAAAAACGGGGCGGAACTGGTCGCCTTTACTGATATCCACGCGAATGATCCGGTAGTCCACTTCGGCTTCTTCGAGAAAGAGGGTGATCTTATGGCCATTAGGGGTGGGGGCATAATAGAGATCTATCATTCTCAACTCCTGTCAGTGCGAATAGTGTTGCCATAAAAAATCAGTATAGGTGCTTGTTGTAAATCGTGAGTTTTCATCAAGTGACAGCGAGGCAAAGAGATTATATGTTGAGTGAAAACCGATCAGCCGATGAGGATGTTATGAGCCAGCCTGTAATAACGTTGTGGTCCGATGCGAACTTTTTTTCTCCTTATGTCATGAGCGTTTATGTGGCGCTGGCAGAAAAGGGGCTTACTTTTAGTCTGAAAACCGTCGACCTGGACAGCGGCGAACATCTGAAGCCCCAGTGGCAGGGCTACGCGCTCACTCGCCGAGTCCCTGTGCTGGAGATCGACGGTTTTGAGTTGAGTGAATCCTCGGCGATTGACGAGTATCTTGAGGACCGCTTTGCCCCGCCAGAGTGGGAACGCATCTATCCTCACGATCTGCAAAAGCGCGCCCGCGCCCGCCAGATCCAGGCATGGCTGCGTAGCGACCTGGTGCCGATTCGCACAGAACGCTCTACGGATGTGGTGTTCGCTGGCGTCAAAAAGCCCGCCCTCAGCGAGGAAGGCTTATCCAGCGCCCGGAAGCTGATCGAAACTGCCTCATCGCTGCTGGCGCAGGGTAACCCCAACCTGTTTGGCGAGTGGTGTATTGCCGACACCGATCTGGCGCTGATGCTCAATCGCTTGATCCTCAATGGCGATGACGTCCCACAGCTGCTGGTGGATTACGCCACATTCCAGTGGCAACGCGCGTCGGTACAGCGCTATCTGGCACTCTCTGCTAAGCGCGCGGGCTGATAAGACGGGGCGCTTGAGGTATGATAGGAGCAGTCTGAATTCCTGAGGAGTAACTGATGAAACTGATGTTTGCGTCGGATATTCATGGATCGCTGCCCGCGACCGAACGCGTGCTTTCTCTGTTCGCCGAAAGCGGAGCGCAATGGCTGGTGATCCTGGGCGACGTGTTAAACCACGGCCCACGCAATGCGTTGCCGGAAGGCTACGCTCCCGCGCAGGTGGCGGAAAAACTTAATCATTTTGCCTCGCGCATTATCGCCGTTCGCGGCAACTGTGACAGCGAAGTTGACCAGATGCTGCTGAATTTTCCCATCACCGCTCCCTGGCAACAGGTGTTGATGGAAAACAGCCGTTTGTTCCTGACCCACGGGCACCTGTTCGGCCCGGATAACCTGCCGTCACTCGCCGCTGGCGATGTCCTGGTTTATGGTCATACTCATATTCCGGTGGCGGAAAAACGCGGGGCGTTTTATCACTTTAATCCCGGGTCTGTCAGCATTCCTAAAGGCGGCAATCCGGCAAGCTACGGCATGTATGAAGACGGGACATTAAGCGTTATCGCACTTAATGATCAGCAAGTTATTGCGCAGATAGCGATTAATCCGTAAGTTACACCACAACTGCAAACGCGCCGAAAGAGCGCTTAGACGAGAAGGTTTCCCGATGGTGGAGCAGAATCATTTGGCAAGTACTGAGTGGGTTGACATTGTCAGCGAAGAGAATGAAGTGATCGCGCAGGCCAGCCGCGAACAAATGCGTGCGGAGCGTCTGCGTCACCGCGCGACGTACATCGTTGTTCATGACGGCATGGGCAAGATTCTGGTCCAGCGTCGCACCGATACCAAAGATTTTCTTCCTGGTATGCTGGATGCCACAGCGGGTGGCGTTGTGCAGGCCGATGAAGTATTGCTGGATTCCGCGCGTCGTGAAGCGGAAGAAGAGTTAGGTATCGCTGGCGTGCCGTTTGCCGAGCACGGGCAGTTTTATTTCGAAGATGAGCATTGTCGCGTCTGGGGCGGGCTGTTCAGCTGCGTTTCCCACGGGCCTTTCGCCTTGCAGGAAGAGGAAGTGAGCGAAGTGTGCTGGATGACGCCGGAAGAGATCACCGCGCGTTGCGACGAGTTCACGCCGGATTCCCTTAAAGCATTGGCGCTGTGGATGACCCGCAACGCCAAAAACGAATCCGCTAAACCGGAAAATAAGGCGGAAAAAGAGGAAGAGGCTGAGTAAGCCTTAACAGCTTTCCCGCAGACACAGGCTGGACGCGATGGGTTTATGATCGCGCCAGTCTCCGTCATTCAGACGTTCCAGTAACGCTTTCCCGGCTTCAATCCCAATCTTGCGATGCGGTACTGCCATCGTTGTCAGCGGCGGCTGGCAGACGCGGCTGACGTCGCTGTCGCCAAAGCCCACGACCGCTAAATCGTCCGGCACTTTGATGCGCCGACGCTGGCACTCATACAGCGCGCCGCAGGCCAGTTCATCTGATACGCACACCAGCGCATCCAATTCCGGCCACGCCAGCAGGAACTCTGGCAGTTGTGCCGCACCGGTGGAGAAGTTCGGCGGCATGGCGGCATTAATCACTCTGTTCGGCGACAGGTGGTGGCGCAGCATCGCCTTGTACCAGCCCTGCAAATGCTGCTGAAAAATCCACTGCTCCTGGTTAGCGCACAGCAGGCCGATATTCTGGTAGCCACGCTGAATCACCATCTCGGTAAGTTCATACATGGCGGCGACGTTATCAATCCCGATATTCATATCAATCGGATCGGCACGCATTGCACCCATTTCCATCACCGGGATAGAGGCGTTTTTCAGCCAGTGGCGTACGGTATCGGAGTGCTCGACGCTGAGCAGTATCGCCGCGGCGATATTCGAGGCCAGCAGCGTTTCGAGCAGTTTCTCTTCCTGTTCAAGACGATGCTGAGATTCCGCCAGCATGATCTGGTATCCGGCTGGCTGGAGCACCTGCTGTAGCCCGGCGAACATCTCGGAACAGCCAGCTTCGGAAAGGTTGGGAACTACCATCGCGATCGTCCATGACGACGCCGATGCCAGTGCGCTGGCGGCAAGATTGGGCATATAACCCAGCTCCTGCACCGCGGCTTCAATTTTTTCACGCAGTTTATCGGAAACCTGTTCGGGCGTGCGGAGGGCACGGGAAACAGTCATCGTGCCTACGCCGGCAAGCTGTGCGACATCCGCGAGCGTTACTTTTCCGGTACTGCGCCGTTTTCGGGTTAAAGACATACATCTTCCTGCTGACAGGACGCGATTCAGTTTCATCCTTCATTTTACGTGACAGGCAGTATACGCCTTAAATCCCTTTTTTTGCTGTGATTTCGCACCATGATAGCAATTTGATAGCGCTATCACAGTTCTGCATGTTAGTCGTTGGTAGCGCTATCTTTGTGATCGCGATCGCAGTCATTGATTGATGGGTTGAATAGAGTTTGCCCATGTCTGGTCTTTAGAGGGAGTGAAAAATGCTCAAAAAGTGGATATATGATACAACCATCATCCTACAGGATAGCGTTGAAAGCTGGCCCCAGGCGTTGGAACTGTGCGCGAAACCGCTGCTGGATTTGCAGGTCATTGCGCCGGAATATGTCACGGCTATCATCGAGCAGCACCAGACGTTAGGTCCCTACTATGTGCTGGCTCCAGGGCTGGCAATGCCACATGCGCGACCGGAAGAAGGGGCGAAAGGACTTGGCCTGTCATTATTAAAACTAAAACAGGGCGTCTCTTTTGGTGCCGGTGAGTTTGATCCCGTCGATGTGATTGTGATGCTGGCGGCACCGGACAAGCATAGCCATATCGAAATGATCTCAGCCTTAGCGGAATTATTTTCCAGCGACGAAGATATGGCTGAATTACATCGGGCGAATACGCTGGAGGAGATAAAAACCGTTATCGATCGCTTCTGATTTAATTATTTAATCCGATTCATCTCAACATTACGCGTCAGCGTGATGGGGCGTACTCTACTCAAAAAAGGGGATAACAATGAAAATCATGGCTATTTGCGGCTCCGGCCTGGGCAGCAGTTTTATGGTCGAAATGAATATTAAAAAGGTGCTCAAAAAACTGGAAATTGAGGCCGAAGTTGAACACTCCGATCTCTCCTCGGCCACGCCGGGCGCGGCGGATCTGTTTGTAATGGCGAAAGACATTGCCGCCAGCGCCAGCGTGCCGGAAAGCCAGCTGGTGGTAATCAACAATATCATCGATATCAACGAACTCGAAGCGCAGCTGCGCGCCTGGTTCGAAAGACAATAATCCTGATAAGGCGAGGTGGATATGTTTATCCTTGAAACGCTGAATTTCGTTGTTGATATTTTAAAAGTCCCTTCAGTGCTGGTCGGGTTAATTGCTCTGATTGGTCTTGTGGCGCAGAAAAAAGCCTTTTCGGATGTGGTAAAAGGCACAATTAAAACCATTCTCGGCTTTATTGTACTGGGCGGCGGCGCAACTGTGCTGGTGGGCTCTTTAAATCCGCTCGGCGGTATGTTTGAGCACGCCTTTAATATTCAGGGCATTATTCCCAACAATGAAGCTATTGTATCGATTGCCCTGGAGAAATATGGCGCTTCCACCGCGCTCATTATGGCCTTCGGGATGGTGGCGAATATTATTGTTGCGCGCTTTACCCGCCTGAAATACATCTTCCTCACCGGGCATCACACCTTCTACATGGCATGCATGATCGGCGTGATCCTGACGGTTGCAGGCTTCGAGGGGGTCGGGCTGGTCTTTACCGGTTCGTTGATCCTCGGCCTGATTATGGCCTTCTTCCCGGCGATTGCGCAGCGCTATATGAAGCGTATTACCGGCAACGATGAGATCGCCTTCGGTCATTTCGGCACGCTGGGCTACGTGCTGTCCGGCTGGATTGGCAGCAAGGTCGGGAAAGGCTCGCGCTCCACCGAAGAGATGAACCTGCCGAAGAACCTTAGCTTCCTGCGTGACAGTTCAATCTCCATCTCCCTTACCATGATGATTATCTACCTGATCATGGCGGTGAGCGCCGGACGTGAGTACGTGGAGGCCACCTTCAGCGGCGGCCAAAACTACCTGGTGTACGCCATCATTATGGCCATCACCTTCGCGGCAGGCGTGTTCATCATCTTGCAGGGCGTGCGCCTGATTCTGGCGGAAATCGTCCCGGCCTTTACCGGCTTCTCGGAAAAACTGGTGCCCAATGCGCGGCCTGCGCTGGACTGCCCGGTGGTCTACCCGTATGCGCCAAACGCGGTGCTGATTGGCTTCCTGTTTAGCTTCCTCGGCGGGATTGTGGGCTTGTTCATCTGCGGTCAGTTTAGCTGGGTGCTGATCCTCCCGGGCGTCGTTCCGCACTTCTTCACCGGCGCAACGGCGGGCGTGTTCGGTAACGCCACCGGTGGACGCCGCGGGGCAATGATTGGCGCCTTTGCTAACGGCCTGCTGATCACCTTCCTCCCGGTCCTGCTGCTGCCTGTTCTGGGCGCAATTGGCTTTGCGAATACGACCTTCTCGGACGCTGATTTTGGTGCGGTCGGGATTGTGCTGGGCAACCTGGCACGCTTCCTGTCGCCGCTTGCCATCACCGGACTGGTTGTTGTGTTGTTCGCGCTGCTGGTGGCCTACAACGTCTTCGCTAAAAACAAACCTGCCAGCGGTAACGCGCAGGAAAACCCCGGAGCCAAATCATGAATGAGAATGAAATAACCGACCTGGCGCGTCAGATCCGCCTTGAGACGCTGAAATCCCTTACGCAGCTGGGTTTTGGTCACTACGGCGGCAGCATGTCAGTCGTTGAAACGCTGGCCGTTCTGTACGGCGCGGTAATGAAAATTGACCCGGCCGATCCGGACTGGCCAGAGCGCGATTACTTTGTGCTGTCGAAAGGCCATGCGGGGCCGGCGCTGTACAGCACGCTGGCGATTAAGGGCTACTTCCCGATTGAAGAGTTGAGCACGCTGAACCAGAACGGGACGCGTCTGCCAAGTCACCCGGATCGCCTGAAAACACGCGGCGTGGATGCCACCACCGGTTCACTGGGGCAGGGGATCTCCATCGCTGGCGGCATGGCGCTGTCGCACAAGCTGGCAGGAAGGCCAAACCGGGTGTTTTGCATCGTTGGCGACGGAGAACTGAATGAAGGGCAGTGCTGGGAAGCCTTCCAGTTTATCGCTCACCATCGACTGAACAACCTGACGGTATTCGTGGACTGGAACAAACAGCAGCTCGACGGCGAGCTGGACGAAATCATCAGCGCCTTCGACCTGGAAGGCAAATTCCGCGCCTTTGGTTTTGACGTGGTGACGGTCAAAGGGGATGACATTCCGGCGCTGCTGGAGGTGACCGCGCCGATCCCTGAGGCCGATGCGCGTCCGCGGGTGGTGATCCTCGACAGCATCAAAGGGCAGGGGGTGCCATACCTGGAACAGCTCAGCAACTCGCATCACCTGCGATTAACCGAGGAGAGCAAAGCGGCGCTTAACGAGACGATTCGCCAACTGGAGGCTTCACATGATTAAGGTTGCACCGACAGGACAGAAAGATGCCGTTGAGATGCGTAAGGTCTACGCGGGTTTTGTGGCAAAACAGATTGAGGCTGGCAGTGAGATTATCGCCCTGGAAGCCGACCTGATGAGCTCGATGGCTATGGACGGCGTGGCGCGCGATTATCCTCAGCACGTTATCAACTGCGGCATTATGGAGGCCAACGTGATTGGGACGGCCGCCGGGCTGTCGCTCACCGGACGTAAGCCGTTCGTCCATACCTTTACCGCCTTTGCCAGCCGTCGCTGCTTCGACCAGCTGTTTATGTCCCTGGACTACCAGCGCAATAACGTGAAGGTGATTGCCTCGGATGCGGGCGTGACGGCCTGTCACAACGGCGGGACGCATATGTCGTTTGAGGATATGGGCATCGTGCGCGGTCTGGCGCATTCAGTGGTGCTGGAGGTGACCGATGCGGTGATGTTCGAAGATGTGCTGCGTCAGCTCATCGACCTGGAAGGCTTTTACTGGGTAAGGACCATCCGTAAACAGGCGCCGAGCGTGTATGCCCCGGGGTCAACCTTCACCATCGGCAAGGGCAACGTGCTGCGCGAGGGAACCGATATTACCCTGATTGCTAACGGCATTATGGTGGCGGAAGCGCTGGAGGCGGCGCGCCAGCTGGAGCAGGAGGGGGTAAGCGCAGCGGTCATCGACATGTTTACCCTGAAGCCCATCGATCGGATGCTGGTGAAAAACTATGCCGAGAAAACCGGGCGTATTGTGACCTGCGAAAATCACAGCATTCACAACGGGCTGGGGTCGGCGGTGGCGGAAGTGCTGGTGGAAACCTGTCCGGTGCCTATGCGGCGGGTGGGGGTGAAGGAATGGTATGGTCAGGTGGGTACGCAGGACTTCTTGCAGAAGGAGTATGGCCTGACGGCACATGACATTGTGTCGGCGGCGCGGGAGCTGCTGTAATAAAAAAGGCGACCATTTGTGGTCGCCTTTTTGTTGCCCGGTGGCGCTCGCGCTTACCGGGCCTACGGTCCTGTAGGCCGGATAAGCGAAGCGACATCCGGCAAGACCTTACAATTACTGCTGCTGCGAAGACTGGATCGCGGTCAGCGCGATGGTGTAGACGATATCGTCAACCAGCGCACCACGGGACAGGTCGTTCACAGGTTTGCGCATGCCTTGCAGCATTGGCCCGATGGAGATCAGGTCTGCTGAACGCTGTACCGCTTTATAGGTGGTGTTACCGGTGTTCAGATCCGGGAAGATGAACACGGTAGCGCGACCTGCAACCGGCGAGTTCGGCGCTTTGGATTTCGCCACGTCAGCCATTACCGCGGCATCGTACTGGAGCGGGCCGTCGATCATCAGATCCGGACGTTTTTCCTGTGCAATGCGGGTCGCTTCACGGACTTTCTCTACGTCACTACCTGCACCAGAGGTGCCGGTGGAGTAGGAGAGCATCGCGACGCGTGGTTCGATACCGAAGGCAATCGCGGAGTCCGCAGACTGGATAGCGATTTCTGCCAGCTGCTCTGCGGTTGGGTCCGGGTTGATCGCGCAGTCGCCGTAAACGTAAACCTGTTCAGGCAGCAGCATGAAGAACACGGAGGAGACCAGAGAGCTGCCCGGTGCAGTTTTGATCAGCTGCAACGGTGGACGGATGGTATTCGCGGTGGTGTGAACCGCACCGGAAACCAGACCGTCAACTTCGTCCTGCTCCAGCATCAGCGTACCCAGCACCACGTTGTCTTCCAGCTGCTCGCGCGCAACGGCTTCGGTCATGCCTTTGTTCTTACGCAGCTCAACCAGACGGGCAACGTAGCTTTCGCGGACCACGTCAGGATCAACGATTTCGATGCCCGCGCCGAGCTCAACGCCCTGAGACGCCGCAACGCGGTTGATCTCATCCGGGTTACCCAGCAGCACACAGGTCGCGATACCGCGCTCTGCACAGATGGCTGCCGCTTTAACGGTACGTGGTTCGTCGCCTTCTGGCAGAACCACGCGTTTGCCCGCTTTACGCGCCAGCTCGGTCAGCTGGTAACGGAAGGCTGGAGGAGACAGACGACGGCTGCGCTCGGAGGTCGCGGTCAGGGATTCGATCCAGTCTGCGTTGATGTAGCCCGCAACGTATTCCTGAACTTTCTCGATACGCTCGTGGTCATCAACCGGCACTTCGAGGTTGAAGCTTTGCAGGCTCAGGGAGGTCTGCCAGGTGTTAGTGTTCACCATGAAGACTGGCAGGCCAGTGGCGAACGCACGTTCGCACAGCTTGCTTACGCGTGGGTCCATCTCGTAGGCACCGGTCAGCAGGATCGCGCCGATCTCCACGCCGTTCATCGCGGCCAGACAGGCTGCAACCAGCACGTCCGGACGGTCTGCGGAGGTTACCAGCAGGGAACCTGCACGGAAGTGCTCCAGCATGTGTGGAATGCTACGTGCGCAGAAAGTTACGGACTTCACGCGGCGGGTGTTGATATCGCCTTCGTTGATCACGGTGGCGTTCAGGTGACGCGCCATATCGATTGCACGGGTGGCAATCAGATCGAAGCTCCATGGCACCGCGCCCAGAACAGGCAGCGGG
This sequence comes from Enterobacter sp. YSU, assembly GCF_016082135.1. Lineage (NCBI taxonomy): Bacteria > Pseudomonadati > Pseudomonadota > Gammaproteobacteria > Enterobacterales > Enterobacteriaceae > Enterobacter > Enterobacter sp. YSU. The sequence continues at coordinate 3,241,402 of NZ_CP059487.1, forward strand.
CTGGAATCCTGCAACTTAGCCGGGTCAACTTTGATGACTTTCGCTTTGGAAGAGTCGTCAAAAATTTCGGACAGGTCAGGACGCGTACGGCCCTGCTCATCTACTGGCGCGTTCAGCTTGTTAACAATCACGCCGGTGATGCTGGTGTTTTTCGCACCGCCGAAGCTGCTGCGCGTCAGTTCGATACGCTCTTTCAGCTGCTCTGGGGTATCCGTGCCCTGAGACATCACGAAAACGATCTCTGCGTTCAGGGTTTTCGCGATTTCAAAGTTCAGAGACTGGGCAAACTGGTGTTTACGGGTCGGAACCAGGCCTTCAACCAGCACCACTTCCGCGTCCTGCGCGTTTGCGTGGTAGTTGGCAATGATCTCTTCCATCAGCACGTCTTTCTGGTTGCTGGAGAGCAGAGATTCAACGTGGCTCATCTTCAGCGGTTCAGCCGCTGGCAGATTGGAGTTCTTGCGAACGATGGTGGTGGTCTGGTCTGGCGCATCGCCACCGGCACGTGGCTGGGCGATAGGCTTAAAGACGCTCAGACGAACGCCTTTGCGTTCCATAGCGCGGATCACGCCGAGGCTGACGCTGGTCAGGCCGACGCTGGTTCCGGTAGGGATCAGCATAATAGTACGGGACACGGTTTATCCTCTTTCGTTACCGCCGCGTTGGGCGGGTTACAAAACAGCACCGCCAGCATTGCTGGCGGTGTGGAATCAGGCAGTCAGGCGGTGCGCGTCTTGCGCGATGACCAGCTCTTCGTTAGTTGGGATAACGATAGCAGGGCGGGTGCCTTCTTTGTTGATGAAGCCAGACTTGCCGAAGCGGGCAGCCAGGTTACGCTCATGATCAACTTCGAAGCCCAGAACGCCCAGTTTGCCCAGGGACAGTTCACGTACCATTGCCGCGTTCTCACCGATACCGCCGGTGAAGATAACAGCATCCAGACGGCCTTCCATCAGCGCGGTGTAAGAACCGATGTACTTCGCCAGACGGTGGCAATAAACGTCCATTGCACGTTTAGCGTCAGCTTTTTCTGCGTAGTTGTCTTCAACGTAACGGCAGTCGCTGGTGACCTCGGTCAGGCCCAGCAGGCCAGACTCTTTGGTCAGCATTTTGTTGATGTCGTCAACGCTCATGCCCAGGGTGTCGTGCAGGTGGAAGATGATCGCCGGGTCGATATCACCGGAACGGGTACCCATCACCAGACCTTCCAGCGGGGTCAGACCCATAGAGGTGTCAACACACTTCCCGTTGCGGATAGCGGAAACAGAACCACCGTTGCCCAGGTGGCAGGTGATGATGTTGACTTCTTCAACCGGCTTGTTCAGCACTTTTGCGGCTTCCTGAGTCACATAGAAGTGGCTGGTACCGTGAGCGCCGTAACGACGGACGCCGTGCTCTTTGTACAGGCTGTATGGCAGGGCATAGAGGTAAGACTCTTCCGGCATGGTCTGATGGAACGCGGTATCAAACACGGCCACGTTTTTATCTTTCAGACTCGGGAAGGATTTCAGTGCTTCAGCGATACCGATCAGGTGAGCCGGGTTATGCAGCGGTGCGAAAGACGCAGAGTCTTTGATACCCTGGATCACGGAGTCGTCGATTACCACGGAACTGGTGTATTTTTCGCCGCCGTGGACGATACGGTGACCAATTGCGGTCAGCTGAGCAGACAGTTCTGGTTTTTGTGCCAGAATAGTGTTAACGATAAAGTTCAGCGCTTCACTGTGAGCGGCGCCTGCACCTAAAGCCGCTTCTTGTTTGCTGCCGTCCATCTTCCACTTGATACGTGCTTCAGGCAGATGGAAACATTCGGCCAAACCAGAGAGGTACTCGTCACCGTTGAGCGCATCGATGATGGCGAATTTCAGTGAGGAGCTACCGCAGTTCAGAACCAGTACTAACTTACTCGACATGGAAGTACCTATTATTGATACGTGGCTAAAAAAACGTCAGTGAGTCTAAAAGCGTAACGCATGCTGACCCAGACATTTATGATTAACATCATGCCAAACAAACATTCTGGCAGGATGGAAGAAATACCTATGATTTTAAGCCATTTTGAACATTTTTCAGACAATGGCATAATATGCGATAATTTGACGAGTTAACGCTTATCGTCTACGGCCCTATCAGGCTGGCACAGGATACCCGATACGGGGTAGCGATGACAAAATATTTTGAACGTTGTCATAGCCTGTTGTGGTTTTGCACGAAAATTTTAATTTTTATATGTGAAGTTGAGGTACAGCCATGTCGACACCCGAAATCCCGTCCGTGAACTTTTTTAGTCTGTTTCGTCGGGGACAGCATTACGCAAAGACATGGCCGATGGAAAAGCGCCTCGCGCCCATGTTTATTGAAAATCGCACTATTCGCGCCACGCGCTATGCGATTCGCTTTATGCCCCCGATTGCCGTTTTTACCCTGTGCTGGCAGATAGCGTTAGGTGGACAGCTTGGCCCTGCCGTCGCGACGGCGCTTTTTGCGTTAAGCCTGCCGATGCAGGGGCTATGGTGGTTAGGCAAACGTTCCGTCACGCCACTTCCGCCTTCTGTTTTACACTGGTTTTATGAAGTGCGTGGAAAACTGGAGGAGGCGGGCCAGGCGCTGGCGCCGGTTGAAGGCAAGCCAGACTATCAGGCGCTGGCGGATACCCTCAAGCGTGCGTTTAAACAGCTTGATAAAACATTCCTCGATGACTTGTGATTGATCATCGAAACGACGACCAAAAGAAGGCACAGTAACAATCAGTTACCGTGTCTTTTTTTTACAGTGCAATGCGCTACAGGAGTCGAAAGATGGAAATGACCCATGCTCAACGTCTGATTTTGTCTAACCAGTACAAGATGATGACTATGCTTGATCCCGATAACGCTGCGCGCTACAGCCGCCTGCAAACCATTGTTGAACGTGGTTTTGGCTTGCAGATGCGCGAACTGGATCGCGAATTTGGCGAACTGAAAGAGGAAACCTGCCGTATCGTTATCGACATCATGGAGATGTACCATGCGCTGCATGTGTCCTGGACCAATCTGAAGGACCAGCAGACCATTGACGAGCGCCGCGTGACGTTCCTGGGCTTTGATGCTGCGACGGAAGCGCGCTATCTGAGCTATGTACGCTTTATGGTGAATACCGAAGGGCGTTACACCCATTTTGATGCGGGTACGCACGGCTTCAACGCCCAGACCCCGATGTGGGATAAGTATCAACGTATGCTGAGCGCGTGGCACGCCTGTCCGCGTCAGTACCATTTAAGCAGCAACGAAATTCAACAAATCATTAATGCCTGACGGAGGTGTGTGTGCAGTGTAAAGGTTTTCTGTTTGATCTGGACGGTACGCTGGTGGATTCGCTACCGGTGGTGGAGCGCTCGTGGTGCCACTGGGCCGACCGGCACGGCATCGACCATCAGGACGTACTGAATTTCATCCATGGCAAACAGGCCATTACCTCATTGCGGCACTTCCTTGCGGGACGTTCTGAGGAAGAGATTCAGGCGGAGTTCCGCTATCTTGAGCAGATTGAAGCTACCGATACCGAAGGCATCACCGCGCTGCCCGGTGCGCGTGAACTGCTTGAGCACCTGAATGAAGCGCAGATCCCGTGGGCTATCGTCACCTCCGGCTCGGTTCCCGTCGCGCATGCCCGTCATAAGGCGGCAGGTTTACCGACGCCGGACGTCTTCATTACCGCTGAGCGCGTGAAGCGCGGCAAGCCTGAACCGGATGCGTTCCTGCTCGGCGCTGAACTGCTTGGCCTTGCGCCAGCGGAGTGCGTGGTGGTGGAAGACGCGGCAGCAGGCGTGCTGGCCGGGCTGAACGCCGGAAGCCACGTCATTGCCGTTAACCTCCCGGCGGGTTCCCCCCGGCTGGAGGAGGCGGATTTCGTGCTTAACACCCTGACCGCCATCGACGTCTCGAAGGCGTCAGACGGAGTTGTAACCGTCTCGCTAAAAATGTAATCCCATGATATAGCCCCGCATTACCGGGGCTTTTTTATGGCAGAATTGCTTCTCCTCCACTGACAAGGACATGTTGTGAACGGTGAACTGATTTGGGTCCTGAGCCTGCTGTTAATCGCCATCATTCTTTTTGCCACGGGCAAGGTGCGCATGGATGCCGTCGCCCTGTTTGTGATTGTCGCATTCGTTCTGAGCGGTACCCTTTCCCTGCCGGAAGCCTTTTCCGGGTTTAGCGATCCCAACGTTATTTTGATTGCCGCCCTGTTTATTATTGGCGACGGGCTGGTACGCACCGGCGTGGCGACGATGATGGGGTCGTGGTTGGTTAAGGTGGCGGGCAGCAGCGAAACCAAAATGCTGATTTACCTGATGCTGACGGTCGCCGGGCTGGGCGCGTTTATGAGCTCTACGGGCGTCGTGGCCATCTTTATTCCGGTCGTGCTGAGCGTCTGCATGAGGATGCAGATCTCCCCGTCGCGGCTGATGATGCCGTTGAGCTTCGCCGGGCTCATCAGCGGCATGATGACGCTGGTCGCAACGCCGCCGAACCTCGTCGTGAACAGCGAACTGATCCGTGAGGGGCTTGAGGGGTTTAGCTTTTTCAGCGTTACGCCGATCGGGCTGGTGGTACTGGTTATGGGCATTATCTATATGCTATTGACCCGTTTTGCGCTGAAAGGGGAGAAGCAGGATAAAGCCAAAGAGGGCTGGAAGCGGCGCTCTTTCCGCGATCTGATTAAAGAGTATCGTCTGACCGGGCGTGCCCGACGTCTGGCTATCCGCCCGGGATCGCCTATGGTGGGGCAGCGGCTGGATGACCTTAAGCTACGCGAACGCTATGGCGCGAACGTCATCGGGGTTGAGCGCTGGCGTCGTTTTCGTCGGGTGATCGTTAACGTGAACGGGGTGTCAGAGTTTCGCGCGCGTGACGTCCTGCTGATTGATATGTCCACCGCAGACGTGGATCTGCGGGAGTTTTGTAGCGAGCAGCTGCTGGAGCCGATGGTCCTGCGCGGCGAGTATTTCTCTGACCAGGCGCTGGATGTGGGAATGGCCGAGGTGTCGCTGATCCCGGAATCGGAGTTATTGGGCAAAACCGTGCGTGAAATCGGCTTTCGTACCCGCTATGGCCTCAACGTGGTGGGCCTGAAGCGCGATGGCGTAGCCCTTGAAGGGGCGGTGGTGGATGAGCCGATCCTGCTGGGGGATATCTTCCTCGTGGTCGGCAACTGGAAACTGATTAGCCAGCTCGGGCAGAAAGGCCGCGATTTTGTGGTGCTGAATATGCCGATTGAAGAGAACGATGCATCACCGGCGCACAGCCAGGCGCCCCATGCGATTTTTTGCCTGGTATTGATGGTCGCGCTGATGCTGACGGACGAGATCCCTAACCCGGTGGCGGCGATAATCGCCTGTCTGTTAATGGGCAAATTCCGCTGTATTGACGCCGAAAGCGCTTACAAAGCGATTCACTGGCCGAGCATCATTCTCATCGTCGGGATGATGCCCTTCGCCCTGGCGCTACAGAAAACCGGCGGGGTGGATTTGATCGTGAAAGGCTTAATGGACGCGGGAGGGGGATATGGTCCGTACCTGATGATGGTTTGCCTGTTCGTCATGTGCGCCACCATTGGTTTGTTCATCTCCAATACCGCAACGGCGGTGCTGATGGCGCCCATTGCGCTGGCGATGGCAAAATCGATGGGCGTTTCGCCGTATCCGTTTGCGATGATGGTTGCGATGGCGGCGTCCGCGGCATTTATGACGCCGGTCTCTTCCCCGGTCAATACGCTGGTGCTGGGGCCCGGGAATTATAGGTTCAGTGATTTCGTGAAGCTGGGTGTGCCGTTCACCGTGCTGGTGATGTTGGTGTGCGTGGTATTGATACCGGTCCTGTTTCCGTTCTGAGCATTTTGCCGGGTGGCGGCTACGCCTTACCCGGCCTACAACCCCGTAGGCCCTGCAAGCGCAGCGCCGCTGGGCGAAAATCAGAGTGGCGAATCCTGGCTAATCTCATCCAGCGACAAATGGAAGCTCGGCACAAACACGCGCATAAAGTAGTCCATCTCTTCGCTGCGACGGGATTCCAGCGTTTTTTCCAGACGCGTTTTTGCCAGTAAAAATTCGTTATTCCCGGCGGATAACTCTTCCAGACACTTCAGGTAGGCGCACAGCGCATCGGCCTGCTTAACCAGGGATTTCTCCTCTTCCGTATACTGATGCTCATCGATCAGCGGCCCGAAGATATCGCGCAGCTCTTCAGGCACCATGTCGATCAGCTTCTGCTGGGCAATCTTCTCAATGGCCTTATATTCCTGGGCAATCTGCGAGTTGAAATATTTCACCGGCGTAGGCAGATCCCCGGTCAGCACTTCCGATGCATCGTGATACATCGCCAGCAGGGCGATACGTTCGGCATTCACCTGCCCGTTGAATTTGCGGTTTTTAATCGCGGCCAGCGCGTGCGCGACCATGGCAACCTGCAAACTGTGCTCAGACACATTTTCAGTACGCACATTGCGCATCAGCGGCCAGCGGTTGATGAGTTTCAGGCGGGAGAGGTGGGCAAAGAAATGACTCTGACTCATAGGTTACCTTATGTCTTCACTGCGACAGACTTCATTGTGCGGGGAGGGGAGGGAAGATGCAAATTTGCGGATGTTGCAGGCCGGGTAAGCACAGCGCTACCCGGCGAAAAGTCAGCGTTACTGATGGTACCCGGAGAGGAAGCGCCCGAAGCGGCTGATGGCCATCTCGAGATCGTCTCCGCGCGGCAGGGTGACGATACGCACGTGATCCGGCCACGGCCAGTTAAACGCCGTCCCCTGAACCAGCAGCACTTTTTCCTGCAACAGGAAGTCGAGCACCATTTTCTGGTCGTCGTGAATATTGAAGCGCTTCGCGTCGATTTTCGGGAACATGTACAGCGCGCCGTTAGGCTTCACGCAGGAGACGCCCGGAATATCATTAATCAATTCCCATGCGCGGTTGCGCTGTTCATACAGGCGGCCGCCTGGAACGATAAACTCGCTGATGCTCTGATAGCCGCCGAGTGCTGTCTGGATCGCATGTTGCGCCGGTACGTTGGCGCACAGACGCATGGATGCCAGCATCTCCAGCCCTTCAATGTAGCCTTTCGCATGTTTTTTCGGACCGTTCAGTACCATCCAGCCCTGACGGAAACCGGCAACGCGGTAAGTTTTAGACAGTCCGTTAAAGGTGACCGTCAGCAGATCGGGCGCCAGCGCGGCGATAGAGTGGTGCTGCGCCGCGTCGTACAGGATCTTGTCGTAAATCTCGTCGGCAAAGATGATCAGGTTGTGCTGGCGGGCGATCTCGACGATCTCCATCAGCAGCTCTTTTGAATAGACCGCACCCGTCGGGTTATTCGGGTTAATGATCACGATACCCCGGGTGCGCGGGGTAATTTTGGCGCGAATATCATCCAGATCCGGGAACCAGTCAGAGGATTCGTCGCACAGGTAGTGCACCGCTTTACCGCTGGACAGGGACACCGCAGCCGTCCACAGCGGATAATCCGGGGCAGGAACCAGCATTTCATCGCCGCTGTTCAGGAGCGCCTGCATCGCCTGAACGATCAGCTCCGAGACACCGTTGCCAATGTAGATATCTTCAACGGTGACGTCGCGCATACCGCGAGCCTGATAGTGCTGCATGATGGCTTTACGGGCGGAATAAAGCCCTTTTGAATCGCAGTAGCCTTGTGCAGTGGGCAGGTTACGGATCACATCCACCAGGATCTCATCCGGCGCTTCAAAACCAAATGGCGCGGGGTTGCCGATGTTGAGTTTCAGAACCTTATTGCCTTCCTCTTCAAGGCGTTTTGCCTCTTTGAGTACCGGGCCACGGATGTCGTAACAGACGTTGTCGAGCTTGCTGGATTTTTCGATAGGGGACATGAACCTTTAACCTTTTCGCTATTATTGCAACTTCCTGCCGTGGAAGTGAGCACGGAACAATGTACTCCCACCGCGCTTCGTTTTGAAGGGCGCACAGAAGAAGATTTCGTCCAACCGGGCAATGCCGCGGTGATCGCTTACTCTAACGACGGAGTGATTTTGTGCCTGAATTTATCGTGATAAAGAGGGGTATTGGGTTGTTTGTGCTAAAAATTTCATATAAAGATGAATATTATTCTGGAATAAATAAAAAGACGATTCGGGCTGATGCATTAGTCCCCCTGAGTGACCATTCGTAAAACCTGAATGCTAAGATACCGATTGCCATATTAGCAAAGCCAGGTTAAAAGTTACTCATGTGAAATTAATGTTAAGGGTTATTAATGAATGGCCTGAATCTAAATTAAACTTTATTTATTATTAACGACGAAAATGCAACTTTCGTTAATTTTAATAAAAAGAGTGTAGTTGCTTATCATTGGCGGTAAATCCTTAATATTGCAATAAGACTTATAAATATAGTGGATTTGGGTTAAGATGTGTTTCGGGAATGCAGCATAGCGATAGGCCTGTTACGTATATCGGATACTGCTTTCCTGTATTAATCGATTGTTATTGTTAAAATTATCTCTGGCTGATTGGGTAAGTCACATCTTGCTACGTTGCCAACGCTGCGATATAGATGGCAGAAAACATGTCTTACTCTTTATGGTATTAACATCGACCTGCAAACAACGAAATATCCTGGACGCAAGAGAATAAAAATAACGTCATGAAACGTGATTTCTGACTGGTGATATACCGCAGTACAATAACTATCTGTCAGGCAGTCTGCCGGGCCGGGATGCGAGGGAAACTCTTCAGAAGGAATTGCTTAACTGTTACACACAGCTTCAACCCGGGCAGCTCCGCACGAGCAACCTGAAAGTGAAAAGATATGATAAATGCAAATCGTCCGATAATGAATCTCGACCTCGATCTGCTGAGAACGTTTGTTGCGGTCGCCGATCTCAACACTTTTGCAGCAGCTGCTGCCGCCGTTTGCCGTACCCAGTCCGCCGTGAGTCAGCAAATGCAGCGGCTGGAACAACTGGTTGGTAAAGAGCTTTTTGCGCGTCATGGACGTAATAAGCTTTTAACAGAACATGGTATTCAGCTTCTGGGTTATGCCAGAAAGATACTGCGCTTTAATGATGAAGCCTGTATGTCATTAATGTTTAGCAACCTTCAGGGAGTGTTAACATTAGGGGCGTCAGATGAATCAGCAGATACCATTTTACCCTTCCTTCTCAACCGAATTAGCTCGGTTTATCCGAAGCTTGCCCTGGATGTTAGCGTTAAACGCAATGCCTTCATGGTTGAGATGCTGAAAGAAAACGAGGTTGACCTGGTGGTCACCACGCATCGACCTGGCCAGTTTGACAGCCTGACGCTGCGTACTTCTCCAACGCACTGGTACTGTGCCGCGGAGTATGTATTGCAGAAAGGTGAGCCGATACCCCTGGTCCTGCTGGACGATCCGAGTCCGTTCCGCGATATGGTGCTGGCTGCGCTCAACGAAGCCAGTATTCCATGGCGCCTGGCGTACGTGGCGTCAACTTTGCCCGCAGTGCGAGCGGCGGTGAAGGCCGGGCTTGGCGTAACGGCCCGTCCGGTGGAGATGATGAGCCCCGATCTGCGTGTACTGGGTCAATCCGAGGGACTCCCGTCGTTGCCGGATACGGAGTACCTGCTGTGCCATAACGCCGCCAGCAACAACGAGCTGGCAAAAGTGGTGTTCGAGGCAATGGAAAACTACCACAATCCATGGCAGTACGCGCCTGTTACTCCCGAAGGAGGGGACGACTCCCTGATCGTGGAAGGGGATTTTGAGTGATCATTCCCTCAAAATTCTCGTAACAAAATGTAAGTGCAAAAAAGAGCCACTCGCATGATTTTTTCCTGCGAGTGGTTTTTTTTGCTATTCATAACCGTGAACGGAGCAGGGATAAAGCAAATACCGCTTATTTATCAATGCAGAAAATGTTTTTGGTTAAGATGTAAACAATACCTGTTCTAACTTACCTCATACCCCGCCGATGTTAAAAAAACAGGAAATATGTTGCTGTTTTTTTGATTGAATTAACAAAAGCGTGTCTCAGATCAAGAAAATACTCCCATTTGGGGGGAGGAATCGTTGGCAAATCCTGTCAAAATAGGAGGGTTATTTTTTTTACTTCCAAAACGGACACGATTCAACAAGATGCATTTGACGGAAAGTCATGTACCCACCAGGGTTAAAGGGCACCAAATGTTAATGAGAATCGCACGTTGTAATTTAATGTGAAGAAACCTTTGTTAAAGTTGACAAAAGGTTATAGAAAGGAGTAAAAAACCCCATCATTTTGCTGTCTATGTCTCACTTCTGACAGTTAGTGTAAGGTTATTTTGTTCCTCCCCATGAATCGATGTGATGCCCATCTGCCAGCAAGAGCAGTGTCGTCGGTATCACTTTTGATGAGTAAGCAATGAGTATGTCAACATCCACAGAAGTCATCGCTCATCACTGGGCATTCGCAATCTTTCTTATTGTAGCCATTGGCCTGTGCTGCCTGATGTTAGTCGGCGGCTGGTTCCTGGGCGGTCGCGCCCGCGCAAGGCACAAAAACACACCTTTCGAATCAGGTATTGATTCAGTAGGTACCGCTCGCTTACGCCTGTCTGCCAAGTTCTACCTGGTAGCCATGTTCTTCGTCATTTTTGACGTGGAAGCGCTTTACCTCTTCGCGTGGTCTACCTCCATTCGCGAAAGTGGTTGGGTGGGCTTTGTCGAGGCCGCAATTTTCATTTTAGTGTTACTGGCCGGTCTGGTTTATCTGGTGCGTATTGGCGCGCTGGACTGGACACCTGTGCGTTCACGCCGTGAACACATCAACCCGGAAAACAGTATCTCTAATCGTCAGCAGTAACAGCGAGGCAATAAGATGGATTATACGCTCACCCGCATAGATCCTAACGGTGAGAATGACCGTTACCCCCTGCAAAAACAGGAGATCGTAACCGACCCCCTGGAGCAAGAAGTCAACAAAAGCGTGTACATGGGCAAGCTCGAACATGCCATGCACGACATGGTCAACTGGGGTCGTAAGAACTCCATCTGGCCATACAACTTTGGCCTTTCTTGCTGCTACGTTGAAATGGTGACGTCATTCACTGCGGTGCATGACGTTGCGCGTTTTGGGGCCGAGGTACTGCGTGCTTCTCCACGTCAGGCTGACCTGATGGTGGTGGCCGGGACCTGCTTTACCAAGATGGCACCAGTTATTCAGCGTCTTTATGACCAGATGCTGGAGCCAAAATGGGTTATCTCCATGGGCGCATGTGCAAACTCCGGCGGTATGTACGACATTTATTCCGTTGTGCAGGGCGTTGATAAGTTCATTCCGGTGGATGTGTACATCCCGGGCTGCCCGCCGCGTCCAGAGGCCTATATGCAGGCGCTGATGCTGCTCCAGGAGTCAATTGGTAAAGAACGCCGCCCGCTTTCATGGGTTGTTGGCGATCAGGGTGTCTATCGCGCGAACATGCAGTCTGAGCGCGAGCGTAAACGTGGTGAACGTATTGCCGTCACCAACCTGCGTACGCCTGACGAAATTTAATTTGCGCCTGTGGGCCTGGAGAACACCTTCGCATATCACTACTCAAATAGCGCGAAGCCAGGCTTAACAGTCACCACGGACCATTTGCAATGGTGAACAATATGACCGACTTAACCGCGCAAGAAGCCGCCTGGCAGACCCGGGATCATCTCGATGACCCCGTCATTGGCGAACTGCGCAACCGTTTTGGGCCGGATGCCTTTACTGTTCAGGCCACCCGCACCGGGGTACCCGTTGTTTGGGTGAAGCGTGAGCAATTACTGGAGGTTGTCGATTTCCTCAAGAAATTGCCAAAACCTTACGTCATGCTGTTTGACTTACACGGCATGGACGAACGTCTGAGAACGCACCGCCAGGGTCTCCCTGCTGCGGATTTTTCCGTTTTCTACCACCTGATCTCAATAGACCGCAACACGGATATCATGCTCAAGGTGGCATTGTCTGAAAACGACATGCATCTGCCGACGATCACCAAACTTTTCCCGAACGCCAACTGGTACGAGCGTGAAACCTGGGAAATGTTCGGCATGACCTTCGACGGTCACCCGCATCTGACGCGCATCATGATGCCGCAGACCTGGACCGGCCACCCGCTGCGTAAAGACTACCCGGCACGCGCCACCGAATTCGACCCGTTTGAGCTGACCAAAGCCAAGCAGGATCTGGAGATGGAAGCGCTGACCTTCAAGCCGGAAGACTGGGGCATGAAGCGCGGCACCGAAAACGAGGACTTCATGTTCCTCAACCTCGGTCCAAACCACCCGTCTGCGCACGGTGCATTCCGTATTATTCTTCAGCTTGACGGCGAAGAGATTGTCGACTGCGTGCCTGACATCGGCTATCACCACCGTGGTGCCGAGAAGATGGGCGAGCGTCAGTCCTGGCACAGCTACATTCCGTACACCGACCGTATCGAATACCTCGGCGGCTGCGTGAACGAAATGCCATACGTGCTGGCCGTTGAGAAGCTGGCAGGCATCACCGTCCCGGATCGCGTTAACGTGATTCGCGTGATGCTGTCTGAACTGTTCCGTATTAACAGCCACCTGCTGTACATCTCGACGTTCATTCAGGACGTCGGCGCGATGACGCCGGTCTTCTTCGCCTTTACCGACCGTCAGAAAATCTACGATCTGGTGGAAGCGATTACCGGTTTCCGTATGCACCCGGCCTGGTTCCGCATCGGCGGTGTGGCGCACGATCTGCCGCGCGGCTGGGACCGTCTGCTGCGTGAATTCCTCGACTGGATGCCAAAACGTCTGGCGTCTTACGAGAAAGCCGCGCTGCGTAACTCCATCCTGAAAGGCCGTTCCCAGGGCGTTGCTGCCTACGGCGCGAAAGAAGCGCTGGAGTGGGGAACCACAGGTGCTGGCCTGCGTGCGACCGGGATTGATTTCGACGTGCGTAAAGCGCGTCCTTACTCTGGTTACGAGAACTTCGACTTTGAAGTCCCGGTTGGCGGCGGCGTATCCGACTGCTACACCCGCGTGATGCTGAAAGTGGAAGAGCTGCGCCAGAGCCTGCGCATCCTTGAGCAGTGCCTCAACAACATGCCGGAAGGCCCGTTCAAGGCGGATCACCCGCTGACGACGCCGCCACCGAAAGAGCGCACGCTGCAACATATCGAAACCCTGATCACCCACTTCCTGCAAGTTTCCTGGGGCCCGGTCATGCCGGCACAGGAATCCTTCCAGATGATTGAAGCGACCAAGGGTATCAACAGCTACTACCTCACCAGCGACGGCAGCACCATGAGCTACCGCACCCGCGTGCGTACGCCAAGCTTCGCGCACTTGCAGCAGATCCCGGCCGCCATTCGCGGCAGTCTGGTCTCCGACCTGATTGTGTATCTGGGTAGTATCGATTTTGTTATGTCAGATGTGGACCGCTAATTATGCACGAGAATCAACAACCACAAACCGAGGCTTTTGAGCTGAGTGAAGCAGAGCGTGCCGCCATTGAGCACGAGATGCACCACTACGAAGACCCGCGTGCGGCGTCCATTGAAGCGCTGAAAATCGTACAGAAACAGCGTGGTTGGGTGCCGGATGGGGCGATCTACGAGATCGCAAAAGTGCTGGGCATTCCGGCAAGTGACGTAGAAGGCGTAGCCACGTTCTACAGCCAGATCTTCCGTCAGCCGGTAGGCCGCCATGTGATCCGCTACTGTGACAGCGTGGTCTGCCACATCACCGGTTATCAGGGCATTCAGGCTGCGATTGAGAAGAAACTCAATATCAAGCCGGGCCAGACCACCTTCGACGGACGCTTTACTCTGCTGCCAACCTGCTGCCTGGGTAACTGCGACAAGGGGCCGACCATGATGATTGATGAGGACACTCACAGCCATCTGACGCCGGAAGCGATTCCTGACCTGCTGGAGCAGTACAAATGAAAACTGTAATTCGTACTGCTGAGACGCATCCGCTGACCTGGCGTCTGCGTGATGACAAACAGCCGGTCTGGCTCGACGAATATCAGAGCAAAAACGGCTATGCCGGCGCGCGTAAAGCCCTTGGCGGCATGGCGCCGGACGACATCGTTAACGCGGTGAAAGAGTCTGGCCTGAAAGGCCGCGGCGGCGCGGGCTTCTCCACCGGTCTGAAGTGGAGCCTGATGCCGAAAGATGAATCCATGAACATCCGTTACCTGCTGTGTAACGCCGATGAGATGGAGCCGGGTACCTATAAAGACCGCCTGCTGATGGAACAGCTGCCGCACCTGCTGGTGGAAGGCATGCTGATCTCCGCGTTCGCGCTGAAAGCGTACCGTGGCTACATCTTCCTGCGCGGTGAATACATCGAAGCGGCTGAAAACCTGCGTCGCGCGATTGCCGAAGCCACTGAAGCCGGTCTGCTGGGTAAAAACATCCTGGGCACTGGGTTTGACTTCGAGCTGTTCGTGCACACCGGTGCCGGGCGTTATATCTGCGGTGAAGAAACCGCGCTGATTAACTCCCTGGAAGGCCGCCGCGCGAACCCGCGCTCCAAGCCACCGTTCCCGGCAAGCTCCGGCGTGTGGGGTAAACCGACCTGCGTCAACAACGTCGAAACCCTGTGCAACGTCCCGGCGATCCTCGCGAACGGCGTGGAGTGGTATCAGGGCATCTCCTCAAGCAAAGATGCCGGTACCAAGCTGATGGGCTTCTCCGGTCGCGTGAAGAACCCTGGCGTCTGGGAGCTGCCGTTCGGCACCACCGCACGCGAAATTCTTGAAGACTACGCCGGCGGCATGCGCGATGGCCTGAAATTCAAAGCCTGGCAGCCGGGTGGGGCAGGGACGGACTTCCTGACCGAAGCCCATCTTGACCTGCCAATGGAGTTCGAAAGCATTGGTAAAGCAGGCAGCCGTCTGGGTACCGCGCTGGCGATGGCCGTCGACCACGAGATCGGCATGGTATCCCTGGTGCGTAACCTGGAAGAGTTCTTCGCCCGCGAGTCCTGCGGCTGGTGTACACCGTGCCGTGATGGTCTGCCGTGGAGCGTGAAGATCCTGCGTGCTATCGAACGTGGCGAAGGCCAGCCTGGCGATATCGAGACACTTGAGCAACTGTGTCGATTCTTAGGGCCGGGTAAAACCTTCTGTGCCCACGCACCGGGCGCCGTCGAGCCGCTGCAAAGCGCGATTAAATATTTCCGCGACGAATTCGAAGCAGGCATCAAGCAGCCGTTCAGCAATACCCATTCGATCAATGGTATTCAGCCGAACCTGCTGAAAGCGCGCTGGTAAAAACAGAATTTTGATTAACGCTCGGTTTCGGCCGAGCCAACTGGAAGCATGCTAATGGCTACGATTCATGTAGACGGCAAAGAATACGAAGTCAACGGGGCGGACAACCTGCTGGAAGCTTGTCTGTCTCTTGGCCTCGATATTCCGTACTTTTGCTGGCATCCGGCGCTGGGCAGCGTCGGTGCTTGCCGCCAGTGTGCGGTGAAGCAATATCAAAACGCGGAAGACACGCGTGGTCGCCTGGTGATGTCCTGTATGACGCCAGCCGCCGAAGGCACCTTTATTTCGATTGATGACGAAGAAGCCAAACAGTTCCGTGAAAGCGTGGTGGAGTGGTTGATGACCAACCACCCGCACGACTGTCCGGTGTGTGAGGAGGGCGGTAACTGCCACCTTCAGGATATGACCGTCATGACCGGTCACAGCTTCCGTCGCTATCGCTTTACCAAGCGTACCCACCGTAACCAGGATCTGGGGCCGTTCATCTCTCACGAAATGAACCGCTGCATCGCCTGCTACCGCTGCGTGCGTTACTACAAAGATTATGCAGACGGACAGGATCTGGGCGTATATGGCGCGCATGACAACGTCTACTTCGGTCGTCCGGAAGACGGTACGCTGGAAAGCGAATTCTCCGGTAACCTGGTAGAAATCTGTCCGACCGGCGTATTCACGGATAAAACCCACTCTGAACGTTACAACCGTAAATGGGACATGCAGTTTGCGCCAAGCATCTGCCAGCAGTGTTCCCTTGGCTGTAACACCAGCCCAGGCGAGCGCTACGGCGAACTACGTCGTATCGAAAACCGTTACAACGGTACCGTTAACCACTACTTCCTCTGCGACCGCGGTCGTTTCGGCTATGGCTATGTGAACCTGAAAGACCGTCCGCGTCAGCCGGTTCAGCGCCGTGGCGATGACGTCATTACCCTCAACGCTGAGCAGGCGATGCAGGGCGCGGCGGATATTCTGCGTCAGTCGAAGAAAGTGATCGGCATCGGCTCCCCGCGCGCCAGCATCGAAAGCAACTTCGCGCTGCGCGAGCTGGTTGGGGCGGAAAACTTCTACACCGGTATCGCCCAGGGCGAGCAGGAACGTCTCCAGCTGGTGCTGAAAGTGCTGCGTGAAGGCGGCATTCATACGCCTGCGCTGCGCGAAATCGAATCTTATGATGCGGTTCTGGTGCTGGGTGAAGACCTGACGCAGACTGGCGCACGCGCTGCCCTGGCGGTTCGTCAGGCGGTGAAAGGCAAAGCACGTGAAATGGCAGCGGCGCAGAAAGTGGCTGACTGGCAGATTGCGGCCATCCTCAACATCGGTCAGCGCGCGAAGCATCCTCTGTTTGTGACTAACGTCGACAACACCCGTCTGGACGATATCGCCGCGTGGACCTACTGCGCGCCGGTTGAAGATCAGGCGCGCCTCGGCTTTGCCATTGCCCACGGGCTGGACAGCAACTCGCCGGCCGTTGAACTGGATCGCGACCTGCAAAACAAGGTCGACGTGATTGTTCAGGCACTGGCGGGGGCGAAGAAACCTCTGATTATTTCCGGTACCAACGCCGGTAGCGCTGAAATCATTCAGGCCGCAGCGAACGTTGCCAAAGCCCTGAAGGGCCGTGGCACTGACGTCGGTGTGACTATGATTGCCCGTGCGGTGAACAGCATCGGTCTGGGTATGATTGGCGGCGGCTCGCTGGAAGTCGCGTTAAGCGAACTGGAATCCGGTGCCGCTGACGCCGTTGTGGTGCTGGAAAACGACCTGCATCGCCATGCTTCTGCCGCTCGCGTTGACGCCGCGCTCTCCAGAGCGCCGCTGGTGATGGTTATCGACCATCAGCGCACCGCGATCATGGACAAAGCGCACCTCGTGCTCTCTGCGGCAAGCTTCGCAGAAAGCGACGGGACGGTGATCAACAACGAAGGCCGCGCCCAGCGTTTCTTCCAGGTTTATGACCCGGCCTACTACGACAGCAACACTGTGATGCTGGAAAGCTGGCGCTGGCTGCACTCTCTGCACAGCACCGTGCAGAGCCGTGAAGTGGACTGGACGCAGCTCGACCACGTTATCGACGCGGTTGTTGAGAAACTGCCTCAGCTGGCGGGCATTAAAGACGCCGCGCCTGACGCAAGCTTCCGCATTCGCGGCCAGAAACTGGCGCGTGAGCCGCACCGCTACAGCGGTCGTACCGCGATGCGCGCCAACATCAGCGTGCACGAACCGCGTCAGCCGCAGGATAAAGACACCATGTTTGCCTTCTCGATGGAAGGGAACAACCAGCCGTCTGCGCCGCGTTCGCAAATCCCGTTTGCATGGGCACCGGGCTGGAACTCCCCGCAGGCATGGAACAAGTTCCAGGCTGAAGTGGGTGGTCACCTGCGCCACGGCGATCCGGGCGTGCGTCTGATTGAAGCCTCCGAAACCGATCTGGACTTCTTCACCACCGTTCCGGCGAGCTTCCAGGCGCAGGAAGGTCACTGGCGTATTGCACCGTACTACCATCTGTTCGGTAGCGACGAAATGTCCCAGCGTTCTCCGGTATTCCAGCAGCGTATGCCGCAGCCGTACATCAAGCTCAACCCGGCGGATGCCGCGAAGCTTGGCGTTAACGCGGGTGCGAACATTGCCTTTAGCTACGACGGCCAGACAATCAGCCTGCCGCTGATTATTTCTGAACGCCTGTCAGCAGGGCAGGTGGGTCTGCCGATGGGTATGCCTGGCATCGCGCCGGTCCTGGCGGGTGCGCATCTTGATAACCTTCAGGAGGCAAAAGCATGAGTTGGTTAACACCGGATCTTATCGACATCCTGCTGAGCATTCTGAAAGCGGTTGTGATTCTGCTGGTGGTCGTCACCTGCGGCGCGTTCATGAGCTTTGGTGAACGTCGTTTGCTCGGTCTGTTCCAGAACCGTTACGGACCGAACCGCGTGGGCTGGGGTGGTTCACTCCAGCTGGTCGCGGACATGATCAAGATGTTCTTTAAAGAGGACTGGGTTCCGCGCTTCTCGGACCGCGTGATCTTTACGCTGGCGCCGATGATTGCCTTCACCTCGCTGCTGCTTGCGTTTGCTATCGTTCCGGTCAGCCCGACCTGGGTGGTGGCTGACCTGAACATCGGCATTCTGTTCTTCCTGATGATGGCAGGGCTCGCGGTTTACGCGGTGCTGTTCGCAGGCTGGTCCAGTAACAACAAATACTCGCTGCTGGGTGCGATGCGTGCTTCCGCGCAGACGCTGAGCTACGAAGTGTTCCTGGGTCTCTCTCTGATGGGCGTGGTGGCGCAGGCCGGCTCATTTAACATGACCGACATCGTCAACAACCAGGCCGACATCTGGAACGTTATCCCGCAGTTCTTTGGGTTTATTACCTTTGCCATCGCGGGCGTGGCGGTATGTCACCGTCACCCGTTTGACCAGCCAGAAGCCGAACAGGAACTGGCCGACGGTTACCACATTGAATATTCCGGTATGAAGTTCGGTCTGTTCTTCGTGGGCGAGTACATCGGTATCGTCACCATTTCCGCGTTGATGGTAACGCTGTTCTTTGGTGGCTGGCATGGCCCGTTCTTACCGCCGTTCATCTGGTTCGCGCTGAAAACCGCGTTCTTCATGATGATGTTCATTTTGATTCGCGCAGCGTTACCGCGTCCGCGTTATGACCAGGTAATGTCCTTCGGCTGGAAAGTGTGCCTGCCGCTGACGCTCGTCAACTTGTTGGTAACGGCGGCTGTCATTCTCTGGCAGCAGCCATAAGGGGCTTTGAGATCATGACCTTAAAAGAATTATTGGTAGGTTTCGGCACTCAGGTACGCAGTATCTGGATGATCGGCCTGCATGCGTTTGCCAAACGCGAAACCCGGATGTACCCGGAAGAGCCGGTATATCTGCCGCCGCGCTACCGTGGACGTATCGTGCTGACGCGCGACCCGGACGGTTCCGAGCGTTGCGTTGCCTGTAACCTGTGTGCGGTAGCGTGTCCGGTGGGCTGTATCTCTCTGCAAAAAGCAGAGACGGTAGACGGCCGCTGGTACCCTGAGTTCTTCCGCATCAACTTCTCACGCTGCATTTTCTGCGGTCTGTGTGAAGAAGCGTGCCCAACCACGGCGATTCAGCTGACTCCAGACTTCGAGCTGGGTGAGTACAAGCGTCAGGATCTGGTGTACGAGAAAGAGGATCTGCTGATTTCCGGTCCGGGCAAATACCCGGAATATAACTTCTACCGGATGGCGGGTATGGCAATCGACGGCAAAGATAAAGGCGAAGCAGAGAACGAAGCTAAGCCTATCGACGTCAAGAGCCTGTTACCGTAAGGAGAGGGCAATGGAATTCGCTTTTTATATCTGTGGCCTTATCGCCATCCTGGCTACGCTGCGAGTGATCACGCACACCAATCCGGTGCATGCGCTGCTGTATTTAATCATTTCGCTGCTGGCTATTTCCGGGGTGTTCTTTGCGCTGGGCGCGCACTTCGCTGGTGCGCTGGAAATCATCGTCTACGCCGGGGCCATCATGGTGCTGTTTGTGTTCGTGGTGATGATGCTGAACCTGGGCGGCTCTGAAATTGAGCAGGAACGTCAGTGGTTAAAACCGCAGGTGTGGATTGGCCCGGCGATTCTGTCGGCCATAATGCTGGCGGTGATTGTTTACGCCATTCTGGGCGTCAACGACCAGGGTATCGACGGGACGCCAATCAGCGCGAAAGCCGTGGGTATCACCCTGTTTGGTCCGTACGTTCTGGCGGTTGAGCTGGCCTCAATGCTGCTGCTGGCGGGTCTGGTTGTGGCCTTCCACGTTGGCCGCGAAGAGCGTGTCGGCGAGGTGCTGAGCAACCGCACTGACGACCGCGCGAAAAGAAAAACGGAGGAACGCGCATGATCCCCTTAACACATGGACTGATCCTCGCTGCGATTTTATTCGTTCTGGGCTTAACCGGTCTGGTTATCCGCCGCAATCTGCTGTTTATGCTGATCGGTCTGGAAATCATGATCAACGCTTCCGCGCTGGCCTTTGTGGTCGCCGGTAGCTACTGGGGCCAGACCGATGGTCAGGTGATGTACATTCTCGCCATCAGCCTCGCGGCTGCTGAAGCGAGTATTGGCCTGGCGCTGTTGCTACAGCTCCATCGTCGCCGCCAGAACCTGAACATCGATTCAGTAAGTGAGTTGCGTGGATGAACATGCTTGCCTTAACCATTATTTTTCCGCTGATTGGCTTCGTGCTGCTGGCGTTTTCTCGCGGCCGCTGGTCTGAGAATCTGTCTGCCACCGTGGGCATTGGCTCTATCGGCCTGGCTGCGCTGGTCACAGCGTATGCGGGTATCGACTTCTTTAACAATGGACGTCAGGCCTACAGCGTACCGCTGTGGAACTGGATGTCGGTCGGTAACTTCAACATCGGTTTCAACCTGGTGCTGGATGGTCTGTCTCTGACCATGCTCTCCGTGGTCACCGGCGTCGGCTTCCTGATCCACATGTTCGCCTCCTGGTACATGCGCGGTGAAGAGGGATACTCCCGCTTCTTCGCCTACACCAACCTGTTTATCGCCAGCATGGTGGTTCTGGTCCTGGCCGATAACCTGCTGCTGATGTATCTGGGCTGGGAAGGCGTGGGTCTGTGTTCTTACCTGCTGATCGGTTTCTACTATACCGATCCGAAGAATGGAGCAGCGGCCATGAAAGCGTTCGTCGTGACCCGCGTGGGTGACGTGTTCCTCGCTTTCGCGCTGTTCATTCTCTACAACGAACTGGGCACGCTAAACTTCCGCGAAATGGTGGAACTGGCGCCGGCGCACTTCGAAGCAGGCAACAACATGCTGTGGTGGGCAACGCTGATGCTGCTGGGTGGCGCTGTGGGTAAATCCGCGCAGCTGCCGTTGCAGACATGGCTGGCCGACGCCATGGCGGGTCCAACCCCTGTCTCCGCGTTGATCCACGCCGCAACCATGGTTACCGCCGGTGTCTACCTGATTGCGCGTACCCATGGCCTGTTCCTGATGACCCCGGAAATTCTGCATCTGGTGGGTATCGTCGGTGCGGTTACGCTGGTGCTGGCTGGCTTTGCCGCGCTGGTGCAGACCGACATCAAACGCGTGCTCGCGTACTCCACCATGAGCCAGATTGGTTACATGTTCCTGGCGCTGGGCGTTCAGGCGTGGGACGCGGCCATTTTCCACCTGATGACGCACGCGTTCTTTAAAGCGCTGCTGTTCCTCTCATCCGGTTCGGTGATTCTGGCCTGCCACCACGAGCAGAACATCTTCAAAATGGGCGGACTGCGTAAGTCTATCCCGCTGGTGTATGTCTGCTTCCTGGTAGGCGGCGCGGCGCTGGCGGCACTGCCGCTGATCACCGCAGGCTTCTTCAGTAAGGACGAAATCCTGGCGGGCGCCATGGCGAATGGTCATATCAATCTGATGGTTGCGGGTCTGGTCGGTGCGTTTATGACCTCCCTGTACACCTTCCGTATGATTTTCATCGTCTTCCACGGTAAAGAACAAATTCACGCTCACGCAGGGAAGGGGATTACCCACCACCTGCCGCTGATTGTGCTGCTGGTCCTGTCCACCTTCGTTGGCGCGATGATTGTGCCACCGTTGCAGGGCGTACTGCCGGCGACAACCGAGCTTGAGCACGGTCGCGTTCTGACGCTTGAAATCACCTCCGGCGTAGTGGCTATCGCGGGCATCCTGATTGCCGCATGGCTGTGGCTGGGCAAACGCACGCTGGTGACTGCCGTTGCCAACAGCGCGCCGGGCCGTCTGCTGGGCACCTGGTGGTACAACGCATGGGGCTTCGACTGGCTGTACGACATGATCTTCGTGAAGCCGTTCCTGGGCATTGCGTGGCTGCTGAAGCGCGATCCACTGAACAGCCTGATGAATATCCCGGCGATCCTCTCTCGCTTTGCAGGTAAAGGCCTGCTGTTCAGCGAGAACGGTTATCTGCGCTGGTATGTGGCGTCCATGAGCATCGGTGCGGTTGTCATACTGGCGCTGCTGATGGTGTTGCGTTGATTTTGAGTTAGCGGGGATTGTCGGGTGGCGCTAGCGCTTACCCGACCTACGGACCGTAGGCCCGGTAAGCGAAGCGCCACCGGGCAAAAGGCCCCGCACTCAAACGTGAATTTTGTCGAATTCGTTGAAAATCGGTCCCTGAGGGACTTTAACAAGGAATAAAAATCGCCATGTTACTACCCTGGCTAATATTAATTCCCTTCATCGGCGGCTTCCTGTGCTGGCAGACTGAACGCTTTGGCGTGAAGATGCCGCGCTGGATCGCGCTGATCACCATGGGATTGACGCTCGCGCTTGGTCTGCAACTCTGGTTGCAGGGTGGCTACTCACTGACCCAGTCCGCGGGCCTTCCGCAGTGGCAGTCTGAGTTCATTCTGCCGTGGATCCCACGTTTTGGTATTACGATCCACCTCGCGATTGACGGTCTGTCGCTGCTGATGGTGGTGCTGACCGGTCTGCTCGGCGTTCTGGCGGTACTCTGCTCCTGGCGAGAAATCGAAAAATACCAGGGCTTCTTCCACCTGAACCTGATGTGGATCCTGGGCGGCGTGATCGGCGTGTTCCTGGCCATCGACATGTTCCTGTTCTTCTTCTTCTGGGAGATGATGCTGGTGCCGATGTACTTCCTGATCGCGCTGTGGGGCCACAAGGCATCCGACGGTAAAACGCGTATCACGGCGGCCACCAAGTTCTTCATCTATACCCAGGCGAGTGGTCTGGTGATGCTGATTGCCATCCTGGCGCTGGTATTTGTGCATTACAATGCGACCGGCGTCTGGACCTTCAACTACGAAGACCTGCTGAAGACCCCGATGTCTCACGGTGTGGAATACCTGCTGATGCTCGGCTTCTTCATCGCCTTCGCGGTGAAAATGCCGGTCGTACCGCTGCACGGCTGGCTGCCGGACGCGCACTCTCAGGCGCCAACGGCGGGTTCCGTTGACCTGGCGGGTATCTTGCTGAAAACGGCGGCCTACGGTCTGCTGCGTTTCTCCCTGCCGCTGTTCCCGAACGCCTCTGCAGAGTTCGCGCCGATTGCCATGTGGCTGGGCGTGATCGGTATCTTCTACGGTGCATGGATGGCCTTCACGCAGTACGACATCAAACGTCTGATTGCCTATACCTCCGTTTCCCACATGGGCTTCGTGCTGATTGCCATCTACACCGGCAGCCAGCTGGCGTACCAGGGGGCGGTGATCCAGATGATTGCGCACGGCCTGTCTGCTGCCGGTCTCTTCATCCTGTGTGGTCAGCTGTACGAACGTCTGCATACCCGCGACATGCGTATGATGGGCGGCCTGTGGGGCAAAATGAAATGGCTGCCGGCGCTCTCCATGTTCTTCGCGGTGGCGACTCTGGGTATGCCGGGTACCGGTAACTTCGTCGGCGAGTTTATGATCCTGTTCGGCAGCTTCAACGTGGTACCGACGATCACCGTCATCTCCACCTTTGGTCTGGTATTTGCCTCCGTGTACTCGCTGGCGATGCTGCACCGCGCTTACTTCGGTAAAGCGAAGAGTGAAATTGCTGCACAAGAACTGCCGGGGATGTCGCTGCGTGAGCTGTTCATCATCCTGCTGCTGGTCGTACTGCTGGTGCTGTTGGGCTTCTATCCGCAGCCGATTCTGGATACCTCGCACTCCGCGATGGGTAACATCCAGCAGTGGTTTGTTAATTCTGCTTCTACTACAAGGCCGTAATTCGCCATGACAATAACTCCACAACAACTGATCGCGCTGCTACCGCTGCTGATCGTCGGATTGACGGTGGTGGTTGTGATGCTCTCCATTGCGTGGCGACGCAATCACTTCCTGAATGCGACCCTGTCCGTTCTGGGTCTGAACGCTGCGTTAGTTTCCCTCTGGTTTGTTGGCCAGGCGGGAGCGATGGACGTCACGCCGCTGATGCGCGTTGACGGTTACGCCATGCTCTACACCGGTCTGGTGCTGCTGGCGAGCCTGGCAACCTGTACCTTTGCGTACCCGTGGCTCGAAGGTTACAACGACAACAAAGAAGAGTTTTACCTGCTGGTACTGATTGCCGCACTGGGCGGTATTCTGCTGGCGAACGCGAACCACCTGGCCGCGCTGTTCCTCGGTATTGAGCTGATCTCACTCCCGCTGTTCGGCCTGATTGGTTACGCTTTCCGCCAGAAGCGCTCTCTGGAAGCGGCAATCAAGTACACGATCCTGTCTGCTGCCGCGTCGTCGTTCCTGCTGTTTGGTATCGCGCTGCTGTACGCACAGACGGGTAATCTCTCCTTCATGGCGCTCGGTAAGAGCCTTGGCGACGGCATGATGCATGAGCCGCTGCTGCTGGCTGGTCTGGGCATGATGATTGTTGGCCTTGGCTTTAAACTTTCACTGGTTCCGTTCCACCTGTGGACGCCAGACGTATACCAGGGTGCCCCTGCACCGGTCTCGACCTTCCTGGCGACGGCGAGCAAAATCGCTATCTTCGGTGTGGTCATGCGTCTGTTCCTGTACGCCCCGGTGGGTGACAGCGAAGCGGTCCGCGTGGTGCTGGGCATTATCGCGTTCGTGTCCATCATCTTCGGTAACCTGATGGCGCTGAGCCAGACCAACATCAAGCGTCTGCTGGGCTACTCCTCTATCTCCCATCTGGGTTACCTGCTGGTGGCGCTGATTGCGCTGCAAAGCGGTGAGATGTCGATGGAAACTGTGGGCGTCTATCTGGCCGGTTACCTGTTTAGCAGCCTCGGCGCGTTCGGCGTGGTGAGCCTGATGTCCAGCCCGTACCGTGGCCCGGATGCGGATTCCCTGTTCTCCTACCGTGGTCTGTTCTGGCACCGTCCGATTCTGTCTGCGGTAATGACTGTGATGATGCTCTCTCTGGCGGGTATCCCGATGACGCTGGGCTTTATCGGTAAGTTCTACGTGCTGGCCGTCGGTGTGCAGGCGGGTCTGTGGTGGCTGACGGCGGGTGTCGTTATCGGCTCCGCGATTGGTCTCTACTACTACCTGCGCGTAGCGGTGAGCCTGTACCTGAGCGCGCCTCAGCAGCTCAACCGCGATGCGCCGTCTAACTGGCAGTACAGCGCGGGGGGCATTGTGGTGCTCATCTCCGCGCTGCTGGTGCTGATCTTCGGTATCTATCCGCAGCCGCTGATTGATATCGTGCAGCGCGCGATGCCGCTGATGTAAGGTGAAAGCAAAAAGGCAACGAAAGTTGCCTTTTTTATTGCCCTGCGGCGCTACGCTTGCAGGGCCTACGGGTCCTGTAGGTCGGGTAAGCGTAGCGCCACCCGACTAAGCCAGCTGCTTGCGGCTAATCAACGGCCCGTCAATCTTCTTCATCGAGCGGTCCAGCACCTCTTCAATTACCGACGACAGCTCGTTCAGCTCAAACTTCGCCACATAGCCGTCCGCCTTCACTTTGCGAATATGATCTTCGTTCGCGTTGCCGGAAAGAGACGAGTGGATCACCACCGGAATATCTTTCAGTACCGGGTCGGATTTGATTTTTCGCGTCAGCGTAAATCCGTCCATCTCCGGCATTTCGAGGTCGGTTAATACCAGGGCAATCTTATCGGTAACGGGAACGCCCTCGGCCTGTGCCTGCGCGGCCAGCTGAGTGATTTTCTCCCACGCGTCTTTGCCGGTGATATGCAGCTGGGCCGGGATCTCCATCGCCTGCAATCCCTTCTCCAGCATTGAGCGCGCTACTTTTGAATCTTCTGCAACAATCGCGACAGAGCCAGGCTTGATGTTGAATTTGGTGGTTTCCAGATGGGTGGCGTGCAGATCGTGGTTCGCCGGGGTGATGTCGTACAGGATCTGCTCCACGTCCAGCACCATCGCCAGATCGTTGGTATCGGTCTTCTCGTCCAGACAGGCAATGCTGGTGATGTAGCGACCGCTGACGGCGGTTTCCGCGGCGTGCACCTGCTTCCAGTCCAGACGCATGATGTTTTCCACCGATTCTACGGCAAACGCCTGCACGCTGCGGGCATATTCGGTGATCAGCAGGATGTTCAGCCCGGTGGCTGGTTTGCAGCCGGCGACGGCGGCCAGATCGATCACCGGGATCACCTGGTCACGAATGTTCACCATCCCCATCAGCGGAGACTTCATTCCCGCCGGTTTGGTGAAGGTCGGCATCGGCACAATTTCGCGCAATTTGAATACGTTGATGCCGAACAGCTCGGATTTATTTTCGTTCAGAGAGGTGCCAAGACGGAACAGCAACAGTTCAAAACGGTTGGACAGGGTCAGGTTTGCCCTGTCATCAATATCTTTCTGGAAATTATCCATTCTACCCTCAAGAGAAATGCTGGCCTTTTAATCGTTATCGGCACGTTGAGGGAAAAATGAAGGACTAAACGCTGACCTGAGCAAAATCTTCCGCCAGCTCGCATGCCGGAAATACTTCCCGGCACTCTGCCAGCAGGCTTTCAGCGCCGCGGACGTCATAGCGTGAGCTGACGTGAGTAACAATCAGTTTCCGGACGCCAGCCTCACGTGCCAGCTGCGCCGCCTGACGCGTAGAGCTGTGCCCTCGACTGTTGGCTTTTTCTTCCATCGCCGCTTCCAGCGTCGCCTCATGCACCATCACATCTACACCTCTGGCAAGCCTGAGCGCCGAAGGGCAGGGGGCGGTATCCCCAAAAATAGCCAGTTTTTTGCCCGGCTGCGGTGGGGCGAGGTAATCCTGACCGTTGATGACGCGCCCGTCTTCCAGCGTGACGGTCTCGCCGTGCTTCAGACGCTGGAACAGCGGGCCAGGTTTCACTCCATCGGCCTGCAACGCGGCGGCGTTCAGCGCCCCGGGCTTGTCATGCTCCTCAACGCGATAGCCGTAGCATTCCACCGGATGGTTAAGCGGGTAAGCGCGCACCAGGTAATCTCCGTCATCGAACACCAGACCCTCGCCGATCTCTAACACCTCCAGCGGATAATCGGTCCACGAGCCGCTCAGGCGCAGCGTGGTTTCAACGAATTCCTGAATACCCGCGGGGCCATAAATGGTCAGCGGGTTAGCGTTACCGGCCATCGAACGGCTGCACAGCAGGCCCGGCAGGCCAAACAGATGGTCGCCGTGCAGATGGGTGATAAATATTTTATCCACTTTCCCCGGGTGGTATGAGGTATGCAGCAGCTGATGTTGCGTACCCTCGCCGCAGTCAAACAGCCACAGCCCACCGCGGGTAGGATGCTTAAGATCCAGCAGAATCGCCGTCACGTTTCGTGAGCGGGTTGGCACCCCGGCGGACGTACCCAGAAAAATCAGTTCCATAACGCAATCAGCCCTTTGCCGAATGGGAAGGGGTTTAGTATAACGTGATGAACACCAGGAAGGAGAAACACATGATCCAGTGGCAAGATCTACACCACAGCGAACTGACCGTGCATTCACTCTACGCCCTGCTCAAGCTGCGCTGCGAAGTCTTTGTGGTTGAACAAACCTGCCCGTATCAGGATATCGACGGCGATGACCTGATCGGCGAGAACCGGCACATCCTCGGCTGGCGCGATAACGAGCTGGTGGCGTATGCGAGGATTCTGAAAAGCGAAGAGGATTTTGACCCTGTCGTCATTGGCCGCGTCATTATCAGCGGCCGCGCGCGCGGTGAAAAGCTGGGCTATCAGCTGATGGAAAAAACGCTGGACGCATGCCAGAAACAGTGGCCGGACAAGGCGTTATACCTGGGCGCGCAGGCGCATTTGCAATCATTCTATGGCCATTTTGGTTTTACCCCGGTCACGGACATTTACGACGAAGACGGCATCCCACACATCGGCATGGCACGCGAAGCGAAACAGGCGCAATAGCAATACGTTGTCTATAGTTACCGGACTGGTGTACTAACATGGAGAAAAATATGTCATTTCAATCCTGGGATACCCGAGTCGACGACGACCTGACACTGCTAAGCGAAACGCTGGAAGAAGTGCTGCGCTCTTCAGGCGATCCTGCCGATCAGAAGTACATTGAGCTCAAAGCCCGCGCCGAGCAGGCGCTGCATGACGTGAAAAACCGCGTCAGTAACGCATCCGACAATTACTACTACCGCGCCAAGCAGGCGGTTTATCGTGCCGACGATTATGTGCATGAAAAACCGTGGCAGGGCATTGGGGTCGGTGCGGCCGTAGGGCTGGTGCTGGGTCTGCTGTTAGCCCGTCGTTAAGCCGGTAAACCACTCCCTACACGTGGGTACTGCTATTTATCGTCAGTACCCCGTATAATATAAGGCTTTAACAGGGAGAGGTTCGCGTGCACTCGATTTTCCTCGCGCTGCAAAGCCTGCGTACTCAGCTTGCGCAAGCATTGCCAGCTACACCCGGTTTACGCCATTTCGATGTCTCTTTCCCGTTAAACGACGCCTTCGATCCGCTGGCCTGGCTCGGTGTGCAGCGATGCTATCCTCAGTTTTACTGGCAACAGCGCAGCGGTGATGAAGAACTTGCCGCGCTCGGAAGCCTCGCCCATTTCGATTCTCTGGCCTCGACCTCGCGGTTTTTGCACACCCACGACGTAGCCAATGACACCCGTATCTGCGGCCTGAACGCCTTCAACCCGGCGCAGGGCAAGTTGTTTTTACCGCGCCTTCTCTGGCGACGGTCTGGCGGGGTCGCCACGCTGCGTCTGCAACTGTGGAGCGAAACGTCGCTGCGGGAAGATGCCCGTGAGGCGCTGAATTTTGTCGATAACCTGCGCGACGCCGCGCCGATCCGCCCGTTGTCCGTGCAGATTGTGCAGGAAACCCATCATCCGGAAAAACCGGAATGGCTGGCGTTGATTCGTCAGGCGACGGATACCCTTGCTCGCGGCGATTTTGAGAAAGTGGTCCTCGCACGTGCTACAGACGTGCATTGCCAGCAGTCCGTGAATGCCATCGCGCTGATGGCTGCCAGCCGCGCGCTAAACCTCAACTGTTATCATTTTTGTATGGTCTTTGACGCCAGCAACGCGTTCCTCGGCTCGACGCCCGAACGCCTGTGGCGGCGACGCGGCACGCTGCTGCGCACTGAAGCGCTGGCAGGCACCGTCGCCAGCCATTCTGACGATAAGCAGGCTCAGCGTCTGGGCGACTGGCTGATGAACGACGACAAAAATCAGCGGGAAAATATGCTGGTGGTGGAAGATATCTGCCAGCGTCTTCAGCACCATACCCGGACGCTGGAGATCCTGCCTGCGCAGGTGCTGCGTCTGCGCAAGGTGCAGCATTTACGTCGCTGTATCTGGACCGAACTTAAACAGCCTGACGACGAGCAGTGCCTGCATATTCTGCAACCGACGGCGGCGGTGGCCGGGCTGCCGCGACAGGCGGCGCGAGAATTTATTGCGAAAGTGGAGCCGTTTGACCGGGAGTGGTACGCCGGGTCGGCGGGCTATTTATCGCGCGATCAAAGCGAATTCTGTGTGGCATTACGCTCCGCCCGCGTTCACGACGCTGCGCTGCGTCTTTATGCGGGGGCGGGCATCGTCAGCGGCTCCGATCCGGAGCAGGAGTGGCAGGAGATCGAAAACAAGGCCGCCGGGCTGCGTTCCCTTCTCCTAAGGGATTAATACTGATTCGTGCAATCCCGATTCATATCAAAATTCTGACTTTTTCTATTATTTATACTGTGTCGCATTCTTGATACTGGACAATCTCATGTCAGTAAGTTCTTTTAACCGACGCTGGGCGGCGGTGATCCTTGAAGCCCTGACCCGTCATGGTGTCAGGCATGTGTGTATTGCCCCGGGCTCTCGCTCCACGCCGCTCACCCTTGCTGCCGCGGAAAACCGGGCTTTTATTCACCACACCCATTTTGATGAGCGGGGTCTGGGCCATCTGGCGCTCGGGCTGGCGAAAGTCAGCAAAGCGCCCGTGGCGGTGATAGTCACCTCCGGCACGGCGGTGGCGAACCTCTATCCGGCGCTGATAGAAGCGGGATTAACCGGCGAAAAGCTGATTTTACTCACTGCCGACCGTCCCCCGGAACTTATTGACTGCGGTGCTAATCAGGCGATTCGTCAGCCTGGCATTTTTGCCTCGCATCCTTCACAGACGGTCTCGTTGCCGCGCCCCACCCAGGATATTCCCGCCAGCTGGCTGGTCTCAACCCTCGACCACGCCATGAACGCACTGCGCAGCGGCGGGCTGCACATTAACTGCCCGTTTGCCGAGCCGCTGTACGGTGAAATGAACGATACCGGCCTCGCCTGGCAACAGCAGCTGGGAGACTGGTGGGAGAGCGAAAAACCCTGGCTGCGCGAGCAGACGCATCTGGACAGCGCAAAACAGCGCGACTGGTTCTTCTGGCGTCAGAAGCGCGGCGTGGTGATTGCCGGGCGCATGAGTGCGGCGGAAGGCAAGCTGGCGGCGGAGTGGGCACAAACGCTTGGCTGGCCGCTGATTGGTGACGTGCTTTCCCAGACGGGCCAGCCGCTGCCCTGCGCCGACCTCTGGCTGGGGAACGCGAAAGCGGTCACCGAGCTGGCGCAGGCGCAGATTGTCGTCCAGTTGGGATCGAGTCTGACGGGTAAGCGTCTGCTCCAGTGGCAGGCCACCTGTACCCCAGAAGAGTACTGGCTGGTGGATCCGCTCGAAGGACGCCTTGACCCGGCGCACCATCGCGGCCGCCGCCTGGTGAGCAACATTGACAGCTGGCTGGAATTGCATCCGGCGGAAAAACGCAAACCCTGGGCGGTGGAGATCCCGGCGCTGTCACGTCAGGCGTGGGAACTCACCAAAGCGCAGTGCGAGGCGTTCAGTGAAGCCGGGCTGGCGCACCGTATCCGCAAATATCTTCCCGAGCAGGGACAACTTTTTGTCGGTAACAGCCTGGTGGTGCGCCTGATTGACGCCTTTTCGCAGCTGCCGGCGGGTTATCCGGTGTACAGCAACCGGGGTGCGAGCGGCATTGACGGCCTGATCTCCACCGCCGCTGGCGTACAGCGGGCCAGCGCGAAATCCACGCTGGCGATTGTGGGGGATCTCTCAGCCCTCTACGATCTCAACGCGCTGGCGCTCCTGCGTCAGGCGTCGGCCCCGTTCGTGCTGATTGTTGTGAACAATAACGGCGGGCAGATTTTCTCGTTGCTGCCGACGCCGCAAAGCGAGCGTGAGCGCTTCTATCTGATGCCGCAAAACGTGCAGTTCGAACACGCCGCCGCCATGTTCAGCCTGAAGTACCATCGCCCGGAAAACTGGGACGCGCTGGAGACGGCGCTGAACACCGCCTGGCGGCAGCCTGGCGCGACGCTGATTGAGCTGGTGGTAAACGATGCTGACGGCGCGCAGAAGCTGCAACATCTGCTTGCGCAGGTGAGTCACCTGTGATCCTCGCAGGCGTCTCCCAGCCAGGAAAACCAGGCTACCCCTGGCTGGTTTTCCTGCACGGTTTTTCCGGCGACTGTCGCGAGTGGCAGGCTGTCGGGGCGTCGCTGCATGACTACCCCCGGCTCTACATTGACCTGCCCGGGCACGGTGGTTCAGCGGATACGGGCGTGACGGGGTTTGCAGAGGTAAGTGAATTGCTCTCGCATACCCTTGTTAGTTACAACATACTAAGATACTGGCTCGTGGGGTACTCCCTCGGCGGCCGCATTGCGATGTTCCATGCCTGTCAGCATCCTGCGGGGTTAGACGGGGTGATTGTGGAAGGTGGGCACCCGGGCCTGCAAGACGCCGATGCGCGCCAGGCCCGGCTGATCTCTGACCGCCGCTGGGCGTCACGGTTTCGCAGTGAGCCGCTGGAGGCCGTCTTTGCCGACTGGTATCAACAGCCGGTCTTTGCCTCACTTACGGATGATCAGCGCAGGGCGCTGATCGCGCTGCGCAGCCGGAACAACGGCCCGAGGCTGGCAGAGATGCTGGAGGCCACCTCGCTTGCCGTTCAGCCTGATTTACGTCCCGCGCTCATCGCGCGTGACTTTTCTTTTGACTATCTCTATGGCGAACGTGACGGGAAGTTTGCAGCTATCGCCGCTGAACTTAACGCCACGCGTCATGCTATCCCTCACGCCGGACACAACGCCCACCGGGACAACCCGGACGCGGTTGCCGCGAGTCTGGCTCAGATACTGCGTTATCGAACAAAGGACACGCTATGATCTATCCTGATGAACACATGCTTTACGCGCCGGTTGAATGGCAGGACTGCTCCGAAGGCTACACCGACATTCGTTACCACAAATCCGCCGATGGTATCGCCAAAATCACTATCAACCGTCCACAGGTGCGCAACGCGTTTCGTCCGCTGACCGTAAAAGAGATGATCCAGGCGCTGGCGGATGCCCGCTACGATGACACTATCGGCGTCATCATCCTCACCGGGGAAGGGGAGAAAGCCTTCTGCTCCGGCGGCGATCAGAAAGTCCGCGGTGACTACGGCGGATACCAGGATGATGCGGGCACGCACCACCTGAACGTGCTGGATTTCCAGCGCCAGATCCGCACCTGTCCAAAACCGGTGGTCGCGATGGTGGCAGGGTATTCCATCGGCGGCGGTCACGTGCTGCACATGATGTGTGACCTGACGATCGCGGCGGAAAATGCCATTTTCGGTCAGACTGGCCCGAAAGTCGGCTCTTTCGACGGCGGCTGGGGCGCGTCCTATATGGCGCGCATTGTCGGTCAGAAAAAAGCCCGCGAAATCTGGTTCCTGTGCCGTCAGTACAACGCCCAGGAAGCGCTGGATATGGGGCTGGTTAACACCGTGGTGCCGATCGCCGATCTGGAAAAAGAGACCGTGCGCTGGTGTCGCGAAATGCTGCAAAACAGCCCAATGGCGCTGCGCTGCCTGAAAGCGGCCCTCAACGCCGACTGTGACGGTCAGGCGGGCCTTCAGGAGCTGGCAGGTAACGCCACCATGCTGTTCTATATGACCGAAGAGGGTCAGGAAGGGCGCAACGCGTTCAACGAAAAACGCCAGCCAGACTTCAGCAAATACAAACGGAACCCGTAATGCGTTGCGCGCAGGTTTACCGCTGGCAGATACCGATGGACGCGGGCGTGGTGCTGCGTGAACGGCGGTTAAAAACCCGTGACGGCTTTTGCGTGCATCTCCGGCAGGGCGAGCGGGAAGGGTGGGGCGAAATCGCCCCGCTTCCGGGTTTTAGCCTGGAAACGCTGGACGAGGCGCAGGCTGTGCTGATGGCCTGGACGTACGAATGGCGTGAGGGAGCAGTTCCGGCGCTGCCGGACGTTCCTTCCGCCGCGTTCGGCATCAGCTGTGCGCTGGCAGAGCTGGACGGGAGTTTACCGGACGCGGCGAACTATTGCGCCGCGCCGCTCTGTACCGGCGATCCGGATGAACTTTTCGCGCTCCTTTCCGCGATGCCTGGCGAGAAGGTGGCGAAAATAAAGGTTGGCCTGTACGAAGCAGTGCGCGACGGAATGGTGGTTAACCTGTTACTGGAAGCCATTCCCGATCTGCACCTGCGCCTGGACGCCAACCGCGCCTGGACGCCGCTCAGGGCGCAACAGTTCGCGAAGTACGTCAACCCGGCGTACCGCAGCCGCATCGCGTTTCTCGAAGAGCCGTGCAAAACGCGCGACGACTCGCGCGCCTTCGCCCGGGAAACCGGCATTGCCATTGCCTGGGATGAGAGCCTGCGCGAAGCCGATTTCGCGTTTGCCGCCGAGCCGGGCGTCAGGGCAGTGGTGATTAAGCCAACGCTGACCGGCAGCCTCGACAAGGTGCGCGAGCAGGTTGCGGCGGCCCATGCCGCAGGGCTGACGGCGGTGATCAGTTCATCCATCGAATCCAGCCTCGGCCTGACGCAGCTGGCGCGCATCGCTGCATGGTTAACGCCGGACACCGTTCCCGGTCTCGATACGCTAAACCTGATGCAGGCCCAGCTGATTCGCCAGTGGCCTGGCAGCACCTTGCCGTGCCTCGACGTCGGGGCGCTGGAGCCACTGCTATGAGATTTACCGACTGGCCGTGGCGGTACTGGCGCACCCGGAGTGCCAATAAACCCGCGCTGCGTTTAGACGATATAACGCTCAGCTGGTCTCAGCTGGGCGAGCGTATCGATCGTCTCGCAGCCGGTTTTCAGTCTCAGGGCGTTACGGACGGTGATGGCGTCATGCTGCTCGCCCACAACCACCCGCAGACCCTGCTGGCCTGGCTGGCGCTGCTTCAGTGCGGCGCCCGCATTTTGCCGGTGAACCCTCAGCTTCCCCGTCCGCTGCTGGACGTCCTCCTGCCGCAGATGACCCTGCGTTTTGCGCTGGTGCTTAACGGTGAGTATGACGGTCTGCCCGGTCTGGTATTAAGAGAGGGCGAGGGGCAGGGCGGCGTGACGTGGCGGGCAGAACGGCTGGCCTCAATGACGCTCACCTCTGGCTCCACCGGCTTGCCGAAAGCGGCGGTGCACACCTGTGCCGCCCACCTTGCCAGCGCAAAAGGGTTGCTGGCGCTGATGCCTTACGGCGATAGCGACGACTGGCTGCTCTCTCTGCCGCTGTTTCACGTCTCCGGTCAGGGGATTTTGTGGCGCTGGTTGCAGGGCGGAGGCCGTCTCACCGTGCGTGAAAAACAGCCGCTGGAGCAGGCGCTACAGGGCTGTACCCACGCCTCGCTGGTGCCGACGCAGCTGTGGCGGCTGCTTAATTCACACCATCCCGTCGCGCTGAAAGCCGTGCTGCTCGGCGGGGCGGAAATCCCCGTTGCGCTGACCGAACAGGCGCGCGAGCAGGGGATCCGTACGTTCTGCGGCTACGGTCTGACCGAGTTCGCCTCCACCGTCTGCGCCAAAGAGGCCGACGGCGCGCCGGACGTGGGCAGCGCGCTGCCGGGCAGAGACGTTCAGGTGGTGAACGGTGAAGTCTGGATCCGGGCGGAAAGCATGGCGGCGGGCTACTGGCGAGACGGCGCATTATTGCCTCTGGTCAATGAGCAGGGCTGGTTCGCCACCCGCGATCGCGGCGAGTGGCATGACGGACGCCTGACCATTCTGGGCCGAATGGACAATCTCTTTTTCAGTGGTGGAGAAGGGATCCAGCCCGAAGCGCTGGAGCGCGTTATCGCCACGCATCCGCAGGTAAGCCAGGCGTTTGTCGTTCCGCTGGATGATGCCGAGTACGGGCAACGTCCGGTGGCGGTAGTGGAATGCGAGCCGGGCACGGATATCACGCTGCTGCCGGAGTGGGTTCAAGGCAGGCTGGCGCGCTTTGAGCAGCCGGTACACTGGCTGGCGCTGCCGTCAGAACTGAAAAATGGCGGGATTAAAATCTCCCGCCAGGCGTTAAAGCAGTGGGTCAATGCCCTGTTGAGGGGCTAATCAGCCGATATCCGGCTGCGGTTTGTGCTGGCGTCGGCGGATCCAGCGCAGCACCGGCGGCACGACAATCACCATAATCGCCATTGCCAGCAGGATCTTCGTCACGCTGCTCTCCCACAGGATCCCCATGTTGCCATTGCTGATGGAGAGGGCGCGGCGGAGGTTCTGCTCCAGCATTTCCCCCAGCACAAACCCTAAAATCAGCGGCGACATCGGGAAGTGCATCTTGCGCAGAATGTAGCCCAGCACGCCGAGCAGCACCATCAACACCAGGTCGAAGGTGGTGCTGTGCACCGCGTACACCCCAACCGCAGAGACGGCGGCGATGGCCGGGACCAGGAACCACAGGGGAATGGTCAGCATGCGGGTGAACAGGCCGATCAGCGGGATGTTCATTACCAGCAACATCACGTTGGCGATCAGCAGGGCGGCAATTAAACCCCAGACGATATCGGGCTGCTCGGTAAACATCGCCGGACCCGGGGTGATGTTATAGAGCGTCAGCGCGCCCATCATTACCGCCGTGGTGCCGGAGCCCGGCACGCCGAGGGTCAGCATCGGGATAAACGAGCCGCAGGCCGAGGCGTTATTCGCCGCCTCCGGCGCCGCCACGCCGCGGATATCGCCTTTGCCGAAGCTGTCGCTGTTACCGCTCAGCTTTTTCTCGGTCATGTAGGTGATAGCGCTGGCGATAGTAGCCCCCGCGCCGGGCAGAATGCCGACGAAGAAACCGATCACCGACGAACGCAGGGTGGCGCCAATACACTGCGCCCCCTCTTTGGCATTAAAGAGCATACGTCCGGTTTTACGCACCAGCGTCTGCCCGCTGCTGGTATGCTCCAGCATCAGTAAGATTTCTGAGACAGAGAACAGACCAATCACCACGACGATAAACTGCACGCCGTCGGAGAGATGAACGCTGTCGAAGGTAAAACGATAAACCCCGGTGTTGGCATCCACGCCGACGGTCGCCAGACTGAGGCCAATCAACGCAGACAAAAACGACTTCAGCGGATTCTGCGCCATCATGCTGCCGAGACAGGCGATGGCGAACACCATCAGGGCAAAATACTCGGCCGGACCAAACGCCAGCGACCACTGGGCCAGCGCCGGGGCGAAGAGGATGATGCCGCCAATGGCGATCATGGAGCCAAAGAACGAGCTGACGGCAGAAATAGAGAGCGCCACGCCGCCGCGCCCCTGCTGCGCCATCGGGTAGCCATCCAGCGCGGTCATAATGGCGGCGGCATCACCGGGCACGTTAAGCAGAATCGAGGAAATACGCCCCCCGTATTCGCAGCCGATATAGACCGTCGCCAGCAGGATCAGCGCCGATTCCGCAGGCAGGTGCAGCGCAAAGGCCAGCGGCAGTAAAATCGCCACGCCGTTGATAGGGCCAAGGCCCGGCAGCAGGCCGACGATGGTCCCGACGAAACAGCCGATCAGGGCGATCACCAGGTTTTCCGGGGTCATCGCTACCGCGAACCCCTGAGAGAGATAGATCCAGGTATCCATAGCGTGCTCCGTTAGTTAAACCATGCGCCGAGCGGCAGGGTCACGTCCAGCAGGCGGTCGAAGGCGTACCAGAGTAAAATGCCCAGTACGACCCCGGAGATCCCCGCCGCAGGCAGCGAGGCGTTAAACAGTATGCCAATCACCATCGTCAGCAGGGCGGTGGCAATCGGGAAGCCGAGCCACTCAAAGCCCCACGCATACATCAGCAGGACAATTACCATTACCAGCAGACGTTGCAGCGTACGGCGTGGCGGCCACTCCACGGTATCCGGATGGCGCAGCAGCAGCGCCACCGAGCAGAGCAGCATCAGGCCGACTATGCCGACGGGGAAGGGGCGTGGCCCCACGGGTTCATAGCTGTATTCGCTGTGGATCTGCCAGGCGACGAACATGCCGCCAATGCAGAGCAGCAGCCATATCCCGGCAAAAATGCGATCGCTCATAGCGCCTCCGGTTATTTCGCCAGACCAAAGGCTTTCGCCTGTTCTCGGTAGTCATTCACCTGTTTTTTGACATACTCGTCCAGCTGCTTGCCGTTCAGGTTGAACTCAAACAGCCCGCGCAGATCGCGCTGTTTTTTGAACTCCTCGGTTTGCTGAAGTTTTGCGAAGGTATCCACCCACCACTGGTACTCGGCGTCGGTCACTTTTGGCCCGACGAAGAAGCCGCGGATGATCGGCCAGACCAGGTTATAACCCTGCTCTTTAGCGGTTGGGACGTCTGCCAGCTGGCCCGGCAGACGGTTTTCCGAGAAGACCGCCAGCACGCGGATCTTATCCCCGCTCAGGTAGGGCACCATTTCGCTGAGATCGCCCGATACCGCCTGGACGTGATTGCCCATCAGCGCCGTCACCGGCTCGCCGCCGCCTTCAAAGGCCACGTAACGCATCTTGTGCGGATCCACTTTGGCCTGCTGCGCCAGCAGCGCGGCTTTCATCCAGTCCTGGCTGCCGATAGAGGCGCCCGCGCCAATGACCACGCTGTTCGGATCTTTTTCCATGGCGGTCAGCAGATCTTTCAGGGATTTCCATGGGGAGTCCGCGCGCACGGCGATCATGCCGTAATCGGTGCCTACGGTGGCGAGCCAGCGCACGTCATTCACGTCATAACGACCAAATTTCCCCTGCGACAGGTTTAACAGCGAACCGCCGGAGAAGGCCACCACGGTGCCCGCTTCGGCAGGGCGCTGCGCGACGATGGCGTTATAGGCTACCGCGCCCACGCCGCCGGGCATGTAGGTGACGCGCATCGGTTTTTCAATGGCCTTCGTCTCCAGCAGGCTGACCTGAATCAGCTTACAGGTCAGGTCGAAGCCGCCGCCGGGTTTGGCCGGGGCGATACATTCGGTACGGGATGGCGCGTCCTGCGCCTGGACGACAGAGGCACTCAACAGCAATACGCTTGCAGCAAGGGTAGAAAGTAATTGTTTTTTCATCGTTTATCCTCACGCCGGAGAACCGGGAGTACGGGTACGGGTGTATTTTTTCTGATTATGTGAACCACCTTGTAGCGGTTCCGTTGCGTGATTGTTAAAACAATAACCTTTCATTTCCCTTTCACTGCGACACCAACTTTACAGGATGTGATATGCGTCTCTTACTGGCGGAAGATAATCGTGAGCTGGCTCACTGGCTGGAAAAAGCGCTGGTACAAAACGGATTTGCCGTGGATTGCGTCAACGATGGACGGGCGGCCGATCATCTTTTGCAGGGAGAAAACTATGCCGTCGCGATCCTTGATATCGGCATGCCCGGCTTCGACGGGCTGGAGGTGGTGCATCGCCTGAGAAAGCGCGGGCAGACGCTGCCGGTGCTGTTTCTTACCGCCCGCAGCAACGTGGCAGACAGGGTGAAGGGGCTGAATGCCGGGGCGGATGACTACCTGCCGAAACCGTTCGAGCTGGAGGAGCTTGATGCCCGCCTGCGCGCGCTGCTGCGCCGCAGCGAAGGACGAACCCAGGAGCGCCAGCGGCTGGGAGAGCTGGAGTACGATGATGAAGGCTTTTTTCTGCTGCGCGATGAACCCCTTTCCCTCACGCCGCGCGAACTCTCTTTGCTGAAGGTGCTGATGTACCGCCGGACCCGTCCCGTCTCCCGGCAACAGCTTTTCGACCAGGTATTCAGCCTGAACGACGACGTCAGCCCCGAGAGCATCGATCTCTATATTCACCGCCTGCGTAAGAAGCTGACCGGCAGCGGGGTGCGGATCATTACCCTCCGGGGGCTGGGCTACGTGCTGGAGTGCGGCGATGAGGTGGGTTAAGCCGCAGTCGCTTTACCTGCAACTTTTGCTTTTTCTGGGTTTGCCGCTGCTGCTGTTATGGGGGCTGTCAGCCTTTAACAGCTACGTTAGCGCGTTACAGGCGGCGACGCAGGCCTATGACCGCACGCTGTTATCCTCGGCGCGCACGGTGTCAGAGCGGCTGGTGGTGCACAACGGTAAACTCCAGGTGAACGTGCCCTGGGTCGTGCTCGACAGCTTCGAGCTGAACATGAACGATCGCCTCTATTACAAGGTCGTGGACCCTGACGGGCGGACGATCTCCGGCTACGACGATCTGCCGAATATGCCTCCCTCCACGTCGCGCACTACACACTATCCGGCGCTGGCGTGGTTTTATCATACCGAGTATCGCGGGCAGGCGATCCGCGTGGCGAAGCTGCTCCAGCCGGTTAACGAGGACAGTGTGTTCGGGATGGCGGAGATCTACGTCGCCGAAACGTTGCAGTCGCGGCGCTATCTGGCCA
Source organism: Enterobacter sp. YSU (assembly GCF_016082135.1). NCBI lineage: Bacteria > Pseudomonadati > Pseudomonadota > Gammaproteobacteria > Enterobacterales > Enterobacteriaceae > Enterobacter > Enterobacter sp. YSU. The sequence goes on from NZ_CP059487.1 coordinate 3,281,165, forward strand.
CTCAGCTGCTGTTTTCCTCGCTCGTGTCGCAGGGGCTGCTGGTGCTGCTGACGCTGGTCCTGACCGCGTGGCTGCTGCGTCGCGTGCTGCGCCCGATGCGGCAGCTCTCGTCCCTGATGGTGCGCCGTGAGCCCGGGCTGCTGGCTCCGCTGCCGGAGCTGCTGCCCTGGTCGGAAACGCGGCTGCTGATTGTGGCATTTAACCGCTATATCGACAGGTTGCGCGGCGTACTTTCGCGGCAGGCGCGCTTTAACGCTGACGCCTCACACCAGCTCAAAACGCCGCTGGCGGTGCTGAAAACCCAGGTATCGGTTGCCCTGACGCGTAACGATCCGGCGCTGTGGCAGGAGAGCTTACGGGCGATGAACGTCACGCTGGATAACACCATCGTGCTGACGGAAAGGCTGTTGCAGCTTTCGGCGGTGAAGCGAAAAGAGCAGGGGGAGCGACAGTTTGCGCCTGTCGATCTGGTACAGGTGGTGCAAAACTGCTGCTTTTCCCGGCTGGCGCAGGCGCGCAGCAAGGGTATCGATCTCGGTTATGACGGCGTACAGCAGCCGGTAATGATTGAGGGGGATGACGTGTTGCTGGGCGAACTTTGCGCCAACCTGCTGGAGAACGCGATCAAATACACACCGGAGCAGGGCGTCGTGACGGTGTACCTGCGCACGGCTAACGATGCCGTTGAGCTGAGCGTGGAGGACAGCGGACCGGGCATTGCTGAAGACCAGATCTCCCAGGCCATGCTGCCGTTTCATCGGCTGGATAACGTGGGCGATGCCGCCGGGTCCGGCATTGGCCTGGCGCTGGCTAACGATATTGCCCGCCTGCACCGCAGCCATCTTCAGCTGATGCCCAGTGAAAATCTGGGTGGGCTGAGCGTGAAAATGCGCTTTCTGATGCTGGTATAAATGCCGATATTATCAAATCGTTACAAACTAATTGCCCGCCGCACGCGGAGTCCATTGATCACACAGGCAGTCAGGTTAAAATCTCGCGGTTTTTGGACATCTCTGAATAAATTGTGCGGGATCACGACAATGAAAAAAGTGGCATTAATGGGCTTAAGCGGCCTGATGTTTGTTTCAGCAGCGGCAAACGCAATTTCCTTCAACGGCTCGGCGGGACAAGATTATACCCATCTGGGCTTTGGTCTTGGCACGGATAGCGCAGGCCTGGCAATGACCGGCGGCTGGACGCACAACGACGACGATGGGGATGCGGCAAGCCTGGGCCTCGGCTTCAACGTGCCGTTGGGTCCCTTCCTGGCGACCGTCGGCGGTAAAGGCATTTACACCAACCCGAACGATGGCGACGAAGGCTACGCGGCGGCAGTGGGCGGCGGCTTGCAGTGGAAAATTGGCGACAGCTTTGGCCTGTTCGGTGAGTACTACTACTCCCCGGATTCCCTCTCCAGCGGTATCGACAGCTATCAGGAAGCTAATGCCGGCGCGCGCTGGACCATCATGCGTCCGATCACCATCGAAGCGGGCTATCGCTATCTGAACCTGGCCGGTAAAGACGGCAACCGCGACAACGCCCTGGCAGACGGCCCGTACATTGGCGTGAGCGCCGGTTTCTAATCCTCTCGGCGCGGCGTTCAGTCGCGCCAGTTTCTCTCTTCCCCCGGTCTTCGATTGCGCTATAGTGTTTTGACCATTGAAATGGGAGAACACAATGATAAATGTGGAAATGTTATCCACTGGCGACGAAGTGCTGCATGGGCAAATCATTGATACCAATGCCGCCTGGCTCGCCGATCTCTTCTTTGAGCAAGGATTACCGTTAACGCGCCGCAACACCGTAGGTGACAATCTTGAGTCGCTGGTCAACGTTCTTCGCGAGCGCAGCGAACGCTGCGACGTGCTGATTGTGAACGGCGGGCTGGGACCCACCAGCGACGATCTCAGCGCGCTGGCCGCCGCCACGGCCAAAGGCGAAGGCCTGGTTCTGCACGAGGCGTGGCTGGCACAGATGGAGCGCTTTTTCTCCGGGCGTGGCCGCGTGATGGCCCCCAGCAACCGCAAGCAGGCTGAAATTCCCGCCAGCGCGGAACTGATTGATAACCCGGTCGGCACCGCCTGCGGGTTTGCCGTTCAGCTGAACCGCTGCCTGATGTTCTTCACCCCGGGCGTGCCGTCGGAATTTAAAGTGATGGTCGAGCAGCAGATCCTGCCGCGCCTGCGCGCGCGCTTTACGCTGCCTGAACCGCCGCTGTGCCTGCGTCTGACCACCTTTGGTCGCTCGGAAAGCGATCTGGCCCAGAGCCTCGATCACCTGCAACTACCTCCTGGCGTGTCGATGGGCTATCGCTCCTCCATGCCGATTATTGAACTGAAGCTGACCGGACCGGCGTCAGAGAAAGCCGCCATGCTGGCGCTGTGGCCGGAAGTGCAGCGCGTCGCCGGGGAAAGCCTGATTTTCGAAGGAACGGAAGGGCTGCCGGCGCAGATCGCAGCGCATTTGCAGTCCCGCCAGCTGAGCGTGACGTTAAGCGAGCAGTTTACCGGTGGGCTTCTGGCGCTTCAGCTTACCCGGGCGGGTGCGCCGCTGCTGGCCAGTGAAGTGGTGCCGTTCCAGCAGGAGACGCTGGCGCAGACCGCGCGCTGGGCGTCCGAGCGCAGAGTGAAGCATTTCGCCGGGCTGGCGCTGTTTGTGGGCGGGCTGGATGAGGAGCATCTCAACTTTGCCCTTGCAACGCCGGAAGGGACGCACGCCCTGCGGGTCAGGATGAGCATTACCCGCCACAGCCTGGCCGTGCGTCAGGAGGTGTGCGCGATGATGGCGCTGAACATGCTGCGCCGCTGGCTGAACGGGAAAGAGGTCGCCAGCGAGCACGGCTGGATCAACGTCGTCGAATCGCTGTTCGTGGAGTGAGAGTGTGCCGGGGCCGTATCCCCGGCAACGGTTACGCCAGCACTTTTGCCAGCAAGGTAATAGGATGTTCACAGCGTTTGCTGGTGGACATCTCGATCTGCCACTTGCAGGTTTCGCAGTCCGTCACCACGATATCTGCGCCGCTCTCTTCAATCTGCCGGAACAGCGGCGCGCCAATGGCCTGTGACGTTGGGTAGTTTTCACGCTTGAAGCCGTACGTGCCTGCGATGCCGCAGCAGCGTGAGTCCAGCACCGTCAGCTCCAGCCCGGGGATCAGCCGCAGCAGCTCAAGCGTATAGATCGACCAGCCCATCTTCTCCATATGACATGGCGTGTGATACACCACCTTCAGCGGCAATTTGCCCAGCGGTAACGTCTGCCCGCTGTCCAGTTTGCGCCAGAGAAAACGGGTCGCCAGCTCAATGTGCTCGCGCAGGCCGGTGTTATCCACCTCCAGCAGATGCGGATATTCATCGCGCAGCGTGAAGGTACAGGTTGACGACGTCGCCAGTACCGGTATCCCTTTGTCGACGATCGCCTCACGTAAAGAGGTGACGTTGCTGCTCGCCTGCTTGCGCGCTTTGTCGATGAAGCCGTTGGCAATCAGCGGAACGCCGCAGCACTTTTCTTTGCTCAGCAGCTGAACGCCCGTTCCCATGGCGTTCAGGACTTTCAGCAGGTCTTTCCCCAGCTGCGGATGGTTGTAGTTCACGTAGCAGCCGTGGAAGAAGGCGACCTGCTCAGAGAACTGCGCCTGTTCTGCCGCCACGGATTTAAACCAGCGGCGGAAGGTGCCGTGAGAATATTTCGGCAGACTGCGGTGATGGTCGATTTTGAGCGTCGCATCCAGCAGCCTGCGCACCGGCTTCAGGGCGGTGGCGGCATTGACGACCGGCGCGAAAGGCGTCGAGAGGCTACCCATCAGATCGGTGTGGCTCAGTATCGCGTCACGCAGCGTCGGTTTTTGCGTACTGTAGCGGGCGCGGGCGCGCTGGATGATATCGCCTATTTTCACGTCCGACGGGCAGGCAACTTCGCAGCGTTTGCAGTTGATGCAGTATTTCAGCGCCTCGTCGTAGAGCGCGCCATCCTTCAGGCGCAGACGCTCCCCGTCGGGACCGGCCTGTTTCGGGCCGGGATAGCGCGGATCGACGCCGCTGACCGGGCAAACCGTGGTGCAGACCGTGCATTTGATACAGCTTTCAAATCGGGTGTCGTTCATTGTGCTCCCTCCCTGCGCTGGATAATCTGCTCCGCGACATGCAGCGCAGTGACGGCGCAGACGCCGCCACCGCAGCCCTGCGCCACGGGATCGTACCCGCCCAGAACCGAGCCGATGGCGTAAAGATTTTCAACCGGTTCCCCGCCCAGCCGCGGGCGCAGTTGGCTGTCGACGATCACGCCGAACTGCTGCCAGGGCTGCGGGGTGAAGAAATCGCTTTGATACCAGTCCGCGCGGGAAGCGCTTTGCCGGACGTCCAGACCGAGGATCGCCTCACGCACGCCATCCCGGCTGCTCAGCAGACCGTTACTGAAGAAACTGCCGCTTGCCAGCACCGTAAAGCGTGCGCGAAGCGGGATGTCGCCGTGGTTGCGGGTCCAGATTTCGCTTACCGCGCCCTCAGCCAGGGTGATTTTTTTCACCTCGTCGCCTGCCATCCAGACGCCACCCTGGGCAACAAACTGACGCTGAAGCTGGGTGTGCAGACGAATGCCGGGCACGGAAGGGGGGAGCGTCGGCAGTAAACCGAGCGTACAGGGCAGGCGCGCCGAGAGCCAGCGCCAGAGCCGGTTGTCCGTTAAGCCAAAACAGGCGGGCATAAACAGGGCGTCGCAGGTCTCGCCGAGCGGTTGAAGCGCCGCGTACAGCTGCGGCCAGTAACTTTCATTATCCAGCAGGCGGGCAATGTTCACCGCACGAAACTCGCTGGGGTTTTCGCGCAGCACGTCGAGTTCGGGGAGATCAATCTCCGCCGTATCCACCTGAACACCCTGCTGTCTGAGAGACGCGGCGGCCAGATGCGGCTGGAAATCGAGGAAGCCGCTGATCCCCACCACCCGCACGCGCTCGGCAGCGATGGGGGCGACAGGCACCTCTTCCGGGCTAAGCCAGGCGGCGCGCAGGGTGCCGAGCGGCGTGACGCGCTGATGATTTTGCTCGGCGTCACCCTGCATGCGTGCGCCGCAGGTGGTGAGCAGGTGTTCGGTTTCGCAGGCAAAGCGGGCCATATTCTCTGCGCCCGTCAGGCGGTAGGGATGTTCAGGCGGCAGATCGGCGAACGATAGCGCGCCCAGTAAATCCAGCGAGCCGGAAGAGAAGTGCAGGGCACTCTGACCGCGAGTGACAATGGCGCAGCGCAGACCCCGCTGCGTCAGTTTGAGGCCGCACAGCAGGCCCGCCAGTCCCCCACCCACAATCACGGTATCAAATTTCATGGTTGTGCTCCTTCTCCAGACCGCAAAGCCCCTGATAGACCCAGCGGGTAAACTCGCTTTCGCGCAGGGCATCGCCCCAGGCGACGGGCTGAATGCCTTTCCAGCGCTCGTTTAAAAAATCGCTGAGCTGGGCAAGCGACTGGGTTGACGTGGTGGCGTGAAAACGTTGCAGCAGCCCGGCGGCACGGCAGGCGCACAGCTCCCCCTGACAGGTGCCCATCCCGACGCGCGTGCGGCGGCGTAAATCGAGCAGGTTGTTCACCGTCAGGTTTTCCACGGCATACTGCACCTCGCCTGCGGTCACGGCTTCGCATTCGCACACCAGGCTGCGGCTGAGTCGCCCTTCACCGAGCCAGGTTGGGGTGCGGTCGCCGTGACGGTAAATCGCCGAACCGCGAAGCGGGGCAGGGAGTGAAATGATTTTGTGCAGCGTTTTTTCTGTCGATTGCTGCGAGCCGGGCAGAGCCTGTTCCGCCGTCACGCACGGTGCGGTGTTGCCGAGCTTACGGCAGACGGCATCGGTGGCCCACTGGGCCATCAGCCGGTAGGTCATCAGCTTGCCGCCAGTAATGGTGATAAACCCGTCCATGCCGTCGCGTTCGGCGTGATCGAGCAGCACGATGCCGCGGCTGACGTTACGCCCGCTCGGATCGTTATCGCTGGCGACGAGGGGACGCACGCCCGCGTAGGCACGCAGAATACGCGTCTGCGCCATCACCGGGGCCAGCTTTTCCCCTTCGCGCAGCAGGATATCCACCTCTTCAGCGGTGACGCGGTTGTAATCAATTTCGCTGTAGTCCACATGCATTGAGGTCGTGCCGATTAACGAAATGGTGTCCCCCGGCACGAGGATATCGGCGTCAGACGGTTTACGGCAGCGGTTGATGACATGGTTATTGATGCGGTGGTCGAGGATCAGCAGCGAGCCTTTCGCCGGGAACATGCGCACCGACAGGTCCGCGTATTCCGCGATGCGCTGGCCCCAGATCCCCGCCGCGTTGACCACGACGGCGGCATACAGCTCGCGGTGTTCGTTGTACTGCGCATCAAACACGCGCACTCCGCGCACGGTATTACCTTCACGAATAAGCCCGGTGACGTGATGCCCGGTCAGGATCTGGGCGCCATGTTCCCGCGCGTCGAGCATATTGGCGGCGGTCAGGCGGAAAGGATCAACGGTTCCGTCCGGTACTTTTACCGCGCCCAGTAACGCCGGGTTTACCGAGGGTTCAAGACGGCGCGCCTGCGCAGGATCGATCGCCTCGGCCTGAATGCCTGCCGCCGTGCAGGCGGTGATAAAGGTTTGCTGAAAGCCGAGATCATCTTCGGGAAGGGTGATAAAAAGACCGTTGGTCGGTTCAACGCAGTGGCGGGCGATGCGCCTGAGGATCTGGTTTTCAGCGATACACTCGCGTGCTGACTCAGCGTCAGTGACCGCATAGCGGGCGCCGCTGTGCAACAGACCGTGATTACGTCCCGTCGCGCCGGTGGCGATATCGTGGCGTTCCAGAAGCGTGACGCTCAATCCCCGCAGGGCGCAGTCGCGTGCGATGCCGGCACCCGTCGCGCCACCGCCAATGATAATCACATCGCTGAAGCTTGGATCGTGAATTGTCATTGCCTTTCCTCTATGTTCGTTTTTTAGCATTTAGCCACATTGATCGTGTGGTTTGTTTGATTTCGAACATAAACGCGCGAAATTCGAAAGTGAAACGTGATTTCATGCGCTTTTTTGCGCATTCTGTCATATTTCTGTAACAATCTGTGCGTTGATTCACAGTAACATTCATCGTGATTTCTTAACATCGCCGCCTCTGTAGCCGGGCGCGAGATGCCCGGTCATTTTTTGAAAGGCCACGGAGGCTGTTATGCTCAGTATCTTTAAACCTGCGCCACATCGGGCGCGACTGCCAGAGGCAGAGATTGATCCTCTCTACCGCCGTCTGCGTTGGCAAATCTTCCTCGGGATCTTCTTCGGGTATGCGGCGTACTATCTGGTACGTAAAAACTTTGCGCTCGCCATGCCGTACCTGGTGGAGCAGGGCTTCTCACGCGGCGATCTGGGATTTGCGCTGTCGGGGATCTCCATCGCGTACGGTTTTTCGAAGTTCATTATGGGGTCGGTGTCGGATCGCTCGAATCCGCGCGTGTTCCTGCCCGCCGGCCTGATCCTAGCGGCCGCGGTGATGCTGTTCATGGGCTTTGTGCCGTGGGCGACCTCCAGCATTGCCATCATGTTCGTGCTGCTGTTCCTCTGCGGCTGGTTCCAGGGGATGGGATGGCCGCCATGCGGACGCACCATGGTTCACTGGTGGTCACAGAAAGAGCGTGGTGGAATTGTATCTGTGTGGAACTGCGCACATAACGTCGGGGGCGGGCTTCCGCCGCTGCTGTTCCTGCTGGGGATGGCCTGGTTCAACGACTGGCATGCCGCGCTCTATATGCCAGCCTTTGGCGCCATTCTGGTGGCGATTATCGCCTTCGCTCTGATGCGCGACACCCCACAGTCCTGCGGCCTGCCGCCGATTGAAGAGTACAAAAACGACTACCCGGATGATTACAGCGAGAAGCACGAAGAAGAGCTGACGGCAAAGCAGATCTTCATGAAGTATGTGCTGCCAAACAAGCTGCTGTGGTACATCGCGGTGGCGAACGTATTTGTCTACCTGCTGCGTTACGGTATCCTCGACTGGTCCCCGACTTACCTGAAAGAGGTGAAGCACTTCGCGCTGGATAAATCCTCCTGGGCCTATTTCCTGTATGAATACGCGGGCATTCCCGGCACGCTGATCTGCGGCTGGATGTCGGACAAAGTGTTTAAGGGCAACCGTGGGGCGACGGGCGTGTTCTTTATGACGCTGGTCACCATCGCGACGGTCATTTACTGGCTAAACCCGCCGGGTAATCCGGGTGTGGATATGGCCTGTATGATCGTCATCGGCTTCCTGATTTATGGTCCGGTGATGCTGATTGGTCTGCATGCCCTGGAGCTGGCGCCGAAGAAAGCGGCAGGCACGGCGGCAGGCTTTACCGGTCTGTTTGGCTACCTCGGCGGTTCAGTGGCGGCAAGTGCCATCGTCGGTTACACCGTCGACTTCTTCGGCTGGGACGGCGGCTTTATGGTGATGATTGGCGGCAGCGTGCTGGCTGTTCTGCTGCTGGTTGTTGTGATGATTGGTGAAAAACGTCACCACGCCGAAGTGCTGGCGCGTCGTCAATAAGGAGCATTGCGATGAAATTAACTCAGTTAGCGACAGGCCTGCTGCTGGCGGGCCTGATGACAGGCTCCGCGCTGGCGGCGGATAAGATCGTGATCGCCCACCGTGGCGCCAGCGGTTATCTGCCGGAGCATACGCTGCCGGCAAAAGCGATGGCCTATGCCCAGGGCGCGGATTATCTGGAGCAGGATCTGGTGATGACGAAGGACGACCAGCTGGTCGTTCTGCATGACCACTATCTTGACCGCGTCACGGACGTGGCGGAGCGTTTCCCGGATCGCGCCCGTAAAGATGGTCGCTACTACGCCATCGACTTCACGTTGGCGGAGATCCGCTCACTGAAGTTTACCGAGGGCTTCGAGATTGAAAACGGTAAGAAGGTGCAGGTCTATCCGGGACGTTTCCCGATGGGCAAGTCTGACTTCCGTATTCACACCTTCGAAGAGGAGATCGAGTTTGTTCAGGGGCTGAACCACTCGACAGGCAAAAATATCGGTATCTACCCGGAAATCAAAGCGCCGTGGTTCCACCATCAGGAAGGGAAGGACATTGCCGCGAAGACGCTGGAGGTACTGAAAAAGTACGGCTACACCAGCAAGCAGGATAAGGTTTTCCTGCAATGTTTCGACGCCGCGGAACTGAAGCGCATCAAAACCGAGCTGGAGCCGAAAATGGGGATGGATCTCAATCTGGTGCAGCTGATTGCGTATACCGACTGGAATGAAACCCAGGAAAAACAGCCGGACGGGAAGTGGGTGAACTACAGCTACGACTGGATGTTTAAGCCGGGCGCGATGAAGCAGATTGCGCAGTACGCCGACGGCATAGGGCCGGATTACCACATGCTGGTGGCGGAAGGCTCAACGCCGGGTCACGTCAAGCTGACGGCGATGGTGAAAGAGGCGCATGCGAGCAAGATGCAGGTGCATCCGTATACCGTACGCGCAGACCAGCTTCCGGAGTATGCGACGGACGTGAATCAGCTTTACGGCGTGCTGTATAACCAGGCGGATGTGGACGGGTTGTTTACGGATTTCCCGGATAAAGCGGTGAGCTTTTTGAAGGATAAACGCTGAAATTGCCGGGTGGCGGATGCGCCTTACCCGGCCTACGAACTGCGGTTTTGTAGGTCGGGTCAGCGAAGCGCCACCCGACATAATTACATCTCGATCTCAATATCGCCTTTTGCCCGGCAGCAGCAGGGCAAAATTTCCCCTTCGCTGATAAAGGCCAGCGGTTCGGTCAGCCAGTCTACCTGGCCTGCGACCAGACGGCAGCGGCAGGAGCCGCAGTAGCCTTCACGACACTGGTACTCTACTTCTACCTGATGCGCTTCAAGCGCCACCAGCAGAGAAGGGTGCTCTTCCTGGCACAACACCTCTGTACCAGAAAGGCTCAGCGTTACGCGGCTCATCAGAGCTGGAAATCGCTCAGGTCGTCGGTGTTGACTTCAGAATCAATCTGACCGACCAGATAAGAACTCACTTCCACTTCCTGCGGCGCAACCTGCACGTTATCGGACACCAGCCAGGTGTTGATCCACGGAATCGGGTTAGAGCGCGTCTGGAATGGCAGATCGAGCCCCACAGCCTGCATGCGGATGTTAGTGATGTACTCCACGTACTGGCACAGAATGTCTTTGTTCAGGCCAATCATGGAGCCGTCGCGGAACAGGTAGTCTGCCCACTCTTTCTCCTGCTGGGCGGCCAGCACGAACAGATCGTAGCATTCCTGCTTGCACTCTTCGGCAATCGCTGCCATTTCCGGGTCGTCCGCGCCGCTGCGCAGCAGGTTCAGCATGTGCTGAGTCCCGGTCAGATGCAGGGCTTCGTCACGGGCGATCAGGCGGATGATTTTGGCGTTGCCTTCCATCAGCTTGCGCTCGGCAAAGGCGAAGGAGCAGGCGAAGCTCACGTAGAAGCGGATCGCTTCCAGCGCGTTAACGCTCATCAGGCACAGGTACAGCTGCTTTTTCAGGGCCCGCAGGTTTACGGTAATGGTTTTGCCGTTCACGTTATGCGTGCCTTCGCCCAGCAGATGCCAGTAGCTGGTCATCTCGATCAGCTCGTCGTAGTAGTGCGCAATGCCTTCCGCGCGCTTCTGGATCTGCTCGTTGGTGACGATATCGTCAAACACCACCGCCGGATCGTTCACGATGTTGCGGATGATGTGGGTGTAAGAGCGGGAGTGGATCGTCTCGGAGAACGCCCAGGTTTCTACCCAGGTTTCCAGCTCAGGAATCGAGATCAGCGGCAGCAGCGCCACGTTCGGACTACGGCCCTGAATGGAGTCCAGCAGCGTCTGGTACTTCAGGTTGCTGAGGAAGATGTGCTTTTCGTGTTCCGGCAGCGCCTGGAAATCGATACGGTCGCGGGAAACGTCAACTTCTTCCGGACGCCAGAAGAAGGAGAGTTGCTTTTCAATCAGCTTTTCGAAGATGTCATATTTTTGCTGATCGTAGCGTGCCACGTTGACCGGCTGGCCGAAGAACATCGGCTCTTTGAGCTGGTCGTTTTTCGTCTGTGAAAAGGTGGTATATGCCATTGCGGTGAGTCCTGTTGAGATTTTATTGCCCGGCGGCACTGCGTTTGCCGGGCCTACAAAACCGTAGGCCGGGTAAGCGTAGCGCCACCCGGCGAAGTGCTTAGATCTTACATGCGCCGCTTTCGCAGCCATCGTCCTGAATTGACGGCACCAGGTCGTCCTGGGCGTCTTCCGCACCATCACGGGTGTTGTGATAGTACAGCGTTTTCACGCCAAATTTGTAGGCGGTGAGCAGGTCTTTCAGCAGTTGCTGCATCGGAACCTTGCCAGACGGGAAGCGCGTCGGGTCGTAGTTGGTATTGGCAGAGATCGACTGGTCGATAAACTTCTGCATGATACCCACCAGTTGCAGATAGCCGTCGTTGTTTGGCATTTCCCACAGCAGCTCGTAGTTGTCACCCAGCGTTTCGTAATCCGGCACCACCTGACGCAGCACGCCGTCTTTCGACGCTTTGATGCTGACGTGGCCGCGCGGTGGCTCAATACCGTTGGTGGCGTTGGAGATCTGCGAAGAGGTCTCGGACGGCATCAGGGCAGAGAGCGTGGAGTTACGCAGACCGTGAGTTTTAATGGACTCGCGCAGGCCTTCCCAGTCGAGGTGCAGCGGCTCGCTGACGATCGCATCCAGGTCTTTTTTGTAGGTGTCGATCGGCAGAATGCCTTTCGCGAAGGTGGTTTCGTTGAACCACGGGCACGCGCCTTGCTCTTTCGCCAGCTCGTTAGAGGCTTTCATCAGGTAGTATTGGATCGCTTCGAACGTCTGGTGCGTCAGATTGTTGGCGCTGCCGTCGGAGTAACGCTTGCCGTTTTTCGCCAGCCAGTAGGCGAAGTTGATCACGCCGATACCTAAAGTGCGACGGCCCATTGCGCCGCGTTTTGCCGCCGGGATTGGGTAATCCTGGTAATCCAGCAGGGCGTCGAGCGCACGAACCGCCAGCACCGCCAGCTCTTCCAGCTCGTCCAGGCTCTTAATCGCACCCAGGTTGAACGCGGACAGCGTACAAAGCGCGATTTCACCGTTTTCGTCGTTCACGTCTTCCAGCGGTTTAGTCGGCAGGGCGATCTCCAGGCACAGGTTGGACTGGCGCACTGGTGCAACCACCGGATCGAACGGGCTGTGGGTGTTGCAGTGGTCAACGTTCTGGATGTAGATACGGCCGGTAGAAGCACGTTCCTGCATCATCAGGGAGAACAGATCGACCGCTTTCACGCGCTGCTTGCGGATGCTGTCGTCTTTTTCATATTTGGTGTACAGACGCTCGAACTCGTCCTGATCGGCGAAGAAGGCGTCGTACAGACCCGGGACGTCGGACGGGCTGAACAGGGTGATGTCTTCCCCTTTCAGCAGACGGGTGTACATCAGCTTGTTGATCTGCACGCCGTAGTCCATGTGACGCACGCGGTTGCCTTCCACGCCGCGGTTGTTCTTCAGAACCAGCAGACTTTCCACTTCCAGGTGCCACATCGGGTAGAACAGGGTCGCTGCACCACCACGCACGCCGCCCTGAGAGCAGGATTTTACTGCCGTCTGGAAGTGCTTGTAGAACGGAATACAGCCGGTGTGGAACGCTTCACCGCCGCGGATCGGGCTGCCCAGTGCACGGATACGGCCGGCGTTGATGCCGATACCGGCACGCTGGGAGACGTATTTCACGATGGCGCTGGAGGTCGCGTTGATGGAATCCAGGCTGTCACCACACTCGATCAGTACGCAGGAGCTGAACTGACGGGTAGGGGTACGCACGCCAGACATGATTGGCGTAGGCAGAGAAATCTTGAACGTAGAGACCGCATCGTAGAAACGCTTCACGTAGTCCAGACGGGTTTCACGCGGGTAATTAGAGAACAGGCAGGCGGCCACCAGAATATAGAGGAACTGGGCACTCTCGTAGATTTCGCCCGTCACACGGTTCTGAACCAGGTATTTACCTTCGAGCTGCTTCACCGCCGCGTAGGAGAAGTTCATGTCGCGCCAGTGATCGATAAACCCGTTCATCTGCTCGAACTCTTCTTCCGTATAGTCTTCCAGCAGATGCGTGTCGTATTTGCCCAGCTCGACCATTTTCACTACGTGATCGTAAAGCTTCGGCGGCTCGAACTGGCCGTAGGCTTTTTTACGCAGGTGGAAAATCGCCAGACGCGCAGCGAGGTACTGATAATCCGGTGCGTCGCGGGAGATCAGATCTGCCGCGGCTTTGATAATGGTTTCGTGGATATCAGACGTTTTGATGCCGTCGTAGAACTGAATGTGAGAACGCAGTTCAACCTGGGAGATAGATACGTTGTTCAGTCCTTCTGCTGCCCAGTCGAGAACTCGATGGATTTTGTCCAGATTGATACGCTCGGTGGTACCGTCGCGCTTTGTCACCAGCAGACTCTGATTCATGTGGGTTTTTACCTGTCCGTGAAATAAAAAAATATCCCCCGCTTATCCACAGAACCGTCTTGTGACTAACTCTGTGGATAAATACTACATATAGGGGTTTTGCGATAAGAAGAACGCTATATGGTGAGTATTCTAGTATCGAATCTTTTCAGCACAAGGGTTGATTTTGACGTTAAATTGAGGTTGTGAAAGGGTAAAAAAGGCTAAGTCCTCGTGCCGTAAGGCCTGGAAGAGATGTCAATAATTAAGAAAAAAAATTCAAAATTTGATCGAGTGCTGATTTCTTCAACGGGAGGTCAGAATTGCGCAACATGATGTCGCGCAATCATTATAAGAATAACGGATGACGTTAGTCGTTTTTGGCGGTTGTGTGCAACATATAGTTAACATCCACACCTGGGGCAAGTTTGAATTTATCCGTCAGCGGATTGTAATGCAGGCCCGTCATGTGCTGCTCCTTAAGCCATGTCTGGTCAACCCAGCCCAGCAGTTCGGCAGGCTTGATGAACTTCTTCACGTCGTGCGTCCCTTTCGGCACCATGCGCAGCACGTATTCCGCGCCTACCACGGCCATCAGCCAGGCTTTGCCGTTGCGGTTGATGGTCGAGAAGAAGACCTGTCCACCCGGTTTCACCAGTTTTGCACAGGCGCTGACCACCGACTGCGGATCGGGAACGTGCTCCAGCATCTCCATGCAGGTCACCACGTCATACTGGTGCGCATGTTTTGCCGCGTGCTCTTCCACGGTTTCCTGGACATATTCTACCTGTACGCCGGACTCCAGCGCATGAAGACGCGCAACCTGTAGAGGTTCGAAGCCCATGTCCAGACCGGTGACGGTGGCCCCTTCACGCGCCATACTTTCCGCCAGGATGCCGCCGCCGCAGCCGACGTCGAGCACTTTCTTACCGAACAGACCGCCGGAACGCTCCGCGATATAGCCCAGACGCAGCGGGTTAATACGATGCAGAGGTTTGAACTCACCTTCGAGATCCCACCAGCGGGACGCCACCGCTTCAAATTTGGCAATCTCTTCGTGGTCAACGTTGTGAGCCACCGGGGATTTTTCGGCATTCATGGGCGCTTTTACTCCTTATTTAGCAAGACAAATGAGTATATCAGGCAATCCCTGTGAATAAAGCGTATAGGTTTACCTGTATCACCGCGGCTGTGTTATAATTTGCGACCTTTGAATCCGGGATACAGTAGAGGGATAGCGGTTAGATGAGCGACCTTGCGAGAGAAATTACACCGGTTAACATCGAGGAAGAGCTGAAAAGCTCCTATCTGGACTATGCGATGTCGGTCATTGTTGGCCGTGCGCTGCCGGACGTCCGCGATGGCCTGAAGCCGGTACACCGTCGCGTACTATACGCCATGAACGTATTGGGCAATGACTGGAATAAAGCCTACAAAAAATCTGCCCGTGTCGTTGGTGACGTAATCGGTAAATACCATCCTCATGGTGATTCCGCGGTGTACGACACCATTGTCCGTATGGCGCAGCCCTTCTCGCTGCGTTACATGCTGGTAGATGGTCAGGGTAACTTTGGTTCTATCGACGGCGACTCCGCCGCGGCAATGCGTTATACGGAAATCCGTCTGGCGAAGATTGCCCATGAGCTGATGGCTGACCTGGAAAAAGAGACGGTTGATTTCGTTGATAACTACGACGGCACGGAAAAAATTCCTGACGTTATGCCAACGAAGATCCCAAACCTGCTGGTGAACGGTTCGTCCGGTATCGCCGTCGGTATGGCAACCAACATTCCACCGCACAATATCACGGAAGTGATCAACGGCTGCCTGGCCTACATTGACGATGAAGACATCAGCATTGAAGGGCTGATGGAACACATCCCGGGCCCGGACTTCCCGACGGCGGCAATCATCAATGGCCGTCGCGGTATTGAAGAAGCGTACCGCACCGGTCGCGGCAAGATTTACATCCGTGCCCGCGCCGAAGTGGAAGCGGACGCTAAAACCGGCCGTGAAACCATTATTGTTCACGAGATCCCGTATCAGGTGAACAAAGCGCGACTGATTGAAAAAATCGCCGAGCTGGTAAAAGAAAAACGCGTTGAAGGCATCAGCGCGCTGCGTGACGAGTCTGATAAAGACGGTATGCGCATCGTGATTGAAATCAAGCGCGACGCGGTGGGTGAAGTTGTGCTGAACAACCTTTACTCCCAGACTCAGCTTCAGGTCTCCTTCGGTATCAACATGGTTGCGCTGCACCATGGCCAGCCGAAGATCATGAACCTGAAAGAGATCCTGAGCGCGTTCGTGCGTCACCGCCGTGAAGTGGTGACCCGTCGTACCATCTTCGAACTGCGCAAAGCGCGCGACCGTGCCCATATCCTTGAAGCACTGGCCGTTGCGCTGGCGAACATCGACCCGATCATCGAGCTGATCCGCCGTGCGCCGACGCCGGCAGAAGCGAAGGCGTCGCTGGTTGCGCGTCCATGGGATCTGGGCAACGTGGCGGCAATGCTGGAACGTGCCGGTGATGACGCTGCGCGTCCTGAGTGGCTGGAACCGGAATTCGGCGTGCGTGACGGTCAGTACTACCTGACTGAACAGCAGGCCCAGGCGATTCTGGATCTGCGTTTGCAGAAACTGACCGGCCTTGAGCATGAAAAACTGCTCGACGAGTACAAAGAGCTGCTGGAGCAGATTGCCGAGCTGCTGCATATCCTGGGTAGCGCAGAGCGCCTGATGGAAGTGATCCGTGAAGAGCTGGAGCTGGTTCGCGATCAGTTCGGCGACGAGCGTCGCACCGAAATCACAGCCAATAGCTCTGATATCAACATTGAAGATCTGATCAACCGCGAAGACGTGGTAGTGACGCTGTCTCACCAGGGCTACGTGAAGTATCAGCCGTTGACCGACTACGAAGCACAGCGTCGTGGCGGTAAAGGCAAATCTGCGGCGCGTATTAAAGAAGAAGACTTCATTGACCGTCTGCTGGTGGCCAACACCCACGACACGATCCTCTGCTTCTCCAGCCGGGGCCGTCTGTACTGGATGAAAGTCTATCAGCTGCCGGAAGCGAGCCGTGGCGCGCGGGGTCGTCCTATCGTCAATCTGCTGCCGCTGGAAGCGAACGAACGTATCACCGCTATTCTGCCGGTACGCGAGTACGAAGAGGGCGTGAACGTCTTTATGGCGACCGCGAGCGGTACCGTGAAGAAAACCGCGCTGACCGAGTTCAGCCGTCCACGTTCTGCCGGGATCATCGCGGTGAACCTGAACGAAGGCGATGAGCTGATCGGCGTGGATCTGACCTCCGGTTCTGATGAAGTCATGCTGTTCTCTGCCGCCGGTAAAGTGGTGCGCTTTAAAGAGAACGCCGTGCGCGCAATGGGTCGTACGGCGACCGGCGTGCGTGGTATCAAGCTGGCGGGTGAAGACAGCGTGGTTTCCCTGATCGTTCCTCGTGGCGAAGGCGCAATCCTGACCGTCACCCAGAACGGTTACGGTAAACGTACGGCGGAAAGCGAATACCCGACCAAGTCTCGCGGCACGCAGGGCGTTATCTCCATCAAAGTGACCGAGCGCAACGGTTCCGTTGTTGGCGCGGTGCAGGTGGACGACGCGGACCAGATCATGATGATCACCGATGCCGGTACGCTGGTGCGTACCCGCGTGTCTGAGATCAGCGTGGTGGGTCGTAACACCCAGGGCGTAATCCTCATCCGCACTGCGGAAGATGAAAACGTCGTCGGTCTGCAACGCGTTGCTGAGCCGGTGGATGACGAAGAGCTCGACTCTATCGACGGCAGCGTTGCGGAAGGGGATGATGAAATCGCCCCGGAAGCGGACACCGATGATGAAGTAGCGGATGACGCTGACGAGTAACGTCTCCTGACGCGTAAAGGGCCGGTTTCCGGCCCTTTTGTTTTGCGCAAGCAGACAAGTGAACGTTGCGACAAGCCGCGTTTACCGCTACCTTAACCACATTCTTTTTGACCCCGACGGCGGAGCCTCGCCCCTTTGAAATACCTCGTCTCCTTTCGTACCACGTTAAAAGTCTCTCGCTATCTGTTTCGGGCGCTTGCGCTACTGCTATGGTTGCTGGTGGCACTGCTCTCGGTGTTTTACATCGTTAACGCGTTACACCAGAAAGAAGCGGAGATCCGCCAGGAGTTTAACTTAAGCTCGGATCAGGCTCAGCGCTATATCCAGCGCACGTCTGACGTGATGAAAGAGCTTAAGTATATTGCTGAGAATCGACTCACGGCGGAGAACGGCATTCTTGCTATCCGCGGTCGGGATGAAAAAACCGAAGTACCTGATTTCGAACCGCTCTTCCCGGACTCCGATTGTTCCGCCATGAGCAAAGCCTGGCGTGGTTCACTGGAGTCCCTCTCATGGTTTATGCGCTACTGGCGCGATAATTTCTCGGCCGCCTACGATCTGAACCGTGTCTACCTGATTGGCAACGAAAATCTCTGCATGGCGGATTTCGGCCTGCGGGATATGCCCGTCGAACGCGAAGACGCGCTGAAAAGTCTGCATGAGCGTATAGTGAAATACCGCAATGCGCCTCAGGAAGAGCGCGGGAACAACATCTTCTGGATAAGCCAGGGGCCGCGCATGGGCGTCGGCTATTTCTATGCCCTGACTCCGGTTTACCTCGGAAACCGCCTGCAAGCGCTGCTGGGGATTGAACAAACCATCCGTATGGAAAACTTCTTCACGCCGGGCAGTCTGCCGATGGGCGTGACCATTCTGGATGAAAACGGCCATCCGCTCATCTCCCTTACCGGGCCTGAAAACCGCCTGAAGGTGGAACCCAGCTGGATGCAGGAGCGGTCATGGTTTGGCTATACCTCCGGGTTCCGCGAGCTGGTGCTGAAGAAAAGTTTACCGCCATCGTCGCTGAGCATTGTCTACTCGCTGCCGGTGGACAAGGTCCTGGAGCGCATTCGCATCCTGATCCTTAACGCCATTTTGCTAAACATCGCGGTAGGCGTCGCGCTGTTTATGCTGGCGAGAATGTATGAGCGGCGGATCTTTATTCCTGCGGAAGCGGATGCTCAGCGTCTGGAAGAGCATGAGCAGTTTAACCGTAAAATTGTCGCCTCGGCGCCGGTAGGGATCTGCATCCTGCGTACTCAGGACGGGACAAATATCCTCAGTAACGAGCTTGCCCATAACTACCTGAACATGCTCACGCATGAAGACCGCCAGCGGTTAACGCAGATCATCTGCGGTCAGCAGGTTAACTTTGTGGATGTGCTGACCAGCACCCACACCAACCTGCAAATCAGCTTCGTCCATTCTCGCTACCGCAATGAAAACGTGGCCATTTGCGTGCTGGTGGACGTCTCTGCGCGCGTGAAAATGGAAGAGTCATTGCAGGATATGGCGCAGGCGGCGGAGCAGGCCAGTCAGTCGAAATCGATGTTCCTCGCGACCGTCAGCCATGAGCTGCGAACGCCGCTGTACGGCATTATCGGTAACCTCGACCTGCTCCAGACCAAAGAGCTGCCGAAAGGGGTCGACCGGCTGGTGACGGCCATGAACAACTCGTCCAGCCTGCTGCTGAAAATCATCAGCGATATTCTCGATTTCTCTAAAATTGAATCCGAGCAGTTGAAAATAGAGCCGCGCGAGTTCTCCCCGCGCGAAGTGATGAACCATATCTGCGCTAACTACCTGCCGCTGGTGGTGCGTAAACAGCTTGGGCTGTACTGCTTTATCGAGCCGGATGTGCCGCTGACGCTGCATGGCGATCCGATGCGTCTGCAACAGGTCATCTCAAACCTGCTGAGCAACGCCATCAAATTTACCGATATCGGCTGTATTGTGCTGCACGTCTGTCGGGCAGGGGAGTACCTGACCATTCGCGTGCGCGACACGGGTGTTGGCATTCCGGCGAAAGAGGTCGTTCGCCTGTTCGATCCGTTCTTCCAGGTGGGAACCGGCGTCCAGCGTAATTTCCAGGGGACCGGGCTAGGTCTGGCGATTTGCGAGAAGCTTATCAGTATGATGGATGGAGATATCTCCGTCGATACAGAGCCAGGCATGGGCAGCCAGTTCACCATTCGTA
Source organism: Enterobacter sp. YSU (assembly GCF_016082135.1). Classification (NCBI taxonomy): domain Bacteria; kingdom Pseudomonadati; phylum Pseudomonadota; class Gammaproteobacteria; order Enterobacterales; family Enterobacteriaceae; genus Enterobacter; species Enterobacter sp. YSU. Next base: position 3,300,684 of record NZ_CP059487.1, read on the forward strand.
TTCCGCTCTATTCGGCGCACTATCCGGCGAAAACCACCGTCGACGGGCTGAGCGATAAGCACTGCTGGCTGGCGGTGCACAACGCCTCCTTACATGATTTCCTGACCTCGATGCTGACCAGCAGCGGTGTGCGGGTTTCACGCTACGAAGGCCAGACGCCGGACGCGGATGACATGCTGATCACCGACGTTGAGCCGGAGCAGGCGTGGGCGGGGCGCGGCGTAGTGATGTTCTGCCGCCGTCATATCGGTATTCCGCTTGAGCGTTCGCCTGGGGTATGGGTGCACAGCGTGGCGACACCGCACGAGCTGCTGGGCTTGCTGGCGCGTATTTACAGCGTGCAGCTTGAGGACAGCGACGGCGCCACCGTGCTGGCTTCCCCTGATGAGCTGGCGTCGATGAACGACGATATGATGATTCTGGTCGTCGACGATCATCCGATTAACCGTCGTCTGCTCGCAGATCAGCTTGGCTCTCTGGGCTATCAGTGTAAAACGGCCAATGATGGCGTGGATGCCCTGAATGTCTTAAGTAAGAACCATATTGATATTGTGCTCAGCGATGTGAACATGCCTAACATGGACGGCTACCGTCTGACGCAGCGTATCCGACAGTTGGGGCTGACGCTGCCGGTGGTAGGGGTGACAGCCAACGCGCTGGCGGAGGAGAAGCAGCGCTGTCTGGAGTCGGGAATGGACAGCTGCCTGTCGAAGCCGGTCACGCTGGATGTACTGAAGCAGACGCTATCCGTGTATGCGGAGCGGGTACGAAAAGCGAGACAATAAAAAAGGCCCGAAAGGGCCTTTTTTATTTCTCCGGCGGCTGTAGGCCGGGTAAGCGCGAGCGCCACCCGGCGTAGACAGCGAAGATCAATCTTTGTCCGTTGCGCTCAGCGTCACGGAAGAGAGATAGTTCAGCAGGGCGATATCGTTATCCACACCCAGCTTCATCATTGCGGATTTTTTCTGGCTACTGATGGTTTTAATACTGCGGTTCAGCTTTTTGGCGATTTCAGTGACCAGGAAACCTTCAGCGAACAGACGCAGAACTTCACTCTCTTTAGGCGAAAGACGCTTGTCGCCATAGCCACCCGCGCTGATTTTTTCAAGCAGGCGTGAGACGCTCTCAGGAGTGAATTTCTTCCCTTTCTGTAGCGCCGCCAGCGCTTTTGGCAGATCGGTAGGTGCGCCTTGTTTCAGCACAATCCCTTCAATATCGAGATCCAGAACGGCGCTCAGGATCGCTGGGTTATTGTTCATGGTCAGAACAATGATCGAAATGTCCGGGAAGTGGCGTTTAATGTATTTGATGAGCGTGATCCCATCACCGTACTTATCTCCAGGCATGGAGAGATCGGTAATGAGCACGTGCGCATCAAGTTTAGGCAGATTGTTAATGAGGGCTGTGGAATCTTCAAATTCACCGACTACATTCACCCACTCGATCTGTTCAAGTGATTTGCGAATACCGAACAGTACAATCGGATGGTCATCGGCAATAATTACGTTCATATTGTTCATGTATAAGGCTACCTTGCTACAGCAAGCTCTTGACGTAAGCGTCAATGTCGCTGATGTATTTTTCAATGCCAGAGGCATCTTTCTCACGAATTAGATGTTCCAGCGTTTCACATAACTGCTTGCCGGGAACCAGATTAAGCATGGCAAACACCCCTTTAAGCCGGTGTGCTGTCTGTGCCAGCGCTGCAAAATCCTGCGCAGCGGACTCAGTATACAACCGCTTAACATCATCTGGTACTGTATCAACGAAGAGCGAATAATATCCGCTGGCATGGAGTTCGGCATTTTCATCGCCGCCTAACGGTGACTCCAGGATCTCTTCCTGCGCCAGATTCTCTTCAATCAGTTGTAATACAGCTTCCTGCATTGCATTGCTCATATTAAAGTTGACGCGCAGCTGCCCAGGGCCGATTTTCCGCACGCCTGGCTCATCATCGCTTAAAAGCAAGCCTGAGGCAGTAAGATTAGACGGATTATCAGTTAAAAATAGATCAAATTCTTGACTCGCGAGCCTTTCGTCCGGGGTAATGCAGGACGCCCCCCAGTTTTCCAGCTGACGAACGACGATATTTCGGATCTCACTGGAGGTCACATCCACCATCACCACCACATCGTCCAGCAGACGCTCTTCATCCTCTTCCTGGGGATTCGCCGCCATTTTCACGTGTAAAGAGTAGCGGGTGCCGAGGGATTCGCGGGCCTTAATGTTCAGATGACCGCCCAGCTTACGCGCCAGCTGATCGCAGAGCCAGAAGGTGAGGGCATTCGCCTTACCGTAGTGGTCGCGCTGGGTATCGTTCAGGAACGGGAAGTGCAGGTTATCAATTTCGCTCACTGTGACGCCTTCGCCCGTATCCAGAATGCGGAACGTCAGACGATCGTCGGTGGACTCATCGGTGCTGACTTCAAGGGTGATCTTGCCGATCTGCGTCGTGGTGACGGCATACTGTATCAACATCATCAGGATGCGACGCAGGGCATCGCGATCGCCGTGACGTTCGTCGTTGGCCGGTAAATGGTTGTTGATCAGCAGCTGGAGTCCCTTGCGCTTGATCACCGGCAGGACTTCCGGCACCACCTCATCAATCAGGTCCTGGATGGAGAAGAGCGTAGGGGTGCCCTTCCAGATGTCATTCTCCAGCATGTTCGCAAGCTGGATTTCGTCCACCAGACGAACCAGGGAGTCGGCCTGGCTGCTGAGCTGTCGGCTTTCCGGCGTGCTCAGATCAGCAATCTGCGTGGCGAGTGACTTCAACGGTTGTTTAAAGGCATCGCCAATATTTTGCATAAACGCCGCGCGGCCATGTTGGTTTTTCTCGTACAGCCTTTGCGCCTGCTTGAGCTTTTTATTCACCAGCACTTCGCGATCCTGATCGCGAATGATGAAGATTTGCGTGCGCGAGGCGACCTGACTGCGGAACTGACGGATCTCATACAGTTCATTATTAACGGTGGCCTGAATAACGCCCTGGTGCTGGTCCGCCATGGCCGTAATATTTTGCAGGTTAAGATGCGGCAGAAGGTGATCGGCAATTTTATTGCTCATTACCGTGCGGTTAGCCTCCTGGTCGTGAACGAGCACCCCAAGCGGCAGCACGGAAATAATCTCTTCATTCAGGGCACGAAGAATGCGCAACTCGTTGCTGGTCCCGGCTGATACCGACGTCGAGTCGCTCTGGCGGCCCGACTGGAAGCGGAAGGTGCTGTAGCCAAACAGCGCCAGCGCCAGCAGGCCAATATTCAGCAACAGCGGCAGCAGAATGTTTTGCAGAGTATCAAGCATCAGGGTGCCAAAAGGCACCTGCCACACCAGACGCATACCGGTTGAGTTGAGCGATGAGGCAATCTCAATCTTTGAGCCATTAAAGGAGATCGCTACGCTGTCCGCGCCTTCTTTATCCGACGGCGTGCGCATATTTTGGGTGCTGTTGTCTGGCTCCAGACGGAAACTGTCCAGCGGCATATCCGGTGGGATGAGATCGTTAATCGGCAGGTCGAAGGCAACCACGGTCGCCAGATGGCCCGGCTGGTTAAAAGTGGTTCGCAGCGTAAAGTAGTGGCCATTCTGCCAGGCAAGACGGCGTAGTGACGAGAAACTTTCTCGCTCGTCCAGCGCGTTGGCCTGTTGCAGCATTTCTGCCCGACGGGAATCCACAATACTGCCCACGGTGGTCTCTTTAAAGCCGGAGGAGAGATCCTTAAGCGGCAGGGTTGAGATCAGGATCATGCTGTTGTCCTGACCGTTCAGGTAATACATTGACCACGGTACGGTCTCGGCGCCCCACAGGGTGTCCAGATAGGAGGAGATCCGCTGCGTCATCTCAAGCGTTGCGCTGTCGTGCGAGCCGAAAATCAGGGCTTCCGTCTTGCGCTGCGGTTTTTCAAGGTAATACACATCCTGCTTAAGGCGCGTTTCCTGCAACCCTTCGCCTGACGAGGTGGCAGGCGCGGCAGCGATATTGTCGTAGATTTGCCAGGTCGCATAGCGCCACGTATCAATGCGCTTGTGCACCGCATGGGTGATATCGACGATTTGATAGCTTTTATCTTTAAGCCAGGTATTAACGGCGCTCTGAACCATCACCCCCATTGTGACTAACAGCACAACGATCAACAGAAGAAAGAAACGGGTGATGCTGCCCGGTAGAAGGGAGAATTTGCTCGGGGCGGTAGTTTCAGTCTGACTCATCGATGTGTTTAACCCGTAATGGCCGCGCGGTAATGGGATAGGGCAGTATAAAGGGTAATAACTGAATTTCCAGCGTCGTTAACGGTATGACCTTGACTTTTTATCCGGGTAACCGGCTTCAACGTCCCCGGATGAAAGGTGTACAAAACCCCGTGAAATGTATAAATACGCGATCGCACCGGCAGGAAAATAGCACGAATAAACAAGAAATTAATTTCAATAGCATAAAAAAGAATTCAGCGAAAGCCGGAATCTGGATTTAGTTAATAGTCGTTATCATTTCTGAGGGGTAGCACATAAAATGTAGGCTGACGTAAAGAAAGGTAAAAAAAACCGAATGCGAAGCATCCGGTTCAATTAGGGATAAACAGACATTCAGAACTGAATGACGGTAATAAATAAAGTTAATGATGATAGCGAGAGTTATTTTAGTGGTGTTGAAGGGAATTTTTTTGTCATTCAGTGCTGTACCGTTTTTTAAGCTAATCACTTGTATTAAATAGAATATATTTTTGTTTTGATTATCCGTGCTATATTTTTAAACTATTTATGCTCTGTAAAAGTTCCTTCAAATTTACAAATTGAAACATGTTGATGGTAAAGTGAAACATCTTCAAAGTTTTCGTATCATATTCCTGTTGGATTATTCTGCATTTTTGAGGAGAATGAACTTGCCGACTGGTTAAGAGGGTTGATCAGTAAGCAGTGGTAAATAATAAGGCATATAACAGAGGGTTAATAAAATGAAAGTTAAAGTACTGTCCCTCCTGGTACCAGCTCTGCTGGTGGCAGGCGCAGCAAATGCGGCTGAAATTTATAACAAAGACGGCAACAAATTAGATCTGTACGGTAAAGTGGATGGTCTGCACTATTTCTCTGATGACGACAGTGCAGACGGCGACCAGACCTACATGCGTCTGGGCTTCAAAGGCGAAACTCAGGTTAACGACCAGCTGACCGGTTACGGCCAGTGGGAATACCAGATCCAGGGTAACTCTGGTGAGAACGAAAACAACTCATGGACGCGTGTGGCGTTCGCAGGTCTGAAATTCGCTGATGCGGGTTCATTCGACTACGGTCGTAACTACGGCGTTGTTTACGATGTGACTTCCTGGACCGACGTTCTGCCGGAATTCGGCGGCGATACCTACGGTTCTGACAACTTCATGCAGCAGCGTGGTAACGGCTTCGCGACCTACCGTAACCAGGACTTCTTCGGTCTGGTTGATGGTCTGAACTTCGCGTTGCAGTACCAGGGTAAAAACGGCAGCCCAAGCGGCGAAGGCCAGACCAACAACGGTCGTGAGGCACTGCGTCAGAACGGTGATGGCTACGGTGGCTCTCTGACCTACGATCTGGGCGAAGGCTTCGCACTCGGTACGGCGGTCACCAGCTCTAAACGTACTGATGACCAGAACGCCATGGCCTACGGTAACGGCGATCGCGCAGAGACCTACACCGGTGGTCTGAAATACGACGCGAACAACATCTACCTGGCTGCACAGTATACTCAGACTTACAACGCGACCCGTGCGGGCGACCTGGGCTGGGCTAACAAAGCGCAGAACTTCGAAGTGGTTGCGCAGTATCAGTTCGACTTCGGTCTGCGTCCATCCGTGGCGTACCTGCAATCTAAAGGTAAGGACCTGGAAAACGGCTACGGCGACCAGGATCTGCTGAAATATGTTGATGTTGGCGCGACTTACTACTTCAATAAAAACATGTCCACCTACGTTGATTACAAAATCAACCTGGTTGATGAGAACGACTTCACTCGCGCAGCAGGTATCGGTACTGACGATATCGTCGCGCTGGGTCTGGTTTACCAGTTCTAATTGCTCATACAGCGACAAAGGGGCCATCAGGCCCCTTTTTTCATGCTTTTTTAGGGTCTTACAAATACGCTGTTTTAGTGTACTCTTGCCGCCCTGGCATGAGGATAATAACCAATGGATATGACTTTTTTACGCGCCAGCGTTCTGGCGACTTTTTTACTCCTGACCGCGTGTGACTCTTCCACACAGCCCGCAAAAATCGACGCACCCGCCGCGACGGTGCTGGAAGGGAAAACCATGGGGACCTTCTGGCGCGTCAGCGTGATGGATATTGATAAATCCCGCGCTGAAGAATTACGCGGTAAAATTCAGGCGCAGCTGGATGCCGACGATCAGCTACTCTCTACCTATAAAAATGACTCAGCGCTGATGCGTTTCAATCGCTCCAGCAGCACCTCGCTGTGGCCGGTGAGCGAAGCGATGGCCGATATCGTCACGGAATCCATGCGCGTGGGCTACAAAACCAACGGCGCAATGGATGTGACCGTGGGGCCGCTGGTGAACCTGTGGGGATTTGGCCCCAACAAGCAGCCGGTGACTACACCCGATCAAGCCGCCATCGACGACGCCCGCGCCCGTACGGGGTTACAGCATCTGGCGGTGATCTCCCAGTACGGTCAGCAATACCTGCAAAAAGATATTCCCGACCTGTTTGTCGATCTCTCCACGGTAGGCGAGGGGTATGCTGCGGATCATCTCGCGGCCCTGATGGCGCAGGAAGGCATTCCGCGTTATCTGGTTTCCGTCGGGGGCGCGCTCGTCAGCCGGGGCATGAACGCCAGCGGCAGGCCGTGGCGAGTGGCCATCCAAAAACCAACCGATCAGCAGAACGCGGTGCAGGCGATTGTCGACATCAACGGGCACGGTATAAGCACCTCCGGAAGCTACCGCAACTATTACGAGCTGGATGGCAAACGTATCTCGCACGTGATTGATCCGCAAACCGGACGCCCGATTACCCACAACCTGGTGTCCGTGACGGTGATAGCCCCAACCGCGCTGGAAGCGGATGCCTGGGATACCGGATTGATGGTGCTCGGCACGGAGAAGGCCAAAGAGGTGGTGCGTCAGGAAGGGCTGGCCGTCTATATGATCACCAAAGAGGCTGACGGATTTAAAACCTGGAGTTCGCCGCAGTTCAACAGCTTCCTGGTGAGCGAAAAAAATTAAAAAGCAAGGTTGCGGGTTTTTGTTCGGTGGCGTTCAGGCAAGCTGAGCGTATGCTTGTAAGAGGAGCCGATAATGAAAAACACAACCTATCTTACCGATGAGGATCGCTGGCAGGCCGTACTGGCCCGCGATCCGCGTGCGGATAACCAGTTTGTCTTTGCCGTGCAGACGACCGGCATTTATTGTCGTCCGTCCTGCCGCGCCCGCCACGCGCTGCGTAAAAATGTCTGCTTTTATCCTGATGCTCACCAGGCAGCGCAGGCGGGTTTCCGCCCCTGTAAGCGCTGTAGGCCGGACCAGGTCGACCCTATGGCGCAGAAAAAGGCCAACATTGCGCTGGCCTGTCGACTGCTTGAACAGGATGCCGCGCTGAACCTGGAGGCACTGGCGCAGCAGGTTGCCATGAGTCCGTTCCATTTCCACCGCTTGTTTAAATCCGTCACCGGCATGACGCCGAAAGCATGGCAGCAGGCCGCGCGTGAACAACGCCTGCGCACCCTGCTTGCACAGGGCGGTAAAATCACCGACGCCGTACTGGCCGCTGGCTTTCCGGACGGCAGCAGCTACTACCGTAAAGCCAACGGCGCGCTGGGCATGACGGCAAAACAGTACCGCAACGGAGAGGCTGCGGTCCGCTATGCCATCAGTGACTGCTCGCTGAGCCGCTGTCTGGTGGCGGAAAGCGAGCGCGGGATCTGCGCAATACTGCTGGGTGATGACGACGCCGGGCTGACGGCTGAGCTGCTGTCACTGTTTCCGCTTGCCGTCCGTGAACCGATGGAAGGCGCGTTTGCCGGGCGTGTTCGGCAGGTTATTGCCTCTGTCGACAGCCGCGCGACGCCGCTGATGCTGCCGCTGGATATCCGTGGTACCGCCTTCCAGCAGCAGGTCTGGCAGGCGCTGCGGGATATCCCCTGCGGTGAAACGGCAAGCTATCAGCAGGTGGCGAAGGCCATTGGTAAACCCAATGCCGTACGTGCCGTGGCGGGGGCCTGCGGTGCCAACAAACTGGCGATAGTCATCCCCTGTCACCGCGTGGTGCGTAACGACGGTGCGCTGTCGGGTTATCGCTGGGGCGCAGCGCGTAAGATGCTATTGTTGAAACGTGAGGCGAACAACCCGGAGGGATAATGCTCGATCTTTTTGCTGATGCTGAACCCTGGCACGAGCCGCTCGCGCCGGGGGCGACGATCCTGAGACGCTTCGCGCTTTCCCGCGCGGCGGCGCTGTTCGACGGTATTGATGCCGTTACCGCTTGTTCACCGTTTCGCCATATGGTTACGCCGGGCGGGTATACCATGTCCGTGGCGATGACCAACTGCGGCGAACTGGGATGGGCGACGAATGAGCGGGGCTATGTATATGCCGCGAACGATCCGCTGACGGATCAGCCGTGGCCGCCGATGCCGGAGGCGTTTCAGGCGCTGTGTCATGACGCCGCCGTGGCGGCCGGTTATCCTGATTTTCGACCCGATGCCTGTCTTATCAACCGCTATGCCGTTGGGGCAAAGCTCTCCTTGCATCAGGATAAGGACGAGCCGGACCTGCGCGCGCCGATCGTCTCGGTATCCCTTGGGCTGCCCGCTGTCTTTCAGTTTGGCGGCCTGCGGCGCAACGACCCGCTCAAACGGCTGATGCTGGAGCATGGTGATGTGGTGGTCTGGGGCGGTGAATCACGGCTTTTTTACCACGGTATTCAGCCGCTTAAACCTGGCGATCACCCGGTGGCGGGGGCATTTCGCTACAACCTCACGTTCCGTCAGGCGGCATACAGAGAATAAAAATAAGAATTATTCTTGATGTGTGTGAAAGGCAGTTTACACTGCTGGCTGATTTTTCTTGTCCGGATTGCTCTGCATGCAACTACTTCTTCTTGTCTGGCGGCAGTATCGCTGGCCTTTTATCGCGGTGATGGCGTTAAGCCTTGCCAGCGCGGCGCTGGGGATCGGCCTGATTGCCTTCATTAACGTGCGTTTGATCGAAATGGTAGACACGTCACTCTCCGTCCTGCCGGAATTTCTGGGTTTACTGCTGCTGCTGATGGCAGTCACGCTCGGGTCACAGCTGGCGCTGACCGCCCTCGGCCACCATTTCGTTTTCCGTCTGCGCAGTGAGTTCATCAAACGGATCCTTGATACTCAGGTGGAACGCATCGAGCAGCTGGGAAGTGCCTCTCTGCTGGCGGGGCTGACCAGCGATGTGCGCGCCATTACCATCGCCTTTGTGCGCCTGCCGGAGCTGGTGCAGGGGATCATCCTGACATTTGGCTCGGCAGCCTATCTCGCCTGGCTCTCCAGCAAAATGCTGGCGGTAACGGCGCTGTGGATTGTTATTACCATCTGGGGCGGGTTCCTGCTGGTATCACGCGTCTATAAGCACATGGCAGTGCTGCGCGAAACGGAAGACAAGCTCTATAACGATTATCAGACGGTGCTGGAAGGGCGCAAAGAGCTGACGCTGAACCGCGAGCGTGCCGAGCATATCTTCAACCATCTTTATATCCCGGATGCGCACGAATATCGTCATCACATTATCCGCGCCGATACGTTCCACCTGAGCGCTGTGAACTGGTCCAACATCATGATGCTTGGCGCGATTGGCCTGGTGTTCTGGATGGCGAACAGCCTGGGGTGGGCGGATACCAATGTGGCGGCAACCTACTCCCTGACGCTGCTGTTTTTACGCACGCCGCTGCTGTCGGCCGTTGGCGCACTGCCGACGCTGCTGAGCGCTCAGGTGGCCTTCAACAAGCTGAAGAAATTCGACCTTGCGCCGTTTAAGGCTGAGTTCCCGCGCCCGCAGGCCTTCCCGAACTGGCAAACGCTGGAGCTGCGTAACGTTACCTTCCGCTATCAGGATAACGCCTTCTCCGTAGGGCCGATAAACCTGACCATTCATCGCGGCGAACTGCTGTTCCTTATCGGCGGCAACGGCAGCGGCAAATCTACGCTGGCGATGCTGCTGACGGGCCTCTACCAGCCGCAGGCGGGTGAAATTTTGCTGGATGGTAAAGCGCTGAGCGCGGAGAAACCGGAGGACTACCGCAAGCTCTTCTCGGCGGTATTTACCGACGTCTGGCTGTTCGACCGGCTGCTGGGACCGGAAGGGCAGCAGGCGGATCCGGCGCTGGTGGAGAAGTGGCTTGCGCACCTGCAAATGTCGCACAAGCTGGAGCTACAGGATGGCAAAATCCTGAATCTCAAACTATCGAAAGGGCAGAAGAAGCGCGTGGCGCTGCTGCTGGCCCTGGCCGAGGAGCGTGACATCATCCTGCTGGATGAGTGGGCCGCCGATCAGGACCCGCACTTCCGTCGCGAGTTTTATCAGGTCCTGCTGCCGCTGATGCAGGCGATGGGAAAAACCATTTTTGCCATCAGCCATGACGATCACTACTTCATTCACGCCGACCGTCTGCTGGAGATGCGCGACGGCAAGCTGAGCGAGCTGACCGGCGATGAGCGCGATGCGGCGTCACGGGACGCGGTGGCGCGTACGGCCTGATTGCAATTGTGCCGGGTGGCGCCCGGCACACTAATTTTTCATATATGCCGTTTTTTTCTCCATCCCGACCCGCCGTTTATTCTTATTTACATATCCCCGCGCTATGCTTAACGCCAACTCATTTAATGGATTTATGATTGATGTCGGTATTAAAGAAAAACAGCGCCAGGCAGCGTGACCAGGAGCGTGCGCGGCTCATCTGGCTCCTGACGACCGATAAAGCGGTCACGTCAACGTTATTGGGTAAGCTAACCCTGGCTGAGCAATATGATGTCGGCACGCTGGCCGACGATATTGCTGAGGTAGGTGCGCTGGTTGCACATTTACCGCCCCCGGACCTGGCGGACACCCTGGAGGCATTGCCTTCCGAAGAGCGCCACGCCCTGTGGCGGCTGGTGCAGGATCACGAGCGCGGTCAGGTATTGCTTGAAGCCTCGGAAAACGTCTGGGATGACCTTATCGATGAGATGAGCGACCGGGACATTCTTGACGCCCTGCAAACGCTGGATATCGATGAGCAGATTTACCTCGTTCAGCATCTTCCGCGCAACCTGACCGGACGCCTGCTGGCTTCCCTGCCTGCTGAAGAGCGGGCGCGCGTGCGTCAGGTGATGCACTACGAGAAAAACAGCGTCGGCGCGATCATGGAGTTTGGCGTCATCACCGTGCGCCCGGACGTCACCCTGGGTACGGTGCAGCGCTATCTTCGTCGCCTGGGCAGTATGCCGGACAACACCGATAAACTGTTCGTCACCTCGCGGGATAAAACTCTGCTCGGGGAGCTGGAGCTGAAAACGATCCTGCTGAACAGCACCCAGCAGCGGGTGAGTGAGGTCATGGAAACCGAGCCGATGGTCTTCTCGCCGGAAGACGATGCCGAAAAAGCGGCGCGTACCTTCGAACGTGATGACCTGGTGAGCGCGGCGGTGGTGGATTCGGTGGGCAAGCTGATGGGGCGTCTGACCATCGATGAGATCGTTGACGTGGTCTATGAAGAGACCGATAACGACCTGCGTGCCCTTGGCGGGATCAGTGCCGAAGATGACGTTCATGCCTCCGTCGGCAAGGCCGTCAAAACGCGCTGGGCGTGGCTCGCCATCAATTTATGCACCGCGTTCGTGGCGTCCCGCGTTATTGACGGCTTCGAACATACCATTTCCCAGCTGGTGGCCCTGGCGTCGCTGATGCCGATTGTGGCGGGGATCGGCGGGAACACCGGCAACCAGACTATCACCATGATCGTTCGCGCCCTGGCGCTGGAAAACATACAGCCGGGTAATTTCTCGTGGCTGATTTTCAGGGAGATGGGCGTCGCGCTGATTAACGGCTTGGTCTGGGGCGGCATCATGGGCGGCATTACCTGGTGGCTGTATGATGATATGGCGCTGGGCGGGGTCATGATGCTGGCGATGGTGCTGAACCTGCTGGTGGCGGCGATGATGGGCGTGATTATCCCGTTGACCATGACCCGGCTGGGGCGCGACCCCGCGGTGGGGTCGAGCGTGATGATCACCGCCATTACCGATACCGGCGGTTTCTTTATTTTTCTTGGACTGGCGACGATTTTTCTTCTGTAGCCAGCGCTTTTTGCTTAAGTCGGGCAGGGAGGATGAACATCATCATAATCCCGCCCAGCACGCCAATTGCCAGGTTGCCGGTGAAAACCGTTGCCACAACCGTCACCAGCATCACGACGGTTTCAGCCACCGGCGCGTTTTTCAGCGTTCCGGGCTGAACGCTATGCCAGCTAAAGGTCTTGACGGCCACAATAGCCATAATTCCCGCCAGTACCGCCATCGGAATTTTGGCCATCACCTCGCTGAGCGCCGTAACCAGCACCAGCAGTACGATGCCCGCCGCAAGGGTGGAGATACGGCTTCTGCCTTTCCCCATCTCCACGTTAACGATGGTCTGCCCAATCATCGCGCAGCCCGCAATGCCGCCGTAGAACCCGGCCATAATATTGCCCACGCCCAGTCCGATGCTCTCGCGGCGCTTACTGGAGGGGGTAGCGGTCAGCTCGTCCACCAGTTTTGCCGTCAACAAGGATTCCAGCAGGCCAACGAAAGCGATACTTAGCGCGCACGGCCAGATGATGCTCAGGGTTTCCAGATTGAGCGGCACCAGCAGTTGCGTAAAGCCCGGCAAACCGCCGCCCATGGAACCTTCATCCCCTACCGTCGGCAGGATTTGCCCGCTGGTGACGGTGAACAAAGTCAGCAGCACAATGGCTATCAGCGGGGAGGGCACGCTTTTGATATAGCGTGGCACCCAGAGCACAATCAGCAGCGTCAGCACGAACAGGCCCACAATCAGCGGGCTTCGGCTCCAGAAATGGGGCACCTGGGCAAAGAAAATCAAAATGCCAAGGGCGTTAACAAACCCGGTCATCACCGACTGGGGAATAAAGCGCATCAGCCGCGCCATACCCAGCGCGCCGAACAGGATCTGAATCACGCCTGCCATCACCACCGCGGGCAGAATGTACTGTACGCCGTGTTGATGGACCATCGGGCCAATCACCAGCGCGACGGAACCTGCCGCCGCCGTCACCATGGCCGGACGCCCGCCGAGCAGGGAAAGGGCGAAACAGAGCACCACGGAGGCGATAAGGCTCACTTTCGGATCCACGCCCGCGACCACGGAAAACGAAATCACTTCCGGGATCAGCGCCAGCGCGGTAATCACACCGGCCAGGGTTTCGCGCATCAGACGGTGAGGCGAACGTAAAACAGTGGCGACATGGCCTTCTTGAGGTACAGACGAGTGGGGTAATGACATAACAATTCGCTGGTAGGGGCAGGCTTCCGTGCGCGCGATCACAAAGTGCAGCATGATAGCCAGGAAAATCGTCGGGTGCCAGCCTGTCTGCCAAATCCCTACAAACAATCCATTATTAAATTTCACAATTACAATAATTTCGTAACCTTTAAACAATATTTAAAAGTTGCTACCGTGCCACCGCAGCGTGTTTCACCTGTAATTTCCACGCATCAAGCACTATTCAACTAAGGCATAAATGATGAAAAAAATGACTGCCGTGCTCTTTTCTCTGGCCGTGGGGCTGAACGCCGTCTCGATGGCGGCGAAGGCTGACGCACCAAAAGAGCAGGAAACGGATGTCCTTTTAATTGGTGGCGGCATCATGAGCGCCACGCTGGGGACGTATCTTCAGGAATTGGAGCCGAACTGGTCCATGACCATGGTCGAGCGCCTCGATGGCGTGGCACAGGAAAGCTCTAACGGCTGGAACAACGCCGGGACGGGGCACTCGGCACTCATGGAACTGAACTATACGCCGCAGAAAAAGGACGGTTCCATTAGTATCGAGAAGGCGGTAGAGATCAACGAAGCGTTCCAGATCTCACGTCAGTTCTGGTCTCACCAGGTGAACAGCGGTGTGTTGCACAATCCGCACTCCTTCATCAACACCGTACCGCACATGAGCTTTGTGTGGGGCGATCAAAACGTCAACTTCCTGCGCGCGCGCTACGCTGCCCTGCAACAGAGCACGCTTTTCCGCGGGATGAAATACTCTGAAGATCACGCTCAAATCAAAGAGTGGGCGCCGCTGGTCATGGAAGGCCGCGATCCGAACCAGAAAGTAGCGGCGACCCGCACTGAAATTGGTACTGACGTTAACTACGGTGAAATCACCCGTCAGCTGGTGTCCTCTCTGAAGAAAAAAGAGAACTTTAACCTGCAACTCAGCTCCGAAGTGCGTGGTTTCAAGCGCAACGCGGATAACAGCTGGAGCGTGACCGTTGCCGATCTGAAAAACAACGAAGCCGAGCATGTGATTAAGGCGAAGTTCGTGTTTATCGGTGCGGGCGGCGCGGCGCTGAAACTGTTGCAGGAGTCCGGTATTCCGGAAGCGGACGACTACGCGGGCTTCCCGGTCGGCGGCCAGTTCCTGGTGTCGGAAAACCCGGAAGTGGTTAACCGTCATCTGGCTAAAGTGTACGGTCAGGCCTCTGTGGGCGCACCACCGATGTCCGTTCCGCATATCGACACCCGCATGCTGGACGGTAAGCGCGTAGTGCTGTTCGGGCCGTTCGCCACATTCTCCACCAAATTCCTGAAAAACGGTTCCCTGTGGGATCTGCTGAGCGCGACCACGACGTCAAACGTTAAGCCAATGATGGACGTGGGGCTGGATAACTTCGATCTGGTGAAATACCTGATTAGCCAGGTGATGCTCTCTGATGAAGAACGCTTCGAGGCGCTGAAAGAGTACTATCCGCAGGCGAAGAAAGAAGACTGGCGTCTGTGGCAGGCGGGTCAGCGCGTGCAGATTATCAAACGCGATCCGAAAGAGGGCGGCGTGCTGCGTCTGGGCACCGAAGTGGTAAGCGACAAGGATGGCACCATTGCCGCGCTGCTGGGGGCATCTCCGGGGGCGTCTACCGCTGCGCCAATCATGCTGCACCTGATGGAAAAAGTGTTTAAGGACAAAGTATCCAGCCCGGAATGGCAGGCGAAGCTGAAAACCATTATTCCATCCTACGGTACGAAGCTGAACGGTAACGTTGAAGCCACGGAACAAGAGCTGGAATACACCAGCCGCGTTCTGCAACTGCAATACGTCAAACCGCAGGCTGCGGATGCTGCGCCTAAGGCAGAGCTGAAGCCTCAGGCGGAAAGCAAGCCGGTAGCGGATATCGCGCTGTAAGGTAAACGCAAAACGGTAACATCCGTTACCGTTTTTAGTGTTTTCTCCCTCTCCCGGTGGGAGAGGGTTGGGGTGAGGGCACCAGAACGCACCCTTTCCAGGTCGGGTAAGCGAGAGCGCCACCCGACTTATTTTTAACGAACTACCGCTCGTCCTACCGTCTCATCCGCTTTCCATACGCGATATTTCACATCCACGTTTTCCGGCGTGTATACGACGATCGGCAGCTTGCTGTTATAGCGCAGCAGACTGTTATCACCCAGATACGCGGTAATAAATTTCTTCTCTTTCTTGCCGTCCGGGCACGCCATCATGGTGGAGACTGGCGAGGTTACTTTGTCGAAGACATAGTAGTCATAGCCCCAGCCTTCCAGCGTTTTGCTTTCCAGCTGGCCGCCCAGGCGATGCTGGTTGCAGTCCACTTCCAGCGTCTGGCCGATTAACAGCTCAACTTTGAAATTTGCTTCATCCTGCTGAGCCGGGAGCTGAATAACCTGGCGCTTCATCCCTTTGTCCG
Source organism: Enterobacter sp. YSU (assembly GCF_016082135.1). Lineage (NCBI taxonomy): Bacteria > Pseudomonadati > Pseudomonadota > Gammaproteobacteria > Enterobacterales > Enterobacteriaceae > Enterobacter > Enterobacter sp. YSU. The sequence continues at coordinate 3,316,588 of NZ_CP059487.1, forward strand.
CTTGCGGATACGGAGCAACTTTTTCCAGCGGCTGCTCTTTCCGGGTTTCGCTGGCGAAAGCACTGGTGCTGGCGCACGCAGCGGCGATGAGGGCGATGGCAAATTTAGGTGCGTTTTTCACTGTCATTCCTTTTTGTTAAAACGATCCTGGAAAGACTAACATATAGCACGTGAATAGTTGGCGCAATTTACTCATGTTTTCATTTTAAACGGAGTAATGCACTGCTTTTATGTTCATTTATTGGTGTTTAATGCTGTGTTGGAGTCGATGCGGCAATCGTGTTATTTTACGCGTTAATTATTGTTATTCATCTGTAAAGGGAGGGGAGATGGTACGGGAAAAACTGAAGACACCTGAAGGCCGCAAGTTCCTGCTGGCGTTACTGGTTGTGTTTATGATTGCTGCTGCATGCGTGGGGCGAGCAACCATTGTCGGTGTGATTGAGCAGTACAACATCCCGCTCTCTGCCTGGACAACCAGCATGTTTGTCCTGCAATCGGCGATGATCTTTGTTTACAGCCTGGTGTTTACCGTCCTGCTGGCGATTCCGCTGGGGATTTTCTTTCTCGGTGGGCGTGAAAAACACTAAGCATTGCGCATGCGGAGACAGGCAATAAAAAACCAGCCATAAGCGGCTGGTTTTTTTGTGTAGTTTTGGTCGGCACGAGAGGATTTGAACCTCCGACCCCCGACACCCCATGACGGTGCGCTACCAGGCTGCGCTACGTGCCGACGCATAAAAGGAATACTACTCGATTCCTTTTTGAATGCAAGGGGCAAGCAACGCTAACTGATTCATAAATAATCAGTTAGCGATAAAGCGCTTCTCGTCTGTCAGCACCTGCAACAGCAAACTGAGCTGCGGCTTCTGGTCTTTCAGCTTCTCACCTTCGAGGTTATACGTCTGGTAATTGCCATTGCTGTTCAGCACCAGGGACAACGTCGGCGTGGTCACCACCAGCGTGTTTCCGCCAGCAGCCGTGACCCAGTTATGACGCCGCGTGGCGCTAAAGAGGTCTTGTCCCTGCGAGTACTCAATTGCCGGTGTGCTGACGTGCAGCAGCCGTTGCATTAACGTGGTCATGACGTCTTTATGGTCGGTGAGCATGTTGATGCGCTGCGCGGGAGTGCCCGGCCAGTGGATCACCAGGGGAACATGCAGGTTCGGACGCGACCACTCCATGCCCTTCGCCTCTTCGCCGAGCGGCACGCCATGCCCCGCCGTGATAATCACGACCGTATTATCCAGCTTGCCCGCGTCGCGCAGGGCGGTCAGCACGCGGCCGATCTGCGCATCGACATCGCCCGCCGCACGGCTATAGCGGCGCGCGAAGCCTTTCTGATTGCTGTCATCAAGCGTTGTGCCGTTAAACGCAACCCAGGAGAACCAGCGGTTATCTTCCTGCGCATAGCGCTTCAGCCAGTCTATCCACTGGTCAGCGGTCCGATCGTCAGACTGGCTCTGCGCGGCGGGCAGTGAGAAATCAGACAGCAGCGCCTGGCGGTACAGCGAGCTGTTGAAACCATCAGAGGCGAACAGCCCCAGCTGGTAGCCCTGCTGATTAAGCCCGGTAATCAATGCCGCCGGAATACGGGCCGACAGCACGCCGTCCATATAGCTCGGTGAAATGCCGTAGAACAGGCCGAAAATACCCGCGTCGGTCGAATTACCGGAGCTCATATGCTGAGTGAATACGATGTTGTTCTCAGCGAATTCAGCCAGCGCTGGCATCTGCTTCTCATAGCGGGAATAGTTCAGGCCATCGACGGTAATCAGCAGCACGTTCTGACCGCGGCCCATGTCGCGATATTTCAGATCGCTCAGGGGATACTGCACGCTGACCGCTTCCGGATTACCCTGTTCGACCAGACGACGCTGATACTCCTGCGCGTCCAGCAGGCCGTGTTTTTCGAGGAAACGACGCGCCGTCATCGGATAGGAGAGCGGCAGGTTCGCGCGCTGCATGGTAATCGGGCGGTAGAAGTTCGCATCTGCCCAGATATACATCAGGTGCGAACCGATAAATGAGGCGAAAAAGAGCGCCGCGACGGGCTTCGCATAATGGCGGCGTCGGGTCAGACTGCGGAGTTTTTGCCAGCTCCACGTGGCGAACAGCATTTCGATCAGCAGGATAATCGGCACGCTGATAAACATCAGCTGCCAGTCGCGCGCGGTCTCGTTCTGATCCGGGTTAATCACCAGCTCCCAGACGACAGGATTCAGGTGCAGGTGGAAGCGGGTAAAGACTTCGCTGTCGATCAGCAACAGCGTCATGCCCGCCGTCGCAAGAATGGCGGACAGGAAGCGCATCAGCCGCTGCGACATGACGATAAACGTCAGTGGGAACAGGATCAGCAGATAGGTGGCGAAGACCAGAAAGCTAAAGTGACCAACAAGACTCATCCACGAGTAGATGCGCCCGGTTAACGTGGTTGGCCAGTCTGCCACAAACAGATAACGGCAGCCGAGCACCATCGCCAACAGAATGTTGAACAGGGCAAACCAGTGCCCCCAGCTGACCATCTGGGAGACTTTTTCACGGTAGCGCTGACGATTCGTCACCATAAACTGTTGTTCGTTTCCCTTAGTGTGCCTGGTCGTCGCTAACGGAGGACTGCAAAGCCTGGGCGAAAGATTTGGCGATCGCCTGACGCTGAGCCGGAGCAACGCTGGTATTGATCAGGTTGGTAACCATATTTCCCAAAACCATCAGGGAGAGATCGGTTGGCGTTTTATGTTTTTCCAGTACGTTGACCAGCTCACTGAGCAATTGTTCAACGTGTTCGTCACTGTAGCGGGAATGTTGTGGCATAAATCAAAATCAGTTTGTTGAGAGAAGGGCGACATATTACCGTAGCAACAGCTTTTTTTCCCCTTTTTTATCTTCTGTTGCACACATGCGTTGGTGGTGGTTGAATACCGCCCGGTCTAAAAGGAGAGTTTATCATGAGTCTGGAAATCAACCAGATTGCCTTGCACCAGCTTATCAAGCGTGATGAGCAAACCCTTGAAGTGGTGCTGCGCGATTCGTTACTGGAACCAACGCCTACCGTTGTCGAGATGATGGCGGAGTTGCATCGCGTCTACAGCGCGAAAAATAAAGCCTATGGCTTGTTCAGCGAAGAGAGCGAACTGGCGGATAGCCTGCGCCTGCAACGTCAGGGCGAAGAGGATTTCCTGGCATTCAGCCGCGCTGCTACTGGCCGTCTGCGTGACGAGCTGGCGAAATATCCCTTCGCCGATGGCGGTATCGTCCTGTTCTGCCACTACCGCTATCTGGCGGTAGAGTATCTGCTGGTCACCGTGCTGAATAACTTAAGCAGTATGCGCGTGAACGAGCAACTGGATATCAGCTCAACGCACTACCTGGATATCAACCATGCGGATATTGTGGCGCGTATCGATTTAACCGAATGGGAAACCAACCCGGAATCAACGCGCTATCTGACCTTCCTTAAAGGCCGCGTGGGCCGCAAAGTGGCGGATTTCTTTATGGACTTCCTCGGCGCCAGCGAAGGGCTGAATGCCAAAGCGCAGAACAAAGGTCTCCTCCAGGCGGTGGATGACTTTACGGCTGAGGCGCAGCTTGATAAATCTGAGCGTCAGACCGTGCGTCAGCAGGTTTACAGCTACTGCAACGAGCAGCTACAGGCTGGAGAAGAGATTGAGCTGGAGTCGCTGTCCAAAGAGCTGGCAGGCGTCAGCGAAGTCAGCTTCCAGGAATTTACTGCGGAAAAAGGCTATGAGCTGGAAGAGAGCTTCCCGGCGGATCGCAGTACGCTGCGTCAGCTGACGAAATTTGCCGGTAGCGGCGGTGGGTTAACCATTAACTTTGATGCCATGCTGCTCGGGGAACGTATCTTCTGGGACCCGGCCACCGACACGCTGACCATTAAAGGCACACCGCCGAATCTGCGCGACCAGCTTCAGCGTCGCACTTCAGGCGGTAAGTAACAGCCATAAAAAAACCCCGCAAACGCGGGGTTTTTCTCGACAGGTTTGCGATTACGCGCGAACGAAGTCGATGTGAGTCAGTTTTGGCTTGAACGCGTGACGCTGAACAGCCTGAACTTTCACTTTTTCTTCTTTACCGTCAACAACGATGGTCAGAACTTCGCTGTAGAATTCAGCTTTGTTCTGCATGTTCCATACTTTGTCGTGATCCAGTTCAATAGCAACTGGAGCAGCTTCGCCACCGTAAACGATAGCCGGGAACTTGTTTGCGGTACGCAGGCGGCGGCTCGCACCCTTACCCTGCACGTTACGTACTTCTGCTTCGATAGTGAACATTGATTTCTCTCTGTATTTAAAACCCTACTACAGGCGACCCAGCAGCAGGTGAGTGTTCTGCCTCACGGATGTGAAGCGGGCGGCATTTTATACTCAAATGGCTCGCGCATCAACGAAAAGTCCCGTTAACCGCGCAATTCGTTTGCCCGGCGAAAGCGTCCTTCATAGTCAAAGACCTTCTCACGCACCTGCCAGAACTGCCCTTTTTTGCGGGCGACAACAAAATCAGGATGGCGCAGTAACGCCTGCTGGCGTACGATATCGGCAACGGTTAGCCAGCGCAGCGGTACGCCAGGCGTGCGGGTATGCGGGCGGATAAAGAGCTGCTCGAACGCGGTGCGCTGGGCGGGCGTCTGGACCCGGAACCGCTCGCTGACGTCTGCGCCATCCTCGTCGTAGTAGGTAATTTTTAGCCACTCGCCTTTTTCATCCGCGCCGGGCTGTAAGGCCATGCCGGAACAGCGCAGCACCAGCGCATCTTTCAGCTTCAGCGCCGCTTTCAGCATGTCGTCCGGGTCGACCAGGACCGTGTCGCACTCCCGACAGCGGCGGGCGGCAATGTCGTTTTCGGCATTGCACTGCGGGCAGTTTTTGAAGCGGAAGCGGAAGTCACACTGTTCGCGATGGCCTTCATCGTCTTCAAACCAGCCCTGACAGCGGCGGCCAAAATGTTCGATCAGCGTGCCGTCGGCGGTGGTTTTCCCCCAGAAGGTGTTGGCAAACCCGCAGGCAGGGCAAAAAACCTGAACGGGCACGTTGTCGCTCTTGCCTTTTGGCGTGCCGACTTCCGGCGAATAGAGATCGTGCGGGTTACCGGCGTAATCAAGGATCAGACAGTCGGTTTTGCCCGGCGCCAGACGCAGCCCGCGGCCAACAATCTGCTGATACAGGCTGACGGATTCCGTCGGGCGAAGAATCGCAATCAGGTCGACGTGCGGGGCGTCAAAGCCGGTGGTTAGTACGGAGACATTCACCAGATAGCGGAACCGCTGAGCTTTGAAGTCCTCAATCAGGCTGTCGCGCTCCGGGCCGGGGGTTTCACCGGTAATTAACGCCGCGTCGTCGGCGGGCAGCAGCCCCGTAATTTCGCGCGCGTGTTCGACAGTGGCAGCAAAAATCATCACCCCTTTGCGCGTTTGTGCGAACTCTTCAATCTGGCTGATGATATGCGGCGTGATCCGCTTCTGTTTTTTCAGCTCATGGTTAAGATCTGCCTCGCTGAACAGCCCATTGCTCTGCGCCTGTAAGCGGCTGAAATCGTACTGCACGACGGGCATATCCAGCCGCTCCGGCGGCGTCAGGTAGCCGTGCTTGATCATGTAGCGCAGCGGAAGCTCATAGATACAGTCGCGGAACAGGGCCTTTTCATCGCCACGCACCATGCCGTGATAATGAAACTGATAAATCCAGCCCTTGCCCAGACGAAACGGCGTGGCGGTGAGGCCAAGCAGACGGAGGTGAGGATTCACCTTTTTCAGATGAGTGAGGATTTGCTGATACTGGCTGTCGTCGTCATCGCTGATGCGGTGACACTCATCGACAATCAGCAGGGAAAACTCGCTGCGAAACAGTTCCAGGTTGCGCGCAACGGATTGTACGCTGCCAAACACCACTTTTCCGTGGCTCTCTTTGCGCTTCAGTCCGGCGGCAAAAATGTCGGCCTCCAGGCCGAGCGCGCAATATTTGGCGTGGTTTTGCGCCACCAGCTCTTTGACGTGCGCCAGCACCAGCACGCGTCCGCGGGCCAGGCGCGCCAGTTCGGCAATCACCAGGCTTTTACCGGCTCCGGTCGGGAGTACGATGGCAGCGGGCTCCCGATGCTTGCGAAACCAGGCGAGGGTGGCATCAACGGCTTCCTGCTGATAGGGGCGTAATGTGAACGTCATGGCTTCTCTATTCAGTTAACTCGCATATAGTATGCCACGAAACTTTTTCCCTTGAGTGGCGCAACCAGACCATTATACTGAACTGTTTCTGACTGCTTCTTTTTCGGACGCGTAGTCCGACTTCCAGCACCATTAAGGCTAAAAAGATTTCATGCGACTTGATAAGTTTATCGCTCAGCAACTCGGCGTAAGCCGCGCTATTGCCGGGCGTGAAATTCGCGCCAGCCGCGTAACCGTGGACGGCGACATTGTGAAAGACAGCGCTTTTAAACTCCAGCCTGAGCACCAGGTGGAGTATGACGGCAACCCGCTGACCCAGCAGAATGGCCCGCGCTACTTCATGCTCAACAAACCGGAAGGTTACGTCTGTTCAACGGACGATCCGGATCACCCGACGGTGCTCTATTTCCTCGACGAACCTGTGGCGCACAAGCTGCATGCGGCAGGGCGACTGGATATCGATACTACCGGCCTGGTGCTGATGACCGATGACGGCCAGTGGTCGCACCGCATCACCTCCCCGCGCCATCACTGTGAGAAAACCTATCGGGTGATGCTTGAGTCTCCGGTCTCGGATGACACGGCAGAGCAATTCGCGAAAGGCGTTCAGCTGCATAATGAAAAGGATCTGACCAAACCGGCGGTGCTGGAAATCCTCACCCCCACGGACGTCCGTCTGACCATCAGTGAAGGCCGCTACCATCAGGTGAAGCGGATGTTTGCCGCCGTGGGCAACCACGTTGTGGGGCTGCATCGTGAACGTATCGGCGCGATTGAACTCGATCCAGACCTGGCCCCAGGGGAATATCGCCCGCTGACGGAAGAAGAGATTGCCAGCGTCGGGCTGCCTTCACGCTAAATTCAGGAGAACCCTGTGACCACCAGGCCACACTCGTCGTTTAAAATTGTATTTATCCTTGGCCTGCTGGCCATGCTGATGCCGCTGTCTATCGATATGTATCTGCCCGCGCTGCCGGTGATTTCCGCGCAGTTTGGCGTACCGGCAGGCAGCGCGCAGATGACGCTCAGCACCTACATTCTTGGTTTTGCCCTCGGTCAGCTCTTTTATGGCCCAATGGCCGACAGCCTGGGGCGTAAACCGGTTATCCTGGGCGGGACATTGATATTTGCCGCGGCGGCGGTGGCCTGCGCGCTGGCGCAGAGTATCGATCAGCTGATTGTGATGCGCTTCTTCCATGGCCTGGCGGCGGCTGCGGCAAGCGTGGTGATTAACGCGCTGATGCGCGACGTCTACCCGAAGGAAGAGTTCTCACGCATGATGTCGTTCGTCATGCTGGTCACGACAATTGCGCCGCTGGTCGCCCCCATGGTGGGCGGGGCGGTCCTGGTGTGGTTCAGCTGGCATGCGATTTTCTGGATCCTGGCGATTGCCGCGCTGCTGGCCTCGGTGATGATCTTCGTCTTTATCGATGAAACGCTGCCGGTCGAGCGACGTCAGAAGTTCCACATTCGCACCACGCTTGGCAACTTTGCCTCGCTGTTTCGCCATAAGCGTGTGCTCAGCTATATGCTGGCCAGCGGCTTCAGCTTTGCCGGAATGTTCTCGTTCCTGAGCGCGGGGCCGTTTGTGTACATCGAACTGAACCATGTGTCACCCCAGCATTTTGGTTACTACTTCGCGCTGAATATTGTGTTCCTGTTTGTGATGACCATTATCAACAGCCGCTTTGTCCGGCGGGTTGGGGCGCTGAATATGTTCCGCGCCGGGCTGTGGATCCAGTTCGTGATGGCTATCTGGCTGGTATTGAGCGCGTTGCTGGGCGTCGGTTTCTGGGCGCTGGTGGTGGGCGTGGCGGCGTTTGTCGGCTGCGTGTCGATGGTTTCATCCAACGCGATGGCGGTGATCCTCGACGAATTTCCGCATATGGCGGGCACCGCCTCGTCGCTGGCAGGAACGTTCCGTTTCGGAATTGGCGCGATAGTCGGGGCGCTGCTCTCGACGGCGACGTTTAATACCGCCTGGCCGATGCTGTGGGCGATTGCCCTCTGCGCGACCTGCTCCATACTCTTCTATCTTTACGCCAGCCGGCCGCGAAAGACGGCGCATAAATGACCACTTAAGGCCCGTGACGGGCCTTTTTGTTGACCCATATCAACCAACCCTCCGTTCGTTTACCCTGTGTTTGTTTCTTTTATGTAAAATCTATTTATGTAAAAAGTCACATCATTGTATTTAAAAAGGTTGAGTTAGATCGCAGAAACGGGTACATATAGCGCCGACGCGAGCCTGCAACGCCTATAAAATCCGCTAAACAGTGCAGGTTGGCGATGATGTGTTACTATAAATGTAAATAAATTGTGAAGTAAATTTGCTTCCGGGGATCTGAACGTGAATACATTACAACTCTCCATTGTCCATCGCTTGCCCCAGAGCTATCGCTGGTCGACGGGTTTTGCAGGTTCGAAAGTTGAACCGATTCCGCAAAGCGTTGCCGGGGAGGATAATTGTCTGGTGGCCCTCAAACTGCTCAGCCCGAGCGATGAAAATGCGTGGCCGGTCATGGAACGTCTCAGCCAGGCGCTGACGGACATCGAAGTGGACAGCTCCGTGCTGGAATGCGAAGGTGAGCCGTGCCTGTTTGTTAACAGCCAGGATGAGTTTGCCGCCACCTGTCGGCTGAAAAACTTCGGCGTGGCCATTGCCGAGCCGTTCTCCGGTCAATATCCTTTCTGAGTGCTAGTCAGCGGACAACAGCTGGCGCGTGTAATCCTGCGTCGGCGCGGTGAATACGCGCTGGCACTCTCCCTGCTCAACGACTTCTCCCTGCCGCAATACCACCACCTGATGGCAAAGCGCACGCACCACCTGTAAATCGTGGCTGATAAAGATATAGGCCAGCCGATGCTTTTCCTGTAGCCCCTTCAGCAGCGCCAGAATTTGCGCCTGCACGGTGCGGTCCAGGGAAGAGGTTGGCTCGTCCAGCACGATCAGCTCCGGTTTCAGGATCAGCGCGCGGGCAATCGCTATACGCTGGCGCTGTCCGCCGGAAAACTCAGCCGGATACCGGTGCCGGGTCTCGGGATCTAAACCCACTTCCGCCATCACCCGCATCACGTCGATTTCACGCTGTTGCGCCGTCATTGTCGGCTGGTGGACGCGCAGGCCCTCTTCAATAATCTGTAATACGCTCAGGCGCGGGTTAAGCGAAGAGTTTGGATCCTGAAATACCACCTGCATCCGCGGGCGCACGGGAAGCATCATCCGGCGATTCAGGTTTTGCAGCGGCATGCCGTCAAAAACAATGCTTCCCTGAGAGGCGATCAGGCGCAGCAGCGCCAGGCCGGTGGTGCTTTTGCCTGAACCGGACTCGCCCACAAGCCCAAGCGATTCGCCCGGACGCAGAGCGAAGCTCATGTCTTTCAGAACATGATTGTGATCGACCACGCGACGCAAAATGCCTTTGCGGATCGGGAATGACACCGACAGCCCCTCAACCCTCAGCAACGGCGCGCTGTCAGCGTTAAGCGGAACCGGGTCGCCAGCGGGTTCGCTATCGAGCAGGCGCTGTGTATACGGGTGCTGAGGCGCGCTCAGCAGGGCGGATGCCCGGTTCTGTTCCACGCAGCGGCCGTTTTGCATCACGGCCACCGCGTCAGCGAGCTTTTTCACGATGCTCAGGTTGTGCGTAATAAACAGCAGGCTCATGTTCAGCTCGTCGCGCAGTTCGCGCAGCAGTTGCAGAATTTGTGCCTGTACCGTGACGTCCAGCGCGGTAGTAGGTTCATCGGCAATCAGCAGTTCGGGGCGCGTGAGCAGGGCCATTGCAATCATCACGCGCTGGCGCTCGCCGCCGGAAAGCTGGTGCGGGAAATCGTTTAGCCGTTTCGCCGCATTACGGATACCGGTGCGTTCAAGGCAGTTCAGAATTTCACCCCGCGCTGCCTCTTTACGCATTCCCCGATGAAGGGACAGCACTTCATAGAGCTGTTTTTCCAGCGTATGCAGTGGGTTGAGCGACACCATCGGCTCCTGAAAAATCATGGCGATGTTGTTGCCACGAATGCCGCGCAGGGTTTGCTCGTCAGCGTTCAGCAGCGATTGTCCATGGAACAGAATATCCCCCTGCGGATAGCTGACCGGCGGGGAAGGGAGCAGGCGCAGCACCGACAGCGCCGAAACGCTCTTACCGGAGCCGGATTCCCCGACCAGCGCCAGCGTCTCTCCGCGCTGGATCTGCAACGATAAATCCGTCACCACCGTGCGTGATTCGCCCTGTTTTGAAAACGCAATCGAAAGGTTCTCTATACTCAGAAGAGGCCGGGTCATGTCATACCGCCTTGTTGGGATCGAAGGCATCGCGCACGGCTTCGCCAATAAAAATCAGCAGGGAAAGGAGCACCGCCACGGAGAGGAATGCGGCGATGCCCAGCCAGGGGGCCTGGAGATTGTTTTTGCCCTGCAACAGCAGTTCGCCAAGGGACGGTGAGCCCAGCGGCAAACCGAAACCAAGAAAATCAAGCGACGTCAGGGTGGTAATGGAGCTGCACAAAATAAACGGCAGGAAGGTGAGGGTCGCCACCACAGCATTGGGAAGCATGTGATGGAAGATTATTGCGCCATCGCTCACGCCTAACGCCTGCGCAGCGCGAATATAGTCGTAATTCCGCGTACGCAGAAACTCCGCGCGCACCACGCCGACCAGCGCCATCCAGCCGAACAGGACGGTGATCCCGAGCAGCCACCAGAAGCCAGGCTGTACCACGCTGGACAGCAGGATAATCAGAAACAGCGTCGGCATACCGGACCAGACTTCAATCACGCGCTGTCCCCATAAATCTATTTTACCCCCGTAATAGCCCTGCACGGCGCCCGCCACAACGCCCATTACGCTGCTAAAGAGCGTCAGCAGCAGCCCAAACAGGAGCGAGATGCGGGTGCCATAGAGAATGCGCGCCAGCACATCGCCGCCGTTGGCGTCCGTTCCCAGCCAGTTTTGCGCGGAAGGCGGCGAAGGGAAGGGGGTGGACGTGGCGAAGTTAATACTGTTCGCGCCAAAACGAATCGGCGCCCAGATAGCCCAGCCGTGCTGCGCTATCTGTTCACGTAACCAGGGATCCTGGTACTCGGCTGGCGTCGCAAACGGGCCGCCAAAATCGCTTTCGCTGTAGATGGTCAGCACCGGCACATACCAGCGGTCTTTGAAATGCACCAGCAGGGGTTTATCGTTGGCAATCAGTTCCGAACACATACTTAAGGCGAACAGGACGGCGAAGATCCACAGCGACCAGTAGCCGCGACGGTTGTGGCGAAAGCGCGCCCAGCGGGCCTGATTGACGGGGCTTAAACGCGACATCAGCGACCCTCAAAATCGATACGGGGATCGACCAGCGTATAGCTGATATCGCTGATGATGTTCAGCAGCAGGCCGATCAGGGTGAAAATGTAGAGTGTGCCAAACATCACCGGATAATCACGGGAGACGGTGGCCTCATAGCCCAGCAGCCCTAATCCGTTGAGCGAGAACATCACCTCTATCAGCAGAGAGCCGGTAAAAAACATACTGATGAACGTGGCGGGGAAACCGGCAATCACCAGCAGCATGGCGTTACGAAAAACGTGCTTCCACATGATCTGCTTTTCACCGACACCCTTGGCGCGCGCGGTGACGACGTATTGTTTGCGGATCTCATCAAGAAAGGCGTTTTTGGTCAGCATCGTAAGCGCCGCAAATCCGCCGATGACCGTCGCCAGCACCGGAAGCGTGATGTGCCAGAAGTAATCGGTGATTTTCTGATACCACGGCAGGGTGCTGAAATCCGCAGAGACCAGCCCGCGCAGCGGGAAGAGGTCGAAATAACTGCCGCCGGCGAAAAAGACAATCAGCAGCACGGCAAACAGAAACGCCGGGATAGCGTAGCCGATGATAATGAATGTGCTGCTCCAGATATCGAAACGGCTACCGTTGTAGACCGCTTTTCGGATCCCCAACGGAATGGAGACCAGATAAATAATCAGCGTCCCCCACAGTCCGAGCGTGATGGAAACCGGCAGGCTTTGTTTGATCAGGGTTAACACCGAGGCGCTGCGAAACAGGCTGTCGCCAAAATCGAAACGGACATAATCCCAGAGCATCCTGAAATAACGCTCGTGCAGCGGCTTGTCAAAACCATAGCGATGGGTGATCTCGGCGATCACCTCCGGATCCAGTCCGCGACCGCCCCGGTAGTGGCTTTCGCTGATGTTGCCCACGCCCGTCCGGGCATGGCTGGCCCCCATTCCTTCACCGCCGCCGCCCGGCATGCCGCCAGCGTGACCAAATTCTATTGCCGCAATTGCCTGGTCCACCGGACCGCCGGGGGCGATCTGGACGATAAAAAAGTTAATGGTAATAATGGCCCACAGCGTCGGGATCACTAACAGCAGCCGGCGGATAAGATAAGCGCCCATCGTCACTCCTTAACGCCGCTCTGCGGGCAGTTTTGCGGCTTTATTCACGTCATACCACCAGGTGTCAAAGCCGAGGGTGTAGACCGGGCGAACGGCAGGCAGGGAGAATTTATCCCAGCGGGCCACGCGATCTTCGCCCATATACCACATCGGCAGCATGTAATAGTTCCAGGTTAAGACCCGATCGAGCGCGCGGCCAAGCGGCAGAAGCTTGTTCTTATCGCCCTGAGCGGCGACAATTTTTGCAATCAGCGCATCAATCACCGGGCTCTTTACGCCCGGGGCGTTGTAGGAGGAGTCGATATACCCCGATGCCCAGGAGATTTGCAGATCTGAACTCGGCCACGGCTGCGCGGCCCACAGGGTCTGCATCATGTCGTAATCGCGACTGCGCTTGCGGTTGGTTAACTGGGCCATATCGACCTGGCGGATATTCATGGTGACGCCAAGCCGGGCAAGGTTCTTCTTAAATGGCAGCACCCACTGATCGTTTGCGCCGGAGGCAATCAGCAGTTCGAAGCTGAGCGGTTTACCGGTTTGCACATTAACCCGTTGCCGATTTTTCAGCACCCAGCCAGCATCATCCAGCAGGTTGCTGGCTTTCAGCAGGTTGTCCCGGTCGAACCCGTTTCCGTCGGATTTGGGCGGTTCAAATACGCGGGTGAACACCTCCGGCGGGAGCTCCGCTTTCATTGGCGCCAGCAAAACCAGCTCGTCCGCGTGGGGATAATCACGGGCGGCATATTCAGTATTCTGGAAATAGCTGTTCGCCCGGCTGTAGGCTCCGTAAAACAGCGCTTTGTTCATCCATTCGAAATCAAACGCCAGGGTAATGGCTTCACGCACCCGACGATCGGAAAAAACCGGGCGCTGAATATTAAACGCCAGCCAGCGCGTGTCCTGCGCGGATTCGTTTTTGTGTTCGTCTTTAACGATATAGCCTTTCGCGAAATTTTTTCCGATATAGCGGGTCGCCCAATTTTTGGCGCTGTTCTCGACACGTAAATCAAACGCGCCCGCCTTAAATGCCTCGAAGGCCACGTTATCATCCAGGTAGTAGTCGTAGCGGATTGTATCGAAGTTCCAGCGGCCCCGGTTTACCGGCAGCGTGGCTGCCCAGTAATCTTTCACCCGGGAATAGATCACGTACTGGCCCATTCGCCAGTCGGTAATGCGATACGGCCCTCCGGCCAGCGGCGGGGTAGAGAGGGGATCGCTCAGCTTATGATTTTTCCAGAAGGACTCGGGCATGACGGGCAGGGAGAACAGGCTCAGCATATTCTCTTTGTTCGGCTCAGGGAGTTCGATTCGCACGGTCAGCGGGGCGATGGCTTTCACCGTGGTGCCCTTGTACACCAGACGAAACTGCGGCACGCCTTCGGTCATAAATTTATGAAAGGTGAATGCCACGTCACGGGCGCTAACCGGCGTACCGTCGTGAAAACGCGCACGCGGATTAATCGCGATTTCTGCCCAGCTGAAATCATCGGCGTAACGCACGTTCTCAGCAACCAGGGGATAATAGCTGCCGGGCTCGTCGTCGGAGGTGACGAACAGCGTGTCATAGAGGGATTCGGTACGCGCTGCCGCCACGCCGCGCAGGGCAAAGCGGTTAAAGTTGTCAAACGTTCCCGTGGCGGAAAGCGTCACGTTTCCGCCTTTCGGGGCGGCGGGGTTAACGTAATCGTAGTGGTTAAAGTTAACCGCGTACTTCGGCTCGCCAATGACGGCAAAGGCCGTGCTCTCTTTGATGGTCTGCGCCTGGCTCGACAGGCTCACCAGCGCCAATAGCGTCAACACAACGCGCATAATCATAGTGCGGCGGATCCCTTTGTTCACAGGCAGGCTCGGTTGAACAGAATAATAAGGGACAGCGCCGTGATTGTGAAATTATTCCCCGAGCGTGATGTCGGGTTGCCACGTCCTGAACTGCTCCAGCGGCATCGGGCGGCCGATCCAGTAGCCCTGAAGATAGTTCACGCCATGCTCGCGCAGCCACGCCGCCTGCTCCGGCGTTTCAACACCCTCGGCAACGGTTAACATATTCAGGCGTTCTGCCAGCGTCAGCACCGCGTCAAGCACTGGCGAGGTGACGGTTTCAGTCCCGATGGCATTCACGAAGCCACGGTCAATTTTCAGGTAATCCATCGTGAAGCGTTCCAGATAGATCAGCGCGCTGTGGCCGGTGCCAAAATCATCGATGGCAATTTCAAAACCTTCTTCGTGCAGCCATTCGAACAGCTGATTAGCCTCGCGGTGGTTGATCATATCGCGCTCGGTTATTTCCAGCACAATCTGGAAGTGATCGGGTGGAAGGGCGGCGGCAAACGCGCGCATATCCTCTTTAAAGCTTTCCGCATGCAGATGACCGGGCGCGATGTTGATCCCAAACTTGGCCCCAGGCGGGAGCACCGTTTGCAGGACAGGGGCATCGCGGATAATCAGGTCAAAAAGATGCAGCGTCAGCGGGACAATCAGCTTCTGCGCTTCAGCGAAATTAATAAAGGCATCCGGTGGAATTTCTCCCATCACCGGATGCTTCCAGCGCATCAGGACTTCCAGCCCGGTCATTTTGAGCGACTGCGCATCCACGACGGGTTGATAGACCACGTAAAACTGGTCGCGTTTGATGGCCGTTAGGATCTCTTTCCCCGGATTAAGACGGATAGTAAGAATATAGAAATTCAACAGGCCCGCCGCGATACCGCAGACCAGGCCGAAAAACAGGGCGTACAGCACATCATCGGTCGTCCAGGCTTCCGCATAAACATGGATGGTCAGAGGCACATTTTTCAGCGTGGCGGTACGGACCGGGATATCAGGCAAATCACGTGCAGGGACCAGCGTTCCGGAATGGGTTGATAACGCATAATCGCCAATAATGATGGAAATACCGGCAAACTCATCCTGTCTTGAGGTGTAGAGGAGATAAGGAGTCAGGTTAAGATTAACGGAGGTAAATACACCGCCGTCCTTCACCAGTGGGTTGCGATACCAGATGGCAATCGCGGGCTTGTCCGGCAGCATGGGAGTGCCCGGCAGGAGCGCCATATCAACCTGTTTATTGATGTGCAGTTCAGGAATAAGCGCTTCCAGAGGGACATTCATCGGGCCGGTGGCGGAAGAGCAGTAGGCGTTTTTATCCCTGACCAGCAAAAAGGCGCGCACATTGATGCTAAAGGCCGCCCGGGAGGTCAGGGCGGCACTCACTTCCTCGCAGCTGTTTAGCGTGAGCGGCTGGAGCGTATCAATCGACATTTTGAGCTCATCAAAATAGCTCTCCATGTAGACGCTTAAATCGGTAATAAGGGTATCGAATCTGACGTCTCGCTTGTGATAACTCCAGTAAAACTGTAATGCTCCCAGGAGCAGGGCAGTGAATAACCCCGTAAGGAAACTGAGAAACAGAATCTTGCGGTTGCTGGAGAAGTAGCGGGTAAACATAGATGTCGTGATTCCTGAAATGCCGCTGGATAGTTATCAGTGTAACGGGCAAAAAAAAACACTGCCGGAGCAGTGCTTTTTTTATCGTATCGCCAGCCAAGGGATAACCAACGATACGACAGCAATATTAACTACGGCTCAGAACGCGGCGAGCTTCGTTGTAGCGCTTCTTCCAGTAAGGTTCGTTCATGCTGGAAATCGTCACACCACTGCTGGTGGAAGCATGGACAAACTGATCGTTACCGATATAGATGCCAACGTGTCGACCGGTTGAACCCGCTCTGAACAGGACTAAATCGCCCGTGCGCAGTTTAGTGCGCGAAATGGATTTACCCATTTCCTGCTGTTCATAAGTAGAACGCGGAAGGTCTAACCCAAACTGCTCACGGAACGTACGCTGTACGAACGCGGAACAATCGATGCCTTTCTTGGTGCTGCCGCCCAGACGGTAACGCACGCCTTTCCAGTCAGCATACTGATCCATAATACGCGACTTAACGTCGAGATTACGTACCATATTTTCAAATTCATCCTGAGAGGCTTGCAGTGAAGAGGAATCTTCCATTCCCACAACACGCGTCTCAGGATGCATATTCTTCGCGGTGTTCGTCGTACTACATGCCGAAAGCAGAACCGCCACTGCAATCGCCGGGATCCCCCGCAAGATATATCTCAAGATTGGTTGAGATTTGACCATTTTGTTTGTTTTCCCTTGAAGTCCTTAACGAAAATATCGTTATAAAAATGCCAACCGTGACGAGACTAATAATCTGTTCACAATGAGACAATTCTTTATGGTGAAAACTGTGGCTCAACGCACAAAATTATTCACCATGATAATAATTATCTCAGTGGGGCAAAACGAGTTCGAGGTTAACCGATTGCACGGGGTATTGCGAGCAAAAAAGTCCGTTTTTTTATAAGAAAATGTGATACACAAAGTTACAGCGCGGAATTGCTCAAAATGCCGCCATTCATATCGGTAATCCCTGCAATTTCTTCATTTTTATCACGAATTGTATGACGGGATGATGACAGCGTTGAATGACGCCGAAAAGAAGTGACGCAGGGATCGAAAACGATCCCTGATGAATGGTGTTAATTTTCGTTATTTATTTGTTTCCAGCTTGTTTAAATTTGCCAGGAAGATAGCGATCAAAAATGTCTATTATGCGATCGCTCAGGGGGGTCATCAGCACCCACGGTAAACCAATTAACACCGCCGTGAGGGAGCCTACGGCGATATCTGTCAGCCAGTGAGCGCCAATCATCACCCGCGGGAATGCAAATACCACCACAATAACCAGGGCGATGGTGAAGGCTTTTTTACCAAAATAGCGCAGCATGAAGCCTGCAAAAATCAGCAGCATCATACCGTGGTCGCCCGGGAAACTGTCCTTCGAGGCATCTTTGGTTGGAATATGAAGCAGCTCGCTGACGCGGTTAATATTCGGGAAAAAGAGCGAAGGACTGGCGCGTTTAACCGGCATCAGATGCTGCGCCAGCTGGTTGATAATCACGGCCGTCAGCAGCATCACCAGGCCGATAATCAGAATACGGCGACGACCCGTTTTGTCTTCCTTCAGCCAGAAGGAGAGCATCAGACAGCCCATTGCCAGCAGCGAACAGCCGTCAAACGCGCGGTTGTTGGTGATCGCCACCAGCCACAGGAAGGCTTCACTCTTCGCCAGCGCCTGGTTAAAGAAGTGGAACAGCCCGGAATCCAGCGGGAACCAGAAACCGTGATCCGCCGGGATATACCAGGAGAAAAAGATCGCCAGGCCGGCAGCGTTGAGCAATAAAATAGCAGGAAGTCGAGTCGTCATAGTCTTCAGCAATGTGTGAAATCAGGGGCAACGTTAGCCGCCCAAACTTAAACGAAGCTTCAACAGGCTTGACTGGAGGGCATTCCAGTCGGTATTAACCGCACTAATTAACTCTATCCGGCTGTCGGGTGGCGCGACGTTCTGGGTTTCAATAAAGAAATCCTCGCCCTGACGGTTAATGCGCACCAGACCATCCGGAGTGCGCATGATTCCTTTTACCCGCTCAACCGGCGCGAGTCTCGCCCATTCCAGTATACCAATGGTGTCGAAAACCGTATCGGCATCGAAGATCCACCCGCAGGCCTGATGCCCCTGGCCGCTGTTCAGGTTGCGACGCCAGCGCTGATGCTCCGGCAGGCTCAGTGCAGCCAGGCCTTGCTTCGCGCCGTGGCTATGCGAATGCTCAGCGCTGGCAGGCAGTTGCGTCTGGTTTAGGCGGGGAAGGTCGAGCAGGGCGCCATCAATGTTGCCCTGGGTCGTCTGCACATACTGACGTCCACCGCCAGCCTGCTGCCACCAGGACTGGAACGCGGCCTGACTCTCAGCCGTCGCGCGATCGGATTTATTCGCCACGATAATATCTGCCGAGGCGAGCTGGTCGCGGAAATTGTCATTATTGATCGCTTTTTCATCCAGCAGCTGGCGGGGGTCGAGCAGGCAAAGCGTCGCACGCAGCTCAAGCCACGGCTCGTATACCGGGGCGGTCAGTAAATCAAGGATTTGCTTAGGATGCCCCAGCCCGGTGGGCTCAATCAGCAGACGGTCCGGCTTGCCCTGACGCAGCAGCGTATTCAGCCCGACCTGCATCGGCAGACCATTCACGCAGCACATACACCCGCCCGGGATCTCTTTCACCATCGCGCCGCTGTCGGCGAGCAACGCGCCGTCGATCCCCACTTCGCCAAATTCGTTGACCAGCACGGCCCACTTTTCCGCCGGGTCTTTATTGGCCAGCAAATGCAGAATGGACGTAGTTTTACCGCTGCCTAGAAAACCGGTGATCAGGTTGGTTTTGGTCACGTGCGCTCCGATAAATAATTGTGATGTAGTAACAACTATCTATCATCCTGACGAAAAAATCGGGCATTGAGAAGAGGAAGGGCGAACGGAGCATAAAACCGTTCGCCTTAAACGCAATAATCGCTAAATTTTTAACGTTTCGATAACGGCCTGGCGCGCGCCGAGCCGGACGAGGCGCTGGTACGCGCTGGTGATTGCCTCGACAAAGACAGGGTTTTGCGGCAGGTCGTCGCCAAAGATTTCATTTAGCGTCAGCAGGGCGCTAACGCGTTCTGCGTCGCTGCTGGTAGCGACAATGGCCTGAAACTTGTCGCTCAGCGGATCGCGTACGTCAATGGCGTTGCCCTGTTCGTCCGTACCGCTGACGTAGCGCATCCAGCCCGCCACCCCCAGCGCCAGTAATGGCCAGGCGGTGTTACGCTCAAGATGCATGCGGATCCCTTCCAGCATGCGCTGAGGCAGCTTCTGGCTGCCGTCCATGGCGATTTGCCATGTACGATGCTGTAGGGCCGGGTTGGCGAAGCGGTCAAGCAGGCTGTCAGCATAGGCTGTCAGATCAACGTTGGTGATGCGCAGCGTAGGGGCCTGCTCATTCAGCATCAGCCTGCGGGCAGCCTCGCGGAAACTGTCGTCCTGCATACATTCATTTATGTGCGCGTAGCCGGCAAGGTAGCCCAGATACGCGAGGAAGGAGTGGCTGCCGTTCAGCATCCGCAGCTTCATCTGCTCCCAGGGCAGGAAATCCTCAACCATCTGTACGCCTGCCACCTCCCACTCCGGACGCCCGGCGACAAAGTTATCTTCCACTACCCACTGAATGAACGGTTCACAGCTGATGGCGCAGGGATCCTCAACGCCAAGTTCCTGGGTGATTTCCGCGAGTGAGGCGTCGGTGGCGGCGGGCACGATTCGGTCGACCATGGTACCAGGGAAGCTCACGTGCGCCTCGATCCATGCGGCCAGCTCTGCGGAACGCTTTCCGGCCATGCCGAGAACGGCATTTTTCACCACGTGGCCGTTGTCGGGAATATTGTCGCAGGAGAGCACGGTAAACGCCGGCAGGCCCCGCTCGCGGCGGCGATGAAGCGCTTCAACCAGAATACCCGGCGCGGAATGCGGCTCAGACGGGTGCTCGAGATCGTGCAGGATGCGGCTGTTCCGCATATCCAGTTTTCCCGTCGCCGGATCGATGCAGTAGCCTTTTTCGGTAATGGTGAGGGAGACAATTGCCACCTGCGGTTCGCAGAATTTCTCAATAATGGCTGCCAGCGAGTCGAGTTTGGCGTTCAGGCACTCTTTTACCGCACCGATAATAATGGGCTGATTGCCTTCGGCACCTTTCTCCAGCACGGTAAACAGATGATCCTGCGCCCGGAGCTGGCCCATAAGGACATCGCCGCTAAAGAGGCTAATCTCACAAATTCCCCAGTCGCCTCCTTTGGCATTCAGTACCCGGTTTGTTAACAACGCCTGATGCGCCCGGTGGAACGCGCCAAAACCGAAATGGACGATGCGGGAGCGTAACTGCTCGCGATCGTAGCGGGGCTGCTGGACATGAGCAGGAAGCGCGGTGGAGGCAATAGTCTTCATGTAATACACACCTGATTAACCATTAATTAACAATGCCAGTGTAAAGTTATATGACAACAAATTAAATTGGTAAGCCGTAAATATCCCTGTTATGTGAGTTTGATCAATCAATGCCGCGTGCTGTATTGACCACTTCGATTAAACATGTATGGTAGTCGTCATTGAAGTAACACATATTGGTATAACAACTTGAGAGGGTGGGGCAATGGAACAAACCTGGCGTTGGTACGGGCCGAACGATCCGGTTTCTCTTGATGATGTGCGTCAGGCTGGCGCAACGGGTGTGGTCACGGCGCTGCATCATATTCCGAACGGTCAGGTGTGGCCGGTGGAGGAAATCCAAAAGCGTCAGGCTCAGCTGGCAGAGAAGGGATTAACCTGGTCTGTTGTGGAAAGTATTCCGGTTCACGAAGATATCAAAACCCACTCCGGTGAGTGTGATACCTGGATTGCGAATTATCAGCAGAGCATTCGTAACCTGGCAGCCTGTGGTATTGATACCGTCTGCTACAACTTTATGCCGATCCTGGACTGGACGCGTACCGACCTGGAATATGAAATGGCCGATGGTTCGAAGGCGCTGCGTTTCGATCAAATCGCTTTTGCGGCTTTCGAGCTGCACATTCTGAAGCGTCCGGGGGCGGAAGCAGACTACACCGTCGAAGAGCAGCAGCAGGCGCTGGCGTGGTTCAATGCCGCCGGTGAAGCGGACATTGAGAAGCTGGTTCGCAATATCATCGCGGGCCTGCCCGGTGCGGAAGAGGGTTATACCCTCGATCAGTTCCGCGCGCGCCTGGCGGAATATGGCGATATCGATAAAAACCAGCTGCGTGAAAACATGGCGCACTTCCTGCGCGCTATTGTTCCGGTGGCAGAAGAAGTCGGCGTGCGGCTGGCGGTTCATCCAGACGATCCACCGCGTCCTATTCTTGGCCTGCCGCGTATCGTGTCGACCATTGAAGATATGCAGTGGCTGAAAGAGACGGTGGACAGCATCTACAACGGCTTTACCATGTGTACGGGCTCGTATGGCGTGCGGGCGGATAACGATCTGGTGCGGATGATCGAAACCTTCGGCGATCGCATTCATTTCACCCACCTGCGTGCAACCTGCCGTGAAGAGAACCCTAAAACCTTCCACGAAGCAGCCCATCTTGGCGGCGACGTGAACATGGTTGCGGTGGTGGATGCCATTCTCTCTGAAGAGGTACGTCGTAAGCAGGCGGGGGATGTGCGTCCAATCCCGTTCCGTCCGGATCACGGGCACCAGATGCTGGACGATCTGCGCAAGAAAACGAATCCAGGGTATTCGGCGATTGGCCGTCTGAAAGGGATGGCGGAAGTGCGCGGTATCGAGCTGGCGCTGAAAATGACGAAGTATCCTGAACTGCTGTAAAGGTTGTTGCCGGGTGGCGGCTGCGCCTTACCCGGCCTACAAAAACACAAAAACCGGCATCAGAGCCGGTTTTTTGTAGGCCCGGTAAGCGTAGCGCCACCGGGCGAAAAGCACGATCAGTCAGCACGACCCATATAGCGTTTTTCTTCGATATGGATACGGATTTTCTCGCCCGCTGACAGGTACTCTGGCACCTGTACGACCAGACCGGTAGTCAGGGTAGCCGGTTTGTTACGCGCACTTGCAGACGCGCCTTTGATGCCCGGCGCCGTTTCAACGATTTCCAGATCAACGGTCTGAGGCAGCTCCAGCGCCAGCAGCACGCCATCCCAGGTCAGCACCTGCATGTCCGGCATCCCACCTTCAGGAATAAACAGCAGCTCTTCTTCGATCTGATCTTTGGTGAAGATATACGGGGTGTAATCTTCTTTATCCATGAACACGTATTCGTTGCCGTCGATGTAGGAGAAATCAACGTAGCGACGGGTCAGGGTCACGGTATCGACGATATCGTCGCCTTTAAAACGTTCTTCCACTTTCAGGCCGGTGCGGACATCGGAGAAACGCATTTTGTACAGCGTTGCTGCGCCGCGGGCGCTGGGTGCCTGAATGTCGATATCTTTCACAATCAGCAGTTTGCCGTTGTAATTCAGTACCATACCTTTCTTAATTTCGTTCGCTCTTGGCATTGCAGTAATCCTGTTTACGGGAGGTAAAAAATATCGCGCCAAATTACTCGCGCGCGGCCTTTCAGGCAAGCGGAATTCGTGGGTTTTGCTATCAATACATAAAAGGTGTTACTGTGCGCGCAATGCCCGACTGCGCGGGCATCTGCCACCAACAGAGAGCATGTATGGATTGTCGTTCCGACTGTGGCGCGTGCTGTACCGCACCGTCCATCTCAAGCCCCATTCCAGGCATGCCGGAGGGCAAGCCTGCCAATACCCGCTGCGTTCAGCTCTCTGACACTAACCTGTGCATGATCTTTGGCTCGCCCCTGCGCCCGAAAGTGTGCTCCGGGCTCCAGCCAACCGCCGAAATGTGCGGCAGTACGCGCCAGCAGGCCATCACTTATCTGCTTGAGCTGGAAGCGCTCACCGCGCCTTAAACATCTTTGATTCGCGTCAGGCAGCTCAGCGTCAGGACGCACATCACCAGCGCAATCCAGAACACCGTATGATAGTTCCAGATTTCAGCCACAACGCCCGCCAGTGAGCCTGCAATAA
This sequence comes from Enterobacter sp. YSU, assembly GCF_016082135.1. Lineage (NCBI taxonomy): Bacteria > Pseudomonadati > Pseudomonadota > Gammaproteobacteria > Enterobacterales > Enterobacteriaceae > Enterobacter > Enterobacter sp. YSU. Next base: position 3,339,677 of record NZ_CP059487.1, read on the forward strand.
TCCAGCCCACGCGGGTGGTATTAGTATAAAGGGTGGTGGCAGAGCCTGCCTGACCCGGCATCAGATCCTGGAAGTAGAGCATGCCGATACCGGCCAGAATACCGATGTAAATGGCGTTCAGCAGCTGTAAAGCAAGAAGCAGGGCTGGCGTATGAACCGTCAGCATACCGACATAAAACAGCAGCCCGGCTACGGCGGCGACGCGCATCAAAAAGCGCTTGCCGAAGCGCTTCGCGTAATAGCCCGCAATCAGCATGGTGGGGATCTCAAGCCCCGCGGCGGTTCCCATCATGATCCCGGCCAGCTTCTCCGGCAGATGCAACTCATCAATAATAAACAGCGGCATATTAATGATATAGAGGCTGTTGGTTCCCCACATTAGCGTACAGATAATGAATAACAGCAGCGCGTCGCGCCGGTTACGTCGCGGAGCTTCCAGCGTACCGGTCGCCACTTTCGGCTCTTTGCGCATGGAGGGCAGAAAGAACCAGACCATTGCGCCGCATACCACGAAGGCCACGGCTGCGCTGAGGTACATCACCGTAAAGCCAAAACCCATCGCCAGCGCGTAGGCGAGCGGGGGGCCAATCACCCAGGCCAGCGACACCTGCGCGCGCAGTATCGAGCTGAACATCACCGCTTCTCGCCCGGTGCGGTCGGCATGCTCGCGGGCAAGGGCGAACATCTGCGGGTTGGCGGTCGAGCCGAAACTGCTCAGGAAGACGCCCACGAACAGCAGAATGAAGTAGTTACGGTTCCAGGCAAACAGCAGGCAGGCAAACACCCCGAGCAGGCAGCAAAAAACGATCAGGCTTTTGCGATCGCCTTTGCGGTCTGAACGCCCGGCTAGAAACTGGCTGACGAAAATGCCGATGATGGCGCTCCCGGTGAAGAAGAAGCCAACCATCGCCGGGCGGGCGTGAACTTCGTTGGTCAGAAACAGGCTCAGCGTAGGCGTTTGTAACGCACCGGCAATACCGGTGAGAAAAGCAACGATCAAAAACGCCGTTGACGTCAAATCAAAAGGCTTTGGTGAGGCGGCAGCGGGGGTGTTATGCATGTTCAGTCTTTGCGAGTAACAGAGAGAGGCGGAGTTTACGCCGCCTGTCATTAAATAAACAGAGGGCAAAATCAAGATTGCCACAATAAATTAAAATAGCATTTCAGTTTATCGCCGTTTCGCTGAAGCGTGCTGAACCTGTTTGCTGAACATCAGCAAAAACCTCCCGACTGAAGAAGAAATGTGCTGCACTTCTAAATTCTGCAACAAGAAATGTAACTTTTCTTGCAACCTTTTGTAGAAATGACAAGACTTCTTGAAACGTTTCAGCGCTATCTTGCCTGTCCTGACGAAGCAGGTTAGCGCCTGGTTTCTCAGTTAAGCTGAAACGATTCAATTTCAGCAGGAGAGGAGAATCATGTTCCAGTTATCTGTTCAGGATATTCACCCGGGCGAACAGGCCGGGAATAAAGAAGAGGCTATTCGCCAGGTCGCCGCTGCGCTCGTGCAGGCTGGCAACGTGGCTGACGGCTACGTCAACGGCATGCTGGCGCGTGAACAGCAGACCTCCACCTTCCTCGGTAACGGTATTGCAATTCCGCACGGCACCACGGACACCCGCGATCAGGTGCTGAAAACCGGCGTGCAGGTCTTCCAGTTCCCGCAGGGCGTGCTGTGGGGCGAGGGTCAGGTGGCTTACGTGGCGATTGGCATCGCGGCCAGCGGTGACGAACACCTGGGCCTGCTGCGTCAGCTGACGCACGTGCTGAGTGATGATGCCGTCGCGGAACAGCTTAAATCCGCCACCACTGCTGAAGAGCTGCGTGCCCTGCTGATGGGCGAAAAACAGAGCGAAGCGCTGAAGCTGGATAATGAAACCCTGACGCTGGACGTCGTTGCGTCCGATTTGCTGACGCTCCAGGCGCTGAACGCGGCCCGCCTGAAAGAAGTGGGAGCGGCAGATACCACTTTTGTGACGTGCGCCATCAATGATAAGCCATTAAACCTGGGTCAGGGCATCTGGCTGAACGACAGTGCTGAAGGCAACCTGCGTAGCGCTATCGCGGTCAGCCGTGCTGCGGTTGCCTTTGAGACAGACGGCGAACGCGCCGCGATGCTGGTAACGGTCGCCATGGCGGACGATCAGCCGGTATCCGTGCTGAAGCGTCTGGGCGATCTGCTGCTGAACAATAAAGCTGAAAAACTGCTGAACGCAGACGCGGCGACGGTGCTGGCCCTGCTGACCAGCGACGATGCGCTGACGGATGACCTGCTGAGCGCAGAGTACGTGGTGCGTAACGAACACGGCCTGCATGCCCGTCCGGGCACCATGCTGGTGAATACCATTAAACAATTTGCAAGTGAGATCACCGTGACCAATCTGGACGGTTCGGGTAAACCAGCCAACGGGCGCAGTCTGATGAAAGTGGTCGCGCTGGGCGTGAAGAAAGGCCATCGTCTGCGCTTTACCGCGCAGGGTGCGGATGCTGAACAGGCGCTGAAAGCGATTGGCGACGCCATCGCGGCCGGTCTGGGGGAGGGCGCATAATGAGCAGACGTGTTGCGACCATTACGCTGAACCCGGCTTACGATCTGGTGGGTTTCTGCCCGGAAATTGAGCGTGGCGAAGTCAACCTGGTGCGGACGACCGGCCTGCATGCCGCAGGAAAAGGGATTAACGTAGCGAAGGTGCTGAAAGATCTCGGCATCGACGTCACCGTAGGCGGCTTCCTCGGTAAAGACAACCAGGATGGTTTTCAGCAGTTGTTCAGTGAACTGGGCATCGCTAACCGTTTTCAGGTTGTACAGGGCCGTACCCGCATCAACGTTAAGCTGACCGAGAAAGACGGTGAAGTGACCGATCTGAACTTCTCCGGCTTCGAAGTGACCCCGGCTGACTGGGAGCGCTTTGTTGCCGATTCCCTGAGCTGGCTGGGCCAGTTTGACATGGTGTGCGTCAGCGGCAGTCTGCCGTCCGGCGTCAGCCCGGAAGCGTTCACCGACTGGATGACGCGCCTGCGCAGCCAGTGCCCGTGCATTATTTTCGACAGCAGCCGCGACGCGCTGGTCGCCGGTCTGAAAGCCTCGCCATGGCTGGTTAAACCTAACCGCCGCGAACTGGAGATCTGGGCGGGCCGTAAGCTGCCAGAATTAAAGGATGTGATTGACGCTGCCCATGCGCTGCGCGAGCAGGGTATCGCTCACGTGGTGATTTCGCTGGGTGCAGAAGGTGCCCTGTGGGTGAACGCCTCCGGGGAATGGATTGCCAAACCGCCTTCAATGGAGGTGGTCAGCACCGTGGGTGCCGGGGATTCGATGGTTGGCGGCCTGATCTACGGTCTGCTGATGCGCGAATCCAGTGAACATACCTTACGTCTTGCTACCGCCGTTGCGGCCCTGGCCGTGAGCCAGAGCAATGTCGGTATTACCGATCGTACCCAGTTAGCCGCGATGATGGCGCGCGTTGACTTAAAACCTTTTAACTAACAGCAGGAGAGGAATAATGAAAACGCTGCTGATCATTGACTCCGGTCTCGGACAGGCTCGTGCCTATATGGCGAAGACCCTGCTGGGCGCGGCGGCACAAAAAGCGCATCTGGATATCATTGATAACCCGGGTGATGCTGAAATGGCGATTGTTCTGGGCGACAAAATCCCCGCTGACAGCGCCCTGAACGGCAAAAAAGTGTGGCTGGGTGATATTAATCGCGCGGTGGCACATCCTGAACTGTTTCTGAGCGAAGCAAAAGGTCATGCGACGGTTTACAGCGCACCTGTTGAGGCGGCGCCGGTTGCCGCCGCTGGGCCGAAACGCATTGTTGCGGTAACGGCCTGCCCGACAGGTGTGGCGCACACCTTTATGGCGGCTGAAGCCATTGAAACCGAAGCGAAAAAACGTGGCTGGTGGGTGAAGGTTGAAACCCGCGGCTCTGTTGGTGCGGGCAATGCCATCACGCCGGAAGAGGTGGCGGAAGCCGATCTGGTGATTGTGGCGGCGGATATCGAAGTGGATCTGGCGAAGTTTGCCGGCAAGCCGATGTACCGTACCTCTACCGGCCTGGCGCTGAAGAAGACCGCGCAGGAGTTTGATAAGGCGCTGGCAGAAGCCAAACCGTATCAGGCAACCGGTGCGGCTAAAACTGCGACCGAAGGGAAAAAAGAGTCTGCGGGCGCGTATCGTCACCTGCTGACCGGCGTGTCCTACATGCTGCCGATGGTGGTGGCGGGCGGCCTGTGTATTGCGCTCTCCTTCGCCTTTGGTATCGAGGCGTTTAAAGAGCCGGGCACACTGGCGGCCGCGTTGATGCAGATTGGCGGCGGCTCCGCGTTTGCGTTGATGGTGCCGGTGCTGGCGGGCTTTATCGCCTTCTCCATTGCTGACCGTCCGGGTCTGACGCCGGGTCTTATCGGCGGTATGCTCGCCGTGAGCACCGGTTCTGGCTTTATCGGCGGTATCATTGCCGGTTTCCTCGCCGGTTATGTGGCGAAGCTGATCAGCTCGAAGCTGAAGCTACCGCAGAGTATGGAGGCGCTGAAACCTATTCTGATCATCCCGCTGATTTCCAGCCTGGTGGTCGGTCTGGCGATGATTTACCTGATTGGTAAGCCGGTCGCGGGCATTCTGGAAGGTCTGACCCACTGGCTGCAAACCATGGGGACGGCGAACGCGGTGCTGCTGGGCGCAATCCTCGGCGGTATGATGTGTACCGACATGGGTGGTCCGGTGAACAAAGCGGCATATGCGTTTGGCGTTGGCCTGCTGAGTACCCAGACCTACGCGCCGATGGCGGCGATCATGGCGGCCGGTATGGTGCCTCCGCTGGCGCTCGGTCTGGCGACGATTATTGCCCGCCGTAAGTTCGATAAAGCGCAGCAGGAAGGCGGTAAAGCGGCGCTGGTGCTGGGCCTGTGCTTCATCACCGAAGGCGCAATCCCGTTTGCGGCACGCGATCCAATGCGTGTTCTGCCGTGCTGTATCGTGGGTGGTGCGGTGACGGGGGCTATCTCCATGGCGGTAGGTGCGAAACTGATGGCGCCGCACGGCGGTCTGTTCGTCCTGCTCATCCCTGGCGCCATCACGCCGGTGCTGGGTTATCTGCTGGCCATTGTTGCCGGTACGCTGGTGGCAGGCCTGTCTTACGCGGTGCTGAAGCGCCCGGAAGCGGAAGTGGTCGCAAAAGCAGCCTAAAAGAGGTGTCGGGTGGCGGCTTCGCCTTACCCGACCTACAAAAAAAGCCGGGTGCGTAAGCAGCCCGGCTTTTTTTATGCCGCCTGTTCAGCGGTTTGCTGCGCCTTCAGCCAGGCAATCTCTTCCGCCCAGATATCCGGGTTAATGGTTTCGAGCACCATCGGAATACCGTCGAAGCGGGCGTCCTGCATGATAAAGCGGAACGCATCATGGCCGATGTTGCCTTCGCCCAGGCTGTGGTGGCGGTCAACGCGGCTGCCGAACGCGCTTTTCGCATCGTTTAAGTGCATACCGCGAAGGTATTTAAAACCGACAATACGCTCGAACTCCTCGAAGGTATTTTTCGTGGCCTCGGTTGTGCGCAGGTCATAGCCGGCGGCAAAGGCGTGACAGGTATCGATGCACACCCCCACGCGGGATTTATCTTCCACGCCGTCGATGATCGCCGCCAGATGCTCAAACTTAAAGCCGAGGTTGCTGCCCTGACCGGCGGTATTCTCAATCACCGCCGTCACGCCCTGGGTTTTATCCAGCGTCATGTTGATGGACTCGGCGATGCGTGCCAGACAGGCGTCTTCGTCAATCTGCATCAGATGGCTGCCGGGATGGAAGTTCAGCAGCGTCAGCCCCAGCTGTTCACAGCGCTGAACCTCATCCAGGAACGCTTCGCGGGATTTTTCCAGCGCCTCGGCAACCGGGTGACCGAGGTTAATGAGGTAGCTGTCGTGGGGAAGGATTTGGCCAGGCCCGTAGCCGTATTTCTCACAGGCGGCTTTGAAATCATCAATCACTTCAGCGGTGAGCGCTGCGGCGCGCCACTGGCGCTGGTTTTTGGTGAACAGGGCGAAAGCGGTCGCCTCGATTTCGGCGGCGCGAATGGCGGCATTCGCAAGGCCACCGGCAGCGCTGACGTGCGCTCCAACATATTTCATAAAAAGACTCCTGTTAACCCGAAATGCCTATGATAGCGGGTTAACAGGAGAAGGACGAGATGGTTTATGCCAACAGGCTGTGCACGGCGAGGTTAATCGCGCCACCGCCGACAATCAGCCAGATGAAGAGCACCAGCGCCATCAGCAGCGGTTTCGCGCCGGCTTTTTTCAGCGCGCTGACGTGTGTGGTGACGCCCAGCGCCGCCATCGCCATCGCCAGCAGGACCGTATCCAGCGTCACCAGCATATCCACCATCGCTTTTGGCAGCAGGTGGAAAGAGTTGAAGACAGCGACCACGATGAACAGGATCGCAAACCACGGAATGGTGATTTTGCTTTTCTCGCTGCCGCCTGCCGGAGCAAGCTGTTTAACCCGCGCCGCGAGGAAAATCAGGAACGGGGCCAGCATCATCACGCGCAGCATTTTGGCGATGACCGCCGCGTTTTCCGCTTCCGGGTTAATGGCGTGACCTGCCGCCACCACCTGCGCCACTTCGTGCATGGTTGAGCCGATATAAATGCCGTAGGTTTCCGGACTAAACCAGTGCGCCACCAGCGGATACATGGCCGGATACAGGAAGATCGCCAGCGTACCGAAGATAACTACCGTCGCGACGGCAACCGTGACTTTACTGGCTTCGGCTTTAACGACGGGTTCTGTTGCCAGTACCGCCGCCGCGCCGCAGATGCTGCTACCCGCACCGATCAGCCAGCTGGTCTGTTTGTCCAGCCCAAAGATCTTCTGGCCGATAAAGCACGCCAGTAAAAAGGTGCTCGAAAGGGTCAGGACGTCAATGGCAATCCCGCTGACACCGACATCCGCAATCTGCGAAAAGGTGAGACGGAAGCCATAAAGGATGATCCCGAGACGTAATAAATGCTGCTTGGCGAAAAGCACGCCGCCGTCGCAGGATTTCCAGATGTGTGGATAAACGGTGTTCCCGACCACCATGCCGAGCAGAATGGCCAGCGTCAGGGCGCTGAACCCTGCGCCGGCAACCGCCGGTATACTCCCGCCCCATAAAGCCACGCCGGTAACCACGGCGCTGAGCGCGAGACCCGGCACGAAGTGCCACACTGTATGATGATGTTGTAAGGTGATTTCTGACATAACCTTCTCCTTTGTCTGGCTAAAGGTTACGGCGCTCTGGCTTAAAAATAAAATTGATTATATATTTATAATCAATCTTTATAAGTGGTAAGCAACCATGCACATTACATTGCGTCAGCTGGAAGTTTTTGCCGAGGTGCTGAAAAGCGGCTCGACAACCCAGGCGTCACAAATGCTGGCGCTCTCGCAGTCCGCCGTTAGCGCGGCCTTGACCGATCTTGAAGGGCAACTGGGCGTTCAGCTTTTCGACAGGGTAGGAAAGCGGCTGGTGGTGAACGAACATGGCCGCCTGCTGTACCCGCGTGCCCTGGCCTTGCTGGAGCAGGCAACGGAGATCGAACAGCTGTTCCGCGAGGACAACGGCGCTATTCGCGTCTACGCCAGCAGCACGATCGGTAACTACATCCTGCCGGAAGTGATTGCCCGCTACCGCCGGGATTTTCCGACCCTGCCGCTGGAAATGAGCGTCGGCAACAGCCAGGACGTGATCAACGCGGTGATCGATTTCCGCGTGGACATCGGGCTTATCGAAGGGCCGTGCCACAACGTGGATATCATTGCGGAACCCTGGCTGGAGGATGAGCTGGTGGTGTTTGCCTCCCCGGCCTCTTCTTTACTCCAGGGCGAGGTGACGCTGGAGCGTCTGGCGCAGGCGCAGTGGATCTTGCGAGAGCAGGGCTCCGGCACGCGTGAGATTGTCGATTATCTGCTGCTGTCCCATCTGCCGCAGTTCCAGTTAGGGATGGAGTTAGGTAACTCCGAGGCGATTAAGCATGCGGTGCGTCATGGCCTGGGCATTAGCTGTCTTTCCCGACGGGTGATTGCCGAACAGCTGGAGACCGGCTCTCTGGTTGAGATCCCCGTTCCGCTGCCGAAGCTGGTGCGCACGCTGTGGTGCATCCATCATCGTCAGAAACACCTTTCCAGCTCGCTCCAGCGTTTTCTGCGCTACTGCGCCATTTAACGTTCCCCGGTGGCGCTTCGCTTACCGGGGCTATGTGCGCTTATCACCCCACATTTTTATGCTTTACTTATAATCCTGACCGAGTCATGAAGCTCTCTTATAACTGAGCATTTCTGCCGGAAGCAACGCAGATCGTCTGCTACAATCGCGCCTCATTTATTGAATGGACAGCATTTTCACATGGTTTCAGAAACTAAAACCACAGAAGCGCCCGCGCTACGTCGCGCACTTAAGGCGCGTCACCTGACGATGATCGCCATTGGCGGCTCCATCGGTACGGGTCTTTTCGTTGCCTCTGGCGCAACAATTTCGGCAGCCGGCCCGGGTGGGGCATTATTCTCTTATATCCTGATTGGCCTGATGGTCTACTTCCTGATGACCAGCCTGGGTGAACTGGCGGCATACATGCCGGTGTCTGGTTCGTTTTCGACCTACGGACAAAAATACGTTGAGGAAGGCTTCGGCTTCGCGCTGGGCTGGAACTACTGGTACAACTGGGCGGTGACCATCGCCGTTGACCTCGTCGCCGCACAACTGGTGATGACCTGGTGGTTCCCGGACACGCCAGGCTGGATCTGGAGCGCCCTGTTCCTGGCGGTCATCTTCCTGCTGAACTACATCTCCGTGCGCGGCTTTGGCGAAGCGGAATACTGGTTCTCTTTGATTAAAGTGGCAACCGTCATCATCTTTATCGTTGTCGGTGTGGCGATGATCGTTGGTATTTTCAAAGGGGCTGAACCGGCGGGCTGGAGTAACTGGACTATAGGCGATGCGCCGTTTGCCGGGGGCTTCTCGGCGATGATTGGCGTGGCGATGATTGTCGGCTTCTCCTTCCAGGGTACCGAGCTGATTGGTATCGCGGCCGGTGAATCCGAAAACCCGGAGAAGAACATTCCGCGCGCGGTGCGTCAGGTGTTCTGGCGTATCCTGCTGTTCTATGTGTTCGCGATCCTGATTATCAGCCTGATTATTCCGTATACCGACCCAAGCCTGCTGCGTAACGATGTGAAAGACATCAGCGTCAGCCCGTTCACGCTGGTCTTCCAGCACGCGGGTCTGCTCTCTGCCGCGGCGGTGATGAACGCGGTGATCCTGACGGCGGTACTGTCTGCGGGTAACTCCGGGATGTACGCCTCCACCCGCATGCTCTACACCCTGGCCTGCGACGGTAAAGCGCCGCGTATTTTCTCGAAACTGTCTCGCGGTGGCGTGCCGCGCAACGCGCTGTATGCGACCACGGTGATTGCGGGTCTCTGTTTCCTGACCTCCATGTTCGGCAATCAGACGGTCTACCTGTGGCTGCTTAACACCTCTGGTATGACGGGCTTCATTGCCTGGCTGGGCATTGCCATCAGCCACTACCGTTTCCGTCGCGGGTACGTCAAGCAGGGTCATGATCTGAATAATCTGCCGTACCGGTCAGGGTTCTTCCCGCTGGGGCCGATCTTCGCCTTCGTTCTGTGCCTGATTATTACCCTGGGTCAGAACTATGAGGCCTTCCTTGCGGACACCATTGACTGGGGCGCCGTCACGGCCACCTATATTGGCATTCCGCTGTTCCTGATCATCTGGTTTGGCTACAAACTGACGAAAGGAACACGCTTCGTTCGCTACAGTGAAATGGATTTCCCGGAACGATTTAAACAATAACCGCACTTCCTCTCTTTTAGCCCGCTCAGTTGAGCGGGCTTTTTTATGGGCAGATCAGAAGCTGTAGGTCATGCCGACGGTGTAGCGACGGCCATCCAGCACGGTGTCATACGTATCGTAATCAATCTGCTTATCGAGCACGTTATACACACCGGCAGTAACCAGCAGGTTTTTGTTGGCGTTGTAGCGCATACCGACATCAACCTGAGTGTAGGACGGCGTACCCTGGGACATTGACGTGCGGCTCAGGTACTCAGACGTTTTACCGCGCAGGTTCAGACGGCTCCAGAATCCGACATCTGGCGTCGCCTGCCAGTCCAGGGTGGTGTTGAACATGTGTTTCGGCATTTTGTTCAGTGGCTTGCCGGAGAACTGGCCGCTCTTCTGCTCAGACTCCGTATAGGTGTAGTTTGCAGTCCAGTTCACATCGCGCGTGATTTTCCACCCGAAGGAGGACTCCACACCGCGCATGTTGGCTTTGTCCACGTTGACGCGATCGCTGACGAAATCATAGCTGTGATCGCCAATCGTACAGGCGGGATCGGCGCTGCTGTTACAGCGGCGAACTTCCGTAATCTTGTCCTTGAAGTCGGTATTAAACAGCGTTACGCCGGCATTCAGGTTATCGTTGTTATCCCAGAGCAGGGCGAGCTCTTCGCTCAGACTCTTCTCTGGTTTCAGATCCGGGTTGCCAACGATGATACCGTCAAGACGGCCGCCACCCGTTACCTGGCCCCAGCTGGCAGACGACTGACGCAGATCCGGCGCACGATAGCCAGCCGAAACCCCGCCTTTTAACGTCCACTGATCGGCCAGGTGCCATACGCCGTAACCGCGCGGCGTCCAGTTAGTACCGTAGTTTTGGTCTTTGTCCATACGCAGGCCGCCGGTCAACGTAAAGCTTTCCGTCATTGCCCATTCATCTTCGGCAAACAGGGCCCAGCTCCAGCGCGTCAGTTTGTTCAGTCCGTCAGCAGCTTCCAGCTGATTACCCTTGTCGCGCAGTTTCTCATAACGATACTGCCCGCCGAGGGTCAACGTATGATCGCCGAGGAAAATCTGGTTCTGGTTGTTGAAGGTGGTGTTATAGGAGCGCATTTTGCGACCTGGATTATTGGTCTCTTCCTGCTGGATATAGCTGGTGGTATTGAAGTCGTCGTAATACCCGCTGTGCGTTAAGGAGTAGGTCGTGTGCTCATAGCGCGAGTCGCTTTTGGTATTTGGCGTACAGGTTGTTCCCCGGCAGGTTTCAGCCGCTTTCGACATCCCCGGGGTGCTGTTTCTGTCCTGAAGCTCGCGAGCAAAGTCGAGGTCGAAATCGTTCTTCTCGTCCGGCGTGAAGTTCAGCGTAATGCCACCGTTACGCATTTTCTGCTCGTTATAGCCGTTCACGATTTTATCTTCTGCGCGGCGTGACAACAGCCCCGTCACTTTTGCGCCCAGCAGTCCGTCGATCAGGGGACCAGAAGCGTAGGCGTTGGTCTGGAAGATATCGCCGGAATCATTGTTTTCCTGGAAGGTCGCATCGCCATGCAACGAACCGGTCCAGGCTTTAGTGTTCGAGACTTTTTTGGTAATGACGTTAATTACGCCACCCATAGCATCGGAGCCGTAAAGCGAGGACATCGGGCCGCGGATGACCTCGATGCGCTCAATGGACTCCAGCGGCGGCAGCCAGCCTTGTTCAATACCCGAGTTGTCGCTGTTGGGGCGGGTGCTTCGCGTACTGACGCGTTTGCCGTTCACCAGGAACAGGGTGTACTGAGAGGCCATGCCGCGAATACTGATATCACTGCTGCTCCCGCCGCCAGTGACGACAACGCCCGGGACGTCTCTCAGGGCATCGGTAACATCACGGTAGGCTTTATCTTCAATCTGCTGTTTTGAAATCACAGAGATGGAGGCGGGGGCATTCTGGATTTTTTGTTCAAAACCCGTCGCGGTGACGACAACGGTGTCCTGATCGGCTGCGTGAACGAAGGGGGAACATGTGGCAGCGCCAATGGCGACGGCCAGGAGCTTAATGCGCGGTATTGTCATTTGTACATTCCGTATAAAAATGAATAAAACTCCATCGGGATAACCCTGAGAACTGTATGTTTTTGTCTTGTAAGAACTCTTTGAGATGGAGAAGAGCCTGGAATTGTACAAAAGAATGTAGAATTGTAAACACAAATGATAATTGAAATCATTTGTGTTTGGGTGTCGGAGACAGAAATCAGGCTGGATTCAAGCGGATAGAAGTATGTAAAGAGGGGGAGGGGAAGACCCGGTAGGCAGGAGGGCTACCGGGCAAAAGGCGGAACTTATCTGAACAGATGCTCCGCATGGAAGCGGAGATGATCCTCAATAAAGGACGCCATGAAGTAATAGCTGTGGTCGTATTCCGGCTGAATGCGCAGCGTTAGCGGCCAGTCCTTCTGGCGCGCGGCTTCCGCCAGCACCGCAGGCTGTAGCTGTCCGGCGAGGAACTGATCCGCATCGCCCTGATCGATAAGCATCGGGATCGCATTCACCGAATCGCTCGCCAGCATCAACGCGCAGCTGTCCCATTCCTGCCATTTTTCTGCTTCTTCACCCAGATAGTGCGTAAAGGCTTTTTGCCCCCACGGCACCTGCGTTGGGTTCACAATCGGCGCAAATGCGGACACGCTGGTGTATTTCCCCGGATTTTTCAGCGCCATTATCAGCGCCCCGTGGCCACCCATCGAATGTCCGCTTATCGCGCAGCGCTCGCTGACCGCGAACTGAGAGTGCACCAGGGCAGGCAGTTCATCGCGAATGTAGTCATACATGCGGTAATGGCTCGCCCACGGTTCTTCCGTGGCGTTGAGATAGAACCCGGCGCCTTTACCCAAATCGTATCCGGCATCGTCGGCCACGTCATCGCCACGCGGGCTGGTATCTGGCATCACCAGCGCAATGCCCAGTTCGGCGGCAATACGCTGGGCACCCGCTTTGGTGGTGAAGTTTTCGTCGTTGCAGGTCAGGCCTGAAAGCCAGTACAGCACCGGTGGATTGTCCGCAGGGGGCAGGAAAATGCTGAACGTCATAGCACAATTCAGCGTGGTGGAGTCGTGCCGCCAGCGCTGCTGTCGACCTTCAAAACAACGATGCTCTTCGAGCAGTTCCATGCAGGGCTCCTTAAAGGTAAGACGATTCATAAAACGCATAATACAGAGTTTTCATTGACCTGTGAGCAACTTTCACTTTCGCAGGACGGCGAGATGTTGCATCATAAATTTACTTTTCTTTAACAATTGGAGCGATCATGGCGCTGCGTATCGCGCTCAGCGGATTTGTGGTTCTGGTCGTGGCGATGGGGATAGGGCGCTTCGCCTTCACGCCTCAGGTGCCGCTGATGATAGCCGCCGGGCAACTCACGCTTACCAGCGCGGGGCTGGTGGCGGCAATGAACTATCTGGGCTATCTGGTGGGGGCATGGGATGCCATGCGCGCCCATCGCTTCGTTGAAACGCGTCTCTGGCTTGGCATCACCGGTGCGGTGGCGCTAACGCTGCTCTCCGCGGCGGCAGATAATGCCGTTGTTCACGGTCTGCTGCGCTTTGTGATCGGCTGCATGAGCGGCTGGTCGATGGTGCTGATTGCCGCCTGGACCAACGAGCGGCTGGGGCAGCTGGGCAAACCGGGACTCAGTGCGGCCGTCTTTGCCGGACCCGGGGCCGGCATCGCCCTGAGCGGCTTGCTGGCGGTCTATATTCAGGCGAAATCCTTGTCCGCCGGGGCGGCATGGCAAATCTACGGCGTACTGGCGCTGGTGCTGATTGTGCTGGTGGCGCGCTACCTGCCGCGGTCCGGGCAGCTCCATCGGCCCGGTACCGCGCCTGAACCGCTGCTGCTGACCGCAGATCTCAAGCGTCTGGTCTGGAGCTACAGCCTGGCAGGGTTCGGCTATATCCTCCCGGCGACCTTTTTATCGCAAATGGCGGCGGTGCGTTTTCCTGGCAGCCTGTTTCCCCAGTTTGTCTGGCCGATATTTGGCGCCGCCTCGGTGGTGGGAATTGCGCTCAGCATTGCCCTGCGGCATACATCAAGCGCTAACCGCAGGCTGGCGATTGTTCTGTGGTTACAGGGGATTGGCGTGCTGGCGGCCTGGCTGCTGCCGGGCATAGGCGGCTTGCTGGCGGGTGGGCTGCTGGTGGGCGGCGGGTTCCTCTGCGCCGTGCAGCTCTCTCTTTTGTACGGTCGCGAGCTGGCGCCAGACCACACGCGTTATATGGCGGGACTGCTCACCACCGGGTATGCCATTGGTCAGCTGGTGGGTCCGGTCACGTCGGCACTGTCGACCTGGCTCACGCATCGGCTGGAACCTGCGCTGGGGCTGGCGGGGATCGCGCTGTTCGTTGGCGGAGCGTTAGTCTGGAACCGTCAGGCTGAAAGGCAACAGCAATTGCAATAATTATCGTCGTGAATACTGGATTATGTGCGTCGCCTCACGCACAATGAGCGCACACTTTTGCCACAACGAGGGCAAAAGACGCCACACCTGCAGGAGAAAAGAATGTCATCACTCAGTAAAGAAGCAGCCCTTGTCCATGAAGCGCTGGTTGCGCGCGGTCTTGAAACGCCACTGCGCCCGCCCGTGCAGGAGCTGGACAATGATACCCGCAAGAGTCTGATCGCCGGCCATATGACGGAGATCATGCAACTGCTGAATCTCGATCTGAGCGACGACAGCCTGATGGAGACGCCGCACCGCATCGCGAAGATGTACGTCGACGAAATTTTCTCCGGCCTGGATTACGCGAACTTCCCGAAAATCACCGTCATTGAAAATAAGATGAAGGTCGATGAGATGGTGACGGTACGCGATATCACGCTGACCAGCACCTGCGAGCATCACTTTGTGACCATCGATGGTAAAGCGACGGTGGCCTATATTCCAAAAGATACGGTCATTGGCCTGTCCAAGATCAACCGCATCGTGCAGTTCTTTGCCCAGCGTCCGCAGGTGCAGGAGCGTCTGACGCAGCAGATCCTGACCGCACTGCAAACTCTGTTGGGTACTAACAACGTGGCGGTGTCTATCGACGCGGTGCACTACTGCGTGAAAGCGCGCGGCGTGCGTGATGCAACCAGCGCAACCACCACCACTTCGCTGGGCGGCCTGTTCAAATCGAGCCAGAACACCCGCCAGGAGTTCCTGCGCGCCGTGCGTCACCACAACTAATCAGACAGGGCAGGGACCATGGAGCGAAACGTCACGCTCGATTTTGTTCGCGGCGTCGCCATTCTCGGTATCCTGCTGCTGAATATCAGCGCCTTCGGTCTGCCGAAGGCCGCTTATCTGAATCCTGCGTGGTATGGCGACATCACGCGCAGCGACGCCTGGACGTGGGCAATCCTCGATCTCTTTGCACAGGTTAAATTCCTGACCCTCTTTGCGCTTCTGTTTGGCGCGGGACTTCAGCTTCTCCTCAAACGCGGTACGCGCTGGATCCAGTCGCGTTTAACGCTGCTGGTTATCCTCGGTTTTATTCACGGGCTGCTGTTCTGGGACGGCGATATTCTGCTCGCGTATGGTCTGGTGGGGCTGATTTGCTGGCGGCTGATCCGCGACGCGCCCGGTGTGAAAAGCCTGTTTAATACCGGCGTGATGCTCTATGTCATGGGACTGGCCGTGTTATTGCTGCTTGGCATGATTGCCGATGCTTCCACCAGTCGTTCATGGATCCCGGATGCGGCCAACCTGCAATATGAGCAGTTCTGGAAGCTGAAAGGCGGCATGGAAGCGATAGGCAACCGGGCCGATATGCTCGGCGATAACCTGCTGGCGCTGGGCGCGCAATACGGCTGGCAGCTGGCGGGGATGATGCTGATGGGCGCAGCCCTGATGCGCACCGGCTGGCTGAAAGGGGAATTTAGCCTGCGACACTATCGTCGTACGGGAGCAGGGCTGGTGCTGCTCGGCGTGATCATCAACCTCCCGGCGGTGATGATGCAGTGGCATCTTCAGTGGGATTACCGCTGGTGTGCATTCCTGTTGCAGGTGCCGCGCGAACTGAGCGCGCCGTTCCAGACTATTGGCTATGCGGCGCTGATCTACGGCTTCTGGCCCCAGCTTTCCCGCCTGTGGATCGTCAGTGCGGTGGCCTGCGTTGGGCGGATGGCGTTAAGCAATTACATCCTGCAAACGCTGATATGCACCACGCTTTTCTACCGATTCGGCCTGTTTATGAAATTCGACCGCCTGACGCTGCTGGCGTTTGTTATTCCGGTCTGGATTGTTAACGTGGTGTTTTCGGTTGTCTGGCTGCGTTTTTTCCGCCAGGGCCCGCTGGAATGGGCATGGCGACGGTTAACCGTCCGTGCTTCGGGCGTGTCATTGCGTAATACATCCAGATAACGATCTGGATCACAATCATTAACAAAACGGATGTAAGCGTTTTCATCTGTGTGAGCTTCTTCACGTAGTCTCCTCTCTCTCGCTGCCAGAATAGCCACCTTGCTAAACACAGGGGGTGTCTGTGAGTTGCTGCAATCCTTTAAAGGGTGGTGAATATGATCACCATTCGTGACGTCGCCCGCCTGGCGGGTGTTTCTGTTGCTACTGTCTCCCGCGTGCTGAACAACAGTGCGCTGGTCAGCCCTGAAACGCGTGAAACCGTAATGAAAGCCGTGACCCAGCTGGGGTACCGGCCAAACGCTAATGCCCAGGCGCTGGCGACGCAGGTCAGCGATACCATTGGCGTAGTGGTGATGGACGTGTCGGACGCCTTCTTCGGCGCGCTGGTCAAAGCGGTGGACGTCGTTGCCCAGCAGCACCAGAAATATGTGTTGATTGGCAACAGCTATCACGAGGCTGAAAAAGAGCGTTATGCCATTGAGGTACTGATCCGCCAGCGCTGTAACGCCCTGATTGTGCACTCTAAAGCCCTGAGCGATGAAGAGCTGGCCGGGTTTATGGAGCAAATCCCCGGCATGGTGCTGATCAATCGTATCGTCCCCGGCTACGCGCACCGCTGCGTCGGTCTGGATAACATCAGCGGCGCGATGATGGCGACGCGGATGCTCATCAGCAACGGCCATCAGCGCATTGGTTATCTGGCCTCCAGCCACGGTATTGAAGACGACATGATGCGCCGCGAGGGCTGGCAAAACGCCCTGAAAGAGCAGGGCATTGCGCCGCTGGAAAGCTGGGTAGGTACCGGTTCGCCGGACATGCAGGGCGGTGAAGCGGCAATGGTGGAACTGCTGGGGCGTAATCTTCAGCTGACGGCCGTGTTTGCCTATAACGACAGCATGGCGGCAGGTGCGCTTACCGCGCTGAAAGACAACGGCATTGCGGTGCCACAGCATTTATCGCTGATCGGCTTTGACGATATCCCGATTGCCCGTTACACCGATCCGCAGCTGACAACGGTGCGTTACCCCATTGCGTCGATGGCGAAACTGGCGACAGAGCTGGCGTTACAGGGGGCGGCAGGGCTGTTAGATCCTGACGCAACGCATTGTTTTATGCCGACTTTAGTTCGCCGCCATTCGGTCGCTATCCGACAAACTGTGGCTCCGATCACTAACTGATAACATCACGTGATGTAACCGTTTTCAATCTGTGAGTAAATTCACAGTATCTTAACAAGCCGCTGTCTATGATGTCAGCGTTTTAGGGGCTGAAACACAATGTAACGGTGATTATTCACTTTTACCGTTACCAGCATGCCTCAAACAACGAATAAAACGCATTTCTGGAGCGTTACCGAACACGGAAGCTGGACATTTTATAAGTGAACTTCGGCGATCAGTAACGTTTTATTAACTTCTGCCCGCCGACCGTTTTTCACAAGAACTACCCTGCATAAAAAAAACCGGAGATACCATGAATAAGAAGGTGTTGACTCTGTCTGCTGTCATGGCAAGCATGCTTTTTGGCGCAGCAGCGCACGCAGCGGATACCCGTATTGGCGTGACTATCTATAAATACGACGACAACTTCATGTCCGTTGTGCGTAAAGCAATTGAAAAAGATGCTAAATCAGCGCCAGACGTGCAGCTGCTGATGAATGACTCCCAGAATGACCAGTCCAAACAGAACGATCAGATTGACGTTCTTCTGGCAAAAGGCGTGAAAGCGCTGGCTATTAACCTGGTTGACCCGGCGGCGGCAGGTACGGTGATCGAGAAAGCGCGCGGCCAGAACGTGCCAATTGTCTTCTTCAACAAAGAACCTTCCCGTAAGGCGCTGGACAGCTACGATAAAGCGTATTACGTGGGTACCGACTCCAAAGAGTCCGGGATTATCCAGGGCGATCTGATTGCGAAACACTGGGCGGCGAACCCGAACTGGGATCTGAACAAAGATGGTCAGATTCAGTTCGTTCTGCTGAAAGGCGAACCGGGCCATCCGGATGCTGAAGCACGTACCACCTACGTTATTAAAGAGCTGAACGACAAGGGCCTGAAAACCCAGCAGCTGGCGTTAGACACCGCAATGTGGGACACCGCTCAGGCGAAAGATAAGATGGACGCTTGGCTGTCTGGTCCGAACGCCAACAAAATTGAAGTGGTCATCGCCAACAACGATGCGATGGCAATGGGTGCGGTAGAAGCGCTGAAAGCCCACAACAAATCCGCCATTCCTGTATTCGGTGTGGATGCCCTGCCAGAAGCGCTGGCGCTGGTGAAATCTGGCGCTATGGCCGGTACCGTGCTGAACGATGCCAACAACCAGGCGAAAGCCACCTTCGATCTGGCGAAAAACCTGGCCGACGGTAAAGGCGCCGCTGACGGGACTAACTGGAAAATTGACAACAAAATCGTTCGCGTTCCTTACGTGGGCGTAGACCAGTCCAACCTGGCTGAGTTTATCGGTAAATAAGTTATCTGCATTGTCTTCACTGGGCGCAATTCGTTGCGCCCTTTTATAACGCGATATGCGAGGCCAACAAGGTATAATTATGGTCAGCACAACTACTCAGTCGTCCGGTGAATACTTGTTGGAAATGACCGGTGTCAACAAGTCATTCCCCGGTGTTAAGGCGCTCGATAATGTTAATTTAAAAGTTCGTCCACACTCTATTCATGCGTTAATGGGTGAAAACGGTGCGGGTAAATCAACATTATTAAAATGCCTCTTTGGGATCTATCAAAAAGATTCTGGCAGCATTCTTTTTCAGGGAAAAGAGATCGACTTCCATTCAGCGAAAGAAGCGCTGGAGAACGGTATCTCGATGGTACACCAGGAATTAAACCTGGTTCTGCAACGTTCAGTTATGGATAATATGTGGTTGGGTCGTTATCCAACCAAAGGTGTCTTTGTCGATCAGGATAAAATGTATCGCGACACCAAAGCCATTTTTGATGAGCTGGATATTGATATCGACCCGCGCGCACGCGTCGGGACATTATCCGTTTCCCAGATGCAGATGATCGAAATTGCCAAAGCGTTCTCCTATGATGCGAAAATCGTGATCATGGATGAACCGACATCGTCATTAACGGAAAAAGAGGTTAACCACCTTTTTACCATTATTCGTAAGCTGAAAGATCGCGGCTGCGGCATTGTCTATATCTCACATAAAATGGAAGAGATCTTCCAGCTGTGCGATGAAATCACCATCCTGCGCGACGGCCAGTGGATCGCCACCCAGCCGCTGGAAGGGCTGGATATGGACAAGATCATCGCCATGATGGTTGGCCGTTCTCTGAACCAGCGCTTCCCGGATAAAGAAAACAAGCCAGGCGAAGTGATTCTGGAGGTGCGTAACCTGACCTCGCTGCGTCAGCCGTCTATCCGCGATGTCTCTTTCGATCTGCACAAGGGGGAGATCCTTGGCATCGCAGGGCTGGTGGGCGCCAAGCGCACCGATATCGTGGAAACCCTGTTTGGTATCCGTGAGAAAGCCGAAGGCACCATTACGCTGCACGGTAAGAAGATCAACAACCACAACGCCAACGAAGCCATTAATAATGGCTTTGCGCTGGTGACGGAAGAGCGTCGTTCCACCGGTATTTACGCTTATCTGGATATTAACTTTAACTCGTTAATTTCTAATATTCGCAATTACAAAAATAAAGTCGGGCTGCTGGATAATTCCCGCATGAAGAGCGATACCCAGTGGGTGATTGACTCCATGCGCGTGAAAACGCCGGGCCACCGCACGCAAATTGGCTCACTCTCGGGAGGGAACCAGCAGAAAGTCATTATTGGTCGCTGGCTATTAACCCAGCCTGAAATTCTGATGCTGGATGAACCTACGCGCGGTATCGACGTGGGTGCAAAATTTGAGATTTACCAGCTGATCGCCGAGCTGGCGAAAAAAGATAAAGGGATCATTATTATTTCTTCCGAAATGCCGGAATTGTTAGGGATCACAGACCGTATTCTGGTTATGAGCAATGGTCTCGTTGCCGGTATTGTTGAAACCAAAACGACAACGCAAAACGAAATTTTGCGTCTTGCGTCTTTGCACCTTTAAGATCAGGGGCTCCTCATGAGTGCGTTAAATAAAAAAAGTTTTCTCACTTATCTGAAAGAAGGCGGTATTTACGTTGTTCTTTTAGTCTTGCTGGCGATTATTATTTTCCAGGACCCTACGTTCTTAAGTCTGCTGAACTTGAGTAACATTCTGACCCAGTCTTCCGTACGTATTATTATCGCGCTTGGCGTGGCGGGGCTTATCGTTACCCAAGGGACTGACCTTTCGGCAGGGCGCCAGGTGGGTCTGGCGGCGGTCATTGCGGCAACCCTGTTGCAGTCGATGGAAAACGCCAACAAGGTGTTCCCGGAGATGGCGACCATGCCGATTTTCGTGGTGATCCTGATCGTGTGCGCCATCGGCGCGGTAATTGGCCTGATTAACGGCATCATCATTGCTTACCTGAACGTGACGCCATTCATCACCACGCTTGGCACGATGATCATCGTTTATGGTATCAACTCCCTGTACTACGATTTCGTCGGCGCGTCTCCAATCTCTGGCTTCGACAGCGGCTTCTCGACCTTCACGCAGGGGTTTGTTGCGCTGGGCAGCTTCCGTCTCTCCTACATCACCTTCTATGCGCTGATTGCGGTGGCGTTCGTCTGGATCCTGTGGAACAAAACCCGCTTCGGTAAAAACATCTTTGCTATCGGCGGTAACCCTGAAGCGGCGAAAGTGTCCGGGGTCAACGTGGCTCTGAACCTGCTGATGATTTACGCCCTGTCCGGGGTCTTCTACGCCTTCGGCGGGATGCTGGAAGCGGGCCGTATCGGCTCTGCAACCAACAACCTCGGCTTTATGTACGAACTGGATGCGATTGCAGCCTGCGTGGTTGGCGGCGTCTCCTTCAGCGGCGGCGTGGGGACCGTGCTGGGCGTGGTGACCGGTGTGATCATCTTCACCGTTATCAACTACGGCCTGACCTACATCGGCGTGAACCCCTACTGGCAGTACATCATCAAGGGCGCCATCATCATCTTCGCGGTTGCGCTGGATTCACTGAAGTACGCGCGTAAGAAGTAAGATCTTCAGAATGAAAAGGCCCGCTCACGTAGCGGGCCTTTTTTTGCCTGGTGGCGCGACGCTTACCGGGCCTACAAAATCGCGATCGTAGGTCGGGTAAGGCGAAGCCGCCACCCGACAAAAGTTATTACTTCTTCTGAATTTCCAGCAACTGCTCTGGCGTTACCGCCGGGTAACCCTGTGCATTCTCCGGCACTTCGTGCATCGTTGGGATCGGCACCAGCGGGCCTAAAAAGCGCGGTTCACGTTTGAATAAGTACAGGTCAGCCAGCGCGCCAAAACGAGCGCCAAACTCACGTACGCGCACGCTCAGCATATCCTTTGGCGATGGCACCGCATAACACTGCGCCTGAATGCCCATATGCAGGGCGATAAACAGCGCCCGCTCGCAGTGGAAACGCTGGGTAATGATGATGAAATCATTGGTGTCGAACACCTTGCGGGTACGCACGATGGAATCAAGCGTGCGGAATCCGGCGTAGTCGAGCACGATATCGGCCGGGTCGACGCCTGCGGCAATCAGATCTTTGCGCATCGTCACCGGCTCGTTATAGCTTTGCAGCGCGTTATCGCCGCTCAGCAGCAGATAGTTCACCTTGCCGCTGTTATAGGCGTTCAGCGCGCCCTGAATACGATACCGGTAATACTGATTTATGACGCCAGTGCGGTAATACTTGGCGGTGCCAAGCACCACACCAACCTGACGGTAGGGGAGATCCTGTAGGTCATCAAAAATGTAGGGGGCTGTTTTCCAGCTCATCCAGCGGTCGAGGCCCAGCACGATCAACAGCAGTATGCCGACCAGGACAGACAGGCTGTAAAACACGCGCTTTAACATGCAGATGGCTCGTACCGATGATGAAATTTCCCTCAGGCTACTGTACCCGCCTGGTTAGCGCAAGAAACAGCGATTCAACTGAGGGGTTTTTCGTCAGACTGGCGGGCAACTCTGCCCGCCGAACAGATTATGCCAGCAGCACGCGGTCGATGGTTGAACAGCCCAGCGCTTTCAGCGTGGCTGCGGTCGCGTCCCACTGGATCAGCGGCGCATCGGCCTTTTCAGCCAGGATTGCGCGCTGAATATCCGGGTAGTCATACCCGTTCAGGCTAAGCAGGTTCAGGGCACCCTGGAGCGGAGGCAGCGTCGGGTTAAATGCGGCGTTCTCTGCATAGCTGCCGGTGAAGATGCGGCCGTCGCGGCACTGAAGGGCGACGCCGCTTGGAGATTTGCTGTATGGCGTGTGGCTTTTATTGGCGGCGGCAATGGCCGCTTCGCTCAGCTCATCTCCCGAGAGCGCATAACCGTGGTCCTGCTCGTCCATCAGCAGGGTTTTGATCTCAAGATCTTTCGGGCCGAAAGCATCCGGCAGGTAATCACCCAGCGTATGCGGTGCGCGTCCCGGCAGGTTGATACGCAGTTCAAGACCGCTGTTCAGCTCATTCATAAACTGGCGGCAGTGGCCGCAAGGGGTATAGTTGACGGTGATGGCGCGCAGGGCTTTTTCGCCGCGCAGCCAGGCGTGACTGATGGCGCTCTGCTCCGCGTGGACGGTTTGCTGCATGGTCGCACCAAGAAACTCCATGTTTCCGCCGAAGTACCAGGTTCCGCTCACGCCGCGCGCAATTGCGCCTACGTTAAAATGGGAAAGGTCAGCGCGGGCGCAGGCAGCCGCAAGGGGCAGCAGGGCGAAAGCCAGCGCGTCTTCGTCCAGCCCCGTTGCCTGTTTAAGGGCCGTGACCTGATCTGCCTTCAGCAGGGCGGGGAAATGCGCATCCGCCAGAACCGGAGCCAGGGCTGATTGCAAATTCTCTGCAAGCTGAGAGAAAGCAGCTTGAAAACGTGGATGCATGACGTTGCCTCATCAAGGTTAATGGATCGGTAGTGTACGGAGCCGTACGGCCTTTATATGTGATCCAAATCTCATTATGTGTGCAACTTATGAAATGAAAATGAAATTTGCGCGACGCATCGCAAATTTTAGCCCATGACTGCCAGAATAATCGGGAAGATAAACGGCGCGACCAGGGAAGTAATAATCCCGCAGATCACCAGCGCCAGCGAGCTGAATGCCCCTTCCTGATAATCCAGTTCCGCGCAGCGTGCGGTGCCCAGCGCGTGCGAGGCGGTACCCATCGCCAGACCGCGTGCCGCTTTGGTCCGAATTTTCATGATATTCAGCAGCGTATGACCAAACACCGCGCCCAGGATACCGACGAAAATCACGCACACGGCGCTGATGGCCGGAATGCCCCCGATGCTGCCGCCCACGGCCATGGCAATCGGTGTGGTGACGGATTTAGGCAGGATAGAGGCGGCGATCTGCGGCGACGCGCCCATCAATAAGGCCACCGAGGTACCGGTGATCATCGCAACAAGGCTACCCACAAAGCAGATGGTAATGATGGATTTCCAGCGCGCGCGGATCTGATGCAGTTGCTCATATAAAGGAAACGCCAGCGCCACCACGGCAGGCTGCAACAAATCGTTGAGGATCTTGCTCCCGGCGAAGTAACGCTCGTAAGGAATGCCGGTGAGCAGCAGAAAAGGAATAATCACCACCATGGCGACCAGCAGCGGGTTGAGCAACGGCATTTTGAAACGCACCGCAAGCTTACGCGCAGCAAAGAACACCACCAGGGTTAACGGCAGGGACCACCAGATATTCGCCATCATTTTTTTGTTCTCTCCCCGACGACCTTGCGTTCGCCATGCACAATGTGTGAACTCCAGCTGACGACCAGGAATACCACCAGCGTACTGATGGCGCAGGAGACCACAATCGGGCCGAACTGCGCTTTAAGCACATCGTAATACTGCATCACCCCAACGCCGATAGGCACAAAAAGCAGGGCCATATAGCGAATGAGAACGAAGCACCCCGGATTAACCCATTTCGCGGGCAGCACCTGTAATGCCAGTAGCACAAACAGGATCAGCATGCCGATAATGCTGCCGGGTATCGTAATCGGCAGCAGCGAAGCGATAAAAATACCGGCGTACAGGCAGGCATAAATCAGGACGAAGGCGCGAAGGTATTGCCAGATAGTATTCAGTGATTTGCTCATGGTGAAAGTCCTTGCTGAGACGTATTCATCATACAATTAAACCTGAAAATGTGCCACGGATCACATCATGAATTTTGGGCATACCAGACATTCCGCAATGGAACGCCGGGCTTTCAACATACATAGAGAGCAGCTACTATAGCGCGTCTTTTTTCACAGGTACTCAGAATGCGTGTTTTACTGGCCCCGATGGAAGGTGTGCTCGACTCTCTCGTGCGCGAGCTGCTTACCGAGGTGAACGATTACGATCTCTGCGTGACGGAGTTTCTGCGCGTGGTCGATATGTTGCTGCCAGAAAAATCATTTTATCGTCTCTGCCCGGAACTGCATCGTCAGAGCCGTACCCCGTCCGGTACGCTGGTGCGTGTCCAGCTGCTCGGCCAGTATCCTGAGTGGCTGGCTGAAAACGCCGCCCGCGCGGTAGCGCTTGGTTCGTACGGCGTCGATCTTAACTGCGGCTGTCCGTCAAAGCTGGTCAACGGCAGCGGCGGGGGGGCGACGCTACTTAAAGATCCGGAGCTGATTTATCGCGGCGCAAAGGCCATGCGTGAGGCGGTGCCATCGCACCTGCCGGTGACGGTCAAAGTGCGTCTGGGATGGGACAGCGACGACAAGCAGTTTGAAATTGCTGACGCGGTGCAGCAGGCGGGCGCCACCGAGCTGGTGGTGCACGGGCGAACCAAAGAGGATGGTTATAAAGCCGAGCGCATTAACTGGCAGGCGATTGGCGAGATCCGCAAACGGCTTACGATCCCGGTGATTGCCAACGGCGAAATCTGGGATTACGAGAGCGCGCAGGCCTGCCTCAAAGAGACCGGCTGTAATGCCGTGATGATTGGCCGCGGTGCGCTGAACGTGCCGAACCTCAGCCGGGTGGTGAAATATAATGAGCCGCGGATGCCGTGGGCGGATGTGGTGAAACTACTGCAAAAATACACGCGGCTGGAAAAGCAGGGCGATACCGGCTTGTATCACGTCGCGCGCATTAAGCAGTGGCTGAGTTATTTGCGTAAAGAGTACGACGACGCGCTGGGATTATTTCAGGAGATCCGTACGCTACAGACGTCTGCGGATATTGCCCGGGTGATCCAGTCAAAATCCTGAGCGAAGTGTGAAGAGTTTGCCCGGCACGGAGCCGGGCAACAGAATCAGAAAATCATCTTGAATACGCCGGTTACCACCAGCAGCCCTATCAGAAATATAATCAAAATAACCCACAATAATATTTTCATTCGCCTCTCCTGCGTATGTCTGTCGAAGTAAGTGTAGCAGCCAATTCATAATTAGCATGAATACATGAAATTAAATCATTGTCTTGGGGAATAAATTTCCGGATATGAAAATGTATAACAATATGCGGATTGCCACGCGTTACTAAAAAACGGAACGTCAGTAAGCGTAAGTTGCGCCTTTATTTTTTTGAGTTCATGGCGTAATGAAACGTTCTCTTACTTTATCTCTGAGTGCTCCTCTTGTTTTTATGCTGGCCGCCTGCGCGCCGGAACATGCCACGGTGTCTCCAGTAAAAACGCAAGCCGCCGCCGCAGCTGTAAATACCCAACTGCGTCATGCCGACTGGCCAAAAAGCGAATGGTGGAAAGACTTTAACGACCCCCAGCTCAACGCGCTGATCGACAAAGCGCTGGCGGATGCGCCGGATATGCAAATTGCCCGTCAGCGTATTACCCTGGCGGAAGCACAGGCGAAAGCCGCTGTCGCTGCTGAGGGTCCACAGCTGGATTTTTCCGCAGATGTTGAACGGCAAAAAATGTCGGCAGAGGGGCTGATGGGGCCATTTGCGCTGACCGACCCGGCGGCGGGGACAACCGGCCCCTGGTACACCAACGGCACCTTTGGTCTGACGGCGGGTTGGGATCTGGATTTATGGGGTAAAAACCGCGCCCAAATTGAGGCCCGCATCGGTCAGGTGAATGCGCAAAAAGCGGAGCTGGAGCAGACCCGCCAGCTGCTCGCCAGCAGCGTCGCGCGGCTGTACTGGGACTGGCAGACCGAGGCCGCGGTGGGTGACGTACTCGCGCAAATCAAACGGGAGCAGGAAAATATCATCGGTGCCGATCGCGAGCTTTATCAGCACGGCATTACCTCCTCGGTGGAAGGCGTTGAAACGGATATCAATGCCAGCAAAACCGATGAACAGCTCGCTGACGTGCACGGCAAAATTAAGGTCATTGAGGCGCGTCTGAATGCGTTGACCCATACCCCTTCAGTCACGCTCGCCCGGCATGCCTTACCTGACGCAGAGGCGTCGTTGCCATCAACGCTCGGTTATGAACTGCTGGCTCGGCGCCCGGATTTGCAGGAGGCGCACTGGTATATCGAAGCATCCATGAGCGAAGTGGATGCCGCCAGAGCCGCGTTCTACCCTGACATCAATTTGATGGCATTCTTGCAGCAGGATGCATTGCACCTGAGTGACCTGTTCCGCTCATCTGCGCAGCAAATGGGCGTAACCGCCGGGCTGACGCTGCCAATTTTTGACAGCGGTCGGTTGAATGCGAACCTGGATATCGCCCAGGCGCAAAACATCCTCTCCGTGGCGAACTACAACAAGGCCGTGGTAGATGCCGTAAACCAGGTTGCCCGGACGGCCAGCGAAGTGGAAACGCTGACCGCCAAAAATCAGCACCAGCAGCAGATCGAAAAAGATGCGGCGCGCGTCGTTGCGCTGGCACAGGCGCGTTTCAGCGCCGGGATCATTGCCGGCTCCCGGGTGAGTGAAGCAAAAATTCCGGCGCTCAAAGAGCGTATTACCGGGTTGATGCTGAAAGGTCAGTACGTGGATGCCACGCTCCAGCTCACCTCCGCGCTCGGTGGCGGATATCATCACGGCTAACATTGCGCATTATCTATACTTACCTCTTTGCAGATTATCAGGAGGTGAGTATGACGCGAGTCGCAATTGTTACCGCATCGGATTCAGGAATTGGCAAAACGACGGCCCTGATGCTGGCCGAACGCGGGTTTGATGTCGGAGTAACCTGGCATTCAGATGAGAAAGGGGCGCTGGCAACCTGCCGTGAAATTGAAGCGCGCGGGCAGCGTGCCGAGGCCATTCATCTCGACTTAAGCAATTTGCCGGAAGGCGCAAAGGCCATTGAAACCCTGATTACGCGTTTCGGGCGGCTGGATGTGCTGGTTAACAATGCCGGGGCGATGAATAAAGCGCCATTTCTGGACCTGTCGTTTGACGACTGGCGGCACATATTCACCGTTGACGTGGACGGCGCGTTTCTCTGCTCGCAAATCGCGGCGCGTCAGATGGTGAAGCAGGGGGAAGGGGGGCGGATCGTGAATATCACCTCGGTGCATGAACATACGCCATTGCCGGACGCCAGCGCCTATACGGCGGCCAAACATGCGCTGGGCGGGTTAACGAAGTCGATGGCGCTGGAGCTGGTTAAACATAAGATTCTGGTGAACGCCGTTGCGCCCGGAGCGATCGCCACGCCGATGAATGATATGGACGACAGCGAAGTGAAAGAAGGCGCAATGCCGGAAATCCCGCTGGCACGGCCAGGGCATACCAAAGAAATTGCCAGCCTGGTGGCGTGGCTGTGTGACAGCGACGCCAGCTACACCACCGGGCAGTCGTTTATCGTCGACGGCGGTTTTATGCTGGCGAATCCGCAGTTTAAGCCGGAGGGATAGGTTCCCCTCACCCTAACCCTCTCCCTGTGGGAGAGGGAACTAAAAACCCCCTCTCCCTGTGGGAGAGGGCCGGGGTGAGGGCATCAGGCCGCACTCACTCCTGATCCCGCCTCTTCTCTCTGTGCCGCATCCACAGCCGTACCACAATCACCACCGCAACAACCAGGATCAACCAGGCCCAGTGTTTAAGATGTTGATCGAGATTATGCAGCCACGGACCTATTACTTCGCCACCCACGTAGCCAAGCGTGGTGAAAATCAGCGCCCAGGCAATCGCCCCGAGAATGTTCAGCGGCAGGAAGATTTTCGGCGGTAAGCGGCTCGCGCCAATCAGTATTGGCCCGATGATGCGAAAGCCGTACATAAAGCGGGTACCAATCACAAACAGCCAGGGACGTCGCTGGATAAGCCGCTGAGCACGGCGAATTTTCTTTTGATGCTTAGCAAAACGTTGCAAAAGCGTCGGGCCAAAGCGCAGCCCCAGAAAGTAGAGCAGCTGATCGCCAATCATACCGCCCAACGCGACGGCGGCGACCACCAGCGAGAATTTCAGCAATCCCTGATGTGCGGCCACCCCGCCCAGCAGCGTGATGGTTTCGCCTTCCGCGACGCTGCCGATCACCAGCGCGGCGTATCCATATTGTTCAATAAGACCGTTGATATCCATTACGTAAACGTCATCTCCCTTACTGTGCCTGCGTTAATCATATACCCCATCCATCAACCGCGCGGCAATCAACGGAAATTTCCCACTGTACATAAAATAATCTAAAGCCTGCATTATACTTAAGCTATCGCTGACGGGCCGACAACAAGGGGGCGTTATGAACCATGTCTGGGGACTTTTCTCCCATCCCGATCGTGAAATGCAGGTGATCCGTAACGAGAACGAAACGGTCGCGCATCACTATACCCACCATGTCCTGCTGATGGCAGCGGTGCCGGTGGTCTGCGCGTTTATTGGTACTACGCAGATAGGCTGGAACTTTGGTGACGGCACCGTGGTTCAGCTTTCCTGGTTTACCGGACTGTACCTGGCCATTCTGTTTTATGGCCTTATGCTGGCTGGGGTGGCGGTGATGGGGCGGGTCATCCACTGGATGGCGCGCAACTATCCGCAGCGCCCGTCGCTGGCACACTGTATGGTCTTCGCCGGATACGTCGCGACCCCGCTGTTTTTAAGCGGTATTGTCGCGCTCTATCCACTGGTCTGGCTGTGCGCGCTGATCGGTACGGTTGCCCTCTTTTACACCGGTTATCTGCTGTATGTAGGGGTGCCAACCTTCCTCAATATCAATAAAGAAGAGGGCCTGAGCTTCTCCAGCTCTACGCTTGCCATCGGCGTACTGGTCCTTGAGGCGCTACTGGCCCTGACAGTTATTCTTTGGGGTTATGGATACCGTCTCTTTTAAGTTCCCTGCATTGCTGGCGTAAATGCCAGCAATGCAGCATCTGGTTATGATTCTCCGCTGGCGACAACGCACGGTGACCGCTATGATGCCGAAGCCAGCCTGTGTCTATCCGTTGACACAGGCGGTGTACGTCATAACGTGCGTGAATCATTATCAGAAGTCTCATCATGCTGAAATTTCGAGTGTCACTCCTTAGTCTTGCGCTGCTGCTGGGCGTCTCCGCTACCGCGCCAGCCATCGCCAAAACGACCGCAGTCGCCACCGCTGCTGCGCAACCCCAGATTGCGTCCGGCAGCGCGATGATCGTTGACCTGAATACCAACAAGGTGATCTACGCCAGTCATCCGGATCTGGTGCGCCCGATCGCTTCCATAACCAAAGTCATGACCGCGATGGTGGTGCTTGATGCACGACTGCCGCTGGACGAAAAGCTGAAGGTGGATATCAGCCACACGCCAGAGATGAAAGGGATCTACTCTCGCGTGCGTCTGAACAGTGAAATCAGCCGTAAAAATATGCTGCTGCTGGCGCTGATGTCCTCTGAGAACCGCGCGGCGGCAAGCCTTGCCCACCATTATCCTGGTGGTTACGACGCGTTTATCCGCGCGATGAACGCCAAAGCCAAAGCGCTGGGGATGAAAAATACCCATTTCGTGGAGCCAACCGGTCTGTCGATTCATAACGTCTCGACGGCGCGTGATTTAACCAAGCTGCTGATCGCCAGTAAGCAATACCCGCTGATCGGTCAGCTCAGTACCACGCGTGAGGAGATGGCGACATTCTCGAACCCGGCGTATACGCTGCCGTTCCGCAACACTAACCATCTGGTGTATCGCGATAACTGGAATATTCAGTTAACCAAGACCGGATTCACTAATGCGGCAGGGCACTGCCTGGTGATGCGCACCGTGTTTAACGGTAAGCCAGTGGCGCTGGTGGTGATGGATGCCTTCGGCAAATATACCCACTTTGCGGACGCCAGCCGCCTGCGCACCTGGATTGAAACCGGGAAAGTGCAGCCGGTGCCGGCTTCAGCGCTGGCGTATAAAAAGCAGAAAGCGGAACAGATGGCGACGGCGCAGAACGACTGAGCCGCCTGTCTGTGCCGGGTGGCGGCTTCGCCTTACCCGGCCTACGGCCCTAAAGCGGCCCCGATACGTAGGCCCGGTAAGCGAAGCGCCACCGGGCGAAAGCGCCTACTCCGGCAGCGTCCAGTCACCATCGTTGAGTGGACGCTGCATGATCAACGTATCCCGCCAGTCGCCCTTCTTATACCCCACGCTGCGCAGTTGACCGACAACCTCGAAGCCATGTTTTTTATGCAGCCGTAACGATCCCGCATTATTGTTTCCGTCACCAACCACGGCAATCATCTGCCGCCAGGGTCCTTGTTCACAACGGGCGATCAGTGCCTGGAGTAAGGCCGAGCCAAACCCGCGCCCGGTAGTGCTGGCATCCACATAGATGGATTCCTCAAGGGTGTACCGGTAGGCCTGGCGTGGACGATAAAACGTGGCGTAGCAGTAGCCGACAACAATGCCGCGATACAGCGCAACCAGCCACGTTAAACCGCTGTCGGTCACGCTCTTCATCCGCTGACGCATCTCATCGACGGTGGGAGGAACTTCCTCGAAGGACGCACGGCCATGAAGCACATGCCAGGCGTATATCGCCGAGATGGCATGCGCATCGTCAGGAAGGGCGTCGCGCACCTCGATTTCAGTTTCGGGGAAAATTTCTACAGCCGACATGTTCTGCCCGCTCCTTGTTTGGAAAGCCAGAGAAACGTTTCTCTGGCAACAGGCAGATACTCTAGTACGTTTGAGGAGGGCTTAACAATCTCTTAAATTTGGCTATAAGAGTTCATCAGAGGCTTGCGTATTGTGTTCCTCTGTTTCGGCACTCTCTTTCCAGTATTTCTTCCGCGTTGTCTTACCAATGCCCGGGTTCATACTGTTTGTAGGGTCATTTTTGCGATAAAACTGTTTAAGCGTCTCCGGCGCTTTGTACAGGTGTCCTACGTTGTGCTCGGCAGGATATTGCGCGCCACGCTCGTGCAGCAGCGCCAGCATCTGTTCTTTCAGCGCGTGTGCATCAACCCCTTTTTTGACGATGTAATCCTGATGGAAGACATAGCACATAAAGTGGCCGTAATAGAGCTTATGCACCAGCTTGCTGTCGATCTCCGGCGGCAGATGTTCAAACCACTCGGTATCGTTGCGACGCAGGGCGATATCCAGCGCCAGAATATCCTCCACCTCTTCGGAATGCACCGCCTGATAACGGATGGCAGCACCCGCCGCGGCGAAGCGGTGCAGGAAGGCTTTGCTGCCTTCTTCCGGCGTACAGGCAAAGAAATCCCCGTCGGCGGTTTTGAAGAATTCGGTGAGCCAGCTCTGCGCTTCGGCAATTCCGTCCCCGGCCATTTTCAGCAGCAGATGGTGCTCATACTTGTCGTGCCAGGTCTTCATCCGCTCCGGTAAATGCGCCGGGAAGACGTTACCCAGCTTCTGCATAAAGCGTTCGGTGAAGTGCGGTTTGAACAACGATACTTTCTCCAGCATCGCGTCGGTGCGGCCCTTCATAGTGAAGAAGAACGGCATTTTGTCGGTGCCGAGCTTGTCGATCATCAGGAAGGTATCTTTGCCGTAGCGCTCGGCGATGTCGTAAATGTCCCGGTGCATATACTCGCCCGCCACCGGCAGGTGAGTGAACTCGGCCAGAATATGACGACGGATCTCCGTCAGCACCTCCGGCTGATTGGTGCCGATGTAAAACACCTGCTGCTTTTTCTCTGCCGGGAAGGTATCGAGGCGCACCGCAAAAACGGCCAGCTTGCCCGCGCAGCCGGAGGATTCAAACAGGCGATCCGGATCGGCGTTATAGCGCGCCGGCGTATCGGCATTGATATCGCGCACGCGGGTGATGTAATCGTGGTCATGCGCGTGACGGCCATCGTGCTGAACGTCTTCGTCCTTTACGCGGTCATCGTCGAGTTTGCTGAGGATCTGCTCTGGCGTTACGCCCAGATCGATCCCCAGATGGTTAACCAGCGTCAGCTTGCCGTTTTCATCGATACGGGCGAACAGCGACATTTCCGTGTAAGCCGGGCCGCGCTGCACCAGCGAGCCGCCGGAGTTATTGCAGATCCCGCCGATCACCGAGGCGCCAATGCACGATGAGCCGATCACCGAGTGCGGTTCGCGTCCCAGCGGCTTAAGCGCTTTTTCCAGCGAGTAAAGCGTGGTGCCGGGGAAGGCGAGCACCTGTTCGCCCTTGTCCAGCAGGTGCAGTTTGTCGAGGCGCAGGGTGCTGATAATCACGATGTCACGATCGTAATCGTTGCCGTTCGGCGTGGAGCCTTCGGTCAGGCCGGTATTCGCAGCCTGCATTAAAATAATCTTGTCTGCCG
Organism: Enterobacter sp. YSU; assembly: GCF_016082135.1. Lineage (NCBI taxonomy): Bacteria > Pseudomonadati > Pseudomonadota > Gammaproteobacteria > Enterobacterales > Enterobacteriaceae > Enterobacter > Enterobacter sp. YSU. Next base: position 3,372,547 of record NZ_CP059487.1, read on the forward strand.
CAACGCAGGCGCTGAGCACGCGCCACAGTTCGAGCAACGTACCGGGGAAGACTACCGCCAGCGCGTCGCCCTGGCCGGAGCGAAAGCCCTTCCGATAGCGGGCGGTTTTGGCCGGGTCGGTAAGCAGGTGAGAGTGACCAACCAGGCGAGACAGTTCGTTAATAAATGTAGTGTTATCGTCAGTTCGAACAGAAGACATCTTCCACTCCTTGTGGTGGGGCAAATTTCTCGCTGTAAAGCATAGCGCGATTAGCCGTTGAGCGGTCGGGTATTCATGAGAAAAATCAGAGAATAACCCTGCAAGGTTTTCAGGCTTTATGGCACACTGCGCTTTTCGCACGGTCTGGCCGGGTGCTTCCCGCGGTTATTGATGAGAGAGAATAACAACATGAAATGGCTATGTTCTGTAGGTGTTGCCGTCAGCCTGGCGCTGCAACCTGCGCTGGCAGAGGATTTGTTTGGTAATCACCCGCTCACGCCCGAAGCCCGCGACGCCTTTGTCACGGATTTACTCAAAAAGATGACGGTCGATGAGAAAATCGGCCAGCTGCGCCTGATCAGCGTCGGTCCGGATAACCCGAAGGAAGCCATTCGCGAGATGATCAAAGACGGGCAGGTAGGGGCCATTTTTAACACCGTTACCCGCCAGGATATCCGCAAGATGCAGGATCAGGTGATGGAGCTGAGCCGCCTGAAAATTCCACTGTTCTTCGCTTATGACGTGGTGCACGGCCAGCGTACCGTCTTCCCGATTAGCCTCGGCTTAGCCTCCTCTTTTAATCTTGATGCGGTGAAAACCGTCGGGCGCGTTTCGGCATATGAAGCCGCAGACGACGGCCTGAATATGACCTGGGCGCCGATGGTTGACGTCTCCCGCGATCCGCGCTGGGGCCGCGCTTCGGAGGGCTTCGGTGAAGACACGTATTTAACCGCCACGATGGGCAAAACCATGGTGGAAGCGATGCAGGGCAAAAGCCCGGCAGATCGTTACTCGGTCATGACCAGCGTCAAGCACTTCGCCGCCTATGGCGCGGTGGAGGGCGGTAAAGAGTACAACACCGTCGACATGAGCCCACAGCGCCTGTTTAACGACTACATGCCGCCATACAAGGCAGGGCTGGACGCGGGCAGCGGGGCGGTGATGGTAGCGCTGAACTCTCTCAACGGCACGCCTGCCACCTCCGATTCGTGGCTGCTGAAAGACGTGTTGCGCGACCAGTGGGGCTTTAAGGGCATTACCGTCTCTGACCACGGCGCGATTAAAGAGCTGATTAAACACGGCACGGCGTCCGATCCGGAAGACGCGGTACGCGTGGCGCTCAAGTCCGGCATCAACATGAGCATGAGCGACGAGTACTACAGCAAATACCTGCCGGGGCTGGTGAAGAGCGGCAAAGTGACGATGGCAGAGCTGGACGACGCCGCTCGCCACGTGCTGAACGTGAAATATGACATGGGGCTGTTTAACGATCCTTACAGCCATCTGGGGCCGAAGGATTCAGACCCGGCGGACACCAACGCCGAAAGCCGTCTGCACCGTAAAGAAGCCCGGGAAGTAGCGCGCGAAAGCCTGGTGCTGCTGAAAAACCGTCTCGACACGCTGCCGCTGAAAAAATCCGGCACCATTGCCGTGGTCGGTCCGCTGGCCGACAGCAAGCGTGACGTCATGGGCAGCTGGTCCGCCGCAGGCGTGGCGGATCAGTCCGTTACCGTGCTGACCGGCATTAAGAGCGCCGTGGGTGATAATGCAAAAGTGGTTTACGCCAAAGGCGCGAACGTCACCAACGATAAAGACATCGTGACCTTCCTCAACCAGTACGAGGAAGCGGTGAAGGTGGATCCGCGCACGCCGAAAGAGATGATCGACGAAGCGGTGAACGCCGCGAAGCAGTCCGACGTGGTGGTCGCGGTGGTGGGTGAAGCGCAGGGGATGGCGCACGAAGCCTCCAGTCGTACCGAAATCACTATCCCGCAAAGCCAGCGTGATCTGATCGCGGCCCTGAAAGCCACCGGCAAGCCGCTGGTGCTGGTGCTGATGAACGGGCGTCCGCTGGCGCTGGTGAAAGAAGACCAGCAGGCTGACGCTATTCTGGAAACCTGGTTCGCCGGTACCGAAGGCGGTAACGCCATTGCCGACGTGCTGTTTGGCGATTACAACCCGTCCGGCAAGCTGCCGATGTCCTTCCCGCGCTCCGTCGGGCAGATCCCGGTTTACTACAGCCACCTGAACACTGGTCGTCCGTATAACGCTGACAAGCCGAACAAGTACACGTCTCGTTATTTCGATGAGGCGAACGGCCCGCTGTATCCGTTTGGCTATGGCCTGAGCTACACCACCTTTAAGGTCTCTGACGTGAAAATGTCAGCGCCGACCCTGAAGCATGACGGCAAAGTGACCGCCAGCGTGGAGGTGACCAACAGCGGCAAACGCGAAGGCGCGACGGTGATCCAGATGTACATTCAGGATGTCACGGCCTCCATGAGCCGTCCGGTGAAACAGCTGCGCGGCTTCGAGAAGGTCAACCTGAAACCGGGCGAAACCAGAACGGTCAGCTTCCCGATTGACGTGAATGCGCTGAAGTTCTGGAACCAGCAGATGAAATACGATGCCGAGCCTGGCAAATTCAACGTCTTCATTGGCGTGGATTCCGCCCGCGTGAACAAAGCCGAATTCGAGCTGCAATAATCTTACCTTCCTCCCCATCCCCCGCCTGGCGGGGGATGCCTCTCATCTTGTACGAAAAACGGTTAAATTCGCTGTTTTAAGCTACGCTTTTGTCTCAAGCCTATGAAAAAGGCCACAAAATAATGAGGAAAGCAGAATGACGATTATTAAGGGGATAACAGGATCGGCGGTGCTTCTGGCGGCGCTAAGCCTGCCGCTACAGGCCGCAGAGCCGGTTAAGGTGGGTTCCAAAATTGATACCGAGGGCGCGTTGCTCGGCAATATCATTTTGCAGGTACTCGAAAGCCACGGCGTGAAAACGGTCAATAAAGTACAGCTTGGCACCACACCTGTCGTACGCGGTGCCATCACGTCCGGCGAGCTGGATATCTACCCGGAATACACCGGCAACGGGGCATTCTTCTTCAAGGATGAAAACGATCCGGCCTGGAAAAATGCCAAAGCCGGGTACGAAAAAGTCAAAAAGCTGGACGCGGAAAAAAATAAGCTGGTCTGGCTTACGCCGGCACCGGCCAACAACACCTGGATCATCGCGGTGCGTAAAGATATTGCCGAGAAAGGCAAGCTCACCTCGCTTGACGATCTCAGCCGCTACCTGAAAGAGAAGGGCGAGTTTAAGCTCGCGGCCTCGGCAGAGTTTATCGAGCGCGCTGATGCCCTGCCAGCGTTTGAAAAAGCCTATGATTTCAAGCTCGATCAGTCTCAGCTGCTCTCGCTGGCGGGCGGCGACACGGCGGTGACCATTAAGGCGGCGGCGCAGCAAACCTCCGGCGTCAACGCGGCGATGGCCTACGGCACCGACGGCCCGGTCGCGGCGCTTGGTCTGCAAACCCTGACCGACCCGAAAGGCGTTCAGCCCATTTACGCCCCAACCCCGGTCGTGCGCGAGGCGGTGCTGAAAGCCTACCCGGATATTGCGGAATGGCTCAAACCGGTGTTTGAAAAACTGGATGCGAAAACGCTGCAACAGCTGAATGCCAGCATTGCCGTTGAGGGGCTGGATGCCAAAAAGGTGGCTGCCGACTTCCTGAAACAACAAGGGCTTGTGAAGTAACGGGACAAGGCTGTGCCAATAAAATGTCATAACCGCGTCCTGCTGCTGTTGGCCTGTGTGGCCATTGCGGCGGTCGCGTTACCCTTTGTAAATGTCGCGCCAAACCGTCTGGTGTCGGGCGAACCGCGCGCGCTCTGGCAGATCTGGTCATTTACGCCGCTACTGCTGGGCGCGGCGCTGGCGAGTACTGTAGCCTTAGCCTTTTGGCCAGGGCGAGCCGCCCTTTGGCTGACGCTTCTGCTCAGCGAAGCACTGTTTATCGTGCTGTTCTGGAGCGCGGGACAGGCGGCAACGCAGATGGCCTCGGTTGAAAGCCCGCTGGCGCGCACGTCGATTGGCAGCGGGCTGTGGCTGTGGCTGGCACTTTGTCTGCTGGTCTGTAGCGATGCCATTCGCCGTCTCACGCCGCTACCCGTCTGGCGCTGGCTGCTGAACGCGCAATTCTGGGTTATCCCTCTGCTGATCCTCTTCAGCGGCGATCTGAATCAACTCTCGCTGTTAAAAGAGTACGCCAACCGCCAGGAGGTATTTGACAACGCGCTGGCGCAACATCTGACGATCCTGTTCGGGACGCTGATCCCGGCGCTGCTGCTGGGCGTGCCGCTGGGCATCGGGTGCTACCGGCATCCCAGCCGCCAGGGTGCCGTCTTTACCGTGCTCAACGTTATTCAGACCATCCCCTCCGTTGCGCTGTTTGGCCTGCTGATTGCCCCCCTGGCCGGTCTGGTGAAATCCTTCCCTGCGTTGGCCGCGGCAGGCATTGCCGGAACCGGGCTGACGCCTGCCCTTATCGCCCTTGTGCTGTATGCGCTGCTGCCGCTGGTGCGCGGCGTGGTGGCGGGGTTAAGCCAGGTTCCGCCTGACGTGCTGGAAAGCGCCCATGCGATGGGGATGAGTGCGCGGCAGTGTTTCTGGAAAATACAGCTGCCGCTTGCGCTTCCGCTGCTGGTTCGCAGCCTGCGGGTGGTGACGGTGCAAACCGTGGGGATGGCGGTGATTGCCGCGCTGATCGGGGCGGGCGGCTTTGGGGCACTGGTGTTCCAGGGGCTGCTGAGCAGCGCGCTGGATCTGGTGCTGCTGGGTGTTGTGCCCACGATTGCGCTGGCGGTCGTACTGGATGCCCTGTTTGCCCTGTGGCTCGCGCTGCTCAGGAGAAGAGCCAATGATTGAATTTCATGATGTGAGTAAAACCTTTGCGGGCCGTCCGGCGGCAAGTCACCTCAATCTGCATTTTGCCGAGGGGGCGTTCTCGGTATTGATCGGGACGTCGGGGTCGGGAAAATCGACGACGCTGAAGATGATCAACCGGCTGGTGGAACATGACAGCGGGACGATTCGCTTTGCCGGAGAGGAGATCCGCAGCCTGCCGGTGCTGGAACTGCGGCGGCGTATGGGCTACGCCATTCAGTCCATCGGCCTGTTTCCCCACTGGACGGTGGCCCAGAACATTGCCACCGTGCTACAGCTGGAAAAATGGTCCCGGGGGAAGATCAATGAGCGTGTCGACGAGCTGATGGCGCTGCTGAGCCTGGACGCGTCGCTTCGCGACCGCTATCCGCACCAGCTTTCCGGCGGACAGCAGCAGCGGGTCGGGGTGGCGCGCGCGCTGGCCGCTAACCCGCAGGTGCTGCTGATGGATGAGCCCTTCGGCGCGCTGGATCCGGTCACCCGCGGCGCACTTCAGGCGGAGATGAGTCGCATCCACCGTATTCTAGGGCGCACCATCGTGCTGGTGACGCATGATATCGACGAAGCGCTGCGGCTGGCCGATCGTCTGATACTGATGGATCACGGCGAAGTCGTCCAGCAGGGTACGCCGCTTGAGCTATTAACCTCGCCGGCGAATGATTTTGTGCGTGAATTTTTTGGCCGCAGCGAGCTGGGCGTCAGGCTGCTCTCGCTACGCACCGTCAGGGACTATCTGCGTCCGCAGGATGCGCAAATCGGTGGTGAACCGCTGCACGATGGGATGAGCCTGCGCGATGCCCTGTCGGCGTTTGTCGCCCGGCAGTGCGAGGTGTTACCCGTTGCGGACGGGCAGGGGACGCCATGTGGGACGATCCATTTTCGCGATCTGCTGGCGGGGGAGGTGACGCGTGAAGTGGGTCCGTGATCCGTTACTCTGGCTGACAGGGCTGTTTATCGCCTTACTCTACCTGATGCCGCACAGCGCGGCGCTGTTTAATGCGCTTATCCCCGGGCTGCCGCGCCCGGTGTACCAGCAGGAGAGCTTTGTTAATCTCACCCTGGCGCACTTCTGGCTGGTGGCGGTGTCAAGCGTGATTGCCATCGTGCTGGGCACAGGCGCCGGGATTGCGGTGACGAGACCCGCGGGCAGGGAGTTTCGTCCGCTGGTGGAGACCATCGCCGCAACGGGGCAGACCTTCCCGCCGGTGGCCGTGCTGGCGATTGCCGTGCCGGCGATTGGTTTTGGGCAGGAGCCTGCCATCATTGCGCTGATTTTGTACGGCGTGTTGCCCATTCTGCAAGGGACGCTGGCGGGGATTGCGGCGGTGCCTGCATCGGTGCTGAGCGTAGCGGAAGGGATGGGGATGAGCGCCTGGCAGCGGCTGGTGAAGGTCGAACTGCCGCTGGCCGCACCGGTGATTATCGCCGGCGTGCGAACGTCCGTGATTATCAACATTGGTACGGCAACCATCGCCTCGACGGTCGGAGCCAATACGCTGGGAACGCCGATCATTATCGGGTTAAGCGGGTTTAATACGGCTTACATTATTCAGGGGGCGGTTCTGGTTGCGCTGGCGGCGATTGTGGTGGATCGCCTGTTTGAACGCCTGGCCGGATACCTCAGCCAACACCGCCGCGAACAATAAATGAATAACCTGCAAGCATAACGCCACCGATACCGCTGATGGCCATCAGTGCAAAGAGGGTAATTACGGCCAGTTTCGTTGCCTTCATCATGTGCTCCTGTTGTTAACGGAACAATTATACGGTGAAGCGCAGCTGTTAATGAACCATTAAATGCCGTTACGACGCATTTGGCCCCAGCGAGTAAACGGGATAACCATGTTCGCGCCATTCCGTCAGGAGCTGCTGCTGGGAAGCGGAGGGGACTTCGCCGCACCAGACCAGCAGCGTCTGTCCCTCAAACAGTTCCGGCCTGAGCTGGGCCAGGGAGTGGGCAAGCACGTCAACGCGCCAGCCCTGCTGGGTGGCAATCCAGGCTTCGAGCCACAGCCGGGTGGTATCGTGTACGTTCCAGCCGATCACCAGCGCATCTTTGCTGTTTTTATTCCGCGCTGAGGCAAGACAGACGGAAATATAGTTAATCAGCACGCCATCAAGCATGCTGAGCAGTGCCTGTAAGGTGGTTTGCTGACACTGAAGCCGACGCCGTAGGGGAATAAAAAGATGGGTGATCAAGGTTTGCGCCGGGTAGTCTCGACCCTGTTCTTTGATCCAGCCGCGCAAACGCTGCAAATTGCCACTCTGCAACAGCCTCAGCAGCGTTTCCTGCTGCTCGCGCCAGAGAAGCTGCGTATCTGGATCGTCCTGGCTCAGAAGCGATTTTACCTTGCCGACCTGTACGCCATTGTCGATCCAGCTTTTGATCTCGCGGATCCGGTCAATATCCGCATCGTTAAACAGGCGGTGCCCGCCGTCCGTTCTTTGCGGCTTAAGCAATCCATACCGTCGCTGCCACGCCCGTAGCGTAACGGGATTGATATCACACAGGAGTGCCACTTCACCTATTGTGTAAAGCGCCATTTTCGCCCCCAGGCTTGCGCGTCCCCAGCTTAACTGTATACCCACTTTGCGGAACCAGGAAGATTTGATTCTTTTTTGTACAAATTATACGAAAGACAGGTTATCTCCGGCAAAAGGTGTGATGGCGGACACGATTTATCGCTTTTTTGGCACGTTTCAAAGAAAGTTAACCGCTATCAGTGTATGTTACGCGTTTTTAGAATGTGCGGTTTGTGAGTATGTACGAGTTTAATCTGGTGCTGCTGTTGCTTCAGCAGATGTGCGTGTTCCTTGTCATCGCCTGGTTGATGAGCAAAACGCGCCTGTTTATCCCGCTGATGCAGGTCACCGTCCGTCTGCCGCACAAATTCCTCTGCTACGTCGTATTTTCCATATTCTGCATTATGGGGACCTGGTTTGGTCTCCATATCGAAGATTCCATCGCCAATACGCGCGCCATCGGCGCGGTAATGGGCGGGCTGCTCGGAGGCCCGGTTGTCGGCGGTCTGGTGGGGTTAACCGGCGGCCTGCACCGCTATTCGATGGGTGGTATGACGGCGCTGAGCTGCATGATCTCCACCATCGTCGAAGGGCTGCTCGGTGGTCTCGTCCACAGCTATATGATTAAGCGCGGTCGCCCGGATAAAGTGTTCAGTCCCTTTACCGCAGGGGCGATTACCTTCGTGGCGGAAATGGCGCAGATGGCGATCATCCTGCTGATCGCGCGCCCGTTTGACGATGCGTTACATCTGGTCAGCAGCATTGCCGCACCGATGATGGTCACCAATACTGTAGGTGCGGCGCTGTTTATGCGCATTCTGCTCGACAAACGCGCCATGTTCGAAAAATACACCTCGGCATTTTCTGCCACCGCCTTAAAAGTTGCGGCGTCGACGGAAGGGATCCTGCGGCAGGGATTCAACGAGGAGAACAGTATGAAGGTGGCGCAGGTGCTGTATAAAGAGCTGGATATCGGAGCCGTGGCGATTACCGATCGCGAGAAGCTGCTGGCGTTTACCGGTACCGGCGACGACCACCATCTGCCGGGCAAACCGATCTCCTCGGCCTATACCCTGCGCGCTATTGAAACGGGTGAAGTGGTGTATGCCGACGGAAATGAAGTGCCGTACCGCTGTTCCCTGCATCCGCAGTGCAAACTCGGCTCTACGCTGGTCATTCCCCTGCGGGGTGAAAACCAGCGCGTCATGGGCACTATTAAGCTTTACGAAGCCAAAAACCGCCTGTTCAGCTCCATCAACCGCACGCTGGGGGAGGGGATCGCCCAGCTGCTTTCGGCGCAAATCCTGGCGGGGCAGTATGAACGGCAAAAAGCGCTGCTGACGCAGTCAGAAATTAAGCTCCTGCACGCTCAGGTGAACCCGCATTTCCTGTTTAACGCGCTCAACACGCTGAAGGCGGTGATCCGCCGCGACAGCGATCAGGCCGCGCAGCTGGTGCAATTTCTCTCGACCTTTTTCCGCAAAAATCTGAAGCGACCCTCGGAGATCGTCACCCTCGCGGACGAGATTGAGCATGTAAACGCCTATCTGCAAATTGAAAAAGCGCGCTTCCAGTCACGTTTACAGGTGTCGTTATCCGTCCCGGACGATCTGGCGTATCAGCATCTTCCGGCCTTTACCCTGCAACCGATTGTAGAAAATGCCATTAAGCATGGGACGTCGCAGCTGCTGGGAACTGGAGAGATTATGATTTCCGCTTCCCGTTTTAACCACCATCTGGTGCTGGATATTGAAGACAACGCGGGGCTGTATGAAGCTTCCGCGTCAGGCGGTCTGGGCATGAGCCTGGTGGATAAACGCCTGCGCGCGCATTTTGGTGACGACTGCGGTATCACCGTCGCCTGTGAGCCAGACCGCTATACCCGAATTACCTTACGATTGCCGCTGGAGGAGAACGCATGTTAAGAGTGCTGATTGTCGATGATGAGCCGTTAGCACGGGAAAACCTGCGTGTTCTGTTGCAGGAGCAGAGTGATATCGAGGTTGTGGGGGAATGTGCCAATGCGATTGAAGGCATCGGTGCGGTGCATAAACTGCGCCCGGACGTGCTGTTCCTCGATATTCAGATGCCGCGCATCAGCGGGCTGGAGATGGTCGGCATGCTCGACCCGGAGCACCGTCCCTATATCGTCTTTCTGACGGCCTTTGATGAGTACGCGGTAAAGGCGTTTGAAGAGCACGCATTTGATTATCTGCTGAAGCCGATTGAAGAGAAACGGCTTGAAAAGACCCTGACCCGCCTGCATCAGGAGCGTACCGTGCAGGACGTGACGCTGCTGCCGGAGCATCAGCAGCCCCTGAAGTTTATACCCTGTACCGGGCACAGCCGGATTTACCTCCTGCAAATGGACGACGTTGCCTTTGTCAGCAGCCGTCTGAGCGGGGTATACGTCACCAGCGCTGGAGGTAACGAAGGCTTTACCGAGCTGACCCTGCGCACGCTGGAGAGCCGCACGCCGCTAATCCGCTGCCATCGTCAGTATCTGGTGAACATGGCGCACCTGAAAGAGATCCGTCTGGAGGATAACGGCCAGGCCGAGCTGGTGTTACGTGCCGGGCAAACCGTTCCCGTCAGTCGTCGCTACCTGAAAAGTTTGAAAGAGGCGATAGGGCTGTAAAACTGGTACACTGCGCGCCATTGCATCATCGACATTCGAAGGCTCTATGCTAAGTAACGATATTCTTCGTAGCCTGCGCTACACCCTGAAAGCGAACAATAATGACATGGTGCGCATTCTTGCGCTCTCCGACATGGAATCCACGTCCGCCGGGTTCGACACCTGGATGACTAAAGAAGATGAAGAGGGTTTTGTTCGCTGCCCGGACATTATTCTGTCGGGCTTTCTGAATGGCCTGATCTACGACAAGCGCGGCAAAGATGAATCTGCGCCTGAGCTGGCGCTGGAGCGTCGGGTGAATAACAACACGGTGCTGAAAAAGCTGCGTATTGCTTTCTCCCTGAAAACTGACGACATTCTGGCGATCATGACCGAGCAGAAATTTCGCGTGTCGATGCCGGAAATCACCGCCATGATGCGCGCGCCGGATCATAAGAATTACCGCGAGTGTGGGGATCAGTTTCTGCGTTATTTCCTGCGTGGGTTGACGCAGCGGGTGCATAACCAGAAGGGGTGATTTTAGCCGGATGGCGGCTTCGCCTGACCCAGCCTACAAAACCCGTAGACCCGTGCAAGCGTAGCGCCGCCGGGCAAAAAAAAAGCCGGATTCTCATCCGGCTTTTTTATTACTTCACCTGCTGACCCGGCTTCGCGCCTTCGTCAGGGCTTAACAGGAAGATATCTTTCCCGCCCGGGCCTGCGGCCATCACCATCCCCTCAGAGATGCCGAAGCGCATTTTGCGCGGCGCCAGGTTTGCCACCATCACGGTCTGACGACCAATCAGCACCTGCGGATCGGGATACGCGGAACGAATGCCGGAGAAGACGTTACGCTTCTCGCCGCCCAGATCCAGGGTCAGACGCAGCAGTTTGTCAGAACCTTCCACGAACTCCGCGTTTTCGATCAGCGCCACGCGGAGGTCGACTTTGGCGAAATCATCAAAGGTGATGGTCTCCTGAATCGGATCGTCCGCCAGCGGGCCGGTCACCGGTGCGGCAGCCGCTTTCACCTCTTCTTTGGATGCTTCCACCAGCGCGTCAACCTGCTTCATCTCGATGCGGTTATACAGCGCCTTGAAGGTGTTCACCTTGTGGCCGAGCAGCGGCTGCTGGATGGCATCCCAGGTCAGTTCGGTGTTCAGGAATGCTTCCGCGCGGGCTGCCAGCTGCGGCAGAACCGGCTTCAGCCAGGTCATCAGCACGCGGAACATGTTCAGACCCATGGTGCAGATCGCCTGCAAGTCGGCGTCGCGGCCTTCCTGTTTCGCCACCACCCACGGCGCCTGCTCGTCGACATAGCGGTTGGCCACGTCTGCCAGCGCCATGATTTCGCGAATGGCTTTACCGAATTCACGGCTTTCCCAGGCTTCGCCAACCGCAGCGGCGGCGTCGGTGAAGGTTTTATACAGCTCAGGATCGGCCAGTTCGGCAGAAAGCACGCCGTCAAAGCGTTTGGCGATAAAACCTGCGTTACGGGACGCCAGGTTCACCACCTTGTTGACGATGTCCGCGTTCACGCGCTGCACGAAATCTTCCAGATTCAGGTCGATATCGTCGATGCGGGAAGAGAGCTTCGCGGTGTAGTAGTAGCGCAGGCTGTCCGCGTCAAAGTGGTTCAGCCAGGTGCTGGCCTTAATAAACGTCCCGCGAGATTTAGACATCTTCGCGCCGTTCACCGTTACGTAGCCATGTACGAACAGGTTGGTCGGCTTGCGGAAGTTGCTGCCTTCCAGCATTGCTGGCCAGAACAGGCTGTGGAAGTAAACGATGTCTTTACCGATGAAGTGATACAGCTCGGCATCGGAATCTTTCTTCCAGTATTCGTCGAAGCTTACGGTGTCGCCGCGCTTGTCACACAGATTCTTGAACGACCCCATGTAGCCAATCGGCGCATCCAGCCAGACGTAAAAATATTTGCCCGGCGCGTTCGGGATTTCGAAACCAAAGTAGGGCGCATCGCGGGAGATATCCCACTGTTGCAGCCCGGATTCGAACCACTCCTGCATTTTGTTCGCGACCTGCTCCTGCAACGCACCGCTGCGGGTCCACGCCTTCAGCATTTCGCTGAACGACGGCAGGTCGAAGAAGAAGTGCTCGGAGTCACGCATCACCGGCGTCGCGCCGGAGACCACGGACTTCGGTTCGATAAGCTCGGTCGGGCTGTAGGTTGCGCCGCACACTTCGCAGTTATCGCCGTACTGGTCCGGGGATTTACATTTCGGACAGGTGCCTTTGACGAAACGGTCCGGCAGGAACATGCCTTTTTCCGGATCGTACAGCTGAGAGATGGTGCGGTTTTTAATGAAACCGTTCTCTTTCAGACGGGAGTAGATCAGCTCTGACAGCTCGCGGTTTTCGTCGCTGTGCGTGGAGTGATAGTTGTCATAGCTGATGTCAAAGCCAGCAAAATCGGTCTGATGCTCCTGACTCATTTCGGCGATCATCTGTTCCGGGGAAATGCCCAGCTGCTGCGCTTTCAGCATTATCGGCGTGCCGTGGGCATCGTCCGCACAGATGAAGTTCACCTCGTGGCCGCGCATTCGCTGGTAACGGACCCAGACATCAGCCTGGATATGCTCCAGCATGTGGCCGAGGTGGATTGAGCCGTTGGCGTACGGCAGGGCGCACGTTACCAGAATTTTTTTCGCGACTTGAGTCATAGTAGGCATTACTTCTTTTAACTGTGAAAAGGGTTTTCGATATTACCAAAAGGGGCATTATTAAGTAAGCACAAACCGCGGCCTTTCAGGTAAACTTGTTTGTCTAAGGTCTTATTCACAAGAACAAAGGAGTCGGGATGAGTTCTCAATCCCAGGCCAAATCACCGGAAGCCTTACGAGCAATGGTCGCCGGGACGCTGGCTAATTTTCAGCATCCAACCCTGAAGCACAATCTCACGACGCTGAAAGCGCTTCATCACGTCGCATGGCTGGACGATACGCTGCACATTGAGCTACAGATGCCGTTCGTCTGGACCAGCGCCTTTGATGCCCTGAAAGAGCAAACCAGCTCTGAGCTGCTGCGCATTACCGGCGCAAATGCAATTGACTGGAAGCTAAGCCACAGCATCGCCACGCTCAAGCGCGTGAAAAATCAGCCGGGCGTTAACGGCGTGAAGAACATCATCGCCGTCAGCTCGGGCAAGGGCGGGGTGGGTAAATCGTCGACCGCCGTGAACCTGGCGCTTGCGCTGGCGGCTGAAGGGGCGAAAGTCGGCATTCTGGATGCGGATATCTACGGCCCGTCCATTCCAAACATGCTGGGGGCGGAAAACCAGCGTCCAACCTCGCCGGACGGCACCCACATGGCGCCAATCGTGGCGCACGGTCTGGCGACCAACTCCATTGGTTACCTGGTCACGGACGATAACGCAATGGTCTGGCGTGGCCCGATGGCCAGCAAGGCGCTGCTGCAAATGTTGCAGGAGACAATGTGGCCTGACCTCGATTATCTGGTACTGGACATGCCGCCGGGCACCGGTGATATCCAGCTGACGCTGGCGCAGAACATTCCGGTTACCGGCGCCGTCGTGGTCACCACGCCGCAGGATATCGCGCTGATCGACGCCAAAAAAGGCATCGTCATGTTCGAGAAGGTGGAGGTGCCGGTACTGGGTATCGTCGAGAACATGAGCATGCACATTTGCAGCAACTGCGGGCACCATGAGCCTATCTTTGGTACCGGTGGCGCCGAAAAGCTGGCGGCGCAATACCACACGCAACTGCTGGGGCAACTGCCGCTGCATATCACACTGCGTGAAGATCTGGATAGCGGTAAGCCAACGGTGGTCAGCCGTCCGGATAGCGAATTCACGGAAATCTATCGTCAGCTGGCGGGGCGCGTTGCGGCGCAGCTTTACTGGCAGGGCGAAGTCATTCCGGGTGAAATCGCCTTCCGCGCGGTGTAACGCCTCTGCGCGTTAGTGCCGGGTGGCGGCTTCGCCTTACCCGGCCTGGCTCGATTTTGTAGGTCAGGTAAGCGTAGCGCCACCTGACTTTACCCAAGCCGATAGTGCATCAAATAATACTCTCCGTCCGGAGAATCTCCCGTCGCCTCAATGTGCCAGCCGTGGCGCTGGTAAAACGCAACCGCCCGCTCATTCTTCACCAGACACTTGAGTGAACCCGTGCTGGTAAACGTCTTCTGCACGTGTTCAAGCAACACATGTCCGACGCCCAGGCTCTGATAGTTCGGATCGACAAACAGGTTGTGCAGAAAATTATCGTTCGTCGAGACTGAGGCAAAGCCAAGTCGGTGCCCATCCTGCTCCGCCACCCAAATCCCTTCGTCCAGGGTTGCCGCGTCAAAATCTTCAAGCTGCCACGCAGAACTGTCCATCCACGGCCAGGCTTCACGTCGGGTGTGAAGGAAGAGCGTGCGCAGGAAAGGGCGATCGCTCTCCTGCCACGGACGGATTAGGATCGTATCAGCGGTGATAGAAAATATCTCCGTTATAGGCTTTGTAGATTTTGCCATCGGCATCGCCAATCAGAACATAATTCTCACCCATGTAGGTCCAGTGTGTGCCGGCATCGGGCGCGGGAAGGTTACGCAGCTGGTACTGTTTGATGGTGTACTCAGGCGTCTGATACTGCGCGGGCGCGGTGTCGCCGATTTTAAACTTCGTAAAATCGGCAATAAACTCTTGCTCTTCATAGGCCTTGATGCCGGAAGGCGCTGTCGATGTTTGCGGTGCAGCGTGCGCGGCCCCCGCCAGTGACAGTAATACACCCAGAAGCAACAATTTACGCTTAGCCATTTTTTCTCCAGTCATATCGTTACTGATACTTTTTGTGTGCAGATCCGCTAACGGATGGCAGACAGTTCATTTTAAGTATCCTCACAGGGTGAGTTTGCAAAAAATGTAACAAAAGTGCACGGTTTTGTGTAGTCGCAACCGTCATTAATTATTACTTCGACGAATAAATATGAGCTTATACAGATAACATAATTATTGGTTTATTAATTAATTCTGAAAAAACATTTTCAAGGCAAATTTACTAAGATTCAGGCATGCATTCAACAAATAGAACATTTAAGATTGCCTGAAACCCTCTTTCCGAATGCCTGATTAAGACAATGCAGGGCTGTAAAGTCTGCCCAAAGGAATGTCGTGTGGTTTTATAAATACTCTCTGTGTTTCTGTTAATTCATTGAATAACAGCAACTTGTGCTTGAGTGAAATGTTACTGTTTTATCCTGTATACGATAATCACTACTATAAAAGATATTATGTAATAAATGAAAAACACAACAGTTGTATCGATATTATTTTTAATTATTACCCCCTTATCTGGCTGCGTATTTTACCCTGGCCAGCATCTCGATCTCGCTGGGAAAAAGATAATTGCCGCAGAAGATGCAAATGATTGTCTTGAGAAACGGATTGATGTTTATCCTCTTACGCCTTCGTTAATTGAAAAAATGCGACCATCGGTTTTGAAATCTCAGGCAAATCCTAATCTGGATGAACAGGTCAAAAACTGGGAATACCGTATCGGCGTTGGGGATATTCTGACCGTCACCGTCTGGGATCACCCTGAACTGACAACCCCGGCAGGGCAGTATCGTAGCGCCAGTGACACCGGTAACTGGGTCAATGCCGACGGCACACTTTTCTATCCCTATGTCGGTAAATTGCCGGTGGCTGGCAAAACGGTCGCACGGGTACGCGAGGAGATCACGGCCCGGCTGAACAATGTTATTGAAAGCCCGCAGGTGGATGTCAGCGTCGCCTCTTTTCGCTCACAAAAAGCCTATGTGACGGGCGAGGTGGTGAAGTCAGGGCAGCAGGCTATTACCAATATCCCGTTAACGGTCATGGATGCCGTAAACGCCGCTGGGGGGCTCTCTGCCGACGCGGACTGGCGCAATGTCGTGCTGACGCATAATGGGAAGGACACGCGCCTCTCGCTATATGCGCTGATGCAGCATGGCGATCTCACGCAAAATAAGCTGCTCTATCCCGGCGATATTCTGTTTGTCCCCCGTAACGATGCGCTGAAAGTGTTCGTCATGGGCGAGGTCGTTAGACAGAGCACGCTGAAAATGGATCGCAGCGGCATGACCCTGGCCGAAGCGCTGGGCAATGCCGGTGGGCTGAACCAGAATATGGCCGATGCCACCGGAATTTTTGTCATTCGTTCGCTGCCGAAAAGCGAGCGTTCAGAAAAAATTGCCATCCTCTACCAGCTCAATGCTCAGGACGCATCAGCCATGGTGTTAGGCACCGAGTTTCAACTTGAGCCCTATGACATTGTCTATGTCACCACTGCACCACTGTCCCGCTGGAATCGCGTGATATCACAGCTTGTTCCGACCATCAGCGGGGTGCATGACCTTACCGAAACGGTTCGTTACATCAGATTGTGGCCGCAATAATGTTCAAATCAATACTCGTGGTTTGCACCGGAAATGTCTGCCGTTCTCCAATTGGGGAGCGGCTTTTACGCCAGCACCTGCCCGACAGATATATCGCCTCGGCGGGCATATTCGGGCTTGAAGGGCGCCCGGCGGATGACAGCGCCCAGGACGTAGCCTGGCGGCATGGGATTTCCCTCGACGGCCATGTGGCGCGCAGGCTGACACGCAATCTGATGCAGGGATCCGATCTTATCCTGGTTATGGAGCCGGAACATCTTCGCTTCATTGCGGCCATGGCGCCGGAGATTCGAGGAAAGTCGCTGCTTTTTGGGCAATGGCTGGAGCCGCAGGAGATCCCCGATCCCTACCGTCAAAGCCGGGAAGCGTTTGAATATGTGTTCGGGCTATTGGGTAAAGCCAGTCAGGAATGGGCACGTCGTTTAGGTCAGCAAGGAATGAAGCATTAATGTCGTCTTACACAACAGACAATTATGGTGCAGCGGCACCCCAACAACATGAAGTCGATCTCGTTCGTTTGCTCGTCGAGATGATCGACCACTGCACGATGATTCTGTGCGTGACGTTCCTGTTCATCCTGTGCGCCGGTCTCTATGCCTGGATTGCGCCACCTGTTTATCAGGCGGATGCCATGGTGCAAATTGAAAACAAACACGATAACAACCTGCTCAAAGGTTTGAGCCAGCTGGGCACCGATGTGTCGCCGGATGTTGCACCTGAAATTTTACTGCTGAAATCCCGCATGATCCTCGGCGAGACCGTTGATAAATTAGCTCTGACACAGCAGGCAAAGCAGCGCGTTTTGCCTGTGGTGGGGCGTCTCTGGCAGCGTCTGCAAGGGCGTGAGCAGGGCAAAATCACGTTAGGCGAACTCCAGATCCCGCAGGTGGAAGGCAACGCGCAAGAGCTCACGCTGACCGTACAGGAAGCGGGAAAATATCACCTGACGGGCGAAAACATTGAGGCCGACGGCCAGGTTGGGAAAACGCTGGTTACGCAAGGGATCGTTCTGCTGGTGACGTCGATTGAGGCTGAGCCAGGCACGCAATTTTCGCTTAAGTCGTTGACGCGGCTTGAGACGATCAACGCGCTGAAGAAGCGTCTCACGGTTGCAGAATCGGAGAAACAGAGCGGTATCGTGACCTTAACCCTGACGGGCGAAGACCCTGACAGCATCGCCCGGGTGCTGAATGCAATTGCTGAAAATTATCTCCAGCAAAATATCGCGCGCCAGGAGGCTCAGGATTCTCGTAGTCTGGATTTTTTACAGGCGCAGTTGCCGAAAATCAGCGCGGACCTTGATCAGGCAGAAGCGCGGCTGAATGCCTACCGGGCGCAGCGAGACTCGGTGGACCTGTCTCTGGAGGCAAAATCTGTCCTGGATCAGGTTGTTAACGTTGAGAATCAGCTAAATGAGCTGACGTTCCGGGAGGCAGAGATCTCCCAGCTCTTTAAAAAGAGTCACCCTACCTATCGTGCATTGCATGAAAAGAGACAGACCCTTGAGCGGGAACGGGAGCGTCTCAATAACCGTGTGTCAGCTATGCCCTCCACGCAGCAGGAAATTTTACGCCTGAGCCGCGATGTTGAGTCGGGTCGCACGATTTATTTACAGCTATTGACGCGCCAGCAGGAGCTGAATATTTCCCGCTCCAGCGCTGTCGGGAACGTGAGGATCATTGATGAGGCCGTTACGCTGCCGGACCCGATAAAGCCGCGTAAAGCGTTAATCATCGTTCTTGGCGCGCTGTTCGGGCTAATGCTCTCAATGGGGACCGTGGTGGTACGTCAGGCGTTCAAACGTGGGATCACGCTTTCCGAACAGCTGGAAGCGCAGGGGATGCCGGTTCTGGCTACGTTGCCACGTTCACAGTGGCTGTGGAGTAAAACGCAGTTGCGCAGAAAAAATCCGTTTTCTCGTCGCTGGAAACACAAAACCTCGGATGTGCCTTTCCTGCCCGTCGATCGCCCTGCTGATATGTTTGTTGAAGCAGTACGCGGGCTGCGGACCAGTCTGCATTTCACCATGATGGAGGCTGAGAACCGCATTGTGATGATTTCTGGCCCCACGCAGGACTGCGGAAAAACGCTGGTGGCGACGAATCTGGCGGCCATCGCCGGGCAGAGCGGTCAGCGGGTGCTGTTTATTGATGCGGATATGCGCCAGGGCTATGTTCATAATATTTTTGGTCTGGAGAACCGCCACGGATTGTCCTGCCTGCTCGAAGGGAAACGCGACTTAGCGGAGGTCATTCAGCATGCTGAAAAAGGGGGAATTGACGTCATCACCTGCGGCCCGGACCCCCTGCGCCCGTTAGAATTGCTGTTAAGCGAACGATTCCTTTCCGTCATGTCCTGGGTTAACGAGCAATATGACATTGTCATCATTGATACTCCGCCGGTCCTGGCCGTCACCGATGCCGCGCTGGTCGCCAGAGCAGCCGGAACAACGCTAATGGTTGCCCGTTTCGATAAAACCAGCGTGAAAGAGATGGAGAATACCGTTAAACGGTTACAGCACGTTGGCGTGAAGGTCAGCGGCACAATCCTCAACGATATTGTTAAATCTGCAGCGCTGTATTACAGCTCGGGGTACAGCCAGTATGAATACGGCTATGCTTCGAGGAAAAAAGGGGAAAGGCGTTAGCGCGGGAAAAACAATCCCTCTCCCGGGTGGGAGAGGGATAAGTATTACTTCGCCATCACTTCCTGCGCGGTACGCTCAACCAGAGACAGCAGGATTTTTACGTCCTCCAGCGTCACGGTTGGGTTCAGCAGGGTCAGCTTCAGGCAGGTGATACCGTTATGCTCGGTCACACCGACGTTTGCACGGCCAGACTCCAGCAGCGCATCGCCAATTTTCTGGTTCAGCAGGGCAATACCGGCGTCATCCATCTGCGCCTGCGGACGGAATCGGAACAGCACGCTTGCCAGCTGGGGTTGCATCACCAGTTCCAGAGCAGACTGCTCTTTCACGTAAGCCGCAACCTGCTGTGCCAGCGTCACGCCGTGATCGATGATTGCCGCGTATTGCTCCTGACCCAGCGCTTCCAGGCTCATCCACAGTTTCAGCGCGTCGAAACGGCGCGTGGTTTGCAGAGATTTGGAGACCAGGTTAGGTACACCCGCTTCTTCATCGAACTCAGAGTTCAGATAGGCCGCCTGATAGCGCATCAGTTCATAGTGACGCGCTTCTTTCAGCAGGAACGCACCGCAGCTGATGGTCTGGAAGAACTGCTTGTGGAAGTCCAGGGTGACAGAATCCACGAGCTCGATACCGTCCAGGTAGTGACGATACTGCTCAGACATCAGCAGCGCGCCGCCCCAGGCCGCATCAACGTGCACCCAGATATTCTGTTTCGCAGCCAGCTCAGCAATAGCACGCAGCGGATCGATAGCACCCGCATCGGTCGTACCGGCCGTGGCCACAATCGCCAGGATCTGCTCGCCTTTCGCGTTGCACTGTTCGATTTTCGCCGCCAGATCGGTGAGATCCATGCGGGAGAATTCGTCAGTTTTCACCTGCACCACGGACTGGTAGCCCAGACCCATCAGCGCCATGTTTTTCTGCACGGAGAAGTGGGCATTTTCCGAACACAGCACGCGGATCTTACGCAGATCGCCTGTCAGACCGTCCTGCTGAACCGAGTGGCCCTGACGCGCAAAGAACGCGTCACGCGCCAGCATCAGCCCCATCAGGTTACTCTGGGTGCCGCCGCTGGTGAAGACGCCTGCGTCGCCAGCCTGATAACCCACGCGGGTACGCAGCCATTCGATCAGTTTGATCTCAATGATGGTTGCGGACGGGCTTTGATCCCAGGAGTCCATACTCTGGTTAGTGGCGTTGATCAGCACTTCCGCCGCCTGGCTAACCACCAGGCTTGGGCAGTGCAGGTGCGCCACGCACTGCGGGTGATGAACGGACAAACTGTCTTTCAGGAAGAACTCCACGGCGCGTTCGATCGCCGCTTCGTTGCCCAGCCCTTTCGGGTTGAAATCCAGCTTAATACGGTCGCGCAGCTCCGCGACCGTTTTGCCCTGGTACATCTCAGGCTGTTTCAGCCACTGCATCACAGCCTGAGTGCTTTGTTCAATCGCCTGCTGGTAAGCTTCAATGCTCTGCGCAGAGGAGAACAAAATTGGGTTTGAATCAGACATCGTATTCAACAACTCCGGTTACGCCGGGCTAACGCCCGCAGCAAGCAGTGCCTGCTCGAATTTATCCAGGAAGACTTTCAGCTCGTCATCGCTGATAAGCAGAGAAGGCAGCAGACGCAGAACGATACCGTTACGGCCGCCACGCTCCAGAATCAGGCCGGCTTCGAAGCATTTCTTCTGGATCAGTGCAGACAGCTCGCCATCGCCCGGGAAGCAACCCATGTGATCGGCGGCTTCATGTGGCTTAACGATTTCAATACCGATCATCATGCCCAGACCGCGAACGTGGCCGATCACCGGATAGCGTTTCGCCATCTCTTTCAGCTGGCCTTTCAGCCATTCGCCCTGTGCAGCTACTTTGCCCGCGATGTTCTGGTCTTTCAGGATCTTCAGCGTGGTCAGACCGGTAGCCATCGCCAGCTGGTTGCCGCGGAAAGTACCGGTATGGTGACCTGGCGCCCATGCATCGAACTGCTTTTTGATACCGAGCACGGCCAGCGGCAGACCGCCACCGACTGCTTTAGACATCACGATGATGTCTGGCTCAATGCCAGCGTGTTCGAAGGCAAAGAATTTACCGGTACGGGCAAAGCCAGCCTGGACTTCGTCGAGGATCAGCAGGATACCGTGTTCCTGAGTGACTTTACGGATGCGCTGCAACCACTCAACAGGCGCCGGGTTCACGCCACCTTCACCCTGAACGGCTTCGAGGATCACCGCGGCAGGTTTACGCACGCCGCTTTCGACGTCGTTAATCAGATTTTCGAAGTAGTAGGTCAGCGCCTTCACGCCCGCTTCACCACCGATACCCAGTGGGCAACGGTACTCGTGTGGGTAAGGCATGAACTGGACTTCTGGCATCATACCGTCAACCGCTTCTTTCGGAGACAGGTTGCCGGTGACGGACAGTGCGCCGTGGGTCATACCGTGGTAACCACCAGAGAAACTGATGATACCGCTACGACCGGTCACTTTTTTCGCCAGCTTCAGCGCCGCTTCAACGGCATCAGCCCCGGACGGGCCAGTGAATTGCAGGCAGTACTCTTTGCCCTGACCAGGCAACAGAGAGAGCAGGTATTCTGAAAACGCGTCTTTCAACGGCGTGGTCAGATCCAGGGTATGTAACGGCAAGCCGCTGGTAATGACATTTTGGATGCTTTTCAGCACATCAGGATGATTGTGTCCAAGCGCGAGGGTGCCTGCGCCTGCTAAACAGTCAAGGTATTCTTTATTATCTGCATCGGTGATCCACACGCCTTCTGCTTTCGTAATCGCTAAAGGCAATTTGCGCGGATAACTCCTGACGTTAGATTCAAATTCGGCCTGACGGGCCAGATAGGTTTCGTTGCTTTTGTGGGCATCTACGGTGTCAATACGGACTTTATCCGTCATCATATCACTCCTACAACCGCCGCTTCGTTATGAGCAACGATTGAATAAAAAGTTAAAAAACAGATGGGGCCTGAAAAAAACGCCGCCAATATAGAGCCTTTTGTCACCGGGCTCAATGGTTAATTTGCTTACTGTTTTGTGACACAGGGCACAGGGCAGGGAAGATCGCCGTTTGTATGGGGGAGATTGCACTTTATGCTAAATAAAAACAGCAGCTTACGTATGATTTATCCGCATTGTAAAATCAGACAAAAGAGTGTGACAAATCGTGCGATTGTCAGGTGAAAAGGAGGCAGTGAGCCTCCTTACGCTGTTTATTTCTGGCTAACGCGTAAAATACCGTGTTCACGTCCCTTCGTTTTATTCCACGACGCGTCCGTAATACCGTTTTCATCCAGGCTTAGCGATATCACAAAACCATTACCACGGATCTCATAGAAATTCGCATTCAGACGTTTAACGCTGGCTTTTTTGCCGTTTACGGTGGCGCTAAAGAAGCCGTTAGAAAGCGTGGCGTTAACCGTATCCGACGAGAACGAGGCTTCACGCAGGGGATCGTGAACGGATGTCGTTGGTTCGTGTTGTGCCGCATTTTCCGCTTTGGTTTTGCTGATATCGCAAGAGCCATCGCCAGCGCTAATTTGCGTGCATCCCGAACGCTCTAATTGCGCGCGATAATGGGCGTTTATGGCGTGCGCAGGCGTCACCACCACAGAGAAAAGTAACGCCAACAGCGTAAATTTAGTTTTCATAAATACCCTTAATTATGGTGGTGATGTTTTTGATTAGCGTCCGCCGCACGAGCGGCATTTGCATATGCAGCAGAGAGTGACGCATTGTTGATGCCTTGTTGCCTTTGTTGTTCAGAAAGATAGCAGGTATCGTAACTGACCCCTTTCGCAGTGCAATTTGCGATGCGTTGCTCAGGCGAGACACAACCTGTAAGCACGGCAGTACTTATGACTAATATCATTAATTTTTTCATTTTATCGCCTTAAAAACGACACAAATAATAAGAAACGTACATCATGCCGATCCAGATCCCGATTGAAATGAGCATCACGTACAGGGCAGCTGAAATAAAAATATGTTTGAGCATGTTCTGTTTAATGAATAAAAGTGTGACGTCGAATAGTTGTTAAGTTATACAAGTAATATTATAGAGGTTTTAGGCTTTTGATTTAAAAGCCAATACCGATGCCTGCACCCATAGCAAGATCGCTGTTTGTAGAATCACTTATACCAGCCTTGATTACAGCGTGTTCACCTGCATGGAAAGATGCTCCTGCGCTGATAGCTTGCTCATTCTTAAATGACCCCACACCGGCGGAGAACATTACAGATTGCTCTTTCTCTACTTGTGGCATGGAAGCGAGAGCGATAGCAGAGGCAACGCCGCTTCGCGCTTCTTTCTTGTTCTCGTCAACTTCATTTTGCAGGCTTTTGAATTGAGCATTGCTTGAAGATTGTGCTTGGGCAAAAACATGTTGAGTGGCTTTCAGGTCAGCAGCTTGTGCCGCTGTTTGAGTATTGAGTAATTTAATTTTGTTGATAGTAGCTGTATCAACTTCTTTCTTCGTGATGATTGTTGTTACGCCGTTTTTACCGTCTTTACCATCAGCACCATCTTTACCATCATTGCCTTTAGCTCCGGGTTTACCTTCAGCCCCGATAGCACCTGCTACACCCTGAATCCCTTGAGCACCTGCATCACCTTTTGCACCTTCTTTACCATCAATACCATCTTTCGGCACTGGTGCATTCTCAAGTGCAGTGATACGGGTATCGTTAATACTAATTAACCCGCTATTGATACGTGTTTGATCTGCCACGACAGCAATATTTTTTGCATTGTTGTCTGCGGTGATTTGAGCATTTCCAGCAGCAGCTAACGCAGTATGAGCGGTGCTATCAGCATCATTAGCGCTGATTTGAGCGGTAGTAATGCCGGTGCTTAACAAAGTTTTGTTAGCTTGCAGATCTGCATTGATGTTATTCACATTAGTAATCGTCTGGTTCAGTAATGACGTATTACCCGCTACGTTAGTATTAGTGGAATCAATTGAGGATTGCAGTTTTTCGCGATCGCCTTGCAGGTTGTAAATCTGGATAGCCTGGCGATTATTATCACTCTCAACAACATCTAAATCATATACACGGTTATCTGTACCATTAAGGTGAAAACCTGAAGCAGGGTTATTTTGATCATACATAACAGCAGACGCAGCATTAGCATTATCAACGATACTGGCAAACAGAGTACCAATGACAGCGATTACTGCTTTGTTGAAGAACTTCATTTAAAAGGCTCACATCATTAGAAAGAAAAAATCACATTAGCGTTATGGCTTACGTTTGGTTGTGCAGAGCAAACGGGTAAGTTTAAGTATTTAAGGGTTTTTGTATTTATTTAATTTCATTGCTGAACTATAGTTATTTTGTACCTAAAAATATTGATTTAAATCAAGATTTATTTGAATGATTAAAAGTGGATAAGGTACGTGTGTTTTATTTTTTCTATTAAAAACAACAGGTTGCTGATGATTTTTTTAGTCTCTATATTTAACTTGATGATAAATATGAAACTTTATTTCAATTTTATTTTAATGTTCTTTAAATGTACTCGTTTGTTAGTTTTGGGATATGATTTCATTTGAAAGTATTAGTGTGTGAAACTGAAAGTTTACATTGAATCAGTAAGTTTTGAGGTGGAAAAAAACCAGAAAAGTATCAGGAGAACGTAACGTAAGTTTTAAATGGGAGGGTGTTGGAAAAGCTGGGCGTCTGGTGTGCAGAATGATGATCAGGCGAAGGGTTCTCTTTTTCATAATTGTTGAGATAGTTGCTGTCAGTATTATGTGGCTATATATGTTGTACCTGGTGAGATTCAGAACAGGGGAGTTAAAGAAGACATTCTTTATATAGTTTGCGGATTTCAGGTGTAATACCTGCTTTGATAAAACGAAACATCTTGCGCCCTGCCTATGGCCACGGTTACACTAAGTACCTACATATTCTTTTTATGTAACTGATTGTATTGTAATTAATTTGACTCGGGGTGCCCTTCTTTGTGAAGGCTGAGAAATACCCGTATTACCTGATCTGGATAATGCCAGCGTAGGGGGCCGAAATTTGGCCTATTTATCATGAGATTGCATCTCTTTTTGTCCGTGCGGAATGCACTTGAGGTACAAAAAGGGGATGTTCATGAGGTTAAGATCACTTCCGTACACGTTCAAGAGGTACGGTAACTACTACATTCAGATCCGCTTATCTGATGGGCGGTCATACAAAAAATCACTGTCCACTGACAGCTATCGTGAAGCATCTGCTTTAATGATCAGCATCCTTCCGCATATCCCTTTTCTTAAATCATTAACTACTCCGCTCCCTGTGTTTGAAGCGTTCTTATCAAATCTGATCGCGTCAGAACGCAGGGCTGCAAGAAATCCACTCTTATCCCAACAGCAGATAATTGTTCCTTCTGAACTCGTGGAACCTCAGCCGCCAGCCGAACCGGAAAAAGTGCTAACCCTGTGGGATGCGTGGGCTATGTACAAAGATGAAAAAGGGCGCAACTGGACGAAATCGATCTCTATGGCAAACGAGCGATACATGGAAGTGTTGTTAACTGTCTTGGGAGAGAAAACTGATGTAACGGCGATCACAAAGCAGGATATTAAGCAGGTGATGGAAGTGGTTGAAAATCTCCCTAAGCGCGTTGTTCAGCCTTATCGCTCAATGTCCATTCAGCAGTTGATAGAATGTGATGATGTCCCACCGGATGATCTGGTTGGTGTTGAGGCTATCCATAAGCATCTCAAACTCTACAAATCACTGTTCAAAACATTTCTTACCGAGAGCAAAGATATTCTTTCTAAGCCTCCAACTGATGGCGTAGTGGCTGCTCCTTCAAAAGCGAGATTTGGTGCTTACAGCACAGCGGAGATGAAAAAGTTTGTAGGGTGGGCGCTCAAGCAGCCAGATCACTGGCAAAAATGGATCACATTGTTGTTGGCGTACACTGGAGCCAGAAGGGGGGAGATTGCCAAACTGGAGAGGTCACAGATCAAATACGATGAAGATAGTCAGCGCTATTATTTCCTGATTGCGGAGGGAGGCCAGGGCAAAACGGAAAATGCCACAAGGCAGGTAGTTATTCATCCCAAGCTGATCGAATGGGGTTTTATGGACTATGTTGATCGCCAATGGAAAGAGCGGATTTTCTCAGAGGTGGCAGGATCGAACATGACAAAGATCGGAAAAATGTTCGCTGATCTCCGTGATGAGCTTGGGATTCCGTATCAAGATGATTACGGGCAACGGCGGTTGCTGCACTCCATACGTCATTCCGTCTGTTCTTCGGCAATGGCAGGTTGGGTGACGAATATTCTTCATCTTCAACAGACAGTTGGCCACGAGAAGAGCGGAGGGATCACTAAGCGCTATCTGCATACGTTTCCCTTATCCTCAATTTCTTATGTGATTGATGGGATTGATTGGGAGTCCTGAGTAGGCTCCCCAACGGGCAATAAGGCTTGTATTGTCCAATATCTGCGCTACGCTACCTTTGATTAACCACAGCAAAGGATAAAAATTATGACTAAAGAACAGTTTAAAGCGGCTGCACAGTATGATGATTGGAAAGGAAGCGTCGCAGCAGATGAGCTTGAGAAGAAAAATTTCAGCGACTTCTTAAGAGCGAAAGGAATACTCAAACAAGGTGAAGTCGTCAAAGGCATCTCCGTTTATTCGGGTGTAAATCGCTTTGATGTGGAAGCGTACATCGCTGATGATAAAAACGCATTACGGAAAGAAGATATTCAGATAACCCTTGGGGAGTTTTTCAAGACTTTCAAACGGTTCTCTATCAATATTTCTCGTAAAGGGGAATTGGACGATCAAGAAATCGAGTTCAAAGAGTAAGGAATCATAATGAGCATTTACTTTACTGAACATGGCAGCGCTATTGAATACCAAGTTGAAGGACGTTGGACAGTCAAGGGAGACTATTTGCAGGTCAATCATGGCCCCAATATTCCGGGCGGCTTGTACAAAATCAACGACGATAAAGTGAAATTCCCATTCGACTACAGAGAGGTTGAGGCAGTGATCGATACTGAAAAACTCACCTTTACCGTGAATGGTCAAGAGTACTCAATGAGGAAAAAACAAACTAACGCTTGGGATGTATAGCTGTATGGGGGCATTGCGCCCCCTCATATCATCCTCTCAAAGTCTGTAGCCACATCATCAGCAAATGAAGCTGGTTTCCTGTCATTGCTGGCAATTTAAACGTTTGACCTCAATATACGTCGCACAATGCAAGCGGCAAACTTTATTTTTATGGGAGGAGAAGTTTATCATGTGTCTTATATTAACTCGATCTAACCATTTACTTCTTCCACCCAAATTTTCGACAAAGGTAGCCGTTGATGGATTTATGCCACCTTAATTAACGAGTAAATACCATCTGGATTAAGATAATCAATGATATCGTAGAAGGATACGAATAACTCCCACGGACCTAAGGCATAGCAGTGAATTTCATACGGAGCAAAATGGAAAGTTAACCCTGCTTCACTAATGGTGAAAATATCCAGTTTACTATCCGTTATCCCCCGGACTAACCACTCCATATCTGATTCCTCAGGTTTTTCTCCCGTTCTCTCCCAGAATATACGGGGAGCATCCGATATAAGCCTTTCTTTAATTTTGTTAATAGCATCGTACCCTTTTTCATCAATGAAGAGATCATATAATGAAAATTTATAGGAATAATCATCGTCGATTACTACGAAATTGCTAACATCGAAATGGCTGTTAGGGTGAGCTGCGCCTGCACCATACCAATTGGCACTATGGAGAATACTTAGGATATGGTTATTACAGTATGCAATGTAATATCCTTCAATATAGTCACTGGTATAAGTGTTTTTATACTCTTCATTCCAACCAAAATTACTTGGCCAAGGTGAAGTTCTGTTGTTGAAAACTAAACTCGCGGCACGACCTTTGAAATAGTTAGATATGATCTTTGCTGACCGAGGATAATTTTGGTTAGAAACAATCGGATAGGTTATATCAATTTCATGTCCAGGTATGCTGTTATATTCTTCCTTAAATGTTTCGCTTGTGAATGTAAAATCACCGTACGTTACCCCTTTTGCAATTTCAATGTTTTGTTGAGTTGCAGCTAAGGCTAACGATTTTTCTAACAACGCCCAGCCATCTTCACGTTTATAGTCGATGTATTGAATTTTTGAGGATATGAATGTTGGGACAGGTGAATCATCAATAAGAATGGGTATCACAAAAATGTCATCAGGTTTATAATATTTTAATTTATCAATGGCTTCATTCATTTCACGCCTAATATAACCATTTTTTTGACAGCTAACTTTACTAAGAATAATAATTATAACATTTGCGCTGCTAAAGTTTTTTTGAATTTCGTTGTCCCAATTTACACCCGCAGGAATATCTCTTATATCCATCCAAGGACTATAACCATTGGTTTTTAATTTCTCATAAATTGACTCTGTAACCTTTTCATCTTCTTTTGCGTGAGCCAAAAATAATTTCATTCCTGATCTCCATTAGAGAATATCTGATATATTTTAACATCAGTGAGTGCAAATTTTACATTCATTATATTGCAAGCGGGAGGGGAAGGGTAGCCTTAAAAATATATTTAACTGATCTAAGTGATATGTTCGCTTCCAGAGTTTCACCTCCATCGGATTAACGCGCTCCGTAGCGCCACACCAGAAAAAACTGATGATCGGCTCTTCTTCCTTCTTCCTTCTTCAATCGTTACTCCTCTTTAAAGGTCATTGTGTAGCGGCATTGCTGCGATGGTCTGATCGTCACTGTCTCTGTAAAGTTGGTGTTGCGATATACGCAAATCTTCGCGTTATCTGTCTCCTCTTCATCATTCAATATCAGGGTTATATGTCCGGCATTCGCCAGGGCAGGCAATAGCGCCAGCGTCAGCACAATCAAGCGTTTCATGCGCGTGTCCCTCTCTTAATGCCTGTTGAATACTTCGTTCGTAGTGCGTCCACTTTGGCCTGAGTGATCCCCAGGTAGGCGCGTGTGTGTTCTGTGGAGCGATGCCCCAACATTTTACTAATCACCTCTAAATCCTCATTGTTATTGTGGGCAATTGTTGCCACGGTCTTACGTGCGCTGTGCATACTGATCACTGCTTCCTGTGGAATCAAGCGCTGCATTTTGAGCTTATCCACTGCATACTGAATCTCTGCATGGATTTTAGAACGGCTGATCGGCTTACCCTTGCTCCGGTTGCTGTCATTCTGGAATACATACACGTTATCCCCGCGCTCGTTATGACGAGCCTTGAGAACCTCCCTTGCTGTCTCCGTCAATTCCACTTCTACCGCTTCTTTGGTCTTGTCCTGGGTGATACGCAATACCTTGCTACCGATATCCAGTTCGTCCCAGCGCCAGGAACGCATATCCACGCCGCGAAGCTGTGTCTCTACTCCTATAAGGAAGAGATCCGCCACTGTCTGGCTCTTCTTCGCGATTTCCTCCACTACCATCTTCACCTGATCGGCGCTCTCAAGTCCGTCTGTACGCTTTGCACCCTTACTGATTGCCATTCTCTTACCTCCTTAATCTGTTTCGGTGAGAAATTAATATTGATCAAAATCAGATAGATAGCAAGATCATTTTGTTCTTAATTGCATAAATGTCTTATTGGTGGGATTTCGGGGGTATTAAGTGGCATTAAACGCGATTAAAGCCGATTTAGGGGAGCGCGGTTGCGAGAGGTGCTTAACGGACTAAAACCAGGCCCCCGATCTTGTGATTTCTTGAGTTTAAAATATCTCATTGATTCATAAAGGTTTTATTTTTAATTGTGATATTTCATAGAAACTTAATCTTGTCAACAGATTTATTTTTGCAGGCTGATTTTGCTCCAGGAATAGCCGAGAAAAGGCCAATAAATAGAGCTAAAACATAAGTGATTGTTTCTACTGAATGATGAATAGGACAGATAACCTGAATGTCCTATCGGAGCGGGATATTGCATGGTAAATGAGAGTAATTATCACCTAAATCTGATTGCATCATGAAATGATTAGAATGCTAATTAAATGGCGGGTTTTGGCATGGAAAATCGCAACTAAAATAAATTTGATAAAACACAAAAAGTCTTTAAGCACATTGCACCTATCATGAAAGTGTTCATTGTGGACAATGACCGCTGTGAGCAGCACTATACAACGGTTTAGCTAAGTGGGGCATTCTTACAATGAAAGTGAACAATCCACTTTGACCTACATCTACACCGCTTCTTTACCTGTCATTTAAGATAGGTTTTGATGTTATTAATGTAGGGTTTTGATAGGGTTAATCTAAGATTTGCCTCTGGCTGTTCTTAGGATTGTTGCATGTGCGATTCTTAGTGAGCAGGGCGACGATATACATCAGAATGATGTGTGTCGAAACTGAGGATAAGCGGATATACATCAAAATGATGTATGGATGCATGGGATACGCATCAAATTGATGTATGGATCGGCAAACTACACATCAAATTGATGTTCTATACAAAGAGATTCTAAAAGCGATCTCTAAAAGAGAGCTTTTAGAAGATCTTGTGAAAGATTCGCTTTGCTGGCGTGTGTCGCCTGGCAAGTGACCTGATTCGCCTTTGGGTGGCTACTCGGTCAGCCGCTCACGACGCAGCGATCAGCGCATCTGTCTGTGATTGTGCCAGGGCTTCGCCCTCGTTTCACGAGGCACAGAAGCTGTGCGCCGTGTGCGCAATCTCTTTCGGCATAACTTCTGCCTGTCTTCCATGCTCCGCATTTCATCCATGCAAAGTTAGCCCACGGCTAAGGCTTCACTGGTCGCTGATAGCTCCAGTTCATCCAGCCTCAATCCAATACCAACACCTACTATCCTGATAACTACCGTTATCCCTCTGTAGTTGTGCTATTGGTTTCGGTAAGTGCCAGAGGGCGGAAGTGATGCGAATAGAACGCCTCAGACGCGCTGTAAGCGGTTTTGAGATGGTAGGGAATGCAGATACTACTGATATCACAAAAGCTCTCAGAACGCGATACAGGAGGTTTTGTTAGTGTGAGAAGAGGTTGAACAAATAGATTGAGTGTGCTAAAATTTTAATTCACTTAATTTTGAAATTAGCTATTGACTTTGAAATCATTTCATGTTATAGTAAATGATGTAGGGTGATGAAAGCATTCATCCCGTCGCCTTCTTAGGCATCCAGCCTAACGCAAACAATCCAAATTACACCGCACTATCAGGAAACGTAATTAACGTTCTCCCTGGATGGTGTTTTCGTTTATCTAACGCAAGGAGAATCAAAATTAAGTATTTCAACCCAGAACTTGTCTTCGAGGCTTTAAAGGCCGGAAACCAGACACGAAAGGCAATTAACAGCCAGCGAGCAGCAGCACAGCGTCAAGGATATTTAGAACACGCTGAAAGATTGCGTAAAGGAATCGAACTTTACGATCAATGGAAAGCTGAACAGGCTGAAACCACCACCAACGATTAAACCAGAAGGAGAAAACCACATGAGCGACATTATAAACGCAACCCCAAAGGGGAAGGCATTCACTACTCTGAAAATTGATGATTCAACGTTTCAAGCCCTTTTTAAGGCAGCGAGAGCGCAGAGAATTACCGTAAGAGAATACATTCTTTCTATTCTTGATCAACACGCGGAGAAATTAACAGAGGGCAAGTGATCCCAAACTCACCTATTAGCCGCACAAGCGGGGACGACATACAAGGAACAATTTTCTATGACCAAAATTAAGTACATCAACACCGATGTATTCAAATACGTACCGATTGAAGACGCATTTAACGAATGTACCAGGATCACCAATCTTAAAACAGGTGTTACAGAATCCCTATCTCCTGCTGATAAGCAGTTTTACGTCAGAATGCGCCATCGTTATCATCGCTTTGCGATAGAGTTGGGCGGTACTTATTACGATGACATTGATCAGCTTGGTGCAAGTATTGGTGTTAGTTCGGCAACAGCAACACGCATTGTTGCAAAGTTGAAGAAAATCGGACTGATCGCCAGTAATAAGCCAAAGCGCTCAAACCAATGGACTATAACGCCACTCACGCCGGAAAACTTCACCTTTGAACGTGATCGTAATGCGATGGAACGAGATTCCACGCCGGAATGGGTAGATTGTCTAAAACATCCAGTTTTTGGCAAAGTGAAAGAAGACGTAGCACCAGAAGTGCAGTTGGAGGAACAACGCGACGATCCGATGTGTGACCTTGACGAAGCACCGGAAGAGGAAGCGCCAGCGCCGGAAAAAGTGAAGCCAACACCCACGCCAAAGCCCACGAAGAAACCAGCGGCAAGGAAAGCGCCAGCTAAACAGCAAAACGTTTCCCCGTTCGAGTTTAAAACGCCACGAGACGAACGTTTTGATGGGATAGCCTTTGAAAGGTTAAACGACGCATCTGATCGCTTCTTAGTTTTCCAGGATTACGATCTGCCATACCTCGTGTTATTCGAAAGTCAGGGGAAACTAACCAACCCAGCCGCAATAAATCATTTGAAAATGAAGAGGAATCTCTTCGAAACAACAGGGCGCTTGTAGCCATTTTAACCAGGAGGATTATGATCCAATACTTAGTGAAATACGGCGTTGACCGTATTCAGATTAATGACGCTGGAAAGCGTGTGTTAGAAACCCTGCATTACTTCTATAAATCCAAACCGACAAAGATCAGCTACGGTGACATTATCGAACGTTCTGGATGTTCGCAAGGTGGTGTGATGTTCTGGCTTCACGCTTTAAAATCATTCGGTGTTATCGATTTTAAAGAAGCTGGCTATTTCGACGTAACAGTTAAATCTATGATCTCGGATTATGAGATCATTTATTCAAATAACTGATGAGCAACGCGAACACTAAATAACAACCAATAGGGAAACTTTTATGATCATCGCTATGTATTGGTTATTTGCATTTTACGCAGTATGGACATTAACGAGAAAACACGGAAGTTTCCCTCTACGAGGAATGAATGGGACGAAAAGAACGAAATCCAATTAAACGGATAGAACAAGCAACACGCGCCAGCAAACGTAAATACACCTATTCTCTACAAGACCTCGCAAGAGAGTCTATTCCAGGAGAATGGATCACCGAAATAATAGAACACCCTGCAACGGTGCCTGTAGGGGCAGAGTTTGAACTATTGCAGGATGTTTTAGCATCTTCGGATAATGTCTTCTATAAACCACGCCGCCGCCGTGAATACCGTGTTGATTCATCGAATCTCAAGAAGTGGCAGCTATACGCAGAAAACTATATTGACTGGGTGGGGTATTCCCAAACTAACGGCTTATCCAATCACATACAAGATTTTGACATTCTCTTTGACGACAAGGAAAACAACAATGAATAATAAAACTATGGACACCGTGAACAACGTGAACACCCTAATTAACTCCTTCCACGACAACTGGCATTTACCAACCTTGCAGCTTGTTAATAAGGCGTGGTGTGAGAGAACGCCTTCCGCGCTTCTGGAAGCTGTGCAATACACTGAACAGGCAATCACTGCCCTTGAACATTTGCAAACGTCTGTAGCTCGTTTGGTGCAGCGTGACTGTAGTACGATCACACCAGAAGAAGCCTGGCGTGTAGCTAATGACTTTGAGGAGCTGGCTTGCTCTCTGCAATACATCACCGCTGAACTGGGAGAGCTTAGCCTCGACATTGCCAAGGTTTATGGCATGATTCAGAGTGAATAAATATTCACTGATAGTGCATAAATACTTGACATGTGCATAACTTTTATGTTACTATGTAAGTATAGGGTAAGTATTCGAATCACTTCACCCTCGTATGACAATACGCACTCCCTGAGAATGCCGTTTCCCATAGGCGGCATTCTCTCCCTCTGAATGCTATTTCTGAAAGTGTTGGTTCTTTCCTCTTTGTCTTGTTTGTTCCGCAGGAATGCGCGGGATGTAATATCTTGTTGTGTTGGTATTGCATCGCAATCACCGCGCATCTCCGACTTTTTCAGAAAGGGCATTCGCTCTTTGCTCATTCATTCCGTTAGGGTGAATGTAGTCAGACTGAATAAACGCCGTCAGCGGTAGTTACGTTCAGGCTGGTAATCTCTTATTACTATTCCAGGGTGATAAGAAATTCCATTCCCACTTCTCGCCATGACAGAAGGGCTTCTGTTTTGAGGTGGGAGCAATGACGGGGCGATCCTTCTTCTGTTATTCGTAACAGTTGCGCCCTTCATTTTATTCAAGAAACCATTCTTTAACATCATAATCCTCCGAAACGATGACGTTAAACAATGCTTTCTAACAAGGGCATACTCTCCAGGGCTACTTCGGTAGCCCTTCTCTTTACCCTGCGTACAACATAAATGCTGCACGCAGACACAACGCGAAGGAACAACACAATGTTCTTATTAAACAATCGCGACCGAATCCTAAAATACAAATCCGAAGTGATTCAAGTTAATCCTGAGTTAATAGCTAAAGTGGCTGAAATGGCAGGATGTACCGTTGAAGAAATAGAAAAAGCTGTAGACCAGTATTTCCCTTCTGAGGACACACCTCAACTTAGTATGCAGGAACGGATCGCAATCAAATCCAAGGAAATCAAACAACAATGATTGTAGACCTAACCGAACTTTTCCCAATTCGTAAGAGTTTCACTGACGTAGTGAGCTACGCCACTGATTCTTTTGCAGCCGTAGAAGGCCGTGTTTTCGACCTGCCAGCAGATATTGAATGCGGCGATGTTATCGGCGCTGATGGCGCTCTATACACTTCCGGCGATGATGCCTTTGTGGTGGTAAGTGATTTCGTCAGTACTGGCGACGGTAAAACGGTGAATGTCCTACGTGCGCCTAATGTTGGCAGCTTCGTAGCACTGAAAGCCGACAACCTGCACGCAGCTAACCACGCCGCAGCTATCACCACGCTCGAATCCAAAGGGTTCGTATGCCGTCCATTCTTCACCTCTTAATCAAGGATGATCATTAATGACTAAAATCGCAATCGGGCGCGATCTGGTGGACTTAGCGCCAATCTTCCAGGCCCTGCCGGAACGTAACTACCTTATGAATGCCCTCGATCTTTTCGACGGGGTAGGCGTCCAGAATCCGAAAGTGGTGGTAACACAGCTTCTGGATGATAACTACAGCCTGTTTAACACCCCGCAGAGCCGTTATTCATCAAACCACGACACTACCGCGCGTCAGAACGGTAAAGAGTATCTTATTGAAATTCCTTGGTTTGCAAGGGAGGACACCTTTAAACCTGTTGATGTGCAAGGAAAAAGGGTACAAGGCACTGATTACGAACAAACCGTTACCGACCTGTACACCGAGTACACTGGGAAACATAAAATTGCTTACCTTCGTACCCGTGAATCTTACCTGGCCCGCTGCCTCTTCAAAGGTGAAGTTTATACTCCTGCAACAGATGACCTACTGATCTCTTATGCTGAACTGTTCGGCGTAGTGCCAATGACAGCCAGCGTGAGCGCAGCGGCAGCGG
The DNA here is from genome assembly GCF_016082135.1 of Enterobacter sp. YSU. Taxonomy (NCBI): domain Bacteria; kingdom Pseudomonadati; phylum Pseudomonadota; class Gammaproteobacteria; order Enterobacterales; family Enterobacteriaceae; genus Enterobacter; species Enterobacter sp. YSU. The sequence continues at coordinate 3,408,140 of NZ_CP059487.1, forward strand.
CACAGGATTTTGATGCCATCTTAGACAAAGTTCAGGCTGCCGCAGGTGGATTGGCTGGTCAGATTGAACGAGTGATCGTATTCGCTAAGCCTGCTGCATTTAGCCAGATTCGCTTCTCTGACAGTATGTCTAAGGCATTCACCTACGTAGCGCCATACGATGAACGTAACCTGTTCTACCAGCGTCACGAGCTTCTACCTGGTGTTTCAACCTTTAGCTTGCCTGGTGCGCCTATCGACATTGTTAAAGTGACAGATCCGCTGATCCTTGCACAGATGCCGGATGATGCCGACATGGTGGCGGTTCCTGTGTTTAGCAAAGGCACGAATGCCTACCAGACGATCTACGGGGCTGCCTCCGGCAACTTCGCACTGATCGATGCTGCACCTGCTGAATACTATTCTTGGGGCTACCTGAGCGAGCGCGGCGATGCGTACCACGTTATGCACGAAAACAGCGCGTTATGTGTGAACCATGCGTTAGGTATGCAGGTGAAAATCACCATCACTGCTTAATGAGCAAGCGGGAGCCTGACCCGCTGGAATATTCAGGCGCTTTAATGAGGGATGCTCACTAATCCACAGCGCAATTGTGGCTCTGGTGGCATCCCTTTTTTGTTTCCCCCATAACAAGAGGAAAAATAGAGGTGGAACTAATCCTTAAATCAAATCGTGGCCTACACGTCCGACTGAGTGCAGACGATGCAGAAGGGCTGCTCAAGGTGAGCCAGCTTTGCGAGCTATTAGAGATATCGTATACGGGCGTTAGAGCGCGTATTTTCCGTGGTGATACCGTCGAAGCGGCAATTCATCACTTCCTTGATCAGAAAGGCGGTGGTGATGCTTGATATCAACGTAGCTTCCATCAAGACGACCGTTTCCTTTGTGGTCGATAAACAAAGTCTGGCGGAAGCCCGTAAAGCTGGCGATGACCTGAAAAAATACTTTGAGAAAATAGCCGATCCGAAGATTCGCTTCCAGGCTCAAAAGCAGCGCAGACAGAAAGCCCGTCAACAAGCTGACGATGCACGTTTTAATGATAAACCTCGTGATACGAAGGAAATGAAAGCCCAACGTGCGGCGGAGAAGCAGAAAGCCAAGGATGAAAAGGCCAATCTGAAAGCGAAGCAGCAGCTACAGAAGCGCCAGGAAGTAGCCGAACTTAGACTTCGCCATGCAGGGCTGCAAGTCTCTGGGATTAAAGGTAAATACGGGCTTGATCCTAAATCTCAATATGAAGCGTTACGTTTCATACGTCAGCAAACAGAGGAATTTGCCAAAGGCAATCTGACCAGTGCCCGTATGAACGCATCTATTCGTGAGCGTGTAACCCTGTTACGCAGAGCCGCCGCACAGCAAGCGAAAGTGACACAGGCACAGCGTACCCAGTATGCAGCAGCAGCCACTAAGCTAAAGGCTCAGAAGGGCGGGAATGCTCCTATCGTCGGTGGTGGAGTGTTGGGAAGTATTGCGTTAACGGCTGGCTCCCTCGGAGTGGGGCAGCGAATTATTGACAGAGGGAATGAGAATCTTGATCTGGTGCGACAGTCGGCTCTTGTTAAGACAAATCCTAATGCAATCAAGACAATGGTAGCCTGGGGACAGCAACACGGTGTTGATTCAGCTAATACCTCAAAAGCCGTCGATAACATGAAAGACGTCCGTGAACGCCTCGCTATGACTGTGAATGATAGCCAGTTTAAAAATGGCGAATGGAAAGGTGGCGACGGTGGCATTACGTCGATAATGAACAAATTTGGATGGAGTAAGGATCAGATTTCCAAGTTGCAAGATTCACCACTCGATTTTGTTCAAGCTACGGTGAATGAAGGGCAACGCCGTGGTATGTCACAGGCTCAGATTGGTACGCTGATTGAGAGTTTAGGTGATGACCTGATGCACTACACCAATATGTTCATGAACAACGGAGCGGAGTATAACAAGACGCTGAAACAGCTTGTGGAAAGCGGTCAGACGCTGAACGAAGAGCAGATAAAACAGACGCTTGCATATGGTGATCTGAGTGTAGCGATGGGTAATCTGATGAATGGCGTTGATAACAGTCTATTCACTGGCTTTATGTCCAGTTTCGCCGATAGCGGTGATGAGTTGGTGAAAAATACGCAGGCAATCAATCAGAGTGCAGGGCTATTAGGTGAGGGATTAGGCGACCTTGCTAAACAGGTGACAGGTTTTGTTGGTGAGATTTCCAATGTTGTGAGTGATATCAATAAAGGGCTGAAAGAACGTTTCCCTGAATGGTTTGCTGAAAAAGATAAACCAGCGGCCCAGGCTCTCTATGATGGTGCTGTTACAGGCTCTGCCAACAGTGCTGCCGATTGGGTGCAGGACAAGATAGGGTTTAATACCCGTAGTGTCGGTCATGCAGTTAAAGGTTGGTTAGGAATAGATGATCAGCCTACAGGGACAGCGGTAGAACAATACGGCCTGAATGGTGATTCTCTGCAAGGGGGAGCGCTTCGTGATTCTGCTATATCATCCCTAACCAGCACCAATAGTGCGCCATCGTACAATCTTGCACCTGTATTCAATCTCAATCTTGAGGCGTCTGTTCCGCTCACAATTGCGAGTGATTCAAGTAGGCTTGCGGATTATGTGGATTTTACGGCGAAAGCCTCACAAGCGGCGTTTACTCAGTCACTAACCTTGTCAGCCTTGAGCGGTCAAAGCAGTACAGGCGGGTGATACATCAAAGGGGCGTAAGCCCCTTTTTTGATGGTTTCAACACTACAGCAATAAATCCACGTTTTTAAAAGGGACAGATTTAAAAAGATACCCCTGTAATCCCCAAACCCCCACCTCACGCAGTATTCCCAAACGTTCTCGATCCTCAATCCCTTCGATAATAACCTTGCCGCAGTGCTTTTGAATGGAAGCAATCAGCGGGTAGAAGGTTGGTTTCTGCACCTGCTGATTAAAGAAGCAGCGATCTACCTTTACAACCTCAAAGTATCCTTCCATCAAACTAACAACATTCGCGTTTCCTGCGCCAAGGTCATCGAGCCATAGCCCATTCACACCCTGGCTCAGCGACTTTAACAAAGGGCTTTTCAATCCCTTATCCAAACCAGGGAAATGCTCAGAAAGCTCAAGTTTGACGAAAGGCATAGATTCAAACGTTTTTATCAATGTGTGATCGTGCCGAACGAGAAAAGCCATTTGTTGATCAATGTTTAGTGTGCAAAACAGATTATTCCTTTCGAACCACTTTTGTTTGCTGGCAATGAAACCGCATTGCTCGTACAGAAAGAGTCGCTTCCTATCCAAATCCCAGGATGAAATCACATACTCCGGATGATGTGAGCGCCCTTCACTGGAAATGAAACGAGTGAGAAGCTCAACCCCCATTAATCTCTCGTCAATGCTCATTATTGGTTCTGCGATAAATTCAGTCTGCATGAGTCTTCTCCGTGAATGTAACGGACTGATAATGATGCATTTAAAAATATTGATCAATAAAAACGATCAATTAACGAAATATGATCGATAAAAACGATTGATATATCTGTATGATTTATCTCGATAAAAATAAAAACAGACTATTCCTAATTGCTGTGGCGGAGTGCTTTTCTGATGGTTTATGGCTTGTTGAGAGGGAAGCGATGCTTATGACCTTTTTTGCTGTCTGGTGTGGGGGTCAAAATGGGGGTCAAATTAGGGGTTATGCTTATTTTCAAGTTGTAGATGCGATGACCGGAAAGGCGGGGCTTGCAACAGCAACCCACTTCCCCTAAGCTGGCAAAAAGTATAGAGATTCAATCTTCATGACTCGGGGTGCCCTTCTTAAATGAAGGCTGAGAAATACCCGTATTACCTGATCTGGATAATGCCAGCGTAGGGAAGTCAGATGCCTACCCGGTCATCGCTTCTTCACGCACGGCAGGAGCGAAACCATGCAGCCTGACCTGCTCGACTCACACGTTTTACATCAATTCCGAACCCGTTCCCCGCTCACGCACTGTATGACCAACGATGTCGTGCAGACCTTCACCGCCAACGTTTTGCTCGCGCTGGGTGCTTCCCCGGCAATGGTGATCGAAGCCGAGGAAGCGGAACAGTTTGCCGCGCTTGCCGATGCTCTGCTCATCAACGTGGGTACACTCACCGCGCCGCGCGCCCAGTCGATGCGTCGGGCCATTGAGAGCGCGGTAGCCGCGGGTACGCCCTGGGTTCTGGATCCGGTTGCGGTTGGCGCGCTGGCGTACCGCACCCGATTTTGCCAGCAAATATTGTCCCTTAAACCTGCGGCCATTCGTGGAAACGCCTCCGAAATCCTCGCCCTTGCCGGAATGAGTGCGGGCGGGCGCGGGGTTGATTCCACCGATACGGCGGCGAGCGCGTTGACCGCTGCGCAGACGCTCGCCCGTCAGACCCATGCCGTTGTGGTCGTCACAGGAGAAGTGGATCACATCACTGATGGTCAGCGAACCCGTACGGTCGCGGGCGGCGACCCGCTGATGACCCGCGTGGTGGGAACAGGCTGTGCGCTCTCGGCGGTCGTCGCCGCCTGCTGTTCGCTGCCTGGCGACAGGCTTGATAATGCGACGGCAGCCTGCGGCTTTATGAAGCGCGCAGGGGCAGCTGCACTGACTCACAGCCGGGGCCCCGGCAGCTTTGCCCCGGCGTTTCTGGATGCGCTTTACGCGCTGGAGGAGCTGGTATGACACGCATTAATGCCCTGACTATTGCGGGAACCGATCCCAGCGGCGGAGCGGGGATCCAGGCAGACCTGAAAACCTTCTCTGCGCTCGGCGCTTACGGATGCTCGGTTATCACCGCGCTGGTGGCGCAAAACACGCGCGGTGTACAGTCGGTATATCGTATTGAGCCGGATTTTGTCGCCGCACAGCTGGATTCGGTATTCAGCGATGTACGCATCGACACCACCAAAATCGGCATGCTAGCAGAGGCGGACATTGTTGAAGCGGTCGCTGAACGTCTCAAACGTTATCAGATAAAAAACGTGGTGCTCGATACCGTGATGCTGGCCAAAAGCGGCGATCCGTTGCTCTCCGCCTCTGCCGTCGACACCCTGCGTAAAAAGCTGCTGCCGCAGGTGGCGCTGATCACGCCAAACCTCCCTGAAGCCGCCGCGCTGCTGGATGCGTCACACGCGCAAAACGAACGTGAGATGAAAGAGCAGGGCAATGCGCTGCTGGCGATGGGATGCAGCGCGGTGCTGATGAAAGGCGGTCATCTTGATGATGCAGAAAGCCCGGACTGGCTCTTCACCCGCGATGGCGCTCAACGTTTCACTGCCCCGCGGGTACAGACCAAAAACACCCACGGCACGGGATGTACGCTCTCGGCGGCGCTGGCGGCGCTGCGTCCCCGAAACGCGAACTGGGCGGATACGGTGCAGGAGGCGAAGATCTGGCTCTCGTGCGCGCTGGCAAAAGCCGATTCTCTGGAAGTGGGTCACGGTATTGGGCCGGTTCACCATTTTCATGCATGGTGGTAAGCCGTATACTGGCATAAAACCTTATGCCAGAGAAAAACAGAGATGGAACAAGCGCATACCCGGTTAATTGCTCAACTCAAGGAACGAATTGCCGCACCGGACAACACGCCGTTGTACCTGAAATTTGCCGAAACGGTTAAAAACGCGGTACGCAGCGGCGTGCTCGCGCACGGTAATATTTTGCCGGGCGAGCGCGATCTGAGCCAGCTGGCCGGTGTGTCGCGCATTACGGTGCGTAAAGCGATGCAGGCGCTGGAAGAGGCCGGCGTCGTCACCCGCGCGCGTGGATACGGTACGCAAATCAACAATATCTTTGAATATTCGCTAAAAGAGGCGCGCGGGTTTTCTCAGCAGGTGGTGCTGCGGGGCAAAACGCCCAACACGCTGTGGGTTAATAAACGCGTCGTGAAATGTCCGGAGGAGATCGCCCGCCACCTTTCCCTTGCGCCGGACAGCGATGTATTTCTGCTTAAGCGCATCCGCTACGTGGATGACGATGCGGTATCAATAGAGGAGTCCTGGGTACCGGTAGGATTAATCCCCAATCCGGACGACATCGGCGTCTCGCTTTACGATTACTTCCGCAGCCAGAATATCTTTCCGCAGCGCACCCGTTCCCGCGTCAGCGCCCGGATGCCGGACAGCGAGTTTCAGGCGCATATCAAGATGGACGATAAGATACCGGTGCTGGTGATCAAGCAAGTCGCGCTCGATCAACAGCACCGGCCAATTGAGTACAGCATCAGCTACTGCCGCAGCGACCTATACGTCTTTGTGTGCGAGGAGTAGGGCCTCGCGCGTGGGGGCGCAGTCGCCACCGCGATGGCTGACTACCCAGGCGGCTACGGCATTGCCAAGCTGCACCGCCTCTGGCAGTGACCATCCCGCGGCCAGCCCGGCAAGGGTACCTCCCGCATGGCTGTCACCCGCGCCGATGGTATCGACCACGGTAGCAGGAAACGCCGGAACGTGTCCGGAAGCGTCACCGTCGTACCAGACCGCCCCGTCTTTATCATGGCGTACGATCAGCGCAGCGCCAAACCTCTGCTGCCACCGTGTGCCGAGCTCTTCCACGTTTACGCCAAGCCATTCGGCGGCAAGTTCCGCCTCCTGACGATTGAGCGAGACGATTGGTTTGCAGGCCATGATCCGCGCCATCAGCGGGTCGGGAATATCCGCGATGCGCGGACCGAAATCGATAAAGAGCGTCGCATCCTGAAGACTTTCCAGCCAGGCCGTCAGCAGCTCACCGCTGGGGGACGCCAGCTGGTAGCCGGACAAAGAGATCAGGCTCCCTGCCGGCACGCTTAACCCGTCCAGCCAGCGCTGCTGCCACTGGTTCTCCACGCCGCTAAACGACATAAAGGTCCGTTCACCGTCAGGCTCCACCAGCGCCAGGCACCAGCCGTTATCGCCCGTTTCCGCTTCCACGGCGCTGTGCAGATCCTGCTTCGCCATGGCGTTACGGATAATATCGGCCCACACGCCGTGGCCGACGGGAAGGGCGTTTTGCGCAGCAATGCCGAGCCGCTTCAGGGCGATGGCGATATTCAGCGCGCAGCCGCCAATATTCACTCCCTGTTGCTTCAGCTCGATATCACACCCGCGCCAGGGCAGGGCGTAGGCGTCGGCAATCACGTCGATGACCGCCGCGCCGAGTACCGTTACGGGGCGCGTGGCGTGAAGGGTTTCGAGACGGCGGGCAAAAGCACTCATACGCCCTCCCTTTGCTCCCGGAAGTGCAGCAGTTTTTCGCAGTAGTGGCTGAAATCGAGCCGGTTTACGGCATCAAGTTCGTTTTTGAGTGCCGGATCAATGGCCTGTACACCGTGCAGCGCACCGCAGATGGCCGTTGCCATCGCGCCGATAGTGTCAGTATCACCGCCCAGGTTGGCGCATAACACCGCGCAGCGGTTCGGATCGGTGCCCGCGAGTTCGACCATCGCAATCGCCGCCGGAACGGACTCAAGGGTGCTCGTGCCCGCGCCAATAAGCTGATAGATCTGCTCGCTGGCGGACTCGGTACCGTTGGCTTCGCGCACGGTTTTCAGGGCCAGTTCAATACGAGCGGAAAGCGATGCGCTGAAGGTGGTCGTGTTCTCCTCCTGCGCCGCACGGGCAATACCCGGCAGGGCATCGGCGATGTGATGCCAGCGCTCGCCGTCGATAGCGCGTGAAACCGCCCAGGCGATCACCACCGCACCGGCGATGGCGAGATCCGATTTATGGGTCGGGCTGGAGGCTAACGCAACCTGTTCCACAAAGTGCGCCAGACGCGTGGCTGGCAGGAGGCATCCCAGCGGGGAGGCGCGCATCGCCGCCCCGTTGGTGACGCCGTTGTTTTCCAGCTGGCTCACCGGCTTGCCGTCACGGATGGCGTTCAGGGCAATTTTGGAGGTCGGGCCGAGCACATTCTTATTGAACGCGTCAAAATCCAGCGCCCAGTCCAGAATATGCTTACCGATAACGTCAGGGTTAATTTCCCCGTCGCATTCGATAATCGCGTCGGCCAGGCACAGCGCCATCGACGTATCATCCGTAAATTCGGCCTGCTTAAAGTAACAGGCGGCATTATTCTCAGCCGGGCCGGGTAAGAAACGGTCGATCCAGCCGAAGTGCGCTTTCACCCGCTTGCGCGGCCACAGCTCCGACGGCATCCCCATCGCATCCCCTAACGCCTGCCCGTAAAGAGCACCGAGAATACGGTCTTGTTTCATTTAACTTCCCCTCGTGTCAGCGCGGTATCGCCATCAACCACCTCAATTGCGGTGATCTCTTTATCCGATTCGCGGAAAAACAGCATAAACAGCACGGCAATCACCACAATCATGATTGCACCAAACGTCCACATTCCGGCCCAGTTGAAGGTCAGCCCATTCACCGGCTCTTTATATGCGAACATTTTTTCCATCATCACGCCGCCGAGACGGTAACCCAGCAGGCTACCAAAGCCCTGACAGCACAGCGTGATCAAGCCCTGCGCCGCGTTGCGCATGTGCACGGGCGCTTTTTTATCCACGTAGATGTACGCGGTGACGTAATAGAAGTCATAGCTTACGCCGTGCAGCAGAATGCCGAGGAACAGCAGGGCGTAGGTGAAGTATTGCTCGGCGCCGCCGTAAACAAAGAAACCGTAGCGAATGGCGGCGGTGATCAGGCCCAGCAGCAAGACCTTCTTAATACCAAAGCGTTTGGTAAAGAATGGCAGAGCGAGCATGAAGAAGATTTCAGAGAACTGGCCGAGGGTCATCCAGCCGGTGGCGTTTTTCATCCCCACTTCGGTGAGATAGCCGTTGGCAAAGATATAGTAGAAGGCCAGCGGCATGGCGAACAGGAACGAGCAGAAGAAGAACACCAGGAAGTTTTTATCGCGCAGCAGGATCAGCGCATCCAGCCCCAGCATCACTTTGAAATCCAGCTTGCCGGTACTCTTCGGCGGGGTATTCGGCAGGAACAGCGCGAAGACGCCAAGCAGAAGGGAGCTGGCAGCGGTCATCAGCAGCGGGATATTGGTGTCAGAGATGTCGCTATAGCCCATCATCTGCGGCAGGAAGCCGCACGCCAGGCCGGAGGCAATCCAGCCGATAGTGCCCATCACGCGGATGCGCGGGAAATCAGCCTCCACGTCATCGACGTTCGCAAAGGCGATGCTGTTGGTCAGCGCGATGGTCGGCATATAGGTCAGGGAGTAGGCCAGCAGCAGCGGGAAGAAGGTGCTGAACTGGGTTTGCTGTGCTGCGAAATACATCAGAATCGCGCCAGCGAACATCAGCACGGCCAGCACTTTCTGGGCGGCGAAGAAACGGTCCGTCAGCGAGCCGACAAGGATGGGGGAGAGGATCGCGGCAATCGCGGTACAGGCGTACGACCAGCCAATTTCCCCGGCGGTAAACCCGCTCTTACTCAGCCACAGCCACAGCGGCACAAACCATGCGCCCCAGATAAACCATTCAACGAACATCATGAATGACAGTTGGACTTTCGTTTTCATTTTTTAATCCTGCATGTCAGAGGTACGCATGTAACATACCATGTGATAATACCTTTTAAATACCTTTAAGGCGATTGTTTGATCAGTGTAACAAAAATGTTGTACACGAAACGAGCCAGCAGATTGTGCTTAAAAAGTTGCAAATGGTGGAAAATAGGTTAAGTCGGTACCAGGCTTAGTCTGCCTGCAAAAACGTGGGCTTGGATCACACGCTCCGACATCATGTCGGACTTACGGGAGCATCACTATGACTGATATTGCGCAACTGCTTGGCCAAGACGCCGACAGCCTTTTACAGCATCGTTGTATGACCATTCCAGCCGACCAGCTTTATCTGCCTGGCCATGATTACGTAGACCGCGTCATGGTCGACAACAACCGTCCGCCTGCCGTACTGCGAAACATGCAGACGCTTTACAATACCGGTCGTCTGGGCGGGACCGGGTATCTCTCCATTCTGCCCGTTGACCAGGGCGTAGAGCACTCGGCGGGAGCGTCTTTTGCTGCTAACCCGCTCTACTTTGACCCGAAAAACATTGTCGAGCTGGCGATTGAAGCGGGCTGTAACTGTGTGGCATCGACCTATGGCGTGCTGGCCTCCGTTTCCCGCCGCTATGCTCACCGCATTCCGTTCCTCGTCAAGCTGAATCACAACGAAACCCTGAGCTACCCAACCGAATACGATCAGACACTGTACGCCAGCGTCGAACAGGCGTTCAACATGGGTGCGGTAGCGGTCGGGGCGACTATCTATTTTGGCTCTGAGCAGTCGCGTCGGCAGATAGAAGAGATCTCTGCCGCGTTTGAGCGCGCGCACGAGCTGGGGATGGTGACCGTATTGTGGGCCTATCTGCGTAACAACGCGTTTAAGAAAGACGGCGTGGATTACCACGTATCAGCGGATCTGACCGGTCAGGCAAATCACCTGGCGGCAACCATCGGCGCGGACATCGTGAAGCAGAAAATGGCCGAGAATAACGGCGGGTATAAAGCGGTGAACTTTGGCTATACCGACGACCGCGTCTACAGCAAGCTGACCAGCGACAATCCTATCGATCTGGTGCGCTACCAGCTGGCTAACTGCTACATGGGCCGCGCCGGGCTGATTAACTCCGGCGGTGCAGCAGGCGGTGAAACCGATCTGACCGACGCGGTGCGCACGGCGGTGATTAACAAACGCGCCGGCGGAATGGGGCTGATCCTTGGCCGCAAGGCGTTTAAAAAATCCATGGCCGACGGCGTGAAGCTGATTAATGCGGTTCAGGATGTCTATCTGGACAATAAAGTGACGATTGCCTAATCGCACGCATCTTCCTGCCGGGACAAGCGTGACCCGGCAGGAAAGTTCTCTCGCTTACTCCTTCAGCGTTTCAGGATGAGGAGTAATCAGCAGACCCGCCATCCCTCTCTTGCTGCTATTTGCTTTTTCTAAGCCCGGCTGCGTGACGCGGATAAAGGCACACAGAACAAAAGCCAGCAGATAAAGCACCGTATAGGCGATGACCACGCCGAGCGTGCTGAACCAGGGCAGCAGCACCACGGCAATCGCCGGCGCAAGGAAGTTAGACAGACCGGC
>NZ_CP059487.1:3419287-4191947 GCF_016082135.1 Enterobacter sp. YSU
GATACTGCGGTTGGTGTAGAGCAGCGTCGCCGCACGGCCCAGCTCGGCGAATTTTTCCCGGGTGGAGAGATTATGCATGTGCGTTGGGGTTTTGACGCTGCGCAGGGATACCATGGCGATGATTCCCCCCGCCAGACAAAACGCCAGTGCCAGCCACAGGGTGCCCATCTCCCCGATGTGCGGAATGGTAAAGCTCGGAATATAACTGCCCGCCACGCCAATACCTACGGAATAAACCGCCCAGTACCAGCCCAGCGCCGAGCTGGATTTATCGCTACGCACATTATGAATAATGACCACGATGAAGGCGTACAAAAATAACGGATAGGCCAGGCCGCGGATCCCGTAAAACAGCAGCATTAATGCGTAATTTGCCTGACCCAGACCAAAAACGAGAAACAGGACGTGGAAAACGCACCACAGCACGAAGCCAATCAGCATGGTTTTTTGCGGGGTGATGATTTCAGCCACCACGCCGGAGATCCACGCGGAGAGCGCCGCCGCGAGACCGTAGAGCGTGAAGGCGAAAGAGGCTTCAGCAGGCGTGAAGCCCAGTGATTTAATATAGTGCGACAGGAATGCCAGCTCGAAACCGTCACCCGTCATAAAGACCGCGATCGCCAGATATCCCCATAGCAGGTTCAGCGGCAATCCCAGCCACTGTTTATTTATTTCGGACATATTGACCTCGTTTGTAGCGTACAGGTAAGCCCACACCGGAAATATTCCGGCGTGAGTTTTCTTATTGTCTTTTTCTCTAATATACTGACGTGTATTTATTCTCTGATTACTGTCGCAGTCTGTTGTAACTGCTTATAAGCCTCGTATCGACGCAGATGAAGGGACTGAAAGTTCGCTTGCGGATAGAAATATTTATCCACGTGGGTAAATTGTTTCATGGCATCGGTCACTGAAGGCGCTATATTTCCCGCCACCGCCCCGAGAATGGCCGAACCCAGTAATACCGGTTCGCTGCATTGGGTCGCTAACACCGGCAGCCCGCAGGTATCTGCCAGCAGCTGGCGAACGAAAGGGTGCTGGCCCGCGCCGCCGCTGATAACGATATTTTCGGTCTGTACGCCGCATTCACGCTGGGCGTCAATGATTTGTCGCAAACCGTAACCGATACCACACAGACCGGCCACATACAGTGCCATCAGGTTATTGATATCGTTCTCCATGCCCAGCCCGCAGATCGTGGCCCGCGCATGGGGATCGGCAAAGGGCGCGCGGTTACCCAGAAATTCGGGTACCACGTGCAGTCCTGCTGCCAGGTTCACCGCCTCTGAGGCGGTGGCGAAGGTCTGTAAAAGCCGGTCCGCCAGGTAAACCGGCAGCGGCAGGTCTGATTCCTGTGCCAGCTGGCGCGCTTGCGGTGCGGCAGGATGGAAACTTAATAACCGATCGATAGCGGCACCCGCGGCGCTTTGTCCGCCCTCAATCAGCCACAGTCCAGGTACCATCGCGCTAAAATAAGGCCCCCAGACGCCGGGCACAAAAACGGCGCTCTCGGCGCTGGTCATGGTGCACGATGAGGTGCCAAAAACATACGCGAGATTGTTCAGCGCGCCGCCGCCAACGCCCAACGTCCCGATGCCGCCAGCGTGGGCATCAATTAACCCTACCGCCACCGGCGTGCCTGGCAGCAAGCCCATCTCACGCGCGGCCTGCTCCGTTAAGCCCTCGCCGCAAGGGGTGCCGGGGGCGGCAATATGCTGCCCTATGCGGACAAAATCTTCTCCGGCCAGCTCGTCCAGGCCAACGGTGCGGAAATAGTCCGGGTCCCAGCGATTCTCATGGGCCAGCCACGTCCATTTACAGGTTACGGTACAGATGGAACGGGTGAGATCGCCGGTCGCGCGCCAGGTCAGGAAATCGGCCAAATCGAAAAATTGCCAGGCGCGATCGTAGACCTCACGATGGTTTTCTTTCAGCCACAGCAGCTTGGGCGTCTCCATTTCGGGCGATATTTTCCCGCCAACGTAGTCCAGCACCGGATGATGGGTGGCGTTGATGCGCTCCGCCTGGTCTGTCGCACGGTGATCCATCCAGACGATGATATTGTTTTCCGCTTCACCGTCAGGGCTGACCGCCAGCGGTTCGCCATTGTTGTCCAACACCACCAGCGAGCAGGTGGCGTCAAACCCGATGCCGGCAACGCTCTGCGGAGTCGTCCCGGAGCGCGCCAGCGCCTCGCGGATGCAGCGGCAAACGGCCTGCCAGATCTCGGCGCTGGACTGCTCCACGCGGCTTCCGCTGCGGTGCACGGTGGCAATTTTCTGCGTCGCGTGGGAAAGCAGCCTGCCGCTGAGATCGAAAATGCCCGCGCGGACGCTGCCGGAGCCGACGTCTACGCCGATAACGGTTTCTGGTGTACTCTTCATCCTTGCGGCCCTTAAAGATCGACGCTGTTAGGCAGAATCACCAGATCCCGGACGGTAACGTTCTTCGAACGGGTCACCATGAATAACACCGATTCTGCGACTTCAATCGGCTGCATCAGGCTGCCGTTTGCCAGCGCTTCATCCATTTTGGCCTGCGGCCAGTCGTCGAGCAGAGCCGTCACTACCGGCCCAGGCAGAACGGCTCCGACGCGTACGCCATGTTCCGCGACCTGACGACGGGTGGTATGCACGAACGCCTGAACGGCAAATTTGGACGCGGTGTAGATCGGCTCCCAGATAACCGGCACCACGCCCGCAATGGAGCTGGTGAAGATAATATCGCCTGACTTCTGCGCAATCATATGCGGCAGTACGGCGCGAACGCAGCGGAAGGCGGCGTTGATATTCAGGTTCAGTACGCGATCCCAGACGTCCGGGTCGCCTTCAGCAACCGGCCCGCCGATGTAGGCGCCTGCATTGGCGTGAAAAATATCCAGGCCGCCGGCGAGGCCGACAATGTCGCTCAGCATCGCGTCGACTTGCTCGGGTTTGAACAGATCGATTTGCAGGGCAAACGCGTTCTCGCCCAGCTCGGCGACGATGCGCTGAAGCTTCTCGCCTTCACGGTCGATTAACACCACCTTTGCGCCAGCGCCGAGCAGCGTTTTTGCACACTCCAGGCCAATACCTGAGGCGGCGCCAGTGATAGCAGCGACTTTGCCCTGAAGGGAACTATTCATGGAGGGGACAGAGTGATTCATTTTATAATCCTTTATGCAGAGATGATTTTTAGGGTGTGTCTGCTTTCGCGTGAAGAACGGGGGTTCTGACTGACGCGTGAAGCAAACTGCTCAATCGATGAAGCAGATCTAGCACTTGCTTATTTCTCCAGCAAGAGACATTCAAAATGAAGAGGCGATTTTGTGACGCGCGTTGAGAAAACGAAGAAAACGACCATTTACGATCTGGCGGAACTCACCGGCGTTTCTGCCAGCGCGGTGAGTGCTATTTTGAATGGCAACTGGAAGAAACGCCGCATCAGCGCCAGCCTGGCAGAGAAGGTAACCCGCATTGCACAAGAGCAGGGCTACGCGGTTAACCGTCAGGCAAGCCTGCTGCGCAGCAAGAAATCGAACGTTATCGGCATGATTGTGCCGAAATATGACAACCGCTATTTCGGCTCTATAGCGGAAAAATTCGAAGAGATGGCGCGTGCCAGAGGGCTGTTGCCGATTATTACCTGCACACGCCGACAGCCGGAACTCGAGCTGGATGCCGCCCGTGCCATGCTCTCCTGGCAGGTTGACTGGGTCATTGCCACGGGGGCGACACACCCGGACAAAATTGCTGAACTCTGTCATCAGGCGGGCGTACCTACGCTAAATCTTGATCTGCCGGGTACCCTGGCGCCCTCTATCATTTCGGATAACTACGGCGGCGCGAAGATGCTGACAGAGCGGATCCTCGCCAGCAGCTTTAAACGGTTTGGTTCGCTGGCTCCGCTGACCTTCGTGGGCGGACGCCGGAGTGATAACAACACCGCAGAGCGCCTGCGCGGGTTCCTTGATGCCCATCAGGCCCATGGGCTGACCGTTCCGGAACAGCAGCTGCTGGTCACAGGATACTCGTCATCGCGCGTGGAGGAGCAGCTCAGAGCCACCTTCCCGTCGCCATCGACGGCGTTAAAGGGGCTGTTTGTCAATTCGACCATTTCGCTGGAGGGGGTGGTACGTTGGCTGGCCCAAAACGGGCAGACCGGCCAAAATCAGCCGCCGATGGGTTGTTTTGACTGGGACCCATTTGTCTCTCTGCTGGGACATGATATTGACATGGTGCGCCAGGACGTCCCGGCGATGCTGGAGAAGGTATTTGAAATTCTCGATTCCGGTGATACCTCGGTCAGGCGTATTGAGATCCCACCGGAACTGATTGGCAGCCAGAGCGTCACGGGCTAGCCCTGACGCGTCAGCAGCCAGCGCGCGGTCTGTTCATCCGTCACCAGACCGTTTACCCAGCCGCCTTTGAGGGCGGCAAGGATCGCCGGGCGTTTATCCTCGCCGCAGGCGGCCGCAATACGTGGACACTGGCTCTGGCGAATATCGTAGCTGGTAATAAAGCGATTAATCTGGCTGTCGATGACCTTGCCGTCGGCATCGATAAAGCGTCCGAGTATTTCGCCAACGCCACCGCGCTGGGTCAACTCTTCCAGCTGTGCCTCATCGATAAACCCGTCTTTGAAGATAGGGCTCTGCCTGCCCAGCGCCCCGATGCCGACAAAAATCACATCGGCCGCATCCGCCACGGCGCAGACGTTACGGAACAGGCGGTTTGAGCACCACATCTCATGCTCCTCGCTGGACTGAGCATAGCGCGGCGCCGGCCACTGGTAATATTTTCCCTGAATTTTACGCGCCAGCAGCAACGGCACATCATCGTAATAGTTACATTGCCCGTGCTCGTTCATGGCGCTGATCAGGGCAACACAGCGGGTGTTGTGGCTGTCAAAATCGATACGCTTGATGGTTTTTTTTAGCGTCAGTCCGGAGCCAATTCCGACAACCGTGGGTTTATCACCTTGCAGGTAGCGGGCCATCAGCTGATAACAGCCAAACGTCACGCTATCCAGCGCGCTTTCATTACGGTAGACGGGCACAATGTTGCAGTGGGTCAGGTGATATTTTTCCGCGAGAAGTTGCGCATAATCGAGGCAGTTAGCGACAGGGTGATGAAGCCCAATCGAGACAATGCCTTCCTCTTTCGCGGCGGCAATCAGCCGCTGCACCACCGGTCTTGATGTGCCGAGCTGGCTGGCAATTTCGCTTTGATTAAGCCCGGCGATGTAATACATCCATGCCGCCCGCACTTTTTGATCGAGCCTGATGTCATCTTCTTTGCTCACGTTTCCCTGCCTCAAGAGTGGGGTTGAGGGCGGTCAACACCCACAACAATTGTCTGTCATTCTGGCGGGTGCTCCGCGCTGAGGCAAGCGGTTTGCTCTTTATTGGTCATTTGTTATTTGAATGGTCATTTGTTCTTTTGTGATCTGTAGCTCTTATTTTAATCAAATGATCATCTACAGTTCAGCCATAACCTCACTGGAGAACAGAACAATGACCGAGAAATACACATGGCTACATATTGGACTGGGGTCTTTTCATCGTGCGCATCAGGCGTGGTATCTGCACCGCCTGATTGCCGGCGGCGATACGCGCTGGCACATCGCTGCGGGCAACATACGCAACGATGCTGAACATGTGGTGCAGGCGCTGGCCGCGCAGAAGGGGCGATATGTACTGGAGACCGTCAGCCCGGAAGGCGAGAGAGACTATGAAGAGATCGCCTCGATTCAGACGCTGATCCCGTGGCAGGCGGATTTGCAGCCGCTGATTGCCGAAGGGGCGAACCCGCAGACTCGGGTCATCGCGTTTACCGTGACGGAGGGGGGCTACTATCTGGATACCAGCCACAGGCTGGATGTGGCCAATGCCGATCTGGCGAGCGATATTAAGGGCGGCTGTAAAACCATCTACGGGACAATTGCCCGCATCCTCGAAGCGCGTATGGCGAACGGAGCGGGTCCGGTAACCTTGCTTAACTGTGACAACGTGCGGCATAACGGCGAGCGCTTCCACGACGGGTTGATTGAATTCTTAACCCTCAGCGGCAAACAGAGGGTCATCGACTGGCTGAGCGCTAATGCGACCTGTCCGAATACCATGGTGGATCGCATCACACCGCGTCCGGCGGCCGATCTCCCGGCGCGCATTAAGGCCCGGACGGGCATAGACGATAACGCCCCGGTTATGGGGGAACGCTTTATTCAGTGGGTGGTTGAAGACAATTTCCGCGACGTTCGTCCCGCGCTGGAAACGGTGGGCGTGGAGCTGGTGGGATCCGTCATCCCTTATGAAGAGGCGAAGATCCGCATCCTCAATGCCTCCCATAGCTGTATCGCCTGGGCGGGTACTCTGGTCGGGCAGCAGTATATCCATGAAAGCACGCTGACAGAGTTTATCTACAAGATTGCCGACCGCTACGTGACGGAAGATGTCATTCCCTGCCTGGGAGATAATGGCATCGATCTGCCAGCCTACCGCGACGTGGTGCTTAAGCGTTTTACCAACCCCTGGATTCAGGACACCAACCAGCGCGTCGCGGCCGACGGGTTCTCGAAGATCCCGGCGATGATAGCCCCAACGCTGCGTGAATGTTACCAGCGCGGCGTACGTCCTGACGCTACCGCTATGCTGCCTGCGCTGTTCTACGTCTATATGGAGCAGTGGCATCACGGCAAGCTGCCATATGAATACCAGGACGGTATCCTCAACGCCTCTGCGGTACATGCGATGTTCGAATCGGACGATCCGATAGCCCGATATGCCAGCGATACCGCCCTGTTTGGCGATCTGACCGGCCGGGAAGATTTTGCCGCGCTTCTGCGTGAAAAAATCGCTGACGTCTACGCGCTGATTAAGTGAGAGGTGGGTATGTATCTGGGCATCGATCTTGGCACATCAGAAGTAAAGGCGCTGGTCATTGACGAAAACAACGGCGTTGTCGCTACCCATAGCGCGCCGCTGACGATACAGCGTCCGAAGCCGCACTGGTCTGAACAATCGCCGGAAGCCTGGTGGGAGGCAACCGAATACCTGATTGCCACCCTCCGGGAGAAGTGCGGCCACCACTGGCAGGCGATAAAAGCCATTGGCCTTTCCGGACAGATGCACGGTGCGGTACTGCTGGATGCCGCGGGTGAACCCCTGCGTCCGGCCATCCTGTGGAATGACACCCGCTGCGCGCAGGAGTGCGCAGAGCTGGAAGAGATGGCGCCCGAGCTGCACCAGGTGGCGGGGAACCTGGCAATGCCGGGGTTTACGGCACCAAAGCTGCTCTGGGTGCGCCGTCATGAGCCGCAGAACTTCAGCCGTCTCGCCACCGTGCTGCTGCCGAAGGATTATCTGCGCTTCAAAATGACCGGAAAAAAAATCTCTGATATGTCGGACTCGGCAGGGACGCTGTGGCTGGATGTGGGAAAACGAGACTGGTCGGATGCACTGCTGGAAAAATGTGGGCTGTCGCGTGCCGCCATGCCTGCGCTGGTGGAAGGGTGTGAGGTCTCGGCGCTACTCGAACCTGCGGTAGCGCAGCGGTGGGGTCTGAACCCCTCGGTTATCGTTGCCGGCGGCGGGGGAGATAACGCCGTCAGCGCGATAGGGGTTGGGGCCGTTTCGCCGGGCGATGCGTTTATTTCGCTGGGCACCTCCGGCGTGCTGTTTGTGGTCACAGATGCCTACCGTCCGGCGCCCCAGTCTGCCGTGCACGCGTTCTGTCACGTGCTGCCAAACCTGTGGCATCAGATGAGCGTGATGTTAAGCGCCGCCAGTTGTCTACAGTGGTTTTGCCGTCTGGTGGGCGTCACGGAGCTGGCATTGCTTGAGGAGATCGCCCAGCTAAGCGATGCGGAGAAAGCGAGCGCGCCGATGTTCCTGCCGTACCTTTCCGGGGAACGTACGCCGCATAACGATCCCTGTGCACGGGGCATGTTCTGGGGGCTAACGCACTCCAGCCAGCGTGCGCTGATGGGGTATGCGGTGCTGGAAGGCGTCAGCTTCGGTATTGCCGATGGCCTTCGCGTGTTGCAGGAGAGCGGCACGCAGATTGAACAGTGCTCCCTCGTCGGCGGCGGGGCGCGGAGCCCCTTCTGGGCCCAGCTGCTGGCCGATATTCTGGCGATGCCGGTGGTGACGCATAAGGGCGGCGAAACCGGCGGTGCGCTGGGGGCTGCACGGCTGGCCTGTCTCGCAGCCGGTAAGCCGCTGGCTTCCGTGTGCGAAAAACCTGAAGTCTATAAAACCTGGCGCAGCGATCCGGCGCGCCACCGTGCGCTGATGACGCGTTACCAGCAGTTTAACGCGCTTTACCAAAACGACCTGAACTACCGAAACCCATAATTCTGTGGCAAAGACCCTCCGGCGATGCTGCCGGAGCGGTTCCCTGTACCCTAAAAACGAGGTCAATATGTCGTTAAATAACAAACAATGGCTGGGATTACCCCTGAGTCTGGTCTGGGGGTATATCGCTATCGCGGTCTTTATGACGGGCGATGGTTTCGAGCTGGCATTCCTGTCGCACTATATTAAGGCGCTGGGCTTCACGCCTGCTGAAGCCTCTTTCGCCTTCACGCTCTACGGTCTCGCGGCGGCGCTCTCCGCATGGATTTCCGGCGTGGTGGCTGAAATCATCACCCCGCAAAAAACCATGCTGATTGGCTTCGTCCTGTGGTGCGTTTTCCACGTCCTGTTTCTCGTTTTTGGTCTGGGTCAGGCAAATTACGCATTAATTCTGCTGTTCTACGGGATCCGCGGCCTGGCCTATCCGCTGTTCCTCTATGCCTTTATCGTCGCCATTGTGCATAACGTTCGCAGCGACAGTACCAGCGCGGCGCTGGGCTGGTTCTGGGCGGTTTACTCTATCGGCATCGGCGTGTTCGGCAGCTACATTCCGAGCTTTACCATTCCGCACATCGGGGAGATGGGCACCCTGTGGCTGGCGCTGGCATTCTGCGTAACCGGCGGGATCATTGCGCTGGTCTCTATGCGTAAGGTGGAAACGCCACGGCATATGCAGACTCTCTCCACCCGGGAAAAATTCGCCGAGCTGGGCCGTGCGGCGACGCTGCTCTACACCAACCGCAGTATTGCCGGTCTGTCTAACTTCCTTGCGCCGGCGATTGCCGTGGTGCTGCTGCCCTGGTTCAGCACGCTCGGCGTGGTCATTGCCTACACGGCGCTGTATGTCGTGGCCTTCATCCTGTGTCCGTTTATTCGGGTTGAACAGCCTGGGTTTGTTCGTCAGGAAACCTGTAAGGGTGAAACGGTCGGAATTTCGTAATTTATTCAGGCCTGACGGCAGCGTCGGGCCATTCACGGAGACGTATGATGGATGTTAAGGCGGTAATTTTTGACATGGATGGCGTCATCATTGACTCCGAAGGCCTGTGGCGTCAGGCGCAGAAAGCAGCTCTGGCAGGCTGGCGTGCTGAGGTCAGCGACGAAGAGTGTGAGTCACTGACGAAAGGCAAGCGGCTGGATGAGATTGCCCGGACCTGGTGCGAATACTGCAAACTTGAGGCCGATCCTGAAATGATTGAAGCGGCCATTCGTCTGCGCATCATCGAACTGATTGGCCGGGAAGGCAAAGCGATAGAGGGCATCTACGACGTGATGTCGTATTTTCGTGAGGCAGGTTACCGGATTGCACTTGCCACCTCTTCGTCGCATGAAATCGTGCATGCGGTGCTTAAGAAACTCAGGATGGGTCACTATTTTGAGGTCATTTGCAGCGCCGACGATGAACGCTACGGAAAACCGCACCCTGCCGTCTATCTCTCGGCGCTGCGAAAATTAGGCCTGACGGCCTCGCAGTGCATAGTGATTGAGGACAGCCAGAGCGGCTACCGTGCCGCCCTTAGTGCGGGGCTCAAAACCCTCATCGTCTCGCCAGCGTGCCATCATGCCAGCTTTAACAATGCCAGTGGCCGGTATGCGTCTATGCATGCGCTGCTGGAAAAGCTTGCCGTTCCAGCCCCGGAAGCGGGTTAGTTGACTGATTTGTAAGCGCAGAAGTTTCCGCGGGTTGTTGCCGGTCAGCATATTCCTGCTTCTGCGCTTACCTTCAAATAACGTCTCCCGATCAACCTCACATTTCCCCGCGCTTTTGTGAAAATTGTCACGTCCGACCGTGCATATGCCCAAAAAATAGCCTCTCCTTAACGCGTTTTGTCCGAGGACGTGCTGATTTTTTATGCTTAAATTACATACTGAAACGCATTTTTAAAATCATAAAACCCCTTTGTCATTTTCTGCTTCTGGGCTTATCGCCGGACTTAAGGATCGATAATGAAAATTGAATCTGTAAACGTCACTGTTTTTCAGTACCCGACGCGTCGGGTCTCTGACGCCGCGGGGCATTCGCATCCGGGGCCGGAGAGCATGGCCAAAATGGCGATGCTGACCATCACGGCAGAAGAGGGCACCCGCGGATATTCGTTCGCGCCGCCGGAAGTGGTGCGCCCCTTTGTGGTCAATACCTTCTTTCGCAAAGTGCTGGTGGGGCAGGACGCATTCAACCGGGAACGCATCTGGCAGGATCTGGCGCACTGGCAGCGGGGAAGCGCGCATCAGCTGACCGAGCGTGCGCTGGGCTTCGTTGAACAGGCGCTGTGGGATCTGATTGGCCGTAAGCTCAACCTGCCGGTCTGGAAACTGCTTGGCGGCTATCGCGATAAGGTGCCGGCCTACGGCAGCACCATGTGCGGCGACGATCTGCCGGGCGGATTATCCACGCCGGAGGAGTACGCCAGCTTTGCCGAAAAGCTGGTGGCGCGCGGTTACAAGGCCATCAAGCTGCACACCTGGATGCCGCCGGTCTCTTTCGCCCCCAATCCAAAGATGGACGTCAAAGCCTGTGCCGCCGTGCGTGAAGCGGTTGGCCCGGACATTGACCTGATGATTGACGGCTACCACTGGTACAGCCGTACCGAGGCGCTGTACATCGGCAAAGCGCTGGAAAAGCTTGACTTCGCCTGGTTTGAAGAGCCGATGGAAGAGGAGAGCATGGCCTCCTACGCGTGGCTGGCGGAGAACCTCTCGATTCCGGTTATCGGGCCGGAAAGCCTGGGCGGAAAGCACCACAGCCGCGCGGACTGGATCAAAGCCGGGGCCTGCGACATCCTGCGCGCAGGGTCGAACGGCGTGGGCGGCATTTCCCCAACGCTGAAGGTGGCGAACCTGGCGGAATCTTTTGGCATGGACTGCGAAATACACGGCAACGGCGCGGCCAGCCTGGCGGTGATTGGCGCCATCAAAAACTGCCGCTGGTACGAGCGCGGCCTGCTGCACCCGTTCCTCGACTACGACCAACCGGCGGCGTACCTCAACAGCCTGGTGGACCCGATGGACGAAAACGGCATGGTCAGTCTGCCGACCCGCCCGGGACTGGGCGAAGACATTAATTTTGCATATATCGAAGCCAATACCGTCAGCCACGACTGACAGATAAAAACGTACCCTACAGGCGATATATACATGAAACGATCTCCCTTAGCCGGGGCGTGCTTGCTCGCGCTCTCGCTGATGATGGGGAGCGGTGCGGCGTACGCGAAAACGCCGCCCGACCAGCTCATCATCGGCATGAATATGAACAACCTCCTGACACTCGATCCGGCGGCGATGACCGGTAACGAAGTGGTCGGCATAGTGGTCAATCTCTACGATTCGCTGGTGGAGCTGGACCCGAACGCGCTCACCAACGTCAGGCCCGCGCTGGCGACGTCCTGGGATATTTCGCCGGACCGTAAAACCCTGACCTTTCACCTGCGTGACGACGTTAAATTCCACTCTGGCAACCCGCTCACGGCGGAGGATGTGGTCTGGTCGATGCGCCGTCTGCTGCACCTCAACCTTGCCCAGGCGTCGGTGTGGAAGTCGTATGGATTTTCTAAGCAAAACATCGACAGCCAAATCAGCGCCCCCGATGCCTACACGGTGCAAATTGTTCTGCCTAAGCCTAACGATCCGCAGCTGGTGATCTACTCCCTCGGCGCGCTCGGCAACCTCGGCGTGCTCGACAGCAAAACGGTGCAGCAGCACGCGGTGAATAACGACTGGGGCAACCGCTGGCTTACCACCAACGAAGCGGGTTCCGGCCCGTTTATGCTGGAAACCTGGCAGGCGAAGGATGTGCTGCGCATGCAGCGCAACCCGCAATACTGGCGGGAAGAACCCAAAATGAGCCGGGTGGTGCTGCGTCATTTCCAGGAGTCACAAACCCTGCGCCTGATGATTGAGAAAGGCGACCTCGACGTTGCCAACAACATGGCGGTGGCGGACATTAACGCCCTGCGCAAAGACCCGCAGCTCACCGTCGAAGCCGTGCAGAAAGGCACGGTCTACTACGTGGCGATGAGCATGAAAGAGGCCCATTTCGCTAACCCGAAGGTGCGCGAAGCGGTGCGCTACTTGATTGACTATCAGGGCATCAATAAAGCGCTGATGCCGGGCTACGGCGTGCTGCACCAGCGCCCGATCAAGGCGGGTATGCCGTCCACGCTGCCGGACCCGGGCTATAGGCTCGATATCCCGCGCGCCAGAAAGCTGCTGGCGGAGGCGGGCTACCCGGACGGGTTTGACACCACCCTGCGGGTGCTGGCGGATCAGCCGTTCCTCAATATCGCCATCGCCGTGCAGTCGACGCTGATGCAGGCGGGCATCAACGCCAAAATCATCACCGGCACCGGGAACCAGATTTACGGCGCAATGCGCGAGCGCAAGTTCGACATGCTGGTGGGGCGCGGCGGTAGCGGCGTCGAACCCCATCCGCACTCCAGCCTGCGGGCGTTGGTCTATAACCCGGACAACAGCGATGAAGCCCGTCTGACCAACTTCCAGGGCTGGCGTACCAGCTTCTACGACAAGCCGCTCAACGAAATGATCGACAAGGCCCCGCTGGAGCGCGATCCGGAAAAACAGATCGCCGACTACCAGCAGATCCAGGTCCGCTACGACGCGCTGATCCCGGCGATGATCCCCCTGTCACAGATGGTCGATTCGGTGGTGGTGCGTAACGAGGTGAAGAACTTCCAGTCGCACCCGTCGGCCACCACCTTCCTGCGTGAGGTCTACAAAACCGGAGGTGACAAATGAGTGTGGCAATTCTCGCGCCCGGCTCACGGACCCGGCGCTTCTCAAAGCGGTTAACGCAGGTGGTGGTGACGCTGTTCGGTCTGCTGCTGCTGACCTTTTTCATCGGTCGCGTAATGCCCGTCGATCCGGTGCTGGCGATTGTCGGACCGGATGCCGACCACAGCACCTATCAGCAGGTCTATCACCAGCTGGGATTCGACCGGTCGCTGCTGGCTCAGTTCGGTATTTACCTCAATAACCTGCTGCACGGCGATCTGGGCAATGCCCTGCTGACGGGTAAACCGGTGACTGCCGATATTCTGCGCGTCTTCCCGGCGACGCTCGAGCTGGCGACGATGGCGATTATCGTCGGTGCGGGTCTGGGCATTCCGCTGGGCGTACTGGCGGCGGCGCGGCGCAACAGCGTTTCCGACTACGTGGTGCGCATCATCAGTCTGGCGGGTTATTCCACGCCGATTTTCTGGGTCGGGATGATGGGGCTGCTGCTGTTCTACGCCTGGCTTGGCTGGGTGGGGGGCGCGGGGCGTCTGGATCTCGGACTGGAGGGGGTAGTCCCGCGCCGTACCGGGCTGATGACGGTGGATGCATTGCTGGCCGGAAACGGCGCGGTGTTCTGGAACGCCATTAACCATCTGGTTTTGCCCGCGTCGTTGCTCGGCTTCCACTCGCTGGCCTACATCAGCCGCATGACCCGCAGCTTTATGCTGGCGCAGCTGTCGCAGGAGTTCATTATCACTGCCCGGGTGAAGGGCTTAACTGAACGTCAGGTGATCTGGAATCACGCGTTTCGCAACATTCTCGTGCAGCTCCTGACGGTAGTGGCGCTGGCCTACGGCTCGCTGCTGGAGGGGGCGGTGCTGATTGAAACCGTCTTCTCCTGGCCGGGCTTCGGTTCGTATCTCACCGGCAGCCTGCTGCTCGGGGATATGAACGCGGTCATGGGCTGCGTGCTGCTGGTGGGGGTCATCTTCGTGATGCTGAACCTGCTCTCCGACATGCTGTATCAACTCTTTGACCCGAGGACGAAATCATGACCGTTTCTCTGGATTCGCCGCTGGGGACCGGGCCATCCGAACGCCGCCAGCGTATCAGACGCACGCTGGGCCGCGCCGCGGGCTTCGTCGGCAAGATGGCGCGCAATCCGCTCACCGCCATCGGCGGCGGGATTATCCTGCTGCTGCTGATTGTGGCGGCGTTTGCCCCGCTGATCGCGCCGTACAACCCGCTGGTGCAGGACCTCAATAACGCGCTGGTCGCCCCGAACGCACTGCACTGGTTCGGCACCGACGAGTTTGGCCGGGACATCTTCAGCCGGCTGGTGTACGGCGCGCGCATCACGCTCTACATCGTGCTGCTGGTCTCCGTGACCGTTGGCCCGCTGGGGCTGCTGCTGGGCGTCACCGCAGGCTACTTCGGCGGCAGGGTGGACGCGGTGCTGATGCGCGTCACCGATATCTTTATCTCCTTCCCGAGCCTGGTGCTGGCGCTGGCGTTTGTCGCGGCGCTCGGGCCGGGGCTGGAGCACGTGGTGATTGCGATTACGCTCACCGCCTGGCCGCCGATTGCCCGTCTGGCGCGCGCCGAAACCCTCTCTCTGCGCCAGGCCGATTTTGTCTCGGCCGTGCGGCTTCAGGGTGCTTCCCCGGTGCGCGTACTGTGGCGTCACATTGTCCCGCTGTGCCTGCCGTCAGTGATTATCCGCATCACCATGAACATGGCGGGGATCATTCTCACCGCCGCCGGGCTGGGCTTTCTTGGCCTTGGCGCACAGCCGCCGGAGCCGGAGTGGGGAGCGATGATCTCCAGCGGTCGTACCTACATGATGGAGTGCTGGTGGGTGGTGACTATTCCGGGGCTGGCGATCCTGATCAACAGTCTGGCGTTCAACTTCTTAGGAGATGGCCTGCGTGACATCCTCGATCCTCGTAGCGAATAACCCGATGCTCGACGTGCGCGATCTCCACGTCGATTTTATCAACGGCGACGCGGTCACCCACGCGGTGCGCGGCGTCTCTTTCCAGCTCGGACGCGAAAAGCTGGCGATTGTCGGTGAATCCGGTTCCGGTAAATCCACCGTCGGGCGGGCGCTGCTACGCCTGCATCCGGCCAAAGCGCAGATCCGCGCGGCGCGGATGCAGTTTGGCGATGTCGATTTACAGGCCGTCAGCGAGGCGCAGATGCGCGGCATTCGCGGCAAGCGCATCTCGATGATCATGCAGGACCCGAAATACTCCCTTAACCCGGTGGTGTGCGTGGGCGACCAAATTGCCGAAGCCTGGCTGACCCATCATCCGGGGCGCAAGGCGGAAGCCAAAGCCAGAGTGCTGGAGATGCTCGACGTGGTGCGCATTCGCCAGCCGGAGCGGGTGTATCACCTCTGTCCGCACGAGATTTCCGGCGGGCAGGGGCAACGCATCATGATCGCCATGATGCTGATCGCCGATCCCGAGCTGGTCATTGCCGACGAGCCGACTTCGGCGCTGGACGTGTCGGTGCGCTTGCAGGTGCTGGGGTTACTGGATGACCTGGTGCAGTCCCGCGGTCTGGGGCTGATCTTTATCAGCCACGACATCAACCTGGTGCGCAGCTTCTGCGACCGGGTGCTGGTGATGTACGCCGGACGGGTGGTGGAGTCGATTGCCGCGAAGGATCTGCACAACGCCAGGCATCCCTACACCCAGGGGCTCATCAGCGCGCTACCGGAAATCAACCATCGCCGACCGACGCTGCCGGTATTACAGCGTCAGGCCAGCTGGCTCACCGAGTAAGGAGCAGAGATGATCGAGATACAACACCTTAACCTGACGTTTGGCGAGGGCGAGAAGCGTAATCAGGTGCTGGACGATGTGAATATCAGTGTGAGGGACGGCGAGATTTACGGCCTGGTGGGGGAGTCCGGTTCGGGCAAAACCACGGTGCTGAAATGCCTTGCCGGGCTGTTTACCCACTGGGAGGGCGAGCTGGCGATTAACGGCAAGCGGCTGGAAAAACGTATCAGCCAGGAACGCTGCCGCCGGGTGCAGATGGTATTTCAGGATCCGTACGGCTCTTTGCATCCGCGTCACACCATCGGCGATATTCTGGAAGAGCCGCTGCACATTCACCGCATAAAAAATCGGGAGCGGCGCGTTCACGCCCTGCTGGATAAAGTTGGGCTTAACCGGGCGTTTCGCGATCGCTATCCGCACCAGCTTTCCGGCGGGCAGCGCCAGCGCGTGGCGATTGCCAGGGCGCTGATTCTGGAGCCGCAGGTGCTGCTGCTGGATGAACCTACCTCGGCGCTGGACGTCTCGGTTCAGGCGGAAATCCTCAACCTGCTGGCGGAACTTCAGCGTGAGTCGAACCTGACCTACCTGATGGTCACCCACGATCTGGGCGTGATTGCCCATCTGTGTCAGAAGGTGGCGGTAATGCAGTATGGCAAAATCCTTGAAAGCCTGACGGTGGACGAACTGGTCGCCGGGCAGGCCAAAACCGACTATACGCGGATGCTGGTCAATGCCTCACAGCAGTATTCCCGCGAGATGGCGCGGGAGGTGGCGGTGTATTAGGTAGCCGGGTGGCGGCTACGCGATCGGTCCTGTAGGCCGGGTAAGGCGTAGCCGCCACCCGGCAAACCATCAGCGCAAGAGCTGACAATCCGGCGGTAATCGGCACTGCAACGCGCCCGGAACAACTTCGATGCGGAATTTCTCTCCGCTCAGCGGTTCGCCATCAAGGTTAAAGGTCATGCCGTGTGGGGCGATCACTTCAAACCACGCGGATTTCCCGGCGATGATATTGGGGCTCTCCTCTGGCTGCGTCAGCGTCGTAAACAGCGCGGGCAGCAGCCCGTCGCCAGTAAAAATGCGCAACTGTAGCTGACCATCATTAATCAGGGCTTCCGGGCAAAGCTGCTGTCCGCCGCCTGCCTGACGTCCGTTGCCGATACCAATCACCAGCGCGTCGCCCTGCCAGTGGAAGTTCTCACCGTGGATTTCACAGCTGTCGGGCTTGAGGGTGTCCATGCGCATCAGGCCGTGAATGAGGTACGAGACGCCGCCCAGCGCGGCTTTCAGCTTCTCCGGCGTTTCGCTGGTGATCCGCGTGCCGAAACCGCCCGTTGCCATGTTGATAAAACAAGTTCTTTCATTCACCTGCGCAATGTCGACGGCGGTCGCTTTCCCGAGGATAGCCAGTTGCAGCGCTTTGCCTAAATCCTCAGGTATGCCGGCGCTGGTGGCAAAATCATTGGCGGTACCGAGCGGTAAAATGCCCATCACCGGGCGATGTGCTGTGTTGAGGTCAATAAGCGCACCAGCGATCTCGTTGATTGTTCCGTCGCCGCCGCCTGAAATGATGGTCTCAGCGCCTAACCTGATGCCTTCGTCGATATAGCGTGCCGCATCGCCTTTTTCAAAGGTCACCCGCACGTGAATGCGCGCGCCATCTTCACGCAATTCGGTGATCGCCTGGCGCAACAGATCGTTGCCTGCACTTTTGCCATTGAGAATTAATAAACTGTCTGGATAGGATGCCATCCGGGTTGCTCCCTTTTTTAACTATAGAAAGAGTGTATCCCAGAGAAGGAAAAAGCGGGTAAGAACAGGATGAAAGGCAAAAAATAAGCCCGCGTAAGGGGGCCTTTGAACCCGACCAAAGAACCCCGTAGCGCTTACATGGCTGTTACTGGCACTCAAATGGCAATTGTGGTTAACGTTAGAGGCCTGACGTTGGCCTTGCCTCAATTTTGAGCTGCTTACGCCAGACCCGATTATGTAGCGTTAGCGCAATTGAACGGTAAAAAATCGATGAATCCATCCACTTAATGTTCAGACAGAAAAAACCCAGCCCCAACAAAGAGGTTATTTGCGGTGTGTAGTTCTCAACAGGGCCGATTAAAAGCGAAATCCCTGTCCAGATGAAATAAACGATGCTGATTATGCCTGTCAGCGTAATGACGAAAATATGCAGTTTATATCCAGGCAAAGATCCCCGTGTAGTCAGAAACATCGTGCTCATCACTATCAGACAATACACAATTGCTGCAATGAATACTCCCATCATAACCTTAAATTCAGCTAAGCCGAGCCAGCGAAACAGCAACAGCCAGAGGGAAACTTGCACCATGGCGTAGCAAAAAATAGCAAGTAATGTGCTAACTGCCAGAGGAATCCCTGTCATATGTACGCCCACAGGAACGCCGAACTGATCTTTTAATTCTTCTTTTAATGTTTCAAGCTGGTGGAGATCATCGGTCGCCATTTTACAGTTAACCAAGGCACTTAATGTAAGGCTATTTTTAATGTATTTCATCATGGACGGGTCAATAACTTCCTGTAAATGAAAAAGACTGAATTAAACCAAAAATGTATTTACCCGTTTGTGCAACATTCTGCGGATTTCTGATATTTCCTGAGATAGCACTTCCAACAAAGGCAGAGGAATTTGAAATGGTGTTCAGCAACTCACGCTGTAAGAGCAACTGCAACGCTTCTGACGGATAACGTTTAGGATACACGCCTGCTTTCATTGCGGCTTTTACACCTGAATTCGAGATGCCGGGATTGCGGATACGAATAATCTCCTCTGTTAATCGCGTACGGTCAGCCCGGCTCATTTTTTGTAATAAAGAGAGCAAACTCTCAGACGATGAACGGTTAAGAAGGCGATAGGTCAATACAGCGCTTTTTAAACCCGCAGCAGCCCCGGCAAGAGAAATCGCATCCAGGGCTGTGTTGGTTGCTGTATACCACTCCTGGGAGTCCATCCACGCAACATAGTCATCATGATTCATAGCAATCAACGACAGGCGGCCAAGCCCATTTGCACATTGAATTCCTGTCGCAACACCACCGGCCAAGATCACAGCGGCTATAGCACCGGAAGACCCTGCGGTGAGTGGAATAGCCATGCCGGCACCTGCCGCAAGAACAACAGTAAGTATTGCGGCTCCGCAGGAAATTGCCGTTGAACCAATTTCAGTTGCCAGGGAAGGGGACTTAATCGTCGCCGTTGTTGCCTGAACAGGGTTAACTAATGAGGCATTTACTTTGGTTATGACTACATGACTAACCGAGCTTTCGTTTGGTGTCGCGATTCTTCTTGATGGCCGTACTAACCACTGACGTGCACCGTCTGAGTAGATAATCCCGGCCTGATTAAAATTTCTGCTACAGTCCAGTTGACCTGCAAGTGCTGTGAAATTTATATCGCAGCCAGAGGCAAGACCAAGACTACGTGCGATTTCGTAATCTGGAATATCCTTTGAAAACTGACCTGGGAATGTCACTTCATCTCTCTCCGTCCAGGTGAATCGTAGGCTGTTCTTGAATCAAGAGTAAGGGGGCTGCCATCTCTTACAATTAGGAATGTTCCGAATAGTTTTCATCCTTCTCTAATCCATTAAAAGATGGGATACAGATCCTTTGTCTGTACGATTCCCTTATATGCTATGCCAAATGCTGACACGACCCCCCACCAGGTCAACGCAACTCCATTTTAACTTTCAGGGGTAAAAAAAATAAGCCCGCGTAAGGGAGATTACGCAGGCTAAGGAGGTGGTTCCTGGTACAGCTAGCATTTATGGGTTATGTTTTTCAGCGGGGGGATAATACCCGTATTGAACGAAGCGGTATGTGATCCGATTCTAAGAATTATCCCGGCGAGAAAAAATCCCGTTGATTGACTATTTGCCGTGTGGATTTCGGGTATTTTCACCTTCAAAATTACGCATCAGCAGTGCAAACTCCAGCTCTACCTCTTCAGGAACCGGCAGCCAGACCACATGGCCGTCGCCAGGAGCGACCTCTATCGCCTCACCTTTTTTGTTTTCCAGGTGCTCCAGGCGGAAGTTCATGTTGCCCTGAGGCGTCATCAGCTCCAGGCTGTCGCCTTTAGTGAATTTGTTTTTTACGGCGACGGCG
This sequence comes from Enterobacter sp. YSU, assembly GCF_016082135.1. Classification (NCBI taxonomy): domain Bacteria; kingdom Pseudomonadati; phylum Pseudomonadota; class Gammaproteobacteria; order Enterobacterales; family Enterobacteriaceae; genus Enterobacter; species Enterobacter sp. YSU. The sequence continues at coordinate 3,439,280 of NZ_CP059487.1, forward strand.
GCCAGCGGACCTTTACGTTCGCCGGTGAAGTCGCCTACAAACTGCTGGCGTTCGGAAATAGAGTAGCCATGCTCGTAGTTCTGGTAGTCGTCGTGGGTGTGACGACGCAGGAAACCTTCGGTATAGCCGCGATGCGCCAGACCTTCCAGCGTTTCCAGCAGGCTGGTGTCGAACGGTTTGCCGGCGGCGGCATCGTCGATGGCTTTGCGATACACCTGTGCGGTACGGGCGCAGTAGTAGTAAGACTTGGTGCGGCCTTCGATTTTCAGGGAGTGTACGCCCATCTGGGTTAAACGCTCGACGTGTGCGATGGCGCGCAGATCTTTGGAGTTCATGATGTAGGTGCCATGCTCGTCTTCGAAGGCGGTCATGTATTCGCCCGGACGTTTGGCTTCTTCGATCATAAACACGCTGTCGGTAGGCGCGCCGATACCCAGCGTTGGCTCAACGTTGGTGACCGGGATCGGCTCGTGTTTGTGCACGATATTGCCGATGTCATCTTCTTTGCCTTCCTGAACGTTATATTCCCAGCGGCAGGCGTTGGTGCAGGTGCCCTGGTTCGGGTCACGCTTGTTGATGTAGCCAGAGAGCAGGCAGCGGCCGGAGTAGGCCATGCACAGCGCGCCGTGAACGAAGATTTCGATCTCCATATCCGGCACCTGGGTGCGGATCTCTTCGATCTCTTCGAGGGACAGCTCGCGGGACAGAATGACGCGGGTCAGCCCCATCTGTTTCCAGAATTTCACCGTTGCCCAGTTGACGGCGTTAGCCTGCACCGAGAGGTGAATGTCCATCTCCGGGAAGTTCTCCCGAACCAGCATGATTAAACCCGGGTCCGACATGATCAGCGCGTCCGGCCCCATCTCCACGACCGGCTTCAGGTCGCGAATGAACGTTTTCAGCTTGGCGTTGTGCGGCGCGATGTTCACCACCACGTAGAATTTTTTGCCCAGGGCATGCGCTTCATTGATGCCGAGCTGAAGATTCTCGTGGTTGAATTCGTTGTTACGCACGCGCAGCGAGTAGCGCGGCTGGCCCGCGTAAACGGCGTCGGCACCATAGGCGAAAGCGTAACGCATATTTTGCAGCGTTCCCGCCGGGGAAAGGAGTTCCGGTTTAAACATGTTTGTTCTCGTTCTGATGACAGGTCAGATCCGCGTGCACCTGGTGCAGCGGTAAGGGGAGATCCCCCACTTTAAGGGCGGGCATTGTAGCGCTGCGGGGAAGAGAGGTAAAGCTTTGCCCCTCACCCTAACCCTCTCCCCTTTGGGGCTGAGGGTTCCCCACAAAATAATGCCTGCACAGACGGCCCCCTCTCCCTTGAGGGAGAGGGCTGGGGTGAGGGGGGGGTATTCAGGCAATCCTGCACGCATCCGCTTCCCAGCGATAACCCACGCCGTACACCGCGCGAATAAACGACTGGTCGGCGTCCAGTGCCTCCAGCTTGCGGCGCAGGTTTTTGATGTGACTGTCGATGGTGCGGTCGGTCACTACGCGGTAATCGTCATACAGATGGTTGAGCAGCTGTTCGCGGGAAAACACTTTTCCCGGCTCGTGGGAGAGCGTTTTCAGCAGGCGGAACTCCGCTGGGGTGAGATCCAATAGTTTGCTGCGCCAGCTCGCCTGGAAGCGGCTTTCATCGACGATCAGCGGGCTTTGCGCATCCAGCACCTGCAATTCACGCTGCGGCTTACAGCGGCGGAGGATGGTTTTCACCCGAGCGACCACCTCCCGCGGGCTGTAAGGCTTGCAGATGTAATCGTCGGCGCCGATTTCTAGCCCCAGCAGACGGTCGATCTCTTCGATTTTGGCCGTGACCATCACGATGGGCACATCGGAGAAACGACGAATTTCCCGGCACAGGGTCAGGCCGTCGGTACCCGGCAGCATCAGATCCAGCAGGATCAGATCCGGCGGCGTCTGGCGCACGTAGGGCAGCACCTGGTCGCCGTGGCTGATAAGCGTTGGCGCGTAACTTGCGGCACGCAAATAGTCGATCAGCAGTTGTCCAAGTTTAGGCTCGTCTTCCACGATCAAAATACGCGGTGTGTTGTCGTCAATCGGTAACTCGGTCATGCTTCCCTCGATAAATCCCGTTCCAGAGGTAACTCTACTGTAATGCTAACCCCGCCAAAAGGCGAATGGGCGGCGCGGATGGTGCCGCCGTGGGCCTCAACAATGTTAACGCAAATCGCCAGCCCAAGGCCGGAACCGCCGCTGGCGCGGTTGCGTGAACCTTCGGTACGATAGAAGCGCTCGAACAGTTTTTCCAGCTGCGCATCTTTCACGCCAGGGGCGGAGTCCGCAAAGGTCAGGGCAAAGCGCCCGTTTTCCTGCCTGCCGGAGATATGCAGCGCGCCGCCGCCGTCGGTGTAGCGGAGGCTGTTCTCCAGCAGATTATTGAACAGCTGCATCAGGCGATCTCTGTCGCCAAATACCACCGCGCTGTCCGGCAGCGAAAGGTTGATTTTCAGGTCACGGCTGGCGAAGCGCTCGCGGAATGCGCCGGTCACAACTTCAAGGATATTGATCACGTCGACTGGGGCTTTCTGGTAGGCCAGGGCGCCTTCGTCGGACATGGAAAGCTGATGCAGATCGTCCACCAGCTTGGTCAGCGTGCCGACTTCCGCTTGTAGCGAGGCCACGGACTCGGGGGTGAACTGCCGCACGCCGTCCTGAATCGCCTCCAGCTCGCCGCGCAGCACCGCCAGCGGGGTGCGCAGCTCGTGCGAAATGTCGGCCATAAAATCGCGGCGCATCTGCTGGTTTTTTTCCAGCGTGCTGGCGAGCTGGTTGAAGTCCTGCGCCAGCTTGCCCAGTTCATCCTGGCTGCGGGTGTCAACGCGGGTCGAGAAATCACCCGCCGCCAGCTTGTGCGTGCCTTCCACCAGGCGCTTAACCGGCGCCAGCAGGCCGCGCGCCAGCGGGAAGGTGGCTAGCGCCGCAAGCAGGGTAGAAAGCGCGACAATCAGCCAGCTGGTCTGACGCTGCTGGCGGTCAAAGTTGATGTCGGTGTTGCGCGTCAGCCGCTCGACCGGCGAGGCGATAACCCAGCCCACCGTCGCGCCGTTCGAGGTAATGGCGCGCTTTGTGCCGTCCGGCGGTACCGGAGAGCGTGGGCCAACGAGCACGCGCATCTCCTGATCAATCACCCAGAACTGGGTGCGCCAGCCGTGCGGCGGCATGCCCGGCCCCGGGCGGTCGTCGTCATTATCGTGCTCCAGCGATCGCAGGATTTGAAACACAAAGCGATCGTTATTGCGCAGAAAACGCCAGTTACCGTGCAGGCTATACTGTTCGCCCAGCGCGTCGCTTAAGCCCTGTAGTCGCTGTTCGTTACCGTGCTTAATGTAGTCAATAAAGCCGCGCTCAAAGCTGACCCGCACCGCCCAGTGCATGGTAATCAGCAGAACGATACAGGTGGCGAAAATCGCCACAAAAAGCTTACCGGTGATCCCCGGACGCCAGAATTTCATGGTGCACTCCTTTTGCCGCGTCGGATCACGACGTTTTTGGTCGTGTCATTCGGTACTCTGGCAAAGATAAAAGCGGGCAGGGCGATAATTACCGCCATGCTGAGGTAAGTGTATAAAAAGACCTGATGCGCGACGGGGGTGTCGGCGCTGAGATGGTGCTGACCGTACATGCCGAGCAGCAATCCGGCGACCGTGACCCCCACGCTCATGGAGAGCTGCATGATCATCGACAGCAGGCTGTTACCACTGCTCGCCAGCTCGTCCGGCAGATCTTTTAGCGTCAGGGTGTTCATCGACGAGAAGCGCATGGAGTTGATGATCCCCTGGCAGAACAGCACCAGCGGCAGGATGTAGTACCAGCCCAGCAGCGCCACGGCCATAAACAGCAGGCAGACCAGCGCCAGCCCGATCGTGGCGGCCACCAGCACCCGGCGATAGCCGAAGCGGTTCACCACCTGCACCACAATACGCTTCATCCCCATGCTGCCGAGCACCATCGGGATCATCATCAGCCCGGCGTGGAACGGCGAGAAGCCCATCCCAATCTGTAAAAACACCGGCGTCATAAACGGCAACATGCCGCTGCCGATGCGTCCGGCAAAGCTGCCGAACAGACCAAGACGGTAGGTGGGATTCCTGAACAGATTCAGGCTGAACAGCGCGTTAGCGTTGCCTCTGGCATGCCACAGATACCAGAGAATCGCGGTGATCCCCAGCGCCACCAGCAGGGCGAGCGACAGGGAGGAGATCCCCAGCCCTTTTTGCCCGTCGAGGGCCAGGGTGAGCGTCGCCATGCCAGCCGCCAGCAGGATAAAGCCAACGAAATCAAAGCGCCGGGTCTGCATTTTATAGTTCGGCATCAGCGTCAGAGTGGCAATCGCGCCGATAATACCGACCGGCAGGTTGATCAGGAAGATCCAGTGCCAGGAGGCATACTCCACCAGAATCCCGCCCAGCGCCGGGCCAAGCAGCGGGCCGACCTGACCGGGCAAGGTGACGAAGGTCATCGCCGCCATATACTGCGTGCGCGGAACAATTTTCATCACCGTTAACCGCCCGACGGGCACCATCATCGCGCCGCCGACGCCCTGTAGCACGCGCGCCATCACCAACTGGTCGAGGGTATTGGCCTGGGCGCAAAACAGCGACCCGGTGGTAAACAGCACAATGGCGGTGAAGAAGATGTTTCTCACACCGACTTTATCCGCCAGCCAGCCGCTGGCGGGCAGCATCACGGCGACCGTCAGCACGTAGGCGACAATCACCATATGCATGTGCAGCGGGCTCTCCCCCAGGCTTTTCGCCATCGAGGGAAGGGCGGTGTTCACGATGGTCGTGTCCAGCGACTGCATAAAGAAGCCGAACGCGACGATCCACAATTGCCAGCGAACGTTACTGGGTAGGTCGGTCATTTACTCGGTCACCGTAGTTCTCTTTTTACGCGAAAAACGCAGCCGCAGTCGGTCAAAGAACAGATAGACTACCGGCGTGGTGTAGAGCGTCAGCAGCTGGCTCATCACCAGGCCGCCGACAATCGTGATCCCCAGCGGCTGGCGCAGTTCAGAGCCGTCACCGCCGGATATAACCAGCGGTAGCGCACCGAACAGCGCGGCCAGCGTGGTCATCATGATCGGGCGAAAACGCAGCAGACAGGCCTGGAATATCGCCTCGTCCGGCGTCAGGTTGCCGTTACGCTGGGCGTCCAGGGCAAAGTCGACCATCATAATCGCGTTTTTCTTCACAATACCTATTAATAGCATGATCCCGATGAGCGCGATTAGGCTGAACGGGGCACCGAACAGCTCCAGCGCCAGCAGCGCCCCCACGCCCGCAGAAGGCAGCGTGGAGAGAATGGTCAACGGGTGCACATAGCTTTCGTACAGCACGCCCAGCACGATATAAACCGTGGCAATAGCCGCCAGTATCAAAATGACCTGCGAGTTCATGGTGTCCTGGAACACCTGCGCCGTACCGGCAAAGCTGCCGCGCACGGAGGAGGGCACCCCGAGCTGGGTCATGGCGCGGTTGATGGCGTCGCTGGCCTCAGACAGCGACGAGCCGGTTGGCAGGTTAAACGACACGGTCGAGGCGGCGGAAAGCCCCTGGTGGTTCACCGACAGCGGCGCGTTCGACGGCTGCCAGCTGGCGAAGTACGACAGCGGGATCGCCTTGCCGTCATTATTGATCACAAACATCTTGTCCAGCGCGCTGATGTCCTGGGTGTAGCGCGGATCAACTTCCATCACCACCTTGTACTGGTTCATCGGCTGATAGATGGTGGAGACTTCACGCTGCCCGAAGGCGTTGTTAAGCAGGCTGTTGGCCGCTTCAACGTTAATGCCCAGGCGGGACATGGTTTCGCGATCGTAGGTGAGCGCCATCTCCGCGCCGTTATTCTGGCTGTCGGAGTTCACGTCCGCCAGCTGCGGCAGCGCGGCCAGCGCTTTACGGATCTTAGGCTCCCACTCGCGCAGGGCAGCTAAGTCATCTGAGAGCAGGGTATACTGATAGCTGGCGTTAGCCTGTCGTCCGCCGACGCGGATATCCTGAACGGCCATCAAAAACAGATTTGCCCCCGGCTCTTTGGCGAGCTTCAGCCGCAGGCGGTCAATGATCTGCTGCGCCGTTTCGTGACGTTCACCGCGCGGCTTAAGGGTAATAAACATCATCCCGCTGTTAACGCGTGAGCCGCCGGTAAAGCCGGTGACGTTATCCACGGCCGGATCTTCCCGGATGATTTTCATAAAGTCTTGCAGTTTGCCCCGCATCGCCTGGAACGAAATACTCTGGTCCGCCTGAATACCGCCCATCAGCACGCCGGTATCCTGCTCCGGGAAGAAGGTTTTCGGGATGGTGATATACATCCAGACGTTGAGCACAATGGTGCCCATCAGCACCAGCCCGACAAGACGCGTGTGGTTCAGCACCCATTTCAGCGATTTGCCATAGCCGGACTGCATTGCTATCAGGACGCGGCCAAAGCCTTTCCTGCGCGGCTGCGAGTGCGGTTGGCTGCGCTTTAGCATCCAGCCGCACATCATCGGCGTCAGCGTCAGCGAAATCACCAGGGAGATACCGATGGCGACGGAAAGCGTGACGGCAAATTCGCGCAGCAGTCGCCCCGGCAGGCCGCCCATCAGCAGCAGCGGCAGGAACACCGCCACCAGCGACAGGCTCATGGACAGGACCGTGAAGCCCACTTCGCGCGTCCCCTGAAGCGCCGCCTGGAGCGGCTTCATGCCCGCTTCCAGATGGCGCGAGATATTCTCCAGCACCACGATGGCGTCATCCACTACAAACCCGGTGGCAATCGTCAGCGCCATCAGCGACAGGTTGTTAAGACTAAACCCACACAGGTACATGGCGGCAAAGGTGCCTATCAGCGATACCGGAACCGCCACCGCCGGGATCAGCGTGGCGCGCCCCGAGCGCAGGAACAGGAACACCACCAGGATCACCAGCGCGACGGAGATGATCAGCGTTTGCTCTACCTCCTCAAGCGAGGCGCGGATGGTAGGGGAGCGGTCCTGCGCAATCTGGAGGTCGATGGCCGCCGGAATCGTTTCCTGGAGTTCCGGCAGGCGCGCGCGGATGCTGTTCACCGTCTGGATGATGTTGGCTTCCGGCAGCTTGCGGATCATCAGCAAAATCGCCGGTTTGGCGTTGGTCATCCCGGCGTTACGCACGTCCTGCACCGAATCGGTGACGCTGGCGACGTCGCTCAGGCGCACCGCCGCGCCGTTGTTGTAGTGAATAATCAACGGCTGATACTCGGCGGCGGTTTTCAGCTCGTCGTTGGTCTGGATCTGCCAGCGGTGGCTGTTGTCCTCAATCGCGCCCTGCGGCTTACGCACGTTGGCGTTGCTGATGGCGGAACGCACGTCGTCCAGCGATACGCCCTGGTTAAACAGCGCCTGCGGATTCAGCCCCACGCGCACGGCGGGCAGGGAGCTGCCGCCGACGTCCACGTCGCCCACGCCGTCAATCTGGGCGATGGTTTGCGCCAGCTGGGTGGAGGCAAAATCATACAGCTCGCCCTGGGAGTAGGTCTCTGACGTGAGCGTCAGGATCATGATCGGCGCGTCGGACGGGTTAGCCTTGCGGTAGGTTGGACGGCTCGGCATGCCGCTTGGCAGCAGGCTTTGGGCGGCGTTTATCGCGGCCTGCACGTCACGCGCCGCGCCGTTGATGTCCCGGTCGAAGTTAAATTCCAGAATGATGCGCGTGCTGCCCAGCGAACTGCTGGAGGTCATCTCGTTAACCCCGGCAATTCGCCCAAGCGAGCGCTCAAGCGGCGTCGCCACCGATGACGCCATGGTTTCCGGCGAGGCACCCGGCAGCGAGGCGCTGACCATGATCACCGGGAAATCGACCTGCGGCAGCGGGGCCACCGGCAGCAGCCGGAAGCCCAGCACGCCGCACAGGGTAATAGCGACGGAGAGTAAAATCGTCGCCACCGGACGGTAAATGAAGAGGGCGAAAAACTTCACTTACGCCTCCTCTTCACGTTTCGGGAAGCGGCTTTTCGTCCACAGGGCCAGACGGTCAAACAGCAGGTAGATAACCGGCGTGGTAAACAGCGTCAGCACCTGGCTCACCAGCAGGCCGCCCACCATCCCGATGCCCAGCGGACGGCGCAGTTCGGCCCCCACGCCGGTGCTCAGCATCAGCGGCAGCGCGCCCAGCAGGGCGGCGAGGGTGGTCATCAGGATCGGACGAAAACGCAGCAGACAGGCCTGGTAAATGGCCTCGCGCGGCGCCATACCCTGCTCGCGCTCGGCGGCCAGCGCAAAGTCGATCATCATGATGGCGTTTTTCTTCACAATGCCGATAAGCAGGATGATGCCGATGATCGCAATGACGTCCAGCTCGCTCCCCGCCAGCATCAGCGCCAGCAACGCCCCCACGCCCGCTGTCGGCAGGGTGGAGAGGATGGTGATCGGATGGATAAAGCTTTCATACAGCACGCCAAGCACGATATACATCGCCACCACCGCCGCGACAATCAGCCAGACGGTGCTGCCCAGCGCGGCCTGGAACGCCAGCGTACTGCCCTGGAACTGGGTCTGAATATCGGACGGGAAGCTGAGTTCTTTCTCCGCGCCCAGAATGGCCTCCACCGCTTCGCCCAGGGAATACCCGTCCGGCACGTTGAACGAAATGGTGGTGGACGGGAACTGATCGAGATGGTTAATCGACAGTGGGGTGTGGCGCTCTTCCACGCTGGCAATGGCGCTGAGCGGCACAATCCCGCCGTCTTTGCTGGTCAGGCGCACCGTGTCCAGCGCGGCCAGCCCGGGCGTGTTTTCGGTGTTATGTTCCAGCACCACGCGATACTGGTTGGCCTGGGTATAGATGGTGGAGATCAGGCGCTGGCCAAAGGCGTTATACAGGGCGTTATCCACGTCGGACATGGTAATGCCCAGACGGCTGGCGGTATCGCGGTTGACGTTCACGTACGCCGCCAGCCCTTTATCCTGCCAGTCGCTGCTGACGTCAGAAACCTGCGGCAGTGCTTTCAGCTTGTCCACCAGCTGCGGCACCCAGGTGCTCAGTGCCTCAAGCGAGGTGGCCTGGAGCGTAAACTGGTACTGCGTGCGGCTCACCTGCGTATCAATGGTTAAATCCTGGATCGGTTGCAGATACAGCTCAATGCCCGGCACGCGCGCCACCGCGCTTTGCAGGCGTTCAATCACCGCGTTAACGCGATCGTCGCGGTCATCGAGCGGTTTAAGGTTAATTTGCAGGCGCGCGCTGTTGAGCGACGGGTTGGTGCCGTCCACGCCCACGTAGGCAGTCAGGCTTTCCACGGCCGGATCTTTCATGATGATCTCAGACACCTGCTGCTGGCGCTGCGCCATGTTGGCGAAGGAGACCGTCTGCGGCGCCTGAAGCGTGCCCTGAATAATGCCGTTGTCCTGAATCGGGAAGAAGCCTTTCGGAATGAAAATCCACAGCATGACGCTGAGCGCCAGGGTGCCGAGCGCCACGCCGAGCGTTGCCCACGGATGGTTCAGCACTTTCGCCAGCACGCGGCCGTAGGCGGCGATAATGCGCTCGAACATCCGCTCGGAGGCGCGCGAGAAGCGGTTTTGCTTGCGCAGGGACTCGTGGCACAGCATGCGGGCGCACATCATCGGCGTCAGCGTCAGCGACACCACGGCAGAGATCAGAATGGCGACCGCCAGCGTCACGGCAAACTCGCGGAATAGCCGCCCGACGATATCGCCCATAAACAGCAGCGGGATCAGCACCGCAATCAGCGAGAAGGTGAGCGAGATAATGGTAAAGCCGATCTCCCCCGCGCCCTTCAGCGCGGCGGCTAACGGCTTTTCACCTTTTTCGATATAGCGCGAGATGTTCTCGATTACCACGATGGCGTCGTCCACCACAAACCCGGTGGCGATGGTGAGCGCCATCAGCGTCAGGTTGTTAATCGAGAAGTCGAGGAACACCATCACCGCGAACGTTCCGACCAGCGAGAGCGGCACGGCGACGGCGGGAATGATGGTTGCCGGGACGTTGCGCAGGAACAGGTAGATGATCATCACCACCAGCGCAATCGCCAGCATCAGCTCGAACTGGGTGTCGGTCACTGACGCGCGAATATTCGTGGTGCGGTCAGAGAGCACTTTCACGCTGACCGATTTTGGCAGGCTTTCCACCAGCTGCGGCAGCATGGTGCGAATGCTGTCGGCGGTATCAATGATGTTCGCGCCCGGCTGGCGCTGAACGTTCATGACAATCGCCTGCTGCTTATTGGCCCACGCCCCGAGCCAGCTGTTTTCCGCGCCTTGTTCAACGGTTGCCACGTCGCCCAAACGGATCGGCGCGCCGTTCTGGTAGGCAATGATCAGCTGACGGTACTCATCGGCGGACTGCATCTGGTCGTTGGCGGAGAGCGTGACCGCGCGGGTCGGGCCGTCCAGCGAACCCTTCGCTGAGTTGACGTTGGCGCTGCTGATGGCGGTGCGAATGGTTTCGCTGGTTAACCCCAGCGCGGCAATGGCCTGGGCATTCAGTTTGACGCGCACGGCGGGGCGTTGACCGCCCGCCAGCGTCACCAGCCCCACGCCGGTCACCTGCGAAATCTTCTGCGCCACGCGGGTTTCAACCATGTCTTCCACCTGGGTCATCGGCATGGCGGAGGAGGTGACGGCAAGGGTCATGATCGGCGGATCCGCCGGGTTGACCTTGCTGTAAACAGGTGGATTCGGCAGGTCAGACGGCAGCAGGTTTGTGGCGGCGTTAATCGCGGCCTGCACCTCCTGCTCAGCGACGTCCAGCGACAGCGTGAGCTGGAACTGAAGCGTGACGACCGAAGCGCCACCGGAGCTCTGGGAGGACATTTGCTTCAGGCCAGACATCTGGCCAAACTGACGCTCCAGCGGGGCGGTGATGGCGGACGTCACCACATCCGGACTGGCGCCCGGATAGAGGGTGACAACCTGAATGGTCGGGTAGTCCACTTCCGGCAGCGCCGACACGGGCAGAAAACGGTAGCCAATGATCCCGGCCAGCAGGATCGCCACCATCAACAGGGTCGTCGCAACCGGACGTAAGATAAACAGGCGTGATGGCCCACCTGTAGAGCTCGGCGGCATCACCTGCATCAGGCTTTTGCTCCTGTATTCTGCGCTTCCACCACCTCGACCTGCGCCCCTTCGGTCAGACGGTCAATACCGTCGGTCACGACGCGGTCGCCAGCGGACAGCCCGGCGCTGATCACCACCGTCTGGCTGTCCTGGATGCCGGTTTTCACCAGATGTTTGCTGACCTTGTTTTCGCTGTTCAGCACCCAGACAAAGTTGCCTTCACTCCCCATTTGCAGGGCCGCCGTCGGGATCACTACCGCGTTTTCTTCGGTCGCGACCAGCATTCGCGCGTTGACGAACTGATTCGGGAACAGGGCATCGTCCTGATTGTTGAAGCGTGCTTTTAGCTTGATGGTGCCGGTGGTGGTGTCGATCTGGTTATCCAGGCTCAACAGCGAACCTTCGCTCAGCTTCTGCTTGTTGGTCCGATCCCAGGCTTCAACCACCAGCGCTTTTCCGGCCTTCTGCGCCTGTATCACCGTCGCAATGTCGCTTTCCGGCAGGGTAAAAACGAGATCGATAGGGTGCGTCTGGGTGATCACCACGATGCTCGTGGTATCGCCGCTGGAGATTTGGTTCCCGATATCGACCTGTTTCAGGCCCACGCGGCCGTCAATCGGCGCGGTGATCCGGCTCCAGTCGAGCTGGAGCTGGGCGCTGGCGACCGCGGCTTCGTCGGCCTTGATGGTGCCCTGAGATTCACTGACCAGAGACTGCTGGGTGTCCAGCTCCTGGCGCGACACGAGGTTGGTTTTTACCAGCTGCTGATAGCGGGCTAAATCGCGGCGGGCATTGGCGAGGGTGGCTTTGTCTTTCGCGAGCTGCCCCTGCGCCTGCGCCAGGGCAACCTTAAACTGGCTTGGATCGATTTCCGCCAGCAGATCGCCGGCTTTTACCTGCTGACCTTCCTGGAAATGGATGGCCATCAGCTGACCGTCCACGCGGCTACGTACCGTCACGGTGTTGGCGGCGGTGATGGTTCCCAGCCCGGAGAGATAACGAGGCACCGCTTTATTCACCGCCGTTGCCGCCTGCACCGGTGCCAGCGCACCGCCGCGCATAGCGTGGCGCCCGCCGCCCGTTGAGCGTTGTGAGGGGCTATTAGCGCCAGCAGGTGCCGTGGAGTTCGCGGACTGGCTGTGCCAATACCAGGCGGCGGCCAGGACCACCACAATCAGACCAACGGCGATTGCCCAGCGGGATTTGTTACTGCCTTTCATCGTTATACGTTCTCATCCTGAAACTCTTTCGGGGAATGATACTAGTTTAGTCAGCTAACACAGCGAAAAAATGGAGGAAATATGGAAGACTGTCGGGAATTGTCTGAGTGTGGCGCGCTGTTTCGCCTTCGCCGGGTGGCGCTGCGCTTACCCGGCCTACGGTTGGAGGATCTTGTTGGCCGGGTAAGGCGAAGCCGCCACCCGGCACAACCCCATTAGCTAAACACCACCTGCGCCCAGCGCGCCAGCCCTGCCGTAACGGAGCCAAAGTCATCGCCGCCGGCAATCGGGATACCCGGCAGCTGTTCCGCCAGCGCTTTCTTGATCAGCGGCGAACGGGCGCTACCGCCAGTCAGGTAAATTACGTCCGGCTTCACGTTGCCGTTCTCAAGCGCCAGCTGCACCTGCTCCAGAATACGCTGAAGCGGCTGAGTGAGCGCCATTTCCAGCCCTTCCTGAGTGATAGCCGTAGCCAGATCGTCACTGATAAACGGCAGCGAAACCGCATGCTCTGGACGATCGGAAAGGGCGATTTTGCTCTCTTCGGCGGTGCGCACGACCCGGTAGCTCAGACGTTGACGCCACACCTTATACAGCAGCGCGACCTTCTCTGCATCCTGCGCATCACGCACCAGATCGTTGAGGAAACGGCCATTCGCGGTGCTGTAAAAATCACTCTGGGCAGGGACGTCGTTGATAGCAATCGCGTTCCACCACGGCAGGATCGGCAGGGCGATGCCTTTCTCGGTTTGACCGCCCATACCGAGCAGCGGCATCAGGCTCTTGAAGGCCAGGGCAATATCAAGATCGTTACCGCCCACGCGGCAGCCGCTGTGCCCCAGCAGACTATTTTCACGATCGCGACGGTGATGCCACTGGGGACCCATCAGCAGTAATGAACAGTCCGTCGTACCGCCGCCGATGTCCACCACCAGCACCCGTTTCTCTTCCGTCAGCGTGGCTTCAAAATCCAGCCCCGCCGCAACCGGCTCATACTGGAACACCACGTCACGGAAGCCTGCCCGGTGCGCTGCACGCTCAAGGATCCCCTGCGCCTGCTGGTTGGCTTCGTCGCCGCCCAGCCCCTGAAAGTTAATCGGACGGCCAATCACCGCCTGGGTGATGTCATCCGGCACCTGAGACTGCGCCTGATTGCGAATGTGCAGCATCATCGCGCAGACCAGATCTTCAAACATCGCCACCTGCTGCGGCTTCAGGCCGCTGGCGCCGAGGAAGGATTTCGGCGATTTAACGAAGTAGACCTCTTCCGGGTCTTCAATGTACTGCCCGAGGGAAGAGAGGCCGAACTGCACGCTGGACGGGGTAACGTCGATATCTTCCTCGCGGTTAAAGCTGACCGCACGGCGCAGCAGCGCCTGGGTCTCCGCCGCCGTGGCCGGAACCTGATGGTGGCGGAACAGCCACTCGCTCACCGCTTCACGCGTGGGCGCACAAAGCATTGACGGCAACAGCGTACTGCCGTTTTCCATTTTCAGGAGCTGCGGTTGTCCGTTTTGCATTATCGCAACCGAGCAGTTTGCGGTGCCGTAGTCGAATCCAATAAACACAATAAATCCCCATGCCGGTGAGAAGGGGCGAGACTTTAGCGAAATGTCTGCCAGGCGACAACAGGAATATGAAAGCAAGGCGCAAGGCGATCTTTCGGTTTATGCTGAGGTAAATACAAAAGGAGAGACGATGTACACCCTGAACTGGCAACCGCCCTACGACTGGTCGTGGATGTTTGGCTTTCTTGCCGCGCGTGCGGTCACGGGGGTTGAGACCGTTACGGAGGATTACTACGAGCGCAGTTTTGGCTATGCCGGGCACCAGGGCGTTTTCCGGGTTACGCCAGACAGCGCAACCCCTACGCTGGCGGTGTCGCTCAGCCCTGGCCTGATCCCGGTGGCGGATATCTGCCTCGACCGCATCTCCCGCCTGTTTGACCTCGATTGCGACCCGCTGCACATTGCGCAGACTCTCGGCGAGCTCGGCGCGGCGCGGCCGGGCTTACGTTTGCCCGGCGCGATGGATGCATACGAGCAGGGCGTGCGCGCCATTCTCGGGCAACTGGTGAGCGTGGCGATGGCGGCAAAACTGGCGTCACGGGTGGTGGCGCTGTGCGGTGAACCCATTGAGGATGCGCCGGGCTATCTCTGCTTTCCTCCGCCAGAGGTGCTGGCCGCGGCAGATCCGCTGGCGTTGAAAGCCCTCGGGATGCCGCTCAGGCGTGCGGAGTCGTTGATTCATCTGGCGCAGTCGGTGGTGGACGGTGAATTCCCGCTGTTCCCGCCTGCGAACGTTGAGGCCGGGATGAAGGCGCTACAGCAGCGCCCCGGCATCGGGCGCTGGACCGCGAATTATCTGGCCCTGCGCGGCTGGCAGGCGAAGGATGTTTTCCTGCCGGATGACTATCTGATTAAACAGCGCTTTGCCGGTATGACGCCCGCGCAGATCCGTCGCTATGCCGAACGCTGGCAGCCGTGGCGCTCGTATGCGCTGTTACATATCTGGTACACCGACGGCTGGTCGCCGTCAGTTGATGGCGAAATAGCTGGTATTCAGCAGTAGATCAAGCGGCTGCGCTTCCCCGATGGTGTCGCCGTAAATAAAATCAACGCCGATGCCCGACAGCGTATCCATCATGATCGACTGATGGCATGGCCCGGCAATGGTTTTTATGCCCAGACGCTGGGCGTGGCCCTGAATGATTGTCACCATCATCTCATCCATCAGATTGCCGTGGACGTTGGTCACCATGTCTGTATCCAGCAGCAGATAATCGGCGGTGTTGGCGCTGAGCTGGCTGAAGACGTTCATATCGCGTCCGACCCGGGTCAGCACCACGCGACAGCCGGCCTGACGAAGCTTTTGCAGACCCTGCTGCACGTTTTCATCCGTATTGCTCAGCACATCAACGGCGATCGCCAGATGCAGCAGCCGCGCCGGCAGCGGACCTCTGGTGATCAGGTCGAGCAGCTCATCCACCAGCGTGACGCTGGCTAAACCCGCTTCTGAGAGCGGCAGCGCGACGCCCATTCCTTTGGCCGCCACCTGTGCGGCATAGGTACGGAAAAATTCGCTGAATATCCGTCGGTCCAGGGCGTGCAGCAGCTCCGGTTCCGCCAGCCCGGCGCGGAAGGCATGCTCTTCCAGCACTTCCCCCTGGCTGGTCCACAGCCGCAAGGAAATCAGCCAGAAGCTACTGCTCTCGGGAATGCGCGGCGAGGCGACGCTGCGGGCGATCATCAGCAGATGGTTATCTTTAATCATGTGCCACTGCTCATCCAGCGACATCATGCTGCGCGTGCTGTGGATCCGCTCCTGCTGGGGTTCGTAGACGGTGACCACGCCGCGCCCGCTGTTTTTCGAGGCGTAGCAGGCGATATCGGCCTGAGACATCACTTCCGCAGCCTGGTAATTGGTGTCGTCAATCAGCGTAATCCCCGCGCTGGCGCCAATGCGGTGCAGGCGTCCTTCCCAGGAAAAATGATAGTTGTTGATGGCGTCGATCAACCGGCCCGCAATATAGCGTGCGCTTTCGACGTTGCAGTCCGGCAGCAGCAGGCCAAACTCGTCGCCGCCCAGACGCGCCAGCACGTCGCTGGAGCGCAGCATGGTCAGCATCAGCGAAGAGAGTTCGCGCAGGAGAGCGTCGCCCGCCGCGTGGCCTGCCGTATCGTTCACCGCCTTAAAACGGTCAAGATCGATAAAGACCAGCGCGTGACGCTGATGGGTCTCCTGTACCGTCTGCAACAGGCGCTTAAGATGGTTTTCAAAGCTGACGCGGTTCGCCAGGTGGGTAAGGGCGTCATGGGAAGCGCTGTAGCTCAGCTGGCGCAGCATTTTGCGCGACTCGGTGACGTCCTGAATCACCAGCACCGAGCCGATGGTGTGTCCTTCCAGAGTGCTGAGGGGGGTTATGCTGTAATGAATGTCGAAACTGCCGCCATTGCGGCAGTTAAGCACCACATCCTGTTCGATATCGGTACGGGACATATCGCCGCTGTGGATGTTTTCCATTAACGGACCGTTCTCGCCGAAGGTAATGTGTAGCACCTTCAGAATGGGCTGACCCAGCGCTTCGCTTTGCGACCAGCCGCTCATCTTCTCGGCGACCGGGTTCATAAAGGTGATGTTCATGTCGATGTCGGTACACAGCACCGCTTCGCCGATAGAGTCGAGGGTGATATGCAGGCGCTCTTTTTCCTGGAACAGCGCCTCGTTCAGCTGCTTCACCTCGGTCATATCCATGTTGATCCCTAACAGCCGCTCCACTTCGCCCTGTTTGTTCAGCACCCGGTTCGCCAGCGAACGAATGTGGCGAATGCCATCCTTGACGCGAATGCGAAATTCCAGCTTGAAAGGTACCCTGGCCTGGAGTGACTCACGCAGGACCTGTTCGGCGTGCGTACGATCTTCAGGCACCATGGCCGCATGCCAGAGCTGCCAGGTGGGTTTAATGTGCGAGGGGATCTCGTACAGCTCAAACATCCGTTTATCCCAGCTGATTACGTCCGGCTCGAGATCCCACTCCCAAATCCCGATTCCGCCGGCTTCGTTAGCGAGAGTGATACGCTCCATCAGACGCTTATTCACCCACTCGGTCTGTTTCAGATCGTTGATGTCTTCAATCTGGGCAATAAAGTAGAGCGGGGTGCCGTCGGCATGGCGCACAACGGAGACGGCCAGCAGCGCCCACACCACCTCGCCGCTGCGGGTGTAGTAGCGTTTTTCGAGGGTGTAGGTGTTGATCTCGCCGTGAATCAGCTGTTGCAGCTGCTCCAGGTCGGTATTTAAATCTTCCGGCCAGGTTAACTGCTGGAACGTGAGCGACTGAAGCTCGGACTGGCTGTAACCGAGGAAATTGCACAGAGCCTTGTTGGCCTGGAGCCACTGGCCCTCAATGCCCACCAGCGCCATACCAATCGCGGAATACTCCATCGCATTGCGAAAACGTTCTTCGCTTTCCGTAATATGTTTACGCTCGGCCCGGAAGGCATACATCACCATCGTCATAATGTTGGCGGGGAGCAGCATCATCAGGAAGGGGAGCCACGGCGCGTTGAAGGTGACGATCATGGTGGAGGGCGTCATGGAGAGCGGATTTCGCGCCATCATCAGGGACACCATCATGATGGTGAATAAAAATATCAGGAACGCTTCCATACGCGGCAGACGGACCGCGCTCCACATCAGTAGAACGATAATGCAGGTGAATGGCCACGGCAGCCAGGTGATTGCCGTCCAGCTAAGAACCAGCGTGACGACCAGGGTCACCAACGTTTCCAGCAGCAGTTTCGGGTTGCGGTGGCGCAGCAGGTAATGCGGCTTAAACAGCAGACCTAACGGCACCAGCGCCAGTGCGCCAATGGCTTCTGAAAGTACCCAGACAAGGAAATTACGCAGCGGCTCCGCGCTCGGCACCAGAAAATGAACCAGAACGCCCCCCACCAGCGGCGGCACCAGGGCACTGCCGAGGGCAAGCCGGACCCAGTCGTTGAGGTTTTGCAGCGGATTATACCAGGGGAGCAGCTTACGCAGTAACAGCGCGCCAACCGTGGCCTCAATGATATTGATCGCCGTGTAGGTGATATTGATCGATGCCCATGAGAAGAGCATCCACGAGGCAAAAATATTGCCAAAGGAGCAGGCGAGCGCAATGCCGGGCCACATTTTTCCCGCATGGCGGTAAAACGCCACCATCATAATTGAAGTCGGGAACCATAGTGGCGCCAGCAGCGTACCGAAGCGAGTCAGCTCGAGGGAAAATAAGGTGAAGATGAACGTGACCAGACCCAGACAGACAAGCCGCAGTAAAGGATGTGGGGTAGTAACCAAAACCCGCTGGTATTGTTTATTCATTACCGCTCTATCCAGGGACGCCATGTTGTCAGGAGCCAGGTCCGGACGCGTGAAATTAATAATTTGGTTTATGCTAGTACAAACATTTTACAATTCATATGCTGAGTGGTCAGATTTTGACTTCATAGACTTATAAAATAGTTACTCTGCGAAGAAGGGTGATGAAATGGCGAAAAACCGCGCGTAAAAATTTCGCTAAAGGCGTGAAACGGCGCTTTTCAGCCCGCCTCGCATAACCTGCGCATTCGACTGGTATCACGCCCCCGAAATCCCTATAATTGCCGCGTTTGACGCTCCGGCGTCGTCCTTCCTTACATCCAGGTTAATCAGGTCGCTAAATTTATGACTGATAAGTCTCATCAGTGCGTCATCATAGGCATCGCCGGCGCATCGGCTTCAGGTAAAAGTCTTATTGCCAGTACGCTTTATCGCGAACTGCGTGAACAAGTGGGTGATGAGCATATCGGTGTGATTCCCGAAGATAGCTATTACAAAGATCAATCCCATCTTTCGATGGAAGAGCGCGTAAAAACCAACTACGACCACCCCAGTGCGATGGATCACAGCCTGCTGTTCCAGCATCTGGAAGCGCTGAAGCGCGGCGAGGCGATTGAGCTGCCCGTCTACAGCTACGTGGAACATACCCGCACCCAGGAAACGATCCGTATCGAGCCCAAGAAGGTGATTATCCTTGAAGGGATTTTGCTGCTCACCGACGCCCGTTTGCGCGAATCTATGAACTTCTCGATTTTCGTCGACACTCCGCTGGATATCTGCCTGATGCGGCGTATTAAACGCGACGTTAACGAACGCGGCCGCTCCATGGACTCCGTGATGGCGCAATATCAGAAAACCGTTCGCCCGATGTTCCTGCAATTTATTGAGCCTTCGAAACAATACGCCGATATTATCGTGCCTCGCGGCGGTAAAAACCGTATTGCCATTGATATCTTAAAAGCGAAAATCAGTCAGTTTTTTGAATAAGCCGTGTGAATTGTGTACCGTTCAGAGATAACCTGGTTTTGCCCTGACGCCGTAAGGCTTCAGGGCGCGATGCACGAAAGGAGAAAGTGCCATGCGTCTTTGTGACCGCGATATAGAAGCCTGGCTGGATGAAGGCCGCCTGTCTATCACCCCGCGTCCGCCGGTTGAGCGTATTAACGGCGTGACCGTCGATGTGCGTCTGGGGAATAAATTCCGCACCTTCAGCGGCCACACGGCACCGTTTATCGACCTCAGCGGGCCGAAAGACGAAGTCAGTGCGGCGCTGGATCGCGTCATGAGCGACGAAATCGTCATCGAAGAAGGAGAGGCGTTTTATCTCCATCCTGGCGAACTGGCGCTGGCGGTGACCTTTGAATCGGTCACGCTGCCTGCGGACCTGGTCGGCTGGCTTGACGGACGCTCTTCCCTGGCGCGTCTGGGCCTGATGGTGCACGTCACCGCGCACCGTATCGATCCGGGCTGGTCTGGCCGTATCGTGCTGGAGTTCTTTAACGCCGGTAAATTGCCGCTGGCGCTTCGTCCGGGAATGATGATTGGTGCGTTGAGCTTTGAACCGCTGACCGGCCCGGCAGACCGTCCTTATAACCGCCGTCAGGACGCAAAATATCGCAACCAGCAGGGTGCGGTTGCCAGTCGTATCGATAAAGACTGATCTGTGAGTTCACTGAGGAAGCCATGAGAAGAGTTCTGACAACGCTGATGATTTTGCTGGTGGTGCTGGTGGCTGGCCTTTCAGCGTTGGTGCTGCTGGTTAACCCGAATGACTTCCGGGCCTACATGGTGCGGCAGGTGGAAGCGCGCAGCGGGTATGAACTCAAGCTGGACGGGCCGCTGCGCTGGCACGTCTGGCCTCAGCTCAGCATTCTCTCCGGACGTATGTCCCTCACCGCGCCGGGTGCCGCGCAGCCGCTGGTCACGGCGGATAACATGCGTCTTGATGTCGCGCTCATCCCGCTCTTATCCCATCAGCTCCAGGTTGAACAGGTGATGCTGAAAGGGGCGGTGATTCAGCTTACGCCGCAAACCGAAGCCGTTCGTCAGGCGGATGCTCCGGTCGCACCGCGTGAAAACACCTTACCTGACGTCCCGTCTGACACCGGCTGGTCGTTCGATATTGGTAATCTGAAAGTTGCCGACAGCGTGCTGGTTTTCCAGCATGAAGATGACGAACAGATCACCGTACGCAATATCAACCTCAGGATGGAGCAGGATGCCAACCATCACGCCACCATGGAGTTCTCCGGGCGGATCAACCGCAATCAGCGCGATCTCAACCTGTCGATGAACGCGAACGTGAACGCCTCTGATTATCCGCACCAGCTGACGGCGGACGTTCAGCAGCTTAACTGGCAGCTGACCGGCGCGGATTTACCCGCGAAGGGGATTGCCGGCCAGGGCACGATGCAGGCGGTGTGGCATGAAGAGCGCAAACAGCTCGAACTGAACGCGCTCAACCTCCAGGCCAACGACAGCGCCCTGAAGGGGCAGGCGAGCGTCACGCTTGATGAGAAACCTAAGTGGGTGCTGGATCTGCAATTCGACAAGCTGAACCTCGAGAACCTGCTTCCGCCCCAATCGGTGAACGCGACCGATGAGGGAGCCACGCAGGTGGGGCAAAGCCAGGTCACGCAGTCGCGTCCGGTGATCTCCTCAAATCTCGATCAGCCTGACTACAACGGCCTGCGCGGATTTACCGCAGACATTCTGCTGAAAGCGAACAGCGTGCGCTGGCGTGGGATTGATTTTACTGACGTCAGCAGCCAGATGTTCAACCACAACGGCCTGCTGGTCATCTCCGAGCTCAGCGGAAAAATGGGAGCAGGGAACCTCTCCCTGCCGGGCTCGCTGGATGTGCGCAAAGACGTTGCCAGCGCCGCGTTCCAGCCGCGTCTGGAAAACGTTGAGATTGGCACCATCCTGAAAGCCTTTAATTACCCGATTGCCCTCACGGGGCAGCTGTCGCTGGCAGGGGGTTTCTCTGGTACGAAGATTGATGCGGACGCCTTCCGTCGTAGCTGGCAGGGGCAGGCGCACGTTGAGCTGAAAGATTCGCGCATGGAAGGGCTGAACTTCCAGCAGCTGGTGCAGCAGGCGGTAGAACGCAGCAGCAGCGTGAAAGCGAATGAAAACTACGACAGCGCAACCCGTCTGGACAGCTTTACCAGCGAGCTTGCCCTCGACAACGGTCAGCTCTCGCTGGACGACATGCAGGGGACTTCGTCACTGCTGGCGCTGACCGGAACCGGCGCGCTGGATCTGGTGAAAGAGACGGCAGACACCCGCTTCAACGTCCGCGTGAAGGCTGGCTGGGAAGGCGAAGGCCAGCTTGTGGAGTTCCTGAAAGAGACGCCGATACCGCTGCGCGTGTACGGAAAATGGCAGGAGTTGAATTACAGTTTGCAGGTCGATCAGATCCTGCGTAAGCACCTTCAGGATGAAGCGAAACGTCGGCTGAATGACTGGGCGGACCGCAATAAAGAGTCTCAGTCAGGTAAGGACGTGAAAAAGCTGCTCGATAAGCTGTGATGCCTGTTGTGCCGGGTGGCGGCTTTGCCTTACCCGGCCTACAAAAGCCAGACACCGTAGGCCGGGTAAGCGAAGCGCCACCCGGCTTTTTTACACTTCAAAATCCATCTCATCTTCACCGCGCAGCGGTATCAGCTGCACCTTCTGCACGCGATGGCTCTCAACCTGCAAGGTTTTGATCATGTAATCCCCCACCTGGACCTCTTCGCCCGGCTGCGGAATACGTTGCAGATATTCCATCAGCAAACCGGCGATGGTGTGGTATTCGCGCTTCTCATCCAGCGGAAGCGGAACGAACTGCACCAGATCTTCGAGCGGCATGTGGCCGTTGGCGGTCCAGCTGCCGTCGGCGTTTTTCTGAATATCGTGACGCGCATCGATTTCATCCACCTCATTAGGCAGATTACCAGCGATGGTTTCCATCACGTCGCTGAGCGTCACCAGCCCTTCCACAGAACCAAACTCATCAACGACAAACGCGAAGTGGGTACGCGCGTTGCGGAACTGCTCCAGCGCGGAGAGCAGCGGCAGCGCTTCCGGGAAGACCAGCGGCTGGCGCACCAGCGCCCGCAGGTTGAGCGGCTCGCCGTGGAGCTGCTGTTGCAGGAGGTCAATCAGGTGTACCACGCCCAGCAGCTCTTCTTCCTCTTCACCGCCGGTCACGACCACGCGGGTGTGCTGGTTTTTATCCAGCAGGGCGCGGATCTGCTCTTCCGGCGCCGTCAGGTCAATATGCTCAATGTCATGGCGGGAGGTCATGATACTGCTCACCGAGCGCTGGTTGAGGTTAAGCACGCGCTCTATCATCCGGCGTTCCTGCGGGTTGAAGATCTGCCCGTCGCTGTGGTCGGCAAGCATCGCCGCGGATTCAGCATCCAGCTCGGCATCCTCTTTTTTGCCGCTCAGCAGGCGCATCACCGTATCTGCGGTGCGCTGTCGTAATGTCTGGTTCGCGGAGAGAAAACGGCGACGGTTGAAAATGGCCAGCTGGTTGAGAAACTCAATCAGCACCGAGAAACCAATGGCGGCGTACAAATACCCTTTCGGGATATGGAAGCCAAAACCATCCGCGACCAGGCTAAAGCCAATCATCAGCAGGAAGCTCAGACAGAGGATGACGATAGTCGGGTGACTGTTCACGAAGCGCGTCAGGGCTTTACTGGCGAGCACCATTAGGGTGATGGCGATGATCACCGCGGCCATCATCACCGCCAGATGGTCAACCATCCCGACGGCCGTGATCACGGAGTCGAGAGAAAAGACGGCATCCAGCACCACTATCTGCGCGACCACTGGCCAGAATTTTGCACCGCGTCGCTGGGTGGGGTTTTCACTGTCTTTTCCTTCCAGCCGCTCATTAAGCTCAACCGTGGCTTTGAACAGCAGGAACAATCCGCCGAAAAGCATGATCAGGTCGCGGGCGCTAAAGCTCAGACCCTGCACGCTGAATAAGGGTTTGGTCAGCGTCACCAGCCAGGAGATTGAGGCCAGTAACAGCAGACGCATCACCATGGCGAGCAGAAGACCCGTCACGCGGGCGCGGTCGCGTTGTGAAGGGGGTAATTTATCGGCAAGGATGGCGATAAACACCAGGTTATCAATGCCGAGCACTAATTCGATGACGACCAGCGTCACCAGCCCGGCCCAGATTGATGGATCGGCAATCCATTCCATAGTAAATGCAATACCTTCTGTTATATGACTAATGTCACACTTCGATCATGGATAAAGCCGACGGAAATTGCAATGCCGGGGTGAGATTTCTCTTAATGCTACACTCAGGTAAACCCCATTTGCCGGGCGGTGTAAAT
Organism: Enterobacter sp. YSU; assembly: GCF_016082135.1. Taxonomy (NCBI): domain Bacteria; kingdom Pseudomonadati; phylum Pseudomonadota; class Gammaproteobacteria; order Enterobacterales; family Enterobacteriaceae; genus Enterobacter; species Enterobacter sp. YSU. Next base: position 3,462,778 of record NZ_CP059487.1, read on the forward strand.
AAGTTAATTGCGAAGATTTAATTACATAAGACGATATTTAGGATATATCGCAATAAATGGTCCGGCGATCTATTTTGTCAATATAAAGAAAATCCGAAAACCTTAAAACTTTGCTCTTAATATTAATCTTAAAAACGAATATTAGGACGGTTGTCTCCTTGCCTGCTATTAGGTTAGCTGCAACAATTCTTCCAGCATCAAATGTTAAATCTCCTTGTTGCTATTTTTGTTTCGGTCTTTGGTGAAGGTTATACATTATCAATCGCCCCTGTGAGGCGTTTGATATATTTCGCAAAAGGCCTTATCCAAGAGGGTGTCTAACCATAACGCATTGTTTAGTCAGTGGATTGGTAACTGAAAGCCAAGGGCGGTAGCGTGCCTGAAAGCGTGTGAATCAGCCTCAATTATTCTGTCAATAGCCAATGGATGAATAAGCTTTTTTTAGGACTGATGCCAGTTATATTGCTAAATGATTAACTGCATTCTGATTGTCACCACGACCCGCGCTTATTTTAATTGCACAGGATAATTACTCTGCCAAAGTGATAAATAATCAATGATGAAATCCAAAATGAAATTGATGCCATTATTGGTGTCTGTGACCTTGATGAGTGGTTGCACGGTCTTTCCCGGCAGCAATATGTCGACAATGGGCAAGGATGTGATTAAACAGCAGGATGCTGATTTTGATCTCGACAAAATGGTGAATGTGTATCCATTAACCCCACGTCTGGTGGAACAATTACGCCCACGTCCAAATGTTGCTCAGCCAAATATGTCTCTGGACCAGGAAATTGCCTCTTACCAGTATCGCGTGGGTCCGGGTGACGTCATTAACGTGACCGTCTGGGATCACCCTGAACTGACCACGCCTGCGGGCCAGTACCGCAGCTCAAGTGACACCGGTAACTGGGTTCAGTCCGATGGCACCATGTTCTATCCCTACATTGGCAAAGTGCACGTCGCGGGCAAAACGCTTGCTGAGATCCGTAGTGATATTACCGGCCGCCTGGCGCAGTACATTGCTGACCCGCAGGTGGACGTTAATATCGCCGCGTTCCGATCCCAGAAAGCCTATATCTCTGGCCAGGTCAATAAATCCGGCCAGCAGGCGATCACCAACGTCCCGCTCACCGTTCTCGATGCGATCAATGCCGCAGGCGGCTTAACCGACGGCGCTGACTGGCGCAACGTGGTGCTGACCCACAACGGCAAAGAGCAGCGCATTTCGCTTCAGGCGCTGATGCAAAACGGTGACCTGACCCAGAACCGCCTCCTTTATCCGGGCGATATTCTGTACGTGCCGCGCAACGACGATCTGAAAGTGTTCGTGATGGGTGAAGTGAAGAAACAGAGCACCCTCAAGATGGACTTCAGCGGTATGACCCTGACCGAAGCGCTGGGCAATGCGGAAGGCATCGATCTGACCGCCTCCAACGCCAGCGGTATCTTCGTGATCCGTCCTATCAAAGGCGAGAACGCGAAGGGCAAGATTGCCAACATCTACCAGCTGGATATGTCCGACGCGACGTCCCTGGTCATGGCAACGTCGTTCCGTCTCCAGCCGTACGATGTGGTCTATGTCACCACCGCGCCGGTTGCCCGCTGGAACCGTCTGATCAACCAGTTGCTGCCTACCATCAGTGGCGTTCGCTACATGACGGATACGGCGAGCGACGTTCATAACTGGTAAGCCGCGATGTTTAACAAAATTCTGGTGGTGTGCGTGGGGAACATTTGCCGTTCCCCCACGGCTGAAAGGCTGTTGAAAAATTACCAGCCTGCGTTAACGGTCGACTCCGCAGGGCTGGGCGCGCTGGTCGGAAAAGGTGCCGACGAACGTGCCGCAAGCGTTGCCCTTGAGCATAACCTCTCACTCGACGGGCACGTTGCCCGTCAGGTCTCTGGCCGGATGTGCCGGGAATATGACCTGATCCTCGCGATGGAAAAACGCCACATTCACGCGCTGTGCGATATCGCACCGGAGATGCGCGGCAAGGTGATGCTGTTTGGTCACTGGGATGGTGAGCGCGAAATTCCCGATCCGTATCGCAAGAGCCGCGAGGCCTTTGAGGCGGTATACACCTTACTAGACCAGTCTGCCCGTCAGTGGGCGCAGGCACTGAAAGCTCAGCAGGGATAACAATGACAGAAAAAACAAGACCTTCTGCCGCCCCGACGTCGGGCAGTGATGAAATCGATATCGGTCGCCTGGTCGGGACCGTTATTGAAGCGAAATGGTGGGTGCTGGGTATTACCGCCATCTTTGCCGTGGCGGCGATCGTTTATACGCTGTTCGCGACGCCTATTTACAGCGCCGACGCGCTGGTGCAGATCGAACAAAATACCGGAAACTCGCTGGTTCAGGATATCGGCTCGGCGCTGGCCAACAAGCCGCCGGCATCGGAAGCCGAAATTCAGCTGATCCAGTCGCGCCTGGTACTGGGCAAAACGGTTCATGACCTGGGGCTGGATATCGCGGTCACCAAAAACACCTTCCCGGTATTTGGCGCAGGCTGGGATCGCCTGATGGGGCGCAGTAACGATACGGTAAAAGTGACCGACTTCGTGATCCCAAAAGGGGCAGGGGACCAAACCTTTACCCTGACCGTGCTGGGACCAAAACAGTATCAACTGACCAGCGACGCGGGCTTCAGCGCACGCGGTGAGGTGGGGCAGATGCTGACCAAAGAGGGCGTCAGCATCAAGGTCAGCGCAATTCAGGCGCATGAGGGCGGGGAGTTTACGGTCACCAAATTCTCGACGCTCGGGATGATCAACAACCTGCAAAACAACCTGACCGTCACCGAAAACGGCAAGGACACCGGCGTCCTGAGCATGACCTTCACCGGTGAAGACAAGGATCAAATTCGCGACATCCTCAATAGCATCACCCGCAACTATCTGGAGCAGAACGTTGAGCGTAAGTCAGCGGAAGCTGCAAAAAGCCTGGCGTTTCTCAGTAAACAGCTGCCGGAGGTGCGCGCCCGTCTGGATGACGCTGAGAACAAGCTGAACGCGTACCGTCAGGACAAGGATTCCGTCGATCTGCCGCTGGAGGCGAAATCGGTTCTCGACTCCATGGTGAATATTGATGCGCAGCTGAACGAGCTGACCTTCAAAGAGGCGGAGATTTCCAAGCTCTATACCAAACGTCACCCGGCGTACCGCACGCTGCTGGAGAAACGTCGTACCCTGGAAGAAGAGAAGGCGAAGCTGAATGACCGCGTGACCGCGATGCCGAAGACGCAGCAGGAAATTGTACGCCTGACGCGTGATGTGGAATCCGGCCAGCAGGTTTACATGCAGCTGCTGAACAAACAGCAGGAGCTGAAGATCACCGAAGCCAGTACGGTGGGTGATGTGCGTATCGTCGACCCTGCCATCACCCAGCCGGGCGTGCTGAAGCCGAAGAAAGCGCTGATTATCCTCGGCAGCATTATTCTCGGCCTGATGCTTTCCATTGTCGGCGTGCTGCTGCGCTCGCTGTTCAACCGCGGTATCGAAAGCCCGCAGGTGCTGGAAGAGAACGGGATCAGCGTGTACGCCAGCATCCCGCTTTCAGAGTGGCAGAAGTCCCGTGACAGCGTCAAAACCGTTAAGGGCGTCAAGCGTTACAAACAGAGCCAGCTGCTGGCCGTGGGTAACCCGACTGACCTGGCGATTGAAGCGGTGCGCAGCCTGCGTACCAGCCTCCACTTCGCCATGATGCAGGCCAAAAACAACGTCCTGATGATGACCGGTGTCAGCCCGTCAATCGGTAAAACCTTCGTCTGCGCCAACCTGGCGGCGGTGGTGAGCCAGACCAACAAGCGCGTGCTGTTGATCGACTGCGATATGCGTAAGGGCTACACCCATGAGCTGCTGGGGACCAACAACGTTAACGGTCTGTCGGAAATCCTGCTCGGTAAAGGGGAAATCAGCGAGAGCGCCAAGCCGACGTCGATTCCGAAATTTGACCTGATCCCGCGTGGCCAGGTGCCGCCGAACCCGTCTGAACTGCTGATGAGCGAGCGCTTCACGCAGCTGATTGAGTGGGCGAGCAAAAACTATGACCTGGTGCTGATCGATACCCCACCAATTCTGGCGGTCACCGACGCTGCCGTGGTAGGGCGTCATGCGGGCACCACGCTGATGGTCGCACGCTATGCGGTGAACACCCTGAAGGAAGTGGAAACCAGCCTGAGCCGCTTTGAGCAGAACGGTATTGAGGTGAAGGGGGTCATTCTGAACTCCATCTTCCGCCGCGCGACCGGGTATCAGGATTACGGCTACTACGAGTACGAATACAAGTCTGACAGTAAATAATAATCCCCCTCATCCTAACCCTCTCCCCAGGGGGGAGAGAGGACTGCATGGTGCAGCTTTTCTCCCTCTCCCTCCGGGAGAGGGTCGGGGTGAGGGATAAGGGGAAGACCATGACCACACAACGCCCTTTGATTTCTATCTATATGCCGACATGGAATCGTCAGCAGCTGGCGATCCGCGCGATTAAATCGGTCCTGCGTCAGGATTACGATAACTGGGAACTGATTATCGTGGATGACTGTTCCTCCTCTTACGAACAGCTGCAAAAATTTGTCGAAGACCTGAACGACCCGCGCGTGGTGTACACGCACAACGCCATCAACTCCGGGGCGTGTGCGGTGCGCAACCAGGCGATTATGCAGGCGAAAGGGCAGTATCTGACCGGTATCGACGACGATGACGAATGGACGCCAAACCGTCTGTCCATCTTCCTGTCGCACAAAGCGCAGCTGGTGACCCACGCGTTTCTGTATGCCAATGACTATGTTTGCCAGGGCGAGGTCTATTCGCAGCCAGCCAGCCTGCCGCTGTATCCGAAATCACCGTATTCCCGCCGCCTGTTCTACAAGCGCAACATTATCGGCAATCAGGTGTTTACCTGGGCATGGCGCTTTAAGGAGTGCCTGTTCGATACCGAGCTGAAGGCCGCGCAGGATTACGACATCTTCCTGCGGATGGTGGTGGAGTACGGCGAGCCGTGGAAGGTGGAAGAGGCCACGCAGATCCTGCACATCAATCACGGGGAGATGCAAATCACCTCGTCGCCGAAGAAATTCTCGGGCTACTTCCATTTTTACCGCAAGCACAAGGACAAGTTTGACCGTGCCAGCCGGAAGTATCAGCTCTTCACCCTGTATCAGATCCGTAATAAGCGCATGAACTGGCGCACGCTGCTGACGCTGCTGTCGGTACGTAACGGCAAGCGTCTGGCTGACGGGCTTCGGGGGAAATAATGTTTCTGGAAGATTGCCGCGCTAACAGCTGGAGCCTGCGCCCGTGCTGCATGGTTCTGGCCTACCGTATTGCGCACTTTTGCTCGGTGTGGCGCAAAAAAAATGTGCTGAACAATATCTGGGCCGCGCCGGTGCTGGTGCTGTACCGCATCATCACCGAATGCTTTTTTGGCTATGAAATTCAGGCCGCTGCCACCATTGGCCGCCGCTTTACCATTCATCACGGCTATGCGGTGGTCATCAACAAGTTCGTCGTCGCGGGTGATGATTTCACCATTCGCCACGGGGTGACAATCGGCAACCGCGGGCCAGACAGCCTGGCTTGCCCGGTGATTGGCAATAACGTCGAGTTGGGCGCCAACGTGGTGATGATCGGGGACATTACCGTGGGTAATAACGTGACGATTGGCGCAGGCAGCGTGGTGCTGGACAGCATTCCGGACAACGCGCTGGTGGTGGGCGAGAAAGCCCGCGTGAAGGTGATTAAATGAACATTCTGCAATTTAACGTACGCCTCGCAGAGGGCGGGGCGGCAGGCGTAGCGCTGGATCTGCACCAGCGCGCGCTGCAAAAAGGACTCCAGTCGCGCTTTGTTTACGGTTACGGTAAAGGCGGCAAGAAAAGCGTCAGCCATGATAACTATCCGCAGGTGCTGAAGCAGACGCCACGTCTGACCTCCATCGCCAATATTGCGCTGTTCCGCCTGTTTAACCGCGACCTGTTCGGCAACCTGAATAATCTCTACCGCACCGTCACCCGCACTCGCGGCCCGGTTGTGCTGCACTTCCACGTGCTGCACAGCTACTGGCTGAATCTGGAAGAGGTGGTGGCGTTTTGTGGCAAGGTGAAGGCGCACAAGCCGGATACCCGATTTGTCTGGACGCTGCACGACCACTGGAGCGTGACCGGACGTTGCGCCTTTACCGACGGCTGCGAAGGCTGGAAAGATAACTGCCAGAAATGCCCTACGCTCAGCAACTACCCGCCGGTGAAGGTCGATCGCGCGCATCAGCTGGTTGAGGGTAAGCGTCAGCTGTTCCGCGATATGCTCTCGCTCGGCTGCACCTTTATCTCCCCAAGCCAGCACGTGGCGGACGCTTTTAATAGCCTGTACGGAGCAGGGCGCTGCCAGATCATCAACAACGGTATTGATGTGGCAACGGAAGCGATCCTGGCCGAACTGACGCCCGTAGCCGTTACCCCCGGTAAGCCGAAAATTGCGGTCGTCGCCCATGACCTGCGCTACGACGGCAAAACCAACCAGCAGCTGGTGCGCGACATGATGGCGCTCGGCGACAAAATTGAGCTGCATACCTTTGGCAAATTCTCGCCGTTTGATGGCGCTAACGTGGTGAACCACGGGTTTGAAACCGACAAGCGCAAACTGATGAGCGCGCTGAACGGTATGGACGCGCTGGTGTTCAGCTCCCGCGTGGACAACTACCCGCTGATCCTGTGCGAAGCGCTCTCCATCGGCGTACCGGTGATTGCCACCCACAGCGACGCCGCGCGGGAAGTGCTGGAGAAATCCGGCGGTAAAACCTTCAGTGAAAATGAGGTGCTGCCGCTGGTGCAGTTGTCGAAGGCCGATATCGCGCAGGCTGTTTTTGGCACGGACCTGGAATCGTTCCGCAACCGTAGCCGCAAAGCGTACAGTGGACAACAGATGCTGGAGGAGTATGTCTCGTTCTATCAGAATCTGTAGTTATCTGCTGCTGCCGCTGATCTACCTGCTGGTCAACGTTAAGATTGCCCAGCTCGGTGAAAGCTTCCCGATCACTATCGTCACCTTCCTGCCGGTTCTGCTGTTGCTTTACGTTGACAAGCTTAACCTCAAAAAGCTGATGATTTCACTGGGCATCGGGTTTGGTCTGACGGCGTTTAACTACATCTTTGGTCAGTCGCTGGACGCCAGCAAATATGTCACCTCCACCATGCTGTTTGTTTATATCGTTATCATTATTGGCATGGTGTGGAGTATTCGCTTTAAAACTATTTCTCCGCACAATTATAGGAAAATCCTCAGGTTCTTTTATATTGTCGTCGGGCTGATTGTTGTGCTTGCGGCAATGGAGATGGCGCAAATTATTCTCACAGGCGGCAGTAGCCTGATGGAAATAATTTCGAAATATCTTATATACAGTAACAGCTATGTACTGAACTTCATTAAGTTTGGTGGCAAGCGTACAACCGCGCTCTATTTTGAACCGGCGTTTTTTGCTCTGGCATTAATCTCAATTTGGCTCAGCATCAAACAGTTCGGTATCAAAACCCCCAAGACCGATGCTATGATTCTTGCAGGAATCGTTCTGTCAGGGTCGTTCTCCGGGGTAATGACGTTTATTCTGTTTTACCTGCTGGAGTGGGCCTTCCAGTACCTGAACAAAGAGGCGATTAAGAAAAAACTGCCGCTGGCGATAATCTCTCTGACGGTATTTTTAGTGGGCGTAATATTTGCGTTTCCGTACATTTCTGAACGTCTGGGTGATTTGGGAACGGAAGGTTCGTCGTCCTATTATCGCATCATTGGTCCACTGGTGATGGTGGGTTATTCCTTAACCCATATTGATGGCGTAGTAAGATTCGGCTCACTTTACGAATATGTTGCATCATTCGGAATCTTTAACGGTGCGGATGTCGGTAAAACCATAGACAATGGTCTGTATCTGTTAATTATCTATTTTTCCTGGTTCGCCGTACTGTTGACACTGTGGTATCTGTTTAAAGTTTTCAAAATGATGATTAACGCGTTTGGTGATAACCAGAACTTTCGCGTGCAACTTTATCTGTTCACACCGGTGTCGTTGTTTTTTACCGGGTCAATATTTAGCCCGGAATATGCATTCTTAATTGTATGTCCGTTTATTTTGCGCAAAGCGCTGAATATTACGAGCGTATGACGAAATGAGGTGATTTATGTTTCTTAGCGTCATTACTGTCGCCTTTCGTAACTACGAAGGGGTGGTAAAAACCTGGCGCTCGCTGCGCAACCTGGCGCGCGATCCGAGCCTCACCTTTGAGTGGATCGTGGTCGATGGCGGCTCGAACGACGGCACGGCGGAGTTCCTGGAAAAACTTAACGGTGAGTTCAACTTACGTTATATCAGCGAGAAAGATAAAGGTATTTACGATGCCATGAATAAAGGCATCAACATGGCGCAGGGGCGTTACGCGATCTTCCTCAATTCCGGCGATGTGTTCCATGAAGATGTGGCGCTGTTTGCCCGTCAACTGGCGCGCCAGAAAGAAGATGCCATGTTTATTGGTGATGCCCTGCTTGATTTCGGCGAGGGGAAAAAAGTGCTGCGCGGCGCGAAACCAGGCTGGTATATCTACCACAGCCTGCCGGCCAGCCATCAGGCTATTTTCTTCCCAATGAGCGGCCTGAAAAAACAGCCTTACGATTTGCGCTATAAAGTGTCATCAGATTATGCCCTGGCTGCCAGCCTGTACAAATCTGGCTACCCGTTCCGTCGAATTAAAGGACTGGTATCTGAATTTTCAATGGGTGGCGTGTCAACCTCGAATAATCTGGAACTGTGCCAGGATGCCAAAAACGTGCAGCGTAAAATATTACGCGTGCCGGGGTTCTGGGCGGAATTATCTTATTTCTTACGTCTGAAAACGACGGGTAAAGCGAAAGCCTTATATAACAAAGCCTGAGATATAAGGAAACGTAATGCAGGAATTAAAGGGATTCTCCGTGCCGAAAGGTTTTCGGGGCGGGAGCGGTATTAAAGTTCAACTGTGGTGGGCTGTACAGGCAACGTTATTTGCCTGGTCGCCGCAAATACTGTACCGCTGGCGCGCATTTTTACTGCGTCTGTTTGGCGCAAAAATAGGAAAAAACGTAGTCATTCGACCTTCGGTGAAAATTACTTATCCCTGGAAATTAACGCTTGGGGATTACGCCTGGGTTGGGGATGACGCGGTGTTATATACCCTTGGCGAGATTACGATTGGCGCAAATTCGGTGGTTTCACAGAAGTGTTATTTGTGCACCGGCAGCCACGATTTTATGAGCCCGCATTTTGATATTACCGCTTCGCCTGTTGTGATCGGTGAAAAATGCTGGCTGGCAACAGACGTCTTTGTTGCACCCGGTGTTTCTGTTGGCGATGGCACGGTAGTCGGTGCCCGCAGCAGCGTTTTTAAATCGCTTCCGGCAAATAAAATTTGCCGTGGCAACCCCGCAGTGGTGATACGCGAACGCGTTGAAACTGAAAAACTTTGATAAGTACAGAGGAATATAAACATGTCTAAAGTCGCTCTCATCACCGGCGTTACCGGACAAGATGGTTCTTACCTGGCAGAATTGCTGCTGGAAAAAGGGTATGAAGTTCACGGTATTAAGCGTCGTGCCTCTTCATTCAACACCGAGCGTGTCGATCACATTTACCAGGATCCGCATGCGGCAAACCCGAAATTCCATCTGCATTACGGCGACCTGACCGATACCTCCAACCTGACCCGCATCCTGCAAGAAGTACAGCCGGATGAAGTGTACAACCTGGGGGCAATGAGCCACGTTGCGGTTTCCTTCGAGTCCCCGGAGTACACCGCTGACGTGGATGCGATGGGTACGCTGCGTCTGCTGGAAGCGATTCGCTTCCTTGGTCTTGAGAAGAAAACCCGCTTCTACCAGGCATCTACCTCTGAGCTGTACGGTCTGGTGCAGGAAATTCCGCAGAAAGAGACCACGCCGTTCTACCCACGTTCTCCGTACGCTGTGGCGAAACTGTACGCTTACTGGATCACCGTGAACTACCGTGAATCCTACGGCATGTACGCCTGTAACGGCATTCTGTTCAACCACGAATCTCCGCGTCGCGGCGAAACCTTCGTGACCCGCAAAATCACCCGCGCGATCGCCAACATCGCTCAGGGCCTGGAGTCTTGCCTGCACCTCGGCAACATGGATTCCCTGCGTGACTGGGGCCATGCGAAAGACTACGTGAAAATGCAGTGGATGATGTTGCAGCAGGAACAGCCAGAAGACTTCGTGATCGCGACCGGCGTGCAGTACTCCGTGCGTCAGTTCGTTGAGATGGCTGCGGCACAGCTGGGCATCAAGCTGCGCTTCGAAGGCACCGGCGTGGAAGAGAAGGGTATCGTTGTTTCCGTGACCGGCCACGACGCACCGGGCGTGAAGCCAGGCGACGTGATTGTCCAGGTTGATCCGCGTTACTTCCGTCCTGCTGAAGTGGAAACCCTGCTGGGCGACCCAACCAAAGCGCACGAGAAGCTGGGCTGGAAACCAGAAACCACCCTGCAAGAAATGGTATCCGAGATGGTGGCCAAAGATCTTGAAGCAGCGAAAAAACACTCCCTGCTCAAGTCTCATGGCTACGAGGTTGCCATCGCGCTGGAGTCCTGAGAATGACAAAACAACGTATTTTTGTCGCCGGTCATCGCGGAATGGTGGGTTCCGCGATTGTTCGCCAGCTGGAACAGCGCGGCGACGTTGAGGTGATTGTTCGCACCCGCGACGAGCTGAACCTGCTTGATAGCCTTGCGGTGCAGGACTTCTTCGCCAGCGAACGTATCGACCAGGTGTATCTGGCGGCGGCGAAGGTGGGCGGCATTGTCGCTAACAACACCTACCCGGCGGATTTCATCTACGAGAACATGATGATTGAGAGCAACATCATTCACGCGGCGCATCTGCACAACGTGAATAAACTGCTGTTCCTCGGCTCATCCTGTATCTACCCGAAAATGGCGAAGCAGCCGATCGCCGAGAGCGAACTGTTGCAGGGCACGCTTGAAGCCACCAACGAGCCGTATGCGATTGCCAAAATTGCCGGGATCAAGCTGTGTGAATCCTACAACCGTCAGTATAACCGCGACTATCGCTCGGTGATGCCGACCAACCTGTACGGACCGCACGACAACTTCCACCCGAGCAATTCGCACGTGATCCCGGCGCTGCTGCGTCGTTTCCACGAGGCGACTGCCGAGAACGCCCCGGATGTGGTGGTGTGGGGTAGCGGTACGCCAATGCGCGAGTTCCTGCACGTGGACGACATGGCGGCGGCCAGCATTCACGTCATGGAGCTGGATCGCGAGGTGTGGCAGGAAAACACCGAGCCGATGCTGTCGCACATTAACGTCGGGACCGGCGTGGACTGCACCATTCGCGAGCTGGCACAGACCATCGCGCAGGTGGTGGGCTACAAAGGACGCGTGGTGTTTGACGCCACCAAACCGGACGGCACGCCGCGCAAGCTGCTGGACGTGACCCGTCTGCATCAGCTGGGCTGGTATCACGAGGTCTCACTGGAGCAGGGGCTGGCCAGCACCTACCAGTGGTTCCTGGAAAACCAGCACCGCTTCCGGGGGTAATGATGTTTTTAAGTCAGGAAGATTTTGCCACGGTAGTGCGTTCCACTCCGCTGATCTCAATTGATTTGATCGTGGAGAACGAACGCGGCGAGTTCTTGCTGGGGAAACGAACCAATCGTCCTGCACAGGGCTTCTGGTTCGTGCCCGGCGGGCGCGTGCAGAAGGATGAGACGCTTACCGATGCGTTTGAGCGTCTCACTCTGGCGGAACTGGGCCTGCAACTGCCGATGGCAGCGGGCCAGTTTTACGGGGTCTGGCAGCACTTCTATGACGATAACTTTTCAGGCACCGGGTTCACCACGCACTACATCGTGCTGGGGTTCCGCCTGAAGGTGAGTGAGGCAGACCTGCGTCTGCCTGATTCTCAGCATGACGATTACCGCTGGTTAACGCCAGAGGCGCTGCTGGCAAGCGACAACGTCCATGACAACAGTCGGGCGTACTTCCTTGCGGAACGTCAGGCCGAGGTGCCAGGTCTATGAAAATCCTCGTCTACGGAATTAACTACTCGCCGGAGCTTACCGGTATCGGGAAATACACCGGCGAGATGGTCGAGTGGATGGCGAGCCAGGGACATGACGTGCGGGTGATTACTGCCCCGCCGTATTACCCGGAGTGGAAGGTAGGCGAACGCTATTCCAGCTGGCGCTACCGCCGCGAAGAGGGCGCCGCGACCGTCTGGCGCTGCCCGCTCTACGTGCCGAAACAGCCCTCGACGCTGAAACGTTTAATTCATCTGGGCAGCTTTGCCCTGAGCAGTTTCTTCCCGCTGATGGCGCAGCGTCGCTGGAAGCCGGATCGCATCATCGGCGTGGTGCCGACGCTGTTCTGTACGCCAGGCATGCGCCTGCTGGGCAAACTCTCCGGCGCGCGCACCCTGCTGCACATTCAGGATTATGAAGTGGACGCCATGCTCGGGCTGGGGATGGCCGGGAAAGGCAAGGGCGGCAAGGTGGCGAAGCTCGCCAGCGCCTTTGAGCGCAGCGGCCTGCACAACGTGGATTACGTCTCGACCATTTCGCGCTCGATGATGAACAAGGCGCAGGAGAAGGGCGTCCCGGCGGAAAAAGTGATCTTCTTTCCGAACTGGTCCGAAGTGGCGCGCTTCCGCGATGTGACAGACCAGGGTGCGCAGGCGTTACGCGCGCAGCTCGGGTTGCCTGCTGAGCAAAAAATCATTCTTTACTCAGGCAACATCGGCGAAAAACAGGGGCTGGAGAGCGTGATTGACGCCGCGCTTCAGCTGAGCGAACACCCGTGGATGTTCGTGATAGTCGGGCAGGGCGGCGGTAAAGCGCGGCTGGAAAAAATGGCCAGCGAGCGCGGACTGACCAACATCCGCTTCTTCCCGCTTCAGTCTTATGACGCGCTGCCCGCGCTGCTGAAAATGGCGGATTGCCATCTGGTGGTGCAAAAACGCGGCGCGGCGGATGCGGTGCTGCCGTCCAAGCTGACAAACATTCTGGCAGTGGGTGGAAACGCGGTGATTACGGCAGAAGCCGCAACAGAATTAGGCCAGCTGTGCAACAGCTACCCGGGCATTGCCGTTTGCGTGGAGCCGGAATCGGTTCCTGCGCTGGTGACCGGAATTGAGCAGGCACTCGCCATGCCAAAAGAGAACACGGTGGCACGTGAATATGCCGAACGCACGCTCGAGAAAGAGAACGTGCTGAGCCAATTTATTGCAGATATACGGGGATAAATCATGAGTCAAACCACTTTGTATCCGGTCGTAATGGCGGGTGGATCCGGGAGCCGGTTGTGGCCACTGTCCCGCGTGCTTTATCCAAAACAATTTCTGTGCCTGAAAGGCGACCTCACCATGCTGCAAACGACGGTTAACCGTCTGCACGGCGTGGAGTGTGAAAGCCCGGTGGTGATCTGTAACGAACAGCACCGCTTTATCGTTGCCGAGCAGCTGCGCCAGCTGAACAAACTGACCGAAAATATCATTCTGGAGCCTGCCGGACGCAACACGGCGCCTGCCATTGCCCTCGCGGCGCTGGCGGCAAAACGCAGCAGCCCGGACTGCGACCCGCTGATGCTGGTGCTGGCGGCTGACCACGTCATCCAGCAGGAAGAGGCCTTCCGCGACGCGGTACGCGCCGCGATTCCTTACGCTGAGAACGGCAAGCTGGTGACCTTCGGCATCGTGCCGGATCTCCCGGAAACCGGCTATGGCTACATTCGCCGCGGCAGCGTTACGCCTGGTGAAGGCGACAGCGTGGCCTTTGACGTGGCGCAGTTTGTCGAAAAACCGAATCTGGAAACCGCGCAGGCGTACGTGGCCAGCGGGGAATACTACTGGAACAGCGGTATGTTCCTGTTCCGCGCCGGTCGCTACCTGGAAGAGCTGGAAAAATATCGCCCGGATATCTTGCGCGCCTGCGAAAAAGCGATGGCGGTGGTGGATCCGGATCTCGATTTTATCCGCGTGGACGAAGAAGCCTTCCTCGCCTGTCCGGAAGAGTCCATTGACTATGCGGTAATGGAACGTACGGCAGATGCGGTAGTGGTACCGATGGATGCTGGCTGGAGCGACGTCGGCTCCTGGTCGTCACTGTGGGAGATCAGCGCGCATACCCCGGAGGGTAACGTCCATCACGGGGATGTGATCAGCCACAAAACGGAAAACAGCTACGTCTACGCCGAATCTGGCCTCGTCACCACGGTAGGGGTGAAGGATCTGGTGGTCGTGCAGACCAAAGACGCGGTGCTGATTGCCGACCGTAATGCCGTGCAGGACGTTAAAAAAGTGGTGGAGCAGATCAAGGCCGATGGCCGCCACGAACACCATATTCACCGCGAAGTCTACCGCCCGTGGGGCAAATATGACTCCATCGACGCCGGCGAGCGTTACCAGGTGAAACGCATCACCGTGAAGCCGGGAGAAGGGCTGTCGGTGCAGATGCACCATCACCGCGCCGAACACTGGGTGGTGGTGGCGGGGACCGCCAAAGTGACCATCGACGGTGAAGTGAAGCTGCTCGGTGAAAACGAGTCCATTTATATTCCGCTGGGGGCGACGCACTGTCTGGAGAACCCGGGGAAAATTCCGCTCGACTTAATTGAGGTGCGTTCCGGCTCCTATCTGGAAGAGGACGACATCATCCGCTTCCAGGATCGCTACGGGCGCGTGTAGCACTCCGCATCATGCCCGGTGGCGCTGCGCTTTCCGGGCCTACGAATGACAAAAATAAATTTGGCCATTACATGGTCAGGGCCAACTGTTGCCTGAAAAAGGGGTCATCATGGAAAAATTAACCTGTTTTAAAGCCTACGATATTCGCGGCAAGCTGGGCGAAGAGCTGAACGAAGACATTGCGTGGCGCATCGGCCGCGCGTACGGCGAATACCTGAAACCACAAACTATCGTGCTGGGCGGCGACGTGCGTCTGACCAGCAAATCCCTGAAGCTGGCGCTGGCGAAAGGGCTACAGGACGCGGGCGTCGATGTGCTGGACATTGGCCTTTCCGGTACCGAAGAGATCTATTTTGCCACCTTCCACCTGGGCGTGGATGGCGGTATCGAAGTGACGGCCAGCCATAACCCGATGGACTACAACGGCATGAAGCTGGTACGCAAGGGCGCGCGTCCTATCAGCGGCGACACCGGCCTGCGTGACGTGCAGCGTCTGGCCGAGGCCAACGACTTCCCGCCGGTGAATGAAGCCACACGCGGCAGCTATAAGCAGATTAACCTGCAAAAAGAGTACATCGACCACCTGCTGGGCTACATCAACGTGGCGAACCTCAAACCGCTGAAGCTGGTGATTAACTCCGGCAACGGCGCGGCAGGCCCGGTTGTCGATGCACTTGAAGCCCGCTTTAAGGCGCTGAACGTGCCGGTGACCTTCGTCAAAGTGCACAACACGCCAGACGGCAACTTCCCGAACGGTATTCCTAACCCGCTGCTGCCGGAGTGCCGCGACGACACCCGCAACGCGGTGATTGAGCACGGCGCCGATATGGGTATCGCCTTTGACGGCGATTTCGACCGCTGCTTCCTGTTCGACGAGAAAGGGCAGTTTATCGAAGGCTACTACATCGTTGGCCTGCTGGCGGAAGCGTTCCTCGAGAAAAACCCGGGGGCGAAAATCATTCACGATCCGCGTCTTTCCTGGAACACCGTCGACGTGGTGAAGGCCGCGGGCGGCGAGCCGGTGATGTCCAAAACCGGCCACGCGTTTATCAAAGAGCGTATGCGTGAGGAAGACGCCATCTACGGCGGCGAGATGAGCGCCCACCACTATTTCCGTGATTTTGCCTACTGCGACAGCGGGATGATCCCGTGGCTGCTGGTGACTGAGCTGCTGTGCCTGAAAGGGCAGAGCCTGGGTGAACTGGTGCGTGACCGCATGGCGGCGTTCCCGGCGAGCGGGGAGATCAACAGCAAACTGGCGCAGCCCGCTGAGGCCATTGCCCGCGTAGAACACCACTTTGCCATTCATGCGCTGGAGATTGATCGTACCGACGGTATCAGCATGGCGTTCCCGCAGTGGCGCTTCAACCTGCGCTCCTCCAACACCGAGCCGGTAGTGCGCCTGAACGTGGAGTCCCGCGCCGATACCGCGCTGATGGAAGCCCGAACGAAGGACATTCTGGCGCTGTTGAATCAGTAAAAACTGCCCCTCACCCCAGCCCTCTCCCCAAAGGGGAGAGGGTGTTCAAGTTCCCTCTCCCCTTTGGGGAGAGGGGTAGGGTGAGGGGTAAGGTTTAGAACTAAAGGAACAACGATGACAAATCTAAAAAAGCGCGAACGAGCGAGAACGAATGCATCGTTAATCTCTATGGTGCAGCGTTTTTCTGATATCACCATCATGGTCGGCGGACTGTGGGCGGTGTGTTGGGTCAGCGGGCAGTCGTTCTTATACATGCACTTGCTGATGGCGTTGATTGCGCTGGTGGTGTTTCAGATGATCGGCGGCATGACCGATTTTTATCGTTCATGGCGCGGCGTCAAAATGACCACCGAACTGATGCTGCTGCTCCAGAACTGGACCTTAAGCCTGGTTTTCAGCGCAGGCCTGGTGGCGTTCAGCCATGATTTTGATAACCGTCTTGTGACCTATCTCTGCTGGTATCTGTTAACCAGCATTGGCATGGTGGTCTGCCGCTCGCTGATCCGCTTTGGCGCGGGCTGGCTGCGCAACCGTGGGTATAACCGTCGCTTCGTTGCCGTGGCGGGCGACCTGCCGGTGGGACAGGTGTTGCTCGACAGCTTCCGCAAAGAGCCGTGGTTAGGTTTTGAAGTGGTCGGGATTTATCACGACGCGAAGCCCGGCGGCGTGCCGTCCGACTGGGCAGGTAACTACGAACAGCTTATTGACGATGCGAAAGCCGGCAAAATTCATAACGTCTACATCGCCATGCAGATGAAAGATGAATCCCGCATCAAGAAACTGATGCGCGAGCTGGCGGATACCACCTGCTCGGTGATCCTCATCCCGGATGTCTTCACCTTCAATATTCTCCACTCCCGTATTGAAGAGGTGAACGGGGTACCGGTTGTTCCACTGTACGACACGCCGCTGTCGGGGATTAACCGCGTGCTGAAGCGCGTGGAAGATATCGTCCTTTCGTCCCTGATCCTGCTGCTCATCTCCCCGGTGCTGTGCTGCATTGCGCTGGCGGTGAAGCTCAGCTCGCCGGGGCCGATCATCTTCCGTCAGACCCGCTACGGCATGGACGGTAAGCCGATCATGGTGTGGAAATTCCGCTCCATGAAGGTGATGGAGAACGACAAGGTGGTGACCCAGGCGACGCAGAACGATCCGCGCGTCACCCGCGTGGGCAACTTCCTGCGCCGTACCTCGCTCGATGAGCTGCCGCAGTTCATCAACGTGTTCACCGGCGGGATGTCCATCGTCGGGCCTCGTCCTCACGCCGTGGCCCATAACGAGCAGTACCGCACCCTGATTGAAGGCTACATGCTGCGCCATAAGGTGAAGCCAGGCATCACCGGCTGGGCGCAGATCAACGGCTGGCGCGGCGAGACCGACACGCTGGAAAAAATGGAAAAACGTATCGAGTTCGATCTGGAGTACATCCGCGAGTGGAGCCTCTGGTTCGATATCAAGATTGTTTTTCTGACCATTTTCAAAGGCTTCGTGAACAAAGCGGCGTACTAAGATGAGCTTACGAGAAAAAACCATCAGCGGCGCGAAATGGTCAGCCATGGCCACCATCGTCATTATTGGCCTCGGCCTGGTGCAGATGACGGTGCTGGCGCGCATTATCGATAACCACCAGTTTGGTCTGCTGACCGTCTCGCTGGTGATTATCGCCCTGGCCGATACGCTGTCGGACTTTGGTATCGCCAACTCCATTATCCAGCGCAAAGAGATCAGCCATCTGGAGCTGACCACCCTCTACTGGCTGAACGTCGGGCTGGGTATCTTCGTCTTTGTGCTGGTGTTCCTGCTGAGCGATGTGATTGCCGGCGTGCTGCATAACCCGGACCTGGCGCCGCTGATGCGCTCCCTGTCGTTCGCTTTCGTGGTGATCCCGCACGGGCAGCAATTCCGCGCGCTGATGCAGAAAGAGCTGGAGTTCAACAAAATCGGCATGATTGAAACCAGCGCCGTACTGGCGGGCTTTACCTTCACTGTGGTCAGCGCCCATTTCTGGCCGCTGGCGATGACCGCCATCCTCGGCTACCTGGTTAACTCTGCCGTGCGCACGCTGCTGTTTGGCTTCTTTGGCCGTAAGATTTATCGCCCGGGGCTGCATTTTTCACTGGCGTCTGTTTCATCCAACCTGCGCTTCGGCGCGTGGCTGACGGCAGACAGCATTATCAACTACGTGAATACTAACCTCTCCACGCTGGTGCTGGCGCGCATTCTGGGCGCGAGCGTCGCGGGTGGCTACAACCTGGCGTATAACGTCGCGGTTGTCCCGCCGATGAAGCTCAACCCTATCATTACCCGCGTGCTGTTCCCGGCGTTCGCCAAAATTCAGGACGATACCGAAAAGCTGCGCGTGAACTTTTACAAGCTGCTCTCCGTCGTGGGGATCATCAACTTCCCGGTCCTGCTGGGGCTGATGGTGGTCGCCAGCAATTTCGTACCGCTGGTGTTTGGCGAGAAGTGGAACAGCATCATCCCGATCCTGCAACTGCTGTGCGTCGTGGGGCTGCTGCGCTCGGTGGGGAACCCGATTGGTTCTCTGCTAATGGCGAAGGCGCGCGTGGATATCAGCTTCAAGTTCAACGTGTTTAAAACCTTCCTGTTTATTCCGGCAATTATTGTTGGCGGCCACATGGCGGGCGCCATTGGCGTGACGCTCGGCTTCCTGCTGGTGCAAATCGTCAATACCGTGCTGAGCTACTTCGTGATGATCAAACCGGTGCTGGGCTCCAGCTACCGTCAGTACATCCTCAGCCTGTGGCTGCCGTTCTATCTCTCCTTACCGACGCTTGCGGTGAGCTACGGCCTGGGCGTGGTGCTCAACGGGCATCTGCCGCTGGCGGCGTTGCTTGCGGTGCAGGTCGCGGCAGGCGCGCTGGCGTTCGGCGTGATGATTGTGCTGTCACGCAATGCGCTGGTGGTCGAGATGAAGCGCCAGTTTTGCCGTAACGAAAAAATGAAAACGCTGCTTCGCGCAGGCTAATTTTACGAGGCCATTATGAAATTACTTATTCTTGGCAACCATACCTGCGGCAACCGTGGCGATAGCGCCATCCTGCGCGGTTTACTGGATGCAATTAACACCCTTAAGCCTGAGACAGAAGTGGATGTGATGAGCCGTTATCCGGTCAGCTCATCCTGGTTACTGAACCGCCCGGTGATGGGCGACCCGCTCTACAGCCAGATGAAACAGCACAACAACGCCGCGGGCGTGATGGGGCGCGTGAAGAAAGTGCTGCGTCGCCGCTACCAGCATCAGGTGCTGCTTTCTCGCGTGACCGACACCGGCAAGCTGCGCAACATTGCCATCGCGCAGGGCTTTACCGATTTTGTTCGTCTGCTGTCCGGCTATGACGCCATTATTCAGGTGGGCGGTTCGTTCTTCGTCGATCTGTACGGCGTGCCGCAGTTTGAGCATGCGCTTTGTACGTTCATGGCGAAAAAGCCGCTGTTTATGATCGGCCACAGCGTCGGGCCATTCCAGGATCCGCAGTTTAACCAGCTGGCGAACTATGTCTTCGGCCACTGCGACGCGCTGATCCTGCGTGAATCGGTCAGCCTCGACATGATGAAACGCAGTGAAATCGACACCACCAAAGTGGAGCACGGTGTGGACACCGCCTGGCTGGTGGATCATCAGGATGACAGTTTCCAGGCCAGCTACGCGGTACAGCACTGGCTCGACGTGGCGGCAAAGCAGAAAACCGTCGCCATTACCCTGCGTGAACTTGCGCCGTTCGATAAACGCCTCGGCACGACTCAGGCGGCGTACGAGAAAGCCTTTGCCGACGTGGTGAACCGCGTGCTGGACAGCGGTTACCAGGTGCTGGCGCTTTCCACCTGTACCGGTATCGACAGCTACAACAAAGATGACCGTATGGTGGCGCTCAACCTGCGCAACCTGGTGAACGATCCGTCCCGCTATCACGTGGTGATGGACGAGCTGAACGACCTTGAGATGGGCAAGCTGCTCTCCGCCTGCGACCTGACCGTGGGCACGCGTCTGCACTCGGCTATTATCTCGATGAACTTCGGCACGCCAGCCATCGCCATTAACTACGAGCACAAGTCTGCGGGCATTATGCAGCAGCTCGGTATGCCGGAAATGGCCGTTGATATTCGTCATCTGCTGGACGGGTCGCTGGGTGCGATGGTGGGCGACACGCTCGGCCAGCTGCCTGCGATCAACGAACGTCTGGCGGTGGCGGTAAAAGCCGAACGCGAAAAAGGTATTGGCATGGTGAAATCCGTACTCGACCGCGTCCGGGAGGGGAAATGAAGGTTGGTTTCTTCTTACTGAAATTTCCGCTGTCGTCTGAAACCTTTGTGCTGAACCAAATCACCGCGTTTATCGATATGGGGTATGACGTGGAGATTATCGCCCTGCAAAAGGGCGATACGCAAAACACCCATGCGGCGTATACCCGGTATGGGCTGGAGGCGAAAACCCGCTGGTTGCAGGATGAACCCACCGGACGAATGAACAAACTGCGCCATCGCGCCAGCCAGACGCTGCGCGGCCTTCATCGCGCCTCGACGTGGCGGGCGCTGAATATGTCGCGCTATGGGGCGGAGGCCCGCAACCTGATCCTTTCCGCCATTTGCGGGCAAACGGCCCAGCCGTACCGGGCCGATGTCTTTATCGCCCACTTTGGCCCGGCGGGCGTAACTGCGGCAAAACTGCGTGAGCTGGGGGTGATTGACGGCAAAATCGCAACCATTTTCCACGGTATCGACATCTCCAGCCGGGAAGTACTGAACCACTACACGCCGGAATATCAGCAGCTGTTTCGCCGCGGCGACATGATGCTGCCGATAAGCAACCTGTGGGCCGGGCGCCTGAAAACCATGGGGTGCCCGAGCGAGAAAATCACCGTTTCACGCATGGGCGTGGACATGGAACGCTTCACCCAGCGACCGGTTAAGGTGCCGGGCAAGCCGCTGCAAATTATCTCTGTTGCCCGCCTGACCGAAAAGAAAGGGCTGCACGTAGCCATCGAAGCCTGTCGTCAGCTGAAGGCGCGCGGAGTGGACTTCCACTACCGCATCCTGGGTATCGGGCCGTGGGAGCGTCGCCTGCGCACGCTGATTGAACAGTATCAGCTGGAAGACGTGGTCGAGATGCCGGGCTTCAAGCCGAGCCACGAAGTGAAAGCCATGCTTGATGATGCGGATGTGTTCCTGCTGCCTTCCGTAACCGGCGCCGACGGCGATATGGAAGGTATACCCGTGGCGCTGATGGAGGCGATGGCGGTCGGCATTCCGGTGGTCTCGACCCTGCACAGCGGGATCCCTGAGCTGATCACCTCTGAACACTCCGGCTGGCTGGTCCCTGAAAACAATGCGCTGGCGCTGGCGGATCGTCTGGCTGCGTTCAGTGATATCGATCAGCAGACGCTGATCCCTGTGCTGCAAAATGCGCGGCAAAAAGTTGAAGCAGAATTCAATCAGCAGGTGATTAATCGCCAGTTAGCGAGCCTGCTGCAAACGCTGTAACGCTGAGGTTGTATGCTGAAAAAGATTACCCGACGCCGATTTGTCTCTTCTTTATCCGTCCTGGCTGCCATGCCGCTGTTGTCGTCCCGCGCTGCGCGGGCGGCAACCGGGAAGACGGTTTCTGTCGATCGCTACAACAATAACGACTGGATCGCCGCCTTTAAGCAGGCATTTACCGAGGGCGATACCGTTGTTGTTCCCGCCGGGTTAACCTGTGAAAACATCAATACCGGCATTTTCATTCCTGATGGCAAAACCCTGCTGATCCGCGGTGCGCTGAAGGGCAACGGCCGCGGGCGGTTTGTGCTCCAGGAAGGCTGTAAGGTCATTGGGGAAGGAGAGGGGCGCACGCATAACATTACGCTGGACGTGCGTGGCTCCGACTGTGTCATTAAAGGGCTGGCGATGAGCGGCTTCGGCCCCGTCACCCAGATCTACATCGGCGGTAAAAAGCCGAGAGTGATGCGTAACCTGCTTATCGATCGCATTGCCGTGAGCCAGGCCAACTACGCCATTCTGCGCCAGGGTTTTCATAATCAGGTGGACGGTGCGCGCATAACCAACAGTAAATTCAGCCATTTGCAGGGTGACGCGATTGAGTGGAACGTGGCGATTAACGACCGCAATATCCTGATCTCTGACCACGTGATCGATAACATCAACTGCACAAACGGC
This sequence comes from Enterobacter sp. YSU, assembly GCF_016082135.1. NCBI lineage: Bacteria > Pseudomonadati > Pseudomonadota > Gammaproteobacteria > Enterobacterales > Enterobacteriaceae > Enterobacter > Enterobacter sp. YSU. Next base: position 3,485,183 of record NZ_CP059487.1, read on the forward strand.
AAGATCAACTGGGGGATAGGCATTGGGCTTGCTGGCAGCACGTACGACAATGACTATCCGGAACAGCAGACCGTTAAAAACTTCGTGGTGGCAAATATCACCGGCAGCAACTGTCGGCAGTTGGTCCATGTTGAAAACGGTAAACACTTTGTGATCCGTAATATCAAGGCCAGCAATATTACTCCCGACTTCAGTAAAAAGGCCGGAATTGATAACGCAACGGTAGCTATTTATGGCTGTGATAATTTCGTTATTGATAATATCGATATGGTGAACAGCGCCGGAATGTTAATCGGGTATGGCGTGATCAAGGGCGATTATCTGTCGATACCGCAAAACTTCAAACTTAACGATATTCGCCTGGATAACCGACAGCTTGCCTATAAGCTGCGCGGGATACAGATTTCCTCCGGCAATGCCACCTCGTTTGTTGCCATCACCAACATCAACATGCAGCGAGCAACGCTTGAGCTGCACAACAAGCCACAGCATCTTTTCTTACGCAATATCAACGTGATGCAGGAGTCAGCGACGGGACCAGCGCTTAAGATGAACTTCGACTTGCGCAAAGACGTGCGCGGGAAGTTTATGGCCAAAAACGAGACGCTGTTGTCGCTCGCGAACATAAAAGCGGTTAATGAAAAGGGGCAGAGTTCGGTGGATATTGATCGGGTCGATCAACACGTGGTGAATACGGAACGGTTGAATTTTGCGCTGCCGCACAGGTAATCCTACAGCCTATTTTGCGACTATTCCTGGTATGGAGTCGCGATCTATTCAGATTACAACTACTGTAATTTGTGGTGGGGTGACCTAGGATTACTTCATATTTACGGCAAAACATGCTGGCGAAAACAGGTTTAAAAGCTATAATTCGTCAACCATTTTAAGGTGGAAGAAATAATGATTAATTTGAAAGCAGTCATACCGGTAGCGGGTTTGGGCATGCACATGTTGCCCGCCACAAAGGCCATTCCTAAAGAGATGCTGCCGATCGTTGACAAGCCGATGATTCAGTACATCGTCGACGAGATTGTTGCTGCGGGGATCAAAGAAATCGTTCTGGTGACGCACTCTTCGAAGAATGCCGTTGAGAACCACTTCGACACCTCTTATGAACTCGAGGCGCTGCTTGAGCAGCGTGTTAAGCGCCAGCTTCTGGCAGAAGTTCAGTCTATCTGTCCTCCTGGCGTGACCATCATGAACGTGCGTCAGGCGCAGCCGCTGGGTCTGGGGCACTCAATCCTCTGCGCGCGCCCGGTGGTGGGTGATAACCCGTTCATCGTGGTCCTGCCGGACATCATTATTGATACCGCTTCCGCCGATCCGCTGCGTTACAACCTGGCGGCAATGGTGGCACGTTTCAATGAAACGGGCCGTAGCCAGGTGCTGGCGAAACGTATGAAGGGCGATCTCTCCGAGTATTCCGTTATTCAGACCAAAGAGCCACTGGAGACAGAAGGGCAGGTGAGCCGTATCGTTGAGTTTATCGAAAAACCCGATCAGCCGCAGACCCTGGACTCTGACCTGATGGCAGTCGGCCGTTATGTGCTGAATGCGGATATCTGGGCTGAACTGGAAAAAACCGAGCCGGGCGCCTGGGATCGTATCCAGCTGACCGATGCGATTGCTGAGCTGGCGAAGAAGCAGTCGGTTGATGCGATGCTGATGACCGGCGATAGCTATGACTGCGGTAAGAAAATGGGGTATATGCAGGCCTTTGTGAACTATGGCCTGCGTAACCTGAAGGAAGGGGCGAAGTTCAGAAGCCGGATTGAGAAGCTGCTGGCTAACGACTGATAGTCCTGCCAAGGCCTGAACAACGGCAGTTACCATTTTGGGATGTTGAGACATTACCAAAGTGATAACTGCCGTTTTTTGTTATTAATTTTAATGATTACATACGGTTATCTGATTCAAATCTCAGCAGCTTTCTAGCGATTTGTGCTTGTTTCTCTGGTCGTTTAGGACGACAATTAACGCCTGTTTTTGTCTGTAACCAGACAAGCAAAATCATTAATCAAACATCGCTCAGTGCACTGGTAGCTGTTAAGCCAGGGGCGGTAGCGTGCCTGGCATTTACAATTGAATTTTAAACGAACAGTTGTGAACGAGACAGTTTCACGCAAATCTGCACTACGTGCGGGCGTAAATATCAGATTGAGCGGATAGGGGATGTCAATGAAAGTAATGGTGACGGGCGGGACCGGGTTTCTTGGAACTGCTTTAGTCCAGGCGTTGAAGTCATCAGGACACGAGGTGATATTAACAACGCGCAAGCAGGAGAACCCTGAACAGGGCATTTACAACCTGGGTGATATCTCAGCCAATACCAACTGGTTAAATCTCCTGCAAGGATGCGACACTGTCATTCATACCGCAGGAAGGGCGCATATCCTTAATGATGATGCACAGGATGCCCTGGCAGAATTTCGCCGGGTTAATCACGACGCGACCATGAAATTAGCTACGGATGCCGCGACCAGTGGTGTTAAACATTTTATCTTCGTCAGCTCAATCGGCGTCAATGGTAATGCCACCTCGGGGCACCCTTTTACTGAAGCCTCTGAGCCACGGCCAACTTCTGATTACGCCATTTCCAAGCGAGAAGCCGAGCAGAGTCTGCTTAATCAATTTGCAGAAAGTGATATGGCGATCACTATTGTTCGCCCGGCATTGATTTGTGGTGAAAATGCACCGGGTAATATACAGCGCCTTTTAAAACTGGTTTCTAAAAACCTACCGTTGCCATTTAAAAATGTCAGGAACAAGCGAGCGCTGGTGTCTCTGGATAATGTCGTCAGTTTCATCAACGAATGCGTGGTAAATGAGAAATCCAAAAATCAACTCTATTTACTCGCAGATGTGGAACGACCTTCTACAGCAGATATGATTAATACCTTTGCTTCAGGAATGGGCATTAAAGCGAAACTGGTCTCTTTCCCAACGGGTATCTTCAGGTTATTGCTTTCTTCTGTTGGTAAACGAGGTATTTACGATCAGCTGTTTGGCGATCTGGAAGTCGATGCCTCTAAATCCCGGGAGCATTTAAACTGGACGCCCCCGATAACGCTTTATGAAACGATGAAAAAAACGGCGAAATATTATATCGAAGGTAATAAATAATGACGAATTATGGGATTGTGATATTCGCTTTTTTAGCCTCCTGCGCATTGACTTGGGGATTGCGGGGGTATGCAATAAAGCATAATGTTATTGACCGCCCAAACCAGCGAAGCTCTCATTCTGTGCCCACCCCACGAGGTGGAGGAGTAGCGATCGTCCTGACGCTCCTGGTCGCTTTGGTAGGATTTTATTTTAACCATACGCTTACGTTCGACAGCTTCCTGGGTTTATTTGTTCCAGGTGTAATTGTCGCCATCATTGGTTTTCTTGATGATCATGGTCATATTGCGGCACGATGGCGTCTATTAATGCATTTCCTGGCAGCAGCAATTGGCATTTATTTCCTGGGATCCTTCCCTGTAATTACGCTGTTTGGTTACGATCTTTCTTTATCCTGGATTGGTATGATTCTCGGCTGTGTATATCTGGTCTGGATGCTGAACTTATATAATTTTATGGATGGGATTAATGGCTTAGCCAGCGCTGAAGCAATAACATTCGCCGCATGTAGCGCAATGTTGATTGTTGTAAACCAGTACACGGACGCGCCTGGAAGTATTTATCCGCTGACGCTTGCCCTAATCGGTGCCGCCGCCGGTTTTATTGTCTGGAATTTCCCGAGAGCAAAAATCTTCATGGGGGATGCCGGGAGTGGTTTCCTGGGGATAACTCTTGGACTGATGATTCTCCATATTGCGAAAGCAGATACGCATTTCTTTATTGCAGAATTATGTTTGCTGGGCGTATTTATCGTCGATGCCACGACAACGTTATTGAGGAGGCTCGTAGCAGGTAAAAAGGTCTATGAAGCACATGCCAGCCATGGCTACCAAATCCTCGCAAGAAAATATGGCAGCCACGTTCCGGTGACATCATTGGCAATTGCCGTCAATCTGCTGTGGCTTTTCCCCTTCGCCTTTTTTATTGCTTCAGGCAAAATTGATGGTGTTGTGGGGCTGCTCATCGCCTGGTTCCCGCTTCTCGTTGTTGCACTGAAATGTGGTGCAGGAGTTAAAGACAAAGAGAGCAACGTCAATGCATGACTTATTGATTTTGGGCGCGGGTGGTCATGGCCGTACGCTGTACGAGACAGCGAGACTGCTGGGATATAAGGATATCGTTTTCCTCGACGATAATACCTCTGCCTGCCAGGAAATTAATCAGCTGATTATTGGAAAAATTTCCGAACTACAGTTATATATTGGTAAGGTCAGTCATGTCGCTATTGGCATCGGAAACAATAAAGTCAGAGAGCAGCTCTATCAGCAACTGCTCGGCTTAGGTATTCATCCTGTAACGCTTATACATCCCTTTGCATTTGTCAGTCCATCGGCGACCCTTGCTGAGGGAACTGTTGTGTTAGCGGGAGCTGTAGTGGGTGCCAACGCAAAATTAGGTTTGGCGACGATTGTGAATAGCCACTCGACAATAGATCACGATGCCATTCTTGGTGATTTCGCTCATTTAGGTGTTGGTGTCCATCTTGCGGGCAGCGCTGTGATTGGGAAAGCAGCGTTTCTCCAGGCGGGGACAGTGGGCGGTTATAATACTAAAGTAGACGATTACTCAGTGTGTCCTGCTGGTACTATTTTATAAACTGAATGCAAGCTTTAGTGAGGCGACCAGTTTTTAGTATGCTAAATTATTTAATATCTTTACCACGACCAATAAAACGTATTATCACACTCTCTATAGATGTTGTGCTTCTGTTGTGCGCATTTTGGTTTGCATTTTGGGTGCGTATTGATTCAATGACTCCATTATATAGTACGGAGCATTGGCTTTTTATTTTCTCAATTATTTTAGTTACTCTGGCAATATTTGTTAAATTAGGACTGTATCGGGCAGTAATTCGTTATATTACTGCCAAGATATTATTGGTCGTAACGATGGGGATGGTCATATCGTCCATTTTGCTTATTATCGCAGCGTTCTATACCAACCTCTATTTGCCGAGAACGATTCCTTTTATCTATTTCTCATTCGGTCTACTGCTTATTGCCGGATCACGGCTTGGGATGAGAATGTTGGTGAATCGTGGGTTGAATCTGGGCACTCGGGTAGTTATTTATGGTGCAGGTGCATCCGGTCGTCAATTACTGCCTGCGCTGAGCCAGATGGACGAATATTACCCCGTTGCTTTTGTCGATGATAACCGTGCCCTGCAAGGTCAGGTGATTCACGGGGTAAGCGTTTTTGCGCCAGAAAAACTGCCCTGGCTGGTTGAGAAATACGAAGCGAAGAAAATTCTGCTGGCCATGCCAAGCGCAAGCCGGGCAAGAAAGAACGAAGTCATTGAAACCCTGGAAGGTCTGCCGTGCGAAGTGCTCTCCATCCCGGGAATGGTCGATTTGGTGGAGGGGAAGGCAAGTATTGATTCCTTGCGGAAAGTCGTTATTACAGACCTGCTGGGCCGCGATCCTGTCTCACCCATTCCGGAACTGATATCCCGTAATATTAACGGGAAAACAGTGATGGTTACCGGGGCAGGGGGGTCAATAGGGTCTGAACTATGCCGACAGATACTTAAAAATAAGCCAAACCAGCTTATTCTGTTCGAACTGTCCGAATTCTCACTCTATTCCATTGATTCCGAACTGCGTAACCTGAATCTTGGTCAGGATTTTAAAGTTAAAATCTATCCAATCCTCGGTAATGTTCAGGATAAAGAGCATCTCGAAAGGTTAATCAGAGCATTCAACGTCGACACAATTTATCATGCTGCGGCGTACAAGCATGTACCGCTTGTCGAGTTCAACGTTCTTGATGGCGTGCGCAATAATATATTTGGTACGTTAAGCTGTGCTCAGGCTGCGGCAAGTTGCGGTGTTGAAAACTTTGTCTTGATTTCGACCGATAAAGCCGTTCGCCCTACCAACACCATGGGGGCGACCAAGCGCATGGCGGAGCTGGTGCTGCAAGCGCTGGCGAAGGAATTCAGTAAAACCTGCTTCAGTATGGTTCGTTTCGGCAACGTGTTAGGCTCATCAGGCTCAGTTGTGCCGTTATTTGAAAAACAGATTGCTGCAGGTGGCCCGGTGACGTTGACTCACGAAGACATCACGCGTTACTTTATGACCATTCCTGAAGCGGCTCAATTGGTGATCCAGGCGGGAGCCATGGGCACGGGCGGCGATGTTTTTGTTCTGGATATGGGGGAACCCGTCAGGATTATCGATCTCGCACACCGCATGATTACGCTGCAAGGGCTAACCGTTCGTGATGATAAAAACCCCTATGGTGATATTACGATAAAAACGACGGGTCTGCGTCCAGGTGAGAAACTGTATGAAGAGTTGCTTATCGGCGACAATGTATCCGTTACGCAGCACCCGCGTATCAGAACAGCTAACGAAGTAATGTTGCCATGGAGTGAAATGAGCCACATTCTTCAGGATCTCGACAACGCCTGCCGTGAGTTCGACTACGAACGTGTGCGTGAGATACTCTTGCAGGCACCTGCCGCGTTCAATCCAACGGATGGTATCTGCGATTTACTATGGAATAAAAATGTGAGTTAAAAGCCTATCGTCGCCCTTCTCCTCCCTGTTTACTTATAATGAGTAAACAGGGTGGTAGGCATACCATCTTTTGTTTCAGAAAACTTTAAGAGCGAAATAAACGTGAAAATACTGGTCACGGGTGGAGCTGGTTTTATTGGGTCTGCTGTTGTACGACACATTATTAATCACACGCAGGACACTGTGATTAATGTCGATAAATTGACCTACGCCGGTAATCTCGAATCGCTAGCCACCGTCGCACAGAGCGATCGTTATTATTTTGAACATGCTGATATTTGCGATAACGCTGCTATGGAACGTATTTTGTCTTATCACCAACCTGATGCAGTGATGCATCTGGCGGCTGAGAGCCATGTCGATCGTTCGATAAGTGGTCCTGCAGCCTTTATCGAAACTAATATTATCGGCACTTATGTGCTATTAGAAGCTAGCCGTAAATACTGGTCCGAACTTAGCGCAGAGAAAAAAACTAGATTCCGTTTCCATCATATTTCTACAGATGAAGTGTATGGCGATCTTCCGCATCCGGATGAAGTTGTAAAGGGCACTGAACTGCCGCTGTTTACTGAAAAAACCGCATATGCCCCAAGCAGCCCGTATTCTGCTTCAAAAGCCTCAAGTGATCATCTAGTCCGCGCATGGCTACGAACCTATGGCTTACCTACCATCGTAACCAATTGTTCAAACAACTACGGCCCGTATCACTTCCCAGAAAAATTAATCCCGTTAGTAATTCTCAATGCACTAGAAGGCAAACCTCTGCCAGTGTATGGCAACGGAGATCAAATACGTGACTGGCTGTATGTAGAAGATCACGCCCGTGCTTTATATATCGTAGTAACGCAAGGTAAAATCGGTGAGACCTATAATATAGGAGGCTATAATGAACAGAGAAACCTTAATGTTGTGCATACGATCTGTGATCTGTTAGATGAAATTGTACCAAAAAAAGTTTCCTACCGAGAACAAATAACTTTCATACCAGATCGGCCCGGTCATGATCGTCGTTATGCAATTGATGCTAAAAAGATTAACAAGGAACTGGGATGGAAACCACTGGAGACTTTTGAAAGCGGAATTCGTAAAACGGTTGAGTGGTTTCTAGCGAATAGGGAGTGGATAGCAAATGTTAATAACGGAAGTTACCACTCCTGGATAAAGCAAAATTATGAGGGCGGTTAGTAATGAAGGGTATTATTTTAGCGGGGGGGTCAGGTACACGATTATATCCAATTACAATGGGCGTATCGAAACAGTTACTTCCTGTTTATGATAAACCCATGGTCTATTACCCGCTTTCAGTATTAATGTTGGCTGGCATTAAAGATATTTTAATTATTACAACACCAGATGATCAGCCAGCTTTTATACGTTTACTCGGTGATGGCCGTCAGTTTGGCATAAACATAGAATATGCAATCCAACCCAGCCCTGATGGTTTAGCTCAAGCATTTATCATCGGTGACAACTTTATTGGTAATGATTCTGTTTGTTTGGTCCTTGGGGATAATATTTTCTTTGGTCAAGGATTTACACCAAAACTTAAAACGGCAGCAAATAGAAATAAAGGTGCTACTGTATTTGGTTATCAGGTTATGAATCCTGAGAGTTTTGGTGTCGTCGAATTTGATAAAAATTACACGGCATTGAGTATAGAAGAAAAACCTGTAGCACCCAGATCAAATTGGGCAGTAACAGGTCTTTATTTTTACGATAATGAAGTTGTTGATATTGCTAAACATATAAAGCCATCACCCCGAGGTGAACTCGAAATTACAACTGTAAACCAAGTATATCTAGAAAATAAAATGTTGACAGTCGAGTTGTTAGGTCGAGGATTTGCTTGGCTTGATACAGGTACTCATGACAGTTTAATTGAGGCAGGAAGCTTTGTTGAGACGGTTCAAAAACGTCAGGGGATGATGATTGCGTGCCTTGAGGAAATAGCGTGGAGAAATGGCTGGTTAAGCGATCAGGATTTATATTCAAGAGCGGGGCTATTTGTGAAAACTAACTACGGCGCATATTTACTAAAATTAATTAATAGATAACAAAACTTTATAAACATAATGTCGCCTGCATGGTTTGTTTATGAGCCTTATATAATATAAGAAACAGATAGGTTAGATGATGAAGAAAATTTTATTTGTAACTGCACGTTTCCCTTGGCCAATTATTACTGGAGATGCTCTGCGTGCTTATAATCAAATAAAAGAGCTTTCGAAAGAAAATTTAGTGGATGTTTTTTCGGTAGAAAAAGCAAACACCACAAGTGGTAATGTCAATAATTTTATAAATTCGTGTTCTACTGGTAATCTATCAAAGATCGGTAAAATAAAAAACATAATTAAAAATAGGGGGCAAACTGCATTGCAATGTGCGGTGTATAATGATAAGGCCTCGTGGCAAAAATTAAAAAAACTTTTACTTGCTAATAATTATGACATGATAATTTTCCAATTGGTTAGGTTGGAGTTCCTTATCTTTAAAACTATTTCTTTAAGAAAAGAACACAGTATCAAATCATTAATATATTGTGATTTTGTTGATGCTCTTTCATTAAATATGCAGAATAGAGCTGCAACAGAAAACTTTCTCATGAAGAAAATATGTGGCTTCGAAAGTAAAAAGCTGTCCGCGATTGAGAGGGAAATATACGAAGTAATCGATGCGGGATTTATAATTTCAGAAAGAGATGCTAAACATATAGGTAAAGAAGGTTTTAAGATTATACCTAATGGCGTGAACATTCCCGGAGTAAAAAAAACCTTAAAAAAAGACGACGGCGTTGTAAATTTAGCTTTTTGGGGGAATATGAGTTATTACCCCAATGTTAAAGCTGCAATCTTTTTAACTGATTTGTTTAATAGTCTACCAAAAGGAAAATATAAACTTCATATCATCGGTGCTCAGCCATGTAAACAAGTTTTGGCTTTGAATAAACCAAATGAAGTTATCGTTCATGGTTATGTTGATGATTTGAAGAATCTTCTGGCAAATATGGATATAGCGGTATTCCCTATTTTCGACGGTTCTGGGCTTCAGAATAAAGTATTAGAAGCGTTTGCATTAGGCCTGCCAGTCATAACTACAAATATAGTTCTGGATTCAATGCCAAAACTTAGTGAATACGCTATCGTTGCCAATAGTAAAAATGATTTTATCCGTTCTATCGAGCTTTTTGAGTCTAGAGAAGAGATTGCTAATAAAAATTCTCTTTGTGCAATAGAAGTATTGAAGAAACATTACAACTGGAATCTTATCAACTGTGTGACAGGAATGAAATGAAAAAAGTATTGTTGTTCAATTTCTATAAGGGAATATTGTACAGAGGTATTCCGATCTATTCATCCAACTTAATTACAGCACTTGAAAAGAATGGATGTATAGTCAATGAGTGGAGTTGTCCAAAATTTGCACAAAAATTACCTAGGGCAATTATAGACTTACTCTTTGTTCTTTGTGAGCAAGTTATTATTCCTATGATAAGTATTATGGGAAGATATGAAAAAGTTATATATCCTTATAACTCATGTTCTGTAATATCGGCTTTTTCCAAAAAATCCATATTAATAATTCATGATTTCATCCCAAATAAAAGAATTAAGGAAAGGCTAAGTCTTTCTGCGTTATATATTGTACTAACACAGCGATTTCATGCTTTTTTGAAAAGAGATGTAGCATTTGTCTCAGCAACAACAAAAAGAATTGGAATGAATGTTGAATGGTTAAAAGATAGTAATGTTTATCTTTTCCCTAACTCATTCTATCAACTAGAAGCTAAATTATCACAAGGTAATATTCAAAAAAGTAATGCTGAATCCTATGCAGTATTAATTTCAGGTAATGGTTCTAATAAAGAATTTAATCACGCAATGCAGTTATGGAAAACATGTGCATACGCTGCTTCGCATAAGCTTAAGGTTATAGGATTAGGCTCTCACAGAGAATGGGCATTGAAAATACTTAGAGAGTTAAAGATTGAGAATGTCCAGGTGCTGCCGGTTCTTACAGATGACGAATTATTATCGGAACTAGAGAACGCTTCAATGGTCTGGGCTCATTCGACTCATGAAGGATTCGGAAGGCCAGTAATTGAAGGCAGAATATGTGGTAAAAGCGTTTTAGCGTCAAATATTTCTGCATTTAGAGAACATAGAGACGAAAGTGTTTATTTATATGACGATCATTCTTTTTGTGAGAAATATTTTTTGGCTCATGTGACTAGTGATTCATCAGGTTATAAGATTAAGTATCATATTATTTTAGAGGAAGAAATTGAAAAATGGCTACTAGCAAATTGATACCTGTGATAATGGCTGGCGGTACAGGTAGTCGTTTATGGCCACTATCCCGTGAACTTTATCCCAAACAGTTCATTCCAGTAAAGGGTGATTACACGATGTTGCAATCAACAATCAACCGTTTGGATGGACTTGATTGTAATAATCCTATAGTAATTTGTAATGAAAAACACCGTTTTATCGTGGCAGAGCAGTTACTACAATTAAACAAGCTAACTAAAAATATTGTCCTTGAACCTGCAGGGCGAAATACTGCTCCAGCCGTCGCACTTGCTGCATTAGCCGCGAAAAAGAATAACGCCGAAAGCAATCCATTATTACTGGTACTTGCTGCCGACCATATTTTTGAGAAGGAAGAAGTTTTCAGAGATGCGATCAGACAAGCGATTCCTTGTGCAGAACAAGGCAAACTTGTAACTTTTGGGATTGTGCCTGATAGAGCTGAAACTGGTTATGGTTATATTCTCCGCGGCGATAGCATAAGTCAGAAAGGATGTAAGGAAGCATATAAAGTCTCAAGGTTTGTAGAAAAACCCGATCTGGATACTGCTAAATCTTATGTAGATAGCGGGGAATATTATTGGAATAGCGGTATGTTTCTTTTCCAGGTTGATAGCTATCTGGCCGAGTTGAGAAAGTTCAGGCCTGATATTCTTGAGGCATGCGAAAAAGCAATGAGTGCTATCAATCCTGACCTTGATTTCACCAGAGTTGATGAGAAGTCATTCTTGGCTTGTCCGGATGAGTCGATTGATTATGCTGTGATGGAGAAAACTGAGGACGCCGTTGTAGTGCCAATGGATGCCGGCTGGAGCGATGTTGGATCATGGTCATCATTGTGGGATATTAGCCCACATGACACCGATGGTAATGTCCATCGTGGTGATGTCATTAGTTTCCGAACAAAAAATAGTTACGTACATTCAGAATCAGGTCTCGTTGCCACTGTGGGCGTGAAAGACCTTATCATTGTGCAGACCAAAGATGCAGTTCTCATTGCTGATAGGCATGCCGTACAGGATGTTAAAAAGATAGTGGAGAAAATAAAGGCTGAGGGGCGTTTAGAGCATCATAAACACCGCGAAGTTTTTCGTCCCTGGGGTAAATATGATTCGATTGACGCTGGAGAACGCTACCAGGTTAAGCGTATAAGCGTAAAGCCTGGGGAGGGGCTATCAGAACAAATGCATCATCACCGTTCTGAACACTGGGTTATTGTATCTGGGACTGCGAAAGTAACAATTAACGGAGAAGAAAAAATTTTGACAGAAAATCAATCCGTTTATATCCCACTTGGAGTTATTCATTCTCTTGAGAACCCAGGGAAAATCATGCTTGAACTGATTGAAGTGCGTTCTGGTTCCTATTTGGAAGAAGATGACATTATTCGCCTTTCAGATCGTTATGGGCGAATTTAGAAATTGTCACAGCAAATACGTTATATCAAGATTTAAGGTAATAATTGCCAGAGATATATGAGGAAAATAATGGATAAATTGACTTGTTTCAAGGCGTATGACATTCGCGGCCGCTTAGGTGACGAACTTAATAATAATATAGCAAAGCGAATTGGTCGAGCCTATGGTGAATATCTGAAACCTCGGACCGTTGTATTAGGTGGTGATGTGCGCCTTACAAGTGAATCTCTAAAAATGTCACTAGCCGAAGGTTTGCAGGACGCAGGTGTTGACGTACTGGATATTGGAATGTCAGGGACCGAAGAAATCTATTTCTCTACATTCCATCTCGGTGTTGACGGAGGAATTGAAGTTACAGCAAGTCATAATCCGATGGATTACAATGGGATGAAGTTGGTTCGCGAGGGAGCCCGGCCTATCAGCGGTGATACAGGGCTGCGAGATATACAACGTTTAGCTGAAGAAAATAATTTTTCTCAAGTAGATATTGCGAAACGTGGAAGTTATGAAAAAATAGATACCAAAAAAGCATATATTGATCATATTCTCAGCTATATCAAACCTGAAAATATTAAACCACTTAAACTTGTTATTAACTCAGGTAACGGAGCCGCAGGCCCTGTTATTGATGAGATTGAAAAACGTTTCAAGGAAATTCAGATTCCAGTTGAATTTGTGAAAATTCACAATTTACCTGATGGAAATTTCCCTAATGGGATTCCAAACCCTCTTCTTCAAGAATGCCGTGCTGACACAAGCGAAGCCGTTATTAATCACAAGGCAGATATGGGCATTGCGTTCGATGGCGATTTTGACAGATGTTTCCTCTTCGATAATGAAGGTAATTTTATTGAAGGTTATTACATTGTCGGGTTGCTTGCAGAATCTTTCCTCGAAAAGCAACCAGGCGCGCGGATCATACATGATCCACGCCTTTCATGGAATACTATAGATGTGGTTCAGCGAGCAAAGGGTATTCCTGTAATGTCCAAAACAGGCCATGCTTTCATCAAAGAACGCATGCGTTTGGAAGATGCTGTCTATGGTGGTGAAATGAGTGCTCATCATTATTTTCGTGACTTTGCCTACTGTGATAGCGGAATGATTCCGTGGCTACTTGTAGCCGAGTTAGTGAGTATTAAAAATAAAACGTTGGCAGAACTAGTCCATGATCGGATGAAATCTTTCCCGGCCAGCGGAGAGATTAATAGCATCGTTAATGATCAAGAAAAAGTGATTTCTGAAATACTTGAATACTATAAAAGTGATGCCACGGTAGTAGACTATACCGATGGAATCAGTATTGAATTTTCTGACTGGCGTTTTAATCTCCGAAGCTCAAACACTGAGCCTGTTATCCGCTTGAATGTTGAGTCTCGTGGTAATACTGCGTTAATGGAAGACAAAACAGCAGAGTTATTGAATAAAATTCGAGCATAGCTTGTCTTTTATATGGGTGCACATGTAGTAATTGTGCACCCATTAATATATAGATTAAATATTATTATTTATAATATCTGATTCCTTAATAATCTTGTATGTTGGGAAGTATACAATTCCTATGAATGAGAAGAGTTTAAAAAATAATCACTTCAAAATAAGTGCGCATTTAGCGTTTATATATTTCCTGCTTACTTCTTCTTTATTATTGATTTTTTTAACGGAATCGGCAAGTGCTACACTTTATGGAACTGTAGAGGATATTTTTGCGGTTTTTTGTGCCATTATATTGTTTGGTGAGATGATTTACTTCTATATGCATAGAGTAAAGTTTATCTCGTTGCAATTAATGTTTGCTTTTGTATTTTCTTTGATTATAGGTATTCCTTCTTTTTATTTGTATTTCTTTAAAAAAGCTTCTGATGGCTTTGAATTGACTTGTATATGGGGTATGTTAATAAATATCATACTCTATCTTACAGCTATCAAAAATGTTCATAGGCAACAAACAAAAAGTATAAATAATCTATTTAAGATTATATTTTCCATTGTTGGTGTTTGTCAGTTAATTAAAATTGTTTTTTATCTGAAATTTATTTTATCATCAGGCTTAGGGCATTTAGCTATTTATACTGATAGTGAAGAATTACTTTCAAGTATTCCTTTTGCTGTCCGTGCTATTAGTGGCTTTTCTTCTATAATGGCTTTGGCAGTCTTTTATTATAAATCATCGAAAAAATATAAGATGCTAGCATTTATTTTGCTCGCATCTGACCTTGTTATTGGGATAAGAAATAAATTCTTTTTTGCTTTTATATGTATTATTATTCTCTCGTTATATTCAAATAGAAAGAAAATAATAGCAATATTCGCTAGAATATCCAAAGTACACTATTTATTAATTGGCTTCGTCGGTTTTTCAATGATTTCATATCTTCGTGAAGGATATGAAATCAATTTTATTAATTATCTTGGCGTTGTACTTGACTCTCTGTCGTCTACGCTTGCAGGTTTACAAGATTTATACTCTTTGCCCGATGAAAATGGTTGGGCGTTACTAAACCCCCTTACGATATTATCGCAAGTGTTGCCGCTCAGTGGTTTTGGCTTTATAAGCGATGGACAAATTGCTCATGAATATTCAACAATAGTGCTTGGCAGCGTGTCTAATGGGATAGCGTTGTCATCTTCTGGTCTTCTTGAAGCAAGTATAATAAGTTTGCATTTCAATTTATTTATTTATCTTGCCTATCTGTTAATTATGATCTCGATAATTCAAAAAGGTTTGAATAGTAATTATGTTATTTTTAACTTTTTTGCCCTGGCTATGATGACTGGTTTCTTCTATTCTGTTCGTGGAGAATTAATTTTGCCATTTGCTTATGTTTTAAAATCGTTTCCAATAATAATAATTGCAAATCTATTGACTCAACAAAAAAGTAGAAATTGAAATGCTAAAAGATATTCTTAGTGATGGTATCTATGCACTCTTTAATAAGGTAAGTTATTTTGGGGCAAAAACACTCGCTATTGTTTTAATTACTCGAGAACTTGGCATAGAATCAGGAGGCGTATTTATATTTTTAATTGGTACGCTAGAAATATTAAGAGTTGTATCTGATTTTGGTGTGGATATATTTGTAATCAAGAAGTACTCTGATGTTGAAAATCCCATTCGATTGTTGAAGAGGGTGTTCTATCAAAAAATATTCGTCGGGATAGTAGTATCAATATTGTTTTTTGTAATTTGTTATGCATTAGGATATAACAGAGATATTTATATTCCGATTTCACTGTCATTATTTTTTGCACTTCTCTTTAATTTATCTAATAGCTATTTCCAATCACAAAATTTGAATAAAGCTTTATCTCCTTCCATAGCGTTAGCCCTGTTTTTAACTTTTGTAATTTATGGTGTTCAGTTTATTTTAAGAATGCCTTTTACTGCCTGGAATTATTTGCTTGCAGAGAGTTTATTTGTTTCGGTAGTTACAATTCATTTATTTAGAAAAGTTGGTTGGAAAAAGATTCTTGCTGCAGGGAAGATTTCTCCTAAAGATGTGTTCTTGTTGTATCAGCATACTGTCAGTATAGGCCTTAATGCTATGGTGGTAATTATTTACAGTAGACTGGATAATATATATATAAAAAATATAGTTCCTGAGGGTTTAGCTGCGTATGGACAAATTTTTCGTCTGGTTGATCCACTAGTAATGGTGTCATCATTATTTTCTACTGTGGCTTATGCAAAATTTAGTCGTTTGGATTTGAGAAGCCATAGGAACATAAATAAGGTTTATCCGTTTATCTACATGATCCTTGGGTATATAATCTTAAGTTCAGTGTGTTACTTTACTGTTCTATTTTTCTTTGGTCGGTACTTAATATTGGATAATGAAAGTAATAACATAATGATACTCGGGTTTCTATTAATTGCCGGAATCAAGTGTATGAATGGTGCACTAACATCAATCATTCAATCTCAGGGACTATATCGTTTTGGCTTATATATCGCAATAATCTGTATGTGCATAGCTATTCCACTAATGTATATACTAGTTCATCAATATGGTACGATTGGTGCTATTTTTACAATAGCTTCAGTAGAGTTAACAAGCATGATATTATTAGCTGTAAGTATTGGGCTGTTAACTAAGAGAAAAATTTGAATTGCTGAATGTTCACAATACTTTAAGTGAGTATATTTAACAAAACGAAATATAATCCATTGCTATATGCTCTATTCTATTGAATATATGGCTGTTTTTTTGTGGTTCATTCCCCCTCTTGGAGACCAAATTTTTATTTCGTAATTTCCAATTTGTGCTTTATTATAAAAATAATATCTCAAATGCTTTCTCTTCTCACAAACATAAGATAGTATTTATAAATTGTGCTTGCTCAATAATAATGTTACCTGACAGGAGTATGTAATGTCCAAGCAACAGATCGGCGTTGTCGGTATGGCAGTGATGGGGCGCAACCTGGCGCTCAACATCGAAAGCCGTGGTTATACCGTCTCCGTTTTCAACCGCTCCCGTGATAAAACCGAAGAAGTCATTGCCGAGAACCCAGGCAAGAAACTCGTTCCTTTCTATACGGTGAAAGAGTTCGTTGAGTCTCTGGAAACGCCTCGTCGTATCCTGTTAATGGTGAAAGCGGGTGCAGGAACCGATGCAGCTATCAACTCTCTGAAGCCTTACCTCGAAAAAGGTGACATCATCATTGATGGCGGTAACACCTTCTTCCAGGACACCATTCGTCGTAACCGTGAGCTGTCTGCTGAAGGCTTCAACTTCATTGGTACCGGTGTTTCCGGTGGTGAAGAGGGTGCTCTGAAAGGTCCATCCATCATGCCTGGCGGCCAGAAAGAAGCGTACGAGCTGGTTGCGCCAATTCTGACTAAAATTGCAGCCGTTGCTGAAGATGGCGAGCCGTGTGTGACCTATATCGGTCCGGATGGTGCTGGTCACTATGTGAAAATGGTGCACAACGGCATCGAATACGGCGATATGCAGCTGATTGCAGAGGCATACTCCCTGCTGAAAGGCGGCCTGAATCTCTCTAACGAAGAGCTGGCTGAAACCTTTACCGAGTGGAACAAAGGCGAGCTGAACAGCTACCTGATCGACATCACCAAAGATATCTTCACGAAGAAAGATGAAGAAGGTAAATACCTGGTTGATGTGATTCTGGATGAAGCAGCGAACAAAGGTACCGGTAAATGGACCAGCCAGAGCTCTCTGGATCTGGGCGAGCCGCTGTCTCTGATCACCGAATCCGTCTTTGCGCGTTATATCTCTTCTCTGAAAGAGCAGCGCGTTGCGGCTTCTAAAGTGCTGTCAGGCCCACAGGCTAAACCAGCAGGTGACAAAGCTGAATTCGTCGAGAAAGTTCGTCGCGCCCTGTACTTGGGTAAAATCGTCTCCTACGCGCAGGGCTTCTCACAGTTGCGTGCGGCGTCTGACGAGAATAACTGGGACCTGAACTACGGCGAGATCGCGAAGATCTTCCGCGCGGGTTGCATCATTCGTGCGCAGTTCCTGCAGAAAATCACCGATGCCTATGCTGAAAACGCAGGTATCGCTAACCTTCTGCTGGCACCGTACTTTAAGAAGATTGCAGACGAGTACCAGCAGGCGCTGCGTGACGTGGTTGCCTACGCTGTACAGAACGGTATCCCGGTTCCAACCTTCTCTGCTGCGGTGGCATACTACGACAGCTATCGTGCTGCTGTTCTGCCTGCCAACCTGATCCAGGCACAGCGTGACTATTTCGGCGCGCATACTTACAAGCGCACGGATAAAGAAGGTGTGTTCCATACCGAATGGATGGAGTGAGTTAACTCTCTGCAATAACATCAACCCGGAGCTCGTCTCCGGGTTTTTTTATGCAAAAAATGCCGCGCAATAATCGAAGTAGTCTGAATCTCGTCCCGCTCGTAATGATTACTCCTGGTTTGCCTTGACAGTGCTGTTTGCCAGGAGGTACAAAGCCCAACAGTTATGTTTATCGCGATGGTCTGCCGGCCATCAATACAGTTAACTAAAAGAAGTCATTAGCGAATGAAAATAACAATTTCCGGAACAGGGTATGTCGGTCTTTCTAACGGCATTCTGATTGCTCAGAACCATGAAGTGGTTGCGCTGGATATCGTGCAGGCCAAAGTGGATATGCTCAATCAGAAGAAATCGCCGATTGTCGACAAAGAAATCCAGGACTATCTCAGCAACAAACCGCTGAATTTCCGCGCCACGACAGATAAAGAAGATGCATACCGCGATGCGGATTACGTCATCATTGCGACGCCTACTGACTACGATCCAAAAACCAATTACTTCAACACCTCAACCGTAGAAGCGGTTATCAAAGATGTTATTGCGATTAACCCTGATGCGGTGATGGTTATTAAATCGACCATTCCTGTCGGCTTTACCAAATCCATCAAAGAAAAGTTTGGTATTGATAATATCTTCTTCTCGCCAGAGTTCCTGCGTGAGGGGAGAGCGCTTTACGATAACCTGCATCCTTCCCGTATCGTTATTGGCGAACGTTCTGAGCGCGCTGAACGCTTTGCCGCACTGCTGCAGGAAGGCGCGGTGAAGAAAGATATTCCGGTGCTGTTTACGGACTCCACCGAAGCGGAGGCGATTAAGCTTTTCGCAAACACCTATCTGGCAATGCGAGTCGCGTACTTCAATGAGCTCGACAGCTACGCAGAAAGTCTTGGGCTGAACACGTGCCAGATTATTGAAGGGGTTTGCCTCGACCCGCGTATTGGCAACCACTATAACAACCCGTCATTTGGCTACGGTGGCTATTGCCTGCCAAAAGATACCAAGCAGCTGCTGGCAAACTACCAGGCTGTGCCGAATAACCTGATATCGGCGATTGTTGACGCTAACCGGACGCGTAAAGATTTCATCTCCGATTCTATTCTTGCGCGCCAGCCGAAAGTGGTCGGCGTGTACCGTCTGATCATGAAGAGCGGTTCCGATAACTTCCGCGCTTCTTCCATTCAGGGGATCATGAAGCGTATTAAGGCGAAGGGCGTGCAGGTCATTATTTATGAACCGGCCATGCAGGAAGACGAGTTCTTCCATTCGCGTGTGATCCGCGATCTGGATGCATTCAAAAAAGAAGCGGACGTAATTATCTCCAACCGTATGGCGGAAGAGCTGGCGGACGTTAAAGATAAAGTCTATACCCGCGATTTGTTCGGCAGCGACTGATTAATATCGTGATATAAAAAAACCCGGCGCTCTGCCGGGTTTTTTGTTTTTAAACGTTATAGAAGTTGCGGTACCAGTCGACGAAGTTTTTCACGCCTTCTTTGACTGAGGTTTGTGGTTTAAACCCAATAACGTCATACAGCGCTTTGGTGTCCGCACTGGTCTCCAGCACGTCACCCGGCTGGATCGGCATCATATTTTTTACCGCTTCCTTGCCCAGCGCCTCTTCAAGCGCGGTAATGTAATCCATCAGTTCGACAGGTGAACTGTTACCGATGTTATACACGCGATACGGGGCAGAGCTGGTTGCTGGCGAACCGGTTTCGACTGTCCAGTCGGCATCGGCCTGAGGAATGACGTCCTGTAGGCGAATAATCGCCTCCGCAATATCATCAATATAGGTGAAGTCGCGCTTCATCTTGCCGTAGTTGTATACGTCGATACTGTTGCCTTCAATCATGGCTTTGGTGAATTTGAACAGCGCCATGTCCGGTCGGCCCCATGGGCCATAGACGGTAAAGAAGCGCAGGCCAGTGGTCGGCAGATTGTACAGATGCGAATAGGTATGCGACATCAGCTCATTGGCTTTTTTGGTTGCGGCATACAGGGATACCGGATGGTCTACGGAGTCGTCAGTAGAAAACGGCATCTTACGGTTGAGGCCGTAGACAGAGCTGGATGAAGCATACAGAAGATGCTGAACCTTGTTGTGGCGACAGCCTTCCAGCACGTTAAGGTGACCTACCAGGTTAGCATCAGCGTAGGCATGCGGGTTTTCCAGCGAGTAACGCACGCCCGCCTGTGCGGCAAGATGGATCACGCGGTCAAATTTCTCATTGGCGAAGAGCGCAGCCATGCCCTCGCGGTCCGCTAAGTCCAGCTTGTGGAAGGTGAAACTCTCGGATTTAAGCAGTTCAAGGCGAGCGAGTTTGAGGTTAGGGTCATAGTAATCATTCAGATTATCAAGCCCAACAACTTCATGCCCTGCATCAAGCAGGCGCTTGCTGACATGAGAACCGATAAAGCCCGCCGCGCCCGTTACCAGAAATTTCATAGCTTCCCTCATTCACAGTGTTCTTATTGATGTCCCAGGACATCAGATTCCGACTATGATAGCGCGTTGCTCTTCACGTACATAACCCATCTTTCCGATATAACTCATCGTATTCTTATAGAATTTTCTACAACAAGAGATACACTATGGAAACAAGATTATTTTTGCCCTTTTTCATCTGTTAGGGATTGTATGACGCAGAACAACGATAGCCTGGTCAATCGCAGCAATGACCCGGAGCAAATTGATTTACTTGATGTAATGCTACAGCTGTGGCGTGGTAAGTGGGTAATAGGGGCTTTTATTGCTGCTTTTATCGTTCTTGCTGGCGTTTACATCACTGTAGCCAAAGAGAAATGGACGTCATCAGCCATCATAGCCCAGCCTGATGCGGCACAAATCGCCACCTATTCCAATGCATTGAATATCCTCTATGGCGGGGCAGCTCCCTCCATGTTAGACATTCAGAATCGTGCTATTGGACGTTTCAATTCCTCCTTCTCGGCATTAGCTCAGGCGCTGGAGAATCAGGAAGATCCGGAAAAACTGACTATTGAGCCTACGGTTAAAGGACAAAGTTTGCCTTTAACCGTAAGCTATCAGGGCGAATCCGCTGAAGCAGCTCAAAAGCAATTAGCTCAGTACATTCAGCAGGTTGACGAGCAGACGGCAAAAGAACTGACGCTTGATCTCAGAGATAACCTCAAGCAGCAGATCACAACCCTGAACGACTCCCTCCAGAATCAGGAGAAAGTTGCTCAGGAGCAGAAAGATCTACGCATCAAGCAGATTACTGAGGCGCTGAAGAACGCAGAAGCCGCTAAGATCACCACTCCGCAGCTTCAACAGACTCAGGATGTTACTCAGGAAACCATGTTCCTGTTGGGTACCGTAGCGCTCAAGTCAATGGTTGATAACGAAGCGTCTCGCCCGCTGGTCTTCTCAGGCGCTTACTACCAAACCAAACAAAATTTACTGGATATTCAGAACCTCAACGTTAACCCAGACACTATTCACGTCTATCGTTACGTCATGAAGCCGAACCTGCCTATCCGACGCGACAGCCCGAAAAGTGCTATTACCCTCATCCTTGCCGTACTGCTCGGCGGAATTATCGGTTCTGGTGTCGTCCTCGGTCGTAACGCGCTGAGAAACTACAAGCCACGAGCCTGATTTACACACAAAAAAAGACCGGGTTTCCCCGGTCTTTTTTTATTTATGTCGTTTCCGCAAATTCTCAATCACCGCTGTCAAATCCAGCTCCTGATCCTGCAGCAGCACCAGCAGGTGATACATCAAATCCGACGCTTCATTCGTCAACTCTTCCCGGTCGTGTACGGTCGCGGCCAGCGCCGTCTCAACGCCTTCCTCTCCCACCTTCTGCGCAATACGCTTAGTCCCGCTGGCATACAGCTTCGCGGTATAGGAGCTCTCAGGATCCGCCGTTTTACGCTCTGCCAGCAGCTGTTCCAGCTGATAGAGGAACAGCCACTGGTGGCTCGCCTCGCCGAAGCAGCTGCTGGTGCCTTTGTGACAGGTCGGCCCGATCGGGTTGACCAGCACCAGCAGGGTGTCGTTGTCGCAATCTGGCGTAATGCTGACCACATTCAGGAAGTGACCTGAGGTTTCCCCTTTCGTCCACAGGCGCTGTTTGGTGCGCGAGAAAAACGTCACCTTGCCGCTGTCGATCGTTTTTGTCAGTGCCTCCTGGTTCATGTATCCCAGCATCAGCACTTCGCCTGAAACGGCATGCTGTACAACCACCGGCAGTAATCCGTCAGTTTTTTCCCAGTCCAGCTGCGCCTGTTGTTGCTCTGTTAACATACCCTGATCTCCACGCCCTGGTCGGCCAGGTACGTTTTTAACTCACCAATATTGATAATCTGTTTGTGGAACACGGAGGCCGCCAGCGCGCCGTCTACGTTCGCATCGCGGAAGGCTTCAAGGAAGTGTTCCATGGTGCCCGCGCCGCCGGAGGCAATCAGCGGAACCTGGCACACCGCGCGCACTTTTTTCAGTTGCTCTAGGTCGTAACCGTTGCGTACGCCGTCCTGGTTCATCATGTTCAGCACAATTTCACCCGCGCCGCGTTTTTGTACTTCCTGCACCCAGTCCAGCGTCTCCCATTGGGTGACGCGCGTGCGGCTTTCATCGCCGGTGTACTGGTTAACGTGATATTTTCCCGTCGCGGTATCAAACCAGGTGTCGATCCCCACGACAATGCACTGCACGCCAAAGCGGTCCGCCAGACGCGTAATCAGCTCCGGATCTGCGAGCGCAGGGGAGTTAATCGAAATTTTGTCCGCACCGAAAGAGAGAATTTTCGCCGCATCGTCAGCAGATTTAATCCCGCCCGCCACGCAGAAGGGAATATCAATCACCTCTGCCACGCGCGCCACCCAGCTTTTGTCCACCACGCGGCCATCGCTGGAGGCGGTGATATCGTAAAATACCAGTTCGTCTGCGCCTTCTTCGGCATAGCGTTTTGCCAGCGGAACGATGTCGCCAATGATCTCGTGGTTGCGGAACTGCACGCCTTTTACAACCTGACCATCACGCACGTCCAGGCAGGGAATTATCCGTTTTGCCAGCATTGAATCGCCTCCTTCACCGTAAATTTGCCTTCAAGCAGCGCGCGACCCACAATCACGCCGCGTACACCGGTTCCGCGCAGAGCGGCGATATCCGCCAGGTCGCCGATACCGCCAGAGGACTGAAACGCCACCTGCGGATAACGGGCGCAAACCTCTTCATACAGCGATACGTTAGAGCCTGCGAGCGTACCATCGCGTGAAATATCCGTGCACAGGACGTGCTTCAGCCCTACGGGGAGATACATCCCGACCAGCTCTTCCAGCGTTACGCCGGAGTTTTCCTGCCAGCCGCTGACCGCGACCTGCTTGTTACCCTGAGCGTCAATGCGCACATCCAGCGCCAGCACCAGCGCATCCGCACCGAAGCGGCGGAACCAGCCCTTGACACTCTCAGGATCTTTCACAGCGGTCGAACCCACTACCACGCGCGCCACGCCCGCGTCCAGTAAGGCGGCAACATCGGCTTCCGTACGCACGCCGCCGCCCACCTGCACCGGGACGTCCACGCCAGCCACCAGTGTTTTAAGCAGTGGGATCTGGCGTTTGGCCGGATCTTTCGCGCCGGTCAGATCGACCAGGTGCAATACCTCAGCGCCCTCCGCGGCGTAAGCCTGTAACCGCGGCAGCGGGTCGTTGCCGTAGTCGCGCTGCTGTCCGTAATCGCCCTGGTGGAGACGAACAACCGTGCCGTCAATTAAATCTAAAGCGGGAATTATCATCACATCTCCAGGAAATTTTTCAGCAGTTGCGCACCGGCGGCGCCGGAGCGTTCCGGGTGAAACTGCACGCCGTAAAAGTTATCTTTCTGCACGGCGGCGGTGAACGCCTCGCCGTAATTGCACTGGGCGATGGTGTAGGCATTCACGGGCATGGCGTAGCTGTGAACAAAATAGAAGTACGCGCCGTCTTCAATACCCTGGAACAGCCTGTTGCCCGCCTTCGGATAAACGCGGTTCCAGCCCATGTGCGGCAGCGGCAGGCCGTGGTCGGTCATTTTCGGCACGTCTTCTTCAATAATGCCCAGCAGATCAACGCCGTTGCTCTCTTCACTGCGGCGGCCAAGCAGCTGCATGCCGAGGCAAATGCCCAGCACCGGCTGAGTACAGGCTTTGATGAGATCCACCAGCTCGCGCTCATGGATCTGATCCATCGCCGCCTGGGCGGTGCCAACGCCCGGCAGAAAGAGTTTATCCGCACGCAGCACCACGTCAGGGTCGCGGCTCACCACCGGCTCGTAGCCGTGGCGCATAATCGCCGACTGTACGGAGTTCAGGTTGGCGCATCCGGTATCCAGAATCACCACGTTCATTACAGCACTCCTTTCGACGAGGGCAGGGCGTCACCTTCCACGCGGATCGCCTGGCGCAGGGTACGGCCAAAGGCTTTGAACAGGCTCTCGACGCGGTGGTGATCGTTTTTGCCTTTGGTTTTCAGGTGCAGCGTCAGGCCCATGGTGTAAGAAAGCGAGCGGAAGAAGTGTTCCACCATCTCGGTGCTGAGATCGCCCACGCGCTGGTAGGTAAAGTCGGCTTTGTATTCCAGGTGCGGACGCCCGGAGATATCCATCGCGCAGCGCGCCAGGCACTCGTCCATCGGCAGAACAAAGCCGAAGCGGTTGATGCCGCGCTTGTCGCCGAGCGCCAGCTTCAGGGCTTCGCCCAGCGCCAGGCCGGTATCTTCCACGGTGTGGTGATCGTCGATATACAGGTCGCCCTTAACGGTGATCTCCATGCGGAAGCCGCCGTGAGTGGCGATTTGATCCAGCATGTGGTCAAAGAAACCGACGCCGGTGTGGATCTTGCTGCCGCCTTCGCGGTCGAGCCAGACCTTCACGTCGATCTGCGTCTCTTTGGTGTTGCGTTCAACGTGGGAATAGCGGTCGCGTCGGGTGAGCTGCTCGCCAATCATCGCCCAGTTTAGCGTGTCGCGGTTATAGCGCAGGCCCGCAATGCCCATGTTGTCCGCCAGCGTGATATCCGTGACGCGATCGCCGATCACATAGCTGTTGCCTTTATCCAGCGCCTCTTCCGCCAGATAACGCTCAACAAGCTTCACTTTTGGCTTGCGGCAGTCGCACTCGTCGGCAGGCATATGCGGGCAGATCAGCACTTCGTCGAAGGCGATGCCCTGCGAGGTCAGCACCTGCATCATCAGGTTGTGCGGGCCGTCAAAGTCTACCTGCGGGAAGCTGTCGGTGCCCAGACCGTCCTGGTTGGTGATCATCACCAGCTTATAGCCTGCTTTCTGAAGCTTCAGCAGCACCGGGATCACATCGGGTTCAAAGGCCAGCTTGTCGAAACGATCGACCTGAAAATCGCTGGGTGGCTCCGAGATGATGGTGCCGTCACGATCGATAAAGAGATACTTCTGACTCATACTTTCTCCGCTTTCAGGGCGTCAATCACGCGCTGGCTCTCTGCACGGGTGCCGACGGTAATACGCAGGCAGCCGCTCAGGGTAGGTTGTTTATTCTGGTCTCGTAAGATAATGCCCTGATCCCACAACGATTTAAATATCGCGCTTGAGGCGGTGAAGCGCACCAGGATGTAGTTGGTTTCCGAGTCGAACACCTGCTCCACGCACGGAATCGTTTTAAGGGCATCGACAAGATACTGACGCTCTTCCAGGATCTGCGCCACACGCTCGCGCATCGCGCTGATGCCCTGCGGGGCCAGCGCCTGTGCCGCAATATCGGCAACCGGCGTTGAGAGCGGATACGGGGCAATCACTTTCAGCAGCAGGTCGATAACCGCTTTATTCGCCAGCGTAAATCCACAGCGAAGGCCGGCGAGGGCGAAGGCTTTGGAAAGGGTACGCAGCACAACGAGATGCGGATACTCCTCAAGCCAGCCTGTCAGCGTCGCCTGCGGGCAGAACTCAATGTAGGCTTCATCAGCGACGACCAGCGCCTTGCCGCGCGTCATCTCCAGCAGGGTGCGGATATCCTGCGGATGAATAATCTGCCCGGTGGGGTTGTTCGGGCTACAGACAAACACCACCTTCACGCCGTCGAGGTTATCGGCGATGCCTTGCAAATCCAGCTGCCAGTTGTCGAGCGCCTGCACGTTGCGGCAGGCTACGCCAAAGGTTTCGGCGCTCACGCTGTACATCCCGTAGGTGGGCTGGCAGTACATCACCGCGTCTTTACCCGGCTCACAGAAGGCGCGGATCAGCAGCTCAATCCCTTCATCAGCCCCACGGCTGACCAGCACCTGCTCAGGCTTCACGCCTGCATACTGCGCATAGTTCTCGATCACCGCTTTCGGCTGACACTCCGGGTAGCGGTTCAGCGTCTGCTGCGAAAGCTCAAAGGCCACCGCCGTGGGATATTCATTGGCATTCAGCCAGACGTCGCCGTTCCCGCCCAGACGACGCGCAGACTGATAGGGCGTCAGGCGACGGACATTTTCGCGGGCTAATTCTTCGATGTTCATGCTTGCTCCTTCAGGGCGGCAACGCGCAGCGTCACGGCATTTTTGTGGGCAGTCAGGCGCTCGGCGGCGGCCAGGGTTTCAATGGTCGACGCCAGCGAGGCAAATCCCTCGCGGGAGAGTTCCTGCACGGTCATGCGCTTCTGGAAATCCGCCAGCCCCAGGCTGGAGCAGGTTGAGGTATAGCCATACGTGGGCAGCACGTGGTTGGTGCCGGAGGCGTAATCCCCGGCGGATTCCGGTGACCAGTCGCCGAGAAACACCGAGCCTGCGCTGGTTATGCTGTCGACCAGTTCGCGCGCGTTGCGGGTCTGAATAATCAGGTGCTCAGGACCGTACTGGTTGGAGATGGCGATGCACTGGTCAAGATCGCGGGCCACAATCAGGCGGCTGGCGGATAGCGCCTGACGCGCCGTTTCCGCACGCGGCAGGTCAGCCAGCTGACGCTCAACGGCGTCGCCCACGCGTTTTGCCATGTCGGCATCTGGCGTCAGTAAAATCACCTGCGAGTCAGGGCCGTGCTCGGCCTGCGAGAGCAGGTCAGAGGCCACGAAATCCGGTGTAGCGCCGCTGTCGGCAATCACCAGCACTTCAGACGGACCGGCAGGCATATCAATCGCCGCGCCGTCCAGACGCTGGCTGACCTGGCGCTTCGCTTCGGTCACGTAGGCATTGCCCGGGCCAAAGATTTTGTCGACCTTCGGAATGGATCCCGTCCCGAACGCCAGGGCGGAAATCGCCTGCGCACCGCCCACTTTATAGATCGCCTGCACGCCGCACAGCTTCGCCGCATACAGGATCTCGTCGGCGATCGGTGGCGGAGAGCAGAGCACCACCTTCTGACAACCGGCAATACGTGCCGGGGTGGCCAGCATCAGGACGGTCGAAAACAGCGGGGCAGAGCCGCCGGGAATATAGAGGCCGACGGACGCCACCGGGCGTGTCACCTGCTGGCAGCGTACGCCGGGCAGGGTTTCCACATCCACCGCCTGCAATTTCTGCGCGGTGTGGAAGGTATCAATATTTTTCACCGCGACGGCCATCGCCTGTTTGATGTCATCACCCAGACGATTGCTGGCATCAATGATTTCCTGCTCGGTAACCTGTAACGCGTCGACCTCAGTTTTATCAAACTTCGCGCTATACTCGCGCAGCGCGTCGTCCCCGCGGGCTTTGACGTTATCAAGGATCTCCGCCACGGTGCGGGTGATGCTCTCCGAGGCGGAAATTGCCGGGCGCATCAGCAGCTCGCGCTGTTGCGCGTCGCTACAGGTATTCCAGTCGATGATTGTGTTAAAGCTCATGGTCGTTACTCCATCATCTTCTCAATTGGCAGCACCAGAATGGAGCTTGCGCCCAGCGCCTTCAGTTTTTCCATGGTTTCCCAGAACAGGGTTTCGCTGCTGACCATGTGCATCGCCACGCGCTGCTGGTCGCCCGCCAGCGGCAGAATGGTTGGACGCTCAGCGCCCGGCAGCAGGGCAATCACTTCGTCCAGGCGCTCGGTCGGCGCATGCATCATGATGTATTTGGATTCACGCGCCTGAATCACGCCCTGAATGCGGGTCAGCAGCTTGTCGATGAGCTGCTGTTTGGCGTCGGCCATCTCGCCGTCGCGCTGGATAAGGCAGGCTTTGGAGCGGTAGATCACTTCCACTTCGCGCAGGCCGTTCGCTTCGAGCGTGGCGCCGGTGGAGACGAGGTCACAGATGGCATCGGCCAGGCCCGCACGCGGCGCCACTTCAACGGAGCCGTTCAGCAGACAGGATTTAAACTGCACGCCTTTTTGATCGAGGTAACGCTTCAGCAGGTGAGGGTAAGAGGTGGCGATACGTTTGCCGTTCAGCGCGGCCGGGCCGTCCCAGGCTTCATCGACCGGCGTAGCCAGCGACAGGCGGCAGCCGCCAAAGTCCAGACGACGCAGGGTAAAGTAGCGCGGATCTTCGCCCTGCGCGCGGCGGGTTAATAACTCTTCTTCCAGTACGTTTTCGCCGATGATGCCGAGATCAACGACGCCATCCATCACCAGGCCCGGGATATCGTCATCACGTACGCGCAGAATGTCGATCGGCATATTTTCAGCCAGGGCGATCAGGCGCTGGGTGTGCAGGTTGATTTTAATCCCGCAGCGGGCCAGCAGTTCGCGTGAATCGTCGCTTAAACGGCCTGATTTTTGAATAGCTATGCGTAAACGTGAGTTATCTAACATTCTGTGTTCCTCGTTAACCTGTTTTAACCTGTCTGAATGCGGTCCAAAAAAAAGCCCCCGGAAGAAGATCTTCCGGGGGCTTTTTCATGCGTTCATGCACCACTGGAAGATCCAAACGTCTTCCAGCACACATCGCCTGAAAGACTAGTCAGGATGATGGTGATGATGGTGGTTTTTAAAAGGAACGCGTGTCATATAAATTCTCGTTGAATGCTTATGCATTTGATGTCTTTTAACCTAAACCAGTTGTACGCCATAAAGCAAGGGCTTTTTTTGATCATTAATTCATTTCATATTGATGGTATGAATTGTGCGTTCCACCAGGCTGGCGTAGCCTTATAACAGGCATCGTTAAGCGGAGAATGTAATGAAAAAGGTCGCGATTGTCGGGTTAGGATGGTTAGGAATGCCACTGGCGATGTCATTAGCCGCGAAAGGCTGGCAGGTGACAGGGAGTAAGACCACCCGAGATGGGGTTGAAGCGGCACGCATGTGCGGCATTGATGGTGTTGAGCTGCGTCTCGAACCCGAGCTTATCTGCGATACCGACGAGCTGGATGAACTGATGAATGTGGACGCGCTGGTCATTACCTTACCGGCGCGGCGCAGCGGCCCGGGTGAGTCTTTTTACTTGCAGGCGGTGCAGGAGATTGTCGACAGCGCCCTGGCGCACCATATCCCGCGTATCATTTTCACCAGCTCCACCTCCGTCTATGGCGATATCGACGGTACGGCGAAAGAAAACACCGAGCGCCGTCCGGTGACCGCCAGCGGCCGGGTACTGAAAGAGCTGGAAGACTGGCTGCACAATCTGCCTGGCACGCAGGTGGATATCTTACGTCTGGCCGGGCTGGTGGGGCCGGGGCGTCATCCGGGGCGCTTCTTTGCCGGTAAATCTGCGCCGGATGGCCAGCACGGGGTTAATCTTGTGCATCTTGAGGATGTTATCGGTGCAATTGAACTGCTTTTGCAGGCTCCGAAAGGGGGGCACATCTATAATATATGTGCGCCTTCGCATCCGCCGCGCAGTACCTTTTATCCGCTGATGGCGCGCCAGCTGGGTCTGGCGCCGCCGGTATTCAGTGAGGCGCAGGGGGAACGCAAAGGCAAAATTATTGATGGCAATCGTATTTGCCATGAACTGGGATTTGAATATCAGTATCCCGATCCGCTGGTTATGCCCATGGAATAATTGCGCCGGCGGAGACAATCGCACACCGCAAGGGGGCGAATATGAAACCGCTGCTGGATGTTCTTGTTATTCTGGATGCGCTGGAAAAAGAGGGGAGCTTTGCCGCCGCCTCGGCGAAGCTCTATAAAACCCCTTCGGCTCTGAGCTACACCGTGCAAAAGCTCGAGAGCGATCTTAATATCCAAATCCTTGACCGCACCGGGCATCGCGCGCGTTTCACCCGTACAGGGCAGATGCTGCTGGAAAAAGGGCGTGACGTGCTGCATACGGTTCGCGAGCTGGAAAAACAGGCCGTCAAACTTCACCAGGGCTGGGAAAATGAGCTGGTGATTGGGGTTGATGATACGTTCCCTTTCTCCCTGCTTACCCCGCTTATTGAGGCGTTCTATCAGCGCCACAGCGTCACCCGGCTGGTTTTTATCAATGGCGTGCTGGGCGGTTCCTGGGAGGCCCTGACGCAGGGCAGGGCGGATATCATCGTTGGGGCGCTGCATGAGCCTCCCCAGTTGAGCGAATTTGGTTTTGCGCGGCTCGGCGTTCTGGAGCAGGTTTTTGCCGTTGCGCCTCATCACCCGCTGGCGAATGAACCGGAGCCTGTTACCCGACGCGTCATTAAAAACTATCGCGCCATTGTGGTTGGAGACAGTTCTCGCCCCGAGTGCGGCATTTCATCGCAGCTGCTGGATGAGCAGGAGGCCATCACCGTTTTTGATTTTAAAACCAAGCTGGAGCTGCAAATAAGCGGTCTGGGGTGCGGTTACCTTCCCCGTTATTTAGCGCAGCGGTTTATTGACAGCGGAGCGCTGGTGGAAAAACAGGTTTTAGCGCAGAGCAGTAACGAACCGGTATGGGTGGGCTGGAATGAACAGACCGCCGGGCTTGCCAGTGCCTGGTGGCGAGACGAAATTTTAGCAAATAGTGCTATCGCCACAGTTTACGCTCAGGCAGATGATGGGAAATCAATCAGTTAGTAAAATTAATTTATGGGCAGGTTTCTCAATGTATTGCCTTTTGTATCTGGAATAGGGCAAAATGCCGCCGCTGCAAACAAATGAATAATCGACGATATAAAAGGCGTCGGTTATTTTTTTTTGCATGTACGAAACGAAACTAAAAACCAAGAGGCCGGGCTTCGTACCGGATAGATATTTACTAAAATCCGACAGTTGTTGTCGCTGAGGAAGAAAGAAATGGGGCAATTTTTCGCTTACGTGGCGGTTATCACCGTAAAGGAGAATAACTATGTCGCATAACGCAACTCCAAACACCTCTCGCGTGGAATTACGTAAAACGCTTACGTTGATTCCGGTTGTTATGATGGGCCTTGCCTATATGCAACCGATGACGCTGTTCGATACATTCGGTATCGTATCAGGCCTTACTGACGGTCACGTTGCAACGGCGTACGCCTTTGCGCTGGTCGCCATCCTCTTTACAGCGCTGAGCTACGGTAAACTGGTTCGCCGTTTCCCGTCCGCAGGCTCTGCGTACACCTATGCTCAGAAATCCATTAGCCCGGCGGTTGGCTTTATGGTGGGCTGGTCATCACTGCTGGACTACCTGTTCATGCCGATGATCAACATTCTGCTGGCAAAAATTTACTTCGAAGCGCTGGTGCCTTCCGTGCCGTCGTGGATCTTCGTTGTGGCGCTGGTGGCCTTTATGACCATCTCTAACCTGCGCAGCATCAAGACCGTGGCTAACTTCAACACCCTGATTGTGATCCTTCAGATGGGGATTGTTGCGGTTATCGTTGGGCTGATCATCTACGGCGTTTCCCACGGGGAAGGCGCAGGTACGCTGACCAGCACCCGTCCGTTCTGGTCTGAAGGCGCGCACGTAGTGCCGATGATCACCGGTGCGACTATCCTGTGCTTCTCGTTCCTGGGCTTCGACGGTATCTCTTCTCTGTCTGAAGAGACCAAAGACGCTGAGCGCGTGATCCCGAAAGCGATTTTCCTGACCGCGCTGATTGGCGGCCTGATCTTCATTGGTGCGTCTTACTTCTTACAGCTGTACTTCCCGGATATCTCTCGCTTTAAAGATCCGGATGCATCACAGCCTGAAATTATGCTGTACGTGGCGGGTAAAACCTTCCAGTGGGGCGTGCTGATCTTCTCCAGCGTCACCGTACTGGCTTCCGGTATGGCTGCGCACGCGGGCGTTTCTCGTCTGATGTACGTGATGGGCCGTGACGGTGTGTTCCCAACCCGCTTCTTCGGTTACGTGCATCCTAAATGGCGTACCCCGGCGTGGAACGTGCTGCTGGTGGGCGCTATTGCCCTGCTGGCGATTAAATTCGACCTGGTAACGGCCACGGCGCTGATTAACTTTGGTGCGCTGGTGGCGTTCACCTTCGTTAACCTCTCCGTGATTTCGCAGTTCTGGATCCGTGAGAAGCGCAACAAGACGCTGAAGGACCACATCAACTATCTGGTGCTGCCAGTGTGTGGTGCCCTGACGGTGGGCGCCCTGTGGATCAACCTGGAAGAGAGCTCAATGGTTCTGGGTCTGATCTGGGGTGCAATCGGTCTGATTTACCTGGCTTGCGTGACCAGAAGCTTCCGCAACCCGGTTCCTCAGTACGAAGACGTCGCGTAAGACTGTGTCGGGTGACGGCTATGCTCAACCCGACCTACAGTTTCGTAGGCCGGGTAAGCGTTAGCGCCACCCGGCAAAAAAAAGCCGGAGACATCGCCTCCGGCTTTTTTGTAC
Organism: Enterobacter sp. YSU; assembly: GCF_016082135.1. Classification (NCBI taxonomy): domain Bacteria; kingdom Pseudomonadati; phylum Pseudomonadota; class Gammaproteobacteria; order Enterobacterales; family Enterobacteriaceae; genus Enterobacter; species Enterobacter sp. YSU. Next base: position 3,517,922 of record NZ_CP059487.1, read on the forward strand.
CCGCTACTCAGACAATTTCTTGCGCATACTGGAACAGCGCTTTCAGCAGCGCCTGCTTCTCAGCATTCCCTTCATACTGACCGTAAAGCATCTCCAGCTCCTGGGCGTAGCTATTAAGAAACTCCGGCGTAAACACGTTGCGCCGATGCTGTAACCAGCGTTCCTGCTCTGCTTCATCCAGCGTGCCGGGATAGTTGCGCGCGCGATAATTAAACATCAACTTCTCAATGCGCTTATCTGCGAAGGTGATATCCAGCGCGGGCAGGTTACGCGGGTCGGTTTGCAGCACGATATTCATCGCCGCGCGATCGGCGTCGCTGAAGAAGCCGTTATAAAGCTGCGCATCCACATTCTCAGACGGCACGAACGGCTCTGCTTCAGCAAAAATGGCGACAACTTTCTCGCGCACCTGCGGGTTGTCGCGCAGCACTTTCAGGTTATCGAGGCAGTGCTGACGGTTAATCCCCAGCCGATCGGCGTCTTCCGGGCGCAGCGTGTTGGCCTGCGCCAGCACCGGGCACTTATTGATGTGCACCAGTTTTACCGGTACGGCTGGCAGGTCACCCAGCGCCTCTTTCGGCGTATAGAGCCGTTCACGTAAGGTGTCGCTGTCGAGCTCAAGCAGCGGGGAGATATCTCCGGCGAGATCCACCATGATGACGGCGTTACGGTTGTCCGGATGCCAGGCAAGCGGCGCCACCCAGCTTGTATTCCCGCGCCACGCACCGAACATCCCTGAAATATGCACCAGCGGTTTCATCTGCGGCACGTCAATTAGCGTCATCAGCTTTTGCTTGCTGCGATGGCTCAACAAATACTCAAACAGGCGCGGCTGCGCGGTTTTTACAAGTTTCGCCATAGCGATGGTCGCGTAAACGTCTGCCATCGCGTCGTGGGCGTTGCTGTGCTCAATGCCGTTGGCCCGCGTCAGGTGCTCGAGCCTGAAGCTCGGCAAGCCGTCGTCGTTCTCCGGCCAGTTAATCCCCTCCGGGCGCAGCGCATAGCAGGCGCGCATGATATCCAGCAAATCCCAGCGTGAATTACGGTTCTGCCAGCTCCAGGCATACGGATCGTAGAAGTTGCGGTAGAAGATATTGCGCGTCACTTCATCGTCAAAACGGATGTTGTTGTAACCCACCACGCAGGTATTGGGCACCGTGAACAGGTCGTGGATGCGACGGGCAAATTCTGCTTCGCTAACGCCTTTATCCCGCGCTTCCTGAGGCGTGATGCCCGTCACCATTACCGCGCCCGGCTGCGGCAGATAGTCATCGGCGGGCTTACAGTAAAACACCTCGGGTTCGCCGATGACGTTAAATTCGTCATCGGTACGGATAGCCGCAAACTGCGCCGGTCGGTCCAGCGCCGGATGGGTGCCAAAGGTTTCGTAATCGTGGAACAAAAAAGTCGGGCGCGCGGCAGAGTCAGACACCAGTAATCTCATCCTGTTAAAAATTGACGTCTCTATGGTAAACGATTGGGGTGAGCAGTCCGAATAAAAAGCACCGTCAGGCAAGAAATTTGCGAGATTTGTTCCGAAAAAATCTGCGTGCTGTCACATTTTTTTGCAATTAAGGCAGGTAACGACATCAGAACTCCCGTAAAAAGGTCATCGATTTTTACTGACCTGAGGATATACCGTTGAAACGCCGTCTGTTTATTGCTGTTTCTTTACTCGCTTCGAGTATTTCTTCCGCGCTGGCTGCCGAGCCGCTGGATTTTTCACCTCAGCCACCTGCCATCCAGGCTGGCTCCTGGGTATTGATGGATTACACCACGGGTCAAATCTTAACGGCGGGCAACGAACATCAGCAGCGTAATCCGGCGAGCCTGACCAAACTGATGACGGGGTACGTTGTCGATCGTGCTATTGATAGCCACCGCATCAGCCCCGATGACATTGTGACGGTCGGACGTGACGCATGGGCAAAAGGCAATCCGGTCTTTGACGGTTCGTCGCTGATGTTTCTGAAGGAGGGCGATCGGGTTTCCGTGCGCGATCTCAGCCGCGGCCTGATTGTTGATTCCGGCAATGACGCCTGCGTGGCGCTGGCGGATCACGTGGCGGGCGGTCAGCCGCAGTTCGTCAGGATGATGAATGACTACGTTGAAAAGCTGAACCTGCGCGATACCCACTTCGAAACCGTACACGGGCTGGATGCACCGGGTCAGCACAGCTCCGCTTACGATCTCGCCGTGCTTTCCCGGGCCATCATTCACGGCGAGCCTGAGTTCTATCACATGTACAGCGAAAAGAGCCTGACCTGGAACGGCATCACCCAGCAGAACCGCAACGGCCTGCTGTGGGATAAGACCATGAACGTGGATGGCCTGAAAACGGGTCACACCTCGGGCGCGGGCTTTAACCTGATTGCCTCCGCGGTGGACGGTCAGCGTCGACTGATTGCGGTGGTGATGGGGGCAGACAGCCCGAAAGGACGTGAAGATCAGGCGCGCAAGCTGCTGCACTGGGGACAGCAAAATTTTGATACGGTGCAGATCCTGCATAACGGTAAAAAAGTGGGAACCGAGCGCATCTGGTACGGCGATAAAGAGCAGATCGCGCTGGGCACGGATCAGGACTTCTGGCTGGCATTACCCAAATCGGAAGTGCCAAACATCAAGGCGAAATACGTGATGGATAAAAAAGAGCTGGAAGCGCCGATCGCCGCGCATCAGCGGGTAGGGGAGATCCAGCTGTACGATCGTGACAAGGTGGTAGCGCACTGGCCATTGGTTACGCTGGAAAGCGTTGAAAAGGGCGGCCTTTTCTCCCGCCTCGGCGATTATCTGCATCATAAACTCTGACCTTTTTGGGCAGACTGGCAGTGTTGCGAGTCTGCTCACATAATAAACACTCCTGGTTTGCCGATAATCTCGATTCTGCTTTACAGTGTATATATATACAGTAATGAACGGAGGCAGCATGGACTACAGCATCAGGCAGCAACAGAAACGTACGATCGCTGGCTTTCATCTCGTGGGGCCGTGGGAAAAGACGGTCAAGCAGGGATTTGAACAGCTGGTCATGTGGGTAGACGGGCGTCATATTCAGCCGCAGGAGTGGGTGGCCGTTTATTATGACAATCCGGATGACGTGCCGGCAGAAAAGCTCCGCTGCGTTACCGCCGTAACGGTAACGGACGATTTCACTATCCCTGAGAACAGCGAAGGGGTGATGATGACCGAAATTGCTGCCGGAGAGTATGCTATTGCCGCCGCGCGCGTCGAAAATCATGATTTCGCCACTCCATGGTATCAGTTCTTCAACTCCCTGCTGGAAGACAACAAATTCCAGATCGCGGCAAAACCCTGCTTCGAACGCTATCTGAACGATGGCAATGCTGACGGCTACTGGGATATTGAGATGTTTGTACCGGTAGAGCACAAAGTGGGATAATCCTGCGGAATGCAGGGTTTTTCAGCCGGGCGCGATCCACCCGGCTGAAAACACAGTACAATTGTGGTTTGCCGTAGAGCTGGAGACGGGTGTGCGCCCCGACAAGTCATTAACCCCTTTTGAAATTCGGTTATACAAACATTATCGCGTGGTGCACGGTTGCCGCATTGCGCTGGCGTTTGTGTTGACCTTCGTACTGGTTCGTCTGCTGGATATCCCGGAAGGGACGTGGCCGCTGATCACGCTGGTGGTGGTGATGGGGCCGATCTCATTCTGGGGGAACGTGGTCCCGCGCGCTTTCGAACGCATAGGCGGCACCGTTTTAGGCTCAGCGCTTGGGCTTATCGCCCTGAAGCTGGAGCTGATCTCGTTTCCGGTCATGTTGCTGTGGTGCGCGGTGGCGATGTTTCTTTGTGGATGGCTGGCCCTCGGCAAGAAACCGTATCAGGCGCTGCTGATTGGCATTACGCTCGCGGTTGTGGTCGGCGCACCGGCGGGCGATATGACCACCGCATTGTGGCGAAGCGGGGACGTGATCCTCGGCTCGTTGCTCGCCATGCTGTTTACCGGCATCTGGCCGCAGCGCGCCTTCCTGCACTGGCGCATTCAGATGGCAAACTACGTCACGGCATTTAACCGGGTCTACCAGGCCGGGTTTTCGCCGAATCTGATTGAGCGCCCGCGTCTGGAAAAGCACCTGCAAAAAATCCTCAATGATGTGGTCAAAATGCGCGGGTTGATTACCCCGGCAAGCAAAGAAACCCATATCCAGAAAGCCATTTTTGAAGCTATTCAGACGGTCAGCCGTAATCTGGTCTGTATGCTTGAACTGCAAATCAATGCCCACTGGGCCTCACGCCCCAGCCATCTTCTGATGCTCAACGCGCATACGCTGAAAGAGACGCAGCAGATGACGCAACAAACCCTGCTGACCATCGCCCATGCGCTCTACGAAGGTAACCCACAGCCGATACGGGCGAACAGCGAGCGGCTGAACGAAATCGTCGCCGAGCTTAAACAGCTGATGAATGAGCGCCAGGGCGACAATGTGGCGGAAACGCCCATCCATGGTTATGTCTGGCTGAGTATGGAGCTGGCGCGACAGCTGGAGTTGTTATCGCAGCTGATTTGCCGGGCACTGCGCAAATAAAAAGCGTATGTGATGCCTGCTGCTTCGATTCAGCAACAATTAGGGTTATGATGGTTTTAAACGATATACTCATTGTCATTCGCAGCCGCTGTCTGTTAAAACGGTTGCTTTAACGAATCCGAATCTCACATTATCAGGGGTGTAAAAATGGAAACTACCAAGCCTTCGTTCCAGGATGTTCTGGAGTTCGTCCGCCTGTTCCGCCGCAAAAACAAGCTACAGCGCGAAATCCAGGACGTAGAGAAGAAGATCCGTGACAACCAGAAACGTGTCCTGCTGCTGGACAACCTGAGCGACTACATCAAGCCTGGCATGAGCGTTGAAGCTATTCAGGGCATCATCGCCAGCATGAAGAGCGATTATGAAGATCGCGTTGATGACTACATCATCAAAAACGCTGAGCTGTCCAAAGAGCGTCGCGACATCTCCAAGAAGCTGAAAGTGATGGGCGAAATCAAAAACGTCGACGCTAAAGGCGAGTAATCGCACACTCTGTTGCCCGGTGGCGCTGCGCTTACCGGGCCTACAGGACTGTTATTACGTAGGTCGGGTAAGGCGAAGCCGCCACCCGACAATTTCACGAACGCAGAAAAGCAAAAAGCCTGCTCTAAAAGCAGGCTTTTTAAATTTGGCTCCTCTGACTGGACTCGAACCAGTGACATACGGATTAACAGTCCGCCGTTCTACCGACTGAACTACAGAGGAATCGTTGTGGAGGCTTATCTTAGCGGCGAAAAAACTTTTGTCAAACCTGATCTCAGGCAAAAGCGTTTGTTTGATGATTCTGTCGTCATTTTGTTGTAAATCCAAACATAATTTTATGGAAAATACTTTGCAGGATACGCATTTCTGCCCCATCATTTGAAATGGAGTTTCAACTTTCTCGCTAAGGTCCATTTTGAACGTCACCGCACCCCTACGCCAGGCGATTATGCGCACGCCCTGGTATGCAAAACGTAAGAGTTATCGAGTTCTCTTCTGGCGTGAAATCACCCCCCTTGCCGTGCCTATTTTCCTGGAGAATACCTGCGTCCTGTTGATGGGCGTGTTGAGCACCTTTCTGGTGAGCTGGCTCGGTAAAGAAGCCATGGCCGGGGTAGGGCTGGCGGACAGTTTCAATATGGTGGTGATGTCCTTCTTTGCCGCTATCGATCTCGGTACGACGGTGGTGGTGGCGTTTAGCCTGGGCAAGCTCGATCCGAAGCGTGCCCGCGAAGCGGCCAGACAGTCGCTGATGATCATGACCCTCTTTTCGATCATCCTTGCGGCGGTTATCCATTATTACGGCAAAGAAATTATCGACATTGTCGCGGGAGAAGCGACCAGCGAGGTGAAGGATCTGGCTCTCACCTACCTGGAAATGACGGTGCTGAGTTATCCGGCGGCTGCCATCGCGCTGATTGGTAGCGGTGCGCTTCGTGGAGCAGGAAATACCAAAATTCCGCTGCTGATCAACGGCGGCATGAACATCCTGAATATCATTATCAGCAGCGTTTTGATTTACGGCATCTTTTCCTGGGAGGGGCTGGGCTTTGTCGGCGCGGGTTTAGGGCTAACCATTTCCCGCTATATTGGTGCGGCGGCGATAATTGGCGTACTGATGGCGGGAATTACGCCATCGCTGCGCCTGACGCTGAAAAGCTATTTCCGTCCGCTTAACTTCGCCATTATCTGGGAAGTGATGGGGATCGGGATTCCGGCCAGCATCGAATCCGTGTTGTTTAACGGTGGGAAACTGCTGACGCAGATGTTTGTTGCCGGGATGGGAACAGACGTCATCGCCGGCAACTTTATTGCCTTCTCCATCGCCTCACTCATTAACCTGCCGGGAAACGCGCTGGGGTCGGCGTCGACGATCATCACCGGCAGACGTCTCGGAAAAGGGCAGATAGGGCAGGCGGAACGGCAACTTCGGCACGTCTTCTGGCTTTCAACTATTGGACTGACGGCGATTGCGTGGGGAACTGCGCCTTTTGCCGGGCTGATGGCCTCGTTCTATACGCATGAAAATGACGTGAAAGAGGTCGTGAAGGTGCTCATTTGGCTCAACGCGGCGTTTATGCCAATTTGGGCCGCGTCCTGGGTACTTCCTGCCGGGCTGAAAGGGGCGCGCGATGCCCGGTTTGCGATGTGGGTCTCCATGCTCGGCATGTGGGGCTGTCGCGTTGTGGCGGGCTACACGCTGGGGGTAATGTTGGGTATGGGCGTTGTCGGCGTCTGGCTGGGGATGTTCCTTGACTGGGCCGTGCGCGGGGCGCTGTTCTACTGGCGCATGGTGAGCGGGCGCTGGCTGTGGAAATATCCGCGAAAAAAACCGGAGCAGGAGGTTTCGGAAACGGCAAGTGCCTGACAAATGTGCGAAGTGGAGAATAAATCGGCAAACGATTGAAAATCTGCATTCACCCTTTGACATCCTCAGGGCGCATCGATAATATGCGCCCCGTTCACACGATTCCTCTGTAGTTCAGTCGGTAGAACGGCGGACTGTTAATCCGTATGTCACTGGTTCGAGTCCAGTCAGAGGAGCCAAATTTAAAAAGCCTGCTTTTAGAGCAGGCTTTTTGCTTTTCTGCGTTCGGTCAGTTTGTCGGGTGGCGCTCCGCTTACCCGACCTACGGAATCCCAGGCCGGGTGAGTGGGTCCTTGTTATCAGCGGAACGGTGGCTCATTAAAGGTGCGCAGCTTGCGGGAATGCAGTTTGTCGCCCTCTGCACGCAGTAAATCGATGGCGCGAATGCCAATCTGAAGATGCTCTGAGATCGCCCCTTCGTAAAAACGGTTCGCCTGGCCCGGCAGTTTGATCTCGCCGTGCAGCGGTTTATCGGACACGCACAGCAGCGTGCCGTAAGGGACGCGGAAGCGGTAGCCCTGGGCGGCAATGGTGGCGCTTTCCATATCGATTGCGACCGCACGGCTGAGATTGAAACGCAGGGCGGAGGCGGAATAGCGCAGCTCCCAGTTACGATCGTCGGTGGTGACGACCGTACCGGTACGCAGGCGCTGCTTCACCTCTTCACCCGGCATGCCGCTCACCTCTTTAGTGGCGTCGTACAGGGCGCGCTGCACTTCCGCGATACTCGGAATAGGAATATCCGGCGGCAGAACCGCGTCAAGGACATGGTCGTCACGCAGATAAGCGTGGGCAAGGACGTAATCGCCAATCAGCTGGCTTTCACGCAGGCCGCCGCAGTGGCCGATCATCAGCCAGACGTCCGGGCGCAGTACCGCCAGATGGTCGCAGATGGTTTTCGCATTCGACGGGCCAACGCCGATGTTAATCAGCGTAATGCCCTGACCGTCGGCGGTGATCAGGTGCCAGGCTGGCATCTGGTGCTTTTTCCACGCCAGGTCGGAGATGGCCTCTTCCGGTGCTTCGGTTTCGGCGGTGATCCATATCCCGCCCGCGCAGGATAGGGCGATGTAAGGGCTGTCCGGATCGAGGATCTGGCTACAGCCCCAGCGGACAAATTCGTCCACATAGCGGGTGTAATTGGTAAACAACACGAACGGCTGGAAATGTTCGGCTGGGGTGCCGGTGTAGTGGCGCAGGCGTGCCAGCGAGAAATCGACACGGCGGGCATCAAAGTGCGACAGCGGTGAAAACTCTGCCGGGTGATAGATCCCGTCCGCCGTCTCATCGCCAATCTGCGACAGCTCAGTGGTCGGGAAGTGGCGGGTCAGCCCCGCGCTCATGGAGCGATCCAGCGTCAGCGCTGAACCGTCTATCACGTACGGGTAAGGGATCTCGTGCAGGGACGGTTCAACGCTGATATGCGCGCCGTAATCCTGATACAGCAGGGTAAGCTGCTCTTCCAGGTAGGGGCGGAACAGCGCAGGTCGCGTGATGGTCGTGCTGTAACAGCCGGAGTGGGTGAAACGCGCATAGGCGCGGGTTTTCGGATTGCTGCTGGCGCTGCCGTCCCAGGTGACAGAGAGCGATGGATAAACAAAAAGGCCCTGGGTTCTGGCCTTTTCATCGGGAAGCTTCCCTGTTTCGATATAGTCACTGATGGCGCTGCGCAGTGCATTGACGGACTGTTCATACAGCGCGTCGAGTTTTTCCAGCGCCTGAGCCGGGGTCAGGCTGGAGCCCTTATTATTCATGTCTGTCTCCTTGTTCCACAGGTGTGCGGCTTTACCCGATAGTATGTCACACGCCTGTGAAACAAAAGTGAGGAGATCAGCTGTGCGCGGTTTCCTTCATCAACAGGGCGGTGGCGGCAGAAAGCAGGCAACCCGCCAGCAGATAAATCGCCACGCTGTGCCAGTTACCGCCCGAGAACGTCACCAGCGCGGCGGCGATAAACGGCGTAAACCCGCCGCCGACCACGCTCGCCACCTGATATCCCACGCCCGCGCCGCTGTAACGGTAGCTTGCGCCAAACAGCTCGGTGAACATTGGCTGCTGCACGCAGACCACCATATCGTGAGCGATGTTCGCAAGCATGATCGCGAAGAAGACAATCCAGAAGACCGACTGTGCCTCCAGCGCCATAAAGAACGGCCAGGCGCTGAGTGTGCCGATGAGCGCCCCGGTGATATACACCCGTCGACGGCCAAATCGATCCGCCAGCCAGGCGAAGCAGGGGATGGTCAGGCAGCTGATCCCGCCCACCACCAGGCCAATATTCAGGAACAATTCCCGCGGTAGGCCGAGGTTTTGCGTGGAGTAGTTCAGGGCAAAGGCGGTGACGATATACATCGTCAGCAGTTCGCACAGGCGCAGGGCAATGATTTTCAGAAAAGCGCCAGGGTGCTGCACCAGCGCTTCCATCACCGGCAGCCGTTTTTTCGCGGCCGGTTTTTCGCGCTGCTGCCGCTCAAACTCAGCCGACTCTTCCATGCCGTTACGGATCCACAGGGCCACCACGACCAGCACAATGCTGAAGATAAACGGAATACGCCAGCCCCAGCTCAGGAACTGCTCGTCTGTCGTGAGCTGACTTATTAGCGACACCAGGCCCGTGGAGAGCAGCAGACCCACGCCATAACCCACCTGCACGCCGCTGCTGTAAAACGCTTTCTTGTTCTTCGGCGCGCTTTCCACGGACAGCAATGCCGCGCCGCCCCATTCACCACCGACGGCAAAGCCCTGAATGGCGCGCAGCGTCACCAGCAACACCGGAGCCCACCAGCCAATCGAGGCAAAGGAGGGCAAAATACCGATCAGCGCGGTGGCAATACCCATCATCCAGACGGTGAGCATCAGCATACGTTTCCGGCCAAGGCGGTCACCGAAGTGGCCGAAAATTATCCCGCCCAGAGGACGAAACAGAAAACCGACGCCGAAGGTGGCAAACGCAGCAAGCGTGCCCATGGCGGGGCTGATCTGGGGAAAGAATTCACGGTTAAAGACCAGCGCAGCGGTAATACCGTAGAGCAGAAAGTCATACCAGTCGACGACGGCGCCTGCGAAGCTACCTAAAGCGGCGCGGCGGGCGCGGTTAAGCGAAGGTGTCTCCTCGTTGCGGCGAGCGGAGATAAGGGTGGAGTCCATAGTTGTCCTGTCTGTACTGATTTTTAATTATTGGTATAAGAAAAGGTCACTCACATCACGGCCGTCATATTGACGGAATGTATGAGACTACCGCGACAGGCGGCCTGAGAAAACGTTTTTATCTTTCCTGAAAGCGCAGAATAAATAAATTTCATCTTATCGGGCGACAACATAAATCAGCCTGTTTGGCTCCGGTTAGGGCTGAATGGTTTACAGTAATAACGATCGCTGCGTGACGTAAGCTGAGGGTATAACAATGCAACGCCTCTTTCCTGCACTGTGGGTAGTCCTGTTTTTAGTCGTATCTCCGCTGCATGCGGAGCCGAAAGTCTATGGCGAACAGCGTATTCACCGCTGGTGGGATGCAGTAACGGACGATATTGCGCAAACCTGGGAACAGCCGGATCGTTACGATCTCTACCTTCCGTTTCTGAGCTGGCATGCTCGATTCATGTATGACAAAGAGAAAACCGACAATTACAACGAAATGCCGTGGGGCGGGGGGCTGGGCGTGTCCCGCTACAACGACGAGGGCAACTGGAGCGCGCTCTTTGCCATGATGTTCAAAGATTCACATAACGAATGGCAGCCTGCGATGGGCTACGGCTGGGAGAAGGGCTGGTATCTGGATAACGCAAAAGATTTCCGTCTGGGGCTGGGGGCCGCTGCGGGGATCACGGCACGCGACGACTTTGCCAACTATGTCCCGCTGCCGTTTATCTTCCCGCTTTTCTCTGCCGGATATAAGCGCGTCACCGTCCAGTTCACCTATATTCCCGGGACCTACAACAACGGCAACGTGCTGTTTGCCTGGCTGCGCCTGGGCTTTTAGAGGGTGATCACTTTTTTGGCCACTGCGTTGGACAGGATCAGCAGCGAAAACAGGACCGACGTAACAAACGTAAGCACAATCAGAGCAAGTTTGGTGCTCAGGGACGTCACCGGAATGAGCGCGGTCAGCAGGTGAAACACCGAGTAGTGCATAATATAGACCCCGGTCATGGTTTTGCTAATGGCGGCCAGCACGGACTCTTTAAACTCCGCATTGCGGCGAAACCGCACGCCGTTGGCCGCAATCACCAGGGCAATAATCAGAATGTAGATTTGCGATCCGGTGAGGATAAAGGCGTTTCTGTCTGCTTTAAATAGCGCAAAAAAGAAGTGCCGCTCGTAAAACCACGTGAAGAGATAAATAAACGGTATGGCAATCACCGCTGCCCTGACCACATTTTTGCGGCCGATCCACGCCGCGATCTGCGGATCGCAAAAGAGCTGCCCCGTCAGATAAAACAGCAGCCACGTCCACAGGCGATACTGCGGCGACAATGAAAGGACATGGGCATCAGGATAGAGGGCTGACAGTAAATCGTACCCGTATGAGAAAAGCAGCAGGGCGGCAATCACCCCGCAAAAGAGCGTTCGTCGCTGGCTGAGCCACTCCACCACCGGGTGAAACGTGTAAATCACGATAAACGCGAACACGAACCAGGGTTGGATCAGATATCCGCGCTGATAGGGCTCCCACAGGTAGTAAATCGTTACCCAGAACAGAAAGACGATCACCAGGCTTTTGATCTTATCCAGCTGCCAGCGCGTGCCGTGTCGGGATTGCCCGTCCAGATACCCTGCAACCACAAAAAATAACGGCGTGGCGATGGTCGAAATGAAGGTTAAAAAACCGAGGATCCAGTGATAGTCATAATCGTAATGATCCCAGGTGTTGTAGATGGTGAAAAAGGTAACCGCCGTCATACACCCCAGCGTCTTGATGATATTCAGCCCTGTCGCATTCATTGTTGTTCAGCTTTGTCCTTACGATGGAAACACGCGTAAATTACGGGGAGTACCAGCAGCGTCAGGATTGTAGCAAACCCAAGCCCAAACATAATCACAACGGCCATGCTCTGGAAGAACACATCCAGCAGCAGAGGGGCGAGGCCGAGTACGGTCGTAAAGGCGGTGAGGAGGATGGGACGCAGGCGCGACGTGGCGGCGTAAACGATCGCACTGTGCTGATCCTGCTGCACTTTCTGCTGTTCTATCTCTTCCACCAGCACAATGCCGTTGCGGATCAGCATCCCGCTCAGGCTCAGCAGGCCAATCAACGCCATAAAGCCAAAAGGGATGCCGGTAATTAAAAACCCCGGCGTCACGCCGATCAGCGCCAGCGGCACGGTCAGCCAGATGGCGACGGCGTTTTTCACCGAACTGAACATCAGCACCGTGATCACAAACATCACCAGATAGCCGAGCGGCAGCGTGGTAAATAGCCCCTGCTGCGCTTCGCTGGAGTTCTCCGCGTCACCGCCCCACTCAATGCTGTAGCCGTGGGGCAGGGGCAGGGCATTAATTTGCGGCTTCACGCGGGCGAGAATATCGCCGGAGGTTTGCTGGCTTAGCGGGTCAGGGTCGGTCTGCACGGTCAGCACGCGGGAGCGGTCACGGCGCAGGATCAGCGGATCTTCCCACTCCAGCGCGAAGCCGCTGATGACGTTGCTCAGCGGAATATACTGCTGCCGGGTCTGGCTCCAGACCAGAACGTTATTCAGGTGATTGGCGTCCAGCCGCTCGCTTTCCGGCGGGCGCACCACCACGGGCAACAGGTCGCTGCCTTCTCTGTACAATCCCGCCCGACTGCCGGAGAAATTCATCTCCAGTGCGTTATCGACGTCCTGCTTATCCACGCCAAGCTCACGTCCCAGCGCGGTGACGTACTGCGGGCGGATCACTTTGCTGCGATTTTGCCAGTCGTTCCTGACGCTGTCCGTCGCCGGATCGCGCGTAAGGATGTTGTCTACCTGGCTGGCGATCAGACGCAGCCTGTCCGGATCGGGGCCTTTAATACGTATTTCAATGGCGCTGTCGCCGGAGGGGCCAAACATCACCCGCTTTGTGCTGGCGTTAACCTGCGGATAGTTCCGTGCGATGTACTCATCCACGTGGCGGGTCAGGGCGGGGATGTTACGCTGGTCGTCCATTCTCACCATAATTTGCGCATAGTTGCTGTACTGCCGCTGTCCGCTGTAGGTCAAAATAAATCGCATACTTCCCTGACCAATCGTCGAGACCGTAGTTTCCACGCCTGGCTGGCCGTTAATGGTTTTCTCGATATCACCGGTCATCTTCTCGGTCCAGTTAATGTCGGTACCGTAAGGGAGCCAGAGGTCGACAAAGAAAATTGGCGTACTGGAGGAGGGGAAGAAGTTCTGCCGCACCGAGCCAAAGCCCCAGATGGCGGCGGCCAGCAGTGCGGCCATCACTACCAGCGTTGGCGCTTTACGCCGTAACAGCGCGTTGAGCACACCCTGATAGATCCGATAGATGCGTTTGTCATAGGGATCCGTTTCGTCGGCCTTTGGCGGTGCAGCATCTCGTTTAAACAGCCACCACTTAATCAGCACTGGCGTAATGGTGAGGGCTGAGAACCAGCTCAGCATGAGCGAAATCAGCAGGACCTGAAACAGCGACTTACAGTATTCGCCGGTGGAATCCTGTGACAGCCCGACGGGCGCAAAGGCCAGGATGGCGATGACCGTTGCACCCAGCAGCGGCAGCGCAGAACGGCGAATAATGTCGCTAATGGCGTTCATCAGGGACGAGCCCTGCTGCCGGGCTACCAGTACCCCTTCGACAATAACAATGGCATTGTCGACCAGCATGCTGAGGGCGATGATCAGCGCGCCCAGTGAAATGCGCTGTAGTTCAATACCCCAGAGATACATGATCAGCAGCGTGCCCAGCACGTTGAGGGCGAGGGAAAAGGCAATAATGATCCCGCTGCGTAAGCCCATAAAGATCAACAACACGCCGATGACAATCGCCAGCGCCATCAGGAAGTTAATGATAAATCCGTTAACGGAATGCCCGACCTCCGCCGCCTGATCGTAAAACAGGTCGATATGGATACCTGCCGGTTTCTCGGCTGACATCTGCTCTAGCTTCGCCTCCAGGGCATGTCCCACGTCGATCACGTTAACGCCGGGGATAAAGGAGACGCCCATGGTGACGGCTTTTCTGCCGTTGGCATGGTAGATGCTGGCAGGGGACGCATCCAGCCCGCGTGACAGGGTGGCAATATCCCGTAAGCGGGTAGCCGCCCCAACGCCGGGCGGGGTCACGATGAGATCGGCCAGCTCGTCAATACTTTCGAATTCACCGGTAGGATGCAGACGAATTGACTCGGTACCGGAGGGGATCTCTCCCGCGCTGGAGACCACGTTCAGCCTGCTGAGCTGGGCAGAAAGCTGATTCAGCGTTATCCCGCGCGCGGCCATTTTGCTCAGAGAAATGTCCACGTTAATCTGCTGAGTGAGGGCTCCGCCGATGGCCACTTTGCCCACGCCTGGCACGAGGACCAACTCCCGGCGCAGCAGCTCGGCATACCGGACCAGTTCCGGATTGCTGAATTCATCTCCGGAAATGGCAAAGAAAAAGCCGAACACATCGCCAAAATCGTCATTCACAAACGGGGTCACTACGCCGGGTGGAAACTGTCTGGCGGCATCTCCCACCCGGCGACGCAGTTCATCCCAGATTTGCGGCAGTGCATTTGAGTGGTAGCGCGAGGCTATATTGACCGTGATCTGCGACAGGCCGCTGGAGGAGATGGAGCTGACGTTATCCAGATAAGGTAACTGCTGAAGCGCATTTTCCAGCGGCAGGGTGACCTCTTCCTCAACCTGCTGCGCCGACGCGCCCGGATAATGGGTGATCACCACCGCCGTTTTGATGGTAAACGCCGGATCTTCCAGTCTGCCAATGTTCAACAGGGCAATAATGCCGCCTACGCCCAGCAGCAAAATCGTCAGCCAGACGCGAACCGGGTTGCTGATAAACTGACGAGAGATATCCATTACAGTCCCCGTTCACGCGTCCAGATACGTACCGGCTGGTTGGGATGTAGCTCCCCAACGCCTGCGGCCACCACGCGTTCACCGGCCTTAAGCCCACCGACGATGACGACCCCCTCAGCGCTGACTTGCCCCACGCTGACCTTACGATCTTCAAGGTGCAACGTATCGCCTTCGCCCGTCACCACCCAGACATGTGGCTCATTGCGCGGGCGGTTATCCGGGTTAAAGACCGCTTCAACCGGCACTACCAGCGCCTCACTGCCCACACCAGCCGGAAGGTTGGTTAAATTGATGGTGACCGTTCCGCTGACGCCGCCCACGACGGGAAAATCATCCGGGCGGGGCATGGTTAAAATCACCTGCCAGGTCAAAGTGTTGCTGTCGCTACTGCCTGAGTGCTCTTTGTACACAGCGGTAAACTCGCGACCGGGCAGGGCATTGATCCTCACTACCGGTTTGTAATGCGCATTGCGAATATCGAAGGTGTTAAACAGGTTCTCTGGAAGGCTGAACACCACGTCCAGCAGATCGGTACGGGTCAAAGTGACGACGGGCTGGCCGGCGGAGACGACCTGATGATTTCGCACATGGACGCTGGCCGCTGTCCCGCCAAAGGGGGCGACGAGCGTCATCTGGCTTAATTCTTCGCGCGCAATCTGTAGCGCGGCGTTTGCTGAATCGCGGTTGGCGCGCTGGACATCCATCTCGGCTTTCGACACGGCCTGGCGTCCCGCCAGGGTCTGGAAGCGGTCGAATTGCCGCTGAGCCAGGGTCGCCGCCGTTTGCCTGTCGTTCAGGCGCTGCCGGGCTTCACGGGCGTTGAGGCTGGCGAGTCGTTGCCCCTGTTTGACAACGGCACCCTGGCGAATGTCCAGGGTCTCAATCTGCCCGGCTCGTTTGAACGCGAGATCCGTGGCGTCGCCGGATTCAATACGGGCGGGAAACACGCGCTGCTGCGCGTTGCCGGCCTTGACCACCTCTGCGACTTTTACCATTTTCGGCAGGGGCGCGGCGCGGTCGGGTTTCGGATCGCACGCCGTCAGCAGCAATAAAACAGCAGGCAGAAGAGAGAGGTAGCGCTTCACAGTATTCCCCTGATAATAATTGTTTTATTTATTTCGTCATCAATGCTGGGGTGGCGCTATTCTGCCAGGGCCGAGACGACCACATAGGTAAATAGACCGATTGCTGTGCTGGCGATAATGGCGAGCGCAATAAACAAACCAAGGCGAATCAGGCTTAAACCGTACATGCATTCCTCCATGAGGTTGAAGGTGGCGCGGGATAAAGAGAATAAACGTGTTGCATGCCTGACTATGAGCATAGTCGGTGAATAAATAAATGTTAAATAACCATTATTAGTGGCGTGACATACTAAGGCGAAACAAGCGTTACGATGGTGTATCCCCTTTGAATAACATCCTGATATTCCTGTGCTACGTTTAATAGCATCCATTCCTTTTTTTCCGTAAAAGGCATTCACGCCTGTACCCATGGGTTTGATGCGATCTCTCCTGATTCACTCACTGTTGTGTTGGTTATAAAAAAGGATGCTTGATATGTATAAAACGATTCTGGTGCCGGTGGATGTATACGAAACAGCATTGTCTGATAAAGCGCTACAGCATGCCCAATTCCTGGCGCAAAGCGCATCGGGTAATGTCCATCTGCTGTACGTTATGCCAAAGTTCTCGGCGGAACTGACCCGCGGTTTTATTGCAGACGCGAGAAAGATGGATGAATATATGATTAATAATGCTAAAGAAAAACTGGCTGCGCTGGTAAAAAAAATCAACCTGCCGGAAGCAAATGTCCATCTACATGTTCGCAGCGGGAATATACGTGATGAGGTAATCAAACTGGCGGATGAGCTTAACGTCAGTGCGATTATTGTGGGATCACGTAATCCAAATATTCAAACTCATTTATTAGGGTCAGAGGCGGCGAGTATCGTTCGTTACGCGCATGTTCCTGTTTTCGTTATTCGTTAATGTCATGAAAGCAAGGTGATTTCTGAAAAGAACCTGAGGAAGGAACGATGATAACAGAAAAGCCTCACCGTCCGTATTATCAACAGACCGTTGATGAAACCCTGACAAATATCCAATCCAGCCTCGACGGACTTAGCAGTACAGAAGCCACCGCCAGGCTGGAAAAATACGGTGAAAATGCCTTACCGCAAAAACCGGGTAAACCTGGCTGGCTGCGCTTTCTGGCCCATTTCAACGATGTCCTTATTTACGTCCTTCTGGCGGCGGCGCTGCTGAAGCTGATAATGGGACACTGGGTGGATATGTTTGTCATTCTTGGGGTAGCCATTATTAACGCCCTGATTGGCCATATTCAGGAGAGCAATGCGGAGAAATCGCTGCAAAGTATTCGCAATATGCTCTCCAGCGAGGCTGTGGTCATCCGGCAGGGCAACCATGAAACTATCCCGACGACAGCGCTGGTGCCCGGAGATATCGTCGTGATACGCGCCGGGGATCGCATTCCTGCCGATCTTCGCGTGACAGAGGCGCACAATCTGCGGGTGGAAGAAGCTATTCTCACCGGCGAATCCACGGTAGTGGAGAAAAGCAGCGATGCGCTCCACGGGGAGTTGCCGTTAGGCGACCGTTACAACCTGCTTTATTCTGGCACCACCGTCAGCTCCGGTGGGGGAAAAGGGTTGGTGGTGGCGACCGGTGGGGAGACCGAACTCGGCCATATCAACCAGATGATGTCAGACATTGAAAAACACCGTACCCCGTTGATGGTGCAAATGGACAAGCTCGGCAAGACCATTTTTATCACCATTCTGGTAATGATGCTGGCGCTGTTCGTTTTCAGTCTTATCTTCCGTGATATGCCCGTATCAGAGCTGGTGCTGTCGTTGATTAGCCTTGCGGTAGCGGCGGTGCCGGAAGGATTACCGGCCATTATCTCGATCATCCTCTCGCTGGGCGTGCAGGCGATGGCGCGTCGCAAGGCGATTATTCGCAAGCTGCCTACCGTGGAAACGCTGGGGGCGATGACAGTTATCTGCTCGGATAAAACCGGCACCCTGACCATGAATGAGATGACGGTAAAAGCGGTGATTACCGCGGACACCACCTACCGCGTGGAGGGAGACAGCTACGAGCCGGTGGGTACTATTCACCCCGTTGACGATCCGACACCGGTCACCGTGAACCCGGGATCTGTGCTGGAGCGCTATCTGCGCACAGTCGATCTCTGTAATGACAGCCAGCTGATCAAAGATGAGCAGGGGCTGTGGAAAATCACCGGCGGTCCAACCGAAGGCGCGCTGAAGGTGCTGGCGGCCAAAATCCCGCTTCCGGCAATTGACGCCGAGTTGCGCAGTAAAATCCCATTTGATTCGCAATATAAATACATGTCCACCCTCTATCGCCTGGGCGACGAAGAGGTGATGTTAATCACCGGTGCGCCGGACGTCCTTTTCCGTCTTTGCCAGCACCAGCAGACCCAAAACGGGCTGGAGCCGTTCAACCTGCACTATTGGGAAGAGAAGATTGAAGAGTATGCGCGCGAGGGATTGCGCATGGTGGCTGCGGCCTGGAAACCGGCTGCCAGCGGGCAGCGCGAGCTGACGCATGCGGATCTGCAAGAAGGGGTCATACTGCTCGGCATTGCGGGCATGATGGATCCCCCGCGCCCGGAAGCCATTTCGGCCATTGCCGACTGCTTGCAGGCGGGCATTCGCGTGAAAATGATTACCGGGGATCATCCACAAACGGCGATGAGCATTGGACAGATGCTGGGTATTGGCAACGCGGCGAGCGCCATCACCGGGCGCGAGCTGGAGGCGATGGACGATCACCAGCTGAGCGAGGCGGCGCAAAAATACGATATCTTTGCCCGCACCAGCCCGGAAGATAAATTCCGCCTGGTGCAGGCGCTGCAAAGTAAGCAGGAAGTGGTCGGAATGACCGGGGACGGGGTGAACGATGCGCCGGCGCTGAAGCGGGCGGATGTCGGCATCGCGATGGGGATCAAAGGTACTGAAGTCACCAAAGAAGCCGCCGATATGGTGTTAACGGATGATAACTTTGCCACCATTGCCCGGGCGGTCCATGAAGGGCGTCGGGTCTACGACAACCTGAAAAAGACCATTTTGTTCGTTATCCCGAGCAACATCGCCCAGGCCTTACTGATCATTATTGCCCTGCTGGCGGGGAACCTGATCCCACTAACGCCGGTACTGATCCTGTGGATGAACATGGCAACCTCTGCAACGCTGTCGTTTGGCCTGGCGTTTGAAGCGGGTGAGAAGGACATCATGAACCGGCCGCCGCGTAAGTCTAACCTGCATGTGATGGACGGTTATGCCATCTGGCGAGTAGTGTTTGTCGGCCTGATGATTGCCATCAGCGCCTTTGTGCTGGAGGCCTGGCTGCAACCACGCGGCTACTCACCGGAGTTCATTCGCACCGTGTTGCTGCAAACGCTGGTCACCGCCCAGTGGTTTTACATGCTCAACTGCCGCGTCACCGACGGCTTCTCCCTGAGTAAAGGTCTGCTGGCTAACAAGGGGATATGGATAGTGAGCGGCGTACTTCTGGCCCTTCAGCTTCTGATCATCTATGCGCCGTTCATGCAAATGCTGTTCGGTACCGAAGCGCTACCGTTCCGCTACTGGATCATTACCTTCCTGATTGGGTTTGCGATGTTCATGATTGTTGAAGCAGAAAAAGTCCTTACCCGGAGATGGCGCACGACGAAAAGATGACTGAATGAGTAGGCTAAGCCTGCCCACCGGCAGGCTTTCTCTTTGACTGAGTACAGAACACTATGATTCGATTTGCCTCGTTCGTTTTTACGCTTGGTATTCTGTTTCCCGCTGCATCTGCTGTAACCTACCCCCTCCCTCCCGAGGGCAGCCGTCTGGTGGGGGCGCCGATCACCATCACCGTGCCTGAGGGCAATACTCTGCCGCTCGAAGCGTTTGCAGCGCAGCACGGACAGGGGTTGAGCAATATGCTGGAAGCCAACCCGGGGGTGGATCCGTTTTTACCGCGAGCCGGAACACAGCTGGTGGTACCCCAGCAGCTTATTCTGCCGCCAACCGTGCGCGAGGGAATTGTGGTGAACGTCGCGGAAATGCGACTTTACTATTATCCACCCGGCAGCAACACGGTTGAGGTGCTGCCTATTGGCATCGGTCAGGCCGGGCGCGAAACGCCGCGTAACTGGGTAACCGCCGTTGAGCGCAAACAGGAAGGCCCAACCTGGTCACCCACGCCAAATACGCGACGCGCTTACGCGAAAGAGGGGAAAACGTTGCCCGCGTTCGTTCCCGCCGGGCCGGATAACCCGATGGGGCTGTATGCCCTCTATATCGGCAGGCTGTACGCGATCCACGGTACCAACTCAAATTTCGGCATTGGTCTGCGCGTCAGCCAGGGCTGCATTCGCCTGCGTAATAACGATATCAAATACCTGTTCGATAACGTTTCGGTGGGGACGAGGGTACAGCTTATCGATCAGCCCTTAAAGGTGACCACCGAGCCGGACGGTAGCCGTTGGGTAGAGGTTCACGAGCCGCTGTCACGCAATCGCGCGGAATTTGAATCGACAAATAAGGTGCCGCTGCCCATTTCAGCCGCACAAAGGACGCAGCTAATAAGTGAAGGGGCGGGCGCTGAGCTGGAACGGCGGTCGGGGATGCCGGTGAAGCTTGCTATGCCCGGTGGCGCTGCGCTTACCGGGTCTACAGGACCGTAGGTCGGGTAAGGCGAAGCCGCCACCCGACAATTTTACCGAACGCAGAATGTAGGTCGGGTAAGCACAGCGCCACCCAACAAACTGACCGAACGCAGAAAAGCAAAAAGCCTGCTTTAAAAGCAGGCTTTTCAAATTTGGCTCCTCTGACTGGACTCGAACCAGTGACATACGGATTAACAGTCCGCCGTTCTACCGACTGAACTACAGAGGAATCGTGTGAACGGGGCGCATATTATCGACCTGCGTACGCCTTGTCAAAGGATGGATCGCCGACTTTGAACTGTTTGCTGACAAAACCAGCAAAGTGACGTTTTTGCCAACGGAATGCACCATTATTGTGCAGATATACCCCGAATGGGGCAGATCGGAAACCGTTGTCCTCGACTCAAAACAGGCACCAGTGATTGGCTTTCCTTATTTTCAGCCGCTTAGCAGCGACATACGCCCGCTGCAAAAAACTGGCATCCATATTGCAAAACCTGTTTAACAACACAGCCGTTACCGGCACGCTATTTTCGAACAGGGGGCAACATGAACTTAAGACGACTGAAATACTTCGTAAAAATCGTCGATATCGGCAGCCTGACCCAGGCGGCTGAAGTGCTGCATATCGCGCAGCCTGCGCTGAGCCAGCAGGTCGCGACTCTGGAAGGCGAAATGGACCAGCAACTGTTGATCCGCACCAAGCGCGGCGTAACGCCTACCGAAGCGGGAAAAATTTTATATACCCATGCCCGCACGATCCTGCGTCAGTGTGAACAGGCGCAGCTGGCCGTGCACAATGTGGGTCAGACCCTGAGCGGCCATGTCTCCATTGGCCTGGCGCCGGGAACGGCCGCATCGTCTGTCACCATGCCGCTGCTTCAGGCGGTGCGCGCGGAGCTACCGGAAGTGCTGGTTTATCTGCATGAGAACAGTGGTTCCGTGCTCAATGACAAACTGCTCAACGGTCAGCTGGATATGGCGGTGCTGTACGATCGCTCCCCGGTTGCCGGGATCACCAGCCAGCCGCTGCTGAAGGAAGATCTTTACCTGGTCGGTACCCGTGATTGTCCCGGTCAGAGCATTGATTTAACCGCTGTGGCAGAGATGAACCTGTTCCTGCCGCGCGACTACAGTGCCGTGCGCGTGCGCGTTGACGAAGCGTTCTCGCTGCGCCGTCTGACGGCGAAGATCATCGGCGAGATTGATTCCATCTCCACGCTGACTGCCGCCATTGCCAGCGGCATGGGTGTAACGGTTCTGCCTGAGTCTGCCGCACGTTCACTGTGCAGCGCGGCGAACGGCTGGATGGCCCGCATCACCACGCCATCCATGAGCTTACCGCTGTCGTTGAATATGTCCGCGCGCGGCTCCCTGTCACCGCAGGCGCAGGCGGTGAAAGAAATCCTGATGTCTCTGGTCAGTAAGCCGTCGCTGGAAAATCGCGAGCTGCAACTCGTCAGCTGATATTCCAAATAAGCATAAGATGCTGGTTTTTATTATTTGTTCTCCAGCCCGCCTGACTCTAACAATAGCCTTATGTCAGATGCGCCGGAGTGAATTGTGAATTTCCAGCAACTTAAAATTATTCGTGAGGCGGCCAGGCGGGATTACAACCTGACCGAAGTCGCCAATATGCTTTACACCTCTCAGTCGGGCGTCAGCCGACATATCCGCGAGCTGGAGGAGGAGTTAGGCATTGAGATTTTTATCCGTCGCGGCAAGCGCCTGCTGGGTATGACCGAGCCAGGCAAGGCATTGCTGACCATCGCTGAGCGCATTCTCAACGAGGCCAGCAACGTTCGTCGGCTGGCGGATCTCTTTACCAACGACGCTTCCGGTGTGCTGACTATCGCCACCACCCATACACAGGCGCGTTACAGCCTTCCGACGGTTATCAAAGCATTTCGTGAGATCTTCCCGGACGTACGTCTCGAACTGATCCAGGGCACGCCGCAGGAAATTGAAGTGCTGCTGCATAACGGTGGGGCCGATATCGGTATCGCCAGTGAACGGCTGAGCAATGACCCGCTGCTGGTGGCGTTCCCGTGGTTCCGCTGGCACCACAGCCTGCTATTACCCGCCGAACACCCGCTGAACCAGGTTTCACCGTTGACGCTGGAAGAGATCGTCAAATGGCCGCTTATCACCTACCGGCAGGGCATTACCGGGCGTTCGCGCATAGATGAAGCGTTCAAGCGTAAAGGGCTCACGCCGGACGTGGTGCTGAGCGCGCAGGATTCCGACGTGATCAAAACCTACGTCGAGTTAGGGCTGGGGATTGGCCTGGTGGCCGAGCAGTCTGGCGGAGAATATGAGGCTGGTAATCTGGTGCGTCTGGATACACGTCATCTGTTCGATGCGAACACCGTCTGGCTCGGGCTGAAGCGCGGGCAGCTTCAGCGTAACTATGTGTGGCGTTTTATCGAGCTGTGCAATGCGGGGCTCTCCGTAGATGAGATCAAACGCCAGGTGATGGAGCCGGAAGAAGTGGCGATTGATTATCAGATTTAACTACGCGTTTGCCCGGGTGCGCTGCGCTTTCCGGGCTTGTATTCCCCCTTCACCCTGTTTCTCCTTTATTTCTGAAGACGGCTTCCATATTTTGCATCCTTAACCTGCATACCAGCCAATCTGTCTGCATAATCGGCACTATAGTTTTGCATCTATATAGTTTTTGATCTATGTTGTACAAGGAGATCCCGTGTGGGCGATTAAAACTACGGACAGGTTTGACGACTGGTTCACCTCATTAAACGATAGCGAGAGAGCCAGCGTACTGGCCGCGCTACTTGTTTTGCGGGAGAGGGGACCGGGTCTGTCCAGACCGTATGCCGATACGCTGAAAGGCTCCCGCCACAGCAACATGAAAGAGTTGCGTATCCAGAGTAAGGGTGATCCGCTGAGGGCATTTTTCGCTTTCGATCCGAACCGTACGGGTATTGTACTGTGTGCGGGCAATAAGGTCGGTAATGAAAGGCGATTTTACGATGAGATGCTCCTCGTTGCGGATCGGGAATACACTCGCTGGCTGAACACATTAAAAGAGAGGAATTAACGCGATGGGCAGAACCCTGGAGCAGCTTATTGCAGATGAAAAACCTGAGGTTGTTGCCAGCGCACAGGCAATGGCAACGGATATTTTGCTCAATATCCATCTGGCCGAGTTACGTGAAAAAGTGCAAAAAACGCAGGTAGATATGGCCAGGGCGTTGGGTATTAAACAACCTACTGTCGCCGTCATGGAAAAGGCAGGACGCGATATTAAGCTTTCTTCTTTGAAACGCTACGTTGAGGCCGCCGGAGGGAAGCTACGGCTGGATGTAGAACTACCCGATGGTTCTCATTACGAGTTTGTGTTGTAACCCACGAAAGCAAAAAGCCTGCTCTAAAAGCAGGCTTTTCAAATTTGGCTCCTCTGACTGGACTCGAACCAGTGACATACGGATTAACAGTCCGCCGTTCTACCGACTGAACTACAGAGGAATCGTGTGAACGAGGCGCATATTATCGACCTGCGTGCGCCTTGTCAAAGGGGAAAACATCGTTTTTGTTCGTTTGCCGAGAATTTCAGCAAACCGATGATTTAATAGCAAATTTGCTTTCAAATTGCACAGCAAATCGCGCCGCCCGCAGGCGGCGCGCAGGATCAGAACAGAACGGAGTAGTTCAGGCCAAACGTACGTCCACGGCCTTTATAAGTATAAAGACCCGGTGAGCCATAGGTTGGGCTATACAGCCCCGGTGCGCGCTGGCCCCAGGCGGTGGTGTAGTCTTTGTCCAGCAGGTTTTCCACGCTGAAGCTGACTTTGCCCACCGGCAGGGCGTAGCTGCCCAGGAAATCAACGGTGTTATAGCCATCAATCTTCTTACCGTCGGCGTCAGACACGTCGAAGGTTTGTGTGCTCTGCACGCGCAGGGCCCAGTCGCCCGGCGCCCAGTTAACCCATGCGCTGGCTTTAGACGGGCTGGCGCTGTCGACCGTCAGCTTCTCCCATTTCCCGTTTTCACGCGTTTCGGACTTGATGGCGTTAAAGTTCGCCCCGGTGCTCCAGTCGCTGTCGGTGAAGAAATAGTCCACCTGGCCTTCAACCCCATAGATACGACGTTTATCGTCCTCCAGGTTGATGGTCATGTCGCTCTTGTTGATGGTGATGGTTTTATCCGAGAGCGAGTAGTACGCCGCCACCTGGGTACGCAGGTTATCGCCGGTGAAGCGCCAGCCCAGCTCGTAAGCATTGACCTTAATACCGTCCAGCGTTGAGTCGTTCACGTTGACGCTGTTTTGCAGGCGATAGTGACCATCGACCAGCTGATAGGTGCCGGAACCGTAGTACTTCGCCAGGTCCGGGATCTCGAAGCCCTGGGAGAAGTTAAACCACAGCTGCTGCTGTTCGGTAAGACGTCCAAGGATCCCGGCGTTAAACAGGAAGTTGTTGTAGTCGGTTTTCCCGCCCGGCACCGCGTCAGCAGAGGTCGCTTTGCCCGTGGCGATTGCCTGCTGCTGGGCGTAGCCGACAAAATCGTCCACCTTGTTTTCGGTGTACTGGTAACGCACGCCGCCGCTCAGGGTGATGGCGTCAATGTCATAGCTGGCTTGCAGGAACGGCGCGAGGTTGGTAATGCTGTAACCCGGATAACGGCCCACGTTGTAGGCATTGTCCAGCTCCATGCCGCCGCTCGCCGCCGCTTTGCTCAAGTCAAAGAACTGCTGGTTGGCATCGAATGTTTCGTGGTCGGCATCCACACCCCAGGTGAGGGTCAGGTCGTCCATCGGCTTGCTGTTTAGCGTCAGCTTGCCGCCGTAAAAATCGGTTTTCTGCTGGGACGCGCCAATGCTGGTCACCGCGCCTTTGCTCAGCGTCGGGAACGGGTAGTAGGTCAGGCTCTCGTCACGGTAGTAAATCTGCGCAACCAGATCCTGACCCCAGAAATCGGTGTTCGAGTATTGCAGGTTGATCAGGTGACGCTCTGTGCCCGGGATACGGTCAGAGTTCAGGTTATCTTTATTATAGGCTTTGGCATCGCCCGTGACCGCAGCGAAATTCTCCCCAAGGAACAGGCCGTGCTTGCCGTCGGATTCGCTCTTGTAGTACTGCGTGGTTAACTGGAGCTGCTGATGATCGTCGATGTTGATGGTGCCTGTCCCCATCACGTCGATACGGTCGGAATACTGCAAGCCGGTCTGGGTGTTATCGATAATCACCTCGTCGCCGTTGCCGTCATACCAGCCGCCGTAGCGCTGATAGGAGACCGACAGACGGCCAGAGGCGTTGTCATTGCCGCCGCTCACGGCTGCGGAGACGTTCTCATCATGGTCGTTATGGCTGTTAAAACCGCTTTTTGCCCCGGTCTGGAACTCCACTTCGGTCTCCGGCTGGCCTTTTTTGGTGACGATGTTCACCAGACCGCCGGTACTGCCGCCGCCGTACAGCGAGGTGGCACCGGAGATCACTTCGATGCGGTCAATGTTGAACGGATCGATAGAGTCGAGCTGGCGGCTGTCGCTGCGGGAAGAGTTCAGACGTACGCCGTCCACCATCACCATCATGGAGCGACCGCGCAGGTTCATGCCGTAGTTGGTACGTCCCTGGCTGCTGACGTCCATGCCGGGGATCAGCTGGGCCAGCACGTCTTTAATCTCTTTCCCGCCCTGAACCTGCTGCTCAATTTCCGCCCGCTCAATAACCCAGGTGGTTTGCGCCATCTCTGCCACGCTGCGATGTGCCCGGCTGGCGGAGACCACAATATCTTCTTCCTTTTGTTCTTCCGCCCACGCAGAGGTAGAAAGCATGGCAAGCAAGCACGGATTTAAAACCCAAAGATGAGAACGTTTCATTGTTATGTTGATCCTGAATGTGTGTGTCAGTACTCGGTGGTCTTCATTAATGATTTAAAAACCTGGCTGCTCTCCGGGCTGGTGGTGCTCCGCCAGTGGATCACGCCGGGGGTGGTTGCCAGCTCAAACGGCTCGTCATCGTGAGCGCGATTCAAAATTCGCGCCGCGCGCCAGGCCATCAGGCTGAGCTGGGGTTCGGCAATACCGAGACGGTGCATCCCGGCATTGACGGCAAACAGGCGGTTGCTCTGCGGGCCGTCCCATTCAAGGGTGAAATCGTTGTTGATGCAGAAGGCTTCATCCTCATCCAGACGCAGTCGGGAAGAGAGCGGGGCGAGAAACGCGGGCTGCACGGCGCGGTAGCCGGTGGCGAAAATCACCACGTCGCTCTCCAGCTGTTCGCGCCCGCCGTCCAGGTGATGCTGGATGCTGAGGCGATGTCCGGTTTCCTGGCGCGTCAGCGCCGTCGCCGAGCGGGACGGCATCAGATGCGCCCAGGGTTTTTCGCGCAGCACTTCGAAGCGGTGATACATGGCGCGATAGATGGCCAGCAGCGACTCGGTGGTGATCCCGTCGGAGGTCATCTTCTGCTCCTGCAACATCTGACGTCGGGCGTCGTCACCAAGGGTCGAGAAGCTGTCCACGTACTCCGGCGTGAAATACTCATTGGCAAACGCGGCTTCATCCAGCGCGTTGTAGTTGTTGCGGCGCGACACCCAGTTGAGGCTCAGCGGCTGCCCCCACTCCCCACGGAAGATATTTAAAAACAGATCCGCACCGCTCTGGCCGCCGCCGACGACGGTGACGCGCTTGCCCGCTAAATCCGGCGTGCGCAGCATCATTTCGCTGGCGTGGAAGCAGGTGTCGTCCTGCGCGGTGACGCAGTCTGGGAGATTGATCTGCTTCCCAATCCCCACGCAGACGTGGCGCGCCAGGAAGCGATCCCGCTGGGTCACGACCTCAAACAGGCCGTTTTGCTCATCAAAGCTGACCTGCTGTACCTGCTGGCTGAAGGCCAGGTTAGTGAGGTTATCCGCCGCCCAGCACAGGTAGTCGGCAAACTCCTCGCGCGACACGGTGCGCTGCTCGGTGGTGAGGAAACGGTAGAACTTTTTGCGCTGTACCAGATAGTTCAGGAAGCTATGGCGGTTGGTTGGCTCCACGGCGCTGACCAGATCCTTCAGGAAGCTGGTCTGCATATGGCAGTCCGGCACCATCATCCCCGGGTGCCAGGAGAAGTGCGGCTTGCGTTCAAGAAACAGCGAGCTAAAACCGTCCAGCCCCTCTGCCAGCGCGGCAATACTGAGGTTGAACGGACCGATACCAATGCCGATGAAATCATAGGTTTTCATTGCGCTGACTCCTGCGAGACCAGAAAAAGAGGGTTATCAAGATCGCAGACGTAGTTCGGCAGCATGCGGCTGCCGCCGTCGTGTTCTGAGAAGGTAAGTTTGACCGGGTTGAGGATCACGCGAATAATCTGCGGCTTAAACAGGTCGAATTTGGCGAAGCGCGCCGCAAGATCCGGATGGGCGGCCATATAGCGACGTAACACCAGCGCCAGGATCTGATAGAAGCGGGTTTCGCTCACGCCGCATTGCAGGGTGAGGCGGGATATAAAGCGCAGCACCGTGACAAAGTTGCCGGTTTGCAGGTCGTGGATGATGTAATCCGCGCTGAGGCGCGCCGTCACCGCTTTTACCTGCTCCGGCAGGCTCTGCATCTGCGGGAAATCTTCATCCACCAGGCGCATGTCGCCCTGGAAATCCTTCAGCAAAATGCGCTGCGGAACGTAATCTTTCATCACCAGCGTGACGTTCTGGCCGTGGGCGATGAGCGCCACCCCGTAGCGGCAGAGCAGGTGGTAGAAGGGGATCACCGTCGCCTCAAACAGCTTTTCCAGCCATGCGTCAGCGGTTAACCCCGAGCGTTTGATCCACGCGTCAATCAGCGGGCGCCCCTGGTTATCGGTTTCCATCAGCGCCGCCATCAGCACCGCCTGTTCGCCATCCTGTAAATAGCAGGATGGGTTCTCGCGCCAGATCACCCCCAGCATCTCCTGATAGCGGTACGGCGCCTCAGGCAATGCGGCATAACCCGGATGCGACAGATATCCGGCTGCGGGTTCGCCAAGCACCTGCGCCCCGGAGCGAATCAGCGTGGCATCGCTGGCGAACTGCTGCTGTAGCCAGCGCGAGGCCAGCGGACCGGCGGCGATATACTTGCCCGGAATACCGCGATAGCAGGAGGTGTTGTAGATGGTCAGCGGCAGCTTGATGTCATACGGCGCGCGACGGCTGGCGTTGGTCAGCGTGCGCAGGGACTGCTGCGCCAGATACTCATCGCCGAACTCACCCAGCTCCACCATCTCACCGCGCGCGAGCTGCGCCAGGAAATGAATGGCAATTTTTTGCTGCCACTGCCACGGGTGCAGCGGCACCGGCAGCCAGCTGTCGTCCAGATCCAGCTCCTGCCAGCGGGCGTTGAACCGTTCGCGCTCGGCATCGTCCATGGCGCTGGAGAGCAGGCCGTTAATATCGCAATCGGCGTCGCTGCTCCAGACCAGACGCTCGCGCTGCACGGCGACCCAGTGCAGGCGGAAACGCCCGCGATATTCCGGCGCGTACAGGCGCAGGGCATCCAGCCCCCAGCTGCGGCGTCCCTTGTTGAAAATAAACTTCGGGTGACCGCGCATCAGGCACTGTAGTTCGTCCGGGTCGAGGTGGATCAGCGCATCGGCATCCAGCGTTTCACGCGCCTGCAACAGCTGCATGTCACCCCGCAGCGTGGCGTAGAGATCTTCCATGTGCTCCGCCGTTTGCGCGTCGCTCATCTCCAGCACGGTGGCCAGTTGCAGCAGCGCGTTTTCCGCTTCGACCGCCGCGCCGCTGGTTGTGGTCAGGGTATCAGGGTCAATATGCAGCCACCCCCATATCCCACGCGTGGCGCGAAACTGCCAGCACGCGTTGCCCATACTGATGCGCCAGTTGTCCGCCGAAACCGGCTCGGCGCGCAGGGTGCGTTCATATTCCAGTTCGGCGAGGATCTTCGCCACCATCTCGCGGTTCACTTTCTGCCAGAGTGCGTTCACAGTTCCACCTCGTGGAAGAAGTGATGACGCTCGCTCATGATCAGACGGGAGCGTTTGTGCGGGAAGTCGAACTCTTTCACCGTGTCGAAACCGGCGGACGCCAGATGGCGGAACAGACGCTGATTGTCGAAGCGCGGCTCGGCGACAATGCGCGTGGTGCGCGGTTCATCGAGATACAGATAGTGGCTCAGGCCGCGCAGCCAGCTGCGGATGTATTGCGCGCCGCGCCAGTTTTCTTCACCCACCAGCATGTGCAGCCCGCGGTCAAACGGCTGCCAGCGATAGTGGCGGCCAATGCGATCTTCTGCCGCCCAGTAGAGTTCAAAATAGCCGAACGGCTGATCGTCAAAGCAGCCGATCACCGGGTAACAATAGGTCGAGTCGAGCTGGCGACGCAGGTAGTTCTCCTGCTCGGCCTGCGGACCGGCCATCTCCCAGAAGGCATTTACGCGCGGGTTGTTCATCCAGCGGGTAAAACGCTCGCCGTCCAGCGCCACGTCCGCCACGCGGAAGCTCAGGGTGCGCTTAATCTGCGGATCGTAACGGCGGTACACCTCGCTCTGCGGGCGGTGAGGGCGCAGCGGGAAGTACAGCTGACGGCTTTCGTCAAACTGCATTCCGCCGCTCGCCTGCGGACGTTCGCCTTTCAGCCACAGCGGCAGCTGCCAGAAAATTTCACGCGCCAGATAATCCCCGTGAACGAGGCTAAACAGCGCCTGCGCCTGAGGTTCATCCTGCCAGGCTGCCCACGGCAGGGTAATGCCGGTCAGGGCGGGCGCGGCAACAAACAGCTGGTCGAGGGCGTCCACCAGCCAGCCGTCCGGGAGCCCGGTCAGCCGCTCCAGCACCGCGCTGCCGTCGAGACCCAGCGTCAGCGGCAGGTTTTGTTCCGTGACCGTGCAGCGAAAGCCGTAGCCGGAATGGACGATATTCGCGTTTGCCATCACGCCTTCTCCTTATAAAACGGGTTGCTAAAGTCGAAATAGATCACCGCCGGATCGACGATGGTGTTTTCGTTGCGATCGTGCAGGTAGCAGAAAAAGTTGCCTTTGCAGTTCCAGGTCGGGCTGTTGAGCACATAATCGAGGCAGCGGGTCTGCTTCGCCGTGGTGCGCAGTTCGGCCAGCGCGTCACGCACGCGGGACATCAGGTTCTCTTCGCTGTCGAAGCCGGCGGCGGCGAGCGCGGCGGTGACGGCAAGGGTAGAGTTCAGCAGCAGGTAATAAGGAAAGTAGCGCAGCAGCTGGCTCTCACCGAAGCGGTTTTCCACCTCGGTTTCACCTGCCTCTTTCAGCCACGCGTCGGCCCCTTCGGTCCAGGCGCTGCCCTGGCAGTCGCGGTAGATCAGCCCAACGGGGAAATCCTGCTGCATCTCAACGAGGATATTTTGTTGGTGCGCCAGCAGGACCAGACCGTAGTCCGCCTCGGCGCTGAACAGCGGAAGCAATACCCGGTCGCAGTAAGCGTCCAGCCAGCAGCGCGCGGCCTGGGCGAGCGGGAGATCCAGACGCTGGCTCAGACGACGCACCGCCGCGGCGAGCAGGCTGTCGCCGCCGTCCGGCGCGGCCTGGGTCAGGCTCACCAGCACGTTGGTTTGCGTTTCAGGGGTATCGAACAGCAGGTTGACGCGCAGGGCCATCAGGCTCTCTTCCTGGACGACGCCGTGCTCATCGCACAGCCCCGCCCAGCCGTCCTCCTGCATCACGCGCATGGTCGGGTAGCGCGCCTGAAGTTCCTGCCAGCGTGCCGTTTTCGCCAGGCGTGCCAGGCGCATGCCGCGCTTAACCTCTTTCACCGACAGCGTGCGCACGGAGTTGGTCAGCCGCACGCTCAGGGAAAACTTAATCATGTCGCTGTTGGTTTCACTGTACAGCGAGCGGGAAGAGCTGGTGGGCAGCCATTGCGCACCGGCTTCGCCCAGATCGCGCAGGGCGCCTTTTTCTACCAGACGCTGGCACCAGCCCTGCTCCAGCAGATAGTCGGCCTGCCACGGGTGCATCGGCAGCAGCCAGCAGGTGTCGGTGAAATGACCGAGAAGGGCCGGCGCGCTCTGCGCTGCAAAGCGCAGCAGACGTTCCCGCAGGGAGACATTCAGGCTGTCGCCGGTAATCAGCTCATGCTCAACCGCAAACCAGCGCAGCGGGAAGCGGGAGGCGAAATCCGGCAGATAGCGACGCGCCTCGGCCTCGTTAAACGGCTCGTGCGACTTTGGGGCAGGATGAAAAGCATGGCCGACCAGCAGCGCCTGTTCCGCTTCGGCAAACGTCAGCGGCTTATCGCGCAGGTTTGCCCAGTTGTGGCGTAAATCAATGGCCTGCCAGGTGTGCGTATGGCTTTCCAGGACGCGCTGCTTAAAGCGAGCCAGCGTATCGGCATCCAGATCGCCTTTTACCGTCTCTTTTTGAAGAATGAAATCAATCAGTTGATGAAATGTGACCGTGTCACCGCCGTCGCTGTCGGCCTGAATCAGCGTTGCCGGAAAACGATACTGGTGATGCTGCGTGGGGGAAAAATAGCGTACCGGAACCCGAATGGCCTGGGTTGGGGAGAGCGGGATATGAATCTGTGATAACTCATCCGCACGGGTTGCGGGAAGATAATGCCAGTCCTTCGTTTCGCGCAGCAGCGCGTTCAAAAAACACTGGGCCGCAACATCTGTACCGGCGGAGCGGGGCAGAGTACGCATAGTTGTACCTCATTCCATGACTGATAATAATTCTCGTTATGATATTCATTCTGTTTACAGTGGCAACTATTTTTGCAATATTTGTTTTCATAAACTTCATAATTTCCACACATTTATTGACATTATCTTCACAATTTTATGCGCACCCGTACTGAGAATCTCACTGACGTTGTGACCCCTAAAGCTAACTGGCCCCTGGCACTGGGCGCCGGTTTATTAGGTATTGGGCAAAACGGTTTGCTGGTTATGCTGCCGCAGCTGGTCTCCCTGACCGGACTGTCGCTCTCCGTCTGGGCCGGGCTGCTGATGTTCGGCTCGATGCTCTTTTTACCCGCATCGCCCTGGTGGGGACGCCAGAGCGAGCGGCACGGCTGTAAGATCGTTATGCTGGCCTCGCTGGGCGGCTATCTGGCTAGCTTTGTCGTGATGGCGCTGGTGGTCTGGGCGATGGCGAACGGCGCGCTGAATGCCCTCTGGGGAATGGCGGGCCTGGTGCTGTCGCGCATGCTGTACGGCCTGACGGTATCAGGGCTGGTGCCTGCGGCCCAGACGTGGGCCATTCAACGCGCGGGGCTGGATAAAAGGATGGCGGCGCTGGCGACGATAAGCTCTGGCCTTAGCTGCGGGCGTCTGCTGGGACCGCCCCTGGCCGCGCTGATGCTCAGCGTCAGCCCGGTCGCACCGCTCTGGCTGATGGCGCTGGCACCGTTTATCGCGCTTCTGCTGGTGCTGCGCGAAGCCGCCGATCCCCCGCTGCCGCCGGTGGCGCACCAGTCGACGCGGTTACAGGCCTCCATGCTGCCTTTCCTGGTGCTGGCACTGCTGCTGGCGGCGCTGGTCAGCCTGATGCAGCTTGGTTTATCGCCGCATCTTCACCCGTTATTTAATGGCGATGCCGTGCAAATCAGCCATCATGTCGCGCTGCTGCTGAGCCTGGCCGCGCTGGCGACCCTGGCGGCGCAGTTTCTGGTGGTACGCCCGCAGCATTTTACCCCGAGAGTTTTACTCTTAATTGCCGCGGTCTTGATGGTGGCGGGTCTTGGGCTGATGTGTCTCGCCAGTTTAGCCCTGTTCTACGTGGGAATTGTCATCACTTCGCTGGGGGCCGCCATGGCAACGCCGGGATACCAGCTTTTGCTCAACGATCGGCTGACGACGGGCAAAGGCGCAGGGGTGATCGCCACCAGCCATACGCTGGGGTACGGGGCCAGCGCGCTGCTGGTACCCGTGGTGACGCGCTTTTACGGTGAGCAGTTTTTGATTACTGCCGCAGGGGGAATGGCGCTGCTGTTTCTCGCGGTGAGCGTGTGGGTACGATCGACCGATCGTACCCCTTAAACATTAGTGGAACGGATGAGGGGAGGTGCTGGCTGCGTCCTCACTTTGCCGCAGACGCTGGAGCGGATCCTGCTGATAAAACTGGCAAAAACGCTGCCACAGCGCCGGGAAGCGCGGGGCAAAAAGCTCAGGTGCGCTAAAGAAATACTCGGACAGTACCGCAAAACACTCGGCGGGATCGGTCGCGGCATAGGCATCAATGCTGGCCGCGCTTTCACCCACCAGGTCTATCTCATCCTGAATGTTTTCCATCGCCGCGTGCAAGTCGTGCTCCCATCCCGCGACTTCACGCAGCGGGATCAGCGGCACGCCGCTGGCGCGATCGCCGTTGCGGGTATCCAGCTTATGCGCCACTTCGTGAATGATCAGGTTGAAGCCCGAGGCATCGAACGAGTCCTGAATATCCAGCCAGTTGAGGATGATTGGCCCTTGCTGCCAGCTTTGCCCGGACTGCACCATACGCTGGTTGTGCACCAGCCCGATGTCATCCTCCCACTCATCATCGACGATAAACGGCGCCGGGTAGATCAGCACTTCGTGGAAGCCATCCAGCCATTCGATACCCAGCTCCAGCACCGGCAAGCAGAAGAGCAGGGCGATGCGGGAATTTTTAAGCGGATCCAGTTCGAAGCCCTGTAGCGGTACCAGCCGTTTTTGCTGTAAAAAGCGCTCGGCCAGCTGAATCAGCTTTGATTGCTCTTCAGGCAAGAGATTCGCCAGCACGGGGATCGCCAGAGCCTCATCCCAGGGCAGCGTCATATTTCGACCAGCGTCGTTCGTTTTCCAGGGCCACTTAATCATCGCTTTGCTCGTTACTCGCACGTGAACAAAATGGAAAGGTCAGGGGCTGTTAGCATGCCAACATACTCTGTTAAGCAGTATGACACTCCTCTTCGGCTGCATGCAGACTGGCAGCCTGTTTAAGAGGAATCCAGCCCGCATAAACTATCACTATGTGCCGTCAGGTTGATAGCGCTTTAGGGGTATCCCCTTCATTTTGTGAAGTATGTCGTGCGCGACTATGATAAATCTCTTCTTACCCTACCGTGCTTAAGGATCCCGTCAGTATGCCCGTCAATTTTGACCTCAACGATCTCTATGCCTTCCGCGCTTTACTGGAATATGGCAATTTCCGTCTTGCGGCGGAGTCTATCTGCCTTTCCCAGTCGGCGTTGAGTCGAAGAATTGAAAAGCTCGAGGCGGCACTGGGGACAAAACTGTTCGACAGAACCACCCGGCGCGTCACGCTGACCCTGTATGGACAGACCTTTGCCGACCGATGCGGACAGCTGCTTGCTGATGTGGAGTCCATGCTTTCGGATATCGATAAGGCCAGCGAGGAGCGTACGGGGCTAATCACCGTGGCGACGGTGCCGTCCGCCGCCTGTTACTTTATGCCGGATGTTATCCGCCGCTTTCAGTCCCGTTACCCCCGCGTGCGCATAAAACTGATCGACAGCAGCGCCGGAAATGTTATCGAGGCCGTCACCCGCGGACAGGCGGATTTTGGTATCTGCTTTGCCCGGAGTTTGCAGCCCGACATCGAGTTTGTCCCGCTGGTGGAGGATGTCTACGTGGCTGCCTGCCGGCGCGACAGCCCGCTTGCAAAAAGAAAAAGCCTGACGTGGCAGGCTTTTTATCAGCAGGATTATATCGGTCTGGATAAGACCTCCGGCAACCGCAATCTTCTCGACCAGCGGGTCGGGCATATTCGGCCTGAGCGCCCCAGCATCTGCGAAACGCGGCACGTGACGACCATGCTGGGGATGGTTGAAGCCGGGATCGGCATTGCGGCCGTTCCCGCCATGTCAATGCCCCGCGCAGAGCATTCGCTGCTGACGTCGGTACCTTTAACCGAGCCTGAGGTCAGGCGAACCGTGGGGCTGATCCGCCGCCGCGGGCGGATCCAGTCCTATATTGCTGCCGAACTCGAAACGCTAATTACCGAGCAGTATCGCGAGGTGCACTGACGGGCGTTAAGCCCGTTGCCGTAATGACGCTGGCGGCCTGTGGCGAAGAGAGAAAGGCCAGCAGCGCTTTTCCCTGTTCGGGATGGTCAGCCTTCTGCGTTACGGCTCCGGCGAAACGGGTAATGTACTGCATGTCGTCAGGCAACTTACCCACAAACGTCACCCCCGGGACCGGCAGAAGCTCGCTCACCTGCTGAAAGCCGAGATCGTATTTCCCTTTTGCCACTTCAGACGCCACCGGGATGCGCTCAACCCGGTGCGCTTTATCGTGGACCTGGCCGTCGATGCCCAGCTTACGGAACAGCTGGCTCTCTACATACCGGCCGCTGGCGCTGTCGGAATAAGCCATGGAATGCGCCTTCAGCAGCGTTTGCCGCAGGGCAGGCACCGTACTGATATCCGGCACCGGCGCGCCCGCTTTGACGACCATCCCGACGGGCGAATCCGCCAGCTCCACGCGAGAGCCCGCCGCCGTCCTGCGATCCTGTTCCAGTTTCGCCAGCGCATCGCCCACCATAATCACCACGTCCGCTTTTTCGCCCCGGGCGAGCCGGGCCGGAATGGCCTGCGGCGTTTTGCCCATCGACGGGCCGGAAATCACAATGAGCCTGTCACCGCTTTGCGCTTCGTACTGCGGCGTCAGCTTCTCCAGCGCCGCTTTGAAGCCGCCAGAAATCATCACCGTCACATCCTGCGCAAGCGCGCCCGCGCTGAGGGTGGCGAAGGTCAGGGCGGCAATCACCGTTCTGAATGTAAGCATGAGGGATCACTCCTTAACGGCAGTTTGCAGGATTAACGTGCGACGACGATAGAGATAAAGCGTTGCCAGCAGGGCGCAAACGGCGGCAAAGCTCATCCAGTAGCCCGGGGAGGCTTTGTCGCCGGTGTACTCAATTAAGGCAGTCGAAATCACCGGCGTGAAACCGCCAAAGACCGCCGTTGCCAGGCTGTAAGCCAGTGAGAAGCCCGCCACGCGCACCTCTGCTGGCATGATCTCCGTCAGGGCCGGGATCATCGCGCCGTTATACAGGCCGTAGAGGAAAGAGAGCCACAGCAGCACGGTCAGCATCATTGAGAAGCTCGGGGCTGCGGCCAGCATCGTCAGCGCCGGATAGCTGGTCGCCAGCGCCAGCAGCGTCATGGCGATCAGCACCGGTTTACGCCCGAAGCGATCCGACAGCGCGCCGCCCACCGGCAGCCAGATGAAGTTGGACACCGCCACCAACAGCGTGACCAGAAGACTGTCCGACGCGCTGAGCATCAGGACTTTTTTACCGAAGGTCGGCGCGTAAACGGTGATCAGGTAAAACGCGGTGGTGGTCATCGCCACCATCAGCATGCCCGCGACGACTACCGGCCAGTTGGCGAGCAGCGTTGTGAAGACCTGACGCATTGCCAGATGGTGGCGACGGGCGCTGAATTCCTCGGTCTCTTCGAGCTTGCGGCGCAGGAAAAAGATAAACGGCACAATCAGACAGCCAAACAGGAACGGAATACGCCACCCCCATTCGCGAATGGCACTCTCTTCCAGCACCACATTCAGGGCGAAGCCCATCGCCGCCGCGATCATAATGGCGACCTGCTGGCTACCCGACTGCCAGCTGGTGTAGAAACCCTTGCGGCCCGGCGTGGCGATCTCCGCCAGATAAACCGAAACCCCGCCCAGCTCGGCGCCTGCCGAAAAACCCTGCAACAGGCGGCCGGTCAGCACCAGCAGCGGCGCCCACAGGCCAATGCTCTGGTAAGAAGGGATCAGCACGATCAGGAAGGTTCCGGCGGCCATAATTGACAGGGTGACGATCAGCCCTTTACGGCGACCCACTTTATCAATGTAAGCCCCCAGCACAATGGCCCCGATCGGACGCATCAGGAAGCCCGCGCCAAAGACGGCGAAGGTCATCATCAGGGACGCAAATTCACTGCTTGCCGGAAAAAAAGTATGGGCGATGAAGGTGGCATAAAAGCCGAACAGAAAGAAGTCGAATTGCTCAAGAAAGTTGCCCGACGTGACGCGGAAAATCGCGCCCGCTTTGGCACGAAGCGTTGCAGGTGAGGTTGAGGAAACCATGATTATCTCCAGTTTTATAGTGACGTTATGCTCGTCTGTTTCTGAAAACTGGATCAGGAAGTGGAAATTAATAAGCGCAAATAGCGCATGGACTGATGCGTGTGGTGCATTAATGACAAAGCGTTGACCAGTATTTACATATTCAACAATAACTTAACATTTCGGTGATCTTTTATTTACTCGATTTCGCTAAGTTGCTGATATATCGGTTTTGTGACATCGCGCAGGTGAGAAGCCAGGCGGGGCCTGGCTTGGGATTATCAGCGCAGCGCGTTCGCAATCGCGCTAAACATCAGCGACGCTTCCAGCGGCTGGGCGCTGAATGACGGCTCTGCCTGCGGCCAGGTGGACCACTGGACGATAACCAGATTTTCTTTCTGATTAACCATGATCATCTGACCAAATATACCCAGCGCCCACAGGGAATCCTTCAGCGAATTTTCGACTTTCGGCTCCACGTGTGTGGCGGTGGCTGGTACTTCGTTGTTCCACCACTGGTAGCCGTATAACCCCTTCGGATGCGCGTCGGACACCGATCCTTTGGCCTGTGTCCAGGCTGAGGACTGTTTCACCCAGCCCTCGGGGAGGATCTGCTTCCCGTCCGGCAGCGTACCGTTATGCAGGATAAACTCCCCGAAACGCCCCCAGTCTTCCAGAGTGGCGTTGAACCCATGCGCACCCACGTCGTGCTGGCCTTTGCTGTAGGCATGCCACACGCCGTCGCTCGCCATGCCGTACGGCTGCCAGATGGTCTTCTCCAGATACGCCGCGAGCGTCATGCCGGTGGCGCGCTCAAGCACATCGCCTAACAGCCAGGCGCCACCCGAGGAATAGGACCAGTTTTCGCCCGCCGGGTGTTCACGGTGTAACCCCTTCACCAGGGTGCGCACGCAGTTGTAGGTGCCCGGCTTCGCTTCACATTCGGTAAGCCGGGCGAAGTCAGATTGCGGGTTGGTGTAATCTTCGTTCCACGCCACGCCAGAGGTGTGGGTGATGAGCTGTTTTAGCGTTACGCCCTCCCAGGCGGTGCCTTTTAAGTCAGGTTCGTATTGGGTGACAAGGTCGTCCAGGGAGTGGATTTTCCCTTCTTTAATTGCAGCACCCACCAGCGCGGAGACCACCGATTTGCCCACGGACCGCGACGTCCAGAGCGTTGAGTCGGTATTGCCTTCACCCAGGTATTTATAGGCCACTTTGCCGTTTTTCAGCACCAGCATGCCGCTGACGTTCTGGCGTTTCAGGTAATCCTGAAGAGTGTAACTCTTACCCTTCACCTGATAGCGGGCATCGGTGAGCGGTTTTTCTGCGGGCAGCAGCGGCGTAGCGTTGCCGTGGCGGAACACATCCCCTGCGTAGTTGCGGTAGTCATTGCGAAAGCCCACCACGCGATCGGCCTGGCTCCAGGTGAGCATGGTATGCGCGTCCGGGAGTCTGGCATCGAAAGGCGCCGGACAGGTGGTGAGGTCGGTACCGTTGCAGGCCGCCATAACGGCGGGCGAGAGCAGGCTGCTGACAACCAGCGCCGCGAGCAGCGTGCGGTTTGTTTTGATTTTCATATTTATCTCGTTTGGCTCAGGAAGGACTTCAGTTTAAGAACCTGCGGCCTATAATAAAAAACGCGTTATGGGGGAAAATCCCCCGTAAAAATTGCGTGGAGAATGGCGTGGCATCACTGATCTATTCCTTTGCCCAGCTTGAGGCGTTCACTGCCGTCGCTGAACACGGCAGCCTGATGAAGGCGGCCAGTAAACTCGGCAAAGATCGTACTACCCTGCGGGATCTGATCGATTTCCTTGAGGATGGGCTGGGCTATGCTCTGTTCCTGCGGGAGGGGCGCAGCCTGCGCCTGACGCCGGAGGGGGAGCAGCTTCAGCGGCAGGCGCACCTGCTGATGCGCCAGGTCAAAGCGTTTGAGGCGTTTGCCAGATCGGTACCGGACAGCGCGACGCAGGACATTGCCCTCGCTTACGATCCGTTCACCCCCAGAGCTTTTTTACAGGCGCTGATTGCCACACTGGCGACGAAAAAGATCCGCCTGAGCCTGACCAGCGCATCGCGCGATGAGGCGGAAGCGATGCTGGCAAACGGTCAGGCCGATCTGGGGATCTGCCAGGCGCGCAACCGCAGCGTGGGCAATGAGATGGAGTGGCGGGCGCTGGGGGCGATCGAAATGGATTTTTACGCCGCAACGGCGCTTTTTGCGGAGGTTGCGTCGCCGGTGTCGCTGCTCGATCTCTCTCTGGTGCCACAGGTGATTATGCATCCCGCGTCAGACGAGCCGGTTGCCCGTCGCCTGCAAATTTCAGGGCACACGCTTTTCACTAACGAACTGGAGATGCTGCGCGGCCTGCTGGAACAGGGCTGCGGCTGGGGGTTTTTGCCGACCCATCTTCAGGCAACGCAGTGGAAAAATGTAAAAAGGCTGCCCACCGAAGTGGGCAGCCAGGGGATAAGCCAGACGATGGTCACTATCTGGAAGCCGGGCAGCGACAAGCGCGGGTTGATCAACGATACGCTGTCGCTGCTTCCGGCGTTATGGAAACGTTCAGCGCTGTGAGCACCCTTTGCACTGTTTATTCTGGATCTGCTGGAAGAAGTCGTTGCCTTTGTCATCCACCAGGATAAACGCCGGGAAGTTTTCTACTTCAATTTTCCAGATGGCTTCCATTCCCAGTTCAGGATACGCCACGCACTCCAGGCTCTTGATGCTGTTTTGCGCCAGCACCGCCGCCGGGCCGCCGATGCTGCCGAGGTAGAAGCCGCCGTGCTTATGGCAGGCGTCGGTGACCTGCTGGCTGCGGTTACCTTTGGCCAGCATGATCATGCTCGCGCCGTGGGATTGCAGTAAGTCCACATAGGAGTCCATACGTCCCGCAGTGGTCGGGCCGAGTGAGCCAGACGCGTAACCTTCTGGCGTTTTGGCCGGGCCTGCGTAGTAAATCGGGTGATCTTTAACGTACTGCGGCAGTTCTTCCCCGTTGTCGAGCAGCTCTTTCAGCTTCGCGTGGGCGATATCGCGCGCCACGATGATGGTGCCGCTCAGCGACAGGCGGGTGGATACCGGGTGCGAGGAAAGCTGCGCCAGAATGTCGGGCATCGGCTTGTTCAGATCAATGTTTACCACGTCGCCTTCTCCCTGCTGGCGCAGGGATTCAGGAATATACTGGCCCGGATTGTGCTCCAGCTTCTCAATCCAGATCCCCTCGCGGTTAATCTTCGCCTTGATGTTGCGGTCAGCGGAGCAGGAGACCCCCATGCCGATCGGGCAGGAGGCACCGTGGCGCGGCAGACGGATCACGCGAATATCGTGCGCGAAGTATTTCCCGCCGAACTGCGCGCCAAGGCCGAGGTTTTGCGCTTCCTGAAGCAGTTCCTGCTCAAGCTGGACTTCGCGGAACGCCTGGCCGTGTTCGTTGCCTTCGGTTGGCAGCGCATCGTAGTAGCGGGTAGAAGCCAGCTTAACGGTTTTCAGCGTGGCTTCCGCTGAGGTTCCGCCGATAACAAAGGCAATGTGGTACGGCGGGCAGGCTGCGGTACCCAGGGTGCGCATCTTCTCAACCAGGTAGTTTTTCAGCTTCGCCGGAGTGATCAGCGCTTTGGTTTCCTGGTAGAGATAGGTTTTGTTGGCAGAACCGCCGCCTTTCGCCATGCACAGGAATTTATACTCGTCGCCGTCCACGCTGTAGAGGTCAATCTGCGCGGGCAGGTTGGTGCCGGTATTCACCTCTTTATACATATCCAGCGCCGCATTCTGCGAGTAGCGCAGGTTATCTTCAATGTATGTGTTATAGACGCCCTGGCTCAGGGCCGCTTCGTCACCGCCGCCGGTCCAGACGCGCTGGCCTTTTTTGCCCATGATGATCGCGGTGCCGGTATCCTGACAGGTTGGCAACACGCCTTTTGCGGCAATTTCAGAGTTACGCAGGAACTGGAGGGCAACGTATTTGTCGTTCTGGCTGGCTTCCGGGTCGTTGAGAATGGCGGCAACCTGCTTCTGGTGGGAAGGGCGCAGCATAAACGCGGCATCGTGGAAGGCCTGCTGTGCCAGCAGGGTCAGGGCTTCAGGCTCCACTTTCAGGACTTCCTGACCGTCGAACTCGGCAACGGAAACGTGCTCTTTGGTCAGCAGATAGTATTCGGTGTCATCGTGCGCAAGAGGGAAGGGGTTTTGGTAGATAAACGGTTTGTTTGACATAGCGTATTGCTCCACAAAAATAAAACCGCCGGAGGAGAAGTCCGGCGGTCAGGAATCAGAACATCATGGACATCCACGGGTAACCAATCAGCAGCAGAGCTGCCAGGAAGATGGCACCGAAGATGGTACCGAGGCGCCAGTAGTCTTTGGTTGGCAGGTAGCCGCTACCGTAGTAAATCGGGCTTGGACCCGTACCGTAGGGGGTAATGATCCCCATCACGCCCAGCGAGGTCACCATCAGCAGAACGAACACTTCCATATTCATGCCCGGAATGGTGGAGGCGATGGTCAGCATCGCAGGCAGCAGCGCCGTGGTGTGCGCGGTGGTGCTGGCGAACAGGTAGTGCAGCAGGTAGAACGCCAGCAGCAGCACGATGGTGGCGACACCCGGAGAGATACCGCTCATCAGCAGGCCGCCTTCTTTACCCAGCCAGCTGATAAAACCGGTGGAGGAGAGGCCATCCGCCAGCGCCACCAGGGTGGCGAACCAGACGAAGGTATTCCACGCGGCTTTGTTACCGGTGATATCGTTCCACTCCAGCACGCCGGTCCACAGCATCAGGCCAACGATCAGCAGGGCAGCCATGGCCGGTTCAATCCACGCCGCGGCGAAGATCCACATCAGCAGCGCACAGCACACGAACACCAGCAGCAGGATCTCATTGCGCGACAGTTTGCCCAGTTTTTCCAGTTCACGGGTCGCCCACAGCGGTACTTCGTTATTCACTTTTACTTCCGGCGGGTAGAACCAGTAGGCCAGCAGCGGCATGGTCAGGATCAGCAGGATGCCCAGCGGCAGGAAGGCGAGGAACCAGGTCCCCCAGGAGATATCAATTCCAACCGTGCTTTTTACCAGCGCCAGCGCCAGCAGGTTAGGTGCCAGAGCGGAAAGGAACATCGAGCTGGTGATACAGGCCGCGGTGATGGCTACCCACATCAGATACGAACCGATTTTGCGCGCGCTTGGGTCATTGGGTTTTGAACCGTACAGCGGCGGCAGGTTGGCGATGATCGGGTAGATGGTCCCGCCGCTGCGCGCGGTGTTGGACGGGGTGAACGGGGCCAGCAGCAGATCCGCAAACGTAATGGCGTAACCGAGCGTGAGGCTGCGACGGCCCAGGTACTTCACCAGAATCAGCGCCAGACGGCGGCCGAAGCGGGTTTTGTCGTAGCCTGCGGCGAACATAAAGGCACCGAAAATCAGCCAGACGGTGGAGTTACCAAACCCGCTGACCGCCCATTTAAAGGAGGCGCCCGCCAGCTTGAATTTTGGGTCAGCCAGCTGTTCCGGGCTAAAGAGCACCCACTGGCTGCACAGCGCAATCGCCACGACGCCGGTAAGACCGATCACGGCGCCCGGCAGCGGTTCGAAAATTAAGCCGACGATGACGCCGACAAAGATGGCGAAGTAGTGCCACGCATAAGGCGGCAGCCCTTCCGGAACGGGGACAAACAACAGCAGGACGGCAACAATGACGGGCAAAGCCATCATCAGCAGTCGTTTTGCTGTTCCATTTGATGCCAGATTCGCCGCAGGAGGCGTTACAGCAGTTTTTGTATTCATAGTTTCACGTCTTAAGTTGTCAAAAATTCGTCGCCCGGCGAAAACACAAATTCGATTGAAATATCCTTTTTGCTTTTTTTAGTTATTTAAGGTGCGGGTTTGTGTTTTCACTAATAGCGATTTAACGCATTTTTGTTTGCGCTAAATAAAAAATGATGATGTTTTTATATTGCTCTTTTGAATGCCATAACTATTGATCGCGATCAAAAAAACGGAACTGAATGGCTATTTTTATATTTTTTATAATAACCACTCTGAGTAGTGTGGTTATTCGCTAATTTTACGCATCTTATGTATCAAAACTATAACATTTGAATTCTGGTGCTTTTGTTTATCGTTGTTTTGTAAGGTTTTTTTATAGATTTGGTGTATTGGTTTGACCTTTTATAATTTAACTTTTTTTAAATTCTTGTGAACGAGTGAAACATTCCCGCTAACACCAATGTGTTATTAATGTTATCGAAGGGATTAAATAGTTTATTAACTAACGTAATGACTTTAGAAACTAAAAAAAGCTTTATATTACTATCATGACATC
This sequence comes from Enterobacter sp. YSU, assembly GCF_016082135.1. Taxonomy (NCBI): domain Bacteria; kingdom Pseudomonadati; phylum Pseudomonadota; class Gammaproteobacteria; order Enterobacterales; family Enterobacteriaceae; genus Enterobacter; species Enterobacter sp. YSU. The sequence continues at coordinate 3,561,820 of NZ_CP059487.1, forward strand.
GGCAAAAAACACGAAATAAAAAATCATTCCGATAACGAATTCTTAATTTTTAAAGTTTGGAGTTTCTATTATGAGCACTAACGAACGTATTTTAAGCCCCTTCACATTACCGAATGGTACTGAACTGAAAAACCGTTTGTTAATGGCCCCGATGACAACCTGTACCGGTTATTACGATGGCACCGTGACCAGCGAGCTGGTGGAGTACTACCGCGCCCGCGCGGGCAGCATCGGCACCATCATCGTTGAGTGCTGTTTTGTTGACGATCTCGGCCTGGCGTTCCCGGGCGCAATTGGTATTGATAACGACGAGAAAATCGCCGGGCTGGCAAAAATCGCTGACGCCATCAAGTCCAAAGGCTCTAAAGCCCTGCTGCAAATCTACCACGGCGGCCGTATGGTCGACCCAAAACTGATTGGGGGTCGCACGCCGGTTGGCCCAAGCGCCGTTGCCGCGCCGCGTGACGGTGCCGCCACGCCGGTTGCCCTGACCGCGGAAGAGGTGGAAGGCATGATCGGCAAGTTCGGCGAAGCCGTGCGCCGCGCAATTCAGGCCGGGTTCGACGGCGTCGAAATCCACGGGGCGAATACCTATCTGATCCAGCAGTTCTTCTCCCCGAACTCTAACCAGCGCGACGACGAGTGGGGCGGCAGCCGCGAAAACCGCGCGAAATTCCCGCTGGCGGTGCTGGACATTACCCACAAGATGGTGCGCCAGTACGCGGACGACGCGTTTATCATTGGCTACCGTTTCTCTCCGGAAGAGCTTGAAGTCCCGGGCATTCGCTTCGAAGACACCCTGTATCTGCTGGAAAAACTGGCCGCGCGCGGGGTAGATTATCTCCACTTCTCCCTTGGCGCCGCCCTGCGTCCTTCTATCGTCGATACTCAGGACCCGACGCCACTTATCGAAAAATACTGCGCCATGCGCTCTGACACGCTGGCGCAGGTACCGGTAATGGGCGTTGGCGGCGTGGTGAATGCCACGGATGTGAATGAAGCGCTGGATCACGGTTACGACCTGATTGCCGTTGGCCGCGCCACCATCGCCTATCCGGACTGGACCGATCGCATCGCGGCGGGCGAAAGCCTGGAGCTGTTTATGGACAGTACCCGACGCGAAGAACTGAGCATCCCGGAACCGCTGTGGCGCTTCTCGCTGGTGGAAGCGATGATCCGCGACATGAGCATGGGCGAATCTAAATTCAAACCGGGCACCTTTATTGAAAAAGTGCAGGACGATGCTAACGAGCTGGTGATTAACGTCAGCCTCGAAACCGACCGCATCGCCGATATCGAACTGGCCTCCGGCCCGAGTGAAGACGTCGAGTTTGCCACCAGCTTCGAAGAGATCCGTACCCGTATTCTGGATGCCAACACCCCGCACGTGGACGCGATTACGGGCGCGACCAGCCAGAGCGAGGCGGTGAAAAAAGCGGTCTCGAAGGCGATGCTGAAATCCAGCAAAGCGCTGGCGGCGGAAGAGGGCGCAGACCCGAATGAGACTAAAAGCGTGGATGTGGTGGTGGTCGGCAGCGGCGGCGCCGGTCTGGCAGCGGCGATTCAGGCGCATGACGAAGGCGCGAGCGTGCTAATCGTCGAGAAAATGCCCACCATCGGCGGGAACACCATTAAAGCCTCGGCCGGGATGAACGCGGCGGAGACCCGCTTCCAGCGCGTGAAAGGTATTCAGGACAGCAAAGAGCTGTTCTACCAGGAAAGTCTGAAAGGCGGTGGCAACAAGAACGACCCTGAACTGCTGCGTCGCTTTGTCGAGAACGCGCCGCAGGCTATCGAATGGCTGGCCACGCGCGGCATTATGCTGAACGACATTACCACCACCGGCGGGATGAGCATCGACCGTACGCACCGTCCGAAAGACGGTTCCGCAGTGGGCGGGTATCTGATCAGCGGCCTGGTGCGTAACGTCAACAAGCGCAACATCGAGGTGATGCTGGATACCTCCGTGAGCGACATCATTTTCGAAAATGGCGAAGTGACCGGCGTGCGTCTGACCACCGAAGAGAACGAAACCCTCACCGTGGCAACTAAAAGCGTGATTGTGGCAACGGGCGGCTTCAGCGCCAACAGCCAGATGGTGGTGAAATACCGTCCGGATCTGGCAGGGTTCGTTACCACCAACCACAAAGGGGCGACCGGAGGCGGTATCGCGCTGCTGGAGCGTATCGGTGCGGGCACCGTGGATATGGGCGAAATTCAGATCCACCCAACCGTTGAGCAGAAAACGTCGTATCTGATTTCCGAATCCATCCGCGGCGGCGGGGCGATTCTGGTAAACCAGCAGGGCAACCGCTTCTATAACGAAATGTCGACCCGCGACAAAGTCTCGGCGCAGATCATCGCGCTGCCGGAGAAATACGCTTACATCGTCTTTGACGAGCATGTTCGCGCCAAAAACAAAGCCGCGGATGAGTACATCGCAAAAGGGTTTGTTACCAGCGCCAGCTCGCCAAAAGCCCTGGCGGAAGCGCTGGGGATGGATCACCACCAGTTCCTGGCAACGCTGGAACGCTACAACGGCTTTGTGGAGAAACAGCACGACGATGATTTCGGTCGCACCACCGCGCTGCGTGCGCCAATCAACGAAGGGCCGTTCTACGCCATTCAGATTGCACCGGGCGTTCACCACACCATGGGCGGCGTGACCATTAACACAGAAACCTGCGTGCTGGACAGCAACCACAACGTATTGCCGGGAGCGTTTGCTGCGGGTGAGGTTGTCGGGGGCATCCATGGCGGTAACCGCATCGGCGGTAACGCGGTGGCAGATATCATTATTTTTGGTACGCTTGCAGGACATCAGGCGGCTATGCGTTCGAAAACACGGTAAGGCTCCTGTTTCCCCGGCGGCGCGGTGCCTGCCGGGGCTACATCTGAGGACTCATGAAATGCCTGATAGCCATCGCGTTTACAGCTACTCCGCCGTTCTGATGGGATCGCCCATCCTCCTGAAACTCTTTTCCCATGACGAAGCGCTTGCCTCTCGCGTGTTTCGCCTGATCAAACAGTACGAAGATCTGCTTACCGTTAACCGAGCGCACTCCCAGGTAATGGACATCAACCATGCGGCCGGTCAGCATCCGGTTGCCGTCAGTCGTCCGGTGTTTGAGCTGATCCGCTGCGCGAAAGCGGCAAGCCTGCTTAAAGACAGCGCCTTTAACCTGGCGATCGGCCCGCTGGTGAAGCGCTGGAAAATTGGCTTTAAGGGGGATGCTGTACCGCCCGCGGACGAGATCGCCGCTTTGCTGGGCATCACGCATCCTGCGGACGTGGTGCTGGATGAAGCCAACAGCAGCGTGTTCCTTACTCGCCAGGGAATGGAGATCGATCTGGGGGCCATTGCTAAAGGCTATATCGCCGACAGGGTGCGGGATTACCTGCATAAAGAGGGCGTTGAACTTGGGCTGATCAACCTTGGCGGCAACGTCCAGACGTTAGGTTCGCCGGAGGGCGGCTGGCGCGTCGGCCTGAAAAAACCGTTCGCCGGTGACGCGCTGATTGGCGCCATGACGGTCGAAAACCGGTCGGTGGTGACGTCAGGCACCTATGAGCGCTACTTCGAGCTGAACGGCAAACGTTATCACCACATACTTGACCCACGCACCGGCTACCCGCTGGATAACGAACTGGACAGCGTGACGATTATTTCGCCAGACTCCCTCGACGGCGATATCTGGACCACGCTGATCTACGGCATGGGCGTGGAAAAGGGCTGCGCCGCGCTGCGTTCGCGCCCCGATATTGAAGCCATCTTTGTCACCAAAACAAAAGAAGTGGTGATCTCCTCGATGCACCACTTCCGTTTTACCCTTCTGGACGACAGCTACCGAATTACTGGCAGTACTGTTTGAGTAGGCCGACCTGTTCCGGCTGCAAACGGTAGCGATATACCGGCCGGCCGGTAGCGCCGTAGTGAATGCTGGTGAACAGGATATTAATTTGCGCCAGCCAGATCAGGTATTTGCGGCAGGAGACGCGGGAAATGTTGACCGCATTCGCCAGATCGTCGGTGGAAAACTCTATCTCCGGATGGCTGTCGATCCACTGGCAAATGGTGCGCAGCGTCTGCGGCGTTAGGCCTTTCGGTAATTTTTTGCTGTCGGCCAGCTCCGGCGCGCCTCCGTGGATCAGCCTGTCGACGTCGGCCTGTTCATAATACTGATGCGATCCCATCAGGCTGCGCTTTGCCTTCCAGCCGTTCAGCGCCTCTTCAAAACGCGGGAACTGGAACGGTTTAATCAGGTAATCCACCACGCCATAGTGCATTGAGGTCTGGATCGTTGCGGCGTCGGAGGCCGACGAGATCATGATGACGTCAATCGGGCGGCCCGACGCGCGGATGATGGGCAGCAGATCCAGCCCGTTATCCTGCTGCATATAGACATCCAGCAGCACCAGATCGATCGGCTGGCCTGGGTTGGCGATCAACGCCTCGGCCTGGTTGAGCGTGGAAGCGACGCCGCAGCAGCTAAAACCCTCAACGCGGTTAACATACAGACGGTTGAGGTCGGCTACCATGGCGTCATCATCGACAATTAACACATTTATCACGCGATATTCCTCTCGCTATCCCAGGGGATCTGAACAAAAAATTGGGTAAATACGCCAGGCTCCGACTCGACGGTAATATCTCCGCCCAGATTCTGGATCTGCTGACGCGCAAGGAACAGCCCAACGCCGCGGTTTTCACCTTTTGTTGAGTAGCCCTTTGTAAAAATAGCCTCCAGCCGCTCGGGATCAATGCCGGGACCGTCATCACTGACCTCACCGCTCAGCCAGCCGTTCTGATAATGCAGCAGCAGGCCGATCTCGCCTTCCGGCTGGCCTTCCATCGCATCCAGGGCATTTTCGATTAAATTGCCCAGCACGGTGATCAGCACCGCAACCTGCTCTTCATTGGCGGTGTCGGGAAGCTGGCTCTCCTCCGCCAGCGTCAGGGTCACTCCGGCCTCTTTAGCGCGGTTAATTTTACCCAGCAGGAAGCCCGCAATGACCGGCGATTTAACTTTGCGCTGTATTGCGCCGATATCCGTCTGATAATTCTGCGCGGTCTGGATGATGTACTCCTCCAGCTTATCGTAGCGCTTCATGTGCAGCAGGCCGAGGATCACGTGCAGCTTGTTCATAAACTCATGCGTATGGGAGCGCAGGGCATCAACGTAGCTGACCATGCCATCAATACGCTGCATTAACTGGCTGATTTCGGTCTTATCGCGGAACGTGCTGATCGCCCCGATCACCTGATTCTGGCTTTTCACGGGGACCATGTTGCACAGCAGCAGCCGCCCGTTACAGCCGATCTCCTGATCCTGGCGGGCAATGCCGGTCCTGGATACTTCGCGCAGGCTGGCCAGCAGCGGTTCACTGCTGCTTTCGGAGTGCTGGCCCGAGGTCAGGAGTAATATTTCTCTGGCGGTGTGGTTAATCATCGTCACGCGCCCGTGCATATCCACGGCCATCACGCCTTCGCGCAGGGACTGCAACATGGCCTGGCGCTGCTCAAAGAGGGCTGAGATTTCGTAAGGCTCCAGCCCAAAGAGGATACGTTTCAGAACCCGGACCAGACCCCAGATCGCCACTGAGCTCATCAGAACGCTGAATAAGATGGTCCACACGGCGTTGAGCCGCCCGCGGGCAATCTGATCTTCAACTTTATTCAGCGAAATACCCACCACCACCACGCCGATCTGGTCGTGCTGGTCGTCATACACGGGCGTAAAGACGCGCAGCGCTTCCGCGAGCGCGCCGCGGTTAACGGAGACATTCTCTTTCCCTTCCAGGGCGGGCGTCAGATCGTCGCCAATAAAATGCAAACCTAACAGCGCTTCGTTTGGATGGGAATAGCGGACCCCACGCAGGTCGGTGACCACGGTAAACAGCAGGTCGTTGCGCTTCGTCACCGCCTCGGCAATCGGCTGGATGATGCCAGCCTGCGGCGATTCCATCAGGCCACGCTTGATCTCCGGGCTGTCGGCCAGCGTCCGGGCGATACCCAGCGCGGTATCTTTCACGTCATCGCGCGTGGCGCGGGTGATCTGCACAGAGTACAGCGCGAAGACCACCAGCAGCACCGAGCCGATAATCGCGCACACCATCAGCGTAACCAGCGTATTCAGCTTCATAGGTCGCTTGCGCGTCGGGGGGAAGGGCTGCAAATCGCTCATTAACACTCCGCGATGAATAAGAAAGGGCTAATTATCGCTGATGACGGGCGTTTCATAAAGCCATGTAAAGAGAGGCGTTTCGTGAGCCTCCTCTCAGGTGACCTATATAAAACACTTTATAGTGTGAGGGTACTCATAATAAGGAGGCAGTTTATGAGCATTATGCTTACCGGTACGGCCAGGGAAAGACGGCACGCCAGCACCACGAACATCGACAGATTATCGACGCTGGATATGCTTAACGTCATACACCAGGATGACGCGCAAATCTCTTCTGCACTTACCCCTCACTTAAGTATGCTGGCCCGCGTGGTGGATAACGCGGCGGCGACGCTTAGCCACGGCGGACGTCTGGTACTGACCGGCGCGGGCGCGTCCGGACGCGTGGCTGAACAGGCGGCAGAAGCGTTTGCCCCGGGAAAACATCCCGTCATTGCGATGACAGCAGGCGATCACGCCGGTAGCTATGCGCGCGGCGTTGCCGACCTTCAGACGATAGAATTTGGCGAGCATGACATGATGCTGGCGCTGTCCGTCAGCGGCAAAACCCCATGGGTATGGGGCGCGATGCGTCATGCGTGGTCTCTGGGCTCAACGGTTGCGATCATTACGGAGGATGCGCAAAGTGAAGCGGCGCAGCTGGCGAGCATGGTCATTGCTCCCGATCTGGGCGCGGATGTGGTGGCCGGGTATACCAACGCTAAAGCAGGCATTGCGCAAAGCATGATCCTGCATATGATCACCACCGGTCTGGCGGTACGTTCCGGACGGGTGTACAGCAACCTGCGCGTTGATCTGGAGGCAAGCAACACCAGATGGGCCGAACGACAAATTGCCATTGTGATGGAAGCGGGGGGATGTAGCCGGGCGCAGGCGAAGGCCGCGCTGGAAAGCTGTAACCACCAGTGCAAAACGGCAGTACTGATGGTGCTGACGGGGCTGGATGCCTGGAAAGCGCACGAATTGCTGGCGCAGAATAACGGGTTTGTTCGCCTGGCCTTGCAGGAAGCGCCATAACATTTCAGCGTCAAATAAAAAAAGCCCGCATCGCGGGCTTTAATATTGATGGGGATTAGAACTGGTAGGTCATGCCTACGCCAACGATGTCATCGGTAGCAATACCGTTGTCATTGTAGAAGGCATCATCTTCGTCCAGCAGGTTGATTTTATAATCAACGTAGGTGGAGAAGTTTTTGTTGAAGCTGTAGGTCATGCCCACGTCGATGTAGTTAACCAGATCCTGGTCTACATAGTCATAGCCATTGCCTGGGTGATAATCGTTACCGCCCAAATCGATGCCTTTAGAATAGACCCACGCCAGGGATGGACGCAGACCGAAGTCAAACTGGTACTGCGCTACGGCTTCAAAGTTCTGAGTTTTGTTGGCGATGCCATCGTTGCCGTACGGAGTCATGTTACGGGTTTCCGCATACATCATGGCCAGGTAGACATCATTAGCATCGTATTTAGCACCGATTGTCCACGCTTCCGCACGTTCACCGCCAGCATATTTGCTGAAGCGGTTATAGGTGCCAGCGCCGTAAGCGACCTGGTCGTTAGTACGGTCAGAGGAAGAATAAGCCGCACCCAGCGTCAGGCCGAAATCGAAGTCATAGGTGGTAGACATACCGAAGCCGTCGCCGTTCTGGAAACGAACGTCATCATGGCCGTTTTTGGTGCCTTCCTGATTTTCGTTTGGTCCACCTTCATTATTTCCCTGATATTGCAGCGCAAAGTTCAGGCCGTCGACCAGACCAAAGAAATCATTGTTACGGTAGGTCGCCACACCGTTAGTACGGCCAACCATATAGTTATCCGTCCAGGTGTAAGAATCTCCACCAAATACCGGCAGCATATCGGTCCAGGCTTCAACGTCATACACGACGCCGTAATTACGGCCGTAATCAAATGAGCCGTAGTCGCCATATTTCAGGCCAGCGAATGCCAGACGGTTGAAAGATTTATCCCCTGCGCCTTCGGTGTCGTTAGCGTAGGTTTTATATTCCCACTGGCCATAGCCTGTCAGGTCGTTCGTGATCTGCGTTTCGCCTTTGAAACCCACCTGTACATAGGTTTCATCGCCGTCGTCGCCAGGGTTGTCGGAGAAGGTATGACGCGCATCAACCTTACCGTACAGGTCAACTTTGTTGCCATTCTTGTTATACATTTCCGCCGCATTTACTGCGCCAGCCATTAATAACGCGGGTACGAGAATTGCCAGAACTTTTCTTTTCATTATATATTCCCTTTAAATATAAATTGTCTGAATATATGTAATTACCCTCCGTAACTACATGGCTGATACTATTCTATGGATTATTATTTAGGTTCAAAAATAAATGTAATTAAAGTGGTAAAAATATTACAAAATATTTCTTTTTATCTCTTTATTTTTCATATGAATTAATTCATTGAAAATATAGCGGGTAATTATTATTAAGTATTTCGTAATTCTATTTATAAAGGATTTTAATTCGGGTGTATTATAATTCACTCACTTTTGAGCAACAGGACAGGATGATGGAACTTGCGCAGTGGCAACACCGTTTTGAGCGCTGGCTCGACGAAAATCATTTTACTGATGATGCGGCGCACGATATCGCCCATTTTCACCGCGTCTGGATGACGGCGCAGGGTATTATGGCTGACGAGGATAGCGATCCGCTGGTTGTGCTGACCGCATGCTACTTCCATGACATTGTCAGCCTGCCGAAAAATCACCCGGAACGTAGCCACTCCTCGCGGCTGGCAGCGCGAAAAACGCGCGAGATCCTCAGTCGCGACTTTCCTGATTTTCCGCCGGATCGTTATGCAGCCGTTGAGCATGCTATTGAAGCGCACAGCTTCAGTGCCGGTATCGCGCCGCAAAGCCTGGAGGCCAAAATTGTGCAGGATGCCGACCGGCTGGAGGCGTTAGGCGCTATCGGCCTGGCGCGCGTCTTTGCCGTCTCCGGTACGCTGGGCGCCGCGCTGTTTGATGCCGACGACCCGTTCGCCGGAACACGAGAGTTGGATGATAAAGCCTTCGCGCTCGACCACTTTCAGACCAAACTCCTGCGCCTGCCTGACACCATGCAAACCGCGCGGGGGCGCGAACTTGCGCGTCACAATGCCGATTTTCTGATCCAGTTTATGGCGAAGCTGAGTGCCGAATTACAGGGCGATTACCTCGGAACCGACAGCCAGATATTGACCCATTTCCGTCGCAGTGTGCGATCCTGAACTGTGGTACTCTGTTTTCTGTCTTTATTGTCCGGTTAAGAGAATGCAGGAAAATCGATCAGTGACTGTGCCCGCGCCTGAGCGGGTTGAGAAATCAACGGCAGCCGTGCAGGCACTCCTGCGTCAGCTGCTGGAAATGTATGATGCTAAAACGCTGGCAAACCAGCTGGTGGCCCATGGCGAGAGCCACTGGAGCCCGGCGATACTCAAGCGGCTGCTGATAAGCGACAGGGCAGGGCACCGCCTGAGCGACGGTGAGTTCCGCTATCTACAAAATTTGCTGCCGCGTCCTCCTGCTGCGCATCCAAATTATGCCTTTCGCTTTATCGATCTCTTTGCCGGTATCGGCGGCATTCGCCATGGCTTTGAAGCTATTGGCGGGCAGTGTGTATTCACCAGTGAATGGAACAAACATGCCGTCCGTACCTATAAAGCCAACTGGTATTGCGATCCCGACGCGCACCAGTTCAACGCGGATATTCGGGATGTCACGCTGAGCCACAAAACCGGCGTCAGCGATGAAGAGGCCGCCGAACACATTCGCAATACCATTCCGGCTCACGATGTGCTGCTGGCGGGCTTTCCGTGTCAGCCGTTCTCGCTGGCTGGCGTGTCGAAGAAGAACGCGCTGGGACGCGCACACGGCTTTGCCTGCGATACGCAGGGCACACTGTTCTTTGATGTTGCCCGGATCATTGATGCCCGCCGCCCGGCAATTTTTGTGCTGGAGAACGTCAAGAATTTAAAGAGTCATGACGGCGGCAAAACCTTCCGCATTATCATGCAAACGCTGGATGAACTGGGTTATGACGTGGCGGATGCAGAGGACATGGGGCCGGACGATCCGAAAATTATCGACGGCAAACACTTCCTGCCGCAGCACCGCGAACGCATCGTGCTGGTGGGCTTCCGCCGCGATCTCAATCTTAAAGGCGATTTTACGCTGCGTGATTTGCCCTCGCTGTATCCGGCGCGCCGCCCGACGGTGGCCGATCTGCTGGAGCCCGCCGTCGATGCGAAATTCATTCTGACCCCGGTGCTGTGGAAATACCTCTATCGCTATGCCAAAAAGCATCAGGCCAAAGGCAATGGCTTTGGGTTTGGCATGGTCAATCCGCTTAATCCTGACAGCGTGACGCGTACGCTGTCGGCGCGCTATTACAAAGATGGTGCGGAAATTCTTATCGATCGCGGCTGGGATAAGGCGCTGGGCGAAAAAGATTTTGACGATCCCCAGAACCAACAGCACCGACCGCGGCGCTTAACGCCGCGCGAGTGCGCCCGCTTAATGGGCTTTGAGACGCCGCAGGGCTACAGTTTTCGCATCCCGGTATCAGATACCCAGGCCTATCGTCAGTTTGGCAACTCGGTGGTGGTGCCCGCCTTTGCCGCGGTAGCTAAACTGCTGGCCTCACGCATTAGCAAGGCCGTTCAGCTTCGTCAGAGCGAGGCCGTCAATGGCGGACGTTCACAATAAGGCCACGCGCAGTAAAAACATGCGTGCCATCGGCACGCGTGATACCGCGATTGAAAAACGGATCGCGGGCCTTCTGACCGCCGCCGGGTTTGAATTCAGGGTTCAGGATGCCACGCTTGCCGGGCGTCCTGATTTCGTCATCGACGCGTACCAGTGCATCATCTTTACCCACGGCTGTTTCTGGCATCATCACGACTGCTATCTGTTTAAAGTCCCGGCGACACGCACCGACTTCTGGCTGGAGAAGATTGGCAGAAACGTCGAGCGTGATAAACGCGATGTTTCTCAGCTTTACGCTCAGGGCTGGCGGGTGCTGATTGTCTGGGAGTGCGCGCTGCGCGGAAGAATGAAGCTCAATGACGTGGAACTGACGGAGCGGCTGGAAGAGTGGATCTGCGGCGGCGGTCAGGCCGCGCAGATCGATACCCAGGGCATTCACCCGATCACGGTTTCTCCACCTCACACCTCGTGACAATCGGTTTCGCGGGCAGCAAATATTTACCCAGCGTGACCAGTACCACGGCAAAGACAATCACACCCAGCGCCAGCCATTCAATCGTCGACAGCACTTCGCCCGCAAAACCGGTACCCAGCAGCACGGCAACCACCGGGTTAACGTAGGCGTAGCTGGTGGCAACCGCCGGTGAGACGTTGCGGATCAGGTACATATAGGCGTTGATGGCGATAATCGAGCCAAACAGCGCCAGATACCCGACGGCCAGGAAACCTGAAAGGTCTGGCATCGCCGTCAGTTTTTCACCCGTCAACGCGGAGGCCATCAGCAGCACAATGCCCGCCGCGAGCATCTCAATCGCACCTGCCATCATCCCGGAGGGCAGCTCGATGCGTGAACCGTAGACCGAGCCGAAGGCCCAGCTCATGGAGCCGATCATGATCAGAACGGCAGCCCAGGGGTTCCCGCTCAGGTTACCGCCGCTGTTCAGCAGGATGATACCCACAAGCCCAATCGCGATGCCCAGCCATTCGAGCTTACGGGTGCGGATCCCGAAGAGGCGACTAAAGCAGAGCGTAAACAGCGGCACGGTTGCGACGACCACTGCGGCGATGCCCGACGGCACGTTCTGGTGTTCGGCGACGGTTACCGCGCCATTGCCCACCGCCAGCAGCAGCAGGCCAATCAGGGCGGCGTTAAGCAGGGGACGCCGCGGCGGTAGTCTGTGGCCGCGCAGCAATAAAAACGCCATCAGCAGCACGCCGGCCGTAAGGAAACGAATACCGGCCATCATCAGCGGGGGCCAGCTTTCCACGCCTATACGAATGACAAAATAGGTGGACCCCCAGATGATATACAGGGAAAAGAGTGCTCCAATGAGCGGTAATAAATGCCGGAAACGCATAGTCCCTCACGACGAAATAAAAAGTTCGCTCATAGTTAACGCCAAAACTATCAGCCTGGCGAGTGCTTTAATTGTGTTGTTGATGTGAAATTTTTGTTGACGCGAGGTGCCAGTTTCCGGGCGGTGAGTTTTGTTCCATACTATTCACTTAATTAGCAAAAAAAGAAGGAAAGAGATTTTGGCAGGAAGTAGCTTATTAACATTACTGGACGACATCGCCACGTTGCTGGATGACATTTCGGTTATGGGAAAACTGGCGGCGAAAAAGACCGCCGGGGTACTGGGAGATGATTTGTCGCTTAACGCGCAGCAGGTCAGCGGCGTGCGGGCGAACCGTGAGTTGCCGGTGGTGTGGGGCGTTGCGAAAGGGTCCTTTATTAACAAGGTGATCCTCGTTCCGCTGGCGCTGCTGATTAGCGCCTTTATACCCTGGGCCATTACGCCCCTGCTGATGATTGGCGGGGCGTTCCTGTGCTTCGAGGGTGCCGAAAAAGTGTTGCATATGTTCGCTGCACGCAAAGAGAAAGACACCCCGGAAATGCGCCAGCAGCGTCTGGAAGCGCTGGCCGCACAGGATCCAAAAACGTTTGAACGCGATAAGGTCAAAGGCGCGATCCGCACGGACTTTATCCTCTCGGCCGAGATTGTGGCGATTACGCTGGGGATCGTCTCAGATGCCCCTCTGATGAACCAGGTGCTGATCCTGTCCGGCATTGCGATCCTCGTGACGATAGGGGTTTATGGCCTGGTCGGGCTGATCGTCAAGCTGGACGATATCGGCTTCTGGCTGGAAAAAAAATCCAGTGCAATAGCGCGCGGCATCGGGAAAAGCCTGCTGGTGCTGGCGCCGTGGCTGATGAAAACCTTGTCGGTGGTGGGAACCCTGGCGATGTTCCTGGTCGGTGGCGGAATTATCGTGCACGGTGTTGCTTCGCTGCATCACATGATTGAACATTTTGCGTCAGGCCAGGGAACGGTAGTTGCTGCGATCCTGCCCACACTGCTTAACCTCGTACTGGGCTTTATCGTCGGTCTGATTGTGGTAGCCGTTGTTAAGCTGGTTGAAAAAGTACGCGGGAAATCGCATTAATTATTGCTGACCCCGGATGCAAAAAGACCATTCCTCGTCTAAATTGAAAACGTTTCACCCTGATACAGGAGGCAGGTATGGTCTTTTTGATCAGTGATGAAGTTAAGCCCAAAAATGGTGGTCCAGGTATGATCGTCACCGGGTATTCCAGCGGAATGGTTGAGTGTCGGTGGCATGATGGATACGGCATTAAGCGGGAGGCTTTTCGCGAAGACGAGCTTCAGCCTGCTAATAAAAGGCAAAAACGCGACAAGGCTTAATCACACAACGCCCGGCCTTGCCGGGCGTTTTTACTGGCAGAAGACTTATCATATCGGATGGTGAGCGACAATCAGGGAGTGTGTGTGCAGCACGATACCTTTGTTGTAAAACAATCTTTTTTGCAGTGGCTGCATAAGCGCAGCAATCCCCGTTTGATTGTTAACTTCTGTTTTATCGTTGTCCTGATCTTTTCCACCCTCCTGACCTGGCGCGAAGTTGTGGTACTGGAAGATGCTTATATCTCCAGCCAGCGTAACCATCTGGAAACGGTTGCCAGTGCGCTGGACAGACAGCTTCAGTTCAGCGTCGATAAGTTATTGTTTTTTCGCCACAGCATGCGTGATGCCCTGGAAACGCCGCTGGCGTTTGGCGTGCTGCATGATGCGGTAAAGCGTTTTGCGCATTTGCGCACGTCCCCCAGCTGGCAAATTGCGGTTGATAAACAGCGCACGTTACCGATCAACGGTGTTTCGGATGCCTTCGTTGAAAAGACGACCCTTCTGAACCGTGATGATGACTACCTTGATAATGAACTGTCCGCCGCGCTTGAAGTGGGGTATTTGCTGCGTCTGGCATCCAGCCCTTCCCGCAACGAAGAGCGCGTGATTTATGTCTCTCGCGCCGGATTCTTTCTGGAAACGGACACGCCGGGAAATTCCAGCGATATCGTGCAGCGCTATTACCATCTGGTCACTCAGCCCTGGTTTACCCAACAGTCCGAGCGTGAAAACCGTGCGCGTGCCGTGCGCTGGTTTATCTCGCCGCCTTCCACCTTTGTCGGCAAAAAGCCGCTGATCACCGCCAGCGTGCCGGTTTATTACAATCACGTCTGGTATGGCGTGGTGGCGATGGATTTCACCTTTGCCACCCTGCGTCGCCTGCTGGTGGAAGCCGTGGGCGATAACCCGGAAGGGGAATACCAACTGTATGACAGTCGGCTTACTCAGCTTGCAACGTCTGAATCACCTGCTGCGGACGTTAATCATTTTGACGCGCGCGAATTAGCGCAGATAGCGCACGCGATAGAATCGGATTCCGAAGGCGGCATTCGCCTGGGGAGTCGTTTTGTGAGCTGGGAGCGTCTCGACCATTTTGATGGCATCGTCCTGCGCGTGCACACCCTGGATGAAGGGGTGCGCGGTGATTTCGGCAGCATCAGCATTGTGCTGGCATTGCTTTGGGCGCTGTTCACCGCGATGCTGCTCATCTCATGGCTGGTGATCCGGCGCATGGTCAGTAATATGTATTCGATGCAGAACTCGCTGCAATGGCAGGCCTGGCACGACCCTCTGACCCGGCTGAATAATCGTGGGTCGCTGTTCGAGCAGGCGAAAATGCTGGCGAAGCAGTGTGAACAGCAGTCGCTGCCTTTCTCGGTCATTCAGATCGATCTTGATTGCTTCAAGAGCATCAATGATCGGTTCGGGCATCAGGCGGGTGATAAGGTGTTGTCCCATGCCGCGGGTCTGATTGCCAGCACCCTCCGGACTAAAGATATTGCCGGACGCGTCGGGGGCGAAGAGTTCTGTGTGGTGCTGCCGGGCATGACGCTTGAAGAGGCGGCGGAAGTCGCAGAGCAGATCCGCGAGCGTATCGACAGCAAAGAGATCCTGATTAAGAAAAGTACCACCCTGCGCGTAAGTGCGTCGTTTGGCGTCTCTGGCGCGCAGGAGAAGGGCAATTATCACTTCGAAAATCTGCAATCCACCGCCGATGCGCGTCTGTATGAGGCGAAACAGCGCGGGCGTAACCGGGTCATCTGGCAGGATCACGTCAAAAAGTAATCAAGCCCCTCGCACCAGCCGGTCGGCCCGGTGTGCTGAGTGTGATAAACCCGGGCGGGATCGTTGTTCTTAAGGCTGACGCCCTCCCGGTTGAAGCCTTTCACCACGACGGCAAAGCCTACGCTGTCCAGCAGCGGGGCATCATTCGGGCCGTCGCCCAGGCCCAGCGTCGTCGGTTCGGAACCCTCGTGCAGGCGATACTGGTCCACAAGCCAGTGAACCGCCGCGTCTTTGCCGCAGCAGGTGTCCAGGATATGCCAGAAGCGTGCTCCCTGGACGATCTTCAGCCCCTGCCGGGCGAGTTCGGCGGCAAAGCGTTCCATTTGTTCATCACTGTCACGCCAGATCAGCGTCACGGAAGCCTCGTGTTTACGCGCAAGCACTGAGCGGGGACGACTCAGCCCAGTCCATTCGGCGACCACGCGCTCATCCACGTCATCGAAGGTGATGAATTTAAGATGCATCTCCTGGCGTACCCGGGCAATACACTGCCGGATATCGTCATGCTTCTTTTCTGAGATGAACCGTGCGGCGTTTTCCCACCGTACGTCAGGCTGGATCACCGCGCCGTTTTCCGCAATATAGGGCAACCCGCCAAGCCCCAGCTCCTGCTGGATGTCATCCATCTCGGACGCGGTTTTGCTGCTGCACAGAATGACCGGTACCTGTTCATCCATTAACTTTTCCAGCCAGGGGGCCGCAGGCTGCCAGTCGAGTGTGTGAAAATCCAACAGCGTGCCGTCGAGGTCGGTAAAAACAAGCAGAGTCTCCTCAAACGAAGGCATAACGTCTCCCGGGTGATGATTTCACCTAAGATAAATCTTAAAAAAACAGGGATTGACGCGCCGTTGAAGTGGAAACGATCCCGACAAACCCACAGGCGGCGCATGTTTATACTCATAACCAAAATTCACATGTATAAAATATAATATTCGCTAAGAGAATATATGCTTGTAAGACTATTCCGTTGGGGATAATGTCTTACCTGCATCAGATTTCCTGGTGTAACGAATTTACAAGTGCTTCTTGCATAAGCAAGTTTGATCCCGGTCATCCCCATGACCGGGATTTTTTTCGCCTTAGCGGTTCGTCTCCGAGACGCTAAAGTCATGGATATCCAGCTCGAATGCTTCAGCCAGTTCACGGTAGGTATGGTAATCCCTACCATTGACCACGACACGGTCGGAATTATCCTCCGCGCGATGAACTTCGGACTCACTGATTTCATTGATGGCGGCAAGCAGGGCATCGACATCCACTTCAACCTCACGCTTAATGGTGTCGCTGTACTCTTTGTCGGTCTTCATGGCGGGTTCCTCATTTAATCGTCTCAACAGTTAAGTATAGACCGCACACAAAAACGCCATTCGCGCCAGGTGGCGATGCCAGGCAATGCAATTTGTTCTACACTGGCTCAAAACCACAGGAGGAATGTATGAAGGTCAACGATCGGGTAACCGTCAAAACGGACGGTGGGCCGCGCCGCCCGGGCGTGGTGCTGGCAATAGAAGAGTTTAATGAAGGCACAATGTATCTGGTGTCGCTGGAAGATTACCCGCTCGGCATCTGGTTCTTCAACGAACTGGGGCACCCGGATGGTATCTTTGTGGAAACGGCGGAATAGGGCGGCGTCGGGGTGTCTTCTCCCCGGCTCCGGCTACTGAAAAGCAAAATCTCTGGCCAGGCCAGAGATCAAGGTAGGGTACAACATGGCCGTGCAAATTAGCGCATATTAACGAAAATCCCATTCGTCACATTATCTGTCAGGCGTACGACATGGTATATGACTTGCTTATTATGCGTTTTAATTTTCCTTTTAATATTTCCTTTGTGTGACGATACTGTTTTTGCCTTGATATTCATCTGATCTGAGATCTGAATTGTCCCTTGTCCAGCCATCCACATTCTTAGCATACTTGATTCAGTTCTGCTTAATGATAGGGTGGGTAAGTTAATCGCCCCTACATTCTTAACTTCTTTATTCAAATAATCGCCCAGGATATCATCAAGCGACTCTGGTTTAATCGATTTCGAACTGATTAATAAGTTTTTACGCACCAACAAATACTCATCGAAATGAATATTGGCGATCGCCATAAAAACAATAAACAGGGTCTTAGGATGCTGATTAATGATCTGCTTAATGTGCTGACTGTTAGCGGGGTCGTGAATGAAACAGTCCTCATTAATAAACACCACGCCGGGCTTGTGGGCGTCACAAGCGGCTGCGAGTTCTTCAACGGTGTGTGCATCGTTGATGTCTCTCTTTCTTACCCCTCTGCTTGCTAAGTACCCGGTTAACCCTAGCCGGGTGTAGCTGCATAAATCCATAATGATCGTTGACATGGCATACCCTCACTCAATGCGTAACGATAATTCACCACCTGCCTGAGAGCTCATAAACAGCCATACGGGATGGAAAAAATCTAATAAAACCTGTGAGCATGACAAAGACTTTCAGGCGAACTCACTATCCCGTAAAGTTACGTATAATTTGCCAGGAATCATCTTAAAGTAAAGTAAATATTAAGTATTGTGAGGTGGTTAGAAACATTTAAACCGCGTCAGATATATCCTGGTAGATGTTTTTCGAGATTATTTTTAGGAATATCCTCAGAAAAACATTGCAAACACTGCGGGTTATTATTTGCGTGGAAGTTCGCTGACAATATCCGCTAACAGATTGAATATCTCGCTGAATAAATGCTCGCAGAAGGGGGCGATAAGTGGCATCAATAATGACATTAATAAAAGGCCAACCGTCAACGTCACCGGAAAGCCGATGACGAATACCGACAGCTGCGGGGCCATTCGGTTGAGTAAACCTAATGCGAGGTTAACGGTGAGCAGCAGGGTAATGATCGGCAGCGCCAGCATAAGCCCGTTAAGGAAGATCAGCCCGGCAGCCCGCACCAGCGCCAGAAACGCGTTGCTGTTAACCGGGTTGTCGCCAATCGGCAGCGTGTGGAAGGTGTCCACCAGCATCGAGATGAGCCACAGGTGGCCGTTGAACGAGAGAAACAACAGCATCGCCAGCAGGTCGATAATACGCGCCAGCACGGGCATATTCAGATGGCTGCCCGGGTCAACGAACGTCGCGAAAGACAGGCCCATCTGTAAACCGATCAATTCGCCCGCCGTTCGTACCGCGGCGAAGGCGAGCTGCATCGTAAACCCGACCGCCACGCCAATCATCACCTGTTGCAGGGCAATCCAGATCGCATTCGGGGAAAAGATCGGGATATCCACGGCTGGCAGGGAAGGGGCAACGATAATGGTGATAACGATGCCCAGCCCAATTTTGACGCGTTTAGGCACCGACTTTTCACTGAGTATGGGGGCGGTGGAGATCAGCGCCATGATGCGCAGCATCGGCCAGAAATAGATCCCGAGCCACTGAACAAACTGATCGCTGGTGAAATGCAGCATCGTCCGTCAGCCGATGATGTAAGGCAGATTGGTGAACAGGTTGCGCATATAGTCTAGCAGCAAATTGAGCATCCATGGCCCGGCAACGATAATCGCCACGAAGACGGCAATGATCTTCGGGATGAACGACAGGGTCATTTCGTTAATCTGCGTGGCGGCCTGGAGAATACTGATAATCAGACCGGTGACCAGCGCAACCAGCAGCAGGGGCGCGGCGACGGCAATCGCGACTTTCATCGCCTCCGTGCCCATCATCATGACCGACTCAGGCGTCATTGCGCGCTCCTCAACTGTAGAAACTCTGCGCCAGCGAGCTGACCAGCAGCTGCCAGCCGTCGACCAGCACGAACAGCATGATCTTAAAGGGCAGGGCAATGGTTGCGGGTGGGACCATCATCATCCCGAGCGCCATCAGGACGCTGGCGATCACCAGGTCAATAATCAGGAACGGAATGAAAATGGTGAAGCCAATCTGGAACGCCGTTTTCAGCTCACTGGTCACATACGCCGGGAGCAGAATACGCATCGGCACCGCTTCCGGCCCCTGTAACTCACCGGTGTTAGCGAGACGGGCAAACAGGGCCAGATCCGCTTCGCGCGTCTGGCGAAGCATAAATTCACGTAATGGCTGCGCGCCCTTTTCCAGGGCAACCTGCATGGAAATTTTATCTTCGCTGAACGGCTGGTAGGCCTCGGTGTAAATCTTGTCGATCACCGGCGACATAATGAAAAAGGTCAGGAACAGGGCTAAACCCAGCAGCACCTGATTGGGCGGCGCGGACGGCGTGCCGAGCGCGTTGCGCAGCAGGCCAAACACAATGATGATGCGGGTGAAGCTGGTCATCATTAGCAGGATCGCCGGAATAAAGGTCAGCGAGGTGATGAATACCAGCGTCTGCACGGACAGGGACCAGCTTTGTCCCCCGTTCGCCAGCGGCGTGGAAACCAGCCCCGGCAGTTGCGCATACACAGAGGGCGCGAACAGGCCCAGGCCTGTCAGCGTAAGGAATAACAAACGGCGCATCAGGATCTCCCGGGACGCTTGAGCAAACTCTTCATTACGGACTGGAAATCCGCAGGGGCCTGGGCGTTAGCCTCCACCGTGACAGGCGCAGGGGGGAGCGTGTGAAGGACGTTAATGCTGGAGGCGGTCACGCCCAGCACCAGTCGTGCATCTTCCACCTCCACAATGACCACGCGCTCGCGCGGTCCTAGCGGGGTGCTGGCGCTGACCTTCAACCCGCGGGTACCGGCCGTTTTCCCCGCCAGACCGAAACGCTTTGCCAGCCAGGCGGCGATAAGGATAAAGGCAATAATACCGAACAGCGCGCCGCTCACCTGGAGCAGCGGTGAGCCGGGTACGGCGGAGGGCGCGGACAGTGTTGCCTGGGTTTTCATACTTAACGACTCAGACGACGCATGCGTTCGGAAGGGGTAATGATGTCGGTGATACGTACGCCGTATTTATCGGCCACCACCACTACTTCGCCCTGTGCAATCAGGTAGCCGTTGATCAGAATATCCAGCGGCTCACCCGCTAAACCGTCAAGCGCCACCACGGAACCCTGCGTCAGGCGCAGCAGCTCTTTAATGGTCATGCGGGTGCGACCCAGCTCAACGGTCAGCTTGACCGGAATGTCCATAATCAGGTCGATGTCCTGCAACGTGCCGCTGACGTCGCCGCCGCCTAACTGCTGAAAGACCGCGTCTGCCGCGCTTTTCGTCGGCGTCGTTTTCTGCTCGTTTAACGCGTCAGCCCACAGATCGTCCAGTGCTCCGCTGTTTTCATCGGACGGATTGTTCATGTCACTCATTTGGGCTGTTCCTCATTCAGCGAATTCAAAATCGGGTTGATCAAGTGCTCAACGCGTAACGCATACTGGCCGTTAATCGTGCCGTACTGGCTTGTCAGCACGGGTACGCCATCCACATGGGCAATAATGCGGTCAGGTTTATCTATCGGCAAAACGTCGCCGGGTTGTAATTTCAGGATCTGCGATAACCGCATGGAGATGTCGGCGAAGTTGGCTACCAGCTCCAGCTGCGAATGCTGCACCTGACGCACCAGGTTTTCACGCCAGTTCTGATCTTCGTGACGTGAGTTCTCCAGCGGCGGGTTCACCAGCAGTTCGCGCAGCGGTTCAATCATGCTGAACGGCAGGCAGATGTTGAACTCGCCCGTCAGGTTGCCGATCTCGACGTGGAACGGGGTGTTCACGACGATGTCATTCGGGGAGGTGGTGATGTTGGTAAACTTCACCTGCATCTCGGAACGCACGTACTCGACTTCCAGCGGGTTAATCGCTTTCCACGCGTCGCTGTAGGATTCCAGCGCAAGCTTCAGCATGCGGTTAATCACACGCTGTTCGGTATGGGTAAACTCGCGGCCTTCCACTTTGGTCGGGAAACGGCCATCGCCACCGAACAGGTTATCCACCGCGATGAACACCAGGCTTGGCGAGAACACAACCAGACCGGTACCGCGCAGCGGTTTCAGATGGATCAGGTTAAGGTTGGTTGGCACCGGCAGGTTGCGGGCAAACTCATGATACGGCTGAATGCGGATCGCACCGACGGTGATATCCGGGCTACGACGCAGCAGGTTAAACAACCCCATACGGAACTGACGTGCGAAACGTTCGTTGATGATCTCCAGCGCCTGTAAACGCTCGCGCACCACGCGACGCTGGGTATTGGGATCGTAGGGACGAATATTATCATCGCCGGTCAGACCCGGCTTCGGTTCGTCACTTTTATCGCTGTCGCCGTTGAGCAGCGCATCGATTTCTGCCTGAGAAAGAATACTGTCGCCCATGTCGTTACCGCAGAATGAAGGCTGTATACAGAACGTCAGTGACTTCCTGCTTAGGTTGGCCGTTTACCAGCGGGGTCGCCAGCGTCTGTTTAATGGCATCGACCAGCTTTTGCTTGCCCACATCGGTGGCGAGCGCGGAGGCATCCTGACGAGAAAACAGCAGCAGCAGACGGCTACGCACTTCTGGCAGGTAGTCGTTCAGGCGTGCACGGGTCGCTTCATCTTTCAGACGCAGCGTAATACCCACGTAAAGCACGCGATCCGCATCGCCCAGGTTCACGGTGAACGTATCCAGCGGGTAGAAGACCGGCGCCGGTGGAGGCGGCGCTTCAGCTTTGGCGGCCGCGCTGGAGGGTTCCTGCTGCATACGCCAGTAACTGTAGCCTGCGGTGGCGCAGGCCGCGAGGGTAATCAACACCAGCAGCGGGATCCAGATGGAACGCTTGCTTTTTTTGGTGATAGCGGAGTCTGTCATCTGATACGAGCTTCCTGTTTCGGTACAGCTTAATACGGTGATTATCCCGTGTCCGGCTTAGGTCAAAGCGTGGAAAAGACGGGGATAATCACGTTACCTCTGGCGTTTAGGCAAAGATGTCTACGGCACGGCTGCCGCGCGCGGCGGATTGCAGGGCGGCAGGGGCAGGCAATAACTCTTCACTCTCATCGTTAAACCCGCCATGCTGGCCGGAACGCGAAGTGTGCTGTTGCTGCCCGGATGAGGACTGCTGTTGCCCGGCAAAGCCCTCGCTGCTGACGCTACTTTGGGAAAGCTGAATGCCGTTTTCCGCAAGCTGCGTGCGCAGGATCGGCAGGGCCGCTTCCAGCGCCGCGCGGACGTGGCTGTGGGGCGAAACCATCTGCAACTGCGCCTGGTTGTCATCCAGCTTAAGCGAAATTTGCACCTGACCCAGATCCTCCGGGTGCAGACGCAGCTCTGCGGTCTGCTGTCCCTGCTTTGTGAACAGGGTGATGTGCTGGCTCAGATTCTGCTGCCATTCGTGCGTGCCCAGCGGCTGGCTTAACACCGGCGCTGTCGCAACGGTAGCGGCAGGCTGTGAAGGCGCCAGGTGACTTACGATCGGTGCCAGCGTCGCGGTTGGGCTGGCGGCAGACGACGCCGCGCTCGCTACGTCCTGCTTCTCCGTGACGGCGGCGACGGCTGGCGTAACGGCTGCCGTGGCGGGCAGCGATGTGTCGCTGTCCTGAACCGGCATTTTTTCCTGACCCGTTAACGCATGGCTAAGCGGCTGATGCTGGCCGTTGTCCGTCTGGGCTAGCGCAGAGGGGAGGGCAGTTCGGGGGGCGATCTCCCCGGTGCTCGCAGGCTGCGTCGCTACCGGGGTGGTGGTCTGCTGGTGCGGTAACATCGCCATCAGCGCGCTTAACCCGGCCAACTCCTCTTCTTCAGTCGTGGTCTCGCTGTTTGTTTTCGCCTCCGGCTGGGTCAGCGTCTTCAGCGCATCCGTATTCGCGGCGGGTTTCAGGCCGGAGACGAGGCTTTGCAGGGAGACGGCGGTATCTTCACCAGTCAGGGTCTCCTGACGGGAGAGCAGTTCGGCGATTTTGGCCTGGAGCGTGGTATCACCGTTTTTTTCCTTTGCCGCTGTCGACAGCTTGTTGCCCGCCGCTTTCAGATCCGCCAGCGTCAGCGGGGCATCTTTGCCTTTGCCGGTGGTCTCGGTCAGCGCGCCCGCCAGCAGAGAAAGAAAATCTTGCGCGCCCTCAGCGCCTTTCCCGGTCAGCGTGCCGCCGGACGGGTCGCTGTCGGTCATCAGCAGTTGTTGCAGTGTGATCATTCTGGTTTCCTCATTGATGCGCGCTGGGCAAACTCATCCATTTTTTTCTGATCCAGACGGTTTTCCGCCAGGGTCGAGGCTGCAATCTGTCGGTCCTGTAAGGTTTGCCAAGCCTGCAACCGCTGTTTTTTCTCGCGCCAGAAATTCAGCGCGGTATCGACTTTTTGCGTCCACTGGTTGAGCTGCTGGCGATGCTGCTCAATCGCCTTTTCCAGCGTCTGGATAAACTGCTGATAGTTAATCCAGCGCTGGCTACCAATGCCTTGCGCCATGTCGGTGTTAAGGTTGGTGCGATATTCATGCTGATAGTCGATTAACATCTTCAACTGTTCTTCAGCCTGCTGGCACCCGCGTCGCATTGCGCCAAGCTGCAATGCGGCATCATCAACTTCTTTTTCAGCCAGATCTTTCAGCGTTGATAACGCGCTGTTCTGCGCCATGACCTTCGCCCTCCACCTGTGTTACACCTGCGGGAAAATCAGCTCCAGTGCCTGGAGGGAATCTTCCCAGTCGGCGCGTTCAAAAATACCCTGTTGCAGAAATGCCTCCAGCTGCGGCCACAGGGCAATCGCTTTATCGAGCATCGGGTCGCTGCCTTTGGCGTACGCCCCGACGCTTACCAGATCGCGGTTGCGCTGGAAGCTGGAGAGCAGTTGTTTGAAGTTACGCACGCGGGCGTAGTGTTGCTCGGTGATCAAGGCCGTCATCGCACGGCTGATCGAGGCTTCAATATCAATTGCCGGATAGTGCCCGGCTTCGGCCAGACGGCGCGACAGCACGATATGGCCGTCGAGGATCGCGCGCGCGGAGTCGGCAATCGGGTCCTGCTGGTCATCGCCTTCGGTCAGTACCGTATAGAACGCGGTGATGGAGCCGCCGCCGCTGATGCCGTTCCCCGCGCGCTCAACCAACGCCGGGAGCTTGGCGAAGACCGACGGCGGGTAGCCTTTGGTCGCGGGCGGCTCGCCGATGGCCAGCGCAATCTCACGCTGCGCCATCGCGTAGCGGGTCAGGGAGTCCATAATCAGCAGCACGTGCTGGCCCCGGTCGCGGAAATCTTCCGCAATACGCGTGGCGTAGGCGGCACCCTGCATACGCAGTAGCGGCGACACGTCCGCAGGCGCGGCGATCACCACCGAGCGGGCGCGGCCCTCCGCACCCAGAATGTTTTCGATGAAATCTTTGACTTCGCGACCACGCTCACCAATCAGGCCAACCACGATAACGTCCGCCTGGGTATAACGCGCCATCATGCCGAGCAGGACCGATTTACCCACGCCGGAGCCGGCAAACAGCCCCATACGCTGGCCGCGTCCCACGGTGAGCAGGGCGTTAATCGGCCGCACGCCGGTATCCAGTACGTGCTCGATTGGCGTGCGTTGCAGCGGGTTGAAGGGTTGGGTGATCAGCGCGCCGGTTTCGGTGGTATCAGGGGAGGGCAGGCCATCGAGCGGTTTGCCGCTTCCGTCCAGCACGCGGCCCAGCAGCGCCGGACCGAGCGGGAGCTGTTTGCCGCTTTGCAGGCCGTCACCGCTGATGTTTTTCGCGTAGACGCGGGCGCCGGGCAAAATCCCTTCCACTTCTTCAAGGGGCATCAGAAACAGGCGCTGACCGTTGAACCCGACCACTTCGCTTTCCACTTCACGCGTCTCCCCCCCGTCCTGACGCTCAATCACGCAGGTGGCGCCGAGCGGAAGTTGCAGCCCCGTGGCTTCCAGGACCAGACCGGTGGCGCGCGTCAGGCGTCCATAACGACGAACGGATGGCAGCTGCGCCATCTTCGTTTCAAAATTATCGAGCGTGTTAAGCCAGCGCGTAAGGCGAGCGGTCATCAGACGACTCCCGGTGCCGCCAGGCGGCACAGTTCCTGCCAGCGGGTCGCGACGCTGGCATCCAGATCGCCCTCATCCGCCGAGACCTTACAGCCTCCGTGATGGAGCGACGGATCGCCGCGCAGCCGCCAGCCGTGCAGGCTCAGCGTCGCGCCGAGGCTCTCTTCCACGCGCTGCAAATCATCAGGATGAACGCGCAGCTGCGGTTTGCCGCTGAACAGCGGCTCCTGCTGGAGCAGGGCCTGGATCTGCTTAATCAGCGAGGCGTTATCCACTACCGGCGTCTGGCCGATCACCTGACGGGCCGCCTCCAGCGCCATCTGCATCAGGCGCGAGGCAATCACGCTGTCGAGCGCATCCAGCGTGTGCTGAAACTCGCTCACCAGTTGCTGCATGCGGGCATGCAGCGGCGCCTGCTGCTGGCGCGCCTGCTCAATGCCCTGCTCTAAACCTTTCGCCAGCCCTTCCTGATAACCCTGTGCGTGCCCGGTCTGACGGCCTTCGTTCATCCCGGCGTTGAAGCCCTGCTCGTGCGCCTGCATTTGCATCTGGGCCAGCATCTGGGCGCGCTGTTCCTCTTCACTCAGCTCGGGGATGCCCGCCCCGGCGTCGCCCTCGTCGGACGACATAACGGCAGGGGTGAACTCTGCGGTGGGAGGGGAGAGGTCGTCAGGCGTCCAGCGCTTCCACGACAGTTCATCAGACATAGGTGTCGTCTCCGCTGCCAATCACCATCTCGCCGGTTTCTGCCAGACGACGAACAATAAGCAGGATCGCTTTCTGTTCGTTTTCCACCTGAGACAAACGCACCGGGCCACGGTTGGCCAGGTCGTCGCGCAGGATATCGGCCGC
This sequence comes from Enterobacter sp. YSU, assembly GCF_016082135.1. NCBI lineage: Bacteria > Pseudomonadati > Pseudomonadota > Gammaproteobacteria > Enterobacterales > Enterobacteriaceae > Enterobacter > Enterobacter sp. YSU. The sequence continues at coordinate 3,587,921 of NZ_CP059487.1, forward strand.
ACGCTGGGACATGTTGCGCAGGAATTTCTCGCGCAGCGGCTGCTCGGCGCCTTTGAGGGCGATAAGCAGCGATTCGGAGTCCACCTCCTGAAGCAGGCGCTGGATACTGCGGTCGTCCACTTCGACCAGGTTTTCGAACAGGAACATCTCGTCGATAATTTTCTGCGCCAGCTCGCCGTCGAACTCGCGTACCGCCGTAATAACCGCCTCTTCCTGCTGCGTTTTCATCAGGTTGATGATTTCCGCTGCCGTTCTCACGCCGCCCATTTTGCTGCGCTTGAGGTTCTGGCCGTCGAGCAGGTTGTTCAGCACTTCGGTCAGCTCCGCCAGCGCGGCTGGCTGGACGCCGCCGAAGGTGGCGATACGCAGCATCACGTCGTGGCGCAGGCGCTCGTCGAACAGCGCCAGAATATCGGCCGCCTGACCCCGTTTGAGGTGGACCAGAATGGTGGCGATAATCTGCGGGTGCTCGTCGCGAATAAGATCGGCGGCGCTTTGCGGCTCCATAAAGTTGAGCGTTTCGATCCCGCTGGCGGTGTCGCGCGTTTCGAGAATATCTTCCAGCAGGCTGGCGGCGCGCTCTTCGCCCAGCGCCTTAACCAGCACGGAGCGCAGGTATTCGTTGGCGTTGACGTTGAGCGCGGCAAACTGCTCGGCTTCCTGCTCAAACTCCGCCAGCACTTCTGTCAGCTGCTTGTTGGAGATCTGGCGCACGTTGGCCATCGCCGCGCTGAGGATCTGCACTTCTCGCTGGGAGAGGTGTTTAAACACTTCCGCCGCGCGATCTTCGCCAATGGTCATCAGCAGGATGACGCTTTTATCGGTGCCTGTAAGCGTATTACTCATGTTCGTTACCCATCCAACCGCGGATGACCAGCGCGACGACGCGCGGATCGTTATCTGACATTTCGCGAATGCGCTGGCTCATCACCTCTGCGCCCATACGCTGGTTAGCACGGCGCTGCTGCATCTGTTCATCTTTGCTGAGACGAACTTCAACCGCTTCTTCCTCGTCCGGACGCGCGTTCTTCTGTTCCAGCGCGGCTTTCTCGGCTTCAGCACGGCGCTGTAGCTGAGGACGAACGCCCTTACGCCACAGCAGCCACGCGACAATCAGCACCAGCAGCCAGCGGCCTGCGGACATTAGCTGATCGAAGAACGCCTGCTGTTGCCAGAACGGCAGTTCGCCACCGGTCTCATCCACCGGGTTGAACGGTGAGTTCACAACGTTGAGGGTATCGCCACGTTTTTCAGAGAAGCCCATCGCTTCGCGGGTTAAATCTTCGATCTGCTTCATCTGCTCCGCTGTGAGCGGCAGCGGTTTACCGTCCGGCAGCGTTTTGTAGTTCACCACCACGGCAACAGAGAGACGCTGAATATCGCCCGTGTTCAGTTTGGTATGGCGGATAGTCCGGTCGACTTCGTAGTTGGTCGTTTCGTTACGGCTGCTGTTACGCGGGCCGGTACTGTTCGCGGTCGAGGTCGTCTGCTGATTCGTTTGCTGACCGTTCTGCGGGTTTGCCGGCGGGGTGGAGATTGGCGCGGCGTTGGCAGGCGCTGGCTGGTTAGAGAGCGCGCCCGGCACACCGCCAGGATACTGTCCGCCGACCTGTTCCGTCTCATTGATCTGACGCGAGCGTAACACGGCGCGGGAGGCATCCCCGTTCGGGGCGTACTGCTCTTCGGTCTGTTCTTTATTCGAGAAATCAATCTGCGCCGTGACCTGCGCGTGTACGTTGCTGCTGCCGACCACCGGGCCCAGAATCGCTTCGATGCGACGCTGGAGACGGCCTTCCACATCCGCGGCGTATTTCAGCTGAGCGTCGTTGAGATCGCGCCCTGCGGTGTTGGACTGCGTCAGCAGATGACCACTCTGATCCACCAGCGTAACGTTACCCGGCGGCAGGCCGGCCACCGCACTGGAGACCAGGTGCGTGACGGCGCTGATCTGCCCTTCATCCAGCGCACGGCCAGGTTCGAGGTTAACGGTCACAGAGGCCGAAGGGGACTTTTGTTCACGGACAAACAGGGACGGCTTAGGCATCGCCAGGTGCACGCGGGCACTTTTCACCGGGCCTAAGGTTTCAATCGTACGGGCCAGCTCACCTTCCAGTGCGCGCTGATAGTTAACCTGCTCGCTGAACTGACTGATGCCGAATTTTTCCTGATCCAGCAGCTCAAACCCAACCGCGCCGCCTTTTGGCAGCCCCTGCTGGGCGAGACGCAGGCGAAGCTCGTGCACTTTATCTGCCGGTACTTCAAGCGCACCACCGTTATCGGCAAAGCGATACGGGATGTTCATCTGGGTTAACTGGGTGACGATGGCACCGCCATCCTGGTCGGAAAGGTTGCTGTAGAGCGTGCGGTAATCCGGGCTTTTTGCCCATAAGACCATCGCGACAACGATCGCAATGGCGGCAGCGCCTGCCACAATCAACGGGATCTTAGGGTTGGCGCGAAGGCGGTTCATCCACTCGAGTGATTTATTCTGTGGCGCTGTCGATGCTGCTGTCGCACTCATTGCGCACCTCTTAAATCCTGGTGGTTTACGTTATTCGTGTAGAGAAACAAAACTGACTCCCGGGTCGGCAAACACGACAAAAGTTCCATACTGATGGCCCTGCCATTATTTGATGATTCGGGATTTTCTATGCGTCAAATAACCTGGTTTTTTAACGCTATTTACCGCCATTATCTTATTGACAAGCTGTTAGTCTTGACCTCGTAAAAAACCATCCAGGGGAGAGTCATGGCTATACAGGGCATTGAAGGGGTACTCAGTCAGTTACAGGCAACGGCGATGACCGCCCGTAATCAGAGCGTGGCTGACCAGCCGCCGGGCGTTAGCTTCGCCGGTCAACTGCATGCGGCGCTGGACCGGATCAGCGACAAGCAAAACGCGGCCCGTACCCAGGCTGAGAGATTTACCCTTGGCGAACCCGGCGTGGCGCTCAACGATGTGATGGCCGATCTGCAAAAAGCGTCGGTGTCATTGCAGATGGGGTTGCAGGTGCGTAACAAGCTGGTGTCGGCATACCAGGAAGTGATGGGGATGCAGGTTTAATCAATACCTATCTTACGCTGGCAGCCTGATGGCTTTAATGCCACAATATTTTTTTCTTCGCATGCAGGAAAGATGATGAAAAAAGTAGCAATTGTGGCTGCGATGCTGACGTTAGCGGGATGTGTTCAGGTCGATAACTACCAGGAAGTGATTAAGCACCCGGTACCTTCGCAACTGGCAGGTTACTGGCAGTCGAAAGGGCCGCAGAGCGCGATGGTGAGCCCGGAAGCGATCGCCACGCTGGTGGTGACGCCAGAGGGGGATACGCTGGATTGCCGTCAGTGGCAGCGCGTTATCGCGGTGCCGGGTAAGATCATGCTGCGTTCAGATGATTATTATAACGTGACGCGTAAGCTGGATGTCTATCCGCTGGAGCGTGATGGGGCGGCGCTGGAGTATGACGGTATGGAACTGTACAAGGTTGACCGTCCAACGGTGGAATGCGCAGATTACCTGAGCAAGAATCCGCTGGAGAGTAAGCTTCCGTAGCGGTAAAAGCAAAACGGCAATCATATTGCCGTTTTTAGGGTTTGCTCCCTCTCCCGGTGGGAGAGGGTCGGGGTGAGGGCATCAGGCCGCACTTTCCCAGCACTACAGCGCGTCCTCAATCACCCAGACGCTGACGCTTCCCCCGTTACAGAAGAACGTCCCTTCGCCATCCGCCGCCGTGGTCACGGTTTCCTCGCGGTTGCCTAAAAAATCACGCCAGGTCTTATTGCCGTAATTTTCTCCGAGGCAGATGGTCTTCTCGCCGTCATCACCATTCGACAGCACCACCACACAGCCCGGGTGCTCCTCAGTCCCGCTGCGGCTGAACGCAATGCAGTTTGGATGATCGAAAAACAGCGTCTGCACGCCGTGGGCAAAACGCTGCCGGGCGAGGATCAGCTCGTGGAGCTGTTCAATCACCGGCATATCGATGTGATACGTCTCGCCATCCCCGCCGGTGTCGTCATAGCTGGCGCCAAAAAGATCCGGGTAGAATACGCTCGGCACGCCGTTTTCACGCAGCAGGATGAGCGCGTAGGCCAGCGGTTTGAACCAGGCTTCAACCGGGGCTTCCAGCGCCTGCAAGGGTTGGGTATCGTGGTTGGCTACCAGGGTCACGGCATGGAACGGATCGGCTTCCACCAGCGTACCGGTGAAAATCTGGCTCATATCGTAGTCGCGTCCCTGGCGTGAGGCTTCGTGAAATTTCATTTGCAGTGGCGCATCAAACAGCATGGTTTTACCGTCCACCTGATTGATGTAGTGCTGCAATTTATCCACTTCGTGAGACCAGTATTCCGCCACGATAAACAGCGGCTGCGGGGCCACCTCCTGGACGTGCTCAATCCACTCTTTGTAGAACCAGGCCGGGATGTGTTTTACCGCGTCCAGGCGGAAGCCGTCGCAGTGGGTTTGCTCCATCACCCAGCGCGCCCAGTATTTGATCTCCTCCGTCACCGCATGGTTGCGAAAATCGATATTTTCACCCATCAGGTAATCGAAATTGCCCATCTCGTCGTCGACCTGATCGTTCCAGCCTTCGCCGGTGTAGTCGTTCACGATTTTGAAGATACCGTCCTCATTGGGGTTTTCAATGTGGTCGATACCGCTGAAGCATTTGTAATCCCAGATGAACTGCGAATACTGCCCGGCCCGAACGGGGAAGGTGTAACGCGTCCAGGCTTCGCATTCGATGATCTCATCGCTGATTTGGGTGCGATCCTGAGCATCCACGCGCTGCACGCGGACGGGTTCCTTTTCATCGGCCCCCATTTTATGGTTGACCACCACGTCCAGAAGCACCGCAATCTGGTTGCTTTTTAAGGCGTTGATGGCCTCCAGCAGCTGGGCTTTATCGCCGTATTTGGTGGCGACGCTGCCTTTCTGGTCAAACTCACCGAGGTCGAAAAGGTCATAAGAGTCATACCCGACGGAATAGCCGCCGGATGCCCCTTTGTATGCCGGCGGTAACCAGACCATATTGATGCCGATTTCGTTCAGGTTGGGGGCTAATGCCGTGACTTCTCGCCACAGTTCACCGCCGGTGGGGTAGTACCAGTGAAAACATTGTAAAAGTGTTGGGTTGCGCATGCACCATCTCCATGAGGTCGCGAAACTCAAGTATGGAGCAGGTTTGGCAGAAATGCCTGGCGAACGAAACGGTTAATGCTCGAACGCCAGTTAAATGGCTAATTAATATCGCTATTACTTTGCGGAACCAGGACATGACCGCCCTGGTTACCGTAGGTGGAGAGAACGGTTTTCTGGATGGAGGATTGCCCAACCAGCTTCGCCAGTTCATCCATTCTGGCTTGCAGCAACGTTTTTACCTGGCCTTCGTTGTCCAGGATCACCCGCAGCGTCGGGCGAAGCTGCTCCTGAATCTGCATCGAAGGTTCACTTTCCTGAGTGAGACGAGCCAGTGAGTGCACCGCATTAACATAGTCGGTTTCACAGATGATCAGATCATCCCATAGTCCCTGCCGGGCCAGTCGCAACATCAACTGGCTCTGCTCAAGGAGTTGCTGATAAAGGGCATAAAGTTGCGGTGCGTTACTCATTAGACGGCGTCCTGCATCAGTTGTGGCGTACCGGCAACCTCCTTCCACCCGTCAGCGATATTGCGCAGCAAGTTTTCCACCTCTTCGATGGCGCTGGCGTCGTTATTCACATTGGCGTGCAGGAGGCGACGTACCATATAGGCATAAAGGGCAATCAGGTTTTGCGTAAGCTCATCACCGTTATTTTCCACCAGGCCAACCTTCAGCCCGTTTTCGATAATGTTGATGGCTTTTGAGAGCGCCAGCCCTTTTGCCGGGATATTACCGTCTGCCAGGAACAGACGCGCGCGTACCAGCGCGCTGAGGGCTCCATCAAATAGCATGATAACCAGCTGCTGCTGGCTGGCGCTCATCACCGCGCTTTCAACTTCTATCTTTGCGTAGGCTTGCGTGCCTTTTGCGCCGTACATGTTATCCCCCTCGGGTCTGATTAGCGTTTACTACTTGTTGCTGGACGTATTTTCGAACTGCTGCGTCAGGTAGCTGCTGGTGTTGTTCAGCGAGGTCATCAGTACGTCCAGCTGGGTAAACTGGGCTTTGTACTGCGCCACTCTCGCGTCAATACGTTCGCTCACGGCGTTATATTGATCCGTTAACTTGTTCAGCGTTTTGCTGACGCCATCTTTGGCCGCCTGGATAATGCCTTTACTGGAAAGCCAGTCAGTCAGATGGGTGGCCATGGTGGTAGTGATCCCGGTGGTTTTACCGTCACCCACAACCAAATCTTTCACGGCAGACGGGTTATCCGTCAGCGCTTTTTTCAGCTTGTCGCTGTCCAGCTCCAGCTTGCCCGTGCTTGGATCGGAGGTAATGCCGACCTGAGACAGCGTTTTATAGGCAGTTCCGCCGACGGAGTTGCCCAGCATGGTTTTCAGCTGCGTCTGGATAGTACGCAGCGTACTGTCTCCGAGCAGGGCACCGTTGCTGGAATCCTGCGCATCTGTACCCGCATCAACCGCCGTATATTTGGTTAATGATGCAAAGCTGTCCTGAAGGGTGTTGTAGGCATCCACCCAGGCTTTCATCGCCGTTTCCGCTTTCGATGTATCTTTAGCGATCGTCAGCGTCTGGTTACCGGTGGTGACATCGTTCAGGTTCAGGGTGATATCTTCCAGCGCATCGCTGATGGTGTTGCTGCTGTTTTCGATATCGACGTTATTCACCTTCAGCTTGGCGTTCTGCGCGGTGACGCTTTCTGTCATGCCGTTGCTGGCGTCGGTGCTGGTGCCGTTGTAACCCATAAAGGATTGCAGGGCGCTGTCGCCGCTCACGCTGATGCTGACCGCGTTGTCCGCCCCGGTTTCGGTGGAGGTGATGGACAGACGGTACTGACCATTACCGACGTTAATAATACTGGCGGTCACGCCGGCGTCAGCTTTGTTAATCGCATCGCGAATGCCGGTCAGCGAGGAGTTTGCCGCGCTGATATCGACGGTCACCGGATCTTTACCGTTACCGGCGGTAAAGGTGATCTTGCTGTCAGCCGTGGCAATGGCCGTTTTGGTATCCGGCTGCGCGTTTTTGGTCGTCAGGGTTTGCGCCTGCGCCAGCTGCGACACGCTGATGGTGTATTTACCGGCAATCGCGCTGCCGGTAGTGGTGGCGCTGAATGCCGTGGTACTGCTCGACGTGCTGGTCGCTGTAAACAGGTCGGCTTTATTCAGCGCGGTGTTGGCGGTCTGAAACGCTTCCAGTGAACTTTTCAACGTGCCGTAAGCGCTCAGCTTGGCGGTATACGATGTCTGTTGTTTGGAAATTGGCGTCAGCTGTGCTTTTTCGGCCGTGGTCAGACTATCCAGAATGTCTGCTAACTTAAGACCCGAACCAATCCCCAATGATGAAATACTTGCCATATTTATTCCTTAATCTATCGACACGTAGAACGAATAGTGGGGTTATCGGCCTTAATGGGGGAAAGTTTACGGTTAATTTCTTTTTTTTAATGGCGGGAATAACGGTAATAGAGAAGAGCTTTTCCGTGGCTAAAAAAATTAACGCGATCCTGAAAAAATATCTAAAGGTTGGTTTGGACCAGACGATAACACCTTTGACGGCGATGAAGCCGAAGGGTGGAAACCCAAATCTAACCAAACAGATTTGATGAACAACAGGAATCGAAATCATGGCACAAGTCATTAATACCAACAGCCTCTCGCTGATCACTCAGAACAACATCAACAAGAACCAGTCCGCTCTGTCTTCTTCTATCGAGCGTCTGTCTTCTGGTCTGCGTATCAACAGCGCGAAAGATGACGCTGCGGGCCAGGCTATCGCTAACCGCTTCACCTCTAACATCAAAGGTCTGACTCAGGCTGCACGTAACGCTAACGACGGTATCTCTCTGGCGCAGACCACTGAAGGCGCACTGTCTGAAATCAACAACAACCTTCAGCGTGTTCGTGAACTGACCGTTCAGGCAACGACCGGTACTAACTCTGATTCTGACCTGTCTTCAATCCAGGACGAAATCAAATCCCGTCTGGACGAAATCGACCGCGTATCCGGTCAGACTCAGTTCAACGGCGTGAACGTGCTGGCTAAAAACGGCACCATGAAAATTCAAGTAGGTGCTAATGATGGTCAGACAATTGCCATTGATCTACAGAAGATTGATTCCTCAACCTTAGGTCTTAATGGTTTGTCGGTATCTAAAAACTCGTTGAATGTTAGCGAGCCTGTTACTCAAATTAATAACGCCGCAAATACCGCACCTCTGAAGGTTGACCTCAGCGCTGTAGCTACAGATTTAGGCGTTGATGCGTCGTCCTTAACGTTGAGTAACGTTTTAGACAAAGACGGTAACGCAACCAAAAACTATGTTGTGAAGTCAGGAAACGATTACTTCGCAGCGTCTGTAGACCGTGCAACTGGTAAAGTTGCGCTTAACAAGGCCGATGTTGAGTATACAGATCCTGCAAATGGTCTTACTACTGCTGCTACACAAGCAGGTCAGTTTGTTAAAGTTTCAGCTGATAAAGATGGAAACGCAACGGCCTTTGTTACTTTCCAAGGTAAGAATTACGCGGCAAAAGCAGCTTCACTTGTTGATACAGGGGATGCAACTACAGCAGCACAAGGTACCGCTGCGACTACTAATAAAGTAACGCTTCAACTCAGTGATAAAGCTGCAGTGATTGGCACTGGTACAGCTGCGAACCCACAGTTCCCAGCCACTTCTGCTACAGCTGAATTTGCTGGCACTGCTACGAACGATCCACTGGCTCTGCTGGACAAAGCTATCGCGTCCGTAGACAAATTCCGTTCTTCACTGGGTGCGGTTCAGAACCGTCTGAGCTCTGCCGTAACCAACCTGAACAACACCACCACCAACCTGTCTGAAGCGCAGTCCCGTATTCAGGACGCCGACTATGCGACCGAAGTGTCCAACATGTCTAAAGCGCAGATCGTTCAGCAGGCCGGTAACTCCGTCCTGTCCAAAGCTAACCAGGTTCCTCAGCAGGTTCTGTCTCTGCTGCAAGGCTAATCGCCTGATTACGCTCAAACCCCGCTTCGGCGGGGTTTTTTCTGTCCGCATTTACGCGTAACCCCCCAAATAACCCCTCATTTCACCCACTATTCACCCGATTAAAACCCCTCCAGAATCGGATAATCATGCCGATAACTCAACTAACGCAGGGCTGTTTATCGTGAATTCACTCTATACCGCTGAAGGTGTAATGGATAAACACTCGCTGTGGCAGCGTTATGTTCCGCTGGTGCGTCACGAAGCATTGCGCCTCCAGGTGCGTTTGCCGGCGAGCGTGGAACTGGACGATCTGCTACAGGCGGGCGGTATCGGGTTATTGAATGCAGTTGACCGGTACGACGCTCTGCAAGGAACGGCATTTACGACTTACGCAGTGCAGCGTATTCGTGGTGCGATGCTGGACGAGCTGCGCAGCCGCGACTGGGTGCCGCGCAGCGTTCGCCGCAACGCGCGCGAAGTGGCGCATGCGATGGGGCAGCTGGAACAGGAGCTGGGGCGCAACGCGACGGAAACCGAAGTAGCGGAGCGTCTGGGCATTCCTGTTGAAGAGTATCGCCAGATGTTGCTCGATACCAATAACAGCCAACTCTTCTCTTATGATGAGTGGCGCGAAGAGCATGGCGATAGCATCGAGCTGGTGACCGATGAACACCAGCAAGAAAACCCGTTACACCATTTACTGGAAGGGAATTTACGCCAGCGCGTGATGGAAGCGATTGAAGCTTTACCGGAACGTGAGCAACTGGTGTTAACCCTCTATTACCAGGAAGAGCTCAATCTCAAAGAGATTGGCGCCGTGCTGGAGGTGGGCGAGTCACGGGTGAGCCAGCTGCACAGCCAGGCCATTAAACGCCTGCGCACAAAACTGGGTAAGTTATAGGTGAGTTATTCGCCTTGGAAATGCCGCACAACGTATTGACAACCAGGAGTTATCATGACGGTGCAGCAATCTAAAAGACGGCCTTTAAGCCGCTACCTGAAAGACTTTAAACACAGCCAGACGCATTGCGCCCACTGTAAAAAATTACTCGACCGCATCACGCTGGTTCGTCGCGGTGAAATCGTGAATAAGATTGCGATTTCCCGCCTCGACACGCTGATGGATGAAGCCGCCTGGCTTGAAGAGCAAAAAGAGTGGGTAGCGCTTTGCCGTTTCTGTGGCGATCTCCATTGCAAAGAGCAAAGCGACTTCTTCGATATTATCGGCTTCAAGCAATTCCTGTTTGAACAAACGGAGATGAGTCACGGCACCGTGCGTGAATACGTGGTTCGCCTGCGCCGCCTGGGGCAGCATTTGACCATGCAAAATATCTCCCGCGATCTGCTGACGACCGGATACCTGGATGAAAATCTGGAACCCTGGTTGCCCGCCACCAGTACCAATAATTACCGCATCGCGCTGCGAAAGTACGCGCAATATAAAGTCCAGATGCCGGGCGTCATAAAGCAGAAAGTCCGCGCCGGAACAACTTCTGATATATATTAAAAAAGAATAAGATGTAGCGCAGCCGCCTTTGACGTTGCAGGCGATTTCTCTACACTACTCAAAAATTCCACTGTATCGGGGTACTTATGAAATTAGCACTTCTGGGTCGTCAGGCGCTGATGGGGATGATGGCCGTTGCGCTGGTCGCGGGGATGAGCGTGAAAACGTTCGCGGCAGAGAATCTGCTCAACAAAGTTAAAGAGCGCGGCACGCTGCTGGTTGGGCTGGAAGGAACCTATCCTCCGTTCAGCTTCCAGGGCGACGACGGTAAACTGACCGGTTTTGAAGTGGAGTTTGCGCAGGAGCTGGCGAAACACCTCGGCGTTAAAGCCTCCCTGAAACCCACCAAATGGGACGGGATGCTGGCGTCACTGGATTCCAAACGTATTGACGTGGTGATTAACCAGGTAACCATTTCTGACGAGCGTAAGAAGAAGTATGACTTCTCCACGCCGTACACCGTGTCCGGTATTCAGGCGCTGGTGAAGAAAGGTAACGAAGGCAGCATCAAGTCCGCAGCAGACCTGAAAGGTAAGAAAGTCGGCGTCGGTCTGGGCACCAACTACGAAGAGTGGCTGCGCCAGAACGTGCAGGGCGTGGACATCCGTACCTACGATGATGACCCGACGAAATACCAGGATCTACGCGTAGGCCGTATTGACGCCATTCTGGTTGACCGCCTGGCAGCGCTGGATCTGGTGAAGAAAACCAACAATACCCTGGCTGTCGCGGGTGATGCGTTCTCCCGTCAGGAATCCGGCGTGGCGGTGCGTAAAGGTAACGAGGATCTGCTGAAAGCCATCGATGGCGCCATTGCTGAGATGCAGAAAGACGGCAGCCTGAAGGCGCTTTCTGAGAAGTGGTTTGGTGCAGACGTGACGAAATAAGTCTCTGACTGACAAAAAAAGGCGCTTTTAAAAGCGCCTTTTTTATTTCTCGCGCGTCTGCGTGCATAATGAAATAACAATTGTTTGCGTGACCGGAGGAACCATGTCACTACAGAATTTAACGCGCTTTCCCCGTCTGGAATTTATCGGCGCACCCACGCCGCTGGAGTATCTGCCGCGATTTTCTGACTATCTGGGGCGCGATATATTCATTAAGCGTGACGATGTGACGCCCATGGCGATGGGCGGAAATAAGCTGCGCAAGCTGGAGTTTCTCGCCGCCGATGCCCTGCGTGAGGGGGCGGATACGCTGATCACCGCCGGGGCAATTCAGTCTAACCACGTTCGCCAGACGGCGGCAGTGGCGGCGAAGCTGGGACTCCACTGCGTAGCCCTGCTGGAGAACCCGATCGGGACGCAGGCAGAGAATTACCTGACAAACGGTAACCGTCTGCTGCTGGATCTGTTCAACGTGCAGGTTGAAATGGTCGACGCGTTGACCGACCCGGCTGCACAGCTCGACGAGCTGGCGACGCGTCTGGAAGCGCAGGGTTTTCGTCCGTACGTGATCCCGGTTGGCGGCTCGAATGCGCTGGGTGCCCTCGGCTATGTTGAGAGCGCGCTGGAAATCGCTCAGCAGTGCGAAGGCGCGGTGAGTTTATCCTCGGTGGTGGTGGCGTCCGGCAGTGCAGGGACCCATGCTGGTTTAGCGGTCGGGCTTGAGCAACTGATGCCGGAGGTCGAGCTGATTGGCGTGACGGTTTCCAGAAGCGTTGCGGACCAGAAGCCGAAAGTCGTCACCCTGCAACAGGCGGTGGCTGAACAGCTTGCGCTTCAGGCGAAGGCAGAGATACTGCTGTGGGATGACTATTTCGCGCCGGGCTATGGCACCCCCAATGATGAAGGGATGGAGGCGGTTAAGCTGCTGGCCCGTCTCGAAGGTATTCTGCTTGACCCGGTCTATACCGGCAAGGCAATGGCGGGTCTGATCGACGGCATCGCCCGCAAGCGCTTTAAGGATGAAGGACCCATTTTGTTTGTTCATACTGGCGGGGCGCCTGCGCTGTTTGCCTATCATCCTCATGTCTAAAAATCAGGTAGAAAAATAATAATGCAAGAAAGTATTCAACTGGTTATTGATTCGCTGCCGTTCTTGCTTAAGGGCGCGGTGTTTACTTTACAGCTCAGTATCGGCGGGATGTTCTTCGGGCTGGTGCTCGGGTTTGTGCTGGCACTGATGCGCATGTCGAACATCTGGCCGGTGCGGTGGCTGGCGCGGTTTTACATCTCCGTGTTCCGCGGAACGCCGCTTATCGCCCAGCTGTTTATGATTTACTACGGGCTGCCACAGTTTGGTATTGAGCTGGATCCGATCCCGGCGGCGATGATTGGCCTGTCGCTGAATACGGCGGCGTACACCTCTGAAACGCTGCGTGCGGCGATCTCCTCCATCGATAAAGGACAGTGGGAAGCGGCGGCCAGTATCGGGATGACCCCGTGGCAGACGCTGCGCCGGGCGATCCTGCCCCAGGCGGCGCGCGTGGCGCTGCCGCCGCTGAGCAACAGCTTTATCAGCCTGGTGAAAGACACCTCGCTTGCGGCGACCATTCAGGTGCCGGAGTTGTTCCGTCAGGCGCAGCTGATCACCTCGCGCACGTTGGAAGTGTTTACCATGTATCTGGCGGCCTCGCTGATTTACTGGGTGATGGCGACGGTGCTGTCCGCTCTGCAAAACTATTTTGAAAACCAGCTTAACCGCCAGGAGCGTGATCCAAAATGAGTGCAATTGACGTCAAAAACCTGGTGAAAAAATTCCACGGGCAAACGGTGCTGCATGGCATTGATCTTGAGGTTGAGCAGGGCGAAGTGGTAGCAATTATCGGCCCGAGCGGGTCAGGCAAAACCACGCTGCTGCGCAGCATCAATTTACTGGAGCAGCCCGAAGGCGGGACGATCCGCGTGGGTGATATCACCATTGATACCGGGAAACCCATCAGCCAGCAAAAAGGGCTGATTCGCCGCCTGCGCCAGCATGTCGGCTTCGTGTTCCAGAGCTTTAATCTCTTTCCGCACCGCACGGTGCTGGAAAACATTATTGAAGGGCCGGTCATCGTCAAGGGGGAACCTAAGGAAGACGCGACGGTCCGCGCCCGCGAGCTGCTGGCGAAGGTTGGGCTGGCAGGGAAGGAGACGAGCTATCCGCGTCGCTTATCTGGCGGGCAGCAGCAGCGTGTCGCCATTGCGCGCGCGCTGGCGATGCGCCCGGATGTGATCCTGTTTGACGAACCCACATCCGCGCTCGATCCTGAGCTGGTCGGGGAAGTACTGAACACGATCCGACAGCTAGCGCAGGAGAAACGCACGATGGTGATTGTGACGCATGAAATGAGCTTCGCTCGCGACGTTGCCGATCGGGCTATTTTCATGGATCAGGGGAGAATAGTTGAGCAGGGGCCGGCTAAAGCGCTGTTTGTCAATCCGCAGCAGCCCCGTACCCGTCAGTTCCTTGAAAAATTCTTAATGCAGTAGCATTTTAGCGTTCAATTTGCTCCAGATGCCGCTTCTGGAGCAAATTATCCTCCCTTAAACTCCGTTCTGTTGCTTTTTTATTCCGCCTGATGTGGATAAGCCATCGCCAAATTAAAGATAATCTGCCTGTGGCCGATATTTTATATAAATAATCATGCTTTATGTGTTAGGTTATATTCACCATAATAATGATTATCTTTATCAGAGGCTTCATTCAGTAAGTATGAGGGATATAGACTTTTTCACCTGGCGACGGGAATGCTTCCTCCGGTTTCAGGAAATGACCTGTGCCGAAGAGGTATATCAGGAACTTCAGCGACAAACGCAGGCGCTTGAATTCGATTATTATGCGCTTTGTGTTCGACACCCTGTGCCATTTACCCGCCCGCGAACCTCCGTCCATTCCAGTTATCCGCAACAATGGATGGCGCAATATCAGTCCGAGAATTATTTCGCCATTGACCCGGTGCTGAAGCCGGAGAATTTCATTCATGGACATTTGCCCTGGACGGATGAATTATTCACGGATGCCCAGCAATTATGGGACGGCGCGCGGGACCACGGTTTACGCAAGGGAATAACGCAGTGTCTGATGATGCCAAATCATGCGCTCGGTTTCCTCTCCGTGTCATGTACCAGCTTACAGGCACACTCGATATCCAGTGAAGAAGTTGAGCTGCGTTTACAAATGCTCGTCCAGATGGCGCTCACTACACTGTTGCGCTTTGAACATGAGACGGTGATGCCGCCTGAAATGAAATTCAGCAAGCGTGAGCGGGAAATTCTGAAGTGGACCGCAGAAGGGAAGACGTCGGCAGAAATCGCCATCATTCTCTCCATCTCGGAAAATACCGTCAATTTCCATCAAAAGAATATGCAGAAGAAATTCAACGCACCGAATAAGATCCAGATAGCGTGTTATGCCGCGGCGACGGGGCTTATCTGACTGATATCACGTTCTGCGTGTCAGACGAGAAAACGGCTGAATGCTTTGCATCCAGCCGTTTTTGTTACTGGCGGTAGGCTTGTTTAATTTGCTTAACCGTATTGGCAAAAACAGCGGATTCCGCCTGGTCTTCCATCTGCGCGATCTGTTTTTCCATTTTAATGATCACACGACCAGCATCAGCCTGGCCCATCGCCTGTAGCATAAGCGTCAGCAGCGACTTCAGGCAGTTTACTTCCTGTGCCAGTTCCTGGTTATTCTCGGCAGTGGCAAATTCAGGTGTGCTCATTTATTTTCCTCATTATAAAACAGCGCATGAGCGCGACGATGAAAGTTAAGGCGGCGGAGTATACCACAAGCTACGGCAAAAAATGCAGTGGTTGTTTTTTATACTTATCGCGCAGTGATTATTGGGCGGCGCGGATTATGAAGGTACCCTGTCCAATATGTTAGCGACAATTAAATGTTTATCCCCGGTTCGCTATTCGTTAATTGTTGTTACAAAAAATCGCGCGCTCTTTTTCGTTTGAGTTAACAACTGTTTTAGTAACTTTTCGAATGTCGATGCTAAAAAATAGCGGTAAAAGCCCGGCGGGCAAGGGTTTTCTTTCCACTTACTGTACAGCTTAATTTCCAAAAACGAGACCAGAATCGAATAGCCGATTTTTTAGCGTTTTAATCTTGCATGGAAAACCGTTAATATAAACCCAATTAGCAGTCAGTAGCGTTATCCCTATTCTGGAGACATTTCCTTTGATCAACGTCCTTCTTGTTGATGACCACGAACTGGTGCGCGCAGGGATACGACGCATTCTTGAAGATATAAAGGGTATTAAAGTTGCCGGCGAGGCGTGTTGTGGCGAAGATGCCGTCAAATGGTGTCGCGCTAACTCCGCAGACGTGGTGCTGATGGATATGAACATGCCCGGTATTGGCGGGCTTGAAGCCACGCGCAAAATCGCGCGCATGTTCGTTGATACCAAAGTTATCATGCTGACCGTCCATACCGAAAATCCGCTGCCCGCCAGGGTTATGCAGGCGGGTGCTGCCGGGTATCTCAGTAAAGGCGCCGCGCCGCAGGAAGTCGTCAATGCGATCCGCACCGTACACGCCGGGCAGCGCTACATCGCTTCTGATATTGCTCAACAGATGGCGCTGAGTCAGATTGAACCGGAAAAAACGGAATCTCCGTTTGCCAGTTTGTCTGAGCGCGAATTGCAGATTATGCTGATGATCACTAAAGGTCAGAAGGTGAATGAGATCTCAGAGCAGCTGAATCTCAGCCCGAAAACGGTCAACAGCTATCGCTATCGAATGTTCAGTAAACTGAACATTCACGGTGATGTCGAACTGACTCACCTGGCCATTCGCCATGGTTTGTGCAATGCGGAGTCGTTAATAAGTCAGTGAGTGAAGCGTTCGATTCAAAAGCATTTCTGAAAACCGTCACCAGCCAGCCAGGCGTCTACCGTATGTACGATGCTGGCGGTACGGTTATCTATGTCGGTAAGGCGAAAGATCTGAAGAAACGCCTTTCCAGCTATTTCCGCAGCAACCTTGCCTCCCGTAAAACCGAAGCGCTGGTCGCACTTATACACAACATTGATGTCACCGTAACGCATACGGAAACGGAAGCGCTGCTCCTTGAGCACAACTACATTAAGTTGTATCAGCCGCGCTACAACGTTCTGCTGCGCGATGACAAATCCTATCCGTTTATCTTCCTGAGCGGCGACACGCACCCGCGGCTGGCGATGCATCGTGGCGCTAAGCATGCGAAAGGTGAATATTTCGGCCCGTTCCCGAACGGTTATGCCGTGCGGGAAACGCTGGCGCTTTTGCAAAAAATCTTTCCTGTTCGCCAGTGCGAAAATAGCGTTTATCGCAACCGCTCCCGGCCATGCCTGCAATATCAGATTGGCCGCTGCCTGGGGCCGTGCGTTGAAGGGCTGGTGAGCGAAGAAGAGTACGCGCAGCAGGTGGAATATGTCCGCCTGTTTTTAGCCGGGAAAGACGATCAGGTGCTGACGCAACTGATTGCCCGTATGGAAAAAGCCAGCGCGGCGCTGGAATTTGAGGAGGCCGCACGCATCCGCGACCAGATTCAGGCGGTGCGCAGGGTGACCGAGAAGCAGTTTGTTTCCAATACGGGCGACGACCTCGATGTTATCGGCGTAGCCTTTGACGCCGGTCTGGCCTGCGTTCATGTGCTTTTTATTCGTCAGGGCAAAGTGCTCGGCAGCCGCAGCTACTTCCCGAAAGTGCCGGGCGGCACTGAGCTGGGTGAAGTGGTGGAGACCTTCGTCGGCCAGTTTTATTTGCAGGGCAGCCAGATGCGTACGCTGCCCTCGGAGATCCTGCTCGACTTCACGCTCGATGATAAAACCCTGCTGGCGGAGTCGCTTTCAGAGCTGGCAGGCCGCCGGGTGAATGTTCAGACGAAACCGCGCGGCGATCGCGCGCGTTATCTGAAGCTGGCGCGAACCAATGCCGCCACGGCGCTGACCACCAAACTGTCCCAGCAGTCGACCGTCAGCCAGCGTTTAACCGCGCTTGCTACGCTGCTTAAGCTGCCGGAAGTGAAACGCATGGAATGCTTCGACATCAGCCATACGATGGGTGAGCAGACCGTGGCGTCGTGTGTGGTCTTTGATGCCAACGGTCCGCTGCGGGCAGAGTATCGTCGCTATAACATCACTGGCATTACGCCCGGTGACGATTATGCCGCCATGAACCAGGTGCTGCGCCGTCGCTATGGTAAAGCGATTGAAGAGAGCAAAATCCCGGACGTTATCCTTATCGACGGCGGGAAAGGGCAGTTGGGGCAGGCGAAGGCGGTATTTGAATCGCTCGACGTGGAGTGGGATAAGAACCATCCGCTGCTGCTAGGGGTAGCGAAAGGGGCAGATCGTAAGGCTGGCCTGGAAACGCTGTTCTTTGAGCCGGAAGGCGAGGGCTTTAGCCTGCCGCCGGATTCCCCTGCGCTGCACGTGATCCAGCATATCCGCGATGAGTCGCACGATCACGCCATCAGTGGGCACCGTAAAAAACGGGCGAAAGTGAAAAATACCAGTACCCTTGAGACGATTGAAGGCGTCGGGCCAAAACGTCGCCAGATGCTGTTGAAGTATATGGGCGGATTGCAAGGATTACTCAACGCCAGTATGGAAGAAATTGCAAAAGTGCCGGGTATTTCGCAAGGGCTGGCAGAAAAGATCTACTACTCGTTGAAACATTGAGGGCTCTGTAGCAACATAGAGCTAAATTTTACTGACAACAGACAGTTACCGTCATCATGCGATTTAATATCCCTACGTTGCTCACTCTTTTTCGCGTTGTGCTCATTCCGTTCTTCGTCCTGGCATTTTACCTGCCGGTCGTCTGGGCGCCTTTTGCCTGTGCGCTGATTTTCCTGATCGCTGCCGTTACGGACTGGTTTGATGGTTATCTGGCGCGTCGCTGGAACCAGAGTACCCGCTTTGGCGCGTTCCTCGATCCGGTTGCGGATAAGGTGATGGTGGCAATCGCGATGGTGCTGGTGGCGGAACATTATCATACCTGGTGGGTAACGCTGCCTGCCGCGACCATGATTGGCCGTGAGATTATTATCTCTGCCCTGCGCGAGTGGATGGCGGAGCTGGGTAAACGCAGCAGCGTGGCGGTGTCCTGGATCGGTAAAGTTAAAACCACCGCACAGATGGCGGCGCTGGTATGGATGCTGTGGCGTCCGAATGCCTGGGTAGAGTGGGCCGGCATTGGTCTGCTGTGGGTTGCGGCGGTGCTGACGCTGTGGTCAATGCTGCAATATTTGAACGCTGCGCGCGGTGATTTGCTTGAACAGTGATCGTTTCGGCTTAATTTTCAGCAAACGATCCTGAGATGCAAAAAATAACGTTGACTCAAAACGTCATATCAGTAGAATGCAACGCATCGAACGGCGGCACAGTTAGCCGGACGACAATGAAATCAAGTGGTTAGGAAGTAGTTAAATAGTTACTTGATAACATGCGGGAATAGCTCAGTTGGTAGAGCACGACCTTGCCAAGGTCGGGGTCGCGAGTTCGAGTCTCGTTTCCCGCTCCAGATTAATGCATCTGCAGTTTGCGGGTGCAGGTCGAAAGACAACAGATTTAAGGCGCGTTAGCAAAGCGGTTATGTAGCGGATTGCAAATCCGTCTAGTCCGGTTCGACTCCGGAACGCGCCTCCACTTTCTTCCCTGGCCGGATGGTGGAATCGGTAGACACAAGGGATTTAAAATCCCTCGGCGTTCGCGCTGTGTGGGTTCAAGTCCCACTCCGGCTACCATGGGAAAAAGCAGAATAATCAAAGCAATAAGCAGTGTCGTGAAACCACCGAAAGGTGGTTTTTTTGTGCCTGCAATCCCCCCTTCCTGACAACAAATCTTATTTTTCGTGCCTGACCCATGCACAACCATAATTTTTCGATCATTATGCGTTGAGGGCGTTTCCTTATCACGTAAATCCTTTTATCTCCGTTTCATCGATTGCCCTGCGGCAGTTTCGCAGATAACTTCATTTGGATTTTCCTTAGAAAAAGTGGAAGAGCTTGCAAATGGGCTGGGCAAGGGTATCAACAAATGATCAAAACATTGTTCTCCGGTGACAAGCTCTCGAACGTACAGGATATGAACTACGGTTGGCAAGAGGCATCTAAAACCGCAATGGCGCTGGATTTGACCAGTGGGAGTATTACGGGTTGGCAGATGTACCATATAGCTAAAGAGAATTGATTATGTCACAAGAATTAGAATTTTCGCTTCATCCACCTGTTTGGCCTGCTATCGTGTATTTTGTTGTATCTGTGGCAATTTTTTTCCTGCTTTATCTCGGTAAACTAAAAGTTAACAGGCTGCGTAAATACCCGCTATTTATCGCATATATGGTGTTTGTAATCGCTGTTGCAGCCGTTCAGATAAACATCTTTGCTAATGGCTACGAGTTTGTCCGCAGCTTTTTGCATATCGATTTTGACCCCTATCGATATGACTCGGTATATTGGGGATCATTGTGTTTCTCCATAATTTACTTGCTGGCGTTGCCCCGGAACAAGTTTTAGCATAATGAAATTTTCATTTAAGGGACGCTATGTCTTTACCGCCATTGTATGCACTGCGTGCGTTTGAAGTTGCTGCGCGGTTGAACTCCTTCAGTAAAGCCGCTGAAACGCTCAATATTACGCCGGGCGCGGTCAGCAGACATGTTCGTACCCTTGAACTGTGGTTCGACTGCGAGCTTTTCAAAAGGCAAGGTCCTCGGGTGGAGGTCACTGAAGCCGGGCGAGTGCTTGCCGGGCAGCTGAACGAAAGCTTCACGAGCATTGAATGGGCCTGCCGGGTATTTCGTAGTGAAAACCACCTGCTGCGGCTTAAAGCACCCAGTACCCTGACCATGAGATGGCTTCTCGACGTGCTGCGATCTTTTCGCAACAACCATGCAAAACCACAGGTTGAGATTGCCAGCGTCTGGATGGACATTGACACCGTTGATTTCAATCTTGAGCCCTACGATTGCGCCATTCTTCTCGGCAATGGGCGTTTTGGTGACACAACGGAAAGCCAACTGCTATTTCATGAATGGCTTATCCCGGTTTGTACTCCATCACTTATCGAACCGGCCCGGCAGCGGCTTCCGCAATGCGTTCTGATCCATCCTTCACCGGACAGACGTGACTGGCGGCGCTGGCTGCGAAGAACAGGATTGTTCCCGGGGCTCGATATGAGCAGCGGTATGGTGTTCGATACCCTTGAACAGGGAAGTATTGCCGCGATGAACGGGCACGGCATCGCTATCGCCGACCTGCATCTCACGCTTGATGCCCTGAAAAGTGTCCTGCTGGGCCTGCCTTTCAGGGAAGCTATCGCGACGGGGGATGGCTACTACCTCGTCTGGCCAAAAAATTCACTCAAAAGAGAGAGCATTCAGCATCTTCTGGCCTGGCTGCAAAACCATACCCCGGTCGTTCCGGCGCTGGATATCGATTATCTGGAATACGATGACAGTCGGATTTATTAATACCGTTATGAATAAGATATATTTACCATCTTTTTATAACGTTCTGGCAAAGCGCTGTTCAGGTAGAGCACCTTATCCAGAATATAAAATGCTGGCGTGTTTTTCTGTTGCTCAGCGTCAATAATTGCCGCACGTAATAGCGTGGCGGCAGACGAAATCTTGTGAAAATAGTCCTTAGACTCGGGCGTCTGTAATTCACCAGAAGTGGCGTAACGCACGTCCGGCCAGCCAGAGAAGTTGAGCAGCGGGAGAGGGTTGCCTGCTTCGGGCTGACAGGATGAAAGCAACGCAGCTGCTTTTTGGGGATCGCGATAGGCAACTGAAAGCATATACGCGCGCTGCGAAAACGGTAACAGGGCGTCAGAATGATTTTTGGTGGAGATAAGCAGGGTCATAAAATTCGCTAAATCGCCATCTGATGGAATTTCAGATGGCGATATAATTTTCATTAACTGAAATAAAGCATCAAGTGTCATGTTTGCCCCGGTTCCTCTCATTATGACTATTCAGTTTGCGCCTGAATGTTTTAATTGGCCCACCGTCAGGGTAGGTCGAGAGGATAATATTGGAAGGCGTGCGTTTTTGAAAAACGATTAATAATCGCAATCACTGTGAGTTTTTCTCACTATAGCCTTTTCGTTTCACACGCCACCCAGATACGCCTTCCTCACCTCCGGATCCTTCAGCAACGCCTCGCCGCTGCCGCTTAACCGAATCTGCCCGTTAACCATCACATAGCCGCGGTCGGACAACTTCAGCGCGTGGTGCGCATTCTGCTCGACCAGAAAAATCGTCATTCCGTTACGGGCCAGTTCGCGCAGCGTCTGGAAAATCTGTTTAACCACGATTGGCGCGAGGCCGAGGCTGGGTTCATCCAGCAGCAGAAGTTTAGGACGGCTCATCAGCGCGCGGGCGATAGCCAGCATCTGCTGTTCACCGCCGGAGAGCGTCATCGCCCGCTGGTAACGTCGCTCCTTGAGGCGGGGGAAGAGGTCGAACATGCTTTGCATATCTTCCGCTGCATGCTGATTGCCGACGGGGATTGTCCCCATCAGCAGGTTCTCTTCTACAGACATATCCGGGAAAATGCGTCGTCCCTCAGGTGCCTGCGCGATGCCGCCGGTGGCAACATAGTGGGTGGATTTGTGGCTGATATCCTCGCCGCAGAAGAGGATCTGCCCGTTGCGGATCCGGGGCTGACCAAAGACAGACATCAGTAATGTTGACTTCCCCGCGCCGTTAGCGCCAATCAGGGCCACGGTTTCCCCTTTGTTAACCTCAAGCGAAACCTGCTTCAACGCCTGGATCACCCCGTAGAAAACATCCACATCCTGAAACTGAAGCATCGGTTCGCTCACAGATTTACCTCGCTTTCGTCGGTGCCCAGATACGCGGCAATCACTTTTTCATTGTGCTGGATTTCAGCCGGTTTACCTCTGGCAATCACATCGCCATGATCGAGCACAATGATGTCATCTGAAATGCCCATCACCATCCCCATATCATGCTCGATCAGCAGAACCGTGATGTCATGGTGGTCGCGCAGGAACCGGATGATCTCACTCAGCTTGTGCGTTTCCACCGGGTTCAGGCCGGCAGCAGGTTCATCGAGACAAATCATCTCCGGGCCGGTACACATGGCGCGGGCGATTTCGAGGCGTCGTTGCTGGCCATAGGACATTTCCCCGGCCAGACGGTTCGCGCAATCCACCAGATCCACCACCTCCAGCCAGTAAAACGCCCGGTCCAGCGCATCGTTCTCTGCCCGTCGATACGCAGGGGTGTTCAGCACCCCCGCCAGCAGATTGCGGTTGACGCGCATGTGCTGTGCCACCAGCAGGTTTTCCACAACCGACATCTCGCGGAACAGGCGGATGTTCTGAAACGTGCGCGCAAGACCCGCGCGGTTCACCAGATGCGTGCCGCCAAACATCTTATAGAACAGGCGTTGACCAAGCTGCGCCGGGTTGAGCCAGTCGCCCGGCTGGAATTTCTGGCCGAGCACCTGAATGACATTGGTGGTTTTATTTCGTGCATTGAACAGAATGTTGCCGCCGGAGGCCCGGTAGAAACCGGTCAGGCAGTTAAAGACGGTCGTTTTTCCCGCGCCGTTAGGCCCAATGAGTGCGGTAATGGAGCCGCGCTGCACCTCAAGATTGACGTCGTTTAAGGCCTTGATCCCGCCGAAGTGCATCATCAGATGTTCTACACGTAAAATCGTTGCGTTCATGGCGCCACTCCTTTACGCACGGCAAATCCGCTGCGGTTGATGCGGATCAGACCGCGAGGACGCCAGATCATCATCACTACCATCAGCATGCCAAACAGCAGCACGCGATATTCCGCAAAGCTGCGCAGCAGTTCCGGCGTGACGGTCAGCACAAAGGCGGCCAGTACGACGCCGACGGTGGAGCCCATCCCGCCCAGGACCACAATGGCGAGGATCAGGGCCGATTCAAAAAAGGTGAAAGAGGTCGGGTTAACAAACCCCTGGTAGGTGGCAAAAAACACCCCGGCGATACCTGCCGTCGATGCGCCCAGGGTGAAGGCCGAGAGTTTGACCAGAACGTGATTCAGCCCCATGGAACGGCAGGCAATCTCATCCTCACGGAGCGCTTCCCACGCCCGTCCGATGGGCATTCGGGTCAGCCGGTGTTTAATGTACAGCACCAGCATGACTACCAGGAACAGCACCGCATAGATGAAGATAAACTTCAAGTTGGGGTTATAGGTCAGGCCGAAGAACTCGTGGAAGGGGACGCCGCCTTCTTTGGCGCGTCGGCCAAACTCCAGGCCAAAAAAGGTCGGGGCAGGGGCTGAAACGCCGTTAGGCCCGCCGGTGAAGGTGAGCCAGTTGTTCAGCACCAGGCGGATGATCTCGCCAAACCCGAGCGTGACGATGGCGAGATAATCCCCGTGCATGCGCAGCACCGGAAAGCCGAGCAGGGCGCCCGCGCCCGCGGCCATTAGCGCCGCCAGTGGCAGCATGCTCCAGAACCCAAGCCCCAGATACTGATACCCGAGCGCCAGCCCGTAAGCGCCGATGGCATAGAAGGCGACATAACCCAGATCCAGCAGCCCTGCCAGGCCAACAACAATGTTCAGCCCAAGACCGAGCAGGACGTAGATCAGTCCGAGAATGGCAACCGTCAGAACGTATTTAGTGGCCACAAACGGGAAGCAGATCGCCAGCGTGACAATCAGCGGAATGATCCAGCGCATGCGGCTTTTATACGCCGGCGGCCGGACATACACCCCCGCATTGTTGGATTCAAACCGCGCCTGTAAACGTCTTCCGGCCGCCGTAGCTGAAAACGCGCTCAGCAAAAAGCGTCCCAACATCACCGTGCCAACAATCCACGCCAGCCGCTGGCCGTCAAAGGTAAAGCTGTAACCATCCAGTATCACGCCCGCAATCGGGCCGAAAATAATCAGAGCGATCATTCCGGAAAAAATCGAGTCCAGAATGCAGCGCTTCAGGGAAAAACCGTCAGAGGTCATCGCGTTGTTCCTTACACTTTAGCCACGACGGGGCGGCCCAGCAGCCCCTGAGGACGAAAGATCAGAATTAAGACCAGCAATCCAAACGAGAACACGTCTTTATAATCCGAGTTCACCATCCCGGAGAATTGCGCTTCTGCGACGCCCAGAATCAGCCCGCCAAGCATCGCACCGGGCAGAGAGCCGATGCCGCCCAGCACCGCCGCCGTAAAGGCCTTGATGCCGATAACAAACCCGACGTAAAAATCAAAGGTGCCGTAATTCATGGTGATTAGCACGCCCGCCAGCCCGGCCATGGCTGCGCCGATAACAAACACCAGTGAAATAATTCTGTCGGTGTTGATACCCAGGATGGAGGCCATCTTACGATCCTGCTGTACCGCACGGCACATGCGTCCTAAGCGGGTACGGTTGATAATCCAGGTCAGCACCAGCATGCCCGCGAACGAGGCGATGAGAATAAAGACTTTGGTATAGGTTATCTGGACAAACCCTTCGCCGAGGTGAAAACGCAGCACGCCATCAAGCATGGTGGGCACGCCCTGCTGGCGCGGGCCCTGGCTGAGCTGGACGTAGTTTTGCAGTATCAACGACATCCCGATGGCCGAAATCAGCGGCGCCAGACGCGTCGAGTTGCGTAGCGGCTTATAGGCGATGCGCTCAATCGTCCAGCCGTAAACCCCGGTGACCACGATGGTGAAAACCAGCGTCCCCAGGATCAGCAGCGGAAAGGAGTGGAGTCCAAAAAACGCCAGCAGGGCCAGGCCAATGGCCGAGAGATAGGCGGAGATCATATACACTTCGCCGTGGGCGAAATTGATCATACCGATGATGCCGTACACCATGGTGTAGCCGATGGCCATAAGACCGTAGACCGAACCCAGCGTTAAGCCATTAATTAATTGTTGCAGGAAGAATGTACTCATGGTCGCGCACCTGAATAAAGGGTTACGCCGACAGTCAGACCTGCCGGCGCTGAGCAGATTCCGTCCCGTTATGGCACTTCTTTATATTTGCCTTTGTCATCCCACTGATAGACCACGTAGTCAGAGACTTTGAGGTCACCTTTGCTGTCCCAGGCTTTTTTACCCATCACCGTGTCGACAGGGTTGGCCTTCAGCCACTCGCTGGCTTTTGCGGAATCCGTCCCTTTCGTGGCCTTGAATGCCGCCGCGATAGCCTGCACAGACGCGTAGGCGTAGAGGGTGTATCCTTCAGGTTCAAATTTACCGGTGCGGAATTTCTCGATGACGGCTTTTCCGTCCGGGATCAGGCGCGGATCTTTACCGAAGGTCATGTAAATACCGTTGGTGTATTGCGCCCCACCGGCGGCGGTGACCATCTCTTCATTGACGATACAGTCTCCCGAGAAGAACTTCGCCTGCACGCCCTGTTCACGCATCTGGCGAACCAGCGGACCCGCTTCCGGGTGACAGCCCCCGAAGAACACCACGTCCGGTTTTTGTGCGCCAATTTTGGTCACCAGCGCGTTAAAGTCTTTCTCCCCGCGGGATAACCCTTCGTACATCACCTCCTTCACGCCGCGTTTCGCCAGCGCCGCCTTAGTGGCGTCCGCCAGCCCCTGACCGTAGGTGTCTTTATCGTGGATGATGACCACCCGTTTGGCTTTCAGCTTATCAAGAATGAAATCGCTGGCGACCTGGCCCTGCTGGTCGTCACGTCCGCACATGCGAAATATATCGCTCATGCCACGTTCGGTAATAAGCGGGTTCGTTGAGCCGGGGGTGATGGAGAGGATCCCGGCATCGCTGTAGACCTCGGAGGCGGGCATGGTCGACGAGGAGCAGAAGTGGCCGACGACCGCTTTCACCTTATCCTGATCGACTAAGCGGTTGGCAACGGCGACGGCCTGTTTGGGCTCGCAGGCGTCGTCGCCCTGAACCAGTTTGATTTTCTCACCGTTGATCCCGCCGGCGGCGTTAATGTCTTCTGCCGCCTGCGTAGCGCCATGCCAGTATTGATCGCCGTAGGTTGCGTTCGGGCCTGTGAACGGCCCGGCCACGCCGATGACGATATCGGCCTGCGCGGAAAAGGCCGTCATCAGACAACCGGCCAGCACCAGGGAGAGGGGAGTTTTGGTAAATTTCAGCGACATTATTATGTTCCTTAGCAAAGAGGTTTTTGCACCAGGTAGAAACCCGAACGCCTGATGGCATCGTAAATCCAAAAACAAGAGCGAGAACAAAATGCACTTTAGAAGCAATCTCATGCTTAATACGGCGAGGATCCCACGCACCGCGAAGCGCGCAGAACATTAAGCAAAAAGGTTGCCAGAATGGTTAATCCCTTGACCGGGTCACAACACGTTGAGTATAGAGCGCCGTTTTATGCGTCTTTGCGGGATGAGATGAATTTACAGCGGAGATCACATCTCCTTAACAACAAAGCCCATAAGTTGTGCAACGGTCACGATTTGCACGTTTTTGCAGCAATAAAGACCTAAACTTCAGATAGGCACGCGCGGCGATATATGTCAGGATCGTTTTTTTTATCAGGAGTATCAGCAATGGCTGAAGGCCCATTAAATGAAAGCGAGATGGCGTGGCTGGAAGAGACATTAATCTCTTACGGTCACGACGATGCATCCGTGATTGACGTGTCCGAACTGGACGGCATGCTTACCTCAGTACTTTCCGGTCCCGTTGTGGTGGAGCCCGACACCTGGCTGGTGGCGGTCTGGGGTGGTGAGAAATATATTCCGCGCTGGAAAAACGATCGTGAGATGAACCGTTTTATCGATCTCTGCTTTAAGCACATGAACGATATTGCCGAGCGTTTGAGCGAATACCCGGATCAGTTTGAACCGCTGTTTGGCTATAACGACGTTGACGGTCAGAGCTATACCGTGGTGGAAGAGTGGTGCTATGGCTACATGCGCGGCGTGGCGCTGACGGACTGGTCATCCCTGCCGGAAGCGCTGGAAGCGGACCTGGCGGTGATTGCCCTGCACGGGACGGAAGAGAACAGCGAGAAGCTGGATGCGCTGACCGAAGAGGAGTACATGGCCAGCATCGAAAGCATTCAGCCTGCGGCGCTGCGTTTGTATAACTACTGGGTGGCTAACCCGCAGCAGCCGGAAGCGAAAAAGCCGATCGTGAACGGGTCGAAGGTGGGGCGTAACGATCCGTGCCCGTGCGGGAGCGGGAAGAAGTTTAAAAGCTGCTGCCTGCATTAAATCATTTATTACTGTGGCCTGAATGGGGCACGGGTGTTGAGTCCCCGCTAAAATCGGCGTACCGGAGATCAGATGACAAGGGCTGGACGCCATGGATGCCGGCCAGAGGCGAATCGAGACAGGATGTCGAGTTGAGCCGACCGCAGGCAGATGGTCGGGAGGTGAGCGCAGTGCGAAGCACCGATTTTCCGCGGGGCCGCGGGGATTGATAAGGGGGCCGCGGCGGCCCCCTTATCCCGTTCACATGCTGTGAAAAAATTATATTCTGTTGATCTTAAGGTGAACGGAACAGTACCTCAGGACCTGTATAAATAAGTTATCCCACTTCCGGCAGCATTCCCGCTGCAATCAGCACCTGCACCAGAATAATCACCACCCCACAACCAAACACCGCGCACAGCATTGGCGTACCGCCCGCTACGCGATACCCCTGCTGCGGATGTTGCTGGCGGCTCTTCCACGCCAGCAGGGAAGGCAGCAGCAGGGCCAGTACCGATAACGCCACGCCAGCATACCCCAGCGCCATCACAAACCCGCGCGGGTAAAAGAGCGCGAAGGCCAGCGGCGGCAGGAAGGTCATCGCCCCCGTCTGTAAGCGTCCGGCAACGGTATTGCGACGCTGGAACAGATCCGCCATATAGTCAAACAGGCCAAGCGCTACGCCGAGGAAGGAGGTTGCCAGCGCCAGGTCTGCAAACAGATGTACCGCCAGCTCCACGTGTGAAGAGGCCACCACGTTACGCAGGGCAACCAGGAATCCATTCAGACCAGAATGCTCTGCCATCAGGCCGATAAAGGTATTGGAATCAATACTGCCCAGCGTCACCAGCTGCCAGAACAGGTAAGCAATCAACGGAATGGCGCTGCCGATAACAAAGACGCGGCGCAGCTTGCGAATATCACCGTTCATATAGCTCACAATGCTCGGCACGCTGCCGTGAAAACCGAAGGAGGTGAAAATAACCGGGATGGCCGAAAGCGCCAGACCTTTCTCCAGCGGGAGGGAGAGCAGGTTAACCTTGTGCACATGCGGTGCCAGCAGCACCAGCATCACAATCAGGAAGAGAATTTTGGCGCTGAACAAAAAACGGTTAAACAGATCGACCAGCGATGTGCCCGCGCAAACTACGCCGCCACCGATCAGCGTAAAGACAATGGCGCCTGTTTCCGGTGAAAGCGACGCACCGAAGCCGTCATTGATACTTGACGCAATCAACTCCCCGGCGCCGCTGATGTAAGCGGCAGTCAGGGCGTACATCAGGAACATCATGCTGAAACCGGTGATCCACTGCCCGTAGCGTCCAAGATAGCGTGCAGCCAGGGAGCCTAAGCCAGTATCGGC
Organism: Enterobacter sp. YSU; assembly: GCF_016082135.1. Lineage (NCBI taxonomy): Bacteria > Pseudomonadati > Pseudomonadota > Gammaproteobacteria > Enterobacterales > Enterobacteriaceae > Enterobacter > Enterobacter sp. YSU. Next base: position 3,616,941 of record NZ_CP059487.1, read on the forward strand.
AGGGACATGCTGATAAACCTCCAGCAATAATAGCGCGGTGTAACACATCAGGGCCCACAGACCGCCAAGCAGCACTACGGTAACCCCAAACCCGACGCCGGCGGCAGCCAACGGCATGGCCAACATTCCTGCGCCAATTGTCGTTCCGGCGACGATAAAAATACTTCCCAGAGTTCTGTTCTTCACGCTTTCCTCTACAACGCTTCCATACCGCGACTCATTCTGCGGCGCAGAGTAAGGGAAAAGCACCATCTCGTCAAATCACCGTTACATAGGGTGTAATAATTAATTTACAAAAAGAAAAGGGTAACCTGCGCCAGCGCAAAGCGTGCCGTAGAGGGAACGTTTAGTCTGCTTTTTATTTGCGAGAGGTAACCATGTCAATTCACGGACACGACGTGCTGAATATGATGATTGAGTCAGGTGAGCGCTATACGGAGGAGAGTCTGGTTGAGGCGATACATGCCAGCTTTGGCGAAGCGGCGCGTTTCCATACCTGTTCAGCTTCGGAGATGACGGCCGCGGAGCTGGTGGCGTTTCTGGCGGCGCGCGGAAAATTCATTCCAGCAGCAGACGGATTTTCCACTCACGAAAGTAAAATCTGCCGCCATTAAATAATGCGGTGCTGAAAACTCAGCACCGCTTTTCTGTTAATTCTGGGTATCGAGCGTCGACAGCTCTTTATCAATGAAGTACAGACCTTCCCCGGATTTACCTGCCAGAGATAATTTATCCAGCACGGATTTAAACAGCTTCTCTTCTTCGTGCTGTTCAGCCACATACCACTGAAGGAAATTAAAGGTTGGATAATCCTGGCTGGTCATGGCGGCATGAGCCAGTTCATTAATTTTCTGGGTGATCAGCTGTTCATGCTCATAGGTGGCGCGGAACAGTTCATCAAGAGAGCCGTATTCGGCAAAAGGCGATGCCACGTTATCAATGCGCGGCAGGCTGCCGGTGTCCGTCAGGTAATCAAACAGACGCTGCATGTGCGTCATCTCTTCCTGGGCATGACGACGCAGGAAGGCGGCCGCCCCTTCAAAGCTGTGATAGCTGCACCAGGCGCTCATCTGCTGATAAAGCAGGGAAGAAAAAAGCTCAAGATTCATTTGCGCATTGAGCTTGTCGATCATTTCAGTTTTTAACATGGTGCAGCTCCGGTTTATTAATTCTGGTTCACGATGAGCGACACTATAATTTGTTATTTAATTATTTGCAAAAAGTAAAATAAATATTTCTTTATTAAAAATACGAATGGGAATAAAACGCATTGCCGCCATTTATATTTATTAATGAGAATTGTTTTAGTTCTTATTAAATAAACTGCCAGCGTGACTGGCAGTAGCGGTTAATACCACGGATTCTGGCTGGAAGAGGTAACAGCATATCCCTGACATTTATACTGAATGGTCACACTTTCGTTCAGACAGAGTGAACCGCTGATCAGGGTGCAGGTTTTAATTGGCTGCCCGTAGGCTGACGCAGTGGCGTAGCCCATATGTTGACAGGCTTTGGTTGCCGTACCGTTATTAACATACTCATCAGACCAGGCGTTTTGCAGCATGGCCTGGCCATAGTCGAGGCGCACAATTCCGTTTGGGGCATCCGTACTGCTGACTTCTGCCTGACGGTTGATACTGCACCCGGCGAGCAACAGGATCGTTCCGGCTATGATTACACGTTTCATGGTTCACTCTGCGTGACGGGAAATACGCCATTGTAACCAACGCGATGGTACGCAATGGCTGGAATAGCCGGAGGATCTGCCCTCTCACTGTGCAACGAGCCGGGCCACCGCGCGAAATTGTGAGCGCATCTTTGTTTTTTAAAACAAGTTTTCACTTAATTTGAAAGTGCGTTTGTTTGATAGTAAGGTTAAGTTGAAAAGGTATCCACAGCGGGATCGCCCGCCATGCATTCAGGAGAGACAAGATGAAAATTGCACTGATGATGGAAAACAGCCAGGCCGCTAAGAATCCCATCATTCTTAATGAGCTGAAAGCCGTTGCTGATGAGAAAGGTTTTCCGGTCTATAACGTCGGTATGAGTGATGAGAACGATCATCATCTCACCTATATTCACCTGGGCATCATGGCGAGCATTCTGCTTAACGCTAAAGCCGTTGATTTTGTTGTTACCGGTTGCGGTACCGGGCAGGGCGCGCTGATGTCCCTGAACATCCATCCGGGTGTGATTTGCGGTTACTGCATCGATCCTGCGGATGCTTTCCTGTTTGCGCAAATCAACAACGGTAACGCGCTTTCTCTGCCGTTTGCTAAGGGCTTCGGCTGGGGGGCAGAACTGAACGTACGCTTTATCTTTGAGAAAGCGTTTACCGGACGCAATGGCGAAGGCTATCCACCAGAGCGTAAAGAGCCGCAGGTGCGTAACGCCGGGATCCTGAACCAGGTGAAAGCGGCGGTGGTGAAAGAAAACTATCTGGATACCCTGCGAGCAATCGATCCTGAGCTGGTTAAAACCGCCGTATCAGGCCAGCGCTTCCAGCAGTGCTTCTTCGAGAACTGCCAGGACAAAGAGATTGAAGCCTTCGTGCGCGGTATTGTTGGCTGATTTACTTTGCCGGGCGGTGCGTTGCCTGCCCGGCAGATAGCGTTACTTTTTCGAAGAGACCGCGCTGCCCGCATCTTTAGTCAGACGCAGCGTGTCAACCATTCCCACCAGGCAGATCAGCGCGATTGCCACAAATGCCAGCCGGAAGCTCATTCCCGGCATACCGGCAACCCCCATCGCCTCACTGACTTTTTCCCCGATACGAATACCAATCGCCCCGAGCGTGATCCCAAGCCCCACGGCAAGCTGCGTTGCGGTTGAAAACAGAGTATTGGCATAGCTCATCTGCGCCGATGGCACATCCGCAAAAGCCAGCGTACTGATGGCTGTAAACTGAATCGAACGGAAAACGCCGCCCAGATAAAGGATCAGCATGATGAGCCACGCGGGCGTCTGCGGCGTAAGAAACGCGCAGGCCAGCAACGCCAGGACATTCAACGCACCGTTAATTAGCAACAGCCGCTTAAACCCCAGGCTGCGGATAAGCGGCGTCGTCGCCGGTTTAATGGTGAGATTGCCAACGAAAACCGCCAGCACCAGCAGGCCAGAATGGAACGCGTCCATGCCAAAGCCGACCTGGAACATCAGCGGTAACAGGAACGGAACCGCGCTGATGGAGGCGCGAAACAGCGATCCGCCGTACAGGGTGACGCGAAACGTTGGCACCTGCATCGCATCGAGCCTGATCATCGGCCAGGTTGCCCGCTTAAAGTGACGCAGCGCCAGGCTTAAGGCGACGACACCGACGATAAACAGCGTGGCGGTTAATCCTGTTCGCAGAGGCTCTGCGCCCATCAACTCCATCGCATAAACCAGGCTCACCATGGCAAGGGTGGTGACAACAAAACCCGGTAAATCAAACGGTCGGCGCGTATCTTCATGCAGGTCTGGAATGATGCGCAGTGCCAGCAAAATGGCGATTATCCCCAGCGGCACGTTAATAAAGAAGATCCAGCGCCAGTCGGCATAGCTGGTAATGAACCCACCCAGCGGCGGGCCGATGATCGGCGCGACCAGCGCAGGCCACGTCAGGGTGGCGATTGCCGTGATGAGCTGATGTTTTGGCGTGGTGCGTAGCACGGCCAGGCGACCTACGGGCACCATCAGCGCGCCACCCATGCCCTGGAGGACGCGCATCGCAACGAACTGATCGAGCGTGGTGGACAGGCCGCAAAATACCGAGGCCAGCGTGAAGATCGCCAGCGCGAGGGCAAACACTTTTCGCGCGCCGAAGCGGTCGGCGATCCAGCCGCTGGCGGGGATCAGTACGGCCAGGGTGATCAGATAGGCGCTGATGCCGATATTCAGATCCACCGCCTGGTCGCCGAAGCTTTTTGCCATATCCGGCAACGCGGTGGCGATCACCGTCCCATCCAGAAACTCCATAAAGAAAGCACCGGCCACCAGCAGCGCCGCAGGCGATAATCCACGGCTCTCTTTGCCGGATACGTTTTCACTCATTCTCTTCCTGCCCGCTCAAAAAATTTTATAAACATTTACTGGAATTTATAAGCCTGTAACGTGCGGATTTATCATGGCTTTTTTTAACAAACCAGCAGCACTGAGGGTTTAATAACCGTGATGCAGGTCACAAAATGGTTGATTTTTGTGATGGTGGTCATATTATAAGCGTATTGACAATAACACCTGCATAACACGTTACTGGAGCAACATAATGAAACTGCGCAAAATCCTGAAAAGCATGTGGGCAAACTACTGCACAACGTTTAAAGACGTCCCACCGGGTGCGATGTTCTGATAAAAAAACCTGCTTCGGCAGGTTTTTTTATGTCTGCGGACGACGAGAGGGAGATGGAAGGGCGTCTGTTTTGCTACTATGGCGGCCTTTGAATAAGGAGAACCCCATGTCACAAAACCTGAGCGCCGATCAGGAACTGGTATCTGACGTCGTCGCCTGCCAGCTGGTTATCAAACAAATCCTTGATGTGATTGACGTTATCGCGCCGGTTGAGGTACGCGAAAAGATGTCGACCCAGCTGAAAAACATCGATTTCACCAACCATCCTGCTGCGGCGGACCCGGTTACGCTCCGCGCGATCCAGAAAGCGATTGCGCTGATTGAACTCCGCTTCACACCGCAGGGTGAGTCACACTAAAATAAACCGATGTTTTAAAATTAGAAACTCTTTTCTGCTTTTACGTCGAAGGGCGACAGAGCCTGTCGCCCGCAGAAGGATCAGAAGAACGTCTGCACCAGCAGATAGCTCACCACGCAGGCACAGCTGACGCCAATCAGCCCCGGCAGAATAAAGCTGTGGTTGATGATGAATTTACCGATGCGGGTGGTGCCGGAGCGATCGAACCCGATACAGGCCAGATCGCTCGGATAGGTGGGCAGCACAAAGTAGCCGTAGGATGCCGGGAAGAAGGCCACCAGCATTTTCGGATCGATGCCCAGCATCAACCCCATCGGGGCGACCGCGGTCAAGGCCGCAGCCTGGCTGTTGACCAGTTTTGATACCAGGAACAGCACGATGGCATACGTCCAGGGATGACTTTTCACCACCCCCTCCAGCGCCATTTTCAGCTCGTCGAGATGCGCCTGAAAAAAGGTATCGCTCATCCACGCCACGCCAAACACCGAGAAAATCGCGACCATCCCCGCCTTAAATACCGCCCCGTTTGAAATGGCCGACGCATTCACCTTGCAGGTCATCAGCATGATGGCCCCGGCGATCAGCATCATCATTTGAATGACAAGGTTCATCGACAGGGCTGTCATTTTCCCTTTGATCTCAAACGCCGGACGCAGCTCGGGCAGCGCACCCAGCAGGACCACTACGGCAATCCCGGCGAAGAAGATCCACGTGGACCAGTAGGCCTGTTTCGGGAAACGTTGATCCATCAACGTCTCCGTTCCTCCATAGATAAACTCCCGCTGTTTCGGATCTTTCAGCTTTTCCTGAAATTCAGGATCGTCTGCGAGGTTTTTCCCGCGACGCAAGCTCCACAGTGCCGCAATGGCGACGCCAGACAGTGAGGCCGGTACGGAAACCGCAAGAATTTCAAGGATCCCCCACGCGTGGCCGATACCGTGCTGCGCACCAAGAATCGAGACCAGCGAAACGACGGCCACGGAAACGGGGGAGGCGGTGATCGCCATCTGAGATGCCACCGAGGCCACCGCCATCGGCCGTTCCGGGCGTATGCCTTTTTTCAGGGCGATATCCGCGATAATGGGAAACATGGTGTAGACGACGTGCCCGGTCCCGCACAGGAAGGTCAACATCCAGGTGGTAAACGGTGCGAGAAGGGTGATGTGCTGGGGATGTTTACGCAGCAGGCGCTCTGCAAACTGCATCATTACATTCAGGCCACCGGCGGTCTGTAGCGTGGCCGCACAGCCGATGACGGCGAGGATCGTGAGCATCACGTCAACCGGCGGTTTACCGGGTTGCAGACCAAAGACAAAACTCAAAACAAACAGGCCGATGCCGCTTATCAGCCCCAGGCCCATCCCGCCGAAGCGGGTGCCTATCAGCAGGCAGAGGATAATGACAATAAACTCAATGGTGATCATGATGCTCCCTCGTTAATGAATGTAATTAAACAAATCATTACACGATGTATGGTTATTCATTGGGAGCAAGATCTGATTTGTTAAATGTCAGCAAAAGCAGGGAGTTGGTACCCACTCCCTGACGGGCTGAGGGATCCCCAGTAATTTGAAAGCAAAAGCGATAACGTTGCCTTCAGAATAACTGAAGGCTTTCAGCGATGCCTCGGTCCGGCTGTAAATCGCTGAGGCGTTTCCTGTAGGCCGGGGCGAGGCGCAGGGATGCGCCGAGAGGGCGGGCTTTACAGGGATGTTACCTCCGCCCGTCCCCGATAAGCCGGAAGGAATAAGCCGAAGGTACCGCGAAGCGGCGATTTTCCGCCGGAAGCCCGGGTCGCCAGGGTGGTGGCGACTGAGCCACCCTGGCACGTTCACCGGTTATGCCGTGACAGAGTAGCAAGGAACATAAAGTGAACGGAATGACCACCAGAGCCGTATGTTCCCCCTCACCCCAGCCCTCTCCCTCAAGGGAGAGGGGCCGTCTGTGTAGGCATTATTTTGTGGGGAACTCTCAGCCCTGACGGGAGCGGGTGAAGGACTTAGTGGTGTTGCACGTTAGCAATGTCGAGAAGATGGCGGTCCGTCTGCTCCAGACAAATCCCCGCGCGTTTCGCGTTGCGGATTTCATCTGCGAGCGTCTTCAGCAGCATGCCATCCTGCTGCTGCTCTCTGTCCATATCACGCAAAAACTTGAGGGTAATGATGTCCCGTTGCGCTTTGGCTTCATCAGCCAGTTTGCTCAGCTTCGCACAGCGTTGCTCATACTCTTCGAGCGTTTTCTGAAACAGTTCTTCCAGAGAAGTGTAATTATCTTCAATCGTTTCAAGCTCTTTGACGGTAGGGTTTGCCCCGACAGCTTTCAAAAAGTTAAAGACGCGCATCATGTGCGTGACGTTACTTTGCGCCTGAGTACGAAAGAAGGTGGCAGTGCCGTTGAGGCTTTTTCTGGAACACCACGCGCTCAAATGCAGATGCAGATTTGAAGCATAAAACTCCAGGTTCATCTGGGCATTCAGTTTTTGCATCATCGTTTGGGTAGTCATTCTCATATCCTTATTGACTGTGGGACTTGATGTCCGCTACTTAACCTGACCCGGCAGGTATTGACGATTGAATGGCAGAAATAGATTTCTGCAAGGTAAAAAACTCGAAAATTCACTTCCTGTGTTCGATTTAAATAAGCATACGCTTCTCTTTGACTTAAGAAAACTCTTAATAAGGCTGTGTTTACCATACATTACAAATTTAAATATAGCCCAGAATAGAAAGAGGGTTAAGAGATTGTATTTAATATAACTTGTTGATTTTAATAGGTGTGAAATTGATATCGCTCATTTTTATCGTTTCAGGAAACGTTCTTTGGCGGGAAATTCTGTAAAAGTGTTAAATCAGAAATAATATCTGCAAATATATCCTGTCGTATCAAATTTGAGCTAAATCAATTTTCACTCAATATACGGTTCTGTGATCGCGTCGCAAGATTGTGATCTGATAAAGAGTGAAAGTGAAACACTGTTTTACATCTTTTCATTCGTTGAGGTTTATGATGGCTAACGTTGCGGTGCTGCTGGCACCCGGTTTTGAAGAAGCAGAAGCGATTATCACGATTGATATTCTGCGGCGTTTACAGATTGAGGTGGAGACGCTGGCCTGTGCGGAGTCCCGTGCGGTAGTGAGTTACCATAATATCCCCATGGTGGCTGACAGTACGTTAACGGAGCGCATTAATACGCTGTATGACGCAGTCGTGTTGCCCGGTGGGCCGCAGGGGAGCGTCAATCTTGCGGCTAGCAAGCAGGTGCTCCGCTTTGTTTCCGCGCATGACGAGCACGGCAAACTCATCTGCCCAATCTGCTCTGCGGCCGCGCGGGTGCTGGGCGGTAACGGGCTACTGAAGGGGCGTCGCTACGTCTGTTCCGGCGATCTCTGGCAGAGCGTTGATGAGGGAGTATATGTGGATGCGCCGGTCGTTGAGGATAATAACCTCATCAGCGGCAAGGGGCTGGGGCACGCTTTTGACTTTGCGCTGACGCTCTCTGCTCGTCTGTTGGGTGACGACGCCCCCGTGCGCGATCATGCTGAACACATCTATTACCGCTGGTAATTTTTCTGCCGGGCGCTAAGGCGTCCGGGTTACAGGGATTTCTTAGCTGACCTTATGGATAATCCTGCTTAACTCCCTTCCATTTGTAGGACAATTAGGTCCTTTTTTATGTCATTTTTCGCTGAATTTATGTACGCAATTACTGTAATTCTGCGGTGTGATGTCGCTCTCTTATGGATGATTAATTTCCCGCTAAAACTATCTCCAGCAATAACGCTTATGACGAGGTAAGCGCTAATGCCTTGTTTTAAGTCCGATTAAATAAGTTGTTCGCCATTATTCCCTACAGATAAGAATGCTAAAGCTGGAGTTTACCATGCACAAATTTACTAAAGCGCTGGCGGCCATCGGCCTGGCCGCCGTTATGTCACAATCCGCTATCGCTGAAAATTTAAAGCTCGGTTTTCTGGTTAAACAGCCGGAAGAGCCGTGGTTCCAGACCGAATGGAAATTTGCTGATAAAGCCGGAAAAGATTTGGGATTTGAGGTAATTAAAATCGCCGTACCTGACGGTGAGAAAACGCTGAACGCCATTGATAGCCTGGCGGCCAGCGGCGCGAAAGGTTTCGTTATCTGTACGCCGGATCCAAAACTGGGGTCAGCGATTGCCGCGAAAGCGCGCGGTTACGACATGAAAGTGATTGCGGTGGACGATCAGTTCGTGAACGCCAAAGGTAAACCGATGGATACCGTTCCGCTGGTAATGATGGCGGCCACTAAAATCGGTGAGCGTCAGGGCCAGGAGCTCTACAAAGAGATGCAAAAACGCGGCTGGGATGTCAAAGAGACCGCCGTGATGGCCATTACCGCTGACGAGCTGGACACCGCCCGTCGTCGTACCACCGGGTCCATGGACGCCCTGAAAGCGGCTGGCTTCCCGGAAAAACAGATCTACAAAGTTCCGACCAAATCCAACGATATTCCGGGCGCCTTTGATGCGGCGAACTCCATGCTCGTCCAGCATCCGGAAGTGAAGCACTGGCTGGTGGTGGGGATGAACGACAACACCGTACTGGGCGGCGTGCGTGCAACGGAAGGCCAGGGCTTTAAAGCACCGGACGTGATCGGGATCGGCATCAACGGCGTTGACGCCGTGAGCGAACTGTCTAAAGCGCAGGCGACCGGTTTCTACGGCTCTCTGCTGCCAAGCCCGGATGTCCACGGCTATAAATCCAGCGAAATGCTCTACAACTGGGTGACCAAAGGGGTTGAGCCGCCGAAATTCACCGAAGTGACCGATGTGGTGCTGATCACCCGCGATAACTTCAAAGAGGAGCTGGCGAAAAAAGGACTGGGCGGTAAGTAATACGCTGTGATTGCGCCCCTCACTCACCGTGAGGGGCCAGACGTACACACTACAGGAATCACGGAGTCGTTATGCAACAGTCTGATCCGTATCTCTCTTTCCGCGGCATCGGTAAAACGTTCCCCGGTGTAAACGCGCTGACCGATATCAGCTTCGACTGCTATGCCGGACAGGTTCACGCCCTGATGGGGGAGAATGGCGCGGGAAAATCCACGCTGCTAAAAATTCTCAGCGGCAACTACACGCCCACCACCGGCACGCTGGCTATTCGCGGCGACGAGGTGGCCTTTGCCGACACCACGGCAGCGTTAAATGCGGGCGTCGCCATCATCTATCAGGAGCTGCATCTCATTCCTGAAATGACCGTGGCGGAGAACATCTATCTGGGCCAGCTTCCGCATAAAAGCGGCGTGGTCAACCGCTCGCTGCTCAACTATGAAGCGGGCTTGCAGCTCAAGCACCTTGGGCTGGATGTCGATCCGCAAACGCCCCTTAAGTATCTCTCCATCGGCCAGTGGCAGATGGTGGAAATTGCCAAAGCGCTGGCACGTAACGCCAAAATTATCGCTTTTGACGAGCCAACCAGCTCGCTCTCGGCGCGTGAAATAGAAAATCTCTTTCGCGTGATCCGCGAGCTGCGCAAAGAGGGCCGCATCATTCTGTACGTTTCTCACCGAATGGAAGAGATTTTTGCCTTAAGCGATGCCATCACCGTGTTTAAAGATGGCCGCTACGTGCGCACCTTCACCGATATGCAGCAGGTCAATCATGACCAACTGGTGCAGGCGATGGTCGGACGCGATCTGGGGGATATTTACCACTGGAAACCGCGCGAGTATGGCCCGGAGCGTCTGCGTCTGGATAACGTCAAAGCCCCGGGCGTGCGCACGCCCATTTCACTCTCGGTGCGCAGCGGCGAAATCGTCGGGCTGTTTGGCCTTGTGGGGGCAGGGCGCAGCGAGCTGATGAAAGGGCTGTTTGGCGGCACCCGAATAACCCAGGGCCAGGTTTTCGTCGACGGGAAAAAGGTCGATATTCAGAAGCCTGCGCAGGCGATTAACGCGGGGATTATGCTCTGCCCGGAGGATCGAAAGGCCGAGGGCATTATTCCGGTGCACTCGGTGCGCGACAACATCAACATCTCTGCCCGGCGCAAGTTCATCCGCGCGGGATGTCTGATTAACGACGGCTGGGAGGCGAGCAACGCGGATCACCATATCCGTTCGCTGAACATCAAAACCCCCGGCGCTGAACAGCTGATCATGAACCTGTCCGGCGGCAACCAGCAAAAAGCCATTCTGGGGCGCTGGCTGTCGGAAGATATGAAGGTCATTTTGCTGGATGAGCCAACGCGCGGTATCGACGTGGGGGCGAAACACGAAATCTATAACGTCATCTATGAACTGGCAAAACGCGGTGTGGCGGTCCTGTTCGCCTCCAGCGATCTGCCTGAGGTGCTGGGCGTCGCCGACCGCATTGTTGTGATGCGTGAAGGTGAAATTGCCGGTGAATTGCTGCATGAACAGGCGAATGAACAACAGGCGTTGAGTCTCGCCATGCCTAAAGTTAGCCAGGCTGTCGCCTGAGTAAGGAGTCAATGATGTCCTCTGTTACTACATCCGGAGCGCCGAAGTCGGCTTTCAGTTTTGGCCGCATCTGGGACCAGTACGGCATGCTGGTGGTCTTTGCTGCCCTGTTCGTCGCCTGCGCGATTTTTGTGCCGAATTTCGCCACGTTCATCAATATGAAGGGGCTGGGGCTGGCTATCTCCATGTCCGGCATGGTGGCCTGCGGAATGCTGTTCTGCCTGGCCTCCGGCGATTTTGACCTGTCGGTTGCCTCGGTGATTGCCTGTGCTGGCGTCACCACTGCCGTGGTGATCAACATGACCGAAAGCCTGTGGATCGGCGTGCTGGCCGGGCTGCTGCTCGGCGTGCTGAGCGGCCTGGTGAACGGGTTTGTCATTGCGCGCCTGAAGATTAACGCCCTGATTACGACGCTGGCAACCATGCAAATCGTGCGCGGTCTGGCCTATATCATCTCCGACGGGAAAGCCGTGGGGATTGAAGATGAGCGTTTCTTCACGCTGGGCTATGCCAACTGGCTGGGGCTGCCTGCGCCAATCTGGCTGACGGTAGGCTGTTTGATCCTGTTCGGTTTCCTGCTTAACCGCACCACCTTTGGCCGTAACACGCTGGCGATTGGCGGCAATGAAGAGGCGGCGCGTCTGGCGGGTGTCCCGGTCGTACGGACCAAGATCATTATCTTCGTGCTTTCCGGGCTGGTATCGGCGGCGGCGGGGATTATTCTGGCGTCGCGTATGACCAGCGGCCAGCCAATGACCTCCATTGGATATGAGCTGATCGTCATCTCAGCCTGCGTTTTAGGGGGCGTTTCCCTCAAGGGCGGCATCGGAAAAATCTCATATGTGGTGGCGGGGATCCTCATTCTGGGGACCGTGGAGAACGCCATGAACCTGCTTAATATTTCTCCGTTCTCTCAGTACGTCGTACGCGGCCTGATCCTGCTGGCAGCGGTGATCTTCGACCGCTACAAGCAAAAAGCGAAGCGTACCGTCTGATTTATTTTTAGCCATCAATATGCTCAACTATTAACCATAGTTGACCCCCTGACCGGCCCGCCAGTTTTGCTGACGGGCCGGTTGCCAAATGGCGAGCACCGTCACACTGTCTATACTTACATGGCTGTTTTGTTCACTGTAAGGAGGATTAGGGTGGCTGACTTGTTAACCGCACCGCCTGTACTGCCCGGAAAATTTGCTTTCTTTTTTGACCTCGACGGGACGCTCGCCGGGATTGAACCGCATCCGGATGACGTCGTTGTACCGGACACGGTGTTAGAGAATTTGCAGCAGCTCTCCCGACAGAACGAGGGGGCACTGGCATTGATTTCAGGGCGCTCAATGGCCGAGCTGGACGTGCTCGCCAGTCCTTATCACTTTCCGCTGGCCGGAGTGCACGGAGCGGAGCGCCGCGATATCCATGATCAACTGCATATAGTTTCACTCCCCGACACGCTGATTCAGGCGCTGCATGCGCAACTCTCTTCGGCTCTGGAAATGCTTCCCGGTACGGAACTGGAAGCCAAAGGCATGGCCTTTGCGCTGCACTACCGTCAGGCGCCCCATCATGAGGCGGCGATATTTGCGGTGGCAAGAAGCGTGGCGGAAGCCCATCCGGAGCTGGCGTTACAGCCGGGTAAATGTGTGGTCGAGATTAAACCGGCAGGAATTAATAAAGGCGCTGCCATTGCAGCGTTTATGGCGGAAGCGCCGTTCAAAGGGCGTACGCCAGTCTTTTTTGGGGATGACCTGACCGACGAGGCCGGGTTCAGGGTGGTAAACCAGGCCCAGGGCATGTCTGTCAAGGTGGGATCTGGTGAAACCATTGCCGGATGGCGGCTGGAAAATGTCGCCAGCGTCTGGCAGTGGATATCTGACGTCGCTAACCAGCAACAACAACAAATAGCGCAAAACAACGGGAGAAATCATTATGGGTCGCTTAGTCGTCGTCTCTAATCGCATCGCACCGCCGGATGATAAAAAAGCCAGTGCCGGTGGCCTGGCGGTCGGGGTATTAGGTGCCCTCAAAGCCGCGGGTGGTCTCTGGTTTGGCTGGAGCGGGGAAATCAGTAATGATGAGAAACCGCTAAAAAAGGTGTCACGGGGCAATATCACGTGGGCCTCCTTCGCCCTTAGCGAGAAGGACTACGATGAATATTATTCCGAGTTCTCAAACGCCGTGCTGTGGCCAGCGTTTCACTATCGTCTGGATCTGGTGAAATTCCAGCGTGAATCCTATGAAGGCTACATGCGCGTTAACGCGCTGCTGGCAGATAAACTGCTGCCGCTAATCGAAGAAGACGATATTTTATGGATCCACGATTACCATCTGCTGCCCTTCGCCAGGGAGCTGCGTAAACGGGGTGTGAAGAACCGGATCGGCTTCTTCCTGCATATTCCGTTCCCGACCCCGGAGATCTTTACGGCGCTGCCGCAGCATGATGAAATTCTTGAAGCATTGTCTGATTACGACCTGCTCGGTTTCCAGACGGAAAATGACAGGCTGGCGTTCCTCGACAGCGTGTCGGGTAAAACCCGGCTGGTCACTCACGGCGGCAAATCTCACACCGCGTGGGGACGAAATTTCCATACCGAAGTCTACCCGATTGGTATTGAGCCAGACGAAATCGCCGAGCAGGCCTCTGGTCCGCTGCCGCCGAAGCTTGCCCAGCTCAAGGACGAACTCAAGCACGTTAAGAATATCTTTTCGGTTGAACGACTGGATTATTCCAAAGGGTTGCCGGAGCGATTCCTCGCTTATGAAACCCTGCTGGATAAATTCCCGCAGCATCACGGCAAGATCCGCTATACCCAGATAGCGCCGACCTCGCGCGGTGAGGTTCAGGCTTACCAGGATATTCGTCACCAGCTGGAGACCGAAGCAGGGCGCATCAACGGGCGCTATGGTCAGCTCGGCTGGACTCCACTTTTCTATCTGAATCAGCACTTTGAGCGCAAAATCCTGATGAAAGTGTTCCGCTATGCGGACGTCGGGCTGGTCACCCCGCTGCGCGACGGGATGAATCTGGTGGCAAAAGAGTATGTAGCAGCACAAGATCCTGCTGACCCGGGCGTGCTGGTGCTGTCCCAATTTGCCGGTGCGGCAAACGAGTTAACCTCGGCGCTGATTGTGAACCCTTACGATCGCGATGACGTGGCAAATGCCCTGAACCGCGCGTTAACCATGCCGCTTGCGGAACGTATTTCACGTCATTCAGAAATGATGGAGACCATCGTTAAGAATGATATCAACCGCTGGCAGGCGCGTTTTATTGACGATTTGCGCGCGATCCAGCCGCAAACTCAGGAAGGTGATCTGCAAAAAAAGATCGCGACCTTCCCTAAACTCGCCTGATTTTCTCCGGGGGCATTAATTGCCCCCGAGAGGCACCAGCAGGACATCCACCTGGCTTGACGAAACGATGGATTTTGCCGAGCATGCCGCCCGGGAAAAAAAGCTCTGGTTATGATTTCCGCAAATGACCAGGTCAACATTCTGTTTCTGACAAATGTCGAGAATATGTCCACTTAACTCGCCGGTGGCAATCACCGTCTGGTGGACAGGATATTTTGCCCGCTCAACCAGCTCGCGCAGAAATTGCTGCGTTTCCTCCTGAAGAACCTCACGAATATCTTCCAGCATTGGCGCTGCCAGTTGATTATACATTTCGGGTTCAGCAGCCAGGGTAATCAGACTTATGCGGGCATTATTCGGGCGGGCAATGGAAACGGCACGGGCGACGAGTTGATGACTTTCGGGGGAAACCGCAACAGAAACAAGAAGATGGGAGTAACTCATCACACACTCCTTTTATGTCAGAATGACACGTTTCTCAAGCTTTACCGCGAATCTACCGCTTCTGCAAGAGGCACATGCGACAATAGTGTGAAGCTTATCATAATTATTCATTAATTATTCTTATAAGAAGAATAACGAAATGGGGACGCTAAATGAAAGTAATTAACAACTTAACGTAAATCACACATTTAGCCTTCCGTGCTGTTAAATCGCGTTAACCGATCGTCAACGCAAACGTGATGGTTACCCATGGAAACTTGTTTCTCGAAAAGAAAACTTAAGCTGCTGTTTTTACTTAATTAACTCCGCCTCTTCTCTGGCGTTCGCGCCCGTTGTGACGCGAAAGGGCAGTGCTTCTTCGACGTAGCAATTTTCATACCCGATCCCCTCATCCCTCTGCATGAGTATTCGTTCCATAAGAATATAAACAAGCTTCACTTGCTCAATAAATAGTCAAATTACAAGTCACGCTGATGGATTTATGGGTTACATTCGCGTAAATTATGTGACGTAGATCACATTTTTTTTAAATTCCAGGGGGGGCTGCATTGTATGTGTCAAAACTGACGAGTAGAGTTTGCGTCGAATTAGGAAAAATCTTAGTTATTTGTAAGAAAAGATAAAATGTGTAACCGACATTTTGGCCATGTTAACCGGTCACGCGCTTTACGACGTACAAACCTAAATTCAACTATGCATTTGGCCTTTTCTTTTTATACCGGGTGATTTCCCGGCGACATCACGGGGTGCGGTCTTTCCGCATAAAAATAATAGTTGGTTATTCGGGATGGGAAAAATGCATACATCCGAGTTGCTAAAACATATTTATGACATCAATTTGTCGTATTTATTGCTCGCGCAGCGTTTGATTAGTCAGGACAAACCGTCAGCGATGTTTCGTCTGGGTGTTAACGAAGAGATGGCAACCATGCTGGGTGGATTAACCCTCCCGCAAATGGTCAAGCTGGCTGAAACCAATCAACTTGTCTGCCAGTTCCGTTTTGATAACCCGCAGACCATTACGCGTCTGACTCAGGAATCCCGCGTGGACGATCTGCAACAGATCCACACTGGTATTCTTCTCTCCACCCGCCTGCTCAACGAAATCAGCCAGCCTGATGACGTAGCCCGGAAGAAAAGGGCTTAACAATGAGCGAAAAAAGCATTGTTCAGGAAGCCCGTGATATCCAGCTGGCGATGGAACTCATCACGCTCGGTGCGCGTTTACAAATGCTGGAAAGCGAGACGCAGCTGAGCCGTGGTCGTCTGATCAAGCTGTACAAAGAATTGCGTGGTAGCCCGCCGCCAAAAGGCATGCTGCCGTTTTCGACTGACTGGTTCATGACCTGGGAGCAGAACATCCATGCTTCCATGTTCTGTAACGCCTGGCAGTACCTGCTTAAAACGGGCTTATGCAGCGGCGTTGATGCCGTGATCAAAGCCTACAAACTTTACCTTGAGCAATGCCCGCAGCAGGAAGAGGGACCCCTGCTGGCGCTGACCCGCGCCTGGACGCTGGTGCGTTTTGTTGAAAGCGGAATGCTTGAATTGTCCCGCTGCAACTGCTGTGACGGCAATTTCATTACCCACGCGCACCAGCCTGCGGGCAGCTTTGCCTGTAGTTTGTGCCAGCCTCCATCCCGAGCCGTAAAAAGACGTAAACTTTCCCGGGATGCTGCCGATATTATTCCACAACTGCTGGATGAACAGATCGAACACGCTGTTTAACCCGAACCTGTGGGCAAGATTCCAGCAGCGGTAAGCGATTACCGCTGCTTTTTTTTACCCTGCGTTCAGGTCATGCGCTCGAAATGAACGTCCTGCCATAGTCACTAGCGGAAGGATGATGTCGTGCTTATCTTATTAGGTTACCTGGTAGTTCTCGGTACAGTTTTCGGCGGTTACATGATGACCGGCGGGCACCTTGGAGCACTCTATCAACCGGCTGAACTTGTCATCATCGGCGGTGCAGGGGTAGGGGCTTTTATCGTTGGTAACAACGGCAAATCGATCAAGGGCACGCTGAAGGCGATTCCGCTGCTGTTTCGTCGCTCGAAATACACCAAAAGCATGTATATGGATCTGCTGGCGCTGCTCTATCGCCTGATGGCGAAGTCACGTCAGCAGGGGATGTTCTCGCTGGAGCGGGACATCGAAAACCCGAAAGAGAGCGAAATTTTCGCCAGCTACCCGCGTATTCTGGCCGACGCGATGATGCTCGATTTTATCGTCGATTACCTGCGACTGATCATCAGCGGCAACATGAACACCTTCGAAATTGAAGCCCTGATGGACGAAGAGATCGAAACCCACGAGAGCGAGTCCGAAGTACCGGCCAACAGCCTGGCGCTGGTGGGCGACTCGCTTCCGGCGTTCGGCATCGTGGCGGCGGTCATGGGCGTCGTTCATGCCCTGGCCTCGGCGGATCGCCCGGCGGCTGAACTGGGGGCGCTGATTGCCCACGCGATGGTGGGGACGTTCCTCGGTATTTTACTGGCCTACGGCTTTATCTCCCCGCTGGCGAGCGTGCTGCGCCAGAAGAGCGCCGAAACCACCAAAATGATGCAGTGCGTGAAAATTACGCTGCTCTCAAACCTCAACGGCTATGCGCCACCGATTGCCGTCGAATTTGGTCGTAAGACGCTTTACTCCAGCGAACGTCCGTCGTTTATCGAACTGGAAGAGCACGTGCGCGCGGTGAAAAACCCTAACCAACAGACGACAACTGAGGACGCATGAAAAACCAGTCCCATCCGATCGTCATCGTAAAAAAGCGCAAGCATAAGGGGCACGGGCACGGTTCTCACGGCTCCTGGAAGATCGCGTACGCCGACTTTATGACCGCCATGATGGCCTTCTTTCTGGTGATGTGGCTAATCTCCATCTCCAGCCCGAAAGAGCTTATTCAGATTGCGGAATATTTCAGAACGCCGCTGGCGACGGCGGTTACCGGCGGGCCGCGCATTTCTAACAGCGACAGCCCGATCCCCGGCGGCGGTGACGATTACACCCAGCAGCAGGGCGAAGTGAAAAAACAGCCTAACATCGACGAGCTGAAAAAACGGATGGAGCAGGCGCGCCTGAAAAAACTGCGCGGTGACCTGGATCAGCTGATTGAAGCAGACCCTAAGCTGCGCGCGCTGCGTCCGCATCTGAAAATTGACCTGGTGCAGGAAGGGCTGCGTATTCAGATCATCGACAGCCAGAACCGGCCGATGTTCAAAACCGGCAGCGCCGACGTGGAGCCTTACATGCGCGATATTCTGCGTGCGATTGCACCGGTGCTGAACGGTATTCCAAACCGCATTAGCCTGTCCGGACACACGGATGATTTCCCGTACGCCACGGGAGAGAAAGGATACAGCAACTGGGAGCTTTCTGCCGATCGCGCCAACGCCTCGCGTCGCGAGCTGGTCGCGGGTGGGCTTGATGATGGCAAGATCCTGCGCGTGGTCGGCATGGCTGCAACCATGCGCCTTACCGACCGCGGACCGGATGATGCCATCAACCGTCGTATCAGTCTTTTAGTGCTGAACCAGCAGGCGGAGCAGGCCATCCTGCATGAAAACGCCGAAAGTCAGAATGAGTCACTGGACGATTTAAAACAGCCTGGGGCCGTCCCTTCGGCTGCCGTTCCAACATCGCCACCAGCCAATCCGAGGTGATAGCGTGAGCATGGATATTACCGATTTTTACCAGACATTTTTTGATGAAGCCGACGAATTGTTGGCCGATATGGAGCAACATTTGCTGGATCTGGTGCCCGAGGCACCGGACTCAGAACAGCTCAATGCCATCTTCCGTGCGGCGCATTCCATTAAAGGCGGTGCCGGAACGTTTGGATTTACCATTTTGCAGGAAACCACCCATTTAATGGAAAACCTGCTGGATGAAGCACGACGCGGTGAGATGCAGCTCAATACCGACATTATCAACCTGTTTTTGGAAACGAAAGATATTATGCAGGAACAGCTCGACGCCTATAAAAGTTCGGCAGAGCCTGATGCCGCCAGCTTTGAATACATCTGCAACGCGCTGCGTCAGTTAGCGCTGGAAGCCAAAGGTGAGGCGTCTGCGCCCGCTGTCCCTGCGGCAAAACTGAGCGTTGTTGACGCCGTGGCCGAACCCGATACGGCGCCTGACGCGCCCGCAGGAAAACTGCGCGTAGTGCTGTCACGTCTGAAGGAGAACGAGGTCAACCTGCTGGAAGAGGAGCTGGGGAACCTGGCGACGCTCAGCAACGTGGTGAAGGGCAAAGACAGCCTGGCCGCGACGCTCGACGGCGGGATCGGCCAGGATGACATCGTGGCGGTGCTCTGCTTCGTGATTGAAGCGGATCAGATTGCGTTTGAAACCGAGGCGGCGGCCGTTGAAGCGCCTGCTCCGGCAGAGAATACCCCTGCGGTAGTTGCCGCTGCCCCGGCCCTGAAAGCCGTGCCAAAAGAGACGGCCGCTCCGGCCCGCGGTGAAAAACCGGCGGCGCGTTCCAGCGAGTCCACGAGCATTCGCGTGGCGGTGGAGAAAGTGGATCAGCTGATCAACCTGGTGGGTGAACTGGTCATCACCCAGTCGATGCTGGCCCAGCGCTCCAACGAGCTGGACCCGGTGACCCATGGCGATCTCATCACCAGCATGGGCCAGTTACAACGTAACGCCCGCGATTTGCAGGAATCGGTGATGTCCATCCGCATGATGCCGATGGAATATGTCTTCAGCCGCTTCCCGCGCCTGGTGCGCGACCTGGCCGGCAAGCTCAACAAACAGATCGAACTCACGCTGATGGGCAGCTCCACCGAGCTGGACAAGAGCCTGATTGAACGCATTATCGACCCGTTAACGCACCTGGTGCGTAACAGCCTCGACCACGGCATCGAGCTGCCGGAAAACCGTGTAGCAGCTGGAAAATCGCCCGTGGGCAACCTGATCCTGTCAGCGGAACATCAGGGCGGCAACATCTGCATCGAAGTGACCGATGACGGCGCGGGCCTGAACCGCGAGCGCATTCTGGCGAAGGCGATTTCGCAGGGAATGGCGGTCAACGAAAATATGACCGACGAAGAAGTAGGCATGTTGATTTTTGCCCCGGGCTTCTCAACCGCAGAGCAGGTCACCGACGTTTCCGGCCGCGGCGTGGGCATGGACGTGGTGAAACGTAACATTCAGGAGATGGGCGGTCACGTTGAGATCCAGTCTAAGCAGGGCGCGGGCACCACGATTCGTATCCTGTTGCCGCTGACGCTGGCCATTCTTGACGGCATGTCCGTTAAAGTGGCGGACGAAGTCTTTATTCTGCCGCTGAACGCGGTGATGGAGTCCCTCCAGCCGCGTGAAGAAGATCTGCATCCGCTGGCGGGCGGCGAGCGCGTGCTCGAAGTGCGCGGCGAGTACCTGCCGCTGGTGGAACTGTGGAAAGTGTTTGAAGTGGACGGGGCAAAAACCGAGGCCACGCAGGGTATCGTTGTGATCCTGCAAAGCGCCGGACGCCGCTACGCGCTGCTGGTCGATCAGCTGATTGGTCAGCATCAGGTGGTGGTTAAGAACCTGGAAAGTAACTACCGCAAAGTGCCGGGGATCTCTGCTGCCACCATCCTGGGTGATGGTAGCGTCGCGCTGATCGTCGATGTATCGGCACTTCAGGGATTAAATCGTGAACAACGTGTGGCGAACACAGCCGCCTGATTAAGTAAAAGGTAATAACATGACCGGTATGAGTAACGTAACGAAACTGGCGGGCGAGCCATCTGGACAGGAATTCCTGGTTTTCACTTTAGGGGATGAAGAGTACGGTATCGACATCCTGAAAGTGCAGGAAATTCGCGGTTACGACCAGGTAACGCGCATTGCGAACACGCCAGCGTTTATCAAGGGTGTGACCAACCTGCGCGGTGTGATTGTGCCTATCGTGGACCTGCGCGTGAAGTTTAGCCAGGGCGATGTGGAGTACAACGATAACACGGTGGTGATCGTCCTGAATCTGGGGCAGCGCGTGGTGGGGATCGTGGTGGATGGCGTGTCTGATGTGCTGTCGCTGACCGCCGATCAAATCCGTCCTGCGCCGGAGTTTGCGGTCACGCTGTCGACGGAATACCTGACGGGGCTGGGTGCGCTCGGCGAGCGTATGCTGATTCTGGTGAATATTGAGAAGCTGCTGAACAGCGAAGAGATGGCGCTGCTGGATATCGCGGCGAATCACGTGGCATAAAATAAAGCCGGGTGGCGCTGACGCTTACCCGGCCTACGTGTTCGAGCCATTCGTAGGCCGGGTAAGGCGAAGCCGCCACCCGGCTCTTTTGTAACCTTACGCCTCCTGCTCCACCAGCGCTGATTCCGCTTCCCGCGCCCCTTCATTCTGCGACAGCATCGCCGTCGCAATCCCGTTCCCCAGCACGTTAATGGCCGATCGTCCCATATCCAGGAAATGGTCAATCCCCATCAGCAGCAAGATCCCGGCCACCGGAATGTTAAAGCTCGGAATAGTTGCCGCCAGCACCACCAGCGACGAGCGCGGTACGCCCGCAATCCCTTTCGAGGCCAGCATCAACGTTAACATTAGCACCGTCACCTCGGTGAAACTCAGGTGAATGTTGTATGCCTGGGCGATAAACATCGAGGCGAACGAGCAGTACACCATGGAGCCGACCAGGTTAAACGAGTAGCCGATCGGCAGGACGAAAGAGGCGATATTACGTGAACAGCCGAAGCGCGCTAACTGCTCCAGCGTTTTCGGGTATGCCGCTTCTGAGCTGCTGGTGGTAAACGCGACCAGCACCGGATCTTTCAGCATCGCCACCAGACGGAAAATCTCTTTTTTCAGTACCATGTAACCTACCGCCAGCAATACCAGACAGGTCAGAAGGATCGCCACATAGTAACCGCCAATGAACGAGGCATAGTTCAGCAAAATGCCCAGACCCTGAGTGGCAATCACGGACGAAATCGCGGCAAAAATGGCCAGCGGCGCAACGTACATCACGTAGCCCGTCACTTTCAGCATAATGTGGGAAACCACATCCAGCGCCGCCACCAGCGGGGCGTTGAATTTTTGACCTAATGACGCGCCGCCGATGCCGAAGAACATCGAGAAGACCACAATTTGCAGGATCTCATTGTTCGCCATCGCGCCGGCAATGCTGGTTGGAATAGTGTGTGACAGGAAGGCTTTCAGCGACATCCCGCTAACGGCCAGGCCGGTATCAACCGTCTCTGTCGGAATGCTCAGGTTCAGACCGCTGCCGGGTTGTTCAAGGGTAACAATAAACAGCCCCACCAGAATGGAAAGTACGGATGAGCTGATAAACCACACCATCGCTTTACCCCCGACGCGCCCAATCGTCGACGTTTCACCCAGCTTCATAATGCCCACCGTCAGGGTGCTGAACACCAGCGGGGCAATCACCATCTTAATCAGCCGCAGGAAAATATCGGTCAGCAGGGTGATGTTCTCCGACCAGGCCTGTATCGCGTCGGGCGAAGCATACTCATGGATTGCCGCACCTGAAAGAATGCCCGCCAGCATGAAAATCACGATGAAGAGCGTGAGTTTGTTTGCACTTGCCACAAAAAGATCCTCTATGCGCTAAAAGAGTTTCCTGCGTCAATGCATACAAAATTTTTAGTTAAGCGCAGGAAAATATTCGGGGCATAAATTGAAGTAAAGCTGCGTGAGTTACAACTTGTTTTTAATTTTTATGAAATTCGTTGTTTTTATGATGACGATATATTGTGACGCGGATCACGTTACAGGCGATATATCCTCAAATTAAGCAAATATAATGCCCGTTTTATTTTGCTAACTCTTTGTAATGTTTGTTAATAGCCTGTTAATTGGAGGGCGGGTGTCTCACCTTCGCTGAAAGTGGTTGAAGCGTGAACCATAAACTAAATTCTCAGTAACCGCGCCGGGGAATGTTTAAGCGGGGCTAACATACTGAACAGTATGAATAAAATAGGGTAAGCGGACCATTATTTCTTCTGGAGGGTGGTAAATGAAAAGAACACTTCTTTTTATCTGCGCGGGTACACTGCTGACGGCGGCGACTGTCGGTCAGGCGCTGGCAGTCACCAGTAGCGGTACTATCGGGGCGACGCTGACGTTGACGAACGGTTGTTTGATCAACGGCTCGCCAACGCAAAACGGCATTAACTTCGGGACACTCGATTTCGGGACCCATCCTGCGACATTCTCCACCCTGACAACCCAGTTAACCGGGGCCAGCGGCGGAAACACCTTTACCATTCAATGTACCACTGCCAGTTACACGGTGGCGATCACCGGCAACACCAACGCGACCGCACCCGGAACCGTTGTCGGCACCCCCGGCACACCCGCCCGCTATCTGGTGAACACCGCCAATGCGGCACAGGGCGTGGCATACAGCCTCTATAGCGACAGCGGGTACAACAACGTGATCGCAAACAACGCCGCGTTGCCCGTTGCCTCCACGGCGGGCGGGGTGGACAGCTATACCCTCTACGGACGCATAACGGGCGGTGGCAATAGCGTAACGGTTGTACCGGGAACCTATACCGACACGATTAACGTCAGCGTCACCTACTGATTCAGCCATGAAGGCATTGTGTTTATGTCTGCGCGAAAGCGCAGAGGGCGTCGTGCACCCTTTTTTGGCCCTGATCGTCGGGCTGATGATGAACTGCGACGCCAGAGCGGTGACCTCCCAGTCCTTCAGGGTGAGCGCGACGGTAGTACCAGGGTGCTCGGTGAGTACCGGCACGGGCGGGCGCTTTGGGACGCTGGATTTTGGAACCCGTAACGGCGTGGACAACACGCCGGTCAGCACCAGCTTTGTCGCCGACGGTGCGTTGTCCATCGCCTGCACGCCGGGCGTGGCGCTGAGCATGAGCATTGACGGCGGCCAGAATTACAGCTCGGTGCGACGGATGACGCGTTCAGGTGGGACCGAAGTTGTTGGTTACCGGCTTTACAGCAGCAGCTCTCTGGCGGCGAACAGCGAAATTGGGGTTAACCAGGCCATACCGATTACCTATACCAACAGCAATAACATCGCGCTGCCTCTTTTTGGCGTCGCGCTCCTGACGGGGTTTAGCCTGCCGGGAACATATTCAGATCAACTCACCGTGACCTTATCATGGTAGGAAAGGGAGAACATCGATGAAGCCATTTTTCAGGCGATCAGGCCTGGTGGGTCTGTTGGGGGCAACGGCTCTGGCAGCGGGCCAGGCGCAGGCAGCGGCAACCATTCTTTTGTGGCCCATCGATCCGTGGCTTTCGGCAGAGGCCAGAGCAACTGAATTGTGGATCCAGAATCAGGGCAACAGCGCCACGACAATGCAGGTGCGTATTGTGCGCTGGAAGCAGGAGGGAGGATATGAGCGTTACACCGCCCAGCAGGATGTGGTCGCCAGCCCGCCGATCGTGACCATCGCCAAAGGCAGTAAACAGCTTATTCGCCTGATCAAGCAGGGGACAATCCCGTCGGGGGTTGAGCAGGCCTACCGCATTATTGTGGATGAAATTCCCCAGCCGGATGCCAAAGCGGAACCGTCCATGGGCCTCAAACTGCAAATGCGCTATTCCATTCCCTTATTTGTTTATGGGCAGGGGATCCCCACCCTCAACGAAGGGGCGCACCACGCGCTGGCGAATACTCAACAGCTGAGCTGGCGGGTCGTTCAGGAAGGGGGGAAACCCGCGCTTCAGGTCCGTAATCAGGGGGATGTGCACGTCCGGCTCAGCCAGGTTACGGTTGAGCAGGGCGGGCAAAAACGCACGGTTGCCGAGGGGCTGCTGGGTTATGTGCTGCCAGGCAGCACCCGAAGCTGGCCGCTTCCGGCAGGGATTTATCAGCCGAACCGGATGAGCGCGCAAATTAATGCCAGGGATACGCAATGGCAATCGACGCCCGTCAACTGAAACCGGCGATGATGATCCTGCTTTGCGTCAGTACCAGCGCCTTTGCCGAAACCGGCGACGACAGTTTACCGCCGCCGCCGGATGCACGGACGATGAACGGCGAAGCAGTATTTCAGCTCGTCCTGGTGCTGAACCACTATGACACGGGTCTGGTGGTGCCGGTGACGCAGCGTGAGGGCGCCTGGTTTATTTCGGGCGCCGATTTGCTCCGCGCCGGGCTGCCGCCCGCGCATGTGCCAGCCGGAGAGGTGAATCTCTCGACGCTTACGTCGGTACGCGCAGAGTACGACAGTACGGCCCAGCGCCTGTTGCTGACGGTCCCCCGGGACTGGGTCGCGGCGCGGATCACGCCGTTCAGCGAACAGAGCATGCAAAGCAAGCCGCACTATGGCCGCGGCGCGCTGCTCAATTACGACGTTTATACCAACCATTCCGAACACACGGGCGGCCAGGCATCGGTATGGCACGAGTTCCGCTATTTCAATGAGGATTATTCATTTTCATCGACGGGTTACGCCCGGCAGAATTTCACCGGTAACAGCGGGCAGCAGGAAGGGTACGTGCGTTATGACTCTACCTTACTGATCACCAACGAAGAGGATGCCACCACCTGGTCCGCCGGGGACGTCATCAGCGATGCGCTGAGCTGGAGCACCAGCGTGCGCATGGGCGGGATCAGCTACGGGCGCGACTTCTGCCTGCGTCCGGATCTGGTGACCTGGCCGCTGCCGGCGTTTTCCGGCGAGGCGGCTGTCCCGACCTCGGTCGATCTCTTTATTAACGGCTACCGTTCCGGCTCCACCCGCCTTCAGCCGGGGCCGTTTACCCTCACCAATCTGCCGTATATCAACGGTGCTGGCGATGCAGTACTGGTTACCACTGATGCGCTGGGTCGTCAGGTGAGTACCACGCTGCCGTTTTATGTCAGCAGCGATCTGCTTAAGCAGGGGTTAAGCGACGGCGCCGTGACGCTGGGCAGCCTGCGGCGTAACTACGGTATTGAGAATTTTGACTATGGCCCGGCGGCGGGCAGCGGATCGTACCGCTACGGGGTGACCGACTGGCTGACGCTGGAGGGGCATGCGGAAGGGGCGGAGTCGCTGGCGCTTGGCGGCGCGGGCACGGTACTGAAGCTCGGGCGTTTTGGCGTGGTAAATACCTCGTGGACCCAAAGCCGCATGCGCGGCGATAGCGGCGGCCAGATAAACTGGGGCTATCAATACAACACCAGCGAGTTTAGCGTAGCGACCCAGCATACCCGACGTGATCGTGGTTTTGGCAATCTCGCCCTGTACGATCAGCCCACCGTTTATGATGAAAATGATAACCCCGTTGCCAGCCTGAGCCGCAATACCGACCAGTATTCTTTAACCTTTAACCTCGGCGGATACGGCAATATCGGCGCGGCGTGGATCGGCGTTGAGAGTTTTGACAGCCAGAAAACTGAGCTGCTCAACCTCTCCTGGAGCCGTAATCTGTGGGGCTCAAGCAGTATTTATCTGGCTGCCAGCCGTGACCAGCAGCGGGGCGACTGGACGGTTGCGCTGTCGTTGCAGGTTCCCCTCGGCGAACGTGACAGCGCCGCCGTCACCTTTGAAAATACCCCTGACGCAGGCAGCACTCAACGCATTAACTACAACCACTCGATGCCTTCAGACGGCGGCTTTAGCTGGAACATGGCCTGGGCCAACCAGTCGCGGTCGAGTAACTATCAGCAGGCCACGCTCGGCTGGCGGAATAACAACGTGGAGCTACAGGGCGGCGGCTACGGTGAGAAGGGCATGATGACCTGGTGGGGCGAGGCGATGGGCTCTGTCGTGCTGATGGACGGTGAGCTGTTTGCGGCGAACAAAATCAACGATGCGTTTGTGGTGATCAGCACCGACGGACATCCGGATGTTCCCGTCAGCTACGAAAACCAGCCGGTCGGAAAAACCAATAACAAAGGCTATCTGCTGGTGAGCGGCGTTTCCGCCTATTACCCGGCAAGTTACCGCATCGATACCCTGAACTTACCTGCGGATACCCGGCTGAAAGAGACCGAGCGTCGGGTGGCGATTCGTCGGCATAACGGTTATCTGGTGGATTTCCCGATGGAGCAGGAGCGGGTTGCCAGCGTGATCCTGCGCGATGCGCAGAGCAATGCGATCCCGGTAGGAAGCCAGGTCAGACGCGCGTCCCGCAGCAGCGCGGTTGTCGGCTACGACGGCCTCGCCTGGCTGGAAAACCTCAATGACGTGAATCCGCTCGAGGTTACCACCCCGGAGGGTAAACGCTGTACGGCAACGCTGACCGTTGGCGCAAACCCTGAACATAAGCTGCAAACCTACGGTCCGCTGACCTGTCGGGAGGCGCCGTGAGACGCCTGTTAATCGCGCTCCTGCTGCTGTGCTCCGGCGGCAGCTGGGCGGCCTGTACCGTCAGTACGGTGAATGCCTCGTTTGGCAGCGTCACCTCGTTCGCACTCAGCGGCACCGGGGAAGTGGAAACGACGGGCACGCTGGTGGTGACCTGCGATACCGTTCTCAACCTGTTAACCAACGACTCGGTGACGCTGAATTACACCTCGGCATCCGTCTTCGCGAATAGCCGGGCGACCATGAAGCGTACGGACAACGCGGCTATTACCGATGTCATCCCTGCGCGGCTGTGCGGGGCGTCCGGCTGCGGCGGAAACAGTGAAATACAAATCAGCAAAGCCTATACCTGGAGCGGAAACACGCTGCTCGGGCTGCTGGGTTCAAGGCGCTACAACATTCCCCTTTATTTCCGGACCGTAATGGGGCAGAACGTCACCGCCGGGCCGTATCAGGTGTTGTTAACGTTCAGCATTAACTACAACGTGTGCGCCGTTGGCGCGGTCGGAGCGTGCCTGACCCCGCAAACCGGCACGGCAACCACCTCGATCCTCCTCAACATGACCGTCACCAACGATTGCAGCACCATGACCACGCCGGACGTGAATTTTAACAGCGCGCCGCTGGTGCAAAATTTTCCCACCGTTTCACAGTCGGTTGCCGTCACCTGCACCAAAGGCAGCACCTACACCATAGGCATTAATAATGGGGCAAATGCCCTGAACAACGTGCGTCGTATGGTCAGCGGCAGCAACTTCATGAGTTACGACATCTACAAAGAGGCGACCAGCAACCGCTGGGGTAGCAGCGGCAGCGAGCGCTGGGCCAGCGCCAGCTCATCACAGGTCAGTACGGACGGGCTTTTACGTACCTACAACTACACCGCCAAAGTTCTGACCAGCCAGGCCACGCCGCCTGCCGGAACCTACACCGACACGCTGATTGTCGACGTCGCATTCTGACTCCCGCGCTTTTCCCTTTCGCAAATGTAAAGTTCCTGTGGCCTGTGCCGATAACACCGTTAATAAATCTATGAGAAGGTGTTGTATGTTGAACCGTATCCGCGTTGTCACAATGCTTATGATGGTGCTGGTCATTTTCGCACTTCTTCAGCTTACTTCTGGCGGCCTCTTTTTCTCGTCGTTAAAACAGAACCAGGACAGCTTCGCGGCCTCGAACGATTTGCGAATGCAGCAAAGCGAACTGACCACGACCTGGGATCTGATGTTGCAGACGCGTATCAACCTGAGCCGCTCGTCTGCCCGCATGATGATGGACCCAAATAACCAGCAGAGCAGCGCAAAAACGGAACTGCTGAAGAATGCGCGCGCCACGCTGGCAGACGCGGCGAAACATTACGACGCCTTCAAAAAAATCGCCCCTCAGCCGGCAATGGCGCAGGCGAGCGCGAACATAGATGAAAAATATCAGGCCTACTTCGCCGGCCTCACGGAGCTGGTGCAGTTCCTGGAGAAGGGTAATATGGACGCCTATTTCGCGCAGCCGACCCAGGGAATGCAGAACGCCCTCGGCGCGGCGCTCGGCGAGTACGCTAAAGCCAGCGGCGAGCTTTATCACTCCGCGTTCACGCAAAGCCAGAACGACTACCGTTTCGCTAAATGGCAGATGGCGGTTCTCGCCCTCGCGCTGGTCATCGTACTGGTGGCCGTGTGGTACGGCATTCGTCATATCCTTCTTCACCCGCTTGGCCGCGTCATTGCCCATATCCGTGATATTGGCCGGGGCGATCTCACGAAAACGCTGACTGTTTCTGGGCGCAATGAGATCACCGAGCTGGCAACCAGCGTCGACCATATGCAGCGTTCGCTGATTGATACCGTCGCCAACGTGCGCGAGGGGGCGGATGCCATCTATACCGGCACGAGTGAAATCGCGATGGGCAACAACGATCTCTCGTCCCGTACCGAACAGCAGGCATCCGCTCTGGAAGAGACGGCGGCCAGCATGGAGCAGCTCACCGCGACCGTGAAGCAGAATGCCGACAATGCCCGCCAGGCGTCGCAGCTTGCAGAGAGCGCGTCCGACACCGCCCAGCGCGGCGGTCGGGTGGTCGACGGCGTGGTGAAAACCATGCATGACATTGCCGACAGCTCGAAGAAAATCGCCGACATAATCAGCGTAATCGACGGTATCGCCTTCCAGACCAATATCCTGGCGCTGAACGCGGCCGTTGAAGCGGCGCGTGCGGGCGAGCAGGGGCGCGGGTTTGCCGTGGTCGCCGGCGAAGTGCGTAACCTCGCCAGCCGCAGCGCCAATGCGGCGAAAGAGATCAAAGCCCTGATTGAAGACTCTATTTCACGCGTGGATACCGGCTCGGTGCTGGTGGAAAGTGCGGGTGAAACCATGAATGACATCGTGAATGCCGTGACGCGCGTGACGGACATCATGGGTGAAATTGCCTCTGCATCGGATGAGCAGAGTCGTGGTATTGACCAGGTCGCCCTGGCGGTATCGGAAATGGATCGTGTGACGCAGCAAAACGCTGCCCTGGTGCAGGAGTCCGCTGCCGCGGCCGCTGCGCTGGAGGACCAGGCGAGCCGCCTGAAAATGGCCGTCTCGGCGTTCCGTCTTACTTCAAAAACGACAAATACGGTCAGCTCGCGGTCGGCGTACAGCGAAGCAACCCCGGCGCCCGTGACAACACGTACGCGCGCAGCGGTGACCGGACAAGATGAAAACTGGGAAACATTTTGACTGACAATTAAACCGCGGCTGCTTGCCGCTTGATGGGAGCGTGGATGTTAAATCGTATTCGTATCTCGACCACACTGTTTTTGATTCTGATCCTGTGTGGGGTTTTGCAGGTTGGCAGTAACGGGTTGTCTTTCTGGGCGTTTCGCGATGGCTATCAGAATTTGCAGGAAGTTGAGACGAGTAATCAGCAGCGCTCCGCACTGGCACAAACGCGTGCCGTGCTGTTGCAGGCAAGCACTGCGCTGAACAAAGCAGGGACGTTAACCGCGCTGAGCTATCCGCCGGAGGATATTAAGGCGCTGATGGTCGTGGCCCGCAGCAGCCTGAAGCAGGCCGACGCGCAGTTTAAGGCCTTTACGGCGCAGGAGGCGGTCAGTGAGAAAGAGAAAGCGCTGAAAGTCGCCATGAAAAAGACCTTTGATGTGTGGTACGGCGATCTCGACCATCAGGCGACGTGGCTGGAGAACAACCAGCTTTCCGACTTCCTGACCGCGCCGGTGCAGGCGTCTCAGGCGGCGTTCGACGGCAGCTTTAACGCCTGGCAGCAGGATATTAACCAGTTTGTGGCGCGTGCCGGTGCGGACAGCCGTACCAGCTACCGCATGTCAGGGGCGATTTTCCTTACCATGGTGATCCTGGCCGCCCTGCTGACCGGCGGCTCGCTGTGGTGGTCGCGCAAAATGATCGTCCAGCCGCTGGCCATCGTCAGCAGCCACTTCGACAGTATGGCGAAGGGCGATCTGGCGCGTCCGGTGGCCGTGTATGGCAGGAATGAAATATCAGCGATTTTCGCCAGCCTGAAGGCGATGCAGGGGTCGCTGCGGGAAACGGTAAGCAACGTTCGCCAGGGCAGTTACGCCATGCATACCGGGATCTCCGAGATTGCGGCAGGCAATAACGATCTCTCATCCCGCACCGAACAGCAGGCGGCATCGCTGGCGCAGACGGCGGCCAGCATGGAGCAGCTGACCGCGACGGTAAGCCAGAACGCCGATAACGCGCGTCAGGCGTCCGACTTGTCAAAACAGGCGGCGATGACGGCGAAACGTGGGGGCGATCAGGCCTCTCACGTCGCCAGCACGATGCAGGAGATTGCCGCCAGCTCGCAGAAAATTGGCGACATTATCAGCGTCATCGACGGTATCGCGTTCCAGACCAATATTCTGGCGCTGAACGCGGCCGTTGAAGCGGCGCGTGCCGGGGAGCAGGGGCGCGGGTTCGCGGTGGTTGCCGGTGAAGTCCGAAACCTCGCCAGCCGCAGCGCCAATGCGGCGAAAGAGATCAAAGGGCTGATAGAAGAGTCGGTCTCCCGCGTTCAGCAGGGCTCCGCGCTGGTGGATACCGCCGCGCAGACCATGCACGAGATTGTCACCTCCGTGACGCGGGTTAACGACATTATGGGCGAGATTGCCTCGGCGTCTGATGAACAACGCCGTGGTATTGAGCAGGTGGCGCAGGCCGTTACACAGATGGATCAGGTTACGCAGCAGAACGCCTCACTGGTGGAAGAGGCGGCGGCGGCTACCGATCAGCTGGCAAACCAGGCGGATCACCTTACCGGGTTGGTCGCCGTATTTAATGTGAAAGAGCACGTTGAAGCAGTAACAGAAGTCGGACGGTCACAGGCCGTGCCCGTTGTATCCTGAATGTGATTAAGAAGGCGCTATGACATCACCCATGCCCTCAGGGCAAACGTCATTATTGTTGCAGATGACACAGCGCCTCGCGCTGTCCGACGCGCATTTTCGTCGGATATGTCAGTTAATCTACCAGCGTGCGGGGATCGTGCTTGCGGACCATAAGCGAGACATGGTCTACAACCGGCTGGTGCGGCGCTTGCGTACGCTGGGGCTGGATGATTTTGGCCGCTATCTGAGCATGCTCGAAGCGAACCAGAACAGCGCCGAATGGCAGGCATTTATCAACTCATTAACCACCAACCTGACCGCGTTTTTCCGCGAGGCGCATCACTTCCCGGTGCTGGCGGAACACGCCCGTCGCCGTAGCGGAGAGTATCGCGTCTGGAGTGCTGCGGCCTCTACCGGGGAAGAGCCGTACTCGCTGGCCATCACCCTGGCGGACACCCTGGGCATGGCGCCGGGCCGCTGGAAAGTGTACGCCAGCGACATCGATACCGAAGTGCTGGAAAAAGCCCGTAACGGCGTTTATCGCCAGGATGAGCTTAAAACGCTGTCTCCTCAGCAGCTACAGCGTTACTTCATGCGCGGTACCGGCCCGCATGAAGGACTGGTGCGCGTACGCCAGGAGCTGGCGAACTGCGTGGAATTTGCTCCCGTTAATTTACTGGATAAGCAGTACAACGTGCCGGGGCCATTCGACGCCATTTTTTGCCGTAACGTGATGATCTATTTTGATAAAACGACGCAGCAGGACATCCTGCGTCGCTTTGTTCCGTTGCTCAAGCCTGACGGTTTACTGTTTGCCGGGCACTCGGAAAACTTCAGCAACCTCGTGCGTGAGTTTAGCCTGCGTGGGCAAACGGTTTATGCGCTGAGTAAGGAAAAAGCATGAGTAAAATCAGGGTATTGTCTGTCGATGATTCAGCGCTAATGCGTCAGATCATGACCGAAATCATCAATAGCCACAGCGATATGGAGATGGTGGCGACAGCGCCCGATCCGCTGGTCGCGCGGGATTTAATCAAAAAATATAACCCCGACGTGCTGACGCTGGATGTTGAAATGCCGCGCATGGATGGCATCGATTTCCTGGAAAAATTAATGCGCCTGCGCCCGATGCCGGTGGTGATGGTGTCATCTCTGACCGGTAAAGGTTCAGAAATCACCCTGCGCGCGCTGGAGCTGGGGGCGGTGGATTTTGTCACCAAGCCGCAGCTCGGCATTCGCGAGGGGATGCTGGCGTACAGCGAGATGATCGCCGAGAAAATCCGTACCGCGTCGCGCGCAAAACTCGCGGCCCACAAGCCGATGGCAGCTCCGGCAACCCTGAAGGCAGGGCCGTTACTCAGCTCGGAAAAGTTGCTGGTCATTGGGGCGTCAACCGGAGGAACAGAGGCAATTCGCCATGTACTCCAGCCATTGCCGCTCTCAAGCCCGGGTATTCTGATCACGCAACATATGCCGCCAGGGTTTACCCGTTCGTTCGCGGAGCGCCTGAATAAGCTGTGCCAGATCAGCGTGAAAGAGGCGGAAGACGGCGAGCGCGTGCTGCCGGGTCACGCCTATATCGCCCCGGGTGACAAGCACATGGAGCTGGCGCGCAGCGGGGCGAACTATCAAATCAAAATTCATGACGGGCCGCCGGTTAACCGGCACCGTCCGTCGGTGGATGTGCTGTTTCATTCGGTGGCGAAACATGCGGGGCGCAACGCCGTTGGGGTGATCCTGACGGGAATGGGCAACGACGGCGCCGCCGGAATGCTTGCGATGCACCAGGCTGGCGCCTGGACGATTGCGCAGAATGAAGCAAGTTGTGTGGTGTTCGGCATGCCGCGCGAGGCCATCAATATGGGTGGCGTAAGCGAAGTGGTCGATCTTAGCCAGGTAAGCCAGCAGATGCTGGCGAAAATCAGTGCCGGACAGGCAATACGTATTTGACTCAGGAGTATTATTTTATGGCGGATAAAGAGCTTAAGTTTTTGGTTGTGGATGACTTTTCCACCATGCGTCGCATTGTGCGCAACCTGCTGAAAGAGCTGGGCTTCAACAATGTTGAAGAAGCAGAAGACGGGGTGGATGCGCTGAACAAACTCCAGGCTGGCGGGTTTGGTTTTGTGATTTCCGACTGGAACATGCCGAACATGGACGGTCTCGAACTGCTGAAAACCATCCGCGCGGATGCGGGCATGGCCTCTTTGCCGGTGCTGATGGTGACCGCAGAAGCGAAGAAAGAGAACATTATTGCCGCTGCACAGGCGGGCGCAAGCGGCTACGTGGTGAAGCCATTCACCGCGGCGACTCTGGAAGAGAAGCTCGGGAAGATCTTCGAGAAACTCGGCATGTGAGGTGATGGATATGTTGCAACCTGCTATGAAACCCGTTGAAGAACATTCGCCGAGCGACATTATTGCCCGCATTGGTAGCCTGACCCGCATGCTGCGCGACAGCCTGCGTGAGCTGGGGCTGGACCAGGCTATCGCCGAAGCGGCGGAAGCCATCCCTGACGCGCGCGACCGTCTGGACTACGTCGTACAGATGACCGCGCAGGCGGCCGAGCGTGCGCTGAACAGCGTTGAAGCCTCGCAGCCGCACCAGGATGCGATGGAGAAGGGGGCGAAAGCGCTGAGCAAACGCTGGGATGAGTGGTTTGAGAACCCTATTGAGCTGGCGGATGCCCGCGAACTGGTAACGGATACCCGTCAGTACCTGGGTGACGTGCCGGGCCACACCAGCTTCACCAATGCCCAGCTGCTGGACATCATGATGGCGCAGGATTTCCAGGACCTCACCGGCCAGGTGATCAAGCGCATGATGGATGTGATTCAGGAGATTGAACGTCAGCTGCTGATGGTGCTGCTGGAGAACATACCGGAACCGGCTGCCCGTCCGAAACGCGAGAACGAAAGCCTGCTCAATGGTCCACAGCTTGACACCAGCAAAGCGGGCGTGGTGGCAAGCCAGGATCAGGTGGACGATCTGCTGGACAGTCTTGGTTTCTGATTGCCCGTTCTGCCTCAGGTCGTTAACGCGGCCTGAGGCAGCTCAGAACAAAAACAGCGAAAAGAGCCCGAATAAACGGGCTTTTCCCGCCATTGGATTTTCTCTGCGCTGGCATGATACCCGTGAATTAATGGGCTGCGAGCAGGCACAGTGGCAGAAGAGAACGACGACAAAACAGAAGCCCCCACACCCCACCGACTTGAAAAAGCCCGTGAGGATGGGCAGATCCCCCGATCCCGAGAGCTGACATCCCTGCTGATCCTGGTGGTGGGCGTCTGCATAATCTGGTGGGGCGGGGAGATGCTTGCCCGCAGACTGGCGGGAATGCTCTCGGCTGGCTTACGTTTTGATCACAGCATGGTCAATGACCCCAATCTGATCCTCATTCAGATCATCAACCTTGTGAAAAGCGCGATGCTCGCCTTGCTGCCGCTGATCGCGGGCGTGGTCATCGTGGCCCTGGTTTCGCCGGTCATGCTCGGTGGCCTGGTGTTCAGCGGAAAATCGCTGCAACCGAAATTCTCTAAGCTCAATCCGTTCCCCGGCATTGCGAAAATGTTTTCCGCGCAAACCGGGGCTGAGCTTCTTAAAGCGATCCTGAAATCGCTTCTTATGGGCAGTACCGCCGGGTTTTTTTTGTGGCACCACTGGCCGGAGATGATGCGCCTGATCAGCGAGTCCCCGATGACGGCGATGAAGAATGCCCTGAACCTGGTCGGGTTATGCTCGCTGCTGGTGGTACTCAGCATTATTCCGATGGTGGCGTTCGACGTTATCTTCCAGATCTATTCCCATATCAAAAAGCTGCGAATGTCGCGTCAGGACATCCGCGATGAATATAAGCAGATGGAAGGCGACCCGCACGTTAAGGGCCGTATCCGCCAGATGCAGCGCGCCGCCGCGCGTCGGCGCATGATGGAAGATGTGCCGAAAGCCGACGTCATCGTCACCAACCCGACTCACTACTCCGTGGCGCTTCAGTACGACGAAAACAAAATGAGCGCGCCGAAAGTGGTGGCGAAAGGGGCCGGGCTGATTGCGCTGCGCATTCGTGAAATCGCCACGGAAAACCGTGTGCCGATCCTGGAAGCACCGCCGCTGGCTCGCGCGCTGTATCGCCACGCGGAAATTGGACAACAGATCCCGGGCCAGCTCTACGCCGCTGTCGCAGAGGTGCTGGCCTGGGTGTGGCAACTGAAACGCTGGCGTTTAGCGGGCGGTCAACGACCTGTAAAACCTGAGAACCTTCCGGTGCCTGAAGCACTGGATTTTTTGAACGAGAAGGACACTGATGGCTAATCTGGTGGCAATGTTGCGCCTGCCCGGCAACCTGAAATCGACGCAATGGCAGATCCTTGCCGGACCGATTCTGATCCTGCTAATTCTGTCGATGATGGTGCTGCCGTTACCGGCATTTATCCTCGACCTGCTTTTCACCTTCAACATTGCGTTGTCCATCATGGTGTTGCTGGTGGCGATGTTCACCCAGCGCACGCTGGAGTTCGCCGCGTTTCCAACGATCCTGCTGTTCACCACGCTGCTGCGCCTGGCGCTGAACGTTGCCTCCACGCGTATCATCCTGATGGAAGGGCACACCGGCGCGGCGGCGGCGGGCAAGGTGGTCGAAGCCTTCGGTCACTTCCTGGTGGGCGGCAACTTCGCCATCGGTATCGTGGTGTTCGTCATTCTGGTGATTATCAACTTCATGGTTATCACTAAAGGGGCGGGGCGTATCGCTGAAGTGGGCGCGCGCTTCGTGCTCGACGGGATGCCGGGCAAGCAGATGGCCATCGACGCCGACCTGAATGCCGGGCTGATCGCGGAAGATGAAGCGAAAAAACGCCGTGCCGAAGTGACCCAGGAGGCAGATTTCTACGGCTC
The DNA here is from genome assembly GCF_016082135.1 of Enterobacter sp. YSU. Taxonomy (NCBI): domain Bacteria; kingdom Pseudomonadati; phylum Pseudomonadota; class Gammaproteobacteria; order Enterobacterales; family Enterobacteriaceae; genus Enterobacter; species Enterobacter sp. YSU. Next base: position 3,653,365 of record NZ_CP059487.1, read on the forward strand.
CATGGACGGTGCGAGTAAGTTTGTGCGCGGTGACGCCATCGCGGGCATTCTGATCATGGTGATTAACGTCGTCGGCGGCCTGCTCGTCGGCGTGCTGCAACACGGCATGGACATGGGCCACGCGGCGGAAAGCTATACGCTGCTGACCATTGGTGACGGTCTGGTGGCGCAGATCCCGGCGCTGGTGATCTCCACCGCGGCGGGCGTGATTGTGACTCGCGTCAGTACCGATCAGGACGTGGGCGAGCAGATGGTGGGGCAGCTCTTCAGCAACCCGCGCGTTATGCTGCTCTCCGCGGCGGTGCTGGGCCTGCTCGGTATGGTGCCGGGCATGCCAAACCTGGTATTCCTGCTGTTCACCGCTGCGCTGCTGGGGCTTGCCTGGTGGATGCGTGGCCGGGAAACGCAGCCTAAGGCAGAGCCTGCGCCGGTCAAAATGCCTGAGAACACCCAGGCGGTGGAAGCCACCTGGAACGACGTACAGCTCGAAGATTCGCTGGGGATGGAAGTGGGGTACCGCCTGATCCCGATGGTGGATTTCCAGCAGGATGGTGAGCTGCTTGGCCGTATCCGCAGCATTCGTAAAAAATTCGCCCAGGATATGGGCTTCCTGCCGCCGGTGGTCCACATCCGGGACAATATGGATCTCCCGCCCGCGCGCTACCGCATCCTGATGAAAGGGGTGGAAATCGGCAGCGGTGATGCGTACCCCGGCCGCTGGCTGGCGATTAACCCGGGCACCGCCGCAGGCACGTTGCCGGGTGAGCAGACGACCGACCCGGCCTTTGGTCTGGCGGCAATCTGGATTGAGAGCGCCCTGAAAGAGCAGGCCCAGATTCAGGGTTACACGGTCGTTGAGGCCAGTACCGTGGTGGCAACGCACCTCAACCACCTGATTGGCCAGTTCTCCGCGGAACTGTTTGGACGTCAGGAGGCGCAGCAGCTGCTCGACCGCGTAACGCAGGAGATGCCGAAGCTGACCGAAGATTTGGTGCCGGGCGTACTGACCTTAACCACCCTGCACAAAGTGCTGCAAAATCTGCTCGATGAGAAGGTGCCCATTCGCGATATGCGTACCATCCTTGAGACGCTGGCCGAACATGCGCCGCTGCAAAGCGATCCGCACGAACTGACGGCGGTGGTGCGCGTGGCGCTTGGACGCGCCATTACCCAGCAATGGTTCCCGGGAACCGGCGAAGTGCAGGTCATTGGCCTGGACACGCCGCTGGAACGTCTGCTGCTTCAGGCGTTGCAGGGCGGTGGCGGGCTGGAGCCGGGTCTGGCGGACAGATTACTGGCGCAAACCCAGGAGGCGCTGGCGCGTCAGGAGATGCTGGGCGCGCCGCCGGTGCTGCTGGTAAATCACGCGCTGCGTCCGTTGCTGTCGCGCTTCCTGCGCCGGAGCCTGAACCAGCTGGTAGTGCTGTCGAATATGGAGCTGTCCGATAACCGCAATATTCGCATGACGGCGACCATAGGAGGGAAATAATGCGTAAGTGGCTGTGGATCTTACTTTTCCCGCTGGCGGCGCAGGCCGCAGGCGAGGGGGCATGGCAGGCCAGCAGTATCGGCTTGACGCTCAACCATCGGGGTGAGTCGATCTCCTCCCGTCCGCTGTCCGCCTCTGAGCCCGTGTCCGGGCAGATGACGCTGGTGGCCTGGAATTACACCCTGACGGGACCCACACCGGCCGGGTTGCGGGTGCGGCTGTGCTCGCTGACCCGCTGCGCGGAAATTGAGGGTCAACGTGGCACTACCCAGGCCTTCAACGGGGTGTCTGCTCAGGAGCCTTTACGCTTTATCTGGGAAGTGCCAGGCGGTGGACGTCTGATCCCGGCGCTGAAGGTTCAGCGCAACGAGGTGCTCGTCAACTACCGCTAACTGCCCGCCTTTTCGCCAGTCTCCAGGCATTTCTGAAGGCTGGCTCGCAAAAATGACCTTCCCTTTTGATACAAAAGAAACGCTGTTTTATAAATCAGTGACACGCGTATTGACACTCTTTGCGTTTTTGCCATTCACCACTTTGTGATGGCAGAAACAGAAAGGTATCAACAGGTCGATACTTTTACTGTAGCCGTGTAAAAACTCCCGGACGAGGTTGCTTACAGGGAGTCTCCCAAAACTGATTAGGGTTGACGGCAATGAAAACACGTAAAATTGGACTCGCAAATTATTTTGCTTACGGGTCAGGGGACTTCCTCGGGGCGGGGACTACCGCCCTGACGGCCGCCTGGCTTTTGTATTTTTATACCACCTTCTGTGGACTCACACCGATTGAAGCAACCTTTATCTTCGCTGCCGCAAGGGTGCTGGATGCGGTTGTCAGCCCGTTAATGGGCTTTTTGACCGATAACTTTGGCACCACCTGGCTGGGCAAGCGTTTTGGCCGTCGTAAGTTCTTCATCCTGCTCGGTATTCCCTGCGTTTTCAGCTACTCGCTGATGTGGGTAGGGGACATGAGTTTCTGGTACTACCTGCTGACCTATCTGATCTTTGATATCGTCTACACCATGATCCTGGTGCCGTACGAAACGCTGGTGCCGGAGATGACGGACGATTTCAAACAGAAAACAAAATTCTCCGGGGCGCGTATCTCTATGGCGCAGATGTCCGCCATTCTGGCCTCCTTCCTGCCGGGGATCCTGCTCACGCATTTCGGCAAAGACAACGCGATCTCCTTCTTCTATGCAAGCCTGGTCTTCTCCGTACTCTGCGCGCTGATGCTTACTTTCGTCTGGTTCTTCACCTGGGAGCGTCCGCGGGAAGAGTGGTCTGAAGCGGCCCTGCGTGCCGAGGAAGAGAAGAAAAAGCTGACCCTGGGCCAGAGCCTGAACCGTCTTTTTGTCGAATTAAGTTCGACGCTGCGCATCAAGATTTTCCGGCAGCATCTGGGGATGTACCTTGGCGGCTACATCGCACAGGATGTCTTTAATGCGGTGTTCACCTATTACGTGGTATTTGTGCTGATGCAGGAGGCGTCAATGGCGTCCAACCTGCTGGGCACGATGGCCATCTTCCAGTTCCTCGCCGTGATCGGCATGATCCCGCTGTGCATTCGCTTCGGACCTGCGCCGTCTTACCGCATGGTGGTCGTGCTGTTTGGTCTGGCCTCGCTCTCTTACGCGGTGCTTTATTACGCGGGCCTGAGCGACGTTTACGCTCTGCTGCTGCTGATCTCTGCGGTTGCCGGTCTTGGCCGCGGGGGTATCAACTACGTACCGTTGAATACCTACACCTACATTGCTGACGTGGACGAAGTGATCACCGGTCAGCGTCGCGAAGGGATCTTCGCGGGCATCATGACGCTGACCCGTAAAGCGTCTCAGGCCGGTGCGGTGATGCTGGTGGGGATCGTGATGCAGATGTCGGGCTTTGTCAGCGGGCAAAAAGTGCAGCCTGCGGAAGTGAGCCACACCATTCTTATGATCCTGAGCGTTGGCACTATTCTGGTGCTGTTCTGCGGCTTCCTTGTCTCCCTGCGCTTCAAACTCAATTTGCAGACTCACAGCACCCTGCGTGAAGAGACCGCGAAAATGCGCGAGTCCGGCCATGCGATGCCAGAGGCGGTGACCCCGCAGGCCCGCGCTACCGTGGAGATGCTGGCCGGTATGCCGTATGAATCCCTGTGGGGCAACAACAACATCGGTTATCTGAATCGCAATAAGCCGGCGGCCCCTTCGCTGAAGGATCGCGCGGTACTGAATTCGACATACAACAGAGGTTAAGATGATGAAAGTTTGGCCTGTCAAACATAGCCCGTTACTGCGTCAGCCTGAGCGCTTTATCGCCAGGGATGAGCTGAAATCGCTGATTCAAAAGGTGACGCATAACCTGGTCAATATCCACGACAAAACGGGTGAGTTTTTGCTGCGGCTGGACGACGGGCGCGTGATCGACACCAAAGGCTGGGCCGGATGGGAATGGACCCACGGCGTCGGTTTATACGGTATCTGGCAGTATTACTGCCAGACCGGTGACGAAGGCATGCGCGAGATTATCGACAGCTGGTTTGCTGACCGTTTCGCTGAAGGCGCAACCACCAAAAACGTGAATACCATGTCGCCGTTCCTGACGCTGGCGTATCGCTACGAAGAGACCAAAAACCCTGCCTGGCTGCCGTGGCTGGAAAGCTGGGCGGAATGGGCGATGAATGAGATGCCGCGCACCGAACATGGCGGCATGCAGCACATCACCCTGGCGGAAGAGAACCATCAGCAGATGTGGGATGACACGCTGATGATGACGGTGCTGCCGCTGGCGAAAATCGGCAAGCTGCTGAACAAGCCGGAGTACGTCGAGGAGGCGATCTATCAGTTCCTGCTCCACGTACAGAACCTGATGGATCGGGAGACCGGACTGTGGTTCCACGGCTGGAATTACGACGGCAATCACAACTTTGCCCGGGCTCGCTGGGCGCGCGGCAACAGCTGGCTGACCATCGTGATCCCGGATTTCCTCGAGCTGGTGGATCTGCCGGAAAACAACGCCGTTCGTCGCTATCTGGTGCAGGTACTGAACGCGCAGATCGCCGCACTGGCAAAATGTCAGGACGAGAGCGGATTGTGGCATACGCTGCTGGACGATCCTGATTCTTATCTGGAGGCGTCGGCCACGGCAGGGTTTGCCTACGGCATTCTGAAAGCCGTGCGCAAGCGTTATGTCGGCGCAGAGTACGCAGAGGTGGCGGAGAAAGCGATTCGCGGCATCGTGCAAAACATCTCGCCGGAAGGGGAGCTGCTGCAAACGTCCTTCGGGACGGGGATGGGGAGCGATCTGGCGTTTTACCGCCAGATACCGCTGACCTCGATGCCGTATGGCCAGGCAATGGCGATTCTGTGTCTGACGGAATATTTGCGGAAATATTTCTGATAATAAAAAACCCGGCGCTCGCCGGGTTTCTTTTTTACATACGTTCTACGGTTTCGATACCCAGGGTATCCAGACCGAGCTTCAGTGTCTTCGCCGTCAGCTGCGCCAGCTTCAGGCGGCTGTGACGCACCGCTTCGCTCTCGGCAGAGAGGATAGGGCAGTGTTCGTAGAAGCCAGAGAACAGACCGGCCAGATCGTACAGGTAAGCACACATAACGTGCGGCGTACCGTCACGCGCGACCACGGAGAGCGTCTCTTCGAACTGAAGCAGGCGGGCAGCCAGCTGTGCTTCACGATCTTCGGTAAGGGTCACCGTGGCATTCGCCAGCACGCTTTCGTCGATATTGGCTTTACGGAAGACGGAGAGTACGCGGGTATAAGCGTACTGCATATATGGCGCCGTGTTGCCTTCAAACGCCAGCATGTTGTCCCAGTCGAAGATATAGTCGGTGGTACGGTTCTTGGAGAGATCCGCGTATTTCACCGCGCCGATCCCAACCGCGTTAGCCAGTTTCTCCAGCTCGTCAGCAGGCATATCCGGGTTCTTCTCGGCCACCAGGCGACGCGCGCGTTCCAGCGCTTCATCCAGCAGATCGGAAAGCTTCACGGTGCCGCCCGCACGGGTTTTGAACGGCTTACCGTCTTTACCCAGCATCATGCCGAACATGTGATGTTCCAGCGGCACGGAATCCGGCACATAACCCGCTTTACGCACGATAGTCCACGCCTGCATCAGGTGCTGGTGCTGACGGGAGTCGATGTAATACAGCACGCGATCCGCATGCAGGGTTTCGTAACGGTATTTCGCACAGGCGATGTCGGTGGTGGTGTAGAGATAGCCGCCATCCTTTTTCTGGACGATCACACCCATCGGTTCGCCTTCCTTGTTTTTATACTCATCAAGGAACACCACCGTTGCGCCTTCGCTTTCCACCGCCAGATTTTTAGCTTTCAGGTCCGCCACAATGCCTGGCAGCATCGGGTTATACAGGCTTTCACCCATCACGTCGTCACGGGTCAGGGTCACGTTCAGACGGTTATAGGTGAGCTGATTCTGGGACATGGTAATATCCACCAGCCTGCGCCACATCTCGAGGAAGTACGGGTCGCCGCCTTGAAGTTTCACCACGTAGCTGCGCGCGCGCTCGGCGAAGGCTTCATCTTCGTCATAGTGCTTTTTGGCTTCACGGTAGAAACCTTCCAGGTCTGCCAGCGCCATTTCGCCTGCGTTTTCCTGCTGCTGCTTTTCCAGATACGCGATCAGCATGCCGAACTGCGTGCCCCAGTCGCCTACGTGGTTAGCGCGGATCACCTTGTGACCAAGGAACTCCAGGGTACGCACCGCCGCGTCACCGATGATGGTGGAGCGCAGGTGACCGACGTGCATCTCTTTCGCCACGTTTGGCGCGGAGTAGTCAACCACCACGGTCTGCGCTTCTGGCTGAGCCACGCCCAGACGGTCAGACTTCAGCGCCGCGTCAACGTGGCTTGCGAGGAATGCAGGCTCAAGGAAAATGTTGATAAAGCCTGGACCGGCGATTTCGGTTTTGCTGGCGATGCCGGTGAGATCCAGATGCGTCAGTACCTGCTCAGCGAGCTGTCGCGGCGGCATGCCCAGTTTTTTAGCCACTGCCATCACGCCATTAGCCTGATAGTCGCCAAACAGTACTTTCGCTGACTGACGAACCTGTGGTTCGCAATCCGCAGGCGCACCTGCGGCAATCAGTGCCTGACTGACTTTTTCTGAGAGAAGAGCCTGAATATTCACCTGGATACCTTACGTTTTTGATGCGGGTAAAAAACACCCACGCCAGTTTAAGAATTTAGGGCGGGAGTATACTGCAAATGCCTTCGGGCGTCAGCCCTGCGGGGGGCGAAGATCGCTCAGAATCCAGGCGAAGACGGTATGCATAATCATGCAGTCGAAAAAACCGTGATTCTGCGGTTGGTCGACAGAGGGCAACAGAGTAAATTAGCGGCTTTGCGACACGAAACGAGACTGACCTATGGCGAACTGGCATACCATTGACGAACTGCATGATATTTCCGCAGATTTACCGCGCTTCACTCAGGCGTTCACAGAACTTGCCACCCGTCTCGGGCTGGATATCGCGCCGCTTGAGGCCGATCACATCTCTTTGCGCTGCCACCAGAATGCCACCGCCGAACGCTGGCGGCGTGGCTTTGAGCAGTGTGGAGAACTGCTGTCGGAGAATATCATTAACGGTCGCCCGATCTGCCTGTTCAAACTTCACGCGCCGGTAACGGTGGCGCACTGGCAATTCACCGTTGTGGAACTGCCCTGGCCAGGAGAGAAGCGTTATCCGCACGAAGGCTGGGAGCATATCGAAATTGTTCTGCCTGGGGAGCCCGAGACGCTGAACGCCCGTTCGCTGGCGCTGCTTTCCGACGAGGGGTTAAGCCAGCCGGGTATTTTCGTCAAAACCAGCTCGCCAAAAGGGGAGCGCGAACGCTTACCGAACCCTACGCTTGCCGTAACGGACGGCAACGTGACGGTGAAATTCCATCCCTGGACTATCGAGCAGATCGTCGCCAGCGAAGCGTAAGCATTGTGAGCGTCGATCCAGACACCAATCGGGCAACGTGCCACGATGGTACGTTGAGTGAAATTTAAGGAGGATGACATGGCGCTGCTGGAAATTTGTTGTTACAGCGTGGAGTGTGCCGTCACTGCGCAACGGCACGGGGCCGATCGCATCGAGCTTTGCGCGGCACCTAAAGAAGGGGGATTAACCCCGTCCTTTGGCGTGCTGAAATCAGCCCGCCAGGCCATCACCATTCCGGTGCACCCGATTATTCGCCCGCGCGGCGGTGATTTTTGTTATACGGCGGGTGAGTTCAGTGCCATGCTTGAGGATATCGCCCTCGTCCGTGATTCCGGTTTTCCGGGGCTGGTGATCGGTATGCTGGACGAAGACGGCAACATCGATCTTCCGCGTATGCGTCAGGTCATGCGCGCCGCCCGGGGGATGGCGGTCACTTTTCATCGTGCGTTCGAAATGTGTCAGGATCCGATACAAGCCTTTGATACGCTGGCAGAAATGGGCGTGGCGCGCGTTCTGACGTCGGGCCAGCAGTCCTCGGCTGAAAAAGGACTGAAATTAATTACGGAACTAAAAGCACATTCCGGTGTTCCAATAATCATGGCGGGCGCAGGAGTACGCGCCAGCAATCTGGAACTGTTTTTAAACGCAGGGGTGGAAGAGCTGCACAGCTCGGCGGGTAAATGGATACCTTCACCCATGCGTTATCGCAATACAGGGTTGTCAATGTCGACGGATGCTGAAGCGGATGAGTACTCGCGCTACGGTGTGGATGGAGAGTCGGTTGCGGTAATGAAATCGTTGATTGAACGTCATCACGTGTAGCAACGTACCGATTTTTACCGCGCATCATGTCGCCCAATATGATGCTTGCTTGTACCAGGCCCCTGCAAATTACACAGGGGCCTTTTTTTCTTTTTTGCCCGGTGGCGCTGCGCTTACCGGGCCTACGAAATCACGCGTAGGCCGGGTAAGGCGCAGCCGCCACCCGGCTAAAGGCTACGGCTTGGTCGCAATCAATACCGCACGCATCGGGGCCGGATAGCCTTCGATGGTTTTACTGTGATCGTCCGGGGCGAGGAATTGCTCCAGCGATTCGGTGATCATCCAGTCGGTGCGGCGCTGTTCCTCAACTGACGTCACGCACACATCGGCGATGCGTACATCGACAAATCCACATTTCTCCAGCCAGTTCTTCAGCGCCAGCGCGGAAGGGATGAAGTAAACGTTGCGCATCTGCGCATAGCGATCGCCCGGCACCAGAACGGCATGTTCATCGCCTTCGATGACCAGCGTTTCCAGCACCAGTTCGCCGCCGCTGACCAGCTGATCTTTCAACTGCCAGAGATGCTCCAGCGGGGAACGACGGTGGTACAGCACGCCCATCGAGAAAACGGTATCAAACGCTTTCAGGGCAGGGAGTTGCTCGATACCCAGCGGCAGCAGGTGCGCACGCTGGTCGTTACCCAGCAGCTTACGCACCGCTTCAAACTGGCACAGGAACAGCTGCATCGGATCGATACCGACGGCCAGATGCGCGCCTGCGCCGATCATGCGCCACATGTGATAGCCGCTACCGCAGCCCACGTCCAGAATGGTGCGCCCGGTCAGGTCGGATAAATGCGGCAGAACGCGATCCCACTTCCAGTCGGAACGCCACTCGGTGTTGATGTTTACGCCGTACAGCGAGAACGGCCCTTTGCGCCACGGCATCAGGTTACGCATCAGCGTTTCGATGCGGTTGATCTGCCCGGCCGGGAGCGGCTCTTCGCTCTCCGCCGTCACGCTGTGCAGTAAATCCAGACGATGAGGCGTCAGTTCAGGCAGAAACTCCACGGCGTTGGACCACTGCTTCAACAGACCATGCTGCTGATCGCGCTGCCAGGTGGCAATTTGCGCAGGCAGGGTTTCCAGCCAGTGGGAAAGGTGGTTTTTGGCAATCAGCTGATAGAAATTACCGAACTCGATCATGCTGCGTCTCCGGCTTTAAGCGCCACCAGAGAACCAAAGTTAAAGCACTGGAACCACAGTTCGCTGTGTTCAAATCCGGCTTTGCGCAGGCGCGCTTTGTGGGTTTCTACGGAATCCGTCAGCATGACGTTTTCAAGCATGCTGCGCTTCTGGCTGATCTCCAGCTCGCTGTAGCCATTTGCACGCTTGAAATCATGGTGCATGTTGAACAGCAGTTCGCCCACGCTGGCGTCTTCAAAGCTGAATTTCTCAGACAATACCAGCGCGCCGCCCGGGTTCAGGCCCTGATAAATTTTATCCAGCAACCGCTGACGATCGTCCGGCACCAGGAACTGAAGGGTAAAGTTCAGTACCACCATCGAGGCGTTCTGGATGTCGATATCGCGGATATCGCCTTCTACCACCTCCACAGGCGTAGGGGCTTTATACGCGTCAATGTGGCGACGGCAGCGTTCGACCATGGCCGGTGAGTTATCGACAGCCACAATCTTGCAGCCTTCGTGATGAACGTTACGACGAATGGACAGCGTTGCCGCTCCCAGCGAACAGCCCAGGTCATAGACCTGCGTGCCGGGTTGAACAAAACGCTCCGCCAGCATGCCGATCATGGAGATAATATTGGAATAACCGGGAACAGAGCGCTGGATCATATCCGGGAAGACTTCGGCTACCCGTTCATCAAAGGTCCAGTCGCCCAGGCTGGCGATAGGCGCGGAAAAAAGCGTGTCGCGATCTGACATAACGTAAAAATCCGGGAAAAATAAAGGGGCATATTGTGCGCTAATGGAAGGAGAAAACCAACTCCCACGGCATATACCAAAGGTTAGCCAGCACCATCAGCAAAAGCGAGCACCAGGTCGCGCTCATGCCAGAACGACGCCAGCGGATCAGGCGGTGGTGAAAACCATAATAATGCATCAAACGCCCAGCTATCAGCAGCAGCCCACAGACGTGCACCATCCAGGTTTCTGCGCCATCCATCTCCATTAACAGCAGTAAAATTAACGCGACGGGAATGTACTCGACCGCGTTGCCGTGGATGCGGATTGCGCTTTGTAGCTCAGAAAAGCCCCCGTCACCGTACGAGACGCGGTACTGCATTCTCAGGCGCACAACATCAAATGAAAACTTAATCAGCAGTAATGCACCTAACACCGCATACAGCGCGCTGACCATACTAACTCCCTGTTTTTGGCAGATGGCACGTCTCTATGATAGGGGGTGATTTCAGAAAAGAGAAGATTGTTGTGGGATGGACGGCGCGGGGCCAACCGACGGAACCGCCTGCTGCAAGGCCTGCCAGAGAGCATCGACCAGTTCAGGCGCCTGTGCGATATCCGGCGTATGTAAAAAAAGGTACGGCGTGGTGGTGTGCTCCCATTTCGCCAGCGTTTGCAGCCAGACGGCGAACATCTCCTCATTTTGCTGCATGTTATCGCTGCCGATAAACCGGACCATCGGGTTCTGTGCCGTTACGATCGCGTGGACGGGCACTTTCGGTTTTTTTCGCTGGGCATCAACAACGGCTTCGCTGTGCGGGATTGCGCTATGTACGGGGCGGCTGTCGAGGATCACGCGGTTGACCGATCGTTCATGCAGGCCGCGATTGAGCGCTTTCTCCACGTCGCCCTTGGCAAAGAATTCCGGATGCCTTACTTCTACGCCGTAGGTGAAGCCATGCGGCAGGGCGTCGAGAAACTGCCAGAGGGCAGGCAGGTCGCGCGGGCCAAACGTGGCGGGAAGCTGGAGCCAGTACTGGCCAATACGGTTGGCCAGAGGCGACATCCGGGTGAAAAACTCGTGGGTTAAATCATCGCAGTTGCGCAGCGCGGCGTTGTGAGAGATGGTCGCCGGGAATTTAAAGCAAAAGCGGAAGTCGTCGGTGGTTTGCTCGCGCCAGCGTTCGACGATCTCCGCGCGGGGCAGAGCGTACAGCGTGGTATTGCCCTCAACGCAGTTAAAGTGTCGGGCATACTCTTCAAGGCTGGTAATACCCAGGCGCACCCATTTCGGGTGCGACCACTGGGGCAGGCCCACGTACATCATAGCGCGTTGAGGATCTCATCCGTGCTGCGCACGCGACCGATACGCGGGAAGATATGGGTCATGCTGCCCTGGTGCTGATCCGCAGAGGCTGCGCTGCACGCATCTTCCGCGATCACCAGGTTAAAGCCCAGCTCCCAGGCGTTACGGGCGGTGGATTCCACACCGATGTTGGTGGAGATCCCGCACAGAATAATAGTGTCGATCCCGCGACGGCGCAGCTGGAGCTCCAGGTCGGTGCCGTAGAATGCGCCCCACTGGCGTTTGGTGACTTCTATATCGCTGTCGCGTTTACCGAGCGAGACAGGATATGTCCACCAGTTGTCCGGCAGCGCCTGCGCCGGGGCCTTGGCATCAACCGGCTGCTTTAACGCTTCGGCGAAATCAGCGGACCAGCCGACGCGCACCATAACAACAGGCGAGCCGCTGGCGCGGCATTTTTCTGCCAGGCGCGCAGCGCGGCTGACCACATCGTCAGCGGTGTGCGGACCACCGGCAAAAGGCAGAATGCCTTCCTGTAAATCAATGACCACAAGGGCGGTTTTGGTGGCATCAAGTGTAAACATCGTCACTCCCGTCAAATGATTGCTTTTCTACACCTTACGACGTGATGGCCTGTTATCGGTCGGATAATTTTGTTAATTTTTGTGAGAATAGGCAATAAGAGTTCAGCAAACGCGCGTCAGGCCGTGCTTCGCTCTTATCGTGCGGCAGAATTTCCAGTATAATAGCCGCCTTTTTTCATCCAGTTGTGACATACAGAAAGCTGCGACATCGTAGCCTGCGAGACAGGCGACAATCAGCCTGCGGCTAATTAAGGGATATCTCATGCGTACAGAATATTGCGGGCAGCTGCGTCAGTCCCACGTCGGGCAGCAGGTCACCCTGTGTGGTTGGGTCAATCGTCGTCGCGATCTTGGTAGCCTTATCTTTATTGATATGCGTGACCGCGAAGGTATCGTTCAGGTGTTCTTCGATCCGGATCGCGCTGATGCGTTGAAGCTGGCTTCTGAGCTGCGCAATGAGTTCTGCATTCAGGTGACGGGCACCGTGCGTGCGCGTGACGAGAAAAACGTCAACGCCGACATGGCGACCGGCGCTATCGAAGTGCTGGCGTCCGATCTGACGATCATCAACCGCGCGGAAGCGTTGCCGCTGGACTCCAACCACGTCAACACCGAAGAAGCGCGTCTGAAATACCGCTACCTGGATCTGCGTCGCCCGGAAATGGCTCAGCGCCTGAAAACCCGTGCGAAAATCACCAGCCTGGTGCGCCGTTTTATGGATGACCACGGTTTCCTTGATATCGAAACCCCGATGCTGACCAAAGCCACGCCGGAAGGCGCGCGCGACTACCTGGTGCCATCTCGCGTCCATAAAGGCAAATTCTACGCGCTGCCGCAGTCACCACAGCTTTTCAAACAGCTGCTGATGATGTCCGGCTTCGATCGCTACTATCAGATCGTGAAATGCTTCCGCGACGAAGACCTGCGCGCTGACCGTCAGCCAGAATTTACCCAGATCGATGTGGAAACCTCCTTCATGACCGCTGAGCAGGTGCGTGAGGTGATGGAAGCCCTGGTGCGTAGCCTGTGGAACGACGTGAAAGGCGTTGAGCTGGGCGATTTCCCTGTCATGACCTTCGCGGAAGCCGAGCGTCGCTACGGTTCTGACAAACCAGACCTGCGTAACCCGATGGAGCTGGTGGACGTGGCAGACCTGGTGAAAGCCGTTGAGTTCGCGGTCTTTGCTGGCCCGGCTAACGATCCGAAAGGCCGCGTGGCTGCCCTGCGCGTTCCGGGCGGTGCTGCCCTGAGCCGTAAGCAGATTGACGACTACGGCAACTTCATCAAGATCTACGGCGCGAAAGGTCTGGCCTATATTAAAGTAACCGAGCGTGCAAAAGGTCTGGAAGGCATCACCAGCCCGGTGGCGAAATTCCTGAATGCGGACATCGTGGAAGCGATCCTTGAGCGCACCGGCGCGCAGGACGGCGACATGATCTTCTTCGGCGCAGACAACAAGAAAGTGGTTGCGGATGCGATGGGCGCGCTGCGTCTGAAGCTCGGCAAAGACCTGAACCTGACCGACGAAAGCAAATGGGCGCCGCTGTGGGTAATCGACTTCCCGATGTTCGAAGACGACGGTGAAGGCGGCCTGACCGCGATGCACCACCCGTTCACCTCGCCAAAAGAGATGACGGCGGCAGAGCTGAAAGCAGCGCCGGAAGACGCGGTGGCAAACGCCTACGATATGGTCATCAACGGCTACGAAGTGGGCGGCGGTTCCGTGCGTATTCACAGCGGTGAAATGCAGCAGACCGTGTTCGGCATTCTGGGCATTAACGAGCAGGAGCAGCGCGAGAAGTTTGGCTTCCTGCTGGACGCCCTGAAGTACGGTACCCCTCCGCACGCGGGTCTGGCCTTCGGTCTTGACCGTCTGACCATGCTGCTGACCGGCACCGACAACATCCGTGATGTGATCGCCTTCCCGAAAACCACCGCAGCGGCGTGTCTGATGACTGAAGCGCCAAGCTTTGCCAACCCGGCCGCGCTGGCTGAGCTGGGCATTGAAGTGGTGAAGAAGGAAGAGAAAAACTGATATGGCATATAAGCGTCCCGTTTCGGTTCTGGTGGTCATTTATGCAGAAGACACGAAGCGGGTGCTGATGTTGCAGCGGCGCGACGATCCGGATTTCTGGCAGTCGGTTACCGGCAGCCTGGAAGAGGGGGAGACCGCGCCGCAGGCCGCCGCGCGTGAAGTAAAGGAAGAGGTCGCCATTGACGTTGCTCGCGAGCAACTGACCCTGAAGGACTGTCAGCGCACGGTGGAGTTTGAAATTTTTAGCCATTTACGTCATCGCTATGCACCGGGCATTGAGCGCAATACGGAATCGTGGTTCTGCCTTGCGCTTCCCCATGAGCGGGAGATCGTGTTCACGGAACACCTGACCTACCGCTGGGTGAATGCGGCGGATGCCGCCGCACTGACCAAGTCGTGGAGCAACCGGCAGGCGATTGAAGAATTTGTAATTAACGCTGCCTGAGAAGGCGCGATTTTTGGAGAACTTTTTATGGCAGGTCATAGTAAGTGGGCCAACACCAAACACCGCAAAGCGGCACAGGATGCCAAACGCGGTAAAATCTTTACCAAAATCATTCGTGAGCTGGTGACAGCGGCGCGTCTGGGCGGCGGCGATCCGGCCTCTAACCCACGTCTGCGCGCAGCGGTGGATAAAGCCCTGTCTAACAACATGACGCGTGACACCCTGAACCGTGCCATCGCACGTGGCGTGGGCGGTGATGAAGACGCGAACATGGAAACCATCATTTATGAAGGTTACGGTCCTGGCGGTACGGCGGTGATGGTTGAGTGTCTGTCCGACAACCGTAACCGTACCGTTGCGGAAGTGCGCCACGCGTTCACCAAAACCGGCGGCAACCTGGGCACTGACGGTTCCGTAGCGTACCTGTTCAGCAAAAAAGGCGTCATCTCCTTCGAGAAAGGCGACGAAGATGCGATCATGGAAGCGGCGCTGGAAGCCGGTGCGGAAGACGTGGTGACCTACGACGACGGTGCTATTGATGTTTACACCGCATGGGAAGAGATGGGTGCCGTGCGCGATGCGCTGGAAGCGGCTGGCCTGAAGGCGGATAACGCTGAAGTCTCCATGATCCCGTCTACCAAAGCGGACATGGATGCGGAAACCGCACCGAAACTGCTGCGTCTGATCGACATGCTCGAAGACTGCGACGACGTGCAGGAAGTGTATCACAACGGTGAAATCTCTGATGAGGTTGCAGCGACTCTCTGATGAGAGCCTGTAAACCGTTTACGGGAGACGCGTGATGTCGATTATTCTCGGGATTGACCCCGGCTCACGCGTCACCGGCTATGGCGTTATCCGTCAGGTGGGACGCCAGCTAACCTACCTCGGCAGCGGCTGTATTCGCACCAAAGTGGACGATCTGCCGTCGCGCCTGAAGCTCATCTATGCGGGCGTGTCGGAGATCATCACCCAGTTCCAGCCGGACTATTTCGCCATCGAGCAGGTCTTTATGGCGAAAAACGCTGACTCGGCGTTAAAGCTCGGTCAGGCGCGCGGCGTGGCGATTGTTGCCGCCGTGAACCAGGATCTGCCGGTGTTTGAGTACGCGGCCCGTCAGGTTAAGCAGACGGTGGTGGGCATTGGTAGCGCGGAGAAAAGCCAGGTGCAGCACATGGTGCGTACCCTGCTGAAGCTCCCTGCGAACCCGCAGGCTGACGCCGCCGATGCGCTGGCCATTGCGATTACCCACTGTCACGTCAGCCAGAATGCGATGCAAATGAGCGAGTCGCGGCTCAATCTGGCGCGAGGCAGGTTACGATAATGACAAATCAGGTTGGATGTTTATCCAGCCTTTTTTTATTATGTCGGCAGATAATTTCTTCCAGAACGCAGGAGCGTCACGTGATAGGCAGACTCAGAGGCATCATCATTGAAAAACAACCCCCGTTAGTGCTGCTGGAAGTGGGTGGCGTGGGCTATGAAGTCCATATGCCGATGACCTGCTTCTACGAGCTGCCGGAGGCGGGCAAAGAGGCGGTTGTCTTTACCCAGTTTGTGGTGCGTGAAGACGCTCAGCTGCTGTACGGCTTCAATAACAAACAGGAACGCACCCTGTTCCGCGAATTGATTAAAACCAACGGCGTCGGGCCGAAGCTGGCCCTGGCGATTCTGTCCGGTATGTCAGCGCCACAGTTTGTGAACGCCGTTGAGCGTGAAGATCCAGCTGCGTTAATTAAACTTCCGGGCATCGGGAAGAAAACCGCCGAGCGCCTGATTGTCGAGATGAAGGACCGCTTCAAAGGTCTGCATGGCGATCTGTTCACGCCGGCAGCCGATCTGGTGCTGACTTCCCCGGGCGCGCCTGCATCGGATGATGATGCCGAGCAGGAAGCGGTTGCCGCGCTGGTGGCGCTGGGCTATAAACCTCAGGAGGCCAGCCGGATGGTGAGCAAAATTGCTAAACCGGATGCCAGCAGTGAAACTCTGATTCGTGAAGCGCTGCGCGCTGCATTGTGAGGTAAAGGATGATTGAAGCAGACCGCCTGGTATCGGCAGGCACTATTCAGCCAGATGACGTGGTGGATCGCGCGATCCGTCCCAAACTGCTGGATGAGTACATCGGCCAGCCGCAGGTTCGTTCTCAGATGGAGATTTTCATCCAGGCGGCAAAGCTGCGCGGCGATGCGCTCGATCACCTGCTGATTTTTGGTCCGCCGGGGTTAGGTAAAACCACCCTGGCGAATATCGTCGCCAATGAAATGGGCGTTAACCTGCGTACCACCTCCGGCCCGGTACTGGAGAAAGCAGGGGACCTGGCGGCGATGCTGACCAACCTCGAACCGCATGACGTGCTGTTTATCGATGAGATCCACCGCCTGTCGCCGGTGGTGGAGGAAGTGCTCTATCCGGCAATGGAGGATTACCAGCTGGATATCATGATCGGTGAAGGCCCGGCCGCGCGCTCGATCAAAATCGATCTGCCACCGTTTACCCTGATTGGCGCCACGACGCGCGCCGGCTCGCTGACCTCACCGCTACGCGACCGTTTTGGTATCGTGCAGCGTCTTGAGTTTTATCAGGTGCCCGACCTTCAGCATATTGTGGGGCGCAGCGCGCGCTACATGGGGCTGGATATGAGCGAAGAGGGGGCGTTTGAAGTGGCGAAGCGCTCCCGCGGTACGCCGCGTATTGCCAACCGCCTGCTGCGCCGGGTGCGTGACTTTGCCGAGGTGAAGCACGACGGCACCATATCGGCCGAGATCGCCGCCCAGGCGCTGGATATGCTGAATGTCGATGCCGAAGGCTTTGACTATATGGACCGTAAGCTGCTGCTGGCGGTGCTGGATAAGTTCTTTGGCGGGCCGGTAGGACTGGATAACCTGGCGGCGGCAATTGGCGAAGAGCGTGAGACTATCGAGGACGTGCTGGAGCCGTATCTGATCCAGCAGGGCTTCTTACAGCGTACCCCGCGTGGTCGTATGGCGACGGTGCGGGCGTGGAATCATTTCGGTATTACGCCGCCCGCGATGCCGTAAGCAGCGATAAATTGTAGCCCCGGTAAGCGAAGCGCCACCGGGGACATGCTGACTACTGCGCGGTCTTTTTCATCATACTGAAAATAAACAACACCGCCGCGCACAGTACCACCGACGGCCCCGCTGGCGTGTCATAAAACGCCGAGAAGGTTAACCCGCCCGTCACCGCAATCATTCCGATAATCACCGCGATACCGGCCATTTGCTCCGGCGTACGCGCAAAACGGCGCGCAGTGGCGGCAGGAATTATCAGCAGCGACGTGATGATCAGCGCGCCAACAAATTTCATCGCCACGCCGATGGTTAACGCCGTCACCAGCATCAACAGCAGCTTCACGCGCTGAAGCTTCACGCCATCGACAAAGGCCAGATCCGGACTGACGGTCATAGCCAGTAAATTCCGCCACTGCCACAGCAGGATCCCGAGTACCACTGCCACGCCAATGGCAATAGAAATCAGATCTTCGGGCGTGACGGCCAGCAGATCGCCGAACAGATAGGCCATCAGGTCCACGCGGATGTTTGACATCAGGCTCACTACCACCAGGCCCAGCGACAGGGCGCTGTGCGCCATAATGCCGAGCAGGGTATCAATTGCCAGGTGAGGGCGTTTTTCCAGCCAGACCAGACCGGCAGCCAGCAGCAGCGTGACGACAATCACCGCATAAAACGGGTTCACGTCCAGTAACAAACCAAACGCCACACCCAGCAATGAAGCATGGGCCAGCGTATCGCCGAAATAGGACATTCTGCGCCAGACGACAAACGAGCCGAGTGGACCCGCGGCGCAGGCAAGCATAATCCCGGCCAGCCAGCCGGGCAGTAACAGTTCAATCATGAGTGTCCATTTCCCCGACGCAGGACAATTCGTCCCTGTAAATCATGGCGGTGATTGTGATTATGACGATAGATGCCCAGCTGTTCGGCGCCGCGATGGCCAAACATAGAGATAAATTCCGGATGCATTGACACCACTTCCGGCGTGCCGGAACAACAAATGTGATGGTTCAGGCACAGCACTTCGTCGGTTTTGGCCATCACCAGATGCAGATCATGGGACACCATCAGCACCGCGCAGTTTAGCTCCCGACGGAGCTGGTCAATCAGATCGTACAGCGCAACCTGACCGTTGACGTCAACACCCTGCGTCGGCTCGTCCAGGACCAGCAGCTGAGGGCTGCTGAGCAGGGCGCGGGCAAGTAATACGCGCTGGGTTTCACCGCCCGACAGCTTTTGCAAGGGCGCCTCAACAAGATGTCCCGCCTGAACGCGTTTCAGCGCCGGGAGGATATCCGCTTTACGCGTACCGGGACGGAGGCGCAGGAAGCGGCTCACCGTCAGGGGCAGGGTGGCATCGAGGTGTAATTTTTGCGGCACATAGCCGATACGCAACTTGTCTTGGCGGACGATAACACCTGCGTCAGGGGCTACCAGGCCTAATACGACGCGTACCAGCGTCGACTTGCCTGCACCGTTAGGGCCGAGCAGCGTGAGTATTTTTCCGGGCTTCAGATTCAGCGACACGTCAGAAAGGACGCGGCGCTGGCCGAATGAGACCGAAACATTTTCTAGAGAAACTAAAGTCGTCATGTCAATTTAAGCTTGCAGAAGTCATCGAATGTTATAATATCACATTCCACGCATTCATTACGATGATTAGTCGCATTATGTTACAGAAAAATACGCTTCTTTTCGCAGCTTTATCCGCTGCTCTTTGGGGTACAACAGCACAAGATGTTAACGCCGCCGTTGTCGCTTCGCTTAAACCGCTTGGGTTTATCGCCTCTGCCATCGCGGATGGGGTCACTGAGACCCAGGTTCTGCTGCCTGATGGTGCTTCCGAGCATGATTATTCCCTGCGTCCATCTGATGTAAAACGCTTACAGAACGCGGACTTAGTCGTCTGGATTGGTCCTGAGATGGAAGCGTTCATGCAGAAGTCAGCCAGTCAGATTGCCGCTGAGAAACAGGTGACGATTGCCGGGCTGTCCGGCGTGAAACCGTTACTCATGAAAGGAGCTGAGGACGAGGGTGACGAACACGACCACGACCATGCTCACGGTGAAAAAGGTGACGACCATCACCATCACGGCGAATACAACATGCATCTCTGGCTCTCCCCAGAGATAGCGCGGCTTACAGCGGTTGCAATCCACGACAAATTAGTGGAACTTATGCCGCAAAGTCGAATCAAACTCGACGCCAACCTGAAGGATTTTGAGGCTCAATTAGCTGCAACCGACAAACAGGTAGGTAACGAGCTCGCACCGCTTAAAGGAAAAGGGTACTTCGTTTTTCATGATGCCTACGGGTATTACGAGAAACATTACGGTCTGACCCCGCTGGGGCATTTTACCGTCAACCCTGAAATTCAGCCTGGTGCGCAGCGTTTACATGAAATCAGAACACAGTTGGTTGAGCAAAAAGCGACATGCGTTTTTGCTGAGCCACAGTTCAGGCCAGCGGTCGTAGAAGCCGTGGCCAGGGGAACATCCGTGCGCATGGGAACCCTTGACCCGCTAGGTACGAACATCCAGTTGAGCAAAGCGAGCTATTCGCAGTTCCTCAGCCAACTGGCGAATCAGTATGCGAGCTGCCTGAAAGGAGATTAACGAGGAAGTGAATACGTGCAACAGATAGCCCGCTCTGTCGCCCTGGCATTTAACAATCTGCCTCGACCCCACCGCGTTATGCTGGGGTCGCTTACAGTTCTGACATTAGCGGTCGCCGTCTGGCGGCCCTATGTTTACCACCCGAGTTCCGCCCCAATCATTAAAACCATCGAACTGGAGAAGAGCGAGATCCGCTCTCTGCTGCCTGAGGCCAGCGAGCCTATCGATCAGGCCGCTCAGGAAGATGAAGCGATTCCCCAGGATGAGCTGGATGACAAGATCCAGAATGAAGCCGGCATTCATGAATATGTTGTTTCTACTGGCGATACGCTGAGCAGCGTCCTGAACCAGTACGGTATCGACATGGGCAACATCAGCCAGCTCGCCGCATCCGATAAAGAGCTGCGTAACCTGAAAATTGGCCAGCAGCTTTCCTGGACCCTAACGCCCGACGGCGATCTGCAACGTCTGACCTGGGAGATGTCCCGTCGCGAAACCCGCACCTACGATCGCACTGCAAACGGTTTCAAAATGACCAGCGAATTGCAGCAGGGCGACTGGGTTAACAGCGTCATGAAAGGGACCGTCGGCGGCAGCTTTGTTTCCAGCGCACGCGATGCCGGCCTGACCAGCGCTGAAATCAGCTCGGTGATCAAAGCCATGCAGTGGCAGATGGATTTCCGCAAACTGAAAAAAGGCGATCAGTTCTCTGTCCTGATGTCCCGCGAAATGCTGGACGGTAAGCGCGAGCAGAGCCAGCTGGTGGGCGTTCGTCTGCGTTCAGACGGCAAAGACTACTACGCTATTCGCGCGGAAGACGGTAAGTTCTATGACCGCAGCGGTACGGGTCTGGCAAAAGGCTTCCTGCGTTTCCCAACGGCGAAACAGTTCCGCGTCTCCTCCAACTTCAACCCGCGTCGTCTGAACCCGGTAACTGGCCGCGTAGCGCCGCACCGTGGCGTTGACTTCGCCATGCCGCAGGGCACGCCAGTGCTGGCGGTAGGGGATGGTGAAGTGGTCATGGCGAAACGCAGCGGTGCTGCTGGCTACTACGTTGCTATTCGTCACGGTCGTACGTACACCACCCGCTACATGCACCTGCGTAAACTGCTGGTCAAACCGGGCCAGAAAGTGAAACGTGGCGATCGCATCGCGCTGTCCGGTAACACCGGCCGGTCGACGGGGCCGCACCTGCACTACGAAGTGTGGATCAACCAGCAGGCGGTTAACCCGCTGACGGCAAAACTGCCGCGCACCGAAGGGCTGACCGGCAAAGATCGCAAAGATTACCTGGCGCAGGTGAAAGAGGTGATGCCGCAGCTGCGCTTCGACTAAGCTCTCCTGATTTAAAAAGCCGGCGTCAGTATGCGCCGGCTTTTTCTTTTGTGCGCGGGCGGCAGCCTCGCTACACTATCCGAATATATTTTTGCGTCACCAGACCCTGGAACCCGCATGGAAACCAAAAAAAACAATATTGAGTACATTCCCGAGTTTGAAAAATCTTTTCGCCACCCGCGTAACTGGGGCGCCTGGCTTGGCGTATACGCGTTTGCTGGCATGGCGTTGCTACCTGCTTCCCTCCGCGATCCGGTGCTCGGCAAAGTGGGGCGCCTGGCAGGGCGCTTAGGTAAAAGCGCACGCCGCCGCGCGCAAATAAATCTGTTGTACTGTTTTCCGGATAAAAGCGACGCCGAACGCGAAGCAATCATTGATGACATGTATACCACCGCGCCACAGGCCATGGCGATGATGGCGGAACTGGCGCTGAAAGGGCCGGAGAAGATCGTCGAACGCGTTGACTGGAAAGGGCTGGAGATCATCGACGAGATGCGTCGCAATGATGAAAAGGTGATTTTCCTGGTGCCGCACGGCTGGGGGGTAGACATTCCGGCGATGTTAATGGCGTCGCAGGGCCAGAAAATGGCGGCGATGTTCCATAATCAGGGAAACAAAATCTACGACTTCGTCTGGAATACCGTGCGCCGTCGCTTTGGCGGGCGTTTGCACGCCCGAAACGATGGCATTAAGCCTTTCATTCAGTCGGTACGTCAGGGTTACTGGGGCTACTATCTGCCCGATCAGGACCACGGCCCGGAACACAGCGAGTTTGTCGATTTCTTCGCAACCTATAAAGCCACGCTACCCGCGATTGGTCGCCTGATGAAAGTCTGCCGCGCCCGCGTGATCCCACTGTTCCCGGTTTATGACGGTAAAACGCATCGCCTGAGCATTGAGGTACGTCCGCCGATGGACGATCTGCTGACCGCAGACGATCACACCATCGCACGTCGCATGAATGAAGAGGTGGAGGTGCTGGTGGGGCCGCATAAGGAGCAATATACGTGGATCCTGAAGTTGCTCAAAACGCGTAAACCTGGTGAAACAGAGCCGTACAAGCGTAAAGAGCTTTTCCCGAAGAAATAGGAAACCTTCATCCCTCTCCCCTTAGGGAGAGGGGATCGGAGCTTACTCTACGGTCAGTACGCGGGTGGTATTGGTTGAGCCGATGGTGCTCATCACGTCACCCTGCGTCACGATAACGATATCACCGGATACCAGATAACCTTTGTCGCGCAGCAGGTTCACGGCATCGTGCGCGGCGGCCACGCCGTCGTTGGTGCTGTCGAAGTATACTGGCGTCACGCCGCGATACAGCGCCGTCAGGTTCAGCGTACGCTCGTGACGGGACATGGCGAAGATCGGCAGACCGGAGCTGATACGGGACGTCATTAGCGCGGTACGGCCAGATTCGGTCATGGTGATGATCGCCGTGACCCCTTTCAGGTGGTTGGCTGCGTACATCGCAGACATCGCAATCGCTTCTTCCACGTTGTCGAACTGAATGTCCAGGCGGTGTTTAGAGACGTTAATGCTTGGGATCTTCTCTGCACCCAGGCACACGCGCGCCATGGCGGCCACGGTTTCTGCCGGATACTGACCTGCCGCGGTTTCCGCTGACAGCATCACCGCATCGGTACCATCCAGCACGGCGTTCGCCACGTCCATGACTTCCGCTCGGGTTGGCATTGGGTTGGTGATCATGGATTCCATCATCTGGGTGGCGGTGATCACCGCGCGGTTCAGCTGACGCGCGCGACGGATCAGCGCTTTCTGGATACCGACCAGTTCAGGGTCGCCAATTTCCACGCCCAGGTCACCACGGGCAACCATCACCACGTCAGACGCCAGGATCACGTCGTCCATCGCGTCCTGATCGCAGACCGCTTCAGCGCGTTCCACTTTCGCAACGATTTTCGCATCGCAGCCTGCATCGCGCGCCAGGCGGCGAGCATAGTTCAGATCTTCGCCGCAGCGCGGGAAGGAGACAGCCAGGTAATCCACGCCGATCTGCGCTGCGGTCACGATATCCGCTTTGTCTTTATCGGTCAGCGCTTCGGCAGACAGGCCACCGCCGAGTTTGTTGATGCCTTTGTTGTTGGAGAGCGGGCCGCCGACGGTCACTTCGGTGAATACCTTCATACCCTGAACTTCCAGCACTTTCAGCTGTACGCGTCCGTCGTCCAGCAGCAGGATGTCGCCAGGCACAACGTCAGCAGGCAGACCTTTGTAGTCGATACCCACTTTTTCCTTATCGCCTTCGCCTTTGCTCAGGTTGGCATCCAGCAGGAATTTATCGCCGATGTTGAGGAAGACTTTGCCTTCTTTAAAGGTCGATACGCGGATTTTTGGACCTTGCAGGTCACCGAGGATAGCAACATGGCGGCCCAGTTTAGCTGCGATTTCACGCACTTTGTCGGCACGTAATTTATGGTCTTCTGGCGTACCGTGAGAGAAGTTCATGCGCACCACGTTGGCACCCGCGGCGATAATCTTTTCGAGGTTATTATCGCGGTCGGTGGCCGGGCCTAAGGTGGTGACGATCTTGGTTCTGCGAAGCCTTCTGGACATGTAATACTCCGTTGACTGAAACAACTTTGGTGTTGCGTGAACATAGAATCGGCCTTCATCTATCGCAAGGCAGTAGCGAGGGGACCGAATGCCGTAAATCGTACATCGTAGTTATTAGGGAACATCGCTCTTTATAAGCAATTCTTTATCAAAACGCGATTCTTTCAGGGCTTCCTTGACCCGCTTCAAGTTATCCCGGAATTTTGCGCCCCGGCGTAAGGTAAAACCGGTCGCCAGCACGTCGATGACCGTCAACTGCGCCAGGCGGGAGACCATCGGCATGTACATGTCGGTGTCCTCCGGTACGTCCAGGGTAATAGCGAGCGTCGCTTCCCTGGCCAGCGGCGTACCTGCCGTCGTCAGGGCGATGACCATCGCATCGTTGTCACGCGCGAGCTGCGCCAGCTCCACCTGGCTCTTGGTGCGGCCCGTATGGGAGATGAGTACCACGACATCATCTTCACTACAATTCATACAGCTCATGCGTTGCAGCACAATGTCATCGGAGTAAATCACCGGCACGTTAAAGCGAAAGAACTTATTCATGGCGTCATGCGCCACGGCGGCGGACGAGCCAAGGCCAAAGAAGGCAATCCGTTTGGCCTGCGTGAGAAGATCGACCGCGCGATTCACTGAACTCATGTCCAGAGACTGGCGAACGTGGTCGAGCGTGGCCATAGCCGATTCAAATATTTTTGCGGTGTAAGCATCAACGCTGTCGTCTTCATCTACATTGCGATTAACATACGGGGTGCCGTTTGCCAGACTTTGGGCCAGATGCAGTTTAAAATCAGGAAAGCCGCGCGTGTCCAGACTACGACAGAATCGATTGACCGTCGGTTCGCTGACGCCCGATTCCTGTGCCAGAGCGGCGATGCTTGAATGAATCGCCTGAGCGGGCGCGGCGAGAATAACTTCAGCCACTTTGCGCTCGGATTTGCTAAGGTGTTCCAGTTGAAACTGGATTTTTTCCAGCATGTTCATTGTTAACAAGACGCTCATGAGGGCATAAACGATTTCATAAAGAGATGAAATCTTGATTCGATTTAGCCGATATTACCCCCGGGACTCCCGAAAGGGTAATCGTCGACAAGAAATGTTGTTGTTTTTTTTCATTACTTGATCGACGTCGGGTTTTGCTCTGACCCTGTTGCGCAAAGAATCGACGTTTGTTGCGTCATCAGACGGGCGTTATGGCCCGGGTGACGAAAAATTACCGTATCGCACGCGACGTTAAGCGCTAATGGTTTCAGGAAACGCGTAAAAGCAGTACAGTGCATTGTAATAAAATTACAACGATACCTGGCAGAGTACCAGGCGATCTAAATGAGGAGAATGACATGGCGGTAACGCAAACAGCCCAGGCATGTGACCTGGTCATTTTCGGCGCGAAAGGCGATCTTGCACGCCGAAAATTGCTGCCTTCCCTGTATCAGCTCGAAAAAGCGGGCCAGATCCATCCCGACACCCGAATCCTTGGGGTAGGACGCGCAGACTGGGATAAGGAGGCTTATACCGAAGTCGTGCGCGAGGCGCTCGAAACGTTCATGAAAGAGAAAATCGATGAAAGCCTTTGGGATAAGCTGAGCGGGCGTCTCGATTTCTGCAACCTGGACGTCAACGATGTAGGCGCCTTTACCCGTCTGGGTGAAATGCTTGACCAGGAAAATCGTGTCACAATTAACTATTTCGCCATGCCGCCAAGCACCTTCGGCGCCATCTGCAAAGGTCTGGGCGAGGCGAAGCTGAACGCCAAACCGGCGCGCGTGGTGATGGAGAAACCGCTGGGTACGTCGCTGGCGACCTCGCGTGAAATCAACGACCAGGTGGGCGAGTTCTTTGAGGAGTGTCAGGTTTACCGTATTGACCACTATCTGGGCAAAGAGACGGTACTGAACCTGCTGGCGCTGCGTTTTGCCAACTCCCTGTTTGTGAACAACTGGGACAACCGCACTATCGACCACGTGGAAATTACCGTGGCGGAAGAGGTGGGCATCGAAGGCCGTTGGGGCTACTTCGACCAGGCCGGCCAGATGCGGGACATGATCCAGAACCACCTGCTGCAAATTCTGTGCATGATTGCCATGTCTCCACCGTCAGATCTGACGGCCGACAGCATTCGTGACGCCAAAGTGAAAGTTCTGAAATCACTGCGCCGTATTGACCGCTCCAACGTGCGCGAGAAAACCGTGCGCGGCCAGTACACCGCAGGTTTTGCCCAGGGGAAAAAAGTTCCTGGCTATCTGGAAGAAGAGGGCGCGAACAAGTCCAGCAACACCGAGACGTTTGTGGCGATCCGCGTGGATATCGACGACTGGCGCTGGGCCGGTGTGCCGTTCTACCTGCGTACCGGTAAACGTCTGCCGGCAAAATGCTCCGAAGTGGTGGTCTACTTCAAGAATCCGGAACTGAACCTGTTCAAAGAATCCTGGCAGGAACTGCCGCAGAACAAACTGACCATCCGTCTGCAACCGGACGAGGGTGTGGATATTCAGATCCTGAACAAAGTGCCGGGTCTTGATCACAAACACAACCTGCAAACTACCAAGCTGGACCTGAGCTACTCTGAAACCTTCAACCAGACGCATCTCGCCGATGCTTACGAGCGTCTGCTGCTGGAAACCATGCGTGGTATCCAGGCGCTGTTCGTCCGCCGCGATGAAGTGGAAGAGGCGTGGAAGTGGGTCGACTCTATCACTGAAGCGTGGGCAGCCGATCAGGACGCGCCAAAACCGTATCAGGCGGGAACCTGGGGACCTGTCGCCTCCGTTGCGATGATCACCCGTGATGGCCGCTCCTGGAACGAGTTTGAATAACCACCTTCTCTAGCCCAAAGGTGTTATTTTACCGGTAACATGATCTAACACAGCAAGTGGCATAATTTTTATCTTTTAAGCTCCGCGTGGATTCACCCGCGGAGCTTTTTTTATTACACTCCCTTCAGACATTTTGCCCCTGTGCTCCGGATATCAGGCGTTTCAGCGTTGTTAACAACCGTCAGAAACTGTGTAAACTCCCGAGCCTGGACAGATAAATTAGAGGAGCTTTTATGAATCCGACATTGTTACGCGTAACACAGCGCATTGTTGAGCGCTCGAAAGAGACCCGTACTGCCTACCTTGCCCGCATCGAACAGGCGAAGAGTGAAACTGTCCATCGCTCTCAGCTGGCCTGCGGGAATCTGGCCCACGGCTTTGCGGCCTGCCAGCCTGGTGATAAAGACGCGCTGAAAAGCATGTTGCGTAACAATATCGCCATAATTACCTCCTATAACGACATGCTTTCAGCCCACCAGCCGTATGAGGCCTACCCGGCTATCATCCGCAATGCGCTGCACAGCGTGAACGCGGTGGGCCAGGTTGCAGGCGGCGTGCCGGCCATGTGTGATGGCGTAACCCAGGGCCAGGACGGTATGGAGCTGTCCTTGCTGAGCCGCGAAGTGATCGCCATGTCGGCGGCAGTGGGCCTCTCTCACAACATGTTTGATGGCGCGCTCTATCTGGGCGTGTGCGACAAAATCGTCCCGGGGCTGGTGATGGCCGCGCTGTCGTTTGGCCATCTGCCAGCGATTTTTGTGCCGTCAGGCCCGATGGCTAGCGGTCTGCCAAACAAGGAAAAAGTCCGTATCCGCCAGCTGTATGCCGAAGGAAAAGCGGACCGTCAGGCACTGCTGGAAGCGGAAGCCGCGTCCTATCATGCGCCGGGCACCTGTACGTTCTACGGTACGGCCAACACCAACCAGATGGTGGTGGAGTTTATGGGTATGCAGCTGCCGGGCTCGTCGTTCATCCAGCCGGATGCGCCACTGCGTAAAGCGCTGACCGAAGCCGCAGCCCGTCAGGTGACGCGCCTGACCGGTAACGGCAACGAGTGGATGCCAATGGGCAAAATGGTGGATGAAAAAGTCATCGTAAACGGGATTGTCGCCCTGCTGGCGACCGGCGGTTCAACCAACCATACCATGCACCTTGTCGCGATGGCGCGCGCGGCGGGCATTCTGATCAACTGGGATGACTTCTCCGATATCTCCTCCGTGGTACCACTGATGGCCCGTCTGTACCCGAACGGTCCGGCGGACATCAACCACTTCCAGGCCGCGGGCGGCGTGCCGGTGCTGATGCGCGAGCTGCTGAAAGGCGGCCTGCTGCATGAGGATGTCAACACGGTGGCGGGCTTTGGCCTGCATCGCTATACCCTTGAACCCTGGCTGAACAACGGTGAGCTGGACTGGCGCGAAGGGGCGAGCGACTCGCTCGATCCTCAGGTTATCGCAACCTTCGAACAGCCGTTCTCTCCTCACGGCGGCACCAAAGTGCTGAGCGGTAACCTTGGACGTGCCGTGATGAAAACCTCTGCCGTGCCGGAAGAGAATCAGGTTATCGAAGCCCCGGCGGTGGTGTTTGAAAGCCAGCACGACGTTTTACCTGCCTTTGACGCGGGTCTGCTTGATAAAGACTGTGTGGTCGTGGTGCGTCATCAGGGACCAAAAGCGAACGGGATGCCAGAATTACATAAACTTATGCCGCCGCTTGGTGTATTATTGGACCGCCGTTTCAAAATTGCACTGGTAACCGATGGACGCCTTTCAGGGGCATCCGGTAAAGTGCCTTCAGCGATTCATGTCACCCCGGAAGCCTACGACGGCGGCCTGCTGGCGAAAGTGCGTGATGGTGACATGATCCGCGTTAACGGTCAGACAGGCGAGTTAACCCTGCTGGTGGATGAAGCAGAGCTGGCGGCGCGTCAGCCACATATTCCTGACCTGAGCGCGTCACGCGTGGGTACCGGACGCGAAATGTTTGGTGCGTTGCGTGAGAAACTCTCCGGTGCGGAGCAGGGCGCAACCTGTATTACGTTTTAAGACGACTTGATTTTAACGATCTGGCGAGAGAAAACTCTGATGAAAAACTGGAAAACAAGTGCAGAAGCAATCCTGACCACTGGCCCTGTCGTGCCGGTTATTGTGGTAAACAAACTGGAGCACGCTGTCCCAATGGCGAAGGCGCTGGTTGCGGGTGGCGTTCGCGTTCTGGAAGTGACCCTGCGTACCGCCTGTGCGATGGATGCGATCCGTGCTATCGCCAAAGAAGTGCCGGAAGCGATCATTGGTGCCGGTACGGTTCTGAATGCGCAGCAGCTGGCGGAAGTGACCGAAGCGGGCGCACAGTTTGCCATCAGCCCGGGGCTGACTGAGCCGCTGCTGAAAGCCGCAACCGAAGGTTCTATTCCGCTGATCCCGGGTATCAGCACCGTTTCTGAACTGATGCTGGGCATGGACTACGGCCTGAAAGAGTTCAAATTCTTCCCGGCTGAAGCGAACGGCGGCACCAAAGCGTTGCAGGCCATTGCGGGCCCATTCTCTCAGGTGCGTTTCTGCCCAACGGGCGGCATCTCTCCGGCCAACTACCGTGACTATCTGGCGCTGAAAAGCGTGCTGTGCATCGGCGGCTCCTGGCTGGTTCCGGCGGATGCGCTGGAAGCAGGCGACTGGGATCGCATCACTAAACTGGCTCGCGAAGCGGTAGAAGGCGCGAAACAGTAAGTTTGTTTGCCGGGTGTCGGCTGCGCCTTACCCGGCCAGCCAGACAGTTAAAACGGGCCTTTCGGCCCGTTTTTTTATCCTGCTACGCTGACGTTCGCAGCAGCTCTTTTCGCTCTCGCGACGGCTTCGTCCACATTTTCCCCGGTCGCTAATGCCACGCCCAGACGACGGCTTCCGTCGATCTCCGGTTTGCCGAACAGCCGGACCTGCAAGCCTGCGCCAACCGCACCTTCGACGTTATCAAAGGTGACATTCTGGCTGGTCAGCTGCGGCAGGATCACCGCCGAGGCTGCCGGGCCGTACTGACGGATGCCGCCAACCGGCAGGCCGAGGAAAGCGCGTACGTGCAGCGCGAACTCGGAGAGATCCTGTGAAATCAGCGTAACCATCCCGGTATCGTGCGGACGAGGGGAGACTTCGCTGAAGATCACCTCGTCGCCGCAAACAAACAATTCCACGCCGAACAGGCCGTAGCCGCCCAGCGCCAGCACCGTCTTGCGGGCGATCTCCTGTGCGCGTGCCAGCGCCAGCGCGCTCATCTGCTGCGGCTGCCAGGATTCGCGATAATCGCCGTCTTCCTGCCGATGACCAATCGGGTCGCAGAAATAAACGCCATCCACGGCGCTGACGGTGAGCAGGGTAATTTCAAAATCAAACTTCACCACGCCTTCCACGATGACGCGCCCGGCCCCGGCTCGGCCTCCCTGCTGGGCATAGTCCCAGGCATTGTCCAGCGTGCTGCTGTCGCGGATAAAGCTCTGCCCTTTGCCGGAGGAGCTCATTACCGGCTTAATGATGCACGGGTAGCCAATCTCCTCTACGGCCTGGAGAAACGCAGCTTTATCCCCGGCAAAACGGTAGCTGGAGGTCGGGAGCTGTAATTCTTCTGCCGCCAGGCGACGAATGCCTTCCCGGTTCATGGTCAGTTTTGCCGCAGTGGCGCAGGGCACCACGCGCTGGCCTTCCTGTTCAAGGGCAATCAACATCTCAGTGGCAATGGCCTCAATTTCAGGTACCACGAAATCCGGTTTTTCGTCGGCAATTAACCCCCGCAGCGCATTACCGTCAAGCATATCGATGACGTGCGAGCGATGCGCGACGTGCATGGCGGGCGCATTCGCGTAACGGTCCACCGCAATTACTTCCACACCCAAACGCTGGCATTCAATGGCCACTTCTTTACCCAGTTCACCCGATCCCAACAGCATGACGCGCGTCGCGGCGGGACGCAGCGCGGTTCCTAAACGAGTCATAAAAATCCCCCTGAAAAAGATGCGGGCAGTATAAACGAAAACGTTTGCGTCTGTCTTGTATGGGGATAACCGGACAGCAGGGAAATTTGCGCTTCTTTAGCACTGACAGACATTTCCTGACACCCGCTCGCTTAGGCTGTGAAGGTTACGCACTGTTACGTGAGGAAAAATATGTCAGGCTGGATGAATCAACTGCAATCCCTGTTGGGACAAAAAGGCTCGTCGTCGGGCGAGCAGGGTCTGAGCAAGCTGCTGGTGCCGGGTGCGCTCGGCGGGCTGGCCGGTTTGCTGGTTGCCAATAAATCATCGCGGAAACTGCTTACCAAATACGGTACCGGCGCGCTGCTGGCGGGCGGAGGGGCTATTGCAGGCTCCGTCTTATGGAACAAATACAAAGACAAGGTGCGCAGCGCGCATCAGGACGAACCGCAGTACGGGAAGCAGGTATCGCCGTTAGATTTACGCACCGAGCGGTTGATCCTCGCCCTGGTCTTTGCGGCCAAGAGCGACGGGCATATTGATGCCAGTGAACGTGCCGCAATTGAACAGCAGATGCGGGAAGCGGGCGTTGAGGAGCAGGGCAGGGCGCTGGTGGCGCAGGCCATCGAACAGCCGCTTGACCCGCAGCGTCTGGCGCAAAGCGTGAAAAACGAAGAAGAGGCGCTGGAACTCTATTTTCTGAGCTGTGCCGCCATCGATATCGATCACTTTATGGAGCGCAGCTACCTGAACGCCCTGGGCGATGCGCTGAAGATCCCACAGGACGTTCGTGAGGGAATTGAGCAGGATATTCAGCAGCAGAAGCAGACCCTCGTGGGCTAGAAGGCCATGTTTCGCTTGCATCATACGCGTGTTTTGCCAACCTTATAGGATGTAAAACGAAAAAGTAAGAATGCCATGCCTCCAAAAGCCCGACGTACTCCTTATGCGATCACCACGCATGGCGATACGCGTATCGATAACTACTACTGGCTGCGGGACGATTCTCGTTCCCGGCCAGAGGTGCTGGACTATCTGCACGAGGAAAACGACTATGGCCGCCAGGTCATGGCCAGCCAGCAGGCGCTTCAGGATCAACTTCTGAAGGAAATGGTGCAGCGTATCCCCCAGCGTGATGTCTCTGCCCCGTGGTGCAAAAACGGTTATCGCTATCGCCATATTTATGAGCCGGGAAACGAATATCCCATCTACCAGCGCCAGTCTGTGCTGAGCGCCGAGTGGGATGAATGGGAGATCCTGCTGGATGCAAACAAACGTGCTGCCCACAGTGAGTTTTATACGCTGGGCGGCATGTCCATTTCCCCCGATAACGCCATTATGGCGCTGGCTGAGGATTACCTCTCCCGCCGCCAGTACGGTTTGCGTTTCCGCAATCTTGAAACGGGAAACTGGTATCCCGAAATGCTGGATAATGTCTCCCCCGATTTCGTCTGGGGTAACGATTCAGAAACGGTCTACTACGTTAAAAAGCATGTCTCAACGCTGCTGCCTTATCAGGTCTGGCGTCATACGGTGGGGACCGATTCCGCCGACGATGAACTGGTGTATGAGGAAAAAGATGAGACGTTCTATGTCAGCCTGCACAAAACGTCGTCTCGCCACTACGTGATCATTTTCCTCTCCAGCGCCACCACCTCAGAAGTGCTGCTGCTGGATGCAGAGCTGCCGGATGCGCAGCCTCTGTGCTTCCTGCCGCGCCGTAAAGATCATGAGTACAGCCTGGATCACTTCCAGCACAGCTTTTACCTGCGTTCGAACCGCGAGGGCAAAAACTTTGGCCTTTATAAAACCAAAGTGCGCGATGAACGCAAATGGGAAGTGTTAATTCCCGCGCGCGATCAGGTGATGCTGGAGGGGTTCACCCTGTTTACCGACTGGCTGGTGGTGGAAGAGCGTCAGCGCGGACTGACCAGTATCCGCCAAATCAACCGCAAAACCCGCGAAGTGGTGGGCATTGCGTTCGATGACCCGGCTTACGTAACGTGGATCGGCTTTAACCCGGAACCGGAATCGTCCCGCCTGCGGTACGGCTATTCGTCGATGACCACCCCGGATACGTTGTTTGAACTGGATATGGACACCGGGCAGCGTCAGGTGATTAAACAGGCTGAGGTCCGGGGTTTTGAGTCGGAAAATTATCGCAGTGAGCACCTGTGGGTGACCGCACGCGACGGCGTTGAAGTCCCAGTGTCGCTCGTCTATCACAAGGCGCACTTCAACAAAGGTAAAAACCCCATCCTCGTCTATGGCTATGGCTCCTATGGATCCAGCATGGACGCCGATTTCAGCAGCAGCAGGCTGAGCCTGCTCGACCGCGGTTTTGTTTATGCGATTGCCCATATTCGCGGCGGCGGCGAGCTGGGTCAGCACTGGTATGAAGACGGAAAATTTCTCAAAAAGAAAAATACCTTTAATGACTACCTTGATGTTTGCGATGCGCTGATCGCGCAGGGTTATGGCGATCCGCAGCTCTGCTTTGGCATGGGAGGCAGCGCCGGGGGCATGCTAATGGGCGCCGTGATCAACCAGCGGCCTGAACTGTTTAAAGGGGTTATCGCCCAGGTGCCGTTTGTGGACGTGGTGACGACCATGCTGGATGAGTCCATTCCACTGACCACCGGGGAGTTTGAGGAGTGGGGGAACCCGCAGGATGAAACCTATTATCGCTACATGAAAGAGTACAGCCCGTACGATAACGTCGAGGCGAAAGCCTATCCGCATATGCTGGTGACCACCGGCCTGCACGATTCTCAGGTACAGTACTGGGAGCCCGCGAAATGGGTGGCGAAGTTGCGTGAGCTGAAAACTGACGATAATTTGCTGCTGCTGTGTACCGATATGGACTCGGGGCACGGAGGGAAATCAGGGCGATTTAAATCCTATGAGGGGGTGGCGCTGGAGTACGCCTTTTTGATTGGCCTGGCGCAGGATACGCTGCCAGGCCGGGCGGGGACTCAGGCTTCGCCTAAATAATGCTTCAGCGTCAGGCGCAGTTCCGGGCTCATTCTGTCGAGGTTGTTGTACAGCCAGCGCAGATAGCCCGGATCTTTGTCCGCCACTTCCGATACTGGCTTCCCGCGATATTTTCCGAACGTAAAGGTGGTCAGTAGCGCGGGGCGCCCGGTAATGGTCGCCATATCGTCTGGCGTCCAGCCGGAAGTATTCATGATATCAATCAGGAGCGCTGCGGTGATGTAGCAGTCGTAAAGAGCGCGGTGATGATGCAGCCCTTCCGGCGTCCGCACGCTGAGTTTACGCGACTTATACAGCGCCATATTGCTGTATTTGATCCCCGGCCACAGACGGCGCGCCAGCTTCATAGTGCAAATCCATTCGCCGGGCATCTCCGGCAGCACGCGGCGGTCAAAGCTGGCGTTATGGGCCACATACCACTGGCTACCGTGGTAAAGAGGGATGATCTCTTCAATCCACGGCTTATCCGCCACCATCGATTCCGTAATACGATGTATCGCCATCGCCTGCGCACTGATGGGACGATCCGGGCGCACCAGATGGCTCATGGGGTTGACAATCTTTCCGTCAATCACGTCGACAGAAGCGACTTCCACAATTCCACCCTGCAAATCACAGGTTTCGGTATCGATAACGCGCAGCATTGATCGCTCCTGATCCAAAAATGCCTAGCCTAATGGAATGATATCGCCTTGCCAACCCTGTTGGCCTAAAGAACCGGTTAGCAGCAGTTCTCCCTTATCGGCACGTACGATCAGCTGACCTTTTTCATCCCATAACGCGCTACCGCCGCGCGCGTTCGCCATTAATACCGCGATGGCGTACTTGTGCGCGAAGCGTTGTAACGAACCGATGGATTGCCGCCAGCGATGCTCGCCCACGGCCAGGCTGCTGGTGAACAGCGTTGCCTCCGGGTCCAGCTCCGGGGCGTCAGCCTGGTTATCCACGATGGTTAACCGTTTATCGCCAGGAATAACACCCGCACCGTTGCCCTGCGGATAACGCCGAATGGTCGACAGGTTAGGGGTGAAAAGCGCGAGTCCTTTCTGGGGCTGGCCGTGTTGCTGGAGCGTAATACCAGCAATCACCGTGATGAAACGTGACTGGGCGGCGTGAAGGAGGGGGGCAAGCTGCAAATCGTCAGGGGGTGGGGGTAAGGATGTTCCGCCTGGGCCGGTAAGCGAAAGCTCCGGAAAGACGATCAAATCGCACCCATGCCATGCAGCCTCGGCAATAAAGTGCAGGTGATGTTTTACGTGCTCATCAACACAGTTGTGCCGCGGGGCATACTGAGCCGCGGCAATATTCCATCGTGACATCGTGACTTCCTTATACACTAAGTCGCTGGGATTTTAAGATTACACCTAAATTTATCAGGGTTTTCTTATCCTGCCACATAACGCGTAAGGAAGTGTAACGAGACGTTAAGCTTATTTAACTTTAGGTTCGTACGGCAGGCGCGAGAGATTGACGGAGGCGAGGCGATGCGCAATGAGACGTTCGCGAAACCAGTCGCGCAGATGCGCGGGTTGTTCACGCTCTACCACTTCAGCCACGACGGGCATGTTGTAACGCTCTTTGAATGCGACCCCCGCGGCGGCGAGATCGACATTCACTTTGTCCATCTCGTCCTGAGGAAGGGCGGCCAGATTAACGTTCATTTCCTTCTCCTTTTTCTGCGGCGGCAACGTTACCGCGATTGTTCAACGATGACAAGGGAGCAAAGGATGTTCCTCGACTCGTTAATTATACAGAGTTATTCTTTAGCATTCAGGCATAACGAAAAGGAATGATTGTGATGCATTTTACCCCTTCCCGTGTCGCGTGCGCGCTGGTCTTTCTGCTCTCTTCAGCCATCACGCCCTCAGTTCTGGCCCATGCGCATCTTAAGCAGCAATCCCCGCAGGAAAATACCGTTGCGGTGGCGCCAGAGGTCATTACCCTGAACTTCTCGGAAGGCATTGAGCCTGCCTTCAGCGGCGTGGTGGTGACGGACGCGCAGCAGCACAAGATCCAGACCGGCGCGGTGAAGCGTGACGAGAAGGATAACGCAAAGCTGATTGTTCCTCTTGAGAAACCGTTGACGTCCGGCACCTACACGGTGGACTGGCATGTGGTCTCCGTGGATGGCCACAAAACCAAAGGCAGCTATCACTTTAGCGTGAAATAGCATGCTGACCCTGAGCTACGTCGCGTTACGCTTCATCCATTTTGCTGCGCTGATGCTGCTTTTCGGCAACGCGCTCTACAGCGTCTGGTTTGCGCCGTCTTCGTTGCAGCGCCTCATGACCCGGCGTTTCCAGCGGCAGCAGAAACTCGCGGCCTTAATCAGCCTGATAGCGGCTCTGCTGATGTTTGGCCTGCAAAGTGGGTTGATGGGCAACGGCTGGGGCGATGTCATTCGTCCGGCGGTCTGGCGCAGCGTGCTGGGAACGCAATTTGGCGGCGTCTGGTTGTGGCAAATGGTGCTGGCCGTTGTGACGGCGGGCGCTGCATGGCTTACCCCGCAAAAAGGCTCTCGGCTGTTACTGCTCGCGATGGGGCAGCTGGTGCTGCTGGCGGGCGTGGGACATGCCGCGATGAACGGTGGCGCACCGGGAGCGTTGCATCGTCTCAACCATGCGCTTCACCTGCTCTGCGCCGCGACCTGGGTGGGTGGTTTACTGCCGCTGCTGTTTTGTATGCGTCTGGCGAAAGGCCGCTGGCAGCCAGCCGCTATCTTTACCATGATGCGCTTCTCCCGCGTGGGGCATTACGCCGTGGCAGGCGTGCTGCTGACCGGGATAATCAATACGCTCTTTATTGTTGGCATAAACGTGCCGTGGCAGGCGCCTTATGTCCAGCTGTTGTTGTTCAAATGTGCGCTGGTCATGATGATGGTGGCAATTGCGCTGGCGAATCGGTATTTTCTTGTGCCACGCTTTCGCCCGGAGGCCGGGCGGGAACAACAGATTTTTATCAGGATGACACAGGCAGAGGTGGTGCTGGGCGCGCTGGTACTGGCGGCCGTCAGCCTGTTCGCGACCTGGGAACCCTTCTGACAAGGTTAAATAACATATGAATAAGACACTGCTTTCTCTTTTACTTCTCACCTGTGCCAGCAGTGCGTTAGCCGCGCCGCAGGTCATCACTGTCAGCCGGTTTGAAGTGGGTAAGGACAACTGGGCATTTAATCGTGAAGAAGTCATGCTTACCTGCCGTCCCGGTAACGCGCTGTATGTCATCAATCCCAGTACGCTCGTGCAGTATCCGTTAAATGACGTGGCGGAGCAGCAGGTTGCCAGCGGGAAAAGTAACGGACAGCCTGTCAGCGTGATCCAGGTAGATGACCCGGCAAACCCCGGGCAGAAGAAGAGTCTGGCACCGTTTATTGAGCGCGCTGAAAAGCTCTGCTAGCCGTCAGGTTTCCAGTAAAAAAAAACCGCAGGTGCTTGTAAAAGCTCTGCGGTTTTTCACATTTAGTGATGTTCTGACGCTTTTTTTCAGACCACTTTTGCTGTGGACTGGAAAACCTGACGTCGTCATCTATTCTTAAAGGGCAAGGCGATTGAGCCTGCATTAATGCCAACTTTTAGCGCACGGCTCTCTCCCAAGAGCCATTTCCCTGGACCGAATACAGGAATCGTATTCGGTCTCTTTTTATCTGCTTGAAAATAAACGATAAAATCCGGTTTTCGTCTCAGCAGAAGGTTCACTTCCTGTGCGCCTGCTTCAAACATACCACAACCCGGCAGGCGTAAGTCCAGTCCTTTTTGGCTGTTTTGTTAAATTTTTGTTTGTATTTTGCCTGAGACGACTGCGGGATCAATGCGCGCATGTACGGAAGCCGCAATATCATCAAGTAACGCAAAGCGGCGACGGTATTCGGCGCGTTTTTTGCTGGCAATCTCCTCCAGTGCTTTACGCTCCATCTGGAGCGGCAACTGCCAGCAGAAGGGGGAGAGTTTCTTTCCGTTCAGGCCTTCCCAGAACTCGTCGTAGCTGGCGTGAAAATGACGGCCTTTGCTCAGACGGTAGCGCAGCGCGCGGAAAACATGGCCTTCATCGCTGACGGCAAAAATCGCGCTAATGTTCGAGCGTGAGGCAAGCTGGAAGATCACCTCCATCAGCACGCGTTTCGGGAAAAGCCCATGGCAGGCACGGGTAGCCTGCTTAATCACCTCCCGTGAAACATGACGACGTGGACCCTGAAGGCCGCCGATCACCAGCACCGTACGGCCGTTACTGCGTGCGACACAGAACGTCAGGCTGGCAAGCAGCGTATTGTCATTGTCGTGCAGCCAAAGCGTGCTTTCGCCTTCGCGTTCGGCCTTACCTGCGGACGAGGCGTGGACGGTATAGATTTCGCCGTTTTTTGCCTCGAACCGGACAACCGGCACCTCTTGCGGGCTGGTCAGCGCGTGGGCGAGGGCGATGTTTTTCAGACTATCAATCCACTGATAGTGGCTGACGATAGCATCGGCCCGATCGTTTGAGTTCAGGCCGCGCATCAGATACTGGCGGTGAGTTTTGCTCGGCAAGGTAATTTGAGAGGTGAGCAGCCTGTCGAAATCATCGCGCCCGGACAGGGCCTCCAGCATGCGATGGGTGGAGGACCAGAATAAAAGCGAGCGTAGAAGGAACTTTAACCGGTAATCACGTTTGTGCCAGATTGGGCCGGGAACGCGTTTTCCTCTCACCAGTTCAGAAATAATATTTGTGCGATGCGGATAAAAAACATCGTTTTGCAGGTGTATGTTTGACACGTGAAAATCCCTCTTTTTATTCCGCTCTATTTTAAAGGCCAGGGAATAAGGGATTAATAGCGCAGCGATCTTTATTTCCGGCTGGTTTATGATTTGTTTGGATTGGCAAAATCCAACGCCAGCTCATGACATTTTCTGTGGCAGCTATACTTCTTACAGGAGGCGTTATGTATCAGAAAATAGAGGGAGAACACTGGCGTCATGTCTGGGTTGTCAGCGATATTCATGGTTGCTATCAGTGGCTTATGGATGAGCTGAAACGACGGCATTTTAATCCTGATACGGATCTGCTGATCTCGGTGGGGGATATTATCGATCGCGGGCCTGACAGCGTAAAATGTTTACAGCTGATGCAGGAAAACTGGTTTTATGCGGTACGCGGTAATCACGAGCAAATGGCGTTAGATGCGCTTGAAAATAATGATTTTAGTCTCTGGTCGATAAATGGCGGTAACTGGTTCACCGGGCTTAAGGACGCTCAACAAAAACAGGCGAAGGGTTTACTCGATGCGTGTCGGGACTTACCGCACATTATTGAAATAACCTGCAAAAACGGTCTGAACGTGATTGCTCATGCGGATTATCCCTCCGCTGAATATGGCTGGCATAAGCCGGTGGATGTCCAGCGCGTGCTGTGGGATCGCGACCGGTTAATGGGCTTTATGGTGGGCAAAGGGCAGGGCATTAGCGGCGCGGATCACTTCTGGTTTGGACATACGCCTGTGGACAAACGCTACGATTTTAACAATCTGCACTACATTGATACGGGGGCAGTATTCGGGGGCTTTCTGACGCTGGCGCAGCTTCAGTAATAAATAACCCGCCTTCGGGCGGGTTCTCTTTGGGTCAGGCAAGACGCAAGACCCAGGCATCGGTTTTACTGTCGTAATGCTCACGGTACAGAACGGAATGTTCCCCATCAAGGATCGCCGGGACGCTGGTATCTGCATCCCAGGCGTCCAGCTGCATGCACAAATCCGGATCGGATTTGCAGGGAATACTTAACGTTCGTTCGCCTTGTGATTCGCCGCGCAATTCAGCGTCGTCGATTTCAAAAGCGCCAATGCGTACGCTGGTTTTCGTCATAATGCTCTCCGGTTTGTTGCCCAAAATCTGGTATGACCAGTGCAGTCACCCATTTTTGATCCTAGACAAGGAGAGCGAAATCGCCAGTAAAAAAATGCGCTTTTTTTCAGGCGCTGCGGTTGTTACCGGTAAACAGGCGGCCATCGCGTACCAGTTCGCGCGGATAGCTGTTTTTCAGCCGCGAGCCGACTTTTTTCGCCAGCCCCAGCGGATAACCCTGATACGTCACGATGACTTCATCCTGTGACGGGCCGTCTTCCGGGTAAACGTCACGACCGCGATACCACTCTTCCGCTTCCTGATGCGTCAGGGCAAAGGTGTTCTCACTGCCGGCCAGCGCAATGACCGCTTCGTGCTGCCAGCGATAGCCTTTGTTGTGGATCTCCGCCAGGCGAATACCGAGGCGGGAGAAACGCACCTTACCAATCAGCGGTTCGATGTTGACCGGGAACAGCCACAGCTCTTTGTCACGCATCCAGAGGCGCAGGCTCTCATCCCAGTGCAGGCCGACTTTGCTCGCAGCCGCTTGCGCCTGTGCCGCCTCACGGCCTTTGACCGGCGTGAACGGGAAGTTGCCGACCTTAAACTTAGGGGCAGGCAAGGGATCGACGGCGCGGGTTTTACGCAGACGGGCAACAAAGAAGCCTTCGCAATCGTAAATCTGCGGGAAGACATGCAGGAAGCCTTCAGGGGTGGCCGCATGACTGGCCGAGTCGAAGAGGGTGTCCAGCGGCAGAAACTCGACGGCATCCGCATAGCGTTGCTTGAGCCACAGGCAGACGTCCTCGTTTTCATCGCGATTCAGCGTGCAGGTAGAGTAAACCAGCGTCCCGCCTGGGCGCAGGGCATGAAACGCGCTG
The DNA here is from genome assembly GCF_016082135.1 of Enterobacter sp. YSU. Lineage (NCBI taxonomy): Bacteria > Pseudomonadati > Pseudomonadota > Gammaproteobacteria > Enterobacterales > Enterobacteriaceae > Enterobacter > Enterobacter sp. YSU. The sequence continues at coordinate 3,693,876 of NZ_CP059487.1, forward strand.
TCGATCAGTTCGCGCTGTGTGGCGGCGATCTCCAGGTTGCTTTCAACGGACCAGTTTTTTAACGCATCAGGATCTTTACGCACCACGCCTTCGCCGGAGCAGGGCGCGTCGAGCAGGATGGCATCAAAGGCTTCCGGCAGGGCAGCGCCAAACACGCGACCATCGAAGTGCGTTAACGCGACGTTGTGGATCCCGCAGCGGCTGATATTGGCATGCAGGACTTTAACCCGGCTGGCGGAAAATTCGTTGGCGAGGATCGCGCCGCGGTTGTTCATCCGGGCGGCAATCTGCGTGGTTTTAGAGCCCGGCGCCGCCGCGACATCCATAACCCGCTCAGGCTGGTTCCCGTCGGCAAACAGCGCAGCAACCGGCAGCATGGAGCTGGCTTCCTGAATATAAAACAGCCCGCTCAGGTGCTCGGCGGTGCTGCCGAGCGGCAGGCTCTCCTCGTCATCCCGTTCGATCCAGAAACCCTCTTCACACCACGGCACTGGCGTTAATTGCCAGCCGTAGGGGGAGACGAGATCCAGAAACGCCCCGACGCTGATTTTCAGCGTATTGACGCGAATACTCCGGCGCAAAGGGCGCTGGCAGGCGGCAACGAAATCGTCGAAAGAGAGATGAGCTGGAAGCGCCTCGCGCATCTGTGCGAGGAATTGTTCGGGAAGAAATACGGAGTTTTGAGCCACGGGCACACCACAGGGAAACATTCAGGTGCGCAGTGTAACATAAAGGCTCCGGCGCGTTGACACCGGAGCCTGCGAGATTAACGCGGCAGCGCCGTTCCCCATTCGCGCCACTCTTTCGGTTCACTTTCCAGCAGCAGGAAGTGTTTACCTGCCTGCGCCTTAGGCGCCAGAGGCGTGCCAGGCGGCGTCGCGAAGGCAATGCCGCCGCGAATGAACTGATTAAAGGTCCCCGTTTTGACCACGCCACCGGTCAGGCCGAAGTCCAGCGAGTAGCCTGAAGCGAGCCAGAACACCGAGTTGTTGCGCACCAGATGCTGATAACGCTGGCTGATGCGCAGGCCGACCATCACGCGATCGGACAGATTACCCAGCGTCAGGCTTGTTACTGTCCCTACTTCAATGCCGCGGAACAGGACCGGCGTACCGATGCCCAGCGAACCGGCTTCCGGCACTTCAACCACAATGCTCAGACCGTCCAGATAACGGGAGTCGGTGATGGTGGCCTCCTGCAACTCAAATTCACGACGTGCGTTGCCGCGACCCGGTTCAACGTTAATGTACGGCTGAAGTATGGTATCGAGATGCTCAACCCCTGCGGCAGAAATTTGCGGCGTAACTACCGAGAAGCGCGAGCCTGCCCGGGCGAACGTCTGCACATATTCCGGATAAAGCACGGCGGTCGCCTGCACTTCATTGCGTGCGGTGATCAGCGTCAGCTTCTGGACCTGCCCGATATCAATGCCGAGATAGCGGATGGGCATGCCTTCTGCCAGTTTACCGGCATCAAAGGTGTGCAGGGTAATTTGCCCCCCGACCGCGCGCGCCGCGGTTTCGGACGGGAAGAGGATCCGCTTGTCACCTTTACGCATGTTGCCGCCGGCGCCGCTCAGGTTATCGAAGCTGATCGCACCGCGCAGGGCACGGGAGAGAGGCGATGCCTGTACGGTCAGCCCGCTGCCGTTGAGCTGCACTTTCGCGCCACCCTCAGCCCAGAACACGCTGTTTGGCGTGAGCAGCTTGCGGTACTCCGGCTTGATATGCAGTTCGATATCAAACGCGTCCGCACGAGGACGAACGGTGATCACTTCCCCCACCTCAAACTTACGGTAAAGCACGACGGAGCCTGCCTGGACATCCGGCAGCGTTTCAGCGCTTAAGGTCAGCGTGGTGGTTGGCAGGTCGCCGAGGCTGTTTTCAATGGCTTTGTCCAGATTGGCGAACAGCGGATAGCTTTCGCGCAGCGCACCTTTGCTGCCCGGCAGAATGCGGATCCCGCCGTTAACCCACTCACTGGCGCTGGCGCCGAGGAACTCAACCCCGTCCAGACCCACCTTCACGTCGACCCGACTGTTAACCACAAATTTACTGTCGCCGTGGACCAGGTTGCCGTACTGGGGATCGATGGCGGCGGAGAAGGAGACCCCTTTTTCCGACAGCTTACGTTCGAGGACCTGGCCCACCTGCACACCGTGCAGGATCAGCGGTTGCCCGGCTTCAATACCGTAGCTTTCCGGTGCATTCAGCGTAACCGTCAACACGCCCGGTTTTTGCAGCAGGGCTTTATCTGCCGGCGCGATAACAAAGTTTTTGTTCGGCGCACCTTCGCCGGGGATCAGCTCAAAGGTGCTTCCCGTCAGCAGAGAACTGATGCTGGCGTCGCTGAGGGAGAGCTTCGGATTACGCAGTTCAATGCGCGTTTTTTCCCGCAGGAGATCCACCACGCTCGGATCCACCGTCATTTCGCCGGTAACGGAACCGCCCGCATTGAGGGTTAATTTTGTCAGTTGCCCGACCTCTAAACCCTGGTACATCAGCGGGGTCGAACCGGCTTTCAGGCCTTTGGCATCCGGCAGGGTCAGCTTGACGATGACACCGCGCTGGCTGTGCGCCAGGTCGGCGTACAGGCCAAAGGTATCTTCTGCGGCGGCAGGGCTGGAGTTAGCTGGTGAGTCAAAGGCGATAGCGCCATTCACCAGCGCCGCCAGGCTCTCAAGCTTCACTTTCGCACCGCTTAAGCTCAGGTCGGCATCGACGCCTGAGACGTTCCAGAAGCGGCTGCCTTTTTTCACCAGGTTGGTAAAACGGCGCTCGATGAGTACATCAATAGTCACGCCATCTTTGTTCGGGTTAATGGCGTAGTCGTAAACGCGGCCTACCGGAATTTTGCGGAAATAGACCAGAGAACCACTGTTCAGCGAGCCCAAATCCGGCGCGCGGAGATGGATCATCAAATCGCCGTTATTCAGCCGATATTTCGGCTGGGTATCCAGCGCAACAAAGTGATCCTGTGGCTCACCTTTGCCGGGCATCATGCCGATATAGTTACCGCCCACAAGCGCATCCAGCCCGGAAACGCCGGCCAGGGAGGCTTTAGGCGTGACCAGCCAGAACTGCGTTTCGGCACGCAGGGCATCCTGCATGTCAGACTTAATGCTCGCCCGGACCTGGATTTTGTTCAGCCCTTTGCCAAGGGAGATATCCTGCACGGTACCCACTTCCACCCCCTGGAAGCGAACGGGGGTACGTCCGGCGACAATGCCGTCCGCAGACTGGAAATCAATCGTGATGGTACTTCCGCGATCTTCATAGCTCGTCCAGATAAGCCAGCCTGCGATCATCAGCGCGATAACAGGCAGCAACCAGAATGGCGAAATGCGGCGTTTTGTTTTAATTCTCGCTTCAGTCGGCGAAGCGGGCGTTTCCTGACTCATGTGCGTCCCAAAGTAAGCGGCTGTCCAGCCATTCCACTGCAAGAATAGTCAATATCACCGCAGAGCCGAAATAAAAAGCTGCGGGTCCCATGGTAAAAGCAAGTAACTGATCGCGATTGATGAGCGACATCATCAGCGAAATCACGAACAGATCCAACATCGACCAGCGACCAATCCAGGTCACAAATCGCAGAAGCAGGATGCGGGTGCGTAGTCCTTGTTCGCATTTAAAGTGAATGCTGATAAGCAGCGTAAACATCACCACCACTTTGGTAAAGGGCACCAGAATACTGGCGATGAAAACAATGGCGGCGACCCCCACGTTACTGTGCGCCAGAGAGATAATCCCCGAAAGGATAGTATCTTCCTGACGGGCGCCGTTCACATAAATTACGGAGATCGGCAGCATGTTGGCCGGGAACAAAAATACCAGGGAGGCGATTAGCGCCGCCCAGCACTTTTGCAGGCTGTTGTTGCGTCGCAATCTTAACGGAATGTGGCAGCGTGGGCACCTCCCGCGTTTATCCGGAAAACCGGTGTAATGGCAGCCCAGGCAGACGCGCAGGTTTTCATCAGGCCGGGTCGCGGGGCGCTGCGGGTAAAATCGCTCCCAAAGCTGTTCAACATTGAGATGAATCAGGGTCAAAATACTCAGCAGGACCAGTGAAAAAAACGCGAAAAGTCCAATGCCGGGTTGTAAAAACGCATAATCCTGCACCTTGATGGAGGCCACGCCAATGCCTACCAGATAGATGTCCAGCATCACCCACTCCTTGAGCTTTTCCAGCATGAGCAGGACAGGGCGCAGGTTCATCCCCAGAATGTTGCCAAACCACAGGTAGGCAATTGCCGCGACCAGCACCAACGGCGCGCCGACGACGCAGAACAGCACCATGGCGGCCGTAAGCGGATCGCCCTGGCGCGTCATCTGCCAGATCCCCTGCAACACGTTAGCGTCAATACGCACGCCAAGCAGGTAGAGCTTTAACAGCGGCTCGGTCCAGGCGAAGGGCATCAGCAGTAGCATGGTGACCGCCATTGCCGCCAGACGCGTCAATGACCAGTCCCGGCCATCGCGGATTTTGGCATCGCAGCATGGACAAAAAGCACTTTGGTGCGATTTCATCTTCGGCAACATAAAAAGCGTATCGCACTGGGGACAACGCTGATAATGTGCACGGGGCAGAGCCTGGCTTACCGTACGGACAACGATCTTTCGTGTCGGCGTAATTTGGGGTGTTTTTAGGGCCATCAGTCGCACACAGATTAGTATTGTTGAAAGTTATAATAACTCATGAACGGATTCATCTTGAGCATGAGCGCATTTAATGCTTATTTTAATAGGCTATGCGGTAACTATGTAAGATAACTAAGTGATTGAATAATGAACAAAACAGAATTCTACGCGGATCTGAATCGCGATTTTAAGGCATTAATGGCAGGGGAAACCAGCTTCTTAGCCACTCTGGCAAATACCAGTGCGTTACTGTTCGAACGCCTTTCTGACGTGAACTGGGCGGGCTTTTATCTGCTGGAAGGTGACACGCTGGTGCTGGGGCCTTTCCAGGGTAAACTCGCCTGCGTACGCATCCCGGTAGGTCGTGGCGTGTGCGGTACCGCAGTGGCGACCCGTCAGGTTCAGCGTGTCGAAGATGTTCATGCGTTTGACGGCCACATTGCCTGCGATGCCAGCAGCAATTCTGAAATCGTACTGCCGCTGGTGGTTAAAAATCAGATTATTGGCGTTCTGGATATCGACAGCACGGTCTTCAACCGCTTTACTGCCGAGGATGAGCAGGGGCTGCGCGCGCTGGCCGCAAACCTGGAAAATGTTCTGGCAGAGACCGATTATCATAAATTCTTTGCGAGCGTCGCAGGATAATCAACGGATAACGTAGCATTTACTGATAGCGTCATTATAATGTCGCCTGTTCATGCCTGCGCTTGTTGGCAACGTCCGTTGTAATCAGGAAATTTCATGGAAAATCAACCTAAGTTGAATAGCAGTAAAGAAGTTATCGCATTTCTGGCCGAGCGTTTCCCGCAGTGCTTCAGCGCTGAAGGTGAAGCGCGTCCTCTGAAAGTCGGTATCTTTCAGGATCTGGTCGCGCGCGTTGAGGGGGAGATGAACCTCAGCAAAACGCAGCTTCGTTCTGCCTTGCGCCTTTATACCTCGAGCTGGCGTTACCTGTACGGTATCAAGCCGGGTGCGACCCGTGTCGACCTTGACGGCAACCCGTGCGGTGAGCTGGACGAGCAGCACGTAGAACATGCGCGTAAGCAGCTTGAAGAAGCCAAAGCTCGCGTGCAGGCACAGCGTGCGGAACAGCAGGCGAAAAAACGCGAAGCCGCAGCGGCAAACGGTCAGGAAGACGCCCCTCGTCGCGAGCGTAAACCGCGCCCGGCACCGCGTCGTACTGAAAATAACGATCGCAAACCGCGTGCTGACAAACCAGCAGCTAAAGCCCCACGTGCGCCGCGCGAAGAGCCGCGCCACACCCCAGTTTCTGACATCAATGCGCTGAGCGTAGGTCAGTCTCTGAAGGTGAAAGCGGGTAACAACGCGATGGACGCCACCGTACTGGAAATCACCAAAGATGGCGTTCGTGTACAGCTGACTTCTGGTATGTCAATGATTGTACGCGCAGAACACTTGTTGTTCTGAAACGGAGGCCGAGCCTGGCATGAACACTTTTTTTAAGCTCACCGCGCTGGCTGGCCTGTTTGCTATAACAGGCCATGCTTTCGCTGTGGACGATATTACGCGTGTTGATCAAATTCCGGTTCTCAAGGAAGAGACTCAGCACGCGACGGTGAGTGAGCGCGTGACGTCGCGCTTTACTCGTTCGCACTATCGTCAGTTCGATCTCGATCAGGCCTTTTCGGCCAAAATCTTTGACCGTTATCTGAACTTGCTGGATTACAGCCATAACGTACTGCTGGCCAGCGATGTCGAACAGTTCGCTAAACGCAAATCCGAAGTGGGTGATGAGCTGCGCTCCGGAAAGCTCGATCTGTTCTACGATCTGTACAACTTATCGCAAAAGCGCCGTTTTGAGCGTTATCAATACGCGCTGAAAGTGCTGGAACGTCCGATGGACTTCACCGGCAACGACACCTTTAATCTGGACCGCAGCAAAGCGCCATGGCCGAAAGACGAGGCTGAACTGAATGCGCTGTGGGACGGAAAAGTCAAATATGACGAACTGAGCCTCAAGCTTACAGGCAAAGACGAGAAAGAGATCCGTGAGACGTTAAATCGTCGATACAAATTCGCTATTCGTCGTCTGGCGCAGACCAACAGTGAAGATGTTTTCTCGCTGGCGATGACCGCGTTTGCGCATGAAATTGATCCGCACACTAATTATCTCTCTCCACGTAACACCGAACAGTTCAATACCGAAATGAGCCTGTCTCTGGAAGGTATCGGTGCTGTGCTTCAGATGGACGATGACTACACCGTAATCAACTCCATGGTGGCCGGTGGCCCTGCGTCGAAAAGCAAAGCGATCAGCGTAGGCGACCGTATTGTCGGTGTGGGGCAAACCGGAAAGAGCATGGTGGACGTGATTGGCTGGCGTCTTGATGATGTTGTTGCGCTGATCAAAGGGCCGAAGGGCAGCAAAGTTCGCCTGGAGATCCTGCCAGCCGGTAAGGGGACCAAAACCCGTATCGTTACTCTGACCCGTGAGCGTATCCGTCTGGAAGATCGCGCGGTGAAAATGTCGGTGAAAACCGTGGGTAAAGAGAAGGTTGGCGTTCTGGATATCCCAGGTTTCTACGTCGGCCTGACCGATGATGTGAAAGTGCAGCTCCAGAAGCTTGAAAAGCAGAATGTCAGCAGCGTGATCATTGACCTGCGCAGCAACGGCGGCGGGGCATTGACCGAGGCCGTCTCGCTTTCCGGGCTGTTTATCCCGTCTGGCCCGGTGGTACAGGTGCGCGATAACAACGGTAAAGTGCGTGAAGATGCCGATACCGATGGTGTGGTCTACTATAAGGGTCCGCTGGTGGTGCTTGTCGATCGCTTCAGCGCCTCTGCATCGGAAATCTTCGCTGCTGCCATGCAGGATTACGGCCGGGCATTAATCGTCGGCGAACCGACGTTTGGCAAGGGCACCGTTCAGCAGTACCGCTCTCTGAACCGTATTTACGACCAGATGCTGCGCCCTGAGTGGCCTGCGCTGGGCTCAGTACAGTACACCATTCAGAAGTTTTACCGCGTCAACGGCGGCAGTACGCAGCGCAAAGGCGTGACGCCGGATATCATGATGCCGACAGGTACCGAAGAGACGGAAACGGGCGAGAAGTTTGAAGATAACGCGCTGCCGTGGGATAGCATTGATGCCGCGACATTCGTGAAATCAGGTGATATGAAACAGTTCGGACCGGAACTGCTGAAAAATCACAACGATCGCATCGGGAAGGATCCGGAATTCCAGTACATCATGAAGGACATCGCGCGTTTCAACGCTTTGAAAGCGAAACGGAACATTGTGTCTCTGAACTACGCCCAGCGTGAGAAAGAGAACAATGAAGATGACGCGACACGTCTGGCGCGTATCAACGATCGCTTCAAACGTGAAGGCAAGCCTCTGCTTAAAAAACTGGACGATCTGCCTAAAGATTACCAGGAGCCCGATCCGTATCTGGACGAGACGGTGCATATCGCGCTTGATCTCGCGAAGCTGGAAAAAGAGAAACCCGCTCTGCAACCTGCTCCGACAAAATAATCCCCTAACAGGCACAAGAAATTGTGCCTGTTTCTTTATGTACCTCCTCCTTCCGTCAGGCGGATTTCCAATTGTGTAAAGTTGTGTCTTTCTGGTGACTTACGCCGTCTGGATGCTTGAAAATAGCCGTAATACCCATACGATGTGGGTAATCGCATAGTGCGTTTTGTTAAACTGAGGTTAAAAGAATATTATGATGCGAATCGCGCTCTTCCTGCTCACCAACCTGGCGGTGATGGTGGTATTCGGGCTGGTGCTAAGCCTGACGGGAATTCAGTCGAGCAGCGTTCAGGGTCTGTTGATTATGGCGCTGCTGTTTGGTTTCGGTGGCTCTTTCATTTCACTGCTGATGTCGAAGTGGATGGCATTGAAATCTGTGGGCGGTGAAGTTATTGAGCAACCGCGTAACGATATGGAGCAGTGGCTGATGAGCACGGTTGCTCAGCAGTCAAAGCAGGCGGGCATTGCCATGCCGCAGGTAGCCATCTACCACGCGCCGGATATTAACGCGTTTGCTACCGGTGCGCGTCGTGACGCGTCCCTGGTGGCCGTCAGTACCGGTCTGCTGCAAAACATGAGTCGTGACGAAGCGGAAGCGGTTATTGCTCACGAGATCAGCCATATCGCCAATGGCGATATGGTCACCATGACCCTGATCCAGGGCGTGGTGAACACCTTCGTTATCTTTATTTCTCGTATTCTGGCACAGATTGCTGCCGGGTTTATGGGGGGCAACCGTGATGAGGGTGAAGAGAGCAACGGCAACCCGTTAATCTATTTTGCTGTTTCAATGGTGCTGGAGCTGGTGTTCGGTATCCTGGCAAGCATCATTACCATGTGGTTCTCCCGTCATCGTGAGTTCCACGCGGATGCCGGTTCCGCGAAACTGGTGGGTCGTGAAAAGATGATTGCTGCGCTGCAACGTCTTAAAACCAGCTACGAGCCGCAGGAAGCAAACAGCATGATGGCCTTCTGCATCAACGGCAAATCAAAGTCGCTGAGCGAGCTGTTTATGTCTCACCCGCCGCTGGATAAACGTATTGAAGCGCTGCGTAGCGGCGAATACCTGAAGTAACGTAATCGGGTTGAAAAGAACCGGGCTGGAGCCATTCTCCGCCCGGTTTTTTTATGCCTGCGCCTTTGGCTGGGTGACGCGAAGGCCGCTAATGACAGCCGCGAGGGTCGCCAGGGTCCCTGCGGTAATTAGCGCAACGTGTGTCGCATTCTGCCCGGCAAGGTTAAACATCAACGCCACCAGTGCGGCCCCGGTGCTTTGCCCTAACAGTCTTGCCGTGCCCAGCATCCCGCTGGCGCCACCGCTGCGATGACGTGGGGCAGAGGTGATAATCGTGTGGTTATTAGGGGACTGGAACAGACCAAAACCGGCCCCGCACAGGATCATGCGCCAGATAATATCCAGATCCCCCGGCGAGGCGGGCAGGAGCGCCAGCGCAAACAGTCCCACCGCCATGACAACCAGCCCAATCGCCCCCAGAAGCCCGGCATGGACGCGCTCAATAAGGTAACCGGCCAGCGGGGCCATCACCATGGTTGCCAGAGGCCAGGGCGTGAGCAGCAAGCCTGTCTCCACTTCTGAACGGCCAATCACGCTCTGCAAAAAGAACGGCAGTGCAACCAGCGCCAGCATCTGGGCGCAGAACGAGCAAATGGAGGTACAAATGGATAGCGAAAACAGCGGAATACGCAGCAAATCCACCGGCAGTAACGGCACGGGCAGCGCCAGCTGACGTCGAACAAAGAAAAAGCCGATGATAAGCATGGCAACGATTTCTGCGGCAATGAGCGACAGAGACTGTCCCTGCGCAAATCCGCTCAGCGCGGTAATCAGCAGGCCAAAAGTCAGCGCGTTCATCACGGCGCTGGGCAGATCGAAACGTGGCATGGTGCTTTTCGGACCATTTTCCGGAAGATAGCGCAGGGCGAAGAAGATCGCCACAATGCCCAGCGGCACGTTAATGGCAAACAGCCACTGCCACGAGGCAACGGACAGGATGGCGGCGGCAATCGTTGGGCCGGCGGCGGACGACACGGCCACAATAAAGGAGTTAATGCCCATGCCGCGCCCCAGGTGGCGTTGAGGATAAATAAGCCGTATCAGGGCCGTGTTCACGCTCATTAGCGCCGCGCCGCCAAAGCCCTGCGCGATACGCGCCAGCGTAAGGGTGTGCAGTGAATCTGAAAGGGCACAGAAGAGCGAGGTGAGGGTAAAGACCACCAGCCCGCACTGGTAAACCCGGCGATAACCAAACATATCGCCCAGGAAAGAGAGTGACAGAAGGGAAATCACAATCGCTATCTGGTACGCGTTCACAATCCAGATGGAGCTTGCCGGCGAAGCATTAAGGTCTTTGGCAATGGTAGGAAGAGCCACGTTGGCAATCGCACCGTCAAGGACAGCCATCGAAATACCGATGACAATAGTGGCAATTGCCCCGTACCGCTGCGGTAAGGGCAGGCCATCAGAAACGTTTTTTTGCATGGGGAAAGAATGACTCAGCGTGAAATTATTTTCAGAGTAACTATTTTAGCATCGTTATTTCGGTTTTATGTCGCAGATTTGTAACGAAGTAAACCCAGATAGATTGCAGCACGCATCACACGAATTTATAATAAAAACCGGTTCTGATTTTTATAAAACACTCTCCATGAGGTGATAAATGGCAATCGCAGATTTGGATAAGCAGCCAGATTCTGTTTCTTCCGTGCTGAAGGTGTTTGGCATCTTGCAGGCGCTCGGAGAAGAGCGTGAAATTGGTATTACAGAGTTGTCGCAGCGTGTGATGATGTCGAAAAGCACCGTTTATCGCTTTTTGCAGACGATGAAATCATTGGGTTATGTCGCGCAGGAAGGAGAATCAGAAAAATATTCTCTGACCCTGAAACTGTTTGAACTGGGCGCCCGCGCCTTGCAGAACGTGGATCTGATCCGCAGCGCTGACATTCAGATGCGTGAACTTTCACGACTGACGAAAGAGACAATTCACCTCGGTGCGCTGGATGAAGACAGCATTGTTTACATCCACAAAATTGACTCCATGTACAACCTGCGCATGTATTCACGCATTGGTCGTCGTAACCCGCTGTACAGCACCGCAATTGGTAAAGTACTGCTGGCCTGGCGCGATCGCGAAGAGGTGAAGCAAATCCTTGACGGGGTGGAGTACAAACGCAGCACCGACCGCACGATTACCAGTACGGAAGAACTGCTGAGCGTGCTGGATAAAGTGCGTGAGCAGGGTTACGGGGAAGATAACGAAGAGCAGGAAGAGGGGCTGCGTTGCATCGGTGTGCCGGTGTTTGACCGCTTCGGCGTTGTCATTGCGGGCCTGAGCATTTCGTTCCCAACGCTGCGTTTCTCTGAAGAGCGTCTTCATGAATATGTGGCGATTCTGCATACCGCAGCGCGCAAAATTTCAGAGCAGATGGGCTATAACGATTATCCGTTCTGATCGACGCCACCAATAAAAACGCCGCACTTTTGCGGCGTTTCTGTAAGCGAAGTTCAGCGCTGATTAACCGTTATCAACCACAACAGATGATTTACGCAGCACAGGACAGTTGGTTAACCCGATGATCCCGCTGTCGGAATGGATGTACTGAGCCGTGCTTATCCCCTGGGCGGTAAGATATTTACACTGGATACCCAGACCCGCGGCATTTTCTTTGCTCCCCATTAATACGCCGTACCCACTTAATAACAGGCCGATCCAGACAATGGCCAGTACAATTACTGTACGAATAAGTAAACGCATCGTTGCCTCTTTTTTCTTTGTTGTCATAGAGTAAGCGTAACGGCTTTACGCAGTGAAACAAGTGCACGATTCCGAAAAGCGTCTGTTGAAGGTACAGTTAGCCCCTGTTTAAGATAACCGTGATAACCTGGCTGTATCAGGTCATAAGACGGAGTGTGGAGTGAAAAAAATACGCTGGGTAATTCTGATTATAGTGTTGATAGCATGCGTGGTGCTGTGGACGCAGACTATCAATGTGATGTGCGATCAGGATGTACAGTTCTTTAGCGGCATTTGTTCAATCAATAAGTTTATCCCCTGGTAGAGACCATTTTTACGCTGAGTGATGTCCTTACGCGGCGGCAGTGGTAAAATGGCGGTTTTTACTGAGGTGGTGAAATGGGTGAGTTACTGAATTCGGGGCTGCTGAGCATTGCATCCCTGGTAATGTCTTTGTTGGTGCTGGTCGTTGGGCTGGTGCTGTGGTTTTTCGTTAACCGCGCCAGCTCCCGCACAAACGAGCAGATTGAGCTGCTGGAAGCATTGCTCGATCAGCAGAAACGGCAGACTGCGCTGCTGCGTCGTTTGTGCGAAGCCAACGAGCCGGAGGAGAAAGCGGTACCGAAGGACGCTGTTGCTCAACAACAAGACGAGGAAGACTTCATTCGCCTGGTAGCTGAACGATAGTCTGCCCGGAGCGGGGAGGTGGCCTGACGTACGGCGTAAATCCCCTCCCTTATCAAATGCATCCCACAACTTCCCGGCATTTAATTAAGCAGCAGTTAACTCATGTTTTAGCACACTGAAAACTGGCGAATATTTATCCTTATTTAACAAATTCAGTTTCGTTGAATAAATAGTGTGCTTTATCTTTCCTGAAGTGTTTTATTTTTATCGAAACGTTTTGCTTGCCTTGTTTTGAGGCAGAGTCATAAAAATTTCATTATTTTGGTGCAGAATAACACTTATTAAATGGTGGTTTTTAATACAGTTAGCAAAATGTAATTAACATCGTATATTCCCTGACACATGTTGGTGCGTTGCAATGTTTTCAGCATAACTTTTCACAAAATGTTCTAACTCAGTCATTCCTTTAAAGAAATTCTGGGATTGGGATGGACGCTTTGAAATGATTGAGCTATGTTTAAAAAGTCTTTGATTACAGGGCGCGTCAACGCACCCTGCGGGCAGTGAGGTCAGGTGGTGCTTCATTTGACAATTCGCATAACTGTGCAGATTGTTATGGAGTAACGTCTGATTTGTGCGGCGGATCGAGACACGTTTAAAAATGGCTTGCCATATTAAACGTTGTGTGTGATAACACGTTTTGGGTCAAACGAGGTACAGTTCTGTTTATGTGTGGCATTTTCAGTAAAGAAGTCCTGAGTAAACACGTTGTCGTTGAATACCGCTTCTCTGCCGAACCTTATATTAGTGCCTCAAGCAGTAATGTCTCAGTTTTATCTATGTCAAAGCCCGCGGGCTAAGAAAACACTCTAAGGAATTTTGCAAATGGCAAAGATTAAAGGTCAAGTTAAGTGGTTCAACGAGTCTAAAGGTTTTGGTTTCATTACCCCTGCTGACGGCAGCAAAGACGTGTTCGTACACTTCTCTGCAATCCAGGGTAACGGCTTCAAAACTCTGGCTGAAGGCCAGAACGTTGAGTTCGAAATTCAGGATGGCCAGAAAGGCCCAGCTGCGGTTAACGTAACTGCTATCTGATCGAATCACTGCTGACTGAAGCGCTCAGCGCTTCGATCTCAGACATAAGCCTCGCCGATGCGGGGCTTTTTTTATACGCTTATTTTTCAAAATATTACGTAATCCTCCTCTGTTATTATCTTGTTGCAAACCCGCGAGATTATTAGCATTGTTTTCCCGCCTTATTATCCGCTTTTCTCGTTAAATCAGGGCGTTGATTAACAGCCCTGGGGTTAAGGTGAAAAAAAAGACAATAACCACCACCGGAAATTTTACTCCGGCACGTTTTGCACTTCTGTGTCTCGCCATCTTTTGTAGCCTTGCGTTTCTGCTGGGCCGCGTAGCGTGGCTACAAATTATCAAACCGGATAATCTGGTGAAGCAGGAGGATATGCGCTCCCTGCGCGAAGTGGCGATAGACGCCCCGCGTGGGATGATTGTTGACCGTGAAGGGCGACCCCTTGCGGTGAGCGTACCCGTCCAGGCCGTCTGGGCCGATCCCAAAACAGTGCTGGAAAAAGGGGGGATCGGTTTTGACTCGCGCTGGCAGGCCCTGGCAAATGCCTTACACCTTTCTCTGAGCACGCTCGCATCGCGAATTAACAGTAACCCGCACGGGCGATTTATTTACCTGGCCCGTCAGGTTGATCCCGCCCAGGCAAAGTGGATCGATAAGCTGCGTCTCCCCGGTATCAACCTTCGCGATGAGTCCCGCCGCTTTTATCCTGCCGGGCACGTGGCGGCGAACCTGATTGGCTTCACCAATATTGATGGTCAGGGCATTGAGGGCGTCGAGAAAAGCTTTAACACGCAGCTTACCGGGAAGGCAGGCGTGCGGCTGGTCAGGAAAGATCGCTACGGACATGTGGTGGAGAACCTTACGGAGGTGGCTCCCGTACCTGCACATAATATCCAGCTTAGTATCGATGAACGCCTGCAAACTATCACCGAAGACGCGCTGGATAATGCCGTGGCGTGGAACAAAGCCGAGTCAGGCGCGTCGGTGCTGATTAATATACGGACGGGCGAAATTCTGGCGATGGCGAGCTTCCCCGACTTCAACCCCAACAACCGGGAAGGGGCAACGCTGGATGATTTTCGCAATCGCGCGATCAGCGACACCTTTGAACCTGGCTCGACCGTTAAGCCTCTGGTGCTGATGACGGCGCTACAGCAGGGGCTGGTACAGCCTGACAGCGTGATAGACACGCATCCCTACACCATTGATGGTCATCGTATTCGTGATGTGGGCTACTACCCCGAGCTGACGATGACCGGGATTTTGCAAAAATCCAGCGACACAGGCGTATCCCGTCTTTCGCTGGCGATGCCCGTGCAACGGTTACTGGATACCTATAAAAACTTTGGTTTTGGCGAGAGTACCGGGCTTGGTTTAACGGGAGAAAGCGCAGGTTTACTGCCGCAGCGAAAATTCTGGAGTCAGTTAGATCGGGCGACCTTTGCCTTTGGGTATGGCCTGATGGTAACCCCCCTCCAGCTGGCGCATGTGTATGCCACCATCGGCAGCTACGGCATTGAACGGCCTCTGTCCATCACCCGTATTGACCCGCCGGTGATTGGCAAGCGGGTGATGCCCGAGGAAATTGTTCACGAGGTGGAACATATGATGGAGAGCGTTGCGTTACCCGGCGGTGGCGGGGTCAAAGCGGCGGTGCGTAACTATCGCGTGGCGATAAAAACCGGGACGGCCAAAAAAATCGATGAACATGGTAAGTATGTGGATAAATACGTCGCCTATACCGCAGGCGTTGCGCCTGCCAGCGATCCCCGTTTCGCGCTGGTGGTGGTGATCAACGATCCGCAAAACGGTGCCTACTATGGCGGGGCCGTTTCTGCGCCCGTGTTCAGCGAAATTATGGGTAACGTCCTGCGCCTGGAAAACGTGAAGCCAGACGGGCTGCCGGCAGATTCTGACCATCTGATCGTGATGCGTCACCCAGCCGTTTATAACCCTGGCGAATAGCGGTACACTTCGCCTTTTGGTTTACGCCTGGAGCTGTCATGTCTTTCAGTTGTCCCCTTTGCCACGCGCCGCTGACGCGCGCGGAGAAAACGTTTATCTGTCCACAGGGACATCAGTTTGACCGGGCGAAAGAGGGCTATGTAAATCTTCTGCCGGTACAACACAAGCGCTCCCGGGACCCGGGTGACAGCGCGGAGATGATGCAGGCGCGCCGGGCGTTTCTCGATGCCGGGCACTATCAACCGCTCAGGGATGCCGTTGTCGCCTTACTCCGTCAATATCTGACAGAAGGCGCATCCGCCATGCTGGATATCGGCTGCGGCGAAGGTTACTACACCGCCACGTTTGCTGACGTGGCGGCTGAGAAGGGCGCCGAAACTTACGGGCTGGACGTGTCGAAAGTGGCAATCCGTTCGGCAGCCAAACGCTACTCAGCGGTAACGTTCTGCGTGGCCTCCAGCCACCGCCTGCCGTTTGAGGAAGCGAGTATGGACGCCGTGGTGCGTATCTATGCGCCGTGCAAGGCAGAGGAGCTGGCGCGCGTCGTTAAGCCTGGCGGCTGGGTTATCACCGTCACGCCAGGGCCGCGTCATCTGCTGGAGTTAAAAGGGCTGATCTATGATGAAGTTCACCTGCATGCGCCGCACTCTGAACAGCTGGCGGGCTTTGCGTTAAAGCAGGCGCAGTCGGTAGCGTATGAAATGACGTTGCAGGGAAGTGAAGCCGTGGCGTTACTGCAAATGACGCCGTTTGCATGGCGGGCAAAACCAGAGGTGTGGGAAACGCTGGCAGCGCAGACAGAATTTCGCTGCCAGACGGATTTCAGCATCCATTGCTGGCAGCGCGAAGGTTAACCCGCGAAGTGTGCCCAAAGGATTTGGGCACCAATCCCGATCAACACGATACCGCCCAGAATTTCGGCGCGTTTGCCTAACAGCGGGCCAATGAACCGACCCACCATCATCCCCAGCGTTGACATGATCAGCGTGGCGCAGCCAATCGCCAGCGCGGTGGCGATAATATTGACCTGCAAAAACGCCAGACCGACACCCACGGCCATTGCATCCAGGCTGGTTGCGATGGCGGTTGTCACCAGAAGCCAGAAGCCGTGGCGTTGCAGCGGCGCATCATCTTCATCGCCGTTACCACGAAAGCCTTCAATCACCATGCGTCCGCCGAGGAACACCAGCAGCACGAAAGCAATCCAGTGATTCCACTCCAGCACGAACTGGCTGGCGAGCATCCCCAGACCCCAGCCGATAAGCGGCGTCAGCGTTTCGATAGCACCAAATATGAGACCGGTACGCAGGGCGTCGGAAAATTTAGGTTTATGGAGGGTGGCACCTTTACCAATAGAGGCGGCAAATGCGTCCATGGACATGCCAAAAGCCAGAAGGATCGTAGCGGAGATATTCATAAGAGCGTCCAGACCGGGGATATCCATATGACACATCACTGCCCCCAGTAAACAGCAGTTGATGTATCTATGGTCTCGCCTGATCGCTTTTGGCACAGTAAGTGTGCTGAAAACGATCCGTACGCGCCACGTTTTTCAACGAGTATGTTGACACGTACATTTCCCGCAGGCAGGAAATCGGCTACTCCCCAACGACGGGCGCAACCTTAACATATTTTGAGAATATAAAACAACAACGAAGATGGCTTTATATAGCCACTATATTGATAACGATTTTCATTTAGATTTATGCGTGAAAATATCGTTAACAAATATAAGGCAATTAACAGAGGAGATATAGCATCGGCTATATTGCTGGTTTAAGAATAATGCAATATATAGCCGATGCTATAATATTAACTCATTGAGTTTTAACGAGTAATTTGTAGATCTTTTCCAGGTCATCAATATTTTTGACCCGGATGAGCAGGCGGCGTTGTTCTAATTGCATCACCAGAACCCCGTCTTCGGATAAATTCATCTCTTTAATACGGTTATATTCTATCCAGACATTGGCGAAGAAGAATCCGTGTTTTTTAAAAATGAGTTTTGGCGAGCGGATCCAGAACAGGTAAATCGCCATTAATGCCAGCGCACATAATAACCATGTGGTTAATATTGCGCCGTGGCTGGTCACATTATTGTAAATCAGGATGACTACCAGACCGGCGAAGATAAACGCATCAATGCGTCCACGGCGTAAGAGGGGAAGGGTCAGCAGCGTCTCGCCGTGGCGGCGAGGCATAATGAACTCGTCATAGATCGCGTAAGCCAGAAGGGCAACAATAAATAAAACCAGTACGGTGTCCGTGACAGTCATTCATCCTCCAGATAAAAAGACCGGGGGCAAGCCCCCGGTCGGTAACGCATTTTATTACAGACCCAGCAGGCCGACGGCGTAGCCCGCGATACCGATGACGAAGAAGCCAACGATGATCCACAGCGGGTTCACTTTCTTACGCAGCAGCCACATACAGGCGAAGGTTAACAGCAGCGGTACCAGGCCCGGCATCAGCTGGTCCAGAATCGTCTGCACGGTGGTAACGCGCGTCTGACCATCCTGACCAGTGATCGTCGATACCACCAGCGGGATGTTCACGTGCGTCCACTTGTTAACCAGCGCCCCCATTACAAACAGGCCGAGGATTGACGCCCCCTCAGTCAGTTTTTGCAGGAAGCCGCCGCCCATATCCTTAACGATATCCACCCCTTTACGATAACCGTACGCCACGCCGTAGTAACGGGTCAGCAGACGCACCGCGTTGAACAGGATGAAGAACAGCAGAGGACCGAGCAGGCTGCCGCTCATGGCGATCCCGGCGCCCAGCGCCGCAAAGACCGGCCGCACGGTACCCCAGAAGATCGGGTCGCCCACGCCTGCCAGCGGCCCCATCAGACCAACTTTGATACCGTTGATGGCACCATCGTCGATCTCAGCCCCGTTCGCACGCTGCTCTTCCATTGCCAGCGTCACGCCCAGAACCGGCGCCGCAACATAAGGATGGGTGTTGAAGAATTCCAGGTGACGCTTAATTGCCTGACGGCGTGCTTCGTTGTTTTCCGGATACAGGCGTTTGATGGCCGGCACCATGGAGAAGCAGAAGCCGAGCGCCTGCATACGTTCGAAGTTCCATGAACCCTGAAACAGGTTAGAACGGATGAACACGCCACGAATATCACCCGGAGTGAGTTTTTTCTCAGTGGTAGTTTTTGTCATATCAACCATTTCGCTCACCTGTTAGTCCAGTTCGTTATCGAGATCGTTGTTACCAGCAGCCTGCGCAGGGGCACCCGCGACACGGTTGTATTTCGGGCTGAGCTGGATATAAAGAATCGCCATCACCGCACCAATCACACCCAGCGCAACCAGGTTGAAGTTGGTGAACGCAGCGGTAACGAAGCCGAGGTAGAAGAATGGCATCAGGTAGCCCGCGCGCATCATGTTGATGACCATCGCATAACCGACCACCACGATCATACCCCCGGCGATATTCAGACCGCTGGTAACCACTTCAGGGATCGCATTCAGCATGCCCTGAACTTCGCTGGTACCGACAGAAATCGCCACGATAACCGCAGGGATTGCGATACGCATCGCTTGCAGGAACAGGGAAGAAACGTGGATCCAGGAGAGCGCGGTGAGGTTGCCGTTTTCGGCCGCCTTATCCGCCGCGTGCTGGAAGGCAACGGTAATAGTACGGACGATAATGGTCAGCACCTGACCCGCTGCGGCCAGCGGGATGGCCAGCGCGATACCGGCACCAATACTCTGATGACCAGCGATAACCAGAACGGTTGAAATAATGGACGCCAGCGCGGCATCTGGCGCAACTGCCGCACCGATGTTCATCCAGCCGAGGGCGATCATTTCCAAAGTACCACCGATGATGATACCGGTTTTCATGTCACCGAGAACGGCGCCAATCAACGTACAGGCCACCAGAGGGCGGTGGAACTGAAATTCATCAAGTACGGACTCCATACCCGCAATACATGCGACGATGAACACCAGCACAATCTGAAGAGTAGTAATCTCCATTGCACTTCTCCTATTACATAAGCTCTATATGAAAAACCGGCCCGGGCTTATTTCCCCACTTTGCCGATCAAATCCATCATTTTCAGTTTCTGGTCCGTGGAAACCTTACGGGCTTCCAGTTCGATACCGCGTGCATTCAGTTTGTTGAAGGCCTCGATATCTTTCGCATCCACTGAAATCGCGTTGTTGACCTGCGTTTTGCCCTGACGGAATGCCATACCGCCAATGTTAACGGAGGTGATTTTCACGCCGCCTTCAACAATGCGTTCGACGTCTGTCGGGTTGGTGAAGAGAAGCATCACGCGCTCACCCGCATATTTCGGGTTGTTGTAAACGCGGATCATTTTGGCGACATCCACGACGTGCGCGGTGACGCCCGGCGGTGCAACCTGGGTAAGAAGGGTTTTACGGACAGTGTCGGCGGCCACTTCGTCACTGACCACGATGATGCGTTGTACGTTGGTCTCTTTGGTCCAGCGTGTTGCCACCTGGCCGTGGATCAGACGGTCATCAATACGCGCAAGGCCGATAACCATGTAATCGTTCGGACCCATTGGCTTCGCCGGTGCTGCCGCCCTTGGTGCAGCAGGGGCAGGGGCCGGTTTTTCAACCGGCTGCGCTTTCAGCGCCTTCACGCCTTCGCGACCGGTTTCCACCGCCAGTGCCACCAGTTCATCAAAACCTGGGTTGTCGTCACGCGCCATGAAGGTTTCCACCAACATCGGGATATTCACCCCGGCGACGACTTCATAATGCTCTTTATCGACGACAATGCGGCTGGCAGCGTTGAACGGGCTGCCGCCCCATGTATCCACGAGAAACAGCACGCCTTTACTGGTATCCAGCTTCTCAAGCTGAGCAGTGTATTTTTCAATCAGCGTCTCGGCATTTTCACCGGGAACGAAATCGATCCAGCCGACGTTTTCCTGCTCGCCCAACAGCATTTCTGCCGTTTTGAGTAACTGCTCCGCAGCCCAACCATGTGTGCCTATGACAATAGCAATGGTCACTTGCTACCTCCTTTTATTATCATGTATACGTCTGCCAGGCAGGCGTACTGAGAATCGTATTGGCGAACCGAATCGATTCAGATAAGGGTTAGAGTTCAAAAAACTAAGACTTCCGCGAATTATTTTAGATAGTGAAAAAATAATTTATGTGATGAAGATCCGTAATTTAGCTAAGCCTTACAGATTTTTCTTTAAGTTAATCCGCGTGTGTTACAGAAGTTTGCAAAGGAACGTAAATCTTTGCTAAAAACCAATTGTCTCTGATATGTTTAGCGTCCGTTTAATTATTCAGGAGTATAGGGCTACAGCCCACTATATGGACCGTCACCGACGTCAGTCATCTTCCAGGCCATTCCGCGCCTTATTCATCGGCGATCTTCGCCACGCATCGACTCTCATTCCCTTTGAAATGCCCGAAATTAGCGGGGCACCGTTTTGTCATTCCTTTAGCAGGAGCGTGTCATGGAATTCTTAATGGACCCGTCAATCTGGGTAGGCTTGCTTACGCTGGTCGTGCTGGAGATCGTTCTCGGTATTGATAACCTGGTGTTTATCGCCATCCTCGCGGATAAGCTGCCGCCGAAACAGCGTGATAAAGCCCGTCTGATCGGCCTCTCGCTGGCGCTGATCATGCGTCTGGGCTTGCTGTCTGTGATCTCGTGGATGGTTACCCTGACGAAGCCGCTGTTCACCGTCATGGATTTCACCTTCTCCGGCCGCGATTTAATCATGCTGGTGGGGGGACTGTTCCTGCTGTTCAAAGCCACAACAGAGCTGCATGAACGGCTGGAGAACCGGCAGCACGATGATGGCCACGGTAAGGGTTACGCCAGCTTCTGGGTGGTTGTTCTCCAGATTGTGGTGCTTGATGCGGTCTTCTCACTGGATGCGGTGATTACGGCGGTCGGCATGGTGAACCATCTGCCGGTGATGATGGCGGCGGTGGTGATTGCGATGGCGGTAATGCTGCTGGCGTCAAAACCGCTGACGCGTTTCGTCAACCAGCATCCGACGGTCGTTGTGCTGTGTCTGAGCTTCCTGCTGATGATTGGTCTGAGCCTGGTGGCAGAAGGGTTTGGCTTCCATATTCCGAAAGGCTACCTGTACGCCGCGATTGGCTTCTCGATTCTGATCGAGCTGTTTAACCAGATTGCGCGCCGTAACTTTATTAAGCAGCAGTCGAATCAGCCGCTGCGAGCCCGTACCGCAGATGCGATTCTGCGACTGATGGGCGGACGTCGTCAGGTCAACGTGCAGGCTGATAACGAGAACCGTAACCCGGTTCCGGTGCCGGAAGGCGCGTTTGTGGAAGAAGAACGCTACATGATCAACGGCGTGCTTTCGCTGGCTTCCCGCTCCCTGCGCGGCATTATGACGCCGCGCGGTGAGATCAGCTGGGTGGACGCCAACCTGAGCGTCGACGAAATTCGTCAGCAGCTGCTCTCCTCGCCACACAGCCTGTTCCCGGTCTGCCGGGGTGAGCTGGATGAGATTATCGGTGTGGTACGCGCGAAAGAGATGCTGGTGGCGCTGGAAGAGGGCGTTAACGTCGAGGCCGTAGCGGCCGCGTCGCCCGCCATCGTGGTACCGGAGACGCTGGATCCGATCAACCTGCTGGGCGTGTTGCGTCGTGCCCGCGGGAGCTTTGTTATCGTCACCAATGAATTTGGTGTGGTACAGGGCCTGGTGACGCCGCTGGACGTGCTGGAAGCCATTGCCGGTGAATTCCCTGATGCGGATGAAACCCCGGAAATCGTTGCCGACGGTGACGGCTGGCTGGTGAAAGGCACCACCGACCTGCACGCGCTCTCGCACACGCTGGGCGTCGAAAACGTGGTCAATGATGATGAAGACATTGCCACCGTCGCGGGGCTGGTGATTGCCGTTAACGGGCAGATCCCGCGTATTGGTGATGTGCTGGAGCTGCCGCCGCTGCAAATTACCATCGTCGAAGCCAACGACTATCGCGTTGATATGGTGCGTATTGTTAAAGAGCACTCTGCACACGACGAAGAAGAGTAACGCTATCTAGCGTAACGGCAGTAAGGGCACGATGTGTCCGTTGTGGCGGGCTGGCGGAGAGTGACTTTCCGCCAGCCATTTCGGAAACTCGCGCAGCGGCATTGGCCGCGCATACAAGTACCCCTGCAAAATATGTACGCTGTGACGGCGCAGGTAGCGTGACTGCTCCTCGGTTTCCACCCCTTCCGCAACCAGTTCAATATTCAGCCGCTGACCCAGCGCAATAATAATATCCGTTACCGTTGAGTTCACGGCGTCGGTGCCGATCGCGGTGGTGAAGGATTTATCAATTTTCAGCACATCCGGATGCAGTTTTTCTAGCCATGAAAGTGAGCTGTTGCCGGTACCAAAATCATCAATCGCAAGTTTCACCCCTTTGCGGTGCAGCTCCCGCACGATGCGGTAATCCACATCCAGCAACGCATCGCGTTCGGTTAACTCCACGATCAACTGTTGAACAGGGCTGGCGTTAAACCAGATGCGGTTGAGATCCTGGATCAGCGCAGCGCGGCGAAAATGGCTGGCGGCCACGTTAATGCCGATATGGAAATCGCGCGAGGCCGGGAAATAGCCTATCTGCCGCACCGTTTCGCTGATGACGTAGCGGGTAAGCGGAACAATCAGGTTATGTTCTTCGGCCAGAGGGATAAAGACATCGGGCGAAATCCATCCCTGACGCGGGTTGTTCCAGCGCAGGAGGATCTCGACGCCGACGCATTCCCGGGTGCGGGCATTCACCAGCGGCTGGCAGAAGAGCTCAAACTCCCTGGCCGCAATTCCCATATTGATTTCCCAGGTGAAACTGATGCGCCGCGCGGTGGCGAGCCAGGCGATATAGCCCATCAGTAAGCTGAGCATTAACGCCAGCGGCAGCTGGGTGGGCAGATTTTTTAACGCCATTTCGCTAGGCCCGGGGCCGCTCACCGTGACGCTGAAAGGGTAATGCTGTGACGATTGTTCCAGCAGGGAGGCGTTTTCATTGAAGGTCGGCGTAGTCGTCACCTGTTGCCCGTCGCGGAGGAAGTTATCTCCTACTCTCAGGACAACGTCGGTGATCTGCGGCCGCTGCGGCTCGAGAATCATTTTAGTGATGAGATCGATATTCACCACCTCCATCACCCCGTCGTTGCCGTCGCTCGCGAGGGGAGACCACTGAATCAGTACCGGGCTGCCTTTTACCAGCCACCGATCGGTCAGCAGCAACAGCCTGGATTCACTGACCGGCAGCTCCGGCACAAACTCACTGACGGGCACATTACGGCTGCCAAAGACGCTTGAGCAATACAGTATTCCGTCTTGAATGAGGGCGATGGAGCGTACGGTCTGGAGGAGCGCCGCCTGTTTTCGCAGGATCAGATTTGCTTCGGAACAGGGTATGCCAACCAGTGAAAGTAGCGTTTCCCGCTGGGCCTCTAACGAAAGAAGCACCTTATCAAGCGCACGCACGGTGTGGTGGGTAAAGTCGTGGATCCGATCCTGATTTATGTTGCGCTGTGAAATAAAGCGAATACCCAGCGTCAGGACGAGCGTAACGAGCGCAACCGTGACACAGACGATAACGCGTTTTCGGCGATAGTCTTTAATGATCGTTTGTGCAGTTTGCATGAACGGTCGCCTGTTAAGCACCGGCCGGAAAAGCCAGACGCAACAGTGACAGTGTAGTGGGGAATACGTGAAGCGACGAGACGAGAGGGGAAAATTCGCCCATCCGTTGCAGATGGGCGAAAGGAAGGCTTAGTCGCACTGCACCTTAATGGCCAGACCGCCGCGCGAGGTCTCACGGTACTTCGCGTTCATGTCCTTGCCGGTTTCGTACATAGTTTCAATAACCTTATCCAGCGACACGCGTGGCTCGCTGGTACGGCGCATCGCCATACGCGAGGCGTTGATCGCTTTGACGGAGGCGATGGCGTTACGCTCAATGCACGGCACCTGCACCTGGCCGGCAACCGGGTCACAGGTCAGACCGAGGTTGTGCTCCATGCCGATTTCCGCCGCCACGCACACCTGCTCAGGGCTGGCGCCCAGCAGTTCCGCCAGACCCGCTGCTGCCATAGAGCAGGCCACGCCCACTTCACCCTGACAGCCCACTTCAGCACCGGAGATGGACGCATTCATCTTGTACAGCGTGCCGATAGCACCTGCCGCGAGGAAATAACGGATATAGATGTCCGGCGTCACGGGCTCAATAAAGTGATCGTAATAGGCCAGCACCGCCGGAACGATACCGCACGCGCCGTTGGTCGGCGCCGTCACGACGCGACCACCCGCTGCGTTCTCTTCGTTAACCGCGAGGGCAAACATGTTCACCCAGTCGACCACGTTCATTGGGTCATTGGAGAACTTGTCGGTAGTGACCAGCATGCGGCGCAGAGCAGAGGCACGACGCGGCACGCGCAGTGGCCCAGGCAGAACACCCTCGGTGTTCATCCCGCGGTCAATACAGGCGCGCATGGTTTGCCACACGTTAGCAAAATAGTCTTCGATCTCTTTCTTGCTGTGCAGCGCCAGTTCGTTCTGCATCACCATGCCTGACAGGGACAGACCGGTCTCTTTGCAGTAGCCCAGCATCTCGGTGGCCGATTTAAACGGATAGGGCACATTGACGTCGCCCGCGCTCTCTTTACCAAAGTGTTCTTCGTCAACGATAAAGCCGCCGCCGATGGAGTAGTAAGTTTTGCTGTAGATCTCTTTTTCGCCACTCCAGGCGTGGATGGTCATGCCGTTTTCATGCAGCGGCAGGTTGTCGCTACGAAAACGCATCCCGTCATCCTGCGGGAAGTCCACTTCGTGCTGGCCGTTAGCCAGCAGCAAACGACCGCGCGTTTCCACGTCGCGGATAAATGCCGGAATGGCATCAATATCAACTGTGTCCGGCATATTGCCCGCCAGACCCATAATAATGGCGATATCGGTGTGGTGGCCTTTACCCGTTAATGACAGTGAACCGTAAACGTCTACGGCGACACGGGTAACGCTTTCCAGTAATCCTTTTTCGACCAGATCATCGACGAACTGTTTACCGGCCTTCATCGGCCCTACAGTGTGGGAAGAAGATGGACCAATCCCCACTTTGAACATGTCGAATATACTAATCACTTTCACACTCCTGACAGGGTTACTGGGGTTCCAGTAACGATGTTATAACTGCGCATAGTGTAAGAGGGAACACCAACCTCGGCTTAACTATTCACATGAATTAAACTAATGGTTAACGATGGTTTTGCTAATAGCGCGACGCCGATCGCAAACCTGCCAGAAAAGGGTGGAATGTAAAGTATAGTCAAGGCTTCAGGCCGATTTGCAGGGCCAGCTCACGAATGATGCCTGCCGTCATGCCCCAGACAAAATAATGCTGATACCACGACAGCCAGACCCGATGATCGTGTCCGCGGCGGTGAATATCCAGCGGGTGATAGCGACCCAGACGAAGGGCCTCTTCCAGCGGCATTTCGAATACCGCTGAAACTTCATCGACGCTGGCGTGATACTGAAGATCGGGCGGAATAATGCCAACGACCGGCGTGACCTGAAAACCGGTTACGCTGTCCACTGGCGGCAGCACGCCGATCACCTCGACCGCCTCCGGAGGGATCGCCACTTCCTCATGCGCTTCGCGCAGTGCGGCGGCAATCAGGGATGCATCGGTGCTGTCCACCGCGCCGCCCGGGAACGCAACCTGACCGGCGTGTTTTCGCATATGCGGTGAGCGCTGGGTAAGCAACAGACCCGGCTGCTCACGACGCACGACCGGGATCAGCACCGCCGCCTGACGTTGATTCAGCGTGGCGCGGTTAACCTGGGGCCGCAGAAGCTGAAAGCGCGACAGAAAATCATCCAGCGTCAGGTTGTCTTTCTTCACCGTGAGTTCTCCAGTTGTTTCAGGATACGATTCACTTTATCAAAGGTTTCCTGATATTCCGCCTCCGCCTGGCTGTCGGCCACAATGCCACCGCCTGCGGAACAGTACAGGTTACCGTCGCAGGCCGTCAGGGTGCGAATAGTGATGCTGGTATCCATGGTGCCGCACAGACTCACATAGCCGATGCTGCCGCACCAGGCGTTGCGGCGATGCGGTTCCAGTTCGTCGATGATCTCCATCGCCCGGACCTTCGGCGCGCCGGTAATGGAGCCGCCCGGAAACGCGGCGCGGAGCAGATCGCAGGCGGTTCGCGAGGCCGGCAGACGTGCGGTGATGGTGCTGACCAGATGATGCACCGCCGGGAATGGCTCCACGACGAACAGCTCCGGCACGCGCACGCTGCCCGGCTCGGCGACGCGGCCAATATCATTGCGCATCAGATCGACAATCATCAGGTTTTCAGCGCGATCTTTCGGCGAGGCCGCCAGCGTCTCCGCCTGCTGACGGTCGGCGTCGGCATCCGCAAGGCGCGGCAGGGTGCCCTTTATCGGGCGGGTCTGAATCATACCGTCAGCCAGGTGAATAAAACGCTCAGGCGAAAGGCTGAGGATGGCGCCGTGTTCAAGGCGTAAAAATGCGCTGAACGGGGCCTTATTGCTGGCATTGAGGCGGGTAAACGCCTGCCATTCGTCTCCCTCGTATGCCGCCTGGAAACGCTGGGCGAGGTTGACCTGATAACAGTCGCCGCTGTGAAGATACGCCTGCACGCGGGAGAATTTTTCCGCGTATTCCTCCGCGCTCATGTTCGAGCGCCAGCCGGAGGTTAGCATAAAGCGTTCCGGGGCGGCGGGCCGTTGCGCCTCAAGCCAGGCCAGACGCGCCTGCACGTCCCGGTGGCTTAGCAGAGAAACCGTCTGCTTACGGTGATCCACGATCAGCGCCCAGTCATACAGCCCCACCGCCATATCCGGCAGGGAAATATCCGCCTGCGCATGCTCGGGCAGCTTTTCGAAACGGCGACCCAGATCGTAACCAAACAGGCCCAGCGCGCCCCCCTGGAAAGGCAGATCCGGATCCGGTGTGGCAGAAAAGCCCAGAGTATGGATCTCGTTCTGGAGCCGCATCAGCGGATCGTCAGTTGGCGACAGCGCATCGGTCGTCAGCGTTTTAACCGGGTCGGCCACCAGAATGTCAAAGCGGCTGTAGGGATGATCCGCATGCCCGGAGTGCAGGAGCATCGCAAAAGGCAGGTGGCTCAGACGGGCAAACCAGAACTCGGCGGCGTCTGCACGCCAGGGCAAGGTCATAACAGTGGGGAAGCGCATGTTCATGTATGGCATACTACCGGGCAGCGTGAAATAATTAGCGCGAATAATTTAGCAGGAGTTAACGATGTTTGCAGGTTTACCTTCTCTCAGCCATGACCAACAGCAGAAAGCCGTTGAACGTATTCAGGAGCTGATGTCCCAGGGGATGAGCAGCGGACAGGCAATTTCCCAGGTCGCGGAAGAACTTCGCGCCACCCATACCGGCGAGCGGATCGTGGCGCGCTTTGAGGATGAAGATGAAGAATAACCGGCTTACACTGCCGCGATAATCTTGATCTCAACCTTATATTCCGGTTTCATCAGCGTGGCCTGTACGGTGCAGCGTACAGGCGCGTGACCCGCCACCACCCACGCATCCCAGGCTTTATTCATCGCCGCGAAATCGTCTTTATTCGCCAGAAAAATCGTCGCATCCAGAATGCGGGATTTGTCGCTGCCCTGTTTTTCCAGTACGGCTTCGATCTGCGCCAGGGTGTTGGCGGTCTGCTCGAAGGCGTCGGCGTGCAGATTGGCAGGGACGCCGGTGTAGTACAGCGTCTGGTTGTGGATCACCACATCAGACCAGCGGGCTTCGGCATCAATGCGCGTAATTGTCATAAACGTATCCTCGTTATCTTTCGTCGTCAGGCGGCAAGACTGCCATAATGTTCCGCCGTCGTCACTATTTGGGGTGGCACCGGAGAGAAGGGGCTGACATAATCCCTGTGCAAAAATACAGTGAGAGAACACCGTGGCAGACGATTTTTCCCCAGAAGGTCAGTTAGCACAGGCTATTCCCGGCTTTAAACCGCGCGAACCCCAACGTCAGATGGCGCATGCCGTCGCGCACGCCATCGACAAGGCGCAGCCGCTGGTCGTGGAGGCCGGCACCGGTACGGGGAAAACGTATGCTTACCTCGCTCCTGCGCTGCGGGCGAAAAAAAAGGTGATCATCTCTACGGGATCAAAAGCGCTCCAGGATCAGCTCTACAGCCGCGATTTACCCACGGTGGCGAAAGCGCTGAAATACAAAGGGCGTCTGGCCTTGCTGAAAGGGCGTTCTAACTACCTGTGTCTGGAGCGTCTTGAACAGCAGGCGCTGGCGGGCGGCGACCTGCCGGTACAAACCCTGAGCGATGTGATCGTCCTGCGCGCCTGGGCCAACCAGACGGAGGAGGGGGACATCAGCACCTGCGCGAGCGTGCCGGAAGACTCCCCGGCCTGGCCGCTGGTGACCAGCACCAATGACAACTGCCTCGGCAGCGACTGCCCGCTGTATAAGGACTGTTTTGTGGTGAAAGCGCGTAAAACCGCGATGGACGCCGACGTGGTGGTGGTGAACCATCACCTGTTTCTTGCGGATATGGTGGTCAAGGACAGTGGTTTCGGCGAGCTGATCCCGGAGGCGGAGGTGATGATCTTCGATGAAGCCCATCAGCTACCGGACATCGCCAGCCAGTATTTTGGTCAGTCGCTCTCCAGCCGTCAGCTTCAGGATCTGGCGAAAGATATTACCATTGCCTATCGCACCGAACTCAAAGATACCCAGCAGTTGCAGAAGTGCGCGGACCGCCTGGCGCAATGCGCACAGGATTTCCGCTTACAGCTTGGCGAGCCGGGCTATCGCGGCAACCTGCGCGAACTGCTCGCAGACAAAAATATCCAGCGCGCGCTGCTGCTGCTCGATGATGCCCTTGAACTCTGTTACGACGTGGCGAAGCTGTCCCTCGGACGTTCAGCGCTGCTGGACGCCGCTTTCGAGCGCGCCACGCTCTACCGTGGGCGGCTGAAGCGGCTGAAAGAGATCAACCAGCCGGGCTATAGCTACTGGTACGAATGTACCTCGCGCCACTTCACCCTGGCGCTCACGCCGCTGACCGTTGCTGATAAATTCAAAGAGGTGATGGCGCAAAAGCCCGGCACCTGGGTCTTTACCTCGGCCACGCTGTCGGTCAATGACGATCTGCACCACTTCACCGAGCGCCTCGGCATTGAGCAGGCGGAATCCCTGCTTCTGCCGAGCCCGTTCGACTATGAGAAACAGGCGCTGCTGTGCGTGCCGCGCAATCTGCCGCTGCCTAACCAGCCGGGCGCGGCGCGCCATCTGGCGGCCATGCTGAAGCCGATGATTGAGGCCAACAACGGGCGCTGCTTTATGCTCTGCACCTCACACGCCATGATGCGCGAACTGGCCGAGCAGTTCCGCGCCACCATGACGCTACCGGTGCTGTTGCAGGGGGAAACCAGCAAAGGCCAGCTGCTCCAGCAGTTTGTCAGCGCCGGTAATGCCCTGCTGGTGGCGACCAGCAGCTTCTGGGAAGGGGTGGACGTGCGCGGCGATACGCTCTCGCTGGTGATTATCGATAAGCTGCCGTTCACATCGCCGGACGATCCGCTCCTGAAAGCGCGCATGGAGGATTGCCGTCTGCGCGGGGGCGATCCGTTCGACGACGTCCAGCTGCCGGACGCGGTCATCACGCTTAAACAGGGGGTAGGGCGACTGATCCGCGACGTCACCGACCGCGGGGTGCTGGTGATCTGCGACAACCGCCTGGTGATGCGTCCCTACGGCGCCACCTTCCTCGCCAGCCTGCCGCCCGCGCCGCGCACGCGGGATATTAAACGCGCGGTCCGCTTCCTGGCGAACCCGACGGCGGAGTAATTCTTCCCGGAGTGTGTTAAGATGCGCGCCATTTTGTGACTGACCATTGCGAGAGCGCGACGACTGATGCGAATTCTGGCTATTGATACCACGACAGAGGCCTGTTCCGTTGCCCTGTGGAACGACGGTACGACTTTTGCTCATTTTGAAGAGTGCCCACGGGAACACACCCAACGTATTCTGCCCCTGGTAAAAACCATTTTAACCGAGGGCAACACCTCCTTAACCGACCTCGACGCGCTGGCCTACGGCCGTGGTCCGGGCAGCTTTACGGGCGTACGTATCGGGATTGGCATTGCGCAGGGGCTGGCGCTGGGCGCTGACCTGCCGATGATCGGCGTCTCAACGCTTGCGACCATGGCTCAGGGCGCCTGGCGCATGACCGGGGCCACCCGCGTGCTGGCTGCGATTGATGCCCGCATGGGGGAAGTCTACTGGGCGGAGTACACCCGTGACGAAAACGGCGTCTGGCACGGCGAAGAGACGGAAGCGGTGCTTAAACCTGAAGCCGTCACCGGGCGCCTGAAGCAGCTCTCCGGTGAGTGGGCGACGGTCGGAACCGGCTGGCCGGCATGGCCTGAGATGGCGAAGGACACCGGCCTTACGCTGGTGGACGGTAACATGCTCCTGCCTGCCGCCGAAGATATGCTGCCGATTGCCTGTCAGCTGCTTGCCGCAGGAAAAACCGTGGCGGTTGAACATGCTGAACCGGTTTATTTACGAAACACCGTCGCGTGGAAGAAACTTCCTGGCCGCGAGTGAATCTCAGTAACAGGAACTGAGAAAAAGGAGTCGCATCATGGCGGTTCAGACTAAAGTTGTACGCTTTCTTATGGCAGGCGCGGTTGCCATAGCACTGAGCGGGTGCGTCACCGTTCCTGATGCGATCAAGGGCACCAGCCCGACGCCACAGCAGGATCTGGTACGCGTGATGAATGCCCCGGAGTTGTATGTCGGGCAGGAAGCGCGGTTTGGCGGCAAGGTGGTTGAAGTGCTAAACCAGCAGGGGAAAACCCGGCTGGAGATTGCCACTGTCCCGCTGGACGACGGCGCGCGGCCTGTTCTGGGTGAAGCCTCGCGCGGGCGGATCTACGCTGACGTCAGCGGCTTCCTCGATCCGGTAGATTTCCGCGGGCAGCTGGTAACCGTCGTCGGGCCGATTACCGGTTCGGTGGCGGGGAAAATCGGCAATACGCCATACAAATTTATGACCATGCAGGTGAACGGCTACAAACGCTGGCGTATCGCCCAGCAGGTGGTGATGCCGCCACAGCCAATCGATCCGTGGATGTGGGGACCGCATCCGTATCGTTACGGCTACGGTGGCTGGGGTTGGTACAATCCAGGCCCTGCACAGGTTCAAACAATCGTAACTGAGTAACTTACTGTTATTGTTAGGAAAGAGACAGCGGCTCAGCCGCTGTCTCTGTTTTTTTACGGATAAAACGAAAAAAAAGAGTGACGCGCTTCGCAACCTGCAATCTGAACAATTAATAAACTGGTACGCTGAGTTAATATAATGTTAACAAACTGTTTATTATCGGGGCTGTGATGACGACGAACACTCATTTCAGAGGTGATGCATTGAAAAAGGTTTGGCTTAACCGTTATCCCGCGGATGTCCCTGCGGAGATCAATCCTGACCGTTATCAATCCCTGATTGAATTATTTGAACACTCGGTACGGCGTTACGCTGACCAGCCTGCATTTGTGAATATGGGCGAAGTGATGACCTTCCGTAAGCTGGAAGAGCGCAGCCGGGCGTTTGCAGCCTATTTACAGGAAGGGTTGGGCTTGCAGAAAGGGGATCGCGTCGCGCTGATGATGCCAAACCTGCTGCAATACCCGGTGGCGCTGTTCGGGATCCTCAGGGCAGGGATGATCGTGGTTAACGTTAACCCGCTCTATACCCCGCGCGAGCTGGAACATCAGTTGAATGACAGCGGCGCGGCGGCGATTGTGATTGTCTCCAACTTTGCCCACACGCTGGAAAAAGTCGTTGAAAGAACCCAGGTTAAACACGTCATCCTGACGCGCATGGGCGACCAGCTCTCTACCGCGAAAGGTACGCTGGTCAACTTTGTCGTTAAATACGTTAAGCGGCTGGTGCCGAAATACCACCTGCCGGATGCCATCTCTTTCCGCCGCGCCCTGCATGCGGGCTACCGGATGCAGTACGTGAAGCCGGAGATCGTGTCCGAGGATCTGGCATTTCTGCAATACACGGGCGGTACCACCGGCGTGGCGAAAGGGGCGATGCTGACCCACCGAAATATGCTGGCGAACCTTGAGCAGGTTAATGCCACCTACGGGCCGCTGCTGCACCCGGGCAAGGAGCTGGTGATCACCGCGCTTCCGCTGTATCACATTTTTGCGCTGACCATGAACTGCCTGCTGTTTATTGAGCTTGGCGGTCAAAACGTATTGATCACCAACCCGCGCGACATTCCGGGGCTGGTCAAAGAGCTGGCGAAATACCCGTTCACCGCCATGACTGGCGTGAACACCCTGTTTAACGCGCTGCTTAACAATAAAGAGTTCCAGCAGCTCGATTTCTCCACGCTGCACCTCTCTGCGGGTGGCGGGATGCCAGTTCAGCAGGCGGTTGCCGAGCGCTGGGTGAAACTCACCGGGCAGTATCTGCTGGAAGGCTATGGCCTGACGGAGTGCGCCCCGCTGGTCAGCGTTAACCCGCATGATATCGACTATCACAGCGGCAGTATCGGTCTGCCGGTCCCGTCGACGGAAGCAAAACTGGTGGATGATGAGGATAACGAAGTGCCTCACGGCGAGCCAGGAGAGCTGTGCGTCAGAGGGCCGCAGGTGATGCTGGGCTACTGGCAACGTCCGGATGCCACGGATGAGATCATCAAAGACGGCTGGCTGCACACGGGCGACATCGCGGTGATGGATGACGAAGGCTTCCTGCGCATCGTCGATCGCAAGAAAGATATGATCCTGGTGTCAGGGTTCAACGTCTATCCGAACGAAATCGAAGACGTGGTGATGCAGCACAGCGGCGTGCTGGAAGTAGCGGCGGTGGGCGTTCCCTCCGGCAGCAGCGGTGAAGCGGTGAAGATATTTGTGGTCAAGAAAGATCCTTCTCTGACCGAGGATGCGCTGATAACGTTTTGTCGCCGTCAGCTGACGGGCTATAAAGTGCCGAAGCTAGTGGAATTCCGGGATGAGCTGCCGAAATCCAACGTCGGGAAGATATTACGACGAGAATTACGTGACGAAGCCCGTGCCAAAGTGGACAATAAGGCCTGAGCTTCACGTTAATCGCCCAGACGCCGGTTAATCCGGCGTTTTTTATGGGCGCAAACAAAAGAGAGTCCGATTTGAATTACCAGATGATCACTACCAACGACGAGCTGGCTTCGCTGTGCGAGGTGACGCGTGAATTTCCCGCTATCGCCCTGGATACGGAATTTGTCCGCACCCGAACGTACTATCCGCAGCTGGGTCTGATTCAGATGTATGACGGCAAACACGTGTCGTTGATTGACCCCCTCGGCATTACCGACTGGGCACCAATGCGCGAGCTGTTGCTGGATACCGCCGTGACCAAATATCTGCACGCGGGCAGTGAAGATCTGGAAGTATTTCTCAACACCTTTGGCATCATGCCGCAGCCGCTGATTGATACCCAGATCCTCGCGGCGTTCAGCGGTCGTCCGCTCTCCTGGGGTTTTGCGGCGATGGTGGAAGAGTACACCGGTCTGACGCTGGATAAGAGCGAATCGCGTACCGACTGGCTCGCGCGCCCGCTGACGGCGCGTCAGCTTGAATACGCCGCGGCAGACGTCTTTTATCTTCTTCCAATTGCCGGCCAGCTCATGAAAGAGGCTGAGGCGTCCGGTTGGCTGTCTGCCGCACTGGACGAGTGCCGCATGACGCAGCAGCGTCGCCAGGAAGTGGTTGATCCGAAAGAAGCCTGGCGTGACATCACTAACGCCTGGCAGCTGCGCACCCGTCAACTGGCCTGTCTGCAATTGCTGGCTGACTGGCGTCTGCGTAAAGCGCGTGAGCGCGATCTGGCGGTTAACTTCGTGGTGCGTGAAGAACACCTGTGGGCGGTGGCGCGCTATATGCCGGGTAGCCTTGGTGAACTGGACAGCATTGGCCTTTCCGGAAGTGAGATCCGTTTCCACGGTAAAACGCTGCTCGCGCTGGTAGAGAAAGCTCAGCAACTGCCGGAGGACGCACTGCCAGAACCGCTGCTTAACCTGATGGATATGCCGGGCTACCGTAAGGCGTTCAAAGACATCAAAGCGCTGGTGCAGACGGTGGCGGGGGAAAGCAAACTGAGTGCCGAACTGCTGGCTTCACGTCGTCAGATTAACCAGCTGCTGAACTGGCACTGGAAGTTGAAACCGCAAAATGGTTTACCGGAACTGGTCGCCGGATGGCGGGGGGAACTGATGGCCGAACGCCTGAATACCCTGCTGGAAGGGTATCCGCGCTAAAGAATTGTAGCCCCGGTAAGCGCAGCGCCACCGGGGAAATTGCCGGGCGGCGCGATGCTTACCCGGCCTACAAAACCACAAACGGATTAACGCGACTCTTCCGCTTCCGGAAGCGTCACGTTCAGCTCCAGAATCGAAATATCCCCGTCTTTTTGCTCCAGCTGAACGGTGACCATTTCCGGGTCAATCTGCACGTATTTGCAGATCACTTCCAGAATGTCTTTGCGCAGCTGCGGCAGGTAGTGCGGTTCGGCGTCGCTACGACGACGTTCCGCCACAATGATTTGCAGACGTTCTTTTGCGATGTTGGCGGTGCTTTTTTTCCGCGAGAGAAAAAAGTCCAGTAATGCCATAACTTATCCTCCGAACAGGCGTTTGAGGAAACCTTTCTTCTCTTCTTCAATGAAGCGGAAAGGACGTTCTTCTCCCAGCAGACGGTCAACGGTATCCGCATACGCTTTACCTGCGTCTGCCTGTGTATCCAGGATCACGGGCTCGCCCTGGTTAGAGGCGCGCAACACGGACTGATCTTCCGGGATCACGCCAACCAGTTTGATGCGCAGGATCTCCAGCACGTCTTCCATGCTCAGCATGTCACCTTTGTTCACCCGGCCCGGGTTGTAGCGGGTCAGCAGCAGGTGCTCTTTGATTGGCTCCTGGCCATTTTCCGCGCGACGGGATTTCGAGGCCAGAATGCCGAGAATACGGTCGGAGTCACGTACTGACGAGACTTCCGGGTTGGTGGTGATGATGGCTTCATCCGCGAAGTAGAGCGCCATCAAAGCCCCTGTTTCGATACCGGCCGGGGAGTCGCAGACCACGAAGTCGAACTCCATCTTTTTCAGATCGTCGAGCACCTTTTCCACGCCTTCGCGGGTCAGGGCGTCTTTATCACGGGTCTGGGACGCCGGAAGAATGTAGAGGTTCTCGGTACGCTTATCTTTAATCAGCGCCTGGTTAAGGGTGGCATCGCCCTGAATGACGTTCACGAAGTCATACACCACGCGACGCTCGCAACCCATGATCAGGTCCAGGTTACGCAGACCGATATCGAAGTCGATTACGACGGTTTTCTTTCCCTTCTGGGCCAAACCAGTAGCGATGGCCGCGCTGGAGGTGGTCTTGCCAACGCCTCCTTTACCCGAAGTCACAACAATAATGCGTGCCATAGAAATTCCTTGTTAAAAGGGATCAATTTAACGGTTGAACGGTCAAAGCGTTATCTGCCAGTTGCAGACGGGCCGCTTTGCCATAAAATTCGGCTGGGATTTTATCGCTCAGCCAATATTCACCTGCGATAGACACCAGTTCTGCCGTCAGGTGAGTACAAAAAATTTGTGCTTCTCGATCGCCGCTGGCGCCCGCAAGCGCACGCCCACGCATCATACCGTAAACGTGAATATTGCCATCTGCAATCAGTTCTGCGCCCGCACTGACGTGGCTTGTAACAATCAGATCACAGTTTGGCGCATAAATGCGCTGACCGGAACGAACCGGCAGATCAATCAATCGCGTTTTTGTGACTGGGGCTACATTTTGCGCCGGAGGCGGGGGAGCGGGAACGGTTGCAGGCGTTGCACGCGGGGCTTTTTCTTTGCCCTCGTTCAACAAGGGCAAACCCGCGCGTTCAATTTCGGCTTTTAACTCTGCGTCTTTGCAGCCGCTAATACCCACGATGCGCAACCCCGTGGAGACGACGGCCTGCTGGAGTCGCTTCCAGTTAACCGGCCCCTCAAGGTCGCTTACATTGACGACGACAGGAGCATGCTTAAGAAAAGCGGGAGCCTGCGCGATTTTGTCTTCTAACGCCTGACGAATAACCTCGGGTTTTGCATCATGCAAATGAACCACTGATAAGGTGAAGCTACTGCCTTTAAGCTCGATGGGCGTATTTGACATCCTGGCCTTACTCAATTTGCTATTAACCGCAACACATCGCCGCGATATTCCGAAGAGTATCAGGCATGTTATAGTCAGGAGTATATTGAGGCAAGCAACCACCCGTTAATTCAGAGTAAAAACATGTTTTGTGTGATCTACAGAAGTACCAGCCGCGACCAGACCTACCTTTATGTCGAAAAGAAAGACGATTTTTCCCGCGTGCCTGAAGAATTAATGAAAAGCTTTGGCCGACCGCAGCTGGCGATGCTGCTGCCGCTGGACGGCCGTAAGAAGCTGGTGAACGCCGATCTTGAGAAAGTCAAAAAGGCGTTAATCGAGCAGGGCTATTATTTACAGCTTCCGCCGCCACCGGAGAATTTATTAAAACAGCACCTTGAGCTGAGCGGAAAGAAATAAGCCCGGGTCCTTCCGGGAACAACTCATCAACCGATTAGGGGTCGACCATGTATCAACATCATAACTGGCAAGGTGCATTACTGGATTATCCCGTCAGCAAAGTGGTCTGCGTGGGCAGCAACTATGCAAAACATATTCAGGAGATGGGCAGCGCCGTGCCGGAAGAGCCGGTTCTGTTTATTAAGCCAGAAACCGCACTGTGCGATATTCGCCAGCCGCTGGTTCTGCCGCAGGGACTGGGCTCGGTGCATCATGAAGTGGAGCTGGCGGTGCTGATCGGCGCGACGCTGCGCCAGGCAACTGAAGAGCATGTAGAGAAAGCGATTGCGGGTTACGGTGTCGCGCTCGACCTGACGCTGCGTGACGTCCAGGGCAAAATGAAGAAAGCGGGGCAGCCGTGGGAAAAAGCCAAGGGTTTTGATAATTCATGCCCGATTTCCGGTTTCGTTCCGGTGAGTGAATTTACCGACGATCCGCAGAACACGCCGCTCAGCCTGAAGGTCAACGGCGAGATCCGCCAGCAGGGAACAACCGCTGACATGATCCATAAGATCGTTCCGCTGATTGCCTACATGAGCCGCTTCTTCACCCTGAAACCTGGCGACGTGATCCTCACCGGCACTCCGGAAGGTGTGGGGCCGCTGCTTAGCGGCGACGAACTGGACGTCAGTTTTAACGGCCTGTCGCTGAAAACCCGCGTGCTGTAAAAGCACCTTGCCGCCTGAAAAGGGCGGCAAAACTTGCATCAACGTGCCAGACTCGTTATAAGGTGCGCTCTATTTTGACGTGTGGACATCCCGATGAACGACATTCCTTTCTGGCAAAGCAAAACTCTCGACGACATGACCGACGCGGAGTGGGAATCGTTGTGTGACGGCTGTGGGCAGTGCTGCCTGCATAAGCTGATGGATGAAGATTCGGACGAGATCTATTTCACCAACGTAGCCTGCAAGCAGTTAAACATCAAAACCTGCCAGTGCCGCAACTATGAGCGCCGTTTCGAATATGAGCCGGACTGCATCAAGTTAACCCGTGAAAATCTGCCGACCTTTGAGTGGCTGCCGCATACCTGCGCGTATCGCCTGCTGGCGGAAGGAAAAGATCTGCCCACATGGCATCCGCTGTTGACGGGGTCGAAAGCGGCGATGCACGGTGAACGTATTTCCGTGCGCCACATTGCGGTGAAAGAGTCCGAGGTGCGCGACTGGGAAGACCACATTATGAATCACCCTAATCGGTGACAATAAAAAACCCGCCGAGGCGGGTTTTTTATTGTGCGCAATTTTGTCGGGTGGCGCTGCGCTTACCCGATCTACAAAACTGACGTTGCCGTTTTGCTTTTACCTTCCAAAAAGATCGCGTTTCTTTGGTCTGAACGGCTGGGCAATCAGCACCAGCAGCGCCACCACAAAGTAGGCGACAAAAATGCCCACCAGCCACTGCGGCATCTCCAGCGTCAGGAACTCCCACTGGCGTACAGAGCAGTCACCGGAGGCCACAAACACCTGCGGCAGCCATTTATCCAGCGGCAGCCAGCTCGGGAAGCGGGCGGCAAAATCGCAGGTCATAAACGGCGACGGGTGAAGCTGCATCTGGGTGTGCTCCCAGGCAAGCGCAATCCCTTTCCCGGCGCTGTATAGCCAGATGGCAATTGCCGCATAGCGTAACGGTGATTTGGGTGCAATCGCACCTACCAGACCCGCGCCCATAATGCCGAACAGCGCACAACGCTCATAAATACACAGTACGCAAGGTTTCAGCCCCATCACATGCTGAAACCACAGCGCGACCATTTCCAGCGCAAAGGCGGTCAGGGCCATCAACAACCACGCTCCGCGACCGCGTGAGCACTGGTTCAAAAATCGCAACATAATCATTTCCCTGGAACATGCTTAGACAGCGCAGTGTAAACGAATTTTAATGCGCCGCAAGTATACCTGCTTGCAATAACCATTGCGTACAGGGAACGAGAGTAATTTTGATGCACAGCAAACCAACCAGGGTAAGCACCAGCGTATACGGCAGCGCCATCCAGACCATTCTTCCATAAGAAAGTCGTATGAGTGGTGCCAGCGCCGAGGTCAGCAGGAAGAGGAATGCCGCCTGACCGTTCGGGGTTGCCACGGAGGGGAGGTTGGTTCCGGTGTTGATCGTCACCGCCAGCAGCTCGAACTGTTCACTGCTGACAATCCCTTGCTCCATCGCGGCTTTGGCCTCATTGATGTATACCGTCCCGACAAAGACGTTATCGGATATAGAGGACAACAGACCGTTAAACAAATAGAACAGCGTTAGCTGCGAATCTGGCGTAGCCTGAAGCACAAACGCGATGATCGGCGCGAACAGATGTTGGTCAATAATCACCGCCACGACCGCGAAAAACACCGCCAGCAGGGCGGTAAACGGCAGCGCTTCGGTAAAGGCTTTTCCGATAGCATGTTCGTCCGTAACGCCGCCCAGGCTGGTTGCAAGGATAATTACCGACAGGCCAATCAGCCCCACCTCGGCAAGGTGGAAGGCCAGCGCCGCGATAAGCCACACGCCGATGAAACCCTGTGCAATCAGGCGCAGCGTCTCCTGGCTCGTGCGTTGTTTGCGGCTCTGCTCGTCAAACTTATGCAGCTCCTGGCGGACCTGATCGGGCAACTTCGCGCCATACCCAAAGAGGTTGAATTTTTCGACCAGCACACAGGTGGCTAACCCGCAGACCAGCACGGGCACGCTGACGGGCGCCATGCGCAGGAAAAATTCGCCAAAATGCCACTCAGCCGCTTTGGCGATAATCAGGTTTTGCGGCTCCCCGACCATGGTCATCACGCCGCCCAGCGCCGTCCCCACGCCCGCATGCATCATCAGGCTGCGCAGAAACGCGCGGAACTGTTCCAGCACATCGCGGTTGTGCGCCTCAACGTGGCTGTCGTCCTGCAAGTTATCGCCGGGACGAGACGAGGCCACCCGGTGGTAAATCCCGTAAAAGCCGACGGCGACGCTGATCACCACCGCAACGACCGTCAGCGCATCCAGGAAGGCAGAGAGGAAGGCTGCGGCGAGGCAAAACGCCAGCGAGAGCAGCGTTTTCGACGGAATGCTCAGCAGCAAACGGGTGAAGATAAACAGCAGAAGCTGCTTCATAAAGTAGATCCCCGCCACCATGAAGATCAGCAGCAGCAGGACTTCAAGATTCGACGCTATCTCGTTTTTAACATGCTCCGCGCTGGTCATTCCGATGACCACGGCTTCCAGCGCCAGCAGCCCGCCGGGCAACAGCGGATAGCACTTCAGCGCCATCGCCAGGGTAAAGATAAATTCTGCGACCAACATCCACCCGGCAACGAAGGGATCCAGCAAAAAGATAACGGGATTAACGACCAGGAATACCAGTAAAGTGAGTTTGTACCAGTCAGGTGACTGACCTAAAAAGTTGCGCCACAGCGCGCGCCCAAATGAAATTTCCACGACAGACGTCCTTTACCCGTCAAATAAGACAAGACATCAGTATACGCAAAAATGGCGGCAGAGCGGGGGATTAAGCCATTTGTAAATTTCATAAAAATGAAACGGCGATCCCTCTTTTCTGTCTCTGCTGCGCTATCTGCCTCTGCGCGCCTCTGGTATGATGAGTGCAATTTGCTAAAGCTGTGTAATGGAAATCTCACTATGGTCATTAAGGCGCAGAGCCCGGCGGGTTTCGCGGAAGAGTACATCATTGAAAGCATCTGGAATAATCGTTTCCCTGCGGGATCAATTCTACCTGCTGAACGCGAACTCTCTGAACTGATTGGCGTCACCCGTACCACGCTGCGAGAAGTGCTCCAGCGTCTGGCGCGCGATGGCTGGTTGACGATACAGCATGGCAAACCCACTAAGGTGAACAACTTCTGGGAAACGTCCGGGCTGAACATTCTGGA
This sequence comes from Enterobacter sp. YSU, assembly GCF_016082135.1. Taxonomy (NCBI): domain Bacteria; kingdom Pseudomonadati; phylum Pseudomonadota; class Gammaproteobacteria; order Enterobacterales; family Enterobacteriaceae; genus Enterobacter; species Enterobacter sp. YSU. Next base: position 3,734,979 of record NZ_CP059487.1, read on the forward strand.
AACGCTGGCGCGTCTCGACCACGAAAGCGTACCGCAGCTGATTGATAATCTGCTTTCCGTGCGCACCAACATCGCCACCATTTTCATCCGCACCGCGTTTCGTCAGCATCCTGAAGATGCGCTGAAGGTGCTTGCCACCGCTAATGAGGTGGAAGACCACGCGGATGCCTTTGCGACCCTGGATTACAATGTGTTCCGCGGTCTGGCGTTTGCTTCCGGCAATCCGGTTTACGGTCTGATCCTGAATGGAATGAAAGGGTTATATACGCGCATTGGTCGTCACTACTTTGCTAACCCTGAAGCCCGCAGCCTGGCGCTCGGCTTCTACCATAAACTGAGCAAACTCTGCACCGAAGGGCTGCACGATCAGGTCTATGAAACGGTGCGTCGTTACGGCCACGACTCCGGTGAAATCTGGCACCGGATGCAGAAAACGCTGCCGGGTGATTTAGCGATTCAGAGTCGCTAAAATAAAAAACCTCTCGATTGAGAGGTTTTTTTTCGCCCGGTGGTGCTTTGCTTACCGGGCCTACAAAACCCGTAGGCCGGGTAAGGCGTAGCCGCCATCCGGCAACAAACTACAGCGTATTCAACCGCGCCGGACACCGGTCCAGCAGCTCCACGCTGCCATCTTCGTTCTGCTGCTCCAGCAACACGTCAAATCCCCACAGGCGATGCACATGCTTCAGCACTTCCTTACGCCCCTTATCCAGCGGCGCGCGGTTGTGCGGAATATAGCGCAACGTCAGGGAGCGGTCGCCGCGCAGATCCACGTTCCAGACCTGAATGTTCGGTTCAAGATTACTCAGGTTGTACTGGGATGACAGGCGCGAGCGGATCTCGCGATAACCCTCTTCGTTGTGGATCGCGGAGATCTCCAGGTAGTTGTTGCGGTCATCATCCAGTACGGTGAAGAAGCGGAAATCACGCATGATCTTCGGCGACATGAACTGGCTGATAAAGCTTTCATCCTTAAAATCACGCATCGCGAAGTGCAGCGTTTCCAGCCAGTCGGAACCGGCAATATCCGGGAACCAGTATTTGTCCTCTTCGGTGGGCGACTGACAAATACGCTTGATATCCTGGAACATGGCAAAGCCGAGCGCGTACGGGTTAATGCCGCTGTACCACGGGCTGTTATATGCCGGCTGGAATACCACGTTGGTGTGGCTGTGCAGAAACTCCATCATAAACCGCTCGGTGACTTTTCCTTCGTCGTACAGGTGGTTAAGAATGGTGTAGTGCCAGAAGGTCGCCCAGCCTTCGTTCATCACCTGGGTCTGCTTCTGCGGATAGAAATACTGGCTCACCTTGCGCACGATGCGCAGGATCTCACGCTGCCACGGCTCCAGCAGTGGGGCGTTTTTCTCCATAAAGTAGAGCAGGTTTTCCTGCGGCTCGGAAGGGTAGCGACGCGCCTCGGCGACGGTTTTCTCCTCTTCACGTTTCGGCAGGGTGCGCCACAGCATATTCACCTGGCTTTGCAGATACTCCTCGCGGCTCTTCTGCCGGGCTTTCTCTTCCTGCAATGAGATCTTCTGCGGACGCTTATAACGATCAACGCCGTAGTTCATCAGCGCGTGGCAGGAGTCCAGCAGCTTCTCCACCTCGTCCACGCCGTAGCGCTCTTCGCAGTCGGTAATGTATTTGCGGGCGAAGATCAGGTAATCGACGATGGAGCTGGCGTCCGTCCAGCTGCGGAACAGATAGTTATTTTTGAAGAACGAGTTATGTCCATAGCAGGCGTGCGCCATCACCAGCGCCTGCATGGTAATGGTGTTCTCTTCCATCAGATAGGCAATACACGGGTTAGAGTTAATGACGATTTCATACGCCAGTCCCTGCTGCCCGTGCTTATACAGCCGCTCTGTCTCAATGAATTTTTTGCCAAACGACCAGTGCGGATAGTTAATTGGCATCCCGACGCTGGAGTAAGCGTCCATCATCTGTTCCGAGGTGATGACTTCAATCTGATGGGGATAGGTATCCAGACGATAGAGTTTGGCCACCCGGTCGATCTCCGCCAGGTAGACATCCAGCAACTCGAAGGTCCAGTCGGGTCCATCGCTCAGACGGGTGCTGTCCCTGGACATGGAATCTAGTGTAGCCATTAGCGCGCCCTCGTTGTTGGTCGCTCTCTCTGACTGGAGAGCCTCCTTTCAAGCATAGATCACCCCATTCAAATACGCGGGGCGCAGAAATTTTTTCTTTGCGATTTAGCGTTTTCGATACGGCAAATAAAGCGGTTCTCACAGAATTTTCTACTGGTTAAAAATAACGCGCAGCAGGAGATCCCAAATAAGCGCCATCCTCTGATACAGCGGGATATGTGAGTTGAGTCACCATAAAAAAGTCATATGTTGAATAATATTTTCAACTAGGTTATCAATCTGTAATTAGATGATTGTTCTTTTGCTCATAATGGAGTGGCTATGCGTGTTGTCATACTGGGAAGTGGTGTCGTTGGCGTAACCAGCGCCTGGTATTTAAGTCAGGCGGGACATGAGGTTACCGTTATCGATCGCGAATCCGGTCCGGCGCTGGAAACCAGTGCGGCGAATGCGGGGCAAATCTCTCCGGGCTACGCTGCGCCGTGGGCGGCCCCGGGCGTTCCGCTGAAGGCGATCAAATGGATGTTTCAGCGACATGCGCCGTTGGCGATAAGTCTTGACGGCACGCAGTTCCAGCTTAAATGGATGTGGCAGATGCTGCGCAACTGCGACACCCGCCACTATATGGAAAACAAGGGGCGTATGGTGCGGCTGGCGGAATACAGCCGCGACTGCCTGAAGGCGCTGCGTGCCTCAACGGGCATCGAATATGAAGGGCGTCAGGGCGGCACGCTTCAGCTGTTCCGTACCGCGCAACAGTACGAAAACGCGACCCGCGATATCGCCGTGCTTGAAGATGCGGGCGTACCGTATCAGCTGCTGGAAGCCAGCCAGCTGGCGCAGGTGGAGCCAGCGCTTGCCGAGGTCGCGCACAAGCTGACGGGCGGTCTGCGTTTACCGAACGATGAAACCGGCGACTGCAAGCTTTTCACCCAGCGTCTGGCGCGCATGTGTGAGCAGGCCGGGGTGAAATTCCGCTTCAATACTTCTGTCGACAAACTGCTGTCGGAAGGGGAGAAGATTTACGGCGTGAAGTGTGGGGAAGAGGTAATTAAAGCCGATGCCTACGTGATGGCGTTTGGCTCCTACTCAACCGCAATGCTGAAAGGCATCCTGGATATCCCGGTCTATCCGCTGAAAGGCTACTCCCTGACCATTCCTGTGAAAGAGGACAGCGGCGCGCCGGTCTCGACCATTCTCGATGAAACCTACAAAATCGCCATCACCCGCTTCGATAACCGGATCCGCGTCGGCGGCATGGCGGAAATCGTAGGCTTCAATACCGAGCTGCTCAAACCGCGTCGTGAAACGCTGGAGATGGTCGTGGGCGATCTCTTCCCGCGCGGCGGCTTCATTGAGCAGGCAACGTTCTGGACCGGCCTGCGCCCAATGACCCCGGACGGCACGCCAATTGTGGGCCGTACGCCATATAAAAATCTGTGGACCAACACCGGCCACGGCACGCTTGGCTGGACCATGGCCTGCGGTTCGGGCCAACTGCTGAGCGACCTGATCTCCGGGCGGACGCCGGCAATTCCGTTTGACGATTTGAGCGCCGCACGCTATCAATCAGGGTTTACCCCATCGCGTCCACAACACCTGCACGGCGCGCATAATTAAGGAGTCGTCATGTCCCGTCCCATTCTGGCCCAGCTGGATTTGCAGGCGCTGAAGGATAACCTGCAAATTGTTCGCCGTGCTGCGCCGGGTTCTCGTGTCTGGTCGGTGGTGAAAGCCAACGCCTACGGTCATGGTATCGACCGTATCTGGAGTGCGCTCGGCGGCACCGATGGTTTTGCCTTGCTGAATCTGGAAGAGGCCATCCTGCTGCGCGAGCGCGGCTGGAAAGGACCGATCCTTCTGCTGGAAGGATTCTTTCATGCGCAGGATCTGCCTCTGCTGGATAAGTACCGCCTGACGACCAGCGTTCACAGTAACTGGCAGATCAAGGCCATCCAGGACGCGAAGCTGCATGCCCCGCTGGATATCTATCTCAAAGTGAACAGCGGGATGAACCGTCTGGGCTTCCAGCCTGAACGGGTGCATACGGTCTGGCAGCAGCTTCGTGCGCTGAAAAACGTCGGTGAGATGACGCTGATGGCGCACTTCGCCGATGCGGAAAAGCCGGACGGCATTGCCGATGCCATGGTCCGCATTGAGCAGGCGGCAGAAGGTCTGGACTGTCCGCGCTCGCTGTCGAACTCAGCGGCAACGCTCTGGCATCCCGAGGCGCACTACAACTGGGTACGTCCGGGGATCGTACTGTACGGCGCGTCACCCTCAGGTCAGTGGCAGGATATTGCCAACAGCGGCCTGAAGCCGGTGATGACGTTACGAAGCGAGATTATCGGCGTGCAAACCCTGAAAGCGGGCGATACGGTGGGCTATGGCAGCCGCTATCGGGCAGCAGGTGAACAGCGCATCGGTATCGTGGCGGGGGGCTATGCAGATGGTTATCCGCGCATCGCCCCGAGCGGCACGCCGGTGTGGGTCGATGGCGTGCGCACCGGCACGGTAGGCACCGTCTCCATGGATATGCTGGCCATCGATTTGACGCCGTGTCCCCAGGCGGGCATCGGATCGCCGGTTGAGCTGTGGGGCAACGAGGTTAAAATTGATGATGTGGCCGCTGCGGCGGGCACCGTCGGGTATGAATTGATGTGCGCGCTGGCGCCAAGAGTGCCTGTTGTGACGGTGTAACTTGTGTGTGTGTGCCGGGTGGCGGCTTCGCCTTACCCGGCCTACAAAAGCCCGAACGTAGGCCGGGTAAGCGTTAGCGCCACCCGGCAAAAAAGCAGCTACTCCGCCTCCTCCTCCATTGGCCTTACGCCGACTTTGCGCACCGCGTTATCTTCTTTCTCCGCTACCGTCCAGATCATCCCGGCAAACTCCACCTGGTCACCGACGACCGGCGCAGCCCCTAATAATTGCTGAATAATTTCACCCAGTGTTTGCTGGTTATCGCGATTCTCCAGTCCACCTTCCAGGCCATAAATCAGCGCCACATCCGCAAAGCGGGCGCTGGCTTCGAGGATAAAATCGCCGAAGAAACGCTGATCCAGCGCCACCGGGGGCGACTGGCTGAACAGCTTGCCGAGGGCCGGCAGGTCGCGCTCGCGGCCAATCACGCAGAGGATATCGTTCTCACGCAGCCGCGTGCTGCCGGTCGGGTGAAGCAGGGCGTTATCCCGGAACAGGGCGGCAATGCGCGTTTCAGCGGGCATATGCAGATCGCGCAGGGACGCGCCCACGCACCACTTATCGGCGCTTAGCTGGTAGACAAACTGTTCCCAGGGATTCTCAGGGTGAATATCCAGCCCCACGCGGGAGACCGGCCAGCCAATGGGCGGTACCACCACTTTGGCTTTTTTCGCCGCCCAGCCCAGCGACGTCCCCTGGAACAGCAGCGACACCAGCACCACGAAGAAGGCGACGTTGAAGAACAGACGGGCGTTGTCCAGCCCGGCCATCATAGGGAACACTGCCAGAATAATCGGCACCGCGCCGCGCAGCCCCACCCAACTGATAAATATCCGCTCACGCAGGTTAAACCCGCGGAACGGCAGCAGCCCGGCAAACACCGACAGCGGACGGGCGAAGAAGATCATCCAGGCCGATAAAAGCAGCGCCGGTACGGCGATAGGCAGCAGGTCCGACGGCGTCACCAGCAGGCCCAGCACCAGGAACATGGCAATCTGCGCAAGCCAGGCCAGACCGTCGAAGTTCTGCAAGATGGCGTGACGGTTGCGAATCGGTCGGTTGCCCAACAGGAAACCGCAAAGGTAAACCGCCAGAATACCGCTGCCGTCCAGCGCGGTGGTGACGGCAAAGATCAGGATCCCACCGCTCAGGGCCAGCAGCGGGTAAAGGCCGGAAGGCAGCGTAATACGGTTAATCGTATGCTGTAACAGGTAACCGCCGCCGAGACCAATGATAATCCCGAGGCCAAACTGCTGGAGGATGTGCCAGGCGAACATCCAGCTCAGGCCGGTTTCGTGCTGCTGGATCATCTCAATCAGGGTAATGGTCAGGAACACCGCCATCGGATCGTTACTGCCGGATTCAATCTCAAGCGTGGAGCCCACGCGTTCGTTCAGCCCCTTGCCGCCGAGCAGTGAGAAAACCGCCGCCGCATCGGTAGAGCCGACAATCGCGCCAATCAGCAGGCCTTCCATTATATCGAGGTTAAACAGCCAGGCCGCCATCATGCCGGTCAGGCCGGAGGTGATCAGCACGCCGACGGTCGCCAGAGACAGCGCCGGGCCTAAGGCAACGCGAAACGAACTTGCCTGGGTGCGCATTCCGCCGTCCAGCAGAATCACCGCCAGCGCGAGGTTACTCACCATATAGGCGAAAGGGTAATTATCGAAGGGGATACCGCCGATACCGTCGATCCCGGCAAGCATGCCGATAGCCAGGAAAATGACAAGAATAGGTATGCCAAGACGCGATGAAAATGAACTTAATAAAATGCTAAAGGTTACCAGGATGGAACCCAGAATGAAAAGACTGATTATCGCTGTGGCACCCAATGTCGTCTTACTCCCACCTCAATGTGAACGCTGTTATTAAAACCCTAACATAATAACAACGTTAACTGCGTTTTATTGAGGGGGAATAACGGCTTTTTTATGCCTTTAAGACCGGATGACCGCTGATTGTTAACCGACTGCCTGAATTATCGTGTACAAGGTGCGCCTGGGCACCCAGCGGCAGGGTAACGGTTTGCTGCTCATGGCCGAAATCCAGACCGGCGATCACCGGGATATCCAGCCGGGAACGAATGAAATCAATCATCGTCTCCAGGGAATAGCCCGCATCGTAATCGTTGGGGGCTGAACCACTAAAACTGCCCAGCACAATGGCCGACTGCCGATCCAGAATCCCGGCGTGATACAGCTGCAACAGCATACGTTCGACGCGGAACGGGTGTTCGTTGATATCTTCCAGCACCAGTATGCCGTCCGTGATCTGCGGTAGCCACGGCGTTCCAATCAGCGACACCAGCATCGCGAGGTTGCCGCCCCACAGCTGTCCTTCACATTCCCAGTGCGGTCCATTGCCTTGCCACTCGACGGTGAACGTCGGGTTTTGCAGGGCGCGCCAGAAATGGTCCTGCGTAAACGCATCCAGCTCCGGCGCACCAAAGTTGCCGGCCAGCATCGGGCCGCTAAAGGTAATGACGTTATGCAACGCCAGCAGGCCGAGCTGGATCGCCGTGAAATCGCTGTGTCCGCAGATTAACAGCGGATCCTGCTGCTGGCGCGCGGCCAGCCCGGCCCAGTCGATGCTCTCCAGCAGCCGGCTTGCGCCATAGCCGCCGCGCACGGCCAGCACAATAGTGTTTTCACCTTCCAGCGTCGCCAGGCTGTTGATATCGCTCAGTCTCTGCGCCTCCGTACCGGCAAAACGCTGCATACGGCGGGGGATAATAGTCTGATTTTCTACCTGATGGCCCATTTCCAGCAGGCGCTGAACGCCCCGCTGTGCCGCCTCCTGGTTGATGCAGTAGCCTGACGGTGCGATGAGATGAAACTGAGGCATGGCAATTCCTTGCTGAATGAGAATCTAATTGTCTATATCATGCCGCTTATACGCCGCCTGCTTCAAGGGGCGACGTACCGCGATGACCGGCTATAAGGATAGATGACGTGAAATTGAGATGGTTTGCTTTTTTGATTGTGCTGCTCGCTGGCTGTAGTTCAAAACATGATTATCAAAATCCCCCCTGGAACCCTGAAGTGCCGGTAAAGCGGGCCATGCAGTGGATGCCGATCAGCGAACAAGCCGGGAAGGCCTGGGGCGTGAGCCCGCGTCTGATCACGGCGATCATTGCCGTGGAATCCGGTGGCAACCCGACGCTGGTGAGTAAATCGAATGCGGTGGGGCTGATGCAGTTAAAAGCCTCGACGGCGGGAAGAGAGGTCTATCGCTACATGGGCTGGAAGGGACAGCCATCCACCAGCGAGCTGAAAAACCCGGAACGTAATATCTCTATGGGAACCGCTTACCTGAGTATTCTCGAGCATGGCATTCTGAAGGGGATTGACGATCCGGAAGTGATGCAATATGCGCTGGTGGTGTCGTACGTTAACGGAGCCGGCGCGCTGCTCCGAACCTTCTCATCCGATCGCAAAGAGGCGATAGAAGAGATTAACGATATGGATAAAGATGAATTCTTCGAGCACGTTGTGAAGAATCATCCTTCAGCACAGGCTCCACGTTATATCTGGAAAGTACAGAAAGCGATGGACGCCATGTAACGCCTTTGTCGGGCGGCAGCATGCTGCCCGACGCCTTTCAGCGCACTTTGTTCGCGCGTTCCCGCGCTTCACGCTCCAGTGAGAAGATGATGCGCTGTAGTTCGCGTTCGGCGCCTGGCCCGACATTCAGAAAGCGAAAGCTCAGTCGCGGCGTGGTAATGGTTTCGTTTTTGCTGTCCACCACCTTACGCTCGCTGATGGCAATCAGCTGGGCGTCAAACCAGAAGCGTCCCCATCCGCCCATATCCAGCTCAATCTGACTAAAACGCATGCCTTCCACCAGTCCTTCCGGCTTCGGCGTATCCATTAACGCGCCCATCCCGCCCAGTGACAGGTCGAAGAGACGAAAGCGGATCTCTTTTTTGTCCGGCATTTTTGCCTTACAGAAATAGGCCGGGTGAAGCGGGGCGCTGATGCGAAAAAACTCGCGGCGTTGCACGAACCAGAGGTTAGCGGGCAGGGGAGCGATAAACGCAGGCAAACCCTGGTACGCGATCGTGGTCAGGCGGGGCAGCACAAACTCGACTTTCGCCCCCTGCGTTTCGGCCATCACCGAGAGGTTTTCTGCCTGGAGCGCGGCACGGTTTTCTTCGCTCTGGCTACCCAGATCCACGATCAGGTGTTCTGCCGTCACGTCCAGGATCTTGCTGATAAACTGGCTGGTTGACCAGTTGATGCGCAGCGGCACCTCGCCCTTTTTCAGGTCGCGTAACACTCCTAATACAGCCAGCGGATTTTGTTTCAGGAACTGCTCACTGTAGCTACTCACGCCAGATGGCTCCTCGATAGATGACAGACTGTCTCTGGGTTATCGGCACGCTGGCATGAAACTTAATACAAACGATCTGTTTTTCTCCCCCGATATTGATTTGCTAATGGAAATGATAATAATTGGCGTTCCCAATAGCATCTAATAACAAGACGACACTATGAGCACCTCACGTTTTGCGTTATGCGCGTTGGCAGGCGCCGTCACGCTGGCATTGCAAGCACAGGCTTTTGCAGAAGAACCCACCATCGTGGTGACCGGTACAGAGCAGGGCAGCGCGCTCCCTGCCTGGACCAACAGCGCCACGAAATCAGCCGTCGCGGAAAGTAAAACGCCCCAGGTGATCAACACCATCGCCGCTAAAGAGATTGAGCAGCGGCACGCCAGTTCGGTAAACGAGATCCTGCGCTATGCGCCGGGCGTTTCCACGGAGGTGCGCGGGAGCACCTCTTACATGAGCGAGTACAAAATCCGCGGGTTTAACGTCGAGCAGGAGTTCTACAACGGCCTGCAACTTCCCTATAACGTCACCGGGAACACTAAAGCGCGAATCGATCCGCTGCTGATTGAGAGCGTCGATATTCTGAAGGGGCCGTCATCCGTGCTGTATGGCGGCGGCTCCCCGGGCGGGCTGGTCAATATTCAGAGTAAAAAGCCGCAGAAAGAGGCGAAAACAGAACTGGGCTTTAACACCGGAAACCGCAATCTGAAAGAGGGGTACCTGGATTCCACGGGGCAGATTGCGACCAGCGACTGGAACTATCGCCTGCTGGGTAAAGCGACAGAGAGTGACGAACAGGCGCACACCACGCGCTATGAAAACTATCTGGTGGCCCCCTCCGTGACCTGGCAGCCGGATGACAAAACGCGCCTGACCATTGACGCGCTGGCGCAAAATACGCCGAGCCTGACGCCGTCTGATCCGATGCCGCTAAGCTATCTACGGTCTAAATACGCCGATCGTCGTGACTATGCCGGGGATGAGTGGAGCGGCTTTAAGCAGCGTCAGTGGATGCTGGGCTACAGCTTTGAACATGAGTTTGACAGTGGCTGGGGCTTTAGCCAGAAAGCGCGCTACTTTGACGTGGACACCCACCAGCGCAGCGCCTATTCAACCGGGACGGGCAGCGAGGTCTACCAGCTTAACCGCTTCGCCTATACCACGGATGAAGATTTACAGAGCTTCAACATTGATAACCAGGTCACCCGAACCGTCGCGCTGGGGGACTGGAAACATCATCTGCTGGCGGGCTTTGACTACCAGAAGCTGAACTCTCACTTCCATTATCGTTACGCCTCGTCCACACCGGGTATCGATATGCGTAATCCGGATCACTCGCAGATCGATAACGATGCGCTGGGGCTTGAAACCGCGCAGAAAAACCGTCTCAGCTATCAGCAGAATGGCTATTACCTCCAGGATCAGATTGCGTTTGGCGGGCTGAACGTGCTGGCCAGCCTGCGCTATGACGACTACCGTTCTGTCACCAGCAACTATCTGCAAAACGGTGACAAAGCCTGGGTATCGCAGGATCGCCTCACCAAGCGACTGGGCGCGCTTTATGCCTTCGACAATGGTCTCTCGCCGTTTATCAGCTATTCGGAAGGGTTCGCCCCGGTATCGCCGCAGGGCACGCTGACCGCGAAAGACGTTAAGCCCACCACCAGCAAGCAGGTGGAGGGTGGGGTGAAATACCTGCTGGCGGATTACGCAACCACCTTCACCGCCTCGGTGTTTAACATTCGTCAGAAAAATGTGGTGACCAGCGATCCGGGCTTCCTCAACTATCGCCAGACCGGGGAAGTGGAATCGAAAGGTGCGGAGCTTTCCGCTATGAGTCGTCCAACGGATAACCTGACGCTGATTGCCAACTACGCCTACACCCACGCCATCAATACCGAAGATGACAAGTACCAGGGCAAACGACCGACGCAGATCCCTGAGAACGCCTTTAATCTGTGGGGGGATTACACCTTTGACAGCACGCCGCTGAGAGGGTTAACGCTGGGGGCAGGGGCACGCTACACCGGGCCGATGGAGATCTCGCCAGCCAACGACGCAGGCAAGCTGGGCGGTACGACGCAATACGATCTGGCGGCGTCTTACCGCATGGGCGAGCTGGCGCCATCGCTGGAGGGGCTGACGTTGAAAGCGAGCGCGCAGAACGTCACCAACAAAGAGACGCTCACCTGCTATGACGCGACCAACTGCTGGATAGGCCGTGACCGCACGTTCCAGGTCGGGGCGAGTTACAGCTTCTGAAAAAAGCCCGGTGGCGCTTCGCTACCGGGCCAATCTATTGCACGGAACCGTCCCCTCGCCCCACCGGGGAGAGGGTCAGGGTGAGGGGCGCTACTGCGCCGCCTGTTTCGCAGGTGCAACATCATCGTTTGCCGCAGGCTGATTCTCCGGTACGCTGTCGCACGGCTTCTCTTTCGGGCAGACCATGTCCAGCATCCTGAGCGTCACGCCGTTACTCCAGCCGAAACCGTCCTGCAACGGATACTCACCGCCGCCACCGCCGGTACCGGTCGAAGAGACATCGTACTTCTCAACCAGTTTCTTCTCGCGATCGTAGGTATGCTGAACGTTTTTCAGGAAACGCCAGGTTACGTCCATCGCCACTTTCTGCTGACCATAGTTCTGCAACCCTTCCACCGCTACCCACTGCAACGGCGCCCAGCCGTTCGGCGCATCCCACTGCTGCCCGCTGTTGATGGTGGTGGTAGAAATACCGCCCGGTTTCAGCAGGCGTGACGACGCGGCTGCGGCCACTTTATCGGCGCGATCCTGTGATGTGGCCTTCACATACAGCGGGAAGAGGGCTGCGGCCGTCAGCTGATTACGCACCTTCCCGGTTTTCAGATCGTAATCCGCATACCAGCCCTCTTTATCGTTCCACAGGTGGCTTTCCATGGCTTTCTGACGTGCGGAGGCCAGCGCGTCATATTTACTTGCACTGGCGTTATCGCCGTCTTCCTGACTGGCGCGGGCCAGCAGTTTTTCCATCTTAAACATCAGCGCATTCAGATCCACCGGCACGATGCTGGTGGTGCGGATGGTACCCAGCTTCTGTGGATCGTCCATCCAGCGGGAGCTGAAATCCCAGCCCGAGGCCGCGGCAGAGCGCAGATCGCGGTAAATCTCGGTGGCCGGACGGTTAGGGTTATTTTTGGCGGTGGTCACGTCATCCAGCCACGACTCAGGGCGCGGCGTGTCCCGATCGTCCCAGTAGCGGTTGAGGATCGAGCCGTCAGCCAGTTTCACCACGCGTTTGTTCGCCTGACCAGGCTGGAGCCCATCAGCCCCCTCCATCCAGTAAGCGTACTCTTTCTCCATCTGCGGACGGTATTTCTTCAACGCGTCGCTGTCATGCGTGGCCAGCAATTCCACCATCAGCGAGAAGAAAGGCGGCTGAGAGCGGCTCAGGTAGTAGCTGCGGTTACCGTTAGGGATATGGCCCCAGGTATCAAGCTCGTAAGCGAAGTTGTCCACCATGTCGCCGATCTTATCCCAGTGGCCGCTCTCGGCCAGCCCCAGCATGGTGAAATAGCTGTCCCAGTAATAGACTTCGCGGAAGCGTCCTCCCGGCACGACATAGGGCTTTGGCAGGGGCAGGAGGGAGTCCCATTTGTTCGCTTTGTCAGTGGTGCGGGTCAGTACAGGCCACAGATCGTCTATGTGTTCGCGCAGGCTCTGGCCCTCAGGGGGAACGTATTTCTCACCTTCCTTCGGCAGGATAAAGTTCATCTCTACGAAGTGGCGCAGGTCAAAACCGGACTGGGTATGCTGCATCCGGTAATCCGCCAGGATGGTTAGCGGGTCGCTTTTGGGAACGGCATCCGCGAAGGTTTTCTGATCCGGGAACAGTTTGGCGCTCTGTACTTCATTAAAGAGGGGGCCAAGGAGAATATCAGGTGAGCTTTGCTGGCTCGTTGGCTGGTCTTCAGCATAACCAAATGCGGTAACACCGAGTAGGGCGCCTGCCAACGTAAGGTGTAACAAGCCAGGGCGTAGCATTCGAGTTTTTATCATCGGTTCATCTCCATTCGTCGCTGGGCAGCGTCACCGCTGTCGTCAATCACCTGAAAACCTTAGACGAATATTGCCCGCTTCGCGTGTTAGATATCCCATTTTGCGCATTACCAGACAATTTACCGCCGCGCCCGGACGTGAGAAGCGCGCCGAAAACTATTTACTCGGGGAATGTTTTCTGGGGAATGATTTTAATTAAATATCCTGTCAGGGCACACTATGAATATTGACCAGGCTTATGGGTTGCAACCTTTTTTAATTCTGTGAACGGGGTTGTGTTTCTTTATTACATTCCGCGAATAACTTTCCGTGAAGGTCACACAAAGTAAAAAACATAACCGACATAACAAAAAACATAATAGCCTGCCGAAAAACATTTAGACGAAATAGAGTGGCCCATCACTTCGGGTATTCACTTTTATTTCAGGATGGATTCTATGCAATTAAAAAAAATGGTTGTCCTCGTGGGGGCACTCTGTTCTGGCTCTCTTTTTGCGGCACAAAGCGCGACGAGCGTAGATGAAAAACTGGCGCAACTGGAGGCGCAAATCGAGGCGTTGAAACAACAGCAGGCGGCCAGTCAGCAGGCTGCTCCCGTGGTCGTCCAGTCAGAAGAGCCCGTCAATAAAGACGCACCACCGAAGCTGACGCTTTCGGGCTTTGGAGATATAAAATTTTATGGCGATGTGGAATTTAATATGGATGCTGCCAGCAAAACCGGCAGTCTGACTTCTGTTAAGCAAAGTGCTAATAGCGACTGGGCGCCGGGAGATAAAGAACGGTGGGATATTAATGGTCGTATTTTGCTGGGGTTTGATGGTTATAGAAAAATGGATAACGGCCATTTTTCCGGATTTTCTGTACAACCACTGGGCGATTTGGCAGGGCAAATGTACCTTGATGATGCGGTATTTTTCTTTGGCGCAGAAAACGACTGGGAAATTAAAGTTGGACGTTTTGAAGCCTACGATATGTTCCCGCTCAACCAGGATACCTTTGTTGAATACTCGGGCAATACAGCGGACGATCTTTATAGCGACGGCTATGGTTACATTTATATGCTGAAAGAGGGGCGTGGCCGTACCGACAGCGGCGGTAACTTCCTGATGAGTAAAACGCTGGATAACTGGTATTTCGAGCTGAATACGCTGTTCAAAGACGGCAGCGATCTGTACGTCGACCAGCGCTACCATGGCGCGGAACTGGATAATGATAAGAACGTCGCCTATGTCCGGCCAGTTATTTCGTGGCAGGACGGCCCGTTCTCAACGGCCGTCGCCATGGAAACCAATCTGGTCAACAATGCTTATGGCTATCGGGATGACGCGGGTCGTTGGGTCGATCAGTCTGACCGCACCGGTTACGGATTCACCATGACCTGGGCTATATTTATGCACATAACGAAATCGACGAATTTAACACTTCAACCTTTGACGCAGAGTGTGAGAATGATTGCTGGATCACCGATCCGGGTGAGTATGATATTCACACTGTCCATGCGTCATACCTTATTCCCAACGTAATGAAGATGAAGAACTTTAACATTTACCTGGGCGCCTACGCTTCGTGGGTGAACGCGTCGCCGAAAAAGGGAAGCGATAAGAACGACGATCGTTATGGCGGTCGTGTGCGGTTTAAATATTATTTCTAGTATCATGATGCCCCCCTGTTAGCAGGCAGAGGGGCCATTTTGCAGGCCGGGTATGCGCAAGCGTCACCCGGCAATACGATCGGCTACAACCCTTTCTTATCCATCAGCACCGCCAGATCCACCAGACGGTTCGAGAAGCCCCATTCGTTGTCATACCACGACAGGATCTTCACCATATTCCCGCCAATCACCAGCGTTGAAAGCCCGTCGATGATGGATGAGCGCGGGTCGCCCTGATAATCACTGGAGACCAGCGGTTCATCGCTGTAGCCCAGGATGCCTTTCAGCGGCCCGCTGGCGGCAGCCTGACGGAACGCGTCATTCACCTCCTCAGCGGTCACGTTGCGGCTCAGCGTCACCGTCAGATCGACAATCGACACCACCGGAACCGGCACGCGCAGGGAATACCCGGTGAGTTTACCGTCAAGCTCAGGGATCACTTTCCCGAGCGCTTTTGCCGCGCCGCTGGAGTAAGGCACAATCGATAATGCTGCCGCGCGCGCGCCGCGCAGATCTTTTTCCGGCTGGTCATGCAGCGCCTGGCTGTTGGTGTAGGCATGCGTGGTGTTCATCAGCCCGTGCTCAATGCCAAACTGCTGGTGCAGCACCTGCGCCGCTGGCGCCAGACCATTAGTGGTGCAACTCCCGTTGCTGACCACAAAATGCTGGGCCGGATCGTACAGCGTGTGGTTCACACCCATCACCACCGTCAGATCATCATTTTTAGCCGGGGCGGAAATAATGACGCGTTTTGCGCCGCCGCTCGTGATATGCACCGCCGCTTTTTCACGTTCGGTGAAGAAGCCGGTTGCTTCAATTACCACCTCAACGCCTGCGTCTTTCCACGCAATGTTTGCCGGGTCGCGTTCACTGAATACGGTGATGCGTTGCCCGTCAACCTGTAGCGCGCCGTCCGCCGCTTCCACAGGCACCGGCAGCGTGCCGAGCAGAGAGTCATATTTCAGCAGATGGGCGAGGGTTTTACTGTCCGTCAGATCGTTAATGGCCACAATCTGGAGATCCGGGTTGCCCAGCGCCGCGCGCAGGACATTACGTCCGATACGGCCGAAACCGTTAATACCGACCTTAACCATGATGCACTCCTTATCTGTGTTGTCTGGAGTTACTGTAGGCGTCAGGTCAGATGGCGTAAATGACAAAAAAGGATCATATTACGCCATTCTGCGGCAGTGGAAGCGCTGACGGTATTCGCCCGGCGTGAGATGAAGCTGCTTTTCAAAAACGCGGCGCAGGTTGATGCTGGTACCAAACCCGCTTTTTTCGGCAATGACCTCAAGCGGATCCTGGGTCTGCTCCAGAAGCTGTCGGGCGGCGGCCAGACGCGCTTCGGTGACATAACGGGCCGGAGGCACGCCCACGTCACGCGTGAACACGCGGGTGAAATTGCGCGGGCTCATGGCGACCCGTTCGGCCAGCCTTTCGACGCACAAATCTGCGGTGAGGTTTTGCAGGATCCAGCTTTGCAGTTCGCTGACTGGTCCGGTCGCGCCAGACTGCTCCAGATTATAGCGGCTGAACTGTAGCTGGCCGCCAGGCCGACGCAGGTACATCACCATATCCTGCGCCACATTGCGGGCGAGGGTGAAGCCGTAATCATCCTCCACCAGCGCCAGCGTCAGGTCAAACCCGGAGCTGACGCCGCCGGACGTCCAGACGGGGCCATCCTGAACATAGAGCGGGCCGCCCTCAACGTTGACCGCAGGATAGCGGGTTTTCAGGGTTTCCAGAAGCCGCCAGTGGGTCGTTGCCCGGCGCCCATCGAGCAATCCGGCCTGTGCCAGCAGCAGGGCCCCGCCGCAGACAGAGGCGACGCGTCGCGCATGCGGCGCGGCCAGGTGCAGCCAGTCCACCACGGCGGTGCTCTCCAGCTCATTCATGCCGCGGCCGGTAATAATGATCGTGTCCAGCGGCTCGCGCGGATCCAGCTCCGGCAGGCGATAGTCCGCCAGCAGGTTCAAACCGGACTGGCCATGGATCACCAGATGAGGCTGGGTGGTGGCGATAATGATGCGGTAGCGGGGCTGCGCAAGGCCGTCCGGGTGCAGCCGGTTGGCCTGCATCAGAATGTCGGCGATACCGGCGGCTTCAAACAACATGCCACCATCAGGAACGATAATCAGGATCTTCTTCATGTCCTGAAAAGTACCTTTATCACAAAATAAGTCAAGAGGAGAGCGTTGACTGTATGATCCACGGTTCTGTTCAAACGCCCGATGCTGGACACGGCACGTCTTTTGTACCCCAATTACACAGTCTTTGCCGCTCGTACTGCGAGCTATGGACGGGAAAAGCAAAGAATGCATAACAAATTTTCATCATGTTAGTAATAAGTCGTCGCAATGAAGAAAAGCAAGCGATAGTGTAGTGACGATAAAATACAAAATAGAATTCGCCAGGCGAAAGCAGCGTTTTTATCCGCCATTCGGGAGGGTGTGGTTATATTTTAAGCAATGCTCTGGTGAATGAAGTTGTAGTGAGACTTAATTATTCATACGACCCGGAAGAGAAAAAATCACCGTCAGAGAGAGGGAGCATAAAGTTAATTTGTGGCGTGAAATTAATTTCTCGATCCTTACTATGTTTTCTTAATTCGCTGGGATGGCGTCCCTGAGTTTTGTAGAGATGCTATCAATACATTAAATAATTCATGTGAAATATATTCATGCGCAACTGAAAAATTCTCCATTCTACTAATTATGGTAGTGGCGAAAATAGCGATGCTACGTTAGTGATAATGGTTCTCTTTTGTGTATTTTTGTTTTTAAATCATAGCATTGCATGGCTTGTGTATTTTTCAGATTAATCTCAGGGTGGGGCGGTTGCTTCATTAAACAGTAGTAGAGAGAAAGGAAATATTGAAAAGGTGACCAGCTCATGTAAACTTGTTTACCGTTTGTCAAAATATGTCAGGATTACGCTGGGCCTTATTCTCAAGGCTCGTGCGGTAGCTATGCCCAAATAATAGTAACGCCCCGGAAAAACCTGACTATTTTAACAATAGCACCTAAGTCAAATTTTATCCCCTCTCTTCATCCTCTAAATATCGCTACGGAAAAGCATATGAAACTGCGCGTATTGTTATCACTTTTGTTTGTTATGGCGGTGGCGGGCTGTAAGGCGCCGCAGAAACCAGCGATCACCGATGATACGATTGTGACCAGCCAGGTGAATGGCATCACGCTGACGCACCGTCACGCTGTTACCCCTCCGGCGGAGTTCACTCAGGTGAATGAACCGTACCGTGCCATGTACCCGGCATCCCTGATGAGCCGTCCTGACTACGGCGGAAAAGTGATCCGTACGCTTGAGACCGGCAAAACTTACGTTGTGCTGGGGCAGGTTGAACATTTCTGGATGGCGCTGGCCGATGAAGGGAGTGAACAGCTGATTGGTTACGTGCCGATGCGTGCCGTGATCAAGGCTGACCAGTACGAAGCCACCGTGCGTAAACAGGCACTGCGCCCGAAAGCGCGTAAGAAAACCACCTGTGTTGATGTCGATGGCAACAGCAAAGCCTGCAAAGACAGCGCGAACGGTACCTGGATCCTGAACTAAACGGGTTTCACGAGCATATTTTTATGAATAATAAAAATTTTCATCGGATGTGGTTCCCTTTTTTTGCGTTGATTCTCGCGCTGATCGGTGGTTGTACGTCGTCTTCACACAGCGACCCCTCCCGCTACAATCTTCAGTTTCAGGCTCATCCTCAAATCAATGATTCTGCACCGCTTAAGGTCAGAGTGTTGCTGCTGAAATCCGATGCGGATTTCATGTCCAGTGACTTCTACTCCTTACAGAACAATGCGTCAGCCACGCTTGGCGCGAATCTGCTGAACAGCGATGTGTTCTTCCTGATGCCGGGCCAGCTTTCGAAAACCCTGAGCGGACAAAGCTCACCGGAAGCGCGCTATATCGGCGTGATGGCGGAATACCAGGCGCTGGACGGCAAAAAATGGCGCGTCTCACTTCCTTTGCCTGTTCCCGGCGAAAACGCGATTTACCAGTTCTGGAAATGGTCCGCAGATGAACTCCAGGCCAGCGTCTTTCTTGACGTAAATGGTATCCGGGTCATCAGCCAGTAACGCCCTTCATAACAGGAAAGAGATCATCATGACGAAAGCAGAAAAGGTCGTCTGGACCGAGGGCATGTTCCTGCGTCCCCACCATTTTCAGCGGACAGAAAGCTACCTCCTCAACCACGTTCGTGAGTGGGGGGCCTTGCAGCGATCGTATCTTTGGGGCTTTCTCGACCTTGAGCTGGATGAAGCGATGCTTCGCCAGGGCTGTATTGCCCTGAGCTACTGTAGCGGTTTGCTGCCTGACGGCACCTTTTTCCAGGTTCGCAGCGACCGCAACGGTCCGGCTCCGCTAAAAATCCCCGATAATCTCACCAATGAAAAGGTGGTGCTTGCGCTGCCGGTTCGTCGCGGTGGCCGTGAAGAGGTGATTTTCAGCGAGGAGCAGTCTTCTCTGGCGCGTTTTATTACCTTTGAACAAGAGGTGGAAGACGACAACGCCATGTCGGTCGGGGAGGCGACGGTCCAGTTTGGCCGCCTGCGTCTGACCCTGATGCTGGAGAAAGATCTGACGGCAGAATGGACCGCCATCGGCGTGGCGTACGTCACCGAAAAGCGCAACGATAACCACGTGCGGCTGGATAACAGCTACATCCCGCCAATGCTGAACACCAATAACAGCCCGCAGCTGTACGGCATGATCAATGACCTGCACGGCTTGCTGGTGCAGCGTAGCCAGCAGATCGGCGGTCGACTGCGCCAGCCGGGGCGTTTCAATACGTCCGAGATGGTTGAGTTCACGCTTCTCTCGCTGATCAACCGCCACCTTGGCGACGTCTCACATTTAAAAACGCTGCCGCTGCTTCACCCGGAAGCGCTCTGGCGCAGCTGGCTGCCGTTTGCCACGGAGCTCGCCACCTGGACGCCGCAGCGTACCGCAGAGAGCATACTGCCGGTATACGACCATGACGATCTCGCCGTTTGCTTCAGCAAACTGATGCTGATGCTGCGTCAGGGGCTGTCGCTGGTCATGGAAGATCATGCCATCCAGCTGCCGCTGCACGAACGCTCCCACGGGCTGAACATCGCCACCGTGCCGGAGACCAGCATGGTCCGCGAATTTGGCTTCGTGCTGGCGGTAAAAGCCAATGTCCCCGGCGAACACCTGCAAACCCATTTCCCTGCCCAAATGAAGGTTGCGCCAGTGTCGAAAATTCGCGATCTGGTCCAGCTCCAGCTGCCGGGCATCATGCTTCGGGCAATGCCCGTCGCGCCGCCGCAGATCCCGTGGCATGCAGGCTACAGCTATTTCGAGCTCGAGAGGGGCAGCGAACTGTGGCACGAGATGGACAAGTCCGGGGCATTCGCGCTGCATCTCGCAGGGGAATTCCCGGGTCTCGATATGGAGTTCTGGGCCATCCGTAGCCCGACAGAATAATAAAGCGAGCGCTTAATATGCAGGAACGACAGGATACCGGCAGTGATGCCGTGTTTACCGGAGCCAGTGGGAACAATCAGCTGGTGGCGGCCGCCAATCCGCTGCTCAATGCGATTCCGCAAATCCGTCATTCGGTTTCCCACGACGATCAGGTCGGGCTGCGCCAGCGCCTGATTGACGAAATTCGCCGTTTCGAAGTGCGATGCCAGCAGGCGGGCTTACCGTATGAAGTGATTGTCGGCGCGCGCTACTGCCTCTGCACGGCGCTGGACGAAGCCGCCGCGCTGACCCCGTGGGGAAGCAGCGGCGTCTGGTCAAGCAATGGTCTGCTGGTGACGTTTCATAACGAAACCTGGGGCGGTGAGAAGTTTTTCCAGCTGCTGGCGCGTCTGTCGCAGAATCCGCGCGAACACATTCTGCTGCTGGAGATGATCAACTACTGTCTGCTGCTCGGCTTTGAAGGCCGCTACCGCGTGCTGGACAATGGCCGGACCCAGCTTGAAACCATCAAACAGCGCCTGTGGCAGATGATCCGTGGCGTGCGCGGCAGCTATCCGCCGCCGCTCTCGCCGCACCCGGAAGATCGCCCCGTTCTGCGCAAGCTCTGGCGGCCGATGATCCCACTCTGGGCGTGCGTGGCGCTGGTCGGCTTTATCGCCTGCCTGTTCTATATCGTGCTGAACTGGCGTCTGGGTGATAACACCAGCCCGGTGCTGGCGAAAATTTACCAGTCCCAACTGCCGGAAACCACCATCCAGCAGCCTGCGCGTCAGCTGCCAGCGGTGCTGAACCTGCGCGGCTTCCTGAAACCAGAAATTGATGCCGGTCTGGTGGCCGTTAAGGATGAGGCGGATCGCAGCGTGGTGATCCTGAAAGGGGACGGACTCTTTGCCTCGGCCTCAACGGTGGTGCGCGATCGCTATGAGCCGGTCATCGACCGCATCGCCCAGGCGATGAATAACGTCAGCGGCAAAATTCTGGTGGTGGGGTACAGCGACAACGTGCCGATCCGCAGCGCACGCTTCGCTTCTAACTATGAACTCTCGCTTGAGCGCGCCCGTTCGGTGCAAAAACAGCTCCAGGGTAGCCTCTCGCAGCCTGAGCGCGTCAAAGCCGAAGGGCGGGGTGAGATCAACCCGGTAGCGCCTAACACCACGCCTGAAAATCGCGCCCGTAACCGCCGCGTAGAGATTACGCTGCTGGTATCGCCTGACAATACCCAGGCCGAGCTGAACGGATTGCCGCAAGGAAACTAAGGATGCTGACAACTCTACTTTCTATACTGACCAATCGCATTCTGTGGAGCTTCCTGGGCGTAACGGCGCTCGCGGCGGTCATCTGGATGATTGGCCCGCTGTTGTCCATCGTGGATACCCGGCCCCTTGAATCAGAGCAGAACCGCGTCATCAGCATTGCGGTGGTCTACCTGATTTGGGCCCAGAGCCACATTCTGCCGCGGCTGTATAACGCCTGGCTGAACCGTAAGCTGATGGACAAGCTCAACGAAAATACCACCAGCCCGGAGGCGGCCGATCCGCAGAAACGTCTGAACAGCGAGGAGCAGATCCTTGCCGGGCGTTTCGATGAAGCCGCCCAGATGCTGAAAAAAGCCCACTTCAGCAAAGCGGGACATGGCGCGCAGTGGACGCAGCGCTTTAGCACGCAGTACCTCTATCAGCTGCCGTGGTACGTCATTATTGGCGCGCCGGGTTCCGGTAAAACCACCGCGCTGGCCAACTCCGGGCTGCAATTCCCGCTGGCGGATCGCTTCGGTAAAACCGCGCTGCGCGGCATTGGCGGCACGCGCAACTGTGACTGGTGGTTTACCAACGAGGCGGTTCTGCTGGATACCGCGGGGCGCTACACCACTCAGGAGAGCGAGCAGGTTCAGGACGCCGGGGAGTGGCTGGAATTTATCAACCTGCTGCGTAAATACCGCCGTCGCCAGCCCATTAACGGCGTGATTATCACCATCAGCATTTCCGACCTGCTTTCGCAGTCCGCTGAGGCCTCGCGCCAGCAGGCGGTCAACCTGCGCCAGCGTCTCTCCGAGCTGCATGAACAGCTGGGTATTCGCTTCCCGGTGTATGTGATGGTGACCAAAGCGGACCTGCTTAAAGGCTTCCGCGCCTGGTTTGCGGATTACGACAAAGCCCAGCGCGACCAGATCTGGGGCTTTACGCTGCCGTGGGAGCAGACCAAACACGCCGATTACGACCTGATGGGCAACTTCCAGCAGGAATTTTCCCTGCTGCAACAGCGTCTGGATGCTGGCCTTCCGGAAACCATGCTCAAAGAGCATGACGCCAAAACCCGTGCGGAAGCCTATCTCTTCCCGCAGGAGTTCGCCGCGCTGCGTCCGCTGCTGGCTGACTACCTGAGCACGGTCTTTGCCCGCTCAAACTTCGAAACCGAATTTTCTCCGCGCGGCATCTACTTTGCCAGCGGCACTCAGGAAGGGATGCCGTTTGACCGCGTGATGGGCGAGCTGAACCGCGCGCTCTCCTTACCTGAAGGGGGGGAAAGCACGCGCTGGGATTCGGTGAGCAAAGAGGCGCCGATCCCGGGCGCGAAGGGCCAAAGCTTCTTCATTAAAAACCTGCTGCAAAACGTCATTTTCCAGGAAGCGGGCATCGCCGGGGAAAACCGCTGGTGGGAGCTGCGCAACCGCGCCGTGATGTGGTCCGGCTACGCGGCGCTGCTGGCCCTGCTGGTGATCCTGGGTGGCCTGTGGCTGACCAGCTACGCCAAAAATAAAGCCTATCTGGAAGAAGTGGACGAAAAAGTGCCGATGCTGGAGCAGCAGAGCAAGGCGCTGCAAAACCAGCCCCAGCGCGATCTGTTTGCGCTTCTGCCGCTGCTTAACAGCCTGGTGGATCTGCCGAAAAGCAATGCCTTCGACGTTAACGACCCGCCGGTTTCCCGCCGCATGGGGCTTTATCGCGGGGATGACGTCAGTGATGCCTCGCAGTCTCTGTACCAGAAGGCGCTGGATCAGATGCTGCTGCCCGCCGTGGCAATGCACATTACCACCTGGCTGCGCAACGACAACGGCAGCGACGTGGAGTACAGCTACGAGGCGCTGAAAGCCTATCAGATGCTCTATCAGCCGAAGCACTATGACGGCAAATTCCTGCACTCGTGGGTGATGCTCAACCTGCAACGCAACCTGCCGCAGAACGTGACGCAGGCGCAGCTTCAGGAGCTGGAATGGCACCTGACGCAGCTGCTGGAGCCAAAAATTCAGGCTTCACCGTATGCGCAGGATGAGGATCTGGTGGCACGTGAAAGGGCGCTTATCAACCAGCAGCCGCTCTCAACACGCGTATATGGCCGCCTGAAACGTCTGCTGGAGCATGATGAAAACCTGAAGCCGGTTTCGCTTTCAGATCTCGGCGGCCCGCAGAGCGAGCTGGTGTTTTCCCGTAAAAGCGGCAAGCCGGTGAGTGAGGGCGTACCGGGCCTCTATACGCCGGACGGCTACTGGAAGAGCTTCAACGACCAGATCGACAGCGTGACCACCGCCCTGCACAAGGACGATGCCTGGGTACTGGGAGCGACCACCGCCCAGGAAGATAAACAGCAGATCGATAACGCCGTGCGCCAGCTCTACATGCGCGACTTTATCGTCAACTGGGATCGCTTTCTCGCTGACATTCAGCTCAACAACAGCGCCGATCTTTCCCAGCGTATTAACACCGCGCGCCTGCTTTCAGGCACCAACTCGCCGCTGCGCCGTCTGGTGCTTAACCTGAGCAAGGTGCTGACCCTGTCGCGCACTGCGCCTGCGCCGGAAGATGCGCAGAAAGCGGAAGACCAAAGCAACCGCGCCACCCGCACGCTGGAAGCGCTGTTCAGCAACGGTGACAATGCCCCGACGCAGGGCGCGGTCGTGACGCAGGCGCCTGAGCAACTGGTGACCGACCACTATGCGCCGATGATTGAGCTGGCGCAGCCGCTGGAGAAGGGTGGCAAGACCATCGTCTTTGACGATTTTCTTAAGCAGGTTGACGAGCTTTATCGCTACCTGACCGCCGTTCAGGATGCGGCAAACAGCGGTATGCCCGCGCCGGGCGGCGATGCAATCAGCCGCCTGCAAGCCAGCGCGGGACGTCTGCCGGGCGGGCTGCAAACCATGTTCAGCAATATGGCCGTCGGCGCCAGCAGCGACACCCAGCGTCGCGATCTGGAGAACGTGCGTAAGCGCATTAACGTGGAAGTGGGTGGGTTCTGCCGTCAGGCGATTGCCGGGCGTTATCCACTGGTGCGCAGCGCCAGCACCGAGGTGACGCCGGACGATCTCGCCCGCATGTTCGCGCCGGGCACCGGACTGATGGACACCTTTTTCCGCGACAACCTGACCAACAAGGTGGACACCACCCAGGCGAACTGGCGCTTTATGCCGGGCATCGACGGTAAAACGCTGTCGGGCAGCGAAGGGCTGTTGCGTCCGTTCCAGCAGGCGCAGTCTGTCCGCGATGCCTTCTTTGCCAACGGCGCGACCACGCCATCCTTTAAGGTCACGGTGCGCACCGTGCGGATGGATAACACCATTCTGAACCTGACGCTGGACGTGGACGGCCAGCTGCTGCGCTACAGCCACGGTCCGCAGGCGGTGCAGATCATGAACTGGCCGGGGCCGGGCGGGACGAACCAGGTGCGTATGCAGCTCGGTCTGACCAATGGCAGCACCGCAACGCTGGTAACTAACGGTTCCTGGGCGCTCAACCGCTTTTTCGACAAGGCGCGCACCAGCCCTGGCGCGGGTAGCCTGAGCCGTCAGGCGACCTTCAACGTCGACGGACATCAGGTCACGCTGGAGTTTGCCCCGAACAGCATCCGCAACCCGTTCCAGCTTCCCCGTTTCTCATGCCCATAACCGCAAGGACAGCCGTATGACGAATACCCCTGCGATGAACCGTTATAGCTGGTATGGCAAATTACCCAGCGCCGGAGATTTTTTGCAGCGTCGCTTTCCGGATACCCTGCAACGCCAGTGGTCGCACTGGTTCCAGGTCGGCCTGCTGGCCTGGCAACAGGAAGAGCAGCGCAGCGGCGAGCGCCCGTTTTCAAAAGCCCCGGTGTGGAACTTTGTCGTCCCGCCGATGCTCGGTAGCCAGATGATTCAGATGGGCTGCCTGCTGCCGGGCCGTGACAGCGTAGGCCGCCACTATCCGGTATGCCTGCAACTGAGCTTCACCCCCGCCGAGTGGTCATCCCGCCTGCTCGGGCAAGCTGAGAGCTGGTACCAGCAGCTTGGCCGTCTGGGGCTGCACGCGGTGCGTAACAGCTATTCTGCCTCCCAGCTGGATGAAATGCTGATGACCATCCCGGCGCCCCAGCCGGTTGAGCCGCAAAAGCGTTCCGACATTCTCGACGTGATTGGCTATGACGACGATGGTCAGAGCACGCTGGGCTGGCCGCAGGCGGCGGAGTGTTTTGATCCGCTGCGCCAGACCAGCTACTGGTGGACAAACCGCTGCGACGGCTATCCGCTGTACACCCACGTCCACAGTGGAAACTTCACCGGGCAGCTCTTTACGCTGCTGTTCGATCCGGCAGGCGGCGCCCGTCCGGGCCGCCACGGTCTTTACCCGCCTATGTTTGAATAAGCAGGGATCTTATGAATATCGATGAATTTCTCGCGCCGATAAGCCCCGATAACCCCTGCGGTGAAAACCTGGAGTACGACGCTGATTTCCAGGCCATGGGTCAGGCCAGTCAGGGTAAAGCCGAGCAGCAGTTTGGCGACACCATCATTCCGGCAGAGCCTGCCGACTGGAACACGGTGGAAAAACTCGCCACCAGCCTGCTGGGTCGCACCAAAGATCTTCGCGTCATGCTGGCGTTAACCCATGCCTGGACGCGTCGTCGCGGGCTGGCAGGTTACGCCGACGGACTAGTGCTGGTGCAGGAAGCCCTGTCCCGTTACTGGGAGCAACTTTACCCGCTGCTGGAAGAGTATGGCGAAACCGATCCGTTCTACCGTATCAACGCCCTCGCCGGGCTGAGTGATAAATCTGACCTGACGGTCGCGGTGCGTAACGCCTCACTGCTCCGCTCAAACGGCGATGAGATTTCGCTCCGTGACGCCCAGGCGCTGCTTGACGGCAGTAAAACCGAGTGTCCGGATTATCCGGGCGGTCGTCCACGACTGATCGATGAGCTGGCCCGGGGCGATCAACCCGGCACCGAAGCGGTAATCGTGATCCACGAACGCCTGCTGGCCATCCGCGAACTGCTTACCGGCTATCTCGGGGAAAGTGGCGTACCGGAGATGGAACAGCTGTTGAAAACCGTCGGACTGGTTTCCAGCGCCTGTCAGGTGACCGATATCAGCAAGCTGCTGCCGAACCGTGACGCGCAGGCTGAACAGCACGCCGAGCCGCAGCCGGTGGCCGCGTCGCCCGTTCAGCAGGTGACGGACTGGCGCAGCGTGCAGGTGACCAGCCGCGCCGACGCCCAGCTGATGCTGGAAAAAGCGAAACAGTATTTTGCGCAGTACGAACCCAGCCATCCCGCACCGCTGATGATTGAACGGGTGCAGCGGCTGTCTGAACTCAACTTTATGGACATTATTCGCGACCTGGCGCCAGACGGCGTTAACCAACTGGAAAACATCTTTGGACGCCGCGAATGACGCGTCCTGGCATTATGACGACAGGCATGGAGTCTGCCGTTTCACCTTCACCGCGCATCTTTGATGGAGAACATCATGGCAATGAGTAACAGTGGACAGAAATTCATCGCACGCAACCGTGCTCCCCGCGTGCAGATCGAGTACGACGTAGAGATCTACGGCGCAGAACGCAAAATTCAGCTGCCGTTTGTGATGGGCGTTATGGCCGATCTGGTTGGCAAGCCGGTGGAAAATCTGCCAGCCGTCGACGAGCGTAAGTTCCTGGAAATCGACATCGACAACTTCGACGAACGCATGAAGGCGCTGAAGCCGCGCGTGGCGTTCCAGGTGGATAACACCCTGACCGGCGAAGGTAAGCTCAACGTCGATCTGACCTTCGACAGCATGGACGACTTCCTGCCGGACGCGGTGGCCCGCAAAGTAGAGCCGCTGAACAAGCTGCTGGAAGCCCGTACCCAGCTCTCCAACCTGCTGACCTACATGGACGGTAAAAACGGTGCGGAAGAGCTGATCGCGAAAATTCTCCAGGATCCGACGCTGCTCAAATCCCTGAGCCAGTTGCCAAAAAATGACGAAAGTGCGAAAGGTAGCGAGGAATAATCGATGAGCAACCAGACTCAACAACACGATCAGCAGGCGGGCCAGGCGTTCAGCCAGGACGAGTTCAGCGCGCTGCTGAATAAAGAGTTCCGCCCGAAAACCGATCAGGCGCGCTCTGCCGTAGAAAGCGCGGTTAAAACCCTGGCGCAGCAGGCGCTGGAAAACACCGTAACCTTCTCAAACGATACCTACCGCACCATTCAGAACCTGATTGCCGGTATTGACGAGCAGCTTTCACAGCAGGTGAACCAGATTATTCACCACGAGGAGTTCCAGAAGCTGGAGAGCGCCTGGCGCGGGCTGAGCTACCTGGTGAACAATACCGAAACCGACGAGATGCTGAAGATCCGTTTTATGAGCATCTCCAAGCAGGAGCTGGGCCGCACCCTCAAGCGCTACAAGGGCGTGGGCTGGGACCAGAGCCCGATCTTCAAAAAAATCTACGAGCAGGAGTACGGCCAGTTCGGTGGCGAGCCGTTTGGCTGCATCGTGGGCGACTACTACTTCGACCACAGCCCGCAGGACGTTGAGCTGCTGGGCGAGATGGCGCGCATCGGCTCTGCGGCCCACTGTCCGTTCATCACCGGCACCGCGCCGGGCGTGATGCAGATGGAGTCCTGGCAGGAGCTGGCTAACCCGCGCGACCTGACCAAAATCTTCCAGAACACCGAATACGCTGCCTGGCGTTCACTGCGTGAATCCGAAGATGCCCGCTATCTGGGCCTGGTGATGCCGCGCTTCCTGTCGCGTCTGCCGTACGGCATTCGCACCAACCCGGTCGACAGCTTCGATTTTGAAGAGCAGACCGACGGCGCGAACCACAACAGCTACTCGTGGGCAAACGCTGCCTATGCGATGGCGGCCAACATCAACCGCTCCTTTAAAGAGTACGGCTGGTGCACCTCGATTCGCGGCGTGGAATCCGGCGGGGCGGTGGAAAACCTGCCGTGCCACACCTTCCCAAGCGATGACGGAGGCGTGGACATGAAGTGCCCGACCGAGATCGCCATCAGCGACCGTCGTGAAGCGGAACTGGCGAAAAACGGCTTTATGCCGCTGGTGCACCGCAAAAACTCCGACTTCGCCGCCTTCATCGGCGCGCAGTCCCTGCAAAAACCGGCCGAGTACCACGACCCGGATGCCACCGCTAACGCGCGCCTGGCCTCCCGTCTGCCGTACCTGTTCGCCTGCTGCCGTTTTGCTCACTACCTGAAGTGCATCGTGCGCGACAAAATCGGCTCCTTCCGCGAGCGCGAAGAGATGGAACGCTGGCTGAACGACTGGGTGATGAACTACGTGGACGGCGACCCGGCGAACTCCTCCCAGGAAACCAAGTCCCGCAAACCGCTGGCGGCTGCGGAAGTGCAGGTGCAGGAAATCGAAGACAACCCGGGCTACTACGCCGCGAAGTTCTTCCTGCGTCCACACTACCAGCTGGAAGGTCTGACCGTTTCCCTGCGTCTGGTATCTAAACTGCCGTCGCTGAAGACGAAGGACGCGTAATGATAATTGCCGCCGGGGGGCCATGCCCGGCGTTAGCTTTATAGTATGGAAATTTGAGAGGAAATATGACCGCGAGACCTTCGTTTGTTGCTGCCTGGGCGGCGGCAACACGTATTTACGATGCAAATGATTCTATCGGCAAAGTTAAGCAAGTTATCGGCGGCAAAGTTAAGCACAACTTCGAAATAGCGCCAGATGAGGGCGGGTGGTCAAATAGTTGTGCCGTACGGATGAGTTATGTTCTTAACTATACCGGGCATCCCGTTCCGCGTATTGCAAATCTCACGGTATCCGGTGCTGATAATAAATGGTACTTCTACCGCGTAAAGGATGTCATTGCCTGGTTGACGCGTCAGTGGGGTAAACCTGACATGATCGTGAGTTATCCTTCCTTACCCGTTGAGCAATTAGCCAACAAAAAGGGCGTCATTCTGTTTGAGGTACAGGGCTGGAGTGACGCCGCAGGTCATGCAACATTCTGGAATGGTTTAACCTGTTCGGATCACTGTTATTTCAATGCGCCGGAGACGAATTACACGACGACCAAAGCTAATTTTTGGGAGTTGCCATGAAAAAAATGATTGCTAGTCTACTGTTGCTCACCAGTTCCGCCTCTGTGTATGCAACTGACGATCCGGTGTCGTTTGTCAAAAAAATGCCTTATAAACAAGTTGTTAAAGACGTTGTTTTTTCTCGCTGCCTGGCACAAGTTGCAGATGATAAAAGCCAGTTTTCTCTGGATGCAGCCCGTAGCAGTAGCGCATTACTGGAATGGGTGCCTTTCGATATTGAAAATGGCAATGACAAAATTAATGCTCTTATTAATAAATATAAAGGTGCAACCAATGCCTTTCATTCTGAGAGAAAACCCGATGTAAAAGGCGTAACCTTAAACTGCCTGCGTCTTTATCATAGTGACGAACTTAATCAACTTGCTCCTCAATTAATCATCGGAAATCCTGACCGCACCTGGATTCAGGATAATCCACAATAGTATAAGACTTCACATTCTTTCCTTTCGTTCAGGGGGAATGTAAGACTGTCAAATGACACGGGTCGTTTGATATGAGGCAGAGGTAAAATATGGACGGTTTTATTCAGCCCCATGCTTTCCTGTTTGCCATATAAGGGCTTTTTCGAAAGCAATATTGTTCATCCACGAAGAGTAGATATTATGGCTATTGATATGTTTCTGAAGGTCGAGGGTGTTACGGGCGAATCTAAAGATTCTAACCACACCGGCTGGACTGATATTACCTCCTTCTCCTGGGGCGCGTCCCAGCCAGGTAATATGAGCGTTGGCGGTGGCGGCGGTGCCGGTAAAGTGAACTTTAACGATCTGCACGTTAACGCTCTGATCGACAAATCCACTACAGCAATCCTGAAACACTGCGCAAGCGGTAAACACCTGACCAAAGTTGAACTGTCCGTCTGTAAAGCGGGTGGTCAGCAGGTTGAATACACCCGCATCACCCTGGAAGACGTTCTCGTGACTTCCGTTCAGTACACGGGTGCAGACAACGGCGATACCGTTGGCGTGACCTATGCATTCCAGGCTGCGAAAGTGAAACAGCAGTACTGGGAGCAGACCACTGCCGGTGGTAAAGGTGCTGAAAGCAGCGCTGGCTGGAACATCAAAGAAAACAAAGAAGCGTAATTGCGCGCGTGACCGGGGAGTTTTCCCCGGTCATTATTTACAGAGACTTAATTTCGTTTGCAAAGGGATGTCAATATGAGCGTAAAATCAACGGTTGCTCCTGGTTATTGTGTTGTTCAGCAGGCTGGTACGTTAGATTTCCAGGCAAGACTACTGTTCAATAAACCAGACAGTGAAGCGGCACGTTATTTTATGCAAGTGAACAGGGACACACGGTGGTTAAAACCCGGGCAAATATTGATCCTTAATGCTCCGGGTGCTGAAAATGCGGTTCAGCTAAAACAATTACAAAATGCAAAGCAAAAGGTTAATGGAGCATTGGCAGAAC
Source organism: Enterobacter sp. YSU (assembly GCF_016082135.1). NCBI lineage: Bacteria > Pseudomonadati > Pseudomonadota > Gammaproteobacteria > Enterobacterales > Enterobacteriaceae > Enterobacter > Enterobacter sp. YSU. Next base: position 3,766,012 of record NZ_CP059487.1, read on the forward strand.
TGAATACAGATGAAGCTAATTTCTTTAACAAGCATTTTAGTACCATCGCAGCATTAACTAATTTTATGGATAAATCTCTCGGGGTGGTTGCTGATGCAGGTGAAAGGTACTTTAGCGAAATAGAAAAGAAATTAAAAGCTATCGAACTGGCTTATCAAAATCAATACAGAACGCAAGGCACATTGATCGGGCAGCAGTTTTTTGTTGAAAGGCAAAAACTTTTTTCTGAGCTGGACGTTTTATTAAATAAGCTGTCCAGACTAACGCTGAAACTGAAACCTTATGAAGAAATCAAGCACGCTTTAGGTTTATCAAGCAGGTCAATTGTCCACGAATGGAGTACTGCGGGTGTTGCCTCGATACGAGGGTATTCAACATATGTAGACAATGCTTCAAAAGCTGCCCGTTTTCTGAAAATGGGAGGATGGCTTGCTATCGGCTTCGCTGGTGCAAACACAACCAATGAAGTTTACGATGCCTGTACAGTAGGTAGAGAGCAGAGTTGTTCCAAAGTCGCCGTTAAGAAGTACAGTCAATTTGGCGCCAGTCTTGCGGGCGGGATTTATGGCGGAAAATATGGCGCCATGGCTGGGGCTGGCGTATGTGTTGCATTGGGCGTGGCAACAGGTGGTGTAGGGTTGCTCGCGTGTTCTGTGGTAGGCGCCGCTGCGGGTGGATACATTGGTGGCGAAGTTGCCGGTGGAGCAACTGAGTATGTCATGGATAAACTATGGTGAATGTAGAAAATATTCTTTTATTTCTGATTGTAGTTTTATTTTTACTTGTCGTAATTATGGACCTCATCAGTTCCCGTTATTTTAAAAAACACGAGACCGAATATAATCAGCTTCTTTCAGAATATCGGCAAAAAGGCTACGATCTCGATCTGGTGACAAATTACGCATCTTTTTTCGGTTCGCTGGCGAACTATCAAAAAATAATCTGGTTTGTTCGTCTTCGCAAAGGCGTGAAGATGAAATTTACCAAAGACAGAAATGTTCAGGACGATGCCTATAAATTCGTTCAGGCATTACCGGAAGAGAGAATCGGCTGGATATTAAAACTGCATCGACGCTATAAAGCTCAGGCCTTACTTTTTACGCTATGGCTGCTTATCGGTATTATTTTCCTGAATGTAGTCAAATAGTTTTAATCAGCCCTTAACCCCCAAACCCCGCCGTTCTCACCCCCGAGAGCGGCAGCGTTTGAGCGCTAATCATACCAGCAGGAATACGCCATGCGATTCACGATTATTTCTACGAAACCCGGTCATCAGCCGCCGCAAAGCAGCTGTGATTTTTATGCCCCGGGCGGCACCATTGGGCGCGGTACGGATAACAATCTGGTGCTGCCGGACAATGACCGCACCATCTCGCGTTTGCAGGCCATCGTTCACGTCGACGCCAGTGGCGAATGCCGCGTCACAAACCGCGGCAGCGTTACCCGCGTGGTACTGAATGATATCCCGCTGGAGCGTGGGCGTCAGGTTGAGCTTCAGGATGGGGATATTCTCGGTATTGATGATTATCGCATTGAAGTCAGCGAACTCATTCATGACACCCAGCCCGTAAGCCGCATGGCGGCCAGCATGCAGCAGGCGCGCCCAGTGGCGACACCTGCACCAGCGCCGCAACCGAAACCGGCCAGCGCCGCGCCACGCGGAAAAGCTGAACCTACGGCCGTGCCGTCGGAAATCTGGGACAGCCTGATGCAGGAGTTTTCCATCTCCGACAGCATCTCCAGCAACCGGGCAAAACCACAGCCCGCCGCATCCCACGATCCGTTCTCTCAGCCTGCGGCCCCGGAGCGGAATGCCGAAGATCCGCTGGCAATGTTTAACGACGCCGAACCGTCGCTTGAACGTAAAAACGTTGACCCGGACACGCTGTTTAGCGATGAAGCGTTGTTTAAAAAAGAGAGCATCTTTGACGATGTCACCCCTTCAACGCTGGTACAGCCGGACGAAAGCAAACCTGCCCAGCCAAAGGAAGAGGCGTCGGACGAACTCGATCCGTTAGCCCTGTTTGGCGGGTCGGCGAGCGCACCTGCCGCGCGTCACGATGACCCTCTCGGCCTGATGGGCGGCGCACCGTTAACCCATCCGGATGAAATCGTGGCCGATAAGCCGGAGCCAAAGCCTGAACCGCAAGCCGCACAGGAAGAGGATGCGCTGGCCAGCTCACCGCTGTTCGATCCGGAACCGACTGAACCACAGGATGCGCCGCGCGCGGAAGAGGAGCCCGCGCGCCCTGATTACGCTGGCTTCACCATGCCAACACCGCAGGCCGTGGCGCGCAGCAACGCGCAGGCGCCTAAAGGCCGCCTGCGTATCGACCCGGTTAAAAACGCTGCATCGCCTGCTGCCTCCGCGCAGACCGGCGAGCGGGGCGAGGTGCTTCAGGGCGAACTGCTGGAGGCGCTGCTGGAGGGCATGGGCCTGAGCGAAATGCAGCCGGTACCGCAATTCGACCGGGAAAATATGCGTCAGCTGGGGCAGATCCTGGGCATGTTCTCGCAGGGGACCGTGGCGCTGCTCTCCTCGCGCTCCATCCTCAAGCGTGGGGTGAAAGCCGATATGACCATGGTGCTCGACGATGCGAACAACCCGTTCAAACTGTTGCCGACCGGGAAAACGGTGCTTATCCAGATGTTCGGCACGCCGATGCCGGGCTTTATGCCGCCGACCAAATCGGTGCGTGATGCGCTGATCGATCTCCAGGCACACCAGCTAGGGATGATCTCTGGTATCCGCGCCATTATCGCCGCCATGCTGCAATCCTTTAACCCGGAACAGCTGGAGGAGCAGGCTAAGCAGAACGGGATGACGTCACGCCTGGCGCTGCCGGGCAGCCGTAAAGCCGCGCTGTGGGATTATTTCGTTCGCAGCTATGGCGAGACGGCGGGCGAGATCGAGGACGACTTCCATACCCTGTTTGGCGAAGCCTTCCTCCATGCCTATGACATGGAGGTCAATCAGTACAAAGACTCACAAAGCGGATCGGAAGAAAAATGAATATCGCAACGGCTTCTCTCTCCCGCCAGGGGACGCGCGCCAGCAACCAGGATCAGACGGGAGAAACCATCGGGGAACGTTCAGCCTGCTTTGTCGTCTGTGACGGCATCGCAGGCCTGCCGGGCGGCGAGGTGGCCGCTGAGCTGGCCCGCAACAGCATTATTTCCCGCTTTGATGGCGACAAGCACCTGAATGCGCAGCATATTCGTGACTACGTCCAAACGGCGAACCGCACCATTCTCAGCGAACAACAGGCCGTGCAGGACTATCGCCGGATGGGCACCACGCTGGTCAGCCTGTTTATCGACAGGGATTACCGTCTGGCTTACTGGGCGCACGCCGGAGACAGCCGCCTGTACCTGTTTCGCCGCGGCTGGCTGTGGCATGTCACCACCGATCACAGCCTCGTCCAGCAGATGAAAGATGCCGGGCATCAGACTGACGATCTCAACAGCAACCTTTTGTATCTGGCGCTGGGTATTGAGAATGGCGGACCGGAAGCGAGCTACAGCGATGTCGTGCAGGTTGAGGACGGTGATGCCTTCCTGCTCTGCACCGACGGTTTCTGGCACGGCGTCAGCGAAGAGCAGATGAAGCAGTCGCTGCACATGGTCAATACGCCACAGGAGTGGCTGACCTTAATGAACCAAATCATTCAAAAGAATGCCGAACAGGAGGGCAATGCTCAGGATAACTATACCGCCGTGGCGGTGTGGATGGGCAACCCTCAGGACACCACTTTGCTGCATACGCTCTCTGACGCAGCACAATTTCTTCCCTGCGGAACTGATTAGACACACAAGGATTGATATGAAACTTTGGCTATCGGGTTTGGCTCTTCTGACGGTGGCGACCACCGCACAGGCTGAAAACTTCCGCATCGTGCAGTCTCCTGCGCAGAAGCTGGATATCTGGATCGACAACATTAAAGACAATACGCCGCAAAGCTGGTGTAAGGCGGACGTGGCGCTGCGTATCGTGGCGAACGGCAAGAAAGAGGTTTCGGTGCTGGAAAACTTCGTGCCGCGCCTTGGCTCGCTGCTGGAGCACCAGTGCAGCAAGCTGAATACCCTGAACTGGACGCTTAACGATCCGGAAGGCACGACGCTTGCCCGGGGCACAGCGGCTAAAGCGCAGGACTGGGCGCTGGTGGTGAAGCAGCAGGAAACGGCGGCGGCAACGACCGCCACCTCAGGCGCGCTGCTGCCGCCTGACCAGAATCCGGAGACGCACACCGTGGCGGCAGATCGTACGCCATGGCAGGAGTTCACCCTTCAGGACGGTTGCCATCTGCGCACCTTCTGGGAGGGCGGTTCCTCCGCGCCAGCGCTGTTTATTCCGGATTCCGACACCACCCGCTGCGGCAACGGCAGCTGGCTCAGCGGCCACACCGTGGTGACGCAGAACCGTAACGGGACGCAGAAAGCGATTCCGGTCACCTACATTCACGGCTTCCCGGTGATGGGGCTGAACAACGCGGTCGATCCTGAAAAGGCGCTGATCACCTCCGTCAACAAAGAGCGCATGGTCTTCAGCACCCAGAACAGCGACCAGAGCTGGATGATCCTGCCGTACGACAGCACCCTGAACGGCTGGAAGAGCAACGGCACGGTGGCGGTGGAAATCACCCGTGAGATCGCCAGCGACGACGCCAGACTTCAGGCGCGTATCGCAGAGGTGAAGAAAATCTGGAGCGCATGGGTTGCACCGGGCGCGGAGCTGAACGTTGTTCTGATTGACACGCTGCGCCCGCAGTTGCGCGATCCGGCAGTGGGCGCCTGGCGCGCGGCGAATTAAGGAGGGGCTATGAATACGCTTTATCAACGTCTGGCGGGCGAGTCGATTAGCGACGCGCTGCTTCGCCTGGAAGCCGATATCAAAGCCCGTCCGGCGGATGCCGATCTGCGCGCCGCGTTTGTGCAGTTTCTGATCCTCAGCGGCAACTGGGCGCGCGCCCTGACCCAGCTGAAAAGCTGGCTGGCGCTGAAGCCGCAGGCAAAACCGACCGTAACGCTGCTGGAGCAGGCCATTCAGGGTGAACAGCAGCGGGCGCGCGTGTTCGCGGGAGAGGTACGACCGGCAATGCCCGAGGCGCAGTGGCCGTGGCTGACGACGTTAGCCCAGGCGCTGACCGAAAGCGCCGGGCAAGCGCAAACGCTGCGCCTGGCGGCACTCGAACAGGCCCCGGCAAGCCGCGGGCAGGTCACGCTGGAGAATGAAGAGAGCCACACCTTTGAATGGCTGATGGACGGCGATGCCCGTCTGGGGCCGGTGTGTGAAACCCTGGTCAATGGCCGTTATTTCTGGGTGCCGTTCTGCGCCATCGACGCGATCCGTTTTCAGGCTCCGGCCAGCGTGACCGATCTGGTGTGGCGTCATGCGCTGGTCCGCCTCACGGACGGCACCGAGCAGGTGTGTCAGATCCCGGCGCGTTATCCGTTTGCTGACGGGGCGCCAGACAGCGTTAAGCTGGGGCGCACCACCGAGTGGCTCCCGCTGGACGATGACGGCGCCCTGTATGAAGGCATGGGGCAGAAAGCCTGGCTGAGCGAGCAAAGCGAAAGCCCGCTGCTTACCCTGAGCCTGGTGACATTTACCTCGGATGGTGCGGATGAGTAATCCCGCAGGCGAAGGCGATCTGCTGCGCAGCGGCTGGCAGGCCCGCAGCAGGCAGGAGAAAGTGGGGGCGCGCGACAAAATGCAGCCTTCACTGCTGGATCGTCTGACGGATAACGATCCGGAAAAAAAACGCGAGTCCGCCAACAGCAATCTGATTACCCACGCCGCGCTGCGTCGTAACGTCCTGCGGGATTTACAGTGGTTGTTTAATACCATCAACCACGATGCCTCCAGCGATCTGAGCGGGCTGACGCAGGTGAGCCGTTCCGTCGTGAATTTTGGCGTCGCGCCGCTGGCGGGGAAAAGAATGTCCGATATCGAATGGCACGACATTCAGCGCAAGCTCACCGAAGCGATTATTAACTTTGAACCGCGGATCCTGCCGCAGGGGCTTCAGGTTCGCTGCGTGTCCGATACCTCCTCGTTAGATCTGCACAACGTTCTGTCTATCGAAATCAAAGGTCGCCTGTGGTGCGTGCCGTATCCGCTGGAGTTTCTCTTTCGCACTGACGTCGATCTTGAGAACGGCCATTTTGAACTGAAGGATGCGGGGTAATTATGGAAAGCAAACTGCTCGAATATTACAACCGTGAACTGGCCTATCTGCGCGAGATGGGCGCAGAGTTCGCCGAGCGCTACCCAAAAGTGGCGGGGCGGCTCGGCATGCGCGGCATCGAAGTGGCGGACCCCTACATTGAGCGCCTGATGGAAGGTTTCGCCTTCCTGACCTCCCGCGTGCAGATGAAAATGGACGCCGAGTTTCCGCGCTTTTCACAGCGTATGCTGGAGATGATTGCGCCAAATTATCTGGCGCCTACGCCGTCGATGGCGATCGCTGAAATTCAGCCCGACAGCAGCCGGGGCGACCTGAGCAAAGGCTTTACTGTGCCGCGCGGCACCATGATGGACAGCCTGGCGCTGAAAAAGACCGGGGTTACGTGCAGCTATACCACGGCGCATGAGGTCAACCTGCTGCCGTTAAAAATTGAGCGGATCGAACTGGGAGGCGTTCCCGCCGATCTGCCGCTGGCCCAGCTCGGCCTGAGCCAGCGGGGGATCAGCAGCGCCTTGCGGGTCCGCATTGCCTGCGATGGCCCGCAGCATCTCGGGCATCTGGATTTTGACCGCCTGGAGTTCTTCTTAAGCGGCCCGGACATCGAGGCGCTGAAGCTGCTGGAGCTGGTGATGGAGCACCACGCGGGTATTGTCTGCCAGACGGTCAGCAAGCAGCCCCAGCGCCAGCTGCTGTCTTCTGACGCCCTGCGTCAGGAAGGCTTTGATGCGGACCAGGCGCTGCTCCCGGACGATCTGCGCAACTTCGACGGCTATCGCCTGTTGCAGGAGTACTTTGCGTTCCCGGCGCGTTTTCGTTTCATCAGCCTGAGCGGGCTGGGCAAGCTGATCCAGCGCTGCGAAGACGAAAAAGCGTTTGATATCTTCATTCTGCTCGACAAGAGCGACGATCAGCTGGAGCGCGTAGTGGATGCCAGCCACCTGGCGCTGCACTGCACGCCGGTGATCAACCTGTTCCCGAAAGTGGCGGCCCGGCAGAAGCTGAGCGAAAGCCAGCATGAATACCACCTGGTGGTGGATAACATCCGCCCGCTGGATTATGAAATTTATGCCGTGAAAAAAATCTATGCCAGCGCCGATGGTCAGCGGGACGACCAGACGTTTCGTCCGTTCTGGAGTACCTGGAGCGGAGACGCGGGCAACTACGGCGCCTATTTTTCCCTGCGCCGTGAGCAGCGCGTTCTCTCCGAACACGCGCTGCGCTATGGCACCCGCACGGGCTATATCGGCTCGGAGGTCTTCGTCTCGCTGGTGGATGCGCAGCACGCGCCGTGGCAGGAGAATTTGCGCTACATTTCCGCCGAGGTGCTGTGCACCAGCCGTGACCTGCCGCTGATGCTCCAGCAGGAGCTTGGGCAGTTTATTATGGCCGACTCCATGCCGGTGAAGGCGTTAACCCTGCGTAAAGGCCCGACGCCGCCGCGTCCGGCGCTGGCGGAAGGGTTCAGCACCTGGCGGCTCATCAGCCAGCTGCAAATGAACTACCTCAGCCTGATGGACAGCGAAAACGAAGAGGGCGCTGCCGCGCTGCGTCAGCTGTTAGGGCTGTACGCCAACCTGGCCGAGACGCCGGTTGCCCGTCAGGTGGATGGCGTTCGTCACTGCGTGCTGGAGCCGGTGCACCGCCGCGTGCCTGAACCCGGCCCGGTGGTGTTCGCCCGCGGGATCGGCATCACCCTGACGGTGGACGAACGCGCCTTTTCCGGCGCCAGCCCATGGCTTTTCGGCAGCGTGCTGGAACGCCTTTTTGCCCGCCTGGTCTCCATCAACAGTTTTACGGAGTTCACGCTCAAGAGCCAGCAGCGTGGTGAAATCGGCTACTGGGCGCCGCGCATGGGTAAAAGGGCGCTGGTATGAGTGAAGTTGCCCCTGCAACGCTGCGCGTGCATCGCCTGACGCCGCTGCCCGATGCGTTCTGGCGCGGGGTGCGCGAGACGCCGTGGCGCTATGATCTGTTCCAGCTGTTAAGACGCATTGATGCCCAGGGCGGTGAACGTTACCCGCTGGGGCGCGCGCCGCTGCCTAAATTTGAGCCGCTGCGTATTGGTCAGCAGCCTTCAATGGGCTTTGCGCCGTCAACGGTTGCTGAGGTCCGGCAGCGGGAAGAGAACGGACTGCATGACGTTTCCATACTCAGCTTCGGCCTGTTTGGTCCTAACGGCCCGCTGCCGGTGCACATGACTGAGTATGCCCGCGAGCGTATTCATCATCATCAGGATCACAGCCTCAGCGCGTTTGCCGACCTCTTTCACCACCGCCTGACGCTGCTGTTCTACCGCGCCTGGGCGGACGCGCAGCCTGCCGTTTCACTGGATCGCAACGACAACAGGCGCTTCGAAGGGTATCTGGCATCGCTGATTGGCATGGGGCAGCCTGCCCAGATGTCGAAAGGCAGCCTGAGCGCGCACGCCCGCTTTACTCACGCCGGGCACCTGACCCGCCACGGGCGGGACCCGGAAGGGCTGGAGAAAATCCTGCGCAACTATTTCAACGTGCCGGTCAGGCTGGTGGCCAACGTCCCGCAGTGGATGCCGCTCTCAACGCGGGAGCAGGCACAGCTGGGCGAGGGGCGTCGTATGCCGCGCATGGGAGAGTCCGCTTTTCTCGGCATTGCGGTACGCGACGTGCAGCATAAATTCCGGCTCGAGATTGGCCCGTTGAGCGCAGACGACTACAACCGTTTTCTGCCGGGCGAAGGGTGGGTGACCGAGCTGCGCGACTGGGTGCGACAGTACGCCGGGGTGGAATTTGAATGGGAAACACGGGTGATCCTGCGCGCCGATGCGGTGCAGGGCGCCACGCTCGGCAGCGCCGGGCGATTAGGGTACAACACCTGGCTCGGCCTTCAGCCTCAGCCTGTTCCGCGTGGCGATCTGGTGTATCGCGCAGAGCGATAATCCTTCCGTATACCGAATCATTGTTAATGGAAACTAACATGTCAGAAATTAGCCGTGCCGTGCTTTTCGGCAAACTGGATACGCTGTTATTTACCTCTCTGGAAAGCGCGACTGCCTTCTGTAAGCTGCGCGGCAACCCGTACGTTGAGCTGGTGCACTGGCTGCATCAGCTGATGCAGCAGCAGGATGGCGATCTGCAACAGGTCATCCGTCACTTCGCCCTTGATGAACAGCAGCTGACACGCGATATCGTGGCGGCGCTGGATGCCCTGCCGCGTGGCGCGAGTTCTGTGTCTGATCTTTCCGAGCATATCGACAGCGCCGTCGAGCGCGCCTGGGTCTACGGCTCGCTGAAGTTTGGCGTCAGCCGCATCCGCGGCGGCCATTTGCTGATCGGCATACTGAAAACGTGGAATCTGGCTAACGTGCTGAAAAGCATTTCGGCGCAGTTCACCCGTCTTAACGTCGAGGTGCTGATCGAGCAGTTCGACGCCATTTGCGCCAGCAGCAAAGAGAGCCAGCAGGCCGCCGCCGCTGCGGACGCGCCTGCCGGGGCAGTACCGGCTGCGCAGGGCACGCTGGCGCAGTATGGTCAGGATCTGACGGCGCGCGCCCGGGAAGGGAAAATCGACCCGGTGGTAGGGCGCGATGAAGAGATCCGCCAGATGGTCGATATTCTGATGCGTCGTCGCCAGAACAACCCCCTGCTGACCGGGGAAGCCGGCGTCGGGAAAACGGCGGTGGTGGAAGGGCTTGCGCTGCGTATCGCTGACGGCGACGTGCCGGAGCCGCTGCAAAACGTTCAGCTGTGGCTGCTGGATATCGGCATGCTTCAGGCCGGCGCGGGCATGAAAGGGGAATTTGAGGCGCGCCTCCAGGCGCTGATTAACGAGGTGCAGTCCAGCGCCACGCCAATTATTCTGTTTATCGATGAGATCCACACCCTGATTGGCGCTGGCGGTCAGCAGGGCACCGGCGATGCCGCTAACCTGCTCAAACCTGCCCTGGCGCGCGGGCAACTGCGCACCATCGGCGCGACCACCTGGGCGGAATACAAAAAATACATTGAGAAAGATCCGGCGCTGACCCGCCGTTTCCAGACCGTACAGGTTCACGAGCCGGACGAAGCCAAAGCCGTGCTGATGTTGCGCAGCACCGTGTCGCCGCTGGAAACTCATCATCAGGTTTTACTTCTCGACGAAGCGGTCAGCGCGGCGGTGAAACTGTCGCATCGCTATATTCCTGCGCGTCAGCTGCCGGATAAAGCGGTGGCGCTGCTGGACACTGCCTGCGCGCGCGTGGCCGTCAGCCAGAGCGCGCCGCCTGCCCAGCTGGAAGATTGTCTGCGTCACCTGGCGGCCCTGGACGTGGAGCTGGAGATTGCTGAACGCGAAGCGCGCGTGGGGGCGGGCGATCCGGCGCGTGTGGCGGCCTTAACCGCCGAACGTGACGCGTTCGAAACCCAGCGCGAAGCCCTGGCTCGTCGCTGGGAAGAAGAGCGCACGCGGGTGCAGGAGATTATCCGTCTGCGTGCCGCGCTGTTTGCGGCGGGTGATGAGGATACGGCTGAACTGCGCGGTCAGCTGGCAGAACAGCAGCAGGCGCTGAAGACCTTACAGGGTGACGAACCGCTGCTGTTTGCCGCGGTGGATGAGAACGTGGTGGCTGCGGTGGTCTCAGACTGGACCGGGATCCCGCTGGGCCGGATGGTGAAAAATGAGATCGACGCGGTGCTGAATCTGGCCGACACGCTGAACCAGCGGGTTATTGGTCAGCGTCACGGTCTGGATCTGATTGCCCGTCGGGTAAAAACCTCGCGGGCGAAGCTTGACGATCCGAACAAACCGGTCGGCGTATTCATGCTCTGCGGGCCATCCGGCGTGGGTAAAACCGAAACCGCGCTGGCGCTGGCGGAGTCCCTTTACGGCGGCGAGCAGAACGTCATTACCATCAACATGAGTGAATTCCAGGAAGCGCACACCGTTTCGACGTTAAAAGGTGCGCCTCCGGGCTATGTAGGCTATGGTGAAGGCGGCGTCTTAACCGAGGCCGTGCGCCGCCGTCCCTACAGCGTGGTGCTGCTGGATGAAATTGAAAAAGCGCACCCGGACGTGCACGAGATCTTCTTCCAGGTCTTCGACAAGGGCTGGATGGAGGACGGCGAAGGGCGTCACATTGATTTCCGTAACACCATTATTATTCTGACCTCTAACGTCGGCACCGACCTGATCGCAGCCATGTGCGCCGACCCGGAACTGATGCCGGAGCCTGACGCGTTAAGCGGCGCCCTGCGCCAGCCGCTGCTGGAGGTGTTCCCGCCTGCGCTGCTGGGCCGCCTGCTGGTGGTGCCGTATTACCCGCTGAGCGACGAGATGCTGGGGCAGATTGTGCGTCTTCAGCTCAGGCGCATTCAGCGTCGTCTGGAAGAGAATCACAACATTATTTCTGAATTTGACGACAGCGTGGTCGAACAGATTGTTCAGCGCTGTACCGAGGTTGAGTCGGGCGGGCGTATGGTGGATGCGATTTTGACCAATACGTTGCTGCCTCAGATGAGCCAGATTTTACTTACCGCCAGCCGCAGCGACGAGCAGTACCGACGTCTGCATGTCACCTGCGAGCAGGGCGAGTTCCACTGTCAGTTTGCCGCGTAATAATCATCAAGAGAACTGTAAAAGATGACGGATAATGATAACAATCGGACTGTCCCAAACGCGCTCCCGGTCGGGTACCGTTTCAATGAGTTTGAGATAAAAGAGGTGATTGGCGGCGGCGGATTCGGCATCGTCTATCGCGCCTGGGATCACCAGCTCGAACGCACTATCGCTATCAAAGAATTCATGCCTTCCTCCCTCGCCGTGCGCGGCGAGGATATGACGCTGGTGCTGCGCAGCGAGCGCTTCGGCAAAGCGTTTTCTGCCGGTCTGAACAGCTTCATCCAGGAAGCCCGCCTGCTGGCGCGCTTTAACCACCCGAACCTGCTGCACGTACTGCGTTTCTGGGTGCAAAACGACACGGCCTATATGGGGACGCTGTTTTACAGCGGTACCACGCTGTCGCGTCTGCGCGAAGAGAAACCGGAGCTGATTAACGAGGCGTGGATCCGCCGCATGCTGCCAATGCTCTTCGGCGCCATCAAAACGATCCACGACGAGGGTTATCTACACCGCGACATCTCGCTGGATAACATTCAGATTCAGGATAACGGCCTGCCGGTGCTGCTCGATTTCGGATCGGCGCGCCGCACCATCGGTAATCTCTCGGATGAGACGGAAACCATGCTGCGTCCGGGCTTCGCGCCTATCGAGCAGTATACCGACGACAATGAAAGCGAGCAGGGGCCGTGGACGGATATCTACGCGCTCGGCGCCGTATTGCGCACCCTCATCGTGGGCTCTCCGCCACCGGTCAGCGTGGTGCGCTCGATTCAGGACACCTGCAAACCGCTGGTGGAGTTGATGCCGCAGGGCTATTCCATCCCGCTGCTACAGGCCATCGACAAGGCGCTGGCGCTGCATATGGAAGACCGTCCGCAATCCATTGAGGAGTTCGCGGCGCTGATCGAGATGCCCGTCGCCGGTATCGACGAGGTGCTTACCGCGAAGAAGACCGGCACGATGCTGGTGCCGGTGGAAGAGGAGACATCTGCTTCCGCGCTGGACTGGCGACGTTACAAGCTTCCGGGGCTGGTGGCCGCGGGCGTGCTGGTTGGGGTGGTTGCCGGTGCGATGCTGTTCGGCGGCGACAGTCAGGAAACGCCAGCGCAGACGGCGCAAACGCCTGCCGTGAGCCCTCCGGCTGAGACCTCCGCCCAGGCGGAAACCAGACCGGCAACGGCAGACGTGAGCGAGCCGGTTGCGCCACCTGCTACGGCGCAGCAGAGTGCGCCGCCTGTCGACGCCAGCCCGGTCGCGCTGGTCTACATCCGCATGCTTGATGGCGAGACGCTGAAGGTGAACGGCGAGTCTAAAGCGCTGCGTCCGGGCAATAACGGTTACGCATCGCTGAAATTGCCTGCGGGCGAGACCCGCATTGAACTGGAAGGCAATGGAAGAACGCGTACCCAGACGCTGGATATTGCGAAGCCAGGCACCTGGCTGGTGAATCCGTAAGCCTGCGGGTAACAGGACGGAGCGAATGTATAACATCAAGTTTGTCTATCTGTTCCACGAGAACGTCTCGCCAGCGCTGTTTGCGAAAATAATCCGCCCGTCCGTTGCCGGACAGTGGATTATGTCGGTTCCCGACCATTCGCTGCGCTCGCTCTTCACGCGCTACGATCTGTTGCGCACGATCACCGGTGCGAATCCTTATCAGTCCGGGCGCGATACCCGCACGCTGATCGCGCAGGATTTAGAGATGGGCAGAGTGGTTGGCATTGACGAAAGTTTTCGTGACTGGTCATCAGTAACGGAAATTTTTTACATCAATGCCAAAGGGCAACTCCAGGCTGCCTCGCTGGTCGGCCTGGGCTGGTATCCGGTGAGTACGATTGTCGACCGCTACGAAACCATGGTGAGAACGTACGGATCTCGCCCTGCGCCAACGGTACTGCCAAAACAGGTGGTGAAATCTAAAACGGCACAGGTGCCGGATGAACCTACTCCGGGCAAGGACGGTAAAACCTATGCCGGGCAGCTTCAGAAGATGACCAAAGCAGAGCGCTGGCAGGCGCGTAAAGATCTGATTGCGAAGGGGAGCAATAGCCTTTATCCGGATGCCCAGATCGCCGCGAAGCGTCTGGCGGCGAATAATATCGCGGTGGAAAAAGCGAAGCTTGCGGAAAATATTTATAAGACCGTGAACCCGCTGGAAACCACACCGGGCGTGCCGGAGGGGTGGACTGATATCAGTAATGACGATGCGCTGTTAGGAAAGTTCGGGCTGAACAAATCAATGCTCTTTGACGATGATACGTCCCCCAATTTTCTGGCGCGCGTCTATCAACCGAAGCCGGAAGTGTTTGGTACAGATATGAACCCCACACTGGTATTCAGGGGATCGCGCGAGCCTGGTTTCGCCTCTCTGTCTGATAATGTCTCCTCTTTACTGACCAAAGGGGAGCTGGCGCCGGTGGTAAACGGGGCTGACTGGTCGAATAACTTCTCACAGGGCATGGGTATGGCTTCAGATTATTATAAAAAGGCCGTGAGTATTGGTAAGGAGCTGGCAAGGTCAGGCCAGAATATTGATATTGCCGGTCATTCCCTTGGCGGTGGCCTCGCCTCTGCAACCTCTATGGGCAGCGGGAAAGCGGGGTGGACGTTCAACGCCGCCGGCCTGAATGCCGGAACCGTAGAAAAATACGGCGGCAAGATATTAGGCAGTACGGATAATATCCAGGCTTATCGGGTTGAAGGTGAGCTGCTGACGAAGATTCAGGAAGTTAACCCCTGGGAGGATCTGAAAACGATGAAAGGGCATGTCCCTTCGTGGATCCTCAAAGAGGAAATCTCTGCGCTGAGCCCTAATGCTGCCGGAATACCCCACGATCTTCCCGGTGGAACCGGAAGCGCGCTGGACCGCCACGGGATTAATCAGGCGATTGATTGCATAGAGCAACAGAAGGACGAGGATATTTCGATAATCGGGAGTCGATTGTGAAAAAACGGTTGATGGCTTTTGTCGCGTTATGTTTTTTATTCATGATTCAGGGGTGTAAGCAGGATATGGACCTTAATCCACAGGACTACTTCAGCGGTCAGCAGCTTGAACTGGCGAAAGCGATTGAAGAAGGTGATGTCGACGCGGTGAAGACGCTTGCACCAGAAAGCGATCTTAATAAACCGGGAAAGCAGGATATGACCCTGCTTTTTTGGGCCATCGGCAACGCGATTAATGATAAAAAAACATCGCCCCATTTAAAGGTGATTACGTTGCTTGTTAAGGCCGGCGCAGATCCGCTCCAGCCTCGACCGCAGGGAAAAAGCAGCCCTGCCGAATTTGCCCTGAAGGGGGACAGCGCAGACTGGATCAACGCTATGCTGGACGGTGGCCTTTCGCCCAATGTGAAAGATAAGGTCTTCCACGAACCCATCATCTTCCAGTCGCTAAAAGCGAAAAATACAGAGACGCTGGAAGCCATGCTCGATAGCGGAGCTGACGTCAATGCAACCAATTCACTGGGTAAAACGCTGGTGTTTGATGCGCTGGATAACCAGGCTTACGATCATGTCTTGTTACTGCTCGATCGTGGAGCGGACCCGTCAGTTAAGGCTAAAAATGGCTGGTCAATGAGCAATGCGCTTGCGGACGCGCTGAGTGGACTTGATCGAGGCAGTGAGCAATACGAGAAGTTAAACGAAATAAAAGAGAAACTTATTCAGAAAGGGGGCGTGTGGCCACCTGCGCCGGTTAAGTGATTGCTCAACTTTCATGAAAGCCATAGATAAGGTTTTTTCCGGAGTTTCCATAAGCCTGCACTCTTTGGATTTATAAAAACGAAAGTTCGTACCTCCAGACAAATCAACCCAGCATTGCATCAATCCAAAACCACCTCGTCGAAATTAGCTTTACGTTCATAAACGTTCCCAGCATAAACCATTACGGAATAAAGATTATGCTCAACCGAATTACCGTCCAGCTCCCGGTGGAGGGGCTGCTGTTCTGGAAAGTCTCCGGCCGCGAGGCGATGTCCGAGTCGTTCGCGCTGACGCTGACCCTTCTCGGCACAGACGCGCGCATTGACCGCAGCAGGCTGCTGGGCCAGCCGGTCACGGTGACCATCCCCACGCAGAACCTGCTTACCCCCCGCTATATCAACGGCAAGGTGACGCGCGTGGCGGTGAGCGCCGTGGAGCTGACGGGCACCCGCTATGCGGTGTACCAGCTGACGGTGGAGCCGGACCTGTGGCCGATGAAGCGCGACCGTAACCTGCGGATCTTCCAGGGCCAGACGGTGCCGCAGATTGTGAAAACCCTGCTGGGTGAGCATCAGGTTAACGTTGAGGATAAACTCACCGGCAGCTACCGGGTGTGGGACTACTGCGTGCAGTATCAGGAGTCGAGCCTGGACTTCATCAGCCGCCTGATGGAGCTGGAGGGGATTGCGTATCACTTCCGCCATGAGGCGGACAAGCATACCCTGGTACTGACCGACGCCGCGACGCAGCATCAGCCGTTCAGCGGCTATGAGGTCATTCCTTACCACCAGACGCCGTCCGGTGGCAGCACTGACGAAGAGGGGATCAGTCAGTGGGCACTGGAGGACAGCGTGACGCCGGGGATTTACAGCCTCGACGACTACGACTTCCGCAAGCCGAACGCGTGGCTTTTCCAGGCGCAGCAGAACCCGGCGTCACCGAAACCGGGCAGCATCGACGTGTACGACTGGCCGGGCCGCTTTGTGGAGACAGGCCATGGAGAGTTCTACGCCCGAATCCGTCAGGAGCGCTGGCAGGTTGAGCATCAGCAGATTCAGGCGACGGCCACGGCGGCGGGCATTGCGCCGGGCCACACCTTCACCCTGACCAACGCGCCGTTCTTCAGCGATAACGGGGAGTATCTGGTGACGGCGGTGGGCTATCACTTCGAGGAGAACCGCTACGCGAGCGGCGAGGGGGAAACCATTCACCGCACCGATTTCACCGTTATCCCGGCGTCGGTGTCGTACCGTCCGGCGCAGAGCACGGCGTGGCCGCGCACCTACGGCCCGCAGACCGCCAAAGTAGTGGGGCCGCAGGGCGAGAGTATCTGGACGGACAAATATGGCCGCGTGAAGGTGAAGTTCCACTGGGACCGTCTGGCGAAGGGCGATGACACCAGCTCCTGCTGGGTGCGCGTGTCGAGCGCCTGGGCGGGCCAGGGCTACGGCGGGGTGCAGATCCCGCGCGTCGGCGATGAGGTGGTGGTGGACTTTATCAACGGCGACCCGGACCGTCCGATCATTACCGGGCGCGTGTACAACGACGCGAGCATGCCGCCGTGGGCGCTGCCGGCTGCGGCGACGCAGATGGGCTTTTATAGCCGCAGCAAAGATGGCCATAAAGACAATGCCAATATTCTCCGTTTTGAAGATAAAGCCGGGCACGAGCAGATCTGGATCCATGCAGAAAAAAATATGGATACGGATATTGAAAATTCTGAAACTCATGATGTCGGTGTCGATCGTAGAAAAACCATCGGACAGGATGAGAATATAACGATTAAGCGGAACCAGAAATCAGATGTAGGTAATAATGTAACGCATAATATTGGTAACAAGCACGTTATAAACGTTGGGAAAGATCAAACCGTCTTGACCATGGATAAAGAAGGTAACGCGCTGCTGGAATCTGTAACCACGATTAAACTCAAAGTTAAAGACAACTATATTCTGATCGCCCCAGATACCATTGAGATTCACGTAGGCCAAGGCAACCTCAAAGCAGAGGCTGTGGAACAAGCCATCTTCAAAGGTGAAGAGCTTACAAAACTGGGTGATGGGATCAATACCGAGCTCAAGGCAAATGATACGGTGAGTATAACGGGAACTAACCTTACCGATATTAAGGGCGCGATTGTAAAAGTTAACAGTTAATCTGCGTACAGAGAACGCTATTATGGGAAAACCAGCCGCCAGAGCGCGCATTGATTCCAGCGCACATACTGGCCCAATTCAAAGCGGAAGTCCCAACGTAATTATTGGCGGATTTCCGGCGGCACGAAAAGGCGACCCGCTTTCATGTTCTCAACATGGTCAGGGAAGTATTCTCAGCGGTTCAACAACGGTATTTGTGAACGGTTTACCTCTCGCCAGGGAAGGCGACAAGACGGGTTGCAATACTTCAGCGACCCCTGCGGTCGCAACCACTCAACCTGCACCTCCGCAATATTGGGGAGGAACGGCGGCGAAGGATGCGGGTAAAGATGGTGCTATACATGGTGATGTTTACGACGCCCGGGTGCTCGGCGCCTATGCAAGTCTCGAAGATAAATCCGGCTTTGGAAAACCCGATACGGCTTCAGCCGGATTCGCGCTTGCCGATATCACGGTCGGGAATACAAAAAGCCAGGATAAATATAAAGGCGAGGTTCGTACAAAAGTAGGGGTGGCGAATGCCAGCGGCACGTTAGTGACAGATAGGGCCGATTACGGGGCTATCAACCTCAATGCTAACGCTACCGCGATACAATATGGCGCCTCGGGTAGCATTGGAAAAGAAGGGGAGCAATACGGCGGGGTTGGTGGGGACGTGTATCTGGCAACCGCTGAAGCGAAGGCTGTCAGTGAAATGTACGACGGTAATAAAGGACGTTATGGTTTTAATGTGGAACTTGGCGCAGAAGCAGCGGCGGTCAAAGGAGAAGCGACGGCTAAAGCCGATTTTTATGGCGTAGTCGTTGCCGATGGCAAACTTTCAGGGAGTGCAGGGAGCGCTGGCGCTTCTGCTGGCGTGGGAACCTGGATTGATAGTACAGATTATTCATTTAACCTCAAGGTGTCAGGTGAGCTTGCAGCGGCGCTTGGTCTGGGAGGGGATGCCAGTATCAAATTGGCTCTCAAACCGATCCTTGACTGGATTTATGACGATGATGAAAGTAAGCCGTCCCCAGCGGTGGGCAGTGGCGATGGTGTGATTAAGACGGGCTGTGTTACAGTCCTGATAGGAGATTAAAATGTGTAAATGGGGAACGTTGTGATGCATTGGTTTTTCTTTATTCTCTTTATGATCTGGACGCTAGCGCTAATCTGGAATGGAAAAGATTTATTTAACAAAAAACAATGGCTCCTGGCTGGGTTGATGTTCGTTCTGGTGCTAGTGGCTACAGTCGTCATTGGCTTTACGTTGAAATGGCTTGCTCAGTCAATGTCATTATTTTCCGTCGCAACGGCCAAACATTATTCGATCATCTTATCCATGTCTTTCCTGTGCGTCTGGGGATTAAAGGTCACAGTAGTCCTGCTGTGCACGTTATTTTCCGGGATTATGGGGGGGCACAAAAGATACAACGCAGAAAATTATGAAAAATTATCGTCTATGACACGTGCCGTGGCGCCTGGCTTACTTATCTTTGCTAAAAGCTTAATTACCCTCGGAAGCTTCCTTATGTTTTCGGGTTTATGGCTTAAGTAAGCGCGACGAGTGAGGTTGCATTATGGTTACTGAAAAAAAATATCTTTTTCCTCTCGAGATGAAGGATCAGGAAAAAGAGATTCGGGAAAAATTCTGGAAATGTCTCTATACCTCCGGAGAAAAAGAGATGTTCCATTACTGGCTACTGTTACCACAGAATGTTAAGCCAGCAGAATTAAAACCGGTCACGTTTCAGGAGGTTGGACTGACGAATATTGGACGATACATCGCCGATGACACCGGCCCCTATATTGAAGTCTGGGCTGCGTATGAACACTGCCAGTGGGAGATGAATGCGTCAGACTGGCTTATCAATAAGCTCGACTTAATGGGCGAGAAAGTACTGAGCCAGAGGATAATTACGCATCCTTCAGGAAGTGGGAAATTTGCGGATATCCTGTCCATTAAAAAGATGCCATCGGGTGATGAGGTCGTTTCACGGTATACGGTGCAAAAGGATTATAATCCTGTAAATGGTGGAGGGAATTACTTCCTTTTGAAAACGGCTTGTGGTTCTAAGGATTACAACTCGATCGCCGATACTATTTTCCTGATTGCTATCAACTGGGATTTAATGCATCGCAGCAATATGATGCTTTCAGAACTGTTGAAAACAGTTAGCCTTAGCAACAAAAATGACAGTGGATTTAAAATTCCGGATTCATGGCAGGTGAGTACACTAGATGATAATCGTCTGGTAATTGAACACACGTTAGCTAATGTCAACCATGGAGTGATTAATTTCTGTCTTTTCCGTCAGACTGATTATACTTCTGCGCAGGCTATTTTCGAAGAAGCAACTGCGCGTTTTAACCGTTACGATAGTGCGGTCTCTCTTGCGACGTCGGACATTGCCAGCATTCCAAATGATATCAATCTCACGTTTACAGGCGATCTTTATAGCTGTACTGGAGAGGTTGTCAGCGCTGCTGAGAATATCAGGGCTTATTACGACATGCGTATCTTCAAAATTAATGATTTATGGTGTTACGTTGAGGTGGTTGGGCCCCATCGTAATCATCGGGATTATTATTACGAAACCAATAAACGATGTATGGAAATCATTCTTTCTACGTTTCGCATAGAAAAACGATGAGCTGTCAAAGTTAATTCATGGCCATCTAAATAGAACCACAGAAATGTGGTTTTATTTTTGTTGCACAGAAACATGACCATAAACGCGGGTGAATATAAGCAAAAAACTCGCGATCAGATTCGTTCAAGTGGTTATGTTATCGATACGCTTGAGGCTGCGATGTGGTCCGTATGGAATACGGATAATTTCCGTGATGCCATTCTGCTGGCCGCCAATCTTGCCGATGATGCTGACAGCGTTGCGGCGACGGTGGGACAAATAGCGGGGGCGTTGTATGGTTATTCCGCTATCCCGCAGGACTGGAAAGATAAACTCGTACAACACGAACGTATTGCCACAATGGCGGGTAAACTATTCGATAGAGCACCTGAGGATAATTTTTTATAGTTAGAATTATCAAGGGTAAGCGAGGGCATATGATGACTTGCGATCAAGTATGGAATTTTTAGTTAACTGAATCTACTGCAATGAATGAAATGACAATGTTTGGTTACGTTGATAGAGCATTAACTTTAGCACAGAAAAGATATGCAGACGTCAAGAATCGTGATCCCCAATCCCCGCTTTTGCAAATGTACGACTCTATTGTACAACAATTATTATTTCTACGGGATTTAATCGAAGGCAAGGAAAAGGATAGAGCGAAATTATGGGATATGACGTTCGGTATGTATGCAGGGAAGGAGTTTGATCATTCTGATGAGTTGTTTTTTGAAAGGTTGTCAGATGCCTGGTTTATTGTGGATCAAATCCGCCGAGGGTTAAAGGTTAGGCTGCCGCATGAGGTCGATACCAACTATAATAAAAAGAAACAAAACCTCATGAAGAAATTCCCTGATGAATTTTAGTATTTCATATGAATAATATTTTTTATTATGGGTGAAAGGTGATTGACTTACATGCTGATTTAAATGCCTTGTTAAAATATGTTGATAGATATCGTAAATACTTACCCATTAGCAGACCTTCAGTCCAGCGAAGGATGCAGTATACTTATGATAATAAGCCATTAGAATCATCCTCAAATAGTGATGTACAAAAACAATGGGATTTACCACTACCATGTAATATCTCACTAGCGCAATCACGGGATCGTGCGGTAGGTACGCTTATTGGTCTTGCTGTTGGAGATGCTGTAGGTACCACGCTCGAATTTTTACCGCGTGACAGAGCATACGTCAAAGATATGACAGGAGGTGGGCCATTTCAACTTCGTGCAGGCGAATGGACGGATGATACATCCATGGCATTATGTCTTGCGGAAACGCTTCTTGAGAAAGGCGATGCTGATACTATATGTTTCAGGAATAAGCTTCTGGAATGGTATCAGCATGGTTATAACAGTTCAAATGGCGTCTGTTTTGATATAGGTAATACAACGCGATTCGCTTTAGAGCAATATTTAACAATTGGCCCAGGATGGAGCGGCAATACTGCTCCAGAAACTGCGGGTAATGCTTCCATTATCAGACAAGCCCCTGTCTCTATTTTTTTTAGAAAGTCATTAAGCAAAGCGTTTTATGAAGCTAAAAAACAATGTATCGCAACACACGGTGCCGCGGAAGCAATCAATAGCACGCAGTATTTAAGTTATTTGCTTGTGCATATGATTAACGGTAGCAATAAAGATTTTGTTTTTTCTCCGCACGTTATGCCGCTTCAGCCACGCGTAATGATTATCAACGCGGGTGAATATAAGCAAAAAACTCGCGATCAGATTCGTTCAAGTGGTTATGTTATCGATACGCTTGAAGCCGCGATGTGGTCCGTATGGAATACGGATAATTTCCGTGATGCCATTCTGCTGGCAGCCAACCTTGCCGATGATGCTGACAGCGTTGCGGCGACGGCGGGACAAATAGCTGGAGCATTATATGGTTATTCCGGTATTCCGCAGGAGTGGAAAAACAATCTTGTACAACATGAACGTATCGCCAAAATGGCTGGTGAATTGTTCGATAGAGCCCCCGAAGACACTTTCTTATAACTTTTTATCTCAATGAAACTACAGGAAAAGTAGTTTTATTTTGTGGCAAGCGAAGTCAATCTTACAGCTACTCATTATCACATCAACGGCGTTTCCGCTTTGCATACTGAGATGAGTTAACTTCTGGCACTGAGATTCGTCCATAGTGGAATAAAGATTATGCTCAACCGAATTACCGTCCAGCTCCCGGTTGAGGGGCTGCTTTTCTGGAAACTCTCCGGCCGTGAGGCGATGTCCGAGTCGTTCGCGCTGACGCTGACCCTGCTTGGTACGGACGCGCGCATTGACCGCAGCAAGCTGCTGGGCCAGCCGGTCACGGTGACCATCCCCACGCAGAACCTGCTCACCCCCCGCTATATCAACGGCAAGGTGACGCGCGTGGCGGTGAGCGCCGTGGAGCTGACGGGCACCCGCTACGCGGTGTACCAGCTGACGGTGGAGCCGGACCTGTGGCCGATGAAGCGCGACCGTAACCTGCGCATCTTCCAGGGCCAGACGGTACCGCAGATTGTCAAAACTCTGCTGGGTGAGCATCAGGTTAACCTCGAAGACAAACTTACCGGCAGCTACCGGGTGTGGGATTACTGCGTGCAGTATCAGGAATCGAGCCTGGACTTTATCAGCCGCCTGATGGAGCTGGAGGGGATTGCGTACTACTTCAGCCACGAGGCCGACAAACACACTCTGGTACTGACCGACGCCGCCACCCAGCACCAGCCGTTCAGCGGCTATGAGGTCATTCCTTACCATCAGACGCCGTCCGGTGGCAGTACGGATGAAGAGGGCATCAGCCAGTGGGCGCTGGAGGACAGCGTCACGCCGGGAATTTACAGCCTCGACGACTATGACTTCCGCAAGCCGAACGCGTGGCTGTTCCAGGCGCAGCAGAACCCGGCGTCCCCGAAGCCGGGCAGCATCGACGTGTACGACTGGCCGGGCCGCTTTGTGGAGACAGGGCATGCGGAGTTCTACGCCCGCATCCGTCAGGAGCGCTGGCAGGTGGAGCATCAGCAGATTCAGGCGACGGCCACGGCGGCGGGCATTGCGCCGGGCCACATCTTTACCCTGACCAACGCGCCGTTCTTCAGTGACAACGGCGAGTATCTGGTGACGGCGGCGGGTTACCACTTCGAGGAGAACCGCTACGCGAGCGGTGAGGGGGAAACCATTCACCGCACCGATTTCACCGTTATCCCGGCGTCGGTGTCCTACCGTCCGGCGCAGAGCACGGCGTGGCCGCGCACCTACGGCCCGCAGACGGCGAAAGTGGTCGGGCCGCAGGGCGAGAGTATCTGGACGGACAAATACGGCCGGGTGAAGGTGAAGTTCCACTGGGACCGTCTGGCGAAAGGCGATGACACCAGCTCCTGCTGGGTGCGCGTGTCGAGCGCCTGGGCGGGCCAGGGCTACGGCGGGGTGCAGATCCCGCGCGTCGGCGATGAGGTGGTGGTGGACTTTATCAACGGCGACCCGGACCGTCCGATTATCACTGGTCGTGTCTATAACGAAGCAAGCATGCCGCCGTGGGCGCTGCCGGCTGCCGCGACGCAGATGGGCTTTATGAGCCGCACGAAAGACGGTTCAGTCGACAACGCCAACGCCCTGCGCTTTGAGGACAAGGCGGGCGCAGAGCAGGTGTGGATCCAGGCCGAGCGTAATATGGACACCAGCGTCAAGAATGATGAAACGCACACCGTTGGCGGCGCACGCAGCCATTACGTGAAGAAAAATGAGCTGCATCGCGTGGAGGCTAATCAGATCCAGGCCGTGAAAGGCGGAACCGAGATCCTGACGGGTAAAGGCAAGCTGGATGCGGCGGTAGAGCAGTATGTTATTGCTTCCGGGACGAAGCTGCGGCTGGTCTCCGGTGAAAGCGCCATTGAACTGAATGCTAACGGCAAGATTAACCTGATCGGCAAAGAGTTTAATTTCTTTGTGGAAGGGGATGGTTATATCACCACGGGCGGTAAGCTGCACCTGAATACCTCTGGCACAAAACCGGGCACCACGGCACCGGGGTCAGGGCATAAAGGGGATATTGATGCGGCGGTGCAGGAGAAATTTGCGCCGGGAAAGGAGAGTAAGGCTGGTGTGGCTGCCAGCGCACCTGCCGAAACCTCTAAAAACGCTACGCCTCAAGCATCCAATGTTCCTTCAAGCGGATATGGAAAGGATGTAGATAGTCTTGTCGATAAATCACCTACTATGAAAAATGACATAGCTACGTTAAAGAAACGAGGCTGGACATTTGAAGAAGGTGAAGCAGGCAAGGGGACGTTTGCCAATCGTCAAAAGCGCGTTATTACCGTTGATAAAAATGAGCTCGGTAACCCGAATGCAGTCGTTCAGTCTCTGTCACATGAAAGTGGTCACGCTTTATATGAACCCAACATTGATTTTTCTTCGCGCGACGCCTATCTCAACAGCACACTCAGTGATGAAGGCGCTGCAACGTTGAACAATATCCGGGTCCAACGCGAAATCATAGCCAACAAGGGTGGGGATATCGGTATTGCAGGCAATCCAGCAAATCAGACACAATATAATCGTATCTATGATTCTCTCGAACGTGGGGCTATAAAGGAAAGTGAAGCGCGTACGCAGATAGGCCGTATCTTTGGCAAAGGCGAACAAACGTCTACCACAGGGCAATATTACGAAGATTATTATGGCGGTTGGTATGATAAAAATTATCCATAGTCTAAAAACGGGTGCGGTGCTTGCGGCTTTATTAACGACGGGAATGGCAGGAGGTAACATGCAAAAACAGGATCTTTGGCAGTTCATTACAGAAATGAGCGCATCACTCAAAACGTTGTCCGTTAACAGTCTGGATAACGCTCCGTTGTCATTCAAGCTAACGAAACAGAATGAATATATCAATTTCTACAATGCCGACGATATCAAACTGGCGGATGGAACGAACATTACTGCAATTGATTTACGTTTAAGTAAAGAAAGTGAAGGTATGGCACCGTTACTGAATTTTTCACCGTCCGGCCAGTGCATCACTCTCGACACGGTTAAAAAACATTATCCGCAACTGACGTTAACTGATTATCCGCGAGGCCGTTCGGAGAACGAAGTGACCAGTTATACAGCGCCAAAGGATATGAATGGACAAAAAATAAGCTTCAGTTTCACGGTAAAAAAACCTGACTGTTTGGGTGGGATCGCTATTAGCGCTGACTAAAAATGCTTATTTCATTACTCACCGCTTTTTAAAGTGGTGAGTAGCATAATATTTATCCAGCAAATGACGATTAACGTGAAAAAAAGCCTTTCTGTCTCTCTTTTTTTTACCCTCATGTCTACCTTTCTGAGTAGTTATGAAGTAGTAGCTCAGACTATGCCGCCCAGTCTGGCTAAAGAGGATTTTTCTCTGCAGATAAAAGACCAGATTTTGGCACTGGGCGATAGATGGACTCCTGAGGTTGCGCGTAAAATTGCACTTTCTGTGGAAGGTAGTTTTGTCGGTGAGGTTCCTTTTGACGGAACGAACTATAAATTCTACCAGCATCAGAAGACTGGGTTAAAAATATTCAGTTCCAATCTCTGGTGGGATAAAACCGAGCGAAGTGTTGACGATTATATTGTGGCGCAGATTACGCTAACTACTACGGATAGCAAAACAGCTCGCGGGATCCATATTGGTTCAACATTAAATGAACTTAATAAAACATATGGTGGTGGCCAGGTCGAAAATGATTCCGGGGAGCAGTGGGTTTCCTATGAATTGGGTAAGAAATTACTCTCTTTTGAGGTTAAAGACAGTAAGGTTGTAAAAATAACAATGAATTACGATAATGATTCTTTAGAGTGATTTATGACCAAGAAATTTCTGGCAGTCGTATTGTTCACTGCTTTATGGGCAGGCGTAGGTAAAACGTCAACTGCGCTTGAATTATCGCAATACAATAACCTCAATACGGTAAATCGCATCATTAACGTTAGCGAAGTGACAGACAATCTCAGGAAGACGCTGGGAAATCATTACCAGACCTTTATTGATAACTTTGATGTCTTCGGTGAACCGCATACCACCACAGGTGGAGGATTGTTTGTCGAAGGCTGGCTAAAGGATCTCTGCCAGGAGAATGCGTCAGCGCTGGTCATCGATCCTGACGGCAAAATATTTGCGGCCTGGGTGGTTCCGGAGTCGGACGTTATTCATTACCAGTCTTCTGATAATAGCCCGGTTATTCATGCCGATATTAAGCAATGGGCTGCCAGATTCAATGCGATGCATTTTGCAACGAACATCCAGGCAGGCCTCGCGTTTGACGGGGACTGGGCTGGCGAATTCGAGAACGACTCGACGTTAACACTGCGGTTAGCTGAATCAGGCAACCGGATCACCGGCTCTTATTGCTATATCTCCCAGAGAGGAAACCGCATAGATTGCCCTGAAGATGATGAGCAAAATCTTAGCGGTACGATCGCTGGCAATCGTGCCAACGTTGAGTTCAACTCATCATTTGGCGGCCCAGGCGGACGGGCTGTTCTGGAAATAAAGGGGAGTGAGATGGAATGGCGTTTAGTTACTCCTCCTCAAAAAGGAAATTATTATGCTCCGCAGCGTTATACGTTACGTAAAGCCGCTTCGGTTCAAAACGCTGAAACCAGAAAACTGGACACCAAAAGGTTCGCTATTTCTCTTATAAATAAGTGCGGTCATTTTGATAGCGAATGTGACCAGATGGCCTATCTCGGCGTGCGCAAAAGCGATAACAGTACGATCTCCTTAAGGGGAAAAACGTTGCACGACTCCGCAGGTAAAATAATCGGCTCAACGTACAAGAATGGCGAGACCGTTTACACCGTAACGTATGCACTTGTGAAATTGGTTGTCAGCAAAGGCAGTCATGTTTTAGTCGAACAGTCAGGCCAGTGGCTTAAATAAAACAGCCCGCCAAAAGGCCAGCACGGATTGGCCTCTTTTGTTTCTCACAATATTAATCATCCCGAGTTCACTTATGAAATACACCCTCCAGGAAGGTTCCTTTACCCTTTTTCCTGCCGCCTGGCAGGACAACAGCATGAACATCATTCGCGATGACGAAAGCGGGCTGTCCGTGGTAGTCAGCCGCGGCGTTATCCCGGATGGCAGCGACTACGAACAAGAGTTTCACCGCCAGTGGGACGTGCTGCGTCCTCAGATGGGTGAGATCGCCCAGAGCGAATTTCAGCACGTAAAAGCCGGGTCTGCCGGCAACATTGATGGGGTTGAAGTTGAGACCACCTTTGACCGTAACGGCCAGCGCCTGTGGCAAAAACAGCTGGCCGTGCAGACGCCAGGCAAACCGGTACTGATGATTTTTACCCTCTCGGCCTTAAAAGCCTTTACGGAAGAGGACGAGGCGCGCTGGAGCGCACTGAAGCAGAGTCTGACGCTAAACGACAACCGGAATGTGTAAGGCATGAGCGATAACAACGCGGCCCGTAAGGGCGACGAGATTATTCACTCCAGCATTTTTGCTGATATTACCAGCATTGTGGCGGAAGGCGCTGCCTATGCGGTGATTGGCGCGGCGGTGGGCGCGGCAGCGACCGTCGCGGCCCCACTGCTGGGAGCCGGGGCCGCAGCAGCAGGCGTGGCGGCGATTGGATCCAGCTGTCTGTTGAGCGGCATTATCGGCGGGGTTCTGGCGAACGTCGCCGGGATCACCGACGATATCAGCAACGCCGCTGAAGGGCTGGGTAACGCGCTTTTCCCGCCGTCGCCCGCGGGCAAAATCACCACCGGTTCGAGCAATGTTCTGACAAATAAACTTCCCGCTGCGCGCGCCGCCGGGACGTTAACGCCTGCCGATACCCCGTCCCCTGAGCCGCAGTCGCCGGGCAGCTTTGCCGACTACGCGGGCATGCTGCTCTCCGCTGCCGGACAGTTCGGCAGCGAGATGTGGCAGCCGAGCGTCGCCTCTGCCGCCGCAGGGACCTCGCCACTGGAAGAAGACAAGGTGGCGTGTGATAAGCACTCCGGGCCGCAGTATCTGGCGGAAGGCTCGAAAAGCGTCTTCATCAACGGACAGCCTGCGGTGCGCGCAAAAGATCGCACCACCTGCGAGGGCACCGTTTCCGACGACGTATCCCCGAACGTGATCATTGGCGGCGACACGCTCACGGTCCGCGACATCAAAAGCGGCAAAACGCCGGGTCTGGCGCTGGGGATGATTGCGCTCTCCCTGCTGCGCGGGCGTCCGGGCAAGATCCTGAAAAACATGCCCTGTGCGCTGGCTGCTGCCGGTGGCGGGATGCTGGCTGATATGGCCGTCAACGCCGTATTCGGCTCTTCGCACCCGGTTCACGCCGCTACCGGCGTGAAGGTGCTGAATGACGACGACGAACTCGATTTCTCGCTGCCGGGGCGCTTTCCACTGCGCTGGCAGCGCAGCTACAACAGCCTGACCACCCGCGAAGGGCTGTTTGGTCTGGGCTGGGCTACCACCTTTGACAGCTATCTGACGCTGGAAGAAAACAACGCCACCTGGTTCGATGAAACCGGGCGCGAGCTGAGCTTCGAGCTGCCGCCGGTCGACCGCGTGTTTTACAGCATCAGCGAAGGCATTATCATCCGCCGCAATGAGAGCGGCGACGTGGCGATAGCCGACGATGACGGCGCGGTGTGGCGTCTGTATAAACCGACCCGCGCTAACCCCTCCATCCTGCGCCTGGCCTCCCTCAGCGACGAATACGGCAACGCGCTGCTGACTGAATGGGATGAGCACGGGCGGCTGGTCGGTCTGCACGATGAGCCGCGAGCGATCGATGTCACCCTGCGCTATGACGATGAACGTTTCCCGCAGCGCGTTACCGCTGCCAGCCATTTTGACGGCAACCAGACATGGCCGCTGATGCAGTGGGGGTACGACGCGCGCGGCCAGCTGGCCAGCGCAACGGATGCCTCCGGCGTGGTTACCCGTGAATACCGTTATAACGATGATGGCCTGATGGTCTGGCACCGTCTGCCGGGCGGGCTGGAGAGCGAATACCGCTGGCAAAAATTCGACCACTGGCGCGTGGTGGAAAACCGCACCAGCACCGGCGACGGCTGTCGCTTTAGCTACGATTTAGCCGCCGGGCTGACGACCGTCGATCACTACGACGGTCAGACGCGAAAGCATTACTGGAACGCGCAAAACCTGATTGTTCGCTACGTTGACGAGCGCGGTGAGAACTGGCGCTACGAGTGGGATGACAACGAACTCCTCACGCGTCGCATCGATCCGCTGGGTAATGCCGTTACCTTCGTCTATGACGAGATGGGCAACCGGGTGCAGGAGATCGACGCCGACGGCAATACCCGCACCACCACCTGGCTGGAGCACCGTGCGCTTCCGGCGTCCATCATCGAAGCCGACGGTAGCGCCACCCGGTTCCTGTATGACGAACATCACGGACTGAAACGCGTGGTGGATCCGATGGGGCAGACCACGCTGCTGCGTCGGGACGAGTTTGGTCAGGTTGTGGAAGAAGTCGATGCCGCCGGGAACAGCCGTTACCAGGAGTACAACGAGGCCGGGCAGATGGTGCGTGCGACGGACTGTTCGGGCCGAGTGACACAATACCGTTATCATCCGCTGGGCTGGCTGGTGGCTGAGATAAGCGCCGACGGCGAAGAGACGCGTTACCGCTACGACGCCGCGGGGCGTCCGGTGCAGCTCGACCGACCAGAAGGCTGGACCGAGTCGCTCAAATGGAACGAACGTGGCCTGCCGGTGAAGCATGCGGGCGCCGACGGGAAAGAGAGCGAGTTCAGATACGACGAGGCAGGGCGCTTAACCGCCACCCGTAATACGCAGGGTGAAGAGGTGCGCCGCCGCTGGGACAGCCGCGGGCGTCTGATTGCCCTGGAAAACGAAAACGGCGAAGCGTATCAGTTCCGCTGGGGCGCAGACTCGCTGCTGCTGGAAGAGGTGGGGCTGGATGGCGTGGCCTCGCAGTATCGCTACGATGCCTGCGGGCGTACGATAGCGCGCACCTTTGCCGCCGGACATCCGGAGGCCATTACCCATGCCTTCGCCTGGAGCGCGAGCGGCCAGCTGGTCGCCCGCACCACGCCGGAGGGGCAGACCCGCTACCACTACACCCCGTCCGGCCTTCTGAGCCGGATTGGGCTGCATCCCGCGCTTTCAGCCGATGCCTGGAGCGCCGAGGCCGAGCAGGAGCTTGTGTTTGAGTATGACGCGCTCGGGCGCGTCACGCGCGAAACGGGCGAACACGGGGAGCTGGCGTGGGAGTATGACGCGCTGGGTAACCGCACCTCCGTCACGCTGCCCGATGGCCGGGAGCTGAAACAGTTCTACTACGGCAGCGGGCATCTGCTCAGCATCGCGCTTGATAAGCTTTCGGTCTCCGACTTTACCCGCGACGAACTTCACCGTGAAACCAGCCGTACGCAGGGGCTGCTAACCACACGCAGCGAATATGACCGCCTTGGCCGACTGCATCGCCGGGACGTCTTTACCGGCAATGCCCAGCGCCCGTCGCCGCGCCGCTGGTCCCGCCGCTGGGATTACGACTATCGCAATAACCTGGTCCGCGAAGAGCGTGACGATAACCCGTTCAGCTGGTACCGCTGGCAGTATGACAGCGCCGGACGTCTGCTGGTTCAGGACGGCACGCTGCCCGGCCAGGAGCAGTGGCGCTGGGATGCAGCCGGTAACCCGCTCGAAGGCTCTGCTGAGAAGGTCACGCACAACCGCCTGACGCAGCTGAATGGCATTCGCTGGCGCTATGACATCCATGGTCGCACCGTGGAGAAGGATAACGGCCAGACCCGCTGGCACTACCGCTACGACGGCGAGCACCGCCTGACGGAGGTCATCAGCCAGCCGCGGGACCGCAACAGGCCGCAGACGCAGGTCAGCTTCCGCTATGACCCACTCGGACGACGCATCAGCAAAACGCGTCGCCAGATGGTGGGCGGACAGCCAACCGGTAACCCAGTCACCACCCGGTTTGTCTGGGAAGGGTTCCGGCTGTTGCAGGAGGTGCACGGGGATGTGCCGCTGACCTACGTCTATAGCGATCAGGACAGCTACGATCCGCTGGCACGTATTGACGGCGTTGATGCCCCGGAGATCTTCTGGTTCCACTGCCAGCCCAACGGCACGCCGGAGCGGATGACGGATATCGAAGGGCAGGTACGCTGGGAAGGGGTGAGCAGCGCCTGGGGCAAGCTGCTGCGGGAAAGCGAGACGCAGGTATCAGGATATTCTCAGAACCTGCGTATGCAGGGGCAATACCTGGATCGTGAGACAGGGCTGCACTACAATCTGTTCCGGTATTATGACCCGGACTGCGGAAGGTTTACGCAGCAGGACCCGATAGGGCTGGCGGGAGGGATAAACCTTTACCAGTATGCGCCGAACGCGCTGGGGTGGGTGGATCCGTGGGGGTTGAGCCGAAAATGTAAGGATCCTTCTAAAGAAGCGACTCAATGGCAAGGCCCTCATAATAAAGACTATAAAGGAATCGATAGTTACTCGAACAGAACGCTTAAAAAAGGAACAGTCCTTTATGCATTACATCCAAATGGTGATCAGTTACCTTCATATACCGTAACTCATCCTACAGTTAGGCAATATAAAGGTGATTCATTAGGATATCATGAAGCGTTACAGGTGAAACTTAATCCAGATTTCCCATTGCGAACAAAGGTTAGGGCATATTATGTTTCTGAGGATATATTTGTTGCTAGTGGTCGTGCTAATGCGAATCCGCAATACGGAAAAGGTGGAGGGATGCAATTCTATATACCTGAAGAAGCACGTAGTAAATTAATTCCTGGCAAGGTGATAGATATATGAAAAAAATGACATTAAATTTTAAAGATGGAAGCATTAAAATTGATGGCTACTCGATTGAACTTAGTTCTTTTGAAAATTTTACTTCTTCTGAATTTTACAAAGCCCATTCTGAATTCACTAGGATAGGTAAATTTTATTTTGCGAAAGATGATATTGAATGGGAAGGGCAGAACTTTATTGTGGAGTTTAGACCAGCTGTTTTTTCATTTAATTCATCTCTTTTTCTTACAAGTAAAGATGGGGACTTCTATCAAACACTTAAAGATTGGGAACTTAGAGCATCGTTAAAAAACCTTAAAGATGAAGAAAGAAGACTGACAGACTGGATTCAAAATAAACTTTCCAAAGAGAAAATGGTAAAGATAAGTACCCCCCCTTATGGAGTTACATGGAACTTTGAATGGGGTGAGCTAACAGTGCAATCAAATGAAAGATCCTTTGATTGCGGTATATACATAGAATGGAAAGATTAAAATTTAGTATAAATGGAGAATTATAGGGTAGCGCAGCAGACTCCAACAAGGCTTGCGTATGAACAATGCCAGAATTCCCAATCAAGAAACATTGTTCCATGAAAGGCCTTGCAAACCCTAAAATTGAATCTGAAATTATCTCCTTTGTTGAAGTTTCACGATGATAAAAAATATGCCGTGACTTTAGAGCAATACCAAAAAAACTGGCAAGCTCTCCCTGAGCGAAAGTTCGAATGGGAGCCAAACCGGTTTTCTGCCTGCATGTATAGTGTTTATTTTGTTCTCACTACTATGCTGAGGCAAAGAAATGGGGGAAGACGACAATGCGGACCAGTGGATCGGGTATAGTAACGGCATCCTTAATCGATCACGGCATGGTCTTTTAGGAGTACAATCAATTCGAGGAAGCGTATAAATATTTTAACGATGCTTATAACTACGGCAAAGAGCGTGCGTTTCAGGATAGACCTAAAAAATATCTAGAGTTTTATCTGCGCAAAAGGGATAAGTTCGTTACTCTATAAAAAAATCAAACATTACGCGTGGATCCGACTACGCCAGGTAGGTCGTATGAATTACCATCAATATGGGCAGAATGGCTTGAAGAAGTAGCGATTCCAGGCTCCGGGAATGTAAGATAGGTTACTATATGAATATCAATAAAGATGACGAACTCCTTGTGATAGTTAAGTATGAAGGAAGATTTTATTGGTTCGTTGCGTTCAAGGAAATGTGGGTCTTAGACAGAGTAAAATGGGTAGAGGATTTTGTGAAAAGTGGGGTGAAAATAAACCTACAGAATACCCATAAGGAAAGATATGACATACCAGTTGTAAATGAAGAAAACGCGCAGATATTCATTGATGATTTAATTAAAGATGGCTATTCATACGATAAGGATGACATTGCTGAGAAGTTTTATAAAAGGCTTTCGCAAAAAACAATTTGGTGGGATATATATGAACTTATGCCGGATTTATTTATAGACTTTGATAATAAAAGATTATATTCGGAATATGTTGAGACTATGTATTATCAAGAATATGTTCCTGATGGTTGGCAAGGTGAACTTGTTGATTTTTGCAGTAATGGATCGTTACCTCAAGATGAAATTTTCTGGATAAAAAATGAAACTGATCATAGAAGCGTTTTGATCGCTAAATGATAAAATATATTTTCGGCAAACCATTTTTAGACAATGCAATGGTCGATTCAATACGCCAATTTGTGTTTGTATTAAGCGAGACAAAGCCGTTACCAACCGTTTTGACCATCTTCAACGCTCAGGGTGAAAAACTATTTTGGTCTGCATCTCCTGAAGGTGCTATTTTCTATTACTTAACATTAAACCAGTCAAAGGAAGTGGTTGATGTATGTAATTTTACAGTAATACTAAATGGCTGGCATAATTGGTTTTATTCTTGGGATATGAAGCGTAACGCGTTGTCTAGATCAGGACCTTCGTACTAAATTCACATTTAACATTAAAATTACAGCGACAAGAGTGCCTGAAACTGGCGTACGCAAAGGGGGTATACCTGCTAAAGGTGAGAGACTTGCCTGACCAGCAGAGCGTTTACACCAGCACCCTTTTCAGACGTTAAAATTTGCGACTGCCGACATCATTCTCTTTACCATGTAAAAAAAAATCCACGCCCAAGCGGGTTTTTTTCCCATTAAAAACAACTCAAAGGTTAAACAAGAAGTTCATCACATCGCCATCTTTAACGATGTAATCTTTGCCTTCCGCACGCATCTTGCCTGTTTCTTTCGCGCCTTGCTCTCCCTTGTAGGTGATAAAGTCTTCAAACACGATAGTCTGTGTACGAATAAAGCCTATCTCGAAATCGGTGTGGATTTTATCGGCCGCCTGAGGCGCAGTCGCACCCACACCCACAGGGATGGTCCACGCACTTCTTTTACGCCCGCGGTGAAGTAGGTTTGCAGGCTGAGCATCTCATGGCCCGCGCGGATCACGCGGTTCAGATCCTGCTCGGCCATGAAATCTTCACGATCGGCGTCGTTCATTTCAGCGATATCGGATTCAACCGCGTTCCAAAACGCTACCACTACAGAACCTTTATCGCTTGAAGAGTCTGCTGAGAAGGTCACGCACAACCGCCTGACGCAGCTCAACGGCATTCGCTGGCGCTATGACATCCACGGTCGTACCGTGGAGAAGGATAACGGCCAGACCCGCTGGCACTACCGCTATGACGGCGAGCACCACCTGACGGAGGTCATCAGCCAGCCGCGGGACCGCAACAGGCCGCAGACGCAGGTCAGCTTCCGCTATGACCCGCTCGGGCGCCGCATCAGCAAAACGCGCCGCCAGATGCTGTTTGGGCAGCCGACCGGCAAGCCAGTCACCACCCGGTTTGTATGGGAAGGGTTCCGGCTGTTGCAGGAAGTGCACGGTGATGTGCCGCTGACCTACGTCTACAGCGATCAGGACAGCTACGATCCGCTGGCGCGTATTGACGGCGTTGATGCCCCGGAAATCTTCTGGTTCCACTGCCAGCCCAACGGCACGCCGGAGCGGATGACGGATATCGAAGGGCAGGTGCGCTGGGAAGGCGTGAACAGCGCCTGGGGCAAACTGCTGCGGGAAAGCGAGACGCAGGTATCAGGATATTCCCAGAACCTGCGTATGCAGGGGCAATACCTGGATCGTGAGACAGGGCTGCACTACAATCTGTTCCGGTATTATGACCCGGACTGCGGACGATTTACGCAGCAGGACCCGATAGGGCTGGCGGGAGGGATTAACCTTTACCAGTATGCGCCAAATGCGCTGGGGTGGGTGGATCCGTGGGGGTTGAGTCGTTGTAAAAATGACTGGAATGAGTTTCAGAAAAAATCTAATAAGCGTCAGTTCTCTTCGAGAACACAAGCATCTAAGGCCTACGCGTTATGGAAGAAACAAGACTGGGCGGCATTAGAGAAATTTATGGGCGATGGTGCCTGGCCTCCTAATCGTGGATTTATTACTGCAACGAAAACGACTCTAAAACCTGGTACAAAAGTTGACCGCTACGGTGGTTGGACCGATGCAGATGGTTTCCGCGATAGTGGTACGTTTATATCCCCTGCGGGATCATCTTTCGAGGGGAGAGCCCTCCAACAAAATACTTTAAACAAACCATATTCGGTTTATGAAGTTCTAAAACCGTTGCCGGTAGATAGTGGTCCTGCTATACCATGGTTTGGGCAACCGGGCAGAGGAACCCAATACGAAACATCCGAAGCGATCGAAGCACTAATTGAAAATGGTTTTTTGAGGAAAATATGACTTTAATTAATTTTCAGAAAAGAAAAGAACTTATCCATGATGGGCTTGAAGATGACTTCTTAAGGAACGAAAAAGAAATATCCTGTCCATGTTGTGATGCTGTCGTTCGTTTCGGTTTATATAACTCTAAAAGTTTTGATAAGCTTGAGGACTGCAAAAAAACAAAAATGGTAAGTAAGATGCGAGGCGTAAAGTTATCAGATGGTTTAATCCCGGGCTATAGATACAAAGAAAGCCCACTAAGGATATCAGAAAAAAAATGTTCAAAAGGAATCCATGATATTTTTGTCATCTTTACTTATAAAGAGATACAACCCGCTCGTTATGAATCTTATTTAATAGGTGTTTTTAATAGTAATGATGTTTAGTATTCTGCTATATTAAATGTGATTTAAAATGCCTTTGGGATGAGGCTCCAGATTTTAGGGTTTTCGGTAACAACCTGAGAGTAATCTTTGGATGGGATAAAAATATCATCACTCCCGTAATAAATTGTTCGATTATATCAAGCATCATTCAACATGGGTCTTATATAATTTATATTTAGAAGGGTTGATAATTTTATGCAGTTAGGACATGTATGATTGCTTACTTAAGATTCATTAGAGAAAACAACGCGCTCGAATGGATTCACTGTTCAAGAAATATAAGTCTAAACATACCTCGCTTAGATATCGCTATGGTCGATCCTACACGCCAGTTAGTCTTTGCATTAAGCGAACCAAAATCATTACCAACCGTTTTGACCATCTTCAATGCTCATGGCGAAAAACTATTTTGGTCTGCACCTCCTGAAGGCGCGACTTTTTATTACTTAACATTCAACCTGTCAAATGAAGTGGTCGTTGTCTGTAGTTATCCAGTAAAACAAAATGGCTGGCATGATTGGTTTTATTCCTATGATATGAAGCGTAACGCATTGTCTCGATCAGGCCCTGCGTATTAATATCAAATGAGCCCAAAAAATGATAACAATAGCCGGTGGCAAAAGAGATACTATATAAATAATTCCAACAAGTGGTTTAAAAAGGTGTGCGTAAAGGGGAATTATCCTGGCCTCCGGAAGACGGATCCCAAGAAACGGCAGTGTCATTCTCGCTAAATATAAGATTCTTGACTCTTTTGAAGAGCGCTTAGGCGAGGATCTTTTTCAGGCGTTAAAGCTTGTGACTGCCGATATCATTCCTTTTGAACCCAGCATGAAAACAGAACTCTTAAACAATGTGTTTTAGCCACGCAATAAAAAAATCAAACGTTAAACAAGAAGTTCATCACGTCGCCATCTTTAACGATGTAATCTTTCCCTTCCGCACGCATCTTGCCTGCTTCTTTCGCACCTTGCTCACCCTTGTAGGTGATAAAGTCTTCAAACGCGATAGTCTGCGCACGAATGAAGCCTTTCTCGAAGTCGGAGTGGATCTTACCAGCCGCCTGAGGCACAGTCGCACCGACAGGGTTGGTTCACGCGCGCACTTCTTTCCGCCCGCGGTGAAGTAGGTTTGCAGGCTGAACATCTCATGGCCCGCGCGGATCACGCGGTTCAGAGCCGGTTCGGCCATGAAATCTTCACGATCGGCGTCGTTCATTTCAGTGATATCAGATTCAACCGCGGCGCAAACCGCCACCACTACAGAATATTCACCGCTCGAAGATTTTGCTGAGAAGATCCCGCACAACCCCCTGACGCAGTCTTTGCTAAATTATTTAAAAATCACACTATTGAAAAATAAAAGATGGAAGTAATATGGATAAAATAATATTTAA
This sequence comes from Enterobacter sp. YSU, assembly GCF_016082135.1. NCBI lineage: Bacteria > Pseudomonadati > Pseudomonadota > Gammaproteobacteria > Enterobacterales > Enterobacteriaceae > Enterobacter > Enterobacter sp. YSU. The sequence continues at coordinate 3,803,593 of NZ_CP059487.1, forward strand.
TAATTATGGAGTGATCCTTATCGAGAGAGAAGGGCGTTTATTTATTAGGTTTTATTCAGGGGGGATGGTTATGAAAGAGGAGGAGGAAGAAGTGAGTATTGATGCGGCTAAAAAAGTTCAAGTGAGTGAAAAAGATGCTTGTGAGGTTTTAATTTCTATCGAAAATAGAAAAAATAAAGTATAGACTTCATTTTTAATGAGCAACTATAGGTCAGCGACAAAGAAGGCGCATCTAATTATATTGGTGATTTTTACATAAAAATAGTAGAGTAATCTAAATGTATTTTTTAGAAAGAAAAGATGCAGGGAAAATGCTCTTTGAATTCTTAAAGAGAACTTTAATAAAAGAATCTGATATCGATGAGTTAATGAGCATGGCAATTAAACATGAGTCCGGCCCTCCTATGAAAGGCATAATGTTTAAATATGATAAAATGGAGAGAAATGAACTCACCGCACAAGATAGAGATGACCTTAGTACATTGATGCATTTTTATGGTCCGTGATGAGATATATCAATTCTTTTCTTTTAAAATACTATAATTACAGAGACAGGAAAGTTATCAATAATCAAACAGATTATATTTTTATTATTTCTCAGATAAAATATTCAATCCAAAACTAAATTCAAGGTTGTTTTCTTAATAAAAAATTCCTCAAACATCAATGGAGTCTCGAGGCCGTTTTAAAAAGTGAAGCAAGCATCAATATCAAAAAATTCAACATCATCCATGTATAAAAAACATTTTTATTGAGAGCGAACATGATCGCTGACTTCAGGTTTTCCAGAGAAAAAACATGCTCGAATGGATCTTCTCTTCAAGAACTATAAGTCTAAACACACCTCGCTTATATGCCGCCATGGTCGATCCTGCACGCCAATTAGTCTTTGCGATAAGCGAACCAGAACTATTACCAACCGTTTTAAAATCTTCAATGCAGAGGGCGGAGAGCTATTATTGTCTGCACCGCCTGAAAAGGCTTATTTCTATTACTTAACATTAAATTTGTCGAAGGAAGTGGTTGTTATCTGTAGTTTCGCAGTTCAACAAAATGGCTGGTATGATTGGTTTTATTCCTTTGATATGGTTCATAACACGTTGTCTCGATCAGGACCTGCGTACTAAATTCGCTATTAATAATAAAAGTTATATTGGCCCACAGGAAAAATCACAATATTTCCAATGAAGGAGCATTGTTCCATGAAAGACCTTGAAAACCCAAAAATTGAATCTGAAATTAACTCCTTTGTTGAACAAGGAAACGAGTTTCACGATGATAAAAAATACGTCGAGGCTTTAGAGCAATACCAAAAAGCCTGGCAAGCTCTTCCTGAGCCAAAGTTCGAATGGGAACTCGCCAACTGGATCGCTGCCTGCATGTACAGCGCATGTTTTGATCTCGCGGATTACGCTGAGGCAAAGAAATGGGGAGAGACGACATTACGGACACGTGGATCGGATATAGACACTGCACCCTTAATCGATCTCGGCATGGTCTGTTATGAGTTGAATCAATTCGAGGAAGCGTATAAATATTTTAACGATGCTTATAACTACGGCAAAGAGCGTGCGTTTCAGGATAGACCCAAAAAATATCTAGAGTTCTATCTGCGCAAAAGGGGATAAGTTCGTTACTCTATAAAAAAATCCACGCCTAAGCGTGGATTTTTTTTCATTCAAAACAAATCAAACGTTAAACAAGAAGTTCATCACGTCGCCATCTTTAACGATGTAATCTTTCCCTTCCGCACGCATCTTGCCTGCTTCTTTCGCGCCTTGCTCACCCTTGTAGGTGATGAAGTCTTCAAACGCGATAGTCTGCGCACGAATGAAGCCTTTCTCGAAGTCGGTGTGGATTTTACCGGCCGCCTGAGGCGCAGTCGCACCTACAGGGATGGTCCACGCACGCACTTCTTTCACCCCAGCGGTGAAATAGGTTTGCAGATTCAGCAGCTCATAGCCCGCGCGGATCACACGGTTCAGGCCCGGCTCTTCCAGACCCAGTTCGGCCATGAACTCTTCGCGGTCGGCGTCGTCCAGCTCTGCAATATCAGATTCAACGGCAGCGCAAACCGCTACCACCACAGAACCTTCCGCCGCAGCGATTTCACGCACTTTGTCCAGATACGGGTTGTTCTCGAAACCGTCTTCGTTAACGTTGGCGATGTACATGGTTGGCTTCAGGGTCAGGAAGCTCAGGTATTTGATCGCCGCTTTGTCTTCGTCAGTCAAGTTTTTCAGCGCGCGTAGCATGCCCGCGTTTTCCAGCTGTGGCAGACATTTTTCCAGCGCAGCCAGTTCCGCTTTCGCGTCCTTGTCGCCGCCTTTGGCTTTCTTCTGCACGCGATGAATCGCGCGTTCGCAGGTGTCGAGGTCAGAGAGCGCCAGCTCGGTGTTGATGACGTCGATGTCGTCAGCCGGATCCACTTTGTTGTTAACGTGGATAATGTTGTCATTCTCGAAGCAGCGCACAACGTGGCCGATCGCTTCGGTTTCACGAATGTTGGTCAGGAACTGGTTACCCAGGCCTTCACCTTTGGATGCGCCTTTTACCAGGCCCGCGATGTCCACGAATTCCATGGTGGTTGGCAGAATGCGCTGCGGTTTCACGATTTCCGCGAGCTGGTCCAGACGCGGGTCCGGCATTGGTACAACGCCGGTGTTAGGTTCGATGGTACAGAACGGGAAGTTCGCCGCTTCGATACCCGCTTTGGTAAGCGCGTTAAACAGGGTGGATTTGCCCACGTTTGGCAGACCGACGATACCGCATTTGAATCCCATTTCTAAATCACCTTAATATCTTGATAATCAATCCGTTAACGATAACCGATTGAAGAAAAGTAAATAACTACGCCTATTATACACGTAACCCGCGCGACGCGCGGTAAAAAAGCCCCAGGGCGCCGATTATTGCGCTTTGAAAGCGTGCAGTCGATTGGTGGCTTTTGTCAGGCCATCCTGAAGCCAAATCTCGGTGCAGCGGGCCGCTTCGTCCACCGCTTCGTCAATCAACTTCTGCTCAGAAACCGGTGGTTTACCCAGTACGAAACCAACAACTTTGTTTTTATCGCCCGGATGGCCGATTCCCACGCGCAAACGGTGGAAATTAGGGTTATTACCCAGTTTGCTGATGATGTCTTTCAGACCATTGTGGCCGCCATGACCGCCGCCCAGTTTGAACTTCGCCACGCCTGGCGGCAGGTCCAGTTCGTCGTGGGCCACCAGAATCTCATCCGGATTGATGCGATAAAACGTTGCCATGGCCGCCACGGCTTTGCCGCTCAGGTTCATAAAGGTGGTTGGCACCAGCAACCGCACGTCAGCACCCGCAAGATTGATGCGTGAGGTATACCCGTAAAACTTGGGTTCTTCACGCAGGGGAGCGCGCAAACGCTCCGCCAGCAGATCAACATACCAGGCACCGGCGTTATGGCGGGTAGCGGCATACTCTGCGCCCGGATTGGCGAGGCCGACAATCAGTTTAATCGTCACGATTTACTTCCTAATGGGTTCCAGATCTGGCGCGTAGTTTACTGTCTGGCGCGCCGCTTGACAAAGTTCTGCCTGCGGTACACCGAAATGCGAATAATTTCCTCTTTGAACAATTAGAATTTCAAGCTGTTCAATGTCTTATTTGTAAATTTTTGTCCGGGAGTGATCTGTAAATGTGATCATTCACGCAACTCATATAAGAGGCGTTGTCTATACTTTACACACAAGGAGAAGGGGCTTTTCCCCTGACAACCCAAAGTTCCGGAGGTGACATATGAAACGCAAAAACGCTTCAATGCTCGGTAACGTGCTAATGGGGTTGGGACTGTTCGTGATGGTCGCCGGTGTCGGTTATTCAATCTTAAACCAATTACCGCAGCTTGACCTCCCACAATACTTTGCGCATGGCGCGGTGCTGAGTATCTTCCTAGGTGCGGTATTGTGGCTCGCCGGGGCGCGCGTGAGCGGACATGAGGAAGTCTGCGATAAATACTGGTGGGTGCGCCATTACGATAAACGATGCCGCCGCGACCAGCGCAAGCATAGCTAGTGCCCCATAAAGAACACCGAAACGACTTCATCTGAAGTCGTTTTTTTTTGCATGACGCATTGACCCTCACGTAACGTAAGGCTCCAGAGTAACGACACTGGCAGAACAAAAGGAGCCGTTATGTTGATACAGGTGGGTGAACTGGCGAAACGTGCCGGGATCACCGTGCGGACTTTGCATCACTACGAGCAAACAGGGCTGTTGTTACCTTCTGCCAGAAGCGCGGCAGGCTACCGGCTTTATAACCTGGCGGATGTGCAGCGTCTGCATATGATCCAGACGCTGGCAAAAGCCGGGCTGGAGCTTGCCGAAATCAGGGATTTTCTGGAACAGCGTTCGCTGTCATTAGCCGAATTACTCGACGGGCAAATCACTCTGCTGGACAAGCAACTGCGTAGTATCCATACGCTGCGCAACCGGCTGGTGGAGTTGCGTACCGGGCTGACCGACGATGCGACGCCGGATCTGGAATCCTGGCTACAGACTCTGGAGTTAATGAATATGTACGATCGCTGGTTTAGCAAAGAAGAGTTGCAGCAACTGCCGTTTGCGGTAGAGAAAGAGGCGCTGGCGGATATCTGGTCGGGGCTGGTGACGGAGGTTAAACACTTGCTGGAACAGAACGTCAGCGTCACGGACGCGCGGGCGACCGATTTGGCTTCACGGTGGATGGAACGCCTGGAGCAGGATACCGCAGGCAAACCGGAATTTTTGACTCGTCTGAACGAGATGCACAGCGTGGAGCCGCAGATGCAGGAGCAAACCGGCATTACGCCGGAGATAACTGATTACATCACGCGGGCGTTTGCCGAATCAAAGCTCAGCATCTGGGAGAAATATCTCACTGCCGAAGAGATGGCCTTTACCCGGGCGCACTACTTTGAGCGGATGATGGAGTGGCCGCCGCTGGTGGCGAAGCTGCATCAGGCGCAGCGGGATAATCTCAGTCCCGCTTCTGACGATGCGCAAAAGCTGGCAGAAAACTGGCTGGTTTTATTCCAGTCCTATGCGGGAACAAACCCGCAGACCCAGCAAAAATTTCGCCTCGCCATGCAGCAGGAGCCGCATCTGATGAAGGGCACGTGGATGACGCCTGCCGTGCTTGAATGGCTCCAGCAGGCGATCGGGGTGATGATGCAAAGACGCGTCTCTGCATCAGATGACTCACAGATCCGCTAATGCAGCTTCACGGTTAGGGTAGAAGGACAATCGGCCAGGGATCGGCTGCACGCCCGCGCGCGCCATGGTGCGCAGGGGCTGGAATTCAAGGTTACTCACCCGCAGTTCACAGCCTTCCGGCAGGCGGGCAACAAAGCGCTGGAAGGCATCCAGACCGCCGGCATCCAGCACCGGGACGGCATCCCATTTCAGGACCACAATCCGTTTGCCCGCGATGCGGGACGCCAGATCGCTGAACAAACCTTCCGCTGCGGCGAAGAACAGCGGGCCAATCACGCGCAGCACCAGCACATCGTCAGGCACCTCAACGTTAACCGGGGAGAGACGCGTCATCTGCGCGATGCGGCGCATAAAGAGCAGCGAGGCCAGCACAATGCCGACGCTGATGGCGATAACCATATCGAACAGTACGGTCAGCGACATGCAGATCAGCATCACGATAATGTCGTCTTTCGGCGCACGGCGCAGCAGGTTAACCACCTTATGCGCCTCACTCATGTTCCAGGCCACCATCAGCAGCAGCGCAGCCATGGCAGAGAGTGGAAGCCATGAAAGCAGCGGGGCAAGGATCAGCAGCGCCATGATCACCAGCAGGGAGTGAATGACCGCCGAAACCGGTGATGTCGCGCCCGCACGTACGTTCGCGGCGGAACGGGCAATCGCAGCCGTAGCGGTAATACCGCCGAAGAACGGTGCAACGATGTTCCCTAAGCCCTGGCCGACCAGCTCGCTGTTGGCTTTGTGCTTAGTGCCGGTCATGCCGTCGAGCACGACGGCGCAGAGCAGGGATTCAATCGCTCCCAACATTGCCATGGAGAACGCGGCAGGCAGCAGAGCGCGAAGGGAATCCCAGCTTAGGGTGAAGCTTGAGCCCGGCATGTCCCACGGCAGAACCAGCTGCGGCAGCAGCTGCGGAATGCCGCTGCCCTGTGAGCCGTCCGCCAGAACATAGTGGAACTGGGAGCCAATGGTGGCGACCTGTCCACCGAGCAGGTTGACAACGCCCATCACCGCGCAGCCCAGCAGCAGAGCGGGCAGATGCCCCGGGAGACGAATGCCTAAGCGAGGCCAGACGATAAGTGTGCCGAGGGTAACGATGCCAATGGCTGCATCGCCCAGGTTGGCCGTCGGCAACGCCATAAACAGCGCGCCCACTTTCTGTAAATAGTGCTCCGGAACATGGGCCATTTGCAGGCCGAGGAAATCCTTAATCTGCATGGTCCCGATGGTAATCCCAATCCCCGAGGTGAACCCCAGCGTTACGGAAAGGGGAATATATTCAATCAGGCGACCAAAGCGGGCCAGACCAAACAGAATTAAAAAGATGCCGGACATCAGGGTGGCAACCAGCAGGCCTGCCAGACCAAACTGTTGGGAAACCGGGTAGAGGATCACCACAAAGGCGGCAGTCGGGCCGGAGACGCTGAAGCGGGACCCGCCCGTCAGCGCAATCACAATCCCCGCAACGGCCGAGGTGTACAGCCCGTACTGCGGCGCGACGCCGCTACCAATCGCCAGCGCCATCGCCAGCGGGATGGCAATAATCCCGACGGTGATCCCGGCTATCAGGTCACGAACAAAGCGTGACGATGTGTATTTCTCATTCCAGCAGGCGTCGATGAGGGCGCGAAAGGGCAGAACATGTGAGGAGGTTACGTTTTTCACAATTATCTATCATCCGTGTGCGCATCATCTGTCATGTGAATGGCAGGTGAAGGAGGCATAAGTCATACAAATAAATACTATAAACAAAAAAACCCGCCGTAGCGGGTTTTTTGGCCGTGTTCGATCAGTGTTCGAACATTGCAGAGATCGATTCTTCGTTGCTGATACGACGAATCGCTTCGGCCAGCATCCCGGACAGAGTCAACGTACGCACGTTTGGCAGCGCTTTGATCTCGTCGCTCAAGGGAATGGTATCGCACACCACAACTTCGTCAATGACGGAGTTACGGAGGTTATTTACCGCATTGCCGGAGAAGATCGGGTGAGTGGCGTAAGCGAATACGCGTTTCGCACCACGCTCTTTCAGCGCTTCAGCGGCTTTACACAGCGTACCGCCGGTATCGATCATGTCGTCCACCAACACGCAGTCGCGGCCAGCCACGTCACCGATGATGTGCATCACCTGAGAAACGTTAGCGCGCGGACGGCGTTTGTCGATGATCGCCATGTCGGTATCGTTCAGCAGCTTCGCGATAGCACGAGCACGTACCACGCCGCCGATGTCCGGAGAAACCACAATCGGGTTGTCCAGATTCAGTTGCAGCATGTCTTCCAGCAGGATTGGGCTGCCGAATACGTTATCAACCGGCACGTCGAAGAAGCCCTGGATCTGCTCTGCGTGGAGGTCAACCGTCAGTACGCGGTCAACGCCGACGCTGGACAGGAAGTCAGCGACAACTTTAGCGGTGATTGGCACACGCGCGGAACGGACGCGACGGTCCTGACGTGCATAGCCAAAGTAAGGAATAACAGCAGTGATACGGCCAGCAGAAGCACGACGCAGCGCGTCGACCATAACAACCAATTCCATCAGGTTGTCATTCGTTGGAGCACAGGTGGACTGGATGATGAAAATATCACCACCGCGTACATTTTCGTTAATTTGTACGCTGACTTCGCCGTCGCTAAAGCGACCTACAGCGGCGTCGCCGAGGGAAGTGTACAGGCGGTTGGCAATACGTTGTGCTAGTTCCGGGGTGGCGTTACCAGCAAAAAGCTTCATATCAGGCACGAGAAGAACCTCAGGCATGCGTCCAGTGGTGGATAGCGTTCGCCGCAAACTGCGGGGCCTAAGCAAACGCTATCCAGGCGGTGTATTAAAGAGCGCGATGCAACGTCTGGAACAGGGTGACGTTGTCACCGAAACTCAGTCTGCGCCAGAATGGCCTGCTGTAGGGGGGAGGTGTTCATCCCGCGTGCTACAAAACCATGCAGCCAAACCGGCGCTTGCTCAAGCACCTGACGAGCGGCGGTTTCGGTGTCAAATTCAGCAAAGACACAGGCCCCTGTACCGGTCAGGCGCGACGGCGCGTATTCTAACAGCCAGGAAAGCACCGCATCAACCTCGCGAAAACGTTTTCTTGCGATAACCTCGCAATCGTTGCTGAATTCACAATTTAATAACGTTTTTATTGACCGTGCCGGGGTATTTCTTTTCAGGTCAGGATCTTTAAAGATGACCGGGGTAGGAATGCTCACGCCGGGGTGAACGATCAGATACCATTTTTCCGGCGGATCGACCGGCGTGAGGATTTCACCGACACCTTCAGCGAACGCCGCGTGGCCGCGCACAAACACCGGTACATCGGCGCCCAGCGTCAACCCTAACGCTGCCAGTTCGTCCGTCGTCAGACCGCAGCCCCAGAGGTGGTTAAGCGCCACCAGTACGGTCGCGGCGTTTGATGAGCCGCCGCCAAGACCGCCGCCCATCGGCAGGCGTTTGTCGATACGGATATCCGCACCGCTTCCCGCCGGCAGACGACCCGACGTCGACGCCGTTTTCATCAGCAGGCGAGCAGCGCGCACGATCAGGTTATCGTCATGCGCCACGCCGTCGACCGGCGTCAGCAGGCAAATCTGCCCGTCCTGACGCGGTTCGATGGAGATGGTGTCGCCGTAATCGACAAACTGAAACAGCGTTTGCAGGGTGTGATAGCCGTCAGCGCGCTGCCCGGTAATGTAGAGAAACAGGTTCAGTTTTGCGGGAGAGGGCCAGTGGGTCATCATTTAACGATCCAGTTGTCCATTTTCAGCTTGATACGCTGGCTACCCTGCGTCAGCTCCATATTGGACGGCAGCGACGGTTGCGTCTTGCTGTCATACGCGCTGTACACCACTTTCCAGGTTTTACCGCCCTGGGTGTAGTTCACCTGGCTCAGACGGTATTGATCGTCGAGCATATAGTCGGTTGCGTCACCCGGCAGGCCGAGGATCCACTGGCGCAGACTATTGAGCGGAATCGGCATTCCGGTCAGCTTGCCAATCATCTCTTCGGCGTCGGTTGCCGTGTAGTGCTGGCCTTTGTTATCGGTGATCTGCGCTTCGCCAGGCTTCGCGTTAAGCTCCAGCTCGGTGCTGCCCAGCGGGTTCAGCAGCAGCAGGCGATAGTTGTCCTGACCCGTTTGCTGCCAGAAGAAGCGAGCGTAAACTTTTTGTTCGTCAGAGAGATAAGCAAATGCACCGCGGGTCTGGTACTGGCTTAATTTCAGCACGTCCTGCTGGTGCTGGCGCCACTGCGGTGAGTCAGGGCTTTTGCCCGGGCCTTTCGGCTGATGAACGGAACAGGCGGTCAGAACCAGGGCCGCCAGAGGCAGCAGGCGAATCATTCGGGTCATAATGATGACAAATCCTTGAGATACGTTGCAGTTATAACTGTTAATGCTAGCGTTGAAGGGTGCCACCGTCTACGTTCAAATTATCTCAAAGCGTGGCGTAAGCTATTACTCCGAAAGGGGGCAGTCTCTTTTATTGATCTCGCGCATCCTGTATGATGCGTCCTGCTAACCTTATTAACGCTGGTACTACTCCCGCTCAACATGACCCTATTAGCACTCGGTATTAACCACAAAACGGCCCCGGTTTCACTGCGAGAACGCGTTACGTTTTCGCCGGATACGCTCGACCTGGCGCTGGACAGCCTGCTTGCACAGCCGATGGTGCAGGGTGGCGTGGTGCTGTCGACGTGCAACCGTACCGAGCTGTATTTGAGCGTAGAAGAGCAGGACAACCTGCACGAGGCGCTGATCCGCTGGCTGTGTGACTACCACAACCTCAACGAAGAAGAGCTGCGCAACAGCCTGTACTGGCATCAGGATAACGATGCGGTCAGCCATCTGATGCGCGTGGCCAGCGGTCTGGATTCTCTGGTGCTGGGCGAGCCGCAGATCCTTGGCCAGGTGAAAAAAGCCTTCGCCGATTCCCAGAAAGGGCATCTGAAAGCCAGCGAACTGGAACGAATGTTCCAGAAGTCATTCTCCGTGGCGAAGCGTGTGCGAACCGAAACCGACATTGGCGCCAGTGCGGTTTCGGTTGCTTTCGCGGCCTGTACCCTTGCCCGTCAAATTTTTGAATCCCTGTCGACCGTCACCGTAATGCTGGTGGGGGCGGGCGAAACCATCGAGCTGGTGGCGCGCCATCTTCGCGAACACAAGGTGAAGAAGATGATCATCGCCAACCGCACCCGCGAACGTGCGCAGGTGCTGGCAGATGAAGTGGGCGCTGAGGTGATTGCGCTGAGCGACATCGATGAACGTCTGAAAGAGGCGGACATTATTATCAGTTCTACCGCCAGCCCGCTGCCGATTATCGGGAAAGGGATGGTCGAGCGTGCGCTGAAATCCCGCCGCAATCAGCCGATGCTGCTGGTGGATATCGCCGTTCCGCGTGATGTCGAACCGGAAGTGGGCAAACTGGCGAACGCCTACCTGTACAGCGTGGATGACCTGCAAAGCATCATTTCGCACAACCTTGCCCAGCGTAAGGCGGCGGCCGTGCAGGCGGAAACCATCGTTGAACAGGAAACCAGCGAATTTATGGCCTGGCTGCGCGCGCAAAGCGTCAGCGAGACCATCCGCGAATACCGCGGTCAGGCGGAGCAGGTGCGTGATGACCTGACGGCCAAAGCGTTAGCGGCCCTTGAACAGGGCGGCGACGCGCAGGCGATTATGCAGGATTTAGCCTGGAAACTGACCAACCGCCTGATCCATGCCCCAACCAAATCTCTTCAGCAGGCTGCCCGTGACGGGGACGATGAACGCCTGACTATTCTGCGCAACAGCCTCGGGCTGGAATAGCGCCCTATACCCATTTTCTAAGACAAGGTGCATTTACGCCTATGAAGCCTTCTATCGTCGCTAAACTGGAAGCTCTGCACGAGCGCCATGAAGAAGTCCAGGCGCTGCTCGGTGATGCCGGGACCATTGCCGACCAGGAACGTTTTCGCGCGCTGTCGCGTGAATACGCGCAGTTAAGTGATGTTTCAAAATGCTTTACCGACTGGCGACAGGTCCAGGAAGATATCGAAACCGCGCAGATGATGCTCGACGATCCTGAGATGCGCGAGATGGCGCAGGAAGAGTTACAGGACGCAAAAGCGCGTTCAGAAGAGATGGAGCAGCAGCTTCAGGTGCTTCTGCTGCCGAAAGATCCGGATGATGAGCGTAACGCCTTTGTGGAAGTCCGCGCCGGTACCGGTGGCGACGAAGCGGCGCTGTTCGCCGGGGATCTGTTCCGTATGTACAGCCGGTATGCCGAATCCCGTCGCTGGCGCGTGGAGATCATGAGCGCCAACGAAGGCGAGCATGGCGGCTACAAAGAGGTTATCGCCAAGATCAGCGGCGACGGCGTGTACGGTCGACTGAAATTTGAATCCGGCGGTCACCGCGTGCAGCGCGTGCCTGCGACAGAATCTCAGGGACGCATTCATACGTCAGCCTGTACGGTGGCGGTGATGCCGGAGCTGCCGGAAGCGGAACTGCCGGATATCAACCCGGCGGATCTGCGCATCGACACCTTCCGCTCTTCAGGGGCAGGTGGTCAGCACGTTAACACCACCGACTCCGCTATCCGTATTACTCACCTGCCCACCGGGATTGTGGTTGAGTGTCAGGATGAACGTTCCCAGCACAAGAACAAAGCTAAAGCGTTATCCGTGCTGGGCGCCCGTATCCACGCGGCGGAAATGGCGAAACGCCAGCAGGCGGAAGCCTCTACCCGCCGTAACCTGCTGGGCAGCGGCGATCGTAGCGACCGTAACCGTACCTATAACTTCCCGCAGGGTCGCGTAACCGACCATCGCATCAACCTGACGCTCTACCGTCTGGATGAGGCGATGGAAGGCAAGCTCGATATGCTGATTGAGCCTATCGTGCAGGAATACCAGGCCGACCAGCTGGCGGCACTGTCCGAGCAGGATTAATGGATTTTCAGCGCTGGTTACGCCATGCCGCCAGTGAGCTTTCTGCAAGTGAAAGCCCGAAGCGCGACGCCGAAATTCTGCTTGAGCATGTGACGGGTAAAGCCCGCACGTATCTGCTGGCTTTCGGCGAAACCGCGCTGACCGCTGAACAGCAATCGCAGCTGGAGGCGCTGCTTGCCCGCCGTAAAACCGGCGAGCCGGTGGCGCATCTGGTTGGCGAACGCGAGTTCTGGTCACTTCCGCTGTACGTTTCAGCGGCCACGCTGATCCCGCGCCCGGACACCGAGTGTCTGGTGGAGCAGGCGCTGGCGCGGTTACCGGCGCAGCCGTGTCAGATCCTCGATCTCGGTACTGGCACCGGCGCGATTGCGCTGGCGCTTGCCAGCGAGCGACCGGACTGCACCGTGACGGCGGTAGACGTGATGCCTGATGCGGTCGCCCTCGCGCGGCGCAACGTTGAACGGCTGGGGCTGAACAATGTTTCCGTTCTGCAAAGCAGCTGGTTTGCCGCGCTTGAAAGCCGCATGTTCGAAATGATTGTCAGCAATCCGCCCTACATCGACGAAGACGATCCGCATCTCGCGCAGGGCGACGTGCGTTTTGAACCGTTGACCGCGCTGGTCGCTGCGAATCAGGGACTTGCGGATCTCGATCACATTGTGACAACGTCACGACAATATTTGCTTCCCGGTGGCTGGCTGCTGGTGGAACATGGCTGGACGCAGGGAGAGGCGGTGCGAGCGCTGTTTACGCGTGCCGGATACGCTGCCGTGGAAACCTGCCGGGATTACGGCGGCAATGAACGTCTGACGCTGGGGCAGTGGTCATGAGCCTGTTTACGCTGCTGATCTCCGTTCACCTGATTTCCGTTGCCCTGACCATCGGCTTTTTCATTGCCCGCTACTGGTGGCGCTACAGCAACAATCCGCTAATTAACGCCCGCTGTGTACGCATTGCCCCGCACTGTATCGACACGGTGCTGTTCCTTTCCGGAGCCGGGTTAATGTGGAAAACCGGCTATCTGCCATTTACTGATAAAGGCGCATGGCTGACTGAAAAGCTGTTTGGCGTTATCATCTACATCGTTTTGGGTTTTATCGCGCTTGGGCGTCATCGTCCGCGCAGCCAGCAGACAGGGTTTATCGCCTTTTTGCTGGGTCTGGTGGTGCTGTACATCATCATTAAACTCGCCACCACAAGAATACCGTTACTGGGGTAAGTCATGAGGTCCTTAGCCGATTTCGAATTTAACAAAGCGCCGCTCTGCGATGGTATGATCCTGATTTCAGAGATGATCCGCGACGATTTTACGTCACAGTACGTTTACGCTGAACTGGAGAATCTGGTCAGCCTGGCGCGCGAAGAGATCAATCAGGCACGTCCGCAGGACTGGCAATTAGAGAAGCTGATTGAGCTTTTCTACGGCGAATGGGGTTTCTGCGACACGCGAGGCGTGTACCGCCTGTCTGACGCACTGTGGCTGGACCAGGTGTTGAAAAATCGTCAGGGCAGTGCCGTCGCGTTGGGCGCCATTTTACTGTGGGTTGCGCACGAGCTGGATATTCCACTGGTGCCGGTCATTTTCCCGACGCAGATGATTTTGCGGGCGGAGTGGCTGGACGGTGAGATGTGGTTAATCAATCCGTTTAACGGCGACACGCTGGATGAGCATACGCTGGACGTCTGGCTGAAAGGCAACATCAGCCCGATAGCTGAGCTGTTCAATGAAGATCTCGATGAAGCCGATAACGCCGAAGTGATCCGCAAGCTCCTGGATACGCTGAAGTCTGCGCTGATGGAAGAGCGTCAGATGGAGCTGGCTCTGCGCGCAAGCGAAGTGCTGTTGCAGTTCAATCCGGAAGATCCGTACGAAATCCGCGACCGCGGCCTGATTTATGCGCAGCTCGACTGCGAGCACGTGGCGCTGAATGATTTGAATTATTTCGTCGAGCAATGTCCGGAAGACCCGATCAGCGAGATGATCCGCGCGCAGATTAACGCGATCGCGCATAAACACATTACACTGCATTAATCTTAATTCCGATTCACACCTGAATAAGGCGATCCTATGAAACAAAAAGTGGTTAGCATTGGTGATATCAACGTGGCAAACGACCTGCCGTTCGTGCTGTTTGGCGGTATGAACGTTCTGGAATCCCGCGATCTCGCTATGCGCATCTGCGAACACTACGTGACCGTGACCCAAAAGCTGGGCATCCCGTACGTGTTTAAAGCCTCTTTTGACAAAGCCAACCGCTCCTCCATTCACTCCTACCGTGGCCCGGGCCTGGAAGAGGGGATGAAGATTTTCCAGGAGCTGAAACAGACGTTTGGCGTGAAAGTGATCACCGACGTGCACGAAGCGTCTCAGGCACAGCCCGTGGCTGATGTGGTAGACGTGATTCAGCTTCCGGCGTTCCTCGCTCGCCAGACTGACCTGGTAGAAGCGATGGCGAAAACCGGTGCCGTGATTAACGTGAAAAAACCGCAGTTCGTGAGCCCTGGCCAGATGGGTAACATCGTCGACAAGTTTATCGAAGGCGGTAACGACCAGGTGATCCTCTGCGACCGTGGTTCAAACTTCGGTTATGACAACCTGGTTGTGGATATGCTGGGCTTCAGCGTGATGAAGAACGTCTCTAACCAGTCCCCGGTGATTTTCGACGTGACCCACTCCCTGCAATGCCGCGACCCGTTTGGCGCCGCGTCTGGCGGGCGTCGTGCGCAGGTGACCGAACTGGCGCGCGCCGGTATGGCAACCGGCCTGGCGGGTCTGTTCATTGAAGCGCACCCGGATCCGGCTAACGCGAAATGCGACGGTCCATCCGCGCTGCCGCTGGATAAGCTGGAGCCGTTCCTGAAACAGATCAAAGCGATTGACGATCTGGTGAAGAGCTTCGACGAGCTGGATACCAGCAACTAATAAAAAAACCCGCTTCGGCGGGTTTTTCTTTGCCCGGCGGCGCTACGCTTGCGCGGGCCTACGGGTTTCGTAGGCCGGGTAAGCGCAGCGCACCCGGCAAAAAAATTACGCAAATATCGTCATCAGATACGCAATAAACAGCGCCATATGCGCCGCGCCGTTCAGCACATTGGTGCGGCCGGTGGAGAAGGATATCTGGCACAGCAGCAAGGATGCCACCATCACAATCATCTCTGGCGCACCCAGCGCAAACTGCAATTCATTTCCCGTCATAAAGGCAATCAACGTCACCACCGGAACGGTAAGGGAGATGGTCGCCAGAACGGAGCCGAAGAACAGATTCATCGCACGCTGCACCTGATTATTGAGCACCGCTTTCAGCGCTCCCAGGCCTTCTGGCGACAGGATCAACAGGGCCACCAGGAAACCGGTAAAGGCGACCGGCGCGTTCAGTTCAGTTAACAGCGCCTCCAGCGGGTTCGCATTCATCTTGGTGACCGCAATAACGGCAATCAGATGCACGATCAGCCAAACCGTATGCCACGCGCTGCTGTGCGCCGACGGCTTACCGTGATGCGGGTCATCGTCGTCGCCGTCGTCTTCATGCTCGTAAACAAACAGGCTCTGGTGGGTTTTGGTCTGGATCAGCAGGAACACGCCGTACATCGCCGCGGAAATCAGCGCCACCAGCAGCGCCTGGCCGGTGGTGAAATTTGCACCCGGCAGCGCCATCGGAAATACCAGCACAATAATCGCCAGCGGGAACAGGGCGATCAGGTACTGTTTAATGCCAAAGAGGTTCATGTACTGGGTGGCAAATTTGCGACCACCTAATAAAAGTGAAAAACCGACCAGGCCGCCGGTAACAATCATAATGATGGAGTAGAGCGTATCGCGCATTAGCGTTGGCGCGGCGTCGCCGGTGGCCATTAATGCGGAAATTAAACTGACTTCAAGAATCACAACCGAAAGGCTTAAAATTAATGACCCATACGGCTCTCCAAGACGGTGGGCTAACACATCCGCATGGCGTACCACGCTAAATGCACTGGTTAAAATACCCACCAGAGCCAGAATATTGATCCCCACAACCACTGGCAATGACTGACTGCTTCCCCAGAAGAGCAGCACAGCCAGTGCCAGAACCGGGAAAATGAGAGAGGTCTCCTTGTGGCGGGTTTTTACCGCCTCGTGTGTTGCTGTCATGTGTTTCTCCAACAATGCAGGTGCTTGTAATTATAGATAGATTTTAAAGGTATTAAATTAACAGAAATCTGTTAAATACCCTGTATTTTTTACTTAATTTTACCCTTTATTATAATTTTTATGTCTGAGGCTTATAATGCCTTATCTCTATTAAATCTTGGTTTAATAACAATGAATTGCATTTTTATATTGTTCATTTCTTTCTGTCGGGTGGCACCCTCGCGTATCGTCGTCCACACTTATCTTTTAGCCAAAAGAGAGGTTAACGATGCCATACAAATCGAAAAGCGAATTACCGGATAACGTGCAAAACGTATTGCCTGCCCACGCTCAGGATATCTACAAAGAAGCCTTTAACAGCGCCTGGGATCAGTACAAAGATAAAGAAGATCGCCGGGACGATGCCAGCCGTGAAGAGACGGCGCATAAGGTGGCCTGGGCCGCCGTGAAAAATGACTATGAGAAAGGAGACGATGATAAATGGCACAAAAAGAAATAGCCGCCAAATAACACGCTGCCTCCATTTTGACATTTCAGGCGGTTGATCTGCCGCTGTATTGCATCTGGCCCGCGAATTGCTTATCGTTGCTCAACTGCTGTTAAAATGAACAGCACAGAATGCCGGGAAGGCGAATTACAGATGTCGCAAGGAAGCATGCAGTGGCGGAGGTGGAATGTGTTAACGCGTGATTTCTTGATGAAGGCAGATTGTAAGACGGCATTTGGTGCTATTGAGGAATCGCTTCTGTGGTCGGCTGAACAACGTGCGGCGTCGCTTGCGGCAACGCTGGCCTGCCGCCCGGATGATGGCCCGGTCTGGATCTTTGGTTACGGCTCGCTGATGTGGAACCCGGCGCTCGAATTTGTTGAATCAGCAACC
This sequence comes from Enterobacter sp. YSU, assembly GCF_016082135.1. Classification (NCBI taxonomy): domain Bacteria; kingdom Pseudomonadati; phylum Pseudomonadota; class Gammaproteobacteria; order Enterobacterales; family Enterobacteriaceae; genus Enterobacter; species Enterobacter sp. YSU. Next base: position 3,820,747 of record NZ_CP059487.1, read on the forward strand.
GGAACGCTGCCTGGGTGGCACCGCGCCTTTTGTTTGCGCCTGACCGCCGGACGCGGCAGCGCGTGCCAGCCAGGACGCATGCTTGCACTAAAAGAGGGCGGGCGCACCACGGGCGTGGCATACCGGCTGCCGGATACCACGCTGGAAGATGAGCTGACGCTGCTGTGGAAGCGCGAGATGATCACGGGCTGCTATATGCCCAGCTGGTGCAAGCTGGAACTGGATGACGGGCGCACCGTCAACGCGCTGGTGTTCATTATGGATCCGCGCCACCCGCTGTATGAAGCCGATACCCGAACCCAGGTGATTGCCCCGCTGATTGCCGCCGCCAGCGGACCGCTGGGCACTAACGCCCAGTACCTTTTCTCGCTCGATCAGGAGCTGACGCGTCTCGGCATGCAGGACGACTGTCTGAGTGAGCTGGTGGTGAAGGTGAAAGCGCTGCTGGAAGGGAACCCGCTCAGCAATACGCTGCGGCCGGGTTTTGCCTGATAATACGCCCGGCTGGCCGGGCGTTGACTGTTATGCCGCCACGTAACTTACGGAATGTTCGAGCGACTGGCTGTGGCTGTCGATCAGCACATCCCAGGTGCCGGTGTAAGGCACCGTCAGCCAGGCCTTATCGTCCTGGACGGTAAGGATATCTGCCTGCGATTGCTTCTGTCCTTTTGTACTCATCAGATGGATGCGGCAACGCTCTGAGCAACGTACCACTACCGTATCCCCGCCAAACAGTTTCAGACTCGTTTTAACTCGTGCCATTTTATACCCCGTCGTTTTTGCCCATCCCGAGCGTGATGTTGTTCACAATTTACTCATTGCATAACACCAAAGGGGCAGGGGTGGGATGCTGATTTCGATCAAAAAATGGCGCAACGATTAAACAAAAATGACAAAATCCCTGAAACCTTTCAGCGGACGCGCGTTTACCCTGCTTAACGCGCGCCCGGGAAAAATTATATGCGGAAATGGCCAGCGGTCTCAGCAAGGTCGCCCGCCTGGCTTTGCAGCGCGCTGGCCGCCGCAGCAGACTGTACAACAAGCTCGGCGTTCTGCTGCACCATGCGATCCAGGTGAGTCACCGCGTGGTTAATCTCATGGATCCCTTTCATCTGCTCCCGGGTGGCAATGGATATTTCACGCATAATGCCTGACACGCTCCCGACGCTGGCGCGGATCTCATCCATGCTGTCGCCCGCAAGGTGCACAAACCGGGAGCCGGTTGCAACGCTTTCGGTGGTGGAATCAATAAGGGATTTGATCTCCTTCGCCGCCTGAGCACTGCGGCTGGCCAGGTTACGTACTTCCCCCGCAACGACCGCGAACCCACGGCCTTGTTCCCCGGCACGCGCCGCTTCCACCGAGGCGTTAAGCGCCAGAATATTGGTCTGGAAGGCGATGCCGTCAATGACGCTGGTGATATCGCCGATTTTCGCGGAAGCCAGTTCGATGGACTGCATGGTGCTGATGGCCTGAGCGACGACGTCGCCGCCGCGGGATGCGGCGGCAGAGGCCTTGCTAGCCTGTTCATTCGCTTCTGCTGCCGACTCGTTTGACTGCGTAACGGAGGCCGTGATCTCTTCCACGGCGCTGGCGGTTTCGCGAAGGCTTGATGCCGCCTGCTCGGTACGCCCGGAAAGATCCTGATTGCCTGCCGCAATCTCATGCGCGGCGTTTTTCACTGAGGCGCTGGCATCACGCAGCTGGACCATCACCACAGAAAGCTTATCGCTGAAGGCGTTAAACGCCTGCGCAATTTGCGCCACTTCATCGCCCCCCTTATCCGGCAGACGCTGCGACAGATCGTTAGTACCGTTGGCAATGCTGTTCATCGCGTCACGGATACCGGACAGCCGCTTAAGCAGGCGGGCAATCAGGAGGTGCATGAGGGCTCCGCTCAGCAGGGCGAGGATCGCCAGAGACAGTGCAGATGCTTTTAGCAATGACCGCATCCCGGCGGTGGCATCGCCGTTATCGAGCGCCACAACCAGCAGCCAGTGCGTCCCCGGTACGGCGGTGGCCAGGAACGTTTTTTCGCGTCCGTTAAACGTTCCGTCAACCAGGTTGCCGCTTTTCAGGGTGGCAAAATCGGTCCCTTTGATCGTCTCCGTAAAAGGCTTAAGCGTCAGCGCAGGATCGCTGCCGGCAATAACGGTGCCGTTGCTGTCCAGAAGCAGTCCGCTGCTGGCCGGAGTCGGGTGAATACCGCGCACGTTAGCCACCACGCTGTCCATCGCCACATCGCCCGCCACCACCGCTTTCAGGGCGCCTTGCTCTTTAACCGGTACCGCGAACGTCACCACCAGTTTCCCGGTGCCCGCGTCCACATAGGGTGCAGTCACTACCGGGCCATCAGCGCTGACGGCCTGCTGATACCACGGGCGAAGGGTGGGATCGTAATCAGCGGGTACCCCGGTTGGGTCAGAAAATTTAGCCGTTTTGCTGGCATAACCCACGTAGACGTTGGTGAATCCACCCGCCAGCGCAAGCTGTTTAAACACCGGAACCGGATCGTCGCTGAGCGCGACTGGTTGCGCCGAGGTGATGACGGTCATTTTGCTGTTCACCCAGTCGGCAATCGCCATGTTGTGGCTGGCGCTGGTGCTGGTCAGAATATCGCGCTGCGACTGCTGATTATCCTGGCGCGTGACCTGAAAGTTAATAATGGTATTAAGAAGAAGGGCGACGACCAGACAGCCTGTCGTCGCGGCAATGATGCGGGTGCGAATGGATCTGAACATAAGTGTAATACCTGCTGTGTTGTTTCCATGCCTATCGGCAACGGTGCAGATAAACTTGATGCTGAAACCGCGTCCATAAGAAAATAATATTTTTAGCGGGTTATTATTAAAAAGTTAATACTTTATCGGCGGAAAGCGTCCATTCAGCCAGCTCCACCAGCGTACCAATTTCCACGCCATCAATCAGCGGCAGCCCGGTAATGCCGCGCCCGTCGGTACAGGTTTTGCACAGTTTGACCGCAACGTTTTGCGCGGTCAGGATCTCCAGCATTTGTTGAATGTTGTAGCCCTCTGCGGGTTTCTGCCCCTTCAGCCCGGCCGTGACGGCATCGGACATCAAAAAGAGGCGCAGCTCCAGCTCACTCTCCTTATCGCGCAGCGCGATTGCCAGGCGCAGGCTGTTAAAAAGGGATTCACTGCCGTAGGCCGCACCGTTGGCGACGATCACAATCTTCTGCATGTTGACTCCTGTTCTTTGAAAAGGCACGAATATTGCTTCTCGTACCGAAGAATACGTATCGGGGAGAGAAACGATGACGATAGTGGCTGGCAGTTCCCCTGGCGCAACCGAATGGTTCCAGCGTGCGAGAATGTTGCGCGAGGAACAGCTCGGCAGACTGGCGCAGCTGGGCGCACTGGTGAACGGCATCAGTCGACTGGTGCATATGCTACAGTGCGAGCGCGGTGCGTCAAATGTCTGGCTCTGCTCGCAGGGCAAATTGTACGCGCCTGAATGCAAGGCCAGCAGGGCCCTGGTGGATGAAAACCTCGCCGCATTGCACCTTCAGTTTAACGAACCGCTGCCGGGCAGCGCCCTGTGCGAACGTATTGCCAGCGCACTGCACGGCCTTGAGACGCTAACGGCGCTGCGTGATGGCGTTACAGGTCAATGCGTCACCGCGCCGCAGGCGATGGAACATTACAGCCGCATACTGCGACATTTGCTCAGTATCGTACCCCAACTCAGCGACAGCATTGACGATCCGCACATCGCGGGCCGATTTGTGGCCCTTTACAGCCTGATGCAGGGCAAAGAACTTGTGGGACAAGAGCGGGCGCTGGGGGCTATTGGTTTCACCCAGGGATTCTTTGACGATGAAACCCGCCAGCGGCTGGTGGATCGCATTGATGGCCAGCAGGCCTGCTTTGAGGTTTTTATCTCCCATTGCACTCCAGACGTGCAGGAGACGTTTATCCTCAACTGCCAGCCGGGTCTGGAGACTGAAAAACTCAGGCGTGAAGCGTGCACCCGCCAGCCTCCGGCAGATAACGGCGATACCGCCCTCAAATGGTTTGCCCTGCAAACCACGCGCCTTGAGCACCTGCGCACGCTGGAGGAGGTGGCAATTGCCGATCTGATGACGGCAGTTGAGGAGCGCCGCTATAGCGAAAACCTGCACGCAGACGATGAACACGACGATATCCTGGCGCGATTTCCGGATAAACCGCTGCTGCCGCTGGTGCGCCAGCAGGCGCGTGAAATTGAGCAACTCTCCCGTCAGCTTGCTTCCCTGCGCGACTCGCTGGAGGAGCGTAAGACCATCGATAAAGCCAAAAGCGTGCTGATGACGCACCAGAACATGAGCGAGGATCAGGCGTGGACCGCCCTGCGCAAAATGGCGATGGATAAAAACCAACGCATGGTAGATATCGCCCGTGCGCTGCTTACGGTGAAAAATCTGTGGAAGATACCCCCTGGGGAGTAATTGCACAGTCAGTGGGCAATTTATGCCTGATTGAGGTGCGTAATACAGCGCTCTTCTTGCAGAAACCCCGTAACGCCGGGGATGAAAAGCTGGCATTACCTTTGCATTAACAGATTAACCATTTTCGACGATGCGCCAACGGCGGTGCATGCGTCTTCAGGATAAAGGCGTCCAGCGGTGCTTCAGCACCGTCGGGCGCTTTTTTTTGCCTTTTTTCAGGAGCAATTATGGCGGATTTGTCGAGACGGCGGTTATTGCAGGCCAGCATGCTGGCGAGTGGTGCGATGCTGTTGCCGGGTGTCATGCAGGCCGCATGGGCGGCGGGGTCAGATAAGCCGGAGCAGGATACCGTGCGTATCGGGTTTATCCCCCTGACCGACTGCGCGCCCGTGGTTATCGCGGCCCTGAAGGGGTTCGATAAAAAACACGGCATTACTATTGTGCCGACCAAAGAGGCGAGCTGGGCGGCGGTGCGCGACAAGCTGGTGGCGGGCGAGCTGGACGCTGCGCACATTCTTTACGGCCTGCTGTACGGTCTGGAGCTGGGTATCGCGGGCAAGCCGCAGCAGATGGCGAACCTGATGACCCTCAACCAGAACGGTCAGGCCATTACGCTCTCCAGCGATCTGGCGGAGAAGGGCGTTCGTGACCTCGACGGGCTGAAAAAGCTGATTGCGCAGCAGGCGCCGGGAACCTACACCTTCGCGCATACCTTCCCGACGGGAACGCACGCCATGTGGCTCTACTACTGGCTGGCCAGCGCGGGGATTAACCCGTTTGACGACGTGCGCACCGTGGTGGTGCCGCCGCCGCAGATGGTGATGAACATGCGCATTGGCAACATGGTCGGGTTTTGCGTCGGCGAGCCGTGGAACGCGCGGGCGATTAACGACCGAATCGGGTTTACCGCCGCCACGTCGCAGTCCATCTGGGCCGATCACCCGGAAAAGATCCTCGGCACCCGACGCGACTGGGTGGCGAAAAATCCGCACACCGCACGGGCGCTGGTGAGCGCCGTGATGGAAGCCGCGCGCTGGATCGAGGCGTCAGCGGAAAACAAACGCGAAACCGCGCAGATCCTCTCGCGCCGCGCCTGGCTCAACTGCAAGGAACAGTATCTCACCGGACGTATGCTGGGCGAGTACGACAACGGGGTCGGTCAGCGCTGGCAGGATGCGCACCCGATCCGTTTCTTCAACGAGGGTGCCGTGAGCTACCCGTATCTCTCAGACGGGATGTGGTTCTTAACCCAGTTCCGCCGCTGGGGCTTGCTCAACGCCGCGCCGGATTACGCGGGCATTGCACAGCGCATTAACCAGACCGCGGTCTGGCAGGATGCCGCGACCGCCGTGGGCGGCATGTCCACACCGTCATCACCGTATCGCAGCAGCACCCTGATGGACGGCACCGTCTGGAACGGCACCGATCCGGAAGGGTACGCCAACCGCTTCGCCATTCACCGTAAAGGGGCCTGAGTATGCAGCATCTGCAAAATACAAAACCACAAGAGACGTCAGAGAGCGGGGAAGTGATTGTCCTGCCTCCGCTACAGGTTCGCCGTCGTGCGCCAGCGTTTACGCGTCGGATGAATGATTTTTTACAGCGCGTCATCCCGGCGCTGCTCGGTCTCGGCCTGCTGGTGGTGCTCTGGCAGCTGGCAGCGATAAACAGTAAAGGCTTTCCGACGCCGCTCAGCACGCTCGATTCGGCCATGACCCTGTTTGCCGATCCGTTTTATCGCGACGGGCCAAACGATATGGGCATTGGCTGGAACGTGCTGGCGTCGTTGCAGCGCGTTGCCATCGGCTTCGGTCTGGCGGCGCTGGCGGGCATTCCGCTGGGCTTTTTGATTGGCCGCTTCACCTTTTTCTCCCGCATGTTCAACCCGCTGATCGCGCTCCTGCGTCCGGTCAGCCCGCTGGCCTGGCTGCCTATCGGCCTGCTGCTGTTCCAGAAAGCGGAGCCTGCATCGAGCTGGACCATTTTTATCTGCTCCATCTGGCCGATGGTGATCAACACCGCTGAAGGGGTACGCCGTATTCCGCAGGACTACCTCAACGTGGCCCGGGTGTTGCAACTCTCAGAGTGGACCATCATGCGCCGCATTCTTTTCCCCGCCGTGCTGCCTGCGGTGCTGACCGGGGTACGTCTTTCCATTGGCATTGCCTGGCTGGTGATTGTCGCCGCCGAGATGCTCACCGGAGGTTTAGGCATTGGATTCTGGATCTGGAATGAGTGGAACAACCTCAACGTCGAAAACATTCTCATCGCCATCGTCATCATTGGCGTGGTCGGGTTGCTGCTGGAGCAGGGGCTGATGCTGATCGCCCGTCGCTTTAGCTGGCAGGAAAAATAAGGAGTGAAGATGAAACCGTTAATTCAGGTCCAGGCCGTGAGCCAGCGTTTTTCCACCGCCAGCGGCGAGTTTCTGGCGCTGCAAAACGTCTCTTTTGATATCCACGAGGGCGAAACCGTCAGTCTGATTGGTCACTCCGGCTGCGGCAAGTCGACGCTGTTAAACCTGATCGCCGGGATCACGCTGCCGACGGAAGGCGGGCTGATTTGCGACAACCGCGAAATCGCCGGGCCGGGGCCCGAGCGCGCGGTGGTGTTCCAGAACCATTCGCTGCTGCCGTGGCTGACCTGCTTCGACAACGTGGCGCTGGCGGTGGATCAGGTCTTCCGTCACACCATGAGTAAGGCCGAGCGCAAAGCGTGGATTGAGCACAACCTCGACCGGGTGCAGATGGGCCACGCGCTGCATAAGCGCCCCGGGGAGATCTCCGGCGGTATGAAGCAGCGCGTCGGGATTGCCCGGGCGCTGGCAATGAAGCCGAAAGTGCTGCTGATGGATGAGCCGTTTGGCGCGCTCGATGCGCTGACGCGTGCCCATCTGCAGGACTCGGTGATGCAGATCCAGCAGGCGTTGAACACCACCATCGTGCTCATCACCCACGACGTGGACGAGGCGGTACTGCTCTCTGACCGCGTACTGATGATGACCAACGGCCCGGCGGCCACCGTGGGTGAGATCCTGCGCGTCGATCTGCCGCGCCCGCGCAACAGGGTGCAGCTGGCGGATGACAGCCGCTATCACCACATGCGCCAGCAGATCCTCCATTTCCTCTACGAAAAACAGCCGAAAGCGGCGTAATGAGGGGGCACGATGCGACTGGTCATTATCGGTAATGGTATGGCGGCAACCCGGCTGATTGCGTCGCTCACCGGGCGTGTTCCCGGTCGTTTCGCTGTCACCGTCATCGGTGACGAGCCTGAGCAGGCGTACAACCGCATCCAGCTTTCACCGGTGCTGGGTGGTGAAAAGCAGGCGGAGCACATCTGTCTGCACGATGAAGACTGGTACACGGCACGAGGCGTGACGGTGCTGCGAGGAGAAAAGGCGCTCGCAGTAGACGTCAACGCGCGTGAAGTGCATACCTCTGCTCGCACGCTGGGCTGGGATGCGCTGGTGTTTGCCACCGGGTCTACCCCTGTAGTGCCGCCGATCCCCGGCGGCGATGCACCGCATGTGTTCACCTTTCGCACCCTGGCAGAGACCCGCGCCATCCAGAATATCTCCGGGCCGGCGGTAGTGCTGGGCGGCGGCGTACTCGGCGTGGAGGCAGCGGCAGCGCTGGCGCGAAACGGTGACAACGTCACGATTATCCATCGCGGCACGTGGCTGATGGAACAGCAGCTGGATCAGCAGGCGGGACTGCTGCTTGACGAGGCGCTGGCGAAGCGGGGCGTACGCTGTGAACTCGCCTCCGGCATCACGGCCATCACTGACGATGCCGTGACGTTGCTCGACGGACGCCGCATCGCCGCCACGCGCGTGGTGCTGGCTACGGGTGTACAGCCCAACGTCGCGCTGGCAAAAGCCAGCGGCATTCGCTGCGCGCGCGGCATCGTGGTGGATCAGCAGATGCAAACCTCCGTGCCGGATATCTACGCCATCGGCGAGTGCTGCGAAATTGACGGCCAGACGTTTGGCCTGGTCGCCCCCTGTCTGGCGCAGGCGGATATTCTTGCCGCGCGGCTGGCCGGGGAGGTCACCACGCCGTTTACCCTGACCGACAACGGCGTGCGCCTTAAGGTGACCGGCGTGGCGCTGTTCAGCCTCGGACGCGCGACGGCGCAGGCGGACGATGTGGTCTGGAGTTCATGGGACCCGCTGACCCGTCACTATCGACGTTTACTGATCCATCAGGGGGCGCTGGCTGGCGTGCTGCTGATGGGTGACTGCCGCAGCGCGGCAACCTTTACCGATTTACTGGCAACGGCTGCGCCCGCCCACGCGGACTGGCTGTTCGATCGTTTCACAACGCAACCGCAGGTTGCAGGACAGAACGCTATGACAAAACCTACTCTGGTGGTGGTTGGGCACGGTATGGTCGGCCATCATTTCCTCGAAGACTGCGTTAACCGCAATTTGCATCAGCAATATCAGATTATTGTTTTTGGCGAAGAGCGCTATGCGGCCTATGACCGCGTGCATCTGTCGGAATATTTTGGCGGACGCAGCGCGGACTCGCTCTCGCTGGTGGCGGGGGCGTTCTTTGCCGATAACGGCATTGAGCTGCGCCTCTCGCAGCAGATCGTCGCTATCGATCGTGATGCACACGTAGTGCGTACCGCCAGTGGCCATGAGACTCACTGGGACAAGCTGGTGCTGGCGACCGGCTCGTACCCGTTCGTACCACCCGTTCCGGGCAACGATCTGCCGGGTTGTTTTGTCTACCGCACCCTCGACGATCTGGACAACATTGCGGCCCATGCGACAGGCTCTCGCCGCGGCGTGGTAATTGGCGGCGGCCTGCTGGGGCTGGAGGCGGCGAATGCGCTTAAGCAGCTCGGGCTGGAAACCCACGTGGTGGAGTTTGCGCCTAACCTGATGGCGGTGCAGCTCGACAGCGACGGCGCGGCAATGCTGCGTAAGAAAATTGAGGCGCTGGGCGTAGGGGTACACACCAGTAAATCGACGACGGAGATTGCCACCGCAGACGACGGGCTGGTGCTGCGCTTTGCCGATGGTGAACAGCTGGAAACGGACATGGTGGTCTTCTCTGCCGGTATTCGGCCGCAGGACGCGCTGGCGCGCAGCAGCGGGCTGGCTGTCGGCGAGCGCGGCGGGATCTGCATTGACGACGGCTGCCGGACCTCGGATCCGGATGTGCTTGCCATCGGTGAATGCGCGCTGTGGGAGGGGAAAATCTTTGGCCTGGTGGCACCGGGCTACCAGATGGCGCGCGTGGCCGCCGCTGTGCTGGCGGGTGAGGAGAAGCGCTTCACCGGCGCGGATATGAGTACCAAACTCAAGTTGCTGGGCGTGGATGTGGCGTCGTTTGGCGATGCCCACGGGCGCACGCCGGGCGCGCTGAGCTACCAGTGGACGCACGGGCCGCAGCAAATCTACAAAAAGATTGTGGTCAGCCACGACAGCAAAACCCTGCTGGGTGGCGTGCTGGTGGGCGATGCCAGCGAATACGCCACGCTGGTGCAGATGATGCTCAACGGCATCAGCCTGCCAAAAGAGCCGGAAACGCTGATCTTACCCGTATCGTCAGGCAGCGCGCCGAAAGCGCTGGGCGTGGCGGCGCTGCCGGAAAGCGCGCAGATCTGTTCGTGTCATAACGTCAGCAAAGGGGATATCTGCCAGGCGGTAAGCGCGGGTGCGACGGATATCGGCGCCATTAAGCAGTGCACCAAAGCCGCGACCGGCTGCGGAGGCTGTAGCGCGCTGGTGAAGCAGGTGATGGAGTTCCAGCTTGCAGCGCAGGGCGTGGAGGTGAAAAAGGATATCTGCGAACACTTCCCGTACTCGCGTCAGGAGATTTACCACCTGGTGCGCGTCAACCATATCCGCACCTTCGACCAGCTTATCAGCCGCTACGGTCAGGGGCACGGGTGCGAGATCTGTAAGCCGCTGGTGGGATCGGTATTGGCTTCCTGCTGGAACGAGTATCTGCTGAAACCGGCGCATCTGCCGTTGCAGGACACCAACGACCGCTATTTCGCCAATATTCAGAAGGACGGAACCTACTCCATCGTCCCGCGGATGCCTGCGGGTGAAGTGACCGCCGACGGGCTGATCGCCATCGGCCAGATCGCGAAACGCTATAGACTTTACAGCAAAATTACCGGCGGGCAGCGTATTGACCTGTTTGGCGCCACGCTCGAACAGTTGCCGGAAATCTGGCAGGCGCTGGTAGAGGCCGGGTTTGAGACCGGACATGCTTACGGGAAATCCCTGCGCACGGTGAAATCATGCGTCGGGTCGACCTGGTGCCGCTACGGCGTGCAGGATTCCACCGGCCTCGCGGTCAGGCTGGAGCACCGCTACAAGGGGCTGCGCGCGCCGCACAAAATCAAAATGGCGGTCTCCGGCTGTACCCGTGAGTGCGCAGAGGCGCAGAGCAAAGACGTGGGGGTGATTGCCACGGACAAAGGCTGGAACCTCTATCTGTGCGGCAACGGCGGGATGAAGCCGCGCCACGCGGATCTCTTCGCCAGCGATCTGGACGACGAAACGCTGATCCGCACCGTTGACCGTTTCCTGATGTTCTACATTCGCACGGCAGATCGTCTGCAACGCACCAGTACCTGGATGGATAACCTGGAAGGCGGCCTCGACTATCTACGCGAGGTGATCCTCAACGACAGCCTGGGGATCGCCCACGAGCTGGAGCAGGAGATGGCCCGGGTGGTGGAGACCTACCAGTGCGAATGGCAAACCACCCTTAACGATCCTGACCGCCTGGCGCTGTTCCGCACCGCGGTGAACGTCCCCGCCGCGGAGGAGAACAAGCGCTGGCAGGAAATTTGTAATATCGACGAGATCCCGGAGCAGGCGGGCATTGGCGCGCATCTTGGGCGCAAACCGATTGCGCTGTTCCGCTTTGGCAAAACCGTTTATGCCCTCGACGATCGGGAGCCGGGCAGCCGCGCGAACGCGCTTTCACGCGGCATCCTCGGCGATGCGGCGGGGGAACCGGTGGTGATCTCGCCGCTCTACAAGCAACGTATTCGTCTGCGCGACGGGTGTCAGGCTGAGAGCGGGGCGCCTGCGGTGCGTGCCTGGCCGGTAAAAATCGAAAACGGCAAGGTGTGGGTTGGAAATGAAGAGCTGGTGATGCGCGCGGAGGCCTCATGACGGAAACCCGGACAACGTGCCCTTACTGCGGGGTGGGCTGCGGCGTGGTCGCCAGCGCAGACGGTGAAAAGGTGAGCATTCGGGGGGATGAAACTCATCCGGCGAATTTCGGTCGTCTGTGCGTAAAAGGATCTGCCCTTGGGGAAACCACGGGGCTACAGGGACGCCTGCTGCGCCCGGTTGTCGATGGCCGGGAGGTGGCATGGCCGCAGGCGCTGGGCGAAGCGAGCGAGCGGCTGCGGAACATCATCAACGAATGGGGGCCGCAGGCGGTGGCGTTTTATGCCTCCGGCCAGCTGTTGACCGAGGATTACTATGCCGCCAACAAGCTGATGAAAGGCTTTATCGGGGCGGCGAACATTGATACCAACTCGCGGCTGTGCATGTCATCGGCGGTGGTGGGCTACAAACGCGCCTTCGGTGAAGACGTGGTGCCGTGCAGCTACGAGGACGTGGAAAACAGCGATCTGGTGGTACTCGTTGGCTCGAACGCGGCCTGGACGCATCCGGTGCTGTATCAGCGGCTGGTGCAGGCAAAACACAACAATCCGCAGATGAAAGTGGTCGTGATCGATCCGCGTAAAACCGCCACCTGCGATATCGCCGATCTCCACCTCGCGCTCAGACCCGGCAGCGACGCCGGGCTGTTTGTGGGGTTGCTCAATCTGATCCAGGGGCGCGGCGAGTGGCCGATCCCTCGCGTGGCGGCGTTTTGCGATCTGCCTTCAGACGAGATTAGCACCTTCTACGACTGGTTTGTCACCGCGCCACGCGCGATCACGCTCTACACCATGGGGATCAACCAGTCCTCCAGCGGCAGCGACAAGTGCAACGCCATCATTAACGTGCATCTTGTCAGCGGGAAGTTCAACCGTCCTGGCTGCGGCCCGTTTTCGCTGACCGGACAGCCAAATGCCATGGGCGGGCGGGAAGTGGGGGGACTGGCGAACCAGCTGGCGGCGCACATGAACTTCGAGCCGGACGATCTCTCGCGCGTGGCGCGTTTCTGGGGAACGGAACGGCTGGCGCAGACCCCGGGCCTGATGGCGGTGGAACTGTTTGACGCTATTGCCCGCGGCGAGGTGAAGGCGGTGTGGATCATGGGCACCAACCCTGCCGTGTCACTTCCCGACAGCCACGCGGTGTGCCAGGCGCTGGCGGCCTGCCCGCTGGTCATGGTATCTGAGGTGATGCAGGAGACGGACACCAGCCGGTTTGCCCATATCCGTTTTCCCGCCCTGGGCTGGGGCGAGAAAAACGGCACGGTGACCAATTCAGAACGCCGTATCTCCCGCCAGCGCGCCTTTCTGCCTGCGCCGGGCGAGGCCAGACCGGACTGGTGGATCATCGCCCGGATCGCAGACCAGCTCGGTTATGGCGATGCCTTCGCCTGGGAACACCCTCAGGAGATATTTTGTGAACATGCGGCGCTAACGGCGTTTGAAAATAACGGCGAACGGGCGCTAAACCTGCGCGAACTGGCGTCGCTGTCACGAGAGGCGTGGGACGAGCTGGCGCCGTATCAGTGGCATGCCGGTGATTTCCCGCAAAGAACGCTTGTTCCGGTTGACCCCTCCCCGCATGGGGCAGGCGTCGACGAATTGTACCCCTTGATACTGAATACCGGGCGGATCCGCGATCAGTGGCACACCATGACGCGCACGGGGTATGTTCCGCGTCTGATGCAGCATATCGATGAGCCTTTTGTTGAGATGAACGCAACCGATGCGGCGCGCGCCGGGCTGACTGACGGCCAGCTGGCGCGGGTAAGTTCCCCGCGCGGAGTGATGGTTGCCAGAGTACGTATTTCCACCGCGCAGCGTGCAGGCGAGCTGTTTGCGCCGATGCACTGGAACGCGCAATTTGCCCGCCAGGGTAAGGTCAATGCGCTGGTGGAAGGGCGGGTTGATGCCGGGTCCGGCCAGCCGGAGAGTAAACAAACCGCGGTGAGGATCCTGCCCTGGCTACCGGCCTGGCAGGGTGAACTGTATGCCCGCGAGCTGCCAGCGCTGCCGCCGTCGGTCTGCTGGTGGCGTAAAGCCTCACGTCTGACGGTGGCGGGGGAGCAGCCGTTGCTGTCGTGGATCATGGCGTACGCCAGCGGTCGGGGCTGGCAGTTACAGGTGGCACAGACGGGAGAACGCAGCAGCGTGCTCGCCTGGCATCACGGTGAGCTGATGCTGGGCTACTGGGAGGGCCATACGCTGCCGGCGCTGGCGCATGCGTTTATTGAAGAAGCCTTTGCTGCTGCGCCCGTCCAACTTGCTGAACGCCATGCGCTGCTGCACGGGCAACGGCCGGACGAAGATGCCGATCCCGGGCGAATTATCTGTAGCTGCTTCAGCGTGGGTGAAAATACGATACGTAAGGCAATAGCCGGAGGCTGTGATTCTGCCCCAGCGCTGGGCGTGAAGCTGCGCTGCGGCACGAACTGTGGTTCCTGCGTGCCGGAGCTGAAAGCGCTGTTGGGATAATAGTGTAAGGGCGTCGGGTGGCGGCTTCGCACCGGTACGAATTTGTAGGTCGGGTAAGGCGAAGCCGCCACCCGACAAATCTTTTCAGGATATTCCTGAAATTTCTCTTAAGACTGGTTTTCAGGGCTTATGGCGTTAACATAATAAGTGTTTGTTCATAAACACAGGTTCTGATTGACGACGTTGAAGGCTGTATCGTCCCGCATCCGTTTTTTGCTGTTACTCCCCCTTTTTACGGCTGGAGCCGTTCATGGTGCGCCGAAATCCTTCGTGCAGCAGGCGCAAAATCCGTTTGATAACAACGGCGATAGTCTGCCGGATCTCGGCATGGCGCAACCGACCAGCGAAGGCGAAAAGCATCTGGCTGAAATGGCTAAGGCATTCGGTGAAGCCAGTATGACCGATAACGGCCTGACGGCCGGGCAGCAGGCGCGACAGTTCGCGTTTGGCAAGGTGCGGGATGCCGTGAGCGGGGAAGTCAACGAGCAGATTGAATCCTGGCTTTCACCCTGGGGAAACGCCAACGTCAATGTGCTGGTGGATGACGACGGCAACTTTAACGGCAGCAGCGGAAACTGGTTTATCCCCTGGAACGACAACACCCGCTATCTGAGCTGGAGCCAGCTTGGGCTGACGCAGCAGACAGACGGGCTGGTGAGTAACGTCGGGGCTGGTCAGCGCTGGGTTGCCGGAAACTGGCTGCTGGGCTACAACACTTTTTACGACAACCTGCTGGAAGACAACCTGCAACGTGCCGGGCTGGGCGCAGAGGCGTGGGGTGAAAACCTGCGCCTGTCGGCCAATTACTACCAGCCGTTCGCTGGCTGGCAGCCGCGTTCCGACATCCGCGAGCAGCGCATGGCGCGCGGATACGACGTAACGGCCAAAGCCTGGCTTCCCTGGTTTCACCACCTGAACACCAGCGTCAGCTTTGAACAGTATTTTGGCTATAACGTCGATCTGTTTAACAGCGGTACGGGGTATCACAACCCGGTTGCGGTCAACCTGGGGCTGAACTATACCCCCGTACCGCTGGTCACCCTGACGGCTGCCCATAAACAGGGGGAGAGCGGCGTTAGCCAGAATAACCTCGGGCTGAAGCTCAACTATCGTTTTGGCGTGCCGCTGGCGAAACAGCTTTCCGCCGGGGAAGTGGCGGCGACGCGCTCGCTGCGGGGCAGCCGCTATGATTCACCCGATCGCGATAATCTGCCCGTGATGGAATTCCGTCAGCGCAAAACCCTCTCGGTATATCTGGCCACGCCGCCGTGGGATCTTAAGCCAGGCGAAACGGTTATGCTGAAGCTGCAAATTCGCAGCACGCACGGTATCCGGCAGATCCACTGGCTGGGTGATACCCAGGCGCTCAGCCTGACCTCACCGGCAAACGGCAACAGCAGCGATGGCTGGAGTGTGATCATGCCTGCATGGGATGATTCGGAAGGGGCGAAAAATACATGGCGGCTTACGGCCGTGGTGGAAGATAAGGATGGGCAGCGTGTCTCCTCCAATGAGATCACGCTTTCCGTGGTGCAACCGCTCGTCGCAATGCCTGCCGACGATCCACGGTGGAAGTTGCTGCCGGATGAGTAAGTTAAAAAATGCGCTCCTGATGCACCCAGACGGCGGCTTCGACGCGGGATTTTAACTTCATTTTTTTCAGCATGTGTTTGACATGCACTTTGACCGTGCTCTCGGTGATGTCCAGACGGCGGGCGATCATTTTGTTCGGCAGCCCCTGGGCAATCAGCTTCAGAATGTCACGCTCACGCGGGGTCAACTGGCTGACGTCACGATCAGACGTGGCGCGGTTCGCACGCAGGCTGGCGGCCAGTACCGGCGTTAACGCTTCACTCAGCACCATCTCGCCTGCGGCAGCCTGTTGCAGCGCCTTGAGCAGATCTTCCGGCTCCATATCTTTCAGCAGATAGCCGTCTGCCCCTCGCTTGAGGGCGGTGACCACGTCTTCTTCATGGTTTGAGACGCTGAAGACCACCACCCGGCCAGAGAGGGATTTCTCCCGCAGCTTGTCGAGGGTTTCCAGGCCATTCATGCCCGGCATGTTGAGATCGAGCAAGATCAAATCAGGATCGAGCGATTCGGCAAGTTCAATACCCTGTTCGCCGTTACTGGCTTCCCCGACGACGGTGATATCTGGCGCCATGCTGACAAGCTGTTTAACGCCAGTGCGCAGCATCGGATGATCGTCAATCAACAGGATAGATGCCGGTTCCTGATTAGTCATGGTTTTCTCCTTGAGCAGTTATGAGGGGCTTTTCGGGTATAAAGGTGACCACAACTTCGGTGCCACCTGACTCTCCCCGGCGAACCTGGCAATCACCGCGCAGGCTTTGCGCGCGGTCTCGCATAATAATTAAACCATAGTGGTTCGTTCGTTCGGCATTTTCCGGCACGCCGCGGCCGTTATCCTGAACCCTGAGCTTCACCTGATTATCCTGGCAGCTGACGGTGACCGTGACGGCCGTCGCCTCGGCATGCTTGAGCACGTTGCTCAGGGCTTCGCGGGCAATTTGCAGCAAGTGGATCGCCTGGTGAGAGGGGACAAAACGCGGTGGCAGCTGGTAATCCAGCTTCACCGGGAAGCCCAGCCGGGCGCTAAACTCCTGACAGCTGGATTCCAGCGCAGGGCGCAGCCCCGGCTCTGTGAGCTGCAAACGGAAGGTGGTCAGCAGCTCGCGAAGCTCAATCCACGAGGTGTTAAGTTCGTTGCGGATCTGGCTGAGCAGCTGTTTGCTGCTCTCGGGCATGCCTTCATCCTGCATTTGCAGGCAGCTCACCTGCATCTTCATGCAGGAGAGGGACTGGGCGATGGAGTCGTGCAGCTCGCGGGCGATGGTGGCACGCTCCTCCATCACGATCAGCTGCTGCTGTTTCTCCTGGTGGCGGTCGAGCGCCAGCGTGGCCGTGAGCTGCTCAACAAGCGTATCGACCAGCTGCTGCTGGTCGTGGCTCAGGTGACGTCCGGCGGGCAGGGTGGCCAGCAAAATACCGTACTGGGTATGGCTGTCCATCAGCCGCCACTTGAGGGTCGTGCCGCTGGCGGTAAGCGGCGGCAAGCCGCGCGGGCACAGATGACACCCTTTATCGTCGCAGGATATGTCCGACTGACAGGTAAATTCCTGATGGTTTTCCTCATCCTCAACGTCGTAAACCCGAAGCTCAAGATCGCGGAGCAGAGTCAGATTTTGCAGGCCGTTCAGTACCGGCGAGAGACGTTCGCAAAGCGGGACCTGCATATGCAGGCGACGGTTCGCCTGCCAGAGGAAAGAGAGGATCTCGTTTTTCTGCTCAAGCCCGGCGGTTTTCTCCTGGACGCGTTGTTCCAGTACCGCGTAGCTTTCTGATAGCTCTGCCGACATGGTGTTGAGCGCCTCGCCGAGCATCGCCATTTCGTTGCGCCCGCTGATGTGCGTGCGCTGGGTAAAATCGCGCTGTGTGACGGCGCGAGCCATCGCCAGGAGCTGTTTCCAGGGATTAAGCAACCGCGCGCGTAGCCAGATAACCGTGAAAATCAGCAGCAAACCCATAAACAGCGCCATTGCGCGGTGAACCATCACCACACGGTCAATGCGTAACTCAGTGGTGCGATCGAATGAGGAGACAAGATGATCGATGCGTGACACAAACCCGGCGACGTCCCGGGCGACCGTTTCCCGGTCTTCCGCCCGCTTTAACCCAGGCTCCAGCTGGGTATGCCAGTAGCCCTGAAGCGCCTTAAGCTGAGATTGCTGACCGTCACGGATGGCGGCTCTTTCCAGTTCAGGGCTGAATGCGGTACGCTCCATTTCGTCGATAAGCGGTTGGTCAGCCTGCGTCAGCGGCACCGACGCCAGCAGCCGGTAACTCTGCATACGTAGCGAGCCTGCCTCGTTGATGGCATGCGCGTTACCCTGTACACCCTGTACCAGCCAGCCAGAAATAGCCATGCCGGTCACGCCGATAGCGGTGGACAGCAGAACAATAAGCGCCAGCTGGTTAACCAGCGTCAGCGGAGATAAACATCTTTTTAACATAGAGTTGCCGGGCTCCTGACGTGACCTGATTGCAGGAATGGCGCTATTCTGGTGCATACCCTGGAGTATACCCATACCAATAAAGGATTACCTCTAAATTGCCAGAGGGGTAACGGTTAGTGGGTGGACGAAGCAGGGATGCGTCAGCACCGTGAAAAACCACACCTTTTTTACGTTTTGCATCTACTCATTAAGAGTGATGGCTTTTTTTTCGCCGCAAAACCTCCCACTTTTCCTTTGATTTATATCAACTTACCGCCGCTCTAAAGCCCTAATGTTTGCAGCATCATTCGAGAATCAGAGGTGTCTATGAGTCACTCTTCCGCTCCCGAAAGGGAAACTGGTGCCGTTATTACAGACTGGCGTCCAGAGGATCCGGCGTTCTGGCAACAGCGCGGCCACCGTGTAGCAAGTCGTAATCTGTGGATTTCCGTTCCATGTCTGTTACTGGCGTTTTGCGTCTGGATGTTGTTTAGTGCGGTTGCGGTTAACCTTCCAAAAGTGGGCTTTACCTTTACCACCGATCAGCTGTTTATGTTGACCGCGTTGCCGTCGCTTTCAGGCGCACTGCTGCGCGTTCCTTACGCGTTTATGGTGCCGGTCTTTGGCGGTCGTCGCTGGACGGCTTTCAGTACCGGGATCATGATCGTACCGTGCGTGTGGCTCGGTTTTGCGGTGCAGGATACCTCCACACCGTTTAGCGTATTCGTGATTATCTCTCTGCTGTGCGGTTTTGCGGGGGCGAACTTTGCGTCCAGTATGGCAAACATCAGCTTCTTCTTCCCGAAAGCGAAGCAGGGTGGTGCGCTGGGCATTAACGGCGGCCTCGGTAATATGGGCGTGAGCGTGATGCAGCTGATTGCCCCGCTGGCGATCTCTGTCTCCATCTTTGCGGCCTTTGGCGGCGGCGGTGTGACGCAGCCCGACGGTTCCGTGCTGTTCCTGCAAAACGCCTCCTGGATTTGGGTACCGTTCCTGGTGGTCTTTACCCTGGCTGCGTGGTTCTTCATGAACGATCTGTCCGCGTCCAAAGCGTCACTGAGCGAGCAGCTGCCAGTGCTGAAACGTGGCCACCTGTGGGTGATGGCGCTGCTGTATCTGGCGACCTTCGGCTCGTTCATCGGTTTCTCCGCAGGTTTTGCCATGCTGTCTAAAACCCAGTTCCCGGACGTGCAGATCCTTCAGTTTGCCTTCTTCGGTCCGTTTATCGGCGCGCTGGCACGTTCGCTGGGCGGGATGATCTCCGACCGTCTGGGGGGAACGCGCGTTACGCTGGTGAACTTTGTTGTGATGGCCATCTTCTGTGCGCTGCTGTTCCTGACGCTGCCTGCGGGTGGTGAGGGGGGTAACTTCTTTGCCTTCTTCGGCGTATTCATGGTGCTGTTCCTGACCGCCGGGCTGGGCAGTGCGTCTACTTTCCAGATGATCTCTGTCATCTTCCGCAAGCTGACCATGGACCGCGTCAAAGCGCAGGGTGGGAGCGACGAGCAGGCAATGCGTGAAGCCGCCACCGATACCGCTGCGGCGCTTGGGTTTATCTCTGCGATTGGCGCGATTGGCGGCTTCTTTATTCCAAAAGCGTTCGGCATCTCACTGGATCTGACCGGCTCTCCGGCGGGTGCGATGAAAATATTCCTCGTCTTCTATATCGCCTGCGTGGTCATCACCTGGCTGGTATATGGCCGTAATACCAAGAAAAACAAGTAAGCTTGATTATCCGTTTGCGCGGCCTGAGTGCCGCGCTTTTTTTAATCGCTAAATAGTTACAACATACTAATAGCTTTTCCTGTGGTCATACGCAGGTAACGCTGTGATCGCCATCGCTTTACAGGTGTTTCTACCCCTTAATACCTAAGATGTTAAATTTTGCCTCGCTTATTGTACGATAAATAAAATATATCTATATAAATCATAAAGTTAAAAAATATTAACGGCTACCGCTTTGGTGGTATTTGATCTAATACCCCCCCTCAGAGTCCCCCTTCGTCTTGATCGTTATCAATTCTCACCATCTTTCATAGCGTTACCTTCGCTGCAAATCAGCAATGTCGATTTAGAGAGCCACAGGCTCCACACAGGAGATACCCGATGAGCAAATTTTTGGACCGGTTTCGCTACTTCAAACAGAAGGGTGAAACTTTTGCCGATGGGCACGGCCAGGTTCTGGATACCAACCGGGACTGGGAAGACGGTTACCGTCAACGCTGGCAGCATGACAAAGTTGTCCGTTCTACCCACGGCGTAAACTGCACTGGCTCATGTAGCTGGAAGATTTTCGTTAAAAACGGTCTGGTGACCTGGGAAATGCAGCAGACCGATTATCCGCGTACCCGTCCGGATATGCCGAACCACGAGCCGCGCGGCTGCCCGCGTGGGGCCAGCTACTCCTGGTATCTCTACAGCGCCAACCGTCTGAAATACCCGCTGATGCGTAAACGCCTGATGAAAATGTGGCGTGAAGCGAAAGTGCAGCACAGCGATCCGGTTGATGCCTGGGCCTCCATCATTGAAGATGCCGACAAAGCGAAAAGCTTCAAGCAGGCGCGTGGTCGCGGTGGTTTCGTTCGCTCTTCCTGGAAAGAGGTGAACGAGCTGATTGCGGCTTCCAACGTCTACACCGTGAAAACCTACGGTCCTGATCGTGTGGCAGGCTTCTCGCCAATCCCGGCGATGTCGATGGTCTCTTACGCCTCCGGCGCGCGCTACCTGTCACTCATCGGTGGTACCTGCCTGAGCTTCTACGACTGGTACTGCGACCTGCCGCCAGCGTCACCACAGACCTGGGGTGAGCAGACCGACGTGCCGGAGTCCGCCGACTGGTATAACTCCAGCTACATCATCGCCTGGGGCTCTAACGTTCCGCAGACCCGTACCCCGGATGCGCACTTCTTTACCGAAGTACGTTACAAAGGGACCAAAACCGTCGCCGTGACCCCGGACTACGCCGAAATCGCCAAACTGTGCGACCTGTGGCTGGCGCCGAAACAGGGTACCGATGCCGCAATGGCGCTGGCGATGGGCCACGTCATGCTGCGTGAATTCCACCTCGACAAGCCAAGCCAGTATTTCACCGATTACGTGCGTCGCTACACCGACATGCCAATGCTGGTGATGCTCGAAGAGCGTGACGGCTATTACGCGGCAGGCCGTATGCTGCGTGCCGCGGATCTGGTGGACGCGCTGGGTCAGGAAAACAACCCGGAGTGGAAAACGGTCGCCTGCAACAGCAACGGCGAGCTGGTGGCGCCAAACGGTTCTATCGGCTTCCGCTGGGGGGAAAAAGGCAAATGGAACCTGGAGCAGCGTAACGGCACCACGGGTGAAGAGACGGAGCTGCGTCTCAGCATGCTGGGCAGCCAGGATGAGATCGCCGATGTCGGCTTCCCGTACTTTGGTGGTGAAGGTTCCGAGCACTTCAACAAGGTTGAGTTGCAAAACGTTCTGATGCACAAGCTGCCGGTGAAGCGCCTGCAACTGGCGGACGGTTCTACTGCTCTGGTCACTACCGTCTACGATCTGACCATGGCGAACTACGGCCTGGAGCGCGGCCTGAACGACGAAAACTGCGCGACCAGCTATGATGACGTGAAGGCTTATACCCCAGCCTGGGCGGAGCAGATCACCGGTGTGCCACGCGCCCAGATCACCCGTATCGCCCGCGAATTTGCGGAAAACGCCGACAAAACCCACGGTCGCTCCATGATCATCGTCGGTGCCGGTCTGAACCACTGGTATCACCTCGATATGAACTATCGCGGCCTGATTAACATGCTGATCTTCTGCGGCTGCGTCGGGCAGAGCGGCGGCGGCTGGGCGCACTACGTGGGCCAGGAAAAACTGCGTCCGCAGACCGGCTGGCAACCGCTGGCGTTTGCCCTTGACTGGCAGCGTCCGGCTCGTCACATGAACAGCACCTCCTACTTCTATAACCACTCCAGCCAGTGGCGCTACGAGACGGTTACCGCCCAGGAACTGCTGTCGCCGATGGCGGATAAATCCCGCTACAGCGGCCACCTGATTGACTTCAACGTGCGCGCTGAGCGTATGGGCTGGCTGCCGTCTGCGCCGCAGCTGGGTACGAACCCGCTGCGTATTGCGGAAGCGGCGAAGCAGGCGGGCATGTCACCGGTGGACTACACCGTTAAATCCCTCAAAGACGGCTCAATCCGCTTCGCGGCAGAACAGCCGGAGAACGGTAAAAACCATCCGCGTAACCTGTTCATCTGGCGCTCTAACCTGCTGGGTTCGTCCGGTAAAGGTCACGAGTACATGCTGAAATACCTGCTCGGTACCGAAAACGGTATTCAGGGTAAAGATCTCGGCAAGCAGGGCGGCGTGAAGCCGGAAGAAGTGGAGTGGAAAGACAACGGTCTCGACGGCAAGTTGGATCTGGTGGTGACGCTGGACTTCCGTCTGTCCAGTACCTGCCTGTACTCCGACATCGTGCTACCTACTGCCACCTGGTACGAAAAAGACGACATGAATACGTCGGATATGCATCCGTTTATTCATCCGCTGTCTGCGGCCGTTGACCCGGCGTGGGAATCAAAAAGCGACTGGGAAATTTACAAAGACATCGCGAAGAAATT
Organism: Enterobacter sp. YSU; assembly: GCF_016082135.1. NCBI lineage: Bacteria > Pseudomonadati > Pseudomonadota > Gammaproteobacteria > Enterobacterales > Enterobacteriaceae > Enterobacter > Enterobacter sp. YSU. Next base: position 3,843,444 of record NZ_CP059487.1, read on the forward strand.
CTCTGAAGTCTGTGTAGGGCACCTGGGCAAAGAGACCGACGTGGTGACGCTGCCAATCCAGCACGACTCCGCTGCCGAACTGGCTCAGCCGCTGGACGTGAAGGACTGGAAAAAAGGCGAGTGCGACCTGATCCCGGGCGTAACCGCGCCGCACATTATTCCGGTTGAACGTGATTACCCGGCAACCTACGAGCGCTTTACCTCTATCGGCCCGCTGATGGAGAAGATCGGTAACGGCGGTAAAGGCATCGCCTGGAACACCCAGAGCGAAATGGACCTGCTGCGCAAGCTCAATTACACCAAAGCAGACGGCCCGGCGAAAGGCCAGCCGATGCTGAACACGGCAATTGATGCGGCAGAGATGATCCTGACCCTGGCCCCGGAAACCAACGGCCACGTGGCGGTGAAAGCCTGGGCGGCCCTGAGCGAGTTTACCGGTCGTGACCACACGCACCTGGCGAAGAATAAAGAGGAAGAGAAAATCCGCTTCCGCGATATTCAGGCCCAGCCGCGCAAGATTATCTCCAGCCCGACCTGGTCTGGCCTCGAAGATGAACATGTGTCCTATAACGCCGGATACACCAACGTTCACGAGCTGATCCCATGGCGCACGCTTTCTGGCCGTCAGTCTCTGTATCAGGATCACCAGTGGATGCGTGACTTCGGTGAAAGCCTGCTGGTTTACCGTCCGCCAATCGACACCCGCTCCGTGAAAGCGGTGATGGGCGCGAAATCGAACGGTAACCCTGAGAAGGCGCTGAACTTCCTGACGCCGCACCAGAAGTGGGGTATCCACTCCACCTACAGCGACAACCTGCTGATGCTGACGCTGTCGCGCGGGGGGCCAATCGTCTGGATGAGCGAAGCGGACGCCAAAGATCTGGGTATCGAAGACAACGACTGGATCGAAGTGTTCAACAGCAACGGCGCCCTGACGGCACGTGCGGTGGTGAGCCAGCGTGTACCGGCCGGGATGACCATGATGTACCACGCGCAGGAACGTATCGTTAACCTGCCGGGGTCTGAGATCACCGAGCAGCGCGGCGGTATTCACAACTCCGTGACCCGTATTACGCCGAAGCCGACCCACATGATCGGTGGTTATGCCCAGCTGGCCTACGGCTTTAACTACTACGGCACCGTAGGATCGAACCGCGATGAGTTCGTGGTGGTACGTAAGATGAAGAATATTAACTGGTTAGATGGCGAAGGTAATGACCAGGTACAGGAGAGCGTAAAATGAAAATTCGTTCACAAGTCGGCATGGTGCTGAATCTGGATAAATGCATCGGCTGCCATACCTGCTCGGTCACCTGTAAAAACGTCTGGACCAGCCGTGAAGGTATGGAGTACGCCTGGTTCAACAACGTGGAAAGCAAGCCGGGCACCGGCTTCCCGACCGACTGGGAAAACCAGGAGAAGTGGAAGGGCGGCTGGATCCGTAAAATCAACGGCAAACTGCAACCGCGCATGGGTAACCGTGCCATGTTGCTGGGAAAAATCTTCGCTAACCCGCATCTGCCGGGCATTGATGATTACTACGAGCCGTTTGATTACGACTACCAGAACCTGCACAACGCGCCGGAAAGCAAACACCAGCCGATCGCCCGTCCTCGCTCGCTGATCACCGGCCAGCGCATGGACAAAATTACCAGCGGTCCAAACTGGGAAGAGATTCTGGGCGGCGAGTTCGAAAAACGCGCCAAAGACCAGAACTTCGAGAACATGCAGAAGGCGATGTACGGCCAGTTCGAAAACACCTTCATGATGTACCTGCCGCGCCTGTGCGAACACTGCCTTAACCCGGCGTGCGTGGCGACCTGCCCAAGCGGCGCCATCTACAAGCGTGAAGAAGATGGCATTGTGCTGATCGACCAGGACAAGTGCCGCGGCTGGCGTATGTGCATCACCGGCTGCCCGTACAAAAAAATCTACTTCAACTGGAAGAGCGGTAAGTCTGAGAAGTGCATCTTCTGCTACCCGCGTATCGAAGCCGGTATGCCGACAGTCTGCTCAGAAAGCTGCGTAGGTCGTATCCGCTACCTCGGCGTGCTGCTGTACGACGCGGACGCGATTGAAAATGCCGCAAGCACCGAGAACGAGAAAGATCTGTATCAGCGTCAGCTGGACGTCTTCCTCGATCCAAACGAGCCAAAGGTTATTGAGCAGGCGCTGAAAGACGGTATTCCGCAGAGCGTAATCGACGCCGCGCAGCAGTCTCCGGTGTACAAAATGGCGATGGACTGGAAGCTGGCCCTGCCGCTGCATCCGGAATACCGCACGCTGCCGATGGTCTGGTACGTGCCGCCGCTGTCTCCGATTCAGTCTGCGGCGGACGCGGGTGAACTGGGCAGCAACGGCATTCTGCCGGACGTGGAAAGCCTGCGTATCCCGGTTCAGTATCTGGCCAACCTGCTCACCGCAGGGGATACCCAGCCGGTACTGCTGGCGCTGAAACGTATGCTGGCGATGCGTCACTTCAAACGTGCGGAAACCGTTGACGGCGTTAACGATACCCGCGCGCTGGAGGAGGTCGGCCTGACCGAGGCGCAGGCGCAGGAGATGTACCGCTATCTGGCAATCGCTAACTACGAAGATCGTTTCGTGGTGCCGAGCAGCCACCGTGAACTGGCTCGCGAGGCCTTCCCGGAGAAAAGTGGGTGTGGCTTTACCTTTGGCGACGGTTGCCACGGGTCAGACAGCAAATTCAACCTGTTCAACAGCCGCCGCATTGACGCGATGGATGTGACCAGCAAAACGGAGCCGCACCAATGATTGAACTCGTCATTGTTTCGCGTCTGCTCGAGTACCCTGATGCTGCGCTTGTGCAGCATCAACAGGAACTCTTTGATGCACTCGCGTCATCTGAAAACCTGGATAAAGAGGATGCCCAGAAGCTGGGCGTTTTCCTCCGCGATCTGCTGGCACGCGATCTTCTTGATGCGCAGGCGGACTACAGCCAGCTGTTTGACCGGGGCCGTGCCACGTCTCTGCTGCTGTTCGAACACGTTCACGGTGAATCCCGCGACCGTGGTCAGGCGATGGTGGATCTGATGGCCCAGTACGAGCAGCACGGTTTGCAACTCGACAGCCGCGAGCTGCCGGATCACCTGCCGCTGTATCTGGAATATCTGGCACAGTTGCCGAAAGAGGAAGCGCTGGGCGGGTTGCAGGACATTGCTCCCATTCTGGCGTTGCTCGGCGCGCGTCTCCAGCAACGTGAGAGCAGCTATGCAGTCCTGTTCGATCTGCTGGTGAAACTGGCTAACGCCTCGGTTGACAGTCAAAAAGTGGCGGAAAAAATTGCGGATGAAGCCCGTGACGATACCCCACAAGCACTGGATGCCGTCTGGGAAGAAGAGCAGGTGAAATTCTTTGCTGACCAGAGCTGTGGCGAATCTGAAATCTCCGCGCATCAGCGTCGTTTTGCCGGAGCGGTGGCTCCGCAATATTTGAATATCTCTAACGGAGGACAGCACTAATGCACTTCCTGAATATGTTCTTCTTTGACATTTACCCGTATATCGCGGGCACCGTGTTCCTGGTGGGAAGCTGGCTGCGTTATGACTATGGCCAGTACACCTGGCGTGCTGCCTCCAGCCAGATGCTGGATCGTAAAGGGATGAACCTGGCGTCAAACCTGTTCCACATCGGGATTTTGGGAATTTTCGCCGGCCACTTCCTGGGGATGCTGACCCCGCACTGGATGTACGAAGCGTGGCTGCCGATTGACGTGAAGCAGAAGATGGCGATGATTGCCGGCGGCGCCTGTGGCGTGATGACCCTGGTGGGTGGTCTGCTGCTGCTGAAACGACGTCTGTTCAGCCCACGCGTGCGGGCTACCACGACCGGAGCGGACATCCTGATCCTCTCCCTGCTGATGGTGCAGTGTGCGCTTGGTCTGCTGACCATTCCATTCTCTGCGCAGCATATGGACGGCAGCGAGATGATGAAGCTGGTGGGATGGGCGCAGTCTGTCGTGACCTTCCGCGGGGGCGCTTCTGAGCATCTGGACGGTGTGGCGTTTATCTTCCGCGTTCACCTGGTGCTGGGTATGACCCTGTTTGTGCTGTTCCCGTTCTCTCGCCTGGTGCACATCTGGAGTGCGCCGGTGGAGTACCTGACGCGCAAATATCAGGTTGTGCGTGCCCGTCGCTGATTCGCTGTATTAATACAACCCCGCATTTGCGGGGTTTTTTTTGTCCCCGATCCAGGGGGCGTGCGGATGCCGGGTGGCGGCTGCGCCTTACCCGGCCTACAGACCCTATTTGTAGCCCCGGTAAGCGAAGCGCCACCGGGGAAAACAGGCAGGGAAGGATTACTCCCGGCATCGAGAAATATGGAGCATTGTGCTTGAGTGAGTGCTTAAGAATCTGGAAGTGATGGTGGTGGGGGAAGGATTCGAACCTTCGAAGTCGATGACGGCAGATTTACAGTCTGCTCCCTTTGGCCGCTCGGGAACCCCACCAGGGGTAATTCATATTTTGAGGTAAAGCTGGAGATGGTGGTGGGGGAAGGATTCGAACCTTCGAAGTCGATGACGGCAGATTTACAGTCTGCTCCCTTTGGCCGCTCGGGAACCCCACCACGGGGTAATACTTTTAACTGGCCTGCTTCCTGTTGGAAGCGGGGCGCATCATATCAAATGAGACGCCCCTGTAAAGCATTCCTTTAGGAAAATGAAGCTGTTTGCCTGCTTTTTATCCGTAAAGGCGTAAAGCTAATCAATTCATTTTCCGAGGGATTAAAGAATAATCGTTCTGTTGCCGTACACAAAGACGCGCTGAGCAAGTACCTGATACAGCGCACGGCTCAGTACGTTCTTCTCAACGTCACGGCCAGCACGCATCATATCTTCTGCCGTATAGGTGTGATCCACGTGGATCACGTCCTGCATGATGATTGGACCTTCGTCCAGATTGTCATTCACGTAGTGCGCGGTTGCGCCAATGATCTTCACCCCACGCTCGTATGCCTGGTGATAAGGACGCGCGCCAATAAAGGCTGGCAAGAAGGAGTGGTGGATGTTGATAATTTTGTTCGGGAAGCGTGCCACAAAGGATGGCGTCAGCACGCGCATATATTTCGCCAGCACCACGTAGTCCGGGTTATGCGCTTCAATCGCAGCTGCCATCAGGTTGTCGTGCTCTTCACGGGTATGGCCTTCGTGACTGACCAGTTCAAACGGAATGTCGAAACGTTCTACCAGCGTACGCAGCGTTTCGTGGTTGCCAATGACGGCGGCAATTTCTACGTCCAGGCCACCGTAGTTGGCTTTCATCAGCAGATCGCCCAGGCAGTGCGCCTCTTTGGTGACCAGAATGACAATGCGGCGACGGCCCGCCGGGTTCAGCTCGCGCACCGAGCCTTCCGGCAGGGCGCTGTCCAGATCGGCAAGCAGGGTTGTGTCGTTGAAAATGCCTTCCAGTTCGGTACGCATAAAGAAGCGACCGGTACGGTGGTCAACGAACTCGTTGTTCTGCACGATATTCAGTTCATGCTTGTAGCAAATGTTGGTAATTCGTGCGATCAGCCCTTTTTGATCGGGACAGATAGTGCGCAGAACTTTACGTTGTAATGATTGCATCGCCGGGAAATCCTGTTTATGTATTTGCGAAGTCTGAGTTGTCAGGCATTACTGCCGCAACACTTTTTAAATTTTTTTCCTGAACCACTGGGGCAGGGATCGTTACGACCGAATTGCGGACGTGTGCCGTCAATATAATACCATTGCCCGCTGTCCTTTAAGAACCGTGAGCGCTCAATGATGGCGCCGGGTTTGTTTTGTTCGCTAAAGCGGGCGACAAAACTGACATAGCCCTCGTTGGCATCGCGGCCGGGAGCGGCTTCAAAGACGGTGAGGCCCAGCCAGACGGTGTTGGCAAATCCGGCTTCAATCTCTTGGCGAAAATCGGCAGCATGGCAGGACGGATGCCAGGTTTTAATCAGGTAGTCTGCGTTTTTGATCACAAAAGCAGTATACCGCGAGCGCATAAGGTGTGACGGCTCTGGTGCAACCTGCTCGCCAGAAAGATATCGCTGGCAACATAGGCTATACTCCAGAGCGCTACCACAGGGGCAGAGTTGAGACACGATTCTCTTCCTGGAACAAAAAATAAGGCGTTAAACGCTTAAGGTAGCAATATGTTAACTGAGCAGGTGCGTTGACGCTATGTCAGGAATCCAGGGGAAGTAAAACAGGGCTAATGAGAAAGGTAAAAATTGGACTGGCGTTGGGCTCAGGTGCAGCCCGGGGTTGGTCACATATTGGCGTTATCAATACCTTAAACCAGATGGGGATTGACGTTGATATTGTCGCAGGATGTTCTATCGGGTCGCTGGTCGGATCCGCGTACGCCTGCGGTAAGCTCCCGGAGCTTGAAAGCTGGGTGCGCTCCTTCAGATACTGGGATGTGCTGCGCCTGATGGATCTTTCCTGGCAGCGTGGCGGCCTGCTGCGCGGCGAACGCGTGTTCAATCAGTTTCGTAAGATAATGCCCCTCGCTGACTTCAGCCACTGCCAAATGCCTTTCGGTGCCGTTGCAACCAACCTCAGTACGGGCAGGGAGTTATGGCTCACTGAAGGGGATATTCATCTCGCCGTTCGCGCATCCTGTAGCATGCCGGGGTTAATGGCGCCTGTGCCTCACAACGGCTACTGGCTCGTTGATGGGGGCGTAGTGAATCCTGTACCCATCTCTCTGACCCGCGCCATGGGGGCGGATATCGTTATTGCCGTGGATTTACAGCACGACGCACACCTTATGCAGCAAGATTTGATGCCGGTTAATCTTCAGAGCGATGACGCGGAAGAAGAGAAACTTGCCTGGCATGCACGATTACGCGGCAGAATAGGGCGCCTGACCGCCCGTCGCGCGGTGACCGCGCCGAACGCCATTGAAATCATGACGACCTCTATTCAAATCCTTGAGAATCGCCTGAAGCGAAACCGTATGGCTGGCGATCCTCCGGATATTCTTATTCAACCCTATTGTCCACAAATCTCTACCCTTGATTTCCACCGGGCTGAGGCCGCCATAGCAGCGGGCTCGTTAGCCGTCGAAAAGAAAATAGATGAACTGTTGCCTTTTGTGCGTACAGCACGTTGAGCACTTTTTTGATTACTTCAGCAAAATCTGACAGGCGATAGTACCAATAGCATGCCACTATTGAGTAACTGTCAGCCAGGGGAGGAACCATGACACAGCCATTGGCCGGAAAACATATTTTGATAGTTGAAGACGAGCCCGTTTTCCGATCGCTACTGGATTCGTGGTTATCCTCACTGGGTGCAACCACGTCCCTTGCCGAAGATGGCGTCGAGGCACTGGAAAAAATGGCCAGCATGGCGCCTGATCTGATGATCTGCGACCTTGAGATGCCGCGCATGGACGGATTAATGCTGGTGGAAAACCTGCGTAATGAAGGTTATCAGACACCGATACTGGTGATCTCGGCCACCGAAAATATGGCGGATATTGCTAAGGCGTTGCGTTTAGGTGTGCAGGATATTCTGCTCAAACCGGTTAAAGATTTGAACCGTCTGCGTGAAACGGTGTTGGCCTGCCTGTATCCCAATATGTTTAATTCCCGGGTGGAAGAAGAAGAACGTCTTTTCCAGGACTGGGATGCTTTAGTCAGTAATCCGCTCGCGGCCGCGAAGCTGCTTCAGGAACTTCAGCCGCCGGTGCAGCAAAATATCTCTCATTGCAGAGTAAATTATCGCCAGCTGGTAGCGGCTGACCAGCCTGGGCTGGTGCTGGATATTGCGCCGTTATCAGATTCTGACCTCGCTTTTTATTGCCTGGATGTTACCCGGGCGGGAGATAACGGCGTTCTGGCGGCCTTATTACTCCGTGCGCTGTTTAATGGATTGCTACAGGAACAATTATCCCATCAGGGGCAACGACTTCCTGAGTTAGGCAGTTTACTAAAACAGGTCAACCAACTTTTTCGCCAGGCCAATTTGCCGGGGCAGTTCCCGCTTCTGGTTGGCTATTATCACAGCGGGTTGAATAACCTTATTCTGGTCTCTGCGGGTTTAAATGCCACACTGAATACTGGCGAACACCATATTCAGGTGAGTAACGGCGTGCCGTTGGGTACGCTGGGAAATACTTACCTTAATCAAATTAGCCATCGCTGCACCTCCTGGCAGTGCCAAATTTGGGGTGCCGGAGGGCGGTTACGCTTAATGTTGTCCACGGAGTAAGCAGTCAGATTTTATTTTTCAGATTGCTTTACCTGTGTTTTTGCTGGCAGTGCTACTATCGCTGCAAGTTTCATGCGTATTTGTCTTAATTGATCGGCAACGCGTTCTTTTCAGACCCGTATTAGTGGCTGAGACTGTATACTCAACGCGTTATTCAATGCATAAAAGTTCAAAACTTGAACAGTTCAGGAGAATTTCAATGGCTGCCCTTAATTCGAAAGTCAGAAAGGCCGTTATCCCGGTGGCGGGATTGGGTACCAGGATGTTGCCAGCGACGAAGGCAATCCCAAAAGAGATGCTGCCTCTGGTTGATAAGCCATTAATCCAGTATGTCGTGAATGAATGTATTGCAGCAGGTATCACCGAAATTGTGCTGGTGACGCATTCATCTAAAAACTCTATCGAAAACCATTTCGATACCAGTTTCGAACTCGAAGCAATGCTGGAAAAACGCGTTAAGCGCCAGCTGCTGGAGGAAGTGCAGTCTATTTGCCCTCCACACGTTACCATTATGCAGGTTCGTCAGGGCCTGGCGAAAGGCCTGGGGCACGCAGTATTGTGTGCACACCCGGTAGTGGGTGATGAGCCGGTCGCGGTTATTCTGCCTGACGTGATTCTTGATGAGTACGAGTCCGATCTTTCTCAGGAAAACCTGGCGGAAATGATTAAACGCTTCGACGAAACCGGCAGCAGCCAGATTATGGTTGAGCCAGTCGACGACGTGACCGCTTACGGCGTGGTTGACTGCAAAGGCGTTGACCTGCAACCTGGCGAAAGCGTACCGATGGTTGGCGTTGTTGAAAAACCTAAAGCGGACGTCGCGCCGTCTAACCTTGCTGTCGTTGGTCGTTACGTCCTCAGTGCTGAAATTTGGGCTCTGCTGGCGAAAACGCCTCCGGGTGCGGGCGATGAAATCCAGCTGACGGATGCTATCGATATGCTGATCGAGAAAGAGACCGTGGAAGCCTACCATATGAAAGGTAAGAGCCATGACTGCGGGAATAAGCTCGGTTATATGCAGGCATTCGTCGAATATGGTATTCGCCATAACAGCCTGGGTGAAGAATTTAAAGCCTGGCTCAAAGGTAGCGTGGGTATTAAGTAATAAACTCACAGCCCAGTGAACAAGACCGGTGGAGCGATGTCCACCGGTTTTTTTATGCCTGTCGCTCCGTAATTGGCGGGGGATTGTCAAGGACGTTAAATAGGGAGCCTCACAATATGACAGAATGTAAGGAGATGTTCGGGCGAATATTACAGGCATAAAAAATCCCGCATTAAGCGGGATTTTTCAGAATCTTTCCAGATTAATCCTTGATCAGGAAGTCATCCAGTTGTTTACCTTGTTCGTCCATTGCTTTCTTGATTACAGCAGGAGTACGGCCCTGGCCGGTCCAGGTTTTCTCTTCGCCGTTCTCATCGATGTAGCTATATTTAGCAGGACGTGCCGCGCGTTTTGCTTTGGTACCGGTTTTAGCCGCAGCCATGCTGTTCAGCAATTCGTTTGGATCGATACCATCGGCAATCAGCATTTCACGATACTGTTGCAGTTTACGTGTACGTTCCTCGATTTCAGCCGCAGCAGCGCTTTCTTCTTCACGACGTTCGTTAACTACAACTTCTAATTTTTCGAGCATTTCTTCAAGCGTCTCAAGGGTACATTCTCTTGCCTGCGCACGAAGAGTACGGATGTTGTTCAGAATTTTAAGTGCTTCGCTCATTGTAGTAATCTCAAACTTATAATGGGGGTGGGTTTGTTGTCCTAATAATAGAGCCTTAATTTCACTTGTGCAATAGGTGGGAATGTAAGGAATTCAAAAAATACAAAATAAACGACGCTATTATTAATTACGCTAACTTAAATTTCATTGTTTGTTGGGTCTGTGAGATATCGTTTCAAACGGCAAAAGCGCGTCATTTGCGTGTATGTTTTGTGACTTTTACCTCAGGAATTATAGTTGCGGTTGATAAATATCAGCCTTTTGTATTACCCCGAGTAAGCGCAGCGAAGACAAGAATAGTTAATAAATAGTGAATTTTAATGAACGAAGAAGACACTATAAAAAGAAGTGTTATCTCTGGTTGCGGACTCACCTTATTGTCAGTGTTTAATGCCTTTACTGCCTGTTTTAACGCATTATTTTGCGCCACTCGCGAAGGATTTACTGATGCATGGCAGGCTGGAGAGCGCAGCCCGCCGCTGATGACGGTACAAAATATGGTACAATGATCCATCGGGAATATTACACATTGATTAGGGTTCTTCGGCCAATGGCACAACTTTATTTCTACTATTCGGCAATGAATGCAGGGAAATCGACGGCGTTACTGCAATCCTCATACAATTATCAGGAGCGGGGGATGCGTACCGTTGTTTATACCGCCGAAATCGACGATCGCTTTGGGGCAGGGAAGGTGAGCTCAAGAATAGGGCTCTCGTCGCCTGCAAGGCTGTTTAACCCTGAAACGGACCTGCTGGAGGACATTCGTGCCGAGCATGCCTCTAAGCCTGTCCATTGCGTGCTGGTAGATGAAAGCCAGTTCCTGACCCGAGAGCAGGTCCACGCACTTTCAGAGGTCGTTGATGAGCTGGATATTCCCGTTCTTTGCTATGGATTACGTACCGATTTTCGTGGGGAGTTATTTGCCGGCAGTCAGTATCTGCTTGCCTGGTCGGATAAGCTGGTTGAGCTGAAAACAATCTGCTTTTGTGGCCGCAAGGCAAGTATGGTTCTTCGCCTGGACCAGTCGGGTAAACCCTATGCTGATGGCGAGCAGGTGGTGATAGGAGGCAATGAACGTTATGTCTCGGTCTGCCGCAAGCATTATAAAGAGGCGCTGGCTGTAGGCTCGCTGACGGCGTTACAGGGCGACAATCGAAAATAATAAGAATGTTTTACGGATCCTCAGATATAAAAAACCCGCCAGCGGCGGGTTTTTTTATCATACTGTCAATCAAGCATTTTTCTTCGCTTTCTTTTCAGCCTTTACAACTGCGGGGATTTCAACTTTTACGGCAGCGACATCGCTTTCAGTGAAGTTACGACCGTAATAAGTATCCAGCAGGATCTGTTTCAGTTCGGAAATCAGTGGGTAGCGCGGGTTAGCACCAGTACACTGGTCATCGAATGCATCTTCAGACAGCTTATCTACGTGAGCGAGGAAGTCAGCTTCCTGAACGCCTGCTTCGCGGATAGATTTAGGAATACCCAGTTCAGCCTTCAGGCTCTCCAGCCAGGCCAGCAGTTTCTCGATCTTCGCGGCAGTACGGTCGCCCGGTGCGCTCAGACCCAGGTGATCTGCGATTTCAGCATAACGACGGCGCGCCTGTGGGCGGTCGTACTGGCTGAATGCAGTCTGCTTGGTTGGGTTGTCGTTGGCGTTATAGCGGATAACGTTGCTGATCAACAGGGCGTTCGCCAGACCGTGAGGAATGTGGAACTGTGAACCCAGCTTGTGCGCCATGGAGTGACAGACACCCAGGAAGGCGTTAGCAAACGCAATGCCCGCGATGGTTGCCGCACTGTGTACACGTTCACGCGCAACAGGGTTTTTCGAACCTTCGTTGTAAGAAGCTGGCAGGTTTTCTTTCAGCAGTTTCAGCGCCTGCAAAGCCTGACCGTCAGAGAACTCAGAAGCCAGTACGGAAACGTAAGCTTCCAGAGCGTGAGTTACCGCATCCAGACCACCGAACGCACACAGTGATTTCGGCATTTCCATGACCAGGTTGGCGTCAACGATAGCCATATCTGGCGTCAGCGCGTAGTCAGCCAGCGGGTATTTCTGACCAGTTGCGTCATCAGTCACAACGGCAAATGGCGTCACTTCTGAACCGGTACCGGAAGTGGTGGTGACGGCGATCATTTTCGCTTTCACGCCCATTTTCGGGAACTTGTAGATACGTTTACGGATATCCATAAAGCGCAGCGCCAGTTCTTCGAAGTGAGTTTCTGGATGCTCGTACATCACCCACATAATTTTCGCGGCGTCCATTGGGGAACCGCCACCCAGTGCGATGATCACATCAGGTTTGAAGGAGTTCGCCAGTTCAGCGCCTTTACGTACAACGCTCAGGGTTGGGTCAGCTTCAACTTCAAAGAAGACTTCAGTTTCGACGCCAGCCGCTTTCAGAACAGAGGTGATCTGGTCTGCATAGCCATTGTTGAACAGGAAACGGTCGGTCACGATGAGCGCACGTTTGTGGCCATCAGTAATCACTTCATCCAGCGCGATTGGCAGAGAGCCGCGGCGGAAGTAGATAGATTTCGGAAGTTTGTGCCACAACATGTTTTCAGCTCGCTTAGCAACGGTTTTCTTGTTGATCAGGTGTTTTGGACCAACGTTTTCAGAGATGGAGTTACCACCCCAGGAACCACAACCCAGAGTCAGGGAAGGTGCGAGTTTGAAGTTGTAAAGGTCACCGATACCACCCTGAGAAGCAGGGGTGTTGATCAGGATACGTGCCGTCTTCATCTTCTGACCGAAGTAAGCAACACGCTCAGGCTGGTTATCCTGGTCGGTGTACAGGCAAGAGGTGTGGCCGATACCGCCCATCGCCACCAGCTTCTCTGCTTTATCTACCGCGTCATCGAAATCTTTCGCACGGTACATTGCCAGCGTCGGGGAGAGTTTCTCGTGAGCAAACGGCTCACTTTCATCAACGACTTTCACTTCACCAATCAGAATCTTGGTGGTAGCAGGGACGCTAAAGCCAGCGAGCTCAGCGATTTTATACGCAGGCTGACCTACGATAGCCGCGTTCAGCGCACCATTTTTCAGAATCACGTCCTGAACGGCTTTCAGTTCTTTACCTTGCAACAGGTAGCCGCCGTGGCTGGCGAAACGTTCACGAACGGCGTCGTATACCGAATCAACCACGACAACAGACTGTTCAGATGCACAGATAACGCCGTTATCGAAGGTTTTAGACATCAGCACAGAGGCAACAGCACGCTTGATATCAGCCGTTTCGTCGATCACCACAGGGGTATTACCTGCGCCTACGCCGATGGCTGGTTTACCGGAGCTGTACGCAGCTTTAACCATACCAGGACCACCGGTCGCCAGAATCAGGTTAATGTCCGGGTGATGCATCAGGGCGTTGGACAGTTCAACAGAAGGTTGGTCGATCCAGCCGATGAGATCTTTTGGCGCACCCGCCGCAATGGCAGCCTGAAGCACGATATCTGCTGCTTTGTTGGTGGCGTCCTTCGCACGTGGATGCGGGGAGAAAATGATTGCGTTACGTGTCTTCAGACTGATGAGAGATTTGAAGATGGCGGTAGAGGTTGGGTTAGTGGTTGGAACGATACCGCAAATGATGCCGATCGGTTCTGCAATGGTGATGGTGCCGAAAGTATCGTCTTCTGACAGCACACCGCAGGTTTTCTCATCTTTATAGGCGTTGTAGATATACTCTGAAGCAAAGTGGTTTTTGATCACTTTATCTTCAACGATACCCATGCCGGATTCGGCAACGGCCATTTTAGCGAGAGGGATTCGAGCATCAGCAGCAGCCAGAGCGGCCGCGCGGAAGATTTTATCAACCTGTTCTTGGGTGAAATTGGCATATTCACGCTGGGCTTTTTTTACGCGCTCGACGAGGGCGTTCAGTTCAGCGATATTGGTAACAGCCATAATGCTCTCCTGATAATGTTTAAACTCTTTTAGTAAACCAGCGCTCGATACGTCTGACAGTATAGTCAGAGCCGATCCCACTTGCGTAACACACAGTAAAACAAAGGATTACTCACTGCTCCAGCTCACTAATTTACTAAAAGAGCCTTACCTTAGCATCATACCTTTTTGATAGGTGATCTCCCTGGCGGCGTAACCAAGATTACTCACTTCTGAGTACGAAAATTATGATCGAGATCAATTTTGTCCTAAGCTGATACCTTTCAGCAGGGTTATTTTGTGCTAAATATTCTACTGTTAAATAATTAAGTAACTATTGGAAGCAGCGATATCATTGATTACACAAATGTTTAACATCATGAATTGATAACGTTTAAGAACAGATTTCTGGTGAAGTATGCGGCTAAAAAGCGTATCTTCAGCGCGGATTTATCATGACACGCAGTTTCTCCCTGGCCATGCTCAATTGCGGAGCTTAATGTGATTCAAACGCTCTTTGATTTCCCTACATATTTCAAGTTTTTTATCGGCTTGTTTGCTCTGGTTAACCCGGTAGGGATCATCCCTGTCTTCATTAGTATGACCAGCTATCAGACGGCTGCGGCACGAAATAAAACCAACCTGACGGCAAACCTGTCGGTGGCGATCATCCTACTTACGTCTCTTTATCTCGGGGACGCCATTCTTCAGGTCTTCGGCATCTCGATTGATTCGTTCCGTATAGCAGGCGGGATCCTGGTGGTGACGATTGCCATGTCGATGATCAGCGGCAAGCTGGGGGAGGATAAACAGAACAAGCAGGAAAAATCAGAGACAGCTATCCGCGAGAGCATCGGGGTCGTGCCACTGGCACTGCCGCTGATGGCGGGCCCGGGGGCGATCAGTTCCACTATTGTCTGGGGAACGCGCTACCACAGCCTGATGCACCTGATTGGCTTTTCCGTCGCTATTGCGCTGTTCGCGCTGTGCTGCTGGGGTGTATTTCGTATGGCGCCATGGCTGGTTCGCTTGCTGGGACAAACGGGCATCAACGTGATTACCCGTATCATGGGTCTGTTGTTAATGGCGTTGGGCATCGAATTTATCGTTACCGGTATTAAAAGTATATTCCCCGGGTTAGTACACTGACTTTCATTTGAAAGAGCGGAGCCAGCGGCTCCGTTTTTTTTACGTGATTATCTGCAAATCATATAAATAAAGTTGAAATAGGCGCCAGTCATAATAAGTTCTACTAATAATCCTCTTCTGTTGTTTTTCAAGGGGTTGTTTATTTTCATTTCCCCTTGCCGCGCATAAATCCCTCAAACCCTCTGTTATTTTACTCACATGATACTCTGGGGCTTGCTGACAGATAACCGAAATGATATTAGTAATTTCGACGCTGACTCAGACGAATGTGCTAAATAATAATCAATTGTTAAATTATCGTGAAAAATCGTTCAGCTAAGCTTTGTCGCCGCGTTTGTAGCAACAAAATTTCTTATCTGTATGAATTACATCTCTTTTTGTTGATTTCGGCGTAAGCCAGGGTTGGCACCATAGTTATGCCAGCCATCGTAAAAGAGAAATGCTTAACAAATTTGCAAAATGTATTGGCGAGAGATGGCACCATTTGGTACTTTCCGGCCTTATATTTTGCAGCATTAAACAAGTTGATGAGAACTATTTTCATATAGCCCTCACATAAGATATCCAACGCATCTCTCTGACAGGGGAGAGGTGTAAAGAATCGACGCAAGACCGCCGTACGAGCGGTCAGTAATAATGAAGTCGGTGATAGCAAGAAGTAAAAAAAGAACCTGACAGTAGCAAAAAAAACTCCTGCGCTGTACAGGCCCCAACAGGGGATTACACAACTGGCGAAGGCCGGTCATTATAATGAGTGGAGTATCAACACAATGTCCATCATCACAAAAAAAAGTCTGGTAGCGGCGGGGATTTTAACTGCGCTAATCGCGGGCAACGCTGCAATGGCAGCGGACGTTCCTGCTGGTGTTCAGCTGGCTGAGAAGCAAACGCTGGTACGTAATAACGGTGCGGAAGTGCAGTCTCTTGATCCGCACAAAATTGAAGGTGTTCCAGAGTCTAACGTTAACCGCGATCTGTTTGAAGGTCTGCTGGTGACTGACGTAGACGGCCACC
Organism: Enterobacter sp. YSU; assembly: GCF_016082135.1. Taxonomy (NCBI): domain Bacteria; kingdom Pseudomonadati; phylum Pseudomonadota; class Gammaproteobacteria; order Enterobacterales; family Enterobacteriaceae; genus Enterobacter; species Enterobacter sp. YSU. The sequence continues at coordinate 3,859,435 of NZ_CP059487.1, forward strand.
CGGCTCCGGGCGTGGCGGAAAAATGGGACAACAAAGATTTTAAAGTCTGGACCTTCCATCTGCGTAAAGATGCGAAATGGTCTGACGGTACGCCGGTTACCGCCGAAGATTTCGTCTATAGCTGGCAGCGTCTGGCGGATCCGAATACCGCCTCCCCGTATGCGAGTTACCTCCAGTATGGCCATATTGCCAATATCGATGACATCATCACGGGTAAAAAGCCAGTTACCGACCTGGGCGTAAAAGCCATCGATGCCAACACCTTTGAAGTGACGTTGAGCGAACCTGTTCCGTACTTCTATAAGCTGCTGGTTCACCCGTCCGTCTCCCCGGTACCAAAATCCGCAGTAGAAAAATTTGGTGAAAAATGGACGCAGCCTGCGAATATCGTGACCAACGGTGCATATAAGCTGAAGGACTGGGTCGTTAACGAACGTATGGTGCTGGAGCGCAACCCGCAGTATTGGGATAATGCGAAGACCGTTATCAATCAGGTCACCTACCTGCCAATCTCTTCTGAAGTGACGGACGTAAACCGCTACCGCAGCGGTGAAATCGACATGACCTATAACAATATGCCGATTGAACTGTTCCAGAAGCTGAAAAAAGAGATCCCTAAAGAAGTTCACGTCGATCCGTATCTGTGCACCTACTATTACGAAATTAACAACCAGAAAGCACCGTTCACCGACGTACGTGTTCGTACCGCACTGAAGCTGGCTCTGGATCGCGACATTATCGTGAATAAAGTGAAGAATCAGGGCGACCTGCCGGCTTACAGCTACACCCCGCCTTACACCGACGGTATGAAGCTGGTTGAACCTGAATGGTTCAAATGGTCCCAGGAAAAACGTAACGAAGAAGCGAAAAAACTGCTGGCTGAAGCTGGCTATACCGCCGACAAGCCGCTGACCTTTAGCCTGTTGTACAACACCTCCGATCTGCATAAAAAGCTGGCTATTGCCGTCGCGTCAATCTGGAAGAAAAACCTCGGCGTGAACGTGAAGCTGGAAAACCAGGAATGGAAAACCTTCCTCGATACGCGCCACCAGGGAACCTTTGACGTGGCTCGTGCAGGATGGTGTGCGGACTATAACGAACCGACCTCATTCCTGAACACCATGCTGAGCGACAGTTCGAACAATACCGCACACTATAAGAGCCCGGCGTTTGATAAGCTGATTGGCGAAACCCTGAAGGTGGCAGATGACGCCCAGCGCGCCGATCTGTACGCGAAATCAGAACAACAGCTCGATAAAGACTCTGCGATCGTTCCGGTTTACTACTACGTTAACGCCCGCCTGGTGAAACCATGGGTAGGGGGTTATACCGGTAAAGACCCGTTGGATAATATTTCCGTTAAGAATCTTTATATTATCAAGCATTAATGGCAATACGTGGGGCGAGCGAGCTTGCCCCACTGTGTCTATTTTGTAACATTCATCAGGCACACGCCAGAAGGTACGGGCAATGTTGAAATTTATCCTGCGTCGCTGTCTTGAAGCGATTCCAACGTTATTTATTCTAATTACAATTTCCTTCTTCATGATGCGTCTTGCACCGGGCAGTCCTTTTACCGGTGAACGCACGCTTCCGCCAGAAGTTATGGCCAACATCGAAGCGAAATACCATTTAAACGATCCTATCACCACGCAGTACTTCAACTATCTGAAGCAGCTTGCACACGGTGATTTTGGTCCGTCATTTAAATATAAAGACTATTCCGTTAACGACCTGGTGGCGTCCAGCTTCCCGGTATCGGCTAAATTAGGGGCTGCTGCATTTATCCTGGCCGTTGTTCTCGGTGTCACTGCGGGCGTTATCGCTGCGCTAAAACAAAATACCCGATGGGATTACGCCGTAATGGGGGTCGCAATGACCGGGGTGGTTATCCCCAGCTTCGTTGTCGCGCCGTTGCTGGTCATGATATTCGCCATAACCCTGAAATGGCTTCCCGGGGGCGGCTGGAACGGCGGGGCGCTGAAGTTCATGATATTGCCGATGGTGGCATTATCTCTGGCCTACATCGCCAGCATCGCCCGTATTACTCGCGGTTCAATGATTGAAGTCCTGCACTCGAACTTCATCCGTACCGCCCGTGCGAAAGGGCTGCCGATGCGCCGGATTATTTTCCGTCATGCCCTCAAGCCTGCACTGTTACCGGTACTCTCCTATATGGGTCCGGCTTTCGTCGGCATTATCACGGGTTCAATGGTGATTGAAACCATTTATGGTCTGCCGGGCATCGGGCAGCTGTTTGTTAACGGGGCGCTTAACCGTGACTATTCGCTGGTGCTGAGCCTGACGATCCTCGTGGGCGCGCTGACCATTCTGTTTAATGCCGTTGTCGATGTGCTGTATGCCGTTATCGACCCGAAAATCCGTTACTAACTGGAGCACGCCATGATGTTGAGTAAGAAAAACAGCGAGGCGCTGGAAAACTTCAGTGAAAAGCTGGAGGTCGAAGGTCGTAGCCTTTGGCAGGACGCCCGCCGTCGTTTTATGCATAACCGTGCCGCCGTTGCCAGCCTGGTCGTGCTGGTGCTTATCGCGCTGTTCGTAACCCTGGCACCAATGCTCTCTCAGTTCACCTATTTCGATACGGACTGGGGCATGATGTCCAGCGCGCCGGATATGGAATCCGGGCACTATTTCGGCACCGACTCCTCCGGGCGTGATTTGCTGGTGCGTGTGGCGATTGGCGGCCGTATCTCCCTGATGGTTGGCATCGCGGCGGCGCTGGTGGCGGTGATTGTCGGCACGCTTTACGGCTCGCTTTCCGGTTACCTCGGCGGGAAAGTGGACTCCGTGATGATGCGTCTGCTAGAAATCCTGAACTCCTTCCCGTTCATGTTCTTCGTCATTCTGCTGGTGACCTTCTTTGGTCAAAATATCCTGCTAATCTTCGTGGCGATCGGGATGGTGTCCTGGCTGGATATGGCGCGTATTGTGCGCGGCCAGACGCTGAGCCTCAAACGTAAGGAGTTTATCGAAGCCGCACAGGTTGGTGGCGTTTCTACCGCCAATATTGTGGTGCGTCATATCGTTCCTAACGTGCTGGGCGTGGTGGTGGTATACGCCTCTCTGCTGGTGCCAAGTATGATCCTGTTTGAATCTTTCCTGAGCTTCCTGGGATTAGGTACGCAGGAGCCGTTGAGTAGCTGGGGCGCTCTGTTAAGTGATGGCGCAAACTCCATGGAAGTGTCACCGTGGTTACTGCTGTATCCGGCGGGCTTCCTGGTCGTCACCCTGTTCTGTTTCAACTTTATCGGCGATGGCCTGCGTGATGCCCTCGACCCGAAAGACCGTTAAGGAGCGCCGTCATGACCATTATTGAAACGGCAACCGCGCCACAGGCGCAACAGCGAACCAGCGCACTGCTGGACGTTAAAGACCTCCGCGTGACGTTTAAAACCCCCGACGGTGATGTTACTGCCGTTAACGATCTCAACTTCGACCTGCGTGCCGGTGAAACGCTGGGCATTGTGGGCGAATCCGGTTCCGGTAAATCCCAGACCGCATTCGCGCTGATGGGCCTGCTGGCGTCAAACGGCGTGATCGGCGGTTCGGCGACGTTTAACGGGAAAGAGATCCTGAATTTGCCGGAACATGAGCTGAACAAGCTGCGCGCCGAGCAGATTTCAATGATTTTCCAGGATCCGATGACGTCCCTGAACCCCTATATGCGGGTGGGCGAACAGCTGATGGAAGTGCTGATGCTCCACAAGGGGCTGGGTAAAGCCGAAGCGTTTGAAGAGTCCGTCAAAATGCTGGATGCGGTGAAAATGCCTGAAGCACGCAAGCGCATGCGCATGTATCCGCACGAGTTTTCCGGCGGTATGCGTCAGCGCGTTATGATCGCGATGGCATTGCTTTGCCGGCCAAAACTGCTGATCGCTGATGAACCAACCACCGCCCTGGACGTGACCGTTCAGGCGCAGATCATGACGTTGCTGAACGAGCTGAAGCGCGAGTTCAACACCGCCATCATTATGATCACCCACGATTTAGGCGTCGTTGCCGGGATCTGCGACAAAGTGTTAGTCATGTATGCAGGCCGCACGATGGAATACGGTAATGCCCGCGATGTGTTCTACCAGCCAGCCCATCCGTACTCTATCGGGCTGTTGAATGCCGTTCCGCGTCTTGATGCGGAAGGGGAGTCGCTGCTGACTATCCCGGGCAACCCGCCTAACCTGCTGCGTCTGCCAAAAGGCTGCCCGTTCCAGCCGCGTTGTCCGCATGCGATGGAAATCTGTAACAGCGCACCGCCGCTGGAAGCGTTTGCCCCAGGCCGTCTGCGCGCCTGCTTTAAGCCGCTGGAGGAGCTGGTATGAACGCGATCGACGAAAAAAGAAATGTGCTGCTCGAAATCGCTGACCTGAAGGTCCATTTCGATATCAAAGACGGTAAACAGTGGTTCTGGCAGCCTGCCAAAACCCTGAAAGCGGTGGATGGCGTCACGCTACGCCTGTACGAAGGCGAGACCCTGGGCGTGGTAGGCGAATCCGGCTGCGGCAAATCGACGTTTGCGCGTGCGATCATCGGCCTGGTGAAGGCCACCGACGGGAAAGTGGCCTGGCTTGGCAAAGATCTGCTGGGGATGAAGCCGGATGAATGGCGCGACGTGCGCAGCGACATCCAGATGATTTTCCAGGATCCACTTGCGTCCCTGAACCCGCGTATGACCATTGGCGAAATCATTGCCGAGCCGCTGCGCACCTATCATCCGAAGATGCCGCGCCAGGAAATTCGCGATCGGGTGAAAGCGATGATGCTCAAGGTGGGTCTGCTGCCTAACCTCATCAACCGCTACCCACACGAGTTTTCCGGCGGTCAGTGCCAGCGTATCGGTATCGCACGCGCGTTGATCCTTGAACCAAAACTGATTATCTGTGATGAGCCGGTTTCGGCGCTGGACGTTTCCATCCAGGCCCAGGTGGTTAACCTGCTACAAAAACTGCAACGGGAAATGGGGCTGTCGCTGATCTTCATCGCCCACGATCTGGCGGTGGTAAAACACATTTCGGACCGTGTGCTGGTCATGTATCTGGGCCACGCCGTGGAGCTGGGCACGTATGATGAGGTGTACCACAATCCTCTGCACCCTTATACCAAAGCGCTGATGTCTGCGGTTCCCGTTCCGGACCCCGATCTGGAAAAAAATAAAAACATTCAGCTTCTGGAAGGTGAACTGCCTTCGCCAATCAACCCGCCTTCAGGCTGCGTATTCCGTACTCGATGCCCAATAGCCGGGCCAGAATGTGCAAAAACACGGCCGGTTCTGGAGGGCAGTTTCCGACATGCGGTTTCCTGCCTGAAAGTAGACCCGTTATAATCGCAAGGGCTGACATGATGTCAGCCCTTATTTTTCGAGGTTAATGTGTCGCGATTATTCACGTCGGCCCGTCAGCGGCTGTATCACCTTTTATTTGATCCTGAAACGGTTTCCGGTCGCCGCTTCGAAGGTCTGTGTGGTTTATTTGCGCTGATTAGCGTCATTATTATCTTTATCGAATCCGGCGCCGGAACGCAGTACCACATGACGTATGAGGAGTGGCACGTTTTCGTCTGGCTGGAATTGATTGTCACGCTGGTGTTTACTGCGGAATATGTGCTGAGGGTCATTAGCTGGCCAAATCCGGCGAAATACGTTTTCAGCTTCTGGGGATTTATTGATTTAGCCACCATCCTGCCGCTGTATGTCATGTGGCTGTGGCCTGAGATCAGCCTGAATTATGTGTTTGCCTGGCGTGCAATGCGGGCGATTCGTGTGTTACGGATTCTCAAACTGCTGCGCTTTATGCCGTCGCTGCGGGTTTTTTGGGTTGCCATTGTCAGCGCCCGCCACCAGCTGATTCTCTTCTATTCGTTTATTGCTATCGTGATGATCGTTTTTGGCTCCCTGATGTATTTAATCGAAGGGCCGAAATACGGGTTTACCACGCTTAATGCGTCTGTTTACTGGGCTATCGTCACGGTGACCACCGTGGGCTATGGCGATATTACCCCGCATACGCCGCTCGGACGTATTGTGGCATCGGTTCTTATCCTGATCGGCTATTCTGTGATAGCGATTCCGACGGGGTTAATTACCACCCATATGAGCAGCGCCTTCCAGAACAGCAAGCAGCAACGCAAATGTCCGAATTGTCAGCAGGGGAATCATGAACCCGGCGCGCGGTTTTGTCACCGCTGTGGAAATGCCTTACCGGATTAAATAAAAAAGGCTGCGCGGGCAGCCTTTTTTATTATTCGCGCCAGAGGATATGGCACAGTTTGTGATCTTTCTCGCGGCACAGCAGGACGCGGGCAAAGATGTCGTTAATTTCTCCGCCGTCTTCATCTGCCAGGCCAATCACCACCTCGGCGAAGAAGTCCGGGTTGAGATCAAAATCGACATGTTCGGCCCAGTCTTCAGCCGGATCGAACAGCTCAGCACCGCCACGCTCTTCAAATTGCAGGTTGAAAAGAATGACGTCAGCAGGGTCGAGATTATCGACCGCCAGCTCGAGAAAAATATCGTAGGCCTGTTCGAGCGTTTCGTCTTCGGTCAGGCGATTGTTCAGATCCATTTCCATGATGACTACCTGTTAAACATCGTTGGGCACGTTTTACAGCAACGGACTAAAGAAGTAAAACAGTCGTTCGGCAATTCGCTGCCACAGCGGACGTTTCGCCCAGAGTCTGGCGTCCAGCAGGCGTGAGCGGGAGATATAATCGTCCTGAACCGCTGCCAGATCGCCACCGAACCCGGCGTCATCAATGACCAGCGTAATTTCAAAATTCAGCCACAGACTGCGCATATCGAGGTTGACGGTACCCACCAGGCTCAGCTCTCCGTCCACCAGCACGCTCTTGGTGTGTAACAGCCCGCCTTCGAACTGATAAATTTTAACGCCTGCGGCCAGCAGCTCACTAAAGAACGCGCGGCTTGCCCATCCCACCAGAAGCGAATCGTTCTTGCGCGGCATAATAATGCTCACATCCACTCCGCGCTGTGCCGCTGTACAGATGGCATGCAGAAGGTCGTCGCTGGGAACGAAATAGGGCGTGGTCATGATCAGATATTCCCGCGCGGAGTACGCGGCGGTCAGCAGTGCCTGATGGATCAGATCTTCCGGGAAGCCAGGACCGGAGGCGATAGTGTGGATAGTGTGCCCGCTGGCTTCCTCAAACGGCATGATATTGCCATCCGGCGGCGGGGGAAGAATGCGTTTACCGGTTTCAATTTCCCAGTCGCAGGAGTAGACGATGCCCATTGAGGTCGCGATCGGTCCCTCCATCCGTGCCATCAAATCGATCCATTGCCCCACGCCGGAATCCTGCTTGAAGAAGCGGGGGTCAACCATGTTCATGCTGCCGGTGTAGGCGATGTAGTTATCGATCAGAACCATTTTCCGGTGCTGGCGGAGATCCATGCGGCGCAGAAAGACGCGGAAAAGATTCACTTTTAGCGCCTCGACCACCTCTATACCGGCGTTGCGCATCATGCCTGCCCACGGGCTACGGAAAAAGGCCACGCTGCCGGCGGAGTCCAGCATCAGGCGGCAGTGGATACCGCGACGTGCAGCGGCCATTAGCGATTCGGCGACCTGGTCCGCCATGCCGCCCGGCTGCCAGATATAAAACACCATCTCGATATTATGCCGGGCGAGCTGGATATCACGGATCAGCGCCTGCATCACATCATCAGAAGAGGTCATCAGTTGCAACTGATTGCCTTTTACCCCAGCAATCCCCTGGCGGCGTTCGCACAGCTTGAACAGAGATGCGGCCACGCTACTGTTCTCTTCAGCGAAGATATGCTTGCAGGCTTTAAGGTCGGCAAGCCATTTCGCCGTGGAGGGCCACATGGCGCGGGCGCGTTCGGCGCGGCGTTTACCCAGATGAAGTTCACCGAAAGAGAGATAGGCGATGATGCCCACCAGCGGCAGAATGTAGATAATCAGAAGCCAGGCCATGGCGGAAGGTACCGCTCTGCGTTTCATCAGAATGCGCAACGTCACCCCGGCAATTAACAGCCAGTATCCTAAAATGACCAGCCAACTCACCACGGTGTAGAAGGTTGTCATAAATAAAAAATCCTTTTGAAAGCGTATTGTTATGAGTTTACGCATCAGGATTCATCTGGCAAATAAAAACGGCAGATAAAAGCGCTGGTTTGCCGCCTGCTTAGGCATATAATGGCATCTCTGTTAGAGAAAGAGTTGTAGACATGAAGCGCAGTAGAACTGAAGTTGGGCGCTGGCGCATGTTGCGACAGGTGAGTCGTCGTAAGGCTCGTTGGCTGGAAGCACAATCCCGCCGCAATATGCGTATCCACGCCATCAGAAAATGTGGCCTGAACAGACACCGTAACGCGCTGTTGTTCGCGGTCCAGGACATCTGAAAAGCATGAAGGGCACCGTAAAGGTGCCCATTAAACATCCAGGCTATCAATTTTTGCAGTCTGTTCCCATCCGCTTTCCGCGATATACTAAGTCCCCATAACGTCATGATATTAAAAGATGAATCCTTATCTCTGGATTTTTATTGTACTTTTGGCGCTGGATGCGCTCAGGGAAGATTTAGGACTTTCGTCATTTTCCTCATTGGCAGATTATGTTTTCGCATGGGGAATACATTTTTATTAAAGGAAAAAAGGATGAACGGAAAAGTAATGGCAGCACTCTTTGGGATTGCGATATTAAGCGGTTGTGCCAGCAGCAAAACCTCACCCGAACGGCACGCGTTTTATTTCGTGTCGCATCAGTCCAGCTTTACTGGCGGCAATTACACCTCCAGCGTGCAGAAAAATTATCAGCTGAACGTGGCGCAGTTCCGCGAGCTTTATGCCCGGGGCAAAGCTGACCGCGCGGAAGGGCGGACTCAGGCTGAAGCCAGTGAATACGCGCAAAGCATTCGCGATCAGCTAAAAGAAAATGCGAAGTCGCAGGAACTGTTCGCAGGCAACGCGAAGGATAAATGGTCTTCGGACATGGACAGTAAAGACGCCATATTATTTGGTAACGAACTGGCCGCGACTTATCTTGATGGCTATAACGGCGTACAATAGCGCAACTGATTCAGGGGATACCGTAATTACCGGTATCCCCGCTGTTTTTGAGCGAAAGGAGTGAGACGTGTTTGCGGAGTTTGGTGTACTGAATTTCTGGACCTATGTTGTCGGCGCATTTTTTATCGTGCTGGTTCCAGGACCGAACACCTTGTTTGTGCTGAAAACAGGGATTGGCCACGGCGTTAAGAAAGGCTATCTGGCAGCCACCGGTGTGTTTATTGGTGATGCCGTGCTGATGTTTCTGACCTGGGCGGGCGTCGCCGCGTTGATCCAGACCACTCCGGTTTTATTTAATATTGTCCGCTATCTGGGCGCGTTTTATCTGCTGTGGCTGGGCGGAAAAATGCTCTGGTCCGTTATGACGCGTCAAAAAAATGCGCACGAAAGTAGCGCCGAACCGGCAAGCGCAATCCTTAAGCGTTCGCTGGTGCTGAGCCTGACGAACCCGAAAGCGATTCTCTTTTACGTGTCGTTCTTCGTGCAGTTCATTGATGTCAATGCGAAGAATACCGGCACGTCGTTCCTGATCCTCGCCACAACGCTTGAGCTGATCAGCTTCATGTACATGAGCTTCCTGATTTTCTCAGGCGCGTTTGTCACGCGTTACCTCAAAACCAAAAAGAAACTGGCGAAGCTGGGGAACGGGCTGATAGGTCTGCTGTTTGTCGGATTTGCGGCGAGGCTGGCGTCGCTGCACTGAATGAAGAAAAGGCTCCCGAGGGAGCCTTTCGTTTCAGAATACTTTTTTATACGGACGAACCGTGACTTTCTCGTACACGCCGGCTGCGACGTACGGGTCTGCTTCTGCCCAGGCCTGCGCGGCTTCCAGAGATTCAAACTCGGCAATCACCGTGGAGCCGGTAAAACCCGCCGCGCCCGGATCGTTGCTGTCAACGGCAGGCATCGGGCCTGCGGTCAGCAACCGACCTTCATCCTGTAGCAACTGTAAACGCGCCAGATGAGCAGGGCGAACGGAAAGACGTTTTTCCAGAGAATCAGGTACATCTTCAGCGTAAATCACGTAAAGCACGGCAAAGCTCCTTAACCGGTAAAAGTGACAATTACGTTATGTGAAAGCACAAATGACTGCAATGTAAAGATAATAACAATGTTAAAACCCTGATCTGGATGCCCCTTTTTTGCCCTCATGTACGCTTAAATTGCGCCAGGACAAAGTGTCTTATTGAATATGATTGCTATTTGCATTTAAAATCGAGGTTCGGTTTTTTAACGTTGATGATTATGACTTCGATGACCCTTGATTTACCTCGCCGCTTTCCATGGCCGACGCTGCTTTCCGTCGTTATTCACGGTGCTGTCGTGGCGGGTCTGCTCTATACCTCGGTTCATCAGGTTATTGAAATGCCGGCGCCAGCGCAGCCAATTTCTGTGACCATGGTATCGCCTGCGGATCTTGAGCCGCCGCAGGTTGCGCCGCCGCCGCCACAGCCCGTTGTTGAACCCGAGCCGGAGCCAGAGCCCGAGCCGGTTCCTGAACCGCCGAAAGAAGCACCGGTAGTGATCCATAAGCCGGAGCCGAAACCTAAGCCGAAGCCAAAACCCAAGCCGGTCAAAAAGGTGGAAGAGCGTCCGAAACGCGAAGTGCGTCCGGTTGAGCCACGCGCCACGCAGCCGGTTGAAAATGCCGCCCCGTCACGTCCGCTGATGAATAACACCACGACCGCGACAAAACCGACGGTAACGGCGCCCGCGGGCCCGCGCGCGCTGAGCCGTAACCAGCCGCAGTACCCGGCACGTGCTCAGGCGTTACGTATTGAAGGGCGTGTACGGGTGAAATTCGACGTTACGGCCGATGGACGTGTCGATAACGTGGAAATCCTGTCCGCACAGCCGGCGAATATGTTTGAACGCGAAGTTAAATCGGCCATGCGCAGGTGGCGCTATGAAGCCGGTAAACCCGGCAATGGGTTGATTGTGAACATTGTCTTCCGCCTGAACGGCGGGGCACAGATGGAATAAAAGAAGCCTCCGCAAGGAGGCTTTTTTTTACCTGAGGATCAGCTCCGTGGGAGCTGGCGGGGCTTACCGTCGCTATCCACCGCCACATAGATAAATAATGCCTCCGTCGCCTTATAGCGCTGACCAATCGGCTCAGAAGAGACTTTTTTCACCCATACTTCAATGTTGATGGAGACAGACGTATTGCCGCGTTTTACGCAGCGTGCGTAACAGCACACCACGTCCCCCACCGCGACAGGGCGCAGGAAGGTCATGCCATCGACCCGGACTGTCACCACGCGCCCGTGTGCAATCTCTTTTGCCAGGATTGCACCGCCCATATCCATCTGCGACATCAACCAGCCACCAAAAATATCGCCATTGGCATTCGTATCCGCAGGCATTGCCAGTGTGCGTAAAACCAGTTCGCCCTGTGGGGCGTCATTTGTTGTCATTGTTTTAAACTCGTAACTGAAGACTTCAGGCGGGATGCTACTATGATTTCTGGCTGGAGAGAATAGGGTTAGCGCCCGCAGAGCAGGCGCCAGAGGGTCAGAAGGACAGGGTCACGCCGGCGTAATACGCACGGCCTGGTTCGTTATAGGTCGATGCACCGTCATTTTCTCGGTAAATTTGCTTATCAAAGAGGTTGCTGATCCCGGCATTCAGGCGGAGATCTTTTGTCAGTTGATAGTTACTACCGATCCCAACGATGGAATAGGCGCCAATCTCTTTATCTGACATCGCATTCTGCTCTTTGCGGATTTCAGCATTTTCTCTTGGCTTCTGGCGGCCATACATCGTCCAGCTAAGGTTCGCTGAAAGTTTGCTGTTAACCTGCCAGTCGAGCATCGTGTTGACGGTATATTTTGGGATAATCGACAGAGGGTTGCCGGTGTCCTTACTTTCAGACTGAATCATATACGTCGCATTGGTACGCCAGGTTAGCGTGTCGCGAATAACCGGGACGGTGAGGTTGCCTTCCAGCCCCTCAACAACAGCCTTTCCTCCGTTCTGCCACTGAAGGATATTTGCGCCGCTGCTTGTCTGGCCCAGCACATCCGTTCCCGAAACAATCTTGTTTTTGTAATCGTTGCGGAACCAGGTTATGCCAGCCTCGTAGCCTTCCAGCGCGAAGGCCAGGCCAATCTCTTTGTTCACGCTGATTTCAGGATCCAGATCCGGATTACCTAACAGGTAACAGCTTCCTTCGGAAACGTTGTTCGGGCAGCCATTGCCGCGGGTGGAAAGCAGATAGCCTTCGCTGGATTGATACAGGTTTGGCGCTTTAAATACCCGAGCGATACCCGCTTTAACCTTGAACATGTCACCCAAATCCTGAGAGAGGTTCAGGCTAGGACTCCAGTTGCTGCCAAACTGATTGTGATAATCAAAGCGGAGCCCTGGGATCAGGTTGGTGCCCTGGCGCGCTTCAATATTGTCCTCAAGATAGATGCCAGTGAGGTCAGCGCTGTTTTTGCTGTTGCGCTCAGAAGCCGTACCGGGAACGCCGTTAATCACTTCTCCCGACACATTTGTCGCCTGCATTGAGGCCGGATCGTTCAGTTCATCACGGTTCCATTCTGCACCCACGGTTAGCGTCTGTTCGACCAGCCAGAAGAAAGGCATGTTCAGTTCACCCGTTGAACGGTATGACTCCAGCCGGCTGGTATCGTATTTATCGCTATTGATCATCCCCTCAACTTTGCCCGTAGAGCCTTCTTCCAGGCGGGTGTTGTTGGTCTTTTCATAATAAACACCGAACTTTGACTGACCCCAGTCCCAGATGCCGTTGTGCGTAATGCCATAAGACTGGCGGTACATTCGGTTCGTTTCGTGTCCATACAGGGACGACACCAGACCGTCAGGGCTGACGTTGCTGTTGCTGTATTGAGTATCACCCGCGTAGATATTGCCCTGGCGGCTGTAGCTGTAGTCGAAATCGATAATCTGCTGTGGCTTGAGTTTCCAGGAGAGCAGGGCATTAATGTCCTTGTTGCGCACGCCTTCACGTCCGGCGGCGTAAGAACCGTTTTGCGCGGTGTTGATGTCCTGAGCATCTGCGTCAGTTTTGTTGATATTCCCGTACAGGCGCATCGTTAACGCATCGCCCGCAAGGGGGCCGCTCAGATCAAAATTAGCGCGTTTCGTCGCTCCCTCTTTATCATTTTCAGGCTGGTTAGTGTACAGGGAGAGCGAGCCGTGCCAGTCGTTGGTCGGGCGTTTGGTAATGATGTTGACGACGCCGCCGGCCGCCCCCGAACCATAGCGGGCGGCAGCAGGTCCCCGGAGCACTTCAATGCGCTCAACCATCTCTGGCGGAACCCAGTTGGTATCCCCGCGGGTGTCGCGCTCCCCGCGCCAGCTGTAGCGCACCGAGTTACGTGACGTCACCGGCACACCGTCAATCAGAATCAGCGTGTTCTCCGGCCCCATACCGCGGATGTCGATCTGGCGGTTGTTACCGCGGCTGCCTGTCGCGCTGTTTCCGGTGAGGTTAACCCCGGGCATTTTGCGAATAATTTCAGAAAGATCGTTCACCGGTGGATCCTTTTCTATGTCCTTTGCCGTGATGATGGAAACCCCCGGCTGTTGCTTCAGCGCCTCTTCAGCGGTGGCCTGAACAACCATTGTTTCACCATCGGCTAGAGGATCTTCCGCTGCGTGTGCGCTCTGATAAAGCGTTGAAAGAATGGCGAGCGTAAGTGTAGCCGGGGCAAATCTTATTATGTTATTCATCAACTCATTTCCATTTGTTAAAAATGCGATGACGAATATTAATGATAGTCATTCTCATTACAATAAAGTGACAGCAATCTCCATAAAATCTTCATGATTCAGACATTTTCGCAGGAAGGATGTAGAGAAAAGAGAAGGCGGGAAAAGAGGCCAGACCGCGTGGCGATCTGGCCAGAAGGATCAGTGCTTGTCATCCTGCGGCATGTGGCGATAAATATAAACGCCGCTGAGCAGGGTGAAGATAAGAGTCAGCGCCGTCAGGCCAAACACCTTGAAGTTGACCCAGATATTCTGCGGCAGCCAGAATGCGATATAGATATTCGCCAGACCACACAGAATAAAAAATAGTGCCCAGGCGATATTCAGACGCCCCCACACAGCCTGCGGCAGGGTCAGTTCTTTCCCCAGCATGCGCTGGATCAGCGGCTTCTTCATCACCCACTGGCTGATGAGGAGTGCGCCCGCAAACAGGCCGTAAATCACCGTGACCTTCCATTTGATAAATTCATCATTGTGGAAGAACAACGTCAGACCTCCAAACACCGCCACCATCAGGAAGGTGATGAGCGCCATCTTTTCAACTTTGCGATAGCGAACCCAGCTGTAAATCAGCACCACAGCCGTTGCCACAATCAGCGCCAGCGTGCCGGCATAAATGTCGTACAGCTTATAAAAAGCGAAAAATACGATCAGCGGTAAAAAATCAAGAAACTGCTTCATTCTGCGATCCCAGTTACTGACGAATTAACATGTACAGGCGGAACAAATAGACCAGCAGCACGGCTGAAATCAGATTGCTCAGCGTATTGGCGACAACCGCTCCGACGTTTGGCGTTAACACCGCAAAATTCGGCGCAAACAGCAACAGCAGAGTTTTGGCCAGCAGCCAGCTGATAACGGCCGGGGCGACCAGTCGCATATTGGCCCATGCGAGCCTGATGCTGCTGCGCATGGCGGTGAAAATGCCCATTTTGTCCTGCACAACCATTACTGGCGCGAATGAAAGCACGATAGCCAGCAGCACGCCCGGAACGACAACCAACATTATCCCCATCTGGACCAGTAGCGTGGTCAGGAAGATGAGAATAAACAGTTTTGGCTGCACCGGAGCGCTGGCCCCGATTGCACGTAACGCGCTGACGCGTTGGCCGGCAGACACCAGCTGGATCATCAGCAACACGCCACCCGCCAGAATGGCGTTGCCAATCAGGCCCGAGAAGGTAGATGCCGCAGATGCGCGCAGCAAGATTTGCTGTTGCTCTGGCGTCATATTCTGCACAAGGTCAAACAACCCTGCGCTGCCTGCAAGATGATCCCCCTGGCTCAGCGTGGCAATCTGTTCATCACTGGGTGAGAACGCATGACCCAGCACCACCGTAATAAAGGCGCACAACAACGCGATCAGTAAAAAGGTAATGAACTGATTGCGGAAAAAATTTCCCGTGTCACGGTAGACAGACTTCGCCGTGATAGACATGCACTCTCCTTGAGTATTGCAGGTGTTAATTAGCCGGCAATTGTACACCGGATAACACGCTGGTGGCAGCATCAAGGCTTGTATGGAAAAGCATATCTTTGTAAAGCGGCGGTAATCCATAGCGGGCGCGGGCGCGATTGCATGCCTCATTGACCTGCCCATCCTCTCCCGACATCGCGAAAGTGCGACACGGGCTGGGGCGATCCGCGTAAATGGAACAGCGGGTGGATACCCCAGGCTCACCTTGCAGTGCCACACAGCGGCTCTGTTTTTGGTTGGTGCCGCGCATACAGCGCAGAAAAGGGGTTAAGGGTTCAGTGAGATCAACCGGAACGGTGCCGCCGCCATCGCTGGCTTCAGCCCAGTAGAAAGAGACTCGAAAATACGCACAACAGGCTCCGCACGTCATGCACGGGTTATGATCACTCATGGCACACCTGCAAAAGTAGAACGCATCAAATCACATTGTGAGAGCGATAAATTATCCAGCCGCTACAGGAAGCGCAAGAGAGGGAAAACAGAAAATTTTGTAACCATGAGATGCCAAAAATTGACGCGGTAACAACTTATTGCTTTATGAGGTGTCACCAAAAATTAACCTAGATCAATGAATGTTAACTTACTGGTTTTAATGTGATCTGTGTTAGATCACTTATTACTCATTTGTGAGTATATTCTCCTCCGCAATTAAAACCACAACGATGGAGCGGATATGAAAAAATTAGCGGTGGCAGCCCTTATCTTAAGCAGTCTCTCTGGCGGCGCGTACGCGCATGAAGCAGGCGAATTCTTTATTCGTGCCGGTTCGGCAACGGTACGTCCAACGGAAGGGTCCGATAATGTACTGGGTATGGGCGGGTTTAACGTCAGCAATAACACCCAGTTAGGCCTGACGTTTACGTATATGGCAACGGATAACGTTGGCGTCGAGCTTTTAGCCGCCACGCCATTCCGTCACCGCGTCGGTTTAGGACCGACCGGGGACATTGCCACGGTTCACCATTTGCCACCAACGCTGATGGCGCAGTGGTACTTCGGCGATTCCAGCAGCAAGGTGCGCCCTTATATTGGTGCAGGGGTTAACTACACCACCTTCTTTGATGAGAAATTTAACGATACCGGTAAAAAGGCCGGGCTCTCCGATCTCAGCCTGAAAGACTCGTGGGGTATGGCGGGGCAGGTTGGTCTGGATTATCTGATTAACCGTGACTGGCTGATCAACGCCTCGGTCTGGTATATGGACATTGATACGGACGTGCGCTTTAAAGCTGGCGGGCAGCAGCAAAGTATCAATACCCGACTGGATCCGTGGGTATTTATGTTCTCAGCAGGCTATCGTTTCTGACAGAAGATATATCCCCTGTCAGCCGGTGATTGCTGTATGGTGGTTGTTCCATACACCTGGCTGGAGGGGATATCCCCAACATCAAATTTGAGTGTCCGGTTTGTGCAGGTAAACAGTTTCAGTTCACGACGTTCAGCCCAGCACATAGCCTACCTCACGGTGCTATCTGTTCCGTTTGCGGAACACGTCTCACCATTCATTCATGCCTGCCGAAGCTCAGACGACGACGGTGGCCAAAGCCAGTAAACTAGAAAAGGCCTCTGAGAGGCCTTTTTAGATCGTGAAGTCACTTCTGAATTAAATAACGAATGGTTGGTCCGTCCTGCTGGATATCCAGCACGGTATAGCCGTGATTTTTGGCATCAAGAGGAATGTTATTGATCGACTGGGGGCAATCGCTCACCACTTCCAGAATTTCACCTTTCTTTAGCTGCGGTAGCGCTTCAAGCGTGGCGACGGCCGGGTAAGGGCAAGGTTCACCCACCATATCGAGACGATAATCAGGCACGATCTCTTTCATGCGGCATTCTCCTGAGTTTCAGTTTTGGCGGTGGCGCGTCGGAAGAAGCGCTTCTCTTGTGCAACAACCAGTAAGAAGGCGATAAGCAGCAGGGCATAGGTCACCAGGAGCCCCCCGAGTGGACCAAAGGTATTCAGCAGGTTGACCTTGTCCCAGTTTGTTGCCAGTACCGGAGAGACGTCATCCCAGTAGTAGGCCAGAATGGTAGAGCCAATCACGTTACCCAGACCCACCCACCAGTAATGCACCTGGCCTTCCACAGCGCGATACATCCAGCCGGTTTCACACCCGCCCGCCAGCACGATGCCAAAACCAAACAGCAGCCCGCCAATGACGGCATTTGGGCCCGCCCACATGATTTTCGGTTCCACGCCGAGCTGAACGTAGCTGAAGATGCCGATCGCGCTCACGGCCATACCGGCAATGATCGCCTTCGCCATCATGGTTCGTCCGGTGATCCACATATCGCGAAACGCGGAGGTAAAGCAGATCTGCGCGCGTTCAATCAGCAGACCAAAACCGACGCCGAACAGCATGGCCAGGCCGAGTTTTGGCTGATTCATCGCCGTGCAAATCGCCCAGGCAACCATGGCAAAAAAGACCAGCATACCGAGGCGGAAGCGACGACGCGCCTGATCGGGTTTTTGCGTTAACGGAGAGGCAGCGCTAACTTTCGTCATTTTCACCGGAATGCGGAACAGCGGCAGCAGGGTGAATTTAGCACCGAAGTAGGAGCCGATGGCGGTGGCGACGGCAAAGAACCAGGCATGCAGCGAGAACTGCGGAATACCGGTAAAGAACGCGGCCAGATTACAGCCCATCGCCAGGCGGGCGCCAAACCCGGCAATGATGCCGCCGACCACGGCCTGCATAATGCGGATGCGGCTTTTCGGCATGCGCAACTTAACGTTGTTGGCCCACAGCGCGGCCGCAAAACAGCCGCCGAACATGCCAATGATCATCATCCCGTCGATGCGGGTCAGCGGTGTGCCCTCAAGATGGATCAGTTTGAAGTAGCCCCACTCTTCGGCATGGACACCTGCCAGCTGTAATAGCTGCCCACCCCAGCGGGTAAACTCGCCCGTAACAGCCCAGAAGGTGCCGGTAATACCGAAATAATAAGTAGAGAGAATGCCTGCCGCGATAACGGCCGGAACAGGTGACCAGAACTTAACCAGGTAAGTCTGTTTGAAGGAATGCCATGACATGAATAACCTCTGAACTCAGAAGGGTAACGCTAAAAAGTGCCCAGATCATACGCTTACGCGAAAGTTTGGAAAGTCATTCACACCGAAAATATCGACAGGATCAATTTTGACCTGCTTCTTTCAGGAAGATAGAAGGGAAAACCGCCTGACGCCGGGGCCAGACGGTGTTAACGGTTACGCCTTGCGCGTGGCCGCTTTCATGGATGTGACGAATGCGTGTAACTCAGTTAGCATCTGCTCTGGCTTATCCACGTTCTTCTCGATGATTTTCACGATAGCCGAACCGGAAATGGCTCCGGCGGCTTTCGCGTCAATCGCCGCAGTAACCTGATCCGGTGAGGAAATGCCAAAGCCCTGAAGCGGCGGTGCAGCATGGTATTCTGCCAGCTTCTCCACCAGATGATGCAGCGGCAGCGCGGCTTTGTTTTCCGCACCGGTGACGCCCGCACGGGAGAGCAGGTAGGTGTAACCTCGTCCGTAAGAGGCAATCTGGCGCAACAGATCGTCATCGGCATTCGGTGGACAGATGAAAATCGGCGCGACGTTGTGGCGCATTGCCGCCTGACGGAATGGCGCAGACTCTTCAACGGGCACGTCAGCCACCAGCACGGAGTCAACGCCCACGCGGGCGCACTCTGCGTAAAACGCATCAATACCGCGGCTGAACACCAGGTTGGCGTACATCAGCAGGCCGATCGGAATGGTCGGGTGCTTCTGACGGATCGCCGCCAGCATTTCAAAGCACTGGCTCGGCGTCACGCCCGCGGCAAACGCGCGTAGCGTTGCGTTCTGAATGGTCGGGCCATCCGCCAGCGGATCGGAGAACGGAATACCGAGCTCCAGCGCGTCGGCACCGGCATCAATCAGGGTGTCGATAATCTTCAGCGACTGCTCCGGGCCGGGGTCGCCCAGCGTCACGAAGGGAACGAAGGCGCCTTCCTGGCGAGCTTTCAGTTGTGCAAATGCGTTGTCGTAGCGTTCCATCAGATTTCCCCTCGTGCTTTCAGAATATCGTGAACGGTGAAGATATCTTTGTCACCGCGACCGGAAAGGTTTACCACCAGCAGCTGCTCTTTTTCCGGGTTTTCCTTCATCATTTTCAGCGCGTGCGCCAGCGCGTGGGAAGACTCCAGCGCCGGGATGATCCCTTCATTGCGGCACAGCGTTTTGAAGGCCTCCAGCGCTTCGTCATCGGTGATGGAGACATAATCCGCGCGGCCGGTGCTGTTGAGGAACGCGTGCTGCGGCCCTACGGACGGGAAATCCAGCCCGGCAGAGATTGAGTAAGACTCCTCAATCTGCCCTTCATCGGTCTGCATCATCGGGGCCTTCATGCCGAAGTAGATCCCCACGCGGCCATGCTTCAGCGGCGCACCATGCTCGCCCGTTTCAATGCCGTGGCCGGCAGGCTCAACGCCAATCAGCCCAACGCTGGTTTCGTCGATAAAATCGGCAAACATGCCGATGGCGTTAGATCCGCCGCCAACGCAGGCGATCACCGCATCCGGCAGGCGACCCTCTTTTTCGAGGATCTGCGCTTTAGTCTCTTCGCCGATCATGCGCTGGAATTCACGCACGATGGTCGGGAACGGGTGCGGGCCCGCGGCGGTACCGAGCATGTAGTGGGCGGTTTCGTAGCTGCCAGACCAGTCGCGAAGCGCTTCATTACAGGCATCTTTCAGCGTGGCAGAACCGCTGTGCACCGGGATCACTTCCGCCCCCATCAGACGCATACGGAACACGTTTGGCGACTGGCGCTCAACGTCCTTCGCCCCCATGTAAATGCGGCATTTCAGACCGAGCAGGGCGCTGGCGAGCGCTGAGGCCACACCGTGCTGCCCAGCGCCGGTTTCGGCGATGATTTCGGTTTTACCCATCCGCTTCGCGAGCAGCGCCTGGCCAAGCACCTGGTTAGTTTTATGCGCGCCACCGTGCAGCAGATCTTCACGCTTAAGATACAGCGTAGTTTTAGTGCCTTCGGTCAGGTTGCGGCACTTTGTCAGCGCCGTCGGACGACCGGCGTAGTTTTTCAGCAGGTCAGTAAACTCCGCCTGAAACGCCGGATCTTTCTGTGCGCTCACGAACGCTTCTTCCAGCTGGCGCAGCGCGGGCATCAGGATTTGTGGGACATACATCCCACCGAACTCACCAAAATACGGGTTAAGTAATGTCGTCATCTTCTCTTCCTTAATATGCACGCAGAGTTTTAAATACCGATGCCAGCTTGCTGGCGTCTTTAATGCCCGGTTGGGACTCTACGCCTGAATTGAAATCGAGGCCGGCGCAGCCGGTTTTGGCCGCTTCCACACAGTTATCGGGGCTTAATCCCCCTGCCAGCAGGACATTGTCCAGCACTTCGCCACGCAGCAGTGACCAGTCAAAACGCTGCCCCGTGCCGCCCTGGCCGTTGTCGAGCACGTATTTATCAACATGCTTCAGGTTACGCGCGGGCAGGGTGGCGCCAACGCTTTGCGCTTTCCAGATCTGAACCTGAGGCGCCAGAACATGTCGCAGAGCATCGATGTACGCCTGATCTTCATCGCCGTGCAGCTGGACCGCTCTCAGGGATAACGCGTCCGCTTTTGCCGCAACGTCGTTAATATCCGCATTGCGGAACACGCCCACGTAGCTCAGTGGCGCAGCCGCGATCACCTTGCGCGCCTGTTCTTCATTTACTGCGCGAGGAGAGGACTCGACAAAGATTAGACCACCATAGATTGCGCCCGCTTCATATACGGCCTGCGCATCCTGTTCACGGGTCAGGCCGCAGACTTTGTTCTCACCCAACAGCACGCGGCGCACGGCCGCATTAAGATCGTCGTGTTCCATCATCGCGGAGCCGATCAGGAAACCGTTGGCAAAGTGGCTGAGTTGGCGCACCTGAGCGTAGCTGTTAATCCCGGATTCGCTGATCACCGTGACGCCCGCGCCCAGACGCGGCGCAAGCTGGCGCGTACGGTTGAGGTCAATCGACAGGTCGCGCAGGTCGCGGTTGTTAATGCCGACCACTTTGGCTTCCAGCGCGATGGCACGCTCCAGCTCCTCTTCGTTGCTCACTTCGGTCAGCACGCCCATATTCAGGCTGTGCGCGACGGCGGAGAGCTGGCGATACTTCTCGTCATCCAGAACGGAGAGCATCAGCAGGCAGGCATCTGCCTGGTAAAAGCGCGCCAGCCAGATCTGATACGGGTCGATAATAAAGTCTTTGCACAGAATCGGCTGCGGCGCGATGCCGCTGACAACGGGCAGAAAATCGAAGCTGCCCTGGAAATATTTCTCATCCGTCAGCACAGAAATGGCAGACGCATGATGCTTGTAGATACCGGCAATACGCGCCGGGTCGAAATCGTCGCGGATCACGCCTTTGGACGGAGACGCTTTTTTACACTCCAGAATAAACGCGGTACGCGCGCCCTGGAGCGCATCATAAAAACGACGGCTGCTCGGAACGACGTCATTCTGAAAACTGGCGAGCGGCTGCTGTTGCTTACGGGCTTCCACCCAGATGGCCTTATCGGCGACGATTTTCGCTAAAACGGTCTGCATTATTTACCCTCTTGCCGCAAGTGCGGTAACGCGATCGTAAGCTGCACCGGAGCGCAGTACGTCCAGAACTTTTTGGGCGTTGGCTTTCAGATCTTCCTCGCCATGTAAACGCATCAGCATGGCTACGTTGGCCGCCACGGCGGCCTCATGGGCGGCCTCACCTTTACCTTGTAATAAGCGCGTGAGAATGTCACGGTTTTCTTCCGGCGTGCCGCCCGCCAGGGCGTCCTGATGGTACGGGGTCAACCCGAAGTCAGCGGCCTCAAGCTGATAGTTCAGCACTTCGCCGTTATTCAGTTCCGCCACCAGCGTGGGCGCATGCAGGGAAACTTCATCCATCCCGCCGCTGTGTACCACGGCGGCGCGTTGGTAACCGAGGACGCGCAGCGTCTCCGCAATCGGCAGGACCAGTTCCGGGCTGTAAACGCCAATCAGCGCCAGCGGCGGGTGCGCCGGGTTAATGAGTGGACCGAGCACGTTAAACAGCGTGCGGGTTTTGAGCTGCTGGCGAACCGGCATCGCGTGGCGGAAACCGGTGTGATACTTCGGCGCAAACAGGAAACAGACGCCCAGGTCATCCAGCGCTTCACGGGAACGCTCGGCGTTCATGTCCAGGTTGATACCGAAAGCCGCCAGCAGGTCGGACGATCCTGAACGGCTGGACACGCTGCGGTTGCCGTGTTTCGCCACCTTCAGACCGCATGCCGCGGCCACAAAGGCGCTGGCGGTGGAAATATTGATACTGTTACTGCCGTCGCCACCGGTCCCGACAATATCGGCAAACGGATAGTCCGGGCGCGGGAACGGGGCAGCATTTTCCAGCAGCGCGGTTGCCGCACCGGCGATCTCCTGCGGGCTTTCGCCGCGTACCTTCATGCTCACCAGCGCAGCGGCCAGCTGCTCAGGCTTCAGCTCGCCGCGCACGACGGCGGAGAACAGCTGATGGCTCTCCTGCTGGCTCAGAGTCTGAGCCTGATACAGTTTTTCCAGAATCGGTTGCAGGGTGTTGGTCTGCTCCAGCTTTTGCAGCGCCCAGTCGAGCGTTTGCTCCAGCAGGCGCGCGCCGTTGGACGTCAGGATAGATTCCGGGTGGAACTGCATCCCGCAGACGCGATCCGCATCGTGACGCACCGCCATCACCATCCCTTCAAACGAGGCGTTAATGGTCAGCCCGGCCGGAATGTTGCTGCCGACCAGCGAGTGGTAACGCGCTACCGGAAGCGGGTTCGGCAGACCGGCAAACATCGCCTGACCGTCATGTTCAATACTTGACGCTTTACCATGCAGGATCTCCCCCGCCTGACCCACGTAACCGCCGTAGGCTTCGACAATCGCCTGGTGGCCGAGACAGATGCCGATAATCGGCAGCTTGCCGCGCATACGGGTCAACAGCTCAGGCATACAGCCTGCTTCGCTCGGTGCGCCTGGGCCCGGGGAGAGCATCAGCACCGGGTTTTGCATGGTCGCCAGACGGTCAATCAGCGTCTGGGCCGGAACGTGGTTGCGATAGATAACGACGTTGTGACCATTCGCACGCAGCTGATCTGCCAGGTTGTAAGTAAAGGAGTCGATATTATCGAGCAGCAGAATGTCAGCCATCAGAAAATCTCCTGTGCATGGTGTGCGGTAGCAATGGCGCGCAGTACCGCGCGCGCTTTACTGCGGGTTTCGTCGGCTTCCGACTGCGGAACAGAATCCAGCACAATCCCGGCCCCGGCCTGGACGGTGGCAATGCCGTCCTCAACGTAGGCGGAGCGGATCACGATGCAGGTATCGAGGTCACCGTGAGCGGTGAAATAGCCCACGGCACCACCGTAGCTGCCGCGACGGCGTCCTTCCGCTTCGGCGATCAGCTGCATGGCGCGGACTTTCGGCGCGCCGCTCAGGGTGCCCATGTTCATGCAGGCGCGGTAGGCATGCAGAACGTCGAGGTCGTGGCGCAGTTCACCCACCACGCGGGATACCAGGTGCATGACGAAGGAGTAGCGGTCGACTTTGGTCAGGTCCGCCACGTAGCGGCTGCCAGGCGTGCAAATGCGTGCCAGATCGTTACGCGCCAGGTCAACCAGCATCAGGTGTTCGGAGAGCTCTTTATGGTCGGTACG
The DNA here is from genome assembly GCF_016082135.1 of Enterobacter sp. YSU. Taxonomy (NCBI): domain Bacteria; kingdom Pseudomonadati; phylum Pseudomonadota; class Gammaproteobacteria; order Enterobacterales; family Enterobacteriaceae; genus Enterobacter; species Enterobacter sp. YSU. The sequence goes on from NZ_CP059487.1 coordinate 3,883,395, forward strand.
CATCTCCAGCTCGATGCGGCTGTCGAGGTCGCGATCCAGTGAACCATCGGCACGACGGCCGCGTGGACGGGTTCCCGCTATTGGGTAGATCTCAATCTGGCGGCTGGTGGCGTCGTACTTGAGGGAGCTTTCCGGCGACGCGCCAAACAGGGTGAAATCATTGTCCTGCATAAAGAACATGTACGGGCTTGGGTTGCTCTTTTTCAGCACATCGTAAGCCGCCAGCGGCGACGGGCAGGGCAGTGAGAAGCGACGGGACGGCACCACCTGGAAAATCTCCCCGGCACGAATCGCTTTTTGCATCTGACGTACCACCGCGCCGTACTGATCGTCGGTCTGACTCACCTCGCAGGTCATCTTTTCAACACGCTGCACCGGGAGCGTGGGCGGTGCTTCCGACATCTGCTGTTGCAGTTGGGCGATGCGCTGCGCGAGGCGATTTTTCTCGGACTCAGACGGCGTGAACAGGCTGGCCTGGATGCGGGTGTATTTTTTCTGATGGTCGATCACCAGCAGGGTTTCGGCCAGGTAGAAGCAGTAGTCCGGGCAGCGATTACCCTGCTCGGTTTCCGGTAAATCTTCAAAGCCAGCAACCAGGTCGTAAGCAAACAGCCCGCCAAAAAACATTGCTTCGCGCTCAACTTCCGGCACGGCCACCAGATTTTGCAGCAGGCGAAAGGCGTCAAAAACGGAGAGCGAGCAGAGGCGGGCATCCTCATCCAGCAGCTGGCTCACCGGCGGGAAATGCAGAATACGCAGGTCCGGGTGGCGTTCATTTTCAATGCCTGAAGGCAGCGCCGCATCCAGCAGCGGCAGGAGCGACGCGCCATTGTCAGACAACGCCCTGATAGTGACGGTGTCACCTAACGCGGTAATGCGCAGCGCGCAGTCAACCAGCAGCAGGCTTTTGAGGTCGTCCTTACTGTCGATATCAGCTGACTCCAGCAGCAGCGTCGCGGGACGTGCGCCGCACACCTGATGAAACAGCGCGGTAGGGTTATGGCGATAGGCCGCCTCGCAGGTCAGCAGTTCGAGGTGGGGTTTGGCTGTTTGCATGTTGTTGTTCTCATATTCTGTTCAAAAAAAAGCCCGCTTGGGAGCGGGCCGGGTATCTGTTTGCTTATCGCAGACGTGTGACACTGCCCGAAGATCAGGAAGTACGCCACCAACCGTGCAGAGCGAAATGTGCTGTCATTTTCAGATACCTTTCTCGTGTGAACTTGCGTACTAGTTAACTAGTTCGATGGCGTGTTGTCAACCCCTGATTTCAGTATTTCACGGTTAGTCGGTATCATAGGGGCTTCGGATGTCTCCAACCTGTTATGGGAAGTGCTTTGAGCGATACCACCTACGCCGTAATTTATGATTTACATAGCCATACGCAGGCTTCAGATGGCCTGCTGACACCCGAAGCTCTGGTCCATCGCGCCGTTGAAATGCGTGTCGGCACGCTGGCAATAACCGATCACGATACCACTGACGGCATTCCCGCCGCGCGCGCCGAGATTGCCCGCAGCGGACTGGCGCTGGATCTGGTGGCCGGGGTTGAGATCTCGACGGTCTGGGAAAACCACGAAATTCATATCGTTGGCCTGAATATCGATACAGAACATCCGGCCATGCGTGCTTTTTTGCAAGAACAAAAAACACGCCGCAATCAACGCGCGGAGATGATTGGCGAACGTCTGGAAAAAGCGCATATTCCCGGTGCGCTGGAAGGCGCGCGAACGCTGGCGAACGGTGGGGCGGTGACGCGCGGCCATTTCGCCCGTTTTCTTGTGGATGCCGGTAAGGCGACGACCATGGCGAATGTCTTTAAAAAGTATCTGGCGCGCGGGAAAACCGGATACGTTCCCCCACAGTGGTGTACAATAAAACAAGCTATTGATGTGATTCATCATTCTGGCGGTAAGGCCGTGCTGGCCCATCCGGGGCGGTATAATCTTTCTGCTAAATGGCTGAAAAGACTGCTGGCACACTTTGCCGACTGCGGCGGTGAGGCGATGGAAGTTGCCCAGTGTCAGCAGGCACCCAATGAGCGTTCGCAGCTCGCGACCTACGCCCGTCAGTTTGGTCTGCTTGGGTCACAGGGTTCAGATTTCCATCAGCCCTGCGCGTGGATTGAACTGGGGCGTAAGCTCTGGTTACCCGCGGGCGTTGAGCCTGTCTGGCAGCTCTGGGAACAGCCACAGCAAATTGAAGAGAGGGAAGTATGAGTCAGTTTTTCTATATCCATCCGGATAACCCCCAGCCACGTCTGATTAATCAGGCCGTGGAGATCGTCCGCAAAGGCGGCGTTATTGTCTATCCAACCGATTCTGGCTACGCGCTGGGCTGTAAAATTGAGGATAAAGGGGCGATGGAGCGCATCTGTCGCATCCGCCAGCTGCCGGATGGCCACAACTTCACCCTGATGTGTCGCGATCTCTCTGAGCTGTCGACCTATGCTTATGTTGATAACGTGGCCTTTCGTCTGATTAAAAACAACACGCCGGGTAACTACACCTTCATTCTGAAGGGGACAAAAGAGGTGCCGCGTCGTCTGTTGCAGGAAAAACGTAAAACCATCGGCATGCGCGTGCCGTCGAACCCGATTGCCCAGGCGCTACTGGAAACCCTCGGCGAGCCGATGCTCTCCACATCGCTGATGCTGCCGGGCAGTGAGTTTACCGAGTCCGACCCGGAAGAGATCAAAGATCGTCTGGAGAAGGTGGTGGAGCTGATTATTCATGGCGGCTATCTTGGCCAGCAGCCGACCACCGTGGTGGATCTCACCGAAGACGCGCCAGAAGTGATTCGTGAAGGCGTGGGCGATGTTAAGCCTTTCTTGTAAGGGTGTAAGCAGATATACTACGCGGCCATCAAAGCAGGGCGCCGCCCTGTTTTTGACCTGATTCGACGCCTGTGAAGGCGACACCTGAGGAAGCTCAATGAGCGAGAAGTTACAGAAAGTGCTGGCGCGCGCCGGCCACGGTTCGCGCCGTGAAATCGAAGCCATTATTGAAGCAGGCCGCGTGAGTGTGGACGGTAAAATCGCCACGCTCGGTGACCGCGTTGAAATCGTACCGGGGCTGAAGATCCGCATTGACGGCCATCTTATCTCCGTGAAAGAGTCTGCTGAACAGATCTGCCGCGTACTGGCTTACTACAAGCCGGAAGGCGAACTGTGTACCCGCAACGACCCGGAAGGTCGCCCGACGGTGTTTGACCGTCTGCCAAAATTGCGTGGCGCCCGCTGGATTGCCGTAGGGCGTCTGGACGTGAACACCTGCGGCCTGCTGCTGTTCACCACCGATGGTGAACTGGCAAACCGTCTGATGCACCCGAGTCGTGAAGTGGAACGTGAATACGCCGTTCGTGTTTTCGGCCAGGTTGATGAGAACAAACTGCGCGATCTGTCGCGTGGTGTTCAGCTGGAGGACGGCCCTGCGGCGTTCAAAACCATCAAGTTTACCGGTGGTGAAGGCATTAACCAGTGGTACAACGTTACCCTGACAGAGGGACGTAACCGCGAGGTGCGTCGACTGTGGGAAGCGGTCGGTGTCCAGGTGAGTCGCTTGATTCGCGTCCGCTATGGCGACATTCTGCTGCCGAAAGGCCTGCCACGTGGCGGCTATACCGAACTGGATCTGACGCAAACCAACTACCTGCGCGATCTGGTTGGCCTGACGCCAGAAACCACGTCGAAAGTGGCGGTAGAGAAAGATCGTCGTCGCATGAAGGCGAATCAAATCCGCCGTGCGGTGAAACGTCACAGCCAGGTTAGCAGCAATCGCCGCTCTGGCAGCCGTAATAACAACGGTTAATTGAAAAGCCCGGTGAATATACCGGGCTTTTTTTCTTCAGTAATCAATCCCAATTTGCGCTTTGATACCCGCATCGAACGCATGCTTAACCGGACGCAGCTCGCTGACGGTATCGGCCAGCTCCAGAATGTCCCGATGACACCCGCGCCCCGTGACGATCGCCGTCTGGTGTGCAGGGCGGTTCCTGAGGGCCTCCAGCACGGCTTCCAGCGGCAGGTAGTCATACGCCACCATATAGGTGATCTCATCCAGCAACACCATGTTCAGCGACGGGTCTGAAAGCATTCTTTTGGCATGCTCCCAGACGGCGAGGCAGGCTGCGGTATCGGTTTCCCGGTTCTGGGTATCCCAGGTAAAACCGGTTGCCATTACCTGAAACTCAACGCCATGCGGCTCGAGCAGATTACGCTCGCCGTTGGGCCATTCACCCTTGATAAACTGGATCACGCCCACTTTCTGCCCATGCCCGACTGCGCGGGTGGCGGTCCCAAATGCGGCGGTGGTTTTGCCTTTGCCGTTGCCGGTGAACACGATGAGGATCCCGCGCTCGTCCTGAGCGGCCGCCACGCGTGCATCAACCTGTTCTTTCAGACGCTGCTGGCGCTGCTGATGCCGATCTTCACTCATTGCGATATCCCCGGTTTGCGGCCTGGCTGGGCATCGAAGGTCATTCCGGTTTTGCGACGGCTGTCGTCACCCATCAGCCACAGGTAAAGGGGCATGATATCGGCCGGGGTTTTAAGCTTCTGCGGATCTTCTGTCGGGAAGGCGCTGGCGCGCATTTTGGTGCGCGTACCGCCTGGGTTAATACAGTTAACCCGCAGGTGGCGGCTTTGGTACTCTTCGGCCAGCACCTGCATCATTCCTTCGGTGGCAAATTTTGAGACGGCGTAAGCCCCCCAGTTCGCACGCCCCTGACGCCCCACGCTGGAGGAGGTAAATACCAGCGAGCCGGAATCGGAGTTGAGTAATAAAGGAAGCAAGGCCTGGGTCAGGAAAAACGTCCCGTTGACGTTAACCTGCATCACCTGCTGCCAAATTTCCGGATCCTGTTCATCCATCGGGCGCACTTCGCCCAGTAACCCCGCGTTGTGCAGTACGCCGTCCAGACGCGGATAATGCGTGCTGATACGCTGGGCAAGGGCCTGACATGACGCTGGCGTGCAGGTCAGCAGATCGAGCGTATACCAGGGCGTGGGGGTACCGCCGGCGTTTTCGATTTCACGGGCGACGGCTTTGAGCTTTTCTTCATTACGTCCCAGCAAAATAAGGCTCGCACCGTATTCAGAATAAGTCAGCGCCGCTTCGCGACCAATCCCGTCGCTGGCACCGGTAACCAGAATGATGCGGTTCTGTAGAAGGTTTTTTTGTGGCTGATAATGCACGGTGGCTCCTCAGGCGCATTGGGCGTGACTTGCACCTTTATTTATGACTTTTCGGCTTTATGCCCGAAACAGCGTCAGAATTCAATCAGTCTACAGGACAGAACGCTGGGAAATTAACAATTTGCAAAGATTTAAACCAGAAGCGGGGGATTCCTGAAGCCGCCTCGCAGAGGTAATGTCCAGAGCGAGACGCCTGCGCAGGGCTGTTGTACACTGGCGTGAAAGATTCGTGGTTAAATCAAGGTGGAACGCGTGGAATTACTTTCTCAGTATGGGTTGTTTTTGGCCAAAATCGCGACGGTGGTTATTGCTGTCGCGGTGATTGCCGTCCTGATTGTCAACCTGACGCAGCGTAAGCGTCAGCGTGGTGAGTTACGCATTACCCGCCTGAGCGAGCAGTATAAAGAGATGCAGGAGGAGATGTCTCTGGCGCTGCTTGACGATCATCAACAGAAGCTGTGGCTAAAAGCCCAGAAGAAAAAACATAAGCAGGACGCCAAAGCCGCGAAGGCGAAAGCTAAGCTCGCCACGCCACAGGCTGACGCAAAACCGCGCGTCTATGTGCTCGATTTTAAAGGTAGCATGGATGCGCATGAAGTCTCCTCTCTGCGTGAAGAAGTGACGGCGGTGCTGGCCGTGGCGACAGCCCAGGATCAGGTGGTGGTACGCCTTGAAAGCCCGGGCGGCGTAGTGCATGGGTATGGACTGGCGGCTTCGCAGTTACAACGTCTGCGGGATAAACAGATCCCGCTCACCGTTGCGGTAGATAAGGTCGCGGCGAGTGGCGGCTATATGATGGCGTGCGTGGCGGATAAAATCGTCGCGGCACCGTTCTCCATTATCGGCTCGATTGGGGTGGTCGCGCAGATCCCTAACTTCAATCGTTTCCTGAAAAATAAAGAGATCGACATCGAACTGCATACGGCGGGTCAGTACAAACGTACGCTGACGCTGCTCGGCGAAAATACCGAAGAGGGACGGCAGAAATTCCGGGAAGATCTGAACGAAACCCACCATCTTTTCAAAGATTTCGTGCACCGCATGCGCCCAACGCTGGACATTGAGCTGGTGGCTACGGGCGAGCACTGGTACGGCACGCAGGCGCAGGAGAAAGGGCTGGTGGATGAGGTGGGTACCAGCGACGACCTCCTGCTCAACCTGATGGAAGGCCGTGAGCTGGTGGGGGTGCGCTTCACCCGACGTAAGCGCCTGCTCGACCGTTTTACCAATAGCGCGGCAGAAAGCGCGGATCGCCTGCTGCTACGCTGGTTGCAGCGCGGACAAAAGCCGCTGCTGTAAAGAAAAACGCGAGGCAGATGCCTCGCGTTTTCGTTTCAATCGACCAGGTGGTACTTCTCTGAGAGGGTATGCGCCAGGTATTTAAACATGTTAAACACGGCGGTGCTTTTCGGGGTGGGTAGCCCTTGTTCATCAAGGAAGTATTCACCGCTGAACACCAGCACGCCATTACGTTGTTCCACGCCAGTCGCTTCAATTCCCGCCAGGGTGTCTTCATGGTCGCGAATGAGTTTGTTTGCTTCGATAAGCAATGAAGCTCGGTCAATGGGTTGGGTCGTATTCTGCATATTCCACTCCTTAAACAGTGACAATAGTCTACGCCTGGGTCGCTTCGGGGGCAAATTTTCCCTGTTATCCGAGGGGATAAGAAACAGGGGCTGGCTGGCGGGATTTGCTTTTGCATGCTAATAAAGTTGCGTAACGAATTTTATCAGGTACAGTGTGCGCTTTCGTCATTCTGGCAACAGAATTGCTTGACATTCGACCGGGAATTCGTCACGAATGAACTTTGATGTGAGAAAAATACCCGAAAACTCAATGACCTGGATGTCGCCATTCTGACGTTCGGTAACACATAGGGGTTGATATCCCCTGACGATGTCGCAATATCAATGGCTCGTCGTCAGCGGAAGGGAAATCAACGTGCGGCGTATTCCTGGAAGAATTAAATTAGGTAAAGGTGAATATGGGTAAAGCTCTCGTCATCGTTGAGTCCCCGGCAAAAGCCAAAACGATCAATAAATATCTGGGCAATGACTACGTGGTTAAGTCCAGCGTTGGTCACATTCGCGATTTGCCGACCAGTGGCTCAGCCAGCAAAAAGAGCGCAGACTCTACCTCCACCAAAGGGGCTAAAAAGCCTAAAAAGGATGAACGTAGCGCGCTTGTCAACCGCATGGGTGTTAACCCATGGCACAACTGGGATGCACATTACGAAGTGCTGCCAGGCAAAGAAAAAGTCGTTAACGAGCTGAAACAGCTTGCTGAAAAAGCAGACCACATTTATCTCGCAACCGACCTTGACCGCGAAGGGGAGGCCATTGCATGGCACCTGCGGGAAGTGATCGGGGGTGATGACAAACGCTACAGCCGTGTAGTGTTCAACGAAATTACAAAGAATGCGATTCGTCAGGCGTTTGAAAAGCCGGGTGAACTGAATATCGACCGTGTTAACGCTCAGCAGGCGCGTCGCTTTATGGACCGCGTTGTAGGCTACATGGTCTCGCCGTTGCTGTGGAAAAAGGTCGCTCGCGGCCTGTCTGCGGGGCGTGTGCAGTCTGTGGCTGTTCGTCTTGTTGTTGAGCGTGAACGCGAGATCAAAGCGTTCGTCCCGGAAGAGTTCTGGGAAGTGGATGCGAATGTCACCACGCCGGGCGGCGATGCGCTGCCGTTGCAGGTGAGCCATCACAACGACAAACCGTTCCGTCCTGAAAATCGCGATCAGACCATGGCCGCCGTGGCGCTGCTGGAAAAAGCGCGTTATCAGGTTCTGGATCGTGAAGATAAACCAACCAGCAGCAAGCCTGGCGCACCGTTTATCACGTCAACTCTCCAGCAGGCGGCAAGTACCCGTCTGGGTTACGGCGTGAAGAAAACCATGATGATGGCCCAGCGCTTGTATGAAGCGGGTTACATCACCTACATGCGTACTGACTCCACCAACCTGAGCCAGGACGCTGTCAACATGGTGCGTGGCTATATCGAGGACAACTTCGGTAAGAAATACCTGCCGGACGGGCCTAATCAGTACGCCAGCAAAGAGAATTCTCAGGAAGCGCACGAAGCGATTCGTCCTTCTGACGTTTCTGTTCTGGCTGAATCGCTGAAAGATATGGAAGCGGACGCCCAGAAGCTGTATCAGCTGATCTGGCGCCAGTTCGTAGCCTGCCAGATGACGCCAGCGAAATACGACTCCACCACGCTGACGGTCGGCGCGGGTGATTTCCGCCTGAAAGCGCGCGGCCGCATTCTGCGCTTCGACGGCTGGACAAAAGTGATGCCAGCGTTACGTAAAGGTGATGAAGACAGAACGCTGCCTTCAGTCAACAAAGGTGACGAGCTGTCGCTGGTTGATCTGGTCCCGGCTCAGCACTTCACCAAGCCACCTGCGCGCTTCAGCGAAGCATCGCTGGTGAAAGAGCTGGAAAAACGCGGCATCGGTCGCCCGTCCACCTATGCGTCAATCATTTCGACCATTCAGGATCGTGGATACGTTCGCGTCGAGAACCGTCGTTTCTATGCTGAAAAAATGGGTGAGATTGTCACCGACCGTCTGGAAGCGAACTTCCGTGAGTTGATGAACTATGACTTCACCGCGCAGATGGAAGACAGCCTCGATGAGGTTGCCAGCCATAAGGCAGAATGGAAGAAAGTTCTCGACAGCTTCTTCAGCGATTTTACCAATCAGCTTGAGAAAGCTGAGAAAGATCCTGAAGAGGGCGGCATGCTGCCTAACCAGATGGTACTGACGAGCATCGACTGCCCAACCTGCGGCCGTAAAATGGGGATCCGTACCGCGACCACGGGCGTGTTCCTCGGTTGCTCTGGCTATGCACTGTCGCCGAAAGAGCGTTGCAAAACCACCATCAACCTCGTGCCGGAGAACGAAGTTCTCAACGTGCTGGAAGGTGACGATGCGGAGACCAACGCACTGCGCGCCAAACGCCGCTGTAAGAAATGCGGCACGGCGATGGACAGCTACCTGATCGATCCAAAACGCAAACTGCACGTTTGTGGCAATAACCCGACCTGCGATGGTTATGAGATCGAAGAAGGTGAGTTCCGCATTAAGGGCTATGACGGTCCAATCGTTGAGTGTGAGAAATGTGGTTCCGAAATGCACCTGAAAATGGGACGCTTCGGTAAGTACATGGCATGCACCAACGACGACTGTAAAAACACGCGTAAGATCCTGCGTAACGGTGAAGTTGCGCCGCCGAAGGAAGATCCGGTTCCGCTTCCTGAGCTGCCGTGCGAGAAGTCAGACGCGTATTTCGTGCTGCGTGACGGTGCTGCTGGTGTATTCCTGGCGGCCAACACCTTCCCGAAATCGCGCGAAACCCGTGCGCCGCTGGTAGAAGAGCTGTACCGCTTCCGCGACCGTCTGCCGGAGAAACTGCGTTACCTGGCCGATGCGCCACAGCAGGATCCGGAAGGCAACAAAACCGTGGTGCGCTTCAGCCGTAAAACGAAGCAGCAGTACGTGGCGGCAGAGAAAGAGGGCAAAGCGACCGGATGGTCAGCCTTCTTTGTCGACGGGAAATGGGTTGAAGGCAAGAAATAATCTTCCCTTACCGTAACTTACCTGTAAAAGGGCCGGACTTCCGGCCCTTTTTTATTACGTAGTTATTATTTTTTGTTCCGTACTATACAGCCTGGCTATAAATGATATAGTGGTTATAGTTAACCCGTTTCTTATTATCAAATCGTCTTAATCGATTGACGCATGCGCTAAATCGGATGGTCTGGCATGAAATTACAGCAGCTTCGCTATATCGTTGAGGTCGTCAATCATAACCTCAATGTCTCTTCCACCGCAGAAGGTCTTTATACCTCTCAGCCCGGCATCAGTAAGCAGGTGCGTATGCTGGAGGATGAGTTAGGTATTCAGATATTTGCCCGCAGCGGTAAGCACCTGACTCAGGTCACCCCGGCAGGACAGGAAATCATACGCATCGCACGGGAAGTGCTCTCCAAAGTCGACGCCATTAAATCCGTCGCCGGGGAACATACCTGGCCGGATAAAGGCTCTCTGTATATTGCCACCACGCATACACAGGCGCGTTATGCGCTTCCCGGGGTGATTAAAGGCTTCATAGAACGCTATCCCCGCGTTTCCCTGCATATGCACCAGGGCTCACCGACGCAAATCGCAGAGGCCGTGTCTAAAGGCAATGCAGACTTCGCTATCGCGACGGAAGCGCTCCATCTGTACGATGATCTGGTCATGCTCCCGTGCTACCACTGGAACCGCTCTATTGTCGTGACCCCGGATCACCCGCTGGCGGGGAAGGACGAAGTGACAATCGAAGAACTGGCGCAATACCCGCTGGTGACCTATACGTTCGGCTTTACGGGCCGGTCTGAACTGGACACCGCGTTTAACCGCGCCGGATTAACGCCACGGATTGTCTTTACGGCGACGGATGCGGACGTCATAAAAACGTATGTGCGTCTGGGCCTGGGCGTTGGGGTTATTGCCAGCATGGCGGTGGATCCTGTCTCAGACCCGGACCTGGTGCGTCTGGATGCGCATGATATTTTCAGTCACAGCACCACCAAGATAGGTTTTCGTCGCAGCACGTTCCTGCGCAGCTATATGTATGATTTTATTCAACGCTTTGCGCCACATTTAACGCGCGATGTGGTGGATACAGCTGTGGCGTTACGCTCCAATGAAGACATCGAAGAGATGTTTAAAGACATTAAACTTCCCGCCAAATAATCACTCCCGGTATCTTTCTCTTGCGGAAAGATACCGTCATTCCGCTTTAAACCTGAATTAGAATTATCATCATCTACGCCCACTGTCATATATCGTCATAACCCATTTGATGACTATGGTTTTACTGTCGCAAATTTGCGACAAAAGTAGAAACTAATTTACAGCTGTGCAAATTATTCTTTTCAATTATTTATTTCTGGTCAAAAGATTGAATTTTCCCGGGCTCAGATACGTAAATTCACTGGCTTTTCGGCTAAAGTTTCTTTAGGATTTATCTCATCAGATGATTACTTGTGCCAATTGTTTGGTCTCTAAATGATAAGCGATATCGATTGTATGAGGTTAGCAATGCCGTCAGGAAGTGAAGAACCGCAAAGGGATCCCGCGCTTAAGCGTAAAGCCTGGCTGGCGGTCTTTCTTGGCTCTGCCTTGTTCTGGGTGGTGGTTGCTCTTCTTGTCTGGAATTACTGGGGTTGATTATGGTCATGACGGTGCGTACAGAAGCGAGAAAAGAGATGTGTCAGCTTCGTGACAATGCTCACAAAGCCCGTAAGGCGCCAGCAACCAGCGTGCCAGCTTCCTGGAAACTGACGCCGCAGCAGCAGGCCTTTATTGATGTGTTCGCGGAAGACGAACCCAAAAAACAATAATTTTGATTTTTGCGTAATGATGCAAATAGTCTGAATATAGACCGTGCACTTTTGTACTCCTTAATAAATACACATCAGCAATATAGAACGAGGGCAGACCTCGCAACCTTAAATAATTAAAGTCTGGTGTCCCTATGATGAATAACATGACAACCGTAAAATACTGGTCATGGCTCGGCGTATTCTCAGCGTCGATCCTCTTCTGGTGTCAGCTCCTCTGGCTGGCCTTGCACTAAATCGTAAAACCTCGCCACGGCGGGGTTTTTGTTTTATCCCTCGCGTTGGACCATTCCTAAATTTATCAATTTGGGTTGTTATCAAAACGTTACGACATCTTTGTGTTATCTTTAATTACAGCCCTGATGATTGTCAGGACATCCCTGTTTTTAAGGAGGAGCTTATGTCGTTAACCCTACGCGAAGCCAGTAAGGACACATTACAGGCGGAAAATAAAACCTGGCGCTACTACAGCTTACCGCTGGCTGCCAGAACGCTTGGGGACATTTCGCGGTTACCCAAGTCGTTGAAAGTCTTACTGGAAAACCTCTTGCGCTGGCAGGATGGCGACTCGGTTACCGAGGAGGATATCCAGGCTCTGGCAGGGTGGCTGAAAAATGCTCATGCAGACAGAGAAATTGCCTATCGCCCGGCCAGAGTGCTGATGCAGGATTTCACCGGCGTGCCAGCGGTGGTGGATTTAGCTGCCATGCGTGAAGCCGTTAAGCGTCTCGGGGGCGATACTGCTAAGGTTAACCCCTTGTCCCCGGTAGACCTCGTCATTGACCACTCCGTCACCGTCGATCACTTTGGTGACGACGATGCTTTCGGCGAAAACGTCCGTCTGGAGATGGAACGTAACCATGAACGCTACGTTTTTCTGAAATGGGGTCAGCAGGCGTTCAGCCGCTTCAGCGTTGTTCCACCGGGCACCGGCATTTGTCACCAGGTCAACCTGGAATATCTCGGCAAAGCCGTCTGGAGTGAATTGCAGGATAAAGAGTGGGTGGCTTACCCTGATACGCTGGTGGGCACAGATTCACACACCACCATGATTAACGGCCTTGGCGTTCTGGGCTGGGGCGTCGGTGGTATTGAAGCGGAAGCGGCCATGCTCGGCCAGCCGGTATCAATGCTCATTCCCGATGTGGTGGGCTTTAAGCTGACCGGTAAGTTGTCCGAAGGCATTACCGCCACGGATCTGGTTCTGACGGTCACCCAGATGCTGCGTAAGCATGGCGTGGTGGGTAAATTCGTTGAATTTTATGGCGATGGTCTGGATTCACTGCCGCTGGCGGACCGGGCCACCATCGCCAACATGGCGCCGGAATATGGCGCGACCTGCGGCTTTTTCCCGATTGATAGCGTTACGCTGGAGTATATGCGCCTCAGTGGTCGCAGCGAGGAGCAGGTGGCTCTCGTTGAGGCTTATACCAAAGCGCAGGGCATGTGGCGTAACCCGGGTGACGAGCCGGTATTTACCAGTACGCTGGAGCTGGATATGGGCACAGTTGAGGCAAGCCTCGCAGGGCCAAAACGTCCGCAGGACCGCGTCGCCCTGAGCAACGTTCCGAAAGCCTTTGCCGCCAGCAATGAGCTGGAAGTTAACGCCGCACAAAAAGATCACCGTCCGGTGGACTATGTTCTGAACGGGCATCAGTATCAGCTCCCTGACGGCGCCGTGGTGATCGCCGCTATCACTTCCTGTACCAACACGTCCAACCCGAGTGTGTTAATGGCTGCCGGGCTGCTGGCAAAAAAAGCGGTAGAGCTTGGGCTCAAGCCACAGCCTTGGGTTAAAGCCTCCCTGGCGCCTGGTTCGAAAGTGGTATCCGATTACCTGGCACAGGCCAGACTCACGCCTTACCTCGACGAGCTGGGCTTTAACTTGGTGGGCTACGGCTGTACGACCTGCATCGGTAACTCTGGTCCACTGCCTGAACCTATTGAAATGGCGATCAAGCAGGGGGATTTGACCGTTGGCGCGGTACTTTCCGGTAACCGAAACTTTGAAGGGCGTATTCATCCGCTGGTGAAAACCAACTGGCTGGCCTCGCCGCCGCTGGTTGTAGCCTATGCGCTGGCCGGAAACATGAACATTAACCTGGCGACCGATCCGATTGGTCACGATCGCAAAAATGAACCGGTCTATCTGAAAGACATCTGGCCATCATCGCGCGAAATTGCGCGCGCGGTAGAGAAAGTTTCCACCGAGATGTTCCGCAAAGAGTATGCGGAAGTGTTCGAAGGCACAGCGGAGTGGAAAGCGATCGACGTAGTGGGTTCCGATACCTATGACTGGCAGGATGATTCCACCTATATTCGCCTGTCGCCATTCTTCGACGAAATGCTGGCGGAGCCTGCACCGTTGAAAGATATTCACGGCGCGCGCATTCTGGCGATGCTGGGCGATTCCGTCACCACCGACCATATCTCCCCTGCGGGTAGCATCAAGGCGGACAGTCCGGCAGGTCGGTATCTGCAAAGTCGTGGCGTGGAACGTCGCGATTTCAACTCCTACGGTTCGCGCCGCGGTAACCACGAAGTGATGATGCGCGGGACCTTTGCCAACATCCGCATTCGCAATGAAATGGTCCCAGGCGTGGAAGGGGGTATGACGCGCCACCTGCCGGATACAGAGGTCATTTCAATTTATGACGCAGCCATGAAGTATCAGCAGCAGGGTACGCCGCTGGCCGTTATTGCCGGTAAAGAGTACGGCTCCGGTTCCAGTCGCGACTGGGCGGCAAAAGGTCCGCGTCTGCTCGGGGTTCGCGTGGTGATTGCCGAATCCTTTGAACGTATCCACCGCTCAAACCTGATCGGGATGGGGATCCTGCCGCTGGAGTTTCCGCAGGGCGTAACGCGTAAAACGCTGGGTTTGACCGGGGAAGAGCAGATTGATATCAGCGGTCTGCAAAATCTGCAACCGGGTAAAACCGTTCCGGTGAAGTTAACGCGCGCAGATGGAGCGACAGAAGTGCTGGATTGCCGGTGTCGTATTGATACGGCAACAGAGCTGACCTATTACCAGAACGACGGCATTTTACATTATGTGATTCGTAAGATGCTGGACTGATCAAACTCGCCCGGCACATGTGCCGGGCGTTTTGCGTTTACTCGCTCAGCAGATGCCCCATTTTGGCAGCTTTGGTATCGAGGTAGTGCGCGTTTTTCGGGTTGCGGCCGACAATCAGCGGTACGCGTTCCACAATATTGATGCCCGCTTCAGTGAGGATTTCCACTTTTTTCGGGTTATTGGTCAACAGACGCACTTCGTCCACGCCCAGCAGCTTGAACATATCCGCGCACAGGGTGAAATCGCGCTCGTCAGCAGCAAAGCCGAGCTGATGGTTCGCTTCGACGGTATCGTAGCCCTGATCCTGCAACGCGTAGGCGCGGATTTTATTCAGCAGGCCGATATTGCGTCCTTCCTGACGGTGATACAGCAGAACGCCACGTCCTTCCTCTGCGATATGAGAAAGGGCGGCTTCAAGCTGAAAACCGCAGTCGCAGCGCAGGCTGAACAGCGCGTCACCGGTCAGACACTCTGAATGAACGCGGGACAGCACCGGCGTTTGCCCCGAAATGTCGCCGAACACCAGGGCGACGTGATCTTGCCCGGTTGCCAGTTCTTCAAAACCCACCATCAGGAAATCGCCCCATGGGGTTGGCAGTTTGGCTTCTGCCACACGTTTAAGCTGCATGTGATTCTCCAGACCAGGCTGACACGTTTCGTGCCTTTGCCCCATTATGCTTTCTGTATCGGACTATTTTGCCACAAGCCCGGCAACTTCACCTAATCACCACCACGCTTTACAAACGTTAAACGCACAATCCGACATATCCACCAGAATGATGAAATTCAGTTATGATTGTGGTGCTTAGTGAAAAAGGAGAGGACATGCTTTCAATTGCCAGACGAACGGCCGCAGGAGCCGCCGTATTGCTCGTTATACCCCTGGTCGTTTGGTTCTCCGGCTGGATGTGGCAGCCCGGACAAAACGAGACGTGGCTGAAAGCCTTATACTGGATAACCGAGACGGTCACCCAGCCGTGGGGGATTATTACGCACGTGCTGCTCTGTGGCTGGTTCCTGTGGTGCCTGCGCTTTCGCCTTCGCGCGGCGCTGGTACTGTTCGCTATTCTCGGCGGCGCCATACTTATCGGGCAAGGGGTGAAGTCGTGGGTCAAGGATCGCGTGCAGGAACCCCGTCCTTTCGTCGTCTGGCTGGAAAAAACGCATCATGTTCCGGTGGATGAGTTCTACAATTTAAAGCGTAAAGATCGCGGTGCGTTGGTAAAGGAGCAGCTTGCAGAACAGCAGGATATCCCGACCTTTTTACGCAAACACTGGCAAAAAGAGACCGGCTTTGCGTTTCCTTCCGGGCATACGATGTTTGCTGCCAGCTGGGCGCTACTTGGCGTGGGACTGCTGTGGCCGCGTCGGCGTACCCTCACGATTGCGATTTTGCTGGTCTGGGCGACAGGCGTAATGGGCAGCCGGATGCTGCTGGGGATGCACTGGCCGCGTGATTTGGTGGTGGCAACGCTGATCTCGTGGGTACTGGTGACGCTGGCGACCTGGCTTGCACAACGTTTTTGCGGACCATTGACGCCGCTGCCGGAAGAGAAGGAAGAAATAGCCGAAAGGGAGTCTGGCGGAACCTGAAGGTTGATATTCCGCATTTTGACCATAAATCCATGTAGGGCGCGTTACTTTTTCCATTTCGCGCCCGCCACTAAAATGGTAGCTTATAAGGCTGATTGCAGTGAGTTGAACACGCTTTATACGCTCGAACCACATAACGGGAAGTCATGTGAAATATTTACTCATTTTCTTACTGGTGTTGGCGATTTTTGTCATTTCAGTCACATTGGGCGCGCAAAACGATCAACAGGTGAGTTTTAACTATCTGCTGGCGCAGGGCGAGTACCGGGTGTCGAGCCTGCTGGCGGTGTTATTCGCGGCGGGTTTTGTCATCGGCTGGCTTGTATGCGGCCTGTTCTGGCTTAAGGTTCGTGTTTCTCTTGTTCGCGCTGAACGTAAAATTAAACGACTTGAACATCAACTTACGCCTGCGTCTGACATTCCGGCGAGCTCTGGTGTGCCGGTAGTCAAGGAATAATCGAATATGCTGGAGTTGTTGTTTCTGCTTTTGCCTGTCGCCGCAGCCTATGGCTGGTATATGGGCCGCAGAAGCGCGCAACAAACAAAACAGGATGAAGCAAACCGACTCTCCCGTGACTACGTAGCGGGGGTGAACTTCCTGCTGAGCAATCAGCAGGATAAAGCGGTGGATCTGTTCCTCGACATGCTCAAAGAGGATACCGGCACCGTAGAGGCGCATCTCACCCTGGGAAACCTGTTCCGCTCGCGCGGAGAGGTTGACCGTGCCATTCGTATCCACCAGACCCTGATGGAAAGCGCTTCGTTGACCTATGAGCAACGGTTGCTGGCCGTGCAGCAGCTTGGGCGGGATTACATGGCCGCGGGGCTTTACGATCGCGCCGAGGATATGTTCTCTCAGCTGGTGGATGAGACGGACTTCCGTATCGGTGCGCTTCAGCAGCTTCTGCAAATCTATCAGGCCACCAGCGACTGGCAAAAAGCGATTGATACCGCCGAACGGCTGGTCAAACTCGGTAAAGACAAACAACGCGTCGAAATTGCCCACTTCTATTGCGAGCTGGCTCTCCAGCAGATGGGTAGCGATGACATGGATAAAGCCATGGCATTGTTAAAGAAAGGCGCTGCGGCCGATCGCAACAGCGCGCGCATCTCGATCATGATGGGGCGGGTCTTTATGGCTAACGGTGATTACGCCAAAGCCGTGGAGAGCCTGCTTCGCGTTATCGATCAGGACAAAGAGCTGGTCAGCGAAACGCTGGAAATGCTGCAAACCTGCTATCAGCAGTTAGGTAAGCAGGACGAGTGGGTTGCGTTTCTGCGTCGCTGCGTTGAAGAAAACACCGGTGCCACAGCCGAGCTGATGCTATCGGATGTCGTCGAAGAGCACGAAGGGAGTGATACCGCCCAGGTATACATTACCCGCCAGTTGCAGCGTCATCCTACCATGCGCGTCTTCCATAAGCTGATGGATTACCACCTTAATGACGCAGAAGAAGGGCGCGCTAAAGAGAGCCTGATGGTGCTGCGAGACATGGTGGGTGAACAGGTGCGCAGCAAACCGCGCTATCGCTGCCAGAAATGCGGCTTCACCGCCTATTCGCTTTACTGGCATTGCCCTTCCTGCCGGGCGTGGTCAACCATTAAGCCAATCCGAGGTCTGGACGGGCAGTGATTTTTTAAAACACCGCCTTTTAGTTACAACATACTAATTGTTGTGGTAATTTCGTCAGCACCGTGCGGTCTGGGGTTCGGCAGGAAAATCATTCGATTCTGTTCATTTACCCCGAGGGCAGGTAGAATGCACGCCGTTTATCTGTTCCGCGCCGCTGCGCGCCCATAGACGAAAAGGGCTGGTCATGACGTCTGTTACATCCTCCACTTCCCGCGTAGTTACCGATTCTCCCGTAGTTGTTGCTCTGGATTACAATAACCGTGACGCCGCACTGGCCTTTGTTGATGGCATTGATCCCCGCGATTGCCGTCTGAAAGTAGGCAAAGAGATGTTTACGCTGTTCGGCCCACAAATCGTCCGCGATCTGCACCAGCGTGGCTTCGACGTTTTCCTCGACCTGAAATTCCATGATATTCCAAATACCACTGCGCACGCCGTAGCTGCGGCGGCTGAACTGGGCGTGTGGATGGTTAACGTTCATGCATCCGGCGGGGCACGCATGATGACGGCTGCGCGCGAAGCGCTGGTGCCGTTTGGCAATGACGCTCCGCTTCTGATCGCCGTCACCGTGCTGACCAGTATGGATGAATCCGACCTGCGCGACCTGGGTGTGACGTTGTCACCTGCCGAACATGCGGAGCGTCTGGCGCGCCTCACGCAACAGTGTGGTCTCGATGGCGTGGTCTGTTCGGCTCAGGAGGCGGTTCGCTTCAAAGCTGAGCTAGGCCGCGACTTTAAACTGGTAACGCCAGGCATCCGTCCGGCAGGCAGCGAGTCTGGGGATCAGCGACGCATCATGACGCCAGAGCAGGCGCTGAGCGCGGGTGTAGACTATATGGTGATTGGTCGCCCGGTGACGCAATCCGCTCATCCGGCAGAGACCCTGAAAGCGATTAATGCATCACTGAAAAAGGGGGCATAATGCGTGACGCCAACAGTCGTCTGGTCTATTCAACGGATACCGGGCGCATTGAAGAGCCAAAAGAGAAAGCTGAACGTCCGAAAGGCGATGGTATCGTGCGAATTCAGCGGCAGACCAGCGGCAGGAAAGGTAAAGGGGTTTGCCTTGTCACTGGCATTGATCTGGATGATGCAGACCTGGTAAAGCTCGCCGCTGAACTTAAAAAGAAGTGCGGATGCGGTGGGGCAGTAAAAGACGGCATTATTGAGATTCAGGGTGATAAACGGGATTTAATTAAAACGCTGCTGGAAGCCAAAGGAATGAAAGTTAAACTGGCGGGCGGCTAAAATAAATGAGCCACGGACATTGCCGTGGCTCTTTTTTTTACGTGCGTAAGTCAGACCTGAAAATACAAAATATATTATTATACCGGTGAGAGCCGTTATGGTGATTATTTGCCCACCTGGTGACCGATAACACCACCTACGGCAGCACCACCTAATGTACCCAGCGTACTACCATCCGTTAATACTGCACCACCAAGCGCACCAGCACCGGCACCAATCGCGGTGTTACGGTCACGTTTAGACCAGTTAGAGCAAGCGCTCAGGGACATTGCTACAGTGATTGCCAGAACAGCGGCGGCTAATTTTTTGCTGGTAAAGGTCATAATACTTTCTCCTGAATTATCGATTCACGGAAAGGAATGCACTTTAAGTATAGACAATATCCATACTTAAATTCTGTTCCCGTGAAAGCTGGTCGCGCAGGTGTTTCATCATCACGCAGGTGATAGTCACTTCCTGTTATATCGCTAATATTAATTTTACGTGTTTAGAACGGTTTCAACAGGTAAAAACTCTTAAAGGCAGGGTCAGAATACTCTCAGAGAAAGGTTTAAGTGCGCCCATTATTCGGGCGCAGCAGGATAATCAGGCCGTTTTTTTCACAATATCGACAGTCAGGCCGTCTTGTTCTAATTGCTGGCGATATTCATCGCGCAAACGCTCATCCGTGATCACGCGGCTGAAGCGCGAAGCCGGACCCATCGTATAAGGGTGTACGGCGCCAAACTTAGAGCTGTCGGTCAGCACTATCGCTTCACACTCTTTGGCGAGTACTGCGTTAACCACGTCTGAACGCATCATGTCGCGACCAGTAAAGCCGGTGTCGGGCTGCCAGCCGTCAATACCAATGAATGCTTTACTGAAGTGAACCTGCTGAACATATTGACGCGTTAATGGCCCCACCATGCTTTCGCTTTTCTTCTGGTAAATGCCGCCCAGCAGTATCACCTCGCACTGAGTTTCCTTCAACAGATGGGCGATATAGCTGCTTACGGTGATGATGGTAACGTCTTTTTGATCGGCGAGCGTGCGCGCCAGAAGGGCGTTACTGCTGCCATTTTCAATAAAGACGGTCTCACCGCTATTCACTAAGGATGCAGCAAACTCCGCCAGCTCCCGCTTGAGCGCATAATTGTTCATCATGCGGGTTTCGACGTCGTCGCTGTCCAGTGGAACGGCATATCCGTGCGCACGCCGCAGGTAGCTCTGTTTTTCCAGCAGATTCAGATCCTGACGAATGGTGACTTCAGAAACGCCGGTGGCTTTAGCGAGATCGACCACGCTTACGCGTCCCTGATCGATCACCATCTGCAAAATGATTTGTTGTCGGGAATTCATAGCATCCATTTAAAAGGCAAGGGCGGAAACGACGTGGCTACACTTCCCACGGGGCTTTAGGTTGAGTGGATTCTGGAGCGTCATCAGCGCCGTTCTCAGCCAGCAGTTCAGACTTGAGGATTTCAAGGTTACGGATAGCAGAGTGATAATCGCCTGCGACAAGAATATCCAGCACAGTATCAATACGCTGTGCCACGGCTGTTGCATCAATGTTAGACATAAGCTCACCCTGAAGCGAAAAGTTAATATTATCAATGATGCAGAAAATTGATTCAAAAGAGAAGGTAAAAAATGCAATAACCAAAGTTCATAAATGAAAGTGATAAATTTGGCCCCCGTATGCTGCGGGTTGTAGGGGTGGATTAGTCTAAAACTGCGCGCAACGCGCTTTTTTATAAGAGGAATTCGACTATGACAGTTATCAACCAGACAACCTGCACATTGTTTACTGATGCTGAACGATTCACTCAACTGGCGGCTTATTATGAGGCCGAACGGCGTACGGTGTGGATGATGTTACGTGCCACGCCACGGCCTTGCTTCAATCATGCGCTGATCGAGGAGATCATGAATCTCTCCTGGCTGGTTCGACAGTCCGGATTTGTCGTTGATTTTTGGGTCACCGGATCGCTGGTCCCCGACATCTACAATACCGGCGGTGATTTACAGTTCTTCGTTGAGTGCATCAAAAACAACCGACGCGAAGCGTTACGCGCCTATGCCCGGGCCTGTGTGGACTGCGTTCATGCCGCCTCGCGAGGGTTTGATACCGGAGCTGTCACGCTGGCTATGGTGGAAGGAAGCGCGTTAGGGGGCGGGTTTGAAGCCGCGCTGGCGCATCATTTCATTCTGGCCCAGCGCGATGCCCGATTAGGCTTTCCGGAAATCGCGTTCAATCTGTTCCCGGGCATGGGCGGCTATTCACTGGTGGCGCGTCGTGCCGGCATGAAAATGGCGGAGGCGCTGATCTACAAAGGTGAGACGCATACGGCGGAATGGTATGAGCAGTATGGTCTTGTGGATCTCTTATTCGAGCCGTTACAGAGCTATGTTTCGGTGCGGACGTTTATCGACACGCTACAGCCGAAGCTCAACGGCGTAAGGGCCATGCTGCGTGCACGTACGCGCGTGCTGCCACTTCCGCGAAGCGAGCTGATGGACATTACCGAGGATTGGGTTGATGCCGCCTTCTGCCTTGAACCGAAGGATATCGCCTACATGGAGCGGCTGGTTATGCTGCAAAATCGCCATCAGGCGACGGGCTTACGCAAAGCCAGCTAACGGACATTTCTGGCCTGATAGCGCTTTAGCCATCGCTCGAATGCGGCAGCGGGCATGGGCTTAGCAAAAAGATAACCCTGCCGTTCGTTGACGCCATTCTTCGTCAGAAAGGCGTCTTCTTTTGCACTTTCCACCCCTTCAGCAATGACCTGCAAATTTAACGCCTGCGCCACGGCGACTATCGCACGCACCAGCGACTGTGAAATGGACTGCTTATGGATGTCCCGCACGAAAGCCTGGTCAAGCTTAATGGCATCGATAGGGAAGCGCGCCAGCTGCGACAGGGAAGAGTACCCCGTACCAAAGTCATCCAGGTGAATTTGCGCTCCCAGGCGGCTAAATTGCTGGATCACTGACAGGGCCAGCTCTTCATTTTCAATGAGACAGCTTTCGGTCAATTCCACGTCAATCGGGCAGTATTCAAAACTCAGGTCTTTCAGCGCCTGCTTCAGGTCGCTGAAGATGGTCTGGTCCGCCAGCTGACGGGCGGAGACGTTGACCGCGACGCGAAGGTTGATCCCCTTGTCGCGCCATTTTGCCACCTGGCGCACCACATCAAGCATAACCCAGCGGCCCAGGGGCACAATCAGCCCTGACTCCTCAGCATAGGAGATAAATTCCATCGGCGGGATCAGGCCACGCTCTGGGGACTGCCAGCGCACCAGCGCCTCCAGACTTCTGACTTCGCCGCGCCAGGTTATTTTGGGCTGGTAGTGGATTAACAGCTGATCGTTATCCAGCGCTTTACGCAGGTTGGTATCCAGCCACAGGTATTCAAATACGCGCTGGTTCATCTCTGGCGAGAAGACGCAGAATTTGCCCCGGCCATTTTCTTTGGCGGTGTACATGGCGGTGTCGGCATTACGAATGACGCTTTCGCGATCGTTACCGTGCTGGGGCGCAAGCGCGATGCCCAGCGAGCAGCCGGTGTAAACCTCTATCAGCCCGATGCGGAAAGGCTGACGAAGTCGGGTCAGTATGCGCGATGCCATGGCTTCCAGCGCGCCCTGCGAGGTATCGGTGGCTAGCACGATAAACTCATCCCCACCCAGGCGCGCCAGGGTTTGTCCTTCGTCCAGGCAGCTCAGGATCGCCAGCGCAACGGCCTGTAGCAGCTGGTCGCCAAACATATGCCCATAGGCATCGTTCACTTTTTTAAAGTTATCCAGATCGAGATAAACCACGCCTACCTGGGTGTCACCCCGAGCGGTGATGGCATCAGAGATCAGCTCATGGATGGCGTTTCGGTTAGGCAAACCGGTAATCGTATCCGTATTGGCGAGTACGCGCAGGCGCTCCTGGGCCCGACGCTCTTCGGTTATATCGGTACCTGAACAGATGAGGAAGATTTCATTTTTCCCGCTGCCGCTGTGAACAAATTTATTTCTGAAGAGAAACAGGCGCTGCCCTTTGCGGGTCTTGATCCAGCGTTCAACTTCGTACGAGCTGCCGTTACGAAAAAAACCGGTGATGTTGCGTTTGGAGGCCGCGGCTTCGCTACGGCTCATAAACAGTTTGAACACGTTTTGCCCGATAACTTCCTGTTCCTTCAGGCCCGTATATTCTTCACTTAAACGGTTGAAGCGCTGAATATTCCCGTTCTGGTCGAGGATCACAATCACGGAGTTAGCCTCGGACACTACCTGTTCGGCGAAGGAGAGCCCCTGCGCCAGGTCCCGCGCCACGGAAGGAGTATCGTTCCAGGCTGATGCCGTTCCTGCCCACTCATTTTTGTTAATTTTACGGCCGACAAGATGAACGGGAACGTCCACACCGTACAAGGGCAGGGTCATGGCAATGCTGGAGGTTATCACGGTGAGCTGGCGGATTAGCGCGGCCTGCTCATCATTCAGCGCCACCACCTGAATGATGTCAGCGCTTTCACTGGCAGCAAGATGAAGAGCATTGCTGTCTGCTGTCAGTCGCCACCAGGGGCTATGCGTACCCATGTAACGAAACAGCAAATTCTGCTCCAGATCGTCCATCACGTTTTCTCCCGCGGCTGCTGAGTAGCGCACAAATTATTCATTTGCAGTCGACAATGACGGCTCTCTTTTACTGTAGATAATTCTGGCGAAATGTGGCGATGGGAAACAGAAAAGTGTGAGAAAAAACGATGATTTTGCGGGAGATAATACAGAAGAGAACTCCCGGCCACCCCTTAACGGAACGGCCGGAAGTTTACGCAGTTATCAGGCGACAGGGCGCGCGATAATACTGCGGGTTTCCATGCGCACTTCAGCGATGGTGACATCAATCACGTCAGTGACCTTGTAAACCGTTTCGCCTTTAATTTGCACGGTCCCGTTTTCCTGGCTACAAACCAGTTCGTCGCGAACGGCATGCAGGAACGGGGCAGGAATAAAGGCAACGGCGCCATTATCCACCAGACGAACGCGCATACCGCCGCGGCTGATGTCAATGATTTCAGCCGGGAAACGGGTGTCAGTCCCTGCCTTATCATTCAGGAAGCGCGCGTATAACCAGTCGCCGACATCACGCTCCGCCATACGGTTGAGACGGCGACGTTCTGCCATCTGCAACGTCGTATCATCCTGTGGGCGGGCAACAGATTCCCCTTTGATGATCGCTTTCAGCAGACGATGGTTAACCATGTCGCCGTACTTACGGATCGGGGAGGTCCAGGTCGCGTAAGCCTCAAGGCCAAGGCCGAAGTGCGGGCCTGGCTCGGTGCTGATTTCCGCAAAGGACTGGAAGCGGCGAATACGGCTGTCAAGGAACCCTGAAGGCTGCGCGTCCAGCTCGCGGCGCAGTTTGCAGAAACCTTGCAGGGTCAGCACTTCCTCAGGATCGACGTGTACGTCATGGGTTTTCAGCAGGGCAGCCAGCGCTTCGGTGTTCGCCGGATCAAACCCGGTGTGCACGTTGTAAATGCCAAAGCCTAATTTGTCGCGCAGCACGCGGGCGGCACAAATGTTGGCGGATATCATCGCTTCTTCAACGATGCGGTTGGCAATACGGCGCGGCTCAGCGACGATATTCAGCACTTCACCTTTTTCACCCAGCACAAAACGGTAGTCCGGACGATCTTTGAAGACCAGCGCGTGAGTTTGACGCCATTCGCTGCGGCTCAGGCAGACGCGGTGCAGCAGACGAATTTGTGCGGCAATGTTGTCGGACTCGGGTTTCCAGCTGCCCGTGTTCTCCAGCCAGTCGGACACGTCGTCATAGGCCAGCTTGGCTTTGGATTCGATGGTGGCGGCGAAGAATTCAATATCTTCTTCAATGGTACCGTCAGCCGCAATGGTCATCCGACAGGCCAGCACCGGACGTACTTTGTGCGCACGCAGCGAGCAAAGATCGTCGGAGAGTTCACGCGGCAACATCGGAATGTTAAAGCCCGGCAGGTAGTTGGTGAACGAGCGCACTTTGGCCATCTCGTCCAGCTTGCTGCCTTCGACAATCCATGCGGTAGGGTCGGCAATGGCGACGGTCAGATGCAGTTTGCCATCGGCTGTCTCTTCGGCATACAGCGCATCGTCCATATCCTCGGTGCTGGCGCTGTCGATGGTGACAAAGTCCAGTGCCGTCAGATCGCGACGTTCCAGACCTTCGTCCTGCATTTCAGTCGCCACGCCCTCAGGCGCTTCTTTTTCGAGGTTGTGGCGCGCCAGCGTCACCCACCATGGGACGAAATGGTCGTCGCCGAAGGTAATGTATTGGGTAAGCTCGGCGTAGAAACCGCGATCGCCTTTTAAAGGATGACGGCGCATCTCAGCAACCGCCCAGTCACCCTCAACAAAATCATGCTCAACGCCACGCGCGGCGCGGCACGGAATAGCATCTTTCAGGAGAGGATGGTCCGGCACGACAGAAAGACGATCGTCTTTTTTATGCACTTTCCCGACAAAGCGGGTCAGGAAAGGTTCGATCAGTGCTTCCGGCTCGGCAGACTCTCGTTCCTTTTCGGTATGAATAACGGCCGAAATGCGGTCGCCATGCATCACTTTCTTCATCTGAGGAGGCGGAATGAAGTAGCTCTTCTGCCCGTCAACTTCAAGAAAGCCAAAGCCCTTTTCCGTGGCTTTTACGACCCCTTCTGCACGCGGCGTCTGGGAATGCAGTTGCTGTTTAAGCTGCGCTAGCAGCGGGTTGTCCTGAAACATAATGTTCTATTTTCGTAGCCATTGAGCGGCTGACAGTTTTACGCGAATCTCACTGCTACAGCAAGCGCTCTTTAGGTAAAGAGTATGGTTATTCCTCTTTGCCGAGCGCCACGCGCAGACGGTCCAGCCAGCCATAAAATGCATCTCGGGTAAGCAGGTTGATGGCCTTCTCTGGCGAGAGACCTGACCCGGTCAGGGGCGTTAACTGGGCGGCGCTAAAGCGATCCGGAGAGGCGACAAGCAGCGCACGAGCGGCTGAGAGCATCGAAGACGCGGGGCCTTCACTTCGCGGATGGTTAAGCAGAATTTCGCCCGTCAGATCAAGCAGCATCGGCTCATGACACAGCACAGGAGTAAGCGCTTCAAGCGCCGGTTCCGCCTGCCAGCGTGAGAGCGCCTCAAGCTGAAGCGCACTGGCATATTTTAGCTCAACCGGGGGTAGCGTGGCGGTCCATCTGCTGAAGCTGACCGGCAGCGTATGGGGCTGAATGTGATGCCCGGGCAGCCAGCGTACCGGATGGCCAAGCAATGCCTGAAATACCGCGACCACTCGCGCCTGAAAACCGACAAAGCCGATGATCTGGTTGATGAGCACAATGTCATACGTTGTGAGTCCAACCTCATCAAGCTGGTTTTGGGCTTTATCATCGATGACATCGGGTGAGCTGGCTAACTGGCGGGCATACTGGGTAATTTCTGCAAGGCGTCGATTGCTTTCCCGGGAGGAGTCCGGCCCCGGAAGAGGGGCGAGCAGAGCAGCGTAGTGGTTACAGAGCCGCTGAACGCCACACGCCTGGGCAACCGTTAATGCCGTGCTCAGCCTGTCGTAGGCGCTGAGCGTATGCAGACGGTTCACGGGAGTATCAAGTGGGAACAAAAGATGACAGAGAGTTCGGGCAGGCGTAAGCCAACCAGCACAGCTTGCGAGAATGTCATCGGGCAGGGCTAAATCGAGCAAAAAACGGTCGTCGACGTTAGCGGCTTCGGGCACCAGCGGCAGAACGTCCGTCTGCGAATGATTCGACTGGGTTTCATGATACCAGTGGCCTTTGCCGGAAAAACGGCGTTGTTCCATGGGCGTTCCTTGATCTCAAAATGGCGATCAATATCCTGGCGTAAGGCGGATGAGGGGAAAAATATTGTTAGGTGATAACAAATAGCTGAACGGAATAACGAGGGGCGGGAGGAAACTCTCTTCCCTGGCGGGAAGAGAGTGACAAGCTTATTTGATTTCCAGCTCGTTCATTGCAGCGATGTTGAAGCCGCCGTCAACGTGAACCACTTCGCCGGAGATGCCCGCGGAAAGGTCAGAGCACAGGAATGCCGCAGAGTTACCCACATCTTCGATGGTAACGGTACGACGAATCGGGGTAACCGCTTCGCAGTGTGCCAGCATTTTACGGAAATCTTTGATACCGGAAGCGGCCAGGGTACGGATTGGACCCGCAGAAATAGCGTTAACACGCACGCCTTCAGGACCCATCGCGTTCGCCATGTAGCGCACGTTGGCTTCCAGAGACGCTTTCGCCAGACCCATAACGTTGTAGTTAGGGATAGCACGTTCTGCGCCGAGGTAGGACAGAGTCAGCAGGGCTGCGCCCGGGTTCAGCATCGCGCGGCAGGATTTTGCCATTGCAACGAAGCTGTAGGAGCTGATGTCGTGGGCGATTTTGAAGCCATCACGGGTAACCGCGTTCACGTAGTCGCCGTCCAGCTGGTCGCCAGGAGCGAAGCCGATGGAGTGAACAAAACCGTCGAATTTCGGCCATGCTTTTGCCAGTTCAGCAAACATGCCATCAATGCTTTCGTCTTGTGCAACGTCACATTCCAGAACAATGCTGGAACCCAGCTGCGCGGCAAATTCTTCAACACGGCCTTTCAGCTTGTCGTTCTGGTAGGTGAACGCCAGCTCAGCGCCTTCGCGATGCATTGCCTGTGCGATGCCGTATGCGATGGACAGTTTGCTGGCAACGCCAGTCACCAGAATGCGCTTACCGGAAAGAAAACCCATAGCTTTAATCCTTATATTCATTGCTTATTTTGCCTTGTAATTCATAGCGTTACAGGCAGTATTTCAAAATCATTCGAAATTAGCTCGAAATTATAGCCCACTCACAGCCCCTTGTGTCACGATATTTCTCGCTCCTGCGCCGTGAATGGGCTCACGGAAGAGGTCGAACTGTCTCTTCATCAGGCTGTTTCGTGTGTATCCCAGCAGTATATCACCGCACGCGGGGTTCGCCTCATCCAACCAGAGACTGCCCGGAGCTTCACGCTTATACAGCCGGATCTTAATTCGCTGACGAGGGGATTCTGGCGATAACCTTAATTTCGAAATCAAAACCCGCAAGCCAGTTAACGCCTATTGCTGTCCAGTTTGGGTAAGGAGCGTGGGGAAATGCCAGTTTTTTCGCCTCCATGATAACGGGGAACTGGTTTTCAGGATCGGTATGAAACGTCGTGACATCAATCAGATCGTCAAAAGTACATCCCGCGGCTGCCAGGATCGCCCGTAAATTATCGAACGCCAGCTGCACCTGAGCGGGGAAGTCGGGTTCAGGTGTGCCATCGCTGCGGCTGCCAACCTGACCGGAAACAAATAACAGATCGCCAGAGCGAATTGCAGCTGAATAGCCATGCTCTTCATAGAGGGCATGTCGGTTAGCCGGGAAGACGGGATCACGTGAAGACATGGCTTTTCCTTTTCTGTCAGAGGTATTGTTGTGCTTACGCGGTAGAAGTAACATACGCGATGTATGTGAAAAATGTAATTCACATACGTCGCGTATGTCAAATTATAGTTATCGCTTAATTAAGGAAGTCCCATGGCTACAAAACGTCGCGCTGAAACGGCCCAGGAAAATCGCGAGAAAATGATTCAGGCGGCGCGAAAGGCATTTGCTGAAAAAGGCTATGCCGCAGCGTCAATGGATGAACTCACGGCAAGCGTGGGGTTAACACGCGGCGCGCTATATCATAATTTCAACGACAAGAAGGGACTACTGGCGGCGGTGGTCGCGCAGATAGACAGCGAAATGGCAGCAAACGCAAAAGCGATTGCCGCCGCCGCCGAAGATGACTGGGAGCGACTGCTGGCGGAGGGCATCGCCTATATCAAAATGGCGCTCGTTCCGGAAGTTCAGCGTATCGTCCTCCTTGACGGCCCGGCTGTTCTGGGCGACCCGGCGCAATGGCCCAGCCAGAACAGCTGCCTTGAGTCGACCCGTCAGACCATCGAAAAAATGATGGAGTGCAACGTAATCAAAAAGATGGATGCCAGAGTCGCAGCCCATCTGCTGAATGGCGCTGCTCTGAATGCGGCTCTGCTGATTGCCGCGAGTGAAGAACCGCAGAAGACCCTCCCGCATGCCATAGAGGTGTTTACTCTGCTGGCAAGCGGGTTACGCAGCGGCTAACGATCTTTACGCCACGCGTCCGCCGTCAACGCTTCACCAAAGTGGCCGGCAATCAGGCGTTTTGTCAGATCGTGGAGCGGGGAGGCCAGTACGTCAGCGGTACTGCCGCGCTCGACAACTTCTCCCTGGTGCATCACCAGCACCTGGTCGCTTATGTGCTTCATCATGCCCAGATGCTGAGTCACGTAAATATACGAGATCCCCTGCTTTTCCTGTAACTCCAGCATCAGGTTAATGAGCTGCGAACGCATCGACATATCCAGCGACGCCAGCGCTTCGTCGGCGATGATGACCTTCGGGCGCAGGATCAGCGCGCGGGCCAGACCGAGACGCTGTTTTTGGCCCGGGGCCAGCATGTGCGGGTAATAGCTGACATGGTCGGGCAGGAGGCCTACCAGACGCAGGGTTTCGACAATCCGTTTGCGACGCGCTTCCGGCTCCAGGTCGGTATTCAACCGCAGCGGGAAATCCAGGATCTGGGAAATACGCTGACGCGGGTTCAGGGACGTCGACGGATCCTGAAAAATCATCCGGATGCGCTGACTGCGAAAAGAGTAGTCCCCAAATTCCAGAGGATGATCGTCAATCAGTATTTCACCGCCGCTCGGCTCGACCATACCCGCGAGCATTTTTGCCAGGGTCGATTTGCCCGAGCCGTTTTCACCGATAATCGCCAGCGTCTGCTTTTCGCGCAGCGTAAAGCTCAGGGGTTTAACAGCCTCGACGGTCTGACGGTGAAACAGGCCGGTGCGATAGCGAAAGGTCTTACTCAGGTTACGTACTTCCAGTAAGGTTTCGACCATTTCACTCTCTCTCCATGTTCAGCGGGAAATGACAGGCAAACAGATGGTTTTTCGGCCCTGTCAGGCGCGGTGTTTCAATGCATTTGCGCTGAGCATACGGGCAACGCGGACCCAGACGGCAGCCAATGGGCAGCGATTCCAGCAGCGGTATCGCGCCAGGCAGTGTATTCAGCCGGCTTTTGTGCGGCATCGCGCTGCCAAAGTCCGGGATCGCCCTGATCAGCGCCTGCGTGTAGGGATGATGCGGCGTCGTCACCAGGTCCTCGCTTGGCGCGGTTTCTACCGTCTGGCCGCAATACATTACGTCAATTTTATCCGCCCACTTGCTCAGCATTTGCAGGTCGTGGCTGATCAACAAAATGGTGGTGTTGTTATTCTGGTTCAGACGCGTGAGCAGGCGGAAAATCTGGGCCTGGGTGGTTGGCTCCATCGCGTTCGTTGGTTCGTCCGCAATCAGCAGACGCGGCTGATTCGCCAGGGCGATGGCAATCATCACTTTCTGGCATTCACCGTCGGTCAGTTCGTAGGGGAAACTGCGCATCGCGTCTTTATGGTCTTTGATCCCGACACGGTGCAACAGCTCAATGGCACGGCGTTTACGCCAGCCGAAACGTTGCCACCAGCGGCCTTTATAGGTCCAGCCGGGAATGTTCTGCATCAGCTGTTTCCCGACGCGCTCGGACGGGTCGAGACAGGATTGCGGCTCCTGGAAAATCATCGAGACGTTATGGCCCACCAGTTTACGGCGTTCGCGCGGGGAGAGACGCAACAGATCGATGTCGTCGAAGCGCATACGATCGGCGGTCACCCGCCAGTTGTCCTTCGCCACGCCGCAAATGGCCTTGGCGATCAGACTTTTCCCTGAACCCGATTCGCCCACCAGCCCGCGGATTTCGCCCTCTGCGAGCGTAATACTGATGCGATCCACGGCCTTGACCCAGCCTTCGCCCGTTTTAATTTCGATCGTGAGGTTGCGGATATCGAGTAACGGCATTATTGCACCCCCGCATTGATTGCGCGGCGGATCCCG
The DNA here is from genome assembly GCF_016082135.1 of Enterobacter sp. YSU. Taxonomy (NCBI): domain Bacteria; kingdom Pseudomonadati; phylum Pseudomonadota; class Gammaproteobacteria; order Enterobacterales; family Enterobacteriaceae; genus Enterobacter; species Enterobacter sp. YSU. Next base: position 3,914,524 of record NZ_CP059487.1, read on the forward strand.
TCGCCCAGCAGGTTAACGAGCAGCACGCTCACCATGATGGCCGCGCCCGGCAGCATGACCGTCCACGGCGCAACGTAAATCAGCTCCAGCGCATCGCCGAGCATGGCGCCCCATTCCGGGGAGGGGAGCTGCGCGCCAAGGTCCAGGAAGCCCAGCGCTGCGATATCCAGAATCGCCATCGACAGGGCGCGGGTGATCTCCGTCACCAGCCCGGCGGCAATGTTAGGCAGCACGGCAAACCACAAAATATTAAACGTGGTGGCGCCATCCAGGCGGGCGGCAACGACATACTCTTTCTCCAGCTCGTCGTGAACCAGGCTGTAAACCGAGCGCACCATGCGCGGCAGAATGGCCAGCCAGACGGCGAACATCGCATGGGTGAGGTGCGGCCCCGCGAAGGCCACGACGATAATCGCCAGCAGCAGCGAAGGAATAGAGAGCAGGGTATCAAGAATATGGTTAAGCACGGCCGACCGCAGCCCGTGGGTTGAGCCGGCAAAAATGCCCAGCGCCAGGCCGCAGATTGCGGCAGCCAGGGTGACCACGAACGCGCCGCCTACCGTCGGTGCGGCGCCGCTCAGCAAACGACTTAGCACGTCGCGTCCGAGATCGTCAGTCCCCAGGAAGAACGAAACCTCCCCGTAGCGCGACCACGACGGCGGTAAAAGCTGATAGCCAAGGAACTGCTGATCGATGCCATACGGTGCAAACCACGAACCCAAAACGCACAGCAACACGAGGCCAATGCAGCCGTAAAAGCCGATCATCGCCGTGGTGTCGCCGTAAAAATTACGCCACACGGTACGTAGCGCACCGGGCGTGCGCTTTTCGCTGTAGACGTTATCGTAAGGCATACCATTCCTTATGCTTCAATGGGTTGGCCATGGCACCCAAAATATCGGAAATAACGTTAACAATAATGACCAGCGAGCCAATCACCATCACGCCGGCGGAGATCGCCGCGTAATCCTGCTGGCGAATGGCGTTGATCATCCAGCGCCCAAGGCCCGGCCAGCTGAAAACCATCTCGGTGATCATTGCCAGCGTCAGCATGGTTGAGAATTGCAGCCCAAGACGTGGGATTACGGGGGGCAACGCATTGTGCAGCACATGGCGACGTAAAATCGTCAGGCGAGACAGTCCGCGCGTGGCGGCGGCTTTCACATAGTTTTGATCGAAGACGTCGATAGTGCTGATGCGCATCAGGCGGATCACCTCGGTCGTCGGCGCGACGGCCAGCGTAAGCACCGGCAGCACCATGTGGCGCAGCGCACTCACGATCATTTCGTCGCGCCAGACTGAATCAGAAAGCCAGGCGTCAACGATGGCGAAGCCGCTAACCGTTTGCACGTTATACAGCAGGTCAAAACGGCCAGATACCGGCAGCCAGCCTAACGTCAGTGAGAAGAAGAGGGTAAGCAGCAGCGCCAGCCAGAAAACAGGGATGGAAAAGCCAATTAAGGCAAGCGCGCTAATTAATTTATCCTGCCATTTATTACGATAAATTCCCGCCAGCATTCCCACCGGGATCCCCACCATGAGGGCAAAGCCAAAGGCGAGTATACACAGCTCCATGGTGGCCGGGAAAACCACTTTCAGCTGTTCGGAGATGAGCTGTCCGTTGATGCTGGACACGCCAAAATCCCAGTGCAGCAGGCCATTAAACCAGAACAGCCAGGCGTCCCAGAGAGATGAGCCCTGAAGCGGGGCGTGCGGCGTAAAGTAGCTCAGGCTAAAGCCGACAAAGGTCAGGAAGAACAGGGTCACCAGCAGTAACAGCAGCCGACGCAAGGTAAATATAATCATGGTTTCTTCACCTCTTGTTCTTTCTCACGGGTCACGCCCGCGAAGGAGGCGTTACCAAACGGGCTGAGTACCAGCCCTTTAATATCGTAACGGTAGGCCTGGAGGCGCAGGGAAGAGGCAAGCGGCAACACGGGAAGTTCTCTGGCCAGAATATTTTGCGCTTCATCGTAGGCCTCAATGCGTGAGGCAAGCTGTTGAGACGCCAGCGCTTTTTGCAGCACGGCATCAAATTCCCGGTTACACCAGTGGGCGTAGTTGGTCTGGGAGTTGATTGCCGCACAGCTCAGCAGCGGACGGAAAAAGCTGTCCGGGTCGTTACTGTCGGTGGACCAGCCAGCCAGCGTTAAGTCGTGATTCATGTCCATCAGACGCGCCTCCTGGAAACGGCCTTCGACAGGCACGATGATCACCTTAACGCCCACCTGCGCCATATCAGCCTGCAACAGTTCAGCCGTTTTCAGCGGGCTGGGGTTCCACGCCTGAGAGCTGGTGGGCACCCACAGCTGTAGCGTCAGGTTTTCTGCCCCCAGCGCTTTAAGCTGTTCGCGCGCTTTCGCCGGATTATATTCCGTAATCTTCGCCTCGCCGTCATAGGCCCAGGAGGCGCGCGGAAGAATAGAGGCGGCGGTTTCCGCGGTACCGTAGTAAATCGACTGCATCAGACGCTGATTGTTGATCGCTAACGCCAGCGCATGGCGCACGGCCGGATTATTCAGCGGCGGCTTATCGGTGTTAAACGCCAGATAAGCGATGTTCATTCCCGGGCGCAGGGTCAGGCGAAGGCGTGGGTCGTCGCGCAAAATGGTCAACTGGCTGGCCGCAGGCCAGGCAAGCACGTCGCACTCGCCGGTCAGCAGTTTGGAGAGTCGGCCTGTGCCACCTGAGCCCAGATCGACAATCACCTGCGGCATCAGCGGTTTGCCGCGCCAAAAATGATCGTGACGTTGCAGGCGAATGTATTGTCCGGCGCGGTACTCTGCTAACTGGAACGGACCGGTGCCCACAGGCTCACGATCGAGACGTTCCTGACGATCTTTTTTCGTCAGCTGATCCGCGTATTCGGCTGACATGACCGAGGCGTAGTGCGTCGCCAGATGCCAGAGGAAGGAGGCATCCGGGCGATTCAGACGAAACTCAACCGTACGGTTATCCAGTTTGCGAACGCTTTTGACCGAGTCCGCGAATTGCAGACTGTCGAAATAGGGGAAGTTCCCGCCATTAACGTTATGCCACGGATGATTGCGGTTGAATATGCGCTGGAAGGTGAAAACCACGTCATCCGCGTTGAGCTTACGGGTTGGGGTAAACCACGGGGTGTGCTGAAATGCGACATCATCGCGTAGACGAAAGCGGTATGTGGCGCCGTTATCAAGCACTTCCCAACTTTCAGCAAGCTCCGGAACCAGCCGATAGGTATAAGGATCGACGTCGAGCAGGCGATCGTAGAGCTGTGCGGCCAGCGTATCGACAATCAGGCCGCTCCCCGCTTTTTGCGGATTAAAAATATCAACTTGACCGCTGACGCAGTAGACGAAACCACTATCACGGATATCAGGAGGCACAGCGCGATCGGGCGCAGCAAAGGCCAGATTGCTGAACAAACCGAGTGCAAACAGGGACGATAAAACCAGGCGCATAGTTTTTAAGGTTTTTAGATTCGATCTGCAAAGTGTATCGCACTTACGCCTGCTTCGTAAAAATGTCTGGGGGTAAGTGCTGATAATGTCAGCGCATTTGATGTTTTTTGAGCAATGCCCTTAACTGATGGTAGGTCAGGCCCAGCAGTTCAGCCGCCCGTTTCTGATTATATTTCGCCTCTTTCAGGCTCTGCTCAAGCAGCTGTTGCTCCTGCTGATGCTGGAACTGGCGTAAATCGAGCGGCAACGCCGGAGCCTGCTGGCGCGTCGCCGGAGCAGGGAGCTGTTTATCCTCGCGCCGAAACGGATCGAGAATAATGTTGTCCAGTTCGGTCTCGCTGCTGCCATGCCGGTAAACGGACCGTTCCACCACGTTTTTCAGTTCACGAATATTGCCCGGCCAGTGGTAACCGAGCAGGGTCCCGGTGGCCCGTTCACTGAAGCCCGGAAAGAGAGGCAGACCCAGTTCCCGGCACATCTGAATGGCAAACTGATCGGCCAGCAGCATGATATCGCTGCGCCGCTCCCGCAGCGGCGGCAGCTGTACAACATCGAAAGCCAGCCTGTCCAGCAGGTCAGCGCGGAATTTGTCCTCAGCCACCATCGCGGGCAGGTCGGCGTTGGTGGCGCACACCAGGCGAACGTTGACCTGGAGCGGCTGACTGCCGCCAACGCGTTCCAGTTCACCGTACTCAATGACGCGCAGCAGCTTTTCCTGCACCAGCATCGGCGCGGTCGCCAGCTCGTCGAGAAAGAGCGTTCCGCCATCGGCGCGCTCAAAGCGTCCGGGATGGCGTTTTTGTGCGCCGGTGAAGGCGCCAGCTTCATGACCAAACAGCTCGGTGTCGAGCAGGTTTTCATTCAGCGCCGCGCAGTTAAGCGAAATAAAAGGGCCGTCCCAGCGGCCAGACAGAAAGTGCAGGCGGTTAGCGATAAGTTCTTTACCCGTTCCGCGCTCACCGATAATCAGCACCGGTTTATTCAGCGGCGCGAGGCGCGATACCTGTTCAAGCACTTCCAGGAAGCTGTTGGCCTCGCCAAGCAAATTATCTTTATATTCAGCCATGATGAAATTAACCACTCCTTAGTGATATTCACCAGGTGAGAATAGCCGCTGGCTGGATAAATATCAATCACACTCAGTAAAATCAATAAGATAAAAAGTTGGCATGGGATTTGTATTAACTACTCAGCAGGGCATCGCCCGATAACAGAACTATGAGGATTGAATTATGGGTATTTTTTCTCGTTTTGCCGACATCGTGAACGCCAACATCAACTCGCTGCTGGAGAAAGCGGAAGATCCGCAGAAGTTGGTGCGCCTGATGATTCAGGAGATGGAAGACACGCTGGTTGAAGTACGCTCCACCTCCGCCCGCGCGCTGGCAGAGAAAAAGCAGTTAACGCGTCGTATCGAGCAGGCAACTGCCCAGCTTAACGAATGGCAGGAAAAAGCGGAACTGGCGCTGCGTAAAGATAAAGAAGATCTGGCTCGCGCTGCGCTGATTGAGAAGCAGAAGCTGACCGACATGGTTGCCACGCTGGAACACGAAGTGACGCTGGTGGATGATACTCTGGGGCGTATGAAGAAAGAGATTGGTGAGCTTGAAAACAAACTCAGCGAAACCCGTGCACGTCAACAGGCGCTGGCGCTGCGCCACCAGGCTGCAAGCTCGTCCCGCGACGTGCGTCGCCAGCTGGACAGCGGCAAGCTGGATGAAGCGATGGCCCGTTTCGAATCGTTTGAACGTCGTATCGACCACATGGAAGCGGAAGCCGAGAGCCACAGCATCGGTAAGCAGAAAACCCTCGATCAGCAGTTTGCTGACCTGAAAGCCGATGATGAAATTAGCGAGCAACTGGCTGCGCTGAAAGCCAAAATGAAACAAGACAACCAATAATAATTCCTGCGGCACCTGAGCGTGCCGCATCGTAAGACAAGGAGTACACATGAGCGCGCTTTTTCTGGCTATACCCCTGACCATTTTCGTGCTGTTTGTTCTGCCCATCTGGTTATGGCTGCACTACAGCAACCGCTCTTCACGCGGTGAGCTGTCGCAGAGTGAACAACAGCGGCTGGCGCAGCTCTCTGCCGAGGCAAATAAAATGCGCGAACGTATTCAGGCGCTGGAAGCGATCCTGGACGCGGAACACCCGAACTGGAGGGAACGGTAATGGCTGGACTGAATCTGAATAAAAAACTGTGGCGGATCCCACAGCAGGGCATGGTTCGGGGCGTTTGCGCCGGGCTGGCGCACTATCTGGATGTTCCGGTAAAACTGGTGCGTGTGGTCACCGTATTGTCGATTTTCTTCGGCCTGGCCTTTATTACGCTTGTGGCATACATCATTCTGTCGTTTGTACTCGATCCTATGCCGGAAGGTGAGCTGGATGCGGAGAACACGCCAACCAGCAGCGATCTCCTGAACGCGGTGGATGAACAGCTGAGCGCAGGGGAGAAGCGATTGCGCGAGATGGAACGTTATGTCACCTCCGATACCTTTACGCTGAGAAGTCGTTTTCGTCAGCTTTAAGAGAGAACTTACATGAAACAAAACTGGCAACAGGCCGGTCAAAAGGTAAAACCCGGCCTGAAAATCGCAGGTAAACTGGTTCTGATGACGGCGTTACGTTATGGCCCGGCCGGTGTGGCGGGTTGGGCGATCAAGTCTGTTGCCCGCAAGCCGGTCAGAATGTTGCTGGCGGTCGCTCTGGAGCCGCTGTTACAGAAGTTGGCAAAACGCGTTTCCCGGCGCTACCTGTCACGCTAGTTCCTCCCGCATAAGCCCTTTCTCGCCCAGAGAAGGGGCATGACTTTCCCTTCTGCGTTTCTTCTCCTTTTCTGCTTTCTTTGCGGCAGCTCACAATAATGCGTTGCGCTGCGCTGAGATTGCTGCTTTCTGCCCCCGGGTCCGTTGACAGATATTTTTCATGGGAGTAGATTGCCAATCCGTGGGACCGCTACCATGGAAAATAATGTGAACGCAAAAATTAAAAAACTTATCAATCATATTTACGGTGAATCATTTTCAGATGCACACCTTAACGTGTTATTAACCAAGCTTGAAAAGGCGGCGGTTAATATTACGGAAAAGCGTAAGTCAGGCTGGGATGAAAAAGACGTTGTGCTGATTACCTATGCCGATCAGTTCTCCGCGAAAGGGGAGAAAGCGTTGCCGGTATTTACCCGGTTCTATAATGAATGGCTTTCTCGCACGTTTTCTCATGTCCATCTGTTACCGTTTTATCCGTGGTCGTCGGATGATGGATTTTCCGTTATTGATTATCACGAAGTTGCACCTGAAACCGGAACCTGGCGAGATGTCGCGGAATTAAAACAGTCTGCCAGCTTAATGTTTGACTTCGTTTGCAACCATATGTCAGCGAAAAGCGAATGGTTTGCTAATTATCTGGCGCAGAAGCCGGGCTACGAAGATTTCTTTATTTCTGTCGACCCCGAAACCGATTTATCGGCGGTGACGCGTCCCCGCGCATTACCGCTGCTGACGCCGTTTACGCTTAATGATGGCAGCGTTCGTCATCTGTGGACCACATTCAGCGATGACCAGATCGATCTCAATTTCGCCTCGCCGCAGGTGCTGATTGCCATGGTTGACGTTCTGCTCCATTACCTTATGGAAGGGGCGCGTTATATCCGTCTGGATGCGGTCGGGTTTATGTGGAAGATCCCGGGAACCACCTGTATTCATCTGGAACAAACCCATTGCCTTATCCAGCTGTTCCGCACCATTACGGACGCCGTGGCGCCTGGAACGGTGATCATCACTGAGACAAATGTTCCCCACAAAGACAATATCTCTTACTTCGGTGATGGTGAAAATGAAGCCCAGATGGTCTATCAGTTTTCCTTACCACCGCTGGTGCTGCACGCCGTTCATCGTCAGGATGTTAAAGCCCTGTGCCGGTGGGCGGGCTCGCTGGCGCTGCCTTCAACTTACACCACCTGGTTTAATTTCCTGGCTTCACATGATGGTATCGGATTGAACCCGTTACGCGGCATCCTTCCGGAATCAGAGATCCTCTCGCTGGTCGAAAAGCTTCAGCAGGAAGGCGCGCTGGTCAACTGGAAAAATAATCCTGACGGAACGCGAAGCCCCTATGAAATTAATGTCACCTATCTTGATGCGTTGAGTTTGCGAGACAGCTCAGATGATGAGCGCATTGCGCGGTTCATCCTGGCGCATGCTGTGTTGTTAAGTTTTCCTGGCGTACCGGCTGTATATATTCAAAGCATTCTTGGTTCGCGTAACGATTATGAAGGTGTCGAACGTCTCGGATATAATCGCGCGATAAACAGGAAGAAATACACCGCAGGTCAGGTTGATCGGGAGCTTAATAATAATAAGAGTATACGTTATCAGATTTATTCTCGTTTGAGTGAGCTTATTGCTATTCGTCGCGGCGAGCGTGCGTTCCATCCGGATAGTCAGGCTATTTTTGACGCAATCGGTGAACATATTCTTAAAATTGTTCGTGTTGCTGAAAATGGCGAGCGAATGACAGCATTATTTAATTTTAGCAATAAAATGCAGACCGTTTATGGACAAACGCTCTTTGGTAGGGAATTACTCTCAGGACAAGATATTAGCGGTACGGAACTGACCCTCAATCCATGGCAGGTAATGTGGATTAAAGAAAACTAAAAAGGACCCTAAAATGAAAATGCCCAAAATTGTGCTGTTATCAGCACTGGTTTCGTGCGCCCTGTTATCAGGCTGTAAGGACGATAAAGCATCTCAGGTCACCATTGAGTTTATGCACTCGTCGGTAGAACAGGAGCGTCAGGCAGTTATTACGAAACTGATCGAAAAATTCGAGAAAGAAAACCCGACTATTACGGTGAAACAGGTCCCCGTTGAGGAAGATGCCTATAACACCAAGGTCATTACGTTGGCCCGTACCGGCGCGCTGCCGGAAGTGATTGAAGTCAGCCATGACTACGCCAAAGTCATGGATAAAGAGCAACTGCTGGACCGTGACGCGATCGGCAACGCGATTAACGCCGTCGGTGAAGATACCTTTTACGACGGCATTTTACGCGTTGTTCGCACCGAAGACGGCAAGGCATGGACGGGGGTGCCGGTTAGCGCCTGGCTGTCCGGCGTCTGGTATCACAAAGATGCGCTCGCGGCAGCGGGAATCGAAGAACCGCACAACTGGGAGCGACTGCTGAAAGCCAGTCAGGCGCTCAACGATCCGGCGAAAAAACATTACGGTATCGCGCTTCCAACCGCAGAAAGCGTCATGACGGAGCAGGCCTTCTCGCAGTTTGCTTTGTCCGGCGGAGCCAACGTCTTTGATGCAAACGGCAACGTGAAAATCGATACCCCTGAAATGTCGAAAGCGCTGGCGTTTTATCGGGCACTGGCCGCGAACACCATGCCGGGCTCCAATGATGTCATGGAGATCAAAGACGCCTTCATGAACGGCTCTGCGCCTATGGCCGTTTACTCCACCTATATCCTGCCCGCGGTCTACAAAGATGGCAATCCGGCCAACCTGGGGTTCGTGGTCCCGACGGAAAAATCATCAGCCGTGTACGGCATGATCACCTCGTTGACGATCACGACCGGCCAGACCGAAGAGGAAACGCAGGCGGCAGAAAAATTTGTGACCTGGATGGAGCAGGCTCAAAACGCGTCTGACTGGGTGATGATGTCCCCTGGCGCGGCGCTGCCGGTGAACAAACTCGTGGTGGGCACTGAGAGCTGGAAAAACAACGACATGATCAAAGCCTTTGGTCAGCTGCCTTACGAGCTGATTGCGCAGTTCCCGAACGTCCAGGTATTTGGCGCCGTAGGCGACAAAAACTTTACCCGCATGGGAGATGTTACCGGGTCCGGCATTATCAGTTCCATGGTGCATAACGTGACGGTGGGACAAAAAGATCTCAATGCGACGTTAAGCAACAGCCAGAAGAAACTGACTGACCTGATATCACAACGATAGGAGCGCTTTGCGAAGGGAATTATGAAGACGTTGTTTTCTGGTCGTTCAGATATGCCTTTCGCCATGCTGCTGTTGGCCCCCAGCCTGATTTTGCTGGGGGGCCTGGTGGCCTGGCCAATGATTTCCAACATTGAGATCAGTTTTTTACGTTTACCGCTGAACCCGCGTATTGATGCGGTGTTCGTCGGCCTGGATAACTACATTCGCATTCTGGGCGATGCTGCGTTCTGGCACTCCCTGTGGATGACGTTCTGGTATACGGCGCTGGTCGTGCTCGGCAGCACCGGGCTGGGACTGGCCGTAGCGATCTTCTTTAACCGTGAATTCCGCATGCGGAAAACGGCTCGTTCACTGGTGATCCTGTCCTACGTGACGCCGTCTATTTCACTGGTATTTGCCTGGAAATACATGTTCAACAACGGCTACGGGATTGTGAACTATCTGGGCGTGGATCTGCTGCATCTCTACGATCAGGCGCCGCTGTGGTTCGATAATCCTGGCAGCAGTTTTGTCCTGGTTGTGCTGTTCGCCATCTGGCGTTACTTCCCGTATGCCTTTATCTCGTTCCTCGCGATTTTACAGACCATTGATAAATCATTGTACGAAGCGGCAGAGATGGACGGAGCAAATGCCTGGCAGCGTTTTCGTATCGTGACGTTGCCCGCCATCATGCCGGTGCTGGCCACGGTGGTCACGCTGCGAACCATCTGGATGTTCTACATGTTTGCGGATGTGTATCTGCTCACCACCAAGGTCGACATTCTTGGCGTATATCTCTACAAAACCGCCTTTGCGTTCAATGACCTGGGTAAAGCAGCCGCCATTTCCGTTGTGCTGTTTGTGATCATCTTCGCGGTCATTCTGCTGACCAGAAAAAGGGTAAACCTCAATGGCAACAAATAAACGCGTTCTGGGCCGTATCGGTTTTTATCTGGGACTGGCGCTATTTCTGATTATCACGCTGTTTCCGTTTTTTGTGATGTTGATGACGTCGTTCAAAAGCGCGAAAGAGGCGATCTCGCTGCACCCGACCATTCTGCCGCAGGAGTGGACGCTACAGCACTACATCGACATCTTTAACCCGCTGATTTTCCCGTTTGTGGATTACTTCCGTAACAGCATGGTGGTGTCGCTGACCTCCTCGGTCATTGCGGTGTTTCTCGGCACGCTGGGCGCGTATGCGTTATCCAAACTGCGCTTTAAAGGGCGCACGACGATCAATGCGAGCTTCTACACCGTCTATATGTTCTCCGGGATCCTGCTGGTGGTGCCGCTGTTCAAAATCATCACCGCGCTCGGCATTTATGACACCGAACTGGCGCTGATCATCACCATGGTGACGCAGACGTTGCCTACCGCGGTCTTTATGCTGCGCAGCTATTTCGACACCATCCCGGACGAAATCGAAGAAGCCGCGATGATGGACGGCCTGAACCGCCTGCAAATCATCTTTCGCATCACCGTGCCGCTGGCGATCTCGGGTCTGGTGTCGGTCTTTGTCTACTGCTTCATGGTGGCGTGGAATGACTATCTGTTCGCCTCCATTTTCCTGTCCAGCGCCAGCAACTTCACGTTGCCGGTCGGGCTGAACACGCTCTTCAGTACGCCAGATTACATCTGGGGTCGCATGATGGCTGCATCGCTGGTAACGGCACTTCCGGTCGTCATTATGTATGCCCTGTCTGAACGTTTCATTAAAAGTGGTTTGACCGCCGGCGGCGTGAAGGGCTGAGGCGGCCGATTTTAACAAGGAGTCAGTCATGAAAAAATTAGTTGCGACAGCGCCTCGTGTAGCGGCGCTGCTGGAATACGAAGATCGTCCTGTTGCAGCACACGAGGTGAAGATTCGTGCCCGTTATGGCGCCCCAAAACACGGCACTGAAGTCGTGGATTTTCGCGCGGCAAGCCCGTTCATCGATGAAGAGTTCAACGCGGAGTGGCAGATGTTTACCCCGCGTGAAGAAGGTGCAGCGCGCGGCATCGAATTTGGTAAATTCCAGCTGGGGAACATGATCGTCGGCGACATCATCGAATGTGGTGCGGACGTGACGGAATACCAGATCGGCGACAGCGTCTGCTGCTACGGCCCGTTGCAGGAAACGGTCATTGTTAACGCGGTGAACAACTATAAGCTGCGCAAAATGCCGCAGGGCGCATCCTGGAAAAATGCCGTTTGTTACGATCCGGCGCAGTTCGCCATGAGCGGCGTGCGTGATGCTAACGTCCGCGTAGGGGATTTCGTCGTGGTTGTGGGGCTGGGCGCGATTGGCCAGATTGCGATTCAGCTGGCGAAAAAAGCCGGCGCGTCAGTGGTTATTGGTGTCGATCCTATCGAACATCGCTGTGAGATCGCCCGTCGTCACGGTGCAGACCACTGCCTGAACCCAATCGGTACCGATGTTGGTCTGGAAATTAAGAAACTGACCGGCAAGCAGGGCGCGGATGTGATCATCGAAACCAGCGGATTTGCAGATGCGCTGCAATCTGCGCTGCGCGGTCTCGCCTACGGCGGAACGATCTCCTACGTGGCCTTCGCCAAGCCGTTCGCGACGGGCTTCAACCTTGGTCGCGAAGCACACTTCAACAACGCCAAAATTGTCTTCTCCCGCGCATGCAGTGAACCCAACCCGGATTATCCGCGCTGGAGCCGCAAGCGTATTGAAGAGACCTGCTGGGAATTGCTGATGAACGGTTATCTCAATTGCGAAGATCTGATCGACCCGGTCGTCACCTTCACCACCAGCCCGGAAAGCTATATGAAGTATGTCGATCAGCACCCGGAACTCAGTATCAAAATGGGCGTCACTTTTTAAGCTAAGGACAGCAAATCATGAAAATCGCAACACAAAACCAGGCCTTTTTCCCGACCGCTATCATGGAAAAATTCGAATACATCAAAGCGATGGGATTTGATGGCTACGAAATCGATGGCCGACTGCTGGTGGACAATCTTGACGAAGTAAAAGCGGCTATCAAAGCCACCGGCCTGCCGGTCACGACGGCCTGTGGCGGATACGATGGCTGGATCGGGGATTTCATCGAAGAACGCCGCCTGAATGGTCTACAGCAGATTGAACGCATTCTGGAAGCGCTGGCAGAAGTGGGCGGAAAGGGGATTATCGTTCCGGCTGCCTGGGGGATGTTTACCTTCCGTCTGCCGCCAATGACTTCGCCACGTAGCCTGGACGGCGATCGCAAAGCGGTCAGCGCTTCCCTGCGCTGGCTGGATGCGGTGGCAGCGCGCACCGGTACTACCGTCTACCTGGAGCCGCTGAACCGCTATCAGGATCATATGATCAACACCCTGGCCGACGCGCGTCGTTATATCGTAGAGAACGGCCTGAAGCACGTGCAGATCATCGGTGATTTCTACCACATGAATATTGAAGAAGACTCCCTGACGGAAGCGCTGCATCACAACCGCGACCTGCTGGGTCATGTGCACATTGCTGATAACCACCGCTATCAGCCGGGCAGCGGCAGCCTCGATTTCGCCAGCCTGTTCGATCAGCTGCGTGCCGATAACTATCAGGGTTACGTCGTGTACGAGTGCCGGGTGCGTGCCGACGATCCGGCTCAGGCCTATAAGGACTCTCTCACTTACTTGCGTGAATGCTAAGGATGACGAGCGTGATGAGTGCTTCTACACCTTTGCCTCTGCGCGTCGCCATTATTGGCGCCGGGCAGGTTGCAGACAAAGTGCATGCCTCGTATTACGCCACGCGCAGTGATGTTCAAATGGTGGCTGTCATGGACAGCCGCCTTGAGCAGGCACAGGCGTTCGCGGAACGTTATGCTATTCCATCGGCATGGCAGGACGCTCACGAGATGTTGCAGGAAGTAAAACCGGATGTGGTGAGCGTCTGTTCGCCTAACCGGTTCCATTTTGAACATGTGATGGCGGCTCTCGAAGCAGGCTGTCATGTGATGTGTGAAAAGCCGCCGGCGATGACGCCGCACCAGGCGGATGAGATGCGTCTCGCGGCGCGCAAGGCCGGAAAAGTCCTCGCGTACGATTTTCACCATCGCTTTGCCCTGGATACCCAGCTCCTGCGCGATGCGGTTATGAACGGAACGCTCGGTGAAATTTACTTCACCTCCGCGCAGGCGCTGCGTCGCTGCGGTGTGCCGGGGTGGGGCGTGTTCACCAATAAATCGCTTCAGGGCGGCGGGCCGCTGATCGATATCGGCATTCATATGCTGGATGCCGCGATGTACGTGCTGGGTTTCCCGGCCGTTAAGCGGGTAACCGCGCACAGCTTCCAGAGACTGGGGAACCGGAAACACACCGGCCAGTTTGGCGAATGGGATCCTGCGCAGTTTACCGTGGAAGATGCCCTGTTTGGTACGATTGAGTTCTGCAACGGTGGCATTCTGCGTCTGGACACCTCTTTTGCGCTTAATATCCGCGAGCAGTCGATCATGAACGTCTCTTTCTGCGGTGAGAAGGCGGGTGCAACGCTGTTCCCGGCACACATTTATAACGACGAAGCCGGTGTTTTGCAGACGCTGATCCAGCGTGAAGAAGCTGACGATCGGAGACATCTACGCAGTATGGACGCGTTTGTTCGCCACGTATTGGGCGAGCCGGTCATGATTGCCGATGCGGAGCAGGGGCTGGTGATCCAGCAATTAGTCGCGGCGTTATATGAAGCCGCGGAAACAGGGGAAAGCGTGACGTTATGCTGAACCAGTCTGTATTAACCGATCCGGGCTTTTGCCCGCATAGCCTGAATAAGTACGCGTCCATTATGGCCTGCGGCAATGGCTACATGGGCATTCGCGCCACGCATGAAGAAGATTACACCCAGCAGACCAGAGGCATGTATCTCGCCGGGCTGTATCATCGCGCGGGACGCAATGAAACCACTGAGCTGATCAATCTGCCGGATGTCACCGGGATTGAAGTTGAGCTGGACGGCGTCAATTTCACGCTCCTTTCAGGCGAAATTCTTGAGTGGCAACGCGAGCTGGCCTTTGCTAACGGCGAACTGCATCGTAACGTTGTCTGGCGTTCGCCGGACGGAAAACGCTATCGCCTCGAGAGCCGTCGTTTTGTTTCGCTGGACCAGTTGCCCTTAGTGGCAATGCAGCTCTCGATCACACCGCTTGACGGCGCCGCTCAGGCCGTGCTGAAAACCGGCATAGATGCGACACAAACGAACAGCGGCAGGCAGCACCTGGATGAAATCTCGGTCAGGGTCTTTGACCAGCACTACATGCAGGGTGTGTATGAAACGCAGGACCGGGCGTCTGAAGTTGTTGTTTCGGCGTTTTGTCAGCTCTCCGCTAAGAGCGACAGTTGTTTCACCGCCAAAAATCGTTGCCTCAGCGTTCATCATTCTCTGACTATCTCGCAAGGTGACACTGTCACGCTTGAAAAAATCGTCTGGCTGACGCATCGCTGCGATAAATCGCTCTCGCAGGAGTCTTTCGCCCGCAACGCGCTGGCCGATCTCAAAGTCTGCGCCGCAAGAGGCTACGATGCGTTGCTTGAAAGCTCAGCGTACGCCTGGAAAGCGGTATGGCGTGACGCTCGGGTGGAAGTGACGTGTGCAGAACAGCAGGATCAGCTGGCGCTGGATTACGCCGTCTGGCATCTGACGACAATGACGCCTGCTCATGATGAGCGAAGCAGTATTGCGGCTAAAGGGCTGACGGGTGAGGGGTATAAGGGACACGTCTTCTGGGATACCGAAATTTTCCTGCTGCCGTTCCATCTGTTTACCCGTCCACAGATTGCCCGCAGCCTGCTGCGCTATCGCTGGTTGAATCTTTCGGGCGCGCGTGAAAAAGCACGCCGTAACGGTTGGCCGGGCGCGTTGTTCCCGTGGGAAAGTGCCGCCAGCGGACAGGAAGAGACGCCAGAATTTGCGGCCATTAACATCCGCACCGGGGTTCGCCAGAAGGTCGCCTCCGCACTCGCTGAACATCACATCGTGGCAGATATTGCCTGGGCCGTTGTCGCTTACTGGCAGGCAACACACGACGATGCCTTTATGCGCAATGAGGGCCTGACGCTGCTGATGGAAACCGCTTCGTTCTGGATGGGACGCGCGACGGAAATTAATGGTCGTCTTGAGATCCATGACGTAATCGGACCGGATGAATACACCGAGCATGTCAACAACAACGCCTACACCAACTATCTGGCCTGGCACAACGTTGCCTGCGCGCGTCAGTTTATGGCGATGTTTGGGCGTGAAGATGCGCGTTTTACGGAGAATGCCGGGACGTTTCTGGCGCGCCTGTGGCTGCCAGAGGCCGACGCAGAGGGTGTGATCCCGCAGGATGATACCTTCATGGCAAAACCTGCCATCGATCTGAGCCGCTATAAAGCCAAAGCGGGTAAGCAAACCATTCTGCTTGATTACTCTCGCGCGGAAGTGAACGAGATGCAGATCCTGAAGCAGGCCGACGTGGTGATGCTTAACTACCTGCTGCCGGAACGGTTTACGCCGCAGCAATGTGCCGCCAATCTGGCGTTCTACGAGCCACGCACGATCCATGATTCATCCCTGAGTAAAGCCATTCACGGCATTGTGCTCGCACGCTGCGGTGACACTGACGGGGCGTATGCCTTCTGGCGCGATGGTATCGCCATTGATCTGGGAGACGACCCGCACAGCAGTGATGATGGTATTCATGCCGCCGCCACCGGTGCGATCTGGTTGGGCGCCATTCAGGGATTTGCTGGCCTGCACATTAGCGAAGGGGAGCTGCATCTTGCGCCGAAGCTGCCTGCTCACTGGCAGAAACTCGCCTTCCCGCTGCGGTGGCGGAACGCAACAATGCACGTTACCTGTGAAGATGACCAGTTAACCATTGAAACTACCGCACCTGTCACGTTGACGCTGTGGGGTAAAGCGCTGCACGTATCAGGGCGAAAGGTCTGTGCGCGTAAGGACTTTCTTGCATCTGTTAATGGGACCGCTACCACGGAGGGGCGCCATGACGCTTAACGCTGTTGTATTCGATCTGGACGGGGTGATCACCGATACCGCGCATCTTCACTTTCTGGCCTGGCGCGCCGTGGCGGAGGAGATTGGTATCACCTTCGACGAAGTATTTAACGAACAGCTGAAGGGAATAAGCCGTATGGACTCCCTACAGCGCATTCTGATACATGGCGGGAAAGAGGGGATGTTCAGTGACGAGCAGCGCCTGGCGCTGGCGACGAAAAAAAACGCGCTTTACGTCCAGTCGCTGGCATCACTGACGCAGGATTCGCTGCTGCCGGGTATTCGCGACGTGCTGGCGGATATTCGCGCCGCGAAGGTCAAAATTGGACTGGCATCCGTATCGCTTAATGCTCCTGGGATTTTGCACGCGTTGGGTATTCATCAGGCTTTCGATTTTTGCGCCGATGCTTCGCGCATTTGCCGCTCAAAGCCGGACCCGGAAATCTTCCTTGCGGCCTGTAAAGGACTGAACGTGCGTCCTGAAGAGGCCATTGGTATCGAAGATGCCGCCGCAGGAGTAGATGCGATTAACGCCGCAGGAATGCTGTCGGTGGGGATTGGGCCTGGCCTGAACCATGCGGGATTACAACTTCATTCAACGCAGGAACTGACCTGGGAACGCCTGACGGCGTTCTGGGCATCCCGGGCGTATTGATAAGGAATTAATAATGGCTCAACTGTCTCTGAAACACATTCAGAAAATCTATGATAACCAGGTCCACGTGGTGAAGGATTTCAACCTCGAAATTGAAGACAAAGAATTTATTGTCTTCGTCGGTCCATCGGGCTGTGGGAAATCCACGACGCTGCGAATGATTGCCGGCCTTGAGGAGATCAGCGCGGGTGAACTGATTATTGACGGGGTTTGCATGAATGATGTTCCCGCCAAGTCCCGTGATATCGCGATGGTCTTCCAGAACTATGCGCTCTATCCGCATATGACAGTCTACGACAACATGGCGTTTGGCCTGAAAATGCAAAAAATTGCGCCCTCCGTCATTGAAGAACGCGTTACCTGGGCGGCACAGATCCTGGGCTTGCGCGACTATCTCCAGCGTAAACCTGGTGCGTTGTCCGGCGGTCAGCGCCAGCGCGTGGCGTTAGGCAGGGCGATAGTGCGCGAAGCGGGGGTCTTCCTGATGGATGAGCCTTTATCCAATCTCGATGCCAAACTTCGTGTGCAGATGCGCGCTGAAATCAGCAAGCTGCACCAGAAGCTTAATACCACCATGATTTACGTGACGCACGATCAGACGGAAGCCATGACGATGGCGACCCGCATCGTGATTTTAAAGGACGGCATCATTCAGCAGGTGGGCGCGCCGAAGCAGGTCTACAACGAGCCGGCGAATATGTTCGTTGCAGGGTTTATTGGCTCACCGGCGATGAACTTCATTCGTGGCGCAATCGACGACCGCTACTTTGTGACGGAAACGCTGCATCTGGAGATCCCGGAGGACAAGCTGGCCGTGCTTAATGCGCAAGGTTACCAGCGTAAAGCGGTTGTCTTTGGGATCCGTCCGGAAGACATTCTCACCGTACAGCGAAGCGGTGAAAACATCACGGCGAAGATCAGCGTTGCTGAGCTGACCGGGGCTGAATTTATGCTTTATGCCTCCGTGGGTGGGCATGAACTGGTTGTCCGTGCGGGAGCGGCGGATGATTACGTTGCAGGAGAGAATATCGGCATCCAGTTCGATATGAATAAGTGCCATTTCTTCGATGCTGATACTGAGACAGCTATTAGATAAGAAAGGTGTTCGCCGGAAATGAAAGTTTCCGGTTTTTTGTGTGTTAATTATAAAGGAATATTTTAATGAGTACTCTACTAAGAAGTGCTGCGCTCGTCCTGTGCGCAGGGGTGAGCTGCGCGCAAGCAACAGAATCAGCCAAACAGTGGGAATTTAATATTGGCGCCATGTATGAAATTGAAAACGTAGAAGGTCAGGCTGACGATAAAGATGGATTATATGAACCCTCCGTGTGGTTTAATGCCACATGGGATGCCTGGACCATTTCGCTGGCTATGTATCAGGAAGGGCCGGTCGATTACAGTAGCATGACGCGCGGCACCTATTTCGATCGTCCTGAAGTAGAATTACGCTATCGTTTTATCGGCACCGATGATTTTACGTTCGGCCTGACCGGTGGCTTCCGTAATTATGGCTATCACTTTAAGGATGAGCATGGTGCTAAAGATGGTAGTGCTAATATGCAGCGCTACAAAGTTCAGCCTGACTGGGATATTAAACTAACCGACGACTGGCGTTTTGGCGGCTGGTTTGCCATGTATCAGTTTGCCAACGATCTGGAAAAAACCGGCTATTCTGACAGCCGCGTCGAGACCGAAACCGGTTTTACCTGGACAATTAACGAAACGGTCTCGGCAAAAGTTAATTACTATTTAGAGCGCGGTTTTAATATGGACGGTTCACGTAATAACGGTGAATTCTCCACTCAGGAAATTCGCGCCTATCTGCCGATTTCATTGGGTCAGACGACGCTAACGCCTTATACCCGTCTGGGACTCGATCGCTGGTCAAACTGGGACTGGCAAGACGATCCTGAGCGTGAAGGACATGATTTCAACCGTTTGGGTATGCTGTACGCCTATGATTTTAACAATGGTTTATCCATGACGCTGGAATATGCCTACGAATGGGAAAACCATGACGAAGGGGAAAGTGACCGCTTCCACTATGCCGGTATCGGCGTGAATTACGCGTTTTGATAACACTTCACCAGGGGCGTTTGCCCCTGGTTTTTAGCGTAATGAAGCCGCATCTGAAAAATGCGTTTCAACCAATATCTTATGCGGGGCAGGTTTACCCGCTATGCACCTGAACAACACATCGCAGCTCTCTTCGCCCAGCTTTCTGGTGGGGATATCAAAGCCGCCAGGCGCAGGGGTTAAAATGAGAGATAGCATTGGGTCGCTGTATCCTGCCATTGCGACCTGTTCCGGGATCGTCAGGTTTAGCGCATCCGCGGCACGATAAAGACTCAGCAATTTCATACTGTCTGTCGCAAAAACCGCATCGGGCGGGTTGTCTGAAGAGAGTAGCTGACAGGCCGCCTGAAGCGCGCTTTCATGGGTGTATCCGCCATCAATAACCCAGTCCGGGTTAATTGCAATACCCTGCTTCTCAAGGCTCGATTTATAGCCCGCCAGGCGATCGATAGAAACGTGATAATCGAGCGGGGCATGCAGGCAGGCAATTTTAGTGCGACCATGTTTGATAAATGAGTCGGTTAATATGGCGCTGTCGCGGAAATTATCCGTGTCGACAGAATAGATATTCTGGTAATTGCCTTCCACTTTACCAATAACGACCACGGGCACGCCATATTCGTCCAGCGTCGCGAAAAAAGACTCGTTCGCCGGCGAGCTTAGCATGATGATCCCCTTGATCATCTTCTGCTTTATTTTACCTACGCATTTTTGCAGATCATCTTCGCTGCTTTTGGACGTTTGTAAAATAACATCAAAACCCTCTTCTTCTGCTTTTGCCGTAATGGCATGTAGTACATCAGAGAAAAACGGATTGCCTGCGGTGGTTTTGGTTGAACGGGTCGAAATAACCATAATGGCGTCGAAGCCAGAAGAGGTGAGTGCGCGGGCAAGTTTATTCGGTTGATAATTTAATTCTTCTATCGCCTTCAACACCTTTTCGCGCGCTTCAGGAGAAATATTCGTTTGCTTATTCAGAACGCGCGACACGGTTGATTTCGAAACGCCAGCAACGCGGGCAATA
Source organism: Enterobacter sp. YSU (assembly GCF_016082135.1). Lineage (NCBI taxonomy): Bacteria > Pseudomonadati > Pseudomonadota > Gammaproteobacteria > Enterobacterales > Enterobacteriaceae > Enterobacter > Enterobacter sp. YSU. The sequence goes on from NZ_CP059487.1 coordinate 3,934,654, forward strand.
TCATAGATGGTGGGTGACATACACCTTACTCACTCCAGACGGACAGCAATTGCGCCCATCTTACTGGAGAGAAAACGGCAATAGCAATAATTAAGAATTGATAATCAACGATCTGCCCCAATTTACTGTATTCTGAAGTGACTTTTTTCAGGGTTCCAGGCAATGAAGGACGGCGATGAAGCGACTTAAAAACGAATTCAATTCTCTGGTGAACCGTGGCGTTGATCGCCATCTGCGTCTTGCCGTGACGGGGCTGAGCCGCAGCGGTAAGACAGCATTCATTACGGCGATGGTCAATCAGCTGTTGAACCTGCATGCAGGGGCGCGCCTGCCACTGCTTAGCGCAGTGCGCGAGGAGCGGTTGCTTGGGGTGAAACGCGTACCGCAACGTGATTTTGGCATACCCCGTTTCACCTATGATGAAGGTCTGGCGCAGTTATACGGGGAGCCTCCCGCCTGGCCCACCCCGACGCGTGGCGTGAGCGAAATCCGTCTTGCGCTTCGTTTCCGCTCGAATGAATCCCTGATGCGTCACTTCAAAGAAACGTCCACGCTCTATCTCGAAATTGTGGATTACCCGGGAGAATGGCTGCTCGATTTACCGATGCTGGCGCAGGATTACCTGAGCTGGTCCCGACAGATGACCGGTCTGTTGCAGGGGCAGCGGGCAGAGTGGTCGACCAAATGGCGCCAGCTTTGCGAAGGACTGGATCCGCTGGCACCGGCGGATGAAAACCGTCTGGCCGTCATAGCCGAAGCCTGGACGGATTACCTGCATCAGTGCAAGCAGGAGGGGTTGCATTTTATTCAGCCGGGCCGCTTTGTTCTGCCGGGTGATTTAGCCGGTGCTCCCGCGCTACAGTTTTTCCCGTGGCCGGACGTTGACAGCATCGGTGAATCGAAACTGGCGCAGGCGGACAAGACCACCAACGCCGGTATGCTCCGCGAGCGATACAATTATTACTGTGAGAAGGTGGTTAAGGGCTTTTATAAAAATCACTTTTTACGCTTTGACCGCCAGATCGTGCTGGTGGACTGCCTGCAACCGCTCAACAGCGGGCCGCAGGCGTTCAATGATATGCGGCTGGCGCTGACGCAGCTGATGCAAAGCTTTCATTATGGCCAGCGTACGCTGTTTCGCCGTTTGTTCTCGCCGGTCATCGACAAGCTGCTGTTTGCCGCCACAAAAGCTGACCATGTGACGGTCGATCAGCACGCCAACATGGTATCCCTGCTGCAACAGCTGGTGCAGGATGCCTGGCAGAATGCGGCCTTCGAAGGGATCAGTATGGATTGTCTGGGGCTGGCGTCCGTACAGGCTACGCAGAGTGGGTTGATTGACCTGAATGGCGAGAAAATTCCGGCCCTGCGGGGCAACCGTCTCAGCGACGGTGCGCCGCTCACGGTCTATCCGGGGGAAGTTCCGGCGCGTCTGCCGGGCCAGGCTTTCTGGCAAAGCCAGGGTTTTCAGTTCGAAGCCTTCCGTCCGCAGAGTATGAACGTTGACCAGCCATTGCCGCATATCCGTCTGGATGCCGCGCTGGAGTTTTTAATTGGAGATAAATTGCGATGACGGAACCGTTAAAACCACGCATTGATTTTACCGGCCAGCTTGAGCAGACCCCGCATGAGGCGTTTAAAACGGCGCAAACCTTCAGCGGGCCGCAGGCCGACAACTTTGCTCCCGTGCTGGCAGACGAGCCGTTGGCTGAAGAGGGGCAGGCGGAAGCGGTGGTTGATGCGGCACTGCGCCCGAAACGCAGCCTGTGGCGCAAGATGGTGACCGCCGGGTTAGCCCTTTTTGGTGTGAGCGTAATCGGTCAGGGCGTGCAGTGGGGCGTCAATGCCTGGCAAACGCAGGACTGGGTGGCGCTGGGGGGATGCGCCGCCGGGGCGTTGATTGTTGGTGCGGGCGTTGGCTCGGTCGTTACCGAGTGGCGTCGCCTATGGCGTTTGCGTCAGCGTGCCCACGAACGCGATGAAGCGCGGGATCTGCTGCACAGTCACGGCACAGGAAAAGGGCGTGCTTTTTGTGAAAAGCTTGCGGCTAAGGCCGGGATTGATCACTCTCACCCGGCGCTTCAGCGCTGGTATGCGGCGATCCACGAAACCCAGAATGACCAGGAAGTGGTCACGCTCTATGCCCACATTGTTCAGCCGGTGCTGGATGCGCAGGCTCGTCGTGAGATCAGCCGCTCGGCGGCGGAATCTACCCTGATGATCGCCGTCAGTCCGCTGGCGATGGTGGACATGGCCTTTATCGCCTGGCGCAACCTGCGCCTGATCAACCGCATCGCCAGACTGTATGGCATCGAGCTTGGTTATTACAGCCGGCTGCGCCTGTTCAAACTGGTATTGCTGAATATCGCCTTCGCCGGGGCAAGCGAACTGGTGCGGGAGGTCGGGATGGACTGGATGTCGCAGGATCTTGCGGCGCGTCTCTCTGCCCGGGCGGCGCAGGGGATTGGTGCCGGTCTGCTGACGGCACGCCTGGGCATCAAAGCGATGGAGGTTTGTCGTCCACTCCCCTGGATCGATGGCGATAAGCCGCGGCTGGGGGATTTCCGTCGCGAATTGATTGGCCAGCTTAAAGAGACGCTCAATAAAAAACCTGCTCAGTGAGGTTTTGTTTACTAATCATGCGGGCTGTCAATATTTGTTGACAGCCACCTTCCCGAATACCGTGATCTGACATATCATTTTACTGTTATTGGCTTAAACGGTGAATTTCCCATGCGTCTGGAAGTCTTTTGTGAGGACCGTCTCGGTCTGACCCGCGAGTTACTCGATCTTCTTGTTTTACGTAGCATTGATTTACGTGGCATAGAGATCGACCCTGTCGGGCGAATTTACCTCAATTTTGCCGAAATTGAATTTAATACCTTCAGTAGCCTGATGGCGGAAATCCGCCGTATCGCTGGCGTTACGGATGTACGCACCATCCCCTGGATGCCGTCCGAGCGGGAACATCTTGCGCTGAGCGCGCTGCTGGAAGCAATGCCGGAGCCGTTTCTCTCTCTCGATCTGAAAAATAAAGTCGAGCGCGTTAACCAGGCCAGCTGCCAGCTGTTTGCGCAGACTCAGGAAAAACTTATCGGGCACCACGCCACGCAACTGATTACCGGTTTTAATTTCCAGCGCTGGCTGGACAGCAACCCGCAAAATACCCATAGCGAGCATGTCGTTATCAACGGACAGAATTTCCTGATGGAGATCACGCCGGTCTACCTGAAAGGGGAAAATGCCGCGCGGGTGCTCACCGGCGCGGTGATCATGCTGCGCTCCACGGTGCGCATGGGACGCCAGTTACAGAATCTTTCCAGCCAGGACGTCGGCGCATTCAGCCAGATTATTGCGGTGAGCCCGAAGATGCGTCATGTAATCGACCAGGCGCGCAAGCTGGCAAATCTTACGGCACCGCTGCTGATTACCGGGGATACCGGTACGGGGAAAGATCTGCTGGCGCATGCTGTGCACATGGCCAGCCCGCGTGCGGCAAAACCGTATCTGGCGCTGAACTGCGCGTCTATTCCTGAAGATGCCGTTGAAAGTGAGCTGTTCGGGCATGCGCCGGAAGGTAAAAAAGGCTTCTTTGAACAGGCGAATGGCGGCTCGGTGCTGCTGGACGAGATTGGCGAAATGTCGCCACGCATGCAGGCGAAACTGCTGCGTTTTCTCAATGACGGCACGTTCCGCCGTGTGGGGGAAGATCATGAAGTGCACGTGGACGTGCGCGTCATCTGCGCCACCCAGAAAAACCTGGTGGAGCTGGTGCAGAAAGGGGTATTCCGCGAAGATCTCTACTATCGTCTCAACGTTCTGACGCTCAATATACCGCCGCTGCGTGATTGCCCGCAGGACATCATGCCGTTGACAGAACTGTTCGTGGCCCGTTTTGCCGACGAGCAGGGCGTGCCGCGTCCGAAGCTCTCTGCCGACCTGGGCACCGTGCTGACGCGTTACGGCTGGCCGGGCAATATTCGTCAGCTTAAAAATGCGGTCTATCGCGCATTAACTCAGCTTGAAGGGTATGAACTGCGCCCTCAGGATATTCTGTTGCCGGATTACGATGCCGGGACGGTCTCGGTAGGCGAAGAGGCAATGGAAGGCTCGCTGGATGACATCACCAGCCGTTTCGAGCGTTCGGTGTTAACGCAGCTTTATCGCAGCTATCCGAGCACGCGCAAGCTGGCTAAACGTCTTGGGGTGTCACATACCGCAATTGCGAATAAGCTGCGCGAGTATGGGTTAAATCAGAAGAAGGGTGACGAATAAATAAAAAAGCCTCTTTGCAGAGGCTTTTTTACGTTTAGGCTTTAAGCGCCTCAAGTGCAGCGGTGTAATCCGGTTCGGTAGTGATTTCGTTAACCAGCTCACTGAAAACAACGTTGTCGTTTTCGTCGATCACCAGCACCGCACGAGCAGCCAGACCTTTCAGCGCGCCTTCGGAAATGGCAACACCGTATTTTTCCAGGAAATCCGGGCTGCGCAGAGTGGAAAGGGTGATGACGTTGCTCAGGCCTTCAGCGCCGCAGAAGCGGGACTGGGCAAACGGCAGGTCAGCAGAAATGCACAGCACTACGGTGTTGTCCATTTCGGTCGCCAGCTGGTTGAATTTACGCACTGATGCAGCACAAACGCCAGTATCGATGCTTGGGAAAATGTTCAGGACTTTACGTTTGCCAGCAAACTGGCTCAGCGTGACGTCAGACAGATCTTTAGCCACCAGAGTAAAAGGCTGTGCTTTGCTGCCAGACTGTGGGATGGAACCTGCAACAGCAACCGGGTTGCCCTGGAAATGAACGAGTTGTGACATAGATATCTTCCTGTTTACAAATAGTTAACGTCGTGGCTAGTGTATGTCATCCGCAGTTAGCACGGCAAACCAATTTTCTGCCTTTCCGGCCTGCAAGGAGTTAGTGATGAGAAGCGTTAAGGTCTATGAAGAAGCCTGGCCATTGCACACCCCGTTTGTGATCTCGCGCGGCAGCCGTAATGAGGCCTGTGTGGTCGTGGTTGAATGTGAAGAGGACGGCGTAAAAGGCGTCGGGGAATGTACCCCTTATCCTCGCTACGGAGAAAGCCTGGCGTCAGTCATGGCGCAAATTATGACGGTGGTGCCCGAGTTGCAGGCGGGTCTGACGCGCGAGGCTCTTCAGCTTCGGTTGCCGGCCGGCGCGGCACGCAACGCGATTGACTGCGCACTCTGGAGTCTGGAAGTGGCGAAACAACAAAAACCGCTGCCTGCGCTGCTGGACGTTACGCTGCCGCAATCGATCGTCACCGCGCAAACGGTGGTCATCGGTGAACCAGAGCAAATGGCCGCCAGCGCTCAGGCGTTGTATGCCACCGGTGCAACATTATTAAAGGTGAAGCTCGACGATCGTCTGATTAGCGAACGCATGGTCGCCATTCGTGCGGCGGTGCCTGATGCCACTCTTATCGTCGATGCGAACGAATCATGGCATAGCGAAGGGCTGGCAGCCCGTTGTCAGCTGCTTGCCGATCTGGGCGTTGCCATGCTGGAGCAACCCCTCCCGGCAGAAGACGATGCCGCGCTGGCGAATTTTATTCATCCGCTTCCCGTCTGTGCAGATGAAAGCTGTCATACCCGTGAGAGCCTGTCAGCTCTCGAGGGACGCTACGAAATGGTGAACATTAAGCTGGATAAAACAGGTGGATTAACCGAAGCCCTGGCACTGGCACAAGATGCGCAGGCGCAAGGCTTTGCTCTGATGCTGGGCTGCATGTTGTGCACGTCAAGAGCGATCGGCGCTGCGCTCCCGCTGGTGAACAGCGTGCGTTTTGCCGATCTTGACGGCCCAACCTGGCTGGCGGTTGACGTATCACCCGCCCTGAATTTTACCTCCGGTGTACTTCATCTTTGAGGCTGCCAGCGCAGGAGATCTGTCATCGCCCGCAGGTATTTTTCGCTCGCTTCATCCGAGGAGATGGGCGGAAACTCTGCGGTGATACAGTGAAGGCTAAGGTCCGCGCACCAGCTGCCAAACGACCCGGGTGTTTCATAGCCAACGCTGCTCACCATAGGTAGAGCAAACGCATCCGCCAGCCACTGCCCGAGCGCCGTATTACGAGGATCTTCAATACAGGCGAGGGGATCGTGGAAAGAGACAACCCAGGCCGGGTGGATCTTATGAATAAGCCGGCACAAGGCCTGAGTCTCCGGTTCGGAACCGGGTTTTTCTCCCGTGAGCAGGACAACATCTCGCTCCTGCGCTGAACTGTTCCAGCGATACACCGTTTCACCGGCGCGCCAGTTTGCCGCCGGGAAGTTCCTGTTCAAGTCAACGCCGCGTGCATTCGCCCGTAATCCAAGCTGACAACCGTCCGGGTTGACGGTCAAAATCACATGATGTCGTCGTAAATCGGGGGCCAGCGTACGTAGCGCGCACGAGAGCGTCACGACAGACGAGTTTTCATCGCCATGCGTGCCCGCAATGATTAAGCCGCTATTGCGATCGGCCTCGGGTGCCGGAAACCAGATCAGCGGCGCGCCTAAAAACGAGCGTCCATAATGTTCAGTCCCGGGCGGGAAGGCGCCGCGTTCCGTTCTTGGTCGGGTAGTTGCCATAGTAAACCCTGATGATAAAGTCACTTCTGGCAGTGTTGTGCAAAAGCCGCGCTTAATCAAATAGTTTCCGTGTGTGTGTAAAATTGCCTGACATCAACTTTCCGGAGGAAGCATTTGCATTTCTCCGTTTCGAAACAAATAATTACGCATCTGCCTGTTACCTGACATCATTAAGGGGATCGTATGAAGCATCCTGTTTCGCTTCTTTGTACTGCGCTGTGGCTGTGCGGGCTTTCTTCACTTTCATATGCCGCGGAGGTTCCCGAAGGAACGGTTCTGGCGCAAAAGCAGGAGCTGGTTCGACATATCAAAGATGAGCCCGCCTCGCTCGATCCGGCAAAAGCGGTGGGGTTGCCCGAGATACAGGTGATCCGCGACCTCTATGAAGGGCTGGTGAATCAGAACGAAAAAGGGGAGTTAGTTCCCGGCGTGGCGACGCGCTGGCAGAGCAATGATAACCGCGTCTGGACATTCACGCTGCGGGATAACGCTAAGTGGTCCGACGGTACTCCGGTGACGGCACAAGATTTTGTCTATAGCTGGCGTCGTCTGGTTGATCCTAAAACAACGTCACCTTTCGCCTGGTTTGCGGCGCTGGCGGGCATTAACAATGCCCAGTCCATCATCGACGGCAAAGCTGCTCCGGATACGCTCGGCGTGACGGCGGTCGATGCTAAAACGCTGCGCGTGCAGCTGGACAAACCGCTACCCTGGTTCAGTAATCTGACGGCTAACTTCGCGTTTTATCCTGTTCAAAAGGCCAATGTGGAGAGCGGTAAGGAATGGACGCGCCCTGGCGCGCTCATTGGCAACGGTGCTTATGTGCTGAAAGATCGCGTGGTGAATGAAAAACTGGTGGTTGAGCCGAACTCTCATTACTGGAATAACGCCAGGACGGTGCTTAAAAAAGTCACCTTTGTGCCGATCAACCAGGAGTCCTCAGCGACCAAACGCTATCTGGCGGGCGATATCGATATTACAGAATCGTTTCCGAAAAACATGTACCAGAAGCTGCTTAAAGATATTCCGGGACAGGTATACACACCGCCACAGCTTGGGACCTATTACTACGCGTTTAACACGCAAAAAGGCCCAACCGCGGATGCCCGCGTACGTCTCGCGCTCAGCATGACTATCGACAGACGTATTATGGCGGAGAAAGTCCTGGGGACCGGTGAGAAACCGGCCTGGCATTTTACTCCCGATGTCACTGCGGGTTTTACGCCGGAAGCCTCGCCATTTGAGCAGATGACGCAGCAGGAGCTGAATGCGCAGGCGAAAACGTTGTTGCAGGCGGCAGGCTATGGCCCTCAGCGGCCGCTAAAATTAACGCTGCTGTACAACACGTCTGAAAACCATCAGAAAATTGCGATTGCCGTCGCATCCATGTGGAAGAAAAATCTGGGTGTTGACGTTAAGTTGCAGAATCAGGAGTGGAAAACCTACATCGACAGCCGCAATACAGGGAATTTTGACGTCATCCGTGCATCGTGGGTAGGGGACTACAATGAGCCGTCAACATTCCTGTCGCTGCTGACATCCTCCCATAGCGGGAATATCTCACGATTCAACGATCCTGCTTACGATAAGATTATTCATCAGGCGACGCTCGAAGCTACTGAAAAAGCGCGTAATGCCGACTACAACATGGCCGAGAAGATCCTCACCGAGAAAGCACCGATTGCCCCTATTTATCAGTACACCAATGGCCGTCTCATCAAGCCATGGGTTAAAGGTTATCCGATAAATAACCCAGAGGATGTTGCGTACAGCCGTACAATATATATTGAAAAGCACTAAAAAGAGCTCAGGGCGCTACGTGATTATGGTTAACATCCATTAACCGCATAAGCGCCCGCTCTCAGGGTTGATTGTTTTACAGCCTGGTTATTTCCGAATATCCCCTTCATATCAGCCCATCACTCATTGTCATGATGAATATCTTCAGGGAGATTCTTCCTCCCGTTTATCGAAAAACGCGTAGTCATTTATTCGCCATTCCAGTAGCAGTGTAGTCATTACTTTTTTTAAGATTAAATTTGTCCGATACAGGATTTTTCATATTCAGGCCATTTATTGAATTAAAACCTTATTTCTCTGCATTGTTAAGGGACGCGTTAACAAATGCATTGATGTAAATCAATTATTCAACCTCATGGAACAATAAGTTCAATATTTCCAATCAAAGCAGTCATTTCTGCCAAATTAATGTGAATAAATAGTTAATTTTTACTGTGTGTCATGTATCTATGGCATTTATGAGTACAATAATTTAGTGGAATATTCTTAAGAAAAGTCTAATGGTAGATCTTTGATCTGATAAGTTGATTTTAAATGGGCTTTTGCTCTAGTATGGTTTTGTAAAGAAACGTCACTCACTTAACATTTATTTCTTTTAAAGAAAGGGACTGCTATGGCCGATTCATTCCAGAATGAGGTGCCCAAGGCACGCATAAACTTAAAGCTGGCTCTGCATACAGGTGGCGCGCAGAAGAAAATCGAACTGCCGCTTAAACTCCTCACCGTCGGTGATTTCAGTAATGGAAAAGAGAATCGCCCATTATCGGAAAGGGAGAAAATTAACGTCAATAAAAATAACTTCAACAGCGTACTTTCGGAATTTAACCCGGAAGTGAATCTGACGGTTCCTAACACAATGGCCGGGGATGGTTCGGAAGAAAGCATAAAACTGAATTTCTCCGATATTAAGGATTTCGAACCTGAACAGGTTGCCCGCCAGATCCCCCAGCTCCGCGCCATGCTGGCCATGCGTAATTTATTACGCGATCTCAAATCCAATCTCCTTGATAACGCCACTTTCAGAAAAGAACTCGAGAAAATTCTTAAAGACCCGGCGCTGTCTCAGGAATTACGCGACGAAATGAGTGCACTGGCCCCGAAATAAGCGGCATGTGTAATTTAATGGATTAACCGGGAATATGCTGATGTCTGTAAATACTGAAACCGCCTCCGCGCAGGGGCAGACCACCGTACTGGAAAAAGAGGGCGTTTACGCCTCCCTGTTTGAAAAAATCAACCTGACCCCGGCCTCCAGCCTGGGGGATATCAATGCGTTTCTGGATGACGCCGCGCTTTCTGACGCTCCGGCGGGTGAACGCCTGACGGCGGCGATGCAGGTGTTTATGGACTGCATCCGCAAATCCGGTCAGCCTGTGGAGAAGCTCGACAAAACGCTGATTGACCACCATATCGCTGAGCTGGATTTCCAGATCAGCCGTCAGCTGGATGCCGTAATGCATCACCAGGAGTTCCAGAAGGTGGAGTCCCTGTGGCGCGGCCTGAAGCAGCTGGTGGACAGCACCGACTACCGCCAGAACGTGAAAACCGAAATTCTGGATGTGTCGAAAGAAGATCTGCGTCAGGACTTTGAAGACGCGCCGGAACTTATCCAGAGCGGCCTCTACTGGCACACCTATACCGCCGAATACGACACCCCGGGCGGCGAGCCGATTGGCTCCGTGATTTCATCCTATGAATTTGACGCCAGCCCGCAGGATGTGGCGCTGCTACGCAACATCTCTAAAGTGTCAGCTGCCGCACATATGCCGTTTATTGGCTCTGTCGGTCCGAAATTCTTCCTGAAAGACACCATGGAAGAGGTCGCTGCAATTAAGGATATCGGCAACTACTTCGACCGCGCCGAGTACATTAAGTGGAAATCCTTCCGCGACACCGACGACGCCCGCTACATCGGCCTCGTGATGCCGCGCGTGCTGGGGCGTCTGCCGTATGGCCCGGACACCGTACCTGTACGCAGCTTTAACTACGTTGAGCAGGTGAAAGGCCCGGATCACGAGAAATACCTGTGGACCAGCGCGTCGTTCTCCTTCGCGTCAAACATGGTGAAGAGCTTCATCAATAACGGCTGGTGCGTGCAGATCCGTGGCCCGCAGGCGGGCGGGGCGGTGAAAGACCTGCCTATTCATCTGTACGATCTGGGTACCGGCAACCAGGTGAAAATCCCGTCTGAGGTGATGATCCCGGAGACCCGCGAGTTCGAGTTCGCCAACCTCGGCTTTATCCCGCTCTCGTATTACAAAAACCGCGACTATGCCTGCTTCTTCTCGGCGAACTCCGCGCAGAAACCGGCGCTGTATGACACTGCGGATGCCACGGCCAACAGCCGCATCAACGCACGTCTGCCGTACATCTTCCTGCTGTCGCGTATTGCGCACTACCTGAAGCTCATCCAGCGCGAGAACATCGGCACCACCAAGGACCGCCGTCTGCTGGAGCTGGAGCTCAACACCTGGGTGCGTAGTCTGGTGACGGAAATGACCGATCCGGGCGATGAGTTGCAGGCTTCTCATCCGCTGCGTGACGCGAAGGTGGTGGTGGAAGATATCGAAGACAACCCGGGTTTCTTCCGCGTGAAGCTGTTTGCGGTACCGCACTTCCAGGTGGAAGGCATGGATGTGAACCTGTCTCTGGTGAGCCAGATGCCGAAAGCGAAAGCGTAACGTAAGGCAGGAAGCATGAAAACGGAACAACCGTTATGGGGCAGGGGCCAGATGGTCTCTCCCCAGCACTTCCAGCAACAGGCCGCCTATGCGGCCTGGTCTGCGGAATGTATCGCCCGACTGGGTCTCTCCCATCCCTGGGGGGTGATTAATGCCACTTTCGAACCGGATGTACTGAAGTTGGGCCGTCTACAGGCCCGTCATCTGCACCTCCGGTTCCCTGACGGGACATTAATCGATACGGATAATGCTGACGACCTGCCACCGGTGCTGGCGCTTGAGAGTGAAACACAGGACGTGGTGGTGGTTCTGGCTCTTCCGCTCCTGCGCGCGAATGGTGGCAACTGCCTTAAGCCCGATGAGGTGGCCGCGCGTCCTGTTCGCTATCGCCAGCGCTGGCGGGATGTCCGCAACCTTTTTGGCGATGACACCCGCCAGATTGCAGTGATGCGGCCAGAGCTGACGTTGCGATTTGCCCATCAGAACAACAGCGATTACCTGACCTGTCCGGTTGCCCGCCTGCAACAAGATTCGCAGGGGAATTGGGCACTTGATGAGACATACCTTCCGCCGCTGCTGGCGTTGCTGGGCAGCCGCTGGCTGATGACCCAGCTGGGGCAACTGTTGACGCAACTGCGCGCCCGTCTGGGCCGCCTGATGGACATGCGCCGGGAAAGTAATGAGCGCATGGCGGATTTTGCCGTAGCCGATGTTTCATTGTTCTGGTTGCTCAATGCCCTGAACAGTGCTGAGCCCGTGCTGGGTCAGTTTCAGCGCCACCCGCAAAGCCCGCCTGAGCGTCTCTATCCGGAGCTGGCAAGGCTTGCAGGCAGCCTGTTGACATTCTCGCTGGAGCATCAGGTCAGTGCGATCCCGGCATGGCAGCATGAGCAGCTGAATAACGTCTTCCCGCCGCTGTTTGATTTACTTGGCGATCTTCTGGAAGCCAGCCTGCCATCGCGGGTGGTGGCAATTGAGCTTGAGCATGATGACCGGCTTCACTTCTGGCAGGCCCGTCTGCATGATCCACGTCTGCGCGAAGGAGCTGATTATTACCTCTCCGTGCGTTCACCGATGCCGGTGGCACAATTGCAGGAGCAGTTCCCGCGCCAGTGCAAGGTCGGCAGTCCCGATCATGTCAGGAGTATCGTCAATTCATCGCGGGTGGGCGTCCCTCTGATGCCGCTGCGCCATGTGCCGGCAGCCATTCCACTACGCCTGGAAAATCAGTATTTCAGCCTTGATGTCTCTCATCCCCTGGCCATCGAAATGTTCCAGAGCGGCACCTGTATGTTTTACGTTCCGGGAATGCTCGCCGAGCCTGAACTTGAACTCTTTGCGGTACTGAGAACATGAATGATCGTAAACGCGCTACTGCCGCGTTCATTGATATTGATGCCCTGTTACAGGACACCTGGCTACAGGTGATCAGTCTGCGTCACGGCCCGACATTCCAGGACGGGGAAGGGCGTACGCTTTGGGAGCGCTGCATCGACGATGTCGGGCGTGTGCAGCGAGAACTGAAAGCGAGCGAACTCGATGAGGCCAGCTGCCAGCATATTCTTACGGCACAGTGTGCGCTGCTTGATGAGGCAGTCAAAGGTCGCGGTGTGGAGGATGACGCCTGTATACAGTGGTATGACATTCCCCTACAGGGATATTTCCTTGGCACCATGGACGCCGGTGACACGTTATGCGATCGGATGCGTGATGTGCTGCGTGAACCGGCTCCTGACCACGCCGTTGTGACCTGCTTCCAGCGAGTCATGATGCTCGGATTCCTCGGCAACTTCCGCTCCCTGAACGATCCTGAGCGGCAGAAACTCATGAATGCACTGAATGAATATGTTGCGCCGTTCAGCTATTCACAACCCCATCCCGTTCTGGCGGAAAGCCATGCCGGACGGGGGATAGGGGGGTGGCTGGCATCATGGCCTATGCGCATTGGCCTGAGTGTGGTGGTGGTCACCGCATTATGGTGGGGACTGGATTGCTGGCTGGATCAGACACTGCTTACCCTGCTGCCGGGAGCCGTGAAATGAGCCCTGCACAACAGCGCGGGCTTGCGCTCTGGGCTGCCCTGCTGAGTGCAGTGGTCTGCCTGTGGTTTCTGCCAGCATCCCGTCTGGTTTCCATTCTCGTCCTGCTGGCGGTACTGGGACTCATCATAGCGTTCTGGGCTGTCGCCTGCCGTCGCGTGCAGCACGATTTCACCCTGTGTCTGGAGGACCTGCCTGAAGCCAATTATTGTCAGCCCGTGGTACTGGTCTGTGGCGATCTGCCGCTTGCCTGGCCGCATCAGTCACCTGTGCTTACTGTCACGCAGGGCTGCTGGATCCGTGTGGAGGATCATCTGGAACTGGAGCTGGCCGCCCGTCAGGTACTGTGGTTGCGCCCCGACTGGGGACGTCAGCTGTCAGTGATGGTCAGTGTTTGTCCGCAGCAGCACCCTGACAGTGAGCGCCTTACCAGTCGTTTGCTTGCCCTGCGCTGGCAGATTAGCCGGTTGCGTAAAGCAACCGGCCATTCTGTGCCACTGGTTCTGAATGGACAGGTCGGCAGTGCGATGATGAATGACATGCTCTGGCAGACGGCGATCCTGGGGGAAGGGGTAAAGGTCTGGAGTGGGACTTCAGCGCCTGGCTCAGTTGCTGAATGGGTTAATACTGGCGGAACGCCTGCGATGCAGCAACAGGTGCTGATGAACAGCCTGATGAGCTGGTTCCAACAGCACGTCCAGGCTGTCCTTATGGATGAAAACCCCGATATTCCTGTCATTGAACCTGTTGCGGTTCTGTGGGGATTGGGTCCGATCCTGGCCGGAAGCATGGCCACCTCTATCTGGACAGCGTGGTTGTCCCGCCATACTGCGATGCAGCAGGTGTCTGGCTGGCAGCCGGCGGGAACGGACAGTACGGTTATTTCCCTGTTCCCGAATTTTGTCCTCCCTTTACTGCCAGAAGGACGAGGCCTGACACCGCATGGACGAACCTGGCGCGGTGCGCTCGGAATCTTCACGCTGGCAGCCATTGCTGCGCTACTCAGCAGTGGCTGGAATAATCGCCAGCTGCTGCAACGCGTGAGCTTCGATATTGCACGCTATGAACGTATACCGATGAATGACTCCGGGCCGAAAGCTGACGCCGTTGCCGTGCTGCGCGAGGATGCGGCATTGCTGGACGACCATGCACGTAACGGCGTACCGGCCCGGCTGAGTCTAGGTCTGTATCAGGGCGGACGTCTGCGTATGCCAGTGCTGAATACGATTCGCTCTTATGTGCCTCCGCCTCCGCCGCCTGAGCCGGAACTCAAACCGGTACCGAAAATCATCCGCCTCGACAGCATGTCGCTGTTCGATACCGGAAAGTGGGCGCTTAAACCCGCCTCAACAAAGCTGCTGGTGAACTCACTGGTGGGGATCAAGGCGAAGCCCGGCTGGCTGATTGTGGTGGCGGGCCATACCGACAGCACCGGGGATGACCAGTCCAACCAGGTGCTGTCGCTTAAGCGCGCGGAGTCGGTACGCAACTGGATGCGGGATACCGGCGACGTGCCGGAAAGCTGTTTTGCGGTGCAGGGCTATGGTGAAAGCCGTCCTGTCGCCACCAACGACACCCCGGAAGGGCGTGCGCTCAACCGCCGTGTCGAAATCAGTCTGGTGCCACAGGCGAATGCCTGTCAGGCGCCGGGCACGACCCATGCGTCATCGCAGGATGATGGCGCTGATAACAATGTAACGGAGTAATTAACATGGCAATTCCAGTCTATCTGTGGCTGAAGGACGACGGCGGCGCGGACATCAAAGGGTCCGTGGACGTTCAGGATCGTGAAGGCAGTATCGAAGTGGTGGCCCAGGAGCACAACCTGTACATCCCGACCGATAACAATACCGGCAAGCTGACCGGCACCCGTATCCACACGCCTTTCCTGTTCACCAAGGAAATCGACTCCTCCAGCCCGTACCTGTACAAGGCGGTGACGACCGGCCAGACCCTGAAATCGGCTGAGTTCAAATGGTACAGAATCAATGACGCAGGCCAGGAAGTGGAGTACTTCAACACGAAGCTTGAGAACGTGAAGCTGGTGAAAGTGAATCCGAAGATGCATGACATCAAGGACCCGGCTTTCGAGAAGCACAACCACCTCGAGCAGATTGAACTGCGCTACGAAAAAATCACCTGGACCTACAAGGACGGCAACATCATTCATTCCGATTCCTGGAACGAACGCGCCACTGCGTAAGAGCCCTGAGCAGACGGTCAGCCGTCTGCTTTTTTTGCTGAGCGCCTGCACTGACGGGTGGTCAGCAAAGAAAAACACAATCTGCCTGCCCGACCTGATGCGCTTTGGGTTCCTGAATAACAGGGAACAGCGACGGGCGGTAGCGTGTCCGGAACTGATAAAGAGAGAGTCTCATGGAAAATCCAGCCATCCTGTTACGCCGTCTTAACCCTTACTGTGCCCGCGCAATGGAAGGGGCCGCTTCCCTGTGCCAGACCCGCGCCCATGCGGAAATACTGCCTGAGCACTGGCTGCTGAAACTGCTGGAGCAGGGTGAGGGCGACCTGACGGTGCTGGCGCGGCGCTACGAATGGGATATGGATACGATATGGCAGGATATGCTGGGTTTTCTGGACAGCCTGCCACGGTCAGTGCGCAGCCGTCCGCAGCTTTCGGAGGGCGTGCAGTCCCTTATGCAGGACGCCTGGCTGCACGCCTCGCTGGCGGGGGAAGAGCATATCCGCAGCATTCACCTCCTGATGGCGCTGGTGGAAAAACCGAAACTGCTGCGCTGCGACGGCCTGTGGCCGCTGCTGACGCTGGCGCAGAGCCAGCTTGAGCGCCTGCGTGGACTTCTGGATGCGCAGTCGGATGAACGCCCGGAGGTGCAGCAGGAAGCGGAGCTTACGCAGGGTGATGAGGTGGAGTTTGTCGGCCGTCCGGTGAATGCGGATATAAAAGGAGAGCTGAACCCGGCGTTGCAGAATGCGCTGGACAGGTTCACCCTCGACGTCACCGCCCGCGCCCGTGAGGGCAGAATCGACCCGGTCTATGGCCGCGACAATGAAATCCGCCAGATGGTGGACATTCTTTCCCGGCGCCGCAAGAACAACCCGATTCTGGTCGGCGAACCGGGAGTCGGCAAGACCGCGCTCGTGGAGGGACTGGCGCTGCGCATTCATGAGGGCAATGTGCCGGACGCGCTGAAGCCGGTCGCGGTACGCACCCTTGACCTCGGCCTGTTACAGGCCGGGGCGGGTGTGAAGGGGGAATTCGAGCAGCGCCTGAAAAACATCATCGACGCGGTGCAGCAGTCACCCCTGCCGGTTCTGCTCTTTATTGACGAGGCGCACACCATTATCGGCGCGGGCAACCAGGCGGGCGGCGCCGATGCGGCCAACCTGCTGAAACCGGCGCTCGCCCGCGGTGAGCTCAGAACCATCGCCGCCACCACCTGGAGTGAGTACAAACAGTACTTTGAGCGCGACGCCGCGCTGGAGCGTCGCTTCCAGATGGTGAAGGTGGACGAACCGGACGACGACACCACCTGCCTGATGCTGCGCGGACTCAAGTCACGCTACGCGGAGCATCATGGCGTGCATATTACCGATGAAGCGGTTAAAGCCGCCGTCACGCTCTCCAGACGCTATCTGACCGGACGCCAGCTGCCGGACAAGGCGGTGGATTTGCTGGATACCGCCTCTGCCCGTATTCGCATGAGCCTGGATACGGTACCGGAGCCGCTGACCCGCATGAAGGCGCAGCTCACGGCACTGGCTATGGAGAAGCAGGCGCTGCTGGAGGATATCGCGGTGGGCAACACCACCCACGGCGAGCGTCTGGTGGCCATTGAACAGGACGAAATCCGCATCATCCTGCAACTCGACGAACGGGAAATCCAGTACGGCCAGGAGCTGGCGCTGACGGAACAACTGCTGGCCTGCCGGGCTGATATCTCCCGTCAGGCGGAGATGGCGGACCTGCAACAGCAACTGAGCGATATACAAAAGCATACCCCGCTGCTGGGGCTGGATGTGGATGCGCGTACCGTCGCCACCGTTATCGCCGACTGGACGGGCGTACCGCTCTCTTCCCTGATGAAGGACGAGCAGACGGAACTGCTGAGCCTTGAGCACAGTCTGGCGAAACGCGTCGTCGGTCAGGACAGTGCGCTGAATGCCATTGCGCAGCGCCTGCGCGCCAGCAAAACCGGTCTGGCGCCGGAGAACGGCCCGCAGGGCGTGTTCCTGCTTGTGGGGCCGAGCGGCACCGGCAAGACCGAAACCGCCCTGGCGCTGGCCGATGAACTGTTCGGCGGCGAGAAGTCCCTTATCACCATCAACCTCTCGGAATACCAGGAGCCACACACCGTCTCGCAGCTCAAGGGCTCACCTCCGGGCTACGTGGGTTACGGTCAGGGCGGCATTCTGACCGAAGCCGTCCGTAAGCGCCCGTACAGCGTGGTGCTGCTGGATGAAGTGGAAAAGGCGCACCGGGACGTGATGAACCTGTTCTACCAGGTGTTTGACCGGGGCGTCATGCGCGACGGCGAGGGGCGGGAAATTGACTTCCGCAACACGGTGATTCTGATGACCTCCAATCTCGGCAGCGACCTCATCATGCAGATGCTGGAGGAACAGCCGGAGGCGACAGAGCCGGACCTGCATGAACTGCTGCGTCCTGTCCTGCGGGACCACTTCCAGCCCGCGCTGCTGGCGCGCTTCCAGACGGTGATTTACCGTCCGCTGGCAAAGGCAGCGATGCGCACCATCGTGGAAATGAAGCTGGCGCAGGTCAGTAAACGCCTCAACCGTCACTACGGTATGAAGACCGATATCCACGAAAGTCTGTACGACGCACTGACCGCCGCCTGCCTGCTGCCGGACACCGGGGCGCGCAATGTTGACAGTCTGCTGAACCAGCAGATTCTGCCGGTCCTGAGCCAGCAGTTGCTGAGCCATATGGCAGCGGGGCAGAAGCCGCAGCATCTTACGCTGGGCTGGGATGAGGAAGAGGGCATAGTGCTCGAGTTTGACCGGACAGAAGGAGTGCACGCATGAGCAATAATCCTCCGTTAAGATTCAGCCACAGCCATCACCTGCTGTCGGTGAAGGACTGCGATGCAGGGCTTGATGTGCTGGAGTTTGAGGGCGATGAAGCCCTGAGCACACCGTTCAGCTACCGTATTGAGTTCACCAGCACGGACCATGCCATCAGCAAAGAGATGATGCTGATGAAAGCGGCTTCCCTGACGCTTCAGGCCCCGGTTGACCAGGGTTACGGCATCAAAATACAGCAGCCGGTGCGGGTGATTCAGGGCGTGGTCACGGGTTTTGAACGTCTGGGTACCTCAAAGGATGAAACCCGTTACGCGGTGACGCTTGAGCCGCGTCTGGCCCTGCTCAGCCGTTCGCACCAGAACGCCATCTACCAGGACATGTCCGTCCCGCAGATTGTGGAGAAAATCCTGCGCGAGCGCCACGGCATGCGTGGCCAGGATTTCCTGTTCTCACTGAGTAAAGAGTACCCGCGCCGCGAGCAGGTGATGCAGTACGGTGAGAGCGACCTGCACTTTATCACCCGCCTGCTGGGTGAGGTCGGTATCTGGTTCCGCTTCACCACCGACACGCGCCTCAACATTGACGCGGTGGAGTTTTACGACAGCCGGCAGGGGTATGAGAAAGGCCTGACGCTGCCGTCGGTGCCGCCGTCAGGGCAGCACTCGCAGGGTGTGGACTCGGTGTGGGATATGGAGTGCCACCATAACGTGGTCCAGAAGGAGGTCAGCACCCGCGACTACAACTACCGTCAGGCCACGGAGGACATGAACACCCGGGTTGACGCGACCGGCGGGGATGTCACCACGTACGGTGAGGCCTATCACTGGGCCGATAACTACCTGACACCCGGCAGCGCGTATGACCGCAACCCGGCACCGGAGTCCGGTGCGTTTTATGCCCGCATCCGTCACGAACGCTACCTGAATGGCCAGACGCAGACCGTTGCCTTCACCAGTTGTCCGGTGCTCTCTCCGGGTATGCTGCTGACCGTCACCGGCGGGTACGAAGTGGCAGACGTGTTTGCGCAGGGCGTGGTTGTCACGGCGATGCACAGCCATGCGCAGCGTGATGCGGACTTTTGCGTCAGGTTTGACGGTATCCCGGACAGTCCGGATTTCAGTTTCCGCCCGGAACCTGGTTCACGTCCGGTGATGGCCGGTACCTTACCGGCCCGCGTCACCAGTACCACTGAAAATGACATCTACGGGCATATCGATAAAGACGGCCGCTACCGCGTCAACATGCTGTTTGACCGTGAGAACTGGGAGACAGGGTTCGAGAGCCTGTGGGTCCGTCAGTCCCGGCCGTACGCCGGGAATACCTACGGCCTGCACCTGCCGCTGCTGGCGGGTACCGAGGTGGCGATTGGTTTTGAGGACGGCAACCCGGACCGGCCGTACATTGCCGGTGTGCTGCACGACTCGGCGCACGGCGACCACGTCACCATCCGCAACTACAGACGCAACGTGCTGCGCACGCCGGCGAACAACAAAATCCGCCTCGACGACGAGCGCGGGAAAGAGCATATCAAGGTCAGCACGGAGTACGGCGGCAAGAGCCAGCTGAATCTAGGCCACCTGGTCGACAGCGAGAAACAGCAGCGCGGTGAGGGGTTTGAGCTCAGGACGGACAGCTGGGGGGCCATCCGGGCGCAGAAAGGACTATTCATCTCGGCGGACGGGCAGGCGAAAGCGAAGGGACTGCAGCGTGAAATGCAAGCTGCGCTCAAAGAACTTGACGCTGCCAGAGAGGTGACTTCTGGATTACGTCACGCTGCTCAAGCAGCCCAGGCGGAATTAGCCGATCTTGAGAAACAAACAACATTAATGAATCAGACGCTTAGCGATCTTAAGCAGCAAGCGTTACTTCTGTCTGCCCCTTCAGGAATTGCGCAGGTCACCCCCGCGAGCATACAAGTCTCGGCAGGGGAGAATCTAATTGTTACCGCAGGTCAAAATGCAGACATTAGCATTGCCAAAAAATTAACCCTGGCGGTGGGCGATATTCTGAGCTTATTTGCACACAAACTGGGAATAAAAATGTATGCCTCGGAGGGCAAAGTAGATATTCAGGCACAGTCGGACGCGCTGAATTTATTTGCTAAAGAAAAGCTTTCTGTTGCCAGTTCTGACAACAGCGTTGTCATATCAGCCAAAAAAGAAATCCTTTTGGTTTGTGGGGGGGCATTTATACGGTTAAGTGACGCGGGGGTTGAAGTTGGTACTGGCAAAAACGTCACGTTGAAATGTATTGCGGTTCAACAGCAGTCTGCGGCGACGTTAAATTCAACGCTTTCGCTACCTTCTGGTTGCAAACCTGGAGTAATTTCTGCAGCCCAACAGCAAGGGGCTGTGGTGATGCTTAGCTAATACTTGAGGAAAAAGATGACTACAAAATTAGCCGTTTTAGGTGACAGGACGAGTAATGGGAAAATAATTACTGCAACTGCGAATTATTTTAGTGATGGAAAACAGGTGGCACAAAATAATGACAAAGCCATCTGTACTGTCTGTAAGGGAACATTTCCCATCCTGGCCACTGCAGTTGGTATCGTCAGTAATGGCATAGTTCTGGTACAGGATCAGGACCGTGTGCTTTGTCTATGTTCCGGCCATAAAGTGATCGCAGGCTCTAATTTTTTCACTGGTTGAATAAGAATTTTTTATTTACAGGCTTAATTAAAAAAAGGATGTGAATATGGCATGCCAGGGGTTATGCACAACGAAAGGCCTGACAGTACTGCCCGTGCGCTATGCTGTTGTGCCGGAAAATATTAATGCTAGTTTACCGGGATGGGCGAATGATCCGTGCATCACCGGGGTAACGCTCGCCAGTAATGAAAAGTACACACTCCGCGCGCTTCGCCAGGGCTACCTTTACGTTTTTTATGAAAAAGGAAAGCAGGGCACCAATTACTGGCAGTGCTACAGCGTTGCGCCGGACGGCTCACTGTGGCTGCAACAGGTGGCGTCTAATCCTGTACCGGTGGATAAAGCGCTGTGCGAAACGGGCGAGCATATCGCTCAAAACGTCGAGTTCATGAGCATTGAATCCCCGGATAAGTGCGGCAATGTGTGGTTTGCGTTCAGTCAGTATCCGTGGGAGCAGGAAACGCTCGATCGGTATCGCACCAGGCCAGAAGAGCGCACGGAGAGAATGCAGAAAGTGATGCCTTCGGTGGCGGGATCTCAGCGCACAAAAACAGGGACCGACGTTACCGGGGCAAGCCTGAATCAGGTACTGGACTATCAGGTTCCTTCTGTTTCTGGTCTGCTTCCTGGTCCGGATGATGCGAAAGTGGTAAACGTCAGCCGGGCATCGTCACTCTGGGATCCGACGGTGGATGATCCCTGGCGGGTTAATAATGATGTGGTGAAACTGCAGTCCAGTCTGTATCCGTGGGTAAAAAACCGCAGTGGCATGGCAGACGCGACGGTCACGGCCATGGAAAACCGAAGTGAGGGGATGACGCCGCTGCTGCTTCCACTCTGGGATCCGGTGGGGATTGTTCATGAACTTAACGGATGGAGCCAGGATGTGCTGGGGCGCCAGGCGCAGTTTCTGCAGGAACGTGAGCTTGAGTTCGCCACCAAAACAAATCTCGATGCCGTCAGAACGCTGCTGGAAAGCAATGCCGAATCTCGGGAGGACGCAATGCGGAGACGAAGAACTGATGGTCCCATGCTGACAGACGAATATCTGGATTCGCGTCTGCAGGCGCTTGAGAAAAGGTATCAGGGTAAGCCTGATGTGCTGGCACAAATCAGGGCAGATGACAGGTTAGTGAGAAACTGGCATGCGCAGAACGTGACGGCATCATACCCGGAGAGTGTGCTGATGAGTCCACCCGAACCGCTGGCTGCTCACCAGCGACGGGTTGCCGCGATACAGGCGCAGGTCGATGAGGAGCTGGCGTTAAATCTGCCTAAACCCTCGCAGGATTTCAGTGGAGTCCGGGCCCGGAGCTGGGCACCCTATCAGAAAAAGCTCAACGCAACCCGACAGGCGAACTTTGATACATGCTACACGAACCTGGTTGATTCGGTTAACGCTATCTTCCAGAAGCGTATCGTCAGCGTGGTGAACTGGCTCAGTGCACCGGTACTGCTGGCAACGCTGGATGATTTCCACTGCGAGGCACAGCGGGCAGGGCTGTTCTACCAGTCAGCGGTGGGGATGGCCATGCACGGGATCAACAGTTGTCCGGCAGGGGCGGCAAAGATAGACGGCTGGTGGAATGAGTACAGCACTAAAAATCGCGGGAATCTGCTGTGGCGGCATGTGGCGGCCAATAACCCGCAGCTAATCAGTGAGCTGGAGCCGTATCTGGCGACGGTGAAAGGGAAAAAGGACGAGGACGTGACGCCTCTGACGGCGACCGCCATGACGGCAGCCCTGATGCAGCAGGTCAGCAATATGAAAAAGCTGGAGGGGTATTACCAGAAATCGATGAACAGTGTCGTGAAGGGGCTGAGGGAAAATGCCAGCAAACTGGAAGTACAGCTCTTCAACACGGATGCGTTTATCGTCACGGTGGGAGACAGGGTAAGCCGCATTCTGCGGGTGGATAAGGCAGGCGAGAAGCTGGCGACCACGGCGTTCAGGCTGATATTTATGATAAGGGCGGGAATACCTTCAGAAGAAGTTCACTCGTTAGTGAATGCGTATCTGAAAGATGCCCCGGCGTTACGTCAGACGGTGCTGGAAGGTATACGGCGCAGTGGACGTTTTATGGCGAGCGGGAATGAAGTCGCCGAGATTAAACAGAGAATGAGCAGCAGGCTGGAAGAGCACTTTGCATCAGAAAAGGGCAAGGCCGAATACCGGCTGGCGGGAATAAACAGTCTGTTGCTGGTGCTGAATGCGATGGATTTTATCTACCTGTGCGGACAGGTAAGGGATGAAAAGAAGCCGCTGGCGAGCCTGCTGGCCAGCGGGCTGGCGATGGTGAGTCAGGGGACGTCGGTTATTTTGCCGGCAATAGAAAAAGGTCTGGAAGCGCGTGAGCTTACAGTGGCCTGGGTCAAGGGGGTTGGGGCGGCAGCGGGTGGAACTGCGTCTTTAATTTCGGTGTTTGCTGATGGTGCAAGTACTTACGAAGAGTTGCAAAGCAATCGTTTTTTACTTTCCTCTGTATTGCTTATTAAAACAACAGTTGATGTCCTGGCAGTCACAAAATCAGTCGGTCTTCTGCTGGAACAGTTTAGTCAACCGATAGCTAAAAAAGTAGCTGGGAAAATTACAGGTTTTTTGGCTTGGGAAATTTTAGGGATCCGAATACTTGCAGTACTGATGACCTGGGAAGTGATGGTTGCGATAACTTTGTTACAGGTGGTTGTGACCTGGATATCGGACGATGAGCTTCAGATATGGTGTAGAAAATGCGTGTTCGGTACAGCACCTTTCAACCGCAGTCTGACAGACCAGAATAAAGCCCTGGAAGGGGCGATAAAGGATATTTCATGAATTCAGTTGAAAATCAGCAGATATGCTCCCGTTTTGTTGAGCCAGAAAAATTAGCAGACCTGCGTACAAAGCGAGAGATTGAGGTGATGAACGGCAGGCCGTGGACACGTGAGCTTCCGCCGCCGCCGGTATTGCCGCCTTATGGTCCTCTGGAGAAAATATCAGGGAAACTGCAGTCTTTCCGTAGCGAATATTTTCGGGAGTATTTTGATGCAGTTGCCTACCGGACCAGCATGTTGCCGGAGATATCAGATGGCCAGCGCGGAGCTGCCGCCGCTGCAGCGATAGTTGCAGGGAGCCCGGGTGTCGGGGCTGTAATGATGGCTGAAAGCGAGTCATCGAATGATTCGGCGGAATATGTGCAGGGGATGATTAATGGCCAGCCGTTTCGCGGCTGGGTGGGTGTCACCCGACTTCAGACTGGCGATGATGTGGACATGATTGTTGAGTGGCAGCATGACCATTATGAGGTCTATGCCATTGCGTTACCGGAAGAGCGGATAGTGTCAGTATGTCCGAAATGTGATATGGGGCATATTGCGCATATGCTGTGGCGCATTAAAAATATGTTCATTCTAATCACCATATTGATGGTGGCTTTTGTTTCTGTATGTGTATTTATCTCTCTCTCAAAAGGAAATCCAAATGGTGTCTCTTTATTTGAGAGGTTTTATCTTTTCCTGGTAATGGCTTTTGTGGTGTCTTCTGTAATTTCGGGGTTGATTGCATTCTTTGCATATAAAGCCTGTGCGCCAACACGCTGCAAACTGGCGGAGGAGATATTTCAGTTGCTGGGGATGAGACGTGTTGCAACAATCAATCTCAATAAAATAACAAAAAAACATGAGCAGCAACTAAAAGATAATGGGAAGTGGTATGAGCCGGGTGATAAAAGCAAACCAGCCTGTCCCAGTGGGAAATTCATTTATTCAGATGAAGGCTGGTTTTACTACTAGACAGAAAAAAACATTGTTATTTTGGTTGCCCCCGGCAGGAATCAAGGTAAACCAGCATGCCCAAGTTTGAAATTTACCTATTCAGGAGAAAATTGCTATCGCTACTGAGAGGGGCGGCTCAATATGAATAAGATAATGATGTTTTATGAAAGTCATAAATATAAATTAATTGAAATGTGTTTCTGATATTATTCTGGTGGGGTTGATTATGGATGGTATATTTTTTAACGATATACATGAAGAAATTACCAATGCTGCTTTTGGGAAAAATGGGAAATGTTTTCTACTGATAGATGCATCTTTAGAACAGTATCATTCATCACTTTTTTTGCCCAGTATTCTTAGAGAATATAAATCTTACCCTGTTACATTCCGCCAGGATGAACTTCAGGGGGCTTTACCACTTTACCTTTTCCCTCTTAGTGCCTCCAGCGAGAGAGATGGCCAATTGTTTAAGAATAGTATTTACAATTCATTGAATGAGTTGAAAATAGAAAAGCTTGAGTCCGGGGAAGGGCGCAGCGTCTGTGCGTGGATTTCGACGGATTTAACTGGGGAGCAGCTTGCTGAACAGGTCGCTTTGTCCGCCGTACAGTCGATTCAATCAGTTGGTAATATATTACTTCGCTATTACGACCCATCAGTATTTGGTTTGTTAATGTATACGCTGGATAAATGGCAAAAGCAACAGCTATTAAGCAATATTAATACATGGTCTTATATTGATGGAGGCGGAATAGCTCAGGTGGCGAATGGTGATGGTAAATGCAAAAAAAAATTAAACTACTCACTTGGATTAACAGAGCAAAATGCATTCGAAATGGGCCGGATTTCAGTTGTTAATAATATTTTGCGAGCATATCGGAAAATGAGAATGCCGCATAAATTTAGTGAGCGTGATGTGATGAAATTATTGAGTCCTGCGCTGGATTATTATTATTCAACTTTCTCTACATCCGCTAAGGATCTTATTGATTTTGGGCTTGACGTGTTGAGCGCGCAGCGACTATTTTATCAGGATGAGGTATTTAAGAAGATCATATTTAGTAATCGCAGTAAAGATCTTCAGTCATACTCAGATATTAAATCCATAATTGACAGTATGGCATGTTAAGAAGTTTTTTCTCTTAAAGAAAATGTGCTGTTAACAATGATGGAGAATGATATGAATTGGCCTGTACAAATAATCCCTCCAGTCGATAAGATTCCTGGAATTAAATGGAGTAAATGGTTTTTTTCTTTCATAAGTATTTTGTTGACTGTGGTGGTTAGTTGGGTTGGGGCTAAAATTATTTTGCCTGCTGAAGATAATGAGTTGTTAAAATTACTTACCCTGTTGGTTTTTTCGGTGCCCCTAGCTTTTTCTGTCATAATTCCCGTTAGAACCTATTACCATGGTTTGTGTTTGTCGGCATTCGAAGCAAGAGAGCGCGAAGCAGCATTGGTCAGGAAAGACTGGACTGAATGGGCAAGTCAAAAATTTTATGTTTCCGCTTATAAAGCGTTTCTCCCTTCTGTAATATCGCAAACCGATATGGCAATGTCTCATTCGGTTGAAATATATAATAACCAGCGATTGAAACTACGGGGCCATAACGATGATTTATATACTGAAGAACAACTGATTTACGAACTGTTGGCGTCTGTCAGAACAAGGCTGTTACGGTTGAGTGAATCATGTATATTTGATGTTATATTTACCTATGATAGTAATTATATTACTTTCTCAATATTTAAAGAGTGCTGGGCTGCGATCGGGTTTGATGAAAATTGCTTGCGTAATTATTACTGTTGGAGTAAAGCATTAGGGCAGGAATTTGATACATTATCCAACATCTCAAAAAATCGGGTGTCAATAATAATATCTGCAAACATTGAAAGTTTTGAAAAATACCCTCCTAACTCAACAGAGTTCGCTTCAATATTGCTGGTGACTCATCAAGAGCAACCACCTGAAAAAGCCAATAACGGTATAGCCTTGCGACCAATGGTATGCAACAAAAATCTCACCAAACAAGAGGTCATCCACATGATGACTTACCAGTCAGATGTCCTTAAAACGACAAGAGTACTTTTTAGCAATATGAGTGCAGAGGAAGTTTCAGAAGTTTCGGGGATATTAAGACTCTCATCTTTATCTATGAATGTTGAATGGGAGTGTGAGAGAATGTATTTAAATTTGATGCTGGGTAATTTAAATGAGCACCATTTTTGGTTGGTGTTTGCTCTGGCACTTTTCATATCAGAAAAAAACAATGAGCCGGTTTTAATGGTCACTGGCGTTGGTGATGAATACCTTTTAAATGTCATTAAGCCCTTTGATAATAGCAAGGAGCATTAAATTGAACACCTCGGCAAAATGGAGAGTGATTGGCCTTGTATCCTGTCTCATTATTTTTGGTGTACTGACTTTTATAGGATGTTACTACTATGGGGATATCTTTGGATGGGTATCCTCAAAAGAAAAAGTGAGCCTTTGGTTCTTATGCATGTTTTTAATTTCTGTGTTCCTGATGTTGATGAACTTCGGTGTATGGTTCCATCAAAAAGAGTATCGCTTTCAGCATATCGCGGGAGGGAAGTCCGTCACAGCTAATGTTCTTAATAACTATAAAAAGTCCAGTAAAAAGGATCCTGTAAAAGCTCATTTATGCCGACGCTATAGCTTCTTCTGGCAAAACAAGATCCGCCTGCTGCTGATCACCGGCGATGAAGCCGCGATTGAGCAACTGCTACCCGGCCTGCAAAAGCAGCAGTGGCTTGAAGGCAACCGCACCGTGCTGATTTACGGCGGCAGCCTGGCATCGGAGCCTGACCGCGAAAAATACACAGCGCTGCGTAAACTACGCCGCGGGCGCCCGCTGGACGGGATTATCCGTTTACTGCCCGAGTCGCTTAAGCTGACCCCACATATCAGCGACAGCGATTTACGCGGCCTGGAAAAAATCAGCGAACTGCTGCGTTATTCCGCTCCGGTCTGGCTGTGGCAACTGTGCAGCAGTCACTGGTCGCAGGGTACGCGTCCTGAGCAGGCGGTAGGTGCAAGCTTTCCACCACGCGCAAAAGAAGACGATGTAATCCGCCAGCTGGAACTGATGCTGCCGGCCCTGCGGGCGCAGGGGATGAGTCAGGTCGCGGAAAACAGCAGCCACGACTTCCTGCTGCGCCTGAGCCAGCACCTGAACGACGGTGCTATTGCCCGCTGGACTCAGCAGTTGCAGCCATGGCTCTTTGTTTCTCAGCAGCGCGTCCCGCTACGTGGTCTGATGTTCAGCCTGTCGGAGAAGAAACCTGCCGGAATGTCAGCGGGAACAGCCGACGCTGAGAATTATGGATCACAGCGTCATGCCCTGACTCTGCCAGCAACCTGGCAGGGTATTGTCGACGACTGCACCCGCGTACGTGGCCGTCGTGTCGGTATGCCGTGGGAACGAGCGCTGGCCTGGGCACTGATGGCCATCATCAGTTTCTGGGGGGTAGGGACGCTGCTGTCGTTTGCGGTCAACCGGTCACAAATAGTTTCTGTTGCACAGCAGGCTCATGCTCTGGTGGAGCACACTTCTGTATCGGATTACCAACTGACGGCCCTGCATGCTCTGCGTAATGATGCCGGTCGTCTGCTGCACCATATTCAGGACGGCGCGCCATGGTATCAGCGCTTTGGTCTGGACCATGATCAGCAGTTGCTTGACGCAATGCTGCCCTGGTACGGGGTGGCGAACAACCGTCTGATACGTGACCCGGCAAATGAAGCGCTTAAGCAGAAGCTCATTGCGCTGGTCAATTCGGCACCCAACAGCGACCAGCGGACACAGATGGCGAAACCGGGTTATGACCAGCTGAAAGCCTGGCTGATGATGTCCCGTCCGGATAAAGCTGATGGTGCATTCTACGCGCAAACCATGAAAACCGTGCAGCCGACGCGTTTAGGCATCTCAGCTGGCCTGTGGCAAAGCCTGTCACCGGATTTGTGGGCTTTCTACATCAACGAACTGCCAGCGCAGCCACAGTGGAAAACCACACCGGATGCGCAACTGGTCAGCCAGAGCCGCCAGGTGCTGTTGCAGCAAATTGGACGGCGCAACGCGGAAAGTACGCTGTACGAGAACATGCTCAAATCCGTGCGTCGTAACTTCGCCGATGTGTCTCTGGAGGACATGACCGGCGGTACCGATGCCCGTCGCCTGTTTACCACCGATGAGGTGGTGCCGGGCATGTTCACCCGTCAGGCCTGGGAGGGTGGTATTCAGCAGGCCATTGAGAAAGCGGCAAACTCCCGCCGCGATGAAATTGACTGGGTGCTGAGCGACAGCCGGAAAGCCGTCTCCTCAGACCTGTCGCCGGAAGCACTGAAAGCACGTCTGACGGAACGCTACTTCACCGACTTTGCCGGTAGCTGGCTGAGCTTCCTCAACAGCCTGCAACTTAATCCGGCAAACAATATTGCAGACGTCACCGACCAGCTGACGCTGATGAGTGATGTTCGCCAGTCACCGCTGATTGCCCTGATGAACACCCTCGCCTGGCAGGGGCAGACCGGCCAGAAGAGTGAAGACCTGTCGGATTCCATCATCAAATCGGCTAAAGACCTGGTAGGCGGGAAGGACAAACCGGTAATTGACCAGTCAGCCTCAGGCCCGCAGGGCCCACTGGATGAAACCTTTGGACCGTTGCTGGCACTTATGGGTAAAAACAAAGGCAGCAATGTTATGTCGGCTGACAACTCACTGAGCCTGCAAACTTATCTTACCCGTATCACCCGTGTGCGTCTGCGTCTGCAACAGGTCGCCAGCGCCTCTGACCCTCAGGAAATGATGCAGAGCCTGGCGCAGACCGTGTTCCAGGGCAAAAGCGTGGACCTGACCGACACCCAGCAGTACGGCAGCCTGATTGCTGCAAGCCTGGGCGAAGAGTGGAGTGGTTTTGGCAGCACCATGTTTGTGCAGCCACTGACCCAGGCCTGGGAAACTGTGCTTCAGCCATCGGCAGCGAGCCTGAATGACAAATGGAGTCGCTCCGTGGTGGCGAACTGGCATACGGCATTTGACGGACGTTTCCCATTCGCTATCAGCAAGAGTGATTCCTCTCTGCCAATGCTGGCTGAGTTTGTGCGTAAGGACAACGGACGCATTGAGCGCTTCCTGACCGCGGAACTCGGCGGTGTGCTGCATAAGGAGGGCAGCCAGTGGGTGCCAGATAAGGTTAATAGCCAGGGGCTGAGCTTTAATCCAGCCTTCCTGCGGGCGATTAATCAGCTCAGCCAGCTATCGGATATCTTATTTACCGACGGCAGTCAGGGCATCAGCTTTGAGCTACAGGCGCGTCCAGTACCGCAGGTGGTAGAAACGCAACTGACTATCGATGGAAAAAAGCTGCACTACTTCAACCAGATGGCAGACTGGCAGAGCTTCCGCTGGCCTGGTGACACCTACAAGCCCGGAGCCATGCTGACATGGACCACCGTCAATGCGGGCGCACGTCTGTTTGGTGATTACAGCGGAACCTGGGGCTTTATTCGTTGGCTGGATGAAAGTAAGAGAGAGCAGCTAGACCGCAGTCAGTGGATGATGAGTTTTACCGCCCCGGATGGTCGGACCCTACAGTGGGTACTGCGTTCACAACTGGGCAGTGGGCCGCTGGCGTTACTGGCACTGCGGGGTTTTACGCTGCCAGATCAAATATTCAGCGTCGACAGCGCGGCTATGGCGCAGGCGCTGATGACCAACACAGAAAACAGTGACATGGACGGAGTCGAATAATGGACGCTTTGCAGAATCTGGTTGTTGCCTGCCAGGCGGATGAAACCTTGCTGCGACAGCAGGCGCAGTCACGTATGGAAAGCTGGCAGAGCTGGCTTACCCCTATCAGTGAGATCAATCCTACAGGAGAAGACCCGGGTTATGACGATGATTTCCAGCGTATCCGGGAGGAGGTCAATAAACTTTCCGGCATTGATACCGGGCTGATTTGCCAGCTGGCTGAAAAGGTGCTGACCACAGAGGCCAAAGATGTCCGGGTTGCTACTTACTATTGTTGGGCGCGCTTGCACCAGGACGGTGAAACCGGGTTTGCTGAAGGGCTTGAGTTACTGGCGGGATTACTAACCCAGTATGGAACACAGCTCCATCCACAGCGCGAGCGAAGCCGTAAACCGGCGCTGGAGTGGCTCGCAGGCTCTCGTCTACTTGACAGCCTGTTACTCTGGCCAGAAGTGGTACGCGACGATGCCCAGCGTACGACCGGTGCGTTGCTGCTCATCCGAGACAGTCTTGAAACTGAGCCTGAAGCGTCACGTCCAGATCTGAGTGCCCTGTACAGCGCGCTGGGAGCCCGCCTGATGAAAGCCGGTGGCGTGGATGCGGTAATACCCCAGAACGCCAGCAGTCAGACACGCCCGCAGTCGGCATCTCACACGGCAGAACAGGACGCGCCAGTGCTGAGCCGCATCACATCCGGTCAGGATTTGCTGGCTCAGGCCCGAACCCTGACGGGATATTTGCGTGAGCAACCTGATGGCTGGCTTGCCGCACACCGGCTGATGAAAAGTCTGCGTCACGACACGCTAAGAGCAATCCCGGCACCGGATGCCGAAGGGAAAACGCGCATCGAACCGCCGCGGGCTGACCAGCGTGCAATGCTTAAACGGCTGTATTTGCAACAGAGCTGGCTGGAGATACTGGAACAAGCGGACAGCACTTTCTCGCGTGGCGCCAATCATCTCTGGCTGGATTTGCAGTGGTACATCCATCAGGCCCTGATTAAATCAGGCCAGGATGTGCTGGCCGATATCATTACCGCTGACCTGAAAGGGCTGCTGCGGCGCCTTCCCGGACTTGAAACGCTGGCCTTCAATGACGGCACACCCTTTGCTGATGAGGTCACGCTGAACTGGATAAACCAGAGCGTGCTCGACGAGATGTCCAACTGGCGGGATGAACCTGTCAGTGCCTTGAGTGAAACTGGCAACGATATTCTGGCCCTTGAACCGGAAGCACTGGAGAAAGCTGACACGGATGGTCTGGATGCCACACTCCACTGGCTGCAAACGCGTCCGGGCACCGACACCACAAAAGACAAATGGTTGGTGCGCCTGCTGATGGCACGTGTGGCGGAGCAGAAGGGTAGGAATGAACTGGCCCTGCATCTGCTGGGTGAACTTGACGGTGCAGCACAGGCCATCACCCTCACTCAGTGGACACCGGCGCTGTTGTTTGAAGTGAAATCGCGCCGCCTCAGGCTGCTGCGTATGAAAGCCGCCCGCAGTGAAACCGATAAGTCACGGCTTCAGCCAGAGATGGACCAGCTTCTGGCGGGCCTGATTGCCCTTGACCCGGCAGGCTGTGCGGTACTTTGCGGGTAAAGCGACTGACATACCTTTAAAACACACATATTCAGGTTCTTATGGACGACTTAACCCTGCGTTATTACGACGCTGAAATGCGCTACCTGCTGGAAGCCGGCGAAGAATTTGCCCGCGCTCACCCTGAACAGGCGGCAATGCTCAATCTCGATAAAGCGGGCGCGCGCGACCCGTACGTGGAGCGACTGTTCGAGGGCTTTGCCTTTCTGATGGGCCGCCTGCGTGAGAAGCTTGATGACGACCTGCCTGAACTGACTGAAGGGCTGGTCAGTCTGCTGTGGCCGCATTACCTGCGCACTATTCCCTCGATGTCGGTGGTGGAGTTCACTCCTGTCTGGCGTGAGATGAAAGAACCGATGCGTATTGCCAGAGGTTTCGAGGTCAATTCGCGGCCGATCGGTGAAAAAGGCACGCGTTGTCGCTACACCACAACTAAAGAGATAACCCTTCAGCCACTGGCGTTGGAGCATGCCCGCCTGTCGACTGATCCTGACGGGCGCTCTGTCATCAGCCTGCGCTTCAGTTGTAGCCATCTTGCTGACTGGAGCCGTGTCGATCTCAGCCAGATCCCGTTCTATTTCAACGCTGACGCACCGCTGGCCTGCGCTATGCATGAAGCTTTTACCATGAATACTGCGCGTCTGTGGCTGCGCATGCCGGGCGACATGGACGGAAGGCCGATGGACGGGTATTTCACCGCACTGGGGTTTGGTGATGATGACAGGCTGTGGCCGAAGGGGGACAGCAGTTTCAGCGGTTACCAGTTGCTGCTGGAGTACTTCACCTTTCGCGAGAAATTCATGTTTACGGGGCTGCGCGGGCTGGAGAGCGTGGTCTTTCCGGCTGAGATCCCGTGGTTTGAAATCGACGTGGTGCTGGCGGAACGCTGGGAGCATGACTTCAGCTTTACCGAAAAGCACCTGCGCCTGAATTGCGTGCCGGTCATTAACCTGTTCCCGCTGGAATCCGATCCGCTGACGCTCAATTCTCTGCAAACCGAATACATGCTGCGCCCGATGCGCGTGCAGGATGGCCATACCGAGATATATACCGTGGATTCGGTGATGTCATCGAGCCAGCACACCTACGTGCCGTTTTCGAGCTTCCGTCATAAGGGAGGAATGATGCGTCATGAAGCACCGGAATATTACTACCACACCCGCGTGCGCCGCGGTCCGTCCGGCCTGCATAACACCTGGCTCATCCTTGGCGGCGAAGCATTTGATAATCATACCGTCCCGGAAGACGAAAGCCTGTCGCTGACGCTCACCGGCACCAATGGTCAACTGCCACGACGTGCGCTGCAAAGCACCGTGCTTGATACGGTGATGAAAACCACTTCGGTCAGCATTGCCGTGCGCAACCTGTGTGCGCCGACGCTGCCTTGTTACCCACCTGCGCAGGACCGTTTTCACTGGCGCGTACTGAGTCACCTTGGCAGCGGATTTCTGTCGATGATGGATAATGCCGACGTGCTGCGCGGTACCCTGGCGCTGTATGAATGGACCGACAGCGAGATGAACCGTCGCCGTCTGGAAGCCATCCTCGAGGTGAAGCACAGTGAAACGGAGCGCTTTGAACAGGGCTACCTGGTCCGTGGCGTGCAGATTGAAGTCACGCTGGACAGCAATGGCTTTGCCGGACGCGGCGACATCTGCTTATTTGGCGAGATGATGAGCCGATTCTTTGCGCTATACACTGACATCTATTTGTTTAACCGCCTGATTATCATTCTGCAACCGACCGGAGAACGCCTGGAATGGGAAGAGAAGCACAACCGCCGCATTCCCGGCTGAGCCCACGGCTGGAAGCCGACCTGCATCGTATTAACTTTTACCGTTTATGCCAGTTGCTGGAGAAGCGTAACCCAGGCAGGCCGCTGATGGGTTCGACCAGTCACCCGGGCGATGACCCGGTACGCTTTGCCCCGCATCCGGGGATGGGATTTCCGGCCAGTGAGCTGAAGGCCGTGGAGTATGATGAGGATGATGACAGCCGGCCACCACTTATCCGCACGACCTTTATGGGAATGTACGGTGTCGACTCACCCCTGCCGATGGCGTATCTCGATGACATCGCTCAGCATCGGGAAGGGCATGACGCACTACAGGGTTTTCTGGATATTTTCAGCCATCGCATTCTGACGCAGTTTTACCGTATCTGGCGTAAATACTCTTATCCGGCCACCTTTGAACCCGGTGGTACGGACAGCATCTCGCAGTCACTGCTGGGCCTGGTGGGATTGGGTATTCCCGGCACCGCAGACCACATCGCCACACCGGTATCCCGTTTTCTGGCTCTGCTGGGTGTTCTACAGCAACCGGGCAAAACTCAGGAGGGAATGCAGGCGCTGGTGACGTTGCTGGCCCCGGATACCACCGTGAAGGTCAGTCCATACTGCCTGCGGCCGGTGGAAATGGGTCAGCCGCTGGGCTTTTACGGTGATGACGATTTTCTGCTGGACGGCAACACGCCACTGGGTGACGAAGCGATGGATGCGGGTAGCCAACTGCTAGTTGCGCTTACAACGGATAATGAACAGGAGGCACAGGGCTGGAAGCCGGACGGTCTGCTGTATCAGGACTTTCTGGTGATGCTTCGTGTCTGGCTCGGCTGGCGTTTTAAGGCGAAGATCACCCTGACCACACGGACCCGACTGCTGGCCGTTCCGCCGCTTGGCGAAGGCCCTTTCTGGCTCGGGATGAACGGCGTGCTGGGTGCTGATGAGAGGGAACTTAAAGACGATATCCCACCGACCTTTACGACGGAACTGGGCTATTACACTGGCCTGAAGCCGGCAATACCACAACAAGGAAACCGACGTGTTACGTACAAGTTTGATTAAATCCGCAGGCTGGTTGCCTGCACTGCTGGTGTTCAGCCTGACGGGGTGCGGGATGACGCAGGGTATCACCGATGGCACCAAATCGGCATTTAACGCCGTGTTCTACAAAAAAATTAAGATGCTGCACCTGGATTTCACGGCGCGTGAAGCGCTAAACACCGATTCCCGCGAAAGTAACTCACTCTCCGAGCCGGTGGTAGTCCGTGTCTATCAACTGAAAGACCGTAAAATCTTCGATAAAACGGTTTACCAGCAACTACTGAACGATGGCGAAACTATTCTGAAAACCGACCTGATGGCGACCCGCGATGTGGTCGTAAAACCGGGCGGTGATACAAATCTTGATATGCCAATGGAAGAAGAAACGCAGTTTGTCGCGGTAGTCGGCCTGTTTCGTCACCCGGACCTGGTAAACAATACCTGGAAGCAGGTTCTAAAACGTGAAGATCTCGATCCGGATAAGCCGCGCATTCTGGAGGCCGGGAATAACCACCTGACGTTACAGCCATTGAAGGATGACTGATGCCTAAGGGACATAATACGCCATCGCTGTATGAAATGCTGAGCGGCAATTTCTCAGGTGGCCTGAGCCTCAACCAGGTCAGCGAACAGAATCAGGTGATTTTATCAGTACTCGATAACATGCAGCGCATCCTCAACTGCCGCGCCGGTACGCTGGCCCACCTGCCGGACTACGGCCTGCCGGATATGACAAAAATCCTCCAGGGAATGCCCGGGACCGCCCACCAGTTGATCACCACACTGTCGGCCGTGTTGCTGAAATATGAGCCGCGCCTGAGCCGGATTAACGTGGTTATGCAGGAACAGATGCAGCCCGGTGAACTCCGCTACGCCATTGATGCGGAGCTGAAGGGGGTGGGGCTGGTGCGCTACGGCACGGAATTTATGCCCGAGGGCAGGGTATTAATCCGTCATCTGAAACAACAGCAATACCTCGATGCACGAGCCGCCATCTAGTTATTACTCAGGTTAAAACAGTTATGACAATAAATTCTGAACGCCAACTTAAAACCGGCGGGGATCCGCGCACGCTTGCGGATTACGCTGCCTTGCGCGACGAAATGAACAAGCTCACCCATCCGGCACGCCCGGATGTTAACTGGCAACACGCGGAAACGCTCTGTCTGTCACTGTTCGAGCATAACGGTGTGGAGCTACAAACGGCTGCCTGGTATACGCTCGCCCGCACGCATCTTGCCGGCCTCTATGGTATGAATGAAGGGCTGGCGCTACTGGCTGCACTGGTCGTCCGTCAGTGGGGTAGCCTCTGGCCACAGCCTGTCCATGCGCGAGTTGAAATCCTCAATGCACTGAGCAAACGCCTGCAACAGGTGGTGAGAACGCTGACGTTGACGTATGCCGATTTAGGGCAGCTTTATCAGGCTGAGGAGAATCTGAAGGCTCTGAGTGACATGTTGCAGCGCCTCGAACTTAAGCATGCTGCTCAGCTTGATGCTCTGCGCACGATGATGCAGAACGCAGCAGTGCGTCTGGAAAACAGCGAAAATACGGGCGTAAGTCTGCCGGGTAACGCGGTGGGGGCCGCTGAACTCCACCTCACAGAACCGACAGAGCGTTGTAAATGGGTTTATGTGGTTCAGCCCGAGCCGTTGCCGAATAAAGAGCCTCCTGTACCCGTGAAGCAGTGGAAGCCATTTGCTGCGGGTATGTTGTTCATGCTGGCGGCAGCCAGCATTGTCGCAGTGGGATGGCAGACGATGCATGCGCCAGATTCAGTACAAACTCAGCTGGCCGCGTCCCTGACTCCTTTACCTGATGGACTCTCTACAGCACAGTTGCAGGCGCTGCAACAAACGTCACCGCCACCTGAACCGGGGATCAGCAAGACACAGCAGCTGTTAGCGCAGCTTTTACACCTGAAACCAGACTGGGCAGTAAGCTACGGCGACCGTCTGGTGCAGCAGGCGCTGACGCTGTGGCCTGAAGAGGCCAAACCCTTGGCGCAACAGTGGCACAAGCAGATTAGCGTTGCCGGACTTGCAGAGTCAGAGCTGAATGGCTGGCATCAGGGAATGACGCAGTTACAGCAGTTGACGAACAGGCTAAACGCGCTGGATGAACAGAAGGGGAAGTACATGACGGTCAGCGAACTGAAATCAGCCGTGTTTGCCATGTCGCAGTCCTTCAGCCATACCGTTCCGCTTGAGGAGCAGCTTCGTCTGCTTTCCATTTTACCTGCCGGGCAACCCGTGTCAGCAGCGCAGCTAAACCAAGCCGAACAGCATCTTCAGCAGTTGATTGCCAGCTATGCCTTGCTGAAGCACCAAAAAGAATAATGAGACTGGCGAAAAACACGGAGTTGACATGTCAGCAAGAGAGCGTTTTTTTAAGAAAGTGCAGCAGAGCATCGGGGACAAACCGATCTATGTTAATACGGCTGAGGCCGAAGTCAGGGCGTTTTGTGAGCGGATGGAGGATCTTGCGCAGCAAATCATTACATGGTTTGAAGGTTCTGGTATTGAAATATTTTTATCTAAAAAACATATCACCGATTTAAGTACGGTTGGCTACAGCCTCAGTAGCGGTATATGTCGTTATGCCATTACGACGATCATTTTGCAAAATGGGGATCGCAGCGTCACCATTATGCCAGAACAGGTGATCAGCGGGCCGGAGAAGGGGTGTGTGACGATGAGTATTAATGTCCCCGATAGTCTGTCGGGGGCGAGGATATTCCATTTAAGCATGGCGCCTGAAACAGGCTGGTATATTCGTCGCGGGCATCAAAGTCCAAAAGAGAATATCCTCATGACAGAGGACCGTTTTTTCCAGACTATCGACTGTCTGGCCTGAACGTAAGCCACTCTAACGAGAGGAACGCGTATTAACTACGTTAACTTATTAAGCGCCACTAAACAACGGCGACCTACAGTACCCCTCCTTAAATATATAATTACCGTTATGGAAGGGGTATCAGCAACCCAACGACAAGCCAGATATTTAGCGTAAAACATGCTTTTTATCCGCCTTAAGTAAAACTGCGCAAATCAAACTGCAAAACAACAAACCAGCGACGAACGTGAGGACAAATTTGTATGGCAATGCTATAACCCTTAATGCCAACCAAAATATAATGTCCCAGGAAAACGTATGCTAAGAAATATTAGTGTCAGAACGTTCATTATCTATTTCCTTTTATGTGTATTTTTGGTAAGTGATGGAGTTATAGCGCTATTTTCACGAAATTCTTCGCTTTTTATTGCAGTCATAATTGTACAATTCATCGCTTTATTTTTGCTTTGGGCGTACATGACAAAATATCTTGTGACGCCGATCAATACGGTGAAAAAAAGTATTGAAGAAGTAACGTCAGGCAAACTTGGCGTGTTGATACCTGAATTTGGCAACAACTGTGCGGGACGACTGATCCCGGGGATTAACAGTCTCTCCAACAACATTGCAACGCTGGTCCGTGAGATCCGCGCCTCCTCGCAAACCGCGATGACCCTGTCTGATCAACTCTCTTCACGCAGCGCGCAGCTTTCCGTCAAAACAGAACAGCAGTCAGCTTCGCTGGTGCAAACGGCAGCCAGCATGGAAGAGATGGCTGCAAGTACAAAAAATAATGCCGACAATACCCGTTTAGCCAGCGAGCAGGCGAATATCGCGACGTTACAGGCGCGTAAAGGCGGAGAATTAATGGGGCAGGTCGCGAACAATATGCAGTCGATTACCGACTGCGCCCAGCAAATGACAGAGATTATCTCGCTGATTGACGGTATCGCTTTTCAGACCAATATTCTGGCGCTTAACGCCGCCGTTGAAGCGGCAAGAGCGGGCGACCATGGTAAAGGGTTTTCTGTGGTCGCGGGTGAGGTGAGAAGCCTGGCGCATCGTAGCGCCGAAGCGGCAAAAAATATTAAGTCACTGATTGAAGTTACCAGCCATAACGTGACGCAGGGCGTTAACGTGGTCTCTGAAGCCGAAAAAAACATGCATGACATTGTTACCGGTTCGGGCAATGTGAGCAGACTGATGGATGAAATATCCGCCTCAACATCAGAACAGGAAAAAGGTATTTCACAAATTACGCAGGCATTATCAGAGCTTGAACGCGTAACGCAGAGCAACGTGTCGATGGTTGAGGAACTCAATGGATCGTCAGATGTGCTGCGCAATCAGGTGATTGAGCTCCAGACACGAACACGTAATTTCCGTCTGGAAAATGAGTTCCAGACTGACAATGCGTTAAGAAGCCGCGAATGGGCGGTGAATTCCTGAACGTATTCAGGACGATGCCTCACATAATTATTGCTTAACCCTCGGCGAAAGCTAGACTGACACCGAAAGAGATAAAACGGTGGAGGCGCTGTGGAGAGCATTAAAGGGTCTGAGGTTAACGTACCTGACGCAGTTTTTGCATGGGTGTTTGATGGACAAGGCGGCGCAAGGCCGCTTGAAGATCAGGATCACATCGACAGCGAACATCCATGCTGGCTGCACCTCAACTACACGCACCCGGACAGCGCCGAGTGGCTCGCGTCCACGCCGCTACTGCCCAACAACGTTCGGGATGCGCTGGCGGGAGAAAGTCTCAGACCCCGCGTAAGCCGGATGGGTGAGGGGACGTTAATTACGCTGCGTTGTATAAACGGCAGTACGGATGAGCGTCCGGATCAGCTGGTGGCAATGCGTGTTTATATGGATGAACGGCTGATTGTTTCCACCCGCCAGAGAAAAGTGCTGGCGCTGGATGATGTCATTAACGATCTGAAAGAGGGCACGGGGCCTACGGATTGCGGCAGCTGGCTGGTGGATGTGTGTGATGCGCTGACCGATCATGCCAGCGAGTTTATAGAAGAACTTCACGATAAAATCATCGATCTGGAAGATAACCTGCTCGATCAGCAAATCCCCCCACGTGGTTTTCTGGCGCTGCTGCGTAAGCAGCTCATCGTGATGCGCCGCTATATGACCCCTCAGCGCGACGTTTATGCGCGGCTGGCCAGCGAACGCATGAGCTGGATGAACGACGATCAGCGCCGCAGAATGCAGGATATCGCTGACCGGCTCGGACGTGGACTGGACGAGATTGACTCATGTATTGCCAGAACGGCAGTCATGGCGGATGAGATAGCCCAGGTGATGCAGGAGTCGTTAGCCAGGAGAACGTACACCATGTCGCTGATGGCGATGGTCTTTTTACCGAGTACCTTCCTGACGGGGTTGTTTGGCGTAAACCTCGGAGGGATCCCCGGCGGTGAATATCACTATGGCTTCACCACGTTTTGCGTCATGTTAGTGGTTTTGATTGGGGGTGTTGCATGGTGGTTGCATCGTAGTAAATGGCTGTAAATTTACGCTTTTCTGAGGCAGAGTCGGCTTCAAAACGACATTTTAATTGAGCGAAGTCAATAAACTCCGACCATGTTAGGTGCAATATTACTCCCGCAGGTGAATGCAACGTCAAGCGATGGGCGTTGCGCTCCATATTGTCTTACTTCCTTTTTTTGAATTACTGCATAGCACAATTGATTCGTACGACGCCGACTTCATAGTCGGCTTTTTTTTGCCTCCTGTTTATCTGCGTCTACCCTTTAGGAGTAAGCACCCTAATCTGGAGGAAAAGATGAGTATGCTACTTGCCCTGCAACGCCTTAACACCTGGCAGTCCGATCCAGTGCCCACCGATCCGACGCCGATACCCGATCCTGTCCCACGTCCGCAGCCGATGCCGGATCCGCCGCCCGATGAAGAACCGATTAAATTGTCGCATCGTTAGCGCAGATCTGCGAGGATACGCGCCATCTGACTGCAATCATTACCACGAGAGTATATTGTGACCGCTTTTTCCACGCTGAACGTTCTGCCTGAAGCCCAACTGACTAACCTGAATGAGTTGGGCTACCTCACTATGACCCCTGTCCAGGCCGCCGCGCTGCCGGCTATCCTTGAAGGCCGTGACGTGCGCGTGCAGGCGAAAACCGGCAGTGGAAAAACGGCTGCATTCGGGCTAGGCCTGTTACAACACATTGATGCAACCCTGTTTCAGACCCAGTCCCTGATACTCTGCCCGACGCGCGAGCTGGCCGACCAGGTCGCGGGTGAGCTGCGTCGTCTGGCGCGTTTTTTGCCTAACACTAAAATTTTAACGCTCTGCGGCGGGCAACCGTTCGGAGCGCAGCGCGATTCCCTTCAGCACGCGCCGCATATCATTGTGGCAACGCCGGGCCGTCTGCTCGATCACCTGCAAAAAGGCACTGTTTCACTCGATGCACTGCAAACGCTGGTGATGGATGAAGCTGACCGCATGCTGGATATGGGCTTCAGCGATGCGATTGACGAAGTGATCCGCTTTGCGCCAGCCACGCGTCAGACGCTGCTATTTTCTGCCACCTGGCCAGAGGCGATTGCAGCGATCAGCGGGCGCGTGCAGAAGAACCCGCTGACCATTGAAATCGATACTGTCGATGCGTTACCGGCGATTGAGCAGCAGTTCTTCGAGACATCGCAGCAGGGCAAAATTCCACTGCTACAAAAATTGCTGAGCCAACACCAGCCAGCGTCCTGCGTGGTGTTCTGTAATACCAAAAAAGATTGTCAGGCGGTGTGCGATGCTCTGAATGATGCCGGACAGAGCGCATTATCGCTGCATGGCGATCTGGAACAGCGCGATCGCGATCAGACTCTGGTGCGTTTCGCTAACGGCAGCGCACGCGTGCTGGTTGCAACGGATGTTGCGGCCCGTGGCCTGGATATTAAATCGCTTGAGCTGGTGGTGAATTTCGAACTGGCATGGGATCCGGAAGTGCATGTCCACCGCATCGGGCGTACCGCGCGTGCAGGTAACAGTGGTCTCGCCATCAGCTTCTGCGCACCTGAAGAGGCGCAGCGCGCCAATATTCTTGCGGAAATGCTGCAACTGAAACTCAACTGGGTGAATACCCCTGGTAATATCAGCATCGCTCCGCTGGCGGCGGAAATGGCCACCTTGTGCATCGACGGCGGTAAAAAGGCCAAAATGCGTCCCGGTGACGTTCTGGGGGCGTTAACTGGGGATATCGGTCTCGACGGGGCAGATATTGGCAAGATCACGGTCCATCCTGCGCATGTCTACGTAGCGGTTCGCCAGTCGGTTGCGCATAAGGCCTGGAAGCAGTTGCAGGGCGGGAAGATTAAAGGGAAGACCTGCCGCGTTCGACTGCTCAAATAAGCTTAAAACGCGTCTCAGAAACGATATCTGAGACGCTGCCAGGTTACTTGACTTCTACCACGTTCAGGCGCAGTTCATCGAATTGCGCATCCTCTTCCTCTGGCTGCCAGCCAGCAGGCTGCATCGGGATCTCTTCGCGGTCAAACGCCAGATCCCCGCCATTCACCACCTCTGAACCGTGGTTAATCCCTTTGAAATCGAACAGTTCAACGTCGGCCAGGTGCGAAGGCACCACGTTCTGCATGGCGCTGAACATGGTTTCGATGCGGCCCGGATAGCGTTTATCCCAGTCACGCAGCATGTCGCCAATGACCTGACGTTGCAGGTTCGGCTGTGAGCCGCACAGATTGCACGGAATGATAGGGAAGGCTTTGGCCTGGGAGAAACGCCCAATGTCTTTCTCGCGGCAGTAGGCGAGTGGGCGGATCACGATGTGTTTGCCGTCGTCGCTCATCAGCTTCGGTGGCATTCCCTTCATTTTGCCGCCATAGAACATATTCAGAAACAGCGTTTGCAGAATGTCGTCCCGGTGATGACCAAGCGCAATCTTGGTGGCGCCCAGTTCGGTTGCGGTGCGGTACAGAATGCCGCGACGCAAACGTGAGCAGAGCGAGCAGGTCGTTTTGCCCTCTGGGATCTTCTCTTTAACAATGCCGTAGGTATTCTCTTCTACGATTTTGTACTCAACGCCCAGGTTCTCAAGGTACTCCGGCAGGATATGCTCCGGGAAGCCCGGCTGTTTCTGATCGAGGTTAACCGCGACCAGGGAAAAGTTCACCGGTGCGCTTTGCTGTAGATTGCGCAGGATCTCCAGCATGGTGTAGCTGTCTTTACCGCCCGACAGGCAGACCATGATGCGATCGCCTTCTTCAATCATGTTGAAGTCTGCAATGGCTTCGCCCACGTTACGGCGCAGTCGCTTTTGCAGTTTATTCAGGTTGTACTGTTCTTTCTTGTTAATTTCTTGATTTTGTTGCATCTATTCGTTACTCAGATCTCAAATGGGGCACAGGGTGAGGAAAACGATTTCAAAGCGTCAGCTTCGTGTTCATCTCTTCTATCCATGTAGCATAGATTTCATACACCATCTGCGCATGTACGTGCCCCATCTGGTTAGCGATAAAAGACGGGTTTGCGGCTACCGGTAAAAACCAGCATGCGAAAGTGTGTCGTGTATGGTACGGATTGCAGCGCCGAATGCCAGCACGATTTACAAATGAGCTCCACAGGAGAAGTTTGGTTAAGACTGAAGGGTTGTCTACACTTACAGCTTACGCAGTAAAAACGGAGGTGAAAATGACTGACCGTCCCGTTAATGGTGACCATCCTGATTATAATCCCAGCCCGGATAACCCGGACAAGGATGGAAAAAAACCGAAAGATGATCCTGGCTCAGCGCCTGAATCAGGCGATAAAGATCCAGAGTAATGACCTGCCGCCTTTTCGAAGGCGGTTTTAACACCCATTCGGCCTCTCTATGCGCACCGCTATTCATGTTGTCCTCTTCAACGTTGTCTGATAACCGCTCAGAACCCCTACTGTTTTGCCTGGCGAACAGCTGAGATAAAGCACGGATCTCATTCCCGCGTACCAGCGCGTTTTACATTTCTCCTGCTACGCTTTTGAGGGGGACAAGGGAGCGCTTCTATGAAAAATAAAGACGAGCAGACAGGATTAGTTGGGCTGGCGATTGGTGCCGCCGTTATCGGGCTGGTTTCATCCCAGAAGATCATCAACCGTGAAAGTATTGTCGCTGAGCTGGTAAGGCTCGGCAGGCAGAAGGGGGATGGTGTCGAAGATGAGGTCTTTTTAAAAGCGGCTGAATTAGTGAGAAAAGGAGTATAACAATGGCTGATATTCGTCATGCACAGTGTCATTGTGGGGCGGTGAAATTTACGGTTGAGCTGACGGACGGCCTGAATACCG
The DNA here is from genome assembly GCF_016082135.1 of Enterobacter sp. YSU. Lineage (NCBI taxonomy): Bacteria > Pseudomonadati > Pseudomonadota > Gammaproteobacteria > Enterobacterales > Enterobacteriaceae > Enterobacter > Enterobacter sp. YSU. The sequence goes on from NZ_CP059487.1 coordinate 3,978,536, forward strand.
CACGTCGATGTAGCTGCTCGTTTTGCAGGATGCGTGGGGCGGTAGTGGTTTCAGCGCCTTTGACGGGCATTAAGGTGACGCAGGGCGCGGACACGCTCACAGAGTACCGTTTCAACACCGGCACGGCGCGCCATTTCTTCTGTTCGATTTGCGGTATTTACACGTTCCATCAACGACGTTCCAATCCCAATGAATATGGTGTGAATGTCGCCTGTCTGGAAAATGTCACGCCATTCGACTTCCCGGAAGTGGCGGTAATGGATGGAGTAAATCACCCTATGGATGGCGACAGCGGGGTAATTGGCTATCTCTCTTTCCGCAAAGAACAGGCGAAACAGCGATAAAATTAGCCCGCAGATCGCTGCGGGCTAACGGGATTAGAACTGGTAAACCAGACCTAACGCTACGATGTCATCCGTACCGATGCCATTGTTTTTGTAGAACGAATCATCTTCATCCAGCAGGTTAATTTTATAATCAACATAGGTGGACATGTTTTTGTTGAAATAGTAGGTAGCACCGACGTCAGCGTATTTCACCAGATCTTTATCGTCCTGGCCATTGCCCAGGTCTTTACCTTTGGACTGTAAATAGGAAATAGCCGGACGCAGACCGAAATCGAACTGATATTGTGCGGTGACTTCGAAGTTCTGGGTTTTGTTTGCCACCGCATCTGCATTGTCGCCGTACGGCGTCATATTGCGGGTTTCGGAATACATTGCCGCCAGATAAATGTTGTTGGCATCGTATTTCAGACCTGCGGTCCATGCATCCGCAGTATCGCCGCCCGCAGTAGTGTAATTTACCTGATCGTTGGTACGGTCAGATGAAGTATATGCCGCACCTGCGCTGAAGCCCATGCCGAAATCGTAGGTTGCGGATATACCGTAACCGTCACCATTTTCATGACGTGTATCACGACCGTTGTTGGTCCCTTCATTGGTAGAGCAGAAATTCTCGTCGCAGTTATTACCTTCATTATTACCTTGATACTGCACCGCGAAGTTCAGACCCTGCACCAGACCAAAGAAGTCGGTGTTACGGTAGGTAGCCACGCCGTTTGCACGACCGGTCATAAAGTTATCGGCATAAGTATAAGAGTCGCCACCAAATTCTGGCAGCATATCGGTCCAGCCTTCAACGTCGTACAGGACGCCATAGTTACGGCCGTAATCGAAGGAGCCGTAATCGCCCACCTTCACACCCGCGAAGGCCAGACGCGTCCAGGACTGATTGTCAGACCCTTCGGTGTTGTTTGCCTGAATGTTGTATTCCCATTGTGCGAAGCCAGTCATCATGTCGTTGATTTGGGTTTCACCTTTGAAGCCCAGTCGCATATAGGTTTGATCGCCATCTTTAGACGCGTCGTCAGAGAAATAATGCAGACCATCTACTTTGCCATACAGATCCAGTTTATTGCCGTCTTTATTATAAATTTCAGCTGCGTGAGCGGCGCCAGCCATTAACAAAGCGGGGATCATCAGTGCCAGTACTTTTCTTTGCATTTTGATTATTCCTTTGCAGTTATTTTTTTATTACTTCGTGAACTTTCCGGGCTGGAAAGCTGTCCCATGCTAAATCACTCTGACGGCGAATGAATAAAATATAATTGTTACGGGTTAAGTAAAATCTAAACCAAATGATGCGGTAGAAATAACGATTGATGCCATGAATGAATTATTATAATCAATACAAAATAAAAATTATTAATTACGTGGAAAACAAGGTAACCTTCACGCCGTTATATGCCTTTAAGATTTTTTCATCCATAATTCACGTGAATATTGTTCAGAACATTGAGGCAATTTTCACCGATCTTCTGGATTCGCCCGGTGCACGTGCATCGGGCTTTTTTTGGCAAAAAAATGCCCGGACAAGCCGGGCATACAGGTTATTCGCTGGTCGATTTTTCGGCTTTCCCCGCCAGTTGCGCCAGGAAGTCATACCGCTTCTGTAGATCCGCTGCCGCATCCTTCCATAGCTGCTCTGCCACTTCTGGCTGTTGAGCGTTCAGCCTGCGGAAACGCTGCTCCTGAAGTAAGGTTTCGGCAAGGGCGTCTGACGGCGGACGCGAATCCAGCGCCAGCGGCAATTTCCCTTCATCGGCACGGCGCGGGTCGAAGCGGTACAGTGGCCAGAAGCCGGTTGCGGTGAGCTGACGCATCTGGTCGTGGCTGAGCGCCAGATCGTAGCCATGCTCCTCACACGGACTGTAGGCGATAATCAGCGACGGCCCTGGATACGCTTCCGCTTCCTGAATGGCTTTCACCGTCTGGTTGAGCTGCGCCCCCAGCGAAATCTGCGCGACGTAGACGTGTCCATACATCATCATGCTGACGCCCAAATCTTTACGCGCCTTGCGCTTGCCGTGCTCACCAAATTTCGTGACCGCCCCCAATGGCGTTGCTTTCGAGGCCTGTCCGCCGGTGTTGGAATAGCACTGAGTATCAAGCACCAGAATATTGACGTTTTCGGTCAGGCTCAGGACATGGTCAAGACCGCCGAAACCAATATCGTAGGCCCACCCGTCGCCGCCGATCAGCCAGACAGATTTTTCAACCAGCGCGTCAGCATCAGTCAGGAGTTGTTCAGCCCCTTCAACACCCTGAAGCGCGTTGCGCAGTTCAGCAACCTGCGCGCGACGAACGTCAGGTGTGGCCTCCGCATGCAGGGCATCATTCAGTTCTGCCGGGATCTTATCGGCAAATTGTGCCAGCAGACGCATTACGCGGGCGCGGTGCTGATCGACCGTCAGACGGAATCCCAGACCAAATTCTGCGTTGTCCTCGAAAAGCGAGTTTGCCCACGCCGGGCCGCGACCGTTCGCGTCGGTGGTGTATGGCGTAGACGGCAGGTTACCCCCATAGATTGACGAGCAGCCCGTCGCGTTGGCAATCAGCATTCGGTCACCGTAAAGCTGAGTGAGCAGTTTGATATACGGTGTTTCGCCGCAGCCGGAGCACGCCCCGGAGTACTCGAAGAGCGGGGTGATGAGCTGCGAGGTACGAATGTCAATGCGTTCCAGCTTGTTGCGATCGATTTCGGGCAGGTCGAGGAAGAAATCATAATTCACTTTCTCTTCTTCAACATGTTCAAGACGCGACATCATATTGATGGCTTTGATTGACGGGTCCTGACGATCTTTCGCCGGGCACACCTCGACGCACAGGTTACAGCCGGTACAGTCTTCCGGCGCCACCTGTAGGACATATTTCTGACCACGCATATCGCGGGATTTTACATCCAGCGAGTGCAAACTTTCCGGCGCGCCATCTAACGCTTCTGGCGACACCACTTTGGCGCGAATGGCGGAGTGCGGGCAGGCCGCCACGCAGTGGTTGCACTGGGTGCACAGCTCTTCTTTCCAGATAGGGATCGCTTCGGCAATGTTGCGTTTTTCCCAGCGGGTCGTACCCATCGGCCAGGTTCCGTCAGGCGGAAGCGCAGAGACGGGAAGGGTGTCGCCCAGTCCGGCAAGCATCGCCGCCGTGACGGTTTTGACGAAATCCGGGGCGGCGTCAGACACCACTGGCGGCCGGTTCGGACTGCTGGCATTGACCGGCTGCAACGGCACCGCGAACAGCGATTCGCGGGCCAGCGCCAGCGCCTGCCAGTTGCGCTCAACCAGTTCCTGACCCTTGCTGCTGTAGCTTTTGGCGATTGCACCCTGAAGCTCCATCAGCGCGCTGTCGCCCGGCAGAATATTGGTCAGGTGGAAGAACGCCATCTGCATAACCGTATTGATGCGCGCCGCCAGGCCGCATTCGCGGGCGATCTTCGCGGCGTTAATGACATACAGGCGCGCCTGTTTCTGGTTAAGCACCGCCTGCACTTCCTGGGGCAGGCGTGCCCAGACCTCGTCGGCGCTGTAAGGGGTGTTGATCAGGAAAATACCGCCGGGCTTCAGGCGCTCGGCCATCTGATATTTATCAATGAACTGGAGCTGGTGACAGCCAACAAAATCCGCCTGAGAAATCAGGTATGCCGAGCGGATCGGGTGTTCGCTGACGCGCAGGTGGGAGACGGTCAGTCCGCCCGCTTTTTTGGAGTCATAGACGAAATACCCTTGCGCATACCACGGCGTAGAGTTGCCGATAATTTTGATGTTGTTCTTGGTTGCCGAGACGCTGCCGTCGCTACCCAGACCGTAGAACAGCGCTTCCAGTTTCGCAGTCGAGGGCAGGGTGTTTTCCGGCAAGGGGAGAGAAAGGTTAGTCACGTCATCATAAATGCCGACCGTAAAGCGCGGCTTCGGTTTTGCCTCGCGGAGTTCAGCAAATACCGCCAGGACGCACTCCGGTCCGAACTCTTTGGAAGACAATCCATAACGCCCGCCAATGACGCGTGGCAGCGTTTCGCGCTCACCGCGGTTAAACGCCTCAGCCAGAGCGGTCATCACATCCAGATAAAGTGGCTCAGCCTGTGCGCCAGGCTCTTTGGTGCGGTCCAGTACCGCCACTGCACGCGCGCTATCCGGCAGGGCTGCGAGCAGGTGTTTCGCTGAGAAGGGACGGTAGAGGCGAACTTTGAGCACGCCAACTTTTTCACCACGCGTCAATAGCTCATCAACCACCTCTTCACAGGTGCCAATGGCGGAGCCCATCAGGACGATCACGCGCTCGGCCTGCGGATGACCGTAATATTCAAACGGCTTATATTTGCGGCCCGTCGCAGCGGCAAAATCGTCCATCGCCTGTTTAACGTGCTCATAGACCGCGTTGTACCACGGGTTCGTCGCCTCGCGGGACTGGAAATAGGTATCCGGGTTCGCAGAGGTACCCCGGATCACCGGATGTTCCGGATTGAGGGCGCGAGCGCGATGCGCATCGATGTCAGCCTGCGGCAGCAGATTAAGAATAGTGTCGTCCGGTAGCGGAACGATTTTATTGATCTCGTGGGACGTACGGAAACCATCGAAGAAATGAATAAATGGCACTCGGCTTTTCAGCGTGGCGATATGCGAAATCAGCGCGAAGTCCTGCGCTTCCTGCACGCTGCTGGCGCAGAGCATAGCGCAGCCGGTCTGACGCACGGCCATCACATCTGAGTGGTCGCCAAAAATAGAGAGAGCGTGAGTGGCTACGGTGCGTGCGGCGACGTGCAACACGAATGGCGTTAATTGCCCTGCCAGCTTGTAAAGCGTGGGGATCATCAACAGCAGCCCCTGAGACGACGTAAACGAGGTCGACAGGGCACCGGTCTGCAACGCACCATGCACGGTGGCAATGGCACCGGCTTCGGACTGCATCTCTACAACCCGCGGGACATCGCCCCAGACGTTTTTTATCCCATTACCAGCCCAGGCGTCAGCCTGTTCAGCCATCGTGGAGCTGGGAGTGATGGGGTAGATAGCGATCACTTCGCTGGTACGAAACGCAACAGACGCGACTGCACCATTGCCGTCAATAGTTTGCATAGGACAACACCCTTACATTGCGCAAAAAGAGGGGCCTGTAAAACGACGACAGACCCTGAATATTATCTGTGTATTTTAGCAAAGCTCAGGTTTTACGATTTTCGCTTTTGTGTCCTTGGTATGCGCTGTATCAATGACTCGTAGGCTATTCGTGTTAAAAAATTGCGAGAAATTGTTACCAGGGCGCATAAATACGCACATCCGCTCTCGACGATGCGTCGCGTGATGCCTATTATGCATAGGTTTCGCGTTAATTATGGGGAGGAAGGTATGCGTTCAGCATTTTGGGTCGGATGTGCCGCGTTACTGTTGTCGGCATGCAGCAATGAACCTGTACAGCAGGCGTCAGCGGCACACGTTACGCCAGGTATGCGGGCGGCGATGTCCAGTTCAGGTCAGGCCAACTGCGCAATGATCGGCGGTTCACTCTCCGTTGCCCGTCAGCTCGATGGCTCCGCCATCGGCATGTGCGCATTGCCAAATGGCAAACGCTGTAGTGAGCAGTCGCTTGCCGTAGGTTCGTGCGGAAGCTACTGAGTTATTCAACTCGCTTAAACATCAATGTCTTATTGGCTGTCGCCAGGGTTAACTGGTCTTCGGTCAGGTCTACCTGTGCGCCTGTGCGTAGCATATCGGCGATGGTCTGATCCAGTTCATTTAGCTGCGGCTCGGTGCAGAGTTTCCGCGTCATTGCCAGCGTTTTGACCGTCAACTCTCCTTCGGACAGTTTCCCCTGGCCGTTGAAGCCGTTGCACATTGTGCCGGAGACGACAATGTTGTTAATCAGGCTGATATTGGGTTGCGCACTGAAGCGAATTTCAGGCTGGGTTTTCCCGCCTTTAACCGCTTTGCCATCCACATTTTCCAGAACGAAACGATGATTCTCTAGCTGTTCGGTCTGAACGGAGGCTTTACCAGGATTAACGCATCCAGCCAGTGCGAGGCTGATTAAACTTACTGCCGCGAGCTTTTTCATTTTTTTTCTCAAACTATCAATACCGTAAATATTTTTTCAGTGTAACCATACCCTCCTGAGTGTTAATGGGGTTTATCTGAAAGTGCGGGAAGGGACCGGGCGGCGGCGCACCCGGTCAGTGAGTTAGTGCGATTTAAATCCGGCTGCGGCCATCAGCATTTTAAAGAGCATACTTACGCAGGCCAGCGCCAGAACGCTGCCGCCCCAGATGATGGCAAGCCACATCAAACGTTTCCATACAGGTTGTTGCATCAGTGATAACCCTCCCCATGCTGTACTTTTCCGCGAAAAACGTAATAACTCCAGAAGGTGTAGACCAGAATCACGGGAATGATCAACAGTGCACCCACTAACATAAAGCCCTGGCTTTGGACTGGCGCAGCGGCCTGCCACAGGGTAATGTCCGGCGGGATAATATGCGGCCAGATGCTGATCCCAAGCCCGCTAAAGCCAAGAAAAACCAGCCCTAATGTCATAACAAACGGCAGAGTATGGCTCGCAGGATCGTTCAGGCAGCGCCACTGGCACAGACTCAGGATCGCAACCAGCGCAGGAACGGGCAGCAGATAAAACAGATTCGGCAGCGTAAACCAGCGCGCAGCAATAGCTGGTTGGGCGAGAGGGGTCCAGATACTGATTACTGCAATGAATACCAGAAGCAGGAGCAGAAGCACTTTCGATACCTGACGCATCCGCTGTTGCAGGGCATTTTCGCTTTTCATTACCAGCCACGTTGAACCTAGCAGCGCGTAAGCCACTACAAGACCCGCACCGCAGAAAAAATTGAACGCGGTAAACCAGTCAAACGGACCACCGCTGTAAGCGCGACCAGTGATGCTGAACCCATGGATGACCGCGCCGACGGTGATGCCCTGGCTAAAGGTCGCCACAATTGATCCGCCAATAAAGGCCTTATCCCAGAACGGGCGGTGCGCCGGAGTGGCCTTGAAGCGAAATTCGAAGGCGACGCCACGAAATATAAGCCCGATCAGCATTATTGTCAGTGGAATGGATAGCGCGTCGATGATAACCGCATAGGCGAGAGGAAAGGCGCCAAACAGGGCCGCACCGCCAAGCACCAGCCAGGTTTCGTTGCCATCCCAGACGGGAGCCACGCTATTGACCATCACGTCGCGGTCGTCCGCATTCGGCGTTGCCGGAAACAAGATGCCTATCCCCAAATCAAAACCGTCCATCACGATATACATCAACGTGGCGAAAACGATAATCACGAACCAGATAATGGAAAGATCGATACCCATTACGGTTACTCCTTAAATTCAGTGGTGACGGCAGAAAGCGGACGAGCAGGGCGGCCATCGGATTCAGTCGCGAAGGATTCATGGGGCTGCGGCCCTTTTTTAATCAGACGCACCATATAGCTGTAACCCACGCCGAATACTGCGGTATAAACCACGAAGAAGGCCAGCAAACTGACGCTCATGTGCAGATCGCCATGCGCGGAAACCGCATCCTTTGTACGCTGTAGACCATAGACGACCCAGGGCTGGCGGCCGACCTCCGTTGTTACCCATCCGGCGAGGATCGCGATCAGCCCGGACGGCCCCATCAGCAGGGCAAACCACAGGAAGGAACGTGAGGTATAAAGGCGCTGTTTATAACGCAGCCAGATTGCCGTCACGCCCAGGAGCAGCATCAACATTCCCAGGCCGGCCATGATGCGGAAAGACCAGAAGACAATGGTGGCGTTCGGGCGATCTTCTTTTGGGAACTCTTTCAATGCCGGAACCTGTTTATCGAGACTGTGGGTCAGGATCAGGCTGCCGAGAGCGGGAATTTCCAGGCCAAAACGGGTCCGTTCCTGCTCCATATCCGGCCAGCCAAATAGCAGCAGTGGGGTAGGCTCACCCGGCGGATTCTCCCAGTGGCCTTCTATGGCGGCTATTTTCGCTGGCTGGTGTTTTAAGGTGTTAAGCCCGTGCATATCCCCCACCAGCGCCTGGACTGGGGCCACGATCAACGTCATCCACAACGCCATGGAAAACATGGTGCGAATAGCGGGCGTATTGTTTCCGCGCAGCAAATGCCAGGCCGCGGAAGCACCGACAAACAGCGCGCTGCTGAGAAATGCCGCTATCGACATGTGCAGCAGGCGGTAAGGGAAGGAGGGGTTAAACACCACGGCAAACCAGTCCACCGGAACGACCTGACCGTTGATGATTTCATACCCTTGCGGTGTCTGCATCCAGCTGTTTGACGAGAGGATCCAGAACGTAGACATGAGGGTTCCCAGTGCGACCATGCAGGTCGAAAAGAAGTGCAGCCCCGGCCCGACCTTATTCCAGCCAAACAACATTACCCCGAGGAACCCCGCCTCAAGGAAGAACGCGGTAAGCACTTCATAGGTCAGCAGGGGGCCGGTAATACTGCCCGCGAACTGGGAAAACCCACTCCAGTTAGTGCCAAACTGATAAGCCATCACCAGGCCGGAGACCACACCCATCCCAAAGTTGACGGCGAAGATCTTCGACCAGAAATGGTACAGCGAGCGCCAGACGGGATTTTTTGTTTTCAACCACAGCCCTTCCAGCACGGCGAGATAGCTCGCCAGGCCAATGGTTATCGCCGGAAAAATAATATGAAAGGATACGGTAAAGGCGAACTGTATTCGCGCAAGATGAAACGCATCTGGACCAAACATGCACTGCCTCAATGTTAAACGGTGTACTGTTATGATAGAGAGGCGGCAAGTGAGATATCAGAAGCAGAAATCGATAATTTATCTATAACAGTTGTGGGAAAAGCTGAACTTTATCTGGCTGATATAGGTAACAAGGAAGAATAAAAAATTTCTTTTTATGATTTTTACGCATTAAACAGCTTGCTTTGTCGCCAGCAACATGCGTTAATGGATTTCTGGTTTTGAATCCAAATAAATATCTGACGTAGTTTTATAAAGCAGTTCTCATCACGTTGTGCCTCTCCGCAGCCTCTCTTGGGTCTTTATCTACATTCCGATTAGTTTTGTATCGAACCATTTATTGCCTGATCGGCTCATGAGTAATTTACGTTTTTACGTTTACAGGAGAATCCTATGACTTCTTATATCCATTTCCGCTGCCCATGCTGTCATGGCTCGCAGTACCGCACCTCAGCTTTTGATGTGTCTGACAAAAATCCGTTCGGCGCGAAATGCATTTTCTGCAAATCGTCGATGATCACGCTCGACCACCTGGCCGCAGCGCGTTCTGCTCAGAATCACATTACAGAGTACCGCAAGTAATCTGCCGCGTTTCCTATAACAGTTAGCAAAATCTTCTCTTTTTCTCCTGCTGATATACACTGTCAGCAATAAGGAGAATCTGATGAAAAAATACCAGCGTCTGGCGCAACAAATTATCTCGCAGATTGAGCTTGGCGTATGGTTGCCGGGCGATAAGCTGCCTTCTCTGCGAGAGCAGGTGGCAAGCAGCGGCATGAGTTTTATGACCGTGGGCCACGCGTATCAGATGCTGGAAAGTCAGGGGCGCATTGTTGCCAGACCGCAGTCAGGCTATTACGTTGCCGCCCGCCCGACCACACACCAGCCTGCACCGCCCGCGCAGGTGATGCGCGATGAAGTGGTCGACATCAACACCTATATTTTCGACGTGCTACAGGCCAGCCGCGACCCCTCCGTTGTCCCTTTTGCCTCGGCGTTTCCCGATCCGCGCCTTTTCCCGCTTCAGCAACTCAACCGATCGCTGGCTAACGTCAGCAAAACGGCTACCGCCATGAGCGTGATCGAAAACCTGCCGCCGGGTAACGTCGACTTACGTCATGCCATTGCCCGCCGCTACGCTCAGCAGGGAATGAATATCTCCCCGGATGAAATTGTGATCACCGCGGGCGCGCTTGAGGCGCTTAACCTCAGTTTGCAGGCTGTGACTGAACCAGGGGACTGGGTTATCGTTGAAAACCCCTGTTTTTATGGTGCACTCCAGGCGCTTGAACGTCTGAAACTGAAAGCGCTGTCGGTTGCCACTGACGTGCGTGAGGGCATCGATCTCAGTGCCCTTGAGCAGGCGTTAAATGATTATCCGGTGAAAGCCTGCTGGCTGATGACCAACAGTCAGAACCCGCTCGGCTTCACGCTGAGTGCAGAGAAGAAAGCTCAGCTGGTGGCCTTACTCACCCGGCATAACGTCACGCTGATTGAAGACGATGTTTACAGCGAACTCTACTTTGGCCGTGAAAAGCCGCTTCCGGCAAAGGCCTGGGATAAGCAGGATATGACGTTGCACTGCTCCTCATTCTCCAAGTGTCTGGTGGCCGGTTTCCGTATTGGCTGGGTGGCGGCGGGAAAACATGCGCGCCGTATTCAGCAGTTGCAGCTGATGAGTACGTTGTCCACCAGCTCTCCCATGCAGCTGGCGCTGGTGGATTACCTGGCGACCAAACGTTACGACGCCCACCTTCGTCGCCTGCGACGCACGCTTGCTGAACGCAAACAGCAGGCCTGGCAATCGCTTTTGCGTCATATGCCTGCCGGCGTCAAAATCCATCATAACGACAGCGGCTACTTTTTATGGCTTGAACTGCCTGAACAGCTGGATGCGGGGCGGTTGAGTGAGAAGGCGTTAACCCATCAAATCAGCATTGCGCCCGGCAAGATGTTTTCCACCTCCAATATCTGGACACCGTTTTTCCGTTTCAATACCTCATGGGGCTGGGGCGAGCGGGAGGAGCAGGCGGTCGTCCAGCTGGCGGGGTTAATCCGCGAAATGATGCTGCACCCAGTCACACCTTGATGAAAATTCCTGAAGCGACATGACGCGCGGTCTACCTTTAGTAAGGGAGCGCGGATTGGTAACGTGACGTTGTCACGTTTCTGCCCGCCAGAACGTGTGCTGACGCGAAAACAATGTCGATTTCAACAGGACGATGCTATGCAAAATCAATTGCTGATTAATGGTGAACTGGTGACCGGCGAAGGTGAGAAGCAGGCGGTTTATAATCCTGCCACGGGTGAAGTGCTGCTGGAGATTGCTGAAGCGTCGGCAGCACAGGTGGACGCTGCCGTCCAGGCTGCCGATCGCGCGTTCACAGAGTGGGGACAAACGACGCCGAAAACGCGCGCCGAATGTCTGTTGAAACTGGCTGATGTGATAGAAGCCAACGCTGACGCGTTCGCAAAAGTGGAGTCCCTTAACTGCGGGAAACCGCTGCACTGTGTTCAGGGAGATGAGATCCCGGCCGTGGTCGATGTGTTTCGCTTCTTTGCCGGGGCCGCCCGCTGCCTGAACGGGCTGGCTGCCGGAGAATACCTCGAAGGACATACCTCAATGATCCGCCGCGACCCGGTTGGCGTTGTCGCCTCTATTGCGCCCTGGAACTACCCTCTGATGATGGCGGCGTGGAAGCTGGCGCCCGCGCTGGCGGCGGGAAACTGTGTCGTCATCAAGCCGTCTGAAATTACCCCGTTGACGGCGCTGAAGCTGGCGGAACTGGCGAAAGATATCTTCCCGCCAGGTGTGCTGAACGTGCTGTTTGGTCGCGGAAAAACCGTAGGAGATCCGCTGACCGGCCACGAAAAAGTCCGTATGGTTTCTCTCACCGGCTCTATTGCTACCGGAGAACATATTATCGGGCATACCGCATCTTCAGTTAAACGTACCCATATGGAATTGGGCGGAAAAGCCCCGGTCATTGTCTTTGACGATGCAGATTTGGATGCCGTGGTTGAAGGCGTGCGTACGTTTGGTTTCTACAATGCTGGTCAGGATTGTACCGCAGCCTGTCGTATCTATGCCCAGAAGGGGATTTACCCCGCGCTGGTCGAAAAGCTGGGCGCAGCCGTTGCCAGCCTGAAAATGGGCGCGCCGGACGATGCGTCAACCGAGCTGGGCCCGCTCAGCTCCGCAGCGCATCTTTCCCGCGTTTGTGCTGCCGTGGACGAAGCCAAAACCCTTGGACATATCCGCGTCGTCACCGGTGGCAGTAAAAGAGAGGGGGCAGGATATTACTTCCAGCCAACGCTGCTGGCCGGGGCGAAGCAGGAAGATGCGATCGTCCAGCGAGAAGTGTTTGGCCCGGTGGTCAGCGTGACAGAATTTGAGGATGAAGCGCAGGTGCTGAACTGGGCCAACGATTCGCAATACGGCCTGGCCTCGTCCGTCTGGACAAAAGACGTCGGACGCGCCCATCGCCTCAGCGCACGGTTGCAGTATGGCTGCACCTGGGTCAATACCCATTTTATGCTGGTGAGCGAAATGCCGCACGGCGGGATGAAGTTATCCGGTTATGGCAAAGATATGTCGGTCTACGGACTTGAGGATTACACGGTAGTCCGGCATGTAATGATCAAACACTAAACCCTCATGCCCGGCGCAGTGCCGGGCGATTCAGCTTACCAGCCACAGACCTCGTGTTCATTTTCCGTATCGTAGGCGCGAACGGTGTTCACCAGATCCTTCACGACATCTGCCGCGACGTCCGGGATCAACAGCTCCATTGGCGCTTCTGTTTCATAATCCACCGACACGCCGTTGCTGTTGTTGGTGACGGTCACGGTATAGGTAGCCTTACCCATTATTTACTCCTTATGCGTGTTGACCACTTTACCGATGCCCGCACCGCTGAGCGTGACGGCAGGATCCGCGAAAAAGTCGATATTAAAATAGGTGTCGTCGGTCAGTAGCTCAATGCGGTGCCATTTTTGGGGTGGGGAGATGCCAAAAGAACCGGCCTCAATGACCACTTCCAGATCGGGTTCGGTGGCGTCGCCATCGGCAAAGCCAAAGTAACGCACTGCACCCTGCATGACGGATAACCGACCGTACACGCCGGCTTTGGTGTTGTGATGGGTAAAAAGCGCTTTTGGGGCGGTCTCTTTATTCCAGAACGGCGTCGAGCGGGTATGAACAAAGTTTTCAGGAATACGTAACATCATAGTTTCCTTCATGTTGGCGGGCGCTTAAAGGGACTTAAGCACCTCAGGTTCAACAAAGAATTCAATATTGAACAGGGTGTCGTCGGTCATCACCTCAATGTGGTGCCATCTCTCTGGCGGGAAAACGCCGAAACGACCCGCTTCAATGACGAGCTCGCTGTCAGGCTCAGAGGTAAATTCATCAGCATAGCCCAGATAACGCACTGCGCCACGCATCACCGACAGGCGAGGGTAAACGCCCGGACGCGTGCCCGTATCAAGGTGACGTTTAAAAATGCCGGCGGGGGCCGTTTCTTTGTTCCAGAAAGGCGTGGAACGGGTGTGAATGCAACTCTGCGGAATGCGTAGCATGTTTCCTCCCTTAAAAGCCTGCTGTTATTAAACTGCTTTCTCAGGGGATGGATTTATCAAAAAGTGCATTTAATTTGCATCTTATCAATAATAACCGTTTTGCTTTACCCGGCGTTGTTACACAAGGTACTCAGTTGTTATTATCCTTAGTATTTAAGTGGTTATGATGTAACGAAAAAACTTGATCTGTGTCAACATATGACGCATATTGCGTGCGGTTATTTTTCGGCTCAGGTAAACAGAATGACGTTGTATCAAAAGATGTTGGTGTTCTACGCAATCATGGCCTCCATCTGCGCATTAATCACCTGGTTCCTGTCTAAAGATCGTAAACGTATTCGCCTGTTGAGCGCATTCCTGGTGGGTTCCACCTGGCCGATGAGCTTTCCTGTTGCCCTGTTGATCTCTCTTTTCTGAAGCACGCTTCCAGAATCGGCATCCAGCCATAGCATTCCATACATTGAGGCTGTATAAATATACAGTCCGTCATACATGGAGTGCTTATGAACAGTTTCTATTCGCAGCAAGCAGGCTGCACTGTGCGCTGGCAGGATCTTCCCGGTTTCGGTGACCCGGTTGTGTTTATCCACGGGTTGGGCTGCGCATCGTCATATGAATATCCTCGTATTGTCTGTGATACCCGTTTCGGGGGGCGCAGAGCCATTCTGATCGATCTTCCCGGTAGCGGCTACAGTGATAAACCTGACAACTACCGTTATCGCACGAGTGAACAGGCGCAGGTGGTGGTTGAACTGTTAAACCATCTCGGCCTGGATAGTCTCTGGCTCTATGGCCATAGCATGGGGGGGAGTATCGCGATCGAAACGGCAACGCTGTTAACGTCGCGCGTTAAGGGCCTGATAGTGTCTGAACCCAATTTTCATGCGGGTGGCGGGATGTTCAGCCGAGCAATTGCGGCCCAAACGGAACAACATTTTCTGGAACAGGGCTATGATGACATGCTGCGGGCGGAAACGTCGCCGTGGGCTGGAAGCCTTCAAAGCAATGCCCCCTGGGTCGTCTGGCGCGGCGCAACAAGCCTGGTCGAGGGCGTTAAACCTGACTGGGCACACCTGTTCTTGTCATTGAGCTGCCCGGTAATGTTAGTTTTTGGTGAGCGATCCCTGCCTGATGACGATTTTAATCGCCTGCAACAAAACGGCGTTGCTGTAAAAATTATCCCTGATGCGGGCCATTCAATGTCCTGGGAAAACCCGTCAGCGTTGGCTCAGGCTTTGTCTGGCTTCATAAACGGCTCATGAAGGGGTAGCCCGCATTGCTGCGGGCTGCAATGATTAAGACAGCAGGGCAGACAAGGCTTTCCGCGCAGCAGGCTGAACGTCATACGGGCACTGATAATCCACGTTCTCAATCGCGCGGGTGTAGAGCGCAACCAGCCAGTCATAAACATAGGCTGTCGCCGCATGGACAGGCTGCTCGCCAAGTCGGGTAAGACGGGGAGAAGCGCTGCTCACAACTGGCGTCACAAAAATTGGCTGACCTTTGCGGATCCGGCTTGCAGGCCGTTCAGAAACGGGCGTCATTTCATAGCCAAGCCAGCTAATGAAATTGCCTGTCGCGGCATGCAGCTGCGCGGCACTGCTTTTATCTTTTTCTGCAATGCGTTGCAGTTGCAGCGGCAGATCCAGCCGGTAGCTGGTAACGATCAGCACATCCGCAATCTGCTGTAATACCTCTGCGTCCAGGCCCAGACGGGCAGCCGCCGCGTCGTTGCGACTCCACTGACGAAGATGGTTAACCCACACGTTATGGGCCAGCCGCGCCTTGTCTTTGGTCTGCAACGCGCCTGGATTTTCCTGCGTCTCTTCCGCAAACAGATCGATAACATCGTTAAACAGGCCGTTGACCTGTTCCTCACGAGGCTGGTGAACGGTCAGCAGCGTCTCAAACGCGTTTAACGGCGGCAGAAGTCCCTCAAGCAGTTCACCATGACGAGCGGCACTGCCTTGCAGCGTTCGGACCATTTTTTCGGCCTGTGCCCGCCCTGCGCCTGGCTCCTGAGTGAGAGGCGCGACATATGGGCGAATCAGCGTCGACAGCGACTCTTGTAACAGCCTTTTCAGCGCGCGGAGACGCTTCTGGCGCTGTGCCGGCAGGGTAGCCTGCGACAGCCACTCAATCACCCGCTGCATGCTGTGGGTATCGAGCGCCTGGAGCGTGCCCCAGCGCAGACCCGGCTGGCCCAGCAATTGCTGCACCGCTTCGTCCAGATTCTGCTTTGTGGTAAACCGCGCATCATGAGGGGTAATGGCCCAGACCAGCCCCGGCAATGCGGATTCTTCAACCGGCTGCGTCTCTTTGACCCAGTTTTGCAGGAGCCTTGCCGTTTTCGCGGTCTGCTGGTGGTGCGCCGTCGCATTGCAGATAACCAGGACATCCGGCTGAATGTGCTGACGATAATGCTCCAGCAACCACAGGCATTTTGCCTGCATCATCAGCGGCGTGTTTTCCTCAGAAATGGCAGGGATATCAATGACGTCAACGTTATCCAGCACGCAGTTCTCAACGGGCAGCTCCACTTCGCGGGTCAGAGATGCCAGTACATCGACGGGCAGGCTAATGGCGTTAAGCAGCTCGCCGTTTTTTACCGGATGAAGCAGTGTTTCCTGTGCTTCCGGCAGGGTAAACGCCCCGTGCGTAAGGAAGCCTTCGCAGGGCAGACCAAAGCTGTCCACCAGCAGACTCAACGGCGCCGCAAGCGCGCTGGCATGGCTGGTTTGATGCAGCACCTGGGCGAATTTAAGCCACTGCTGGGTTAACTCCTGTTGCTCACCCCACAGCAGAGACCAGACGCTGGCGCGGGTGCTGAGATCAAGCGACGGAACCAGCTGGGCAAACTGGTGCCACAGGGCATCATCAATATGCTGCTTAGCGCCGGGTACTACGCTTTGCCAGAACCGGGCAATGGTCGCGACTTCCCGCGCCGTCATTCCCGGCACGCTCTGCGGTTGACGCAGTGCCCGCCACTTCTCAAGCCGGGCTTCAATCACCAATTTATCCACCGCGCGGATCTGCGGATCCAGCGTGGTGCGCGCGATAAACAGCTGCACCAGCTCGGCCTCCGTTACCAGGCGCAGGCGTAAGGGAAACGCGTCGTCTGCGACCTCGCGGGACGCTCTGCTGAAACGCACGGCCATGTTGGTCGGTGCATGCCCGGGGTTAATATGCGAGAAGTAATCAAACGTGCGTTGACCCGGCGTAACGTTCAGCCGTTCGTCCCCGCTGCCGCAAAGTGCAGCCAGCAGGTGCGCTTTCGCGGCCTGCGAGTGGCCGTATAAGCCGATACTGCCCTGGCTGACAAGGGCGCGACCGAGCGCCTCTTCACGCGCGCTTACTGCGTTAAGGCGGGCAAGCAGGGCGTCGGCTTCGTTATCCAGCATCGGGGCGTGCTGTCGCGTCTCGTTGATCCACCCGATTAAGGCCTGAGTGGTGGCAGTCGTCGCAGTCATTTGAGGTATACGCTCCCGCTGTCGATCCAGTAGTGGCTGCCGCTGTGTCGGCGATCGGCCAGAGTATTCAGTTTAAAGGTCAGGGCATCCGGCGGCACTGGCGTGCCGTCCTGTAGCCAGGCATCACTCAGCTCGAAAGATTCCGGGCCTTCCTGCTTAGTGCCGCCACGCAGCTTCAGGCGCACGTTCAGTACGCCGTCGCCCGCAATGGCTTTCGCCAGCTCGGCTGAGTTGATGCTCAGGGTATAGAGCGGCGTAGCGGGCCAGCGGGCATTGGCCAACTGCCGGAAGCCGAGCGTAACGTTGCCGCGCAGCGGGAAGTGCAGACGGGCGTCCAGTTTCGCGCCGGGTTTATCGAGGTCGATATCGTGATACCAGACGTTCTCGTCCCGCAGGGTATTGATCGCGTTATCCAGCACGCCCAGATAGCGCACCGTAGAATACGCGCCGATATCCGCTGCTTTAAAGTTAAAGCGCGGCAGACGAAGATCCAGCGCCAGGCTACAGAGCATCGCTCCCACCGCAGCGGTGGATTTCGGGTTGCCGATCCGTCCCTGCTGGCTGAACGGATACCATTCATGAACCTGGTATTTATCCAGCCAGACGATGCGGTTGACGGGCACCGGTTGCAGGTGGCGAATCAAGGCCTGAACGCCCGGCAGACAGCCCGGCCGTCCCGTGATAAGCAGGATATCGCAGCTGTAATGAGAGATCGCCTCACATACCGCATGAAGCGGGGCGGCAAGCGTGAACTGACCCGCCAGCATGGCGTCCCGCATCTCCCGGAAGCTGACGTGCAGCGGTACGCTGAACAGATCAAAGTGTTCTGAGCCGGCAGGCAACGCATGGTCGATCGCCTGCTGGAGATAATTCATCACGTTGCGCGTCGGTTTTTGCGCAAGCAGATCGCCAAAGGTGGCATGCAGCCCGGCCAGCGGATCGTCAACATCGCTCGATTCCCACGCCGCCAGGATCGCGTGACCGATCGGCATAAAGAGCTGAAGCGCCGTCTGCTGGCGCAGGATCGCCTGGGTATCGATCCGCCCGGAGTCACCGAACAGGGATGCCATCAGCTGGGAGGCATCGGCTATGCCGGATTTCTGAAGCTGGGTTTGCAGGGCGGGCAGAACGTAGCGCTGGATCACGTCCAGCAGCGTGTCGTCGCCAGCGACCTTGAACCCTTCGCGGAACAGCAGCTGCGGGGTGATTTTGACGTTATTCCCGGAACCATCATCTAACTGATAGTGCGTGATGGCCATATCCGTCGTGCCGCCGCCGATATCAATCGAGGCCACGCGCAGCGCACGCCCCGGCTGGACGCCAGGCTCAGGCGCGCGATCCGGACGGGCGAGGGAGGCGAAAAAGGCCTCGGTCTGGCCACCAAAATGGGAAATGGCTTCGTTATACAGCCACACCAGCTGGCCGCAGCTGGCCTCGTCCCATTCCATCTGGATCTCAGGGACCGGCACCACGCTTTTTTCCTGCTGCTTGCGGCTGGCAAAATCTTCATCCTGCGGGTGCCAGCCCATCGCTTTCCAGACGATGGCGATGGCTTCGAACATGCGGCGACGGAAAATCTCGCGCTCCTGTTTCGGCATTGCCGACGGCAGGGTGAGGATCAGCGTCCGCAGCTGGCGCGGAGAGGCCGGGAAGCCGAGCCGCAGGCGGGTGGCCACGCTGTTTATCTGGCCAAGCGCCTGAGCCAGCAGCTCGCAGAGCATGTGCGTCATCAGGGTGCTGCGGCTGTACTGCGGAGAGAACACCGGCAGGCGCTCATCCTGCGGCAGCGTAAAGAGCGGTTCCCCGTCGTCGTTCATCAGGTTCATCAGCGGAAACGCAGTTGCCAGCGGTTCGCGCTGGGTTTTGCTGTTCATCTGGCTAAAGCGCCAGTCCTGCACCACCGGCGTCTCGTCCCACAGATAGCGACGCGGGCTGGAGATGCCGCTGTTGCCTTCCGTGCCCAGACGCTGCATCGCCAGCTTACGCGCTTCATCACCCACGCGGACAATCGACGGCCAGACGAACGCATCCTCCCGGCCGCTTTCCACGGAGAAGTGCTGTTTGCCAAAACGCGCTTCAGAAAACTCAAGTCGGCTGGTAAACAGCGGCTCATTCAGGAACTGCGGCTCACTCAGAGATCGTACCTGAAGTTCAGCCGTCTGGCGCAGGCCGTCGTTGGCATCACCATGATCTTCAATAATCACGCCGCAGGTATGGGTGTTGCCTACGTCAAGGATCAAATCGACAGGAATAGCAGGGGTGCTCAGGGTGTGGGTGACAAACTTCACTTCCGGCACGGTGAGTTGTTCACCGAGCATGGAGAGCAGGTTGAGCCAGTGCGCCTGATATTCAAAGCTGCGCATGGCCTGATGCAGCTCGCGCTCGGAGCGTTTTTCAACCCCGTCGGCAAACTGCGTGAAGGCTTCGCGCAGCCAGCCGTCAATCCAGGTCTGGTCGAGGAAACTCTCAACCTCACTGTCGCGCCAGGCGAGCGCGAAACGCGTGCCGTTCAGGATATCGTTTTCAACCGGCGACAGGGCAGACGTCGCATGCTCTGCAATCTGGCTGTCGAGCGCGACGGTGACCCGGTGCGTATTGCCAGCTGCGTCGGGCGTGGAAAGCTTTCGTACCTGGACGCGCGCCCAGTTATCCGGGCCTTCAACAAACGTCCGCGGCGGGTTAAAGCGCAGGAAAGGGATCGGCAGCCAGACGCCGTCCAGCACGGTCAGGGAGTCATGCAGTGGAATGGTGCTTTCAGGCTTGACCACTTCCGGCTGCCCGCCATCGGTGGCAGGGAGCGTGTACCGGCCGTTAACCAGGTCAAAATCCAGACGCAGCAGCGGGCCATTTGCCGTTTTACGCACGAAACGCCCGTTGCTGGCGGTGTCCTGCGGAGTCAGGCCAAAATCGAGAAACTGCACGCCGCTGTTAGCAATCAGCGTCACGCTCTGTTTATAGTCGCAAAGATTAACCAGCATAGGATCAAACACCTGCTTTCTTGAACGTCAAAGGAACGACGGTGTTGGCATCGTAACGTGCGGTGCATTCCGCCACATCGCTGGCACCTGCCTTACAGGTCACTTCCGGCATCGGATAGCGTGAACCGTCGGTGCAACGCGCGTTTCCGCGCGTTTTGATCAACAGCTCGCCGTTGCTGTGTAATCCGGAAAAGACGTCTACCCGGCAGACAATGTTGTCGCCATGCACGACCCGGGCGAAACCTTTATTGTTCTGGATCTGGTAGCGCAGCGACGGCGGTTTGCCGGTGAGCGGATCCTGCACATCGAGAAACGCGCGCCAGGTGCCGTTCAGGAAGCGCGTTAACCCCGCTTTGACCTGGTTTGCCTCCATCACCATCGCATCTTTCGGTATCGCGGTAATGACCACCGGTTCGGCTGCCGGGGCAGGCGTTTTCACCTTCGGCTCTACCACTTCGGCCTGGTGCAGCGGGAGTTTCAGTTCAAGCGGCTCAACCGTCTTTATGGGGGCCGGAGCAATGGCGACGGGTACTGGCGCTGGTGTGGCAACAGGCGCTGCGATCGGGGCCTGTTTTGGCCAGAGCAGCGGGGTGGCGATGGCTGCAATAATGACGGCGGCAACCGGCAGCAACCACAGGGGGGAGCGACGTTTTTTCTGTATGGCCGCCGGTGCGGGCTCTGGCGGCGCGGCGTTCATGCGCACCGGCTCTGGCGTATACAGTTCATCGTCGGTGATACGGACTGTAGTCACAGGCGTGATAAGCGGCGCGTCGGCCTGCTCAAAGGTCACCACCGGGGCCGGTTCTGGCTCGTTAATCACCACTGGCTCAGGTTCAGGGACCAACGATTCGCGCAGGCAGTCCAGCACGTCGTCGCGCGCGTTTTCGTTAAGGTTGACGAAACCCCAGAAGCAGATCACCGGTTTGCCATCCACCAGGAAAACAAAGTTTTCACCGGGAAACTGAAAGGCTTTTGAGAGCAGAGAGCCAAACAGTTGCTGCGCCGTTTTCGGTGACTGAAGGCATTTTTTACTCAGCGACTCCACGCTGGCGAGCGTGTTTTCCAGATAGCGCAGGGCGCGATAACGATCATCTTCATCCGCCGCCTTCCAGCTGGAGACGGTTCCCTCAACCGGGGAGTACCAGTCAACGCGATCGCCGCCGTCGTTGACCTGGGGGATGGCCAGGCAATCAACGATAGCCTGTTGTTTGCGCAACCGAAGCGCTTCGCGGATTTGCAGCGCTGATTCAAAAACGGCCTGTCCGCCGCCGCCAACGGCCTGAAAATCATCCAGATTACCGCTGCGTAAAAGTGTTTTTGCCACGATTTGGTCCTGTAGACTTTTTCACGCCATTACTTTAGCGAATCAGGTAAGCAAGCAAACGGCTGAGGAGACGGCAAAAGGGACGATTTCTTGCGGCATTGATCGTAACGGTTGTGCTTGACGAATAATGGACCTTAAGGCAAATCGGTTTCTGCGGGCTGATGCTAAAACCAGCGAAATGTACGGCTTTAGAATAACCTGATAGTGATTCGTTATTTGTCAGGTCAAAACGTCTGTGCTGTTATTACTGTTCACTATAATAAAACCGAAAGGGTAATAACCATGTCTACAGGGAAAACTGTGCTGGCCCTCGCGCTGAGCGCGCTGCTACCGGCAAGCGCCGCATGGGCGGCAAACAAAGACACCATTATCTACTGCTCCGAGGCGTCGCCGGAGTCGTTTAACCCGCAGATCGCCAGCTCTGGGCCCTCGTTTGTCGCCAGCTCGCAAACGCTGTATAACCGTCTGATTAACTTCGACCCGGTAAAAAACACGCCGGTGCCTTCTCTGGCCGAGTCGTGGACCATTTCGCCAGACGGCAAAACATACACGTTTACCCTGCGTAAAGGGGTAAAGTTCAACAGCAATAAATACTTCAAACCGACCCGTGATTTTAACGCTGATGACGTTATTTTCTCCGTTATGCGTCAGAAAGACCCTAAGCATCCCTATCACAATGTTTCCCAGGGTAATTACGAATACTTTAATGACGTGGGCCTCGACAAGCTCATTCAGGATGTGAAAAAGATCGACGATTATCACGTTCAGTTCACGCTGAGTGAACCCAACGCGGCGTTCCTGGCCGACTGGGGAATGGACTTCGCCTCGATCCTCTCTGCCGAGTACGCGGACGCGATGCTGAAAAAGGGTACGCCTGAAAATGTGGATACCTGGCCAATCGGCACCGGCCCGTATGTGCTTCAGCAGCACAAGGTGGATTCGCTGATCCGCTACGTCGCCAATCCGAACTACTGGGAGGGAGAGGTGCCGACCAAACACCTGATCTTCTCCATCACGCCAAACGTTGAGACGCGTCTGGCTAAGCTGCAAACGAACGAGTGTCAGATCATTCCTGCGCCGTCGCCGGTGCAGTTTGAAGCGATCAAGAAAAACAAAGACCTGACCCTGCACTCGGTGGATGCGCTGAACGTGGGGTACCTGGCGTTCAACACGGAGAAAAAACCGTTTGATAACGTGCTGGTGCGCCAGGCTCTGAATTACGCAACGGACAAAAAGGCCATTGTTAACGCGGTCTTTATGGGGTCTGGTACGGTCGCTAAATCGCCGATCCCGCCGAACATGCTCGGCTTTAACAAAGACCTGAAGGATTACGGCTACGATCCGGAAAAAGCTAAAGCGCTGCTGAAGCAGGCGGGTCTGGATAAGGGCGCGGAAGTGACCCTCTGGTCCATGCCGGTTCAGCGTCCTTACAACCCGAACTCGCGACGCATTGCGGAGATGATCCAGGCTGACTGGGCGAAAGTGGGCGTGAAGGCGAAAATCGTCTCATACGAGTGGGGGGAATATCTCTCCGGCATGCGTAAAGGCGAGCATGATTCCGCGCTGTTCGGCTGGATGTCTGATAACGGCGATCCGGACAACTTCGCCGATGTGCTGCTGGGTTGTAACAGCATCAAAACCGGATCTAACGCCGCGCGCTGGTGTGATAAGGGGTATGATGAGCTGGTGCAAAAGGCCAAACTGACCAGCAACCCGGACGAACGTGCGAAGCTGTATGGCCAGGCACAGGAGATTTTCTACCAGCAGGCACCGTGGATTGCGTTAGCTAACGGCAAAACGTTCTACGCGACCCGCAGCAACGTGACCGGGTACAGCGTGAGTCTGATGGGCAGTGACTTCTCGAAAGCGAAGCTGAACTGATCGTATTCTTGCCGGGTGGCGGCTATGCCTTTCCCGGCCTACAGTTACCACCCGTAGGCCCGGTAAGCGTAGCGCCACCGGGCACGTGAAAAGGAGTGACAATGTCACATTTAAACGATGTTATCGCCCGCGTCGATGCCGCCATCGAAGAGAGCATAATTACCCACATGAACGAACTGCTGATCGAATTAAGCGACGATGCAGAGCTCAGCCGTGAAGATCGCTATACCCAGCAGCAGCGCCTGCGTACCGCGATTGCGCATCATGGTAAGCAGCATAAAGAAGAGGCGGAGGCGCGCCATGCCCACCTCACGCAGGGTGGGACTATTCTGTAAGGGTTAAAACTGGCGCCGTGCCACCAGCCAGGCGCCGACCACCAGCATCGCTGCGCCGCAGACCGGGCCAACCAGCGCGCGCAGGGGAACGCCGTTGCTCTTGAGGATGTCCATCACCAGGCCGCCAATCAGCTGGCTTGCCACCAGCACGGCAATGGTCGTTGCCGCGCCCACATTCTGATACCCGCTAATACTGGCAAAGACAAAAAATGACCCCAGCAGGCCGGGGATCAACGTCCACCAGCACACCGTCGACGCCAGTTCGCTAAACCCCGCCAGGCCATTTTTCACCAGCAAAATGCTGACAAACAGCACAATCCCCACCAGCGAGTTCAGCAGCATGGCGATAAGAATAGTGGAAGAGGATTGCGTAATGCGCACCATCAGGGTGTTTTGTACCACCAGCCCAATCCCGGCGGCCACCAGAAACGCTAACGTCAACGATTGATTCATGGCAGAGCATCCGGATCGCTGCGCTCATCGAGCTGGAGTTGCATAAAGGTTAAATCCAGCCAGCGACCGAATTTGGTTCCCACCTGCGGCATATTACCGGTGGTAACAAAGCCCAGGGTTTCGTGCAGATGAATCGACGCCTGGTTCTGCGCCTCGATACCGGCAACCATCACATGTTTACCAATCTGGCGGGCTTCCTTGATTAATTCCGTCATCAGCAGCCGACCGATGCCTTTGCCCTGATGATCGGGATGAACGTAAACCGAGTGCTCCACCGTATGGCGAAAACCGTCGAACGCTCGCCAGTCGCCAAATGAGGCGTATCCCGTCACAACACCTTCTTCTTCACTGACCAGCACCGGATAACCCAACTGCGTGCGCGCCTCAAACCATGCAATACGGTTATCGGTGTCGACAGTTGTATCGTTCCAGATGGCGGCGGTGTGCAGCACCGCATGGTTATAAATTTCACCGATAGCGGCACAATCTTCTTTGCAGGCATGACGAACGATCATGGTTAACCTCTGGCTGTGTTGTTTACTATAGTAGTACGATTCACTCACAATATTACACATTTCTTGTGTTGCATCGCTACGACAAAATCCCTATTTTTTTGTCACCAAACTGCCCCGAAAAACCATCCGTACACTATAGTATGACGTCATGAACACAATGACAGACAATATGAATCAACGCATTAGCGCCCGCATACGCCTTGAACGCGAGTCGCGGGGCTGGTCATTAAGCGAACTGGCCGAACGGGCAGGTATTTCACGCGCCATGATCCATAAGATTGAACGGGGGGACAGTAGCCCAACGGCGACGCTGCTTGCCCGGTTATCCGGTGCCTTCGGTATTAGCATGTCTACGCTCATTGCGCGCGCGGAAATGCAGGAGGGCAAACTGTTACGTCTGGCGAACCAGCCCGTCTGGCGCGATCCGCAAACCCACTATTTACGTCGTCATGTGTCGCCGCGCAGCGATATGCCTATTGACCTCGTCCAGGTGGAGCTGCCCGCGGGCAGCGATGTGCCGATGCCCGCCTCCTCTTATGCGCTGGCGCGACAGCTGATTTGGTTGCAGGCAGGTGAACTGGTCTTTCTGGAGGGGGACACCCGCCATGAAATGAAGGCCGGAGATTGTCTGGAACTCGGGCCGCCGAACGACTGCCGGTTTATTAACGAAACGGATGAATCGTGCCTTTATCTGGTCGTGCGGCTTAATCAGTCCGGCTCATAATGCAAAGGCGATCCGCAGGATAACGTGCCAGACTTGAATGACATTTTCAGCTGTAAGGAGCGATGAATGAGTCAATCAACTACGCAAAACCGACGCTGGGTACTGGCTTCCCGTCCACACGGCGCACCGGTTGCCGAAAATTTCCGCCTGGAAGAGCAGCCGATCCCCACGCCCGCAGAGGGGCAGGTGTTATTACGCACCGTATGGCTCTCGCTTGATCCGTACATGCGTGGCCGTATGAGCGATGCCCCATCCTATTCACCTCCTGTCGAGATTGGCGCGGTGATGGTGGGCGGCACGGTAAGCCGCGTCGAGACCTCCCGCCATCCGGATTATAAAGAGGGCGAGTGGGTTCTGGGCTACAGCGGCTGGCAGGAGTATGAACTTTCCGACGGGAAAGGGCTGGTCAGGCTGGGCGAAAACCCGTCGCACCCTTCATGGGCACTCGGCGTGCTGGGAATGCCGGGCTTCACCGCGTATATGGGGCTGCTTGATATCGGCCAGCCTCAGGCGGGGGAAACGCTTGTCGTGGCGGCAGCCACGGGGCCGGTCGGCGCAACGGTGGGGCAGATCGGTAAAATCAAGGGGTGCCGGGTTATCGGCGTGGCCGGCGGGGAGGAGAAATGCCGCCATGCGGTCGACGTGCTCGGTTTCGACGCCTGTCTGGATCACCATGCGGATGATTTTTCCGAACAGCTGGCGAAAGCCTGCCCGCAGGGCATTGACGTGTATTATGAAAACGTCGGCGGTAAAGTCTTTGACGCCGTACTGCCGCTCCTGAATACCTCCGCGCGCGTACCTGTTTGCGGACTGGTCAGCGGCTACAACGCGACCAACCTGCCGGATGGTCCGGATCGCTTGCCGCTGCTGATGGGGACCATCCTCAAAAAACGCATCCGCATGCAGGGCTTTATCATCGCTCAGGACTATGGTCATCGTATCGACGAGTTCCAGCAGGAAATGGGACGTTGGGTGAAGGAAGGCAAAATTCACTATCGCGAGCAGGTCACCGAAGGGCTGGACGCGGCGCCGGAGGCGCTGATTGGGCTGCTGGAAGGGAAAAACTTCGGCAAGGTCGTGATCCGCGTGGCGGCGGACTAAACAGAGCATCGGTTATGGCGGGCAAAGTCCGCCATAATTATTTGTGAAGATACGATATATTGTCTTTAATTAATCCATAAGCATTGCGCGCCATCGGCCCAGCTGAGCCAGAAGTGGTAAACGTAATATTAATTGAACAATTTTTATTTTAACGCGCGCCCTTCATACCAGGCATGACGATACAGGATATATCAAACCGGCGATGTTTTTTTAAACAGTCGCTGAAAATGGCATTTTGTTTTGGCTACGGGAATTAAACATGCTTGATTTGGAAAATCTGGAAAAAGCACAAAGAATCAGTCTGACGATGCAAGTTGAGAACAGTTTAAAGGGAGCGTTAATTACGGGCTCATTAAAACCTGGGGCTCGACTCATCACGAAAGAGATTGCGGATAAATTAGGCACCAGCATCACACCGGTGCGCGAAGCCCTGCTGCGCCTGGTGTCGGCAGGCGCATTACAGGCCACGCCTGCTCAGGCTTTTTTGGTGCCAGAGGTTACGCTGGAGCGTTATAACGAAATTAACGCCATTCGAAAACAGCTTGAGCCGATGGCCGTTGCGGCGGCGTGTCAGAATATGACCGAGACCAAACTGGATGCATTACGCGCGCTGTCAGATAACTTCAGCACCGCCATGCATCAGGGCGACGTGCAGAAGGCGATCCATGCCAACCGCGTGTTCCGGTTTACGCTTTATCAGTATGCCGAAATGCCGACCCTGAACTCGCTGATTGAGCAGCTCTGGGTACGGATTGGTCCGTGTATCAACTACCTGCACGAAGAGATGAAAGATATCCCTGCAACGACTTACCATTATGCCGATCTGCTTTCTGCGCTTGAGCAAAGTGACGTGACGGCCAGTCGGGAAGCGATCGACCGAGCCATTGATGAAGCTAATATCCTCCTGCAACGGCAATACTACAGTTAAGGATCGCACTGGCGCACTTATTTTTTTATTCGTTTTAAACTTCCCTGAGTATATTCCCGGCGCTTAAGGCTACCGGGAATGATGTTATTTTTTACCGGCAACGTGCGCTGCCGGAAAATGTTTTACTCAAAGCGATAAGAGACCGACAGGCCCACGCCATAGTTACGGCCAGGGGCGGGTTCGTAATAGCGATTGTAGCCGGCGTTTACAATCTCTGAACCGACGTACTCTTTATCAAACAGGTTATCGACGCGACCAAAGATGTCCATTCCCCATTTGCCGTAATTGAGTTTATACCCGGTATTCAGACCGACCACGGTATAAGAGGGCGCTTTGGCGGTATTGGTGTCGTTTGCCATCACGTCGCTCATGTAGCGGGCATCTGCCCCCGCGTACCAGCCTTCCTCAGGCTCCCAGCCAAACGACGCATACCCCATGTTACGGGCAATCCCCGGCATCCGGTTGCCGCTACAGTCTGCATTGCTACAGACGTTGGTACGGTAGGTCGCATCAAGATAGGTCCACGCCATTTTCAGCTTCCAGTTTTCGGCAAACTGCTGGTCGAGCGCAATTTCCACACCCTGACGGCGCGTTTTCCCCGCATTTTTGTAGGTAGTGCGACCATCTTTGTTTTCGTCCACCACGATCTCGTTGTCGGTATCCGTGCGGAACAGCGCCGCCGTCAGGATGCCATTGCCGATGCGGGTTTTGCTGCCAATCTCATAGGTGTTGTTGGTTGACGGTTGCAGATTAATATTGAGGCCGCCTTTGCCATCAGAACGGTAGGAGAGTTCGTTGATGGTCGGGGTCTCAAATCCACGTCCCGCCGCGGCATAAAGGTTCCAGGCGTCGGTCACGGCGTATTTCACCGCACCAGCCGGGAGCCATTTATGGTAGCTGGCGTCACCGCTGTCATCGCCGTTTTGCGGGGTAATGTAATGATCGTTTGAGTCAAACCAGACGGAGCTGTAACGCACGCCCGCCTCAACGGACAGCTTTTGCGTGAGCTGCCACTGGGTTTGCAGGTAGGGATCAAGGTTCCACATCAGGTTACGTTCGTCACGGCGTTTGTTACCCTTCACGCCAAAATCCGGCACGCCGTTGTTCATCACGAAGTTTTCATACCCGCGGCGATTTTCACTCATATTTTCGTAGTTAAGGCCGGTGGTAAACGTTAACGGCACCAGCAGCTCGCCGCGGTGGGTCCAGCGGGTATCAATACCCTGATAGTGGCGCTGCATATCAATTACGCCGCCCGAATGCGCTGGATTTTCAGTCTGCGTGGTATCCGGAATGGACTGGTACTGGGTCATTTCACGCTCACCGGCGTACATCATCACGCTGAGGTCGTCCTGTTCGCTCAGCTGACGGTCGTAGCGGATCCCAGCCTGGGTCTGCTTAATGGTTTTACGCGTATTGTACTGATCGCCACGGGGTGACTGGCGCGGGTTGTTCTGCCACTCCTGATAACTCAGTCCGCCCGGATCGTTGGCTTTCATGTCCACGCTGTTAAAAATCAGCGTTAGCTTGCTGACATCATCAATGCGCACGCCCAGTTTCGCGTTGGCGAGGTTTTTCCGTGCGCCGCTGTGGTCACGATAGCCATGTGTGGTGAAACGGGTGGTGGATACCGCATAGTCCACATCCCCCGCCTGGGTCCCGTCGCCTACCGCACCGGTGGCCTTCATGCCGTAACGCCAGGTGCCGTAGCTGCCGTAATAGCTGCTGGCTTCAATTGTGGCTGGCTGTTGTCCGGTCTGGGTGTTGATGTTGATCACGCCGCCGGAGGCATTGCCGTACAGGGCAGAGAAGGGGCCGCGCAGCACGTCGACGCTCTCAATGCTGTTGAGGTCAATGTTTGACGTCTGCCCCTGGCCGTCGGGCATGGTTGCCGGAATGCCGTCCACGTACATGCGGATACCGCGTACGCCGAAGGTCGAACGCGCGCCGAATCCGCGAACGGAAAGTTGCAGATCCTGAGCATAGTTCTGGCGGTTCTGGATTTGCAGGCCTGGTACGCTCCCAAGGGATTCAGAAAGGTTGATGCGCGGTGTGGCATGTCGCATATCCTCGCCGCTCACCACGCTGACTGCGGCCGGGGTGTCCAGTTCGGAGACGGTTTGCGGCGTGGCGCTGACGATCAGGGTCTGTTCATCCGCGGCCATCGCACTCAGCGGGCCAAAAATGACGGGAACGAAGAGCAGTGGTAGTGATGCCTTACGGGCAGTAATAATTTTCATGGAGTAAACCGGTTAAGAAAAATTCGAACCAAATCAACTGGAACCTGTGTATATATGTTAAATCCTTTGTAAATGTTATGAAAACTATAACCGCACATTTCGTGAATGTAAGGTTTTGAAGGAAAGAAATACTCCACATTCAACTCATTAATGATTACTATTCTCATTAAAATGACGGCAAAGCGATGACTTTGCCCACCGGAAGTGATGTCAGCGGTAAATCTCCTCATTTAAAAAGGAATTGTTATGTCTTTACGTCATCTGTGCTCGCCGCGCCTGCGTGGGTCTCTGCTGTTGGGCTCTTTACTGTTTGCCGGTACGTTCCAGGTTCATGCCGCTGAAGAGATGCTGCGCAAAGCGGTCGGCAAGGGCGCGTATGAAATGGCCGTCAGCCAGCAGGAAAACGCGCTGTGGGTTGCGACGTCACAAAGCCGCAAAACCGATAAGGGCGGCGTGGTCTATCGTCTGGATCCGGTCACGCTGGAAGTGACGCAGGCGATTCATAACGATCTCAAGCCGTTTGGCGCCACGATCGATAACGCCACCCAGACGCTGTGGTTCGGTAACACCGTCAACAGCACCGTGACGGCGATTGACGCCAAAACGAGCGAGGTGAAAGGGCGCCTGGTGCTGGACGATCGCAAGCGTAGCGACACGGTGAAGCCGCTTCAGCCGCGCCAGCTGGTGGCCGATGACACGACCAATACGGTGTACATTACCGGTATCGGCAAGGAGAGCGTGATCTGGGTTGTTGATGGCGCAACGCTGAAGCTGAAGGACACCATCACCAACACCGGCACGTTCAGCACCGGTCTGGCCCTGGATGCGAAGGCAAAACGCCTGTATACCACCAATGCGGACGGCGAGCTGGTGACCATTGATACGGCAACCAACAAAATCCTCAGTCGTAAAAAAGTGCAGGATGACGGAAAAGAGCACTTCTACCTGAACCTGAGCCTGGACACTGCCGGCCAGCGTGCGTTTGTGACGGATTCAAAACAGCCAGAAGTGCTGGTGGTGAATCTGAAAGATGGCAGCGTGATGCAGAAAATCGCCGCGCCAGCATCGCTGGCCGTACTGTTTAACCCGGCGCGTAACGAAGCCTATGTGACGCACCGCGAGGCGGGCAAGGTGAGCGTGATTGACGCCAAAACCTACAAAGTGACCAGGACCTACGATACCCCGGTTTACCCGAACAGCCTGGCGCTGTCTGCGGACGGTAAAACGCTGTACGTAACGGTGAAACAGAAATCAACCCGTCAGCAGGAAGCGACCCAGCCTGACGATGTGATTCGTATCGCGCTGTGATGGTGGAATTGCCCGGTGGCGCTGCGCTTACCGGGCCTACAAAACCATGAGATGTAGGCCGGGTAAGGCGAAGCCGCCACCCGGCTTTTTTATTAACGCGAGGTTTCTTCTACCAGCGGTGCGTCGTGCTTTTCATCGTCGTGATGAAGCGGCGCGGTGCTGTGGATCTCGTGAACGCGCTTACGCACGCCGAACCAGCCAGCAATCAGCAGAACCGCCAGCAGTGGGATCGTCGCGATGGTGTAAGTACCGTTCGGGTAGTCAAACGCCATCAGTACCAGCACGCTGAACAGGAACAGCAGGGTGAGCCAGGAGGTCACCGGTGCGCCCGGCATCTTGAAGCACACATCAGCCGCTTTGCCTTCTTTGATCGCTTTGCGCAGACGCATCTGGCAGACCACAATAAAGGCCCAGGAGGCGATAATCCCCAGTGCAGCCACGTTCAGAACGATCTCAAATACGCGGGACGGCACCAGATAGTTCAGGAACACGCCAAAGACGTAAACCACCAGCGTGGCCAGAATCCCCGCATAAGGAACCTGCTGCCTGCTCATCTTCGACATAAACTTCGGCGCAGAGCCTCCCATCGACATGGAGCGCAGGATACGGCCCGTCGAATAGAGCCCGGAGTTCAGGCTGGAGAGCGCGGCGGTCAGTACCACGATGTTCATGATGCTGCCCACGTACGGCACGCCCAGCTTAGAGAAGAAGGTTACAAACGGGCTTTGCCCCGCCTGGTATGCATTCCACGGCAGCAGCAGCACCAGCAGCACCACGGAACCCACATAGAACAGACCGATACGCCAGATCACGCTGTTGATGGCTTTTGGCACCATCGTCTGCGGATCTTTACATTCGCCTGCCGCCGTACCGACCAGTTCGATGGAAGCAAAGGCGAACACCACCCCCTGCACCAGCACCAGCGCAGGCAGCAGGCCGTGCGGGAAGAAACCACCGTTATCGGTAATCAGGTGGAAGCCGGTTGCGTTACCGTCCAGTGGTTTACCGGTACCGAGGAATACGGTTCCGACCACCAGGAAGATCACAATGGCCAGCACCTTCACCAGTGCGAACCAGAACTCCATCTCGGCGAACCATTTCACGCCGATCATGTTCATGGTCCCGACAATTGCCAGCGCCCCAAGGGCGAACACCCACTGCGGCACATCGCCAAACGCGCCCCAGTAGTGCATGTACAGCGCAACGGCGGTGATATCGACGATACCGGTCATCGCCCAGTTAACGAAGTACATCCAGCCCGCGACATACGCGGCTTTTTCACCAAGAAACTCGCGGGCGTAAGAGACAAAGCTGCCGCTGGAAGGGCGGTGGAGTACCAGTTCGCCGAGGGCGCGAAGGATGAAGAAAGAGAAGATCCCGCACACCAGATAGACTAGGGCGAGAGCGGGGCCAGCCATTTGCAGACGTGCGCCTGCACCTAAAAACAGACCTGTACCGATAGCGCCGCCGATGGCGATCATCTGCACCTGACGGTTGCCCATCGCCTTGTGATAGCCCTCTTCATGAGAGTTCAACCAGCGACGTTTCGCAGCATGATGATCGGCTGCGCTTTTATTGCTTGTTTTCATTGAGTTACCTGTTTGCCTGTCTGAACCATTAACGTGATAGTCCTGCCTGGCAGAAGCCGAAACAAACGATTGCTTCTGCGCAGACACATGCCGCCTTTCCAGTCATTCTGTGTATGGATAAGGCAAAACATGGCGAGGCATCCTACCCGCAATTGTTAAGTGACGCAAAATATAACCGTGTCGAAAGTGATGCTCGTCGAAGGAAATCGTGTGGTCAGAGCAGACGGCGATCACAACGCGCTGAATCGTGACGTTTTTTTAGGCAAAAAGGTCTGTGAATGCTGATTTAATCATCAGGTTTACTTAATAGTTACTTATAGGTAGAGCTTATGAATGCCGCAGGGCTGCAATAAGTAATGCAAACGCGGTAGTGTGCTGGCGGCGGCTCGGATAGTACAGATGGTATCCCGTAAAAGCCGGGCACCAGGCTTCAAGCACACGCACTAACCGGCTCTCAGCAAGGGCGTCCTGAACCGCATCTTCCGGGACGTACGCCAGCCCCAGACCGTTTTCGGCGGCATCGATGCGTTGCGGCAGGCTGTTGAGGATCAGCTGGCCGTCAACCCGCACGCGCAGCTCACGTCCGTCCCGTTCAAATTCCCAGGCATATAATCCGCCGCGTGTGGGCAGGCGCATATTAATGCAGCGGTGCTGATCAAGCTGCTCCGGCGTTTCCGGTACGCCGAAACGTTGCAAATACTCTGCCGACCCGACGACCGCCATGCGCATGTCCGGCGCAATACGAACGGCAATCATATCTTTCGCCACCTGCTCACCCAGACGCACCCCCGCGTCAAAGCGGCCATCGACAATATCAGTCAGCCCATTGTCCACCGTGACTTCAACGTTGATATCAGGATACTGCGCCATAAAGGGTTTAAGCACAGGCCACAGCACCGCAGACATGGCGTGCTCCCCGGCGGTAAGGCGAATATTCCCGGCAGGTCTGTCGCGGGTATCACGCAGCGCGGTGAGTTCCTGCTCGATCTCCAGCAGATGGGGGCTTAAGCGCATGAAGAGTTGCTCGCCGGCCTCGGTAGGGGCCACGCTACGGGTGGTGCGGGTTAACAGACGGACTTCCAGCCTCGTTTCCAGATTGCGCATTGCGTGGCTGAGCGCCGACTGAGATACCCCAAGCTGCGCCGCGGCGCGGGTAAAGCTGCGCTCCCGGGCGACGACCATAAAGGAAAGCAGATCGTTGAAGTTGTCTTTTAACATGGTGGTTTACTCGATTTATGAAATAAATTCATGGTTCCTTTCTGATTATGCACTCTAATGCTCCCCATGGCTTTACGCTACTGTTAACGCAACAGCAAACGAGGAGTTAATCATGAAAATTATCCGTAGCGGTTCGTTACCTTCCGTTCAGGGGCCAGAGGCCTGGTTTACCGGCTGCGTGCGCATTGACGCGCCTTTCCAGGCGACTGAACCGGCAAAAGTCGGCGGCGCGACCGTCACCTTTGAACCCGGCGCACGTACCGCCTGGCATACGCATCCTCTTGGACAAACGCTGATCGTGACGCAGGGGCGCGGCTGGTTACAGGAGTGGGGGAAAGAGGCGGAACCGCTGAATCAGGGTGATATCGCCTGGATCCCACCCGGCGTGAAGCACTGGCACGGCGCAAGCGCGCAGACGGCCATGACCCATATCGCCATCGCAGAAGCTGTCGACGGGAGCCCGGTGGCATGGCTGGAGAAGGTCACCGACGAGCAGTATCCGAACGAGTAGTCTGGCGTTTCGTAAACAAATTATTAACGTTATGATTCGATCCGTTTTCTTCAGCATGTGCAGGCGGAACGGTGAAAATCAATATCATAGGCACCAGCGGAAGTGGGAAAAGCACGTTTGGCAGGCGAATCGCGGAGGCGCTGGCTATCCCTTACATTGAGATGGACAGGCTTTACTGGCGAGCGAACTGGCAGGGAACACCGGATGATGAGTTTCTTGCAACCCTGGAAAAAGCGCTCGCCGCCTCGCCTGACTGGGTCCTGGACGGGAATTACAACCGCACACGCGACGTTAAGTGGCGCGACGTCGATCTGGTGGTGTGGATAGATCGTGGGTTTATCCGCACGCTCTGGCAGGCGGTGACGCGGGCCTCCAGACGCGCCTGGCACAAACAGGAGCTCTGGCCCGGCACGGGGAACCGCGAAAGCTTTCGTCGGTCGTTCCTTAGCAAGGACTCTATTATCATCTGGACGATCAAAACCTGGCGCAGCAACCGCAAACGATATGAGGCGGATATGCAAAACCCGCAGTACGCACACATTCGCTTTCTCCGCATTACCCGACGGCAGGATGCGGAAAGACTCATTACATCGCTCAAATCACGCCGATGACAGACTCTCTATTGCCGTTTTCCGGCAATCCAAATGTAAATTAATTGTTTCTCAGAGGTGAAATCCACCTTTAATAATGACGACATGTTAAGTCAAACGAGAACGCAACATGTCATGGCGAATCAGCATTCTGGATAAAAGCCCCGTCGCAGAACACGAAACAGCCGCCGATGCGCTGGCGCGAACCTTAGCACTGGCGCAACAGGCAGAAACGCTGGGTTATCACCGCTTCTGGATTGCCGAACACCACAATACCCCGCAGCTTGCCAGCCCCTCGCCGGAGCTGCTGATTGCCTGGATCCTCGGGCAAACAAAACGTATTCGCGTGGGCTCAGGCGGCGTCATGCTGCAACATTACAGCCCCTATAAAGTCGCCGAAAATTTTAACGTACTGGCCGCCATTGCGCCGGGCCGGGTTGATCTGGGCGTTGGCAAAGCGCCCGGCGGTCTGCCGCTCTCTACCCGCGCCTTGCAGCACGGCCTTAATCCGCAGGAAAAAGGCAGCTTTGCTGAACAACTGACGCAGCTCGATCGCTGGATCCGCCCTGAAAATCAGTCGGCGGAGGAGGACGTTCGCGCCACGCCGCTGCCGCCGGTGCCTGCCCGGGGGTTTCTGCTGGGCGCCAGCACAGAAAGCGCGCTGCTGGCGGCCTCCCTCGACTGGCATTTTGTCTTTGCCGCCCATCTGAACGGTGATCCTGAGCTGCTGCGCGAGGTCGTCACAGCCTGGCGTCAACACAGCGTCCGGGAGGTGATTGTGGCCGTGCAGGCCATTGTTGCCCCAACCCAGGCTGAGGCCGATGCGCTGGCGCAGAAGGTTGAAGTGTGGGGCGTGGAGCTGGCAAACGGACAGCGCGTCACCGTCGCCAGCGAAGAACAGGCCTACGCCTTTGCGCGGCAGGCGGGGAGTGAACCGGTGCGCATCGCGCGTCGGGCGCAGTCTCTGCTGGCCGGAACGGCGGCGTCGGTGCTTGAACAGCTCAACGCGTTGCATCAGCAGTGGGGGATTGACGAATTTATCATCGACACGCCGGTCGCTGATGGCGCAACGCGCGTACAGTCCCTGCGACTGCTGGCCGAGGCGCGTCTTAACAGGGAGGTTACCGTATGAGCTTTAGCGAACAACTGATTGCCTGGCGCCGTGAGCTGCACCAGAACCCTGAACTCTCTGGTCAGGAGGTCGAAACAACGGCGCGCCTGCGCGAGTGGCTGACGGCAGCCGGGATTGCCCCGCTGCCTTACGATCTCCAGACCGGGCTGGTTGCGGAGATCGGCACGGGCAACGCACTGGTTGCGCTGCGCGCCGATATCGACGCGTTACCCATCGACGAGCGCAGCGGGGTGCCGTTTAGCTCCCGGCGCGCCGGGGTGATGCATGCCTGCGGACACGACATTCACACCAGCGTGATCCTCGGCGCCGCGCTAAAGCTGAAAGAGCGGGAAGCCTCGCTCAACGGTCGCGTGCGGATCCTGTTCCAGCCAGCGGAAGAGAATTTCGGCGGAGCGAAAAGCATGGTGCGGGCCGGGGCGTTACGCGACGTACGCGCGATTTTCGGGATGCATAACGAGCCGTCACTGCCGGTCGGCGAGTTTGCCACGCGCGGCGGCCCGTTCTATGCCAACGTTGATCGCTTCGTTATTCACGTGACCGGCAAAGGCGCGCATGCCGCACG
Organism: Enterobacter sp. YSU; assembly: GCF_016082135.1. Taxonomy (NCBI): domain Bacteria; kingdom Pseudomonadati; phylum Pseudomonadota; class Gammaproteobacteria; order Enterobacterales; family Enterobacteriaceae; genus Enterobacter; species Enterobacter sp. YSU. The sequence continues at coordinate 4,015,030 of NZ_CP059487.1, forward strand.
TCCCCATGAAGGCAACGACGCCATCGTGCTGGCAAGCCAGCTGGTAACCGCGCTGCAAAGCGTAGCCAGCCGTAACGTCAACACGCTGGATTCGGTTGTTCTGAGCGTGACGCGCATCGCCGGGGGGAATACCTGGAACGTGCTGCCGGAAAGCGTTGAGCTGGAGGGCACGCTGCGCACGCACCGCACGGAAGTGCAGCAGAACGTGAAAGCGCGCGTCGGTGAAATCGCCGCCGGATTTGCCAGCGCCTTTAGCGCGCAAATCAACATCACCTGGTACGCCGGGCCCACCGCGCTGGTGAACGATGAGCACTGGGCCGGGTTTGCCACCTCGGTCGCGCGCGAAGCGGGATATGAAACCCGGCATGCGGAACTGCACATGGGCGGGGAGGATTTCGCGGTCTATCTGCAAAACATACCCGGCGCGTTTGTCAGCATTGGCAGCAACAGTCCGTTTGGGTTACATCACCCGGCATTTAACCCGGACGAAGCATTAATCGAACCCGCTGCCCGCTATTTTGCTCAGCTCGCGGAAAAAGCCCTGCAACACGTTTAATTAATTTGAGGTGAATATGTCTGCACATCGTCAATTGCGGCTGGGGACCATTTTGCATGGTGCATCCGGAAATATGTCTGCCTGGCGCCACCCGGCGGCGGTCGCGGATGCCAGCATTAATTTTGATTTCGTTAAAGAAACGGCTTTAAAAGCAGAAGAGGGCAAGCTCGACTTTATATTTGTGGCCGACGGCCTTTATATTAACGAGAAATCCATTCCGCATTTTTTAAACCGCTTTGAGCCGCTGACGGTGTTGTCCGCGCTGGCGAGTATCACCTCGCGCCTGGGGCTGGTCGGCACGTTATCCACCTCCTACAGCGAGCCTTTCACCGTTGCACGGCAGTTCGCCAGCCTCGATCACCTGAGCAACGGACGCGCGGGCTGGAACGTGGTGACGTCACCGCTGGAAGGGTCAGCCAGGAACTTCTCCCGCGAAAAACACCCGGAGCATGCGCTGCGCTACCGCATTGCCGATGAGTATCTCGACGTGGTGAAGGGGCTGTGGGATTCCTGGGAAGGGGATGCCTTTATCCGCAATAAAGAGAGCGGACAGTTCTTTGATGCGTCGAAACTGCATACTCTTGATCACCACGGTGATTTCTTCCAGGTTTCCGGCCCGCTGAATATTGGCCGCACGCCGCAGGGACGTCCGATTGTCTTTCAGGCTGGCGCGTCCGACGACGGTAAAAAGCTGGCGGCAAAACACGCTGACGCCATCTTTACCCACCATGACACGCGGGAAGAAGCCCAGGCTTTTTACCGCGATGTTAAACAGCAGCTGGAAAGTCACGGCCGCCGCGCAGAGGATTTACATATATTCCAGGGCGTCAGCGTGATTGTTGGAAACGACGCCGATGACGTAGAAAACCAGTATCAAACTACGGCGGCACTGGTCTCCATTAATGATGCGCTGAATTACCTCGGACGTTATTTCGAGCATCACGACTTCAGCCAATATCCCCTCGACGCGCCGTTCCCGGATATTGGCGATTTGGGCAAAAACAGCTTCCGCAGCACCACCGATGAAATCAAGCGTAACGCCCGTGAGCGCAACTTAACTCTGCGTCAGGTCGCGCTGGAAGCCGCATCGCCGCGCCCGCGTTTTTCCGGCACACCGGAGCAGGTGGCCGATGGTTTACAGGCCTGGTTCGAAGAGAAGGCGGCGGATGGCTTCATCATTCAGGGCGGCACGCCGGACACCTTCCCGCGCTTTGTTGACCAGGTGGTGCCCGTTTTACAGGCGCGCGGCCTGTTCCGCACCGACTATCCCGGCACCACGCTGCGCGAAAGTCTGGGCTTAGACGAGCCCAAAAATCAGTTCACACAACAATAAAAGAGAAAAATGCTATGCAGAAATTATCGCTTATTCTGGCGCTTGCGCTGGCCTTTACCCCTGCCGTCTGGGCAGAGAACGTCAATATTAACGGCACCGGCGTGAGCATTGAGGCCAATAAAACGCCGATCAATACCGCCAAAAACAGCGATGCGATCGCGCAACTGCCGAAAGACTATCGTTTTGCCGTGCCGGGGAAATTTACCGTGGCGGTGGCGGGACTGAATCAACCGCCACTGACGGTCTTTTCCGACGACAACAAAACTCTGCTGGGAAGTGAGGTCGACATCGCGCGTCTGGTGGCGGACAGCCTCGGACTGGAGCTGAACGTGGTGCCCACCTCCTGGGAGGATTGGCCGCTGGGGGTTGCCTCCGGGAAATACGACGCGGCTATCAGCAACATCACCGTCACTAAAGCACGCAAAGAGAAGTTCGACTTCGCCACCTACCGCAAGGATTCACTTGGCTTCTACGTGAAATCCACCAGTCCGATTAACTCGCTTGTGAAGGCAGAGGATATCGCCGGGCTGCGCATCATCGTGGGTTCCGGCACCAACCAGGAGGCCATCCTTCTGGCATGGAACGAAGAGAACCTCAAAAAAGGGCTTAAACCCTTTACGCCGATCTACACCAAAGACGACGCGGCCCAAACGCTGGCGCTTCAGTCCGGACGCGCGGACGCCTACTTTGGCCCGAACGTGATCGGTGCCTGGAAAGCGGCGCTTAACGGTAAAACCAAACTGGTCGGCAGCGTCGACGGCGGCTGGCCGAAGGCGGCGCATATCGCGGTGACGCTGAAAAAAGGCAGCGGCCTGGTCGAGCCGGTTCAAACCGCGCTGAACGGCGCGATCAAGAACGGAGATTACGACAAAGTGCTGAACCGCTGGGGGGAAGGCGTGGAGCGTATCCCCAGTTCCGAAGTTAACCCGGCGGGTCTGGGCGATTAAGGAGACGCTATGCGCGAACAATTTCGTGACGTTTCGCCGGAAGATGCCGATCTTCAGCCCATTATCGAGGGGCTTTTCGGTGAGTACGCCGCTCGTTACGGCGACTACTTTTCAAAGGATGCGGAAGTCGAGCTGACAGAGTGGTACCTGGCGCCGCAGGGGCTGTTTATCGTCCTGGAGCGCGATGGCGAGATCATCGCCACCGGTGCGTACAAGCCCTTCGACGAACATACCGCAGAGATCAAACGCATCTGGACGAATAAAACGCTGCGCCAGCAGGGGCTGGCCGCGCGCGTGGTACAGGAGCTGGAGCGCCGGGCGGTGCTGGCGGGCTACAGCCGCATCTACCTGACCACGGGGTTTCGCCAGCCGGAGGCGGTGCGGCTCTATCTCAGTCAGGGGTATCAGCCGCAGTTCGATCTTAACCGCGATCCGGAAGAGTATAGCCAGCCGCCGTTCGACGGTCGGCTGCGTTTCACCAAGACGCTGATCCGCGAAGCGCTCAGCAAAACCGCATAAGGAGCGACGATGAGCAACGTTGAAACCATAAAAGTGGTCCCGGCACGTTATCCGCTGCGCGCTGCTGGCGCCGTGGTGGCGCTGTTTGTGCTGGCGGTCGTGATCCAGTCCGTGGCCTTTAATCCGCGCTGGGAATGGGCGGTATTTGCCCGCTGGTTCTTCGACCCGGTGATCCTCGAAGGCGTCGGCCAGACGCTGCTGCTGACGTTGATAAGCACCGTACTGAGCGTGGTGATTGGCGGCATGCTGGCGCTGGCGCGGCTCTCGTCATCATGGCTGTTGAGCAGCCTGGCGTGGGGGTACATCTGGCTGTTCCGTTCCCTGCCGCTGATCGTGGTGCTGATTATCCTCTATAACTTCTCCTATCTCTACGACACGCTCTCTCTCGGCGTGCCTTTTACCGGCATTACCTGGGGCAGCTTTGAAACCATCAATGTTCTCGGGCAGTTTTCTACCGCCATCGTGGGGCTGACGCTGGTGCAGAGCGCCTATACTGCGGAGATCATTCGCGGGGGTTTCCTTGGGGTCGACCACGGTCAGTATGAGGCGGCCGCTGCGCTGGGGCTGCCGGCGTGGCGTCGCACGGTGCGCATAATTCTCCCCCAGGCGCTGCGCACCATCCTGCCGTCCGGGTTTAACGAAATCATCAGCCTCGCCAAAGGGACGGCAATGGTGTACGTGCTGGCGATGCCGGAACTGTTCTACACGATCCAGATGATCTACAACCGCACCCAGGAGGTGATCCCGCTGTTGATGGTGGGGGCCGTCTGGTATCTGGTGATCACCACCGTACTGTCTGCCATCCAGCATGTTATTGAGCGTGGACTCGCCCGCAGCGAGCGCCGCTCCGCCGTAAACCAGAACCGGGCGGCCAGTCGCGCGCGCTCCGTCACCACTTCGCCAGCACAGGAGCCTGTTCATGCAAGCCTCTCCTGAAGGACATATTTCCATTACCGGCGTCAGTAAGTTTTTTGGCCGACATAAAGCGCTCGATAACGTCACGCTTGAGATCCCGCCGGGCTCCGTGACGGTGATCCTCGGCCCCTCTGGATCGGGAAAATCGACGCTGCTGCGCACCATTAACCATCTTGAGCGCGTAGACGAAGGCTTTATTCAGATTGACGGGGATTACATCGGCTATCGCCGTCAGGGTGACAAACTCTACGAGCTCAAAGAGAAAGAGATCCTTAAACAGCGCGTCAACGTTGGGTACGTGTTTCAGAACTTCAATCTTTTTCCGCATCTCACGGTGCTGGAAAACCTGATTGAAGCACCCATCGCGCATAAAAAGTTCAGTAAAAAAGAGGCTGTTGAAAACGCCTACAGCCTTCTGGATGTGGTAGGTCTGCGCGATAAAGCCGATGCCTGGTCGCGTCACCTCTCCGGCGGCCAACAGCAGCGTATCGCCATTGCCCGCGCGCTGGCGCTGCGCCCGCGCGTGATGCTGTTTGATGAACCCACCTCGGCGCTGGATCCGGAACTGGTTGGCGAAGTGCTGGACGTGATTAAAAAGCTCGCCCGTTCCGGCACTACGCTGGTGGTGGTCACCCATGAGATCGGCTTTGCCCGGGAAGTGGCGGACCAGGTGGTATTTATGGTCGACGGTAAAATTGTGGAGCAGGGCAGCAGCGACGACGTGTTAAACCGACCGTCGCATCCGCGAACGCGCCAGTTCCTCTCAAAAGTGCTGTAAGGAGCGCAGATGAAATATGGACTCCTGGCGGGGCTGGTCTTCACGACGGCGAGCTACGCCAGCATTGATTTAAAGGCCAACGAACAGCCGCTGCCGGTGACGGTTGATCAACAGGCAGTGGCGAAAATCCCGGCGAACTATAAATTTGTTGAGCCGGGTACCCTCACGGTGGCGATTTCAGCCCTGAATTCTCCGCCGCTGGCGCTGCTGGCCAGTGATAACCGCACCCGTATTGGCAGCGACCCGGATATCGCCCGGTTGCTGGCGGGCAGTCTGGGGCTGAAGCTGAAGCTGGTGCCAACGGCGTGGGAAGACTGGCCGCTGGGGATCACTTCCGGGCGTTATGACGTGGCGTTGGTGAATATCGCCGTCACCGAGCAACGTAAGGCGAAGTTCGATTTTGCGACCTATCGCGTCGATTCCCTCGCCTTCTCGGTGAAATCCACCAGCAACGTACAGTCGATCACCCGTGCGAAAGATCTGGCCGGTAAAAAGGTGATTGTCGGGTCAGGCACCAATCAGGAACGTATTCTGCTGGGCTGGAACGAAGAGAATAAAAAGGCCGGGCGCGAGCCTGCGTTGCCGGTTTATCTGACCGACGACGCCTCAGGCAATCTTTATATTCAGTCCGGCAGGGCGGATGTTTTCTTTGGACCGCAGTCCGTTTCGGCCTACAAAGCCGCGTTAACCGGCAAAACCCGCGTCGTGGGATTAGGGCCGAAGAAAGCCTATGTCGCCACCACAACCAAAAAAGGTAATGGGCTGGTGTATGCGTTGCAGGCTGCGCTGGACGGTGCGATTAAGCGCGGGGAGTATCAAAAGGTGCTGGCGCGCTGGGGGGAGGCGGGCGAAGCGGTGACGTCTTCTGACGTTAACCCGCCCGGGATAACCTACTAATGGTGCTCTACACTTAGGGTTTTCATCCCTGAGGGGGCAACATGATCAAACTCTATGGCGTACCCGGCTGGGGATCGGCAATCAGTGAAGTGATGCTGACTCTGGCAGACATCCCGTATCAGTTCGTCAACGTGGACGGGTTTGACCAGCCCGGCCCGCAGCGCGAATTGCTGTTGAAACTGAACCCGCTGTGCCAGGTGCCGACGCTGGAGCTGGAAAATGGGGCGATCGTGACGGAAACCGCAGCGATCGCCCTGATGGTGCTCGACAGACGTCCCGACCTCGCGCCGCCCGTAGGGCAGGCCGAGCGCCAGCAGTTTCAGCGCCTGCTCATCTGGTTTGTGGCGAACGTCTATCCCACCTTTACGTATGCAGATTACCCGGAACGCTGGGTGCCTGATGCCCCGGAACAGCTGAAGAAAAATTGCATTGAGTACCGAAAATCGCTCTATCTGTGGTTCGACAGCCAGCTCAGCGCCTCGCCGTTTGCGTTTGGCAAACAGCTGACGCTGCTTGACGTCTATATTGCCGTTGCGCGTACCTGGGGGCCACGTCATGAGTGGTTTGCCACTAACACGCCTAATATTACCGCCGTCGCGGATGCCGTCTGCGCGCTGCCGGAACTGCACAAGGTGCTAAAAGCTAACGATATAATCTGATAACGTGGAACGCTCACCTATAAAAGGAGCCCTGCCCATGCCACACGTTGATATCAAATGTTTTCCACGCGATCTGACTGACGAACAAAAAACGGCCCTGGCGGCGGATATCGCCGAAGCGATCGCCCGTCATCTGAACAGCAAAGATCGCTCAATCTCCGTGGCGCTTCAGGAGGTTCAGGAAGCTGACTGGAAGGCGCAGGTCTGGGATACCGAGATCGGCCCGAAACTGGATGAACTGATCAAGAAGCCCGGTTATTCGATGTAACTTGCCTGCCGGGTGGTGCAATATCACCCGGCGCTCCTCGCTTTTATTCCCTTTCGCAAAAATCGATAATAAAAACCATAACGATTCCGCTACAATTCATCCTTCCGAACAATATTCGTTAAAGCAGCAGGTAAGCACTGCAACTGCACCAGATTAAGTACAAATTAGTAAAAGGATAATTTTTCCATGACAAAATTACCTCAGTTTTCACTCGCCTTTATTCATCCTCGTTACTGGCTCAGCTGGGCAGGCATTGCCGCGCTCTGGTGCACGGTTCAGCTTCCGTACCCGCTGCTGTTGAAAACAGGTCACGGGCTTGGGCGTCTGGCTATGCGCCTGCTTCCACGCCGCGTGGAGATCGCCAGACGAAATCTTGAGCTTTGCTTCCCTGATATGAAAGAGGACGAGCGCGAGCGTTTACTTGAGCGTAATTTTGAATCGGTTGGAATGGGCGTCATCGAAACGGGGATAGCGTGGTTCTGGCCAGACTGGCGCGTACGGAAACACTTCAGCGTAACCGGCTATGAACATATGGAACAGGCGCGGGCGCAAGGAAGGGGCGTGGTGCTCATTGGCATGCATTTTCTCACGCTGGAATTAGGCGCACGCATCTTTGGCATGCTTAACGCGGGTATTGGTGTGTATCGTCCCAACAATAATGCGTTGCTCGACTGGCTGCAAACGCGCGGTCGTCTGCGTTCCAATAAAACCATGCTTGACCGCTATGACCTGAAGGGCATGATCCGCGCGCTGAAGCAAAACGAGATCCTGTGGTATGCCCCGGACCACGACTATGGCAAAACGAATAGCGTGTTTGTGCCGTTTTTTGCCGTCCCGGACGCCGCGACAACTGCCGGGAGCTACATGCTGGTGAAAAGTGCCAGACCGGCCGTGATCCCGTTTGTACCGCGCAGAAAAGCAGACGGCACAGGGTATGAGCTGATTATTCTGGAAGATATTAGCGATACCTTGCAGGGAGGCGACAAAGCGTCGGTGGCCACGCAAATGAACAGAGCGATTGAGCGCGCCGTGATGATGGCGCCTGAGCAATATATGTGGCTGCATCGCCGGTTCAAAACCCGCCCTGAAGGCCAGCCGGACCGGTATAAACGCAAAAAACAGATCCCATCTTCTGCAAGAACCTTATCTGCCAGCGATATTTCGGACCGGTCGAGTATCCAGCAGTAGCCCGGCAGGGCGGATGCCGGTGCGCTCCGCCCTTTATAAATCCTGCCGCGCTGGATAGAATTACCGCATCCATATTGACGGGATGCCCCACATGACCGGAAGAGTCGATTATCATCTAGAAAAATACCTCCTCACCGAAGCCGGCGAGCCGGAACGTCTGACGCGCCAGTGGGCCGAGGTGATGCGCGAATGTCATGACCAGAAATCCGGGGCAGAAGAGCGGCTGCGTCTCGCGCTGCTGAACGTGGATTATGTGACCAGCTTTGAGCTTCCCTTCCGGTTACTTCTTACCCGTGCACCGCAGCTGATTGATAGCATCAGAAATGAGTTTCAGCTCAGTCAAAAAAATGTCCTGTTCAACGGGAAGCGGTTTGGCTGCGTCTACAGCCTTAAACGGGATTTGAACGGCATTCCCGATGAATTTACCTACCACCTGAAGACCCGTATTCAGCGGATCGATGCGTCCGGCGGTTCGGAAGTGCCTTACCGGCAAATCGCTCAGCAGGTGAAAGCCCCCCGCGAGCGCCTCCAGCTGGCGCTGGAACAGGGGCTTGCGGTCACCGCGCTTGACGGGCTTTTCTGGTTTGGCCTCCAGCGCATAGCCGCCGAGGTGCAGCGGTTAAGGAAGACCGGGATGAGAATAGTGACGTCCGATACGGAGGTGTTCGACACCCTTACCGGAACAACACGGCGCATTCCGGTTTATCGTCTTGAGGACGCTGCCGCTACTTAGCCTGGAGCAGGATCGCCAGCAGCCCAGGAAAGCGGGCGTCCAGATCCTCTCTTCTCAGTGAGATCATATTCTCGCGCCCCTGCGGGCGCTGCCAGATCACGCCGCTGTCGCGCAGCACGCGCCAGTGGTGAGTCATAGTAGATTTCACCACCTCTTCCGGGCGCAGCGCGTTACAGCTCAGTTCGCTGCCGTCGGCCAGCCTGCGGATAATCGCTAATCGCAGCGGGTTGCCGAGGGCGAACAGCACATTTTCCAACACTATTTGTTCAGGTTCCGGGTGGTTTGGGATCATCGTTTTCCTGCGTCTCGCGTGAGATTGAGCTATATCAACAATAGGTCAACCGTTAAAAAATAGTTCGATAATACTCGTACAATAGGACTATTATAACAAACGAACGAACACGCGACCATCCCGGTCGTCACAAACCAGTCATGAAGACTTAAGGAAATAACATGCCCCGACCCATTCCACTCGAACGTTATCGCAACATCGGTATCTCCGCGCATATCGATGCCGGCAAAACAACCACCACTGAGCGGATCCTGTTTTACACCGGGATGAGCCACAAGCTGGGTGAAGTACACGATGGCGCGGCAACCACCGACTGGATGGCGCAGGAGCAGGAGCGCGGGATCACCATTACGTCGGCGGCGGTAAGCTGTTTCTGGCCCGGTATGGACAGAGGCTTTGAACCGCACCGCATCAATATTATCGACACCCCCGGGCACGTGGATTTCACCATTGAGGTGGAACGTTCCATGCGTGTGCTCGACGGTGCGGTGATGGTCTATGACTCCGTCGGTGGCGTGCAGCCGCAGTCGGAGACCGTCTGGCGTCAGGCGAATAAATATCACGTTCCGCGTCTGGCGTTCGTCAATAAAATGGACCGCCCGGGTGCGGATTTCTTCCGCGTGGTGCGGATGATGCAGGAGCGGCTGAAAGCCAATCCGGTCCCGATTGTGATCCCCGTGGGGGCAGAAGAACACTTCACCGGCGTGGTGGATCTCATCAGGATGCGCACTATTCTTTGGGATGATGCGACGCAGGGCATGGCGTTTAGCTATGCGCCAGTGCCTGACGATCTGCTGAGCACCGCCCAGGCGTGGCGAGAAAAAATGGTTTCGGCTGCGGCAGAAGCCAGCGATGAGCTTATGGATAAGTACCTTGAGACGGGCGAACTGGATGAAGCAGAAATCATCCAGGGGCTGCGCGTCCGGACCATCTCCGGTGAAATACAGCCCATGCTGTGCGGCAGCGCTTTCAAGAACAAGGGTGTGCAGCGCATGCTCGACGCGGTGATTGAATTGATGCCGTCTCCACTGGACGTGCCCGCTATTGATGGGGTAGACGAAGACGGACAGCACGCCGAGCGCCACCCAAGCGATGATGAACCGTTCTCGGCGCTGGCCTTCAAGCTGATGAGCGATCCGTACGTCGGCCAGCTGACCTTTATCCGCGTCTATTCTGGCATACTGCGCAAAGGCGACGCGGTGTACAACCCGGTGAAGGGCAAGAAAGAGCGTATCGGGCGCATCGTGCTGATGCATGCCAACGATCGCCATGAGGTGGACGAGCTGCGTGCAGGGGATATCGCAGCCTGTGTCGGGCTGAAAGACGTTACCACCGGTGACACGCTGACCGACCCGAATGCGGTGATCACCCTTGAACGGATGGAGTTCCCGGACCCGGTTATTTCGCTGGCGATTGAGCCGAAAACCAAGGCCGATCAGGAGAAAATGGGGATCGCCCTACAGCGCCTGGCGGCGGAGGATCCGTCGTTTCGCCTGCACACGGACGAAGAGTCCGGACAGACCATTATCTCTGGGATGGGCGAGCTGCATCTGGAGATCATCGTCGACCGCATGAAGCGCGAGTTTGGCGTTGAGGCGAACATTGGTCGTCCGCAGGTCACCTACCGTGAAACCCTGCGTAAAGCGGTGAAGGATATTGAAGGTAAATTTGTCCGACAGTCCGGCGGGAAAGGGCAGTACGGTCATGTGGTCCTGAGCCTTGAGCCTTTAGCCGCCGGGAGTGGTTTTGTCTTTGAAGATGCCACCAAAGGCGGGGTGGTGCCGCGGGAGTACATCCCGTCGGTGGAAAAAGGCTTGCGAGAAGCCATGAATACGGGAGTGCTGGCGGGCTATCCGGTGGTGGATGTGAAAGCGACCCTGACGTTTGGTTCCTACCATGACGTTGACTCCTCGGAGATGGCCTTCCGCATGGCGGCGATCCTCGGCTTCAAAGAGGGCGCACGGCGGGCGGATCCGGTTATTCTTGAGCCGGTCATGCACGTTGAGGTGGAAACGCCGGAAGAGTACGCCGGGAACATTATGGGCGATCTCTCCTCCCGTCGCGGCCTGGTGCAGGGGATGGCAGAGCAGTACGGCAGCCAGATTATTCGCGCTGACGTCCCGCTGGCTGAGATGTTTGGCTACGCCACCACGCTGCGGTCGATGTCCCAGGGGCGCGCGACGTATACGATGGAATTCCATCATTTTGCGGAAGCTCCGCGGAATGTGGCGGATGAGATTATTGCGAAGCGTGTGAAGAGTTAATTAATTGCACATGGTAGTCATTTGGCTACCATGTGCCTTTATTATTACGACAGGGAGTTTATGCCTGTTACTTAATTAGCGTCGCCGATCGCACTTTCCATTTTCCTTGCTCTTCAACGAGACAATCTGCAATAACATGATCTTGCTTCTTACCAAATGCGACATAGACGTTTGTGCAAACGGCGTCAAAATCAGAATGTAAGACGGTTATCTGATTCCAGTCATCATCCCAGTCCTGCGCTTTGATAAACATATCCGCATCGGGCATATCTTTGTCGTTACTGTCGCCAGAGTACATTTCTTTAATTGCTGCAATGGTCCCTGAGGCTACGTACTCGTTCATAATGTCTGGATTGAGTACGGGTGGTTTGTTCTGATCTAACTGCGCTATATACCATTGATTGAATTTAAGCGCCACTAGCCCCGGTGCATAGGTGGTTTCCGCGCCCGCTAAGGAAGACAGGATGAAAAGTAAAAAGAAGAGTGGCTTCGATGACATAATGTGCCCAATTACCGATGCTTTTTGCTTGAGCATTTTATTTGGAATATAAAATTTCGCCATATCTATCCAGGACATTAATATTTCCTTAACGGGGAATTGCTAACTCAGCAACTCAAGAAATATCCTCCGTTCTACAACGCAGTGGTAAACATAAAATGCCATAGAAATTTTATATAATTCAGATGGGTATAATTAAAAAATCATTCCAGCGCCTTCACCATTTTCCCGCTCGCGACGAACGTACCCGCACCCAGATGATGCAGCGTATTCAGCTTATCCCCGTCAAACTGCCAGCGTCCGGCGACAAATGCGCGTTCATCCGCCGCGGCGGAAACCACTTCGCCAAACAGAGTGTCATATTTCTCTGCCGCAGAGGTTACAGGTAATAACCGGCACTCCATCCACGCCAGACATTTCTCTTCTATAACCGGCAGGCCAAGCTCAGGGCCATAAATAACCGGGATCCCGTAGCAGTTGAATTTATCCTCGTCGCGCCCGCTTACGCTGCCGACCGCCCAGGTCCAGTTGGCTGCCGCCACGCCGGGGATCACAATGCCGAATTTCCCGCTGCGTTCGATCAACTCCCGTGACCATGCGCTTTTGTCTACCACAATCGCGATACGCGGGGGTTCAAATTCCACCGGCATAGACCATGCGGCGGCCATGACGTTGCGACGATCGATGGTCTCATCCCGGCTGGTGATGAGCACGGTTGGACCGTGATTCAGAAGACGGCTGGCATGGCGTAATTCAACAGGGCGAAAGTGGTTCATAGGATCTCCTCATGTACACGATGAGTATGACGAAAAAGCACTTTTGCGCATATGCATAAGGGAAAATAGTTTATAAACAGGTGATATCACATCCTGGAGCAAATCATGTCCCCATTTCTGAGTGCTTATTTCGCCCGCACGGGCTGGCAGCAGCCCGTACAGGTTGATATCGATACCCTGCGGGGGCTGCATTTACACCATAACTGCGCAATCCCTTTCGAAAATATTGACGTCGTTTTGCCGCGGGAAATCCATCTGGACGACGGGTGTCTGGTGGATAAACTGGTCACCGCGCGTCGGGGGGGGTATTGCTTCGAGCAAAACGGCCTGTTTGAGCGGGTGTTGCGCGAAGTCGGGTTTACGGTGCGCAGTGTGCTGGGGCGGGTTGTGCTGGCCAATCCGTCGCAGATGCCGCCGCGTACGCACCGGTTGCTGCTGGTTGAGCTGAACGGCGAGCGCTGGATCGCCGATGTGGGATTTGGCGGACAAACGCTGACGGCGCCGATTCGTTTGATCGCCAACGAGGAACAGGAAACCCCACACGGGCGTTATCGTTTGCTGAGCGAGGGTAACGACTGGGTACTGCAATTCCGCCATCACGAGCACTGGCAGTCGATGTACCATTTCGACATGGCGACCCAGTACTTCAACGATTACGTGATGGGAAACTTCTGGTCGGCGCACTGGCCGCAGTCCCATTTCCGTCATCACCTGCTGATGTGTCGCCACCTGCCGGACGGGGGCAAGCTAACGCTGATCAACTTTAATTTTACCCACTGGCAGAACGGGCATGTGGAGGAGCAGATCCATTTGCCGGATGCGGAGGCGCTGTATAAGCTGATGCAGGCGCGGTTTGGCCTGGGCGTTGATGACCCGAAGCACGGCTTTACCCTGGCCGAGCTGACGGCCGTGATGGCGGGGTTTGATACGCATCCACAGGCAGGTAAATAGCCCGGTGGCGGCTACGCCTTACCGGGCCTACGGGTGCCCGAACGTAGGTCGCCATTCGGCGGGTTAGTTTAAACATCATCGAAGGCATGCTGATATGGAAATCTTGTTGCGGAATAAATTCAGTTCAGTGGGAATGTTACTCGGGGTTATTGCACTACTTGTCTCATTAGTGCAGTTCACCTTTGGTCCTTTTTCAACAAAGTCGACAGCGCTTGAAATTGTTGTGGCTGAAAAGGTTTCGGCGGTGAAAAAAGGGATTATTGCTGGCATCAAAGGGGAACAACCGACCGTTGAGGCGAAAAAGAAAACGGTCGATATCGACAGTATTCTTATCAATAGCGGAGTAATTTTGTCTGTGGTGGCATTAGGGCTTGCCTTCACGGGTGGGATGCGCAAAGAGAACCGATGGGGGGTGAGTGGCGCACTGTTTTTTTCTGGGGCTACGCTCGCTTTTCATGCGGCGTTACTGGCTTTTGGTCTGATCGTCGCAGTGTTGCTGCTGCTGTTGGTTATTTCAGTCGTCAGCGGAAGTACACTGTTCTGACAGTGCGGCCCGGTGGCGGCTACGCCTTACCGGGCCTACAGCGGCTTGAAACGTAGGTCGGGTAAGGCGAAGCCGCCACCCGACAAAATCAACGGCGCGATCTCACTACCTGATAGCGACGGGTGAAGTACTCAAACGGCGCGCTCCACACGTGCACCAGACGGGTGAACGGGAAGATAAGGAAGATCGTCATCCCCAGCACCAGATGCACGCGGAAGATCGGCGCGACGCCGCTCAGCATTTCTGACGAGCCTCCCTTAAACGTCACGATCCCCTGCGCCCAGCCGACCAGCTTCATCATCTCGCTTCCGTCAGGATACTGGGCGGAGAAAGGAATGGTCGACAGCCCAAGGATGCACTGAAGCAGCAGGATACTCATGATGATAATATCCGGCGTGGTGGACGTGGCACGCACCCGCTGGTTGAACAAGCGGCGGTAAAGCAGCATCGACCCGCCAACCAGCGTCAATACGCCGCACACACCACCCGCCATCATCGCCAGCTGCTGTTTAACCGCGACGGGTAAAAACCAGGCGTACATCCAGTGCGGGGTTAACATGCCGAACAAATGCCCGAAGAAGATCCCCAAAATCCCGATATGAAACAGGTTAGAGCCCCAGTTCATACCGCGCTTGCTGAGCATCTGGCTCGACGAGGCGCGCCAGGTGTACTGCCCGTAGTCGTAGCGCAACCAGCTGCCAAGGAAAAACACGGTGGCGCAGATGTACGGATAAATGTCATAGAAAAACACGTTCAGGTAATGTGTCATTTTGGGCCTCCGGCGCTGACGTCCACGTACTGCGGCGCGACGTCCTGGCTAAAGCGTCGTTGATATTGCTGCATCGGCGAGCTGTCGCACGATGTGGCGTTGTCTTCGATAAACTTCACCTGTTCCTCTTCCCACACGGCGTCCAGCGCCTGACGGGTATCATCCCGTTTTTCACCAGACACCTGCTTCGCCACGCTGTCGCTGGAAAGCCGTGTACCGGCCATCGTCAGCAGGGCGTCAAACAGCTGGTAATGCGCCACCTCGCGCTGTTTCAGCCGGCCGCCAATCAGCGCCAGAATCGGCGCGACGTTTTGCAGTCCTTCACGCGCCTCGTCATCGCTGACGATACTGAGATATTCCAGATAGAGCGGCAGATAGTCCGGCAGCTCGCGGCAGTCCAGCTGGAGCCCGGCTTTCTCATACTGGCTCATCAGGTCGACCATCGCCTGACCGCGATCGCGGGACTCGGCGTGAACGTGTTCGAACAGCAGTAGCGAGGTTGCGCGCCCCCGTTCAAACACTTCGCACCATTCGGCCTGCTTATCCAGCAGCGGGGCGCTCAGGTGCTGCTGCGCAAACGGCAGCAGCATGGGCGCGTCCTGTTCCACCAGGGAAAGCGCTTCGTCACGGTTTTCCCACAGCAGCTCATCGGGATACTCAATGAGTAGCGCGATGATTTTGAGGATTTGCATTATTCTCCCTCCCCGTGTTCACGCACCTCGGTGATGTTGATCGCGTCAATGCGGCTGCTGTTGAAGAGGTTGAATTTGGTGTCGGAACCGTGGCAGCCGTCGCCAAAGGTGAAGCCGCAGCCGTTTTTCTCCGGGAAGGCGTCGCGCGCCATTTCGCGGTGGCTGGTCGGGATCACGAAGCGGTCTTCGTAGTTGGCAATCGCCAGGTAGCGATACATCTCTTCTACCTGTTCTTCCGTCAGGCCGACCTCTTCGATGGCGCGGGTGTCGGTCACGCCTTCCACGGTCTGGGAACGCTTGTAGTGGCGCATCGCCATCATGCGCTTCAGGGCGCGCAGCACCGGACCGGTATCGCCCGCGCTGAGCATGTTTGCCAGGTACTGCACCGGAATGCGCAGGCTTTCTACGGCAGGCAGCACGCCGTCGCTCTGCGGCAAACCACCCGCGTCCGCGTAGGACTGAATCGGTGACAGCGGCGGCACATACCAGACCATCGGCAGGGTGCGGTATTCCGGATGCAGCGGCAGGGCAAGCTTCCAGTCCATCGCCATTTTGTAAACCGGGGAACGCTGTGCCGCGTCGATGACGTTCTGCGGAATACCCTGTTTCAGCGCTTCCTCAATCACCGCCGGATCGTTCGGGTTAAGGAACACGTCGCACTGGCGCTCGTACAGATCGGTTTCATGCTCGGTGCTGGCCGCCTCTTCAATGCGGTCCGCGTCATACAGCAGCACGCCAAGGTAGCGGATGCGCCCGACGCAGGTTTCCGAGCAGACGGTCGGCTGACCGGACTCAATGCGCGGGTAGCAGAAGATGCATTTCTCTGACTTGCCGCTCTTCCAGTTGAAGTAGATTTTCTTGTACGGGCAGCCGCTGATGCACAGACGCCAGCCGCGGCATTTGTCCTGGTCAATCAGCACAATGCCGTCCTCTTCGCGCTTGTAAATCGCGCCGCTCGGGCAGGTGGCGACGCAACTGGGGTTCAGACAGTGCTCGCACAGGCGCGGCAGGTACATCATGAAGGTGTTTTCAAACTGGCCGTACATCTCCTTCTGGATCTTCTGGAAATTGCGGTCGCGGGCGCGTTTTTCGAACTCGCCGCCCAGCAGCTCTTCCCAGTTGGGCCCCCATTCGATTTTATCCATTCGCTTGCCGTCAATCAGCGAGCGCGGGCGGGCGGTAGGGAGGTGATCGCCCTCTGGCGCGCGGTGTAGATCCTGGTAATCGAAGGTGAAGGGTTCATAGTAATCGTCAATCTGCGGCAGGACGGGGTTAGCGAAAATCTTCGACAGCACGCCCATTTTGCCGCCGAGGCGCGGGGTCAGCTTGCCGTGAATACCGCGGATCCAGCCGCCTTGCCACTCATCCTGATCTTCCCAGTTTTTCGGATAGCCGATACCCGGTTTGGTTTCGACGTTATTGAACCACGCGTACTCCATCCCTTCGCGCCCGGTCCAGACGTTCTTACAGGTGACCGAGCAGGTGTGGCAGCCAATGCATTTATCGAGATTCAGAACCATGCCAACCTGTGAGCGTATTTTCATTTTTTCGCCTCCTGTACCTGATCCCGACCTTCGCCGTCCAGCCAGTTAATGTTTTTCATTTTACGGATCATGATGAACTCGTCGCGGTTCGAGCCGACGGTGCCGTAATAGTTGAAGCTGTACGCCAGCTGCGCGTAGCCGCCGATCATGTGGGTCGGTTTCGGGCAGACGCGGGTGACCGAGTTGTGGATCCCGCCGCGCCGTCCGGTTACTTCTGACCCCGGAATGTTCAGGATGCGCTCCTGAGCGTGGTACATCATGGTCATGCCCGGCGGCACGCGCTGGCTGACCACCGCGCGCGCGGTGAGGGCGCCGTTGGCGTTGAAGGCTTCGATCCAGTCGTTGTCCTCAATGCCCAGCTCGCGTGCGTCGGTTTCGCTGATCCAGACGATTGGCCCCCCGCGCGACAGGGTCTGCATCAGCAGGTTTTCGCTGTAGGTGGAATGAATGCCCCATTTCTGGTGCGGCGTCAGGAAGTTAAGCGCTTTTTCCGGGAATCCGTTCGGCGGGATTTCGCGCATATGGGTAACGCTGCGGGTGTCAATCGGTGGACGATAGGCCACCAGACTCTCCCCGAAGGCGCGCATCCAGGCATGATCCTGATACAGCTGCTGGCGGCCCGAAATCGTGCGCCACGGGATCAGCTCGTGAACGTTGGTATAGCCTGCGTTATAGGAGACGTGCTCGCTCTCAAGGCCGGACCACGTCGGGCTGGAGATGATTTTGCGCGGCTGCGCCTGAATATCGCGGAAGCGGATTTTCTCATCTTCTTTGTTCAGCGCCAGATGAGTGTGATCGCGTCCGGTCAGTTCGCCGAGGGCTTCCCAGGCTTTGACCGCGACCTGACCGTTAGTTTCCGGCGCAAGGGCGAGGATCACCTCTGAAGCGTCAATGGCGGTCTCGATGCGCGGACGACCTTTCGCCGGGCCGTCAGGCTTGACGTAGTTGAGCTTGCCGAGGAAATCGACCTCATTCTGGGTGTTCCACGATATGCCTTTTCCGCCGTTGCCGAGCTTGTCCAGCAGCGGCCCAAGGGCCGTAAAGCGCTCGTAGGTTTCCGGGTAGTTACGCTCGACCACGGCGATGTTCGGTGCCGTTTTGCCGGGGATCAGATCGCACTCGCCTTTGCGCCAGTCCAGAATATCAAAAGGCTGCGACAGCTCCCCCGGGGAGTCATGCTGAAGCGGCTGTAGCACCAGGTCAGTTTCGGTGCCGAGATGTCCGACGCACACTTCAGAGAAGACTTTGGCGATGCCCTTGTAAATCTCCCAGTCGCTGCGGGACTCCCACGCCGGGTCAACGGCTGCGGAGAGCGGGTGAATAAACGGATGCATGTCCGAGGTATTCATATCGTCCTTTTCATACCAGGTGGCGGTGGGCAGGACGATATCCGAGAACAGGCAGGTGCTGGACATACGGAAATCGAGCGTCACCAGCAGATCCAGCTTGCCCTCAATGGCGGCGGTTTGCCATTCCACCTCTTCAGGTTTCACGTCGTCCGTTGAGCCTAAATCCTCACCCTGAATACCGCTTTCGGTGCCAAGCAGGTATTTCAGCATGTACTCATGGCCTTTCCCGGACGAGCCGAGCAGGTTCGAGCGCCAGACGAACAGATTGCGCGGGTGGTTCTTGCCGTTGTCGGGCTGTTCACAGGCGAAGCGGATATCGCCCGATTTTAACGCCTGCACGGTATAGTCCTGCGGCGACATCCCGGCGGCGTCGGCGCGGGCTTTCACGTGCAGCGGATTAAGGTTGAGCTGAGGGGCCGACGGCAGCCAGCCCATGCGCTCGGCGCGGACATTGAAATCAATCAGGTGACCGGTAAACTTCGATGCGTCTGCAAGGGGAGAAAGCAGTTCCTGTGCGGTGAGCTTCTCATAGCGCCACTGGCTGGCGTGGTTGTAGAAGTACGATGTGCTGTTCATCTGGCGCGGCGGACGGTTCCAGTCCAGCGCGAAGGCCAGCGGCAGCCAGCCGGTTTGCGGACGCAGCTTTTCCTGGCCGACATAGTGCGACCAGCCGCCGCCGCTCTGCCCGACGCAGCCGCAGAAGACCAGCATGTTGATCATCCCGCGGTAGTTCATGTCCATGTGGTACCAGTGGTTCACACCGGCCCCGAGGATGATCATCGAACGACCGTGAGTTTTCTGCGCCGTGTCGGCAAATTCACGGGCGATTTTTTCTATCAGATAAGCAGGGACGCCGGTAATTTGTTCGCCCCAGGCCGGGGTGTAGGCTTTTATCTCGGCGTAGTTTGTCGCCGCGTTACTGTCTTCCAGACCGCGATCGAGGCCGTAGTTTGCGAGCACCAGATCGTACACGCTAACCACGCGTCTCTGGCTGCCGTCGGCCAGCGTCAGGGTTTTACTCGGTACTCGGCGCGTCAGCACCGGCTCCTGCTTCACGCTGCGGAAATGCGGATTCTCGTTGCCCCCGAAGTAAGGGAAGGCCACGTCTGCCACGCTGTCGTGGGTGATGAGCAGGGAAAGCGTCAGCTCGGTTTCCTGTCCCGCGGCCAGCGACTCCAGGTTCCATTTGCCTTTTTCACCCCAGCGGAAGCCGATGGAACCATTCGGCGCCACCAGATTTCCGGCCACGTCAAAGGCGATGGTTTTCCACTCCGGATTATTGGTTTCACCCAGCCCGTCGGCCAGATCCGACGCGCGCAGCATGCGGCCCGGCACCACGCGACCGTCAGCCTGTTCATCCAGCAGGACCAGCATCGGCATGTCGGTGTAGCGGCGGCAATAGTTGAGGAAGTACTCGCTCGGGTTATCGAGGTGGAACTCTTTAAGGATCACATGGCCCATCGCCATGGCAAGGGCGCTGTCGGTACCCTGTTTGGGGGCCAGCCACTGGTCGCTGAGCTTCGCCACCTCCGAGAAGTCCGGCGTAATGGCGACGGTCTTGGTGCCCTTATAACGCACTTCGGTAAAGAAGTGGGCGTCCGGGGTGCGCGTCTGCGGCACGTTCGAGCCCCAGGCAATGATATAGCTGGAGTTGTACCAGTCCGCCGATTCCGGCACGTCGGTCTGTTCGCCCCAGGTCATCGGCGACGCCGGAGGCAGATCGCAGTACCAGTCATAGAAGCTCAGGCAGGTGCCGCCGAGCAGGGAGAGATAGCGCGTACCGGCGGCATAAGAGACCATCGACATGGCCGGGATGGGGGAAAAACCGGCTACCCGATCCGGGCCGTAGTTTTTGATGGTCCAGACGTTGGCGGCAGCAATCAGCTGGTTAAGCTCTTTCCAGTTTGAGCGGATAAAACCGCCTTTTCCGCGCGCTTTTCTGTAGCTCTGCGCTTTCTGCGGATCGTTTTGAATGGCATCCCAGGCCAGCACCGGATCGGTATGCTGCGCCAGCGCCTCTCGCCAGAGTTCGATCAGCCTGCGGCGTACCAGCGGGTACTTGAGACGGTTGGCGCTGTAGAGATACCAGGAGTAGCTTGCGCCACGCGGGCAGCCGCGCGGTTCGTGGTTAGGCAGGTCAGGGCGGGTGCGCGGGTAGTCGGTCTGCTGGGTTTCCCAGGTCACCAGGCCATTTTTGACATAAATCTTCCAGCTACAGGAGCCGGTGCAGTTAACGCCGTGGGTGGATCGCACAATTTTATCGAACTGCCAGCGCTGACGGTAGCTGTCCTCCCAGTCGCGGTTGGTGTGGTACACCTGCCCGTGCCCATCGGCGAAACTGTCGCCTTTTGTTTTGAAGTAACGGAAGCGGTCCAACAGTTTGCTCATGACATTTCTCCTGCTTCGATAGCATGGCCGGAGGGTGAGACATCACGCTCCGGCGAAGAGGTAGTTATTATTTTTGTGAGGATTTGCGGCCGTACACCAGCCAGGTGACGAGCACGCAGACGATGTAAAACACGAGGAAGACTTTCATGGCGCCCACCGGGGAACCGGTCATCGCCAGGGATGTGCCAAAGGCTTTGGGAATAAAGAACCCGCCTACCGCACCGATGGCAGAGATAAAGCCCAGCGCGGCAGCCGTTTCGGTCACCGCTTCATGCTGTGCCTGTTCGTCGCTCCCGCCCTGTTTTTTCACGCGGTCGAGGGTGATTTGGCGAAAGATAATCGCGATCATCTGGAAGGTCGAGCCGCTGCCCAGGCCTGCGGTGAGGAACAGGCCCATAAAGACCAGATAGAAGGCGATAAAACTGCCTGAACCAGACCCGGGGAGCGTCAGGAAAATCAGGGCGCTAAAGATGGCCATAAAGACGAAGTTGGTCAGCGTCACCCGTACGCCGCCCAGCCTGTCTGAAATCATTCCGCCAGCCGAACGCGCCAGAGCGCCGATCAGCGGGCCAAAGAAGGCGAGGTGGAGGATATTTACGTCCGGAAACTGGGTTTTCGACAGCATAGCAAAGCCTGCCGAGAAACCGATAAACGAGCCGAAGGTTGCCAGATAAAGCAGGCTCAGCAGCCAGAGGTGAAAGCGCTTAAGCACCGGAAGCTGGCTGGCAATGGACGCTTTCGAGCTGGCGATGTCGTTCATGCCAAAAAACGCCGC
Source organism: Enterobacter sp. YSU (assembly GCF_016082135.1). NCBI lineage: Bacteria > Pseudomonadati > Pseudomonadota > Gammaproteobacteria > Enterobacterales > Enterobacteriaceae > Enterobacter > Enterobacter sp. YSU. The sequence continues at coordinate 4,036,666 of NZ_CP059487.1, forward strand.
AAGGGTAGCAAGAATCAGCAGCGGGGCCCAGATCCACGCCGCGTTCGCCAGCCACATCGTCGAGCCATCCTCCTGGGGGACGCCGTGAACGCCGAGAAAGGTAAACATCGGCAGGAAAATCACCAGCGGCGCAACCAGCTGCATCACGCTCACGCCCAGGTTACCCAGCCCGCCGTTAATGCCCAGCGCGCTGCCCTGTCTGGCTTTCGGGAAGAAGAAACTGATGTTTCCCATGCTGGAAGCGAAGTTGGCCCCGGCAAAACCGCACAGCAGTGCGATGATGATAAAGACCCAGTAAGGCGTAGCGGTATTCTGGATGGCGATCCCAAGCCAGACACAGGGTACGACCAGGATAATGGTACTTAACACGGTCCAGTAACGTCCGCCAAATATCGGCACCATAAAAGAGTAGGGGACACGCAATATCGCGCCGGAAAGAGAAGGTAATGCCGTTAGCATAAAAAGCTGATCGGTGCTGAAATTAAATCCGACCTTATTAAGATTTACCGCAATAGCGCTAAACAACATCCATACACAAAACGCGAGAAGCAAACACGCCACGGAAATCCACAGGTTTCTACGTGCGATATGTTTCCCTTTATTCTCCCAAAATTGCGCGTTTTCCGGTTTCCAGTTACTCAACAGATGCTGATTACTCTTCTCGCTTTGATGTGACATATCACCCTCTTGCTTACCCAAATGGAGAGAAAAAAGAAGTGAAAACAGAAAGATACCTTTCGGCAGTTTGTAGAAATTTTTGGATGTTATGGGATACATCTGAAAGGATAGATAAAAAAGCGAATCCCTGAGTTTGGAATGGGAATCAGGGTTCGCTTTATGTGTTACTAATTGTAACTATTTGCGGAAATTAATACCCCGATGGGAGTATTAAAACAATTCGAGGGAAATAAGCTTATCCAGATGCTTATTAAATGCCGCGTCGTCCATTTCAGGCATATTTAATACGTATATGCCATCCAGGCCACATACCAGACCAATTAAACGCCAGGCGATATTTTCCGGCTGGTCAGCAAGCGTAAAGGCGTTGGCCTCCGCCCCGGCGCGGATAATCGCGACCGTTTCCTGGTGCCACATCTCCATGGTCAAAACGTAGGCGCCTTTGATATCGCTATCCCGGCTGGCGAGAATTTGCGCCTCCCGCCACAGTCGAATGTAGGGCTCAAACCCGCCGTCATCGCTGCCGAGCATGGCATGCAGGCGCTCACGCCAGCCGGCGTTTTCGCCAACGATTTCAGCATCCAGCAAATCGCGGATCAGCCGGACAAACGCCAGCGACTTAAGCTCGCCCGCCGACGCAAAGTGATGATGCACCTGCCCGGTGGCGACGCCCGCTTCGGTGGCGATGCGGCGCACGGTCATCGCAGCGAATCCTTCGGTCAGCGCCACGTGCATCGCGGCCTGGAGGATCTCTTCCCGCCGCTCGTCCTTGCTCAGATAACGCATAATTTCTCACTCTCAATGGCAACGAAACGAGTGTAACAAAGAGCTGGACAAGTGTTCAACTTTACGTAGGATCGCATTCTGGACATGTGTCCAGTTTTTAACTGAAAAGGAAATTTATGTTTCGTCAGTGGTTAGCGTTAGTGATTATCGTGCTGGTGTATATCCCGGTGGCGATTGACGCGACGGTGCTGCACGTGGCGGCGCCAACATTGAGCATGACGCTGGGTGCCAGCGGCAACGAATTGCTGTGGATTATTGATATTTACTCGCTGGTGATGGCGGGAATGGTGCTGCCGATGGGCGCGCTGGGCGATCGCATAGGTTTTAAGCGCCTGCTGATGATCGGCAGCGTGCTGTTTGGCCTGTCATCGTTAGCGGCGGCTTTTGCGCCGTCCGCGGGCTGGCTGATTGCCGCCCGCGCGTCGCTGGCGATTGGCGCGGCGATGATCATTCCGGCTACGCTTGCAGGGATCCGCACCCTGTTTATTGACGTGCGGCACCGTAATATCGCCCTCGGCGTCTGGGCTGCCGTTGGGTCGGGCGGCGCGGCGTTTGGCCCGCTGATTGGCGGCATGCTGCTGGAGCACTTTTACTGGGGGTCGGTGTTCCTGATTAACGTGCCGATCGTGCTGATCGTGGTTTCGCTTGCTGCGCGCCTGGTGCCTGCTCAGCAGGGGCGGCCCGAACAGCCGCTCAATATCAGCCATGCCATTATGCTGATTGTGGCGATTTTACTGCTGGTCTATAGCGCCAAAACCGCCCTGAAAGGGGTGCTGTCGCCGTGGATGGTGGCCTGTACGCTGCTTACCGGAGCGGTAATGCTGTTTATCTTCGTCCGTATCCAGCTACGCGCGCGCGTGCCGATGATCGACATGCGCCTGTTTTGCCATCGCATTATTTTAAGCGGCGTGGTCATGGCGATGACCGCCATGATTGCGCTGGTGGGCTTTGAACTGCTGATGGCGCAGGAGTTGCAGTTCGTGCATGGTTTTACGCCGTTTGAAGCAGGGATATTTATGCTGCCGGTGATGGTGGCGAGCGGATTTAGCGGGCCGATCGCGGGTGTGCTGGTCGGGCGTCTGGGGCTGCGCATTGTCGCGGCCGGAGGCATGGGGCTTAGCGCGGTCAGTTTTATCGGCCTGTCGACGCTCGATTTCAGCACCCAACAGTGGCAGGCGTGGAGCCTGATGGTGCTGCTGGGCTTCAGTGCCGCCAGCGCACTGCTGGCATCGACGTCAGCGATCATGGCTGCCGCGCCGAAAGAGAAAGCGGCCGCCGCAGGCGCGATCGAAACCATGTCCTACGAGCTGGGTGCTGGTCTGGGGATCGCCATTTTCGGTCTGCTGTTAACCCGCAGCTTTTCGGCGTCTATTGTACTGCCGCAGGGGCTGAGCGCGTCGCTGACCGATAAAGCCTCGTCGTCCATCGGTGAAGCGATGAAGGTGGCGCAGGAGCTGACGCCGTCTCTGGCCGAGCCGGTGATGACGGCGGCGAAAACCGCGTTCATCACCTCGCACAGCGTGGCCCTGGGCAGTGCGGGTGGCATGCTGCTGATTCTGGCGGTCGGGATCTGGTTTAGTCTGGCGAAGGTCGGAGGGCAGCAGTAATAAAAAAGGCCAGCCGCGAGGGCTGGCCTTTTGAACTAACAGATCTTAGAACTGGTAGGTCAGACCTACAGCTACGATGTTGTCGGTAGCCACTTTGGCATCTTTGGTGAACTGGCTGTCATCCACGAGGTTGATTTTGTAATCAACATAGGTGGACATGTTTTTGTTGAAGTAGTAGCTCGCGCCAACGTCAACGTATTCAACCAGGTCCTGGTCGCCATAAGAACCGATGTCTTTACCTTTGGATTTCAGGTAAGCGATGGACGGACGCAGACCGAAGTCGAACTGGTACTGAGCCACAACTTCGAAGTTCTGCGCTTTGTTGGCAACGTGACCGTTACCGAACGCCGTCATGTTGCGGGTTTCAGAGTAGGTGGTTGCCAGGTAGATGTTGTTCGCATCGTACTTCAGGCCAGCAGCCCAGACTTCTGCGTTTTCGCCACCGGCGTTCAGGTCGCTTGCAGCACGAACCTGACGGTCGGTACGGTCAGATTTCGCGTAGGTCGCACCCACACCGAAGCCGTCGAATTCATAGGTAGAAGAGAGACCCCAGCCGTCACCGTTGGATTCGGTGATATCGTCACGGTCGTTTTTACCCTGGTACTGAGCAGCCACGTTCAGGCCGTCAACCAGACCAAAGAAGTCGGTGTTACGATAGGTTGCAACGCCAGTGGTACGGCCGGTCATAAAGCCGTCAGTCTGCGTCCAGGTATCGCCACCGAACTCTGGCAGAACGTCAGTCCACGCGCCGATGTCATAAGCCACACCGTAGTTACGACCGTAGTCGAAGGAACCGAATTCATCGAATTTCAGACCAGCGTACGCCAGACGGGTTTTGTTGCCGTCGGAACCTTGAGCTTCAGAGCGATTGCCCTTGAACTCATATTCCCACTGACCGTATCCGGTCAGCTGATCGTTGATCTGAGTTTCACCTTTGAAGCCCAGACGAACATACGTTTTGTCGCCGTCGCTACCAGCGTCATCAGAAAAATAGTGCAGACCAGTAACTTTGCCGTACAGATCCAGTTTGTTACCGTCTTTGTTAAAAACTTCAGCCGCGTTAACAACGCCAGCTGCCAACATGGAAGTCACAGCCACTGCAACTAATTTAAGTTTCATCTTAAATAATCCTTATAATTTTATTTAGGTATTTCCTAAGCCACCTGAGCGATTTTTAAACGAGGCTTATCGTCAATGGCAGACTATTTTTAAAATTCCGTAGACTGCTTTCAATAATAAGTTTCAAAATATTAAAGATAATTTCAATTAGTGTGATCCTGATCGGATAAATTGCCCTTAAATCGGCCAATCAGGTTAATATATAGACATAAAGTGATTATTAACCAATCAAGATAATATGGCAGTGAATAGTTGTCGGACGTTTTAGTTTTTTGGTGGGATTAAAAGGGTTTGGCAGGGAATGTCAAAGCATGTGTCAGGATAACCTTTTTTAAAACAGTTGATTATAAATTTCTCGGGAAACCAGAACCTGTTTTTTAAGAGAAATATTCAGAAATAAACTATTGCACTTTGTGCTATATAGCGCGGGAATATTGGCGCTGAATTAATTACCTGCGTTGTCAGTTTATGTCAATTTCCACAACAACTCTGGCTTTCTGACGGCACTCTATACAGAAATTTAATTACTCTCTAATGTTACGAATTATATTCGAGGGTGTGATCACATATTAAAATATTGTTAATATTTTGCCGGGCATATTCGGTACCCGGCAAAAATAAAAATGCTATTTGCGGGTGGCATACCAGCACAGTAACGATCCGGCGCACACCATCAATGCCCCTTGCCAGAATGAGAGTGAAAGCGGAGAACTCAGCAGAATAGCCGCCAGTGCGGCGGAAAGAACTGGCGTGAAATAAGAGACAGCCGCAAGCACCGTGACGTTACCGTGAAGAATACCGATATTCCAGGCGGCGTAGCCAAAGCCAAGCGCAACCCCGCACATCAATAGCTTCACCACAACCGGGACGCTGAACACCATTTCGGGCTGATCGCTGACGGCATATTTGACCCACAGGCTCAGGGCGGTCAGCAGGACGAAAAGGGTAATGCCATTTTGCCCTTTGGCATACTTGCTGGTGACGGTGCAGTAGGCGGCCCAGATAAAAGCGCCAGCAAACGCTAGCCCATAACTTAGCGGACTGGAAACGACGTTCTGCATGATGTCATTCAGTTGCAGACCGTTTTCGCCACCTAAAACCCAGCACACACCCAACAGCGAGATGAGAAGCCCAGGGATCACCCACAGGGTGGTTTTTTGCCCGTTGAACAAAATCGCGAACGCAATCGTCAGGCTTGGCCACAGATAATTGACCATACCGACTTCAATCGCCTGTGAGCGCGTCGCGGCATACCCCAGCGACAGGGCCAGGCACATCTCATAGCTGACAAACAGGATGCTGCCCGCAATGAGATAGCGCGTGGAAAAACGCCGAAGATCGGGAAAACCCACCGTCACCAGACACAACAGCCCGCTGACGGTGTAAATCATCGCCGCGCCGCCCACCGGGCCCAGTCCTTCACTGACGCTGCGGATGAGACCCACCATGGTGCTCCACAACAATATGGCCGCCAGGCCTGTCAGCGTTGCTCTTTTTCTGTCCATTACCCTGCCAGTCTTCTAAAAATCAAAGGGAAAACTTATAGCATCTATTTGCTACACCTGGCGAATTTTCAAAGAGCCTGTTAACCCGAAAGGATTAGCAAATCGTACCGGCAGTGACTATTAAGGGGGCGAAGTCTGACGACCTTGATTTGACGCAAAAAAAACAGGGGCTTTGCTGTTAGTTTGCGGCGCGAAGTCTTATCAGATAACGAGGACAGCAATGGACGTCAGCCGCAGACAATTTTTTAAAATCTGCGCGGGCGGTATGGCCGGAACAACAGCCGCAATGCTGGGATTCGCTCCCAAAATGGCGCTGGCTCAGGCACGCAACTATAAACTGCTGCGCGCGAAAGAGATCCGTAACACCTGCACATACTGCTCCGTGGGTTGTGGGCTATTAATGTATAGCCTGGGTGATGGCGCAAAGAACGCCAAAGAAGCGATTTATCATATTGAAGGGGACCCGGACCATCCGGTGAGCCGCGGGGCGCTTTGCCCGAAAGGGGCGGGGCTGCTGGACTACGTCCACAGTGAAAACCGTCTGCGCTACCCGGAGTATCGTGCGCCGGGCTCTGACAAATGGCAGCGTATCTCCTGGGACGAAGCCTTCTCCCGAATTGCAAAACTGATGAAAGCGGATCGCGACGCCAACTTTATTGAGAAGAACGAGCAGGGCATCACGGTAAACCGCTGGACCTCCACCGGGATGCTGTGTGCCTCTGCGGCAAGTAATGAGACCGGCATGCTGACGCAAAAATTTGTGCGCTCCCTCGGCATGCTGGCGGTTGATAACCAGGCGCGCGTCTGACACGGACCAACGGTAGCAAGTCTTGCTCCAACATTTGGTCGCGGTGCGATGACCAACCACTGGGTTGATATCAAAAACGCTAACGTCGTGGTGGTAATGGGCGGTAACGCCGCTGAAGCCCATCCGGTGGGATTCCGCTGGGCGATGGAAGCGAAAAACAACAACGATGCGACGCTGATTGTCGTCGATCCACGCTTTACGCGTACGGCATCGGTGGCTGATATCTATGCGCCGATCCGCTCCGGTACGGACATCACGTTCCTGTCCGGCGTGCTGTTGTACCTGATCGAAAATAACAAAATTAACGTGGAATACGTTAAGCATTACACCAATGCCGGCCTGCTGGTACGGGAAGATTTCGCCTTCGAAGATGGCCTCTTCAGCGGCTATGACGCCGGGAAACGTCAGTACGATAAATCGTCCTGGAACTATCAGTTCGACGAAAACGGCTACGCGAAACGCGATGAGACCCTGAGCGATCCACGCTGCGTGTGGAACTTGCTGAAACAGCACGTTTCCCGCTATACGCCGGACGTGGTGGAAAACATCTGCGGTACGCCGAAAGCGGACTTCCTGAAAGTATGTGAAGTGCTGGCTTCCACCAGTGCCGCCTACAGAACCACTACATTCCTGTACGCGCTGGGCTGGACGCAGCATACCGTGGGCGCGCAGAACATCCGTACCATGGCGATGATCCAGCTGCTGCTCGGCAACATGGGGATGGCCGGTGGCGGCGTGAACGCCCTGCGCGGGCACTCTAACATTCAGGGCTTAACCGACCTCGGCCTGCTGTCGACCAGCCTGCCGGGTTACCTGACCCTGCCGTCCGAGAAGCAGACCGACTGGCAAAGCTGGCTTGACGCCAACACGCCAAAAGCGACGCGTCCGGACCAGGTGAACTACTGGAGTAACTATCCGAAGTTTGCCGTCAGTCTGATGAAATCGTTCTACGGCGACGCGGCGCAGAAAGAGAATGACTGGGGCTTTGAGTGGTTGCCGAAATGGGACCAGGCTTACGATGTCATCAAGTATTTCAACATGATGGATAAGGGCGACGTCACGGGTTACATCTGCCAGGGCTTTAACCCGGTAGCGTCATTCCCGGATAAAAACAAAGTCGTTCGCAGCCTGAGCAAGCTGAAGTACATGGTGGTTATCGATCCGCTGGTCACCGAAACGTCTACGTTCTGGCAGAACCACGGTGAATCAAACGATGTCGATCCGGCAGCGATTCAGACCGAGGTGTTCCGCCTGCCGTCGACCTGCTTTGCGGAAGAGGACGGTTCAATTGCCAACTCTGGCCGCTGGCTACAGTGGCACTGGAAAGGTCAGGATGCGCCGGGCGAAGCGCGTAATGACGGCGAAATTCTGGCCGGGATTTACCATCGTCTGCGCGAGATGTACCGCGCAGAAGGCGGCAAAGGCGCTGAGCCGCTGCTGAAGATGAGCTGGAACTACAAGCAGCCGGATCATCCTGAGTCCGAAGAGGTGGCAAAAGAGAACAACGGCGTGGCGCTGGCCGACCTGTACGATGCCAACGGCAATCTGGTGGCGAAGAAAGGACAGCTGCTCAATAGCTTCGCGCTGTTGCGTGACGACGGTACCACGGCCTCTTCCTGCTGGATCTACACCGGCAGCTGGACGGAGCAGGGTAACCAGATGGCCAATCGCGATAACGCCGATCCGTCAGGCCTGGGCAATACCCTGGGCTGGGCATGGGCGTGGCCGTTGAACCGCCGCGTACTGTACAACCGTGCCTCCGCAGACGTGAACGGTAAGCCGTGGGATCCGAAACGCATGCTGATCGAGTGGAACGGCACGAAGTGGACGGGGAACGATATCCCGGACTTCAACACCGCCGCGCCGGGCAGCAACACCGGGCCGTTTATCATGCAGCCGGAAGGGCTGGGACGTCTGTTTGCTATCGACAAACTGGCGGAAGGGCCGTTCCCGGAACACTACGAGCCGATGGAAACGCCGCTCGGCACTAACCCGCTGCACCCGAATGTGGTCTCCAGTCCGGTGGTACGCATCTATGAAGACGACGTGCTGCGTTTAGGTAAAAAGGACAAGTTCCCTTATGTCGGCACCACCTACCGCCTGACCGAGCATTTCCATACCTGGACCAAGCACGCGCGGCTTAACGCCATCGCGCAGCCGGAACAGTTTGTGGAGATAAGCGAAACGCTGGCGAAGGCGAAAGGCATTGCCAACGGCGATCGCGTGAAGGTCAGCAGCAAGCGCGGCTTTATTCGCGCGGTGGCGGTGGTCACCCGTCGTCTGCAAACGCTGAACGTGCATGGCCAGCAGGTGGAAACCGTCGGTATACCACTGCACTGGGGCTTTGAAGGGGTAGCGCAGAAAGGCTACATCGCCAATACCCTGACGCCAAACGTCGGCGATTCCAACTCGCAAACGCCGGAGTATAAAGCGTTTCTGGTCAACATCGAGAAAGCGTAAGGAGCGATTAAATGGCGATGGAAACACAAGACATTATTAAACGCTCCGCGACCAACCCGATAACGCCCGCGCCTCGTGCGCGGGATTACAAGGCAGAAGTCGCCAAGTTGATCGATGTCTCCTCCTGCGTGGGCTGTAAGGCCTGCCAGGTGGCCTGCTCGGAGTGGAACGATATTCGCGACGAGGTGGGGCACTGCGTTGGTGTCTATGACAATCCTGCTGATCTGAGCGCCAAGTCCTGGACGGTGATGCGCTTTAGCGAAACCGACCAGAATGGCAAGCTGGAGTGGCTGATCCGTAAAGACGGCTGTATGCACTGTGAAGATCCGGGCTGCCTGAAGGCATGCCCGTCTGCCGGGGCAATCATTCAGTACGCCAACGGGATCGTCGACTTCCAGCAGGATAACTGCATCGGCTGCGGTTACTGTATTGCAGGTTGTCCGTTTAATATCCCGCGCCTCAATAAAGAGGATAACCGGGTCTATAAATGCACGCTGTGCGTCGATCGCGTCAGCGTCGGCCAGGAGCCTGCCTGCGTGAAGACCTGTCCTACCGGGGCGATCCACTTCGGTACCAAAAAAGAGATGCTGGACGTGGCACAGCAGCGGGTGGATAAGCTCAAAGCGCGCGGCTATGACAAGGCCGGGATTTATAACCCGCAGGGTGTCGGCGGTACGCACGTCATGTATGTTCTGCACCACAATGACCAGCCGGAGCTGTATCACAATCTGCCGAAAGATCCGGCGATCGATACCTCAATCAACCTGTGGAAAGGGGCGCTTAAGCCGCTCTCAGCAGCGGGCTTTATCGCCACCTTTGCCGGGCTGATTTATCACTACATCGGTATCGGGCCGAATAAAGAGGTGGATGACGACGAGGAGGAGCATCATGAGTAAGTCGAAAATGATAGTGCGCACAAAATTTGTCGATCGCGCCTGTCACTGGACGGTGGTCATCTGCTTCTTCCTGGTGGCGGTATCCGGCATATCGTTCTTCTTCCCGACGCTACAGTGGCTCACGGAAACCTTCGGGACACCGCAGATGGGGCGCATTCTGCACCCGTTCTTCGGCGTGCTGATTTTCGTGGTGCTGATGTTTATGTTCGTGCGTTTCGTTCATCACAACATCCCTGACAAGCAGGATATTCCCTGGATTAAAGGGATTGTTGAGGTTCTGAAAGGCAACGAGCATAAAGTCGCTAAGGTGGGCAAATACAACGCCGGGCAGAAGATGATGTTCTGGACCATCATGAGTATGATTTTCGTGCTGCTGGTGACCGGAGTGATTATCTGGCGTCCGTATTTTGCCCAATATTTCCCGATCCAGGTGGTGCGCTACGCACTGCTGATCCACGCGACCTCGGCCATTATTCTGATCCACGCCATCCTGATCCATATGTATATGGCCTTCTGGGTGAAAGGATCGATTAAAGGCATGATTGAAGGGAAGGTGAGCCGCCGCTGGGCGCAAAAACACCATCCGCGCTGGTATCGGGACGTCGAGCGTCTTGAAGCGCAAAAAGAGAGTTCGGAAGGGTTGAAGTAAACCTCGCGCCGTCGGCATTGTCCGGCGGCGCTGCACTTGCGCGGGCAGGGATAACTGCCTGGCAGGCTGGTGTCATGTGTTAGTCAATAAGCGATCAATTGCTGCTATAACATCCTGACGAGCGTTACGTAAATTACAAACAAAGTCTTTTGGATTAATTTTCTGGTTATTAATATTGGTTATCATTGGCGAATAAATCAGAAAGGTTTCAAATTCAATATTTATTCCTGGAGCCAGCTGGCTCTGCCATAGCGGTAGCCTGTTATTTCTCGCGAGGGGTACAATGACGCGAGTGGGGAGATCGTCATAATAATCATCCTGGATAAGCATATAATAAGGAAGCTGGTCCCGCGTTGCCGCAGACGTATTACGATAAACATTAAATTGTCTCAGCATTAAAGCACCCTGAAAAACTCATCATCAGTGATAGTTCCATGTTTCTCCACAAACTCATTCATTGCTCGTATAAATGCACGATCCGCTTCTGATAGCTGATGTGATGGTGTCGAGCCTGGCTTAGCATGGGTTGTAGGCTTTGTTGCTGCTTTAGGTCTGGAAGGGGTCGATTCTGCCGTGCGTTTCATCGGTTTCTCCTTTGTTGGTGCGGTCATTATCAACCGCAGCCAACAAAAAACAATACTGTTTCCCCTGGTAATCTACATTATGCGAGCCGTCTTCCAGTAATATCAAAATCGCTCTGCAATATACCGGAAGGGATATTTTGTAGGCTTCACTTTGCCGATCTTGCGTTTCGGTAAATCCACCTTGTCTACGTGAATTTCTTTATAGGGGATCTGGGAAAGCAGATGCGAAATAATATTCAGCCGCACCCTTTTTTTATCTTCTGAGCGCGCCACAAACCACGGCGCCCAGGCGGTGTCGGTCGCTTTAAACATCGCGTCGCGGGCGAGGGTATATTCATCCCACAGATTGAAAGATTTAATATCCATTGGAGACAGCTTCCAGATCTTGCGACCATCATTGATGCGATCGCGCAGGCGTCGCTCCTGCTCTTTTGGCGTTACTTCAAGCCAGTATTTCAACAAAATGATCCCGGCATCGACCATCGCTTTTTCCATTACCGGCGTTCCATCAAGAAATTTTTCGGCCTGCTCTTCGGTACAGAAACCCATGACTCTTTCCACGCCCGCGCGGTTGTACCAGCTGCGGTCAAAAATGACGATTTCACCGGCAGAGGGTAGATGGGGAACGTAACGCTGAAAATAGAGCTGACTTTTCTCTTTATCGGTGGGGGCCGGTAACGCAACAACGCGAAACACCCGGGGACTGACGCGTTCGGTGATGGCTTTGATAGCGCCGCCTTTACCGGCGCCGTCTCGCCCTTCAAAAACAATACAGACCTTTAACCCTTTGGCGACCACCCATTGCTGGAGCTTAACCAGTTCAACATGGAGGCGGCGAAGCTCTTGCTCGTACGCTTTGGTTTTGAGCGGCGCGTTTTTAACGACATCATCAACAACACGGGTTTTCTTCTTACTGACCATGGTGGGTCTCCCTTTGTATCCGGTCGCGGGATCGAGGCCGTACTAAGAGTGTAATCGGCCTGAATGAATGGATTAATGTGTCAGAAAGCTGATTTGAACTGGTTCACCATACAAGTTTAATCAATAATGCACGCTGCATATTTTTTAACAGTGGTCGCGGTATGAAAAAGACAATTTTTTCGTTAGCACTGGGTACCTTTGGCCTGGGGATGGCTGAGTTTGGCATTATGGGCGTGCTGACCGAGCTGGCTCATGATACGGGCATTTCGATTCCCTCCGCCGGAAATATGATTTCGTTTTACGCTTTTGGCGTGGTGATCGGCGCGCCGATTGTGGCGCTGTTCTCCAGCAAATTTTCGCTGAAAACAACGCTGCTGTTTCTGGTGGCGATGTGCGTCGTCGGTAACGCGCTCTTTACCTTCTCTGACTCCTACGTGGGGCTGGCGGCGGGGCGCTTAATCTCTGGTTTCCCGCATGGCGCGATTTTCGGAGTGGGGGCGATAATCCTGTCAAAAATCGCGCCGCCGGGTAAAGTGACGGTCGCTGTGGCCGGGATGATTGCCGGGATGACCGTTGCCAACCTGCTTGGCGTGCCGCTCGGGACGTGGCTGGGACATGAATTTAACTGGCGTTACACCTTCTTTTTGATTGCGGTCTTTGACGCGCTGGTGATCCTGTCTGTTCTGCTGTGGGTGCCTGACATTCACGACACGACAACCACCCGGCTGGCAGAACAATTCCACTTCCTGAAGAAACCGGAACCGTGGCTGATTTTTGCCGCTACGATGTTTGGCAATGCCGGGGTGTTTGCCTGGTTTAGCTTCGTGAAGCCGTTTATGGTCAACGTATCAGGCTTTTCTGAGGGCGTCATGACCGCGATCATGATGCTGATGGGGCTGGGCATGGTGCTGGGAAATGTCTTCAGCGGCAAGCTGTCGTCACGCTTTAGCCCGCTGCGCATTGCTGCCACCACCGACCTGGTGATTGTGGCTTCGCTGCTGGCGTTGTTTGCCTTTGGCGAGCTTAAAACAGCTTCACTGGTCATGGGATTCATCTGTTGCGCCGGGCTGTTTGCGCTCTCTGCGCCTCTGCAAATTCTGCTGCTGCAAAATGCGAAAGGCGGCGAGATGCTGGGGGCCGCAGGCGGGCAAATGGCGTTTAACCTCGGCAGCGCAATTGGCGCCTATTTCGGTGGATTGATGATTACGCTCGGCTTTAGCTGGAGCTATGTCACGCTGCCGGCCGCGATTTTATCCTTCTCTGCGATGACCTCTCTGCTGATGTATGGTTATTTATGTGCCAAAAAGCGTCAGGCCAACGCAGGTGCGCTGGCCTGATTGCACACTTTGCCCGCTGGTCGCGGGCGCAGGAGGGGACTAAACGAATTTCGCCAGCGGGTCAGCGGCGGCAAAAGCGACCGCTTTGTCTGCTGCTGGCGGGTAAATCAGTTCGTTGGTGATGGCGACTTTGATCTTTTTGCCTTCCTCGCGCACGGATTTAACGCGCTGTTCCCAGCCCTCGGTGTATACCGCGCCCCAGCCACCTAAATCCAGACAGGTGACGTAGTTCACCTGACGGTAAGGGTACGGCTCCAGATTTAACAGGCTGGCCGCCGCGTTGTGTCCGGCGAATTTCCCCAGCTGGATCGCGTGCTGGCAGGTCATCAGCGCCGTGTTGCCCGCATCGTCCGTTTTGGCGTGCGCCATATCACCCGTCGCGTAAACCTCCGGATGCGCAGGAACCTGCAACGTGTCGTTGACGATCAGCCGTCCCTGAGTATCGCGTTCCCCGTCAATTTGCAGGCTGAGGGGGTTAGCTTCTACCCCTGCCGTCCACACTACAGTGGCGCTGGCAATGCGCTCTCCGTTTTTCAGCGTTACGCCGCTGGCATCGATGGCTTCAATTTCACTGTTTAAACGCCATTCAACGCCCAGCGCGTTGCTTGCTTCTTCAATTGTGTTACGCAGCGCCTCGCTATAACGCCCGCCGATGGTTGCACCTCTTTCAACTACGATTACCTTAGTCTTTGTATCAGCGGCGAAGCGAGTACGGAGTCGGGCAGGGAGTTCCGTTGCCAGTTCGATGCCGGTAAAGCCGCCGCCACACACGACCACGGTATTACGCTCCGGGGTGGAGGGGCGCGAAACCAGCGAATCAAGATGCTGCTCGAACAACCTGGCGGAGTCGAGTTGGTCGATATCAAAGGCGTATTCAGCCAGACCGGCAACAGGAGGGCGTTTAGTCTGGCTACCGGTTGCGAGGATCAGACGTTCCCAGGCGACGTCAGCAATCGCGCCGTTTGAATCGCGATATAAAACGGTTTTAGACGAGGTATCAATACGTTGTACTTCGCCCGCAATAAAGGCGATGCCCAGCTCAGCAAACAGTTCGGTCAGCGGCGCGACCATCGTCGACACGTTCTCTTCATAAAAGCGTGGGCGAACGCGTAGCTCCGCAACAGGGGCCAGCACGGCAATGCTGAGGCTATTGTTACCCGCCAGAGCAGAAAGGCGCGCGGCGCTGACCGCAGCCCACATACCGGAAAACCCACTACCCACAATTAAAATCTGCTTTTTCATACTCGATCCTTTAGTGCGTCAGGCTGTATGTCTGACATAACTGCCACTATACTTGTCGGAGTTAACTGCGACAACTTCTTTCTGAGTTAAAAATCGTTATAATGCAGCGAACAATGACCCGGAGTGAGCCATGGCGTTTTACAGTTCTGGTGTGGAATATGGCATTCATAGCCTGATGTGTATGGTGGATGCAAAAGGCAATGAACGTGAGATGAGCGTCCGGGAGATGGCGGCCTTGCAGGGCGTGCCGTACGACTATCTTGGAAAAATCTTCACCCGTTTATCACGCGCGGGGCTGGTCATCAGCACCGAGGGTAAAGGGGGAGGCTTCCGGCTGGCGCGTCCGGCAGAGCTGATCAGCGTGCTGGACGTGGCGCACGCCATCGACGGCGAGAAGAATATGTTTGAGTGTCGGGAAGTGCGTCAGCGCCTGGCGGTGTTTGATGAAACGCCACCTGCCTGGGTCTGTGACGGCCCGTGTGGGGTGCGCTCGGTCATGGACAGCGCGCAGCAGCGGATGGAAGAGGAGTTAGGGCGCCATACCATCCTGGATCTGGCGCGGAAGATGTATCGAAAAGCGCCGGACACGTTCCAGATCGAGGTTCAGGAATGGATTTCCGATCGCCGTTCGTCCACGTGAAAAGCCGGGCAGGGCAGAGCCGCTACCCGGCCACCGCGGTTAAGAACGTAAATCAATCACCATACGGCCACGGATCTGGCCCTGTTCCATCTCTTTGAAGATGGCGTTGATATCTTCCAGTGGGCGCATTGTAACTTTCGGTTTCACCTTACCTTCAGCCGCAAACTGGAAGGCTTCGAGCAGATCCTGACGGGTACCCACCAGGGAACCCACTACCTGAATCCCATCCAGGACCAGACGTGGAATATCCAGGCTCATCGCTTCCGGCGGCAGGCCTACAGCCACCACGCGGCCTCCGGCGCGAACTGCGTCAACGGCAGAGTTGAAGGCCGCTTTCGCTACCGCCGTCACCACCGCCGCATGTGCACCGCCGGTTTTCTCCTGAATCACTTTTGCCGCATCTTCACTGCGGGAGTTCACGGTTAAGTCTGCGCCCATGCTGGCAGCGAGCTTCAACTGCTCGTCATTCACGTCAATGGCGATAACTTTCGCATTGAAGACATTTTTGGCGTATTGCAGCGCGAGGTTGCCCAGACCGCCCAGGCCATAGATCGCAATCCACTGGCCGGGTTTGATGTCAGAGACTTTTACCGCTTTGTAGGTGGTGACCCCGGCGCAGGTGATGCTGCTGGCCGCCGCAGAGTCCAGTCCGTCCGGAACTTTAACCGCGTAATCCGCGGTTACGATGCACTCTTCCGCCATGCCGCCGTCAACGGAGTAACCCGCGTTTTTCACGTCACGGCACAGCGTTTCGTTGCCGGTATTACAATATTCACAGTGGCCACAGCCTTCGAAGAACCACGCCACGCTTGCACGATCGCCTACTTTTAGCGACGTGACGCCAGGACCAATCTCTTTGACGATACCAATCCCTTCGTGGCCGAGGATCACCCCGGTTTTGTCGCCAAAATCGCCATTCTTAACATGGAGATCGGTATGGCAAACGCCACAGCACTCCATCTTCAGCAGCGCTTCACCATGTTTGAGCGCGCGTAAGGTTTTTTCTGTGACATTAACCTGATGATCCTGAGTGACAACAGCAGCCTTCATGTGTTTCTCCTTTCATGATGAGTATCTGCATAGCAGGTCTGATTACCCATTAAGGATTAATACTTTGGCGATGTAATGCAAGGTAACCGCAACATAATGTCATTATTTGATGCATTTTCGGATTAAGAAAAGGCTGTACCCCTCATAAATTGGGGTGAAAAAC
This sequence comes from Enterobacter sp. YSU, assembly GCF_016082135.1. Taxonomy (NCBI): domain Bacteria; kingdom Pseudomonadati; phylum Pseudomonadota; class Gammaproteobacteria; order Enterobacterales; family Enterobacteriaceae; genus Enterobacter; species Enterobacter sp. YSU. Next base: position 4,053,111 of record NZ_CP059487.1, read on the forward strand.
ACTGGCCCGGCGACGCCACCGCCGGGCTCAGATTTACAGTTGCGCTTCTATTACCTCAATCTCTTTTCGCCATTGCGCCTGTAACTGCGGTTTTTGATGTTTTGGCTTGCGCGCCAAATCTTCTTCCAGCAGTGTTTCCAGGGCAACCAGGCGTTCGAGCAGATCGTCAGACGCTGAAGAGGGTGCCTTCAATGCGTTATTCGATGCCTCAGGTACAACCGGAGCGGTGTCCTCACGCAGGCGCTCAAACACCGCCTCCGCATCGTGCCATTCGCTCAGCCTGCCGTCCTCAATCAGCCAGAAGCGGTTACAGCTCTGGCTAATTAACTGACGATCGTGGCTCACCAGCAGCACTCCGCCTTCAAACTGTTGCAGCGTTTCCGCCAGCGCCTCTTTGCCTTCCATGTCCAGGTGGTTGGTCGGTTCATCCAGCATCAGCAGGCTATAACGGGCAAGCGTCAGGCCGACGAACAGCAGGCGCGAACGTTCCCCGCCGCTCAGCGTACTGACTTTTTGCCCGTGACGCGCCCACGGGAACCCGGCACTGATGAGCGCCATTTTACGGGTCTGCGGATCTGGCGCGAAAGGCTCCAGTGCATCAAGCAGCGCTGCATCATCTGGCAACTGGTGCAGCGTCTGGTCGTAGTAGCCGGGTGAGACGCGCGGATGACGCTTAAGCCGCTCGTCCGCGATCTCGTCGCGAAAATGTCGCCAGATAAGCTTCAGCAGCGACGATTTTCCGCAGCCGTTACGACCCACAATCGCCACGCGATCGCCGCTCTTTAGCCGCGCGCTGTTGAGAGTAAACAGGTCTGGCAGACCCGGCGCCGGGGGGACGCCGAGGTGAGTCATTTCCAACAGGCGGTCGGCGCGAAGCGCGTCCCCGCGCAGGGTTAAGGTCCACGGGCTTCCCGCCGTCAGTTCCGTCTGGGTCTCTTTCAGGCGTTCGACCTGTTTTTCCATCTGCTTAGCCTTACGGGAGAGATCTTCGTTGTCATAGACCTTGCCCCAGGTCGCGAGACGCCGTGCGCTGGCCGTGACGCGGTCGATCTCTTTTTGCTCTGCCTTATGGCGCAACGCATCGCTTTCGTCTTTTGCGTCGAGCGCCAGACGGGCGGCAGTGCAGGGAAGGGCAAAGGCGTGCAGCTTTTTATCGCGCAGGATCCAGCTGCCGTTGGTTACCGCGTCCAGCAGTTGCCTGTCGTGTGAGACCAGCACAAAGCTGCCGGACCAGTTTTGTAGAAACTGCTCCAGCCACAGCAGGGTCGGCAGGTCAAGGTGGTTGCTTGGTTCGTCCAGAAGCAGCAGATCCGGATCGCTTATCAACGCTCGTGCCAGCAGCAACCGCGTATGCTGGCCGCCGCTCAGCGTGGCGGAGGTTAACGCCGTTTCCTGCGTCGTGAAGCCCATTCCGGCCAGCAGCGTCTCGGCTTTCCAGCGCAAACTGTCGCGCTCACCGATCGGCAGCTGCGCCAGCACCGCATCCAGCATGGTCAGGGGATAAAGGGCCTCCGGCAGATGTTGTTCCACGCGCGCCAGCAGGCAATGCCCCGCCAGTGAAACGGTTCCGGCAGCAGGGGACTGCGTCCCGTCGAGGATTTTCAGCAGCGTACTTTTTCCGCAGCCGTTATCACCCAGCAGGCCGATGCGATCGCCTTTTTTCAACGTAAAGGAAAGAGAGTCGAAGAGCGTGCCGAACGCCGTATCAACGCGTAAAGAATGTGCAGTGAGTAAAGTGCTCATTGTTGCTTACCCAGGAGTTACAGGCATGTTTATGCCTCGTCAAACATCGCTGACGATAACTCAGTAAGCCCGAGAGAAGGGATTTCAGGGGTTGGTGTCTTCGCTCAAGCGGAAGTTATCGCAGCACGATACCGATAACGCTTGAGCTGGTGCGATCACCAAATGTATGTGAAACATTGAAAATTTCACAGTACAGCATAATTGGCCTCCTTATATATTCAGTAGGTTAATGGATGAAGGGAGTGTAGCGGGGGAAAATGGGTTTGGCTAGTGGGAGGTGCCGTATATTCCCCTCACCCAGCCCTCTCCCCTTTGGGGAGAGGGCTGGGTGAGGGGCAATGCTTAAATAGAAGTACGACGATAGCTACGGTATTCCGGCATCCAGAAGTTATCGTCAATCGCCTGCTGCAACGCATCGGCAGAGGTTTTCACCGCGACGCCTTGCTGCTGCGCCATTTTGCCTACCGCGAAGGCAATTGCGCGGGACACTTTATGAATGTCTTTCAGCTCCGGCAGTACCAGGCCTTCACCGTTATTCACCAGCGGTGAGTGACCTGCCAGCGTTTCGCTCGCGGACATCAGCATTTCGTCGGTGATGCGTGACGCACCGGAGGCGATAACCCCCAGACCAATACCCGGGAAGATATAGGAGTTATTGCACTGTGCGATGGGATAGAGTTTGTCCTTCCACAGCACCGGATCAAACGGGCTGCCGGTCGCGACCAGTGCCTTACCTTCTGTCCAGGCGATAATATCCTGCGGCGTTGCCTCCACGCGTGAAGTCGGGTTAGACAGCGGCATCACGATAGGGCGTTCGCAGTGCTTGTGCATCTCGCGAATAATCTCTTCCGTGAAGAGGCCGGTCTGCCCGGATACGCCGATCAGAATGTCCGGCTTCACGTTGCGCACCACGTCAAGAAGCGAGAGCACTTCGTTATCCGTATCCCAGTTTTTCAGGTTTTCACGCTTCTGCACCAGTTTGGTCTGGAACGGGAGCAGGTTTGGCATACCGTCGGTCAGCAGGCCAAAACGGTCCACCATAAAGACGCGGGAGCGAGCCAGCTCTTCGCTTAAGCCTTCGCGCTGGGTCTGGGCAATAATTTGCTCGGCGATGCCGCAGCCTGCGGAGCCTGCACCCAGGAAGACAATTTTCTGATAGCTGAGCTGGCTGCCTGCCGCACGGCTCGCGGCAATCAGCGTCCCCACGGTCACTGCCGCAGTGCCCTGAATGTCATCGTTGAACGAGCAGATCTCATCGCGGTAGCGGTTCAGCAGCGGCATGGCGTTTTTCTGTGCGAAGTCTTCGAACTGCAACAGCACGTCCGGCCAGCGGTGCTTCAAGGCCTGGATGAAATCATCAACAAACTGATAGTACTCGTCGTCGGTAATGCGCGGGTGACGCCAGCCCATGTACAGCGGATCGTTCAGCAGTTGCTGGTTGTTGGTCCCCACGTCCAGCACAACCGGCAGGGTGTAGGCTGGGCTGATCCCGCCGCAGGCGGTATACAGCGAGAGCTTACCGATGGGGATCCCCATCCCACCAATGCCCTGGTCGCCAAGGCCCAGAATACGTTCGCCATCGGTTACCACGATCACCTTGATGTTGTGATTAGGCACGTTTTGCAGAATGTCGTCCATGTTGTGACGGTTCTGATAGGAGATGAACACGCCGCGGGAACGACGGTAGATCTCTGAGAAGCGTTCACACGCCGCGCCGACGGTTGGGGTATAAATGACGGGCATCATCTCTTCGAGATGGTTCTGCACCAGGCGGTAGAAGAGGGTTTCGTTGGTGTCCTGGATATTACGCAGGTAGATGTGCTTATCGATTTCGGTTTTAAAGCCCTGATACTGGATCCAGGCGCGTTCCGCCTGTTCTTCAATGGTTTCAACCACTTCAGGCAGCAGACCCAGCAGGTTAAAGCTGCTGCGCTCTTCCATGCTAAAGGCGCTGCCTTTGTTCAGAAGGGGAAACTCCAGTAAAACCGGACCGGCGTAAGGAATATAAAGGGAACGATGTTTTTTCAGTTTGTTGTCCATGTCACTCACTCTTTTTAAGAAGATCCGTCCCTGACACTGCTGTTTGTCATCTTTCTGGCCTGTGCTACGGGGTGCGGTCGGGGGGTATTATAAAGGAGCTAAATATTAATTACCGCAACACATAAACAAAAACACCACCGGGGTAACCGATGGTGTTGTGGATTTCGTACTGGAACTTACTTGCCTGCCTGACGTTTCCTGCCGGTGGCGTGGGTCACTTGCGTTTCGCTCCCCTCTTCAATAACCACTTTGCGCTGGTTAGAGAGCTTGTAGTTCAGTCCCAGAATGTGGCGTGCCTGACGGTTCGATTTCATATTAACTCCTCAATCCCGTTGATAGTTTTAAGGACAAGTTTGCTCACGCAAACGAAATGTAACCCCTTAGGTTGCAGATCCAGCTTAGCAGGTTTTTACAAAGGTGCATTTTGCCCGCTGACCACATAGTTGATGGTTTGCTGGTAGATGTCACTGAGGATGTCATTGTCTGTGGCTTCCACCCACCTGGTCAGTTCCATCAAAATGTCATCTTCGGTAACAACACCGTGCTCCGCCTGAAGACCCTGCGCAATCGCGTTAACGAGTTCGGGTTGTGCTGCTGTGGTATGTGCCGGGTAATAAGTAAACATGTTGCCTCCGTGTCGTTGTCTGTTTAATGTTACGGCGTGCAAAATCGTAATTCGCATTCAGATTGGCAAATATTTTCGCCGTTGTGGTTCAGATTCGTCCTGGAAATAAAAATATCATCTCCCGTAGCACAGAAATAAAATTCAGGGTTTCCAGCGGCGTAAATTTGTCGTTTTTTCATAAGGCATGGGCGTTGGCCAGGAAATCAATTCTACAATGCTGCCCCAGGGGGTTTGCCCATAGCAGAAAGCATTACCTTCACCTTGCTCATCCGGAAACGTGAGCGGCTTTGGCGCGGTAAACATCTCCCCGCCAGCAGCGGTGAAAGCGGCTATCGCCTTATCAAAATCATCAACATAAACAGCAAAATGCTGGAGGCCAAAGTCGCTGGCGCGGGCGGGCATTCCCTGTTCAGGGCCATGCATTTCGAAAAGTTCTATGCCGGGTCCGTGGGGCATGACGAGCATGCGAATGGCGTGAATTTTTGTGCCGGGAAATAATTTTAAGGTGTGCTGCTGGGCGGGCTGATCAATATTATCGGTTTGCGCATCGACAGAATGATATAAAACCTGGGCGTCGAAAGCGCGTTCAAAAAATAGGGTGGCTTTTTCAATGTCGGGCACCGTAATACCGATATGGTCGATGCCCCTTACTGAAGATGGCATAGTTAACTCCTGCTATAAAAAATTTAAATATAGCAGGAGATAATCAGGCTATTACCACTTCATTTCGCCGGTATTCACTTTGGCACTCAGTTCCAGCGAACTGGCTTCCGCCAGATTCGGCCACTGTTTTTTCATTGTGTTGATGACGCCGGTTGACGCTTTATCTGCCGTGAGGGCCTGTTCAAACAGCTGTAGATAGCGACGGGTAAAGTCGATAGCGCCGGTACCTGCTGGCGGTGTCCCCAGGTAGTGGCCCGGAATAACGTGTTCGGGCTTAAGGGCTGCCATGCTATCCAGCGTCTGCTGCCACTGTTTGCGGCTTTCCGGCGTTTGGGTATCTGCCGTCCAGACGTGAATGCCCCATGAGACGCCCGTGCCGCCGAGGATGGTTTTTGCGGATGGGATCCAGACATACGCCGCATAGCTCTCAGGCTCTTCAATATTCACTCTCTCACCGTCAATCATAAAGGTGGTTGAGGCAAGCACTTGCGGCACGTAGAGCTGCGTCGGCGCGCCGTCTTTCATCTGTGGCCCCCAGAAGGCGAGCTTCGCGTCTTTTGTGGCCTTGATATGGTCCACCACCTGTTGCGTGGCGACAACTTTGGCATTAGGGAAGGCTTTCACCAGCGGTTGCAGGCCGAAATAGAAATCCGGATCGCCGGAAGTGATCACGATTTTGTTCAGCGTTTTACCGCTGTGGCGAATTTTTTCTACCAGCGCTTCGCCATCTTTCACGCTGAACTGGGCGTCAAACAGTACCGCCTCTTTCGGGCCAGACACCAGGGTGGAAGAAACGGCAAAAATGCCTTTTTCCTGCGGGTTGTACGTATCAACGGTCAACGGCGCGGCAAAGACGGCCGGAGTGAAAAGGGTTGTCAGCAAAGCAAGGCGGGCGATGGTCATGGTCATCTCTCTGTTCTTCAGGAAAGTCTCTATTGTACGGATCTCTTCATTTGCCAGAATTCCTGAAACAGGAGATGCTTAGTTTCATAAATCGAGCAAATGGAGGTCAAAATGGATCGCGTTATTGCTGCCCAGGTGTACAACCGCATCTGTGAGCTGGGGAGTTTAAGCGCGGCGGCGCGGGCGCTGGGGATCTCCCGTCCGATGGTGAGCCGTTATCTGGAGCAGATGGAGAAGTGGGCCGGGGCGCGGCTGGTGAACCGCTCCACCCGCAAGCTGACGCTGACGGCGGCGGGAGAGAAGGTCCTGCAAAAGACGCGTACGCTCTCGCAAATTTCTCAGGAAATTGAAGATCAGTCAGTGAAGGATTTACCCTCAGGCACGCTTCGCGTCGCCTGCGCGCATTTCACCGCGATGCAGATTATCGCTCCGGTGCTGCCCGATCTGTTGCAGCGTTACCCTCAGCTGCGCATTGAGCTGGATGTTAATAACCATCCGGTAAGCCTGGTGGGCGAGCGAATTGACGTGGCGATCCGCATCACCGATAACCCCGAACCGGGCATGATCGCCCGCCGACTGGGAGAGTGTCGGTCCGTACTTTGCGCTTCGCCGCACTACCTTGCCAGCCGGGGCGTTCCAGAGCAGCTGGAGGACTTAGCACGGCACAACTGCCTGCATTACAGCTTTTTTGCCGGTCAGTCGTGGCGTTTTTTGACGCCCGAAGGGGAGCCGATCACGACGGCGGTCAGCGGCAATCTCAGCGCCAGCATCTCGTCACTGCTGATGGAGGCGGCGATAAACCACTGTGGTATTGCCATGCTGCCCGAGCGCGAGGCCGACGCGGCACTAAGGCAGGGCAGCCTGGTGCCGGTGCTCAGCGCCTTTACGCCAAAACCAATCGGTATTTTTGGTATTTATCAGTCGCGAGACTATCAGCCTGCGGCGCAGCGTGTGTTCCTCGACGCGCTGGCAAACCACCTTGCCACGCGCTCGGACTAATCTGTCTTCCCTGCAAAATGGATTATGCGTCCTATACTTATCCCTTTGTAAGCCAAAAGGAGAGCAAGAATGACGATTCATAAGCACGGTTCAGCACACTGGTCTGGCGACATCAAACGCGGCAAAGGGACGGTCTCAACAGAAAGTGGCGTCCTAAACCAGCAACCTTACGGCTTTAACACCCGCTTCGAGGGCGAAAAAGGGACCAACCCGGAAGAGCTGATTGGCGCAGCGCACGCGGCCTGTTTTTCTATGGCCCTGTCGCTAATGTTGGGCGAAGCGGGTTATACCGCCGATTCCATCGATACCACGGCGGATGTCTCGCTGGATAAAACCGACAGTGGTTTTGCCATCAGCAAAGTGGCGCTGCAAAGCAAGGTGACGGTACCGGGTATCGATCCGCAGCAGTTTGACGGCATTATTCAGAAAGCGAAGGCGGGTTGTCCGGTGTCGCAGCTGTTGAAAGCCGAAATCACGCTGGATTACAAACTGAACTGATATCTGGCCGGGCAAATGCCCGGCTAACCTTTCACCGCCGCAGGGAAGACCTCGGCAAGCCACGCAATAAACACTCTCAGGCGATGTGTTAAATGCCGACTCTGTGGATAGACTACGTGAAAAGGATACGCCTTAGGACGCCAGTCGCTCAGGATCTCTACCAGCGCGCCCGTTTCCAGATGCGCTCTCGCAGCATAGCCAAACGTCTGAATAATCCCTAAACCCGCCAGCGCCGCAGCCAGGTGTGCGTTGCTTTCATTGACTCCAAGATGGTGCGGAACGCTGATCTCCAGCGGTTCACCCCGATCGAGGAACCGAAACGGGAATGCGCGTCCGGTAACGGGGGAAAGGTAGCTAATCAGCTTATGGCCGTTGCGCAGCTCCTGCGGATAGGCAGGGATGCCGTGAGTCTTAAGATAGCCCTGCGTCGCGCAGGCTATCATCCGGGCGTCACCGATATGCCGGGCGATAAGCGAAGAGTCATCCAGCGGGCCGCCGCGGATCACGCAGTCTACGTTTCCACTGATTAAGTCTACCGGACGGTCGGCTACCCCCAGGTTGATGCGCAGGTCCGGGTAGCGCTGAAAAAAATCCGGCAGCAGGGGGATCAACACGTCCCGGGCGGTTGAACCCCCCACGTCGATACGCAAATGGCCTTTAGGCGTGCAGCACGATGCGCGAAAGGCGGTATCAATGTCCTCTATATCAATTAATACCCGCAGCGCTTTCTCGTAGTATTCCATGCCTTCTGCCGTCGTGACCACCCGGCGCGTAGTACGATGCAGCAGCCGTGTTTCCAGGTGCGCTTCAAGTGATTTTACCAGCTTACTCAGCGTAGCTATCGGCATGTTCAGGGAGTCTGCCGCTCGGGTAAAGCTTCCGGATTCAACCACCCGCGTAAAGGCGCGCATTGCCATTAGCTGATCCACACAGATCTCCTCTGATTATTTCCTGCTGTGAAAATTCATTTTCATTTTTGCCCGTTTATCACGAATCCCGCAAGATCTAAAGTCTGCCTGACGCGGGCAAACGCTCCTCTTTTACATCACAACAGAAGGTTATGAGTATGAATACAACGCTTGCAGGAAAAATCGCTCTGGTGACCGGCGGCAGCACCGGTATTGGTCTCGCAACGGCACAGGAGCTGGCGGCGCAGGGAGCGAAGGTCTATATCACCGGACGTCGTCAGGCCGAACTGGATGCCGCGCGGGCAGACATTGGCGCCGCGTTGGTAGCTATCCGCGCGGACGTCTCCAGAATGGCCGATCTGGATGCGGTTTACGCGCAGATTGCTAAAGAAGAGGGACGACTCGATATTCTGTTCGCCAACGCCGGGGGCGGCGACATGCTGCCGCTGGGCGCCATCACCGAGGAGCAGTTTGACCGGATTTTTGCCACCAACGTGCGCGGCGTGCTGTTTACCGTCCAGAAAGCGCTGCCGCTGCTCTCCTCTGGTTCATCCATTATCCTCACCGGATCGACGGTTTCAATTAAGGGGACGGCGAATTTTAGCGTCTACAGCGCCAGTAAAGCCGCCGTGCGTAACTTTGCCCGCTCCTGGGCGCTGGACTTACAGGGCCGCGGGATACGCGTCAACGTCGTCAGCCCTGGCCCCGTGAAAACGCCCGGTCTTGGCGATCTGGTTCCCGAAGAACAGCGTCAGGGATTATACGATGCGCTGGCGGCCCAGGTGCCGCTGGGTCGCCTGGGCGCGCCGGGCGAAGTCGGAAAAGCCGTGGCGTTTCTGGCGTCCGATGCCGCCAGCTTTATAAACGCCACGGAGCTGTTTGTCGATGGCGGGATGGCGCAAATCTAGCGGTTACGCCAGCAGCGTACGCTTCGGTCTCCGGCTGCGGGCTGAAGCGGCTGCGGCCGTTCGCATCCTTCAGCTGCCAGCGGGCAGCGGTCGCGGAAGTAGCAGCCATCGGGCAGGCGGCGATTACCGGGGAGATCGGTTTTGCGTAATGCCAGATCTTCGTCCAGCGGTTCTCCGGTACGGGGAACGGAGTCAAGCAGCAGCTGCGTATACGGATGCCGTGGCTTGCCCAGCACCTGGTCCGCCGGACCCAGCTCCACGATCTGCCCCAGATACATTACCGCCACCCGGTCGCTCATGTGACGGACCACCGAGACGTTGTGCGAGATCAGCACGTAGGTCAGATTTCGCTGCTGTTGCAGGGCAACCAGCAAATTGAGGATCTGCGCCTGGACGGAAATATCCAGCGCGCTGGTGGGTTCATCCAGCACGATGATGTCCGGATCCGAAGAGAGCGCCCGGGCAATAGCGATGCGCTGGCGCTGTCCACCCGAAAACGCATGCGGCAGGCGGTCAAGATATTCCGCCCGAATGCCCACCTGCTGCGCCAGCGTCTCAGCCAGCTGACGACGCTCCCGTTCACTGCGGCGTTGCTGTATCCACACCGGCTCGGTAATGATGCGCCAGACGGGTAAACGCGGGTCGAGGGACGAGAGCGGGTCCTGAAATACCATCTGCATACCGCCTGCCGCATTCGCGCGCTGACAGGCACCGGTACTCGGTTTGAGCATGCCCATCAGCAGCTGCGCCAGCGTGCTCTTTCCACAGCCGGATTCCCCCACAACGCCCAGCGTTTCGCCGCGATGGATCCGGAGATCCATGCCGTTGAGGGCGTGTACCTGCTCCGTCACGCGCCCCAGCCAGTTTTTGCGCGCAGGAAAATTCACATGCACGCTATCCAGTTCCAGCAGTACCTCAGACATGGCGTCTCTCCTGTTGTGGGTACCAGCAGGCAGCCTGCTGGCCTTCTGCGCCCGTGGAAATTAAGCGCGGCGTTTCGCTGCATTTCGCCCCGGCAGCAAAACAGCGTTCGCGAAAGGCACATCCGCACGGGAGGTGGCTGAGGTTAGGCACCGTGCCTGGAATGGCCGGGAGGATCTCGCGCGGTTCACCCTTTTCCGGGGCACACCGCAGCAGGCCAATCGAATAGGGGTGCACAGGATGGTGGATCAAGGTCTGCGTGCTGCCGCTTTCGATCACGCTGCCCGCGTACATAACGTACATCCGGTCACAAAGCTGCGATACCACCGCCATATCGTGACTGATAAACAGCACCGACGTCCCGCTGGCGCGCGCTTTGTGTTTCAGCAGACGCAGCACCTGACGCTGAACGGTCACGTCCAGCGCGGTGGTCGGCTCATCGGCAATGATCAGCTCCGGCTCGCAGGAGAAGGCAAGGGCGATCATCACCCGCTGGCGCATACCGCCGGAAAGCTCAAACGGATAGCGATCCATCACCTGTGCCGCATCCGGGATTTGCATCTCGCCCAGCAGGGCGATCGCCTTCTGCTGCGCGTCGCGGCGGGAAAGCGACTGATGCTGGCGGATCACCTCCACCATTTGCCTGCCAATCCGGCGCGTGGGGTTGAGCGCCGTCATCGGCTCCTGAAAAATCATCGCCACCCTGGCGCCGCGCCACTGACGAAGCTGTTTTTCCGACGCGTTCAGGACATCTTCCCCGAGGAGCGTGACCCGTCCATGGTGAATATGGTAACTGCCTTCCGGCAGCAGGCGCATCGCCAGCATCGCGGTGACCGATTTTCCCGAGCCGGATTCGCCCACCACGCCGACAATTTCACCCCGGCCAATCTCCAGCGAAACGTGGTTGAGCGCGTGGACGTCACCGCGAAAAATGGGGAAGCTCAGGTGCAAATCTTCAATTGATAATACGGAATCACTCATGACTGCTTCCCTCCTGATTTGGGATCCAGCAGGTCGCGAAGACCATCGCCAAACAGATTAAACCCAACTGCCGTGATCAGAATTGCCGCCCCCGGAAACGCGCAGTACCACCACTGGTCAAGCACGTAGTTACGCCCCACGGCCACCATCGCGCCCCATTCGGCGGTGGGTTGCTGCGCGCCTAATCCAATAAAGCCCAGCGTGGCGGCCATCAGAATGGCGCTGCCGATATCCAGCGACGCCTGTACGATCAGCGGCGGCAGGGCGTTATGCAGGATATGCCAGCTGATCAGGTGCCAGCGCGATGCGCCAAAGGTGCGGGCGGCCTGCACGTAGGTGAACTGGCGCACCACCAGCGTTTGCCCGCGTGCCAGCCGCACGTAAAACGGAATGCGTACAATCGCAATCGCCAGCATCGCGTTAAACAGGCTTGGGCCGAGCGCGGCGGCCAGCGCCATCGTCAGCACCAGCGAGGGGATGGAGAGCATAATGTCCATGATACGCATAATGATGGCGTCGCCGCGTCCGCCGAGTACGCCGGACAAACAGCCGAGCAGAGAACCGATGCCGCCCGCAATCACCACCACCGCCAGCCCCGCCGTGATGGACTGCTGGCTGCCCACCAGCACGCGGCTGAACAGATCCCGGCCCACCTCATCGGTGCCAAACCAGTGCTGGGCTGAAGGCGCCTGCAATCGCGCGGTCAGATCCAGCGCGTTCGGATCGTGCGGGACTATCCACGGCGAGACCACCATCATCAGCAGCATCACGATCATAATCACCCCACCGATCAGCGTGAGCGGGCTTTTGCGTAACATCCAGAACAGCTTTGCCCAGTTGATGCGCTGTTTGGCGGTGCTGACGGGGACGGGCGTTTCCTGAGTTAACATCATTCGGCACCTCCGCGCCCGATTCGCGGGTCGATCCACAGATACAGCAGATCCACCACCAGATTGACGAAGACATAGGCCAGCGATACCACGACCGCGAAGCCCATGACGGCAGGGAAGTCCAGCGCCTGAATGGAGGTCACCACCCAGGCTCCCATTCCCGGCCAGGCAAACACGGTTTCGGTAAGGACTGCCCCATACAGCAGATCGCCCAGCGCCAGCCCGAGCACGGTAATGGAGGGGATCATGGCGTTGGGTAAGGCGTAGCGCAGCACGATGTACCAGCCCGGCAACCCGCTCGCGCGGGCGGTACGAATATAATCCTCGCTCAGCTGCTCCAGCATCGCGGAACGCACCTGACGCGCCACAATACCCAGATGCACAAAGGCCAGGGTCAGGGAGGGTAGAATCAGGTGCTGTAGGGCGTTGAAAAACACCTCGCCGTTGCCTTCCAGCAGGGCGTCCAGCAGATAAAAGCCGGTAACGTGGGCAGGCGGATCGAGCCAGTCGTCCAGCCTGCCGCCGCCGGGCAGAATTTGCAGTTGCCAGTAGAACAGAACGATTACCCCCAGTCCCAGCCAGAAGGCAGGCGTCGAGATGCCCGTCATCGCCATCAGTCGCACCAGGTGATCCAGCCAGCGGTTACGGTACACCGCCGATAAAATGCCCAGCGGCACGCCAATCACCAGCGCCAGCAGCAAAGAGCAGAAGGCCAGCTCCAGCGTGGCGGGGAAAAAGGCTTTCAAATCTTCCGCAACGGGGCGACCGGTACGAATGGAGGTGCCCAGATCGCCGTGCGCCAGCGCCTCTACATAGCGGCCAAACTGAATATAGAGCGGTTGATCCAGCCCCAGCTGCTGGCGGATGCCCTGCACGATTTCATCGCTGGCGCGGTCACCGGCCAGCAGGCGGGCCGGATCGCCGGGGATCAGGTGTGAAATAATAAAAGTAATAATACAGACACCGGCCACCACCAGGATTAACCCCCAGCAGCGCTGGCGCACGATGCTCCAGAACGTCATACACTTCCCCCCGGCGTGGGCCGTTACTTACTCATGGTGGCGATGTTAAAGACCTGCTCAAGCATCGGATTAAAGGTGAAGCCTTTGACCTCTTTGTTCATCGCCAGCTGGTAGTTCTTCTGGAACAGATAAACGTAAGCCGCCTCGTCAATCACCACTTTCTGCGCCTGCTGGTAATCTTTGGTGCGTTCCGCCTGATCGGTGGTTTTCAGTGCCGCCTGCAACAATGCATCGACCTCTTTGTTCTCATAGAATGAGCGGTTACCCGGCAGCCCTTTTTTGTCCGATTCGAACCAGTAGTTCATGAACATGTACGGGTCAGCGAAGTCCGGGCTCCAGTTACCAATCGCAATGTCATAATCACCTTTGCCGACGCGGTCGCGCATGGTGGCGTTCGCCAGTTTCTCGAGCTTGACGTTAATCCCCAGCTTGCCCAGGCTCGCCTGCGTGGAGAGGGCGATAGGCTCCCAGTTCGGGTCGTTATCGGAGTAGAGGAACGTCAGGCTGGCCGGTTTATCGTTGACTTTCTCCAGCGCCGCTTTGGCCTTAGCCTCGTCAAAGCTGTACTGCATGGCGTTCGCATCGAAGCCCCACATGCCCTCCGGGATCGGGCCGCGCATCTGCTTGCCGTTCCCGCTGAGAATGCCTTTCACCATCCCCTGATAATCGGTGGCCCAGGAGACCGCGCGGCGCAAATCCACCTGATTCATCGGAGGCTTACTGTTGTTCAGATAGAGGTAGGTCACCCGCAGGGACGGGTATTCCGCCACGGCCACTTTGCCTTCCTGCTTCAGAGCGGCAAGCTGATCCACCGGCAGGGCGTCGGCGATATCCAGATCGCCACGGGAAAGTTGCAGGCGACGCGAGGCGCTTTCACCGATAATCTTCACCGAGACGCGCTTGAAGTGCGGCTTTTCACCCGGCCAGTGTGGGTTGGGCACCATCACCAGCTGCTGACCTTTCCGCCAGCTTTTCAGCATAAACGGTCCGGAACCCGCGGTGTTTTGCGCCAGGAAACCGCGCGCGTCGTCGGCGGCATTCGCTTTCAGCACCGCCGGGTTGACGATCGACGCGCCGTCATTGGCCAGCGTGTAGAGGAACGGGGCGAACGGCTGGCTGAGGGTGAATTTCACCGTATGCTCATCCACCGCGTCCACTTTCAAATCTTTCGGGAACGCTTCGGAAGGTCCCTGATTAATTTTCAGCAGACGTTCAAACGACAGCTTGACCGCTTCGGCGGTCACCGGCGTGCCGTCAGAGAATTTTGCATTATCTGCCAGGGTGAACGTCCACTCTTTCTGGTCGTCAGACGCCTTCCAGCCCGTCGACAGATCGCCTTCCACCTCCGTGGTGCCAGGCTTGTATTTCACCAGACGCTGGTACGAGGGGTAGGTCACCGTCCAGTCGTTGTTATCGATAGTGACCGCCGGATCCAGCGTTTGCGGATCGGCAGCTTTCCCAATCACCAGCATATCTTTTGGCACCGCCGCCAGCGCGAGAGGGGCGCTCAGGGCGAGCGTAGCGGCAATCAGGGTTGTAAGCAGCGTAGTTTTCATGGCCGGGCTCCAGAATTAGAGTGAGTGTGTGGTCGGATAACAGGCGAACTGGTCATCTAACAGCGGGTAGCTGGCGGCGTTCGGCAGTTCGAAATGCCACCACTCGCTGCTGATGCCCACAAAACCGCCGCCGTACATCACGGCGTTCAGGAGCAGACGATTTCGCTGCGCCTCGGGCGGAACGGAAGGGTGCCAGGCATGAGAACGGTCGTGCATTTCGTCAAACCCGGCGCCCATATCCAGCACGTTGTCGTGTTCATCCATCAGCGTGACGTCAATGGCGGTGCCCCGGCTGTGGTTAGAGCCAATTGCGACATCCACCACGTATTCCGGATTGGGGCAGGCATCCCAGAGTTGCGACTGCGCCTGCTGGGGGCGGTAGGCGTCGTAAACCACCAGCTTCAGACCGGCCAGCGCGGCGATGCTGATCGCTTTCGCCAGCGCGGTGGCGGCATCCGTATGCAACAGGCACGCGGCGTGCTGGTAGATCGGGCGGCCAGTGATGTTATCGGCGGTCGCGTATTTCAGATCGATATGCAGCGTGGGAAAGGTTTTCGCCACATCAATCAGTTGACTCTCTTCAGGCATAGCTCCGCTCCTTTAGCGTTCAAATTGACCAAACTCTTGTTGTAGTTGTCGGTTGATTGCCAGACGTTCCGGCAGCGCATCGCCCAGCGCCTCCACAACGCCCGACAGCAGCAGGTTGAAGAGACAGCTCACCGGCGCCAGCGAATCCCAGAAATGGCCGGTATCGGTCTTCACCTGGAGTAAATCAATCGGATAATCCCGCGCCCACGGGCACCAGATATCGGTGATCAGCGCCATCGCCAGGCCTTTTTCGCTCGCCACGCGGCAGTACTGGCGGGCAATGGCGGAGTAGGCGCGGGTATCCGTCAGCACGATATACGGGTTCGCAAAGCCGGAGTTAAGCGACTCCACCCAGCTACCGGAGAGTCCTTCGGAATAGCTCACCCGCGGGCGCAGATACTCCAGATGGCTGAAGAACGCATTGGCGATCCCGCGCGTGGACTGGATCCCCAGCACGAAGACGGCGTCGGCATGGGTAAGTTGCTGGATCACCTGCCTGAACGTTTCGCTTTGCGCCAGCTGGTAAACATGGGCAATGGCGTCCACCTCCAGCGACAGGGAGTGCTGAAGGCGATCCGACAGCGGCTGTTGCTGCTTCCAGGAGTCGAGACGCTCGTTAATGCCCCAGGGCTGGTGGGGATCGCGCAGGCTTTTTTTGGCGTCGTCCAGGTTGCGATAGCCCAGCTTGCGCAGAAAGCGTCCGACGGTGATCCCGCTGGTGGCCGTGGCCAGCGCCACGCTCTCTGCCGTTTCAAAGGGGATCTGCCCGACGTGCGCCAGCATCCAGCTTGCCACCCGCTTTTCGCTCGGGGTGAGCTGGCTAAAGGTCGCTTCGATACGGCTCAACACCTCAGGTTTGGTCGTCATACCGCCTCGCTGTTAACTGGCTGTCAAAGGCCGGGATTCTGTTACCGGATTAACAATGCAGGACGCGTGCCATGTTCACATTGCGACGAAAACGCGCTGTGCAGCAAAGTTAATGCAATATTTGTTTAACAGGTGCTCAACATTTGTGCAGCGTAGTTCACTTTTGGTGCAGTGTCCGGCCTGAGCGGTATCTATTTGGTGAATACGTCAGCCTCTTCACATTTTTTGGTAAGATAAACGCTCTGTGGATAAGGGAGGGAGCCTCACATGGCGAATTTGCCCTGGCGGGTCAGCGTGCGCCTGATGGCTCTCGCAAAAAAAATAGCGATGGTCATCGGGATCATTGTGCTCGTGCTGCTGGCGGTGCGGGTTTATCTTTCGCAGCAGGGGCCGGCCCTGCATCACTGGCACACCTGGCGGGCTGACGAAATGTCCGTGCAGGAGATGGATAACGCGACCTTCGCAGCGTATGTCGCGCGGGAAAACGCCATCTTCACCGCTCTCGATGCTGAGGTGACGGCGAAAGTCACCCCCGCAGAGCGCACGCCGCTGAACCGTTATTACCGCCAGAGCCTGGTGTGGCCAGGACACTTTTCCCCGGATGCAAACCGGTCATTCGTGCTGATGCCTGCCGGAAAGCCGCGCGGGGCGGTGGTATTGCTGCACGGTCTGACGGACTCGCCCTACAGCGTCAGGCATCTGGCAGAGAATTATCAACAGCACGGCTTTGTGGCCGTAGTGCCTCGTTTGCCCGGACACGGCACGGCGCCGGGTGCCCTGACAGACGTTGACTGGGAGGCGTGGCTGGCCGCATCGCGCCTTGCGGTTCGTGAAGCGACGCGCCTGACGGGGAACGATCTTCCCCTGCATCTGGTGGGCTACTCCAACGGCGGGGCGCTGGCGATGAAATACGCCCTCGACGCTCTTGATGCGCCTGAACTGCGTAAACCTCAGCAGATCGTTTTGCTCTCACCGATGATTGGCGTCACGGCGTTTGCGCGCTTTGCCGGATTCGCCGGGCTACCGGCCATGTTACCGGCGTTTGCCAAAGCCGCGTGGCTCAACATTTCGCCGGAATATAATCCTTATAAATATAATTCGTTCCCGGTGAATGCAGCACGTCAGTCCTGGCTGCTTACCCAGGCGCTGCATGAGCAGATAAACCGCGATGTTCATGATCACAAACTGGCGCAGCTTCCGCCGGTACTGGCGTTTCAGTCGGTCATGGATTCAACGGTCAGTACCCGCGCCGTGGTTAGCGGGCTGTTTGACCAGCTTCCGGCAAACGGCAGCGAACTGGTAGTTTTTGATATCAACCAGGCCGGGAGTTTTCGTCCACTGTTCAGGCCATCATCCTGGACGGCGGTGGCTGACCTGCTGCCCGGGTCAAAAAGGCGTTACAGTGTCACAATTGTGACCAATGCCAGCCCCGACAGGTTTGATATGGTGGCAAAGACAACGCCAGCGGGTAGCACCCGGGAAACGGTGATGCCGCTGTCGGTCGCGTATCCGCAGGAGGTTTATTCCCTGTCGCATGTTGCTATTCCGTTCCCGCCTGATGACGATCTGTATGGCCGCCATCCTGAGGTGAAAAACCACTACGGTATCAGCCTGGGGACGATAGCCCTGTGGGGAGAAACATCGGTTCTGAGCGTCGGCAAAGATGCGCTGATGCGGGTGACGTCGAATCCGTTCTACGATTATATGCAGACGCGGATCGACAGCCGTATCGGGGAGAATTAAGCCCGACGTGGAATAGATTAGGTCACACCGGGGAACTGTGTTAAACAGTACCGTTCAGGCATATACCCCATACCGGACCCCGTTTCTGTGCTGACAACTCTTATTTATCGAAGCCAGCTGAGCTTAACCTGCACCTCCGCAGCGTTAAGCGCGCTGGTTGAACAGGCCAGGATCCGTAATACGGAGCAGGGCATCTCAGGCATTCTTCTCTCCCGTGGACGTGACGTTCTGCAAATTCTCGAAGGCACGGAACAGCGCGTCGTCGCGCTTTTTAACACCATCCGTGCGGATGACCGGCATACCGGCGTGGTGGAGCTGATGCGCGATTACGGCCCGCGCAGACGTTTCGAAGACGTGGGAATGCTGCTGTTTGACCTGGACGTTCAGACCCCGAAAGCGGTTCTGGCGTCGGTTCTGCATTACAGCAAGCTGGAAAGCTATCTGACTTCTGAGGATCGGGTCTTCAAATTTATTCAGACCTTTATCACCGGCAAAACCGCTATCCCACCCGCTTCGGACTATGAGCCTGATAAATGGACGCTTTCGCGAGAGCGCGCGCCGTTTGGTAAAGGGTTAGGTCTGCTGGCGGGACAGCCCTGCCAGTTTGCGCTGCAACCCATTGTCGAGCCGTCCGAAGGCAAAATCAGTTCTCTCGAAGCGCTTATACGCGGAAACGACGGCGGCAGCCCGGAGCATTTCTTCCGTAGTCTCGATCGTGAACAGATTTACGAAGTCGACCTGCAAACCAAAGCCTGGACCTTTGCCCTGGCGCAAAAGCTCGGCATCGGCAGCCACAAACTGGCGGTGAACCTGCTGCCAATGTCGCTGGTTAACGTGCCGGGCGCGGTAGAGTTCCTGGTAACGCAGATCAAAAAGTACAATCTACAGCCTGAGCAGGTGGTCATTGAAGTCACTGAGAGCGAGATGATTTCCGGCTTTAACCAGTTTAACAGCGCCATTAAACAGCTGCGCGCGGAAGGGGTTGGGCTGGCGATAGATGATTTTGGTTCCGGCTATGCTGGTCTTTCACTGCTCACCCGGTTTCAACCGGATAAGCTCAAAATCGACAGAGAGATCGTCAGCGATATCCACCTGAGCGGGCCCAAGCAGGCGATTGTGAAGTCGATAATCAGCTGCTGCACCGATCTGGAGATTACGCTGGTCGCAGAAGGCATTGAGAAGATAGAAGAGTGGTGCTGGCTTGAATCCGTCGGTATTCGCCGCTTCCAGGGCTTTTTGTTCGCCCGCCCGCAGCTCAATGGCGTAGGTGATATCCATTGGCCCCATCGGGTGGGTTAAGCAAATTTTCCGTCGCCATATTTCCCCGACACCCTGCCTGTGCTTAAATAGCTAAACCGGTTTAACATGATTTAGCTAAGAAGGTGATATGGAGACGATCTGGGTACTTGGCGATGCCGTGGTGGATCTGTTGCCCGACGGAGAGGGCAAACTGCTGCAATGTCCTGGCGGCGCACCGGCCAATGTCGCGGTAGGGGTTGCGCGTCTGGGCGGCAGAAGCGCCTTTATAGGCCGGGTGGGCGACGACCCCTTCGGGCGTTTTATGCAAAAAACGCTTGCGGATGAGCAGGTTAATACAGAATGGCTGCGCCTGGACCCGCAGCATCGCACCTCCACGGTGGTGGTGGATCTCGATAACGACGGTGAACGTTCCTTTACCTTTATGGTTCGCCCGAGCGCTGATTTATTCCTCGACTCTGCCGATCTCCCGCCATTCCGCGCCGGGGAGTGGCTGCACATCTGCTCTATCGCGCTCAGCGCCGAACCCAGCCGTTCCGCGACGTTTCAGGCGATGTCCGCTATCAGAATGGCGGGGGGATTTGTCAGCTTTGACCCCAATATCCGCGCCGATCTCTGGCACGATGAAGTCGAGCTGCGTCAGTGTCTTGAGCGGGCATTAGCCTGTGCAGATGTGGTGAAAATCTCGGTGGAAGAGCTGGCGTTCTTAACCGGAAATGCGCAGGTCCATGAGGGGCTGGCGGCGCTGATGCGCACCTGTCCGGCCAGGCTGGTGCTGGTGACGCAGGGAAAAGAGGGCGTAACCGCCTGGCAGAAAGGCGCGTTGACGCACTATCCTGCATCACCCGTGGAATGCATTGATACCACCGGCGCGGGGGATGCTTTCGTCGCCGGGCTGCTGTTCGGTCTGGCTCGTGATGGCCAGGCCCGTCTTTCAGAGGTCATCACGCTGGCGCAGCGCTGTGGGGCGCTGGCGACAACCGCAAAAGGGGCAATGACCGCGCTGCCTTATCATCACGAACTGTAATTCACCTCTCCAGGCCTCCGGTCGGCGGCCTGAATTGTCGTCTCGATCACACTTACTAAAACGGTTTAGCAAAAAACGTTGCCGATCCAAAATTCAACGGTTTAGTATCATCAGCCTAAACCGGTTTAGCAATTTAGCACTTTCACCGATAGTTATTAGGGATGCGACAAAATGTATAAAAAACGCAGACTTGCCGTGATGATAGGCATGCTGGCCGGGAGTACCTCTGTTTTTGCCCAGACGGATATGACACGTATCGAAGCGCGCCTGGCGGCGCTGGAGCAGCGTTTGCAGGAGGCGGAAACCCGCGCGCAGGTTGCTGAAAAGCGCGCCACGGCAGCGGAACAGAAAACACAGCAGCTGGTGGCTGCGCAGCAGGAAGCGCAAACCTCCACACAGGCGGTGGCGCAACGTACCACGGTGCTGGAAGAAAAAGCCGACCGGACAGGCGGTTTTGAATTTCACGGTTACGCCCGTTCCGGCCTGCTGATGAACGACGCGGCCTCCAGCAGCAAAAGCGGCCCTTATCTGACGCCCGCCGGGGAAACCGGCGGGGCCATCGGGCGTCTGGGGAACGAAGCGGATACCTACGTTGAGCTGAATGTTGAGCACAAACAGACGCTGGAGAATGGTGCGACGACGCGCTTTAAGACGATGCTGGCCGACGGTCAGAAAACCTATAACGACTGGTCGGCAGACAGCAGCGACCTGAACATTCGTCAGGCCTTTGCCGAGCTGGGCAATTTGCCAGACTTTACCGGTGCGCTGAAGGGCAGTACCTTCTGGGCGGGTAAGCGTTTTGACCGCGACAACTTCGACATTCACTGGCTGGATTCCGACGTGGTGTTTCTCGCCGGGACCGGCGGCGGCGTCTACGACGTGAAGTGGAACGATACGCTGCGCAGTAACTTCTCCCTTTATGGCCGTAACTTCGGCAGCGAAGAGGAGATCGACAACAACGTTCAGAACTACATCCTCAGCATGAATCACTTCGCCGGGCCGGTGCAGATGATGGTCAGCGGCTTACGGGCAAAAGATAATGACGACCGTAAGGACAGCAACGGCAATCCGATTAAAACCGACGCGGCCAATAACGGGGTACATGCGCTGGTTGGTCTGCATAACGAGAGCTTCTACGGCCTGCGGGAAGGTTCCGCCAAAACGGCTCTGCTTTACGGCCACGGTCTGGGCGCCGAGGTGAAAAGCATTGGTTCAGACGGCGCGCTACTGTCAGAAGCCGATACCTGGCGTTTTGCAAGTTACGGTGTCACGCCGCTGGGCGGTGGCTGGCACATTGCGCCCGCCGTGCTGGCGCAAAGCAGTAAGGACCGCTACGTGAAGGGCGACAGCTACGAGTGGGTCACGCTCAATACGCGTCTGATCAAAGAGGTGACCCAGAATTTCGCCCTCGCGTTCGAAGGCAGCTATCAGTACATGGATTTAAGCCCGGAAGGCTACAAGGATCGCAATGCGGTTAACGGTAGCTTCTACAAGCTGACCTTCGCCCCGACGTTAAAGGCGGGCAAAATTGGCGATTTCTTCAGCCGTCCGGAGCTGCGCCTGTTCGCCACCTGGATGGACTGGAGCAGCAAGCTGGATAACTACGCCAGCGATGACGCCTTTGGCAGCAGCGGCTTCAACGCGGGCGGGGAATGGAACTTTGGGGTGCAGATGGAAACCTGGTTTTAACCCTTCACGCTCCCGCATCGCGGGGGCGTTTCGAACACCATAAAAAGAGGTCAGGAAGAGGTATCTATGGATTTTAATCATATTGCGCGCGAGCTTATTCCGCTGCTCGGTGGCAAAGAGAACATTGCCAGCGCGGCACATTGCGCCACGCGCCTTCGTCTGGTGCTGGTCGATGATGCGCTTGCCGACCAGCAGGCTATCGGCAAGGTTGAAGGCGTGAAAGGCTGTTTTCGAAACGCCGGGCAGATGCAGGTGATCTTCGGCACCGGGGTGGTGAATAAGGTTTACGCCGCGTTTATTCAGGCGGCAGGGATTAGCGAGTCCAGTAAATCGGAAGCGGCGGATATTGCGGCCCGCAAGCTGAACCCGTTCCAGCGTATCGCGCGTCTGCTCTCCAACATCTTCGTGCCAATTATCCCGGCGATCGTGGCCTCGGGTCTGCTGATGGGCCTGCTGGGGATGGTTAAAACCTACGGCTGGGTTAATCCGGATAACGCGCTCTATATCATGCTGGATATGTGCAGCTCGGCGGCGTTTATTATTCTGCCGATCCTGATTGGCTTCACCGCCGCGCGGGAGTTTGGCGGCAACCCGTATCTGGGGGCAACGCTCGGCGGCATCCTGACTCATCCGGCGCTGACCAACGCCTGGGGCGTAGCGTCCGGCTTCCACACCATGAACTTCTTCGGTCTTGAAATCGCCATGATTGGCTATCAGGGAACCGTCTTCCCGGTGCTGCTGGCGGTGTGGTTTATGAGCATTGTGGAAAAACAGCTGCGCCGGGCGATCCCGGATGCGTTAGATCTGATCCTGACGCCGTTCCTGACCGTCATTATCTCCGGCTTCATTGCGCTGTTGATTATTGGCCCGGCGGGACGCGCGCTGGGCGACGGGATCTCCTTCATTCTTAGCACTCTGATTGCCCACGCGGGCTGGCTGGCCGGGCTGCTGTTTGGTGGGCTCTATTCGGTGATTGTCATTACCGGCATTCACCACAGCTTCCACGCCATTGAGGCCGGGCTGCTGGGTAATCCGTCGATTGGCGTTAACTTCCTGCTGCCGATCTGGGCGATGGCGAACGTGGCGCAGGGCGGGGCGTGTCTGGCGGTGTGGTTCAAAACCCGCGATGCCAAAATCAAAGCCATTACCTTACCGTCGGCGTTTTCCGCGATGCTGGGCATCACCGAAGCGGCAATTTTTGGCATCAACCTGCGTTTTGTGAAGCCGTTTATCGCGGCGCTGATCGGTGGTGCGGCGGGCGGTGCCTGGGTGGTGTCGGTGCATGTCTACATGACCGCCGTTGGCCTGACGGCGCTTCCCGGCATGGCGATTGTCCAGGCCAGCTCGCTGCTCAACTATATTATCGGCATGGTGATTGCCTTTGGTGTGGCGTTCACCGTCTCTCTGCTGCTGAAATATAAAACGGACTCTGAATAATGACCTTATCTTCCCGCTGGCCTGCCGTGTTGCAGGCCGTTATGCAAGGCCAGCCGCGTGCGCTGGCGGACAGCCACTATCCGCAGTGGCATCCCGCGCCGGTGACAGGGCTGATGAACGATCCGAACGGGTTTATCTGGTTTGCCGGGCGCTACCATCTGTTTTATCAGTGGAACCCGCTGGGCTGCGATCATCGCTACAAGTGTTGGGGGCACTGGAGCTCAGCAGATCTGGTGCACTGGCAGCACGAGCCAATGGCGCTGATGCCTGACGAAGAGTATGACCGCAATGGCTGTTACTCCGGCAGCGCCGTGGATAACAACGGCGTGCTGACCCTGTGCTATACCGGCAACGTTAAGTTTGACGATGGCGGCCGCACCGCCTGGCAGTGTCTGGCGGTGCAAAATGACGATGGCACGTTTGCCAAACTGGGACCGGTGTTGCCCCTGCCGGACGGGTACACCGGGCACGTCCGCGATCCGAAAGTATGGTGGCATGACGGGCTGTGGTACATGGTGCTCGGCGCGCAGGATCGACAGCAGCGCGGCAAGGTGCTGCTGTTTACGTCAGCCGATTTACACATCTGGGCGTCCTGCGGCGAAATCGCCGGTCACGGCGTCAACGGACTCACGGACGCGGGCTATATGTGGGAGTGCCCGGATCTGTTTGAGCTTGATGGCACACACGTCTTGATCTGCTGCCCGCAGGGGCTGGCGCGCGAACCGCATCGCTATCTCAATACCTATCCGGCCGTCTGGATGAGTGGGGCATTTGATTATCAAACGCCTGCATTTGCGCACGGCGAGCTGCATGAGCTTGACGCCGGTTTCGAATTTTACGCGCCGCAAACCACGGTGGCAGAAGATGGCCGCCGCATCCTCATCGGCTGGATGGGCGTGCCGGACGGCGAAGAGATGCTCCAGCCTACGCGGGCGCACGGCTGGATCCACCAGATGACCTGTCCTCGCGAACTGCGCTACCGCGACGGTAAGCTCTGGCAAACCCCGGTCCGTGAGCTGGAAACGCTGCGCGAGGATGAACATCTCTGGCAGGGACGCGCCAGCGATGCCCCGGTGCTGGCGGGAACGCGTCTTGAGTTCGAACTGAGCGCATCGAGCGTGAACGTGGATTTTGCCGGCGCGTTGCGGCTGATTGTGGATGATGAGGGGATCCGTCTGGAACGCGCCAGTCTGAAAACCGCAGACACGCTGACCCGCTACTGGCAGGGCAATGTTCATCATTTACGCGTGCTGTGCGACTGTTCCAGCGTCGAAATTTTCATCAATCACGGTGAAGGCGTCATGAGCAGCCGCTATTTTCCTGACCATCCGGCCCAGGTACGCTTCGAAGGTGCGTCCGATATCACATTACGCTACTGGTCGCTGCGCAGCTGCATGATAGAATAGAGGTTTTGGCAGCCGGATCTAAGTCGTTGTGAGAAAAACAAAACGCGTCACCATTAAAGATATCGCGGAGCTCGCGGGGGTATCAAAAGCCACCGCCAGCCTGGTTCTGAACGGCCGCAGCAAAGAGCTTCGGGTGGCGGAGGAGACACGCGAGCGTGTGCTTGCGATTGCCAAAGAACATCATTATCAGCCCAGCATTCACGCCCGTTCGCTGCGGGACAACCGCAGCCACACCATTGGTCTGGTGGTGCCGGAAATCACCAACTACGGGTTTGCCGTTTTTTCTCATGAGCTGGAGACCCTCTGCCGCGAGGCGGGTGTTCAGCTGCTGATCTCCTGTAGCGATGAAAATCCGGGCCAGGAGACGGTGGTGGTCAATAACATGGTGGCCCGCCAGGTGGACGGGCTGATTGTCGCCTCCAGCATGCTCAACGACGCGGACTATCAAAAGCTGAGCGAACAGTTGCCCGTTGTACTCTTTGACCGTCATATGAACGACAGTTCTCTGCCGCTGGTTCTCACCGATTCAATTACCCCAACCGCCACACTGGTGGCCGACATTGCGCGCCAGCATCCGGATGAGTTCTACTTCCTCGGCGGTCAGCCGCGGCTTTCCCCGACGCGTGACCGTCTTGAAGGGTTTAAGCAGGGGCTGCGTGACGCTGGCGTCGAGTTACGTCCGGAGTGGATCATTCATGGTAATTACCATCCGAGCTCCGGCTACGAAATGTTTGCCGAGCTTTGCGCACGCCTGGGCCGCCCGCCAAAAGCCCTTTTTACCGCCGCCTGCGGTCTGCTGGAAGGGGTGTTGCGCTATATGGGGCAACATAATCTGCTGCAAAGCGATATGCGTCTGGCCAGCTTTGACGATCACTATCTCTATGATTCTCTGACCATTCCTGTCGATACCGTTCGTCAGGATAACCGCCAGCTCGCCTGGCACTGCTTTGATCTGATTGGCAAACTGATTGAAGGGGAAACGCCGGAGCCGATCCAGCGTAAGCTGGATGCCACCCTGCAACGGCGATACAAGGCCGTAGAGTGACAGGGTAACGTCTGAGGGTGACATCAATAACTTTAATTAATTAAAGATTGGATTCAGCCGATAACCAAAGGGAAATTATATCCCTGAGGTGTGTTATGTCGTTGAAAAAATCATCCCTGATTATCCTGTTTTCCCTGCTTTTCTTCTTTGTGGCCAGCACTATCACCAGCGTTGGGCTCATCATTAAAAGTAATACTTCGCTGGATAATGTGAACAAAGAAATTCAGGTGGTTCTGTCCATTATTGATCCCATTAACCACAGCCGAACCCTGCGCGTCAGGGTTATGGAGTATGTGAAAATGGTGGAAGCGGGGGACGCTACCGACCCGTCTGCGAAACTGGCCTCGGTTAAAGAGGCGCTGACCAAAGCCGATAGTGCATTTTCGGCGTTTATGGCCTCGCCGCGTTTGCCGGACGAAGCCCCGCTGGTCACTGCCTACCAGGAGGCGTGGCAAAACTACCGTAACCAGGGACTGGCGCCTCTCATCGCCGCTGCCGCCGCTCACGATGTGTCGCGGTTCAACGCTCTTATTCCCGTGGTGTCTCGACTCGATCGCCAATATGAAATTGTGCTCGATCAGGTTCTCTCCGTTCACCAGAAGTACGCCAAAACGCTGAACGAGGATGCGAGCCATAATTTCGTGTCGGGTCTGGTTATTATCGCCTGCATTGCGGTGCTGTTCGTGGTGGTGATCTTCGCCGTCAGCCTGCTGATGAAACGCGTGGTCTTTGCGCCGGTGAACCTGGCGCGCGAGCACTGTCGCCAGATTGCGGCCGGGAAGCTGGACGTACCGGTACCGATCAAGCGTGATTCCGGGAATGAAATCGATCACCTGATGTCCTCGATGGAGCAGATGCGCCAGGCGCTGCTCTCCACCATTTCTCAGGTGCGCGATGCCAGCCACACTGTGACGCATGCGGCGCAGGAAATTGCCTCCGGCAATATCGACCTGGCCTCCCGTACCGAGCAACAGGCTTCGGCCCTGACCCAGACGGCCGCCAGCATGGAAGAGCTGAGCGCGACGGTGGCGAATAACACCGACAACGTTTTCCAGGCCGGTAAGCTGGTGCAGGATGCCGTGAAAAATGCCCATACCGGTGAAGCGGTAACCCGTGAAGTCATCGAAACGATGAATACTATCGCGTCCAATTCGAAGCGTATTGAAGACATCACCAGCGTCATCAACAGCATTGCTTTCCAGACTAATATTCTGGCGCTAAACGCGGCCGTTGAAGCGGCGCGTGCTGGCGTGCAGGGGCGAGGATTTGCCGTGGTAGCAAGTGAAGTGCGCACCCTGGCACAAAAAAGCGCGGTGGCGGCGAAAGATATCGAAAGCCTTATCGCCCAGTCTGTTTCCAGCGTGAAAAACGGTGCACAACTGGTGAATCGTTCGGGAGAGGTGATTGATTCTATTATCAGCTCTGTGAATAAAGTGCATACGCTGATGGAACAGATTTCGGTTGCCTCAGAAGAGCAGAGCCGCGGGATTGGTCAGGTTGGGCAGGCCGTAACGGAGATGGACGGTGTGACCCAGCAGAACGCGGCGCTGGTGCAGCAATCCGCCGCCGCCGCGGCCTCGCTGGAGGAGCAGGCGCAGCAGCTGTCCCAGAGTATCTCGAGCTTTAGTTTGCCTGCTACGGCGTGATGTTCAGAGAGGCTCCTGAGGGAGCCTTTTTAATGTCTGCATGTAGCCGCTGCACAATCTCCTTCAGCCATTACTGTTATCCGTACAAAGCCGCTATCACATAAATTTTATCTTTCCCCGGCAATATTTCTGTTCCTCATCCGTCTACCTCATCAGAGACCATAATCATTCAACATAAACGAGGTACACATGAGAAATTTTGATATGCACGGAAAAGGTCAAGGGCGTGGTTTGGGCCGCCATCGTATGGGTAAGGGCATCGTGATTGGCGCAGTCCTGTTCGTGGTGCTTGGCCTGCTGGTCATGTCCCTGTGGAACGCGTTGCTCCCGGCCATCCTGGGGGTTAAAGCCATTGGCTTCTGGCAGGCGCTGGGGATCCTGCTGCTGAGCCGCATTCTTTTCGGTGGGCTGGGTTTCCGTCCGGGCATGTTCGGTGCGCACCGCCGTATGCACGAACAATGGATGAATATGAGCCCCGAACAACGTGAGGCCTTCATTCAGCAGCGTCGGGCGGGATTTGGGCGCCACGGTCATTGCCGGTGGCACGATGGCCGGGATGAAAAGCGAGATGATAACGGTGCAAAAGCGCCGGAAGCCGAGTGAGCGATATGAAAGCCGGTGAGGCGGGGGAATCATTACTGATCTCGGCACTCAATGCCTGCCGCGCGCGGCTAAAAGCCTTCATTCGCGGACGGACTGCGGTTCGTGATGATGTCGATGATATTCTTCAGGAAGTGACCTGGCAGTTGATGAAAGTGGAACAACCGGTCGAGAACGTCGCCGCCTGGCTGTTTCGCGCCGCACGAAATGAGATGATCGACCGGGCGCGAAAAAAGCACGAGGTTTCACTGCCGGGGTACCTGACAGCAGATGACGAGGACTTTCCGGAGCAGGAGATTGCAGAAACGTTATTCGGCCTACCGCAAACGCCGGAGGAAGAGTATCTCAACATGCTGCTATGGGAAGAGTTGGGGCAAGCCCTGTCGGAACTGCCGCCACCTCAGCGCGAGGTGTTTGAAAAAACGGAATTTGAGGGCTACAGCATGAAGATGCTGGCAGAGGAAACAGGCGACAGTGTGCAGGCGTTATTATCCCGCAAACACAAAGCCGTGCGATTTTTGCGTAGTCGCCTCAAGGATATTTATGAAGCGTTGACAGGACAATAAACTTCGACCACTCTGAAAAACAATATTTTAAAGGGGTCGTTATGCTTCAACGGTTAGCAAAGAAAAAGGTGCTGTTACTCTCTGCTCTGATGGTTTCAGGGCTGGTCAGGGCAGAGGAGTCGCTTCCGGATGTGGTGAAGCACTTCAGTGAACAGCAGGACATCAAAATCATCAAGAAAATTGACGCCCCCGGCGGCGCGCCAGCGTGGCTGGGGAAATATCAGGACATGGGCGTGACGCTCTTTCTGACCCCTGACGGAAAGCACGTCGTGTCTGGTTATCTTTATGATGAGAAAGGAACCAACCTCAGCGAGGCCTTTTTCCAGAAAGAGATCTACGCCCCGATGGGCCGCGAGATGTGGAAAAAGCTCAATGCGGCGCATCCCCTGAAAGAGGGCGCGGAGAGTGCCCCGCGCAAAGTCTTCGTCTTTGCCGACCCGTTCTGCCCGTACTGCAAGCAGTTCTGGGCTGAAGCGCAGCCGTGGGTGAAGGCTGGCAAGGTTCAGCTCAATACGCTGCTGGTTGCATTTCTTAACCCAAACAGCGGGCGTAACGCCTCCGCGATCCTGAATGCGAAAGATCCGGTGTCGGCCTGGAAAACGTACGAGCTGTCCGGCGGGAAAAAGCTGCCGAAACCTGAAGCTGCGGCTTCCCGGGAAACCGTTGAGATCCTGCAAAATCACCAGACGCTAATGGACAGTCTCGGCGCGAATGCCACACCGGCTATTTATTACCTGAATGAGCAAAACGAACTGCAACAGGTCGTGGGTATGCCAGACGCAAAACAGCTTGAGGCGATGTTCGGGCCGAAGCCGTAAAAGAAAGGCAGAAACAGAACGTTTCTGCCTTTTTTCAGTCAATTACCCCAGCGTCCCCGGAGGTAATTTACCGCCTCCTGCGTCTGCGGCTGGTTAAGATAGTCTTCACGGAACAGGATGGTGCCCTTAACGTCTGGCAGTGAATCGTTGAGGTCGAGCTGTTTTTTCAGCTCCGGTACGCCGCCGTTCACCGTCCAGTCCGGTTCGTTTCTGGAAGGCGCGCCCACTTTGTAGAACGCGATCCCGATATACAGGCGGGTATGGGTCGGTTTCACCACGTCAGCCCACCATTTTGTCAGCACATCGTAACGTGCCGCGTCGCGGGCGAAGGGCCAGTAGATCTGCGGCGCAATGTAATCCAGTAAACCCTGCTGTACCCATTTGCGCGTGTCAGCGTAGGATTCATCATAGGCTGCGGCACCGCGCGTGTCCGAGCCTGCCGGGTCGAAGGAGCGATTGCGCCAGACCCCCGCCGGGCTAACGCCAAATTCGACCTCAGGTTTAGCCTGCTTGATCGCCCTTGAAACCTGCACAATCAACTGCTGCGTATTGTGTCGACGCCAGTCCGCTTTTGACGCAAAACCTTCGCCATAGCGCCTGAAGGTCCAGGCATCATTCAGGGTGGACCCCGGCGTCTCGGTGTAAAAATAGTCATCGAACTGAACGCCGTCGACAGGGTAGTGATTTACCACTTCCATCACCACCTGGGTTATCCAGTCCCGCACGTCGGGAATGCCCGGGTCGAGAACAAAACGATCCCCCGAGGTGCGGATCCACTCCGGATGCTGGACGTACACGCTGGAAGGATGAAGCGACGAGGTGCGGTTAAGCGCGGCGATGGTCGACGGCTTCGTGTTGGTGGAAACGCGGTACGGGTTAAACCAGGCATGAACCTTCATCCCGCGCTTGTGCGCTTCATCCAGCATAAACTGAAGCGGATCGTAACCGGGATCTTCCCCGATAGTCCCCGTCAGGGTATCTGACCAGGGCAGTATTTTAGAGGCCCACAGCGCCGTACTGTCCGGTTTTACCTGAAAGAAGACGGTGTTGATCCCAAGTTTTTTCAGCTTATCGAGCTTGTCCGTCAGCGCCCGCTGTTGCTGGGCGATACGCTGGTCCGCGCTACGGCCATTCACCGATGACACGGGAGGCCAGTCGAGACGGGAGACGGTCGCCAGCCAGATCCCGCGCATGGGTTCGTTAGTCTGCTGTAGAGGTTTCGCCTGCGGCAGCGGGGTAACGAGTGATTTGGGTGGTTTGGAAGTGCAACTTACCAGTAAAAGCGCGCAGCCAAGCAGCGCGCCAGTCCGTTTTACGTGTCGCATCATTTGCGTGTTAGCTCCTGGGTGTCCGGCTATCCGTCCAGGGATTAAACGCCGGTTCGTCCTGTTCCCCGTTACCGTCATCGTGAAGAGAGTCGAGGTAGAGGGCTTCAACTTCCGCCCGCGCCCATGGGGTGCGGCGCAGGAACTTCAGACTCGATTTAACACTCGGGTTCTTGCGAAAACAGTTGATTTTGATTCGGTTGCCCAGTTCATTCCAGCCATATCGCGCAACCAGCGCGTTAACCTGCATTTCGAGCGTTACGCCATGCAAAGGATCGTTGGAAATATGTGCTGTCATAGGCGTCCGGTAGTCTCAGTTTTTATGGGGATGTGATAAACGCTCAAAGGTTACAAGAAAGCAGGGGACGCGGCAATTTCAGCGTGAGGTTCTTCACCCGTGAAGGGTGAAGAAGATTTTCCGGTTAACGCTATTTTTTAAACAGTTCAGGCGCCCACGGCGTCGGGTCTACCTCCATAAAGGGCGCACGCTCAAAGCGGGACTTAAGCGCGCAGGGCACCGTACAGTCGAAAATCGTTTTGCAGGTGATCCCGTTGCCACGAATGGAGGGGCTGTAGTCCGGGGCCTGAGACGGATCGAGCTGGTGTCCGCGGATCCCCGGCAGATGGGTGATGCTGACATCGCCCTGCATACGGGTGGTCATCGCCCACAGGATGTCGTCGCTGTCGAAAATATCCACATCTTCGTCGACGAGAATAATGTTTTTAAGCTCGGAATAGGTGGCTAACGCGATGAGTGCCGCCTGACCCTGACGCCCTTCGTCAGAGGGCTGGCGTTTTTTCACCTGCAATACGCCAAGAAACTTGCCGCCGCCAGCGGTATGCGCATAGACGTTTTGCAGAAAACCGGGGATGGCTTCTTCCACCGCATTACGGATGCTGGCCTCCGTTGGCAAACCGGCCAGCGTGGTGTGCTCCTCGCCCGGTCCTACCAGGGTTTGCAGGATCGCCTGATGACGCATCGTGACGGCCTTCACTTTGATTACCGGTAAGGAGGGGTTAGCCTCCCCGCAGTAGCCGGGAAATTCCGGCATCGCGTGCCCGGTGTGGGTATGCTGATCTTCTTCTACACGCACGCCCGGCAGCAGTTCGCCTTCGATGATAATTTCCGCACGCGCTATCGCTTTTTCATTTACGGCCACACCCTGCACCAGCTCTACGGGGGTCTGACGTAACGCGCCGGCGACACCCAGCTCGTTGTAGCCGAAGGGCGTGGTAGGGGCTTCGAAACAGGCGCCAATATAGATAGCGGGATCGAGACCCATATTGATCGTGACCGGCAACGGTTTGCCCGCCTCCTCGGCTTTCTTACGGAACACTTCAATATGGCGGCCTGCGGCAAGGAACATGGAGAGCTCATCGCGCTCCTGCACGCAGAGACGGTGAATAGTGACATCGGTCAGTGAGGCATCTTCCGGATCGCTTGCCAGCACCAGCCCCAGACAGAAGAACGGACCGGCATCTATCGGCGTGTTGGTCGGTGCCGGAAGCAATTTACGCAGATCGAAGTCCGGATCGTCGGCATAAAACACCTGTTCCTGACACGGCGCCTGTGCCGCCGGAACCACAACGGGAGCAATCGGGTTTTTCACGGCCTGGCCGACATGTTTTGCCAGTTCAGAGGGCTCGCAGCCCAACAGGAGCGCCGCCCGCTCGCGGCTGGCGTGCATTCCGACCAGAATACGCGAGTCGGGATATCCCTTAATAGCGTTAAACATCATCGCCGGGCCAATGCGCGTCGGACGTTTTACCGTGCCGCCAGCACCAATATGCCGGTACACACCCGCCAGCTCTGCGTCAGGATCGACCGGATGGCTGGTTTCAAGGTATTGACCTTCATGGCGTTTGAGCAGTTCGATAGCACTTCTGAGATCGTTGATGTGGTTTTTCATATTTCCCTCCTCGGATGAAGGCTTCCATTCTTAACCGGACGAAGAGGGCTATCAATTGCATCGTTTATGCTATTTTAATATGAATTTTATTATCAATAATAAAGGCATGGTATGCAGTTTCGACTGATGCGCAATTTTATCGTGGTGGCGGAAGAGCTTCACATGCATCGGGCGGCGGAGCGCCTTAACATGGCGCAGCCAGCGCTGAGCCAGCAGATAAAAACGCTTGAAGATCGTCTTGGGGTCTTGCTCTTTAGCCGGGCGAATCGTCGCCTGACGCTGACGCCAGCCGGTGAGGCATTTCTCAGTAAAGCCAGAGTCGCGATTTTAATGACCGATCAGGCGATTCTGGATGCCAGACAGACGGCCAGAGGGGAACAGGGCGTGCTGAATCTCGGATGTGTTTCAAGTGCGATATTCGACAGTAAGCTACCCGCCGCGCTGCGGCTTTTACATGAGAAATGGCCCGCCATCAGCCTTTCTATGATGACGGGTAACGTGCAAACCCTTTATACCGGCGTGCAAAGCAACCAGCTGGATGTGGCCATTATTCGTGCCCCGTTACCGCTATTGCCTGACGATCTGCAAAGCCGTCCATTTACAACGGAAAAGGCCGTGCTGGCCTTACCTCGTCAACATGGCCTGGCGGGCTCCGCCGCGCTGACGCTTGCGTCGGTGAAAGAGGAGAAGTGGATCGCCCTGCGCGACCCGGAGGGGATGGGGCTGGAGCAATATTTCTATGATGCCTGCCACAGCGCGGGCATACAGCCTGACGTTGTGCAAAATGCCACCGATGTCCCCACGGTGATAAGTCTCGTCTCGGCAGGGTTTGGCATCGCCATGCTGCCGGCTTCAGCGAAGGCGATATGCGTACAAAACGTCGTCTTTGTGGATATTCTTGACCGACTCCGGGAGAGCGAGCTGACGCTGGTTTGCCACCGGATTATTCGCTCTGAGGTCCTGAAAAAATTGATGAGCATCCTCGATCATACCTGACGTCCGGCGGCCTGAAGAAGCTGTTCTCGCAGCCAGCGGTTAGCCGGATCCTGGCTGTTTTTCGGGTGCCAGTACATACCGATGACGATCGGAGGGAGATCCAGCGGCGGCGGAAAAATATCAAGCGTTTGCGTGAACCGTAGCAACATGCGTCTGGGTAGGGTGCAGAGCAAATCGGTACCGGCAACAATCGCAGGCGCCATCGCATAGCTTTGCGTCGACATCACCACGTTACGCTGGTGGCCAAGCCCCGCCAGATGCTGATCGACAAAGCCCGCGAACGGGTCGCCCTCGGATGAAACCACCAGGTGGGAAAGGCTGCAATAGCTTTCCAGATCCATCGGCCCCGTACCGCGCGGATGGCCTTTACGCTGGGCGGTGGCATATTCATCGTCAAACAGCTTGCGTCTGACCCATGCATCATGCGCCCCCGCGTTAACGCCGACATAAATATCCACATCGCCATTTTCCATCTGCGCTGGCAGCAGCGGGGTTTCCGGGAGCGCAAAACGCAGGCGGATGCCTGGTGCTGCGCTGCTAATCTGATTCTGCAACTCTGCCCCCAGCATCAGCGCCGGGTTCTCGTGCAGGGCAATCACAAAGGTGCGGTTGCTGTTCTGCGCGTTGAACGTGGTGGGTTCAAGCATCGCCGATATACCCTGTAAAACCGTCGTGACCTGCGGCCTTAACGCCTCGGCGCGCGGCGTAGGTAACACCCCACGTCCGTGTGGGGAAGGGATAAACAGCGGCTCATCGAACAGGACGCGCAGGCGCGCAAGGCGGGCAGACATCGCCGGCTGGCTGATGCCCAGCCGCGCGGCCGCATGGGTGATATTCTGATCCCTGAGTAACGCATCCAGCGTCAGGATCAGGTCCATATCCATATCGGAGGAGGGCATCTTATTGTGCGTCATAGCTTGCTGCCGTTGTTCAACAGGGAAGGTTAGCCATTGCCAGAAAAGCAGTCACTGCATTACCTGGCTCCTGCATGCGGCTGATCATGACCAGATTTGCGGTCAGCGCCTGAGCATTCAGGTTGCGGTAAATCAGTCCGGGTATTTGCACCTGTTGCAGGGGGGCGGGAACCAGCGCCAGACCGAGCCCGGCTGCGGCAAATGCCAGAACGCTTAGCGTACTGTTTGAACGATGTGCCACGCAAAAACCATCCCCGAGCTGCTGCGCCAGCAGCACAGTCAGATTTTCATTGGCGTCATGCGCGTCGTACAGGACCAGGGGATGACCGGCGAGCATTTCAACGGAGAGGTGCGGATGGATGGCTAAGGGATGATCATCACACATTGCGATTATCATCTCCCAGTTTCCGGTTTTCTGCACCCTGATCTGCGGATCGGCTGTCGTACTGTTATCCGGTGTATAACCGACATCAATATGCCCTGCGAGGATCGCAGCTACCTGTTTCTGGGGAGCGATTTCCTGAATGGTGACTTCTGCATCCGGATGGGTTTTACGGAAGCGACGTACATCGGTAATCATTTTGCCACTAAAAATGGCGTTACCGGCAAAACCGACCCGTACACGCCCTGTCTCTCCCCGTATCGCACGCTGGACTGCCAGACGCGTGTGTTCCATCTGTTCCAGCATCAGTCTGGCTTCGCTGAGAAGAAGCGATCCGGCCTCAGTAAGTTCCACACGACGGCTGGTGCGGATAAACAGCGGACCGCCTAACTCAGTTTCAAGGGCTTTAATCTGCATGCTGAGCGCAGGCTGAACAATATTGAGTCGCTCAGCCGCGCGTCCAAAATGCTCTTCTTCTGCAACAGCCAAAAAATAGCGTAAGTGCCGGAGTTCCATTGCCACCTTGATTCATCATTAAAAATGATTGTTTAGTAAAATATATATATTTGAGTATAAACCGCTTCACGGCCAAACTGAACGCATCAACTCAAACAGGAACCAAACAATGCAAACTCACCAACTGCAAGACCGTCAGGATCTTAACGACCTCATGAATGGCTGGATGCACCGCGACCTGGGCGAATGGGAGCAGCTGCGTAATCTTTTTCATCCGGACGGCACAATCGAAATTACGTGGTTCGAAGGGCTCGCGAGCGATTTTGTCGAGGGTTCCATGCGTATGGGCGCTTCAGATTTGCGCACAAAACATATGATTGGCTCGCCCGTCGTCACTTTTAACGACCGCGGCGACAAAGCGATTCTTGAAACCAATGCGATGATCATCGCTGAAAATATAAAACTTAATATTGGATGCGAATGCCACAATCGTTTCTACGATCTGGCAGAAAAGAGAGAGGGCGTATGGAAGCTGTTCCATCGTCAGAGCATCTACGACATGGGTATTTTCACCTTTCCTCTGGGCCCGGTTGAGATTGATTCAAAAATTGCTGCCAACTATCCGCGGGAATATGCCGCGCTAGCTTATCTGCTGGAACAAAGCGGTTTTCCCCTCGGCCGCGTATTTGCCACGCGTGACAGTGAACTAGAAGCAAATATGAAAGCGAACGCAAAAAAATGGCTGGCTGTCTGACAGGTTGAGCGCAGGGCCGAACAGATTTCGCCGGCTGGTTAATACCCGGCCGCGGGGCCCTGGGCGTGAGATAGCGGTCCCAGGCTGAAATATTTAGCCTGGGACGCAGAGACTCTCTTATTGGGCGTCCCGGTTGGTATAGGTCACCGGACCCCACGCGTAGCCTTCCCGCTCACCTTTCTTCACATACCCGATCCCGGGGAAAGGCAGATGTGGCGCCGCAATCAGATCTTTGTTTTTCACAAACTCAGCGAACGCTGCGTTGCGTACCCGGGCGGCTCCGTCCTGATCCTCATCGTAAGCAATCGTCACGTTGGGCTGTGGGAACTGAACCGCGGCAACGTGAATGATGTCGCCGACAAAGGTAATTTTTTCACCTTTGCTCTCCAGCGTGTAGAACGCGGACCCAGGGGTGTGGCCCGGGTGAACCGTACCGCTGATGCCCGGCAGAAGCTGTTCCGTCCCGGAGAAAGTCTTCACTTTCCCGGCATCCAGATAGGGCTTTAAGGTCTTGTGCGCGACGTCGAAGTAGTTCTGGTCATAGCCAGATTTTTTCTGGTTCTCGTCGTTAAAGAAGAAATCGATATCCGGTTTGCCGACATACACCTGTGCGCGGGTAAATACGCGCTGACCGTCTTTGACCAGGCCGCCTGCATGATCGGAGTGCGCGTGGGTGATCAGGATATCGGTGATGTCCTGCGGCCTGATACCCTGCGTCGCCAGGCTTTCAATCAGCCGCCCGCCTTTGCCAGGGCCAAAGAGCTGACCGGAACCGGTATCCACCAGAATTTTGTGGCCGGGCATAGCGATATAGAACGCGTTAATCGATGCTTCCACCGGATTGGCCTGGAAGTTTTTGGCCAGTAACGCATCGGTATTTTCCGCCGTCGTCCGGCGCAGTAAGGCGTGCAGGTCCTGCGGCACGCTGCCGTCCGTAAAGGCGGTGACAATCGTATCGCCAACCTGAACGCTGTAGCCGCCGGCCTGCTGTTTCAACACATGCTGCGGAACGCTGGCCACCGCGTGGATCGCGGGAAAGAATAAAACCGAACCGGTCAACAGGGTTGATAACGCAAGTTTTTTCACAGTAAACATGATGGGCTCCTCAATAGTAAGTTCATCATAGTTCAACTGAGATTTTTGAGAACAGCAGGGAAGTGAATGTGACCTATCCATGAAATGGATAGGTCTGAGAGGATGCTTTACAGCACGCCGGTACCGCCGTCAGAGCACCATACTTGTCCGGAGGCGTATGAGCAGGTATCTGAGGCAAAAAGCACATACAGCGGTGCGATTTCAACCGGCTGGCCCGGTCGGCCCAGGGGCGTATCTTCCCCGAATTTCTGAACTTTGGACTGCGGCTGACCGCCGCTGGACTGAAGAGGCGTCCAGTATGGACCTGGCGCGACGGCATTCACCCGAATGCCACGTGGCCCCAGCTGCTGAGCCAGAGACTTAGTAAAGGCCACGTTACAGGCTTTGGTCTGCGCATAGTCCACCAGGATCGCGCTCGGTTTAAACGCCTGAACGGAAGTGGTGTTGATGATCACGGCGCCTTCCTGCAAATGGCGCAGCGCAGCTTTAGTAATCCAGAAGGGGGCATAGACGTTGGTTTTAAACGTCGCGTCGAAATCTGCCGTGGTGAGATCGTCGATCGATTCGCAGTACTGCTGGCGTCCGGCGTTGTTCACCAGGATATCCAGGCCACCCAGTTCTGCGACGGCTTTTTCCACCAGCGTATCGCAGAACGACTCCACGCGAATGTCGCCGGGAATGGCGACCGCTTTACGGCCTTCGGCCCGAATCAGCGCAATGACCGATGCCGCATCGGACTCCTCTTCCGGGAGATAGCCAATAGCCACATCTGCACCTTCACGGGCATAGGCGATCGCTACTGCGCGACCAATTCCGGAATCACCGCCGGTAATCAGCGCTTTTTTTCCTGCCAGTTTGCCTGATCCGATATAACTTGTTTCACCGTGATCCGGTATTGGCTTCATTTCCGATGCCAGCCCGGGGGCCCTTTGCGGTTGTTCAGCAAACGGTGGACGAGGGTAATGCAGCGTGTGATTATTTCCTGTAGACATACCGGCCTCCTTAATAGTGAATTCCAAGATTAGTCGTTAATTAAACGTAAGCGGGCAAAATTGACAAATTCAGACAAATCTATCTTCCGGGAGCGGATATAAAATATTTTCTCAAGCCAGCATGTAATACCAAAAAAGGGCGACCTCATCTTTTTCCGGCAGGGCGTTGTAAAGGTAGCGATCGTAACCGCCGAGAATAAACCCATAGTGACGATAGAACTGACAGGCAGAAACATTAACGTTCTGCGTCTCCAGCCGTAACCCGGGCGCATTGAGGCTTCGCGCCCAGACGTGGGTGGCGGACATCAGCTTGTGCGCCGCGCCCGTACGGCGTTTTGAACGCTCCACGGCAATGTAATCCACCGAAATAAATTTATTCCAGTTGCAGGACGCGGTAATAAAACCGGCGATTTCACCGTCATCCGTTTCGGCGATAAGAAATATTGAATCCGGATTAACGCAATGATTTTCCAGCGTCTGGAGATCAAGTTCATAGGTTTTAAGATAAGGTTCGGTCAGCGCCTCGATATGCAAATCACCATTGAGAAATGGCTCTCTGGCAATCTCATCAACCTTGAAAGAAAAATCACAACATTCAAGGCGGGCGAGGTCTGTACTTAATCCTTTTCGAATATGCATAGTATTCCTTAAGTGGGAGTTATAAATAGATAATAGACGAAGCGGCATCTCCTGCTGGCATAACACTCTGTAGATCCTGGTCTAAGCTTGTATTTCGTTCCGCGTAAAAGGTGGTCATTCGAGGACAATGAATGGAATTCAGAACATGTCGCAGGCACTGGGGTGCTGAGTTTATTTCCGATGACGTTGTACGTTTTCGCGTCTGGGCAGAAGGGCAGAAAGATCTCACATTACGTTTAACCGATACCGACATTCCCATGGCGGCGGTGGGCGACGGCTGGTTTCAGATTGACGTGCCCGGCGTCAGGCACGGTACGACCTATCAGTTTGTTTTACAGGATGGAATGGCGGTGCCGGATCCGGCCTCACGCGCGCAGCAGGCTGGCGTCAACGGCCCGTCGGTGGTGATCGACCCGCGTCGCAGCCTGCCCACTCAGCGGGAATGGCAAGGACGATCGTGGGAAGAGACGGTGATCTACGAGCTGCATATCGGCACCTTCACCGGGGAAGGAACCTTCAGGGCGGCCATCGACAAACTGCCTTATCTGGCCGGGCTGGGTATTACGCAACTGGAAGTGATGCCCGTGTCCCAGTTCGGGGGCGCGCGCGGATGGGGGTATGACGGCGTACTGCTGTATGCCCCGCACTCGGCTTATGGCACACCGGATGATTTTCATGCCTTCATTGATGCCGCCCACGCGCTCGGGCTTTCCGTGGTGCTGGATATCGTACTCAACCACTTTGGCCCGGAAGGTAATTACCTGCCGTTGCTCTCGCCAGCGTTTTTCCATCGGGATCGTATGACCCCGTGGGGCAACGGTATTGCCTATGAGGTTGAGGCCGTCCGGCAATACATCGCCGAGGCGCCGTTATTCTGGCTCTCGGAGTATCATCTTGACGGTCTGCGCTTCGACGCCATCGACCAGATCCATGACGACGCTGAGACCCATATTCTTCCCGAGATAGCGCAACGGATCCGCGACGCATTTCCGGATCGGCATATCCATCTGACCACCGAAGACAGTCGCAACGTGATATTCCTGCATCCGCGCGATGAGCATGGTCAGACGCCGCTTTTCACCGCCGAATGGAATGATGATTTTCACAACGCCGCGCATGTCTTCGCGACCGGGGAATCACACGCCTATTATCAGGATTTTGCCTTTGAGCCGGAGAAAAAACTGGCGCGGGCGCTGGCAGAGGGCTTTGTCTACCAGGGGGAAATCTCGCTTCAGACCGGAAAATCGCGCGGGGTAGAGTGTCGCGAGCAACCTCCGCAGTTTTTTGTCGATTTTATTCAGAATCACGACCAGGTCGGCAACCGTGCCCAGGGGGAGAGGCTTATCTCTCTGGCAGGGGCGGATAAAACGCGTGTGCTGTTTGCGGCGCTGCTTATGTCGCCTCATATTCCGCTGCTGTTTATGGGCGAGGAGTATGGCGAAACGCATCCGTTCCTCTTTTTCACCGACTTTCACGGCGACCTGGCGAAAGCCGTGCGGGAAGGGCGCGCGAAAGAGTTTACCGGCCATGCCGGGCACGATGAAACCGTACCGGACCCCAATGACGTAAATACCTTTATGCGGTCGAAGCTTGACTGGAACAAGGCAGACACGCAGGAAGGCAGGGCGTGGCTGCACGCTACGCGCGAACTGATTGCGCTGCGTCAGCGCTTTATCGTCCCGCTACTGAAACAGCGGGGCGCCGTGGAGGGTAACGTCCTGCAAACGGCGCTCGGCATGGTTGCCGTGAGCTGGCGTTTCCCGTCCGGTACGCTGTCGCTGGCGCTGAATATCGGCAAAAAGCCGCTCGCCTTACCGAACCTGCCCGGAAAAACGATCTTTAGCTGGCCGGAGGCAGTCGATAACCTGCCGCCAAACAGCATTGTTGTTCGCTTAGCTGATGGAGAAGCAGCGCTATGATCCCTTCCTCTACTTACCGAATTCAGTTTCGCAACGGCATGACCTTCGATCGCGTGGTGGACCTGATTCCGTATATGAAAGACCTTGGAATTAGCCATCTTTACGCGTCGCCTGTTTTCACCGCAACCACGGATTCCACCCACGGCTATGACGTGACCGACCCCAACGAAATCGACCCGGCGATTGGCGGGCGGGAAGGGTTTGACCGCATGGCGGCGGCGCTGAAGCAGGCAGGGATGGGACTGATTCTGGATATCGTTCCTAACCATATGTCGACCTCGCTGGAAAACCGCTGGTGGCGCGATGTTATAGAACAAGGCAGGCAGAGCCGCTATGCGGCGTATTTTGATATCGACTGGTCCCGATCGCTGACGTTGCCGTTTCTTGGCGACACCTTTGAAGCCGAGCTGGAGCGGGGAGCTATCACCTTAAAACGTGACAGTGTCACCAATGACGCAGCGCTGGTTTACTATGATACCGCCTATCCGCTTAATCCCGGCACGTATGCCGAAGGCAAGAGCATCGCTGAGATCCACGAGGCGCAAAGCTGGCGGCTGATGTCCTGGCGGGAAGCGCCGAAACAGCTTTCATGGCGGCGCTTTTTTGAAATCACCGGGCTGGTCGGCGTGCGGGTAGAGGATGAGGCGGTCTTCGCAGACACGCACCGCCTGATCCTTGAGCTTGTTCACGCCGGGGTTGTCGACGGCCTGCGCATTGACCATGTGGACGGGCTTGCCGATCCGCTGGGCTATTTGCAGCGCCTGCGTGCGGCGACCGGGCCGGATTGCTACATCACGGTAGAGAAGATCCTCGCCAAAGGGGAACAGCTTCCTCCGGAGTGGCCGGTCTCGGGTACTACGGGCTATGAGTTTATTGCCTCGCTGGCGGAAGTGCTGGTGGATGATACCAACCTCTCGCGACTGGAGACGCTCTACGACGAGACGCTGGGTACGACCGTGGACAGGCAGGCGGAACTTCGCAAAGCCAAAGGGCTGATGACCGATCGTAATTTTGAAGGTGAATTTACCACGCTGCTCAAAATTGCCAGCGAGCTGGCCGGGCATAACGGCGCCGAAGTGGAGCATGAGGATATCCGCCATGCCCTGCGCGAGCTGCTTATCGCGTTTCCGGTGTATCGCACCTACGGCACCGGAGAAGGGCTGACGTCACCGGATGTGGCGCTGCTCAGTCGCGTGGTCGCCAGCGTCAACGCCTCTGAACCCGCTCTCAGCCTGATCGTGCGTATTCTTACCGGCGATCTGCCTGAGGATGACCACGCGCTGGCCTCGCTTTTCCGCACCCGTTTTCAGCAACTGACCGGGCCGCTGATGGCGAAATCGGTAGAGGATACGCTGTTCTTCCGCCATAACCTGGAGCTGGCCCTGAACGAAGTCGGCGCTGACCCGACGCCGCGCGCATTTTCACTTTCCCGTTTTCATCAGGAGATGCGCATTCGTCTTGCCCGCCAGCCCGATGCGCTGCTGGGAACCTCCACCCACGACACCAAACGCGGCGAGGATGCGCGAGCGCGACTATACACGCTGACGGAAGCGCCAGATCTGTGGGGGGAAAACCTGGCGCGCTGGCGGCAGATGAACCAGACGCAGGTCCGATTCCTCAACGACGGCACCGCGCCGAACGCCGCCGACACCTGGATGATCTTCCAGGCGCTGGCGGGCGTCTGGCCAGCCACGCTGTCGCCTGACGATCGAGATGGCCTTAAGTCACTGGAAGAGCGTTTTCTCGGCTTTATTGAGAAAGCCCTGCGCGAGGCCAAGCAGCGTACCGACTGGATCGACAGCAACGAAGGGTACGAGAGCGTGGTGCTGGACTACGTGCGCCATCTGCTCTCCCCGGATAACACCCTGTTCCTGCGTGATTTCAGTGCCGCACTCCAGCCGTTTATTCGGGCTGGGTTAATGAACAGCCTGAGCCAGACGGTGATCAAGCTGACTGCGCCAGGCGTACCGGACATCTACCAGGGCAGCGAAGGGCTTAACTTCAGCCTGGTCGACCCGGATAACCGCCGCGAACCGGATTTCACCGCGCTGGCGGAAAACCTCAGCGTAGCGGATGGAACCATTTTTAACGATGCGCAACGCTGGCGAGACGGCAGCGTGAAGCAGTACGTCACCGCCACGCTGTTACGGCTGCGGCCGCATTACCCCGCGCTTTTCCGCTACGGCGACTGGCTGCCGCTGAAGGTGACCGGCGAGCGGGAAGAGAATCTGATCGTTTATGCCCGCATAAAAGATGACGAGGCGCTGATCGTCGCCGTGCCGCGTCTGGTGTTTGACGTCACCGACAATGCGATGCTGTGGGCCAATACTATGGTGGCCATACCCCAGGAGCTGGCCGGGAAGCACTACCGGGATCTGTTTACCGGTGAGCGCCGCCTTCTGCCAGAGACGCTGGATTTAACGTCTGAAAAGGGATGTTTGTTGGTTCTGCTTACCTGCGACTAATCGAGGAGAACAAAAATGCCAAAGGATACAACGTTTGAAATTCGGGCCGGTCATGGCCAACAGTTGGGCGCAAATTATGACGGGAAAGGAGTGAATTTCGCCCTGTTTTCCGCCCATGCGGAGCGGGTGGAGCTGTGTCTGTTTGACCCATCGGGAAAAACAGAAATCACCCGCCTGGAACTGCCGGAATATACCCATGAGGTCTGGCACGGCTATGTGCCGGATCTGAAACCGGGGGCGCTGTATGGCTACCGTGTATATGGCCCTTACGATCCAGAGAACGGTCACCGGTTCAACCCCAATAAGCTGCTTATTGACCCCTATGCCCGTGAACTGGTGGGTGACATTGAGTGGAACGATGCCCACTTCGGCTATGAGCTGGGACACGACGAGCTGGATCTCAGCTATGATACGCGAGACAGCGCGCCGTTTACG
This sequence comes from Enterobacter sp. YSU, assembly GCF_016082135.1. Lineage (NCBI taxonomy): Bacteria > Pseudomonadati > Pseudomonadota > Gammaproteobacteria > Enterobacterales > Enterobacteriaceae > Enterobacter > Enterobacter sp. YSU. The sequence continues at coordinate 4,096,739 of NZ_CP059487.1, forward strand.
CCCAAATGTAAGGTCATCGACCCCAATGCCGTCGACTGGCAAGACTCCCGCCGACCCGATATCCCGTGGCCGCATACCGTGGTTTATGAGAGCCACGTAAAAGGCTTTACCCAGCTTAACCCGGCTATTCCGCCTGAACTGCGCGGTACGTTTGAGGGGATGGGGCATAAAGCGTCGGTGGAGTACATCAAAAGCCTCGGGATTACCTCGGTCGAGCTGCTGCCGGTTCATTGGTTCCCTGACGATCAGCACCTGCTCGATCGCGGTCTGAAAAACTTCTGGGGCTATAACTCGCTCGGTTTCTTTGCGCCAGCGTCACGCTATTACGGCCCGGCGGGGATCCAGGGTTTCCGCGACATGGTGCGTGCCTATCATGACGCGGGCATCGAGGTGATCCTCGACGTGGTCTATAACCACACGGCGGAGGGCAACGAGCTGGGGCCAACCCTGTCGTTTAAGGGAATTGATAACTTCTGTTATTACCGCACCATGCCGGATCAGCACCGGTATTACATCAACGACACCGGCACCGGGAACACCGTTAATACTTCCCACCCGCGCGTATTGCAGATGGTCATGGACTCCCTGCGTTACTGGGCAGAATCGATGCAGATTGACGGTTTCCGCTTTGACCTCGGGACCATTCTCGGACGTGAGCCGGAGGGGTTCGATCCGCGCGGCGGCTTCTTCGATGCCGTGACCCAGGATCCGGTGCTGTCGAAGCTGAAGCTCATCGGTGAGCCGTGGGATATCGGCCCCGGCGGGTATCAGGTGGGAGGCTTCCCGCCTGGCTGGGGTGAGTGGAACGACAAATACCGCGATACGGTACGTGAATACTGGAAGGGGGATAACGTCTCTAACGATTTTGCCGCCCGTCTGTTAGGGTCCGGTGATTTGTACGATCTGCGCGGGCGTCGTCCGTGGGCCAGCGTCAATTTTATTACCGCGCATGACGGCTTCACGCTGAACGACCTGGTGTCGTACAACGAGAAACATAACGCCGATAACGGGGAAGATAATAACGACGGACATAATGATAACCGGTCGTATAACTACGGCGAAGAAGGGCCGACGGAGAACCCGGATATCATCGCCACCCGCGAGCGGCAAAAGCGCAACTTCCTCACCACGCTCTTCTTCTCGCACGGTACGCCGATGCTGCTGGCAGGGGATGAGTTTGGCCGGACGCAAAAGGGCAATAATAACGGCTACTGTCAGGACAGCGAGATCTCCTGGGTAAACTGGAAAGGGCTCTCTGAAAACGACGAGAAGCTGCGCGACTTTACCCGTCGGTTGATTGCCCTGCGCGCGACGCAGCCGCTGCTGCGACGTGAGAACTGGCGCGACGGGCTGGAGATCCGCTGGTTTAACGCCGGCGGCGGACCGCAGCAGTCGGAACAATGGGACGAGGGCTCCACCCTTGGTCTTGCCATCAGCCGCCCGGATCTTAAGCAGGAAGAGGGCGTCTGGCACGACGTGCTGATGCTGTTTAACCCGTTTGAAGGTACGGTGCCATTCCAGATCCCGCAGTTTGGTGAAGGGGGTTGGGTGCTGGAGCTTTCGACGGCGGATGAGGCCCCCACAGGGGAAATCATCACGGAATCCGTCGATTATGAACTGGCCGGGCGGAGTATGACGCTTTTCCGCCGTCCTTAAAGCGAGGCCGCCGCGCGTGCGGCGGTATCATACAGGGAGGAGATCGCGCGGAGTAACTGCGCGGTCTCGCCAATCGACGCGCCCGGAATGCCGCTTTCCGCATGAATGTTGATCAGGCAGGCCTCCCGCACCTCCCGGTACTTCATGCACAGCGCTTTTCCCTCCTCCGTGGTGGAGAAAAAAAGCTCTTTTCCGGCTTTCTCGCTGGTGACATATCCCGCCTTGACCAGCTTTTTCAGCGCATACGTCACCACGTGGGTATCTTCCACGTTCAGCACAAAGCAGATGTCGGCCAGCTTTTTCTTGCGGTTGCGGTGATTCACATGGTGTAGAAGCGAAACGTCAAAGGCCCCCATATCCGGTTCACCCGCAGCGGTCATGCAGCGCACCATCCATTTGTTAAACGCATTGCTGGTCATGATCAGCGCATATTCCAGCTCTGATAATTCAGCACACCGCTCTGAGACGAGATGACGGGAGGAGACGATTCGCCCGTCCGCAATATCGTCGTGGTTTAACGCTGTCGTCTTTTTCTTAACTGTCATAACGATCCTTCCCCCGAAATGTAAACCCGTCGATAAAATAAGAACATTTTATTGATAAATTGTTTACATGTTTTTGACGTTCAGATATAGCTTTTTAGTGCAGGTTCTGTGGAGCCTGACGCAAAACACAACATCGCGCGCCGTAATGCACCGGCTTCGCTCTGCTGCGAAGTATAAAAAATAGCCGTCGGCGCGCAACGCTCACTTTGGATAGGGTAACGTTTATGGACAGTTCTACACTGTTGCCACTTATCGGGATTCCGGTAGTGGTTATTGGTTTTGCACTGCGTTTCAACCCGCTGCTGGTTGTCGTGGTGGCGGGGCTGGCGACGGGCCTGCTGGTTGGCATGGATTTCGGTATGCTGCTGGAAACCTTTGGCGAAAAGTTCGTGAATAGCCGATCGCTTGCCACCTTCATTCTGATCCTGCCTGTGATTGGCCTGCTGGAGTATTACGGGCTGAAAGAGCGCGCCCAGGCCTGGGTCGCGAAGATCGCCAGCGCCACCTCGGCGCGTATCCTGATGCTCTACTTTGTCGCCCGCGAAGGGACGGCTGCGCTGGGCCTGATGTCCCTTGGCGGCCACGCGCAAACGGTGCGTCCGCTGCTGGCGCCGATGGCGGAAGGGGCGGCCCTGAATGAATACGGCGAACTGCCGCAGACTATCCGCGACAAAATCAAAGCCCATGCCGCCGCGTGTGACAATATCGCGGTTTTCTTTGGGGAAGATATCTTTATCGCCTTTGGCGCGGTACTGCTGATTGATGCGTTCCTGAAAGAGAACGGGATCGAGGGGATCGAACCGCTGCATATCGGCCTGTGGGCCATTCCGACCGCTATTGCGGCACTGATCATCCATATGACGCGTCTGCTGCGCCTCGACGCCAGCATTCGTCGCGACGTGATGGCCTGGAAAGCAGAGCAGGGTACGCAGGAGATCGCACCATGATGACCCTCATCACCATTAACCGCGTGTATTACCTGATCGGCTTCGTCGTGATGCTGCTGGTTGTGATGACCCTTCGCGACCGCGCTAACCCGAAACGCTATACCACGGCGCTGTTCTGGTTTCTGTTCGGCGGGATCTTCCTGTTTGGCGATCTGATGGTGCAGGAGCTGGGTAAGTCGCTGGCGTATCGCATTATTGGCGGCGCCGTTATCGTGATTGCGCTGCTGGCCGGTTTCGGGCTGGTCGGGAAGGGGCACTATAAAATGTCCACCGAGGAGGAGCGTGTTGCCTCGTCGAACCGGCTGAAAAACTGGCTGTTTTTACCGGCACTGATGATCCCCGTGGTAACGGTCATCGGGACGCTGTTTCTGAAAGGCGTGTCGATTGGCGGCGTTTATCTGCTCGACCAGAAACAGCTTACGCTGGCGGCGCTGTGCGTGGCCTGCGTGGCGGCTATCCTTACCGGCTGGTGGCTGACAAAAGGTACGCCGCTGCATGCGGTGCGTCAGTCGCGTCGGCTGGTCGATACCATTGGCTGGGCGGTGATCCTGCCGCAGATGCTGGCCATGCTCGGCGGGGTGTTTGTGGTGGCGAATACCGGCGAATCGGTACAAAAGGTGGTCAGCCTGTTTGTGAACCCGGACAGCCGCTTCATGCTGGTGGTCATTTACTGCGTGGGGATGGCGCTGTTTACCATGATCATGGGTAATGCCTTCGCAGCCTTCCCGGTGTTAAGCGCCGGTATCGCTCTGCCATTCCTGATTAACGTCCATCACGGTAACCCGGCGCCGCTGCTGGCTATCGGTATGTACGCAGGCTATTGCGGCACGCTGATGACGCCGATGGCCGCCAACTTCAACATTGTGCCCGCCGCGCTGCTGGAGCTAAAAGACAAATATCAGGTTATCAAGATCCAGATCCCGACCGCGTTAACCCTGCTGGTGGTGAACGTGTTCTTAATGTATTTCCTCGTGTTTCGCTAAGGAGCTGCAATGGAATTAACGCAACATCAGGCTGACGCCTTCGCCAGAATGCCGTTGAACTATTTACGTCAGGAATACCCGAACCACATTATGCATCTGCTCAACGATGACGGCGACGTTCTGCCGCCTCGCGAGCTGCACCCGATCTTTTACGGCTGTTTTGACTGGCACTCTGCGGTGCACGGCTACTGGCTGCTGCTGCGCTGCCTGCGTCTCTGGCCCGAACTGCCGTGTCGGGAAGAGATCATCACTCTGTTCGAAGAACACCTGACCGACGAGAAGGTGGCGAAGGAGCTGGCCTATTTTACCGCGCCGTTCCGCGCGTCGTTTGAGCGGCCTTATGGCTACGGCTGGCTGCTGGCGCTGGCGCAGGAGCTGAAACAGTCGTCACTGCCACAGGCGGAGCGCTGGTACCAGACGCTGCAACCGTTAACGCGGGATATTCGTCAGCGGCTGGTGGATTACCTCAGCAAGCTCACCTATCCCATCCGCGTCGGAACACATTACAACACGGCGTTTGCGCTCGCGCTGGGGCTGGATTATGCCCGGGCGGTGACGGATGACGGGCTTGAACAGGCGATCCTGGACGCGGCGACGCGCTTTTATCATACGGACACGCAATATCCGGCGCATTATGAGCCGGGCGGCGACGAGTATATCTCCGGGGCGCTGACCGAGGCCCTGCTGATGAGTAAGGTGGTGGAGAATTTCCCGGCCTGGTTCGATGCGTTTCTGCCGGAAGTGGGTGCCGTTTCTGCGCTGATGAACCCGGCTGAGGTAAGCGACCGCACCGACCCGAAAATCGCACATCTGGACGGGCTTAACCTCAGCCGCGCGTGGTGTATGAAGCACATTGCCCGTGCTCTGCCGCAAAACCACCCGGCGCAGCAGGCGTTACAGGATGCCGTTGCGCGCCATCTTTCGGCAAGCGTGGAACATGTTGTCGGCAGTCACTACAGCGGCGGCCACTGGCTGGCGAGTTTTGCGCTGCTGGCGCTGGAGTAGCGCTTAGTTATATTTTCGTGCTCATCCTGTTTCCGCAGGATGAGTGATTTTACGCAACCGGCTCGCGCTGACGACGACCGCTACCGCAGAAGCTGCGGCGGCGACCCACAGCGCAACATGAATTGACCTTTCATCTGCGGCCAGCAGAACGGCCACGGCGGCGGCGCCCAGACACTGCCCGAACGTGCGCATAATGGATAAAACACCGGATGCATAGCTCGCATGCTCACGAATAACGTTGGAGAGCATTTCCCGGTTATTGGGACTCTGAAAGCAGCCAAACCCCACTCCGCACACCAGACTCCGCAGGCAGATATCCCACACTGAAGGGCGGGCGGGTAATGTTGCCAGCAGGATCAAACCGACGACAAAAATCATCAGCCCCAGGGTGGATATCGCCGGGGCTGAAATCGTGTCTGCCCACCGGCCTGCATGCGGCGCAATCAGTACGATCCCTAGCGGCCACGGCGTAAACAGCAGGGCAGACAACACCGGGCTGTAGCCGTATTCGCTCTGAAACAGGAAGGGCAGCGCAATAAAGGTGATCCCCTGGCTGACAAAAGCAAGCATTGACGTGAAGGCCGCGAGGGTAAAACGTTCATTTTTAAACATCATCGGCGGCAGTAAGGGGTTATCCGCGCGGCGGATCTGCCAGATAAACGCCATGCCGCTCAGCGCAGCGAGCATTGTCCAGCAAAGACTGCCAAGGTGATAAGTCGCGTCATGGAGGCTGTTCGCCGCCATGATCGTCGACCCCAACAGCAGCGCCGACAATATGGCGCCCGGGGTGTCGAAAGGCGCTTGCTTTCGAACCGCATCCCGCGGCAGCGCTTTGACCGCCAGCAGTAAGGCGAGGGTGCCGGGAACAACGTTTATCGCAAACAGCCATTGCCAGCTCAGGGTGTGAAGGATCGTCCCGCCCAATACCGGGCCGATAGCGGAGCTGGAGGCGATGAGCAGGGCGTGCAACCCCAGAATGCGGCCAAGCAATCGCCCGGGAAATACGGACCGCAGGATTGCGGGGGCAATACTCAGCGTCGCCGCGCCGCCGATCCCCTGAAGCACGCGCATACCGATAAGCACTTCGGGTGTATTCGCCAGCGCGCAACCCAGTGATGTCAGGGTAAAGGTCGTCAGACCTGCCAGAAATACGGGGCGATAACCCAGGCGGGCCGCAAGCGCCGCGAATATCGCCAGCGTCATCGCAGCCGCCAGCAGATACCCGTTGGCGAACCAGACGGCAATACTGGCAGGTACCTGCATCTCCTGAGCCATGGAGGGCAGGGCAATGTTGATCATGGTGCCATCAAACACGCCCATTAAGGTGGTGGTCATAATTGCGGCCATCACCCGTGCGCGCGCCGGGCCAGGCAGTCCTTCGTCGCCGGGTTGACTGGAAAAGAGCGTCATTATGTTGTCCTCTGAGAAGAGTGTATGGATGACAAAACTATAAAGATGGCTTTTACAGGGCGGAAGGCGCACCATTTACACTTTATCGTTGCACGAAACGCCTTATCTGAATGAACAGGAATGAGCGCTATGACCGATCCTGATTTTAATTTACTGATTGCACTCGACATATTGCTGAGCGAAGCGAGTGTCGCAGGTGCAGCACGTCGTCTGAACCTCAGCACCTCGGCCATGAGCCGGACATTAAGCAGGTTACGCGACGTTACAGGCGACCCGATCCTGGTGCGCGCCGGGCGTAGCATGGTACTGACCCCGTGGGCCGAAGCGACCCGGGATCGCGCCAGACGTGCAGTGCACGAGGCGAGGGCGGTATTGCAGCCCTCTACTGAAACGTTCAGTGCGCAAAGTCTGGCGCGCCTTTTTACCATCAGGGCAAAAGATGGTTTTGTGGTGGCGTTTGGGCCTGCGCTTATAGCGGCTGCGGCCGACGCCGCGCCGGACGTCTGTATACGCTTTGCGCCTAAGCCGGAAAAAACGTCGCGCTATCTTCGGGAAGGGCTGGTTGATCTGGAGATTGGCGTCCAGAGCAATATGGGGCCTGAAATACGGCTGCAACGGTTGTTTGAGGATCGGTTTGTGGGCGTCGTGCGTAAGGGACACCCGCTGGCTAAGCAGGCAGAAATAGGCGTGAAGGATTATGTCGCCTGGGGCCATGTGGTAGCGTCACCCGAGGGCGCGTTGCACGGTTCCGTTGACGATGCGCTGGCCGAGCTGGGGACAAAACGTAAAATCGCGAGCGTCGTACCGGGATTTCCGACGGCGCTGTCCGTGGCGCTGGAATCGGATCTTATCACCATGATACCCGCGCTCTATTTACTCAATCAGCAGGTAACGGACCAGGTACACGTTTTCGAGCTGCCGTTCAAAAGCCGTCGTATTACGGTATCGCAGATGTGGCACCCAAGAATGGAACGCGACCCTGGTCACCGTTGGCTGAGAGAGCAAATTCTTGCGATATGCGGTGTGCAGAGGTCAGACATGATAAAGGGCGCTGTATAGCGATTGCTATACACAGCGCTTATGCTATGCTTGTAAAGCAATTGCTATACAAGAGGTATACTCATGAAATCAGATGTTCAACTCAATCTCAGAGCCAAAGAATCCCAGCGGGCGCTTATTGATGCCGCCGCAGAGATCCTCCATAAATCACGTACAGACTTCATTCTGGAGATGGCCTGTCAGGCAGCCGAGAATGTGATCCTCGATCGGCGTGTATTCAATTTTAACGATGAACAGTATGCTGAGTTCATTGACATGCTAGATGCCCCGGTCGCGGACGATCCGGCCATAGAAAAACTGCTGGCAAGGAAACCGCAGTGGGACGTGTAACAGCACCAGAGCCGTTATCCAGCGTTCATCAACTGGCGGAGTTCGTCAGTGGAGAGGCCGTGCTTGACGAATGGCTAAAACAAAGAGGTCTGAAAAACCAGGCGCTCGGCGCAGCCCGAACATTTGTCGTTTGTAAAACGGGCACGAAGCAGGTCGCGGGATTTTACTCGCTGGCTACCGGCAGTGTTAACCATACGCTAGCGACGGGGAATCTGCGGCGTAACATGCCGGATCCCATTCCCGTGATTATACTTGCCCGTCTGGCTGTGGATGTCTCGTTACGCGGAAACGGGTTGGGAGCCGATTTACTCCACGATGCGGTTTTACGCTGTTATCGGGTAGCTGAGAATATCGGGGTGCGAGCGATCATGGTTCATGCACTCACTGAGGAAGCCAAAGCGTTCTATATCCACCATGGTTTTAAAGCATCGCAGACTCAGGAACGGACACTGTTTCTCCGGCTTCCCCAGTAGCGATAGTCGGATCGCCGCACGTAGCGGCGGGATTTTAATGGAATGAATGTTTAGCGCGTCTGGCTGATAAGCTTGCGCCAGACTCTGTTATGCAAAGTAAATAGCAGCATCTTATAGAAAGCGGTAGAGAGGATACAGATACCGCTAAGCCCAAGCATGACAATACTTACCAGCGCCGCGGTCAGACTGACGCCCGGAGAAGAACTACCGCTCAGCGCGGCCAGCAGATAGGCTGCCGTTAATACCAGGCTTAGCATCGCCAGCGTAAGATGTAACCGCACGGCACGCATGCTACCTTTGCCAATCATAAACATCGTCACTCCGTTGATGCCAGCGAAGAGCAGGGCGATCAGCACGACCCACACGAATACGCGCTCTGCTGGCTGGCCGAGTGCGGCGAGTACGCCATACCCCAGCCACAGTTGCGGAATGGCGAAACTGACAATCACCCCGAGCGTACTGACCGCCGCCGGAATACCCATGGTATGTAGTCCCACAGGCTTAACCATATCTTCAGCCAACTGCGTCTTAAGCAGCTGCAACTGTGTCGGGGCGGCATTTTTTATGCTGGCGGACACCTCGTTACAATATTGCAGGCGACGGGTTAAAACTTTAAACATTTATATACTCAGCGTTTAGTTAGGTAAAAATGACTGCAGCACACCAACTACATAACGCCCTGACTGGACGGTATTTTGTGGGTTGCGGATAGTCCCTGTGAGTGAACTCCCCACAAAGGCCGATGCGTTGTTGACCGCACTCATTAACTCGCGCTGCAGTGATTTTTGTAACGATTCGCTGGGGAAACGTTTCGGATAAACACCTGCACGGATCGCGGCCTTTACGCCAGCACTGGAGATGCCTGGATTCTGCGCTTTAATAATCTCTTCCGTGATGCGCTTACGCTCGGCACGGCTCATGCTCTGGAACCAGGCGGTAACTTTACCTGAAGATGCCGCTTTCATCAGCTTGTACGTTTCTAAAGTACCTCGTAGCGCGGTTCCTGCCGCAGTCAGCGAAATGACATCCAGAACCGTTGTGGTGGCAACGTACCAGTCCTGGCTGTCGAGCCAGGCAACATCGGAACCATGGTCGTTATGGATAGCCAGCAGACGGCCCGCGCCAATCATGCATTGTGCTCCCGTAGCCAACGTGCCGGACAGGCTAATCGCCGCAATCACGCCGGATCCGCCAGCGGTAAAAGGCACAGCCGCACCGGCACCAAACGCCATGACAAGCGTAACAATCATCGCGCCACAGGCGAAACCGGTTGAAGTGATTTCAGTCGCAAGTGACGGCGTGGTTAACGTCGCCACCACGGCTTTTTCCGCACTGGTTTCCTTAGCATCCGGAATTTTACTGATGACCACATGGCTGACGGTGCTCTGATTCACATCAGCAATGCGTCGTGACGGACGAACCAGCCAGCGTTGCTTGCCATCATCGAAAATGATGCCGACATTGTAAAAGTTACGTGTACAGTCGAGCTGCGCGGCTAGCTTTTTAAAGTCGATATCAGTACCGGCCTGTAGGCCAAGGCTTCGAGAGAGATTATAAGAGGGAAGGGTGCTGTCAGGCGACTGCTGACCGGGTAGATTCATCAGAGAGCTCCTTCATCCCGTGAGGACTGTGAATTAGCAGGGTAATTTATTGAAAAATTTATGATTCCAACCTTAAGACTTAGATAATAGCAGTGTCAACTCAGCGATCAAATCACAAACTCATTATCACCACAGGTCATTTAACATAATATACATTATACGTACTAAGGTTGTAACAGCAAAATTGTAATGTCCGTTCTGGGATAAGGATAACATCACATAGATTCACCATCGAGGGATTCTGATCGAGGGATTCTGATGACGGCACACGCAGCGGAGTTTTTCACTATGGACAAAGTTAACCGACTCAAAATCATTCAGGACGTTGTCGTCCAGCCTCTGACCACACTGATGGCCGCGCAGCGCCTTGATATTTCAGACAGTCACAGCCAACGCCTTCTGTTGCGTTACAATGAATCTGGCCCACTGGGTATGGCTGGCCGTTGTCGCGGGAAACCCGGCAATAATCAACTACCGGATGGTCTTGCCCGGTACGCATTCAATATTATCCGCGAACGCTATACTGACTTTGGGCCTACGCTGCCAGCGAGGAACACGAAGAACTGCACGATGTTCACCTGTCAAAATATTGGGAAGTACATTGAGGTCTGGCATTACCCGGATGGCCGGAAAGAACTCAGGCTAAACGGAGTCATCCTTCCCTACTCCACTTATAATCGTATTCAGGAAATTGATTAGGCTGCTATCGTGGACAACAAGCGCCTCGGGCAGATTCTTAGTTTATTAAGCTGGTTCAGGACAAACGTTAGAAGATTATTTATACTCTGAATTCTTTTTCCGGTAGTGAGTGACCTGTATGGAAGAATGATTAATGCCCGACATGAGCGAAGAACGGAAGTTCTGAATGCTACTAACATTGAGATGCCTTGAGTCATAACAAGCAAGTCAACATAGTTGGCTTAAGGATAATGATCAATTTCAGCTGATAACTAATAAATGGAAATGTTTTACTATAATAAAATGTGGTTTTGAGGGGTTAGGGATTGAACTTATATGAAATTTTATAGCATAGATTATCTACAAATGCAGTCTAATATCAATGACTATTTAAAATACATAGTTATATTTAGTACTTTATTTATCTTGATCGTTGTTTTTAGCCTGTATATGCGTCATCGACTGCAAACCAAATATCGTGACTTAACAATCATAGTTTTCTTGTTTTTGCTCTTCATTTCTGGTGTTCAGTATGCTGATTATACTGATAGTCAAAATATACATTCCCAATCCTCGCAGATGGTTAATTTTGTTAGGCTCCTATCACAAAAAAAAGATGTGAATGTAAATGCTATATTTTCCAGTTCCGTACAACTCTCTGATGGCATTATCGTTAAAATTAGTGATGTTTTTTATCGCGTCAATTTGAGCCCGGATCAAAAAACATACAATTTAGTAGAGGTTTCGTTAGTAAACCCAGAAATAGAAATCATAACAAACTGAGGTGTGGAAATGATAATTTATTTACCTATCATTATAAAGTTGGGCCTGGGGATACTGTGTTTAATTGTTCAAATAAATCTTATGGGAAAAGGAAATCTGGCCCCCTCATCTGCAATGGACCAGGTTCAAAACTATGTGCTGGGGGGAATTATAGGAGGCGTAATTTACAACGAATCTATATCGGTTCTTCAATTTATTCTGGTACTAATCATATGGACTCTTTTGGTCTTCGCTCTTAAATTCCTGAAGGAAAACAATCGATTAATTAAAAGGATAATTGATGGGAAACCGATTACCTTAGTACACAATGGCAGTGTTAATGTTAAGGAGTGTTTACGGAATGGTGTTTCTGCAAATGATCTAATGTTCAAATTAAGAGCAAATGGAATTTATGAGATAGAACAACTAAAACGCGTCGTTCTCGAACAAAATGGGCAATTAACCATCATACAAAGTGGCGATGAAAATATACGCTATCCAATTATAGTGGACGGTTTGGCCAACCATGACCTGCTAGAAATCCTTAATAAAGACAGTGAATGGTTAGAAACTGAAGTTACAAAGAAAGGCTTCAGTAAAATTAGTGAAGTATATTTAGGTGAGTACTTGTCAGGTAGGATTAATTTATACGGATATGAAAAATAACATCCAAACAATAACACCATTTTATCAGGAGGCAGCCATTTCTGGTGTGCCTCCGCCTGAGAATATTGACATTAACGTCCGCTCCTGGCACGGATCAAATATTTGAGCTTTGCGCTGCCCCGGGCATCTGAACTTGGCTTTGACAATGATGTGGAGACTCAATATTAATCTAAAACGTTATGATTAAGAGAACATATTTTTTGTTCTCGCCAGCAGGAATGCTGTAACTGAGGTGGCGTCAGTGATTTTGCCGTCACGTATTAATTGAGCAAAGGCACTAATTTTAATTTTTTTCACCGTCAGGCCGTATTCTTCCTCCTCCAGTTGCTGGCCGGTAAATGTCAGCTCCGTGGCAAGGTAAATATGATAACCCTGGGCTGAATAACCCTGTGCGAGCTTTTGATAACCGACGTACTCCATTTTCCCGGCGCTTAACCCGGTTTCTTCTTTAAGCTCGCCTCTGGCAACGTCTTCAGGTGCAGCGTCGCGAGAACATTCCCAACTTCCCTGAGGGAGTTCTGTGGTTCTCTGGCCCAGAGGGTATCGGTATTGTTCAACCAGATAGATTTCATCATTCTCAACCGGAATGATGACCACGAAATCATCTTTTTCAATGACGGAATAAAGCCCCTCGCTCCCATCGGCTCTCAGAATCCGGTCTTCCTTTAGCGACATCCAGCGGTTACGATAAATCTGTCTCGATTCCAGTGTTTTTATCTCTTTCTTCACGGTAAGCCCCTGATTTCTTTACTTGTAGCTCTCTAACAGTAACGTTAACGCCTTCACCGTGCAATACATCAACGCTCATAACTGTCGTTACGGTCTTGCGTGTTCTCTACGGCAGTCACCTGCACATCCTTAAAGCGCAACCCATCCACACCGGAAATTTTCCCGAACTCTGACGCGTCAATCAAAATTCCCTCCAGCGTTAACCCGGTCACAGGACGCTCCGGATACCCCTCAATGAAAAATGCACGCGAGAAATATTTGTTGTCTGAGCGATGCGCCGACATATTTTTAATCGTCAGTCCGCTGACCGCAGTAAGACCGGCTTCGCCCTCAACACCTTCAGCCAGCTTGCGCCAGTGTTCTGGTTTATCAGATAAATTTCCCCGGTCGCCATAGCTGTACTGCGGAAACCAGTTCAGCTGGATCAGCACCGGGAAACGTACGTCCGTAAGATGTAAATTTTGGACGGTGATATCACGGATAAATCCGCCCCGGTTGCAGGCCGACTTAATGCGAAACCCGACGCCCGTACCGTTAAACGCGTTATCTTCTATCAGGACGCGTTCAATGCCGCCTGAGGTTTCGCTCCCCAGCGTGATCCCGGACCCCTTATTCAGCGTACAACCGCGAATCACTATATCCCGTGCTGTACGTGCTTTTTGCGCCGCTTCGCGTCCTCGTCCTGATTTTATGCAGATATTGTCGTCATTACAGGAAACAATGCAGCGTTCAACCCGCACCTGTTCACAGGAATCGATATCAATCCCGTCGGTGCTCGGCCCCGCAGAATTGCTGATTTTCACGCCCTCAACCGTGATATGGCGCGAATAACAAAGGTGCACGTTCCAGAATCCGGACTCCCGACTGGTAAAATCACGCAGCAGAATGCTCTGGCTTTCAAAGACCAGAATATTGCGCGGGCGCTGACAGTCGTAATCAACCACCCAGCGCAATCCTCTGGCGCTGTAATCGCCGACCATGCCGCTGCGCTCGTCATCGCCCCAGAAGCGTCGCCACCAGATAACACCCTGCCCGTCTATCGTACCTGTACCGGTAATACTGACGTTTTCACAATCGATGATATTAATAATGCCTGCCGGCCAGCGCATATCAATGCCGGCCACCCGGGTGTTTATCAATGGATAATCAGCCAGATCCTGGCTTCCAACGAGCTGTGCGCCAGCGTCCAGGCAAAGCGAAACACCGCTTTTCAGAAACAGTGCTCCGGTCAGAAAACGGCCTTGCGGAATAACAATGACATCGTTCTGTTGAGCGCTATTTATGGCCAGCTGAATGGCAGACGTTGACAGGCGTTGCGCGGTTGGGTCCGCGCCGCACGTCAGAATGGAGACCGCTTTCATGGCTTGTCCTTAAACAGATGAAAGCCTTAGTCTAGAAATCCGCGTGAAGGATAACCTTTGTCTGTTTGACAGCCACGCGGTCAGGCTGGCAAAAAAGCAGATATTTACTGGCTTGCGATCACCGCAACGCCCTTTTCTTTCAGAGCGCTCACCCAGCGTTCATCCGTTGTGTTTTCAACAACCAGCGTATTCACCAGCGACAGGTCGCCAATCACAAACGCCGAGGCCGTGTTGATCTTTTCCGGTGAGGCCAGTACCACCGTTTCCGCTGCTCTGCCGGAAAATGCACGTTTGATGCACGCTTCTTCGTAATCTCCGGTGGTCAGCCCGGCCTCAGGATGGACGCCGGTGACCCCCATGAAGAACAGATCCGCATGAATATTATTGATGCCTTCAATAGCGGCCGCGCCGACCGTGACGATGGAGTGTTTATACAAACGACCACCAATCAGGATCACCTCTATGCATGGATGGTCGACCAGCCCCAAAGCGATACCCGGGCTGTGCGTCACCACGGTTATCCGTAAATCGGGTGGTAAGAACGTAATAAGTTCGGAGGTGGTCGTCCCGCCATCAATGATCACCACCTGCCCCGGTAAAATGAGCTGCGCGCCTCGCCGTGCCACGCGTTTTTTTGCATCCATTTTAACGGACTGACGCTCGGCAAAAGGCGCAATCGCTGACGATGCTGGCAGTGCACCGCCGTGAACACGCTGCAAACGCCCTTCTGCCGCCAGTTCACGTAAATCCCGGCGGATAGTGTCCTCAGACACCGAGAAAAAGAGGCTGAGCGCAGTAGACTGGACCTGACCTTCCGCCTCCAGTTTTTCCAGAATCAACTGTTTACGCTGGCTTGTGAGCATGAATTATTCCTGTTGTTGCACGATATGCCTTGTATTTGCACGATAGTGCTGTTTATGATGCTTACTCTACGAGAGGAGAGCCAAACGTGCAATCAAAACGTGCAGATATACGCATTATCAACAGCGAAACGTTGTCCGACAACTGGTATAACCTGAAAAAATACACTTTTGACCTCCAGCGCAGCGATGGCGACTGGCAGCGACAAGAGCGTGAAGTGTATGACCGGGGGAATGGCGCGACGATCCTGCTCTATAATCGCGACAGCAAAACCGTCATTCTGACGCGTCAGTTCCGTTTCCCGGTGTTTATAAATGGTCACGAAGAGGATCTCATTGAGGCGGCCGCCGGGTTGCTCGATAACCTTGACCCGGAAAGCCGGATTAAGGCCGAAGCGGAAGAAGAAACCGGGTATAAGGTGACGCGCGTAGAGAAAATTTTTGAGGCCTATATGAGCCCGGGCTCGGTTACCGAGAAACTCTACTTCTATCTGGCGGAATATCATCCGCAGGATCGGACCAGCGCGGGCGGCGGCGTTAAAGCAGAGGGAGAAGATATCGACGTACTGGAAATGACGCTGGACGACGCGCTTCGGGGCATTGAAAATGGGCAGATTGTCGACGGAAAAACCATCATGCTGCTCTATCACCTGGCCCTCAAAGGCATTTTATAATCTCACCATTAGCCAGATACCTGCCCCGGCGCAGGTATTTGCCTGTGCTATTCTTGCTGAACACCTCAACATGGAGATGCGAAAATGGCCGACTGGGATCCCTCTCTTTATCTACAGTACAGCGCAGAACGAACACGTCCCGCCGCTGAGTTACTCGCCCGGGTGCCGCTTGCTGACATAACCTCTGGCGTGGATTTGGGCTGCGGGCCAGGCAACAGCACCGCGCTGCTGAAACAGCGCTGGCCTTCTGCGCAGATCGCCGGCGTGGATAACTCTCCGGCCATGCTGGAGGAAGCCCGACAGGCCCTGCCAGACTGCCACTTTGTTGAGGCGGATATCCGGCACTACAAACCTGACCAGCCGCTCAGCCTGATCTACGCCAACGCCTCACTGCAATGGATCCCGGACCATTACCACCTTCTGCCACACCTGGTTTCACTGCTCCAGTTAAACGGCGTGCTGGCGGTGCAAATGCCTGACAACTGGCTTGAGCCGACGCACGCCCTGATGCGTGAAGTTGCCTGGGAACAGGGCTACCCCGATCGTGGCCGCGAGCCATTGCCGGGTATCCATGCCTACTACGATATTCTGACGGAAGCGGGATGCGACGTGGATATCTGGCGCACCACTTACTTCCATCAGATGAGCTCTCATCAGGCGATTATTGACTGGGTCAGCGCTACAGGGTTACGCCCGTGGTTACAGGAACTCAACGAAAGCGAGCAGAAAAACTATCTGAAACGCTACCTTGAGCTGCTGGAAGAGCAGTATCCGCTCCAGGAGAACGGGCAGATACTGCTGGCTTTTCCGCGCCTGTTTTTGGTGGCTCAGCGGGTTCCGTAAGCCGGATCAGGAACGCGCTTCCTTGAGCAACTGCTGAATCACGGCCTCCTGCTTGTCATAGCTCCCCTCGCCAAACGCGGTGTAACGCAGTTGCCCTTTCGCATCGAAATAGTAATGTGCGGGCCAGTACTGATTTCCGAACGCGCTCCAGATTTTGTAGTTATTATCCGTCACTACGCGGTACGGCAACTGCCATTTGTTGACCGCGTTTTTCACCGATGATAACGGCTTTTCCCAGGGGTATTCCGGGGTGTGGACGCCAATCACCACCAGACCTTCAGACTGATATTTCTTCGCCCAGTCACGCACATGCGGAAGGGTATGCTGGCAGTTGATACAGTCCCAGGTCCAGAAATCGATAAGCACAACTTTCCCACGCAAGGCCTCAGACGTGACAGGGTCACCGTTAACCCAACCCGTACCGCCGCTTAATGACGGTAGCTGGCTGCCCGGCGTCGCGTCAGCGACCGGTTGCAGTTTCACCTGCGTGGAGGTTGGTTGCGCAAGGCTCAACAGGGCGTTTTCCAGCTGGTCGGCAACACCGTTGGCGCCTTTCAGGGCTGAGGTCATTCCGCTGGCGTTGAACGCAACGGCGGCTAACATCATCACTCCCGCTCCCTGACGCAAACGTGCCATCAATGCGGATTTGGCTCTCAGAGGGGTTATCAGCTTACGGCCCCCCGCGACAAGCAGCCCCAGCATCAACGCGCACCCGCTGCCGTAAGCGGCTAACAGCGCTCCGGTTGCGATGGCCGAGTGGCCCGCAATATTAATGCTGAAGATCGCCCCGAGAATCGGTCCGGAACAGGGGGACCACAGCAGCCCAACGGCCAGCCCTGCCAGAAAAGCCGAAACCAGACCGCGTCGCTGCATGCTGTGGGTATTGAGAACGTTTCCCGCGCTGACCGCCGGGCGGGCAATGCGCTGAGCGAACTGCGGGAAGATCAGGGCCAGGGCGGCAATGCTCAGTACCAGCAGCGCAATCCAGCGACCGATAACGGTGGCGTCAGCGATCCACTCGCTGGCAACCGTTACTACCATCGCCACCAACATGAACATCACAATCATTCCCGCCAGAAGCGCCAGAATGTGTTTGCGCTGCCCCTGAAAGCCGGCGAACAGCAGAGGAATGACGGGAAGCGTGCACGGACTGAGCAGACTAATCATGCCGCCTAAAAAAGCGATTATCATAAACATAACGACCTCACGATACGGTTGCTGCGAAGATGCAGTGAGGTCATTTCATCGTACGAATGTGTTCAGGCCGTGTTTGAAAAGCTGGATTTTGTCTGCCTGCGTATCGGCGCGGGGTGCAGATACACAGGCGTACAATTAACCGCGCGGAAGGATCACGCTTACGGCCAGCCCTCCCTCTGCCCGGTTTGCAAGATGCAATTTCCCGTCAAGCTGGGCGGTGAGCTGCGCGGCAATGGCGAGGCCTAAGCCGGTGCCGCCCGTTTCCCGGTTGCGCGACGTTTCAACCCGGTAGAACGGCTGTAACACCGCCTCCAGTTCTGCCTCCGGGATGCCAGGGCCGTTATCCATAATGCGGATCGCTACCTGCCTTTCATTTTCATCAATCTCCATTACCGCGCTCTCGCCAAACTTCAGCGCATTATCGAGCAGATTGGTCATTACCCTGCGCAATGCCTGGGGACGAGTGACGATCGGCAGACGCGCATTGCGTGCATGAAACTGCACGTTTTTACCAATGTCCTGATAATCACTGGCGATGCTGTTAACCCACGCATTCAGCTCCAGCTTCAGCGTGGTCTCTTCCAGAGATTCTGATGACCGGGCATAGGCAATCCCCTCCCGTACCAGGCGCGACATATTATCCAGGTCGCTCAGCAGCTTATCGCGGAGTTCGGGCTGATCCGCCATTTCGATCCGCAGCTTCATGCGCGTGATGGGCGTCTGGAGATCGTGAGAAATGGACGCCAGAATCTGCGCGCGTTCACGCAGATAGGTCTGTATCCGCGACTGCATCTCATTAAAAGCGTGCGCTGCCTGGCGCACCTCAACCGGACCTTTTTCAGTCATCGGAGAATGGGCCGCAGGATCGAGGGAATCAACCGCGCGCGTGAATTGCAGGAAGGGCCGGACAACCTGGCGCACGGCAACCCAGGAGCAGAGCGCGACAAGTAACAGCTGAAGAACCAGCACCACGGGCAACCAGCTGGCGACAGGCGGCATGCGCGGGATCAGATCGATGGTGAGCGGTGCGCCGTCGCGGAGCGTCAGATGGGCCTGAATATGGGAAATCGGCCCTGGCACCGCCGTAAACTGAAGCGGATATTGGGCTGAAAGCGTCTCTTCTGCGGGCAACGTTGAGATTCAGCCAGGCGGCCTCACGATGTGCCGTCACACCGTTAATTCTCAGGCTGAGGATCCCGTTGAGTGTTTCAAGAAAATGCCCGGACTCCTTGGCACCTGCATCCCAGGCATCTTCTGCCGACTGTCGAAGGGACGGATACCACAGTGCCCTCAACACACCATAGAAAATGGCTGCAAGTACGGCGATCAATGTCATTTCAGGACTGTACAGCAGCATCATGCAAAGCGCAGTCACCACGAGCAACACATCCAGAATACCTTCCAGCACTTGCGTAGTCAGCGCCTGCTGGATGGTATCTACCGCCTCAAAACGAGCATTAATACTCCCCTTACTGCGTGCATCAAACCAGGCCAGAGGAAGATGGACCAGATGATGGAAAACCCGTGCTGTCCACTGCATGTTAAAATTGACGGACAGTGTAATACTCGCCCACTGGCGGGCCAGTGACAGCAGCATCTGGGTCAGTGACATCAGCAGAAGCGCAATAATAATGACGGTCAACAAACTCTGGTCGGCAGCCACCAGGACTTCATCAATCACCAGCTGGTTGAGAAGCGGGCTTCCCAGTGTCAGGATTTCGAGTGCCACGGCAAAAACGATAATTCGCGACATTGCCGACAACAGACCCGGTGTTTTACCTGTCAGTTGGCGCAGATGGATTTTTTTCCTTTCATCCCGAGCGGTAAAATCACTGGCTGGCATCAGCTCCAGCGCGACGCCGGTGAAATGTTTTCCAGCATCCTGTAGGGAGAGCGTTACTTTTCCCTTTTCCGGATCATGAATAACCAGCCTGCTTCCGCGAACTTTATGTAGCACAACAAAATGATTCATGTTCCAGTGGAGAATACACGGGAGAGAAAGGGATCTTAGGTCCTCAAGCTCCAGCCGAACTGCCCGGCTGGATAATCCGATACCGGCCGCACATTCAGTCAGTCTCTGCAGGGTCATCCCTTGTGAGCTGATACTGAAACGTTCGCGCAGTGTGGGTAAGTCTGTTTGCAGACCATGCCAGCAGGCCATCATGACTAGGCATGCCAGACCACATTCCGCTGACTCTGTCTGTCGGGTGAGAGGAAGCTGTTTTCTCCCGGTCCATTTGAGTGTATCCATCACAGCTTTCCTTTCAGGCTCCAGAGCGGCTCAGTCAGCCACTCCCACAAATTGCGGGTATCCAGGCTGACATCCCCCTCAAGAACCATGCCGGGGCGCAGGGCTTCCTGTTTCCCATAAGCCAGAATAAAAGTATTTTCAGGTTCAACGATGACGCGGTAATGACCTTCATTCTCCTTCCAGGTCACAGGAGATACGGAGAGTAAATCAGAAGATGTCAGCGTTGTATGGCTTATTTCACGGATAGTCCCGTACTGCACACCAAACTTCTGATAGGGGAAGGCAGAGAACCGCAGGGCAACACGCTGCCCCGCCTGAATAAAGCCAGCATTCTGACTGGTAGCATAGAGTTCTATCTGCAAACGGGCATTGTCGGGAATGAGGGTCATGACAGGTTCAGATGCCCTGACAGACTGTCCCTGTCTGACCAGCACAGCAGCAACGGTTCCGGATACCGGTGAAGTCAGCGTGAAATTTTCCTTACCTGCCAGTTCGTCCTGCTGTTGCCTGATCACCTGCAACTGCCTGTCCATTTCAGCCTTCCGGCTTTCACCCTGAACGATGAGATGGTCAAGGTCGTCTTTAGCAGCCTCCATCGCGGTGTGCAGTTGCAGAAGCCCCTGACGCTGATCCTCAACGTTTTGCTGTGACGTTGAAACGTCAATCTGCTTCTGCTGGTATTCGATATCTGATACGTAATGCGTATCAGCAAGTTTCTTATAGCGCTCCATAACAGACACGGCCAGCGCAGCCTGATGCACGGCAAGTGACAGACGCTTTTCTGCACTTTTAACCTGAGGTTTCAGGGAAACTATTCGCTGTTGTATGGCATGCTGCTGCTGACTGTTGTCACGCAATTCCAGGGTCTGTTGAGAAGTCAGCATTGTAAACTGAGTTTGTAGGGAAAGTCTTATAGCAGCGAGTGTACCTGCCCCCTGTTCGTTGAAATGTTCACCGCTGATATGATAAAGAGTCTCACCGGCAATAATGTGTTGACCTTCTGAGGCGGTCAATTTGGTTACGTAGCCAGCATATTGAGGAGTGATTTTTACCAGCCCGGATGAGGGCATAACGATTCCGGAAAGGTGAGCCTTACGTGTATAGCTACCATAAAGAATAAAGAGTATCAGGCACAGAAATATGAATAACGTTGTGAGTGCGCTTACTGATAAACCGAATGACGCAGGTAAGACAATCTCACCATAATCAGAATCTGTTTGATGATTTAAAGCCTCTTCCCTGAAGATATTCATATCCCAAATACCCTTCAAAAATTTAACGACAAAACAAAAGCATTCATGCACGAATGAATTATAATAGGATAAAAAAGCCCTCTGCTTCTTATTCTAACTATTAATAGCAATATTGACACCAAAAAAAGAATGGATTGATCTAAAATGTTATAATACTGTCCATGCATCAGACAAAAAGACAATGAAGTCAATATACATGGGATAATATACTTTTTATTAAAAATTGAGTGGAAAACACCGAAGATACAGCCCCTGTATATAATCTCCTCATAATATGGGACTACGAAGGTGGCTATTATAAATGCTATAAAACTAATATGGGAAGGTCCATAATGATATAAATTATCCCTGTAAAGATAAACATTATACTGAACCAGCAAAATGACAAACAACACAACAATAGAAAATTTTATTGAAGTTAAATCTCTACTTGGGCGTAATTTAAAACCATCCAACTTCCTTAAGTAAAAAATATACTAGAAAAATGCAATTGAAAATTCCGCAATAAACAATAAGAAAAATGACACATCGAGAGTAAGATAGCGGAGGGTTATGGATGGCGATAACGTAATTATTATTGAGATAACAGACGCAATAAAAAGAACAATTACGTTTTTCTTACTATAAATGAATGGATAGACATGCCTAAAGATTATCATGTTCAACCTATTATTAATTCATATTTTATATAAGAATCAACAAATATGGCTATGATATCGTAATCATTTTTTGATATCATGCACTTTAACTTCAGTGAACATTTGTAATGATTCCATTCTGCAACACAACAATTTTTATCGGAGTGTACTTTATTTACTTTTAAACCTATTCATCAAGTTAACGCCCCATCGAGTTACTGCTATTAATACAATCAACGCAATAAGAAACCTTGATATAATCCCTGGCCGTGATACTTCGTCAAACTCAAGAACTTCAGCGTATTTCAAAAGGGTAAATGCGATAATGAAAAAAAATAAGTAAATTAGGAAATTTAAAAATTGTTTCATGCTTAACCCGATACTTGTGATTACATTAACTTTATCAAAAATAATAACTCATCATGACTACTTCGAATAATCATTAAATATCGAAACACCTAGAATAACATTCAGTTATAATGAGCTTTTAAATTATTATCACACACAACTCAAATTACTTACCAACGGCATTGTCCGGGGCCGTTGTAATTATTACTTTTATCTTTACTACCACGATCTGAAAAACTATCTTTTGTGCACTGACCAGCTATAGCTCCACCAATTACCCCAGCGGTCATACCCACTGGCCCCCCAGGAGAGCCGGCGATTAGACCACCGATGATTCCTGCGCCGCATGAGTCAACGCCCTTGTAAATAGAGCCATTGTTTCCTTTTGAATTACCAGATTTAGAGCTGGTGTTACGACTACCGGCACCTTCATAATTACCGCTTCCATTGCCGCCACTTACTAATGCTATCTCATTAAGGCTTAATGCTCTTATATTCGACATAAATCATCTCCATTTAATTTAGTTTTGCATTTTGTGCTAAAAAAATATCTTACATTACTTAATGTAAAGAAAGTGTATTTATGTAAGCAAATGTAAATAAGCTATTGAACTTCGTAAACCGTAGCTCCATTTGGGAGCAGTTCAGCTCCTGCATGGGCAGGCCTATAACACGAAATCGACCTGGAGGTACGGTAATGTTCAGGCATCTTTTCTGACGTCCAGCGCGCAATCACTTCTGCGTCGTAACAGATTTTACAGCCATGGCGCATCGCTTCGTTACGGACGTGCCAGAGTGTTTCGGCTTCTTCGGGCCTGGCTTTTCTTGGCATTACATACTCCTTTATGGATAAATCTGAATAACAAAAGCACGACCAACTGGAATGTGATATTGATGAAATATCAGAACCCAAACAAATGATAACGCTCAAATATGGAGATCACCGGATGACGATACCCACGCTTACGACAGAACGCTTATTACTTAAACCCCTTGTTGCCGCCGATGCCGTCCAGATCCAGCAACGCTATCCGCGCTGGGAAATTGTCCGCTATATGGTGGCTTCAGTCCCCTGGCCCTACCCGGAAAACGGTGCAGAAAATTATGTTAACAACGTTGCACTACCCGATATGGCCAAAGGGATTGCGTGGTTCTGGACGATTCGCCGTCGCGAAGCGCCTGACGAACTGATGGGGTTGATTTGCCTGTATGACGTGGAGGACAACAACCGGGGCTTCTGGCTCGCACCGGAATTTCAGGACCAGGGATATATGCGGGAAGCGAGCATTGCGGCAACGGATTACTGGTTCAATACGCTCAATAAACCGGTGTTACGTGCGCCGAAAGCGGCGGCCAACAGCCGCTCCCGACGTATTTCAGACAGCAGCGGCATGCGGCTTATCAGGACGGAGAAGAAAGCCTACGTCAGCGGCATGCTGGACTCGGAACTGTGGGAAATCACCCGCGACGAATGGAATGCCCGTCAGGTCAGCTGATAATGCTTATCAGGCATCAGTCTTTCAGGGATGTTCTCTTCATCGTTCATCTGCAACAGATCGCGCTCCATCATGTTGCAGATGGCGTCCAGCGGCAGATCGTTATCTTCCGTCCCAAACGGATCTTCCAGCTCTTCCGCCAGCGTGTCCAGCGAGATAAAGGTGTAGGAAATCAGCGCAGAGACAAAGGGCGTCATGTAATGCAGATCAACTACCAGCGCAAACGGCAGCATGATGCAGAACAGATACACCGTCCGGTGCAGGATCAGCGTATAGGCAAACGGGACTGGCGTGTTGGCGATACGCTCACAGCCAGCCAGCACGATGGACATGTCATTCAGGCGGTTGTTGAGGCTGTGAAACAGGATGTCTGAAAGGTGCCCGCTACGCCGCCGTACGGCCAGCCACTCCCCCATGATCAGCAGGATACGGTTCGCCGGCGAGTTGGCGCCCATCACGTTGCGTAAATCGTCTGGAGCCAGATAGCGGGACAGCTGATCGGCATTGGTTTCTCTGCGCAGGGTCATACGCAGACAGTTAGCAAACGCGATTTGCAGGCGGACAAACTCTCCGAGATGTTTATCATCCGGTAAGGTGTTTTTTACCTCGCGAAACAGCGAGCGCGCCGCTATCATCAACTGCCCCCAAAGCAGACGCGCCTCAACGTAGCGCGAATAACAGGCGTTATTACGGAATCCCAGGAAGATGGCGATAGCCACGCCCAGAATGCTGAACGGCGCGACGGTAAACCGAATGCCCAGCGAGGTATACCACGGCAGCATGACAATCACGGCGATGGAAAGCAGGAAGTTAAGCAGCAGTCGGGTATAAATTTTGGGGAGTACCGAACCATGCCAGACAAAAATCAGTTGCAGCCAGTGCTGTTGAGGACGAACAATCATAATCAGCTTCAGAAAAGTAAAGAGCGCGGCTATTAAACGTGATCACCCTCACGGTTGCAAGCATGTTAATAACTCATTGCATTTTCTGACCTGTTAAGCCTGAACCGCACGGTGCTGCATGTGCTTTTTAAAAAAATGACGCATAGTATGTTGTAACTAAAAGTAATCTGTAAAAAACCCGGCCAACGCCGGGCATCATGATTAGCAGAGCGGTTTCACCGCATCGCGCATGCCTTTGCTTAAAATCGCATCCAGATCCTGCGCAACCTGTTCTACCAGTCCGTTCACCTGAGTCAGATCCTGCTCCCAGTGCTCGCTCACGCTTAACACTGACGATACCAGTTCACGGGTAGTGACCTGTTTGTCGTGATGTTGCGTCCACAACTGCTGGTAACGTTCAAGCCAGTGCGCATCGTCCTGCACCGGATAAGGCTCACCGTTGCGTTCGGCGCGGTAGAACGCAATCAGCGCCGCCAGGGCAAAGGTCAGGCGTGCTGGCAGTTTGCCGGTCGCCTTCTGCCCTGCCAGCAGTTGCGGCAGAATGCGGGTGCGGTATTTGGTCATCCCGTTCAGTGCAATCGACAGCAGCTGATGCTTAATGTACGGATTACGGAAACGTCCCGTTACGGCACTGGCGAAGGAGTGCAGCTCGTCGCGCGGCAGATCCAGGACCGGAATAATCTCCTCATAAATAGCCTTCTCTACGAACGCGCAAATTTCCGCGTCGTTCATGGCTTCCCCTACCGTATCCAGGCCGGCCTGAAAAGCGACCGGAACCAGCGCCGTGTGCGCGCCGTTGAGGATCGCCACCTTACGCTCTTTATACGGTTTGATATCGTCAACAATCAGGACGTTGAGTGGGTATTTATCCAGGCGCAGTTCAGCTGCAAGTGATTTCGGCCCCTGAATAACAAACAGATAGAAATGTTCCGCCGTGTCGAGGAAGCTGTCGTGATAGCCCAGCCCGGCTTCCAGCTCTGCCACCTCATCACGCGGATAGCCGGTAACAATGCGGTCAACCAGCGTCGAACAGAAAGTGTTAGCATCATTCAGCCACGCAATGAATGCCGCCGGCAGCGCCCACTCCTGTGCATAGCGCAGCACCAGTTCACGCAGGGCATCGCCGTTGTAGTCGATGAGTTCGCAAGGAATGATAATCCAGCCTTTATCCGCTGCCCCGTTAAAGTGGGTAAAACGCTCGAACAGCAGACGCGTCAGTTTGGCCGGATAGCTGACAGCTGGCGCATCGTCAAACTTATCCCCCGCGTGATAGCTGATCCCCGCCTCCGTGGTATTGGAGAAGACAAACCGCATGTCCGGGTTATGGGCGAGCTTCAGAAATTCATCGTACTGGCTGTAGACGCTGATTTCACGATTCACGGAACGAATAAGACGCGCATCGCTTACCGCTTCCCCCTGCTCATTCAGACCGCGAATAATCGTTGTATACAGACCATCCTGGGTGCTCAGGGACGGCGGAAAATCGCTCTGGATCGGCCGCACAATCACCACACCGGCATTGAGATTGGTATGCTCGTTTAAGAGGTCGATTTGCCAGTCAACGAACGCGCGCAGGAAGTTACCTTCGCCAAACTGGATGATACGTTCAGGATAGCGCGCACCGGGGAAATCACGACGGTTGAGTGTGTTCACAATGGAGGTCCTTTATGATTAGTCATACAGCCTGATAAGATTGGTGTGATAACTTATCAAAACTTCAGGACCATAACCCCTGTCTGGATCAACTCAGGATGCGATGGTGAAAAATAATCACAGAAATTTATAGAACACCGAGGTCGCGGTCATGTCCCCGTTCGGCATCAGGGCGTAGCGTGGGATCTCCCCCGCCTTTTGCCAGCCTGCTCTCTGGTAAAACGTCTCCGCGCCGCTGCCGGTTGAGGTATCAAGCACCAGTACCGTAAGCGCTTTTTCACGTGCAACCGCCTCCAGGGCTTCCATCAGCGCCATTGCCGCCCCTTTACGGCGCGCGTTCTCATGAACCAGCAGTTTCGCGACATCTGCACGGTGCGGCTGGTTTTCAGGCTGATCGGTGATCAGCTGGACCGTGCCAACCAGCCCCTGCTCCGCATCAAAACAGCCCAGGACGGTACGCTCGTCACGCCCGACGCTGTCTGCGACGCCGGCCCAGAAGGTTTGGGCTTTCCCGGCAGAAAAAGGCAGCATAAAGCTGACGGAGGCGCCTCCGTTGACACAGTTGACGAAAATATCGTTCAGGGCATCGATGTGGGTGAGGATGTCCTGCCGGGAGAGAGGTTTAATCAGCATGGGAGAGTTCATTGTGCGTCCTTAGGTTGAATCTCTCCACTTTGCTATTAACATTTTTGTAACGCAATAAGTGATGACATAGGATTTCGTTATGTCATTTCTCGCCGTGGTGTTGCCGCTTCATGGCGTACATTTGCGCATCCGCGTGTTTTAGCCATGCCTGCATATCGTTGCGGTGATGATCGAACTCGCTCAGCCCCCAGGAAAACTGTAACGACCAGGGATGCAGCTGACGCGCGTTATACTTTTCCGTTTGTTCCACGAGATACTGCATGGCGATCCAGGCGCCAGGCTCATCGGTATCCGCAAACAGCACCGCGAACTCATCTCCCCCGAAACGTACCAGCAGATCGGCCTCGCGGAACGAGGAACGCATCAGGGCGGCCATCGCTTTCAGAGCTTTGTCACCCTCCTGATGCCCGAAGCGATCGTTAATGGTTTTGAAATGGTCCAGATCCAGCCAGCCAAGGGTTAAGGGTTCTGCCCGACGCTGCGAAACCGACAGTGCAAACTGCGCAAACTGGTTAAACCCGCGACGGTTAAACAGCCCCGTGAGTTCATCGGTTGTGGCCGCGCTAACGGCTGCAAACTCATCCTCTGCCAGTGCGCTGAGATCGGCCAGTACGGCGGAATCCGCCGCCGAAAACTCACGCGGTGCGTAATCAATGAGACACAACGAGCCTACGCACGCCCCGTCACGTAAACGCAGCGGGTAACCGGCATAAAAGCGCACGCCAGGCTCTCCCGCCACCTGCGGGTTGTCCGCAAAGCGTTCGTCCCGCAGCGTATCCCCCACCACCAGCGGCGCGTCACCCAGGATCGTATGACCACAAAACGAGAGATCGCGAGGCTGGGTGGCAGGTACCTGGCCGTCGGCAGACTTCACGATCGCGGCGTGGTCATCCACCAGCGTAATCATCGCCAGCGGCACCCTGAAAAAGCGTGTTGCCAGCCGCGTAAGACGATCAAACGCGGGGTAATTGTCGATCTCAAGCAGACCGGACTCGCGCAGAGCATTCATACGCTCCGCTTCATTCACGGGAATTTGAGGTGCCTTCATAACGTCTCCTGACGCTGAGCATTAGTAAAAGCGTAGCTTAAACAGAGACATTGTCAGTTCAGGAGGCACGATTTACCTCTATGACCAGCCAATGATGGATTACGTTGACGATATACTGTTGTTGCTGCGCACTCAGCGGCACGCCCTGCGGGATAGCGTGCCACTTAGCCAGACAGCCCCGACAGCAGGTTGCCGTGGCATGCTGGGCGATAAAAACCGGATGGCCGCGCATTGGCGTCTGCTTACCGTCATTCACCGGGTGTGCAGGCGCCAGCCGCGCGGCGACAAAATCGGCGGCATGCTTATCGATAGTCTCCGCGCCCTTATCCCAGCAGTATTGCCGCTCTTTCGTCCCTAAATGAAATCGTGAACGGAACGTGGAGCGAGCCAGGCGCGCGAACAGAGGATCTAACGTGGACATCAGTATACGGACCGTCCAAGGCGTTTGGTCAGCTGTTCCAGCGCCGCCACGCCCGCCAGTGAATTTCCGGTCTCGTCCAGTTCCGGGCTCCAGACGGCAATCGCCATCTCGTGAGGGACAATCGCCACGACCCCACCGCCAACGCCGGATTTAGCCGGCAGCCCCACGCGCCAGGCAAACTCCCCGGCATTCTGATACATCCCGCTGGTTGCCATTAAGGCGTTGATCTGCCGGGCCTGCATCGGGGAGACAACGTCCTCGCCCAGATGCGGGGCATGGCCCTGATGCGCCAGAAACAGAAAAGTCTGCGCCAGTTCGACACAGTTCATCTTCAGTGCGCAGTAATGAAAATAGTTTTGCAGAACCGTGGCGACATCATTATGAAAGTTGCCGAAGGACTTCATCAGCCAGGCGATGGCGGCGTTACGTGCAGAGTGTTCAAACTCAGAGCGCGCTACCACCGGATCGTAGGCGATGTCCTGCACGCCGGAAAGCTGCCGCACAATCTGGAGCATCCGCTGGCGCGGCGCGCTCAGCCGGCTTTGCAGCATATCGCACACCACCAGCGCCCCGGCGTTAATAAACGGGTTACGCGGCTTACCCTGTTCGATTTCCAGCTGGAGAAGGGAGTTGAACGGCTGACCGGACGGATCTTTGCCTACCCGCTGCCAGATCTCCTGCTCGTCATACTGGCGCATGGCGGCAACGAGGCTAAGCACTTTTGAGATCGACTGAATCGAAAAGCGCTCAAGCGCGTCTCCCGCCTGAAAACGCTGACCGTCGACAGTACAAATGGCGATACCGAGCTTATTACCGCTGATCGAAGCCAGCGCGGGAATGTAATCGGCAACCTTACCCTGCCCCAGTAACGGACGAACCTGCGCCAGAATCTCGTCCAGCATCTCATTATGGATGACCGCAGCCACACTTTGCTCCTTGCCCTCAGGCTAAAACGGGCTGCGAGTATAACAGAGGCTGATACGTCACGTCAGGCAGGGAGACGAAAACGCGAGACGGCCTGCAACAAAAGATCGGACTGCTGATGCAGGCGCTCAGAGGCATTTGACGCTTCGCTAACCAGCACATCTGTCCGACGCGATACCTGATTCAGCGCCTGAAGCTGACGGGTCATCTGATGAATGCTGTCCCCCTGATTCAGGGTGGCCAGCGAAATATCATTCAGCAGGCTGCTCAGATTCGCCACCAGCCCGGTAACCTGTTGCAGATTATCTTCCAGACGGTTTACCACCTGAGAACCTTCTTCAATGCCCTGTAGCGAGTGGTTAATTAGCGCCTGGATGGTTTGCGTAGAGTGACTGCTTTTTCTGGCCAACAGCCCCACTTCCCGGGCAACCACAGCAAATCCGCGCCCCTGCTCTCCTGCATGGGCGGCTTCAATGGCAGCATTGAGGGCGAGAATGTTGGTCTGAAACGCCACGCTGTCGATCATCGCGACGATCCCGCGCATCTCTGAGGATCGGTCGACGATCGTCTGCATCGAGCCATTCACCGCTGACATCATTTGCTCCCCACCAGCGGCAGCCTGTCGGGCTTCATCCGCGCGCGAGCGGGCGAGTTTTGCATAACCCGTGTTCCCCTCAACGTGGGTTTCGAGATCGGCGATGTGTGCGGTCACCTCCTCCAGCTCTTTGGCCTGTCGCGTAGACTGCTGATAAAGCTTCTGATTCCCCTGCGCAAGCGATCCGATATTTTCAACCATGGAGGTAGTGGCCTCGCTGACCTGGGTCACCAGTTGCTGGAGCCCGCGCTGCATGGCGGTAATACTGCCGCTGAGCTGGCTGATTTCACGGTTAAAGCGCACAACGTCAGGCGGCGTGCCTGACAAATCCCCTGCCGCAAGCTGGTTAATATGGATAATCAGACGGCGTAGCGGGGATATCACCCACTTCGCCATTCCGAACCAGACGGCTATGGCAATGGCCAGTAGCGCCAGCGGCGCAAACAGGAACAGCCGTTGCAGACCTGAGAGTTGTTCCATGAGCGACTGACGCCCCTGTATCGTCTGCTTCTCACTCCGTTGCTGATAGCGTGCGAAATTGTCATTAAAATCGGTCTGAAACGCCTGGGCGGGTACGGCGAAAAAGAGGTCGATGCTGTTGGTTTTCACCAGCCCCTCCGCCTGCTCTCGGATGGCATCGAAAAACAGCTGATAGCTATTAACCAGCCCGTCGTCTTTCGGCGGATTAAGCGCGAGCCAGGCCTGCCATGCCTGCTGTGACGCCGCCAGGGATTTTTGCGCCTCGTCCATCAGGCTATGCCAGCTCCCTTCCGAGCCGGTCTCCTTGTCCTGCATAAAGTACACGCCGGAGCGGTTGAGCAGATCGCTGGCCGCCAGCAGAGAAATACGGGCCTGATCCAGCCTGCTCTGCTGCTGCCAGGCCAGCTGATTGCGCTGTTCGTTACGCTGGGCTTCATTCAGGGAGGCGGTCAGCAGGAAAGAGGAAGAGAGTTGCAGGGCGGAGAAAAGGCCAATAATACAAAAGATGCCGGTCAGCATGCCAAACTGACGAGGGATAAAGCGCGGCGCAAGACGACTAAAAATTTGCGTTAGGTTCATAATTTTCTTCTGTAACAATACGTTAGACGCGAGCGAGTCTACGAAACGAAAATGACAGAACCATTACGCAAAAATGACAGGAAACGTGAATTGCCGGGTAGCGGCCTGGCCTTACCCGGCAACAAGACTAGACGCGATCCTTCCACACCGTCTGCACATTACAGAACTCATGCAGGCCGAAATGAGAAAGCTCTCGCCCGAAGCCGCTCTTCTTCACCCCGCCAAACGCGACGCGCGCATCGCTGGCGCTGTAGCCGTTGATAAAGATCCCGCCGCACTCCAGCTCGCGCGCAAAGGTTTCAGCCAGCGCATCGTTCTCGGTAAAGACCGTCGCCGATAAGCCAAAATCGCTGTCGTTAGCCAGCTGCAATGCGTGCGCCGCATCGTTCGCGATGGTAATTGCCGCCACCGGACCAAACAGCTCCTGACGAAAGGCCGTCATCTGTGGGGTGACGCCGCCGAGTACGGTTGGGGCATAATAGTTACCGGTCCCGGACATCTTCTCTCCGCCCAGCAGCAGGGTCGCCCCTTCCGCCAGCGTAGCCTGCACCTGCTGATGCAGTTCATCGCGAAGATCAAATCGCGCCATCGGGCCAATATAGTTATCTTCCTCATCCGGTGCGCCCATCTTCAGCGCCTTGACCGCGTCAACAAAGCGTTGGGTAAAGGCGTCCGCCACGCCCGCTTCCACAATAAAGCGTTTTGCCGCCGCACAAACCTGCCCGGTATTCTGATAACGTCCGGCCACCGCCGCGTTGACGGCCAGATCCAGATCGGCATCGTTCAGAACGATAAACGGATCGGAGCCGCCCAGCTCCAGCACACATTTCTTCAACGCCGCGCCCGCCTGCGCGCCAATTGCCGCACCAGCCCGAACGCTGCCGGTTACGGTCACCGCCGCGATACGACGATCGTTAATCGCCTGGCTGACGCCGTCATTCGTCGCGTTCACCCAGCCAAAGACCCCCTCCGGGAAACCGGCATCCGCGAATACCTTCCCGATCAGCTCCGCCGAGCCGAGCACATTAGGCGCATGTTTAAGCAGATAGCTGTTCCCTGCCAGCAGGATCGGCACCGCACCGCGCAGCACCTGCCAGAGCGGGAAGTTCCACGGCATCACCGCCAGAACGGGCCCAAGCGGACGGTACTCAATCACCGCATTTTCGACCTGGGTAGATTCCGGGTGCAGCATCGCCGGGCCGTGTTCAGCGTACCAGTCGCAAAGGCTGGCAGACTTAGCCACCTCCGCACGCGCCTGCATAATGGGCTTGCCCATCTCCCGGGAGATAGTCTGCGCCATCTCTTCCGCACGACTACGCAGCGCCGCACCCAGATCGCGAAGTTTTTGCGCCCGGTGCGCCACGCTTTCGCGTCGCCACTGACGAAAACCGGTATCCGCCTGCGCAATGGCACGCTCAACGTCATGGGACGTTGCCCACGGGTAAGCAGCCAGCGTTTCGCCGGTAGCCGGGTTGACAGAGTGGGCATGGGTAGCAGATGAATAGGTCATGATGTTCTCCACATAATAACAGTTGATTGATTGTGGCCTACTCTGCTATTTCTTAAAAATGAATAATACTCACCACCTTATTCACAATACGAGAACGGTATGGACTTAACTCAGCTTGAGATGTTTAACGCCGTCGCACTGACCGGCAGCATTACCCAGGCGGCGCAGAAGGTACACCGGGTGCCGTCAAACCTCACCACCCGCATCCGACAGTTAGAAGCGGATCTCGGCGTGGAACTGTTTATTCGCGAGAATCAGCGCCTGCGGCTTTCCCCCGCCGGGCACAATTTTTTGCGCTACAGCAAGCAGATCCTGGCGCTGGTTGACGAAGCGCGAATGGTCGTCGCCGGGGATGAACCGCAGGGATTATTCTCGCTCGGCGCGCTGGAAAGTACCGCCGCCGTGCGCATTCCGGAAAGTCTGGCGCGGTTTAACCAGCGCTATCCGCGCATTCAGTTTGCGTTGTCCACCGGACCTTCCGGTACGATGGTTGACGGCGTGCTTGAGGGGACGCTCAGCGCCGCCTTTGTCGACGGGCCGCTCTCGCACCCGGAACTGGAAGGGATGCCGGTTTACCGGGAAGAAATGATGCTGGTCACCCCTGCGGGTCACGCAGAAGTATCAAAAGCCACGCAGGTGAGCGGCAGCGACGTGTATGCCTTTCGCGCCAACTGTTCTTACCGGCGTCATCTGGAGAGCTGGTTCCATGCCGACCGCGTCACGCCGGGAAGGATCCATGAGATGGAGTCCTATCACGGGATGCTCGCCTGCGTGATTGCCGGGGCAGGCATTGCGCTGATGCCCCGCTCCATGCTGGAGAGCATGCCGGGCCATCATCAGGTGGCGGCGTGGCCGCTGGCGGAAAACTGGCGCTGGCTCACCACCTGGCTGGTGTGGCGACGCGGGGCGATGACCCGCCAGCTTGAGGCGTTTATCGCGCTGCTGAACGAGCGTCAGCCACCAGCGCCCAGTTGTTAATGATGAACGTAGTCCTGGAGTCGAAGGAAAATTTTTCCCTTCATATACAGCGTGGCCTGCCCGCCAATCAGCACGCGGTCGCCTTTCAGCTCGCAGCGCAGATCCCCACCGCGCAAGGAGACCTGGCGGGCCGACATCTGCGTTTTACCAAGCTTTTCGCTCCAGTACGGGATCAGCATGCTGTGAGCTGATCCCGTCACCGGATCTTCCGGCACCCCTTCCCCCGGGCAGAAGAAGCGGCTGACGAAATCATACTCATCCCCCGGCGCCGTAACGCAGACCATTTTCCCGAGCGGGAGCATGGCCGCAATATCCGGCGTCAGCGCTTCCACCTGCCGCTGGCTGTCGAGCACCACCATGTAGTCACGCCCCACACGCACCTCGTCTGCTGCGTTAATGCCCAGCGCGCTGAACAGCACTGCGGGTGGAGTATCGACAACCTCGGTTGACCACGCCGGGAAATTAAGCGTCAGCCAGTCGCCGCTGCGTTGTACCGTCAGATCGCCGACAAAGCGCGTGGTGAAGGTGATTTCCGTATGCGGATAATCCAGGTATTCGAAAATAACGTGAGAAGCCGCGAGGGTTGCGTGGCCGCAGAGGTTAATTTCATCCTGCGTGGTAAACCAGCGCAGTTCAAACCCGTTATCCGTTCGGACAAAGAACGCCGTCTCTGACTGATTATGCTGCTTCGCCATCTTCAGCAGCGTCTCATCCGGCAGCCACGCTTCCAGCGGACACACCGCCGCCGCATTGCCGCCGAACGCCCTGTCGCTGAAGGCATCTACCAGATAAAAATCAATTTCCTGCATCGTTGGTTCCTCTTAGATTTGTTCAGCGCAGAAATACTGTGCCCTTCAGATACAGTGCCGCCTGCCCGCCCATCCGCACGCGGTCGCCCTTGAGTTCGCAGCGTACGTCGCCACCACGGGCAGAAACCTGGCGGGCAAACATCTGTGTTTTGCCAAGCCGTTCACTCCAGTACGGGATCAGCATGGTGTGCGCGGAGCCGGTGACAGGATCTTCCGGCACGGCCACGCCTGGCGAGAAGAAACGGCTGACAAAGTCGTATTCCCCCTCGTCCCGGGCAGTGACGGCTACTTTATGCTCGCCCGGCGTCATGGCGGAGAAATCCGGATTAAGGGCTTCAACCTGCTCGCGGCTTTCCAGTACCAGCACCCAGGCGCGGCCTTTTCGCGCCTCGACGTAGTGGCTGATACCGAGTGCGGTGAGCATCTCCGGTGGCGGCGTCTGTGCCTGCGTCGGGCAGGCCGGGAAGTCCAGCGTCATCCAGTCACCTTCACGACTGACGGTCAGGCGACCAGAGGCGGTGTCAAAATGAAGGCGTGAGTCCGGATAATCCAGTTCGTGAAAAAGTACATACGCCGCGGCAAGCGTCGCGTGACCACAGAGATTAACCTCGGTGAGCGTGGTGAACCAGCGCAACTCGATCCCCCCTTTGGTACACACAAAAAACGCGGTTTCTGACTGGTTATGCTGTTGTGCCATTCGCAGTAACGTCTCATCCGGCAGCCATGCGTCGAGCGGGCACACCACCGCCGGGTTGCCGCCAAAGGAGGACGCGCTGAACGCATCTACCAGATAAAAATCAATCTCCTGCATCGTGTTACCGCCTGTTTTTGTTGTGTTGTTCTTTATCTTCGATGAAAACAACCCCGTTCGCTACCGCTGCATGAAGGTAAATTTTGTGATTCACATCACATAACGGTTGAGTTTTCGCCGTTTAAGGCTTTAAGATCGTCTCCTCATCTTTCAGGCAACGAATCCCAGATATCCCTATGACAACACACACGGTTTCCCGCAGAGTCGCGTGGCTACGCGTGGTCACGCTCGCCATCGCCGCGTTTATTTTCAACACCACGGAATTTGTTCCGGTTGGGCTGTTGTCCGACATCGCCGCCAGCTTCCATATGGAAACGGCACAGGTTGGCATTATGCTGACCATCTATGCATGGGTGGTGGCGCTGATGTCGCTGCCGTTTATGCTGCTGACCAGCCAGATGGAACGTCGTAAGCTGCTGATTGGGCTGTTTGTGGTGTTCATTGCCAGCCATGTGCTGTCATTTATGGCATGGAACTTTACCGTGCTGGTCATCAGCCGCGTCGGCATCGCGTTTGCCCATGCCGTTTTCTGGTCGATCACCGCGTCCCTCGCCATTCGTCTGGCTCCGGCGGGAAAACGCGCCCAGGCGCTGAGCCTGATTGCCACCGGAACGGCGCTGGCGATGGTGTTAGGCCTGCCGATCGGGCGCATTGTGGGACAATACTTCGGCTGGCGCACCACCTTCTTTGCCATCGGCATGGGGGCGCTGATCACCCTGGTGTGTCTGATCAAACTGCTGCCAAAACTGCCCAGCGAACACTCCGGCTCGCTGAAAAGTCTGCCGCTGCTGATGCGTCGACCGGCGCTGATGAGCATCTATCTGCTGACCGTGATTGTGGTGACCGCCCATTACACGGCCTACAGCTATATTGAGCCGTTTGTTCAGGTTGTGGCGGGCTTTAGCGCTAACTTTGCCACCGTTCTGCTGCTGATCCTGGGCGGCGCGGGGATTATCGGCAGCATCCTGTTCGGGAAGCTGGGCAATAAGCACGCGTCTGCGCTGGTAAGCAGTGCGATTGGTCTGCTGCTGGCATGCCTGCTGTTACTGATGCCTGCGGCAGGCAGCGAGAGTCATCTGGCGATCCTCAGTCTGTTCTGGGGCGTGGCAATCATGATTATTGGTCTGGGAATGCAGGTCAAAGTGCTGGCCCTGGCCCCGGACGCCACGGACGTAGCGATGTCGCTCTTCTCCGGGATTTTTAATCTGGGGATTGGCGCCGGTGCGCTGGTGGGAAATCAGATCAGCCTGCATGTATCGATGTCGGCCATTGGTTATCTCGGGGCGATTCCGGCGCTGATCGCGCTGATCTGGTCGGTGCTTATCTTCCGTAAATGGCCGGTCGCGATGGAAGAACAGTCCAGCCACGGTTGACGTTTGTTATGCCGGGTGGCGGCTTCGCCTTACCCGGCCTACGAAGCATTAATATCCGTGTTCATCATCACCGCCAAGATAACGGAATCTTTCATCTGTCATTTTGGTCTGACAATCATAGATACCGATTCTCGTTGCCAGAGGAGTGGTTGCACAAGACGCATCGCTTTATATTCATAAGAATTATATGCATTGCGAGTAGGCCGGGTAAGGCGAAGCCGCCACCCGGCAACGTTCTCAATGATACGTCTTAACAATCTCCAGCACGCCGTTAATAATAAACTGCACGCCCATACAGACCAGCAGAAAACCCATCAGTCGGGAGATAGCTTCAATCCCCCCCTTACCCACCCAGCGCATAATCGCCCCGGAGCTGCGCAATGACCCCCAGACGATAATAGCGATAAGCGCAAAAATGATCGGCGGCGCAACGGTGATAACCCAGTGCGGGAATGTCGTCCCATCACGCACCGTTGAGGCGGAACTGATGATCATCGCAATCGTCCCCGGCCCCGCCGTGCTCGGCATGGCTAACGGCACAAACGCGATGTTGGCGCTCGGTTCGCTTTCAAGCTCCTCCGATTTGCTTTTGGCTTCCGGGGATTCGTGCGCTTTGTGCGCCGGGAACAGCATCCGGAAACCAATAAAGGCCACAATCAGCCCGCCAGCAATACGCAGACCGGGAATCGAAATACCAAAGGTATTCATCACCAGTTGCCCGGCGTAATAAGCCACCATCATTATGGCAAAGACATAGACAGAGGCCATCATCGACTGCTGATTGCGCTCTGCGCTGTTCATGTTCCCCGCCAGCCCCAGAAAAAGCGCCACCGTCGTTAACGGGTTCGCCAGCGGCAGCAACACCACCAGTCCAAGCCCCACTGCTTTAATCAAATCCAACATAATGCACCGCAGTCCTTATCCTTATTCAACATCGCAATTATAGGGGCAAATCCTCGTCCGGAGCCATCCGACAGCGTAACCATAATTGTCTCGCGTAATTCATAACCCCAGATTATCTGTATGATTTAAAAGCGTACAGAATAAGTTCCTGAAGCGTTTTAGCATTTCGTGGCATCGGCCGATTCATTCAGTTGACTTATACTTGCCTGAGCAATAATATCTGCCGTGACTAAACTACTTGCCAGGGCAACCATTGTGAAAAGCACCAGTGACCTCTTTAACGACATAATCCCACTGGGTCGTCTTATTCATATGGTTAACCAGAAAAAAGATCGCCTGCTCAATGACTATCTGTCACCGCTGGATATCACCGCAACACAGTTCAAAGTGCTGTGTTCCATTCGCTGCGAAGTGTGTATCACGCCGGTTGAGCTGAAAAAGGTGCTCTCTGTCGATCTGGGTGCGTTAACCCGCATGCTGGATCGTCTCGTCTGTAAAGGATGGATAGAACGAAGCCCTAACCCGAATGACAAACGTGGCGTACTGGTGAAACTGACCAGCGATGGCGCGGCCATGTGTGAGCAATGTCATCAATTAGTAGGACAAACACTGCACCAGGAACTGACAAAAAACTTATCGGCAGATGAAGTGGCAACGCTTGAGCTCTTACTCAAGAAAATCCTGCCGTAAACAGAAAAAGAGGTATGACGATGTCCAGACGCAATACTGACGCTATCACCATTCATAGCATTTTGGACTGGATCGAAGATAACCTGGAATCTCCACTCTCTCTTGAGAAAGTGTCTGAGCGTTCAGGTTACTCAAAATGGCACCTGCAACGGATGTTTAAAAAAGAGACCGGCCATTCATTAGGACAATATATTCGCAGCCGCAAGCTGACGGAGATTGCCCAAAAACTGAAAGAAAGCAATGAGCCGATCCTCTATCTGGCGGAACGCTACGGATTTGAATCGCAACAGACCCTGACGCGTACGTTCAAGAACTACTTTGACGTGCCGCCTCATAAGTACCGTATTACCAGTATGCCGGGTGAATCCCGTTATCTGTATCCGCTAAAACATTGCAGTTAATCATCGCCTGTTAAGACGTAACCGAGGAAATCATGAAATTTATCGCCTCCGCCGCCCTCACCTTGCTGGTGCTGGTTTCCGGCCAGAGCTTCGCGGAGCAAACCCCCAATGCGGGGCAGCAAAATAATCGTGACACCATGATTATGCCGTCCACGCAAAACCAGTCGCCCTGGGACTTCAATCACATGGGCGCTGGCAGCGACAAATCCGACGAATTAGGCGTGCCGTATTACAACCACGACCTGTAAATCGTTTTTGCCCCGCTAATGCGGGGCTTTTTTCTGCCTTAACCCCGCACCCGCGTTGCCCGACTCACCCGCAAGCCAAAGACGTTGATATACAGCCCGGCCATAATCAGCCCTGCGCCACACAGTTGCAGCGCGCTGAGCGTTTCATCCAGCAACAGTGCGGCGCTGGCAAGCCCGACCACCGGTACCAGCAGCGATAACGGCGCCACACGCCAGGTTTCATAGCGTCCGAGCAGCGATCCCCAGATACCATAGCCAATGATTGAGGCGACTAACGCCAGGTAGATCAGCGACAAAATCGTCGTCAGGTCGATCTCCACCAGGCTTTTCAACATCGCCTGCGGACCATCCAGAAAAAACGACGCGGCCATAAACGGCACGATTGGGATCAATGCGCTCCAGACCACCAGCGATAAGACCGGCGGACGCGTCTCGTGCTGCATTATCAGTTTGTTAAAGATATTGCCGCACGCCCAGCTCAGCCCCGCCGCCAGGGTGAGCATAAAGCCTAGCAGCGCGACATGCTGACCGTTGAGGCTGCCTTCAATCAGCACCAGCACGCCAAAGACCGCAAGGCTAATGCCCGCCAGCTGCTTGCCCTGCAAGCGTTCGCCGAAGACAAATGCGCCGAGAATGATGGTAAAGAACGCCTGCACCTGAAGCACCAGCGAAGCCAGGCCCGCAGGCATACCGAATTTGATGGCGCAAAAAAGAAACGCAAACTGACCAAAGCTGATGGTAAGGCCGTAGCCCAGCAGCAGCTTAAGGGGAATTTTCGGGCGGGCAACGAACAGCAGCGCCGGGAAGGCCACCAGCAGGAAGCGCAGCCCCGCCAGCATCAGTGGAGGCATGTTGTGCAACCCCATTTTGATGACCACAAAATTGAGTCCCCACACCACGACAACCAGCAACGCTAACAGCCCGTCTTTCCGCGTCATTTTCCGCCCCTGAATTATTAAAATTTTGTAAACACTTCAAGGTAACAGAAAAAATAGCCCCGCGAGAAGATCATTAATTCTGGTACTGGAGAGAAGCACCTGCGGATAAATTGGGTGCTATACAAGCTGCCGATCCCATGATAATCCTGTAATAACACAACAAAAAAAGCATAAGCATTTGTCGGGCAGGAAAATGAAACCATCAATCAGGCGCTCAACCGCAGCGTTGCTGGCATCGTCATTGTTATTAACAATTGGCCGCGGGGCAACGCTGCCCTTTATGACCATATATCTCACACGCGTGTACGATATGAGCGTGGAGAATATTGGCTATGCCCTTACCGTGGCGTTGACCATTGGCGTGGTGTTTAGCCTTGGGTTTGGCATCCTGGCGGATAAGTTCGACAAAAAACGCTATATGCTGATCGCCATCGTAGCCTTTATCGCCGGGTTTGTGGCGATTCCGCTGGTGAATAACGTGACGCTGGTGGTGCTGTTCTTTGCCCTGATT
The DNA here is from genome assembly GCF_016082135.1 of Enterobacter sp. YSU. Taxonomy (NCBI): domain Bacteria; kingdom Pseudomonadati; phylum Pseudomonadota; class Gammaproteobacteria; order Enterobacterales; family Enterobacteriaceae; genus Enterobacter; species Enterobacter sp. YSU. The sequence goes on from NZ_CP059487.1 coordinate 4,136,923, forward strand.
AACTGCGCCTATTCCGTCTTCTCAACGGTGCTGAAAGCATGGTTTGCCGACGTGCTGACCTCCAGCGAAAAGGCACGCGTTTTCTCACTCAACTACAGCTTCCTGAACATTGGCTGGACGATCGGTCCGCCGATCGGCACCCTGCTGGTGATGTACAGCCTGCAACTGCCGTTCTGGCTGGCCGCCTTCTGCGCCGCACTGCCGCTCGGGTTTATCCATTTCTTTGTGCAGAAAAGCATAGCCTCAGACAGCCCTGAGGAGAAAATGCCGTGGCAGCCCTCGGTGCTGCTGAAAGACCGGGCGCTGTTCTGGTACACGCTCTCCGGCCTGCTGGCGTCGTATGTGGGTGGATCGTTCGCCACCTGTATTTCCCAGTATGTCCTCGCCGCACATGCGGACAGTGATTTCGCAGAAAAGGTGGTGGCCGTTGTGCTGCCCGTCAACGCGGCGGTGGTCGTCACCCTGCAATACGCGCTTGGACGTAAGATCACCGCCAGCAATATCCGTCCGCTAATGACCGCCGCGACGCTTTTTTTCATCCTCGGGCTGGGCGGGTTTATGCTTTCCGGCGAGAACCTGATTTACTGGGGGATCGCGGCGGCGATTTTCACCCTGGGTGAAATTATTTATGCACCGGGTGAATACATGCTGATCGACAATATCGCCCCGCCGGGCATGAAGGCGAGCTATTTCTCCGCCCAGGCGCTAGGCTGGCTCGGCGCGGCGGCGAACCCGATGATCACCGGGCTCATCCTGACCCATCTGCCGCACTGGTCATTATTTATCATTATGATGGCCGCCATCATTGCGGCCTGGCTGATGATATTGCGCGGGATGCGCGTGAAAAGTGAAGATAGCGTGTCGGGTGGCGCTGCGCTTACCCGACCGACAAAACCCTAATCGTAAGCCGGGTAAGGCGAAGCCGTCACCCGGCAAAACCAACACCCTAGTGGTGCAACATCTCCTCCACCACCTGCTCTTTGTACATCTCATTCGGGTAGTAGGTCGGCCAGTTATCCATCTCTTTCAGCAGCGCCTCGTGGGAGGTGTTGCCCATAAAGATATGGAAGTGTGAAGAGGCTTTCGGCCCGATGATATGGTCGCTGAACTGCACAAACTTAGGCGCCTGGCTCGCGTTATCCTTGCATTCAAACAGGTAGCGCACGCCTTTTTTCCCCGACGCATAGGTCAGAATTTTGTAGCCGCTGTAGTCGTAGCGGCAGCTGCTCACCGTTTTGCCTCGGTGGAATTCCATCACGTTGTTTTCAATGCCGATGGCGTCCACGTCCGTCGCGTACCCCTTACGGTAGTAGGCCTTCACCTCGGCAGCGGATTTTTCTCCCTTCTGCGCTTTCTTTTCGAAAACCGGATCCAGCGAACCATCAAGCAGGAACGGATAAACGGACTGCCAGGTCCCGTCCCAGTCAGACAGCTTCCTGTCCCTGACGTCTTTATCCTCAAAGACGCCGTTTGCCGCCTTCTGTTCCGCCTCTGTCATCTGATGACCGTGCGAATGGGCAAAAAGCGAGCCGCTTACCAGCAGCGTTCCCAGAGTCAGCGCAATTTTTGCAAGTTGTGCAGCCACAGCAAAATCCTCATTCCGTTTTATAAGAATGAGGATGTTATATTATAACATTTCAGATCGCAACCAGCCCGCGAACGCCCTCCTGCTCCATGTTCTCCCCGCGCCCCTGCTGGACGATGCTGCCGCGCGACATCACCAGATAGCTGTCGGCCAGCTCTGCCGCAAAATCATAAAACTGCTCCACCAGCAGGATGGCCATATCCCCCCGGTTCGCCAGGCTGCGGATCACCTGCCCAATCTCTTTAATCACCGACGGCTGAATACCTTCCGTGGGTTCATCCAGAATCAGTAACCGTGGACGGCTCGCCAGCGCGCGACCTATCGCCAGCTGCTGCTGCTGACCACCGGAAAGATCGCCTCCGCGTCGGTGCTTCATCTCCTTCAGCACCGGGAAAAGCTGCCAAATCTCCTCCGGTACGCTCCTTGCGTTTCCCGCGGAGAAGCGTGACAGCCCCATCAGCAGGTTTTCTTCTACGGTCAGACGCGGAAAAATCTCCCGCCCCTGCGGAACATAGGCCACGCCGGACTGCACCCGCTGGTGCGGTTTACTGTGAGTGATGCTCTTTCCCTGCCAGACCACCTCCCCGCCTTTCACCGGGATCAGCCCCATCAGGCACCTCAGCAGCGTGGTTTTGCCCACCCCGTTGCGCCCCAGCAGGCAGGTAACTTCCCCGACGACCGCCTCAAAGCTCACCCCGCGCAGAATATGACTTCCGCCGTAGTACTGATTCAGTTCGCTAACCTGTAACATCACCTCTCCTTAACGTCCCAGATAGACGTCAATTACCTGTTCATTGGCCTGTACCTCGCGAAGCGAACCTTCCGCCAGTACCCGCCCCTGATGCAGCACCGTGACGTGGTCGGCGATGGTCTCGACGAAGCCCATATCGTGCTCAACCACCATCAGCGAATGCTTGCCTGCCAGGGTGCGGAACAGCTCGGCAGTGTATTCCGTCTCTGCGTCGGTCATACCGGCGGCGGGTTCGTCCAGCAGTAACAGGTGCGGGTCCTGCACCAGCAGCATGCCGATCTCCAGAAACTGCTTCTGTCCGTGGGAAAGCAGCCCGGCACGGCGATCGCGCTCGCTGCCAAGCCGCAGCAAAACCAGCATCTCATCAATGCGGTCGCGCTGCTCGCCGCTGAGCGTGGCCCGCAGGCTCGCCCAGACGGACCTGTCGGCTTTCATGGCGATTTCGAGGTTTTCCCCTACGGTCAGCGCTTCAAACACGGTCGGCTTCTGGAACTTACGGCCAATGCCCTGACGGGCGATGGCCGCCGGTTCCAGGGCAGTCAGATCGATGGACTGATCGTAAATAGCTTTCCCGCTTTTTGGCCGGGTTTTGCCGGTAATCACGTCCATCAGCGTGGTTTTACCGGCGCCATTAGGGCCAATGATGCAGCGCAATTCTCCGACGCCGATGTTCAGCGAGAGATCGGTCAACGCCTGAAAACCGTCGAAACTGACGTTAATGGCCTCGAGCTGCAACACCGGATCGGTCTGCTCGCGGTAACGGTCGCCCGGTAGCTGGCGGGTAAAGAGTCCTTCAGAGGGCTGCATTAATTCTCTCCCTTACGAAACAGACCGAACACGCCGCGCGGTAAAAACAGCGTCACGGCGATGAAAATCAGCCCCAGAAACAGCTGCCAGTACTCCGGCATCGCCACGGTGAAAAAGCTCTTCGCACCGTTGACCAGCGCCGCGCCAATCACCGGGCCCACCAGAGTGCCGCGTCCACCCAGCGCTACCCAGATGGCCGCTTCAATCGAGTTGGTCGGCGACATTTCACCCGGGTTGATAATGCCCACCTGCGGAACGTACAGCGCTCCCGCCAGGCCACACAGCACGGCGGAAAGAGTCCAGACCAGCAGCTTGAAACCGCGCGGATCGTAGCCGCAGAACGTGAGACGGTTTTCCGCATCGCGCACCGCCGTTAAAATGCGGCCAAATTTACTCTTCGCCAGCGCGTAGCCTGTGCCCAGGGCCAGAAGCAGCAGCACGACCGTTGCGAGAAACAGCGCGATCCGCGTGGTGGTCGCCGTGACGGAAAACCCGAGCAGCGTGGTAAAACCGGTAAAGCCGTTATTGCCGCCAAAGCCGGTTTCGTTGCGAAAGAACAGCAGCATGCCCGCGTAGGTCAGCGCCTGGGTCATGATGGAGAAATAGACCCCTTTGATCTTCGAGCGAAAAGCAAACCAGCCGAAGACCAGCGCCAGCAGGCCGGGGATCGTCACAATTAACACCAGAGCCCATGCAAAATGCTGCGTTCCCCACCAGAACCAGGGCAGCTCGCTCCACGAGAGAAACGACATAAACGCGGGCAGCCCGTCCCCGGCCGCCTGGCGCATCAGGTACATGCCCATCGCATAGCCGCCCAGGGCGAAGAATATGCCGTGCCCCAGTGAGAGCATACCGGCATAGCCCCAGACCAGATCGAGGGCCACGGCGACAACTGCGTAGCAGAGGATCTTGCCGATGAGCGTCAACATCCACGTAGAAACGGCCAGCGGATGCGTTGCGGGCAACAGCGCGAGAAAAGGCAGCACCAGCAGCGCCGCAACCAGCAGACTGCCGAAGATTTGCGTGGAGCGCGGTGCCCTGCGCGCCAGTGTTAAGGCCAATGGCTGGCTCATCAGTCTGTCACCCTCCCTTTAAGTGCGAATAACCCCTGCGGACGTTTCTGAATAAACAGAATGATCGCCACCAGAATCAGGATTTTGCCCAGCACGGCACCCATCTGCGGTTCAAGAATTTTATTGAAGATCCCCAGACCAAAGGCCGCCGCGACGCTACCGGCCAGCTGGCCGACGCCGCCGAGCACCACCACCAGGAACGAATCAATGATGTATCCCTGGCCCAGCTCCGGTCCCACGTTCCCCAGTTGGGACAATGCCACGCCGCCCAGCCCGGCAATGCCGGACCCGAGGCCAAACGCCAGCATATCTACCCGTCCGGTGGGGACGCCGCAGCAGGCCGCCATGCTGCGGTTTTGCGTCACCGCCCGCACGTTCAGCCCCAGACGCGTTTTATTCAGAATGAGCCAGGTGAAGAACAGCACCATCAGCACAAACCCGAGCACCACAATGCGGTTCCACGGTAGCGTCAGGTTGGCGAAAACCTGCACCCCGCCGGACAGCCAGGCCGGGTTTGCGACCTCAAGGTTCTGGGCGCCAAAGGTCATGCGCACCAGCTGGATAAGCATCAGGCTGATCCCCCAGGTGGCGAGCAGGGTTTCCAGCGGGCGGCCATACAGATGGCGGATCACCGTGCGCTCCAGCACCATCCCGATACCTGCCGTCAGGCAAAACGCCACCGGCAGCGCCACCACCGGATAAAGCGCCAGCCACTGAGGCATCCACTGCGCCATAACCTGCTGCACCATCCAGGTGGCATACGCCCCGAGCATCAGCATTTCGCCGTGGGCCATGTTAATCACCCCCAGCAGACCATAGGTGATAGCCAGCCCGAGCGCGGCCAGCAAGAGTACCGATCCCAACGACAGGCCCATGAAGGCCTGCCCCAGCAGTTCGCCCCACATCAGCCGGTGCTGAATACGGTCCAGGCTCTCAGCGGCGGCGGCACGTACCCGTGCGTCCGGCTCGGTTTGCGCCCGGGTGAACGGCGTCAGCGTGGCCTGAACATCCGGATCGTCAGACTGTCCCAACAGTTCAACCGCGTTGAGGCGCGTTTCCGCCTGCGGACTCGCCAGCTGAAGATTTGCCAGCGCCAGCCTCAGCGACTGTCGGGTGACGTCATCCGTTTCGCGGTTAGCCCGCTGTTGCAGAAACCCGAGCATATCCGGCTGGGCGTCACGCTGAAGTTGCCGCGCGGCATGACGCCTTTCGGTGACACTGTCACTGACAAGCTGATGCGTCGCCAGCGCCGTGACGGTTAACACGCGCAGCCGGTTGGTCAGCCGCACGGCTTTGGTCGTTCCTTCGGCGCTCTTTGCCGCGCCCAGGGCAACCATTTCGCCGTCGATGCGGGTAAAAGCCTTCTTCTGGCTGTCGGTGTAGAGGTTCTCCTGTTGCAGCGCTTTAAGCAGCGGCAAACGTGCAGGTTCCGGCGTGGCTGCCCAGCGGGTCAGCATAGCGGTCTGCTGGCTGCGGCTAGCGGCAACGAAATCATCGGCATCCGATGCCTGCACCATCCCTGGCAGCAGTCCGGTAAGCCACACAATCGCAATAATTATGCGCATGGCGTTCATGACGTCTCTCCCTGGTGGTGGCTTAGTTGCTGGCGGTTTTCATCGGCTGGTCAGGTTTTTTGTCATTCCCGGCGATAAACGGGCTCCACGGCTGAGCGCGTACCGGCTGTTCGGTTTGCCAGACGACATTGAACTGGCCGTTGCCTTCGATTTCACCAATCATGACGGGCTTATGCAGGTGGTGGTTGGTGGCATCCATGGTCAGCGTAAAGCCGGACGGCGCGTTGAACGACTGGCTCGCCATTGCCGCGCGCACTTTGTCCACGTCGGTTGTCCCCGCTTTTTCAACCGCCTGCGCCCACATATGCAGGCCGACATAGGTCGCTTCCATCGGATCGTTGGTGACGACGGTATCGGCATTCGGCAGCTTATGGGCTTTCGCGTAGGCTTTGTAGGCCGCGACAAAGGTCTGGTTGGTCGGGTTATCGACGGATTCAAAGTAGTTCCACGCCGCCAGGTTACCCACCAGCGGTTTGGTATCAATGCCGCGCAGTTCTTCCTCGCCCACCGAGAACGCCACCACCGGCACGTCCGTGGCTTTCAGCCCCTGGTTCGCCAGCTCTTTATAGAAAGGCACGTTGGAATCACCGTTGATGGTGGAGACCACTGCCGTTTTACCACCCGCGGAGAATTTCTTGATACTGGCGACGATGGTCTGGTAATCGCTATGACCAAACGGGGTGTAGACCTCTTCAATATCTTTATCTTCCACGCCTTTCGAGTGCAGGAAGGCGCGCAGGATCTTGTTCGTGGTGCGCGGGTAAACGTAGTCCGTTCCCAGCAGGAAGAAGCGTTTCGCGCTGCCGCCGTCCTCGCTCATCAGGTACTCCACCGCCGGGATCGCCTGCTGGTTAGGCGCCGCGCCGGTATAGAAGACGTTAGGTGACATCTCTTCACCTTCATACTGCACCGGATAGAACAGCAAACCGTTCAGCTCCTCAAAAACCGGCAGAACTGATTTACGCGATACGGAGGTCCAGCAGCCAAACACCACGGCGACCTTATCCTGGCTCAGAAGCTGGCGGGCCTTTTCGGCAAACAGCGGCCAGTTGGATGCCGGGTCAACCACCACCGGCTCCAGCTTTTTCCCGAGCACGCCGCCTTTGGCGTTGATTTCGTCGATGGTCATCAGGGCGACATCTTTCAGGGGCGTTTCTGAAATGGCCATCGTGCCGGAGAGTGAGTGCATGATCCCGACTTTAATGGTCTCTGCGGCCTGGACGCCAAAACTGACCCCCATGGCGACCACGGAGGCGGACAAGGCGAACGCTTTTATAAAGGTACGACGGTGCATATTTTCACTCCTGAAAAAGAAAGCTGTGCGAAGACGTCCGTTACCGCCCGGACGCAGAAAAAGTAACGTCAGTTTCAGGAGAGCAAAAAGGGTGCCAGGTTGCAGAGGCAGGATTTAAACGGGTTCGAAGAGAGGATCTACGGGAAACGACTCAGAATGGTACAGCGCTGCACTGTAATAATGCAGCGCTGTGAACGATGTTACCAGACGTCGCTGGCGATTTGCGTCACCAGGCGAACTTTATCCCACTGCTGGGCTTCGCTCAGGCTGTTACCCTCTTCCGTGGAGGCAAATCCGCACTGTGGGCTGAGGCAAATCTGCTCTTTCGCCACGTAGCGCGCGGCCTCTTCCAGACGCGCTTTCACCCCTTCCGGGTTCTCTAGTTCACCGTGCTTGGTGGTGATTAGCCCCAGAACCACCTGCTGTTTACCCGGGCGCACAAAACGCAGTGGCGCAAAGTCGCCGCTACGGTCGTTGTCGTACTCCAGGAAGAACGCGTCGACGTTCACCGTACCGAACAGCACCTCCGCCACCGGCTCATAGCCGCCTTCGGAAATCCAGGTTGAGCGGAAGTTGCCGCGGCAGACGTGTAGCCCGATGGTCAGATCGTCCGGTTTGCCCTCCAGCGCCTTATTCAGCACCCGGGCATAGGTTCGGGCAAGTTCGTCTGCATCATCACCGCGCTCGCGGATCTGCCGGCGCTGGTCTTCTGAACAAAGGTAGGCCCAGACGGTGTCATCCAGTTGCAGATAGCGGCAGCCTGCATCGTAAAAGGCCCGAATGGCATCGCGCCAGGTGGTCGCCAGATCGTCAAAGTAATCTTTCAGATCCGGGTATACCGTGGCATCAATATCCTTGCGGCCACCGCGGAAGTGCAGCACGCTCGGGCTCGGAATGGTCATCTTCGGCTGTGCGTTACCGCTGATGCTTTTGAGGTAGCGGAAATCTTCCAGCATAGGATGATCGCCGAAGCCCAGTTTGCCCGTTACGCGCACGCCATGGGCTTTGGTCTGCACCCCGTTGAACTGAATGCCCTGCTGCGAATCATAACGCTCTACGCCCTGTAGCCCGTCAAAGAAGTCAAAGTGCCACCAGGCGCGGCGGAATTCACCGTCCGTTACCACATGCAGACCGCAGGCGCACTGCTGCTCGACAACATGGCGAATGGCCTCGTCCTCAACCGCGCGAAGCTGACCGGCATCGATCTCACCGCTGGCAAATTGCAGACGGGCCTGTTTAACAAAATCCGGGCGTAAAAAACTGCCGACTACATCGGCGCGGTACGGGGCGTGGTGTCGCTGCATGGAAATCTCCTCTGTCTGTCGGCGTTAATTGCCCACAGTGATAATTCATCTCTTGAATCTTTAGACTTCTGGATGTCTAAACGTCCTGCAAAGATGTCATACCGGCTCGCCGCCGACAAACGAGAAAATTTCATCTGTGTTGAAATAAATTCATGTTCACAGGGCGGGTGATGAAGATCCTGCAAACGCGAACCGCTCATCTTTCCAGCCGGCGATGCCCCCGAGCATAATCTTGACCGGCAGACCCAGACGCGCCAGCTTCAGCGCCGCCCTGTCCGACCCGTTGCAGTGCGGGCCTGCACAATAGACGACAAACAGCGTGCCCTCTGGCCACGCTTTCATCCGCTCGGCGGTGATCTGGCTCCAGGGTAAATGCAGCGCGCCGGGCAGATGCCGCCGGGCAAAATGTTCAGGTTTTCCGACAACGTGCAGCAGAACAAAGTCCTGCTCACCGCTGGATACCGCGTGATGGACATCGGCGCAGTCCGTCTCGACGCTCAGACGACGCAGGAAATTCCCCACGGCTTCCTGCGGCTCAGCAGCCGGAAATTCAGTAACATAGCTCATGAATCTTCCTCATTTGTGGTGTTTGTGTTAACACTACTTTATCCCTTAATTCAGCCCATGAATGCGTCCGCCTATGCCAGAAAACAGCAAAAAGATGACAAACTTAAGACATCCCTCGCCGCGCGCGGTCGTGCTGGCATATGACGGTTTATGTACCTTTGAGTTTGGCGTGGCGGTAGAGATCTTTGGCTTGCCGCGCCCGGAGATGGGCGAGGACTGGTATCAGTTCGCCGTGGCGAGCGTGGATGAGGGTGAGCTCCGGGCAACGGGCGGGATCCGTATTCTGGCCGATGGCGATCTGCGTCTGCTGGAGACGGCGGATCTGGTTGTCGTACCCGGCTGGCGAGGGCTGGACGAACCCGTACCCGACGCGCTCTGCCAGGCGCTCCGTGCGGCGCATGCCCGCGGCTGCCAGCTACTCTCAATCTGTTCTGGCGTTTTCGTTCTGGCAGCCTCAGGCCTGCTTGACGGGCGGAAGGCAACCACCCACTGGCGCTACACGCAAGCTCTGAAAGCACACTATCCCGCTATCACCGTGGTTGAGGATGTGCTGTACCAGGACGAAGGCGATATTCTCACTTCCGCAGGCAGCGCCGCGGGGATTGATCTGTGTCTGCATGTGGTGCGCCGGAATTACGGTATTGAAGCGGCAAACCGCGTGGCGCGTCGGCTGGTGATCCCGCCTCATCGGGACGGCTCGCAAACCCAGCAGCTTAGCCGACCGGTGGCTCAGTTGCGGGAGAGCCAGCGCCTGGGCCAGCTGTTTGATTATCTTCACCAGCATCTGGCCGTTTCCCATACCGTCGAATCGCTGGCCCTGCGGGTGGGTATGAGTCAGCGCACCTTTCTGCGCCGTTTCCAGGACGCGACCGGAACAACGCCCGCGCGCTGGTTATTAACTGCACGATTGCAGCGGGCAAAAGATTACCTCGAAAACAGTCGGCTCAGCATCGACAATATCGCGGAACAAACCGGTTTTGGACAAAGCGGCACGCTGCGCCACCATTTCCGGCAGCAATTTGCGCTTTCGCCCGCGCAATATCGCAAACAATTTTCACAGCCGGTACGATAAACGGGCAAAAAAAACCGCCATAATCTGGCGGTAAATGCTTGCATGGATAGATTTGTATTTTGGTATCTACGCTCCGGTATTCCATACCGGGATGTGGATCATCTGCAATCTACCACTGTGAGCCTCAACGAAGCATAAACGAATCGATTAACCCGCTTTGGTATTAATTTGCAGATAACGCATCAGCCCCTGCTCTGCACTCTGGCGGGCATCATCATTAATCGCTTCGAGATAAAACGCACGAGAGACCCCATACGGCGCCTGCTCGGATGGGTAAACGGCGAACTGGAAGGTTTTGCCCCTCGCCTTATTGGTACAGCCCAGCTCCCAGCGATCTTCACTTACCTGGGTGCTATTACATTCGACACGTCCGTAATCGCTGGTTAAATACGATCCGACACGGCTTTTTGCTGACTGAATATATTCTGGTTCTTCATTTGAATAGATGCTGGCCGCAGCACCCACCGCAACCACTACGCCCAGAAGTGATAGCACGATTATTTTTTTCATTTATTCGATCCAATCCTTAGCCAGAAAAATCTTATTGTAAATGATTTCCCAATAAATCTAGCTTCTCTTTGCATACCAGAAATGGGAGTTTACAACGGCGATATTGCTTTTAAGAATAGTCTTAAGTGAGTTTTATTGCGACCACAATTTTTGACAGTCTATTTTCTCAAATTTAAACAGTCGAATAATTACTCTATGAAATTATCCCTACGATGACCGTAGCGTATTTTCAGGGGATAAAGGATGTTCAGAAAAGAATTTTCGCTACTACTGGTGATTAGCGCCCTGTTCTCAGGGCAGATTATGGCGGAGCACAAAGGGCATGAATTTGTGTATGTGAAAAACGCCGACCATCAGCTTCGTCATGAAGCTGACAGCGACGAGTTACGCAGCGCGGCTGAGGAGTCTGCGGAGGGGTTGCGCGAGCACCATGCCTGGCAGAAATCGCGCAAACCGGATACCCACTCTGCGGGTTAGCTGCCTTTACGCTTCGGCAGGGTCTTCATCAAATCGTCAGGGCTGACGGAGGCCACAATGCTTCCCGGCGGCGGCATTTTGAAGATGTGATTCTTCATCTTGCCGATAACGTGCATTTCACACGGACGGCAGTCAAACTTCAGCGTCAGCACTTCATCGCCATTCACCAGCTGCATCGGCGTCGCTTTCCAGCTTTTAATATTGCCTTTCGCCTGTTTCGGACAAAGGTTAAAGGCAAACCGCAGGCAGTGTTTGGTGATCATCACCGGCACATCGCCCTTCTCTTCATGCGCTTCATACGCGGCGTCAATCAGCTGCACGCCGTGACGATGGTAAAACGCACGCGCTTTGTGGTTGTAAACGTTCGCGAGGAACGAGAGATGCGTGTCCGGGTAGACCGGCGCAGGCACCGTTTCGGCCTTACGGCTGCCGCGCGGATAGTTTGCCAGCCGTGCTTCATCCAGCATCTCTGCCGTTTCACGGCGGAACTGGTTCAGCAGGCTGTTCGGCACGAACAGCGCGTCCGGCAGATTCACCTCAATATTGCGCGCGTAATAAATGGTCTGCCCCAGCTTCGCCACGCCATCCTTGAGGTTGCCAAGCGCTTTCTCCGCATTGTTCGCCACCTCGAACACGCCGTCGAGCGTATGCGTCACGCTGATACCGTCTTCGCAGGTCATGGTCAGGATCAGCTGCTCTTCCCAGCCCCCCAGCGCGATATCCACCGCAATGCGGCGCTCGCTGGAGGTCTTGAGCAGGGCCTGCTGCCAGTTGTGATCCAGGTTACGGTTAAGCGCTGCATTAGGACGGGCTTTGTAGAGATCGGCAGGCATTTCGTTCGGCCAGACGCGATAGCGATTTTCGCCGGTTTTCTCCACCGTATTGGCGCGGAAACCCACTACTTCACGTTTGATCATCACGTTGAGACCATCGCCGTTCGCCAGCGGCTCTGTAACCTGAACGTCAAGATGATCTTTCGCCACTTTCAGCACTTCACCCACCGGTAAACCGATAAACTTCGGTGAATCGAACGCGCCAATATCCCCTTTACGGGCATTCACGAAATAGTCCGTGCTGCCGCGGTGGAAGGTCTTGTCCGTCGACGGAATAAAGAAATGCTCTGTACGACCGGCGGACGCGCGCGCCAGGTCACCGCGATCGTCGATGATGGCATCCAGCATCTGACGATAATGGGCGGTGATATTTTTCACGTAGCTCATGTCCTTGTAGCGCCCTTCAATTTTGAAGGAGCGTACACCGGCATCGATCAGCGCGCCGAGGTTGGCCGTCTGATCGTTATCTTTCATCGACAGCAGGTGTTTTTCGAATGCCACCACGCGGCCCTGATCGTCTTTCAGGGTATAAGGCAGACGGCAGGCCTGAGAGCAGTCGCCCCGGTTAGCGCTGCGCCCCGTCTGGGCGTGAGAGATATTACACTGCCCGGAATACGCCACACACAGCGCACCGTGGATAAAGAATTCAATGGTCGCGTCGGTCGCCTGGTGGATATCGCGGATTTGGTTCAGGTTCAGCTCGCGCGCCAGAACAATCTGCGTAAACCCGACGTCCGAAAGAAACTTCGCCCTCTCAACGGTGCGGATATCGCACTGGGTGCTGGCGTGCAGCTCAATCGGCGGGATATCCAGTTCCAGAACGCCCATATCCTGAACGATCAGGGCGTCAACGCCGGTCTGGTAGAGATCGGTAATAAGACGCTGCGCGGGCTCAAGCTCATCATCATGAAGAATGGTGTTCAGGGTCACGAACACCTTCGCCCCGAAACGGTGGGCGAACGGGACCAGCTCGGCAATGTCGCGCAGGCTGTTGCTGGCGTTATGACGGGCACCGAAGCCAGGGCCGCCAATGTAGACGGCATCTGCTCCGTGAAGAATTGCTTCACGGGCAATGGCGGCGTCGCGGGCCGGGCTTAGCAGTTCAAGATGATGGGAGTGCAGGCGCATACTTCGTCGTTATCCGTTATGGTCAAAATGGCGGCTATTGTAGTCAGAAGTCTGTGCCAGTGAAACCGTTTTGCGACGCTTTAGCGGGGATAATGGATCAGAGAGTGAAAATGCACCGTCCGGGCGCTGCTGTTGCGGTACGCGTGCGGTTTATCGCCGGCAAAACGCACGCCGGAATCAGCGTATAGCGTGCGCCAGACACCGTCAATCTGCATGTCCAGCTCACCGCTTATCACCACCACGTGCTCGATCACCCCGGCTTCGTGCGGCGTGGACTCACTCAGCGCGCCGGGCGACAGGGTGATGGAGAAATGGTCGAACTTAAGCTGTTCATCCCAGGGGAAAAGCGGTTTCACCACCATCGCCTGCTGCTGCGGATCGAACACCGCCTGCGGTTCGCTTTCTGGAGTGATAAACGCCGAAAAAGGTACGTTCAGCCCGGTGGCGATTTTCCACAAAGTAGAGACCGTCGGGCTGGACTCATTGCGTTCGATTTGCCCAAGCATCGCTTTCGACACGCCCGTCTCTTCCGCCAGTTTCGACAGGCTCCAGCCCCGTGCCTGACGCAGCGCTTTCAGTGTGGTTGCCAGGTGTTGAGTGATATCCATAGTTCCTCCCGTTGCGGCAAAGCATACCACTTGTACGCTATAGCGCACAGTGATACCTTATCCCGGACGTTATAACGCACAACGGAGTATCCATGCGATCGACTGCCTCTCTCTTTCCTGCCGTGCTGGCCGGTTTTGTTGCCGTTCTGGTGGGCTATGCCAGCTCTGCCGCCATTATCTGGCAGGCGGCTGCGGCGGCTGGCGCCAGTACACAGCAAATTGCCGGATGGATGACCGCGCTGGGGCTCGGGATGGGGATCAGCACGCTGGCATTGTCGTGGTGGTATAAAGCCCCCGTGCTGACCGCCTGGTCGACTCCCGGCGCGGCGCTGCTCGCCACCAGCCTGCAAGGCGTGACGCTGGCGGAAACCATCGGGGTATTTATATTCGCGAATGCGCTGATTCTGCTGTGCGGCGTCACCGGCCTGTTTGCCCGGTTGATGAAACTAATCCCGCACTCGCTTGCCGCCGCTATGCTGGCGGGCGTGCTGTTACAGTTTGGCCTGAAGGCATTCAGCAATCTTGAGGGACACATTTTTCTTTGCGGCAGTATGCTGGCCGCCTGGCTGATGACCAAAGCCGTAGCGCCCCGGTACGCCATTGTCGCCACGCTGCTGGTGGGCGTGTTCGTGGCATGGGCCGGAGGTGACGTTGTCACGAACAGGATGACGTTATCAGTCATCATGCCGGAATTCATTGCCCCTGCGTTCACCTTCACCAGCCTGCTCAGCATCGGCTTACCCTTCTTCCTGGTGACCATGGCGTCGCAGAATGCGCCCGGCTTCGCCACCATGCAGGCATCGGGCTATCCGCTGGCGGTCTCACCGCTGATCGTTGCCACCGGCGGGCTGGCACTGCTGTTGTCCCCCTTCGGCGTTTATTCTATATGCATCGCCGCCATCACTGCCGCCATCTGCCAGAGCCCGGACGCCCATCCGGATGCCAGTAAACGCTGGCTGGCCGCGGCGGCGGCAGGCGGGTTTTATCTGCTGGCGGGGGTGTTCGGCGGGTCGATTTCCGGCCTGATGGCCGCCCTGCCGCTGAGCGGCATCCAGACGCTGGCCGGGCTGGCCCTGCTCGGCACTATCAGCGGGAGTTTGTATCAGGCACTGAACCATGAAGCAGAACGCGACGCGGCGATCGTTACCTTCCTGATGACCGCCAGCGGCGTCACGCTCCTGGGAATTGGCTCCGCCTTCTGGGGGCTGGTGCTGGGAGGGATCTGTTACACCGTCTTCTCACGCCTTCGCCGCGCGTAGCTGTGACGGCGTGATGCCGGTCATGCTGCGAAAACGGTTACTGAAATGGCTGGCGGAGTTAAATCCACAGGCCAGCGCGATGTCGGTGAGCGGCGTGGTCGTGTGCTGCACCAGCGCTTTGGCCTTCTCCATGCGGCGCTGCATAACGTACTGATGCGGCGCCAGCCCCATCGACTGGCGGAACATCCGCGCAAAGTGATACTCGCTGAGTGCGGCCTGGCCCGCCAGTTCCGCCAGGGTTAAGGGTTGCGCCAGGTTTTCCTCGATAAAGGCCAGCACGTTGCGCAGCACAAACGGTGATAACCCGCCGGTCACTACCGGCAGCTTCCACTGTACGCTGGAGTAGTGCTGGACCAAATGCGTCAGCAATAAGGTCGACGCGGTGCTCAGGGTGAGCTGATTGGCGTTTTGCTGCCAGTCGCAGCCGAGCAAAAACTGGCGATAAAGGGCGGTGATTTTCGGATCGCTGCCGAAGATTTTTTCCTCCAGCGTCAGCGATAGCGGTCGTTTATCCCAGATTTTCTCCCCCACGTCCCGCAGGTGTTCATCGGTGCAGTAGAGGTGCACAAACGACAGGTCGTCACGAATATCCCACGTGGATTCGCTCTCTTCCGGCATCAGACAAAAACGGTCCGGCCCGCCGCCATTTTTCCAGCCACACGGCGTTTTTTGATAGCTTTCATAGCCATCCGCCACGTACAGGCTAAGGGTGTGATGGTTGCTTTTCACCGTGATCGTGTCGTGCTTGTTGTACCACGCCGCCAGTTGAATGCCAGTATTGAGCGCGACGGTTTCCCGCAGCACTGCATTTTGTTGGCGTAACGTTTCAAAGGTGTCGTAAACGAGAGACATGGCCGTAAACAGGTGATTAATCAGACTGTCAGTCTAAGAAGTGTTGCAGCCTGTTACCAGCCATTGTGCGAGAAAAAAGCGCAAGAATTTGCAAGTCCGGCGCAAGACGATGAAAGCCGGCCCCCCCCTTCTTTCGCCACAATGTCGTTTTTCGCGGTATGAGAAGAGAGACACCATGAACGCATTACTCTATGGGCTGGTCGTTGTGATCTGGGGCACGACCTGGATCGCCATTTTTTTACAACAGGGGCCGGTTGCAGCGCCGGTCTCCATTTTCTGGCGCTTCGCCGTGGCCAGCGCCACGATGATGATCGTCCTGGTCGCCCTTCGCCGCCTGCGCAGGCTGGCGCTGCGGGATCATCTCTACTGCATGCTTCAGGGCTGCTGCGTTTTCTGTTTCAACTTCTGGTGCTTTTACACCGCCGCCGCCCATATCAATACCGGCCTTGAGTCGGTGATTTTCTCGATGGCCGTACTGTATAACGCCATCAACAGCTTTATCTTCTTCGGCCAGCGCCCACCCGCACGCTTCTGGACGGCGGCAGCGCTGGGGCTTATCGGGATCATTACCCTTTTCTGGAACGATCTGCTCGCCAGCGGCTGGAGCGCGTCGTTGCTTACGGGCATCGGGCTTTCCGCCCTCGGCACCTACGGCTTCTCGCTGGGGAATATGATCAGCATGCGTCATCAGCGAAACGGGCTGGAAACTATGACCACCAACGCCTGGGCGATGCTGTACGGCACCGTCGTGATGGGCCTTATCGCGCTCTTCAGGGGCGATAGCTTTATGCCGGAATGGACGGTGAGCTATATGGGGGCGCTGCTCTATCTTGCGCTGTTTGGCTCGGTGATTGCCTTCGGCGCCTACTTTACGCTGGTAGGCCGCATTGGTCCCGGTAAAGCCGCGTACAGCACGCTGCTGTTCCCGCTGGTGGCGCTGTCGATTTCAACGGTGTACGAGGGTTATGTATGGCATCTCAACGGGATCGTCGGCCTGCTGTTGATACTGGGCGGGAATATGGTGATGTTTACGAAGCCGGAAACCTGGTTCCGCCGCCTGCGGACGGCATAAAAAACGGCCTGCGAAAATGCAGGCCATTTTTTATTAATTTGCTGTCTGATAAACATCAAACATGGTGGCATCCGTCGCCATGTCATCCACAACCTGCTTCAGGGTGCCGAAGCCCATTGGCGTATTCTCGTTCGCCAGCTCTTTCCCTTCACCCTTACGAACAACCTTAATCACTGGTTTGTTCGTGGCCGCATCGATTAACTCACCTTCGAAGAACAGATGCGTATCCATGGTACGATGGCCCGTTGCCATCTGCGTACCCGCAACCAGCAGCGCCACAGGCACCACTTCATAGAACTGCAAACCTTCTTTGTCTGAGCTCACACCCGTGATGGCGCCGCGGAAGATCAGGCTATGTTTGCCCGGCGTCGTCACAATCGGCTTACGCTGGCCAATCGCGGTTTTCAGTTTGGTATTGGTATAATTCAACAGCTCATCAAGCGTTTTTTGCCCAAGCTGAGTGGTCGGTTTTGGCGTCGGATAATAGGTTATCGGCGTCCAGATAATGCTGTCGTAATTCGCCTCATTATAGGACGGGTCAACCCAACGCAGGGTTGGCTTCCCGGTTGCAGATTTCATCTCCTGCAAGCCGGAGTAATCTTTTAAAAAGCCTGAATATTGATCGGGGGCTGCGACTTTTGACGCACAGCCGGAAAGGGCCAACAGACCAGAAAGCACTGCAACTTTAAAAAAAGTGTGAGTACGCATGATGGTATTCCATGTTATCTGCAAGTATGCACTTGAAGTTATAACAAAAAACCGGGCGATGTGTTGTGGCAAAAAATGACGAAGACAGCACAAATAGCGAAAAAACTGCCCGACCGAAACCGGGCAGTGAAAAATTACTCCTTAAGGTCCACTTGCCAGAACAGGTGCTTGCCGAAGGGATCGATTTCATAGCCCGTGACCTCTTTACGGACTGGCTCAAAAATCGTCGAGTGGGCAATCATTACCGCCGGCATTTGATCGTGCATCATCTGCTGCGCCTGCTTGTACAGCGCCACGCGTTTTTCGCGATCGGTTATCGATTTAGCTTCGGCAATCAGGTTATCAAACGGCTTATAGCACCATTTGGCCGAGTTCGACCCGCCGTTGGCGGACGTACAGGTAAACAGCGGGCCGAAGAAGTTATCCGGATCGCCCGTCGCCGTTGTCCAGCCCATCAGTGCGGCCTGATGCTCCCCGCCCTTCACGCGCTTCAGGTATTCGCCCCATTCGTAGGTCACGATTTTGGTCTGCACGCCCACTTTCGCCCAGTCCGCCTGGATCATCTCCGCCATACGCTTCGCGTTCGGGTTATACGGCCGCTGCACGGGCATGGCCCACAGATCGATGCTTACGCCGTTGGCAAATCCCGCCTCCTTTAGCAGCGCTTTCGCTTTTTCTGGATCGTAATCATAGTCTTTCAGCTCGCTGTCGGCACT
The DNA here is from genome assembly GCF_016082135.1 of Enterobacter sp. YSU. Lineage (NCBI taxonomy): Bacteria > Pseudomonadati > Pseudomonadota > Gammaproteobacteria > Enterobacterales > Enterobacteriaceae > Enterobacter > Enterobacter sp. YSU. The sequence goes on from NZ_CP059487.1 coordinate 4,155,113, forward strand.
CCAGACGCCAGGCGGCAGCAGGTTTTTCGCCGCCGTGCCGGTGCCGTGGAACACCGCCTCAATGATGGCCGGTTTGTTAATCGCCATCGCCAGCGCCTGGCGCACTTTTACGTTATCCAGCGGCGGCTTTTGCGTGTTAAACGCCAGGAAACCGGTATTCAGACCGGCCTTGCTCATCAGGTTGATGTCTTTGTTAGCCTTCATACGCGGCAGGTCCGCCGGATTCGGGAACGGCATCACCTGGCACTCATTCTTCTCGACTTTGGCAAAACGCACCGAGGCGTCCGGCGTGATGGTGAACACCAGACGATCCAGCTTCGATTTTCCCTGCCAGTAGTCAGGGAAAGCGGTGAAGAGGATGCGGGAATCCTTCTGATATTGCGCCAGCTTAAACGGCCCGGTGCCAATCGGCTGCATATCGACCTTTTCTGGCGTGCCCGCTTTCAGCATGGCATCGGCATACTCCGCCGACAGAATGGAGGCAAAGTACCACGCCAGATCAGCGACAAACGGCGCTTCCGGATGCGCCAGGGTGAAGCGCACGGTGCGATCGTCAACTTTATCAATGGCGGTAATCAGACTGCCTAACTCCAGACTTTCGAAGTTGGAATAACTGCCGTTGGAGACGTTATGGTAGGGATGATTCACATCCTTCTGGCGCATAAACGAGAAAATCACGTCGTCCGCGTTGAAGTCGCGCGTCGGCGTGAACAGCTTATTACTGTGGAATTTCACCCCCTTGCGCAGGTGGAAGGTATAGATCTTGCCATCGTCGCTTACCTCCCAGCTTTCCGCCAGGCTCGGCACCAGTTCGGTAGTGCCCGGTTTGAAATCGACCAGACGGTTATAAACCGGTACGGCGCTGGCGTCCACGCTGGTCCCCGACGTATAGAGCTGAGGATTGAAATTTTCCGGCGATCCTTCGGAGCAATACACCAGCGTTTTTGCCGCGACGGTGGAACTGACCGTCAGCGCAGCAAGCGCCAGCGTTATCATTGTGAATGTGCTTTTCATCATTTATTCCTGTCTTTTTAATTCGACGGCTAATTACTTCTTTTGCCATTTCATAAATAACATTAAAGTGATGGCGCAAACACATGAAAAATAAATACAGAAGGAAACACTATGGGCTCAGAACTCTCCAGACAATTAACCCAACGCTTTTTCCGCTATCTCGCCATCACCAGCCAGAGCGACCCGAAAGTCAAAACCCTGCCCTCCACCCCGGGCCAGCACGACATGGCGCGGGAGCTGGCGAAGGAGCTGGAAACGCTGGGGTTAGACGATATTGTGATAGATGAGTTCGCCACCGTTACCGCCGTGAAAAAAGGCAATGTTCCCGGCGCGCCGCGGATTGGTTTTATTACCCATATCGACACCGTCGACGTCGGTTTATCCCCGGATATTCATCCACAAATATTAACGTTTACGGGGGATGATCTCTGCCTGAATAAAGAGAAAGATATTTGGCTGCGCGTAAATGAGCACCCGGAAATTCTGGCTTATCCTGATGAGGAGATTATTTTCAGCGACGGAACCAGCGTATTAGGCGCAGATAATAAAGCGGCCGTCACCGTGGTCATGACGGTGCTGGAAAACCTCACCGCTGAACATAAGCATGGCGATATTGTGGTGGCGTTTGTGCCCGATGAAGAGATTGGCCTGTGTGGCGCGAAAGCGCTGGATTTGAAGCGCTTCGACGTCGATTTTGCCTGGACCATCGACTGCTGCGAGCTGGGGGAGATTGTTTACGAGAACTTTAACGCGGCGGCGGCTGAAATTCGCTTTACCGGCGTCACGGCTCACCCGATGTCCGCCAAAGGGGTGCTGGTCAATCCGCTGCTGATGGCAACGGATTTCATCAGCCATTTCGATCGCCGGCAAACCCCGGAATGCACCGAGGGGCGCGAAGGTTATATCTGGTTTAATGGCATCCAGGCCGGGCAGAACGAAGCGATACTGAAAGCCAATATTCGTGATTTTGACAAAGATGGTTTCGCCGCCCGCAAGCAGCACATTGCCGATGTGGCGGCGCAAATAGCCGCGCAGCATCCCACGGCAAACGTGGAATACCGCATTGAGGATACCTACAGCAATATCAGCAATGCGATTGGCGAAGACCGCCGCGCGATCGACCTGATGTTCGAGGCGATGGAGTCGCTCGGCATCACCCCAAAACCGATCCCCATGCGCGGTGGCACGGATGGAGCGGCCCTGTCAGCCAAAGGCCTGCTCACCCCGAACTTCTTCACCGGCGCCCATAACTTCCACTCGAAGTTTGAGTTTTTACCGCTGTCGTCGTTCGAGGCCTCCTGTCGCACTGCCCTGCAACTCTGTCTGCTGGCGGCGCGTTAAGCGGGCTTGCGTGCGAGCATGGTAGCGAAGCGCAGCTTGATACGGTTCCCGTTGGCATCGGTACGGTGGAGTTCCCCTACCTCTTCGTTGTACTTGATCAGCTCCCAGCCTTCGTAGTAGTTGCTCAGTTCACCGGTTTTGAAGGCAAACGGGAAGCCGACTGTGCACGGATAATCCTCCGTATCCATGGCAGCAACGATCAGGTTATAGCCGCCTGGTCTGGTGCAACGCTGCATATTGGCGATAAGACCAGGGATGGTATTCGCTTCGAGGAACATCAACACGACGGTGGAAAGAATAAAGTCGTATTCGCCGTCAAAGGTCAGGTTGTTCAGATCCTTAATCGCCGTTTCCAGATTCGCGATCCCTTCCGCCGCCTTAATGCGCTCGATGTTATCGATGCTCATCGGGTTTTTATCCCACGCCGTCACGTCATAGCCGTTAGCCGCGAGGTAGAGGCTGTTGCGGCCATTTCCGCAACCCAGATCGAGCGTTTTACCGGGCTTAACAATGTCCGCGCTGAGCAGCACCTCTGAGTGCGTGCGGGTCAGCCCATATTTCTCAGTAAAGTAGTTTTCATCGACAGTCATTATTTTTCCTCAGATTGCATAAGCAGTGCCTTATCAGCGCGCACCAGAAGTTTGCCCTGCATCAGCAAGATAAAAGTACGGACCAGCAGCATCGCGATGATGACGTTGGTGAAAATAAACAGGGGAACCGCGAGGGCATGAAAGAACCCTGACGGACTGCTCTGCCCCAGATGTAAACCGGTGGTCGCCAGCGCCGACACCCCGAACGAGAAGCTCCAGAACGACGCGTTAAACGGCTGCGACAGATACCACGGCATCAGACGCAGCATAAACAGGAGTTGCAACAGGCCATAGCCGAAAAGCATTTTGGCGAAGGTGTCCGCTTCGCCGCCGTTGACGCTAAACCAGGCGCTACAGGCCACCAGGGCAGGCGCAAGCTGGATCCCGAGCGAGGTACGAAGGGCAGCGGGCAGTTCGCCCGCGCTGCGCAGGCGTTGCAAAATGACCGGCTCCAGGCTCAGCCAGGAAAAGACCCCGGCACCAAGGAACACCAGCCCCGCGTCGTGGAAGCCTAGCGCACCGCAGGCCATCGCGCTGATAAAATTGTTCGCTACCGTCGGCAGATACAGTCCCGGCGTCGTGGCCTCTTCCGGATGCTTGCCGCGCCACAGCCCGGCGCTTTGCCAGGCGGCATACGCAAGCTGGATCACCACGCCCACGCTAAACAACCCCAGCGCCAGCGGGCGATACCACGGCACAAAGCCGATGGCCACCAGCAGCGTTGTGGCAGGAAACAGGCTGACAAAACTGCTCATTACCGGATGCCGCATCTCGGCCAGCACGCTATGTGGAAACCGTACCGCACGGGTAAGAAACGCCACGCCTAGAAGGAACCAGATCGCCACCGCCAGCGCCACCAGGATCTCGCCCGGCCAGCGCGTCACCGGCCAGATGGTGCCGGCGTAACGCCAGGCGAACCCCATGCCTATGGTCCCGAGGACCATACCGAAATACCCGGCGGGCAAGTTAAGAACGCGTTGGTTTTGGTTATGCATTTTTTTTAAAGTTTAAAATGTATTTTAAATGCCATTTTAAGGGGTTTCCTGAGCGGACGCCAGCACTTCGAAAAACCAAAACTTTGCTACGTTTATTGAAAGGCTTTTCAGGGATAACACGATGACAAAATATCGGCTTAGCAATGAAACGCGTCTCTGGCGCTGGCAGGACGGATCAACGCCGTGCACAACGCCTCTCAGACAAATTATTGCCGTGAAGGATTTTAACGATGTGACCAGCGGGACTAAAGGCGGTTGGGTTGAGGATGAACACGCGCTCGCCCAGGACGGGGATTGCTGGGTTTACGATGAAAACAGCGTGGTATTTGCCGGGGCCAGAATATCCGGTAACGCCCGCCTCACCCAACCCTGCATCGTAAGCCACCGCGCACACGTTGGCGGCAACGGCTGGCTTGACGCGGCAGAGGTGAGTCATGGGGCGGCAATAAGTGACAACGTCACCATTCAGCACTCCACCGTACGCGGGGAATGCCGTATCGCGGGTGACGCGCGGGTGCTGCATAACAGCCTGGTGATTGCAGCCAAAGGGCTGACACCCGACCGTGAGCAGATCCTGCAAATCTATGACAGAGCCACGGTCAGCCAGTCGCGTATTGTGCATCAGGCGCAAATCTACGGCGATGCCATGGTGACCTGGGCCTTTGTTGAGCACCGCGCCGAGGTGTTCGATCGCGCCATTATTGAGGGCAACGCGCTGAATAACGTCTGGGTGTGCGACTGCGCCAAAGTGTACGGCAACGCCCGTCTGCTGGCCGGTCTGGAGGATGATGCCATCCCGACCGTGCGGTACAGTTCACAGGTCGCGGAAAACGCCCTCGTCGAAGGCAACTGCGTCATTAAACACCACGTATTAATAGGCGGCGAGGCGTGGTTACGCGGCGGGCCGATCCTGATTGATGACAAAGTGGTCATTCAGGGGCGGGCGCGTATCAGCGGCGATGTCCTGATTGAGCATCAGGTGGAAATAACGGACGATGCGGTTATCGAGGCGCTGGAGGGTGAAAGCATTCACGTCCGGGGAGCCAAAGTGATCAACGGCGACACGCGGATCACCCGGACGCCGCTGCTGGGGGCGCTATAGCGGGAAGATTCTGGCGTACAGGTTCACGTCATCGTAGCGACCGTTGAGCATTTCCGCTTCCCGCAAACAACCTTCCAGCGTGAAACCGTTGCGCTGCGCCACCCGGTTACTGCTCTGGTTATCCACGCGACACTTGATCACAAAACGGCGGATCTCGCCGCGCTCAACGTAATAGCGCATAAACGCCTGGAGCGCCTGAGAAAGAATACCCTGCCCCTGATGCGCCTCGTCAAGCCAGTAGCCGATATACCCGGCCTTATTCGCAGGCTCGATCGCGTTGAAGGAGAGCACGCCCACCAATTCGTCATTCATAAAAATCAGGAACATTTTGGCGTAACCGCGCTGGTGCAACATCTGGTTGCTCTGCACGTTGCGGCGCGTGTCCTCTTCGCTGCCGACATGCTGCGCCCAGTCAAAGGCGGTTTGCAGCCAGGTTTTGTTTTTGATTACGAGGTTATGCAGATCGGTGGTATAGCGCTCTTCGACGGCGCGAAGCTCGATTTCCTGGTTAACGGGGATGATTTCTGAAGACATGGTGCCTCTTAATTGCCGGGTGGCGCTAACGCTTACCCGGCCTACAAATGCGTCAAGAGCAGGCCGGGTCGCCACCCGGCACAGACCCATAAGGACTAGCGCATGATCCGGTCGTCAACGTAGTTACGTTTGTCCGGCGCGGGCGGGAAGTACTGATACAGCCAGGTCTCGCTGATGGCATCGCCCTGACAGCGCAGGAACAGGCGCATATCCACCGGCTCGGTGGAGTCAGAGGTTGGATACCAGTCAAACAGAATGCGATACCCGTCGAACGGTTCGACATAGAGTATCTCCACCTGCTTCGCTTCACCGCTGGACAGGGTGATCACCGGCTCAATGCCCTTCGGTGCGGCGGCCTTCAGATCGCCCCCGACGAAATCAATGGCAAAGCGACGGGCCCACACTTTCGGGTAATTTTCACCCGGCGCCCAGCCCTCCGGGAAGCCTCCCATACCGGTACGGGTGGCGTAGACGTTTGCCAGCGGGGAACGCACCGGCGGCTGCGCGCTCCAGTAGAGACGGTATTTGAAGTCCAGCTCATCACCCGCCTGCACCGGTTTCTCTGGCTGCCAGAAGCAGACCACGTTATCGAGCGTCTCGCCGGTTGTCGGGATCTCCATCAGGGCAATGGAACCTTTCCCCCAGTTGTTGCGCGGCTCGACCCACAGGCTTGGTCGCTTGTTATACCAGCCCATGACGTCCTGGTAATGAGAGAAGTCACGGTCAAGCTGCAACAAACCAAAACCCTTCGGGTTTTTATCCAGGTAGGCGTTAAATTGCAGCTTTTGCGGGTTGTTCAGCGGCCGGCAGATCCACTCCCCGTTACCGCGCCACATCGCCAGGCGGTCTGAATCGTGGATCTGCGGATGAATGGTGTCGCACATGCGGCGTTCGTTGTTGCCGCAGCTAAACATGCTGGTCATTGGCGAGATGCCGAGCTGCTTGATGTCTTTGCGCGCATAGAGATGGTTTTCGACGTCCATGATCACCTGGCTCTTCTCACAGTGGATCACAAACTTATAGGCACCGGTAATGCTCGGGCTGTCCAGCAGCGCATAGACGGTAAAGGTGGTATCACCCGGCTTCACGGTTTCAAACCAGAAGGAGGTGAAATCCGGGAACTCTTCCGGGGTGTCGGTAAAGGTATCCACCGCCAGACCACGCGCAGAGAGGCCGTACTGGTAGGTATCATCCACCGCGCGGAAGTAGCTCGCGCCCAGGAACGAAACGATATCGCGTCGCGCCAGCTCCGGCGCTTTAAAGACGCGGAATCCGGCGAAGCCGAGGTCGCTCTGCCCTTCAAGCTGGCGGGTATCCACGCCCGTATCGCCGTAGCTGAACAGCTCAGGCCGGAAGTGGATCTCACGCGCCTGAGAGGTGGTTTGATCCAGCGAGAACATGCGCACGCGGCGGCGGAACCCCATCCCCATATGGAAGAACTGGGCGTCCAGCTGACGGCCTTCAATGTTATTCCACAACGACTGCTTCTCATCGTAACGGATGGCGTTGTACGCCTGCGGCGTCATGGTGGCCAGCGTTTCCGGCAGCGGACGCGGCGCACCGCCCCACGCGGTTTTCGCCAGATCGTGCGCCATGGATTGCAGAACAGAGAAGTCAAAGCGACGGCTCTGACCGTCGGCAATGTCGGAGTCAGCAGCATACGCCGCCTGGGAAAACAGAGAAGCAAGGCCAGAAGTGCCGCTCAGGGCAGCCATTGCCAGGGAACCTTTGAGAAAACGTCTGCGATTCATGCCTGAGAAAACGTCCTTATGGTCGTGTGAATGAGTTTCGCGCGCAGCGAAATGACGGCAAGAAAGAACGCACAGCCTAAACAAAAACGGTTAAGAATCCAATTGTTGGCGGGTGATTATCTGAACAAACCGAGAAATATTTTCTGTCGACCAGAACGGCCTGAAAAAGGGGTAAAGTTATGTATAAAAGAGTCCCGGCTGGACATCAACAGCCGGGACCAACGAGGCGGTTATTTTACGCTGACATCGATACCCGGGAAGTACTTATCAGCCAGTTTAGCGATCGTGCCATCGGCACGTACTTTATCAATTGCGGCATCAAGCTGCTTTTTGGTGGCCTCATCCCCCTTACGCAGCCCAAAGCCGATCCCACTGCCGAGGATGGTGTCGTCCGACACCGGTTTGCCGATAAAGCCAAACCCTTTACCCTGCGGCTTACTGAGGAAACCTGCCTGCCCGGCCGCTGACATGACCAGCGAGGCATCGATGCGGCCATTCAGCAGATCTCCCCAGGCCATATTCTGATCTTTATAAGACACCACGGTGACACCGTGCTTTTCCCAGTGCTCTTTGGCGTAAGTTTCCTGAATTGAACCCTGAAGAACGCCGATGGTTTTGCCCTTCAGCCCTTCGGGGGTAGCCTCTACCGCAGAACCGGCTTTGCCCACCAGCTGGGAGGGAATGCGATAGATGGGCTGGGTGAAATCAATGCTTTTGCGACGCTGTTCGGTGATGTTCATCGCCGAGTTTATGGCGTCGAACTTTTTCGCCACCAGACCGGGGATCAACGCATCAAACGAGGTTTCAACCCAGCTGCACTTCAGCGCGGCGGCTTTACAGATGGCATTTCCCAGCTCTACGTCAAACCCTTCCAGCTCCCCTGACGCATTGCGGCTTTCAAACGGCGGATATTCCGCTTCCAGCCCGTATCGCAACTCGGTAGCGGCAAACGACGAGAATGAACACAACAGTCCCATGCCGACAACTAACGCGCGTAATTTCATTTCAAATTCCTTAACGTGGTGTAACCCGACAAAGGGCCTGGGCACCTGCCCGTAACGTCGCCTCATCTTTCGCAAAAGAGAGACGGATTAACTTATTGTCCGTGCCATCGGCATAAAACGCCGACAGCGGAATGGTGGCAACCCCGTACTCGACAATCAGCCTTTTCACCATCTCGCTGTCGCGCTCGTCGCTAAAGCCGCTGTAATCCGCCAGCAGGAAGAACGAACCGGCACTTGGTAGCAGCCTGAACGGTGAGTCGGCGAGCAAACTTTGCAGCAGATCGCGCTTGCGCTGATAAAACGCCGCCAGCGACAGCCAGGTTTGCGGATCGGTCATGTGTTCGGCAAACGCGTACTGCATCGGCGTATCGGCCGAGAACATTAAAAATTGATGGACTTTACATATCTCATCCATCAGCTCCGCGGGCGCCACACAATAACCCACGCGCCAGCCGGTGACGTGAAAGGTTTTTCCGAAAGAAGAAATAATCACGCTGCGCTCCGCCAGCTGCGGGTGCGTCGCCATTCCGTGGTGCGGTTCGCCATCAAAAACGACGTGCTCGTACACTTCGTCAGACAAAATGATGATGTCGGTGTGGCGCGTCAGCGCTGCCAGCTGGTGCAGATCGGCGGCTGAAAACACCTGCCCGCTCGGGTTGTGCGGCGTATTGACGATGATCATCCGCGTGCGCGGGGTAATAGCCGCCCGTACTTCATCCCAGTTCACGGCAAAATCCGGTACCGTCAGCTTAATGGCGATCGGCGTCGCCCCTTGCAGACGCACAATCGGCGCATAGCTGTCAAAGGAGGGCTCGAAATAGATCACCTCATCCCCAGGATGAACCAGCCCGCTGATGGCTGAGTAAAGCCCTTCGCTGGCGCTGGCGGTCACCAGCACCTCACTCGCCGGGTCATAGCGTGTGCCATAGAGCGAGGCAATTTTGTCCGCAATGCGCTCCCTGAGCGGTTGCAGCCCGGTCATGGAGGCGTACTGGTTATGCCCTGCCTCCATGGCGCGGGTCACGCCGGTGATAAGTTTTGGGTCGCAGGAAAAATTCGGCGCACCCTGAGAAAGGTTGATGGCGTTATGCCGGGCTGAAAGCTGGCCGATAACGGTAAAAATGGTGGTTCCCACATCGGGCAATTTGGATCGTGTCTGCACCGGCGTTTTCAAAGTCATCCTCTGTCCCTTCTCGTGGTGAATGCATAACTATTCAAACAACAACTTCATTGCCGGGACAATCGAATTGTTGTCATAATAGCCATGACAAAAACGCATAGCTAAGGTGAGATATGTCGCGTCGATCATTTCCGCTCAATGCCGTAGAGACATTTATCGTGACCGCGCGTCACCTGAATCTAACCCATGCCGCCAGGGAGCTTTGTCTGACGCAGGGGGCGGTAAGCCGCAAAATCGCTTCGCTGGAAAGCTGGTTCGGCTTCCCGCTGTTCGAGCGCCATGCGCGCGGCCTGCGTCTCTCCTCTCAGGGAAGCGCCCTGCTGCCGGAGCTGCAATCTGCGTTTGAGCACCTGCTGAACGTTGCTGAACAGGCACGAACGCACCAGACCGTTATTCGTCTGAAAGCGCCTACCTGCGCGATGCGCTGGCTGGTGCCGCGGCTGCTACAGGTGGAGCGCGAACAGCCGGAACTCCAGATTGCGCTGACCACCACCACCGATCATAACGTCAATTTCAAAACCGAATCCTGTGACGCGGCGATTGTGTTTGGGACACACATGAGCGCCGGCGATCTGCTGTTCGAAGAGGCCTTAACCCCGGTGATGAGCCCGGTACGGGCCGGTTCTGCGCTGGAAACTCTCACCTTCCTTCACCCCACGCGGGACAAAACGGACTGGACGCTGTGGCTGGCGAAACAGCCGGGTCCGCCGCCAGCTATGCTCAAAAATCAACACTTCGAAACCATGGATCTGGCCATTACCGCCGCCATTCAGGGGCTGGGCATCGCCATCGCGGATGAAACGCTGGTGGAGGAGGACGTGCGCGCCGGACGGCTGATGCGGCCTTTTGACACAAGCATAAAGACGGGGGCGAGCTACCGGCTGGTATTACGCGACGCACCCGGCCCGGAAAACGGGCTGGATGCGTTTCGCGCCTGTCTGCTCAGTCGAGGCTGACGTGGTGTTTCATCACCCGTTTGAAGAGGCTCATTCGGGCACGCATGAAGCGGTTTTCAAGCCGAAAACCTGCATGTTTATTCACACCGATACGTAACAGCACGTCCCGCCCTTTCCGGCAGGCGGGCCAGCGCGTGGGCCCTGCCAGACTATCGCGTGCCCCCGCATCCCGGGCGAAGCTCACCCAGTAGTCCGCCACCTGAGCGGCGAAGGCCAGATCGCGTTCATTTACATACTGCCGCGAGGGTTCCACCTGTCCAAGGGTATCGAACACGTAGGGCACTTCGTTGCCGTGCCAGGCGCCGTTGATGTACGTCGCGTGCTCCGCTTCGGCCACATAATCAAACCAGTATCGCCAGCACAGGCCGCCCGCCCGCTGCTGCGCCTGCATCACCACGTATCCCATAGTGGTGAAGGCCATGTCGCGGCATACCTGCCTGCCAAGTTCCTCATCGCCCTTCACGCCAGGATAAAGCAGCTTAATCAGCCCCAGGCCAAAGCGCCGCTCGCGGCGAAGCTTCTGGATCTGCCCGGCCAGATCGACCCCGAACACCGACATCACGCTGGCTTCGTCGCTGTTTGACCCAATCATCACCGGTACAGGATGCTGGCGGGCCGCGAAGAAAACGTCGAGCATGGCCTCAGGCAAAACGCAATCCCCCACGATGGGCGCAGGGGCGATATTCAGCGGCGAGGTCAGTGGCCAGAACGCCTCAGGCGGGATCGCGCGAAGCTGTTCAGCGGTGGCATTTTGCAGGCCGAAATGGGCGGCAATCGCTTCGCCTTTATGCATGGCCTGCTCGCGTGGCGTGTCCGGCAGCGTGTACCCGCTTTGCACAATGGCTTTATGGAACAGTCCTCGCGCAAGCGGAGAGGCCATCAGCGACAGCACGCTGCGCGCGCCGGCCGACTCGCCAAATACGGTGATGTTCTCAGGATCGCCGCCGAACGCGGCGATGTTATCGCGCACCCATTCCAGGGCCTGGATCTGATCGAGCAGCGCAAAGTTATGCACCACGCGCTCTTCTTCCCCCTCCAGCGCCGGATGGGCAAAAAAGCCGAGGTGTCCGAGACGGTAATTGATCGTCACCACCACCGTGCCGCGCTTCGCCAGCGCCCTGCCGTTATACGGAGGCAGCCCGCCAGCGCCGAGGGTAAATCCTCCGCCGTGCAGCCAGACCATCACCGGAAGCGGATCGGCGCGTGCGACTGGCGACCAGACGTTAAGGTACAGGCAGTCTTCAGAGAACTGGCCGGGATCGCCGCCACCCAGCTCCTGACAGCTTTCGCTGCTCTGCCAGCTGGAGGCGGAGAACGCCGTCGCCGGACGTACGCCATCCCAGCGCGCGGGAGGACGCGGGGAGCGCCAGCGCCACTGGCCTACGGGCGGTGCTGCATAGGGAATGCCGCACCACACGTGGGTATCGCCTTCAGTAAAACCAATCAGTGCGCCCTGGCGCGTTTCAACCACAGGGGCGGAGGGATTTTCCATACCAACCTTCTTTTTCCATCACACCCTTGCAGAGTAACGGTTTCAGAGCAAACCGCAACGCTGTTTGCTGCGCGCTTCCGCCTCCTCGTAAAGCGAAAACTCGTCGTACACCGCACAGCCGAGCGCGGCTTCGAAGGCATTGCGGCTGGCATTGCCGTGGCTGCGCGCCTGCGTTTCATTGCCAAGATTCGACTGGAAGATCCCCGCCGCACTGACGGGCAGAAAATCCTCGTAGGTGATGGGCTGTGCCACAACCCAGCCCCGTTCGATCAGCGGCTGCGGATCGTCCCCGGGACGAAATGCGTGGCGATGCGCCTCACCTGTCGGGGTCAGACGGTAGCGGAAATAAGCCAGCCGCTGACGGCGCAGGAACATTTCACTGTCCGGGAAGGCGCTGAAGATCTCGCGCAGGTGAAGCTGGTGGGTCAGGTTGTCTTTGCCGGTCCCGGCCTGATTTAACAGACTGTCGTACAGCTCGCGCCCTTTCGGCGTAAGGGCCACGCCGCGCTGCTCAATCTCACCGAAACGCGCGGTATGGGTGCCCTTGTGTTCTCCCGCGAAAAGCACCGGCTCCTCCAGCGCCTTAAAGCTGGTCTGGCGCAGGAGGATCGGCACCTCGCGGCGCGGCGGGCCTTCAATCAGAATTTTCGGCTCAATGCCGTACTTCGGCATTAGCTCCTGCACCCGGTCGATATCCAGCGTGCGCGGCGTGAGATGGTTGATATGGCACCCAGGGAAACAGACCACGTCGGCAATCAGGCGATGTTCGTTGCTCAGCGCCAGATAGGTTTCCTGATCGACCGTCGCATGGCGATGCCAGCGGAAGGTTTCCAGGGCTTCCTGCACAAATTCGCGCGCCTGTGCCTCAGTAAAGTGTCCCTGCGCATCATGCAGGTCGATCAGTTCCAGGCAGCGCGGCGTAAAGATGTTGCGCCGGGAGAGGATCTCCGCCGCCCTTTCGCGCAGCGCAACGTTTTCAATCAGCTCCAGGCGCAGCAACGAGGTAAAAATGCGAAACGGATTACGGCAGAGCGCCGCATCGTCTGTCGGACGAAACGCCGTCGAGTGGACGGGCACGCCCGCCTGGGAGAGATCGTAATAGCTGACCGGGTACATGCCCATAATGGCGAAGATCCGGCGCAGGGTGGAAAGCTCCTGCGCGGTGCCAACGCGGATCGCACCGTGACGTTCAACATTCAGGCGCGCCAGTTCGTCTGCGTTTGCCAGTTGTTCATGTAAAAGTGGGTTATTTTCCAGAACCGCCAGGTTAACGTCCGCCACCAGTTCCAGCAAGGTGCCGTACTGCGGAACTTCCTGCTGGTACATCGCCGACATAGCCTGCGAAAAGTGTTCCCGAATATCATCAGCCGTGATGGTGTTCGCCATGATGTCATGCCTCCAGTGAATACTACCTGGAGTGTAGAGAAGCCCGTTCCTTTCGTTGGTAAGAATTTACGAATTGTGATCCAGGCAGACCAGTGGTCAAAGCGTGGGCATTTTCGAAAAACGGTTGTAACTCAAATAGATCAAATGTTAAAAATATTTTGCTATCAGGTTATCAAATTCAAACATCTTAACTTGTCACCCGCGTCGCTCTGTTTTTAACATCGCCTATGGAAAAAAATGGTCTGTTCAGTCAGCGCATACGCTTGCGCCATTTGCATACTTTTGTGGCCGTCGCTCAACAGGGAACGCTGGGGCGAGCGGCTGAAACCCTTAACCTCAGTCAGCCTGCACTATCCAAAACGCTGAACGAACTGGAACAGCTTACCGGAACCCGCCTGTTCGATCGCGGCCGTCTGGGCGCTCAGCTTACTCTCGTGGGTGAACAGTTCCTGACGCATGCCGTTAAAGTTCTCGATGCCCTCAATACCGCCGGTCAGGCGCTCAACCGTAAAGAGGAGTCGGCCAGCGACATCGTGCGCGTGGGCGCGCTGCCAACGGCGGCGCTGGGTATACTGCCTGCGGCGATCGGCCAGTTCCACCGTCAGCAAAAGCACGCCACGCTTCAGGTCGCGACCATGAATAATACCATGCTGCTGGCGGGCCTGAAGTCAGGCGAGCTGGATCTGGGCATTGGGCGGATGTCCGATCCGGAACTGATGAGCGGCCTGAATTACGAGCTGCTGTTCCTGGAATCGCTGAAGCTGGTCGTGCGTCCGAATCATCCCCTGTTGCAGGACACCGTGACCCTGAGCCGCGTGATGGAGTGGCCGGTGGTAGTCTCACCAAAAGGAACCGTTCCGCGTCAGAATGCGGAGGCGTTGCTGCAAATGCAGGGCTGCACGCTGCCTTCCGGGTGTATTGAAACGCTTTCGGCGTCGCTGTCGCGCCAGCTTACGGTGGATTACGACTACGTGTGGTTTGTGCCGTCCGGCGCGGTGAAGGACGATCTGCGACGCGGTGTGCTTACGGCGCTGCCGGTAACATCGCCCGGCGCGGGAGAACCGATTGGCATCCTGACGCGGGTAGATGCCCCGCTCTCTGAAGGTGCCCAAACGCTGTTAAGCGCCATTCGTAAATCAATGCCTCTCTGACCCTAAATGCAGAACCCGCCGCGAAGGCGGGTCTGTCTTACTCAGAACATTTCCCAGTTATCACCTGAGACGGCCGCCGCCGGGGTTAAAGGCGCGGATTTCGCTGCGGTTGCAGGGGCTGTAGTCCGTCCAGCCCCTGCCCCGATGAGACGAAACGCGCCAACGGCCTCCGTCAGACGTGCGCCCTGCTCTTCCAGCGAGGCCGCCGCCGCAGAAGCTTCTTCCACCAGCGAGGCATTCTGCTGCGTCACCTTGTCCATCTCGGAAATCGCCTGGCTCACCTGAACAATGCCGCGGCTCTGCTCATCGGACGCCGCTGCAATCTCCAGCATAATATCGGTGACGCGTTTAACCGCCTCGACGATCTCATTCATGGTATTGCCCGCCGCAACCACTTCCCCGGAACCCTGATCGATAAGCGACACAGATTCATTAATCAGGCTTTCAATCTCTTTCGCCGCATTCGCGCTGCGGCTTGCCAGGGTGCGGACTTCACTCGCCACGACCGCAAAGCCGCGTCCCTGTTCACCCGCACGCGCCGCCTCGACCGCCGCGTTGAGCGCCAGAATATTGGTCTGGAACGCGATACTGTTAATCACGGCGGTAATTTCAGAGATCTTCTTCGAGCTGGTGGAAATATTACCCATGGTTTTCACCACGCCGGAGACCATCTGCCCCCCGCGGCTGGCCTTACCGGAGGCATCTTCTGCCAGTTTACTCGCATGATGCGCGTTATCGGCGTTCTGTTTCACCGTCGCGGTGAGCTGCTCCATGCTGGCCGCCGTCTGTTCAATCGCCGCCGCCTGCTGCTCGGTACGGGAAGAGAGATCGGTGTTACCCGCGGAGATCTCGCTGGTTCCACGGTAGATCTCCTCCGCCCCTTGCCGCACGGTGCCCACGGTTGTCACCAGCGCGTGCTGCATCGTTTGCAGATCGCGCGTCAGGCGGCCAATTTCGCTGCGTCCGGTCGGTTCGTCCGGCATGGTCAAATCGCCTTTTGCGATATTTTCGATACGCGTAGCGGCTCGCTGGAGCGGGTTTATCACCGTACGGCGCAGCACCACAAAGGTGATCACCGCCAGCGCCAGCGCAAGGCCAAACGCGCCGAACATAAACATCAGCCCCAGCCGGGTGCGGGTGTGAGCCTGTGCCGTCAGCGCGTTGGCGCGTTCGGTGCGGATTTTTATCGCCTTCAGCAGCACCGCGTTATAGGCATCGTCCAGCGGACGCGCGGTCTCATTTTCGTGGTTAATAATGGCTTCAAACATGCCATTTTTGGCATATTTCAGCATCGGCTGCATACCGGCGATGTAGGCGTCATAGCGGGCTTTCAGATCGCCATCCAGCGCTTCATCAGCCGGGGTACGAACGGTGCGCTTCATATAGGCGGCAAATCCATCCTGCGACTGCCTGATGCGGATCTCAGCCTCAGCGATGTTTTGTTTCATCGCCTCCATCTCCGCGATACGGCTGGCCGCACCCGCGTGGATCATGTTGATACGGGCGGTGCGTAAATGGTTGGAACTGTTTGACAGACCGGTGCGCACCTGGATTTCTGCCGTGACATCCTGCTGATCGTTATCGGCCTGGAGCAGGAAATAGCCTGCCAGACCTGAGCTCAATGCAAACAGGAGAATAATGCCACCGAGAATGGAGGAAAACAGCGGAACCAGCCGGATGTGATGCAAGAAACTCAGCTTAGGCTGCGCCTGCATCGATGTTGTGTTGTCCATGACCGTCGACTCTCTTATAGGTAAGATGCGTAATAACACGCCTGTAAAAGAGTCATCGGCACGCCAGGGAATTAAATTACGTCTAAAAGCGCCGGACAGGTCACACTTTAGAGAAGATCAGGGAAGAAATGCCAGCGGAAAAAACCGCTGGCAGAATAATCAGTTGTCGCCGAAATGGATAACGGTGCGAATGGATTTTCCTTCGTGCATCAGATCGAAGGCTTCGTTGATCTGCTCCAGCGGCAGGCGGTGCGTAATGAACGGATCAAGCTGAATTTTACCGACCATCGCATCTTCAACCATGCCCGGCAGCTGAGTACGGCCTTTCACGCCGCCAAATGCTGACCCGCGCCATACGCGCCCTGTCACCAGCTGGAAGGGACGGGTTTTGATCTCCTGACCCGCGCCGGCCACACCGATAATGATGCTCTCGCCCCAGCCTTTGTGGCAGCACTCCAGCGCTGAGCGCATTACGTTGACGTTGCCGATACATTCGAAGCTAAAGTCCACGCCGCCGTCGGTCAGCTCAACGATCACGTCCTGAACCGGTTTGTCGTAGTCTTTCGGGTTGATAAAGTCGGTCGCCCCCATCTCACCTGCGAGCTTAAATTTCTCCGGGTTGGTATCCACAGCAATGATACGCCCAGCTTTCGCCTGTACCGCGCCCTGGATAACCGCCAGACCGATCCCGCCCAGGCCGAACACCGCCACGGTGTCCCCTTCTTTCACTTTCGCCGTATTATGCACCGCGCCGATACCGGTGGTGACACCGCAGCCGAGCAGACAGACTTTATCCAGCGGGGCCTGCGGATTCACTTTCGCCAGTGAGATCTCGGCGCACACCGTGTATTCGCTGAAGGTGCTGGTACCCATGTAGTGATAAATGGGCTCGCCGTTATAGGAGAAACGGGTGGTGCCGTCCGGCATAAGTCCTTTGCCCTGCGTGGCGCGCACGGCCTGGCAGAGGTTAGTTTTGCCGGATTTGCAGAACTTACACTCGCCGCACTCTGCGGTGTAGAGCGGGATCACATGGTCGCCGGGCTTCAGGCTGGTGACGCCTTCACCCACTTCCACCACCACACCGCCCCCTTCGTGGCCGAGCACCGCCGGGAATACGCCTTCCGGATCGTCACCGGACAGGGTAAACGCATCGGTATGGCAAACGCCGGTGTGGGTAATTTTGATCAGCACTTCGCCTTTCTTCGGCGGAGCAACATCAATTTCAACGATTTTCAGCGGCTGGCCTGGGCCGAACGCGACAGCTGCGCGAGATTTCATGATGTCTTTCCCTTGTTGTGAGGTGTGTGGGTTTATTTTAGATAAGAGCGCAGTAAATGGCCGACTTCCGCCATCCGCACTGCCCGCTGATCCGGGGTGGTCTCCCCCGTCACCAGCTCATCTTTGAGGTGAATTTCGACCATTTCCCCCATCAGACCATTGGCAGCGCCGCGCACGGCGGCAATTTGCTGCAAAATGGCGAGACAGGGATCGCCCGATTCCAGGGCGCGTTCAAGGGCATCAACCTGGCCCCGAATGCGGCGGACGCGGGTCATAATACGTTTTTTATCTTCGGGTGAATGCGGCATACGCCCTCCTGATACTATAGGGGGGTATTGTATCCTTCATGGGAAGTTAATGTAAACATTAAGTTTTATGAGGGTATCATGTAATTTATAGTGTGTTTCTTTTCTTGACTCGAACATCTGAACTAAGCTATGACACATTCTGTAAAAACATAATTGTAATAAATACCGTCGTATCCGCATTTTTGAAGGTTTATGCATTCACGCAAATTCCCGTCCCCACCAAAGACTGTAGGTTTCTTAAGAATACAATGAGGAATAGACTAATACGCGATAGTTAACATTTTTAAATGTCAAATGCTTTTTATGAATGAAAACTTTTATTAAGGGATTTTAATGAGCATTTTCTTAAGACGAAGTATATATGCATTATGCAAAGATAGTTTATTTTTCTTTCTTCTTAGTTCGGTTGTATTGATACCTTTCAATTTTCTTAGCGATAAATACACTCAGGAGATAGAAACTATCATTGAAGAACATATGGCCCCTCATTCTCTTGCAGCAATGCTTGTAATAGCAACGTCTATTACGTCTCTGACACTTCGTTTTATCGGCAGAATAAACGTCAACAAGAAATATAATGAACTCATATATACACTCATTATTTTCCCTGTTGTCAAAGTAGGGAAAGCGTATGCTTCTACGATGGTCGGCATGATGACAGGATTAGCCTTAATATTATTGTTCTCTGAAGGTATATCAAAAACAATAATGCCTTTATTTTTCATTGCTTGTATTCTATGTACTGGTTTCTTTTTGAAGCGATAATGTACGTTAGTATAAATGGCTTGCCATCAAACGTCAGTAAAAAAACAACAAATATTTTTTTGCTAATAATAGTAATTATAATGCCCGCAGTGTATTTCTACATTGTATGAAGTAGCTATCAATGAATTCAAAACCAGATGGCCATACCTAAAACTTGCGGCCAGTCTTTAACTCAAGTTAAGATCCGTATTGAGCAGGCAAAGGAGATCACTATAGCCTGTCTGTACAACTGCGGCCGCGGTGTTATTGGCCTTGCGGCATTTAGCACTTATACACATGCTGGTCACCAGCTGCTGGCTTAGCCACTCTTTCTTCGCCTGCCAGCTCGGGTGTGGAGAAGCGGAAATGCTGTATCTGGTATATTCGACCTGCTTCAACGAGTTCTATGTTGAGCAGCTACAGCTGTTTAACGAGCGGTTGGGGTTTACCCTTAATGTCTCTCTCAGAGATGGTGCAACCATATTTAGGGTTTACCCCCACCTCGACCAACCCTATTTAGCTCAAAATGTTAAAAATCCGCACTTATATGGCACAATGTGAACAGAAATAACATTCTCGTCACCTAACATACTCGCTACAAACAAAATGGTGGTGTTAATGATTGTACTAAAGAGCTTTTTATTCTTCGTTGGCGCAGCAGCCGCTTGCGCACTAATTGTACTGTGTCTTTGGGTTGATATGCGGTTTGTCGGCCATGATATTCCGGAATTATCACTGACCGAAATTATGCAGGAAACGGTATTAGCGACTATTGTCTTTCTCCATTTTCGTCTGGCGAAAATGGACGAATCCATGCGTTACTGTAATATTCTGGTGGGCGGATTTTTCCTGACAATGCTAATTCGTGAACTGGACGCGCTTTTTGATCTCATTTCTCATGGGAGTTGGGTGTGGTTCGCGCTGATTACCGCTCTGCTGGCGTTAATTCGCCCCGTTATGCATTTTCGCGCTACCCTGGAACAGCTGGCAAAATATACCCAATCCCCCTGGTACGGCATTCTGTTGAGCGGCCTGCTGGCTGTACTGGTCTTCTCCCGCCTCTTTGGAATGCAGGTGCTGTGGCACGACATCCTGGAGCATGGCTATATGCGTGTCGTGAAAAACGCCGTGGAGGAAGGTTCGGAATCATTCGGCTATATGCTGTGCCTGGCCGCATCCCTTGGCTATTACGTTACCTTTCGCACTCACGCACGGCAGAAACAGTCTCTTCGCGCTGCGTAGAGAACGACATTTTTTGGACTTTATGGTGGTCATGTAAGAAAGACATGTCCTAAAAAGGGGCAATCTGCCGTCGATTTCAGCGAATTCTCGCTCACTCCTGCAATCAGCGTCTATCCTTAGACTACCAACAAAAGGAGGCTGGAATGTCTGATTTCGACACTGATAAAAATGCACAGTACGCTGGCGATAAAGCCAAAAACAAACTTGATGAATTATCCGGCTCTGCGCAGCAGCAGTTTGGTGAATTCGTTGATTCCCCTAAACACCAGGTGAAAGGTGCAGCGAAAAAATATGCTGCCCAGGCCAGTGATGCCGTCTCGGATGTCACTGAAGCCGTCAGAAACAATCCCTTAACAGGCTTAATCGCTGCGGGTGCGGTAGGTATCGTTCTGGGACTTCTGCTGGGACGTAAATAATTTCAGGCCCTTCGGGGCCTTTCCTTTTCCCCTTTTTCCTGCTCTTTCCCCCCCTATTATTGATAGTTTTCCTGACAAAAACACGATCCACGTGAAAAGTTGTACAATTTTAATGTACAGATTTGATCGAATAGTATAAATTCAATGCCACTGATGTTACAAAATTGTTTGTTAACGGTGGAAAATTATGCGTCGCAACCATGCTCCCTCTACAGCAGAAAGCGCTATCACCTTGTATTTTAACAAGGATAACGTCCCAACACAGCAGGAAACCCTTGGTGCTATCGTCAGTGAGATCATCAAAGAAAATGTACAACTGAGCAGAATGACAATCTGTACAAAGCTGTTGCGCAGAATTGAAGAGTCAACGTCTGACGTTGAGAAAGCGCACTATAACGGTCTGATAGCCCTCTTCTTCGAGCGTTAACCTGAACACTGTTTTTTTAACTTACTAAGTTAGTCATGCTGAGTGAGAATAGAGCTCCTGAATGCGATGACTAACCCCATGCTACAGCCTCCTGCGTGTAGCAGAGTGAGATTGAAGCTATGCATAGAACTAAATTTGAACGACTTAAGGATGACCTTATCGGTGAGGCCGTATTATCCATACTGAAAGAGAACGGACCTATTACCTTTGCGTCTCTTGCTGGTCGCCTGCGGGCGATGGCTAACGTTGAATCAAATGATGAACGCAAAAATGCATTGATTGCCGCTGAAGATGAAGTACGCCAGCGTGTAACCGGCGTATCGCACGACCGGGGAAGAGTGATGGGCGATTATGATATTGGGCGCATGCGCTCTCTCTTTACTCACAACACGCTTCTGACCCCAGACAAGAAACACTAATTTTAACCGAAACGGTGACCACCATGAGTAAAGCGATTATGCAGCAAACGTATAATTTTGAAGCCCTGCACGATAAAGGACTGGCGGAACATTTTCTTAATGCTGGAAAGCATCTCAGTGGTGAGGTTGAAGTGTTGGGCTCGGCAATACGCTGTATTATGCTGACCGGTGACAATCTCTCAAATAAAGAGATTATCCTGCAACTGATTCACGCCCTCGAAATTACCGAGGAGCCCGAAGCCTGCGATGTCATTCGAAACACGCTTGAAATTGTTGTCGGTTTTACGCGCGATGATATCTGATAACAGATTATTGCCCTGGTGAGTGACTGTTTTGCTGGTGGTCGAAGAGTTAAGTCTGTCGTACCACCAGCATAGTGAAGCCATTAACTAAATAGCCGTACCATTCGATCCAGCTCATCTTCTTTAACCGCCCGGGAAAGATAATATCCCTGGAAGCGCTTAACCCCTACTGCGACAAGTTTTTCAAATTTTTCTTCGCTATCGACGCCTTCCGCAACGCATTCCCTTCCCGTCATGTCGCTGTATATCTGTATCGCTTTAATAATGCTATTGTCATTGTCGTTAGCAACAAAGTGCTCGACTATATCGCGGTCAAGCTTCAGTCCATCAAAATTAATCTGTCGGATGGGTAACATAGCGTAATCTCTGGAAAAGCAATCATCCAGAAACAGCCGGCATCCCTCGGCGCGTAAACGCTGGAGAGTGACAGGAATATTTGGATCCTTTGTTACATCAATGGTTTCAGCTAATTCAAAGACAAGTTTCCCGGCCCACTGCGGCTTCAGTAACATTTCAACGGCTTTTTTCGCCATTCCCGGCAGCGCGTTCCCGGCAGCCAGTTGAGGAGGAATATTAACCGAAAAATAATATTTCCCATTGTATCTGTTGACACCTGACACGGCCGCGTGAATGACTAACGCCGTCAGCTTGAGCCAAATTTCGCCATTTTTTATCCCATCCAGAAATTGGCCTGGTTTCAGGACCTGACCGTTTTTATGCCAGCGCAGCAGAATTTCAAAGCCCACTCCTTTTTTATCGCCATCGGTAATAATTTGATAAGCCGCAAAGATTTCCCGCTTATGTAACGCCTGCAATATATTTATTTCTGTTTCCGAAAACCCCTGCGCTTTGTTCTTTACTGCACAGACCTCATCCCTTAAGACACGTGCATCGCTAAACCACACTCTGATAAGATATAATTTACCCAACCCCACTTTACGATGAGTATAAATGGTTTTATCTGACAAACCTAACCTCGCTGACTGCTCTTTTATCGAAATACCTCGATAAAAATTCAGCAATACGGTTAATTCACGTTTTGATAAACCATGCAGGCTTTCCTTACCTTCTTTCTCAGGTCCTTCACGCAATAAACGTGACGAATCGGCATGTACTTCAGAAATATTCTCTACACAATTCATTACCTCTGAAATATTCGCCACCCTGATCCTCGACAACGATCTGGTATTATTAACGAGACTTTTCAGCGTGGCATAAAGCCACCTTTCTGGTATTGCACCATACAGGGTCACGCTACAAATAACCGGCAGTGCATTCAGAACCGAGACCAACCGTTTCAGGCTTTCAAGAAAGGCAGTCACGTCGCGACCAAGAAAAACAGAAACTTCAGGTTGTTGATTTTGCATCATTTTTTGCACATCACCTGAGCAAACTTCATCCTCTTCAAAATGGAGCCGCGTGGCGTTTACGCCACGAGACTTCAGAAGCAGGCTATACCCCTCGAAGGTGAAACCGCAGGCTGAAATAACGAATCGTTGCTTGTAGCAAGTACCTTGCATAAAAGGTAAGTTTTGAGACATAACCTGCTCCTGAGAATGTAAATATCATTCCCAAATGTGATTAAAGCCAATATTCTTTGTCGCATTGAATAATTTTACCGCACCCCATTTGGTTAATAAACCGTTATCAATGTTATGCACGGGAACATCTTTGCGTTAATCAACCCACTCATCCATATGCAGCATAAATATTACTTTCTTTTCATATAACGACAGTAAACATGCACTTCACAAGGTATAATGAAAATTCCGAAAAAGAAGACCAGACACTTCATCTTATCGGCCCAGACAAAAAGAGAAAATGCTATGGATAATCACATTTCATCCAGGGCTTTGCTACATCGAAGGGATGTTATTAAAAACAACCCGCGATTTGGTGAAGCTATAACAGAGCACTACAGAATCAATGATGCCATTTATAAAAAACAACCCTTGTTCTATAAAACGATGCTTCAGGAATCACGCTTCAACATAATACTGTCCATGTGTTGTTTTGTTTTTGGTAATCAGGCTGAGTCAGTTTCAGAGATAAAGGCACTGTGTACCCGCTATAATATCGCCAGCCCTAACAGTGTTATCGCGATCATCACCATACTTAAGACCACCGGGCGAATTAAGACCTGGCGCTGTACCGAAGATCGCCGAAAAACAAAAATCGCACCAACGGAAAAAGGACTGGATGAGCTGAAACGCTATATGTCCGGGGCGTTTACGCCTGTTAGCATTCTTTTTCCGACATTCAATATAAATGCTAACCTTCTGGACAATGACAATCTGAGGCACAACTTTTTCCGGCGCGCCGCAGAGTACCTTTTCCGCGGATTAACATTCAGGAAAGTGCTTCCGGAGGTGGGTTTATTTATTGATAAGGATGGTGGCCGAATGATTATGCTCTATCTCTATTTGCAGGCCATCAAAAACAAAACAGCACATGGTGCCATAATAGCGTATTCAGCCAGCACGCTGGCAAAAGAATTTTTCGTTTCGCGTATTCATGTTAAACGGATTATCAAATCGGCGCAGGAGGCAGGTTATCTTAAAGATCGCGGCGATGGCCGGATGTCGATTTATCCGGCCTTTATCGAGCTTGTCGAAAATTATGCCGGATTATATTTTGCGTATGTCACACATTACATCAATGTGGTACCAAAAGAACGACGCCATGTTGTCAACATGACGCCTACACTCTGATCTGACGGGCGTTCGGTTTGCTGAACGCCTTTTTTATCGCTCGCGCAGCGCCTCTTTTGCCTTATTCAATGGTTTCAGCAGATAATCAATGACGGATTTACTGCCGGTTTTGATATCAACCGTGGCTATCATGCCCGGGAACACCGGGAATTCCTTGCCCTGCCTGTTGGTCAGATGGTTACTGTCCGTACGGATATAAACGCGATAATAATAAACATCCCGTTTCACCTCGTCCTGAAGGGTATCCGGGGAAATCATCGTCACCTCCCCTTCCAGCCCGCCGTAGATGGAGTAATCATAGGCGGTGATTTTCACCAGCGCTTTTTGCCCGGGATGGATAAACGCGACATCGCGCGGCGAGATTTTCGCTTCTATCACCATCTGGTCATCAAGCGGTACCAGGCTCATCAGTTTGCCGTTCGGCGGGATCACTCCGCCCACCGTCGTCACGTCAATGTCCTTCACGATGCCACGCACCGGCGCATTAAACGTTAAGCGTGTGAGTGAATCTTCGCGTCCTTTCATGACCGAACGCTGCGCTTCCATTTCCGCGTTCGCTTTCGCCAGTTCTTCGCGGGCGCGAACGTAGTACTGGTTTTTCATCTCGGTGATTTTGCTCTCCAGCTCATTTTTTTGACGTTCAAGGCGTAAGACTTCGACCTTACTGGCCGCCCCCTGCGTCACCAGCGGGCGCGTTAATGCCAGTTCACGCTGCACGAGATCTGCTCCCTGGCGTAAACCCGCCAGCCCTTTTTCAAGGCTTTCGCGACGTGACTGATAAAGCGCCGTTTCCTGTTTTACCAACTCAACGTCGTCATCCAGCTCTGCCGGGAATGTCAGCCCGGTGTCGTTTACCTCAGCATTCAGACGCGCGGCCGTCGCCATCGCGGCGTTTAATCGAGACTCGCTCTCCAGCACGCTGGACTCGGTTTTCGTCCGGTCCAGTTGGGCAAGCTGTTGACCACGCTCGACGATATCGCCCTCGCGCACCATCAGACTGTGAATAATCCCTCCTTCAAGGGACTGGATCACCTGCTCGTGGGAGGACGGGATCACCTTGCCGCTACCCGTCGTGACCTCATCCAGCTGGAACAGGCTGGCCCAGGTTATAAAGACCACCAGCAGGGCAAACAGCGACCATGCCACCAGCGACGAACGCGGCAGGCGGGGCTCCTTCAGCCGGCTGTTAAAGCGGGAGAAATCATTCATGCCACGCCCTCCGTTTTCAGTTTAACCGTGCGCTGCGGCGCCTGCTGCGGGGCCATTCCGTGCTGGCGTAAAATGGCATCACGAGGGCCATCCATCACCACTTTGCCGTTTTCCAGGACGATGATGCGGTCAACCAGGTCCAGAATCGGCAGACGATGCGTCGCCAGCACCAGCGTCCGGCGCTTACCGAGCCACTGGTGCAGATGCTGGATAAACTGCTTCTCGCTGACCTCATCCAGCCAGGCGGTGGGTTCATCCAGCAGCAGAATATTCGGCGAGGTGATCAGCGCGCGCGCCAGCAGCAGCGCCTGACGTTGCCCGCCGGAAAGCCCCGTTCCGCCCTCATTGATGATGGTGTTCAGCCCCATTTTCTGCTTGCGCACAAACTCCAGCGCGCCGCTGTTGACCAGCGCCTGATGGATTTCCTCGTCTGTCGCCAGCGGATTACCCATCAGGATGTTGTCGCGTAAGGAGCCGAAGAACAGCCGCGCCTGCTGGCTGAGCAACTGCATGTCGCGGCGCACGTCGGCCGGGTCAAGATGATTGAGAGCAATATCGTCCAGCAAAATGCTGCCCTGCTGTGGCTCCTGCATTCCCGCCAGCAGATGCAGCAAGGTGCTTTTCCCCGAACCATTCCGCCCGAGCACCGCCACGCGCTCCCCGGCGTGAATGCGCAGTTTGCTGATATTCAGCACGGTAAGCTTCTCTTCTTCATCGTAATAAAACCCGACGTCGTCCAGCCGATAATCACCGCGCAGATGGGCTTTATGCACTTTTTTGCCGTGCTGGGGATCGTCAATCGGGCGCTGCATCAGGTCATCCAGTCCCTTGCGGGCCACCTTTGCCGACTGCCAGCGGGAGAGCACGCCGGAAATCTGCGACAGGGGCGCGATGGTGCGGGACGCCAGAATCGAGGTCCCCACCAGCGCACCGGTGGTCATGTCGCCGCTGATGACCAGATAACACCCCACCAGCAGCACCACGGCGTAGACGATAGACTGCACCTCCTGGGTCCATGTCAGCAGCAGCCCCGTCAGCCAGCGCTGCTTCATGCCGACGCTCGCGGCAACGTCATTGGTGTTATTCCACTGGTTCTGGAACCTCTGCTCGGCGCGCATTAGCTTGATGTCCTCAAGCCCCTGCACCGCTTCCACCAGCGTGGCGTTACGAATCGCCGATTCACGCATCCCTTCGCTGGAGAGTTTTCCCAGCGGGCGCTGCACCAGCAGGCCGGGAATGAGCAGCAGCGGTACGGCCAGCAGCACCACCAGCACCAGCGGGCCGCCAATCATCCACAGAATGAAGACGAAAAGCAGGAAGAACGGCAGATCGGAGATAGCGGCAATGGTGGTGGAAGTGATCAGCTCCCGCACCGACTCCAGCTCGCGGATCTGGGCGATAAACGACCCGGTCGATTTCGACCGTGCGCCGTTTTTAATCCTCAGGGCGTGGGCAAACACGCGCTCGGAAATACGCAGGTCGGCGCGTTTCCCTACCACGTCCGAAATATGCACCCGCAGCATGCGCATGATGAATTCAAACACGATGGCGATCATCACACCGCCAAACAGCACCCACAGCGTGGCCTCCGACTGGGACGGCACCACCCTGTCATACACCTGCATGGAAAAGACCATGCCGGAGAGCGCCAGCACGTTGGCGACCAGCGCCACCAGCATTATGTCGCTGTAACGACGCCAGTCTTTCAGCGCCAGCTGCCAGAACCAGTTTTTCTCATAGGGTTTGATGTAATCATCCACGCGCGCATCCGGCGTGGACTCCAGGGGACGCAGCACCATCAGCCCCTTTAACCGCGAACCGAGTTCGTCGCGCGTCAGCGTCGTCTCCAGGCCCCCGTCGCCGCTAAACTGCACGCTGACGTTCCCTTCGTTGTCCATACGGTTGATGACCGCAATTTGCCCGCCGGTGAACTCCGCCAGCAGCGGTAAACGCCACGGATCGAGCGCTACGGCTCCCGCCGCCACCCAACGCATCCCCAGCCCAAGCTGGCGCGCCATCTCCTCCAGCACCAGCTGGCGTGGAGACTGGCTTTCATGGTTAATCGTGACCCGAACATGCTCCGCCGAAAAATCCAGCCGATAATATTTCGCGATGATGAGCATGCCCTGCAACCAGGGTTCGTACTGTGGATGTGTCTTCATAATGCTACGTCCTGTTCAGGGCGATGATTTCGCACTGAAATGATACCTTTCCGGGATGATTAGAAATCGAACACTGTCTAAACGAGCCCGCAAAATAATCTTGTGAAATATAGGGTTATGGCTATTCGTGTAAAGAAACGCAAAAGGCCGCGAGGATCGCTCCCCGCGGCGTTGTTTTACGCAATTAACAGTTGGTGATTGGCCAACAGCGTCGCCAGATCCGTCTGCACGCCGTTCAGCGTTACCAGCGTGGTGGGCGTGAACTGACCGCCCGTCCCGTCCAGGTCAACCTGGATCTCGGTGTTGCTGCCGTTTTGCACAACGCGGATGTAGTCGGCGATGTTGCCCGCGCTGCTGTCCAGCGTCGCCACGCCGTTCACGTAGCTCGCCGAGCCGGTGCCGGTATAGCCGCTGTCGGAAAGCAGGTCGCGCAGATCGATACGGTCCGTATCCGCCGTCCCTTCCCAGGTGCCGACGGTAAAGCCGTTCACCACATCGCTACCGTTGCCGCCCGTCGCGTCAGACGCGTTGATCAGCTTATAGAGCAACGTATCGTGACCGCCGCTGCCGATGTTGAAGGTGTCGTTCCCGCCCCGGCCTTCGAACTGGTTATCACCGCTGTTGCCGGTGATCACGTCGTCATAGTCGGAGCCGTTAATCCCTTCAATATTCAACAACCGCGTGGTACCGAATCCGGTGTCCTGCGCCGTTGAGAGGCGCAAATCAACGGTTATCCCAGAGGTGGCATTACGATAATCCACCACGTCCATGCCGCCGGTATTGCTCCAGGTGTCGTAGTCGGAATGGGTATTCCAGCCGCCGGAGCCGTTATAGGTATAGGTCCCATCCTCTGCGATAAAGGTGTCGTTATACCCGGTACCGGTGATGGTTCCGCTGTGGCCGCCGGTGGCCGCTTCGGCGGTGAGAACATAACCCTCTTTGCCGTTGCCCGCGTCCAGGCCGGTCCAGGTGACGTTATCCGAGACGCCGTTGGTGATCTTCACAATCTCCGCCGAGTAGGTTTCGTTCGGATCCAGCCCGTAGAAACTCACCAGCGCAGAGGTATCGTTCGAGCCAATGCCGGACTGAGCGTTGATGATCTGCGAGGCCACCAGCACGCCCGCAGCGTTATACAGATTGACCGTATTGCCGTAGTACGCGTTGATGCCTTCGCTATCGACAATGTGCAGATGCATCGCGGTACCGTCAGCGATCTCCGCATTGTTCTGCACCAGCACCACCTTACCGTTCTGCTGAGACACAAGCAGATCCTGCGCACCGTCCCAGTTGTAGTCCACCGCGGCGACACCGGTGACGTTGGCCAGCCCAGAAGCCAGCTGGCTTGAAGTCCAGGTTGAGCCGTAGCCGTTGTTGGTGAACAGGGTCGCCGTCTGTGAGCTGCCGTAGGTGCTGAGCTTGATGATGTCCATCTGCCCGTCACCGTTCCAGTCTACCGCCACCGACAGATAGCCCGCCGTGGCGTTAGAGGCTTCCACCGCGCTTTTGGTCGTGGAAAGCTGCCCGGTACCGTCGTTGTAGTAAATCACCCCGCCGTTGTTGTTGTAGCTGCTGCCGAGGTACAGATCCATGTAGCCATCGCCGTTAAAGTCCGCCCACGTCATGGAGGCCGCCGTGGTGGTATTCGAGGCGTTGGCCACAAACACGTTGGTCAGGTTCTGGCCAATGGAAAGCGTACCGTTCCCGTTGTTGTTAATCACGGTGAGCGAGTACGCCCCGCTGCGGTTGGTGTGCTGCACGATGTCCACGGTACCGTCGTTGTTCAGGTCGACGCCGGAGATTTCACGCCCGGAATCGAACTGGCCGTAGAATCCACCTTCCCCGCCGGTGCCGTCCGGCGACAGAACGCCGTTGGTATTCACCAGGTAGGTCAGGGAGTCCATACCGGCATCGCCGTACGCCAGATCAAGATAGCCATCGCCGGTTTTGTCGTAGGCAATTACGCCGCCGTACCAGATGGTGGTTCCCATCGCCAGCTGGCTGGCGGTGTAGCTGCTGCCATCGTAGGTCCACATCACCTGCGTAGAGCCCGCGTAGGTGTTCTCCGTCGCAAAGATATCCTGCGTGCCGTTACGGTCAAAGTCAGCTGCCGTCTGGCTCACCACATAGTAGCTACGGGTGTTAGTTAACGTATTCCCGGCATAGGTTGAATCATCGCTGCTGGAATAAGACTGTCCATTAGCAATGATATTCCACAGCCCGCTGCTGTTCATGCCGTGAGTCATGGTTGAGTTGTTGCTGTTCCCCGCAGTGGTCGCCCAGTCGGTATTCACCGAGGTGGTATCGATCACCAGGCTACCGGTTGCCGTACCGGTGGTGTTACCGTTGCCCGCGCTACTCTTCACCTGCGCGGTTACGTCGTAACTCGCCACACTCAGGGCATCGCTGTCCGGGATCTGTAGATACCAGGTATTGTGATCCGGGTCGACGACCACCGCACCGCCGGTCTGGGAGGTGTAGGTTTTCCCGTTCACCGTCACCACCAGATATTCACCGTTCACCAGGTCTGCGGAAACCGTACCGCTGACAATCGGCGTGGTATCCGAGGTGGTCTGGGCAGTAATCGCCGCGGTGGTGGTCGGGATGCTGGTATCGACGTTCAGCACAAAGCCATCCGATTCCGTGTAGTTACCGGCTTTGTCGGTGACGCGCAGAATGTAGGTGTGATTCCCGTCGAGCAGGCCGTTGTCCTGATAGGACCAGCTTGCGCTGCCGTTCATCGTGACCTGACCCAGCAAGATCCCGTCCCGGTAAAGCTGCACGATTTCGCCATCTTCCGGAGCGCGGTTAAGCGTACCGTTGATCAGCGGCGAGGTATCGTCCGTCGCGACTGATGCGCCGTACGTGCCTGTACGTTCACCTTCCCCGTCGGTATAGCTGACCACCGTTCCCACCGTGTCAGGCGGCGTGGTATCAACCGTTACCACCTGCGAAGAGGTTGAGCCGACGTTGCCCGCCTGGTCGATGATCCGCACCTGGTAGGTGTAATCCCCGTCAGCCAGATCGCGGGTATCCGTATAGCTCCAGCGCTGGTTAGTGACGGTAGTGTCAATCCAGGTATTACCGCCGTCGAGGCTGATCTGTACGCGCTCGTCGCTGGCCAGCGCGCTGCCCAACGAGCCGTTGATCGTCAGCGAGGTGTCCATGGTGATGAAATCACTCCCGGACTGCCCGGTATCTTCGCTGATGCTGTCAATGGTGATGCCGTACTGCGGCGCCTGGGTATCCACCGTCACGTCCTGCGTGGTGGTGGCCCCAACGTTGCCCGCCTGATCGACAACCCGCACCTGATAGCGGTAGTCGCCGTCGGCCAGGGTGCGGGTGTCGTTATAACTCCACCGGGTGCCGCTTACCGTGGCGTAAACCCAGGTGGTGCCGCCATCCATGCTCACCTGCACATACTCACCCGCCCCGAGTTCGGCCCCGAGCGTCCCGTTGAGCGTGTACGAGGTCGAACTGGTCAGGAAGTCGTTATTGTCGAAGCCGGTATCGACGGTGATGTTATCCACGGTAACCGTAATCGCCGCATCCGGCGCGACCGTATCGACCGTCACCTGCTGATGAGCGCTGGCACCCACGTTGCCTGCCGCATCCACTACGCGAACGTAGTAGTCATAGGTCTGGTTACCCAGCGTGCGGCCGTCCACGTAGTACCAGCTGTTGCCAGTGACGATCACGTTCTGCCAGGTGACCCCGCCGTCGATGCTGATCTGGGCATATTCGCCGTCGGCCAGCGTTGCGCCGAGCGAGCCGTGCAGCGTCAGGGAGGTATCATTGGTGATAAAGTCGCTGCTGCTCAGGCCGGTATCGTCGCTGATGCTGTCGATAGCGATCGTTTTGCTGGCGTCCGGCGCGACGGTATCAATGGTCACCACCTGGCTGGTAGTGGCGCTGATATTCCCCGCGTCGTCAATCACCCGCAGCTGATAGTTGTAGTCTCCGTCGGCCAGCGTGCGGCCGTCAACGTAGGTCCAGCTCAGGCCGCTGACGCTCACGTCAGTCCAGGTTGCGCCACCGTCGAGGCTGATCTGAGCGTGGTCGCCGCTGCCCAGGGCCGCGCCGAGCGTCCCTTTCAGGCTGATCTGGTTGTCGCTGGTAATAAAGTCGCTGTCGGACAGGCCGGTATCCTGCGAGACGGAATCCACGGTAATAGTCGCCGCCGCAGGCTTCGTCAGATCGATTACCACGTCCTGGCTGTCCGTTGCCCCAAGGTTGCCTGCATTGTCGATCACGCGCACCTGGTACTGGTACGTACCGTCGGTCAGGGTACGGCCATCGGTGTAGCGCCAGGTGGTGCCGGTGACGGTCAGGTCAATCCAGGTAGTACCGCCGTCAAGGCTGATCTGCGCTTTCTCGTTATTGCCGAGCTGCGCGGTCAGGGAACCATTCACCACCACCTGGCTGTCGTTGGTGATGAAGTCATTCGCGCTGAGGCCGGTATCGTTTTGCAGGGAATCAATGCTGATCCCCATCGACGGTGCGGTGAGATCCACGGTAACGGTATGGTTATCGCTGGCGCTGTTGCCGATGGCGTTGCTCACCTGCGCGTTAATCACGTACGAATCGCCGTCCGCCAGCGCGGTCACGTCTGCGCTGCCGACCGTATAGCTCCAGGTGCCGTCATTTTGAACGGTAGCCGTGTAGGTTTTACCGTTAAGCGTAATGGTCACCGTCTGGCCCGTTGGCGCATCGGTGGTGCCGCTGATAACCAGCGGCGTGCCGTGCTCGGCGGCGTTGACGATATCATCCTGCGCAAAGGTGTTAATGGCGATGGTCGGCACGTCGCCGTTCAGCGTCACGTCGTGCGTTGCGCTGCCCGGGTTACCTGCCTTATCGCTCACCGTAGCCGTAATGGTGTATTCCCCGTCGCTCAGTCCGAGGAAGTCGCGTCCCGGCACGAAGACGGACCAGGAGCCATTCGCCGCCACGGTCGCCTGATAGCTGTGGCCGTTGAAGGAGACGGTCACCGTCTGGCCCTGCTCCGCGGTGGTGGTCCCGCTGATGGTCTGTCCCGCCAGCTGCTCGGCGTCGTTGACGATATCGTCATCGGCCACGGTGCTGATGGTCACGGCTGGCGCGACGGTATCGACCGTTAAGGTATGCGTCGTCTGGCCGTTATTACCCGCTTTGTCGTTCACCGACGCGGTGACCGTCAGCGCGCCTTCGCTCAGGTTGGCAAGATCGGCGGCCGGGACGTCGAGCGTCCAGGTGCCGTCGTTTGCCACAAGCGCAGTGTAGGTTTTCCCGCCCAGCGTGACGGTCACCGTCTGGCCTGCTTCCGCGCTGGAAGAGCCGTGTACGGTGAGCGGCTGCTGGGCTTCCGCCGCATTCAGCACATCGTCGCCCGACAACGTGTTCACGCTAATCACCGGCGCGGTGGTGTCCACGCTGATGGTGTGCGTCGCCGAGGCGCTGTTCCCGGCGCTGTCCTGCGCCGAAACAGAAACCTGGTAGCTCGCGCCGTCGGCCAGGGTGCCCACGTCGGCGGCCGGTACGGTGGTTGTCCAGGAGCCATCGCTCTGGATAGTGGCCGTATAGCTCTTACCATTCAGGGTGATATTGACCTGCGTACCGCTGGCGAACTGCGCGCTGGAGCCGTTGATGACCAGCGACGCCCCCGCTTCTGCCGCATTGATCACGTCATCGCCGCTGAGGGTGTTGACGGTCAGCGCGACCGATGCGGTATTTACCACCACGTCATGGGTCTGGGTGCTGCTGTTGCCCGCGCTGTCGGTGATTGTCGCGTTGAGGGTCACGGTGCCGTCGGTCAGGGCAGAAATGTCGCTGGCAGGAAC
Organism: Enterobacter sp. YSU; assembly: GCF_016082135.1. Taxonomy (NCBI): domain Bacteria; kingdom Pseudomonadati; phylum Pseudomonadota; class Gammaproteobacteria; order Enterobacterales; family Enterobacteriaceae; genus Enterobacter; species Enterobacter sp. YSU. The sequence continues at coordinate 4,188,373 of NZ_CP059487.1, forward strand.
GCCCACGCTCCATTTGCCACTGGCGTCAACGGTGGTGGTGTACTGGTTCGAACCTATCGTGATGACCAGCTTATCGCCGACGCTGGCGCCGATTGCGGTGCCGCTGACGACCTGCGCCTGCCCGTGCTCAACGCTGTTGATGACGTCATCGCCCGCCACGACGTTAAAGCTGACGGTCGGCGGCGTGGTATCGAGCGTAATCGCTTTGCCCGCGCTGCCCGGGTTACCCGCGGCGTCACTCACGCTCACCTGCACGGTGTAGCCGTTATCCGCCATAGTGGACAGATCGGCGGCCGGCACGTTAATGCTCCAGACGCCGCCCTGCTGAACCTGTGCGGTATAGCTGTTTCCACCGAGGTTAACGGTTACCGTCTGACCGACTTCAGCCGTGGTGGTGCCGGAAATGGCCACGCCCGCAGCCGCTTCGCTGCCGTTGATCACGTTGTCGCCGGCTACCGTGTCAATGGTCACGGTTGGCGCCGTGGCATCCACGCTGTACTCCCGGCCCGCAGACGCGCTGTTGCCGTTCACATTGGTCACGCTCACCTGCACGCTGGCGTCGCCGTCTTTCAGACCCGCAAGATCCGAGGAAGGCACGGTGGCCGTCCAGTTGCCGTCGGCATCGACTTTGACGGTGTACGTCTTACCGCCGAAGGTGACGGTCACGGTCTGGTTTTCCTCCACGTTCGAGGTGCTGCCGGACAGCACCAGATCCGCGCCTTTTTCTGCCGCGTTAATCACGTCGTCGGTAGCAATCGCATCAATACTGATAGCGACTGCCGCCAGATCCACCGTCACGTCATGACTGATGGTCACCGGATTGCCCGCCGCGCTCTGGCCTGCAACGGTCACGGTAACCGTGCCCGCAGCCAGGGCCCCGACGTCTGCTGCCGGGATCGCCGCGCTCCAGGTACCGTCTGCCAGCACGGAGGCCGCATAGGTTTTGCCATTGACGGTCACGGTGAGCGTAGTGCCTGCCGCCAGTCCGTCGCTGGAGCCGGTGACAATCAGGTTCTGTCCATGCTCGATGCTGTTAATCACATCGTCGCCCGCGACGGTATCCACGCGCAGGCCCGGCAGGCTGGCGTCGATAGTGATATCGCGCTCGCCCGTTCCCGTATTGCCATGGTCATTAGTGACGGTTGCTGACACCGTTAAATCGCCATTGCCCAGCGCGGTCAGGACGGATTCCGGCACGTTAACGGACCAGGTCAGATCGCTCTGCACCGTCGCGGTATAGGTGTTGCCGCCGATGTTCACCGTCACGGGGTTACCGATGTCCGCGTTCGCCACCTTACCGGTAATGGTCTGGCCTGCGGCCACTTCCGCCGCGTTGATGACGTTGTCCCCCGCCACGGTGTTGATGGTGACGGTTGGCAGCGCGGTATCGACAAGCAGGTTCGCCGTAGTGCTGATGCTGTTGCCCACGCCGTTGGTGGCCGTCGCGCTCAGGGTGTAGCTGGCTTCACCGAGGCCTGACAGATCCGCAGCCGGAACCGTCAGGCTCCAGGTGCCGTCTGCCGCAGTCGTCGCCGTGTAGTTTTTACCGTTCAGGGTCACGGTGACTACAGTGCCTTCCGCCAGGTTGGCGCTGGTGCCGTTGACGCTCAGATCCTGCCCTTTTTCTACCGCGTTCAGGACGTTGTCATCGCTGATGGCGTTGAAGCTGACCGACGGCAGACCGGTATCGACGGTCACATTATGCGTGCCGCTGCCGGTATTGCCCGCCGCGTCGGTGACTGACGCAGTGACGGTCACGCTGCCGTCGCTGAGGCCTGAAATCACATTCGCCGGAACGCCCACGCTCCAGTTACCCGCCGCATCCAGCACGGTGGTGTACGACTGGCCGCCGATGGTGACGGTGACGGTGTCGCCCGCCGCCGCGCCGGTCGCGGAGCCGCTGATAATCTGCGCCTGATTGTGTTCAGCCACGTTAATCACATCGTCACCTGCAACGGTGTGGATGGTCACCGCAGGTACGGTGACGTCCACCGTCAGGGTGTGGTCAACCGACGCCGGGTTACCCGCCTTGTCGCTGACTGAGGCGGTGACCGTCACGCTGCCGTCGGTTAATCCTGCCAGATCCGCCGCCGGAACGTTCAGCGTCCAGCTGCCGTTCGCGCTGACGGTTGTGGTGTAATCTTTGCCGTTCAGCGATACGGTCAGCGTCTGGCCTGCTTCGGCGGTACTGGTGCCGGAGATTGCCAGGTCTGACTGAGCTTCCGTGGCGTTCAGGATATCGTCGGTGGCAATCGTGTTGATGGTCACGGACGGCGCGGTAGCATCCACGCTGTACTCACGGCCCGCCGAGGCGCTGTTGCCGTTCACGTTGGTGACGCTCACCTGCACGCTGGCGTCGCCATCCTTCAGGCTAGCCAGATCCGCTGACGGCACGGTATAAGTCCAGTTGCCGCTGTCGTCCACGGTGGTGGTGTAGATCCTGCCGTTCAGACTGATGGTCACGGTCTGCCCGGCTTCCACGTTGGTGGTCGCACCGGACAGCACCAGATCCGCGCCCTTCTCCGCCGCGTTAATCACGTCGTCGGTGGCAAGCGCATTGATGCTGATGGCAACGGTAGCCAGATCCACGGTCACGTCGTGGCTGATGGTGATCGGATTACCCGCCGCGCTGTCACCGGTAACGCTGATTTTTACGGTGCCTTCCGGCCACGCGCTCACGTCGGCGGACGGGATCGCCGCGCTCCAGGTGCCGTCTGCCAGTACCGTTGCCGCGTAATCTTTACCGTTGACGGTAACCGTCAGCGCCGTGCCCGGCGCCAGCCCGTCGCTGGAGCCTGAAACAATCAGGTTCTGCGCGTGCTCGATGGTGTTGACCACGTCGTCACCCGCCACGGTATTCACGCGCAGGCCCGGCAGGTTAGCGTCGATAGCGATCTCGCGTTCGCCGGTGCCGGTGTTGCCGTGGCCGTTGGTGACGGTCGCCGTCACGCTCAGGCTGCCGTTGCCGAGTGCGGTCAGCACGTCAGACGGCACGTTGACGGACCAGGACAGATTATTCTGCACCGTTGCGGTGTAGCTGTGGCCGCCGATAGTCACGGTCACGGTGTTGCCCGCTTCGGCATTCGCCACGGTGCCGCTCAGTGTCTGGCCTGCCGCCACTTCCGCCGCGTTGATGACGTTGTCCCCCGCCACGGTGTTGATGGTAACGGTTGGCAGCGCGGTGTCGACAAGCAGGTTCGCAGAACTGCTCACGCTGTTGCCAACGCCGTTGGTGGCCGTCGCGTTCAGGGTGTAACTGGCCTGACCGAGACCGGCCAGATCCGCAGCCGGAACCGTCAGGCTCCAGGTGCCGTCTGCCGCAGTTGTCGCCGTGTAGTTTTTACCGTTCAGGGTCACGGTAACCACGGTGCCTTCCGCCAGGTTGGCGCTGGTGCCGCTGACGCTCAGATCCTGGCCTTTTTCAACGGCGTTCAGGACGTTGTCATCGCTGATGGCGTTGAAGCTGACCGACGGCAGACCGGTATCGACGGTCACATTATGCGTGCCGCTGCCGGTATTGCCCGCCGCGTCGGTGACTGACGCAGTGACGGTCACGCTGCCGTCGCTGAGGCCGG
>NZ_CP059487.1:4192047-4586485 GCF_016082135.1 Enterobacter sp. YSU
ATTATGCGTGCCGCTGCCGGTATTGCCCGCCGCGTCGGTGACTGACGCAGTGACGGTCACGCTGCCGTCGCTGAGGCCGGAAATGACGCTGGCCGGAACGCCCACGCTCCAGTTACCCGCCGCATCCAGCACGGTGGTATAAGTCTGGCCGCCGATCGTGACGGTGACCTTATCGCCCGCCGCCGCGCCGGTGGCGGAGCCGCTGATAATCTGCGCCTGATTGTGTTCAGCCACGTTAATCACGTCGTCGCCTGCCACGGTGTGGATGGTCACTGCCGGAACGGTGACGTCCACCGTCAGGGTGTGGTCCACCGACGCCGGGTTACCCGCCTTGTCGCTGACGGCCGCGGTCACGGTGACGCTGCCGTCGGTTAATCCTGCAAGGTCAGCTGCCGGCACGTTCAGCGTCCAGCTGCCGTTCGCGCTGACGGTTGTGGTGTAATCTTTGCCGTTCAGCGATACGGTCACCGTCTGGCCTGCTTCGGCGGTGCTGGTGCCAGAGATTGCCAGGTCGGACTGCGCTTCTGAGGCGTTCAGGATATCGTCGGTGGCAATCGTGTTGATGGTCACGGACGGCGCGGTAGCATCCACGCTGTACTCGCGTCCCGCAGACGCGCTGTTGCCGTTCACGTTGGTGACGCTTACCTGCACGCTGGCGTCGCCGTCTTTCAGACCGGTCAGATCCGCAGTCGGCACCGTGGCGGTCCATTTACCCTCAGCGTCCACCGTGGCGGTGTAGTTCTTGCCGCCGAAGGTGATGGTGACGATCTGGTTTTCTTCGACGTTCGAGGTGGTGCCGGAGAGCACCAGATCCGCACCCCTCTCGGCGGCGTTGATCACGTCATCGGAAGCGATGGCGTCAATGCTGATGGCGACGTTTGCCAGATCCACCGTCACATCATGGTTGATAGTCACCGGATTGCCCGCGCTGCTCTGGCCTTCAACGTTCACGGTGACCGTGCCTGCGGCAAGGGCACTCACGTCCGCAGAAGGGATCGCCGCGCTCCAGGTGCCGTCTGCCAGCACGGTAGCCGGATAGGTTTTACCGTTTACGGTGACGGTCAGCGCCGTACCCGCCGTCATGCCGTCGCTTGAACCCGTGATAATCAGATTCTGCCCGTGTTCGATGCTGTTAATCACGTCATCGCCCGCTACGGTGTCCACGCGCAGGCCCGGCAGATTCGCGTCGATAGTGATATCGCGCTCGCCGCTGCCGCTGTTGCCCACGCCGTTCGTGACGCTGGCGGTCACGGTCAGATCGCCATTGCCCAGCGCGGCGAGCACAGATTCCGGTACGCTGACGGACCAGGTGAGATTGTCCTGTACCGTTGCGGTGTAGCTGTGGCCGCCAACAGACACAGTCACGGTGTTGCCCGCTTCGGCATTCACCACTGTGCCGCTAATGGTCTGGCCGGTTGCCAGCTCCGCTGCGTTGATCACGTCGTCGCCCGCCACGGTGTTGATGATGACGCCAGGCAGCACGGATTCCACGTTCACGGTGTGCGAGGTGCTGGAGCTGTTGCCGACGCTGTCCGTCGCGGAGGCCGACACGGTGTAAAGTGCTTCACCTAGTTGCCCCACCTCGCTCGCCGGAACGGTTGTGGTCCATTGGCCATTGGTGTCCACCGTGGCGCTGTACGCTTTGCCGTTGAGCATCACGGTGACCACCGCGCCCGCTGCCAGCCCGGAAGCCGTACCTGTGATGGTCAGATCCTGCGTTTTCTCGCTGCTGTTGATCACATCGTCACCGGACACGGTGTCAATGGTCAGCACCGGCGCGGTGAGGTTGACTTCAACCTCGTGCGTTGTGCTGTTGCTGTTTCCGGCTTTATCGGTCAGCGCCGCGGTGATGGTGTAATCCCCGGCGGCCAGGGCACTCACGTCCGCCGCAGGCACGCCCACGCTCCACCTGCCGGAAGTGTCCAGGGTCGCGGTGTAATCTTTGTTATTGATGGTGACGGTCACCACGTCGCCCGCCGCCGCACCGGTCACGGAACCGGTGACAATCAGCGCCTGCGCATGCTCGGCGCTGTTGATCACGTCGTCGTCGGAAACGGTGTTAATGGTCAGCTGTGGCACCGTGGTATCCACCAGCACATCGCGGTCCGCCGAGGCCGGGTTACCCGCCTTATCCGCGACGGCTGCCGTGATGGTGTAATCGCCGTCGGTAATCGCGCCGATATCCGCAGACGGTACGGTGACGCTCCAGCTGCCGTTCGCCTGTACGGTGGTGGTGTAGTCCACGCCGTTCAGCGTCACGGTCACGGTCTGGCCCGCTTCGGCGTTGGAGACACCGTTAACGACCAGATCCTGCTGCGCTTCGGCCGCGTTGATGATGTTGTTGTCGCTGACGATCTTGATGGACACCGTCGGCGCGGTGGCGTCCACGTTGTATTCGCGGCCCGCCGAGGCGCTGTTGCCGTTCACGTTGGTGACGCTGACCTGCACGCTGGCGTCGCCGTCTTTGAGTCCGCCCAAATCGGCAGACGGTACGGTCGCCGTCCAGTTGCCGCTGGCATCCACCGTCGCAGTGTACAACTTGCCGCCGAAGGTGATGGTAACGGTCTGGTTTTCTTCCACGTTGGTGGTCGAGCCAGACAGCACCAGGTCCGCGCCTTTCTCAGCCGCGTTGATTACGTCGTCAGAGGCAATCGGATTAATGCTGATGGCGACTGCCGCCAGATCCACTTTCACGTCGTGGCTGATGGAAACCGGGTTACCCGCCGCGCTCTGGCCGTCAACGGTCACGGTGATCGTGCCTGCGCTCAGCGCGCCGACGTCCGCCGCCGGAATAGCCGCCGTCCAGGTGCCGTCCGCCAGCACGGTTGCCGCGTAGGTTTTGCCGTTGACGGTGACCGTCAGCGCCGATCCGCTCGCCAGCCCGTCGCTGGAGCCGGTGATAATCAGGTTTTGACCATGTTCGATGCTGTTGATCACATCGTCGCCTGCTACGGTATCCACGCGCAGGCCCGGCAGGCTGGCATCAATCGTGATGTCGCGTTCGCCGGTGCCGGTGTTGCCGTGGCCATTGGTCACGCTCGCTGTTACGGTGAGATCGCCGTTACCGATAGCGGTTAAGACGTCAGACGCCACGTTAACCGACCAGCTCAGGTCGTCCTGAACCGTCGCGGTATAGGTGTTGCCCCCGATACCGATCGTGACAGTGTCACCGCTCGCCGCGCCGCTCACTTTCCCGCTCAGGGTTTGTCCGGAAGCCACTTCCGCCGCGTTAATCACGTCGTCGGTGGCAACCGCATTAATGGTGACCTGCGGCAGCGCGCTGTCGACCAGCACGCTATGGCTGGTATTCGCGCTATTACCCGCGGTATCGGTCACGCTGGCCGTCACGCTGTAGCTTGCTTCGCCCAGTACCGAGACGTTTGCCGCCGGAACGGTGACGCTCCAGTTACCGCTGGCATCGGTGGTGGCGGCGTAACTGATACCGTTCAGGGTTACGGTGATGCGGGTCCCGTCCGGCTGGTTGCTGGTGCCGGAGATCAACAGGTCCTGGCCTTTTTCGGTCGCGTTGATCACGTCGTCAACCGCCAGGGTATTGATGGCAATCACCGGCGCGGTCAGGGAGACGTCAAACGCGTGCGTCGCGCTGGTGCTGTTGCCCGCTTTATCGGTGAGTGTCGCGGAGATCGTCTGATCGCCGTTAGCCAGCGCGCCCACGTCCGTCGCCGGAACGCCCACGCTCCAGTTGCCGGACGCATCCAGCATCGCGGTGTAGTCTTTCCCGTTCAGGGTCAGGGTAATCACATCGCCCGCCTGCGCGCCCGTCACCTTGCCGGTGACAATCAGCGCCTGGCCGTGCTCGGCAATATTAACAATGTCGTCGCCCGCCACAATGTTGAAGATAATCTGCGGCACGGTAGTGTCGACCAGCACGGACGCCCCCGCGCTGGCCGGGTTGCCCGCTTTATCGGACACGGTCACCGTGACCGCCGCGCTGCCGTCGGCGATCCCCGCCAGATCCGCCGCCGGAACGTCCAGCGTCCAGCTGCCGTTCGCCTGCACCTGGGCGGTGTACTGATTGCCGTTGAAGGTCACGGTGACCGTCTGGCCTGCTTCGGCAGTAGACGTCCCGCTCAGGGTCAGATCCTGCGCCGCCTCTGCCGCATTCAGCATGTTGTCGCCGCTGATGGTGTTGATGGTGACCGCTGGCGCGGCGGTATCGACGCTGAATGCCTGCGAGGAAGAGGCCGCGTTGCCGTTCACGTTGGTGACGCTGACCTGTACGCTGGCGTCGCCGTCCTTCAGGCCGCTCAGATCGGCAGCCGGTACGGTGCAGGTCCAGTCGCCGTTGGCATCGACCGTCGTGGTCCAGGTTTTACCCGCAAAGATAATGGTAACGGTCTGGCCCGCTTCAACGTTCGAGGAGGAGCCGGACAGCACCAGATCCTGGCCTTTTTCTGCCGCGTTAAGCACGTTGTCGTCCGTCACGCTGTTGATGCTTATCGCCACCGGGGCGAGATCGACATCCACAACGGTACCGATATTCACCGGGTTGCCGGAGGTATCCTGCGCGCTGGCGCTGATGGTGAGCGACCCGTCCGCCCACCGGGAGACATCGGCAGCCGGAACCGCAGCCTGCCAGGTGCCATCCGCCAGTACCGAGGCGGAATAACTCTTGCCGTTGATGGTCACGGTGACGGTGCTACCCGCCGCCAGGTCGGTGCTGGTGCCGGAGATAACCAGGTTCTGCGCGTGTTCAATAACGTTAATGACGTCGTCACCGGCGACGGTATCAATGCGCAAGCCGGGCAGCTGGGCGTCAATGGTGACATCGAGGGAAGACGATCCGGTATTGCCGTGCGCGTTCGTTACGCTGGCCGATACGGTCAGGTCGCCGTTGCCGAGCGCGGTTAACTGACTCTGGGTTAACGGCAGGCTCCAGGTGAGATCGTCCTGTACGGTGGCCGTGTATGTCTGCCCGCCGAGGATAATCGTGACGGTATCGCCCGATGCCGCGTTAGAAACCTTTCCGGTCAGGGTTTGCCCTGCGGCCACTTCCGCCGCGTTGACGATATTGTCGCCCGCGAGGGTGTTGATGGTGACCACCGGCAGCGAGCTGTCCACCAGCACATCGTGCGTGGCAGCGGCGCTGTTGCCCACATTATCGGTGACGCTCGCCGTCACGGTGTAATTGGCTTCACCCAGCGCGCTCACCGCAGAGGCGGGGACGGTAACGCTCCAGTTGCCGCTGGCGTCGGTGGTGGCGGTGTAGTTGATACCGTTCAGATTAACGGTGATGGTGGTTCCTTCCGGCTGGTTGCTGGTACCGGAAAGCAGCAGATCTGCGCCCTTCTCTGCCGCATTGATCACGTCATCCGCGGCCAGCGTGTTAATACCGATAACGGGCGTCACAGTATTGACCACCACATCCACTGAACTGCTGCCGGTGTTGCCGGATTGGTCGGTCACGGAGACGTTAATGGTCCAGGTGCCGTCCGTCAGCCCCTGAACGACGGACGCAGGCAGGCCGAGGCTCCAGTTGCCTGCCGCATCCACCACGGTGGTGTAGTCCACGTTATTGATGGTGATGGTGACCAAATCGCCCGCCGCCGCGCCGGTGACGGAGCCGCTCAGGATCTGCGCCTGAGCATGGGCCAGCTGGTTAACGGTGTTGGTGTCGGTGACGAAATCGTTGATGGTTACCTGCGGCACGGTGGCATCCACCAGCCCAACGCGGTCCGCGCTGCTGCTGTTGCCCGCCACGTCACTGACGGTGGCCGTCACGGTGACATTGCCATCGGTCAGCGCGCCTACGTCGGCGGCAGGCACGTTCAGCTGCCAGCGACCGTCCGCCTGTTCCGTGGTCTGGTAAGATTTACCGTTCAGCGTCACGGTGACCGTCTGGCCCGCTTCAGCGGTTGTGCTGCCGCTGAGCACCAGATCCTGCTGCGCTTCTGCCGCATTAATGATGTTGTCGTCGGTCAGGTTATCAAGCGTAATGGCTGGCGGCTGCGTATCGACGATCACCACGCGTGAGGCGTCCGCGCTGTTGCCGTTGACGTTAGTCACGCTGACGCTCACCTGCGCACGCCCGTCGATCAGCGTTTCCATCGCGCTCGCCGGAACGGTCAGGCGCCAGGAGCCGTCCTGCTGCACCTGTGCAGTAAAGGTTTGATCCGCGAATTTCACCACCACGGTCTGCCCGGCCTCCACGCCCTGCGTCTGACCAGAAAGCGTGACATCCGCGCCTTTTTCCGCCGCGTTGAGCATATCGTCAGTGGTTACGGTATCGATGGTGACGGCCACCGCATTCAGGTCAAGCTCGATCGGGTGTTCAGCCGCCACGGTGTTGCCCCAGGCATCTTCCGCGCTGACGCTGACGGTCATGCCTCCCGCCGTCCATGCCTGAAGGTCCGCCGCCGGCACGCCAATCTGCCAGTTGCCGCTGGCGTTAACCGTGGTGACGTATTCGACATTATTGATGGTAACGGTGATCTGTGTGCCTTCGGCCAGATGAGTGCTGGAGCCGGTTACGGCCAGATCCTGCTGCTGCTCGATGGCGTTAATCACGTCATCGCCAGAGATCGTGTTCACGCGCAGGCCCGGCAGTTCGGCGTTGATGTTGATATCACGTTCGCCGGTGCCGGTATTGCCGTGCGCATTGGTGACAGAGGCGCTGAAGGTTAAATCGCCGTCGCCAAACGCCTGGAGGTCGGCCGATGGGATCGTCACGCTCCATTTGAGGTCGCTGCCAACCGTCGCGGTGTAGCTCTTGCCGCCCACGGTGACAGAGACGGTATCGCCCGCCGCCGCGCCGGTGACGCGTCCACTGAGGGTTTGGTCAACCGCCGCTTCGGCGTTATTGACCAGGTTATCCCCGGCAAAGGTGTTGACGATCACCTGCGGCAGCACGGTGTCTACCAGCAGATTCGCCTCGGCGGAGCCGCTGTTACCCACGCTGTCGGTGCCGCTGACGCTGACGGTGTAAAGGGTATTCGCCAGATCCAGCACGTCGGAAACCGGCACCTGAACGGACCAGCGACCGTTCTCAACGGTGGCCTGATAGTTAACGTTGTTCAACGTCACGGTGACAGCGCTGCCGTTCGGCAGATTACTGGTCCCGCTCAGGCTCAGGGGCTGCATGGCCTCCTGCGCATTCAGGACGTTATCCTGGCTGATGGGGTCAAGGGTAAATTCCGGCGGGTTGCCGCTCAGCGTAATGCCGTGCGTCGCGCTGCCGGTGTTGCCCGCCGCATCGGTCACGGAGACCGAAATGCTGTGGCTACCTTCCCCCAGCGCGCCAATGACGGAGGCAGGCACGCCGACGCTCCAGCTGCCGTCCGCCTGGACGGCACCGGTAAAGGTCTTGCCGCCAACGGTCACGGTGACAACGTCGCCCTCCGCCGCGCCGTTCGCCTGGCCGGAAATAATCTGCGCCTGCCCCTGCTCGCTGGTGTTCAGAATGTCGTCGCCCGCGACGGTGTTGATAGTGACCACTGGCGCTGCGGTATCGACCGTGAAATCGGCGGTGGTGGATGACCCGTTACCCGCTTTGTCGCTGACGTTTACCGTCAGGGTGTGCTCGCCGTTAGCCAGCGCCTGTACTTCACTGGCCGGAAGCGTAACGGACCAGCTGCCGTCGCTGCCCACGGTCGCCGTGTGATTTTTGCCGTTCAGCGTGACCGTCACAATCTGGCCCGCTTCCGCATCGGTTTTCCCGGTCAGCGTCAGCGGCTGATTATGTTCAGCCGCGTTGATGATGTTGTCCTGGGCGATCGTGTCGACAGAGATCACTGGCGAGGCGGTATCCACGCCAATCGTCTGGCTGCCGGACACGGTGTTGCCCGCCGCGTCTTTTCCGCTGACGTTGACCGTCCAGGTACCATCGCCCAGCGCCTGTGCGTCGGCAGCAGGGACCTTCACGCTCCATGCGCCGTTTGCCCCCACTTCTGCGGTATAGGTTTTACCGTTGAGCGTGACGGTAAGCGCCGTTCCCTGGGCCAGGTTTTTGCTGGTGCCGGACAGTGTAAAGCCAGCGGCCTGCTCGCTGGCGTTGATCACGTTATCGCCCGCCGTGGTGGCGAGCGTCACGCTGGTATCCGCTGTAGAAACGGTTACGGTAATACTGCCCGCAGAGGTCGTTTTACTGCCGTCGATCTGTACGACGGACCAGGTATGTTCCCCGTCCGCCTGGGTCGGGAGTGTTACCGTCCAGGTGCCGTCCTTCGCAACCATGGTGCTGGCGATGGTGCTGCCGTTGCCGTCTTTAACCTGAATGGTCGCGCCCGGCTGCCCGGTACCGCTGAAGGTGGGGGTGTTGTCATCCGTGATCTCTTTTGCACTCAGCACGCCCTGCTTGTCACCCGCGTTGTCCGTGAGCAAAAATGTCGGCGTGGCGCTTTCGACTTCTTTTGTATTATCAATAACCCTGGTTTTGGTTTCGCCATCGCCGCCGTGAGCCAGCAGTGCGCCGATCGCACCGCCCCCTAACGCCGCACCGGCAATCCAGCCCCACGGCGCATCGCTTAAGACGCTTCCCTGCTCCAGGAAAGGTTCAATGCTGCTAATGGGTGCAGCCTGGGCGGTTAATTCGGTGGCGGCAACGCCTGATGCTTCCCCGGCATCGGCAAATGAAATATGCGTCAGCTCCTGGTTATCGTTAAATACCAGCTCGGAATGATTATGGGTTTCCGTGTCTTCGACAAAATAATTATTGCAGCGGATCACGCTGCCATCTTTCATATAAATGAGGAGGTCATTCCCCTGGCGGACATAACGCACCACGTCCTGAGCAGAACCCTGAATTTCAATCACGCTCGGCGATGAAATAGAGACCGAGAGATTCCCTTCACCGGTTAATTTCGTCTTCTCTGCCGTTTTGCGAATGATGACATCAACAACTTTTGCGGTACTCATATTCTTCTCCTTGCAGGTGCGCGTATTCCTGTGGATATGTCCACCAGAGGGATGTAGCTATCCTTGGGAAAAATCACCCATTATTGTCTGACTTATTTCGCGCAGAAAGGCGCGCCTTTTTTTTAACTTAAATCAGGTAATTTCGCGGCAGCGTTTTTCTCTATTCCGATAAGCGGCATGAGATTATCCACCGCGGAGGCGTAATTAATCGCCGCACTCCAGCCATCGTATTCAGCCATTATTTTCGCTGAGGTGGCAGACCAGACATCCTGCTCCACGCTGAGCAGATCGTTAATGCTGCGCTTGCTCAGGGTATATTCATTTTTGTAGACATCGCGGGCGCGCAACGCATTTTCCAGCTGACGTTTCCCGGCTTCCATTCGTCCTCGCGCCCCGGTCCAGTCGGCCTGTGCGACGGAGGCTTTTTGCAGGACATCAAAACGGGCCTGATCAACCTGGGACGATGCCATTGCCCTTGCGCCCTCGGCCTGACGGACGCGCGCCGAGACCGCGCCGCCCTGATAAAGCGGTGCGTCAATATTGAGCTGGATCTGATCATCCCAGTACGCGCGATTATCAGACTCATAGCGGGTGCGGCCCCCTTTCAGGCTTAAGGTCGGCCAGTGCTGAGACCTGGCGGTTTCTACGCCGTACTGGGCTGAACGCTCCATGTTCTGCGCGGCCATCACCGTTGGGATCAGTGAATAATCAATCCGATTGAGAGAATCCGGCTCCACGGCCAGACCTCCCGGAACCGGTGAATAGCGTTCAGCCTGTATGCCAGTTAATACCGCCAGCCGCGCGCGGGCGCTGTTCAGAGACGCATTATACTGCTCTACCGTCGCCTGCATCCCGGCGATACGGGTGCGGGTCTGAAGCTCATCAGAGGTGGAGCTTACGCCAGCATCGGCGCGGAGTTTTGCCAGCTGCTCAACGTTTTTAAGCGCCTGCACGTTCTCTTTTGCCGCCTGCAACAGATCGCTGTAGCGTTTTACTTCCACATAGCTGAGGGCCGTTTTTTCCGCGACGGCAGACATCGTGCTCATCAGCTGGTAGCGATAGCTGTCACGCTGAGCTGAAGACTGTCTGATGCTGTTATTGGTCTTGCCAAAATCGTACACCAGCTGCGTCAGGCTCAAGCCCCAGGCTGCGGAATTTCGCAACGAACCGCTTGAATCGGTGGTCTGGCTGTGACCCGTACTCCCGTTCAGGGCTATTTGTGGCATCCAGCCACTGCGCGCTTCGTCTATTTGTGCCTGGCCGATCCCCAGTTGCGCTGCCTGCTGGCTCACTGAGGGGTCGCGATCGAGAGCGAAAAGAATACTTTCTTTCATCGTCATTGCCGCAACGGGAGATATCCCCGCCTGGCCGTTATTTGCATTAGCCGCAGTCACCACCAGCGAAATTAAGGTCAGGGAGACAGATAATCTGAGCAACCTGTTATTGCATTTCATCTTCATAATATCCCCCGACTCCAGGTGATAGCCAAATAAATACCCAGGAAGAGGTACAAATAATTCGCCAGAAATCCCTTACTCCTGCTCGATTAATTTGGGTAATAGTTCCCCATACCCATTTCAATTGAGATGAGAGCCGTTCATTCTCTTTTTTTCTTTTAAGAATTTACTTAAATATTTATTGATTCGCAGCATAACAAAATGTGATATGAGCAACCACACCCGTAATGTTAATGCGGTGTTACAAATAAGAAAAAAGATGGGGTTTCTGGACAAAACGTTATAAAAGGCCTTTCAGATGAAACAAATAAACCCCCTGTAATATAAAGAAAATTCTAAAATGCCCCGGTGTACATTTTTGCGTTAATTTCACCCCGAATCAGACACAAAGATTTTCAAAGAAATGTCAACTTAAGTAATACACCGAATAAAATTGAATTATTTTACTTTAAAAATAAAAACTAATAGATATATGCACTAATTTATAATTACAAATTAGTTAAACATTCTGGCTAGAGCCAATAATCCGGCAGCTTAAGCCAAATTTTCAAGTAAAACATAGCGATAACAACATACCTAAAAGATACATACATGTTTTTGATGACTGATTAATGCAATATCAATAATCACATCATTAAACTGTTTTTGGATAACATCCCGTACCTGTCGCGATTCCCTTTCCTGCAAAATGCTGTAAACTGCAATTTATTGCGACATTTTGCAGGATACTGCCCCATGCATAAAACCGCCAGACAGAAATATGTGCTTGATATCATTACTGAGCAAGGCCAGGCCAGCATTACCGAGCTGGCAGAGCGATTGCAGGTTTCGGCGGACACCATCCGTCGCGATCTGACCGACCTGGAAAAACAGGGACTGGCACAAAAAAACCATGGCGGCGCCATCGCGCTGAATCTCTCGACGATGACCCGAGTAAGCAGGAATAGCTTGCTCCCTGAAATTAAGCAGCGGCTGGGTAAACAGGTTGCGCAATGCGTGCCTGCGGGCTCGACGCTTTTTCTGGACGCCGGAAGCACACTGCTGGCCGTTGCCTCTTTCCTTCAGGGGCCGCTGACCATCATCACCCCTTCTCTTGATATCGCCCAGCAGGTTAGCGATCGGGAAGATATTGACCTGATCCTGCTCGGTGGAAAGTGGGATCAGAAACAACGCCTGTTTGCCGGAAGCGCCACCCTTTCCCTGCTCTCTCGCTACCGGGCGGATATTGCCATCCTTGGCGCATGCGCCATCCATGCCGAACTCGGATTGAGCGCCAGTCAGGAGGCGGATGCAGAAGTGAAGCGTGCCATGCTGGCCGCAAGCCAGGCGCACTGGGTAGTCGCCGACCATCTAAAACTCAACCAGTGCGAACCGTATCTGGTGTCAGGGTTATCCGAGATTCATCAACTGTTTTTAGATCGTCCCTGGGCAGAGCTCGGGGACCATAGCGCCTTGCAGGTTACCGTTGGCGCGCATTAACGTGGAGAAGGTCATGAATAAAGTGAAGACAATGAATATTGCGCTGATCGGGTATGGTTTTGTAGGTAAGACGTTCCATGCCCCGCTGATCCAGTCCGTCGAAGGCCTGAAGCTGGCGGTGGTCTCATCCCGGGATGGAGAGAAAGTGAAACGCGACCTGCCGGACGTCCTCGTTGTCGCCACGCCGGAAGAGGCCATTCAGCATCCGGATATCGACCTGGTGGTTATCGCCTCCCCTAACGCGACCCATGCGCCGCTGGCCACCCTGGCGCTCAATGCCGGCAAGCATGTGGTAGTGGATAAGCCGTTTACGCTGGATATGCAGGAAGCGCGAGATCTGATTGCGCTTGCGCAAGAAAAACAGCGCCTGCTCTCGGTCTTCCATAACCGCCGCTGGGATAGCGATTTTCTCGGCATTAAGCAGGTGATTGAGCAAGGCCGTATCGGTAAGGTGAAACATTTTGAGTCGCATATCGATCGTTTCCGTCCGGAGGTTCGCGTGCGCTGGAGAGAGCAAAACGTGCCCGGCAGCGGCCTGTGGTTCGACTTAGGCCCGCATATGATTGACCAGACGCTACAGCTTTTTGGTCTGCCGCAGTCGGTACAGGGCAACATCGCCACCCTGCGTGACGGCGCGGAGATTAACGACTGGGCGCACGTGGTGCTGAATTATCCGGAACACAAAGTGGTCCTCCATTGCAGCATGCTGGTGGCGGGTGGCGTTGCCCGCTTTACCGTCCACGGCGATAAGGCCAGCGTGGTGAAAGCGCACATCGATCAGCAGGAAGCCCAGCTGCTGGCAGGCGTCGTTCCGGGTAGCGAAAGCTGGGGTGAAGACAGCGACGCTATGGTGCTGTTTAATGCCCAGGGTGAAGCCAGCACTATCCCTGCGCCAAAAGGCGACCAGCGGCAGTACTATATAAACGTGCGCGATGCCCTGAACGGCAAGATTGACAACCCGGTCCATCCGGTGGAAGCCCTGGCGGTGATGGCGGTGCTGGAAGCGGCGGTAAAATCTTCGGAAACGGGTTCAACTCAGGAACTGGACTTAACGGCGCAGGAGCGCGCGCAACTGCAATAAGCCGCAAAAAAATGCCCTGCGGGTTAGCAGGGCATTATCGGTTACTGACGCTTTTTCGGCATCATGCGCAGCAGCGTGTTGTCCTTCCAGAAGTAGTGATGCATCAGCGCGGCAAAGGCGTGCAAACCAATCACGAAGTACCCCAGATTCGCCAGCGTTACGTGCCACTCCTTTAGGGTATCCACCAGGTCAAAATTCCCCTCCGCCGCATGCGGCATCGTCAGGCCAAACGCAAACCAGTCATTTCCCCGGTTATACATCATCACCATGCCGATCAGCGGCAGCGCAATGAACAGCAGGTAGATTACCAGATGCCCGAGATGGGACAGCCCGGTGATCATCGCTTTTGGTTTCGGTTGAATAGGCGGAGCCGGGAATTTGAGGCGGATAAGCAGGCGCGCCACCATCAGCACCAGGATGCTGATCCCGCAGGAAACGTGGATCATATTAATAAGCGGACGATCGGTTCTTGGGAACCACCCTCTGAACTCCATGGCGCAATAGGCCATAATGACTAACAGAAAAACCAGCCAGTGAATGCTGATTTGCAGACCCGTATATTTTGTGCGCATGTTGTTTCCCGATAAAGAATCATTATCGCGCCAACATAACCACCTTTCCTGAAAATGTGAACCCCCTCGCATGGAGGGGGCTCCTGATTACGACTGCAAATAGACCACCTGCGTCTGCAAATACTCATTCAGACCGTGTTTGCCATCCGCCCCGCCGATACCGGATTTACGCCAGCCTGCATGGAAGCCCTGCATCGCTTCAAAGTTTTCACGGTTAATGTAGGTCTCGCCGAACTTAAGCCCCTTAATGGCTTTCATGGCGACGTTCAGGTCCTGCGTATAAACAGACGAGGTTAAACCGTAGTCGCTGTCGTTGGCCATTTTCAGCGCCTCTTCCAGAGTGTCGAATGCCACCACTGGCAGCACCGGGCCAAAGGTCTCTTCGTGCATGATGGTCATATCCTGACGTACGTCCAGCAGCAGCGTTGGGGGATAAAAATACCCTTTGCCTTCTGCCGCTTTACCGCCAAGGACCACTTTAGCCCCCTCCTGCACCGCGCGCGCCACCTTCTGCTCCACGCGCTCCAGCGCGGCGGCGTTGATCAGCGGCCCCATGGCAATATCCGTTCGCTCAGCCGGATTGCCAAACTGGACGGCTTTCATTGCCTCGCCCAGACGATTCACAAAGCGGTCGTAGATCCCCTTCTGGACATAGACACGTTCCGCACAGTTACACACCTGTCCGGTATTGATGACGCGTGAATCCACAATGGCCTTCACGGCCAGCTCGAGGTCGGCATCGTCCATCACGATGGCCGGGGCTTTACCGCCCAGCTCCAGCCCCACTTTGGTGATGTTTTTCGCCGCCGCAGCCATGATCTTTTCACCTGCCCCGACGCTGCCGGTCATGCTGACCATCGCCACTTTCGGGTTCCCGGCCAGCTCCTGTCCGACGGTTTCACCCCGGCCCAGCACAAGGTTAAAGACGCCTTTCGGCAGGCCAATCTCATCGACGATTTTGGCAAACGCAATGGCGTTGTTTGGAGTAAATTCGCTCGGCTTGATAACGATAGTGTTACCGGTGAGCAGCGCGGGAGCGAGCTTACGGGCAATCAGGAAGAAGGGGAAGTTCCACGGCAGAATGCCGGTGGTGACGCCCAGGGCACGCTTAAACACCAGAATATTTTCGCCCGGACGGTCGCTCTGAATGATTTCCCCTTCATAACGGCGCGCCCACTCGGCCATATAGTCGATATAGTCAGCGGTAAAGTTCACTTCCACTTCCGCCAGCTGCTGGATCTTGCCGCCTTCGGCCACAATCAGCGCGCTGATTTCACTGACGCGCTCGCGGATCCCGGCGGAAATTTTGCGTAGCCAGCTGGCGCGTTCAATAGCAGGCAGCGCCTCCCAGCCAGCCTGCGCGCGATCTGCCGCGTCAATGGCCTTGCGGGCGTCATCGGCGCTGCCATCGGGAATACGGGAAATGACCTCTTCCGTGGCCGGATTGATCACGTCAATCCATGCATCACCCTGCCAGGCAACAAACTGTCCATCAATATACATAGGATGTTGTACGGGTACTGTCATAACCTGCTCCTGTAATCACACTGTTTTTAACAAGTAAACTTAATGTTAAAAACTATAATTACCGGGGCAATTGCCTACTCTATGAGTCTGTTTTTGTGAGATATCTCATAAAAGAAACGGGTCAGCCCGTTTCCAAAATCACAAATCGGCAACACAGGATGCCCGTTTGCGTAAAAGATGGCGCAAACGGGCAGAGCATCACAGCAGGGAACGGCTCACCAGCGCGTCGGTGAGAATGACGTCGTTTCGCAAGATCTGCCACGCGGCGTCCACGTCGGCAGGGATATCGACATGGGCAATGAAATCACGTCCCGCCGGACCGTAGCCGTTGATGTCATCCCTGAGTCGCGGAAATTCACCCAGCACCAGCGACAAGTAGCGCTCTACCGGCCATAACCCCTCGACCGGGCCGCTAAACACCAGACCGTCGTCGCTGTTTTGCAGCACGGGCGTCAGGCCGGGATGACTCACCCATGCGGGCGATGCGGCCTCGTCGCGGCAAACGCGGGCAAACGTAGCCATTGTGCGACGCTGCATTGTCGGGTCCTGCACCACCAGCACCCGGGCGGCGTTCAGTCCGGATTGTTTCATCAACGCCCGGCTGAAGCGGGCGTTTTCGCCACAGTTGGTCGACTGATCCTCAACGTGAAGATGCTCGGCCGGAATGTTCCAGAATTCACGGGCGATGTCGGCCAGAATAGCCGCCTCAGCACGTCCGGTGGTGGGTATCCTGTTATAGCGGGGGTGTTTCGCAATCGCGGCGTAGAGGAAGGTCGTCGAGTGACCGATCCCGCCGCTGATGATCAGAGGAACACCCTGTTCAGCCGCGATTTTACAGGCAGCATCAATCGCGGGGATCACCGCATTACCCGCCAGAATCACCAGATCAACGGGCTGGTTGTCCTGATAGTCGTCCTGAGCAAGCCACGCCCCAACGGTATTCACGGCGTCGAGGGTTGTGCCAGGCAGACAGGGGAAAAGTGCCATTGTCATCGTTACCTCCTTACAGCATACAGAGCCTTCGATTATCCCCCTTTCTGCGCGTCATGCTATGGCATGAATGCTGAAAAAAACGGGCCGGGACGTGCTCAAAAAGCACTCACATTTGATTAACTTGAGAAAATCGTATTCACTTGAATTATGATTTGCGTCAGCCTTAGAATCATTAGCCCGCTCACAATTCAACATTTTGAAAGGTAAACCACGTTATGCGCCTGCCCCAACGCGACCCTTATGCTCCTCGCGAGTGGCAGCCACACGAGAAACCCGCCCTGCTGGGTTCCCCTTCCACCCCGGAACATCCAACGTCGAAACGAATCGCCTATGGCGTGGTCGGCCTGCTGGTGTGTCTGACCGGGGCGCTGGGTAACGCGGTCGTCACCGCCAATCTGCAAAACCTGCAAGGCACCTTTGGCGCCTGGTCGACTGAAATCGCCTGGCTCCCCGCCGTCTATGTCATGACCAACGTCTCCATCAACCTGCTGCTGGTAAAGTTTCGTCAGCAGTACGGTTTGCGCGCCTTTACGGAAGGCTTCCTGGTGCTGTATGTGCTGGTCACCTTTTTCCACCTGTTTGTGAACGATCTCAGCTCGGCGCTGATGGTACGTGCGGCACACGGGATGGTCGCCGCCGCGCTCAGCTCGCTCGGCATTTATTACCAGATACAGGCCTGGCCCGCGAAGCACCGGCTGAAGGCGCTGACCATCGGCATAACCGGGTCGTCGCTGGCGATCCCGCTGGCGCGGCTGTTCTCCACCGAGCTGTTACAGCTTGATGAGTGGCGCGGGCTGTACTTCTTCGAGCTGGGTCTGGCCCTGATCTCCCTGGCCTGCGTGATGGCGCTCAAGCTGCCGCCGGGCGATCGACGCAAGGTCTTCGAGAAGAAAGATTTCATCACCTTCTTTTTGCTTGCGCCCGGCATGGCGCTGCTGTGCGCGGTTCTGTCGTTAGGGCGTCTGGACTGGTGGTTTGAAGCGCCGTGGATCGGCTGGGCGCTGGCTCTCTCGCTGGTGCTGATTGTCTCCGCGATCGTGTTTGAACATAACCGCAACAACCCGCTGCTTAATACCCGTTGGCTCTCCAGCGGCAGCATCGTACGCCTGGGGCTGATCATGCTGCTGATCCGCATCGTACTGGCGGAGCAGAACACGGGCGTCATCGGCTGGCTGCAATATGTAGGCTTACAGAATGAACAGATGACCCATCTGGCGTGGGCTATTTTCGCCGGGATCGTCTGCGGTATCGTCACCAGCTGTCTGACGATTAAGCCCACTAAACTGGCCTGGCCGATTATCACCTCGCTGGCGCTGATGATCGTTGCCTCGCTGCTGGACAGCCAGTCCAACAACCTGACCCGGCCGGATCAGCTTATATTCAGCCAGTTCCTGCTGGGCTTCGGCAGCGCGTTCTTCCTTGCGCCTGCGATGCTGGCCGCCATTGGCGGGGTGATCGCCGATCCGCGCAATCTGGTCAGCTTTTCCGTGATGTTTGGCATGAGTCAGAACCTTGGGGGCCTGCTGGGTTCCGCGATCCTCGGCACCTTCCAGACCTGGCGCGAGAAGTACCATTCCAGCCTGCTGGCTGACCAGCTCACCACCCTTAACCCGCTGGTGAACGAACGCATACAGCTTTACACCCAGATGTACAAAAGCCTGGTAGGCGACAGTTCCCTGCTGGGAACCCAGGCCATAACTCAGCTTCAGTCGGTGACGACGCTTGAGGCGAATATTCTGGCTTACAACGATACTTATCTCCTGACGGCGAGCATTGCCACTGCCACGCTGGTCTGGATTTTATGGCGCTTGCTGCGTCTGCGCATCACCGCCCGTATGGCCCTTAAGAACGCCACTGGCAACAAGTAATGACTATTTTTCAGGAGAAGTTATGAGTCAGCAGGATGCCGCCAAAGAGCAGGCCAACACCCGCAAAAATGTGCGCGTCGTTTCCATTTTCACCGCCGCGGCTATCGGCATTGTCGGGGTACTGGTGATCCTTTATGCCTGGCAGCTGCCCCCGTTCACGCGTCATGCCCAGTTTACCGATAACGCCTACGTGCGCGGCCAGACCACGTTCATCAGTCCCCAGGTAAACGGCTACATTACCGAGGTCCATGTTCAGGATTTCGCGCAGGTTAAAAAAGGCGAGCTGCTGTTGCAGATAGATGACCGCATCTATCGCCAGCGCGTCCATCAGGCCGAGGCGCAGCTGGCAATGAAAATTGCAGCCCTCAATAACAACCTGCAACAGCGCAAAAGCGCGGAAGCGGTGATTGCCAAAAACGAGGCGGCGCTGAAAAACGCCCGTGCCCAAAGTCTGAAAACCCAGGCGGATTTGAAACGCGTGAAAGAGCTGACCGCGGACGGTTCCCTCTCCATTCGCGAGCGCGATTCGGCGCTGGCCAGTGCCGCCCAGGGGAGCGCCGATATCGACCAGGCAAAAGCAACGCTTGAGATGTCGCGCCAGGATTTACAAACGGTCATCGTCAATCGCGGTTCGCTGGAAGCGGACGTTGAGAATGCGAAAGCCGCGCTGGAGCTGGCGCAGATCGATCTGCAAAACACCCGGATTGTCGCGCCGCGTGACGGTCAGCTTGGGCAGATTGCAGTGCGTCTGGGGGCGTACGTCACCGCCGGGACGCACCTTACCACGCTGGTCCCGCCGCAGCACTGGGTGATCGCCAATATCAAAGAGACGCAGCTGGCGAATTTACGCGTCGGACAGTCGGTGAAATTTACCGTCGATGCCTTAAACGATAAAGCCTATCAGGGCCGCGTGGAGAGCATATCCCCGGCCACAGGGGTCGAGTTCAGCGCTATCACCCCGGACAACGCCACGGGCAACTTTGTTAAAATCGCCCAGCGCATCCCGGTACGCATTGAGGTACTCGGTGAGCCGGAGGCGTACCGGCTGCTGCGTCCTGGCATGTCGGTGCAGGTGACCATCGACACGCGGGAGGCGAAACAATGACGCTTCGCCCGATAGCCGGCCTGCTGATAATGACTATCCTGGCGGGATGCCAGTCGGTAGACGTTGAGCCCGCCAAATCGTCCCTGCACATACCGGCCCAGTGGCGCGCGACGTCGGGGCCAGCCAGCCCGACAGAGCAGCTCTGGTGGCGAAATTTTCACGACAGCAATCTGAATCGCTATGTGGATCAGGCGCTGAAGAATAACAGCGACGTGCTGATTGCCCGCGAGCGGATTAACGAGTACCAGGCCCGGGTGTACGCTGCTGACGGCAGCCTGTTCCCGTCGCTTGACGCGGGCGTGACCGGGACGCGCGCGCGCTCGCAGTCCGCCGCCACGGGGCTTCCGGTATACGGTACGTTGTACAAAGGCAGCCTGACCGCCAGCTACGACGTGGATATCTGGGGCGTAAACCGCAGCACCTCCCGTGCCGCTGAAGCGTCGCTGGAGGCACAAAAGGCGGCGGCTGCGGCGGCTGATCTGACCGTCGCATCCTCGGTGGCCTCCGGGTACGTCACCCTGCTGTCCCTGGACGAACAGCTTCGCGTTACCCGGTCCACGCTGAAGTCGCGTGAAGAGGCGTTCAACCTCGCCAAGCGACAGTTTGAGACGGGATACAGCTCTCGCCTTGAGCTGATGCAATCGGATTCTGAGCTGCGCGCCACCCGCGCCCAGGTTCCACTGCTTCAGCACCAGATTGCGCAGCAGGAAAATGCGCTTAGCCTGCTGCTGGGCAGCAACCCGGGTGACGTTGCGCGCGGTGAAAGCTTTGATGCCCTGACGCCGCTGAAACTGCCCTCCCAGCTGCCGTCGACGCTACTGAACCGGCGCCCGGATATCGTCCAGGCTGAACGTCAGCTGATTGCGGCGGACGCGACGCTGGCGGCATCGCGCGCCAGCCTGCTGCCGTCGATCAACCTCACGGCCACGGGATCGGTACAGGATCGCACGCTGTCGGGTTTGCTGGATAACCCGCTACAGCTCTGGAGCGTGGGCGGCAGTATTCTTGCGCCGCTGCTGAACCGTCAGGCGCTGAATGCGCAGGTAGATATCTCTCAGTCCCAGCGGAATCAGGCGCTGTATAGCTACGAAAAAACCGTGCGTAACGCGTTTGCTGAGGTGAATGACAGCCTTGATGCCATCACCCGCTATCAGGAACAGCTTACCGAGCTGCTGGCACAGCAGACGGTCGCGCAGGAGACGCTGCGGATTGCGCAAAACCGCTACCGCAACGGATACTCTTCTTATCTGGATGAGCTCGATGCGCAGCGCACGCTGTTCTCGGTGCAGACCAGCGTGGTACAGGTGAAAAACAACCTGCTGCTGGCGCAAATTGATTTGTATAAAGCGCTGGGTGGCGGTTGGGTCAGTGCCTGAAGACATGCCGGGTGGCGGCTACGCCTTACCCGGCCTACGTGCTCTACATGCTCTCCCGTAGGCCCGGTAAGCGCAGCGCCACCGGGCAACGGTTTTAGCCGGAAATCTGCTCCATCGCCTGCAAGATACGCTTATCCGAAATGGGATACGGCGTTCCCAGCTGCTGAGCGAAGAAGCTGACGCGCAGCTCCTCGATCATCCAGCGGATCTCCCGCACGTCGTCGTCATCGCGACGCGCCGGCGGCAGTTTGTTGAGCCACTGCTGCCACGCCTGCTGCACGTTTTCGACTTTCAGCATCTGCGCACGATCGCGATGCGGATCGACCGCCATTTTCTCCAGACGCTTCTCTATCGCCTGCAAATAACGCAGCGTATCGCCCAGATGCTTAAAGCCATTGCCGGTGACAAAGCCGCGATACACCAGCCCCGCCATCTGCGCCTTGACGTCCGACAGCCCCAGGGCCATGGTCATATCCACCCGCCCCTTCAGGCGCTTGTTGATATTGAACACGGCGGTAAGGATCTGCTCGACCTGTTTGGCAATCTCGACCACGGTGTCGTTCAGCTCCGAGCGCACCTTTTCATGAAGCTGAGCAAAGCCCTCTTCCGTCCAGACCGGACCGCCGGCCTCGTGGATCAGCTTATCCACACCGCAGGAGATGCAGTCGTCGATCAGGTCCAGCACCTTACCGTACGGGTTAAAGTAGAGCCCCAGCTTGGCTTTGTTCGGCAGCTTCTCGTGCAGATACTTAATCGGCGACGGGATGTTAAGCAGAAGCAGTCGACGCAGCCCGCGCCACATCATCTGCTGTTGCTCCTGCGGATTGTCAAAGAGCTTAATCGCCACGCTTTCGCGCTCATCCACCAGCGCGGGCCAGGCTTTCACCCTGTAGTTCCCGCGCTTCTGCTCGTAGCTTTCCGGGAGCTGACCAAAGCTCCAGATGTGCAGCCCGCTCTGCTCAATGCCGTCATCGGCCACCGCAGAGAGCGTCTCCTGGACTTTACCTTTCAGCGCCTCTTTCAGCTCCGTCAGAGAACGGCCTTCGAGCAGCTTTTTGTTTTTATCGTCCACCACGCGGAATGTGATTTTCAGGTGATCGGGCACCTGATCCCAGTTCCAGTCGTCGCGGTCGATGGTGGTCCCGGTCATGCGGCGGAACTCACGCTCCAGGGCGTCCAGCAGCGGCAGCTCCAGCGGTGTGACGCGGCCTAAAAACGCTTCGGCGTAGTTCGGCGCCGGCACAAAGTTACGCCGCACCGGTTTAGGCAGGGATTTGATTAACGCAATGACCAGTTCGCGGCGCAGGCCGGGGATCTGCCACTCAAACCCGCTCTCTTCCACCTGGTTTAACAGCGGCAGCGGAATGTGCACCGTCACACCATCGGCATCCGCGCCCGGCTCAAACTGATAGGTCAGACGCAGCTTGAGGTTGCCCTGATGCCAGAAGTTCGGGTAATCGAGTTTGCTGACCGACTCCGCGCCCTCTTTGATCAGCATGCTCTTTTCGAAGTTGAGCAGGTCCGGGGCCTCTTTGCTGGCTTTCTTCCACCAGCTGTCGAAATGGCGCGCCGAGATCACATCGTGACTGATGCGCTGATCGTAAAACTCAAACAGCGTCTCGTCGTCCACCAGAATGTCGCGACGGCGGGACTTGTGCTCAAGCTCTTCCACCTCGGCGCGCAGCTTCAGGTTTTCGCGGAAGAAGGCATGACGCGTCTGCCAGTCGCCTTCCACCAGCGCGTGGCGGATAAACAGCTCGCGACTCAACGCCGGATCGATCTGGCTGTAGTTAACCTTACGCGCGGCCACCACCGGCAGGCCGTAGACGGTGACTTTTTCCGTCGCCATCACCGCGCCCTGCCCGCGCTCCCAGTGCGGCTCGCTGTATGAGCGTTTCAGCAGGTGCTGCGCCACTGGTTCAACCCACTCCGGATCGATACGCGCGGCGATACGCCCCCACAGACGGCTGGTTTCCACCAGCTCGGCGACCATGGTCCACTTCGGCGGCTTCTTAAACAAACCGGAGCCCGGGAAGATGGAGAAACGCGCGTTGCGTGCGCCGGTATATTCCTGCTTATCCGCATCCTTCATCCCGATATGAGACAGCAGGCCAGTCAACAGGGCGATATGGATTTCGCGGTACTCCGCCGGTTCACTGTTCACCGGGATACCCAGCTCTTTCACCACCTGGCGCAGCTGGGTGTAGATATCCTGCCACTCGCGTACGCGCAGATAATTGAGGAAATCCACCCGGCACTGACGGCGGAACTGGTTCGAGGAGAGCGCTTTTTGCTGCTCGCCAAGGTAGTTCCACAGGTTCACAAAGGCGAGGAAATCGGACTCTTTATCGTGGAAGCGACGGTGTTTTTCGTCCGACGCCTGCTGCTTGTCCATCGGACGCTCGCGCGGATCCTGAATGGAGAGCGCCGAGGTGATGATCATCGCCTCGCGCACGCAGCCGTGTTTTTGCGCCTCCAGCACCATGCGCGCCAGACGCGGGTCGACCGGCAACTGGCTAAGCTGGCGGCCCAATGGCGTTAGCTTGTAGGCCGTCGCCTGTTCGTCGGTGGTGATGGCCCCCAGCTCTTCCAGCAACCGCACCCCGTCCTGAATATTGCGCTTATCCGGCGCTTCCACAAACGGGAAGGCGGCGATATCGCCCAGCCCCAGCGCGGTCATTTGCAGGATAACGGATGCCAGGTTGGTCCGCAGGATCTCCGGATCGGTAAACTCAGGGCGCGACAGGAAATCGTCTTCCGAATAGAGACGAATACAGATCCCTTCCGACACGCGGCCGCAGCGCCCCTTACGCTGATTAGCCGACGCCTGCGAAACCGGCTCAATCGGCAGGCGCTGAACTTTGGTGCGGTAGCTGTAGCGGCTGATGCGCGCCGTACCCGGGTCGATCACGTATTTAATGCCCGGTACGGTCAGCGAAGTTTCGGCCACGTTGGTCGCCAGCACGATGCGGCGCCCGCTGTGGGGCTGGAACACGCGGTTCTGCTCGCTGTTCGACAGGCGCGCGTACAGCGGCAGGATCTCAGTATGGCGCAGATCGCGCTTGCTGAGCGCATCGGCGGTATCGCGGATCTCGCGCTCGCCGCTCATGAAGATCAGAATGTCGCCAGAACTCTCGTTGCCCAGCTCGTCGACGGCATCAAAGATGGCCTGAAGCTGGTCGCGCTCGGTATCGTCCGCCTCTTCCACAATCGGGCGATAGCGCACTTCCACCGGATACGTGCGTCCTGACACCTCGATAATCGGCGCATTGTTGAAATGTTTTGAGAAGCGCTCCGGGTCGATGGTCGCGGAGGTGATGATGATTTTCAGATCCGGACGCCGGGGCAGCAGCTCTTTCAGGTAGCCGAGCAGGAAGTCGATGTTCAGGCTGCGCTCGTGCGCTTCATCGATGATGATGGTGTCGTACTGCATCAGCAGACGATCCTGCTGGATTTCCGCCAGCAGGATACCGTCGGTCATCAGCTTAACCATGGTGTTATCGCTGACGTGGTCGCTGAATCGCACCTTGTAGCCGATGCAGCCACCCGGCTCCGTTTGCAGCTCTTCCGCAATACGGTTCGCCACGGTGCGCGCCGCCAGACGACGCGGCTGGGTGTGACCGATCAGCCCTTTCACCCCGCGGCCCAGCTCCATGCAGATTTTCGGCAGCTGAGTGGTTTTACCTGAACCGGTTTCCCCCGCGACGATCACCACCTGGTGGTCGCGTACGGCCTCAAGAATGTCCTGTTTCTTCTGGCTGACGGGCAGATTTTCCGGATAGGTAATCTCCGGACGTGCGGCTTCACGCAGCACAACTTTCCCTGCCGCCTGTTCAATCTCGTTGGCCATCTCCTGGTAAATGGCCTGTTGTGCATCAGGATTTTTAACCTTCTTAACGCCGTGCAGACGGCGCGCAAACCGCTGTTTATCGCGCAGCATCAGCGAATCAAGCTTTTGCATCAGCATCGGGAAGGTCAATTTTTGGTGTTCTGTCATAGCGTTAACGGGCAGTGCACTGCCGGATAAAATCTCTTTTTAATGATTGGTATAGAGTACCACATCAGCGCTTTTCGCGCCTTATTCAAAAAATTCGAACATAGGCTTCGATATATTGCGCTATCCCTGTGGCAGGATTGTGAATAAAGTGTCAACAAGCAACGGGGCAACCCCCTCAATCAAATACAAAACAGGAATTTCCCATGAGCAAAGTATTAGTGTTGAAATCCAGTATTCTGGCAGGGTATTCACAGTCTGGTCAGCTGTCTGACTATTTCGTTGAACAGTGGCGTGAACAGCACAGCGCGGATGAAATCACCGTGCGTGACCTGGCGGCAAACCCAATTCCTGTGCTGGACGGCGAGCTGGTTGGCGCGCTGCGTCCGAGCGATGCGCCTCTTACCCCGCGTCAGCAGGAAGCCCTGGCGCTCTCCGACGAGCTGATTGCTGAGTTGCAGGCGCACGACGTTATCGTGATCAACGCCCCAATGTACAACTTCAACATTCCTACCCAGCTGAAGAACTACTTCGACCTGGTGGCGCGTGCTGGCGTAACCTTCCGTTACACCGAGAACGGCCCGGAAGGTCTGGTGAAAGGCAAGCGTGCGGTTGTACTGACCAGCCGCGGCGGTATTCACAAAGATACCCCTACCGACCTGGTCGCACCGTACCTGACGCTGTTCCTGGGCTTCATCGGCATTACCGACGTGAACTTCGTGTTCGCTGAAGGTATCGCTTACGGCCCGGAAGTGGCCACCAAAGCGCAGACCGACGCGAAAGCCGCTATCGACAGCCTGGTCGCTGCCTAAGTTTTCCCCCTCTCACCGCCCGGTGGGAGGGTTTTTCTTTTCCCCCGTATTTCGTTATCATCCGCACCCACTCTCCAGCCCGGCGGCCTGATGTCTGTCATTATCGATACGTTTATTGCACCACCCTGTCACGACGACATTGAGATCCTCTGGCAGGACGAGCATCTGCTGCTGATCAATAAACCTTCCGGTCTGCTCAGCCTGTCGGGGAAAAATCCGCAAAACCTCGATTCCGTCCACCACCGTCTTGTTCAAACCTTTCCCGGCTGCACGCTGGTGCATCGTCTTGATTTTGGCACTTCGGGTCTGATGGTCATTGCGCGTAACAAAGCGATCAACGCCGCGCTTTGCCACCAGTTCAGTCAGCGCGCCGTGAACAAGGTTTACACCGCCCTGCTGTGCGGACATGTGGAACAGGACGAAGGGACCGTGGATGCGCCGATTGCCAAAGATCCGGCGCTGTTTCCGCTGATGACGATCTGTGCCCGCACCGGTAAGCCCGCTCGCTCCCGCTATCGGGTGGTGGAACGTATTTACCAGGATACGACAATGCCGCTGACGCGGGTTGAGCTTACCCCGGAGACCGGGCGCACCCACCAGCTGCGCATTCACTGCCAGCGGTTAGGCCACCCTATTCTGGGGTGCGATCTGTATGGTGGTCTGGAATGGCCGGGGGCGGAAGAAACGCCCCGGCTGATGCTGCATGCAAGCGCTCTGAATTTTATTCATCCGCTGAGCGGCGAAACGATAAACGCCCGTCACGCCGCGCCGTTCTGAGCGGGGATTACCACATTAAATCGTCAGGGATTTTGAAGTCTGCGTACGGATCGTCTTCGTCCTGCTCTTCCTGACTCAGGGCGCTGTTTAGCACAATGCTGTCCGCATCGCGCTGGGCAATTTTATCCGCCACTACCGCCGGGATAATCGCGTAATCACAGTCGCCATTCGCGTTAATCACCAGTCGGGCAATCGCCAGACGGCCGTTGATCAGCTGGGTTTGCGTCTGCTTATCGACCTCGATTTTTTTGATAAGGTTGCCGTCGGTAAAGTTAAAGGTAATATTGCCCTTCGCCACGGTGATGCGGTTCATCTCAATCAGCTGCTTCACCTGCGCCCTGAACTCTTTTGCCAGCACCGCCTGTTTTTGCTGTTCGCTCAGCTGCTTATCACGCTCCAGCTGGGCTTTCTTGTTCTCTTCAACAGCCTCTCTCGCCTCGCGAGCCTGGACGCGGGATTTTTTCGCCGTGCGCTGGACCTTCGCCATCTTTTTACTGCTGACTAAGCCCGCTTTCAGCATCTGCTCTTGTAGGGTGAGTTTTGTCATGTTCGTTTAAACCGGTTGGAAATGTCGGGGGATTATACCTGAATCGCGCAGTTCATGAAGAACCCTCATGTTGCAGTGAAATTAAGTCACTTCCCCTGCGCCAGTGGCTCAGGCATAAATTATGCATTGATAACGTTCCGGCAACATGAACTTAGGATGCATAACCAAATGAGTCAGGCTTTCACATTTACCCTTAAGCGCAGTTGCTTTGATGAAAATTATAACCCGTCAGAAAACACGCGTACCACCACCAACTTCGCCAACCTGGCGCGTGGCGAGAAGCGTCAGGAGAACCTGCGCAATACGCTGGTGATGATCAACAACCGCTTTAACGCGCTGGCGAGCTGGGATAACCCGAAAGCTGACCGCTATGCCGTCGAGCTGGAGATTATTTCAGTCGATATGAATATCGGCGGCGATTTTACTTTCCCGGCCATCGAAATTCTGCAAACGACGATCGTGGATAAAAAAACCCACGAGCGCATCGAAGGCATCGTCGGAAATAACTTCTCATCGTATGTTCGTGA
Source organism: Enterobacter sp. YSU (assembly GCF_016082135.1). Lineage (NCBI taxonomy): Bacteria > Pseudomonadati > Pseudomonadota > Gammaproteobacteria > Enterobacterales > Enterobacteriaceae > Enterobacter > Enterobacter sp. YSU. Next base: position 4,219,037 of record NZ_CP059487.1, read on the forward strand.
CTATGATTTCAGCGTCCTGCTGCTGGAGCATAATAAAGACCGGGCTCGTTTCTCTCTCCCCGAGAATTTTGGCGAGCTGCACGGCAATATCTTTAAAAGCTTCGTTCATTCTGCGGAATATCAGGCGAACTTTAAAAAAGCGCCGGTGATCTGCCTGAGCGTCTCCAGCAAAGACACCTATCGTCGTACCGGTAACCACCACCCGGTGCTGGGCTATGAGTACCAGCCGGACGGCGAGTCGCTAACGGAACAGTACTTCGCGAAGATGGGCCTGAAGGTTCGCTATTTCATGCCGGAAAACAGCGTCGCGCCTTTTGCCTTCTTCTTCACCGGCGATTTACTGCGTGATTACACCAATCTGGAACTGATCGGCACCATCAGCACCATGGAGACGTTCCAGAAGATCTATCGACCAGAAATTTACAATGCCAATTCCGCTGCGGGACAGTGCTATCAGCCCGACCTGAATCAGCAGGATCACTCATTAACCAAAATCGTCTATGACCGTGAAGAGCGCAGCCGGCTGGCCATTGAACAGGGTAAATATACCGAAGAGCGGTTTATCAAACCCTATAAAACCCTTCTTGAGCAGTGGTCTCAACACTTCACGCTTTAATTTAATACGGATAAAAGGTTCTTTTATGAAAACATTGCTCCCGACATCAACGGCTGGCAGCCTGCCGAAACCCACCTGGCTTGCGCAGCCGGAAACGCTCTGGTCGCCGTGGAAACTCCAGGACGAGGAATTACTGGCAGGGAAACAGGATGCGCTGCGTTTGTCTCTGGATGAACAGATTCGCGCCGGGATTGATATCGTCAGCGACGGGGAACAAACCCGCCAGCATTTCGTCACCACCTTTATTGAACATCTCAGCGGCGTGGATTTTGAGAACCGTCAGACGGTACGCATCCGTAACCGTTACGATGCGAGCGTGCCGACCGTGGTAGACGCGGTGGCGCGCCAGAAGCCGGTGTTTGTTGACGACGCGAAATACCTGCGCCAGCTGACTGACAAGCCGATCAAGTGGGCGCTGCCCGGCCCGATGACCATGATCGACACGCTATACGATGCCCACTATAAAAGCCGCGAAAAGCTGGCCTGGGAGTTCGCTAAAATTCTCAATCAGGAGGCCCGCGAGCTGGAAGCGGCCGGCGTCGACATTATTCAGTTCGACGAACCTGCCTTTAACGTCTTTTTCGACGAGGTGAATGACTGGGGTATCGCCGCACTGGAGCGCGCCATTGAAGGGCTGAAATGCGAAACCGCGGTACATATCTGTTACGGGTACGGCATCAAAGCCAATACGGACTGGAAAAAGACGCTCGGCTCCGAGTGGCGCCAGTATGAAGAGGCATTTCCAAAGTTACAGACCTCGAAGATCGATATCATCTCGCTGGAGTGCCACAACTCGCGCGTGCCGATGGATCTGCTGGAGCTTATCCGCGGTAAAAAAGTGATGGTCGGGGCAATTGACGTCGCCACCCAGACCATCGAAACGCCTGAAGAGGTGGCCGATACGCTGCGCAAGGCGTTGCAGTTTGTTGATGCAGACAAGCTCTATCCGTCCACCAACTGCGGTATGGCCCCCCTTTCCCGCCAGGTCGCCAACGGTAAGCTGAAGGCGTTAAGCGCCGGGGCCGACATTATCCGTCGCGAGCTTGCCCGCTAACCTTCAGGTTTGCCAGTACAGCGGCGTACCGAACCGCTCAATATAGTAATCAATCACCGCCCTGACGTTCAGGGGCGGATGACGCGCGTTCGGGTAAATCGCCGCAATCGTCAGTGGCTCCGTATTAATTGAACACTCCATTTCCGGCAGCAGCGCCACCAGCTCACCGCTTTTGAGCCGTTCGCTCACCATCCAGTCCGGGAAAAGCACAACGCCCATGCCGCCCAGCGCCGCAATCAGGAGCGTTTCCGCGTTATTGGAAGTCATCAGCGGTACAATGGGATAGTGAACCCACGCCTCGCCCGGCCGCCGGATCAGCCAGCGGTTAGGCCCGGACGAGCCGCGGTAAACCAGACAGTGGTGACGGCTGAGATCGTCCGGCCCCTCGGGCGCGCCATGTTTTTGCAGATAGTCCGGCGAGGCCGCCAGATGATAGAACTGCTGCCCGAACACCCGGGCGTGAAACGAGGAGTCCGTCAGCGCGCCGATGCGGAAGATAACGTCCGCGGCATCACGGTGCGGATCGATAAAATCGTCGGTGAGGGTCAGTTCAATGGAGAGACGAGGGTAACGCGCCAGAAGCCCCGGCAGGCCCGGCGCGATGTGCCTTTGTCCGAAAAAGACCGGGCCATTGATACGCAGCGTGCCCGACGGCTCGCGGGCGCGTTCATCCAGCTCGCGTCGCGCGTCCTCCATATTCCCGGCCATCGCACGGGCATAGCGCACAAAAAGATGCCCGCTCTCTGTGGGCATAATCGCCCGCGTGTTGCGGTAGAAAAGCTGTTGCCCGAGGGCGTCCTCAAGCTGGTGGATCACGCGTGAGACCTGCGACGCAGAAATCCCTTCCCGCCTCGCCACCACGGAAAAATTCTGCGTTTCATAAACGTCGATGAAGATCAGCAGCGCGCGAATGCTGATATGTCCGGCACCCATCATTAATGCATTTCCTGCAAAGGTGTTTCCTGCATTATGGCATTTTTCTCAATGATGTTCAGACGTAATCTTCTCCGCCTGGAAAAAGGAGAAAAAGCGTTATGCACATTATTTTAATTTTACTGGTGATTGCCGGCGGCATGGGGCTGTCCGTGGAAGCCGGGCTGCTGGGGCCGCTGGGCGCAGAGGTGGGCGACCTGTGGGCGGCGTTCAGCATATTCAGCGTGGGAACGGGGCTGACGTTTCTGCTGATGCTGTTTTTCAGCCCGCGCAACAGTCCCTCATTTTTTGCGCAGCCTTCATGGCACCTGTTGGGCGGCGTGCTCGGCCCGGTTTACGTCATCATTCTCACCATTGCCACGCCTGCGATCGGCATTGCCATGACGATGATCGGCATTCTGGCAGGCCAGGTTTTTAAAAGCCTGATTATTGACCACTATGGCCTGCTGGGTACGCCGCACCGCAGGATCGATACAAAACGCATTATTGCGCTGGGATTTATCATCGCCGCGCTCATTCTCGTGGCGCAGGTGTAACGTTATGACAGTAATTATGATTATTCTGGCGGTGATTGGCGGCGCAACGCTGAGCATTCAGGCTGCTATTAACGGGCAATTAGGCAGCAGCGTGGGGGTATTTAAAAGCGCGTTTCTGACGTTTTCCGTCGGCGCGCTGGTGACCGCCCTGCTGATCTTCTTTTTTGAGCCGAAACAGGCGGTCAGCCTGATGGATGTGCCCAAATGGCAGCTTCTGGGGGCCCTCTGCGGCGTGCCCTATATCGTGATTATGGTGCTCGCAGTGCAGCGCATCGGGACCGCCGTTGCCACGGTAGCGGTTATCCTGGGCCAGCTGGCCATGAGCATGCTGATTGATAACTTTGGCTGGCTGAACAATGAAGCCATTCCGTTTTCAGTGAGCCGTTTCGGGGCCGTCGTCTGCCTGAGTATTGCGCTCTTCTTCATCTACTCAAGCAGTAAACCTCAGCCCGAAGAGGATTGACCGCCCTCTTTGCGGGTAAAGAACAGCGTCACCGTGGCGACGGTGACGCCAAATTTCTTCATCTCGGTTTTATTAAACAGACGGGTGCTGTCCTGCAAATACATCCAGTCATCAAAGTGCAGCAGCCAGGTTTTGCCGTCCGCCTTCACGTTCATGCTGTAGCGCCAGTTAAGGGCATTGCCCGCCGCCTGGCCTGTCGCGCCACCTTCTATGTCACCCGCCGTGCCTTCATAGCGATTCTGCCCTACGCGGCGGATATGCCAGACGCGCTGCTGCTTCTCGCCGTCATCGTAGACAAAATGTTCATTCAGGGTCAGCGTATCGCCGATAACATCCCCGGCGATCTCGACGTGAAAACGACGGATCTGCTTACCGCTGCGATCCTGCACCATCCCCCACGCCTCGGTTTTCCCCTGGAAGTAAGTAAAAATATCAAGCCGTGGCTGCTGCTGACGATACTCTGTCACCTCGGTGCTACATCCGGCCACCAGCATCGTCAGGGCAAGCGCCATTAACAGGAAACGTTTCATTGTGGTCCTCCGATTAACTGCTGACGCAGTTCAGGATATTCGCTCAGCCAGGCTTCACTCTGCGGCTCCTGCTGCAAAATGCCCTGCGCCTGCCACTGGTCGCGGGTCGCCTCAACCAGGTCGTCACCATCGATGTCCCGGGCATAGGTGATAATCAGCGCATTATCGCCTTCTAACCCTGTATAGCTGCCGTCGGGCGTCAGAAGCTGAGAGGTATAAACGGTAAACGGCCCCCAGACGCTCGCCGATCAGGTAGGCCACCGGCCCGCCCAGGGTCGCCAGTACCTTCAGCAACCAGCCCGGCAAGGTGGTCGTGCGGGTCAGTTGCGTCCAGACGGTGGCAAACATTAGCCACAGCGCCACCATCCATAGCGGCATCAGGGACGCGCCCGTGAACGCAATCAGCCCCGTCAGCGCCCAGAGCGCGTCCAGTAGAGATCAAACCCGATGGCCAACAGAAATACCTGCCCGTAGCGCTTCATACGCGTTCCGCAGTCAGCTGCACCACGCTGATGGTGCGGGCATTAAACCCGGCTTCACAGTAGCCGAGGTAGTACAGCCACATCCGGCGGAAACGGTCATCAAACCCGAGCTTTTCAATCTCCTGCCAGGCGTGAACGAACCGCTGACGCCAGTGCGCCAGCGTGCGGGCGTAGTCCGGTCCCATATCGAAGAGGTTACGCACCACAAAATCGGTATGGCGGGTCATGAGTTCATTCATGGCGGTGATGCTGGGCAAAAAGCCGCCGGGGAAGATGTAGCGCTGAATAAAATCGACGCTTTTGCTGTAGTCGCGATAGCGTTGATCCTGAATGGTGATGGCCTGAATCGCCATCCGCCCGCCTGGACGCAGACGCGCCTGGCAGGTGCGGAAAAATGTTGGCAGGTAGCGTTGACCGACGGCCTCAATCATCTCAACCGACACCAGCTTGTCGTAGACCCCGGTCAGATCGCGGTAGTCGCAGAGCAGCACCTCAACACGATCCTGCAACCCTGCCCGGGCGATGCGCGCGGTGGCCCAGCGGTACTGCTCCTGCGACAGCGTGGTGGTGGTCACCCGGCAGCCGTAATGACGGGCGGCATATTCCGCCATCGCCCCCCAGCCGGTGCCAATCTCCAGCAGATGATCGTTTGCCGTGAGCGCCAGCTGGTCACACAGCCTCGCCATTTTCGCCTGCTGAGCCGCGGTCAGATCCTGCTCGTCCCCGCTAAACAGCGCGCTGGAGTACAGGAGATGTTCATCAAGGAAATGGGCGTAAAAGGCGTTGCCCAGATCGTAATGGGCGGCAATATTTTCCCGCGCCTGCGCGCGTGAGTTGCGCCGCATCCAGTGCCGCAGCCGCTCCACCGGTTTCCCGAGCAGGCGAAACCCTTTTTCCAGCTTTCCGAGGATTTGGCTATTGCGCGCAATCAGCTCCAGCAGCGGCGTCAGGTGGGGCGTCTCCCAGTCGCCATCCATCCACGCTTGTGCCGCGGCGAGGCTGCCCCCGGTTAAAATGCGCCAGTAGACGCCCGGAGCAAGTACCTGCACCTCAGCGTGAAGCGCGGCGGAAGCGTCGCCGAACTGGAACGTCTGCGCGCCTTCACGCAGCGTCAGCGAGCCACCGTGCAGGCCATTCAGCAGGCGGAAGAGCAACCATCGCGCGACGCGGACGTTGCGCGGGATATCGGGTTCAAGCGCAAAGACGGGATTGGTCATGAGCGTTCACTCCTGCTGAGGGGATGGTTATGCAGCGGTACGCGCTTCAGCCACAGCCTGAGCGCCTGCCAGTAAATGGCGAAAACGGTTTTGAGGGTCATCAACGGGATCCGCGCCAGCAGCGAACGCAGCGCCGTGCGCGTCAGCGGGACCCGGCGCAGCGTCAGGGTGGCATCAAACACCTTCGTCTCCTGATGGTTTTCGATATGCATGCGCAGCGTGCTGTCCGGGCTGTTGAAGCGCCAGTGGTAGATCATATCCATCGGATTAAAGGGCGAGACGTGAAACGCTTTCTCCGTCGGCGGGGCGTCCCGCCCCGCTACCGCGTAGTAATGTCGTTCATTCCACGGCGTGTTACGGACTTCGGCGAGAACCCAGCGCAGGGTGTCTTCCCCGTCATAGCAGTAGTAAAAATTGACCGGGTTGAAATGAAAACCGAAATAGCGCAGCTGAGTCAGAAGCATGACCCGCCCCGCCGGACGTTCGCCGGTCAGATTTTCCAGACACTCAAGGACACGCGCTTTGAGCGGCGTGCCCAGCGGGTAATCCGCATCATAAAATGCCGCGGGCGCAACGCGGTTACGACGCACGCCGACAGAGGGCAGCGCGTCCAGCTCATCCAGATCGAGCCAGGCCATAAATACGCTGTAGGTAAAGTGGTGCGCTTTCGGCGCAAGCCGACGATGGCGCAATGTACCGTGGTAAAGGCAGCTGTTCATCTCAGTTGCCCTCCCCGGTCGCGATAGCGTTGACCACGTCCAGCGCACTGCGCACGCCATCTTCGTGGAAGCCGTTGTACCAGTACGCGCCGCAGAACCAGCTCCGCTGGCGACCGTTTATTTCGCCGCGCCGGGCCTGAGCTTGCCAGCTTTGCGGGTTAAAAAGCGGATGCTCATAGACAAAGCGGCGCAGCACAAACCGTTCCTCCACCGGCGTTTCCGGGTTGAGGGTGACGCAAAACAGCGGGCTACCCGGCGGCAGTCCCTGCAAGATATTCATGTTGTAGGTGACGCAGGCGCTGGCCTGATCCTGCTCGCTGAGGCGGTAGTTCCAGCTCGCCCACGCGCGTTCGCGCACCGGCAGCCAGCGCGGATCGCGGTGAAGCACCACCTCGTTACGCTGCCAGCCGATATCCCCCAGCACCTCGCGTTCAGCCTGCGTTGGGCTGGCGAGCATCGCCAGCGCCTGAGCGGAGTGGCAGGCGAAGATCACCTGATCAAAAGTGTCTGTTACGCCCTCACGCGCAATATCAACCCCACGATCGTGGCGAATAACCTGCTGCACCGGCGCGTTAAGGTGCAGCGTCAGGCGATCGCCGAGCGTATCCAGCATCGCGCGGATATACTCCCTGGAGCCGCCTGGCACCACGTACCACTGCGGACGATGGGTAATGTCCAGCAGACCGTGGTTTTCAAAAAAGCGTAAAAAGAGCGGCAGCGGAAAGCGTTTCATCTCCTGTAGCGACGACGACCAGATAGCCGCCCCCATGGGCAGGATGTAGTGGCGCGCAAAAAAGGGCGTAAAACGGTGCTGGCGCAGGAACGTTTCCAGCGTGGCGGAACCATCGACTTCGCCCCGGAGCGTCTGTTTCGCCAGCCGGTTAAAGCGCACGATCTCCTTCAGCAGCGTCCAGAAAGCCGGGTTGAGCAGATTACGTCGCTGGGCGAACAGCGACGTCAGCGTGTGCCCGTTGTACTCCAGCCCGCTCTGCGGGTTGTGCACCGAAAAGCTCATCTGCGTTTTTTGCCCGCAGATGCCCAGTTCGCTGAGCAACCCCATGAAGCGCGGATAGGTGCGGTCGTTGTAGACGATAAAACCGGTATCGATGGCAAAGCTGCCCTGCGGCGTATCGACATCCACCGTTGCGGTATGGCCGCCCGGCGTGGCCTGCGCCTCAAACAGCGTGACCTGATGATGTCCGGCGAGCCGCCAGGCACAGGTTAACCCGGCGATGCCGCTGCCGATAATTGCGATTTTCATGGTCGCACCATCCTGCGCAGCAGTGCGCGCTGAAGTACATCGGGCAGGCCGGAAAGCAGGCGCAGCGCCAGGCTGAACCCGGCGGGAAACGCGATGTGATCCTTCCCTTTTGCCAGACCGCGACGAATGGCGTGGACGGCGTCCCCCACGCTGACCCGGCCCGGCATCGGGAAATCGTTTTTGCGGGTCAGCGGCGTGTCGACAAAACCGGGTGAAACGACCGTGACGGCAATCCCTTTCGGTTCCCAGTCGAGGCGCAGCGTATCGGCGAACCAGGTTAACGCCGCTTTAGAGGCGCCATACGCTTCGGCTCGCGGGAAGTGAAGCCAGTGCGCCATCGAACTGACCAGCACCACGCGGTTGCCGGATACCAGCTGCGGCTGCAACGCCGCAAGGCAGTTTACCGGCCCGATGAAATTGGTGGTCATGACCCGCGCCACCAGCTCGGCATCCACCTCGCCGCGGTCGAGATACTCGCAGGTTCCGGCGCAGAGAATCACCGTGTCGGCAGTACAGTCCGCCAGCGCCTGGCGACAGGCGTCCCTGTCTGTCATATCGAACAGGCGCACCGTAATGTTGGGGCTGTACTGATGCACGGCTGCCAGACGTTGCGCATCGCGCCCGCAGGCAATCACCCTGTAACCATCGTCGGCAAAAGATTTCGCCAGCCCCGCCCCGATGCCCGAGCTTGCGCCGGTGATCAGAACCGTTTTCATGATTTCACTCTTCGCTTCACGCCGCGCACGGCCCAGCCGAGTATCGGGAGATGTTCGTAAATCATCTCTCCGGCATCGTAGTAATCCCGCTGGCGAACAATGCGATCGTCGCGCATGTCTACCACGGAGCAGCCTGGCAGCTGGCGCATTGCCCCCCCGGCGATACGTGGGTGCGACCAGTGCATCATCCAGGTGACCACAAAGCGATCGCCCTGCTGCAACGGTGCATCGACGGTAAAGCGACAGTGCTGGACGTTAGCCAGCAGATGGGTGAAATAGCGCTGAATCGCGAACACCCCGCTGTGTTCGCCAAAGGGATCGATAAGCGTGGCATCGGCGCGATAAATCCCCGCCAGCGCCGAAGGTGGCTGGGTATCCAGCGTGGCGTAGTAATCAATGAACCGACTGATGACGGACGGCAACGTGCTCATGGGTCACATCCTGGGTGTAAACAACGTAGCGGAATCGCATAATTTAAACTTACACAATTAACTTTATTTGTCCAAGTTTGCGCAGATATATTTTTTATTCTTATTGTTTTTCAGTTACATGGAATATCACCATGCACAACCATTTTGTGAAAAATATGAATTTCGCCGCCAGGCTGGCGTTTTTTTAGGGATAACCTTAAGGCAAAGGTGCCATTTATCTTCCAGACTTATCCTTTTAATTCATAAGGATGTCACGCGATGAAACATTTACTGATGACGCTCTTTTCCAGCCCGGAATCCTTGTTGCAGGTCATGAGTCACCAGGAAATTATCGAAGCCGTAGAGGATGGCGACCGCATCATCATCGATCAGGATGGAAACGCCTCGGTTAACTACAAAAGCCACGAAGTACGGCAGGACTTTCTGCGCCATGTCAACGCGCTGAAGAGGGCCTGAAATGGGAACGGCAATATTCATGGTATTGATGGTATGCGGGTACTGGTACACCAGCCGCGACCTCTCAACACGGTTTAAAATCAAGCGATCCTTTGGCTGGGACGTCTATTTTCTTGTTGCACTGTATGGCTGTATTTTTGTTCTTCAGGGGGTGATCGCCACCGGCCTGCTGTGGCTGCTGTTGTTCGCCCTCTCCGCCGCCGATAACACGTTCCATTTCACGTCAGCAAAATATGCCGACTGGCAAATTGATTTTATGAACTGGAGCTTCCTGGGGATTCAGGCCCCGGTGGTGGTGATGCTGACCTTCGCGATCCTGTTTTGTCTCTACCGCTCGAACTGGGCCGGAAGCGCGCGGCTGGACGGCGATGGCCGGAAAAAATTGTACAAGCGGCTGGCGCAGTCGAGCGGGATTGAACAACTGCTCTATCAGTGCATGGAGGAAGGTGAACTGGCGCACGTCACGCTGAAATCGCGGCGGATCTATATTGGCATGATCCATACCGCCACGCTGGAGTATGAAAAAACGGCCAATATCGTGCTTATTCCGATGCTGAGCGGCTACCGTGACGGGAAGAACATGCAGCTGTGTATCGAACATAACTACAGCAAATGGTATGCCGAGCATGACATTACGCTCGATTCGGAGCCCAAAAGCGCCATGGATTTTCGCAAAGTGATCATGCTGGATCAGATCGAGAGTATTTCGCTGTTCGATCCGGCAAGCGCCAGCGCGCTGGCGATGCGTGAATGAAAAAATGGCGCCTTATCGCAATAAGGCGCCAGAATTAACCAGGATGAACGCTAAACTTATGGCGTGACAATATTGAACCAGAAGTCAAATGTGTCCATGTAGCTCAGCATCTCTTCCAGCTTCGCTCTGTCTCCGCTCACCTTGACGTCACCCTTGTCCATCGCCTGCTTGAGCGTCTCTTTCTTAAGGATGATGTCATTCAGCGTGGTGCGGTCCAGGGTGATGGTTGCGTCGGCATCCTTCGCCTGCGCGTTGGCGGTATGGTTCAGCACGCCGTTTTCCAGCTCCAGCTTGTATTTGCCGCCATCCTTACCGAGATCGATGTTAAAGACCGCTTTCGCGTTACCGGCCCGCACCCCGTTGATGTGCACGCCCAGGTAGTCGAAGAACATTTCCGGGGTCATCGCCCGCACGGTATCCGGGCTGGCGGTGTTCGGCGTCGGCAGCTTCTTCACGCCATTACGCAGTTCCTGCGCGCCGGTCAGGTAGAAGTTACGCCAGGTGCCCGCTTCCGCCTGGTAACCTAACTGCTCCAGCGCGTCGGCTTCCAGATTACGTGCCGCAGCGTTCTGCGGATCGGCGAAGACAATTTTGCTGGTCACCTGCGCCACCCAGCGGTAGTTGCCCTGCTGATAGTCAGCTTTGGCTTTCTGCATGATGGCATCGGCCCCTCCCATGTATTCCACAAACTTCTTCGCAGCCTGTTCAGGCGGCAGTTCGTCGAGGGTAGCCGGGTTGCCGTCGAACCAGCCGAGATAAAACACGTAGGTGGCTTTGACGTCGTGGCTGACGGAACCGTAATAGCCGCGGCTCGCCCACTGTTTTTCCAGCGATTCCGGCAGTGTAAATTCAGCGGCGATCTCGTCGCGGGTCAGCCCCTTGTTTGCCATACGCAGGGTCTGGTCGTTGATGTAGCGATACATATCGCGCTGGCCTTTCATCAGCTTGACGATATTCTCGTTGCCCCAGGTCGGCCAGTGGTGCTGCGCAATAATCACTTCCGCGTCCGCGCCCCAGCGCTCAATGGCGGCGTTGATGTACTTAGACCAGGCCAGCGGATCGCGGATTTTCGCGCCGCGCAGGGAGTAGGTGTTGTGCAGGGTATGGGTCACGTCCTCTGCGGCTTCGATCATTTTCTTCTCTTTGACATACCACAGCATTTCGGACGGGGCTTCTGAGCCCGGCGCCATCATAAAGTCGTAGGTCAGCCCGTCAATCACTTCCTGCTGGCCGGTATGGGTAATGTAGTTGGTCGGCGGGATCAGGGTCACCGTACCCGCAGAGGTGGTGGTGCCAAGACCCGCCCCCACCTGGCCTTTTGCATCCGGCTTCAGCAGGTTGCCGTACATATAGCTCGCACGGCGGCTCATCGCATTCCCGGCCATAATGTTTTCGGAAACCGCTTCTTTCATAAAGCCTTCCGGGGCGTAGATCTTCACTTTGCCGGACTTCACGTCGGCTTCGTCAACCACACCGCGCAGGCCGCCGTAGTGGTCGACGTGACTGTGGGTGATCACCACAGCGACGACCGGTTTCTTGCCGCGGTTTGCATAGTAGAGATCCAGCGCTTCTTTCGCCGGTTCAGCGCTTAACAGCGGGTCGATAACGGTGATGCCCTTCTCGCCTTCAATGATGGTCATGTTGGAGAGATCGAGATTGCGGATCTGATACACGCCGTCGGTGACCTTAAACAGCCCGCCAATGTTGATCAGCTGTGACTGACGCCACAGGCTCGGGTTTACCGTATCCGGGGCTTTTTCACCCTCTTTCACGAAATCATATTTCGCCGGGTTCCAGATAACGTTCCCCTGCTCGCCTTTAATCATGTTTTGTGGCAGCGGGGCGATAAAACCTTTATGGGCGTTCTCAAAGTCGGTTTTATCGGCAAACGGTAATTTGTTATACAGGGCGTTATTTGCCTGCCGGGTTGTGGCAGTGGCATCCTGCGGCTGCACTTCCGCAAACGCGGAAAGCGACAGCGACGTCAACACACCGGCAAGCGCCAGATGTTTAGCAATTAGGGTTAATTTCATTGAATGGCCTCATAGATTAATTGCGCCGCCTGGATATTTACTGTTGGCGGATAATTTTAATGCGAACTCATTGACGACCATTCTAATCAGAATACTTTCTCATCATAGTCCCATATGGGACTGGTTATTTATCGGTTCGTAATCCGGGGGCTATTGCTGCTATACTCGCTACCACGGCAGACGTTGCGGGGAGAGGCTTAGCGTGAATTTTCAGGATATCCATACCTATTATCAGCAACTCAATATTGGGCAATTCTTTCCGCACATGCTTTGTAAAGGCGAGGCCTTAACCGTTGCCGCAAATAAAAAATTCACCGTCGAGCCTGGCTATATTTATTTTTGCACTGAAGGGTCGCTGACAATATTAATGCCTGATGATGGCCTAAATATTGGCAATACTATCGAGTATATGCCGATAGGGTTAATGGAAAGGTATTGTCCACTGGCGAAGTATGAATATCGCAGCAGTGCAAAGGTGAAGCTGGTGAGAATAGCCTGGGCCGACTTCGACCAGCTATTTTTCGAGGGCGGATCTGAGCGCATGCAGGCGCTGGCCACCATACTGACCTACATGTCCATTTTCACCATCGACCTGCACAATGAACGCAGGCAGGTCACCAGCTACCAGACCATCAAACCGATGCTCTATCGCTATCTCTATCGGCAGGAGACCCACACGGGAGAGAATGAGGGCCTGGCGCTGTTTATCATTAAGCGCACTAACCTGTCACGCACGCATGTCTTTCGCGTGCTGGCAGATCTCAAAGCCGGGGGCTATATCACCATGAAGCGCGGAAAGCTGGTGTCGATTGACCGGCCCCTGCCGGAAGCGTATTAAGCTCATCTTCACGCCTTGAGCAACACGCGGGAACGAACGGCCTTATTTATCCCGGCCAGCCGACTTGGGCCGTAAATTCTCATCGAAGACCAGCCGTTTGCGTCCGGGCTCTTCTTCCCGCAGCGGCTCCACCTGATGCAGCGTCTGCTTACAGCGATCCACCAGTACCTGATACTCCCGCGTGCCCTGCTTTTTCCACTCTATTTCCTGCGCGCTTAACTCACGAATCGCTTTCGCCGGACTGCCAAGAATTAAGTGATTCGCAGGCATCTCCGCTTTGGCCTTCACAACGCCGCCGCCCCGACGATGCTGTTTTCGCCGATCGTCGCCCCGTCCATCACGACCGCATTCATCCCCACCAGCGCATTACGGCGGATAATGCAGCCGTGCAGGATCGCGCTGTGGCCGATATGCCCGTCCTCTTCCACCACCGTGTCCTGCTCCGGAAAACCGTGCATCACGCAGTTATCCTGGATGTTCGCGCCGTCTTTCACCACGATCCGGCCAAAATCACCGCGCAGGCTGGCGTTAGGGCCCACGTAAACACCTTTTCCGAGGATCACGTCGCCAATCAGCACCGCGGTCGGGTGAACATAGCTCTCTTCAGGCACGACCGGCGTCAGACCATCAATTTGATAAACAGGCATACCCTCTCCTTATGTGATATTCAGACCACCAAAACGCTGGTGATAAAGCGTGCCGGGAGCGGGCAGCTCGCCCACGGAGGTTTCCCCCTTCTCACTGACAAACGCCAGGGCTCCCGCCGCCACGCGCTGGTAGATGTTAATACACAGCTGTCGCGCGCTCTGTCCCGCCCAGTGCGCAGGAAGTAACTCCTCCGGCAACAGCGGATCTTTCAGCACCACGCGACGATAAAAATGAATGAGTAACAGCTGGATCTGGAAGCAGCGTTCCGGGGTCAAATCCTCAGGCGGCGCCTCTTTCAGCAGCGGCAGCAGCGGACGGAACGAGTTGATAAACGTTTCGTACATCGCGTTTTGTTCGGTCAGCTGCCAGCACTCTTCCACGCGGGATCGTAGCGCCGCGCGTGACAAGGCCAGCGGCGAATGGGCTTCAAAGAAAATGACGTTTTCCGCCACGCCCGCGTCATGCAGCAGAGACTGCACGTCCGCCAGGTTCTGCGACGGCGAGGCCATCAGGCTCGGCGCCAGCGTGCCGAACCCTTGCCAGATGAGCTGTTTTTTCACGTCCGCGAGCGTGGTTTTATCCAGCCCCTCGGAAAGCAGCAGCAGCCATTTACCATCCCACGCCGGCAGTTCCGCACGGTAGATTTTATTTTCCGCGCGGCGGGTCAAACGCAGCCCCTTATCGCTGAGACGGTAAAAGCTGCGACGGCCAATGCGGGACACGTCCAGCCAGCCCTCTTTGTTGAGGCGAAACAGCGCGGTGCGCACAAAGCGCTCCCCGAAACCCATCCCTTCCAGCAGGGCCGCCAGGCTGCCGAGCCAGATCTCTCCGCCGCGATGGGAAAGCGCATCGCCATACAGCGAGGAGATAAGCGACGTTCCGCTGACGGGAACAGAGCTGACTGCGTGCTGGATAAAGGCATCAAGTTTATTCATGTGATTCATTCTGTTGTTATTTTTTTCCTGGATGAATCATAGCATACGAATCTGGGGTGTACCCTCACCCTAACCCTCTCCCAAAGGGAAAGGGAACTTAATACACCCTCTCCCTTTGGGAGAGGGCTGGGGTGAGGGAAATTCAACCGTTGGCTGCCACTTTACGCAAATCAAATACCCGGCAGGCTTTACCCTCGGAGCGCGGTATACTGCCGCAGTTCACGATCATCACGTCGGTCGAGATCCCCACCATCGATTTAATCCGATGACGCAGCTGATGGCAGACCTGACAGCGCTGTTCATGGGTCAGCGTTAAGCTGCTCTGTTTCAGCTCGACCTTCACCGAAAGTGAATCAAGATGCCCGCGGCGGTTCACCTCCAGCTGATAGTGCGGCGAAAGGTGTTCGAACTTAACGATCTCCTCTTCCAGCTGTGACGGGAAGACGTTAACCCCGCGAATGATGAGCATGTCGTCGCTGCGCCCGCTGATGCGATCCATCCGGCGCATGGTGCGTGCGGTGCCCGGCAGCAGGCGCGTCAGGTCGCGGGTGCGGTAGCGGATCACCGGCAGCGCCTCTTTGGTCAGCGTGGTGAACAGCAGCTCACCCTGCTCGCCGTCGGCCAGCGGCGTGCCGTCATTCGGGTTGACGATCTCCGGGTAGAAGTGATCTTCCCAGATGGTCGGGCCGTCGGCGGTTTCAAGACACTCCATCGCCACGCCCGGCCCCATCACTTCGGAGAGACCATAGATATCCAGCGCGGTAATGCCCAGCCGTTTTTCAATTTCGCGGCGCATCGCCTGCGTCCACGGCTCGGCGCCAAACACGCCGACGCGCAGGGAACAGGCACTGGCATCGCCGCCCATCTGACGCTCCAGCTCTTCAATCAGGTTCAGGCAGTACGACGGCGTCACCATGATCATATCCGGCTGGAAATCGCGGATCAGCTGCGCCTGCTTCTCCGTCTGGCCGCCGGACATCGGGATCACCGTCGCTCCCAGACGCTCGGCACCGTAGTGCGCCCCCAGCCCGCCGGTGAAGAGCCCGTAACCGTAAGCGACGTGAATTTTATCCTTCGCGCTGCCCCCGGCGGCGCGCAGGGAACGGGCGACGATATTGGCCCAGTTGTCGATATCATTCTGGGTATACCCCACCACGGTCGGCTTTCCGGTGGTGCCCGACGAAGCGTGGATACGCACCACCTGCTCCATCGGCACCGCAAAGGTATCAAACGGGTAGTTGTCGCGCAGATCCTGCTTGGTGGTGCACGGGAATTTTTGCAGGTCCGCCAGCTCGGTGAAATCGTCAGGGTGAACGCCCGCGGCATCAAACTTGCGTTTGTACATCGGAACGTTGTTGTAGGCGTGGTGCAGCGTCCACTTCAGGCGCGCGGTCTGCAACGCCTGCAATTCATCAATGGACGCGGTTTCGATCGGATCAAGCTTTGTTGTATTTATCATCGCAGGGTACTCACATTATTGTTCGCTCAAACACGCTCAAGGATCATGGCAATGCCCTGACCCACACCGATGCACATCGTACACAGCGCGTAGCGCCCGCCGCGTCGGTGCAATTCATTGCTTGCGGCCAGCGCCAGTCTGGCACCGCTCATTCCCAGCGGATGACCTAGCGCGATCGCCCCGCCGTTCGGGTTGACATGCTCCGCGTCATCCGGCAAGCCCAGCTGACGCAGCACGCCCAGCGCCTGTGCGGCGAAGGCTTCATTAAGCTCAATGACGTCCATATCGGTGATACTGAGTCCGGCACGCTCCAGCACCTTGCGGGTGGCGGGCACCGGGCCTAATCCCATCAGGCGCGGCTCGACGCCCGCTGTCGCCATGGCCACAATGCGGGTGCGCGGGGTTAACCCCTGGGCAAGCGCCATCGGCTCGCTGGCGATAATCAGCGCCGCCGCCCCGTCGTTGACGCCAGAGGCGTTCCCCGCCGTCACCACACCGTTCTTACGGAACGGGGCTTTCAGCGCGGCAAGCTGTTCCAGGGTGGTTTCGGCGCGCGGATGCTCGTCCACGCTCACTTCCGTTACCGCACCTTTTTTCCCCGCCACCTGTACCGGGATAATCTCCTGCGCCAGAACGCCATTCTGCTGCGCCCGTGCGGTGCGCTGCTGGCTGCGCAGGGCAAATGCGTCCTGATCGGCACGGCTTATATTTAACAATTCCGCTACATTCTCTGCCGTTTCCGGCATGCTGTCAGTTCCGTATTGCTGATGCATGAGCGGATTCACAAATCGCCAGCCGATGGTGGTGTCGAAGATCTCCGCCTGACGCTGAAACGCCGCCGTGGCTTTGCCCATCACGAACGGCGCACGGGACATGGATTCGACGCCACCTGCGATCAGCAGATCGCCATCCCCGGCCCTGATGGCGCGCGCCGCAAAGCCAATGGCATCCAGACCGGAGCCGCACAGGCGGTTAATGGTGGTGCCGGATACCGTCTGCGGCAGCCCGGCCAGCAGCGCCGACATGCGCGCCACGTTGCGGTTATCCTCCCCGGCCTGATTCGCGCAGCCGAAGATCACGTCATCTATGCGCTCCAGATCGAGCTGCGGGTAACGCGACAGCAGCGCACGCAGCGGCACGGCACCTAAGTCATCGGCGCGCACGCTGGATAATCCTCCGCCGTAGCGACCAACCGGGGTACGCACCCCCTCACAAATAAATGCGTCACGCATCAGGCTTCTCCTGTCACACTGCCGCCAGTGCGGTGCGATTTCCCGCGAAAAAGAGCGACGGTTTTCTGTTGTTGGTTCTGAATTTCAATGTCGTAGACGCCGGTCAGTTTGCCCTGATGCTTCACCCGCGCGGTGGCGGTGAGCTTATCTCCGGCAAAGCCCGGACGCAGAAAATCGATGGCGCAGCCTGAGGCCACCGCCGCCAGCCCCTGACTGTTGCAGGCGTAGGCAAAGGCGGTATCGGCCAGCGAGAACAGCTGTCCGCCGTGGCAGGTTTTATGCCCGTTGAGCATCTGCGGGGTGATGGTCATGGTCACCACCGCGTAGCCCTCGCCCATGTCGATAATGTCCATCCCCATCGCCTGCGCGCAGGCGTCCCGTTCATACATCGCGCGGGCGTTATGCCAGGCGTTATGACTCATAGCTACTCTCCAGAAGCGCACGCTGGCGCAGCAGTGAACAGGGGCGATAGCGTTCCTCGCCGTAGTGACGTTGCAGATTCTCCAGCAGCGTTAACAGACGCTGCCAGCCAAGGCGCTCGCCCCAGGCGATGGGCCCGCAGGGATAGTTGACCCCTAAGCGCATGGCGGTATCGATGTCTTGCTCGCTGGCGACCCCTTTTTGCAGGGCGTCCAGCGCTTCGTTGGCAATCATCGCTACCGTGCGCCAGACCAGCAGGCCGGGGTAATCAGCAATCTGTACCACCCGTTTCTCCTGATGCTGCAACCAGTAAATGGCTTTCTGCGTGGCGGCGTGCGGGTTGCCCGGTGCGGCGGCTATCACGGCCACATCCCGCTCGATGCGGTCGACCACCACCACCGGGCAGCCGTGGCGCAGCGCCAGCGACTGCGCGGTTTCACCCTGCGTTTCGATCAGCAACAGATCGTCAATTTCCGTGACACCGTCACTTCTTCGCTGTACGCGCATCGGGCTGAAGCTGTCGCTGACCGGGGCGAGCCAGCTGACGGCGGGTTTTTCCTCCAGCCAGCGGTAAACGCCCTGCCCGCTTTTCTTACCCAGACGCCCCGCCAGCACTAGCTCCTGCTGCACCAGCGACGGCAGAAAACGACGCTCCTGCCAGAAGGCGTTAAACACGGAGCAGGTCACGGCAAAGTTGACGTCCTGACCAATCATGTCCGTCAGCTCAAGCGGCCCCATCGGGAAGCCTCCGCCGTCTCGCAGGGCGGCGTCGATCACCTCGGGCGTTGCCACCTGCTCTTCCAGCGCGCGCCAGGCTTCCGAGTAGAACGGGCGCGCCACGCGGTTGACGATAAACCCCGGCGTGGACTGGCAGCGTACCGGCTGCTTTCCCCAGCTCAACGCCAGCTCGCACAGTGCATCGGCCACTTCGGGAGAGGTCGCCAGCCCGCTGACCACTTCCACCAGCTTCATCACCGGGGCAGGATTGAAGAAGTGCAGCCCGGCGACGCGTTCAGGGTGGTTTATCTCCGCCGCAATCGCGGTAACGGAAATGGACGAGGTATTGCTGGCAAGCAGCGTCTGCGGCGGGCAGATCTCTGCCAGCTGGGTAAACAGCGCTTTTTTTACCTCAAGCCGCTCGGAGGCCGCCTCGATCACCAGATCGGCTTTCGCCAGAGCACTGATAGTCGTCACCGGCGTCAGGCGGGCGAGGATCTGTTCCCCGGCGTCGGCAGAGAGTTTTCCGCGCGCAACGCGAGAGGAGAGCCGCTGACGAATGCCGTCGATGGCGCGGGAAATCGCCGCTGCATCAATGTCGTACACCAGAACCGGATGACCGTGGCTGGCTGCCACTTCGGCAATACCGGCGCCCATGGTGCCGCTGCCAATGACGGCGACCGTATGGATATTCACCATCTTATTTCCCCGTAAAGTTCGGCGCGCGTTTTGCCAGGAACGCGCTGACGCCTTCCCGGTAGTCGTCGCTGCGTCCGGCCAGACGTTGATAGTCGCGCTCCAGATCAAGCTGGGCGTCGAGGGTATTGGTTTCGGCGGCGTTGATCGCCTGCTTGATCAAGCCCAGGCCAAAGGTCGGCTGCGAGGCAAAATGCAGCGCCATCTGCTGTGCGGTGGCGGAGAGCTGGTCGTCGTCCACCACCTGCCAGATCATTCCCCAGGCCTGTGCCTGCTCGGCGCTGAGCTTATCGCCCAGCAATGCCAGCCCCATGGCGCGGGCGCGTCCGGTCACGCGCGGCAGCAGCCAGGTTCCGCCGCAGTCCGGTACCAGCCCGAGCTTGCTGAAGGCCATCACAAAGCTGGCTGAACGGGCCGCAATCACCATGTCGCAGCCGAGGGCCAGCGTGGCCCCCGCGCCCGCCGCCACGCCGTTAACCGCGCAAATCACCGGCTTCGGCAGTTTTGCCAGGCGGCGCACCAGCGGGTTGTAAAAAGTCTCAACGGACATGCCCAGATCGGGCGCGGGGCCGTTCGGGTCGACGTTACGGTCGTTAAGATCCTGCCCGGCGCAGAAACCGCGTCCTGCCCCGGTGATCAGCAGGCAGCGGATGGCGTCATCGCGCTCGGCCTGCTTCAGGCATTCGGAAAGCTGCTGGTGCATGACGTCGTTAAAGCTGTTCAGGCGCTCCGGGCGGTTCAGCGTAATGGTCATTACGCCCTGCTCAACATGGCTCAGAATAGATTCCACAATTAGCGTCCTTTAAAGTCTGGGGTGCGTTTTTGTAAAAAGGCGTTGATACCTTCCCGGCGATCGTCGGTGGCCGCGAGCAGCGCAAACAGCTGACGCTCCTGCGCCAGCCCGGCCTGAAGCGGGACTTCCTGCGACTGGCGAAGCGCCTGCTTCGCCGCCTGTAGCGCCAGCGGCGAGTGGCGCGCCATCAGCGCCGCCTGTTTCAGGGCGTACTCCAGCGTCAGCGAGGCCGGGTAGACGTCGCTGACCAGCCCGGCGCTGTGCGCCTGAACCGCCGTGATGCTTTCGCCAGTCAGCACCATTTTGCTGGCCAACGATTTGCCCACGCTGCGGATCAGCCGCTGGGTGCCGCCTGCGCCCGGCATGATCCCGAGGGTGATTTCCGGCAGGCCAAAACGGGCGTTACCGCCGGCAACCACGACATCGCAGAGCAGCGCCAGCTCACAGCCTGCCCCCAGCGCGAAGCCGTTCACGGCGGCAATCAGCGGTTTGGTGAAGGCATTGATCCGCGCCCACAGCTGCGGACGGATATCGTTCAGGGTGGCGGGCAGGTCTTTCTCCGCCATTTCGTTGAGATCGGCCCCGGCGGCAAAGCAGCGTTCGTTGCCGTACACCACGCAGACGGCGATCTCAGCATCCGCGGCGGCGGCCTCAAGCTGCTCCGCGATTTGCAGGAGCAGCGCATTGTTGAGCGCGTTGCGCGCCGCCGGACGGTTAAGCGTCAGCTGCAACACGCGACCGTGACGGGTGACAATCAGTTCACTCATGCCATCCCCTTCGCATCAAAATCGACGATAACGTCGGCGGTTAACGGCAGCGCCTGACAGCTCAGCACATAGCCTGCGGCCAGCTCGTCCGGCTCCAGGCTGTAGTTGGTCGCCATATCGACTTTTCCGCGCAGCACTTTGCATTTGCAGGTGGCGCATACGCCGCCCTTGCAGGCGTAAGGCAGATCCGCCCCCTGACGCAGGGCCGCGTCAAGAATGCTCTCGTCGTCCGCCGTCAGGGTGATCTCCCTGTCGCGCCCGTCCTGACGGACGGTGACCTTCTGCCCGTCGGCCTGCACGCTGGCTGTCCGTTTAACGGCGGTACCCGGCGTGTTAAAGCGCTCAAGATGGATCGCTTTTTCCGGCATACCCAGCGCTTGCAGCGCCGCTTCGGCCTCATCCATCATCGCCGACGGGCCGCAGATGAAGGCTTCATCGTACTGACGGAAATTCACCAGCGTTTTTGCCAGCGCCTGGAGCTTTTCCCCGTCAATGCGGCCATGGAGCAGATCGCTGTCGAGCGTCTCCTGGCTGAAGATGGCGATCAGCTGCAAACGCTGCGGGTATTTATCTTTCAGGTCCGCCAGCGCCCGGCGGAACATCATGCTCTGGCTGCTGCGGTTGCCGTAAATCAGGGTGAAGTGGCTGTGGGCTTCAGTGGCCAGCGTAGCGGACATAATCGCCAGCATCGGGGTGATCCCGGACCCGGCGGCAATCGCCAGATAGTGGCCTTCGCGTTCGGCCTGCGGCTGATAGCCAAACTGCCCCTGGGGCACCATCACCTCCAGCACCATGCCCGGTTTGATCTCGTCCCGGGCATAGCGGGAAAAACGTCCGCCCTCGATGGCTTTGACCGCCACGCTGATCTCACCGCACGCGGTGCTCCGGCAGATGGAGTAGCAGCGGCGCAGTTCATCCCCGCCAGGACTGGCTTTCAGGGTCAGATGCTGACCGGGACGGAAGCGGTACGCCTCCTGTAACGCCTGCGGCACCGCGAAGGTAATGGTCACCGCGTCGCGGGTTTCGGGTTCTACTTTTGCCACTGTTAATGAATGAAACGTTGTCATGGCAGCCTCAAATACATTTAAAATAGTCGAAGGGCTCACGGCAGGTATTGCAGCGGTAGAGCGCTTTGCAGGCCGTAGAACCAAATTCACTGATAAGCGAGGTATCGGTGCTCGCACAGCGCGGGCAGCTCACCTCAGCGGGAACGTGGGCATGGCAGCTATGGCCGACAGGCGGGCTGATGCCATATTCACGCAGGCGCCTGCGGGCATCGTCGGTCATCCAGTCGGTGGTCCAGGCGGGCTCCAGTTGCAGCACAATATGTACCGGGCTAAAGCCGTTTCCGGTCAGGGTTTCGCGGATCGCCCCCAGCAGATGCTCCGTTGCCGGACAGCCCGAATAGGTTGGCGTGAAGCCGATGACCCAGCCTTCCCCCTGCGCCTTCACGCTGCGCACCATGCCAAGGTCGGTGATGGTCAGCACCGGCACTTCCGGGTCGGGGATCTGGCTTAACAGCGCCCAAATCTGCGGGATTTGTGCAGGCGCGATGTCGACGAGGCGTTGCATCGCGTCCTACTTTACCACTGCTGGCCGGGGTAAACGCGCTGGAGATACTGCATCTCTGCCAGCATCGGCCCGAGGTGTTCGGTATGTAGCCCCTTCTTGCCGCCCGTGCGATACGCCACCTCTTCGGGCACGCGGAGGGTGGCTTCCGCCAGGCCAGCAAACACTTCGCGCTCCCACGGGTCCCGCAGGTCGCGCGGATCAACCGCCACGCCGTCTTCAATTAGCGCCAGCTCGACGTCGTCTGCGTCGAACAGTTCAGCCGTAAAGCGCCACAGGCTATCCACCGCCTGTTGCATTTTTTGTGCGGAGGTTTCTGTTCCGTCCCCCAGCCGCACCAGCCAGCCGCGGCTAAAGCGCAGGTGATAGCGTGCCTCCTTAATGGCTTTTGCCGCGATGGCGGCAAGCTGACTGTCGCTGCTATGGATCAGCCGCTCGTAGAGCGCCACGTTCCACGCATCCATCAGATACTGACGGGCAATGGTGTCAGCGAAGCTGCCGTTTGGTTGTTCCACCAGCAGCAGATTGCGGAACTGACGCTCATCGCGGCCATAGGCCAGGGTGTCTTCATCGCCCTTACCCTCCCGTTCAGCGGCGTAGGTCAGGAAATTGCGCGCCTGCCCGAGCAGATCAAGGCCGATATTGGCGAGCGCCAGGTCAATTTCCAGCTCCGGCGCGTGGCCGCACCAGGCACCCAGACGCTGTGAGAGCACCAGACCGTTGTCGCCCAGACGCAGGGCATAAGCAGATACGTTGTTCATCCCCAACCTCACATATGCTCGATGCCATCAGGGATGGTGTAAAACGTCGGATGGCGGTAGACCTTGCTTTCCGCCGGATCGAAAAATTCCCCGCTCTCTTCCGGCTGGGAAGCGACGATTTCACTCGCCTTCACCACCCAGATGGAACAGCCTTCGCTGCGGCGGGTATAGGCATCGCGCGCGTTTTCCAGCGCCATACGGTCGTCGGCAGCGTGAAGGCTGCCCACATGCCGGTGCGACAGCCCCTGCTTCGAACGGACAAAAACTTCGTATAACGGCCAGTAAACATTGCTCATGGTTGATTCCTCTTATGCGGCCTGGCGAGCGCGTTGTTTTTCCGCGTGGGCCAGAGCGGCTTCACGCACCCATGCGCCGTCGTCCCAGGCTTTACGTTTTGCGGCCAGACGTTCGTGGTTGCAGATCCCGCGCCCGGTGATCACCTCGTCAAATTCCTGCCAGTCGATTTCGCCGAAGCGGTAGTGGCCGCTCGCTTCATCGAAACGCAGGTCGGGGTCCGGCACGCTCATACCGAGCATCTCCACCTGAGGCACCGTGTTGTCCACGAAGCGCTGGCGAAGCTCATCGTTGCCAAAGCGTTTGATCTTCCAGGCCAGACTGCGGGCGCTGTTTGGGGAGTTGTCGTCGTTGGGTCCAAACATCATCAGCGCGGGCCACCAGAAACGGTTGATGGCGTCCTGCAACATCTGCCGCTGGGCTTCGCTGCCCTGCGCCAGCGCCATGCAGGCCTCAAAACCCTGACGCTGGTGGAAGCTCTCTTCTTTACAGATTTTCACCATCGCCCGTGCATACGGACCGTAAGACGTACGACACAGCGCCACCTGGTTCACAATGGCCGCCCCGTCCACCAGCCAGCCAATGACGCCGATATCGGCCCAGCTCAGGGTCGGATAGTTGAAGATGGAGGAGTATTTCATCTTGCCGTCGAGCATCTTTTGATAGATGTCCTCCCGGGCGCAGCCCAGCGTTTCCGCCGCGCTGTAGAGGTACAGGCCGTGTCCGGCTTCGTCCTGCACCTTCGCCAGCAGAATGGCTTTCCGGCGCAGCGTCGGCGCGCGGGTGATCCAGTTTCCTTCCGGCAGCATGCCGACAATCTCAGAGTGGGCGTGCTGTCCAATCTGGCGGATCAGCGTCTTGCGGTAGGCATCCGGCATCCAGTCCTGCGGCTCGATGGCCGTCTCCTGTGCGATGCGTTGCTCAAAGCGTTGTTCTTGCGTCACATAACCACCTTTGTGATTCGTTAAATCACCACAAATAGCAAAATGGTGAATCATTTGGTTTCTTAAAAGTTACACAAAGGTTAAATATAACCCCAAGAAACGTTTGTTTATTTTGTGACGACGCTCGCAAGCCTTTTGATGAAATGCCGATGACGCAAGGCTTCTGGGTGGTCAGGTTAAGCAATACAGATCACAGCGTTAACAATTCATTAAAACTCAGCTTGATTTTTATGATTCGCGATCAAACTATTTATAGTGAAATTACGAAACATCTGGAGAGAAGAAATGCAGCAGTTAGCCAGCTTCTTGTCCGGCACCTGGCAATCAGGCCGGGGCCGCGAGCGCACCATCACCCACGCCATCAGCGGGGAAACGCTATTTGAAGTCACCAGCGAAGGGCTGGATATGGCGGCCGCGCGCCGTTACGCCATTGAACACGGCGGAGAAGCGCTCCACGCAATGAGCTTTATCGAGCGCGCCGCCATGCTGAAGGCGGTGGCCAAACATCTGCTGAGCCAGAAGGATCGCTTTTATGCCCTGTCAGCTCAGACCGGCGCGACGAAGGCCGACAGCTGGGTGGATATTGAAGGCGGTATCGGCACCCTCTTCACCTACGCAAGCCTCGGCAGCCGTGAGCTGCCGGACGATACCCTGTGGCCGGAGGATGAACTGATCCCGCTGTCGAAGGAAGGCGGCTTTGCGGCACGTCACGTGTTAACGTCGAAATCCGGCGTGGCGGTGCATATCAACGCGTTCAACTTCCCGTGCTGGGGGATGCTGGAAAAGCTCGCGCCCACCTGGCTTGCCGGGATGCCCGCCATCATCAAGCCCGCCACCGCCACCGCGCAGGTGACTCAGGCGATGGTGAAAGCGATCGTCGAGAGCGGACTGGTGCCCGACGGCGCCATCAGCCTGATCTGCGGTGGCGCGGGCGATCTGCTGAACCAGCTCGACAGCCAGGACGTGGTGACGTTTACCGGATCGGCCAGCACCGGGCAGAGTCTGCGCGTCCACCCGAATATCGTCGCGCATTCCATTCCGTTTACCATGGAAGCAGATTCTCTCAACTGCTGCGTGCTGGGTGAGGACGTGACGCCGGAACACCCGGAGTTTGCGCTGTTTATCCGAGAAGTGGTGCGCGAGATGACTGCCAAAGCCGGGCAAAAATGTACCGCCATCCGCCGCATCATCGTGCCGGAAGCGCAGATTGACGCCGTCAGCCAGGCGCTGATTGCGCGGCTGGAGAAAGTGGTCGTCGGCGATCCGGCCCAGGAAGGGGTGAAGATGGGAGCCCTCGTCAACGGTGAGCAACGTGCTGACGTGCAGGAAAAAGTCGATCATCTCCTTGCCGCGGGCTGTCAGATCCGTCTGGGTGGTAAAGCTGATTTGCAGGCGGCTGGCGCATTCTTCCCGCCCACCCTGCTGTTCTGCCCGCAGCCGGACGAAACCCCGGCCGTCCACGCCATCGAAGCCTTTGGCCCCGTTGCAACCCTGATGCCCTGCCGTAACACCGAACACGCCATGCAGCTGGCGCGGGCGGGCGGCGGCAGCCTGGCGGGAACGCTGGTTACGGCAGATACCCGCATGGCGCGGCAGTTTATTGCCGGTGCCGCGCGCGCCCACGGACGCATTCAGATCCTCAACCAGGAATCCTCGAAAGAATCCACCGGCCACGGTTCACCGCTGCCGCAGCTGGTGCACGGTGGTCCGGGACGTGCGGGCGGCGGCGAAGAGCTGGGCGGCCTGCGCGCGGTGAAGCACTATCTTCAGCGCACGGCCATTCAGGGCAGCCCGTCCATGCTCGCCGCGATCGGTAAACAGTGGGTCCGTGGCGCGGAGGTGCAGGAAGATCGCGTTCATCCCTTCCGTAAATACTTCGAGGAGTTACAGCCGGGCGACAGCCTGCTGACCCCGCGTCGTACCCTGACGGAAGCGGATATCGTGAATTTTGCCTGCCTGAGCGGGGATCATTTCTACGCCCATATGGACAAAATTGGCGCGGCGGAGTCGATTTTTGGTGAGCGCGTGGTACACGGTTATTTCCTGATTTCCGCCGCGGCGGGGCTGTTTGTAGATGCCGGGGTTGGGCCGGTTATTGCCAACTACGGCATGGAAAACCTGCGCTTTATTGAGCCGGTCAAGCCGGGTGATACCATTCAGGTGCGCCTGACCTGTAAACGTAAAACGCTGAAGAAACAGCGCACTGCCGAGGAAAAACCCACCGGCGTGGTGGAATGGGCGGTGGAGATCTTCAACCAGCACCAGCAGGCCGTGGCGCTCTACTCCATCCTGACGCTGGTGGCGCGCCAGCAGGGTGACTTCTGACGCACCTCTTTCTTGCCGGGTGTCGCTCCGCTTACCCGGCCTACAACTACCTGACCGGGGTGTGATGCACCCCCGCTCTTTTTTTAACCTGGCAAGACTGACAAACAACCTGGCAGATGCAGGCAAACGCTTTTCGTGCGCGCCTGTCAGGATAAGGCTGACACAACTCAATAAACACAACAAGATGAGGTCTGCGATGGGAAGCAATTCTTCTTTTTCTGCCCGTAGAACGGCACTGGCCATGGCCGTTGCGCTCTGTTGCGCCTGGCAATCCCCTGTTTACGCTCACGGCAGCGAGGCGCATATGGTCCCGATGGACAAAACGCTTCAGGCGTTTGGCGCGGACGTGCAGTGGGATGATTACGCCCAGATGTTCACCATCGTCAAAGACGGTGCCTTTGTGAAGGTCAAACCCGGCGCAAATACCGCCATCGTTAACGGCAAACCGCTGACGCTCCAGGTGCCCGTGGTGATGAAGAACAATAAGGCGTTTATCCCGGAGACCTTTATCAACGATGTTTTTCAGTCCGGTCTTGATCAGACATTCCAGGTTGAAAAAAGCCCCCACCCGTTAAACGCGCTGACGGCTGATGAAATCAACCAGGCCGTAGCCATTGTGAAAGCCTCTGCGGATTTTAAACCCAATACCCGCTTTACCCAGATTGCGCTGGCGGAGCCAGAAAAGGCCAAAGTCTGGGACTTTGTGCTTAACGGCACGGCGGTGGATGCGCCCCGCCAGGCCAATATCATCATGCTTGATGGTAAACACATCATCGAAAGCCGGGTGGATCTGAAGGAGAAAAAGATCCTCCGCTGGGAGCCGATCAAAGACGCGCACGGCATGGTGCTGCTGGATGACTTCAATACCGTGCAGCAGATCATCAATGAAAGCCCGGAGTTTGCCGCCGTGCTGAAAAAGCGCGGCATTACCGACCCGAAGAAAGTGATCACCACTCCGCTTACCGTCGGCTTTTTTGACGGCAAGGATGGGCTGAAACAGGAAGACCGCCTGCTGAAAGTGATCAGCTATCTCGACGTGGGCGACGGTAACTACTGGGCGCACCCGATCGAAAACCTGGTTGCGGTGGTGGATCTCGAGCAGAAGAAAATCCAGAAGATTGAGGAAGGCCCGGTCGTGCCGGTTCCGCTCACGCCGCGCCCTTATGATGGCCGCGACCGCGTTGGAACGGTGAAGAAACCGCTGGAAATTATCGAGCCGGAAGGCAAGAACTACACCATCACCGGGGATAGGGTGCACTGGCAGAACTGGGATTTTCATCTGAGCCTGGACTCACGCGTCGGCCCGATAATCTCCACCGTGACCTATAACGACAATGGCAAAAAGCGACAGGTGATGTATCAGGGATCGCTCGGCGGCATGATTGTGCCGTACGGCGACCCGGATATCGGCTGGTACTTTAAAGCTTACCTGGACTCCGGCGATTACGGCATGGGTACCCTGACCTCCCCGCTGGTGCGCGGCAAGGATGTTCCGTCTAACGCCGTGATGCTCAACGAAACCATCCCGGATTACACCGGCGCGCCAATGGAGATCCCCAGGGCGATCGCCATTTTCGAGCGTTACGCCGGGCCGGAATATAAGCATCAGGAGTTAGGTAAACCCAACGTCAGCACCGAACGCCGCGAGCTGGTGGTGCGCTGGGTCAGCACCGTGGGTAACTACGATTACATCTTCGACTGGGTATTCCACGAAAACGGCACTATCGGCATTGATGCAGGGGCTACGGGCATTGAAGCGGTGAAAGGCGTGCAGACGAAAACCATGCATGATGCCACCGCGAAGGATGACACCCGATACGGAACGCTGATCGACCATAATATTGTCGGTACCACCCACCAGCACATCTACAACTTCCGTCTGGATATGGACGTGGACGGCATCAACAATAAGCTGGTGGCCATGGATCCGGACGTCAAACCGAACACCGCTGGCGGACCGCGCACCAGCACCATGCAGGTTAATCAGTATGATATTGATACCGAAAAGCAGGCGGCACAGAAGTTTGACCCGGGCACCATCCGCCTTCTAAGCAATACCAGCAAAGAGAACCGCATGGGCAACCCGGTCTCGTATCAGATCATCCCTTACGCGGGCGGTACACACCCGGTAGCGTCCGGCGCGAAGTTTGCCCCGGACGAGTGGATTTATCACCGCCTGAGCTTTATGGATAAACAGCTGTGGGTGACGCGTTACCATCCCGACGAGATGTACCCGGAGGGAAAATACCCGAACCGTTCCACGCACGATACCGGCCTCGGCCAGTACAGCAAAGATAACGAGTCACTGAACGACCAGGATAACGTCATCTGGATGACCACCGGCACCACCCATGTCGCCCGTGCCGAGGAGTGGCCGATAATGCCGACGGAATGGGTGCACACGTTACTCAAGCCGTGGAATTACTTTGACGAGACGCCAACGCTCGGCAAGAAAAAAGAGCAGAAATAACCCACCGACCGGGCGTAATGCCCGGTTTTTCATCCGCTTACTTGCTGAATTACTCTCCCCGATTATAGTTATTGTTACCTCGCTTAATCCTTTTGCATTTCTTGACACACTTTCACCAGGATTCGAAGTCCCCACAAACAACGTCACAGTTTACTGAGAGGTTTTAGGATGAGAATCAATGAGATCGTCAGGAGTCTCGCGCTGGCGGGATGTTTTATTTCTGCCAGTTCCGCCTGGGCCGCAGAAGCACCTAAGGATGCCACCGCAGCAACGCAACAGGCCAACAACGCACTCTTCAACCAGCTTCCTTTCTCCGATAACACCGATTTTACCAACGCCCACAAAGGGTTTATTGCCCCTCTGCCTCAGGACATTATCAAAGGTGAGCAAGGCAACACCGTCTGGGATCCGCAGCAGTACGCTTTTATCAAAGAAGGCGATAAGGCGCCCGACTCGGTTAACCCGAGCTTATGGCGTCAGTCCCAGCTGATTAACATCAGCGGTCTGTTTGAAGTGACCGAAGGCGTCTACCAGATACGTAACCTCGACCTGTCAAACATGACCATTATTGAAGGTAAAGAAGGCATTACCGTGGTCGACCCGCTGGTGTCGGCGGAAACGGCCAAAGTCGGGATGGATCTTTACTATAAAAATCGCGGTAACAAGCCTGTTGTCGCCGTAATTTACACCCACAGCCACGTTGACCACTATGGCGGCGTGCGCGGCGTGGTGGACGAAGCAGATGTGAAGTCCGGCAAGGTGAAAGTCTACGCGCCCGCCGGATTTATGGAGGCCGCCGTCGCGGAGAATATCATGGCGGGTAACGTCATGAGCCGCCGCGCCAGCTATATGTACGGCAACCTGCTGAAGCCGGATGCGAAGGGCCAGGTCGGCGCGGGTCTCGGCACCACCACCTCCGCCGGGACGGTGACCCTGATCGCCCCGACCAATATCATCGAGAAAGATGGTCAGAAAGAGGTGATCGACGGCCTGACCTATGATTTTATGCTCGCGCCGGGATCGGAAGCGCCTTCCGAGATGCTCTGGTATATCGAAGAGAAAAAGCTGATCGAGTCTGCGGAAGATGTCACCCATACCCTGCACAACACCTACTCCCTGCGCGGCGCGAAAATTCGTGAGCCGTTGCCATGGTCGAAATACATCAACCAGGCGATTGTACGCTGGGGTGATAAAGCCGAAATCATTATGGCGCAGCACCACTGGCCGACATGGGGTAACGACAACGTGGTTAACCTGCTGAAAAGCCAGCGCGACCTGTATCGCTACATCAACGACCAGACCCTGCGCATGGCGAACGAAGGGCTGACCCGTGACGAGATTGCCGCCAACTTCAAACTGCCAAACTCCCTGGCCAATACCTGGGCAAACCGTGGCTATTACGGTTCTGTCAGCCATGACGTTAAAGCAACCTACGTGCTCTATTTAGGCTGGTTTGACGGCAACCCGGCGACCCTGGACGAACTGCCGCCTGAAGAAGCCGCAAAGAAATTTGTGGACTATATGGGCGGTGCGGATGCCATCCTGAGCAAAGCGAAAACTGACTTTGACCAGGGGAACTACCGCTGGGTGGCTCAGGTGGTCAGCAAGGTGGTCTTTGCCGATCCAAATAATCAGGCCGCGCGAAACCTGGAAGCGGATGCGCTGGAGCAGCTGGGTTATCAGGCTGAATCAGGCCCGTGGCGTAACTTCTACCTGACCGGCGCCCAGGAGCTGCGTAACGGCGTGGTGAAAGGACCGACCCCGAACACCGCCAGCCCGGATACCGTGCGCGCGATGACGCCAGAAATGTTCTTTGACTATCTGGCGGTGCACATTAACGGTGAAAAAGCGGCGGATGCAAAATCGGTGTTTAACATCGACCTCGGCAGCGACGGCGGCAAATACAAGCTGGAGCTGGAAAATGGCGTGCTGAACCACACGGCGAACGCCGAAGCGAAAGACGCTGACGCGACCGTGACCCTCAACCGCGATACGCTGAATAAAATCATCCTGAAAGAAGTGACGCTTAAACAGGCGCAGGATAACGGCGATATCAAAGTGACCGGCGATGCCGCAAAACTTGATGCTATGCTCGGTTACATGGATAAATTTGAATTCTGGTTTAACATTGTGACCCCGTAAAGGCAGCACTCACGGGCGGACGTTCCGCCCGCTCAAGGAAAATTCTCTTCAATGGAAAAAAGACATCCAGCCACACCCGAACCCGCGATATGGCCTACCCGTAAATCAATGGTTGTTCACGGGCTGGCCGTGAACCTGCCGTGGCTCGCCTTTGTGAATGCCAGCTTTGCCCTTATGGTCCTGCTGCGCAATTCGTTGTTCGGCCATATCGATGCCCTCCTGCACATCAGCCCCCCTCTGCGGCAGATGATTGACGCCTCCATGCTGGGCGTGGCGATCCTTTCCGTGGCGCTGGTGATCATGGCCTGGCGCCACATCCGCGGCGTCAGCGCCGTTTTGTTTATGTGCAGCCTGCTGTGGTCGATAAGTTGTTACTGGTTTATCAACGTGTTACAGCTTCCTCATCCCTGGCCTATATTCGTTACCCTGCTGATGGCCGGTATGACCGCGCTCTATTTTCACCCGGTGGCACTGCTCTGCTTCACCGTTCCGCTATGGGTAAGCCTGCCCGTTGCCAGCATGCTGCTGAATCAGGAAATTAATTATCGCTTTGCCGGGCTGTGGGTGGTGTTCACGTTCATTCTCGTGTGCGGGCGCTATATCCTGTTGAGCTGGTTTGAAGAGGCGTGGCGTCGCAACCAGCAGAATCAGCGTTTAATTTCGCGGCTGGATGCGCTGGCCCATCAGGATCCACTGACGAAAACGGCCAACCGCCGGGCGATGGAGCTGGTGCTGGAAAATGCCGTAGAGCAAGGCAAACGCTTCGCGGTGCTGATGCTGGATGTCGATTACTTCAAACTGTATAACGATACCTACGGTCACCAGGCGGGAGATGCGTGCCTCGCGCGGGTGGCAGAGGTGCTGAACACCTCGGTGCGCACGCCAGAGGATGTGGTTTCGCGCTACGGTGGCGAGGAGTTTGTGGTGATCCTCTTTGACTGCGAAGAAAGCATTGCTGAGAAAGTCGCCGCGCGGATCCAGGCTGGCCTGCGAAACGCAGCCATTCCGCACGGCGCGTCGAAGGTGAGTGAATATGTGACGGCGAGTATGGGCATTGCAGGCTATACCGCAGGGCTGGCCGGCCCGGAAATCATCGCCCGCGCCGATGCGGCGCTGTACAGGGCGAAGGAGGCCGGGCGGGATCGGTGGTCGCTGTAAGTTACGCCGGGTGGCGCTGCGCTTACCCGGCCTACAAAACCAACCTTTTTTCCTCGATCCCGTAGGCCGGGTAAGGCGTAGCCGTCACCCGGCGTTTTTTTTAATACCGCACACACACCGACTTGGTTTCACACCAGCCGTCCAGCCAGTCGGGGCCGAAATCGCGCCCGGTGCCGGACTGCTTCATGCCGCCGAACGGCAGGTTGGCGTCTATCAGCGTGTGGCTGTTCACCCACACTGTTCCGGCCTGTAACCTGTCGGTATACGCCAGCGCTTTACTGATGTTCTGCGTCCAGACGCTGGCCGTTAAGCCATATTCAGTGTCATTCGCCAGCTGAAGCGCCTCTTCCCCATCGGCCACACGAACCAGGTTCACCACCGGCCCGAAGACCTCTTCACGCGTCAGTCGCAGATGATTATCCGGGTTGACCACCAGCGTTGGCGAAACGTAATAGCCTTTGCCGTCTGGGCCCCGGTTCCCGGCGATCAGCTCCGCATTGTGCGCCTTCGCCTCATCCAGGAACGCCTGAACCTTATCGCAGTGGGCGCGCGACACCAGCGGGTTGATAAACGCCTCCGGCGACATGCCCGGCCCGACGCTGAGGGATTTCACGGCCTGTTCAAACCCGCTGACCAGCGTGTCGAACAGCGGAGCCTCAATATAAATGCGCGAGCTGGCCGCGCAGACCTGCCCCTGGTTCAGGAAGCTGCCGGTCATCAGTCCTTCAATCACCCACGCCGGATCGGCATCTTTCAGCACGATGGCCGGGTTTTTGCCGCCCAGCTCCAGCGTCACGCCCGTTAGCGTGTCCGCCGCCGCGCGGGCAATCTGCTTGCCTGTCGCCGTCGAACCGGTAAAGCTCACTTTGGCAATGCGCGGGTGCGAGGTCAGCGCCGCGCCACAGACGGCGCCACTGCCGGTCACCACGTTGAACACACCCTCCGGGATCCCCGCCTCGCTCGCCAGTTCCGCCACCCGTAACAGGGTGAGCGGCGTGGTTTCCGACGGTTTGATCACGATGGAGCAACCTGCCGCCAGCGCGGGCATCACTTTCCACATGCCAATCATCAGCGGGAAGTTCCACGGCACAATCCCCGCCACGACTCCCACCGGCTCTTTACGCGTCCACGCCTGATAACGCGCGCCCTGCGGCAGTGGAATCGAGAGATCGAGGGTTTTACCGGCAATTTTGGTGGTCAGCCCTGCCGTGTAGCGCATCCAGTTCAGGGTGCAGCCCACCTCGAAGGCGCGGGAAATGTTAATCGATTTCCCCTGCTCCAGGGTTTCGAGCTGTGCCAGCTCTTCGCCATGCTGTTCCACCAGATCCGCAAACCGCAGCAGGATACGTTCCCGCTCTGCCGGCAGCCGTCCGGCCCAGCTTCGGGCGACAAAGGCGCGCCAGCCAGACATCACCGCACGATCGACATCATCGACGCTGGCATCGGCGGTAGAGGCAATAACCTCTCCGGTCGCCGGGTTGTAGACGTTCAGACGCTTTTCGCTATCGGATGCCGCCTGACGCCCTTCGATCCACAGGCCGTGCTGGCGATCTAAAAACTGCTGCACGCCCGGCAGGATGGCGACGTGTGATTCGGACATAGGATACTCCTTCGTTATGCTTCGCAGGGTGTGTATGCAGTCTAAGAGGGGATTCGCATTCCTGCTTTTGTCTGTGTGACATTCGCTTTGCCAGCTGTGACAGGGTCCGCAAATCGTGATAATTCCCGCTTATATCGCTGTAACCGTTGAGTGTTCTTTCCTATAGTCAGCCTCGTAGCCCTGACAAAATGCAACATAAATGCAACAATGCGAAAACAGTGACGGTGCAGCGAGAACATCAATGGCGTGTGCAAGCGAACAGGACAATTTTCAGCAGTGGCTGGCGCAAATTAACCAGGTTTGTGGGCGCTTTGCGGCACGTCCGTTAGAGGGGGCGTTTCTCGGCGAGCTGGAAACCAGCTACACCCAAAGTCTGAAGCTGAGCACGGTGACCGCCGCAGGCGTTAACCTGTTTCGCACCCGTCAGGAGATCAAAAACGGCAACGACGCCTGGTTCTACACCGTGTTTCAGCTGGAAGGCAGCGCCGGAATCGAACAGGACGACCAGCGCGCGATGCTGAAAGCCGGGGATATCACGCTGATTGACGCCTCCCGCCCGTGCTCCATTTACTGGCAGGAGCGTTCCCGCCAGATTTCGCTCCTGCTCCCGCGACAAATCATTGAGCAACACGCGCGTTTTCAGGAAGTGAGGTGCGCGCTGCCCCTCTCCCGCAGTCTGCCTACCGTACAGCTGAGCTACCGACTGCTACAGGAGAGCATGGGCAATGCCGATCTCAGCGCCAGTGAAAGCGAAGCGGCGCTTGAGGCGATGGTGTGTCTGCTGCGTCCGGCCTTCCAGCAGCGTGACGAGGTGCTGCCGCGCAAGGAGCGTCAGTTCCGCCACGTTCTGTCCCTGATTGATGATCATATTCAGTCGGAGGCGTTAAGACCGGAGTGGATAGCTTCAGAGAGCGGCATGTCCGTGCGTAGCTTGTACCGCATGTTTGCCGGGAAAGGGCTGGTGGTAGCGCAGTATATTAAGAACCGTCGCCTCGATTTATGCGCTCAGGCGCTGCGTTCCATCAGCGATGACGAAAAGCTGGCGGGGATTGGCTACAGCTGGGGTTTCACCGACCATAGCCATTTTTCCACCGCCTTTAAGCAGCGTTTCGGGGTTTCGCCGGGCGAATACCGCAGGCGTTACCGCTAGCTATTTTTTCAGCCACTTGCCGTTAATTCCCTTCACGTACTCACCCGGCTGCGCGCGGGCCACCAGCTTTTGTCCCGCCATTTTCGCCACCTCGTCGACGGGTAAATTATTACTGTCAGCCAGCTGCTGGTAACTTTCCGTGCGTGCGGCGTTGATACGGTTCACCAGCGCCAGGGTTTCAGCGTCGTGCTGAACGGGCGCAAGATAGCCGCTCAGGGTTTCCCCTACGCGCCCCTGGGCACGCGCATCGTTGAGCGTAAGCGTGGCGGCGTGAACGTTCATCCCCAGCGCCAGTAACATCAGAGCAAATCGTTTCATGACATCCTCAGAACAGATCGCTGCGGGATTTCAGCAGGGCTTCAACGTCTTTATCCACCTTGATATGGATTTCATGCTCGATTTTCACGTTCATGTTGATGGTGATCGGCTCTTTGGGCGCCGCCACTTCAATGCGCGGCGTGCAGCCTGATAGCAGCGCGACGACGGCCACGGTGAGTACACCAGCCCTCTTTTTCATTGTTGTTCCTCACTTTCCTTGCCTGTCGAACTGCGGAGAAGGGGTATCGCCGCATGTTGCTCAAACCATGTTTGCAGATTGTCCCCAAAGCGCAGGCTGCGCCAGAGGGTAAAAATGTTCTCTTCATGGGTGTAATTCAGGTTTACGAAACTGCTTTTACCTTCGACGCGGCTGGTGCCTTTAATGGCCGCCTGCATGGTTAACACACCCAGATTATCCACATTGAGTTTTGTCCACGACTGCGAAATTTCCATATAGCGGAGCCAGTTGATCGCCGCCCCGGCAACCATGTTGTCTTTCACAATGGCATCCGCCGTGTCCTGGTCGATGCGCAGCGTCATCGGCCCCGGGTTGGTCAGCCAGCCATCTTTAATGATCCATTTTTCATTGTCCAGCCAGAACGGCAGCGCGCCGCTCACCGGGCCGGACATGGCAAACTGCTTCGGATTCACCGCGCTTATCAGTTCGCTGGAGGAAATATTATCCACGCGCAGTAAAGCCGGATCGTGCTGCGGCATTCTCAACTGCTGCATGGTGATTTTCCCGCCGAGCGCTTCCACCTTCACGTTGGTGAGCAGGAGCGGGTTCGCTTCGGTCCAGGGATAATCGCCCTGGAGATCCGCGGTGATATTTCGGGCTGTGACCAGGTTTTTCACCTCGTCGATTCGTAACGTTACCGGCCCGCGCGTGCCCAGCGACCAGGTACCCTGGCTTAAGCGGAACGGAAGAACAAAATCCACGCCGTTGATCTCGTTATCCGGCATCCACGCGCTGCCCGCTTTCAGCACCCCGTGCCCCCCGGCCTCAAACCCCTGATCGGGGGCCGCGGAGAAAGCCACCTGCGCGTACATTTCGCCGCCGCGCAGGGTCATTTTCCAGTCTGGCGGGATCAGCGGCTGAAACACCGTAAGAGACTGTTTTGGCCACCAGGCCTGACCGCGAAGGCGTTCGCCGTCCCAGCGTCCATTCACCTGGACCGGGCCGATGTCGTCCGCATGCAGGTTCCCTTTAAACTGGAACACCGTCGGGTCTGTCCCGTCAACGCTGAAGGTCAAAACGGACGGCGGCAGCACGCTTCCGCCTGAAAAGCTTGTTTGCCCGGCGTTAAGCGCGAGCGCGCCGCTAAAGGTGGGGTTATCCGGGTCCCGCGACCAGCGCACCGGGTGATCCAGCACCAGGCGTGGCTTGCTGACCAGCATCGTGCCGTACTGCAATTTGTCGAAACCCGTAGAAAGATCGGTCAGTTCGATAACGTTGTCGCGCCACTCCCCGGTTCCCCGGACATCCCAGCGCGCGTTCATCGGCGTGAAGTTGCCTTTACCCCAGTAACGCCACTGCCACACACCGTTGTCCGGTAAAAAGTCGTTAGCCTGGCCGTCCAGATGCAGCTCAAAATCGCCCATCTCGTTTTCATGCGCCCGCAGAATGGCTTGCAGGCGGCCGTCCACGCCCTTCTGCGTGAGCTTCACGCCCGCCAGCGGCCAGCGGATCTCATCGATATCCAGCGAGTCGATGATGCGCCCGCGCGAACGCAATAAAGCGCCGGGTTCAAACGTAAGCTGCGGATCGTAAAGGCTGCCGGTCAGCTTCGCCGGGAGTCTGGCATACAGGATCAGATCGTTTTGCTTGGCTTCCCCGCTCAGGTGCAGCGGCATAGCGCTGTTATCCATACTGAGCGAGCCGGGACCGATATTCAGCACCGCGTTGCCCTTACCCGCATCCCCCTGGGTCAGCACGTTGAGCCGCCCCGTGAAGGTGGCTTTCTCCAGCCCCTGCTGCCAGTTATCCACTTTCAGCCCGACGCGTCCGCTCATTGGCACGCCGGAGGCTAACCAGTTCCAGCGTCCGTCGCTGATGGTCAACTGCTGAGCGGTGATCTGCCACGGTAAATCGAGCAGCGGATCGGGGTTGTCCCGCGCCATGACCACCAGCTGGCCCTGATTGTCCTCCCAGTCCAGTTCGGCATCGACCAGCGAGGATAACTGTGGCACGTTAAAGGTCGCGACCGTATGCCCTTTCACCGGCACGCCGTCCGGCACCAGCGGCAGGGTAAATTCACCGACCAGCTTCACGGGCTGCGGCTGATCCGGCAGTTGCACATCGAACTGGCTGATGGAAAGGGTCTGGCCGCGTAACTGCCCCTTAATGCTCACCTGCTCGCCGTTATAGGTGATGTCCTGGCGGGCTGGCGTCAGTGAGGCATGCAGCTCACCCTCCCACTGCTGCCAGGGAGAAAGGGTAAAGCGATGGATGGTCAGCCAGGTGTTGGGCAGGATGGCCTGCCACTGCGCCAGCGTTTTCGGCGCCACCGTAGATGGCGCCGATTGCGGTAATTTGCTCAGGCAGACAGAGTTAAGTTCAAGTGCGCCAATATCCAGATCCCAGCGGCTGGGGTGTGACAGAGTCACGTTTTCCACGCGGGCAATTTCACACTCTTCTACCAGATAGCGGAGATCGGGGATGATCAGGGCGTGACGCGTGAGCCGTGGGCTTTTTTCAAACGCGATGCGCGTTCCAACGGGGAGCCAGATCCCGGCGAGCGTGGGTACCCACTGGGCGAGCGTCATCAGCAGCGTCAGCGGCACAAGAAATAGCAGCAGTAATAGCGCGATTGCGGCTTTGTATTTACCCTTCATGGGCAGTTAATATCCTGATTTTGCGAAAAAAAATAAGCCGTTCTTGCCGCTCATTGTCGCATGTTTAGCCAGTCAGTTGAAGGTAATGCCATTTTTAAGAGTAGATGCTCTACAATAATTCATAGAACTTATTGATTTCAATGAATTTTGAAAAATTGTAAGATAATTTTAAACATGCTAACGTGGTTCCAAAATCACTGGAGAAAGTCTTATGAAACTCGCGGTATATAGCACAAAGCAGTACGACAAAAAGTATCTGCAACATGTTAACGAGACGTACGGTTTCGATCTTGAATTTTTCGACTTTCTGCTAACTGAAAAGACGGCTAAAACCGCCCACGGCTGCGAAGGCGTGTGTATCTTCGTTAACGACGACGGTAGCCGACCGG
Organism: Enterobacter sp. YSU; assembly: GCF_016082135.1. Taxonomy (NCBI): domain Bacteria; kingdom Pseudomonadati; phylum Pseudomonadota; class Gammaproteobacteria; order Enterobacterales; family Enterobacteriaceae; genus Enterobacter; species Enterobacter sp. YSU. The sequence goes on from NZ_CP059487.1 coordinate 4,257,698, forward strand.
TGCTGGAAGAGTTAAAAAAACAGGGCGTGAAATACATTGCCCTGCGCTGCGCGGGCTTTAACAACGTCGATCTCGATGCCGCCAAAGAGCTGGGTCTGAAGGTCGTTCGCGTCCCGGCCTATTCTCCGGAAGCCGTGGCAGAACATGCGGTCGGGATGATGATGTCGCTCAACCGTCGTATTCACCGTGCCTATCAGCGAACCCGTGATGCTAACTTCTCTCTGGAAGGGCTGACCGGCTTTACCATGTACGGTAAAACCGCAGGCGTCATCGGTACCGGCAAAATTGGCGTGGCCGCCCTTCGCATCCTGAAAGGATTTGGCATGCGCCTGCTGGCGTTTGATCCGTACCCAAGCGCCGCTGCGCTGGAGCTGGGCGTGGAGTATGTCGATCTGAAAACGCTCTTCTCGCAGTCTGACGTTATCTCCCTGCACTGTCCGCTGACCCCGGAGAACTATCATCTGCTTAACCAGTCGGCGTTCGACCAGATGAAAGACGGCGTGATGATCATCAATACCAGCCGCGGCGGGCTGATCGACTCTCAGGCGGCTATCGAAGCGTTGAAAACGCAAAAAATCGGCGCGTTGGGTATGGATGTGTACGAGAACGAACGCGATCTGTTCTTTGAGGATAAATCTAATGACGTGATCCAGGACGACGTGTTCCGTCGCCTGTCTGCCTGTCACAACGTGTTGTTCACAGGGCACCAGGCGTTCCTGACCGCCGAAGCGCTGATCAGCATTTCGGAAACCACGCTGGGGAATTTGCGTCAACTCGAAAAGGGCGAAGCGTGCCCGAACGCGATAGTGTAAGCCTGGTAAGCCGGGTGGCGGCTACGCCCTGCCCGGCCTGTGGATTGCGTTAATTGTAGGCCCGGTAAGCGCAGCGTCACCGGGCTTTTTGGGCTTCAATCCTGCCACGCGCAGGATAGTCCTGGCTGACGTTTGCCGCTCTGCTTTATCCAGTGTCCCGAAACAGGTAATAATTTTGATTAAATAAGTTTGATTTTTACCTCATATCCCTCGAGGCCTGTCATGGCTTCACGAGCGATAAACTCAATTTCAGACACTTCCTGCCCTGTTTTTTTACGTAACTCTGAAATTTTTTTGGTTATAAGCGCTGAAATTTCTTCTTCTGCCTTTTGCGTCAGTGCGTCAACGTTCATGTTTACCTCTTGCAACCGTTTACTGTTTCCATTCTCCAGCAGGCGACAGCTAACGATTAACTGCCTTTCACCATAACTGTATGTAAAGAGTAGACTATCTGTGTAACGTATGCTGCCGTCGCATTTAATTGCATTATTTGAACAGGGTGTTATTGTCCCAAAGCCTTAGAGCACAAAACAGAAAAACATAAGAAAAGCTTTGACTCACACTCGCCCCGCATCAGGGGCATTTTTTTGGCTGTCTGTAAGCAAAAACCCGCCATAAGCGGGTTTTTGTGTTATCCGAGAAAATTATTTAAAGACTTCTGCGACGGCCTGGAAGTTAGGGCCATGCTCGCGGGCAGCGATGATGACGTAGTATTTCCCGCCCTTCTCGTCTGCCAGTTTTGAGAGCTTTTGATGAAGATCTGAAGGTGAAGAAATTTGTCCACCTGAAGCCCCTACAGATACATTACCAAGGTATTCAAGCTTGAAGTGGTGCGCTTCATCCTTGGAAATCATATCTGCCGCAGATGCGCCGAAGCTTGCTACTGTTAAAGCCAATACACTCCCTAATAGTGCTTTTTTCATATCATTCCTCCTGTTGATGAATCTATATATTTAACATTAGCAGCAAATATGTAAATGATCCGTATCAATATTGTAGAAGGATTGAGCATCACGACCAGCCATCACTGACCTGAACAGCGGGTGCAGCAGGTTCATCTACTATACTGACCTGTGCAGTCGTCATTTATCTGCCGGTTGCGCCTGAAGCAATTGAAACTTACCTGTACCATGACCATCAGGAGAACAATATGCACACGAGTAAAACCCTGAAAAGGCTGCTAGCCGTATCAGCAGTTGCAGCAATGTTCAGCACCGTTGGCGTACAAGCCCAGACAACCAGCGCCGCGCAAACTCAAACTGCGGGCCAGGCTCAACCGGACGCCAGACTCAGCTCCGGCGACGAGAAAGCATTGAAGGACATGGCGCAGGCCAATATCAACGAAGTCGCCGCCGCCAGGCTCGCCCTGGACAAGGCCCAAACCAGTGAAGTGAAAACATTCGCTCAGAAAATGGTCGACGATCACGGCGCCGCGCTGACCAAAGTCAAGACCGTTGCCCAGAAAAAGGGCGTGGAGCTGCCGACCGAGCCAGACGCCGCGCATAAAGCCCTGAACTCAAGGCTGGAAAACCAGCGCGGTGACGCTTTTGACAAAATGTATATGGAATATGCTGGCGTGAAGGACCACGAGAAGGTGCTGTCGAAGCTTAAGAGCGACGCCAGTAAAATCGACGATCCGGATGTGAAGGCTCTGGCCAACGAGCACACTCCGGTCGTTGAGCAGCATCTGAAGTCCGCCGAGCAGATGTCAACACGTGCTGGCGCATCAGCCGATAAATAACGCGTCGGTAAAACGACTACTGCAAAATAAAGTGGGGCCCGCAGGCCCCACGCTTATTTCCCCTTCCTGCTGAATTATTCCGGCAAGGCGTAGACCACTACCTGATCGCCCACCTGATCCTTCAGGATCGTATTCCCACCTGCCACGAAGGCCACATACTGGCGACCTTTATATTCATAGACGGACGGGTTCGCTACCGCCGGAGCTTCGGCCTGATCGGACCACAGCTCTTCACCGCTCTCTACCGAGTAGGCACGCACTTTGGCATCCATTGAAGCACCGATGAAGATCACGCCGCCCGCCGTCACTGCCGGACCACCAATGGTAGGCGAACCCCAGCTTTCCGGCATGAAAAAGCCATACTGCTGGGAGGCGCCAACCGGACGACGCCATTTCACATCGCCCGTGTGCATGTCCAGCGCCACGATTTCACCAAACGGCGGTTGCCAGCACGGCATGCCAAGCCAGTTGCTCGCCACCAGCAGACGCATACCGTACGGGGCGCCTTCCTGTGGGGCAAAGCCGCTTTCGTTGCCGGAGTCTTTGTCTGCGTTATCGTAATCCTCACGGCTGTACAGCTTCACGTACTGGACGATATGCGAGGTGTTGACGATGGCGATCTGTTTTTGCGGATCGAACGCCACCCCACCCCACTGGACGCCGCCGGCGCTATCGGGATAGGTGAGCGTGCCTTCGCCTTTGGTGGTTGGCGGGGTATACATTCCCTCATAGGTCAGGTTATCCCACAGGCGGGAGCACTGGCCGCCACCGACGATATCCGCCAGCTTCCAGATTTCCGGTTTTTTCGACTGGTCGAGCAGCGGCGCGGGTTTGGTCGGGAATGGCTGCGTGGGCGAGAGAACTTCGCCCTGGACCGACCCATCACCCTGCGGAACCGGACGTTCTTCGATTGGCCATACGTCCTCCCCCGTCAGGCGGTTAACCACAAACAGGAAACCCTGCTTGGTGGCCTGCACCAGCGCCGGGATCTGCTTGCCGTCTACGGTGATGTCCATCAGCGTCGGGGCGGAGTTGATATCGTAATCCCAGACGTCGTGGTGTACCCATTGACGTGACCAGACCACTTTACCGGTGTTGATGTCCAGGGCGGTGGTCGAGGTGCCAAGCGGAATAGCGTCTACGCGGTTGCCGCCCCAATAGTTGGGAGACGGCGATGAGACCGGGAGATAGACCAGCCCGTTAGCCTCGTCGGCGGACATGTGCGTCCAGACGTTGGCGGTACCGGTACGCTTGCGGATCTCTGCCGGGATCGCCTCAAAGGTCCACTCAAGCTTACCGGTCTGGGCGTTGACTGAAAATACGGTGCCCGGAGGGGCTTCGGCATAGGCCCAGTCCTTCCCGGCCCAGCCCACCAGCAGATGGTTGCCGACAACGGTTGGCGGTTGCAGGACAGAGAGCGGATACTTCGCGTTAACGGTGTTCCACTGGTTCAGATCCAGCACGCCGTTGTTCGCAAAGCCGCTGCACGGTTTGCCTGAATCGGCGTCCAGCGCAAAGAGCTTGCCGTCAACGGTGCCCATATAGACCATCTTCTGGCATGCCTCACCTGTCACCGGATTTTTGGCCTGCCAGTAGGAAACGCCGCGATTTTTCAGCACCGGCTGGGTCAGCGCCTTGCGCGACGATTTGGTGTCATAGTGCCACTTCTCTTTACCCGTCCCCGGATCCAGCGCAATCAGGCGATCGAATGGCGTGCCGATGTAGAGCGTATCGTTGGCGAAAATGGGCGTTGCGGACCAGACGGTAGCTGGCGTATCGCCTTTACCATCCGAGACGTCGCCGGTATGGAACTCCCAGACTTTCGTTAATTTCCCGACGTTATCCGCCGTAATTTGGGTCAGGGGACTGTATTTCTGCGCGTTAAGCTGGCCGTGGAAGCTGTCCCAGGTGGCGGTGCCGGTCACCAGCGGCGTCGCTGGCTGGCTGGCCGAGGCGACTTTCTTTCCATCACCGTTGCCGGTTGAGGCATCGTCGGTGGTTTTTGTGGTTCCGGGCGCCTGCTGATCGGCCGCATCAATGTTCAGTGATTCCTGTGTCCCCTGCGAGGCTTCAGCGGCCTTATCCTGCGCCTGTAGCGCGAACGGAGCGACCAGCAGCGCCAGCGCCGTCATGCTGACTTTTATGAAGGGATAATGCTTATCGTTGTGCACGGGCGGCTCCTCAGCTTCTGACGGGATGGTTGTAACGAGCGGAATGGCTGCTCAGCATAATCAGACCAATCAGGCCGACCACCATGGCTGCCGTTATGATGTACTGGTGCAGCAGCGCGGCGGCGAAAGCAATACCCGCCAACACCACCAGGGTGACAATAATCAGAAAAACGCGCGCCCCGCGACGCGATGCCGCACGTAACATAAAGGTCAGGATCGCCAGCACTACGCTGGCAATGACCACGCCCAGTGCGCCAATGGTGCCAGTGACGCCGGTAAGCGGCGTCCACCAGGCGTATAGCGCCACCGCGAAGGCTATTATCGCGGTCAGCAGCAGCAAAATGCTACCGACCCGCGAGGATTGAGAATGCAACATACCAGGAAACCCCCTCTAAAATGCAAAATTGACCATTATTAAGGCGTTTTCGTGAATATATACCCCTGCTGCCCGCCGCTATTAAGGGAACGCGACGTGTGGAGCGGCGGCATATTTCACTAAACGTAACTGAGTATAGAAGAGGATTTTCTTATGGGGCGTTTAATAGCAGGCATACGACGTCCTGAACCCCTTCGCCACCATAAAGAGAGCGTTATGTTACAAGACGGTTCGAAAGCTACGAGCGGGTTACGCGATTGTCTACATTCTGTTTTTTAATTTCAGGCATAACGGGATAATTTCACGCCCAATAAAATAATTAAATAAGCCCCCCTTCAATATGATGGCGCCTTATGGTACTTAATAAAACGGGGTGTTTATTCTTTAATTAACAGACGTGCAGGCAGGGAAAGTCAGTCGTTATTTGTTCGTTAATTTAACAAATCCCTTTCTTAATTAACCGCCTGTTAAAGCATCGTCAAAGAATAACGATAGTTATTGCAGGCATACACATAAGGTTTTCGGTATGCAACATCAAACCCCTCCCACCCGTGACGTAATGGCGCAGCGACGACTACAGACAGATAAAAACTAAATAAGTCGTCGCCCCTCTAACAACGCGGTAAAATATGATGAATAAAGCCACAACTCTCTCAGCTAATATTACAACACGCTCTAACTGGCACTGGCAGGATAATATCTGGACGCTGGGCCTTTATGGTACAGCCGTCGGAGCGGGAACACTGTTCCTTCCCGTGGAAATCGGCACCCGTGGTCCGGTTATTTTTCTGGTTATGCTCCTGCTGGGGCTGCCGTTATCCCTGATCCCCCATTTACTCCTTTGTCGTGTATATATGCGTGAAGAGAAGACTGAAAACGGCACGTTGCCGATCTTCGGCTCCTTCTTCAGCGGAAGGGGTGAAAAACTGATCACCCTGTTCTATTGTGTGACCTTCTTCCCGGTAACCCTGGTTTACGGGGTGGCGCTGATTAATGCGCTGAGTAATTTACTGGTGGAGCATCTGCATATTACCGCCATCAGCCGTGGGCCATTGTCGTTTATCGTGGTTGCTGCGCTGTATGTGGTGCTTAGCAAGGGCCGGGACAGAGTCGTGGCCATTATGAGCGCACTGGCACTGCCGTTCGCGGCATCTGTACTGCTGATCGCCGTATCACTTATCCCGGGATGGCATCTGTCTAACCTGACCGATACGGCCGCTGAAATGAACGCCACGCCGCTGCCGGTAACGCTGAAAAATATCTGGCTGACGCTGCCGCTTATTACCTTCTCGTTTTGCTGTGCGCCTATGGTCTCCCCGCTGAGCTCTTACTACCGGGAGAGGAAAGCGGAGGGTGAGAAAAAGGCACTGTTCGTGATCCGTATCGCCTACTTAGCTATCTTCGCCAGTATCCTCTTTTTCGTGCTGAGCTGCGTGCTGGGGATCCCCCATGACAACTTTGTGCGAGCGAAGGCGGAAAACCTGAATGTGCTGTCGGTGATGAAGGGAAACGGTGATTTCAGCCTGATTTACCACATTGCCCCGCTCATCGCTATCATCGGTATGACGAAATCCTTCCTCGGCGTAGGTCTGTCGGTCGCACAAACGTTTGGTCAGTTGGCTGCCAGCGTATCCGGCAAAAAGGCCAACGCCAGCAAGCGGCTGGCCTCTCTGGCGCTGTTCCTGCTGACCTATGGCATTGTTTATGCCAATCCGGATGTGCTCAGCCTGATTGAAATGTTCTGCGGACCACTGATCGCGGTGATCCTGTTCCTTATCCCGGCGTACCTCATATACACCCGCCCCTCGCTGGCAGAGCTTCGCGGCGTGACGGTGTTTTTGGTTGTTCTGGGCGGGCTGGCAACGCTGTCTGCATTGCTCTGGACAATGCTTTAGTCTGAACGCCGTTTGACTGTACCCATATACAGTAGTATTTTACGTTCAGGCTGAATCACATGCGTAATATCCATAAGGTAAACAATCATGTTTGTGGAACTGGTTTATGACAAGCGAAACGTACAGGGGCTGGAGGGAGCCAGGGAAATCATCCTGGCCGAGCTGACAAAACGCGTGCACCGGATTTTTCCTGATGCCAGCGTGACGGTTAAGCCAATGCAAGCGAACGGCCTGAACAGCGACGCCAGCAAAAGCGACCGTGAAAAGCTCAACCGCATGCTTGAGGAGATGTTCGAAGAGTCGGACATGTGGTTAATACAAGAGTAACCGGGCGCAAAGCCCGGTTCTGGCTTCGGGAGACAAAGAGCATACAACGTTAACTTTGCGTAATTTCTTCCGCTATCGCGACGTACCGATTTACGCCTCCATGGTTCCCCCAGCATAATCCCACCGATCCGATTGTAAGACATATCCAGCGCGCGCCACATTTTCTTCCTGCCCTGTACTTTCAGTCTGACTGGAGGTTTCTGTGTGTGGCCTTTTATGAAGAATCCGGTTTGGGGTTATTCGAGGTAGCCCGCTGAAAAGGAAACGTGAGCAAGCTCATCCGCTATGAACGAGGAACGGACGATCTAAGGGGTGTTCATTTCCTGGCCATTCGTTTGCCAAGAGCAAAGCAGACCATTGGCAGGGGAAGCGTCACTACCAGCAGCATCCATAGCAAAGTATATACTGTGTCCACCCCGTCATTTTGCAGATTGGTATACAGCTTTACCGGTATACCCTGCGGGAAATAAGCAAAGATCATCACGATCCCGAACTCGCCTACCGCGCGAACCCAGGCGAGTGTTACGGCAGAAGCCAGCCCAGGCAATGCCAGGGGTAAGGTAAGAAAACGAAAGCGGTTCCAGGGAGAAGCTCCCAACGTTTGTCCCGCTTCAAGAATATTTTTGGGAACAGTGGCAAACGCCGAACGCGACACCACGATAAAATAAGGCAAAGCGCCGTAAACCTGAGCCAGCACAAACGCCGCCGGATTATTTACCAGCGTAGCTCCCAACAGTGAAAGCCAGCGGCCAATCACGCCATAAGGCCCGAAAGCCGAAACCAGCAAAATCCCCATTGCCAGCGGTGGCGTCAGCAGAGGGATCATCACCAGCAGTTCACCGATCAATCGTTTTCGACCCGTGGCTTGTGACAGCCACCATGCCACCGGCATGCCGATAAGAATGATAATTCCGAGCGCCAGCACACCCAGTCCCATTGAGACGGCAATGGCGCTGTCGTCGCGCCAGGCCAGCTTCAGATGATGCCAGGGCGTGACGCTAATCAGCGTGATAAAGGGGATACTTAACAGCAGGATAGCGGGCAGAGATAACCACCCCGCCACCCAGCCCGGTTTTCTTAGCGGGCGTATAAGCTGTCTCCTTTAGGTTCGGCGTAGCCAAACGCTTTGAACAATTTCTGCCCCTCGGCGCTTTGCATGAACGATACGAACTTTTGTCCCTGTTCTACACCATTCGGCGCGTTTTTCAGCACCGCCGCATAGAACACCATTGGTTGAGTGTGCAGAATTTGATCCTGGCCTTTGCTGTCTTTAATGGTAAAACTGACGGTGTCATACCACTGTTTCGTCATCGCCGGGTTGCTGAGGTTTATTTCATCCGGCAGCGCGACATACGGCAAATGCGCTGAGCGAACTTCACTCTCGTATCCCGCTGCTGCATCCACCTGACCGCTTTCCAGACGCGCCAGCAGCCCTGCTTCCTGATGAGTCTGCTGTGGGTTTTGCAGCGAGCCTAAAATTTTATCGGTGATGCCCGGCTTGTTGTAATACTTTTCCGCCAGCATCAGGCTAAACACAATATTCTGGCCTTTTGGGTCGACATAAGGATCGGTGCGGCCAAATAAGACATCTTTTTGCGTCAGCAGAGTCAGCCACGAGCCGTCTTTCTTTCTGTTGGCCTGTTCAAACTGCGCTGCATATTTACCCTCAGGACTGTAAGCGACCACCATGCTGGTACTGGCGACAGGGACCGCCTCATCTATCAGCCCGGCGTCTTTGAGAATTTGCATCGGCCCCGGGGTGATGGAGACAAACACATCGGCCTCAATTTTGTGGCTTGCAAGCAGGCGTGCCATCCCGTATGCACCCTGGCCCTGCCCCTGATAGCCGTCGTTATTTGCTCTGGAAAAGGCCGGACCTAACCCCTGGTCCATTACTTTGCCCATGGAACCGGCATAAGTCACCCTGATATCCTTTGCCAGCGCCATGGATGGCATTTGCAGCAGCGCAACCGCCACCAGCACAACCTGCATTCGTTTCCTGGCCATAAACACCCTCTCGTTATGTATTCTTTTATATATCGAATTTTCCAGAAAAATCACCGCAATGACAACCTCCTCAAGCGCGCCGTTGATGCAAGGTTGAATTAAAGGAAATCGGTCTGGGTGGTGCATGGTCAACTTAGTCAGATGTTGTCATCCAAATGTGGGCAATTGTTCATGAAACATGCTGCGTAAACTCCTCGTGGCTTTGCGTAGAAGAATCTTGAACTCATTGTCATCAAGGTCTTTTGCACAGTTGTAGCCCAACTCGCTATATAGATAGATACATAGTGATTAAATAACTTGAGGAGTTGTGTATTGCTCAGGATTACCCTCGAGTCTGAGGGCGTCCTGTTCATTGAATATTTACGCTTTTGCGTCTGGCTGTTTTACTGCATATCCAACATACGTCTTCTTTAACTGATCCAATGTTTCCGGCACCAGGCTCGTCACCCGTTCAAACCGGCACATTATTCGTTACCAGGATGGCAATGGCATGGCGGCCATCGCCGTGTCGTTGCCGCTGGTGGGGCCGAAGCGCATTTCGGAACAGGTGATGGCCAGGATAGCGATAAGCTGATTAGATCAGAATGTGTAACTCATGCTTACCGAGACGCTACGCGGTTCGCCATAGACGGCAGAGTCATCAAGGTATGAGTAGTATTCGCGGTCGAACAGGTTACGAACGTTTGCCTGCACCGCCAGCTGTTTCGTCAGCTGATACTGCGCGAACAAGTCGACGAGCGGATAGCTGCCCTGATAGAGGCGCTGCGTCTCGCCGTCCGGACCGGTGACATCTTTGTACACCTGATTCTGCCAGTTCACGCCGCCGCCTAGGGTCAGATCCGGAAGCGCCGGGACGCGGTAACGGCTGAACAGCTTAAGCTGCGTCTGCGGCGCGAAGCTGTTGAAGCGGCCATCTGAATCACGGGCAACATAGCGGGTCGCGCTGAAGGTAAGCTGTAGATTGTCGGTAACGGCACCGTTCACCTCAAATTCCGCCCCTTTGCTCACTGCGCCTTTGGTTGCGCGATAAGCTTGTTCGCTGGATCCATTAACGAATACCCCGCTGATTTCCTCCCCCGCGTTCTCCTGTTCTATGCGGAATACGGCAACGTTGGTGGTCAGTCGACCGTCCATCCAGTCTGCCTTCAGGCCGGTTTCATAATTTTTACCGGTGACGGGAGAGAGCCATGCACCCTCTTTCGTGCGTTTGGTTTGCGGGGCAAAAATTGAGGTATAGCTGGCGTAAGCGGAAAGGCTGTCGTTGATGTCATACACCAGCCCGCCGTAAGGGGTGGTGTTGTATTTACGCATATCGCCGCTGCTGCCATCTGAGCTGTACTGGGTATAACGTGCGCCAACGATTAGCGACAACGGATCCGCCAGCGACAGGCGTGCCGCCGTATACGCCGATTTTTGCCGCACGATATCATCCGCATTTTGATACCAGTCGCCCCACTCCGGCTCGGCCACGCTGCCGTCCCAGCTGTTGTTGAAGATGCCAATCTGCGCACTGTCCATTGGCCCGTCTTTGCTGAAGGTAGCATTGTGCTGTCGGCTATAGTTGGCTCCGGCCATCAGCTGATGTTGACGCCCGAGAAGTTCAAAAGGCCCGCTGGCGTAGGCATCAAAGGCGTCCAGAGTGCGCTTGCCGCGATCCTTACTACCCCAGCCTGATGCGCCTTCTCCGGTGGTGGCGTCCGGATTGCCCATCACATAAAGCAGGGTATCATTGAACGTTTGCTCGCCGTGGGTTCCATTGAAACGCACCGACCAGCCGTTATCCCAGTTGTGGGTGAGGTCAGCAAAAACTTTACGCGACTCAACGGAGTATCCCGTCCAGTCTGCCGAGGTATTGACGTTGCGATCGTAATGGGTACGGCTGCCGTTACTGTACAGGCTGGGTAATCCGCCCCAGGTCGGGTTGGCTGTGTTTGTTTGCTGATAGTCCCAGCCCAGCGAGGCCGTCGTGTGTTCCGTTACATCGCCTTCAATGACGCCATAGAGAAATTTCTTGCGCTTGCCATATCTGTCAAGCCAGCTGTCCTGATCCTGATAACCTGCCACGACGCGCCCACGCAGGCTGCCGTCGGAATTGAGGGGCGCGGAGATGTCGCCCACATAACGCTGTTTGTTCCAGCTTCCGTAACTTGCGCTGACGTTGCCCCTGAAGGTTTTACTGTCGGCACGTTTACGCACCATGTTCACCGTTGCTCCCGGATCGCCAGCGCCGGTCATCAGGCCGTTTGCGCCACGCACAATCTCTATACGATCATAAATGGCAGTATCTTCCTGCGCATCGCCAAAGTTCCACGCGTCGCCCATTGATGTGGGGATCTCATCGTAGGCGAAATTGGTGATTTCAAAGCCGCGGGAAAAGTAGCTGGAACGCTCGCTATCAACCTGCTGCGACGAAACGCCGGTGGCATTGGTAAGTACCTGGTCAATGGTTTGCAGGTCTTGATCCTGCATACGCTGGCGCGTCACGACGCTGACTGACTGGGGGATATCGCGCGGGGTCAGCAGCATTTTGGTGCCTGAACGCGTGGTTTTTACCGCATAATCCTGCTGCGAGTCGGCGCTCCCGTTCCCGTCACCGTAGACAACCATCTCTTGTTCTTGCGTATTTTCATCCGCCTGTGCCGGGTGCATGACGGCGGACATTGCCAGCGCAAGCAGTGAAAGTGAGAAGGAAGCAGGAATTAACCCTGCGGGCGCTTTCGCGCGATTAGCCCTGCCTTTAAAAATCATCATGTTACCTGTCTGTTGTTGTCGTTATGTGCAAATCATTCATCCAAATAAGAATGGAAATGATAATTATTTGCTTTATTATGCACAGGTAATTTTGTAAGTTAAATGTAAATAAATGTATATTTATCAAAATCAGCGCGGCTCGCGCATGACAGGAACAAAAAATGAACACATTCCATTGGCTAAAAGGAAAGACATGGGGCTTAAGCATTCTTACCGCGGCGTTAACCCTGAGCGCAACGGCGTCAGCAGCCCTCCCGGGTTCGGCTGAACTCAAGCAGCGCGAACTCGCGGACGGTCTGTATGAGATGGTTTACTCCCCAACGGCAAACGCGTTGTACGTTGCGAGCGCGCAGAGTTTCAAAAACGTCAACGGCGGGGTGCTCTATAAACTGGATCCCACAACGCTTGCCACGCAAGGTGAAACCCACACCGACCTGAAAAACTTCGGCATGGCAGCGGACGATAATGGCAAGGTCTACTACACCACCAACACCCTTGATGGCGGGGTATCGAAAGTGGACGTGCAAAGCGGCAAGGTGCTACAGCGCCTGATGTTTGAAGGCAAAGACAAGGATGGCGACCCGGTTGGTGCGCGTGAAATCCTCTTCCACAAGGGACAACTGTTTATCGGCGGCGTTGCCGACCCTGGGTTTATCTCCGTGGTTGATGCCAACACCATGACGCTAAAAGCCCGAATCGAAAATGCCGGGAAATGGGTGACGGGGATTATTTATTCGCCGCTGACAGACCGCCTTTATGCCGCCAATGGCGGCGGTGAAATTCTGGTGATTAACCCGGAGACGTATAAAATCGAACAGCGCTGGACGCCGGGAGATAAAAAAGCGTATTTGTTCCTGAATATGGCAGAAGATCCGGCCACCGGGCGCCTGTTCGTGACTGATGATTCAAAAGCCAAAACCACACTGGTATTTGATGAGCGCAGCGGGAAAGTTATCAAGCGTCTTAAAGGCGATGCGCTGGGAATAAGGTTTAACGCTGAGCGCAACGAAATTTTCATCACTCAGCGCGAATCCAGGAAGGTGTTGCAGCTTGACGCCGGGAGCTATGCTGTGAAAAACAGCTGGACGTTCACCAGCCATCCCAACAGTCTTCTGGTAACACCGGACGGTAAAACGTTATACGTAACCGTGAAGCAGGACTTCAATGACGACAACACGACGAAAGGCCCGGATAGTGTGGTTCGTATTTCATTAAATTAAACAATATACAGCCATCCTGTGAGGGATGGCTGACTTATAAACGTGGACGCTGAAGCAGTATATTTAGTCCGGCCAACGGATAAAGCCGGGTTAAAGCGCCAGATGTTCTAAAGTCGCGGGGATCCTTACTGGGTAAAAGTAAAGGTGTAGCTACGTGAAGCTGGCCCCTATCCTCCTGCAAATTTCGCAGAATTAAGGATTCATTTTGGGAAAGAAAAAACCGGGCCTCGCGCCCGGTTCTGTTCCCACACGAAAAAGCCTTACGCACTCAATCCGCGATTCTCCAGCATCGGTTCGATCTTCGGATCGTGCCCGCGCCAGTTCCGGTAAAGTTCAGCTAAATCAGTGCTGTTGCCGCGGGACAAAATCGCCTCGCGGAATTTCTGTCCGTTCACGCGCGTCAAACCGCCCTGCTCGACAAACCACTGGTAGCCATCGTCCGCCAGCATCTGCGTCCAGAGATAGGCGTAATACCCCGCCGCGTAGCCGCCGCCGAAGATATGGGCGAAATAGCTGCTGCGATAGCGCGGCGGTACGGCGGGAAGATCCAACCCCTCTTTTTTCAACGCGGCGGCTTCAAAGGCTTCCACGTCTTCAACGGGCTCCTGAATGCCGTGCCAGTTCATATCCAGCAGCGCGGCGCTCAATAGCTCCGTCATGTCATAACCCTTATTAAACTGGGTCGCATTGAGCATTTTTTCCCGCAGCGCATCCGGCATCGGTTCGCCGGTTTGATAGTGACGAGCAAAGTGCGCAAACACCTGCGGATGGCTGGCCCAGTGTTCATTGATTTGCGAAGGAAATTCAACGAAATCACGTGGCGTGTTGGTGCCTGAAAGCGTGGCATAGCGCTGGCTGGCAAACAGGCCATGCAGGGTATGGCCAAACTCGTGGAACAGGGTAATCACATCATCCCAGGAGATCAGCGCGGTCTGCCCGTTCGCCGGTTTTTGATAGTTGCAGACGTTATAAATCACCGGACGCGCGGCAAACTCATAAGACTGCTCAACAAAATTCCCCATCCACGCGCCGCCCGCTTTGGAATCACGCGCGAAAAAGTCGCCGTAGAACAGCGCCATGCCTTCACCCGTGTGGTCGAAAATCTCCCACACGCGAACATCCGGGTGGTAAACCGGAATATCAAAACGCTCGACAAAGCGGATACCGAACAGCTGCGTGGCGGTCCAGAATACGCCATCTTCCAGCACGGTATTGAGTGCGAAATAGGGTTTGATCTGCGACTCATCCAGCGCGTATTTCGCTGAGCGCACGCGTTCGGCATAAAACGCCCAGTCCCAGGCCTGTACCGTAAAACCACCCTGCTCGTCGTCGATGACCTTCTGAATATCCGCCTGCTCCAGCGCGGCCCTGCCGCGTGCCGCAGGAACTATCCCGCGCATGAATTCGAGCGCGGCTTCCGGCGTTTTCGCCATCTGATCGGCAATGCTCCAGCTCGCATAGTTGTCAAAGCCGAGCAGCTGCGCCTGTCTTGCCCGTAACCCGGTAAGCCGACGGATCAGCTCGCGCGTATCGTTTTCGTCGCCTTTCTGAGTGCGTTCCCAGCCCGCGCTGAACAACTTTTTACGGGTCTCGCGCAACGACAGCGCCGCCAGCGCGGGCTGTTGCGTGGTATTCAAAAGCGGGATCAGCCAGCGATCCGTCAGCCCTTTTTCTGCGGCAGCGTGAGCCGCGGCAGCCACCTCCTCCGCACTGAGCCCGTCAAGCTGGTGAACATCGTCCACCACCAGCCCTCCCGCCTTGTTCGCCGCCAGCAGGCGCTGGTTGAACTGGCTGGTCAGGGTGGCGGCTTCGGTATTCAGGGCTTTCAGCTCGGCTTTTTCATCGGCGTTCAGACGCGCGCCAGCAAGAACAAAGTGCTGATACATCTCCTCCGTCAGTCGTCGGGATTCGGCATCCAGCGCCTCGCGATCCTGCCAGACGGCTTCCACGCGGGCGAAAAGCGTATCGTTTAGCCAGATATCGTTCGCCAGCCCGGCCAGTTCGGTGGAGAACTGCTCGTCCAGCGCCTGAAGACCATCGTTGGTGTGTGCGGACGTCATGGCGAAGAACACGCTGCTCACGCGCGACAGCATGGCCCCGCTCTTTTCCAGCGCCAGCACGGTATTGTCGAAGTCCGGCGCGGCGCGCTGCGCGATAATCGCGTCAATGTCTGCACGCTTCAGGCGCATTGCCTCATCAAATGCCGGACGATAATGGCTGTCGTTAATCGCATCAAAACGTGGCGCCTGATAAGGCAACAGGCTAATTTCAAAAAAAGGATTGTTGACCGACATCGTTTACTCCTGAGCACGGTATTTCTCCCCAGAGTAGGCCAGCCTGCGCCGGCCTGCAATGGCGTCATACAAATGTTGCCTTAACGACGTGCCGGAGAGCGTGCTATGTTAGTACAACACAAAAAGCGTTGAGGAACAGTGAGATGATTATTTTAGTTACCGGGGCGACAGCGGGTTTTGGTGAAAGCATCACGCGTCGCTTCGTCGCCAACGGACACAAAGTGATTGCAACAGGGCGTCGTCAGGAGCGTTTGCAGGAGCTAAAAGACGAGCTGGGTGACAGCATTCTGACCGCGCAGCTGGACGTGCGCAACCGCGCCGCTATTGAAGAGATGATTGCCAACCTGCCTGCCGAATGGCGTGAAATTGACGTGCTGGTCAATAACGCCGGCCTGGCGCTGGGCATGGAGCCTGCCCACAAAGCCAGCGTGGAAGACTGGGAAAACATGATCGACACCAACAACAAAGGGCTGGTGTACATGACCCGCGCCGTGCTGCCGGGCATGGTTGAACGTAACCGTGGCCATATCATTAACATCGGTTCCACCGCCGGAAGCTGGCCTTACGCGGGCGGCAACGTCTATGGCGCGACCAAAGCCTTTGTCCGCCAGTTCAGCCTGAACCTGCGCACCGACCTGCACGGAACCGCGATCCGCGTGACCGATGTTGAACCGGGTCTGGTAGGCGGAACTGAATTCTCCAACGTGCGTTTCAAAGGCGACGACGCGAAAGCGGATAAAACCTATGAAAACGCGAATGCGCTGACGCCGGAAGATATCACCGAAACCGTCTGGTGGGTCGCGACCCTGCCGAAGCATGTCAACATCAATACGGTTGAGATGATGCCCGTCAGCCAGACCTATGCCGGACTCAGCGTGCATCGCGGTTAATTTACCCCACCCGGCCTGCGGGCCGGGTATGTGATGGCAGGGAAAAGAATGGTAGTATGTTCAGGTTAACTCTCTGAGAAATCACAACCCATGGCCGCTGAATCGCAACTTAATCCTACCCAGCCCGTTAATCAGCAAATATATCGCATCTTACGCCGTGATATTGTTCGCTGCCTGATCCCACCGGGAACGCCACTCTCAGAAAAAGAGGTTTCGGTACGTTTTGACGTTTCCCGTCAGCCCGTACGTGAGGCGTTTATTAAGCTTGCAGAAAACGGCCTTATTCAGATCCGCCCTCAGCGCGGCAGCTATGTAAATAAAATTTCGCTTTCGCAGGTACGGAATGGCTGTTTTGTTCGCCAGGCCATCGAGTGCGCCGTGGTGCGTCGCGCCGCGTCGCTCATCAACGATAACCAGTGCTACCTGCTGGAGCAAAACCTGCATCAGCAACGAATCGCCATCGACCGCAAACAGTTAAACGACTTTTTCCAGCTGGACGACGAGTTCCACCAGAAACTGGCGCAG
This sequence comes from Enterobacter sp. YSU, assembly GCF_016082135.1. Classification (NCBI taxonomy): domain Bacteria; kingdom Pseudomonadati; phylum Pseudomonadota; class Gammaproteobacteria; order Enterobacterales; family Enterobacteriaceae; genus Enterobacter; species Enterobacter sp. YSU. The sequence continues at coordinate 4,274,707 of NZ_CP059487.1, forward strand.
ATCGCCGAGTGCCAGCTCGCGTGGGATACCGTCGAAAACATCAAAGCTACCATCGACCGCGTGCGCTACATGAGCCTCGACCATGTTTCTCCGCCAGAGATGTTGCTGCGCCAGCATCATGATATTTTCAGCGCGCTGGAAAAACGCGACGTGGAAGCCGTAGATAAAGCGATGACGCTTCACCTTCAGGAAATTAGTGAGTCAGTTCAGTTAATTCGCCAGGAAAACCGCGAGTGGTTCAGCGAAGAATAAAACCTCGCCGCCCCCTTTCGGTTGCGGCGAAGTAATTAGCGGACCACTAATACCGGAATAGTGGCGTAGCGCAGAATAGTTTCAGCATTTGAACCCAGCAGATGGGTTGTAATGCTCGGATTTTTTGATCCGATAACAATGACATCATATTTCCCCTCTTTGCTGAGCTTGATGATTTCATCGCGTACGTTGCCGAAGCGAACTTCACAGTCAATATTGTCCGGGGACATATCAAAGAGCCGTTTCAGCGCCTTCATCTTCTTATCAGACTCGGCGGTCATATACTCTTCGAACTTCTTAATATCTGCATTGAACCCCCGCAGTAACGAACGGCTGCTGTTAGGGAGAATGTTGACCAGGGTGATCGTCGCGCCTTCCGCCTTCGCGAGGTTGACCGCGTGGCGTACCGCTTTATCGCTCAAATCCATTTCAAACACGTCAACAGGCATCAAAATTTTCTTATACATAAGCCTGACTCCTTTTCCGATGAAGGGTTATTTTCTGCCTCCAGAATGACATTGTGGATATAAACAAAGCCTAAACACTTGCACCCGGAAACTATCAATTAAGGAAAATAACTGTCCGCTTTGTAAAGTGGTGTCCTGAACCGTCAACGCCTGCATGAAATAAGAAAAAAGTGTGAGCTTGATCAAAAGCAAATAATTTCGTTAAAGAGAGGCGTATTAATAGTGCCCCGTGAACGGCAGCCGTTGAATTAGCGCCGTAACGGATAAGTACGAGAGGAGAAAATACCATGATGACATACGACCGTAACCGAAATGCAATCACTACTGGCAGCCGCGTCATGATTAGCGGCACAGGCCAGTTCGGCGTGATTAAAGCGATCCACAGCGACGGCCTTAATGCCGAGCAGGTGCGCCGTGGTAAAACGGTTGAAGTCGAAGGATGCGAAGGTAAGTTCGAACCGATTGAGCTGATTCGCCTGGGGATGCACTAAGCTGCGCCCCGACATGCCGCCGCGGACGGCGGCATGTCATCGCGTTAAAGCCGGGAGGCGTACTCAGCAACCGTGGCCTTCGCGCCTTTTTGCAGCAACGTTTGATAGGCCTGCATGACCGCAGCCACAAACACCGCGTCCTTCGGCAGCTCGTTACCGAAAATAGCCTCAATGCCCAACAGCGCGCTAACGCGGCTTTCGCCTTCAGCGCTACCGTTTACCGCCGCCTGAATCACCGCCAGCTGCGGATCGCTCACCTCAATCGCGTTACCCTGCTCATCCACACCGCCGACATAACGCATCCAGCCCGCCACACCCAGGGCCAGCAGCGGGAAGGGTTTCTGGTGGACAAGGTGCCAGCGAACGGAATCGAGCATCCGCTGCGGCAATTTCTGGCTACCGTCCATGGCGATTTGCCAGGTGCGGTGGCGCAGGGCCGGATTGCTGTAACGTGCGATCAGCAGGTCGGCATAGTGAGCTAAATCCACCCCCTTCACTTTCAGCGTCGGCGCCTGCTCTTTCAGCATTAGCGCATGCGCGGCTGCGCGATAATGTTCATCTTCCATGCAGTCGTTAATGTGCTGATAACCGGCCAGGTAGCCGAGATAGGCCAGGAACGAGTGGCTGCCGTTAAGCATACGCAGCTTCATCTCTTCAAACGGAATGACATCAGAAACCAGTTCCGCACCGGCCTTTTCCCACTGTGGACGTCCGGCGACGAAATTATCTTCTACCACCCACTGGCGGAACGGCTCACAGGCGACACCTGCCGGATCGCGTACGCCGGTCAGCTGTTCAATTTTATCCAGCGTTTCAGCCGTGACGGCGGGCACAATACGGTCCACCATGGTTGACGGGAAGGTGACGTTCGCTTCAATCCAGTCGGCCAGTTCGCCGTCAACAGCGCGCGCGTAGGCGCAGGTGACATTGCGCATCACGTGGCCGTTTTCCGGCATGTTATCGCATGACATCACGCTGAATGCTGGCAGCCCCGCCGCCTTACGCCGCGCCAGCGCTTCAACCACTACGCCTGGCGCAGATTTCGGCTGATGGGGGTTTTGCAGGTCGGCAACGATTAACGGATGATCGAACATCAGTTGTCCGGTTGCCGGGGAGTGGCAATACCCTTTCTCGGTGATGGTCAGGGAAACAATGGCGACCTGCGGATCGCACAGCGCCGCCAGCACGGTTTCAAGGCCGTCGACCTGCGCATGCAGCGCATTTTTGACGACGCCGACCACGCGCGCCGTCCACGCATCGGCAGACATCTCTGCTACGGTATAAAGATTATCCTGTGCCTTCAGATCGGCGATCTGCTGTTCGCCGCCAATCAGGTTAACTTCGCAGTAACCCCAGTCGCTGCCCTGTTCTGCGGCGAGTATATCGGTGTACACCGCCTGGTGCGCACGGTGAAATGCGCCAAACCCTAAATGAACAATGCGTGCCTTGAGGCTGTCGCGATCGTACTGAGGACGCGTTGCCTTCGCCTGTAATAAACGGTTTTCCATGATTGAGACTCGTTAATTATGAACGCTGAGATCCGCAGCCGCTCTGGTGACAGTGCGGCTGCGCCGGTTGACTAAACCAACTAGAATGGCAGTGTCGTTACTTTATCCTGCCGATCACAATACTGGTTATGCTGCCATGAACATTGATTTACATTAACTTTCGGCCAAGTGGTGTGATATAAAAATCAAGTTGTGTGACATCTGGCAAAAGATATAAACCAGATCATACAGGGGTGCGCACCGTCTGCTCGCCGGACCGGACCGTCGGCTCACGCCACAACCTGTCGTAGGAATAGCCTGTTAAATCTTCCACGACCCGGCGAGCTTCGGCGGATACGCGTTGGGGAGAGCCGTTGGCTTTCAGGCGATCCAGCTCATCCACAAAGATTTTGTGCGTACGCTTGTTCAGGTTGAATGTCAGAGCCTGCCACAGGGCCAGGATAAGCAAGGCAGCAGTGCCGATGAACATCAGCATTGCGATGGTGTGGATGGCTTCGGTTGGCTGCGTCTGGCTCCCTTTTACAAATCCGCCGCTTTGTAACAGGAGACCCACAATAAAGGTGGCAATAGCGACCGTGGTTTTTCGGGAGAATGTCATTACCGCGGCAAACAGTCCCTCACGACGCTGACGGCTGACCATTTCATCGATATCTGGAATGAACGGGAACACGTTCCACGGAGTAAACTCAAGGACGCAGCGCCCCACCTGATACACCCCGGCCAGAATGACCAGCGTCGCGACGGTATTCAGCGCAGGGATCTGGTACACGGCAAAGAAGCCCCCCAAACAGAGCAACATCAGTGAATAGGTAAATACATATAGCTTTGATGGCCCATATCTGATGATCCCTATACCCGCAATTAACGTGACGGGCAGCCCCACAATACTCATCGACAGCAGCGTGCCTGCCAGTGAGGAAGAGACATTCAGACAGTAGACGCAGAAAAATACAAATACCGTGTTGTAGACATCTTTGCCGGTAAACGACAGCAGATAGATGGCGAGATGTTTCCTGAAGGCCCGGATTTTCAGGGTGGAACCATACTCCTTAAAAAGTCGTCCAAAGGCAGCCAGCTTCTCCCCTGCTGTTTGTGGGCGTGTGTTTTTTTCCAGCCCGGAGAGCATTTCCGGCGTCAACTCGCGTTCCCAGGTCACTTTCCACGAGATGAATACACATACCATAAACAGTACAGCAAAAATAACGCCGTTTATGAGGTAGGCATGGGCGCTGTTTTCCCCGAAATAGCCGATCAGTAATCCGGGAATAAATGTCGCCAGAAACGTCCCGGACGCTGAAAGAAACATGCGACAGGTAGAGAGTTTGGTCCGCTGGTTAAAGTCTTTTGTCATTTCTGACGGTAACGTTTCCCACGGGATCAGTACCATTGCAGCAATAATTTCAAATGCTAGATAGACGGCGAGATAAAAACCGTATGTCATGCCATCAAGCCACAGCAATGCATAGACCAGCATCAACGGTGCACCGATCAGCAAAAAGAAACGTCGGCGACCAAATTTTTTACCAAAATAGTTTTTGTAAAAATGGTCAGTAAAACTTCCCATAAACAAACTAACGATAGCATCGACAATGCGCGCTATAGCAACAATAGACGCCGCTTCAACCGGTGACAACCCAACAAATGTCGTATAGAAGAATAATAACCAGGCGCCGATAACGGTAAAGGCACCGCCGCCCATAATATCCGTTAGTCCGTAGCCGATACTAACCGGAATAGTAATTTTTTTTGCAGTACGAGACATGTTCCATCCCCACTCAGTGAGTAGAATTTAGAATCTGAAATAGTTTTCAGCATTATCATGGCAAATATTTTTAACCATCTTCGTTAGGATGGCGTTATTATCCGGAACTTCACCACGCTCCACCCAGCCACCAATGATATTGCACAAAATACGACGGAAATAATCGTGGCGAGTATACGAAACCAGACTACGGGAATCGGTTAACATACCGACAAAATTCATTAATAGCCCCTGATCCGCAAGGCAATGTAGCTGGTTTTCCATTCCGCGTTGAGTGTCGTTAAACCACCATCCGGAGCCAAACTGTATCGGCGATTTAACGCCCAATCCCGCAGTCTGAAAATTAGCGATAGTCGTCGCGACAATATCGTTATAGCTGGCGTTGAGGTTATATAGAATGGTTTTGGGCAAAGCTTCAGCCTGCGCCATTGCATCCAGGAGTTGGTTGAGATTGGCCGCAAGATTCGACTGATCGGTCAGCGAGTCAAAACCAGTATTACTACCCAAAGAACGGTACATGCGGGAATTATTATTGCGAATCGCACCGAAGTGTATCTGCATTGCCCAGTTATGCTGCCTGTAATTATGCGCCAGCATAATAAAAATGGCACTGTCAAGAATCGCATTATTACGGGCGTCCAGATTTTCACCCCGGCGCTTTCGGGCAAACACGGATTCAACCTGTCTTTCATCTGCTGACTGAAAATGGATCTCCACGGGTCCGTGATCGGAAATTCGGCACCCCATTTCGTGGAACCAGGCAATACGCTGGCTCATTCCCTTAACAAAATCGCTGAATGTCTGGATTTTAGATCCTGTCGTCTCACCTAATCGATCGATAAAGTCGGCAAACTGTTCCGCGTTTTGCGCAAAAACATCGTCCGGACGAAAGGTCGGTAATACCTTAACGTTGAACGTCGCGTCATCACGCAATAATTGATGGTAGCGTAAATCATCAAGCGGAGCATCTGTCGTGCAAATAACTTCTACCCTGGAGCGTTTAATGAGTTCCCTCGGCGTAAAATCAGGCTGCTGCAATAGCAGATTACAGCGCTCCATTATTTCACGCCAGTTATGCCTGCCCAGCGGTTCGTCACAGTTAAAATAGTGGTGAAGTTCTAAATGAGTCCAGTGATAGAGCGGATTTCCATAGCTCGCTTCGACCGTTTCAGCCCATGCCGCAAATTTATCCTCCGCCGGGGCATCGCCCGTAATGTATTTTTCGTCAATACCGTTGGCGCGCATGGCGCGCCATTTATAATGATCGCCAGCCAGCCAGAGTTCGGCAATATTATCGAGATTTTTATTCTCGAAGATATCTTTCGCGTCCAGGTGACAGTGATAATCAATAATTGGCAGCGCTTTCGCGACGTTACGATAAAGTTCAACACCTCTCGCATTGCCAATCATAAAGTTATCGTTAATAAAACTCATGACAGGGCTCCATATTTCCGCTGCTTCGCTGCGGTATCGCTCTGGCGCAGGGGTTCAGCTGCATCTTCCACCAGGCTCAAATCGCGGTCGCGCACTTCTGGCATCAGCAAAGCGGAGACCAGCCCAATCAGCGAGTACGCCACCAGCATCGCCACAATCGGCCACCAGGACCCGGTCATATTGCAGAAGATCCCCGCCAGCACTGGACCAAAGCCTACCGCCACCAGACCGCCCGCCTCTTTAGAGATCGCCATGCGGGTAAAGCGGTTTCGCGAACCAAACATCTCCGCCATGGTGATGTTTTCCAGCGCAAACAGCCCGAGCACCGCAAAGTTATGAATAACGATGATAGAGAGCATAATCACGCCCGGCGCGTAACTCTTATCGACGATAATCGACAGCATCGGGTAAGCCAGAATAATGGCTGAAATGTTAAGGATGATATATGGCAGACGGCGCCCCACTTTATCGGACAGCCAGCCCAGCAGCGGGATGGAGACGAAGCCAAGAATCGAGCTGATCATCAGCGCATCGGTTGGGATCGCCTTATCAAATAACAGCGTCTGTACCAAGTACCCGGCAAGGAAGGTCTGGATAAGCCCAGAGTTACCGGCCTGACCAAAGCGCAGCCCCGTCGCCAGCCAGAACGATTTGCTCTTAAACATCGCGCCGACCGAGGTATCCTGCGCAGCAACCGGCGCAACGGCTTCGGCATCGTTTACCTTCTCAAACACCGGGCTCTCTTTAAGGTTCATACGCAGCCAGATGGCGAAGATCATCACCACCACGCTGGCGAGGAACGGCACGCGCCAGCCCCAGGCAATAAGTTCTTCACGATCGAGGGCAAAGAACATCACGGCCCAGATCGCCGTGGCGCTCAGCGTCCCGCAGTTGGTGCCCATGGCCACCAGCGAGGAGATGATGCCGCGTTTACCCTTCGGGGCGTATTCGGCCAGCATGGTGCCTGCGCCGGAGATTTCAGCCCCCGCGCCCAGCCCCTGAATAATACGCAGCGTCACCAGCAGCACCGGTGCGAAAATCCCGATCTGCGCGTAGGTTGGCAGGACGCCGATTAAGGTGGTGCAGATCCCCATCATGGTGATGGTGATAAACAGCACTTTTTTACGGCCAATTCTGTCGCCCATTCTGCCGAAGATAAATGCCCCGACAATACGCGCGATGTAGCCTGCGCCGTAGGTGCCCATCGCCAGGATCAGCGCCATGGCCGCGGACTGCTCAGGGAAGAAAATTTCATGAAACACCAGCGCGGCGCCAAGGGAGTAGAGCTGGAAATCCATAAACTCCAGGGCGGTGCCCAGCCAGCCAGATACGGCGGCTTTCACCAGATCTGACGTACTTCTTTGAGGTTGTGCTTGAGTCATAATGGCTATCTCTGCAAGGTAAGATGCGTACCACTGAGAGCCTGTCTTCGCAGGCTCTTAACCGCGTGAATTATTATTGGTCGAACGTGAGCAAGACTTTGCAGCACTGCCGCTGGTCTTTTTCAAACAGTTCGATGGCGTCTGTAACGTGGTGATAGTCAAATGTATGGGTGACCATTTTTTCAGGGTCGATCAGCCCTTTTTCCAGCCATTCAATGACCACCGGGAATTTGTTGGCATTCAGGCGCGAAGAGAAGATCGACAGCTCTTTGCCGGTGATCCCCTGCTGCACAATCTGGCTCGGGTCGCTGGAGAAGCCCATCAGCACGATGCGCGCCGCCGGAGACGCCAGCGTAATCGCTTCCTGTAAAATGGACGGATGACAGGCAGCATCGATGATTAACGTCGGCTTGATGCCTTTTTCATCCAGCGCGGCCTGTAAAGAATGCTCGCCGTTGTTGAAGACCCAGTCTGCGCCGCTGCGTTGCGCCATCTCCAGCCGCTCATCAATGCGATCCACCACGATGACCTGCTTCACCTTGTAAACGCCCTTCAGCGCCTGCACGGTGACCAGCCCCATCGGGCCTGCGCCGTAAATCAGCGCCACATCCTGTTCGGTGGGTTTCGCCTGCCCCGTTACGTTGGCGGCAATGGTGAATGGCTCAACCATCACCGCGTGGTGGTCAGGGATCGCATCCGGAATGCGCCAGGCATTTTTCGCCGGCACCACGGCGTATTCGCTGAAGCCGCCGTCACGGTGGACGCCCAGCACCACCAGCGAAGTACAAACGTTCGGTTTTCCAACGGAACACGGGTAGCAGTGCCCGCAGCTGATCACCGGATCAACCGAAACGCGCTGGCCCAGTCGGGTGCCCTCCACGCCTTCGCCAACCGCGTCTATTTCGCCAAAGAACTCGTGACCGATTACCCGCGGGTATTTCGCAAACGGGTTATGCCCGCGATAGATATGGCTGTCTGAACCGCAAATACCGGCGAGCTTAATTTTGACGCGGACGTCGCCTGCGCCCGGCAACGGGAGAGGACGCTCTTCAATCACCAGCACATCCGGCTGTTGGATCACTACGCTTTTCATCATTCGCTCCTCGTTTACCAGTTCCAGAGGGTGCCGTCTTCCAGACGAGCCACCGGCAGATAAGCCGGATCGTACGGGTATTTCGCCGCCAGCTTCTCATCAAACTCAATGCCCAGCCCTGGCTTGTCGCCCGGGTGCATATAGCCGTTATCGAAGCGCCAGCTGTGCGGGAACACTTCCAGCATCTGCTCCGAATACCCCATATACTCTTGCACGCCAAAGTTCGGTACCCACAGGTCAAAATGCAGCGCCGCGGCGTGGCAAATCGGCGACAGATCCGACGGGCCGTGTGAGCCGGTACGCACCTGATAAAGTGAGGCAAAGTCCGCAATGCGACGCATCCCGGTGATGCCGCCCGCATGGGTTATGGTGGCGCGGATATAGTCAATGAGCTGCTCTTCAATCAGCTGCTTGCAGTCCCAGATGCTGTTGAACACTTCCCCCACCGCAATTGGCGTGACGGTGTGCTGGCGGATCAGGCGGAAACACTCCTGGTTTTCAGCGGGAGTCGGATCTTCCATCCAGAACAGACGGTACTCTTCAATGCTTTTGCCGAATCGCGCCGCTTCGATGGGCGTCAGACGGTGGTGCATGTCGTGAAGGAGATGTTCATTGAAGCCGAACTGACTGCGCACTGCGTCGAACAGTTTCGGCGTGAAGTCGAGGTATTTTTCAGTGGACCACAGCTGCTCTTCCGGCCAGGCGCCCTTGGTCGCTGGCTCATACGCCAGCCCTTTTCCTTTTGCCATGCCGTAGGTGGTTTTCATTCCCGGCACGCCGCACTGCACGCGAATTGCCTTGAAGCCCATCTCTTTATGACGGGCATAATCTTCCAGCACGTCGTCAATGGTGTGCCCGGTGGTGTGACAATAAACCATCACCCCTTCCCGGGAGGCTCCGCCCAGAAGCTGATAGAGCGGCATGTTCGCGGCTTTCGCCTTAATGTCCCACAGCGCCATATCCACGGCAGAAATCGCTGACATGGTGACCGGACCACGACGCCAGTAAGCGCCTTTATAGAAGAACTGCCAGATATCTTCGATGCGGTGCGCATCGCGGCCAATCAACTGAGGGCACAGGTGATCTTTCAGGTAGGAGGCAACGGAAAGTTCACGTCCGTTCAGCGTGGCATCACCCAGGCCGACAATGCCCTCATCGGTGGTGATTTTAAGGGTGACAAAGTTACGCCCCGGGCAGGTGACAAATACTTCAGCCCCGACAATCTTCATAATCCATTTCCTTACATCGCTCGTTGTGATGCAGGAAATTTACGCAACTACACTACTACCATACAAGTATAATGATCGTAAAATCAGCGGGCGATCACACTATAAGGACGCTTATGCGCGTCCCCAACCGGCCACGATGATCAACATGCCGCACAGGGCAATCAGCGCGCCTGCCCAGTCATACAGGCTTAGCCTGACGCCATCGACAACGCGCAGCCACAGCAGCGCGGTACAGACGTACACTCCGCCGTAGGCCGCATATACCCTCCCGCTGGCGGCCGGATGCAGGGTGAGCAGCCAGACAAAAAGGGCCAGGGACACACCCGCCGGGATCAGCAGCAGCGCGGAAGCGCTCCGCTTTAGCCAGAGCCACGGCAAAAAGCATCCGATGATTTCGCACAGCGCGGTCGCGAAAAAAAGCAGCGTCGTTTTGAACATTTTTCTCGTTTCGTGAGGATTGATTTAGACATCATACGCGATAATGTTCACATCGTTCCCATACCTGCCGCGCGGGTATGACACCCTTTCGGATTGGTGTAGAATCCAACGGGGTAATCCGATTGTCTGCACCCGTTTAAAGGAAACGCTATGACTACATTAAGCAAACGCCTTTGTCTGACAGCCGTACTGGCGCTGTCATCGTTCGCCTTCGCCGCAACGGCATCAGCCGAAACCAGCAAACTCATCATTGAGTCTGGTGACAGCGCGCAAAGCCGTCAGAACGCCGCCATGGACAAAGAACAATGGAATGACACCCGCAGCCTGCGTCAGAAAGTGAATAAGCGCGTGGAAAAAGAGTGGGATAAAGAAGACGTCGCGTTTGATGCCCGCGACAAATGCCAGCAAAGTGCCAACGTCAACGCCTATTGGGAGCCTAACACCCTGCGCTGTCTGGATCGTCGTACTGGCCGCACGGTAGCACCGTAATGTCGACGCCGTGTGACGTTAAGCTCCGTCCGCTGGAGCGCGAAGATTTACGCTTTGTTCACCAGCTCGACAACAATGCCAGCGTGATGCGCTACTGGTTTGAAGAGCCTTATGAGGCGTTTGTCGAGCTGTCCGATCTCTACGACAAGCATATCCACGATCAGAGTGAACGCCGGTTTGTGGTGGAGTGCGAAGGTGAGAAAGCCGGGCTGGTTGAACTGGTTGAGATCAACCACGTTCACCGTCGGGCGGAATTTCAGATCATTATTTCACCGGAGCACCAGGGGAAAGGTCTTGCGTCGCGGGCGGCAAAGCTGGCGATGGATTACGGGTTTAACGTCCTGAATCTCTACAAGCTTTACCTTATCGTCGACAAAGAGAACGAAAAAGCGATTCATATCTACCGTAAGCTGGGCTTTATGGTGGAAGGTGAACTGATCCATGAGTTCTTTATTAACGGCGAATACCGTAACACCATCCGCATGTGCATTTTCCAGCATCAGCATCTGGCCGGGCATAAGTCCTCCTCCGCCAGCCTGCTTAAACCCACCGCGCAGTAACCTGCGCGGTTTTATTCTCAATAATATTCAATGCTGTTTTTGATGGTGTACTTGTGCTCAACGGCAGGTTTGACGCTGCCATCGGTGATCACCAGCTCACAGCTCACCGGGTTATTATGGCGATCGTAATCACAGCTCTGCTTTACATTGCCCATCGGTTTATCGTTCAACAGGCTTACCGCCGTATAATCCATGCGCTTGCGCAGATCTTTCGACGGCACCGACTTGACCGATAAACGCTTGTCGCCGGAAACCGTAGTTTTACCCAGCGGGTAGCCGTCGGCGTCATACTGGTACTTCACTTCCATCTCTTTGCTGTGCGCGGCAACCACAAACCCGTTATCGTCGGTGTCCCACGTCAGGCCGGCAGACGGCAGTTCCGCCAGCTGACATTTCCCCTGCAACTTTACCTTCTGCTGCTGGGTTTCCGCATCGACGTAGTAGTTAGCATCCAGCACCAGCGCAACGCCCGTATTAGCGTCGAGATCGTGCAGTTCAAGCGTATCGAAACACCCTTCCGTTGACATCGTGCCGGTCACACGTTTAGAGACTTCACCCTTATCGTTGAACAGCGTCTGGGTAAAATCCTTCACCGGCCCGCGCAGAGGATCAAAGTCAAACTCGTTCGAAAAACTCGCCATCTCCGGCGTAAATGACAGCGGCGCGGTGTTGTTGTCGCATCCCACCAGTACCGTTGCCAGTAGCGTTATCGCTGCGTATTTGTTCACATCATTTACCGTTCAAAGAGAGATACAATCATATTAGCAAATACAGCAACTTACATAACAGCACTTCATTTGACTCTTTGCGCTGTATAAATCCGTCGTTTGCATTGACGAGACCTGCCAAAGTGGCTACTTTGGGCGCGGAAGATTCCACACTATTATAAAATTAGATTCTTAAATTTTCGGGTTAACATCATGATTTACGACTGTTTTTTATACTATGACGAAGATATGTTGCTCGACATCAGATTACATACTCTCGCTGATGTCGTTGACCGTTTTGTCATTGTAGAAGCAACACACTCTTTTACGGGCATACCGAGAGAATTGCATTTCGATATTACAAAGTTTGCCAAATTCAAAGACAAAATCATTTACGTGCCTTTTGACGCGCAGCCTATTTTAAACCGTGCGGATAATAACCAGGTTGATGCCTGGGCAAATGAAGCAGCGCTTCGCAACTCCATTATGAACGGGTTAAAAGACGCGGCTGACGACGATCTGATTCTGGTGTCAGACGTTGACGAAATCTTCTCTCCCGACACGGTCAGGGCCATTAATCCGCGCGCGCTCTGCACGACTATTCATCAAAACGTGTTCAACTATCAGTTTAATCTTCAGGTTCACAACACGGATGGTACGCCGAGAAAATGTACCTTGCCCCGCGCGACGTCCTATTACAACCTTAAGCATTTCTTCCACGGTGAGCCTGAATCTTTCAGAAACTGGAAGCGTGCGCGCAAAGATAAAAACTGGTCATGGTTTAAATGGAACTGGCTAAAAATCAATAATAAAATTGTGAAAGATGGCGGCTGGCATTTCTCATGGGTAATGACTCCAGAAAGAATTTCCGAAAAAATGTCTACCATTTCTCATACCGAATACGATCTGCCGGAATTTAATAACCCGGAACATATTATGAAGGTTATTACCAACGCCGAAGATATCTGGGGACGAGACCGAAAACTGGTCAGGCAAGAGGTATCAAAACGCACCCTGCCTTCTTATCTGGTAGACAATCAGCACCATTACTCGCAATTTATTTTATGACGCAGGCAGGGCTCCAGGACAATTCAGAAAGACAGGTCCAAAAACAAAAGCTTACCCTAACCCTGCTATGCTTACAGTCTACACAGTGAAAAGGAGCTACAGATGAAACGGTTACCCTGGATTACCGCCCTGCTGTTAATGAGTGCTTCACCCGCTCTTCTTGCGGCCCCGGACTCCTGCGAGCGCGTGAAAAGCGACATTCAGCAGAAGATTATCAACAACGGCGTACCGGAGTCTGGCTTTACCCTGAACATCGTCCCGAACGATCAGGCCGATCAGCCGGATGCGCAGGTCGTTGGGCATTGTGCCAACGATACTTTCAAAATTTTGTACACCCGCACCAGTAGCGGCAACTACCCGGTGAGCGGCGCAGGTACGCAAGAGAATGCGCCCGCTGAGCCGCAATGATTTTCCCACTCAATTCCCCTGATTTGACGAGGATTAATATTTAATACCTCTAAATAAGTAACACTCCCCCCATCATTAGCCCGGTTGTAGTCACGGGTGAAAATAATTATTAACAATGATGGGGTGAGTTATGTCCGAAGTTGAACATCACGGCGGTTTAAGCCGTCGAACTCTGGTTAAATCTACTGCCATAGGATCCCTGGCGCTTGCCGCCGGTGGGATCGCATTACCTTTTGGTCTGAAAAGCGCCGCCGCCGCTGTGCAGTCCGCTATTCAGCCCGCAGAAGATAAAGTCGTCTGGGGCGCCTGCTCGGTAAACTGCGGTAGCCGCTGCGCGCTGCGTCTGCACGTTCGCGATGACGAAGTCTACTGGGTTGAAACGGATAATACCGGCGAGGATATCTACGGCAACCATCAGGTTCGCGCCTGCCTGCGAGGCCGTTCAATTCGCCGTCGCATTAATCACCCAGACCGTCTGAATTATCCGATGAAACGCGTGGGCAAACGCGGAGAAGGCAAGTTTGAGCGTATCACCTGGGAAGAAGCGCTGGACACCATCGCCGCGAGCCTGAAAAGCGTGGTCGAAAAATACGGCAACGAAGCGGTCTACATTAACTACTCCTCCGGAATTGTAGGCGGCAACATCACCCGCTCCTCCCCTTATGCCTCGCTGGTCGCGCGCCTGATGAACTGCTACGGCGGCTTCCTCAGCCACTACGGCACCTACAGCACCGCGCAGATCGCCTGCGCAATGCCCTACACCTACGGCAGCAACGACGGCAACAGCACATCGGATATCGAAAACACCAAACTGGTCGTGATGTTCGGCAATAATCCGGCGGAAACGCGCATGAGCGGCGGCGGGATCACTTACTACCTCGAGCAGGCGCGCGAACGGTCAAACGCGCGGATGATCGTTATCGATCCACGCTATACCGACACTGCCGCAGGGCGTGAAGACGAGTGGATCCCAATTCGTCCGGGCACCGATGCCGCGCTGGTGGCTGGTATTGCGTGGGTGCTGATTAATGAAAATCTGGTCGATCAACCTTTCCTCGATAAATACTGCGTGGGTTATGACGAAAAAACCCTGCCGGAAGGCGCACCGGCTAATGGTCATTACAAAGCCTATATTCTCGGCCAGGGTGATGACAAAACCGCGAAAACCCCTGAGTGGGCGTCTCGAATAACGGGCATCCCTGCCGATCGCATCATTAAGCTGGCCCGTGAAATCGGTTCGGCGAAACCGGCCTACATTTGCCAGGGCTGGGGCCCGCAGCGTCAGGCTAACGGGGAGCAAACGTCCCGCGCCATCGCCATGCTGCCGATCCTGACCGGCAACGTCGGCATTAACGGCGGCAACAGCGGCGCGCGCGAATCGACCTACACCATCACCATCGAACGCATGCCGCTGCCGGAAAATCCGGTGAAAACGCAAATTTCCTGCTTCAGCTGGACGGATGCCATTGCCCGTGGACCGGAGATGACCGCCCTGCGCGACGGCGTACGCGGCAAAGATAAGCTCGATGTGCCGATCAAGTTCATCTGGAACTACGCGGGTAATACCATCATCAACCAGCATTCCGATATCAACAAAACTCACGACATTTTGCAGGATGAGAACAAGTGCGAAACGATCGTCGTCATCGACAACTTTATGACCTCGTCCGCGAAGTATGCCGATATTGTTCTGCCGGACCTGATGACCGTCGAGCAGGAAGATATCATCCCCAACGATTACGCCGGCAACATGGGATACCTGATTTTTCTCCAGCCGGTTACCGCCCCGAAGTTCGAGCGCAAGCCCATCTACTGGATCATGAGTGAAGTGGCGAAACGCCTCGGACCGGATATCCATCAGAAATTCACCGAAGGCCGTACGCAGGAGCAGTGGCTGCGCTACCTGTACGCCAAAATGGTCGCCAAAGATCCGCTGCTGCCATCCTACGATGCGCTGAAAAAAATGGGTATTTATAAGCGCAAAGATCCTAACGGACATTTTGTGGCCTATAAAAAATTCCGTGACGATCCGGATGCCAATCCGCTGAAAACCCCGTCGGGCAAAATCGAGATCTACTCCAGCAAGCTGGCGGATATTGCGGCAACCTGGGAACTGCAAAAAGACGAAACCATCACCCCGCTGCCGGTCTATACCTCAACCTTTGAAGGCTGGGACGCGCCCGAGCGCAGCAAATTCCCGCTGCAACTGTTCGGTTTCCACTTTAAAGCCCGTACCCACTCCAGCTACGGCAACGTGGATGTGCTCCAGGCCGCCTGTCGCCAGGAGGTGTGGCTTAACCCTGTGGATGCGGAGCAACGTGGAATCAAAAACGGGGATATGGTGCGCGTCTTCAACGACCGCGGCGAAGTGCGTATTGCCGCGAAAGTCACCCCGCGCATCATGCCCGGCGTAAGCGCGATGGGCCAGGGCGCCTAGCATGACGCCAACATGAACGGCGATCGTGTCGATCACGGCTCCTGCATCAATACCCTGACCACACACCGCCCGTCACCGCTGGCGAAAGGCAACCCGCAGCACACGAACCTGGTGCAGATAGAGAAGGCATAAGGATTAACCGATGACTACCCAGTATGGATTTTTTATTGATTCCAGCCGCTGCACCGGGTGTAAAACCTGCGAGCTGGCCTGCAAGGATTACAAAGACCTGACCCCGGACGTCAGCTTCCGGCGTATTTATGAATATGCGGGCGGCGACTGGCAGGAGGACAACGGCGTCTGGCATCAGAATGTCTTCGCCTATTACCTGTCGATTGCCTGCAACCACTGCGAAGATCCGGCCTGCACCAAGGTCTGCCCGAGCGGGGACGGGTGACACCACCGGCTACCTGGCAAACCCGAAGGAGGTGTGAGATGGGAAGTGGATGGCATGAATGGCCGCTGGTGATCTTCACCGTTTTCGGGCAGTGCGTGGCCGGCGCGTTAATCGTGATGGGCTTCGTCTGGCTTAAGGAAAATGATGACAAGGCCAGAATGCGCATCGTGCGCAGCCTGTTTTTTCTCTGGCTGGTAATGGGTATTGGGTTTATGGCCTCGGTACTGCATCTTGGCTCCCCGCTGCGTGCCTTCAACTCGCTTAACCGCGTGGGCGCGTCAGCGCTGAGTAATGAGATCGCGGCGGGTTCGATCTTCTTTGCCGTGGGCGGTTTCTGGTGGCTGGTGTCGGTTATCGGTAAAATGCCCCCAGCTTTGGGCAAAATCTGGCTGGTTGTCAGCCAGATCCTGGGCATCGTTTTTGTCTGGGCGATGACCCGGGTCTATCAGATTGAGACTGTCCCGACCTGGTATACGGGTTACACCACGCTGAGCTTCTTCCTGACGATGGTTCTGGCTGGTCCTCTACTGGCCGCGCTGCTGCTGCGCGTCGCAAACGTGACATTCAAAGGTACTCTTGCCGCGTCAGTCAGCGTACTGGCACTTATCGTCTGCGTGGCGGTCGTCGTGTTGCAAAGCAATACGCTGGGGACAATACAGAGTTCCATCCAGCAGGCTAACGCCCTGCTTCCGGATTATGGTTCGCTTCAGGTATGGCGCATCGCGTTGCTGGCGGCGGGTTTAGGCTGCTGGATCTACCCGCTGATTCGTCGTCAGGAGCCAAAAACGCTCGGCCTGTTTGCAGGTGTCGTGCTGGTGGCGCTGGGTGAACTGATTGGCCGTGGGCTATTTTATGGTCTGCATATGACCGCAGGGTTAGCAATTGCAGGTTAACACAGGTGCGCGGGGCTACCCGCGCGCAAGTAAGGAAAGTTGTAATGAATGACGTCTCACACCGCGAATCGTTCGCGTTCAGCGCCCGGGTACTGGGCGCGCTGTTTTATTTCGCTCCAGACAGCGAGCAGACCGCGCCGCTGGTGAGTGCCCTGACCGCAGGTGACTGGGTTCAGGACTGGCCGCTGGCGGAGGGAAATCTGCTGCCTGTCGCCAGTATGTTTAAGACCCCATCGGATGAAGCGTTGAAAG
Source organism: Enterobacter sp. YSU (assembly GCF_016082135.1). NCBI lineage: Bacteria > Pseudomonadati > Pseudomonadota > Gammaproteobacteria > Enterobacterales > Enterobacteriaceae > Enterobacter > Enterobacter sp. YSU. The sequence continues at coordinate 4,291,974 of NZ_CP059487.1, forward strand.
ACGCCTGGCAGCGTCTGTTTATTGGCCCGTATGCCCTGCCCGCCCCCCCGTGGGGCTCGGTCTGGCTTGATCGCGAGTCCGTGCTGTTTGGCGATTCGACCCTCGCGTTGCGTCAGTGGATGCGTGAAAACCATATCGCCTTTGAGATGCAGCAGAATGAGCCTGAAGATCATTTCGGAACGTTGCTGATGCTGGCGGCATGGCTTGCCGAGAACGGTCGCGAAACAGAACGCGACCAGCTTCTTGCCTGGCATCTGCTGCCATGGAGCATGCGTTTCCTTAGCGTATTCGTTGAAAACGCGGCCCATCCGTTCTACACCGCGCTGGGTAAACTTGCCCAGCTGACGCTGGCGGAATGGCAGTCCACTTTGCTGATCCCGATTGCCGAAAAAACGCTGTACCGATAACAGCACCTGGCTTGTCCACCCGTTGTGCAAGCCAGGCTCGCACATTTTTGCTGCAACACAACGTCACAACTGCTATACTGTATATAATTACAGTATACGGGGGGGGTGCACAATGGCTGTTGAAACAAAATTTGTTGTCGTAAGAAAAGGTGAAGAAAAAATGACATTTGCCAGTAAGAAAGAGGCTGACGCTCACGACAAGCTGCTCGATATGGCAGAAGCGTTTACCGACTGGCTGTTGCAAAGCGGAATGCAGATGGATGAAACGCAGGCGGAGAACCTAGGTCTTTATCTCGCCGAGCAGAAAGAGTCCGTGCAGCATATCCTGCGTACCAGCAAGCTTCCCGAGCTCAATGCTGAAACGGATAAAACAGCATCAGATGCGGACAGCAGCAAAAAAATCCGGGCCGTCAAAGCCGCCTGATCGTCAGAACGTCTCATCACCTGTCCTGCCGCCGCGGGCCGGAAACGGCTCGCGGCTTTATTAAGGTCGGCTGAACCTTATATTCATCAACCGTAACCCTGAAAATACGTCCTGTTATCTTGATTTGTCCGCCTCAACGTTTACGCTGATATTCAGCCTTTTTGCTTCCATGGTTATCATTGTTTTGGCCAGGTCCTTATCGCCCCCGTGCACTTTATCTATCAGATCCTGTACAAGGGTCATCATCAGGAAGTTTTTATTTGCAGGATAGAAATCTGTCGTAGTGATCCCGTTATCCTTCAGGCGCTGATGCGCCACCGTCTCTGTATCTGCGATTATTTCAGCTACTTTCTCATGCATGATCTCGATCTGCTCGAAAACAATGCGGTTAATCATTTCAATCTGTTCTGGCGTAAAATTCGGTTCCATTATTTCCCCTCGTCAGGCCTATGTTAAAAACACGTGAATCACACGTTGAGCGCCTCTGAATGGTGCGGTAAATTATCACACAACTCTTGTAACTCGTTGATCAGCCTGGCCACATGGAAACCGTCACAGACAGAATGATGGACCTGAACGGCGAAAGGCAACAAGACCTTTCCATCCTGGTTATAGTATTTTCCAAACGTGAACATGGGCGCAAAAAAATTCCGCATGTTAGCGACGTTGACGTTAAAACTGCTAAAACTGACCCACGGAATATCCGATATGAAGAATATATTCTCCCGGGACTCTTCTTTAGGCCAGTAAGCAAGGATATTGCCATAGCGGGCAACATCTTCTGCATAAACGCGCTGAAAATGGTGAATATTTCCATCGTAATGACTCCATAACGATGAAAATGTCTCCGTTTCTTTATGGAAAAGGGTATAGCTTGGATGAACCTCATTCCATATTACAAGCTCATCATCCTTCATGGCCATACGGAATTCCGGATGCCGGTTTACGACGTCAGAAATAAGGGAAATAATCGCAGGATAAAATTTCCAGCCAACCTCTTTGATATGCTTTAGCAGCACGGTAATGTCCAGCTGAACCGTTTGGTTAAATGTAGATTGAGCAAAGCCCTGAAATACTTCAAAGTGTTCCTTTCTTGCCCAACGTGATAAGTCAACTACCGTATATTCTGGCATTATTTTTGTCATTTCAGAGCCTTAGTTGAGCTGCGCTATATAAAATAGTAGCGTATCACAAACGTAGGGGCTGTATAGACCGTAGCGAAGAGGCACCCTAAATTTTCAGCGTATCAATCACCGCTCTCAGCGCCGGGGATACGTTGCGGTGTGGATAATAGAGGTACAGTCCGTCCATCCGCAGGCTGTAGCGCTGTAAGACGCGTATAAGCGTGCCACGCTCCAGATCGTCAGCCACCAGCTCAACCGGGACATAGGCCAGCCCGAGTCCCAGCCGGGCCGCTTCGGCCTCCATGTAGCTGTCGGAAAAGGCCCATTGCCCCTCCGGGCGGTGAATAACATGCTTCCCGTCCTGAACAAGCTCCCATTGATAGTGGTTACCGTCGGCAAACTGGTAGGCAATGCAGGGATGAGCATCCAGATCGGCGGGCGTCTGCGGGAAACCATAGCGCCGAAAATGCGCCGGAGCGGCAACCACAGCCATCTCCATATCGGGCGTGATACGCACGGCAATCATGCCTTGTCCCACCTCCGGCCCAAGCCGGACGCCCGCGTCGAATCGCTCGGCAATGATATCCACGAACCGGCTCTCATTCATCAATTCCAGACGGATATCCGGGTAACGCTGTTTGAAGATAGCGAGCTTTGGCAGCAGGCATTTTTCGATGGCGTGCTGGCTGGCATTAATACGCACCGTGCCGGATGGCGTCTGGCGGTAATGCGCCAGTCTGGTCAGCCCGGTATCGAGCGCATCAAAGGCTGAACCAGCGGTCTGGTAAAGTTGCTCCCCGGCGTGGGTCAGCGACAGTTTGCGCGTTGTACGCACCAGAAGCCGAACGCCCAGCCGCTCTTCCAGCTCGCGAACCGATCGACTGATCCCGGATTGTGCCAGCCCGAGCCGTTGCGCGGCTGCCGTGAAGCTTCCCTCCCGCACCACCTGGATAAACAGATACAGCTCATTGTAGTTTTCCCGCTTCGCCATCATGCCTCATCAATTCATAACAATATGATATTAATCCTAGCAGCCTTTGGCCTCTAATCAGCACTATTTCTGCTAACTATAATGACCGCATTACAACAACACACGGTACCTCTTATGCAAACATTCACCCAAAAACTGTCCGTTGCGCTGCTGCTATGCGCATCATTAAGTGGAGTGACAACAATGAGTTATGCAGAAACACGAAATCCTGCCGCCCCCGTTTCGATGGTGACAACCTGGGATAAGACCTTCGCCGAAAGCAATAAAGTCGACCACCGCAAGGTGACGTTCGAGAACCGATACGGGATCACCCTGGTCGGCGATCTGTACATTCCCAGGAACAGCGGCGACCAGAAGCTGGCGGCGATTGCCGTCAGTGGACCATTCGGTGCGGTTAAAGAACAATCCAGTGGTCTTTATGCCCAGACTCTGGCTGAACAGGGGTTCGTGACCCTGGCCTTCGACCCATCCTACACGGGTGAAAGCGGCGGCCAGCCGCGTAACGTTGCCTCCCCTGACATCAACACCGAAGACTTTAGCGCCGCAGTGGATTTCCTCGGATTACAGAAAGAAGTCGACCGTAACCGTATCGGCATTCTCGGGATCTGCGGCTGGGGTGGTATGGCGCTGAACGCGGCATCCATGGATACCCGCGTGAAGGCGGTCGCCACCAGCGTAATGTACGATATGAGCCGCGCGATGGGTCACGGCGTGGGCGACGGGAAAGATCGTTATTCAGCGGCCGATCGCCGGGCCGTGTTGCAGTATCTGAACGCGCAACGCTGGAAAGATGCTGAAAGCGGCACCTTCGCCCATGGCGGCCACGATATTTATGTCGATGAAAACGGTAAGGTAACGGCGGCCGGGCGTATTCTGCCGGAAGCATTGCCCGCCGATCCGCATCCGGTACTGAAAGAGTTCTATGATTACTACCGTATGCCGCGCGGCTTCCATGCCCGTTCCGTAAACTCCACCGGCGCATGGACCGCGACCATGCCGTTGTCCTTTATGAATATGCCGCTGCTGAGCTATGCCGGGGAGATCACCATCCCAACGCTGATTGTGACCGGTGAAAACGCGCACTCACGTTATTTTGCGGAAGATGCGTTTAAAGCTGTCGGCAGCAAACAGAAGGAACTGGTGATTGTTCCCGGTGCGAATCACGTTGATCTCTACGATAACGTCGCAGGGAAAATCCCGTTCGCGCAGTTCGGGCAGTTTTTCAAAACCAGTCTGGATTAATTCTCTTAGCCCCCGGCAATCAGGGGGCTTATCTTCTCTTCGCCGTGAATTACACCTATGTCCACACTGAATCAAACCTCATCCCGTGATGCTGAGCGTGCACACTGGGGCGGTATTTTTGCCATGACCCTGTGCGTTTTTGTCCTCATTGCCTCGGAATTTATGCCCGTCAGTCTGCTCACGCCCCTCGCCAGAGATTTAGGGGTGACAGAGGGGACGGCTGGCCAGGGGATCGCCCTCTCTGGTGCGCTGGCTGTCCTGACCAGCCTTTTTCTTTCCCGGCTTGCCGGGAATATGAATCGCAAACATCTTCTTTCAGGCATGACCGTCCTGATGGCGCTGTCAGGGATCATTATCGCCTTCGCCCCAAACGCTTTGATGTATATGGCAGGCCGGGCGCTGATCGGCATCGCCATCGGCGGTTTCTGGTCGATGTCTGCTGCCACCGCCATTCGGCTGGTGCCTCAGCATCAGGTCTCTCGTGCGCTGGCGATTTTTAACGGCGGCAACGCGCTGGCGACGGTGGTCGCCGCCCCGCTGGGCAGTTATCTCGGCTCGACCATTGGCTGGCGCGGCGCGTTTCTTTGCCTGGTTCCCGTGGCGATTGTGGCGTTCATCTGGCAATATTTTAGCCTGCCCAACATGGGCGGGAACCAGCGGCCGTCGCCACGTAAAAGCGTATTTCGCCTGCTCCACCAGCCTGCGGTTTCGGTGGGTCTGATGGCGTGCGGCCTGTTCTTCATGGGACAGTTTGCGTTATTTACCTATGTGCGCCCCTTCCTCGAAACCGTCACCCACGTCAGTCCTTCCGGCTTATCGCTGATCCTGCTCACTATCGGTATCGCAGGTTTCATCGGCACGCTGATCGTCGCGCTGGTCCTGAATGCCGCGTTTTACCTCACCTTAATGGCCATACCGCTGCTTATGGCGCTGATTGCAGGGGTATTAATGCTCACCGGGGACAGCCTGTGGATCGTGGCCCTGCTGTTAGGTTTCTGGGGAATGCTGGCAACTGCGGCCCCCACGGGCTGGTGGACGTGGATAGCCCGTACGTTACCGGAAGATGCCGAGGCTGGCGGCGGGCTAATGGTCGCGGTGATCCAACTCTCTATTGCGCTTGGCTCAACGGCGGGTGGCGTGGTGTTTGATACCTTTGGCTGGCAGAGCACCTTCGCTTTAAGCAGCATATTACTCCTGAGTGCAGGGGTGCTGACTTTTACGACGTCGCGCCATCGGAAATAAGGCTTTATATTAACAGGGTTGTTTTATTTAATTACAAAACCTCGCTCACCTCCCGTAGAAATAATAATTAAGCAATATCCTGGTCAGCCAGCGACATCGCTTTGTTAGCTTGAGCATTCAGGCAAAGCTCAAACCGGAGGTATTCTTTGCTGATTAAATTAAAGAAAGAACGAACGCATCAGGAGGATCGTCGTCTTGCCCTCTGGCTGGCGACCTCCGCGGGACTGCTGAATGCCATTGCGCTGGGCGCGTTCGGTTTTTTTCCCTCGCATATGACGGGCAATACCTCGCAGCTATCCAGCGAAGTTTCCTCCACCGATCTCAGCGATATTCTTTTTTTTGGCGCCATTATTCTTTCGTTTGTCTCAGGCGCTATCGCTGCGCGGATTATTGTTATCTGGGGGATTATCCATAACGTCAGGCTGGTATTCAGCCATGTTCTGTTTGTTGAAGGGCTATTACTGGCCGGGGTATCCCTGTACGAAATGTATTTTCACTCCTTCGCCACGAATCAGGAGATTATTATTTTCCTGTGCGGGTTGATGGGAATTCATAATTCCACCTCCACTCAACTATCCGGCGGTCGGGTGAGATCCACGCACATCACCGGCACGCTGACCGATGCGGGCATTTCGCTGGCCTCCGTTATGGTCGCCATGCTGCGCCGGGATTACTCCAAAGATACGGCCGCGCAAAAGAGTCAGCTCAAAACCCATTTAACTACCCTTTTCTCCTTTATCAGCGGCGGGATCGCGGGGCTGATCCTGTTCAGAGAGTTTGGATTCCACGCGATGCTGGCGCTGGGCCTGTTGCTGGTAATCGTCGCCGCCTTCTCTATCGTCCGCATTTCGTGGCGCGTACGCAAGGTGCGCGCCGCGCTCAGTCGACAGGTATAATCAGCACGCCTTATGTGACGTTGTCACGTAAGGCGTGCTTCTTTAAGACTATTCTGCCTGCCCACTGACAGCCCTTATGCCATAAGGCTTCACTCAGGTTGTCACTAATTTCATAGGGTTACTGATTTACCCCCTTCGCTGGAACCCTTCCGTTTCGCTTGCTATAGGTGAAGTACCCCTGCCGAAACATGGCATAACAACAGGCAACCGGTGGTTGCTATAACGCATGCGCACAGGGAGACACACCGCAATGCACCCATTACTTAAACGTTCGCTGCTTTTTGTCGGCGCGATTATCGTGGTTCTCGCTCTCCTCACCTGGGGAATAGGACTGGAAACGATTAAGGCGCGCCAGGTTGACCTGATTTACCTCGGGCAACAGCACCTGATTCTGGTCTTTTCATCCATGTTCTTTGCCCTGCTGGTGGGCATTCCAAGCGGTATTCTGCTGAGCCGTCCGGCCGCGCGTGGTATCGCCGAATATGTGATGCAAATCTTTAACGTGGGCAACACCCTGCCGCCGCTGGCCGTTCTGGCACTGGCGATGGTGGTGATTGGCATCGGTGATAAACCGGCCATTATCGCCCTCTTTCTGGCCTCTCTGCTGCCGATTGTGCGTAACACCTATGCCGGGCTGTGCTCTGTTCCCGCGTCGTTGCTGGAAGCGGCAAACGGTATCGGCATGACCAAATGGCAGCGCCTGAGTCAGGTTGAGATTCCAAACGCTTGGCCGGTGATGCTTTCCGGTATTCGCATTGCCACTGCGATTAACGTCGGTACCGCACCGCTGGCATTCCTGATTGGCGCCAGCAGCTACGGCGAGCTGATTTTCCCGGGGATCTATCTGAATGATTTCCCGACGCTGATCCTGGGCGCGGCGGCCACCGCTCTGTTCGCCCTGATTCTGGATACGCTGCTGGCGGCACTGGGCCGATTACTGAGCCCGCATCTCGCGCGATAATTATAACAAGGAGCTTCTATGAGACTGTTTTCCGGGCTGACGGCGCTATGCGCCGCCGCGCTCTTCACCAGCCAGGCGCTCGCCGCGCCGCTGATCCTGGCCACCAAGAGCTTTACCGAGCAGCACATTCTCTCGGCCATGACCGTGCAGTATCTGCAAAAGAAAGGGTTTCAGGTACAGCCTCAGACCAATATTGCAACGGTGATTTCCCGTAACGCGATGATCAACAAGCAGATTGATATGACCTGGGAGTATACCGGCACCTCGCTGATCATCTTCAACCACATCAACAAACGCATGTCGCCGCAGGAATCGTACGAGACGGTGAAACGCCTCGATGCGAAGCACGGTCTGGTGTGGCTTAAACCTGCCGATATGAACAATACCTATGCCTTTGCCATGCAGCGCAAGCGCGCCGAGGCTGAACATATCAATACCATGTCTGAGATGGTGGCAAAGATTGAGCAGATCCGTAAAACCGATCCGGATAACAACTGGCTGCTGGGCCTTGACCTGGAATTTGCCGGGCGCAGCGACGGGATGAAACCGTTGCAGGCGGCCTACAACATGGAGCTGGACCGCCCGCAGATCCGCCAGATGGATCCGGGCCTGGTCTATAACGCGGTGCGCGACGGGTTTGTCGATGCGGGGCTGATCTACACCACCGACGGGCGCGTAAAGGGCTTCGATCTTAAAGTGCTGGAAGACGATAAAGGCTTCTTCCCGAGTTACGCCGTGACGCCAGTTGTTCGGAAAGACACGCTGGAGGCTAATCCGGGGCTGGAGGAGGCGCTGAACACCCTATCAGCCCAGCTCAATAACGACGTTATCACCGAACTGAATAAGAAGGTGGATATCGATCATCAGTCACCGCAGCAGGTCGCCCGTGATTTCCTGCGTAGCAAACAGTTGCTGTAGGAGGCGCTATGGAGACGATTCACTATATTCTCGACAACTGGGACTATCTCTTAACCCTGACGCTGCAACACCTGTGGCTTGTGGCGCTCGCCGTGGGCCTGGCGATTATTATTGGCGTGCCGCTGGGCATTTTAATTGTCCGCCATAAATGGCTGGCAACGCCGGTGCTGGGGATTGCCACCATTGTGCTCACCATCCCGTCAATTGCGCTTTTCGGCCTGATGATCCCGCTCTTTTCGCTGATCGGTCAGGGCATTGGCGCCCTGCCCGCGATTACGGCGGTGTTCCTCTATTCGCTGCTGCCGATTGTGCGTAACACCCACACGGCGCTCGACAGCCTGCCGCCGGGCCTGCGTGAAGCGGGACGCGGCATCGGCATGACCTTCTGGCAGCGTCTGCGCTGGGTGGAAATCCCGATGGCGTTGCCGGTGATTTTTGGCGGCATCCGCACCGCCGTGGTGATGAACATCGGCGTCATGGCGATTGCCGCCGTGATCGGCGCGGGCGGGCTGGGCCTGCTGCTGCTTAACGGTATTGGCGGGAGTGATATTCGTATGTTGATTGCGGGCGCGCTGATGATTTGTCTTTTAGCGATTGTGCTCGACTGGTTGCTGCACCGTTTGCAGGTGGTACTGACTCCGAAGGGGATTCGATAATGATAAAACTGGAAAACCTCACCAAACAATTTTCACAGAAACACGGCCAGACGTTTAAGGCCGTCGACAACGTCAACCTGAACGTGCCTGAAGGGGAAATGTGCGTGCTGCTCGGCCCGTCCGGCTGCGGGAAAACCACTACCCTGAAGATGATCAACCGTCTCATTACGCCAAGCAGCGGGACGATCCTGATTAACGGCGAAGACACCAGCGGAATGGACACCGTGACCCTGCGTCGCAACATTGGCTACGTGATCCAGCAAATTGGCCTGTTCCCCAACATGACCATCGAAGAGAACATTACCGTCGTGCCGCGCATGCTGGGCTGGGACAAAGCGCGCTGTAAATCCCGTGCCGAGGAGCTGATGGATATGGTGGCAATGGATCCGCATAAATTCCTTCACCGCTATCCGCGCGAAATGTCCGGCGGTCAGCAGCAGCGTATCGGCGTCATCCGCGCGCTGGCAGCGGATCCTCCGGTCCTGCTGATGGATGAACCGTTCGGCGCGGTCGACCCGATTAACCGTGAGGTGATCCAGAACCAGTTCCTGGAGATGCAGCGCAAGCTGAAAAAGACCGTGATGCTGGTGAGCCACGATATTGACGAAGCGCTGAAGCTGGGCGACCGTATTGCCGTCTTCCGTCAGGGACGTATCGTGCAGTGCGCCAGCCCGGACGAGCTGCTGGCGAAACCCGCGAATGAGTTTGTTGGCTCGTTTGTTGGCCAGGACCGGACGTTGAAACGCCTGCTGCTGGTATCGGCGGGCGACGTCACCGACCAGCAGCCTACCATTACGGTACGCGAATCGACGCCGCTGCCGGAGGCCTTCGCCACCATGGATGACAACGATATTCGCGCCATTACCGTGGTTGATGAGCACGGCAAACCGCTCGGCTTTGTGAAGCGCCGCGAAGCGCGTAACGCCAGCGGCAGCTGCGGGGATATTCTGCATCCGTTCCGCATGACCGGTAAGGCCGAGGATAACCTGCGCGTGGTGCTTTCTCGCCTGTATGAGAGCAACACCAGCTGGATGCCGATTGTGGACGAGGACGGACGCTATAACGGCGAAATATCCCAGGATTATATTGCGGAGTATTTGAGCTCAGGGCGTACGCGCCGGGCGTTGAATATTCATAGCGAGAGTTAAGCATTCAGGCCGGGTACTGCCCGGCCTTTTTCCGCACGCATACCTTTTGCTAACCTCCCGATTTACCGCCACAATATTGTATCGTCCCCGTTAAATCACGACTTCATGCAACGTCTTCACGCTTACCCCGACATCCGCGCGATGTTTCGTCGTCTCCTGATTGCTACCGTCACCGGCGTGCTGGCGGCGCTGGCCGTTGCGGTGTTCCGCCACAGCATGTATCTGCTGGAGTGGCTATTTCTCAGCAACGAAAGCGGAAGTCTGGTGAACGCCGCAGCCGCGTTATCACCCTGGCGGCGGGCGCTGACGCCTGCGCTGGGTGGTCTGGCCGCGGGAATGCTACTGTGGGGATGGCAGCGCATGACGGCACAACGTCCCCACGCCCCCACCGATTATATGGAAGCGCTTGAGACGGGTGACGGCCAGTTTGATTACGGCGCCAGCCTGGTGAAATCCCTCGCGTCGTTGCTGGTGGTCGCCAGCGGCAGCGCCATCGGCCGTGAAGGCGCCATGATCCTGCTTGCTGCCCTCGCCGCCTCCTTTTTTGCACAACGTTGTACGCCGAAATCCGAATGGAAACTGTGGATCGCCTGCGGTGCCGCCGCCGGGATGGCCAGCGCCTATCATGCGCCGCTGGCGGGCAGCCTGTTTATCGCAGAGATCCTGTTTGGCACGCTGATGCTGGCCTCCCTCGGCCCGGTGGTGATTGCTGCTGTAGTGGCCCTGCTGACCACGCGCCTGTTAAGTCCCGGCGCGAATACGCTATATGATGTCCATCTCAGCGAGATGCTTACGGCGGTGGATTATTTCCTGATCGTTGGCGTGGGTCTGCTGGCTGGCGTTTGCGGCCCGCTGCTGATGTGGCTGATGGCGGCCAGCCACAGGCTGTTTCTGCGTCTCAAACTTTCACCGCCGTGGCAGCTGGCGCTGGGTGGTCTGATCGTCGGGCTGCTGTCGCTGCTAACGCCGAAGGTATGGGGGAATGGCTATAGCGTGGTTCAGGCGTTTTTGCAGTCACCGCCGCTGCTGTCGGTGATTGCTGGCGTCTTTATTTGCAAGCTGCTGGCGGTGCTGGCAAGCAGCGGGTCCGGCGCGCCGGGAGGCGTGTTCACGCCAACCTTGTTTGTCGGTATGGCAACGGGAATGCTGTTTGCGCAGATCTTTGCGCTGTGGTTTCCTGGCTCTGAGACGGCGATCCTGCTCGGACTGGCGGGTATGGCGACGCTGCTCGCCGCCACAACGCATGCGCCAATCATGTCGGCCTTGATGGTATGTGAGATGACCGGGCAGTATTTTTTACTTCCCGGTTTGCTGGTTGCCTGTGTTGTGGCGTCGGTATTGTCGAGAACGCTACGCCACGACTCGATCTACGGCCAGCATACCGCCGAAAGCCGAGAGATCGATGTAGTGCGCTAATTCGCGCTGCTCGGCGCGGGGCAGATAAGGCAGTTCGCCCACCAGCGGGCCAGGCAGCTTTTTGCTCAGCACATCGATGATTTCAGCGTAGTGCGCAAGGCCCGGGTTAATACGGTTCGCCACCCAACCAATCAGCGGCAGGCCGTCATTAGCGATAGCCTGCGCCGTCAGCAAGGCATGGTTGATGCACCCTTCCTGAATGCCCACGACCATAATCACCGGCAACTGCTCCTGCACCACCCATTCGGAAAGGGGACGTAAATCGTTCATCAGGCTGCGCCAGCCGCCGGTCCCTTCAACGACAACGTGGTCAACCTTTTCACTCAGATTTGCCAGGCCATCAGAAAGCAGGCTGTAGTTGATAAGCCCACTGTGAGCGACGCTGCTTTCCTCTTCGCTTAAGGCGATAGGATTAACGGCATCATAAGGCAGTTCCAGAGACGAGACGCTTTGCAGAACCAGGGCATCCTTATTGCGCAGCCCTTCTGGCGTCTCTTTACTGCCTTTTGCAACCGGCTTGTATCCTGCAACGCGTTTACCGCTTGCCGCCAGGGCCTGAAGTAACGCGCGGGATACGACTGTCTTCCCGACAGACGTATCCGTACCAGTAATAAAGAAACGCTTAAGCATGACTCATTCCACCTCTTGGGTATGCTTCAAAATATAAACCAGGTAAATAATTCAGTGGGGAAAGTCTACGGGATGCGTGCGCTACCGGGCTTGAGATAGCGCAATTTTTCGTACATCTCTGGAAAAGAGTTAGCCCTGTAGCAAACGAATCAGTAACGAGCCGTTGTACATCGCATCTTTTACCAGCGCGGCGCCGGCCATCGTACCCTGGTTGGAAAATTGCGTACTTTCGACCACGATGTTTTTACTGTACGCGGGAAGCGCCTGCTGATTGATGCAGGCGGAAATCGCCGGAAAGAGGATATCCGCCGCCTGGCTGAGCGGGGAGCCGATCAGTATTTTTTGCGGGTTAAACAGGTTCACCATAATGGCCAGAATGCGCCCGACATTATTGCCCACGCCGGTAATAATGTCCTTCGCCAGCAGATCGCCCTGCCTTGCCGCAGCGCACAGTGCCTCGACGCTTAACGGTTGACCGTGCAGCGTGGAGCTCATCGACTGGCTGAGCCGCACCTGCGCCAGCTCCAGCACGCTTTCGACGCTGGCAATCGTCTCCAGACAGCCATGGTTACCGCAGTAGCAGCGTTTTCCGTACGGATCGACCTGCGTATGGCCGATCTCCACCAGGCTACTGCTGCCAGCATGCAACAGACGCCCGTCGGTGATCACACCTGCGCCAACGTTATGATCAATCACCACCTGAATTACGTCGCGTGCGCCCCGGGAGGCACCAAACAATGCCTCCGCCATCGTCCAGGCGCTGATATCATGCTGAATGTAGACCGGCACACCGGTGTGGTTTTCCAGCACGTCGCCCAGCGGCATCTCTTTGACGTTTTCATAAAACGGCATGCGGTGAACAATGCCATTTTCGGTATCAATAATTCCCGGCAGGGTGATCGCAATCGCCGTTAAACGTTCAAGACGCTGCTGGTGACGAATAAAGAACTGGTCGATGTGGGTCAGAATGGCATCGAGAAGTGGTTGCTCTGCATTAAGCGGGAGTTCCAGCCGGTCCTCCACCACCAGCTTGCTGCTGAGGTCGCGCAGCGCGAGGAAGATTTCCCCGCGGCTAATCCGCAGCGACAGGTAGTGCCAGGCTTCCGTTTCCACCACCAGCCCTACCGCCGGACGGCCACGGCTGCCCGGCTCCTGAATTTCTGTCTCCTGAACCAGATGGGCTTCCAGCATTTCGCGGACAATCTTGGTAATACTGGCGGGTGCCAGTTGTGCCAGGCGCGAAAGATCGATACGCGAAACCGGACCAAGCTGATCAATCAGGCGATAAACGGCACCCGCGTTGGTCTGCTTGATCTGATCGATATGCCCTGGCTGACTATCAGCAACCACCTCGTACTCCCTTATTTTCGAGCTTCGAAATAAACTGAGGGCTATGGTGAAGCACTTCAATGGCTGACGTCAAATTTTTACTTAGCCATGTGATTTACTGCACATTTTCGCCCACTTTTCCCTATAAATAATGCCCGCGAGAAGCGGTAATTAATTGTTCTTTGAAACGCTGTGCCGCATGGCTCTGTTCATGATGTTTAGACCACACCAGCCACATCTCTGAGACTGCATCCTGCTCGGCTATCTTCACCCAGCGCATTTCCGCCAGTTGTACCCGTTTAAATGAGGCCGGGAGAATCGATACGCCAAGCCCTGCGGCAACGAGACCAATGATCGTCATGGCTTCCCCCACCTCCTGCGCGATAGTCGGGACAAGGCCATATCGCCGCATCAGACCAAGAATATCGTCATACAACCCGGTACCCACCTGTGGGTCAAAAAAGACAAACGGCTCTTTCGCCAGTTCAGCCAGCGAGACGCTGTGCTGCGCGGCGAGCGGATGATCCCGGGGGATCATCGCCATCAGCGGTTCGCGGAGGATCACCTGCCACGCCAGGGTATCAGGCAACTGCGTGTTACGCATCAGCCCCAGGTCGAGCGATCCTTCGTTAAGCGGCGATATCTGCTCCCGGGTATTTATTTCGCGCGTCTGAATATGCACATCCGGAAAGTTACGGCGAAACGAGGATAGCGTTTGTGAAACAGCGCTGATAAAGGGGGCCGATGAGGTAAACCCGATGCGCAGCTCCCCCGTCTCCCCAAGATAAAGCCGTTCCGCTCTGGCGGCGGCGTCCTCCACCATACTCAGGATCTGCCGGCTATCGGCGAGAAACTGTTTTCCCGCCGCCGTCAGGCTCACGCTGCGGTTGGTTCGCGCCAGCAGACGCGCCCCGACCTGCTGCTCCAGGATCTGGATCTGCTGGCTTAGCGGTGGCTGAGAGATATTCAGCCTTGCCGCCGCACGACCAAAATGCAGCTCTTCGGCAACGGCGACAAAATAGCGCAGATGGCGCAGCTCGATATTCATATTTTTAAAGTATCATTTGAGATTATTAATATATTAGACAGAATATTTACATTTTCCTACCCTAATCTTGTGGTCATACCCGTCACCAGAAAACACGGGGATGTTTAAGCAAGGATTATGTGTGAGCCGTACAACGACCGTTGATATCGCGCCGGCCAGCGACATCGATGATTTACCCGCAGCACCGCAGCCGGTTCAGTTTATTAAACGTGGTACCCCCCAGTTTATGCGCGTCACGCTGGCGCTCTTCTCAGCGGGTCTCGCCACTTTTGCCCTGCTCTACTGCGTTCAGCCGATCCTGCCGGTCCTGTCGCATGAATTTGGCGTGTCGCCAGCCAGCAGCAGTATTTCGCTCTCCATTTCAACCGGGATGCTGGCGATCGGTTTGCTGTTCACCGGGCCACTTTCGGATGCCATCGGACGTAAGCAGGTCATGGTAACGGCGTTAATGCTGGCCTCCGTGTGTACCTTGCTGTCCACCATGATGACCAGCTGGCACGGCATTCTGGTCATGCGCGCGCTGATTGGGTTATCCCTCAGCGGCGTGGCGGCGGTCGGGATGACCTATCTCAGCGAGGAGATCCACCCGAGCTTCGTGGCCTTCTCCATGGGGCTATACATTAGTGGGAACTCTATCGGCGGTATGAGCGGACGCCTGCTTAGCGGTGTGTTTACTGATTTCTTTAACTGGCGCATTGCACTGGCCGTTATCGGCTGCTTCGCCCTCGCTTCGGCGCTGATGTTCTGGAAAATCCTGCCGGAATCGCGCCATTTCCGCCCGACCTCCCTGCGTCCGAAAACGTTATTTATCAACTTTCGCCTGCACTGGCGCGATCAAGGGCTGCCCCGTTTGTTCCTGACCGGTTTCCTGCTGATGGGCTCGTTCGTGACGCTGTTTAATTACATCGGCTATCGTCTGATGCTTTCACCGTGGCATCTTAGTCAGGCATTGGTGGGTTTGCTCTCTGTGGCATATCTCACCGGGACATGGAGTTCGCCAAAAGCGGGCGCCATGACCGCGCGCTTCGGTCGTGGTCCGGTGATGCTGGTTTCCACCGCCGTGATGCTGTTCGGACTGCTGATGACGCTTTTCTCTTCCCTGTGGCTGATTTTTGCCGGAATGCTGCTCTTCTCTGCGGGATTCTTTGCCGCGCATTCCGTTGCCAGCAGCTGGATTGGCCCACGCGCGCGCCGCGCCAAAGGTCAGGCTTCGTCACTGTATCTGTTCAGTTACTATCTCGGTTCCAGCATAGCCGGTACGCTCGGCGGGGTGTTCTGGCATAACTACGGCTGGAACGGCGTGGGCGGATTTATCGCGCTGATGTTGTGCGCGGCACTGCTGGTGGGCGCGAGCCTGCATAAACGACTGCATTAACATTCAGCCCTCTTCGTGTTTAAATCGAGCCGATGCTAATTTTTGTCATCGGCTGATTCAGACACGAGGACTTCATGAAAAATAATAACTATCAACAACTCACCCGCACCTTCCAGCGCCTCTCCCGCTTCTCGCACCTCTCCTCCATCGCCAGCTGGGACATGTTCACCATGATGCCGCCAGGCGGCAGCGCCGCGCGCGGTGAAGCGCTGGCGGAGATGAGCGTCCTGCAACATCAGATCCTGACCGATAAAAAAATGGGTGAATGGCTGGCGGCGGCGGCAGACGAAGATCTGAATGACGTTGAGCAAGCCAACCTGCGTGAAATGACACGCCACTACCAGCAGGCCACTTTACTGCCGGAATCGCTGGTGGAGGCCAAATCGCTGGCGGGCAGCAGGTGTGAACACGCCTGGCGCACTCAGCGTCCGGCCAACGACTGGCAGGGCTTTTCAGCCAACCTGAAAGAGGTGGTGAAACTCAGTCGTGAAGAGGCCCGCCTGCGCGCTGAGGCTAAAGGCTGCACGCCTTACGACGCGCTGCTGGATATCTTTGAACCCGACATGACCAGCGCTCGCCTGGATGTGCTGTTCGGCGATCTGAAGTCCTGGCTGCCGGAGCTGCTGGCAAAGGTTGTGGAAAAACAGGCTCAACGATCGTTCGTTCCGCCACAGGGTCCCTTCCCGACCGCCACGCAGCGCGAGCTGGGCCTGGAAGCGATGAAAATGCTTGGCTTCGATTTTAACGGCGGTCGTCTGGACGTTAGCGCTCACCCGTTCTGCGGCGGCGTGCCGGAAGATGTGCGTATCACCACGCGTTACGATGAAGATGAACTGCTCAGCGCGCTTTTCGGCGTGATCCACGAAACCGGACATGCCCGCTACGAGCAAAACCTTCCGCGAGCGTGGGCCGGCCAGCCCGTTGCGCTGGCGCGCTCTACGGCGATCCATGAATCCCAGAGCTTGTTCTTTGAAATGCAGCTGGGCCGCAGCGACGCTTTCCTGAAGCATCTGCTTCCGGCGGTTCATGCCCGTTTCGGCAGCCAGGCGGCATTCAGCGAAGAGAATTTTATTGCCTGGAACCAGCGCGTGAAGCCGGGCTACATCCGCGTTGATGCGGATGAAGTGAGCTATCCGGCGCATGTGGTGCTGCGCTATGAGATCGAGCGCGCGCTGATCAATGGCGAAATTGAAGTCGATGATATTCCCGCGTTATGGGATGAGAAAATGCAGGCGTGGCTTGGGTTATCCACCAAAGATAACTACCGCAACGGCTGTATGCAGGATATCCACTGGACCGACGGCGGTTTTGGCTACTTCCCGTCTTACACGCTGGGGGCAATGTATGCGGCACAGCTGTTCCATGCCGCCAAAACTGCGCTGCCCGGGTTGCAGGCATCCATTGCCGGGGGCGATTTCTCGGCGCTGTTTGACTGGCTGCGTCAGAATATCTGGCAGCACGGCAGCCGTTTCAGCACGTCGCAGCTCATCACCCAGGCTACAGGTGAAGATCTGAATATCCGCTACTTCCGCGAACACCTGACGTCCCGCTACCTGTAACCGAACGCGCCGGGGGCCGCCCCGGCGTTGTACATATGGTTACACGCCGATACCAATCACTCACGGAAACCCCGAATTTACAGGGATATAGTTATTTCAACGGCCCCGCAGTGGGGTTAAATGAGAAACCAAATTCGAGGGTATGAAAATGAAAAAAGTATTAGCTCTGGTTGTTGCCGCTGCTATGGGTCTGTCTTCCGCTGCATTCGCGGCTGAAACTACCGCCACCGCAGCGCCTGCGGCATCCACCGCTGCTCCGGCCAAAACGGTTCACCATAAAAAACATCACAAAGCGGCTAAACCAGCGGCAGAACAGAAAGCGCAGGCCGCGAAAAAGCACCACAAAAAAGCGGCAAAACCTGCGGTAGAGCAGAAAGCCCAGGCGGCTAAAAAGCATCACAAAAAAGCAGCAAAACACGAAGCGGCTAAACCTGCTGCACAGCCAGCAGCGTAAGAGTACAAGCTTAACCGTGCCCTTCGGGGCACGTTGGTAAACCGGCGCTGAACGGGTTTGCGGTCAGCGCCGTTTTTTTATCCGGAGGGCGTATGCTGCGGCGCTATCGGTTTGAGTTCATTCTTATCCTGCTAATTTTATGCGCGCTCATCGCCAGCCACTTTTATCTTTCCTGAATGTAGCACGCTGATTTTACTCCCACTTTCTCGCCGTCGCGTCTATAGTATTTTCATAGGGTTCACTTTTAATAATCATAATTACCCCCACCAGAGTGTGATATGCGTAAATCTGTTGTGTTGTTACTGGGAACGTTCAGCCTTTTTGCTGGCTTTTCACATGCGGATGATGGCGACGATGACGCCATTAGCGCCAAAGAGTTAAAGACGCTGTTTTTTGGTCATGACGATCGTACGCGTGTCACCGATCCTACCGAATCGCCCTGGGATGCCATCGGGCAACTGGAAACCGCCAGCGGCAATTTATGTACCGCAACCCTCATTACGCCACGCCTTGCGCTGACGGCGGGTCATTGCCTGTTAATGCCGCCTGAAGGCAAACCGGATAAAGCGATCGCCCTGCGCTTTGTGTCGCAAAAAGGAATATGGCGCTACGAAATTCACGGTATTGAGGGGCGTGTGGATCCGTCGCTTGGCAAACGCCTGAAACCGGATGGCGATGGCTGGATTGTGCCGCCCGGGGCGGCCCCCTGGGATTTCGGGCTGATCGTTTTACGTTATCCGCCGTCCGGGATCACCCCGCTGCCGCTCTTTGATGGCGATAAGGCCGCGCTCACCGCCGCCCTGAAAGCCGCCGATCGAAAAGTGACGCAATCAGGTTATCCTGTTGATCACCTCGATTCGCTGTACACCCATACGGACTGCGTGGTGACGGGCTGGGCGCAAAACAGCGTGCTGTCCCATCAGTGCGATACGCTACCGGGTGATAGCGGATCGCCCCTGATGTTAAAAACCGATAACGGCTGGCAGCTGATTGGCGTTCAGAGTTCTGCGCCAGCGGCGAAAGACCGCTGGCGCGCCGATAACCGGGCGTTGTCGGTGACCGGTTTTCGCGACCGGCTGGAAGCCCTGGCGCAGCAGTAGGTCACTCAGGCCAGTTTAATCATGATCATGCCGGCGAGCAGTAATACCAGCCCTATCCAGCCTTTATTGTTTAAACGCTGCCCGAACATAATCCAGCCTGCCGCCAGGGTGGCGGCAATACCGAAGCCCCCCCACAGCGCATAGGCCACGGACAGATCGATGCCTTTCACCGCCTGTGACAGGGCGCTAAACGCCCCCAGAACCGCGGCAATCGATAACAGGCCGTAGGCTTTACGACGAAAACCATCGGAGAACTTCAGAAAGACGTTGGCAATAATTTCCAGAACGATGGCGAAAGCCAGCCAGGCCGCGTGGATCCATTCAAACTGCTGCATGGGTCTGCTCCTTCTGCTGTTTTGCCGGTTTGCGTGTACCCGATTTAATCAGCACGATACCTGCGACCAGGGTCGTCAGCCCGGCAATTTTCATTGTCGTCAGGGTTTCATCAAATAACATGACGCTAAACAGCGTAATCAATAAAATACCAATACCTTCCCACAATGCGTATGCCACGCCCAGCGCGATTTTTTTAACCGCAAAAGAGAGGAAAATATAGGAAAGCGTAATCATGACCAGCATCAAAATAAAACCGGTGCTGCCATCACTCACGCTTGCCCATTTCATCGACAAGGTGCCGGTAATTTCAGCGACGATCGCCAGAGCTAATAAAATCCAGTAAAACATGTTTTTTCTCCTGCTTGAGAATATAATCCATCGAGGCTCGCTGCGGACAGCAAACCAAAAAATTGGGAATTAAATCAGTTAGCTAAGCGCATAGCGCCAGCTCAGGCAGAAGACGTGACTATAGCGCGGAACGCCAGTGTTGCTCACCAGAAAGCAGGCAGAGGGAGGTTGAAAACAGAGCTGAGTTGTTTGAAAAATACGTCCTGAACAAATTGTCCATAAAATTACAATTATCCGCGGTGTTGCTTCTCGTCTTTGCGGATGAAAATTGTCCTCGGTAGTTGAACACGCCTGATTTGTATCATAAGCCAGGAATTTACTCAAAGCCTTTTCATTTCTTTACCCAGTCTGTTTGATTTTGGTTAGTTTTTTTAATCCGCTTTCCCCTCTATTATAAATAAAAAACTGTTCAGGAACGTCCATGGCCAAACCTATTATCACCCTCAACGGGCTTAAGATCGTCATCATGCTGGGCATGCTGGTGATCATTCTGACCGGCGTTCGTTTTGCGGCCGATATCATCGTGCCTTTTATCCTGGCGCTTTTTATCGCGGTGATCCTCAATCCACTGGTGCAGCGAATGGTGCGGCTGCGCATCCCGCGTGTGCTGGCGATAAGCCTGCTTATCAGTATTATTATCGTTGCGATGGTGCTGTTAGTCGCCTATCTGGGAACCTCCCTGAACGAGCTGGCGCGGACGCTACCGACATACCGCTCTTCCCTGGCGACCCCGCTGCTGCAAATTGAACCCTGGCTGCAACGCGCGGGTATCGAAGTCTCGGTTGAGGAACTGCTTAAATACATCGATCCGAATGCCGCCATGACGATTGTCACCAGCCTGCTGGCACAACTCTCCAACGCCATGACCTCGATTTTCCTGCTGTTCCTGACGGTTGTGTTTATGCTGCTGGAAGTTCCACAGCTGCCTGCAAAGCTCCAGCACATCATGGTGCGTCCGGTAGAGGGAATGGGCGCCATTCAGCGCGCGCTCGACAGCGTTTCACGCTATCTGGTGCTGAAAACGGCCATCAGCCTGGTGACGGGATTAGTGGTCTGGGGGATGCTCGCCGCGCTGGATGTGCGTTTTGCCTTTGTCTGGGGGCTGCTGGCCTTTGCGCTCAACTATATTCCTAACATCGGCTCCGTGCTGGCGGCGATCCCCCCTATCCTTCAGGTGCTGGTTTTCAGCGGTTTGTATGATGCCCTGATTCTGCTGGCAGGCTATCTGGTGATTAACCTTGTCTTCGGGAACATTCTCGAACCACGGATAATGGGACGCGGGCTGGGGCTTTCAACCCTTGTTGTGTTCCTGTCCCTGATTTTCTGGGGCTGGCTGCTCGGGCCTGTCGGCATGCTGCTCTCCGTTCCGCTGACAATTATTGTCAAAATTGGCCTGGAGCAGACCGCCGGTGGACAAAGTATCGCTGTACTGCTGAGCGACATGAGCCATAAGGCCGATTAATTGTCCATCGAGAGCATGGGCTTACCCGTTCTTCCCGCTTCGCGATAGTTGCCCACTGCCCGCTGCCATTCCGACAGCGGGTAGAGGGTGACATCGCTGCACTGGCTGGCGCGCAGTTTAGGCCAGATGCGCCGAAACTCCGCCTGCCACGCCTCAGCGCTCAGCGCGTCCAGATAGTTACGAATGTGAAACCACGCCACGCGCGGCAACGGCCGCTGCTGCCGGAAGGTCTGCCCGGAGAGTAGCCCGTAGCAGACAAAGGTGCCGGTTTCGGGCATCACGCTCAGGATCGTCTCCGCCAGACTGCCGCCCGTGGCGTCGTACACCACCTCCGCTTGCGCGGCGGCAGCGTTGACGGCGGTCGTATCATGTTGCGCAATCGGGACGATCCCCATTTCAGCCAGACGTTGAGCGTGCACGGGCGAACGATGGATCCCGTAAACCGCCTCCGCACCCGCCTGACGTGCCCATTGCCCGAGCAGAACGGCGCAGTCAGAACCGGCAGCGGTGAGCAGCACCGTTTTCCCGACCGGAGGATAGCGGTCCAGCATCATCTGTGCGGCAAGCGGGTTGATATACGCCCGCGCGGCAAGTAGCGAGTCGACGTCGTCCGGGACGGGAACCGCATACGCCGCCGGGCAGTCGACATAGCGCTGCCAGGTTCCCTGCCCCCGTAACGGCAGGACCCGCTTGCCCAGCAGCGCCGGATAAGCGGCGGGCGTTTCGGTCACTATTCCGACCCCTTCATAACCGGCTATCGCAGGCAGCGGCGTGCGATGGCGATATGCTCCGGTGATGGGGATGAGATCAGAGGCGTTCACCGGGGAAAAAAGCATGCGCACACGTATCTCTCCCGGCTGTCGCGGCGACAATGGTGTAGTTTCCGCTTGCAGTACCGATTCAGGCTCACCAAACCGGCGATACCAGAGGGCCAGATTAAGCATTGCGATCGCGCCATCCCATTTCCGGTGCGACATGTTTCAGGATGGACTCGATCACATGTGCGTTGTATTCCACGCCCAGCTGATTCGGCATGGTAAGTAACAGCGTATCCGCTTCCGCGATCGCTTCATCCTTTTTCAACTGTTCAATCAGCTTGTCTGGCTCTGCGGCATAGCTGCGTCCGAAAATGGCCCGCGTTTTCTCATCCAGATAGCCCACGCTGTCGCTTTCATTGCGGCTTGAACCGAAATACATCCGGTCGCGATCGTCCATCAGGGCAAAAATACTGCGGCTGACCGAAACGCGTGGCTGACGGGTATGCCCTGCCTCAGCCCAGGCCTGTCGGTAGGCACGGATCTGTTTTGCCTGCTGAATATGGAACGGCTCGCCGGTTTCATCATCTTTCAGCGTTGAGCTTTGCAGGTTCATCCCCAGTTTCGCCGCCCATACTGCCGTTGCATTAGAGCCAGCCCCCCACCAGATACGATCGCGTAAGCCTTCTGAATGCGGCTCCAGACGCAATAATCCCGGCGGGTTTGGGAACATCGGCTGTGGGTTAGGCTTTGCAAACCCTTCACCGCGTAATACATCAAGCAGTACCTCAGTGTGGCGGCGCGCCATATCTGATTCGTTTTCCCCTTCCTGCGGCACGTAACCAAAATAACGCCAGCCATCAATCACCTGCTCCGGGGAACCCCGGCTGATACCAAGCTGTAATCGCCCGCCGGAGATGAGATCTGCCGCGCCAGCATCTTCCGCCATATACAGCGGATTTTCATACCGCATGTCGATCACGCCCGTCCCGATTTCGATGCGTTTGGTTTTCGCGCCTATTGCAGCCAGCAAGGGGAATGGCGAACTGAGCTGGCGGGCAAAGTGATGCACACGGAAATAAGCCCCGTCCGCGCCCAGCTCTTCGGCGGCGACCGCCAGATCGATGGACTGTAGCAGCGTGTCAGCCGCGGTTCGCGTGCCGGACTGGGGTGACGGTGTCCAGTGACCAAACGACAAAAATCCGATCTTTTTCATAGTGGAGTATCCTGATAAAGCATTGCGTTATCCCTACTCTACGCATTAACGAATGAGAATAAATGGTGATTATTTAACGGAATGCTTCAAATAAACTGACAGAAATACGCAAATCGCACGCTGCCTTCCCGCAGAGGAGGCATTCTCCTGACATCTCATAATGGGATATAGTGTGAATTATTCTCTTTTTAACAGGTAACATCAGCAATGGCTCTGATCCCCAAAAACTACGCACGGCTGGAAAGCGGCTACCGTGAAAAAGCGCTAAAAATCTACCCCTGGGTTTGTGGACGCTGCTCGCGTGAGTTTGTTTATTCAAATCTTCGTGAACTCACGGTTCACCATATCGACCACGATCACACCAATAACCCGGAAGATGGCAGTAACTGGGAGCTGTTGTGCCTGTTTTGTCACGATCACGAACACTCAAAGTACACCGAAGCGGATCAGTATGGCACCACCGTTGTCGCGGGTGAGGATGCGCAAAAAGACGTGGGTGTCGCCACGTTTAACCCCTTTGCCGATCTCAAGGCGATGATGAACAAGAAGAAGTAATATCGACGGCTTCACTGCCCATACCTGTCGTATGGGCACTTATATTCCTTAAACATTTCATTAAATACCCTTTCCGCCAGATTTGCCTCGCCGCCATTCTGAACATAACCCTCTCCCTCCTGCACCCGTACGACGTCACTCCTCGTTCCCCCTTGATCTTTGCTATCAACATACAATACTGTATATAAATACAGTCTTAATTAACGGTGATCATAATGCAGTTTTTCACCCCTCCTGGCGATACCAGAGCGAGCTGACCATGTTTGCACTGTGTGATGTGAACGCTTTCTATGCTTCCTGTGAAACGGTTTTTCGCCCGGACCTGAAGGGACGACCGGTGGTCGTGTTGTCCAATAACGATGGGTGCGTCATCTCTCGCTCCGCTGAAGCCAAACCCTTTGTGAAAATGGGTGAACCGTACTTCAAACAGAAAGATCTCTTCAGGCATCATGGCGTGGTTTGTTTCAGCAGTAATTATGAACTTTACGCGGATATGTCCAACCGGGTAATGAACACGCTTGAAGAGATGTCGCCTCGTAGCGAAATATACTCAATTGATGAGATCTTTTGCGATCTTACCGGCGTGCGTAATTGTCGCGATCTTTCCGACTTTGGGCATGAAATGAGAGCGACCGTACTGCAACGCACCCATCTGACCGTCGGAGTGGGCATCGCACCCACAAAGACGCTGGCGAAACTGGCAAATCACGCGGCGAAACGCTGGCAGCGCCAGACGGGAGGCGTTGTTGATTTATCCAATGTGGATCGTCAGAGAAAGCTGATGGCGGCGCTACCCGTCGAAGACGTTTGGGGTGTAGGACGTCGCATAGCGAAGAAGCTTGAGATGATGGGGATTAAGACCGTCCTGCAACTGGCAGACACCGATATCCGGTTCATAAGAAAACATTTCAATGTCGTGCTGGAGAGAACGGTGCGTGAATTACGGGGCGAATCGTGTCTTGAACTGGAAGAGTTTGCCCCGGTAAAGCAAGAAATCGTCTGTTCGCGCTCGTTTGGCGAACGCATCACCGAATATGACGATGTACGCCAGGCCATCTGTAGTTATGCCGCCCGGGCAGCAGAAAAACTTCGCAATGAGCATCAGCATTGCCGCTTTATCTCCGTATTTGTTAAAACCTCGCCCTTCGCGCTTAACGAGCCATATTATGGCAATAGCGCGTCGGTAAAACTGCTCACCCCAACCCAGGATAGTCGGGATATTATCGGCGCATCAGTTCGTTGTCTGGATGCGGTCTGGAAGAACGGCCATCGGTACCAGAAAGCCGGAGTGATGCTGGGAGATTTTTATAGCCAGGGCGTCGCGCAACTTAATCTGTTTGACGACAACGCCCCCAGGAAAAACAGCCAAAAGTTAATGGATGTATTAGACCATCTGAATGCTGAAAATGGCCGTGGCACGCTTTACTTCGCGGGACAGGGTATACAGCAGCCGTGGCAGATGAAACGGGAAATGCTTTCACCCCGCTACACCACCCGCTTTGCGGATCTCCTCACTGTTAAGTGATATTAACAATTGCTGCTAAGTTGTAATTTTCCCCTTGCCGGACCGGACAAATCGGTTATCGTGCCAGGCAACTTTCGCAGCAATAAAAGACAGTGGGATGCGCTATGGCGATTTTTGATGGTCACAATGACCTGTTGCTTAATTTATGGCTTCACCATCGCCAGGATCCGGTAACGGCCTTCTTCTCCGGCATTGAGAAGGGACACCTCGATTATCCACGCATGCAGCAAGGCGGATTTTCCGGCGGGCTGTTCGCGCTGTTCGTGCCGCCGCAGGAGTATATCGCCCGCATGGCGCCACAATACGCCAGCGAGCCGTGGCAGCCGGTCGACATTCTCTGGCAGCAGCTGACGATCCTTAAGCAGCTTGTCGCCCACTCCGATGGCCGGGCGCGATTGTGCCTGAGCGCGGCGGATATCGAACGCTGCCGTCAGGATAAAGTGCTGGCGATGGTGGCGCATATTGAGGGCGCGGGCGGTTTTGACGGCGAGGGAGGCGATCTACAGGCTTTTTATGCCGCCGGGGTGCGCAGCATTGGGCCTTTCTGGAACATTGCTAACCGTTTTGGCACCGGCGTTAACGGGGCGTTTCCCGGCAGCCCGGACAGCGGCCCTGGGCTTACCGCTGAGGGTATCGCCCTCATTAAGCACGCTAACGCCCTGAACATGCTGATTGATGTTTCGCATATGAATGAAAAAGCGTTCTGGGATACCGCTCGTCATTCCTCTTCACCGCTGGTCGCCACCCATTCCAACGCCCATACGCTGTGCCCGCAACCGCGCAATCTGACCGATCGGCAGCTGCTGGCTATCCGCGACAGCGGCGGCGTGGCAGGCGTCAATTTCGGCAACGCGTTTCTGCGCGCCGACGGTAAACGCGATAGCGATACCCCGCTGAGCACAATCGTTCGTCATATCGACTATCTTATTAACATCATGGGTGACGATCATGTCGCGCTGGGCTCCGATTTTGACGGCATTACGTTGCCTGATGACTTACACGATGTGAGTGGTTTACCGCGGCTAATCAGCGCGTTGCGTGACAGCGGCTATGATCAATTTGTGCTGAATAAGCTGCTGTGGGGCAACTGGCAAAAGGTATTGCAAAATGTTTGGCAACAATAGGTTACGTTGTAAACATTAAGTTAATTCCTTACATCTTTCGGGTTGAGCTTTGCCCTCCTGTGACGCATTATTTGATGACCATCACAAAACTGGCACAAACAATGGCGTTGGTGCTGCATTTTTAAAGAGGAAAAAACGATGTGGAAGAAACCTGCTTTTATTGATTTACGTCTTGGCCTGGAAGTGACCCTGTACATTTCCAACCGCTAATCGCTCTGCCCGCCATCCGTGCGGGCATTTTTGTTTGACTACCTGGCCCATCTTCATGTTTATTAAAGTCCTCGGTTCCGCCGCTGGCGGTGGTTTCCCCCAGTGGAACTGTAACTGCGCCAACTGTCAGGGTTTGCGCAACGGTACCCTTCAGGCGACCCCTCGCACCCAGTCGTCGATCATCGTCAGCGATAACGGCAAAGAGTGGGTGCTGTGTAACGCCTCCCCCGATATCAGCCAGCAGATTGCCCATACGCCAGAACTGAATAAGAAAGAGGTTCTGCGCGGCACACATATTGGCGGCATTATTCTCACCGATAGCCAGATTGACCACACCACCGGGCTGCTCAGCCTGCGCGAAGGGTGCCCGCATCAGGTATGGTGTACGCCGGAGGTGCATGAAGATCTTTCCAGCGGATTCCCGATTTTTACCATGCTCCGGCACTGGAACGGTGGCCTGATTCACCACCCGATCGCGCCGCTCACCGCCTTTAGCGTGGAAGCCTGCCCTGATTTGCAGTTTACCGCTGTCCCCATCGCCAGTAACGCACCGCCCTATTCGCCGTGGCGCGACCGCCCGCTGCCGGGGCATAACGTGGCGCTGTTTATCGAAAACCGCCGCAACGGTCAGACGCTGTTCTACGCACCGGGTCTCGGTGAACCCGATGACACCATCCTGCCGTGGCTTAAAAAAGCGGACTGTCTGCTGATTGACGGCACCGTCTGGCAGGACGATGAACTCCAGGCCACCGGCGTCGGACGCAATACCGGCCGCGACATGGGCCATCTGGCGCTCGGCGATGAACACGGCATGATGGCGCTGCTGGCCTCGCTGCCGGCAAAGCGCAAGATTCTGATCCACATTAATAACACCAACCCGATCCTTAACGAGCAGTCGCCGCAGCGTCACGCCCTTGCGCAGCAGGGAATAGAAGTGAGCTGGGACGGGATGAACATCACGCTTCAGGACTAACTATGCACATTCGCGAAACGCTCTCACCGCAAGAGTTTGAGCACGCCCTCCGGGCGAAAGGCGCCTACTATCATATTCACCATCCGTACCATATCGCGATGCATAACGGCGAGGCCAGCCGCGAGCAGATCCAGGGCTGGGTGGCGAACCGGTTTTACTACCAGACGACGATCCCGCTGAAAGATGCGGCAATTATGGCGAACTGCCCGGATCCGCACACGCGTCGCAAATGGGTGCAGCGGATCCTCGATCACGACGGCAGCAACGGTCATGACGGCGGTATCGAAGCCTGGCTACAGCTGGGCGAAGCCGTGGGGCTCAGCCGCGAGGACTTAATCAGCGAACGCCACGTACTGCCCGGCGTCCGTTTCGCCGTCGACGCTTACGTTAACTTCGCCCGCCGCGCCAACTGGCAGGAGGCGGCATGCAGCTCGCTCACCGAACTGTTCGCCCCGCAAATCCATCAGTCGCGTCTCGACAGCTGGCCACAGCACTACCCGTGGATCAAAGAGGAAGGCTATTTTTATTTCCGCAGCCGCCTCAGCCAGGCCAGCCGCGACGTTGAACACGGTCTGGAGCTGGCGAAGCGTTACTGCGATAGCGCGGAAAAGCAGAATCGGATGCTGGAGATCCTTCAGTTCAAACTCGATATCCTGTGGTCGATGCTCGACGCGATGACCATGGCCTACGCGCTACAGCGTCCGCCTTATCACACGGTCACCGACAAAGCGGCCTGGCACACAACCCGACTGGTATAAGCATGCAAAAAAACTCCATCGTCGCCTTTCGTCGCGGCTATCGCCTGCAATGGGAAGCCGCTCAGGACAGCCATGTCATCCTCTATCCGGAAGGCATGGCCAAACTCAATGAGACCGCGGCCGCGATCCTCGAACTGGTCGATGGCCAACGCGACGCGGCGGCCATCATTGCCATACTCAACGAACGGTTCCCGGAAGCCGGCGGCGTGGATGACGACGTCGTAGAATTCCTGCAAATCGCTTATCAACAGAAGTGGATTATTTTCCGTGAGCCAGAATAAACCCGCCGTCAATCCACCGCTGTGGCTGCTGGCGGAGCTGACCTATCGCTGTCCGCTACAGTGTCCTTACTGCTCTAACCCGCTGGACTTCGCCCGGCAGGATCAGGAGCTGACCACCGAACAGTGGATTGAGGTTTTCCGCCAGGCGCGGGCGATGGGCAGCGTGCAGATAGGTTTTTCCGGCGGCGAACCGTTGACGCGTAAAGATCTGCCGGAGCTGATCCGCGCCGCCCGCGATCTCGGTTTTTATACCAACCTGATCACCTCGGGAATTGGCCTGACGGAAAGCAAGCTCGACGCGTTCAGCGAGGCCGGTCTGGACCATATCCAGATTAGCTTCCAGGCCAGCGATGAAGTGCTCAACGCTGCGCTGGCGGGGAATAAAAAAGCCTTCCAGCAGAAGCTGGCGATGGCCAAAGCGGTCAAAGCCCGTGATTACCCGATGGTGCTGAATTTCGTCCTGCACCGGCATAATATCGATCAGATCGATAAAATCATCGAGCTGTGCATCGAACTGGACGCCGACGATGTCGAACTTGCCACCTGCCAGTTCTACGGTTGGGCATTCCTTAATCGTCAGGGGCTTCTGCCGACGCGGGAACAGATCGCCCGCGCGGAACGCGTGGTTGCCGAATATCGGCAAAAAATGGCCGCCAGCGGCAATCTGACCAACCTGCTGTTCGTCACCCCCGATTATTACGAAGAGCGGCCAAAAGGCTGTATGGGCGGCTGGGGGGCGATTTTCCTCAGCGTGACCCCGGAAGGCACGGCGCTGCCCTGCCACAGCGCGCGCCAGCTGCCGGTGGATTTCCCGTCGGTGCTTGAACAGAGCCTGGAATCCATCTGGTATGACTCTTTCGGCTTCAACCGCTATCGCGGGTTTGACTGGATGCCAGAGCCGTGCCGCTCCTGCGATGAAAAGGAGAAGGACTTCGGCGGCTGCCGCTGCCAGGCCTTTATGCTCACCGGGAATGCTGATAACGCCGATCCGGTGTGCAGCAAATCGCCGCATCATCATAAAATCCTCGAGGCGCGACGCGAAGCAGCCTGTAGTGATATGAAGATCGGTCAGCTTCAGTTCCGCAACCGTACCCGTTCTCAGCTTATCTATAAAACCCGGGAACTGTAACGATAATGACCACCCGCATCGTGGAACTGGCAGGCGGTTTACGCGCAACGCTGGTGCATCAGCCGCAGGCGACACGCGCGGCGGCGCTGGCGCGCGTAAGTGCCGGAAGCCATCACGAACCACCGCGCTTCGCCGGTCTTGCGCATTTGCTTGAGCACCTGCTGTTCCGCGGTAGCCAGCGCTATCAGGGCGATGATCGACTCATGGCCTGGATCCAGCGCCAGGGCGGCAGCGTCAATGCCACCACGCTGGCTCGCCATAGCGCTTTTTTCTTCGACGTTGCCGCCGATAACCTGTCCTACGGCGTCGCGCGGCTGCGGGATATGTTGCAGGCGCCGCTGCTTTCACCGCATGACATACAGCGCGAAGTGGCTGTCATTGATGCGGAAAACCGGCTCATCCAGCAACATGATTCCGCCAGGCGCGAAGCGGCGGCGCGCCACGCGATGGAAGAACCCGCGGTTTTTCGCCGTTTTCAGGTGGGTAGCAAGGATTCTCTGGGACAGGACCCGGTATCGCTGCAAGCCGCGTTGCGCGACTTTCATCGTCGCTATTATGTGGCCGGACACCTGCAATTGTGGCTGCAAGGGCCGCAAACGCTGGATGTGCTGGCCGAGCTTGCCCATACGTTTGCGTCAGATTTTGCGTCAGGAGGCATGCCTGAAACCGCTCCCCCGTTGCGTCTTAGCGCTGAAGCAGATTATAAGCTGGCGGTAACGGAGCGACCCGCACTGTGGCGTTGTCCGTTAATCCGAAAAAGTGACAACGTCACTTTATTTCGGGAGTTTTTACTGGACGACGCCCCCGGAAGCCTGATTGCCGGGCTACGGGTGCGCGGGCTGGCAGAAGAGGTAGCCCTGAACTGGCTTTATCAGGATGACAATTACGGCTGGCTGGCGCTAACGGTTGATAGCGAACGGCCCGAGGACATTGACCCGCATATTACCCACTGGCTACGGGCGCTACAGCAAACGACGGATGAGCAGCAGCGGCATTATTATCGGCTGGCACAGCAGCGTTTCAGCGCCCTGCCGACGCTGGAGCAGCTGCGCCAGCGGGCATTTGGTTTTGCGCCCGGCGCGGCGCCCGTAGGTTTTTCCGCCTTCTGTGCTGACTTACTGGCGGCGCCAGTCTCGTATCTGGCCTGCAAAAAAATGGAAACCGCTGAAATTATTGCCAGCCAGGGTTTTGCCCTGCCGCTTAGCCATTGGCGTCGCCAGCCGGTTGCAGATGATAGCCCCATCGCGTTTTCCTTCTACCCGCAGACTGCCAGGTATGCTGCGCCAGCCCCGACGTCAGAAGCTGCTCCACTGCTGCATTTGTCGGCGCAGACACAACCGCCGACGCTGATCCTGCGCAGGCCTTTTTATTCGCGCGTGGACAGGTCTCAGGGGGTGGCGATGGGCAAACAGTTACGCCCTCTTCTTGCTGAACTGCGCCATATCGACGGCAGCGGCGAGTGGCAAACGGTTGACGGTAGCTGGCAGCTCACCCTGCGGCTTCCTGACGCCATGGTGACGGCGGAACCCATCATCGGGGCGATAATCGATCGCCTCTCCCACCCCGCACCTGCTATTACGCCAGCGCCAGAAGGCATTGCCATCCGTGAGCTGCTTCAGCAATTGCCTGAACGTCTGGCATCGGACCCGCCACGGGACGGCTGGCTGGCGGCGTTAGTTGGCGGCAGCGCCGGACACGCGCACGGGTTAGCCCGGCAGCTTGGCCTGCTCCGGGTGCCGGTTAACGCTAAGCCGTTGCCGTTAAGCGGTTGTCCCGGCGGGATCGAACACATCCCGCACGCCAGCGCGGATTCGGCGCTGCTGGTGTTTATTCCCCTGCCGCCGGGCGCGTCGCTCGCCGCGCTGCGGCTGCTGGCGTTATGCTGCGAACCGCAATTTTTCCAGCGCCTGCGCGTGGAACAGCAGATTGGCTACGTGGTCAGCTGTCGTTATCAGCGTATTGCCGATCGCGATGGCCTGCTGCTGGCGTTACAGTCGCCTGACCGTTCTCCCGTGAACCTGTTGGGTTGCTGCAAACGATTTTTGCGTGAGCTGACGCCGTGCGATGAGGCAGCGTTCAGCGTGTTGCGACAGCAGCTGGCGACGCAGATCCGCTCACCGATGGATGCCAGCGCCACGGCAGTGGCCGCCCTGCGCCAGCGCTATGGTTTGCCGGTGTTAACGCCGCAGGCTATTGATGCCCTGCAACCTGACGAGATAATCGCGCTATGGCGCGAGATGACTCGCCGTCGCCGACGCTGGCGGGTGCTTTTCACGGGCTGACCGGAACCGGCGCTTTCTTCCTGTGCGTAGTTTTTAGTCAAAAAAAAGCCCCGTACTACGACGGGGCCGGGCTGCTTATTTAGCTGTTATTTATCCAGCGCGTAGGCAATCACGTAGTCACCACGATCCGGCGACTGGCGTGCACCGCCGGCAGAGATCAGAATGTACTGTTTGCCGGTTTTCGGTGATACATAGCTGACAGGTCCGCCCTGGCTACCCACCGGGAGACGCGCTTTCCACACTTCTTCCCCCGTGGAGGAATCAAAGGCGCGCAGGTAGTAATCCTGGGTTCCCGCAATGAAGACCAGACCGCCCTGCGTGGCCAGCGTACCGCCCAGCGTCGGCATACCGACAGGCATTGGCATGCGCATTTTTATCCCAAACGGACCGGTATCCTGAACGGTACCGACCGGCACCTGCCAGACGATTTTCTGCGTTTTCAGGTCAATTGCGGAGAGGGAGCCAAACGGTGGTTTCTGGCACGGAATGCCCAGCGGTGACATGAAACGGTTTTTGTTGACCGAATACGGCGTTCCTTTCATCGGAACGGCGCCCATCCCGGCGTTCACGGCTTCACCGCCTGTGTTTGCCACCGCGCTCTGCGGATCTTGTTTAATCAGCTGGACCCACAGACCCAGACGCATGTCGTTGACGAAGATGTACTGGTTGTTCGGATCGGTGGACAAGCTGCCCCAGTTCATTCCCCCCAGCGAGCCCGGGAAGCTCAGGGAAATATCGGTTCCCGGCATCGTGTACAGACCGTCATAACGCATTGATTTGAAGCTGATACGGCAGGCCAGCTGGTCAAACGGCGTCGCCCCCCACATATCCGATTCTTTCAGGGTTTCCGCGCCAATCTGCGGCATTCCCACAGAGCGCGGCTGCGTTGCCGGGTACTGTTCACGTGGAATATCCGCTGGTTTTACCGGAACCTCTTTCACTTCAGTGAGCGGTTTACCCGTCAGGCGATCAAGAACGTAAATTTGCCCCGCTTTGGTGCCCACCACCACCGCGGGCTTGTTGCCCTCTTTCGTCGGGAAATCAACCAGGCTCGGCTGCATCGGGATATCGAAATCCCAGAGGTCGTTATGCACGGTCTGGTATACCCACTTCTCTTTCCCGGTAGTCGCATCCAGCGCGAGGATTGAGGTGGCGTATTTGTGATCTTCCGGAATACGGTCAGCGCCCCACAGGTCGACAGAGGAACTTCCCATCGGGATAAACACGGTATTCATCGACGCATCCCAGGACATAGGGGCCCAGGAGTTTGCAGAGCTACGTTTGTAGTGTTCGCCCGGCTTCAGAACATAGTTCGGATCCGGATTACGCGGGTCGAACGCCCAGCGCAGCTGGCCGGTGATCACGTCATAACCACGTATAACGCCTCCCGGCATATCGGTGCTGACGTTATCCGCAACGCGGCCGCCAACGACAACCGTCGTACCCGCCAGCGTCGGGGCCGACGTCAGCACGTAGGTGGGATCTGACGCGTCGCCCATCCCTTCATGCAGGTTAACGCTGCCGTTAGTACCGAAGTCCGGGCAGAACTTGCCGTTATCGGCGTCTAACGCGATCAGCTTACCGTCGATGGTGTTCATCAGGATACGGCGCTGGCATGCAGCGCCCGGTGCCACCTGCGCTGGCAGAACCGACGTGGAGCCGGCTACCGTTGGCTGCGCCAGCGGTTTGGTGGCATCAAAGTACGCCAGACCACGGCAGCGCATCCAGATTGCAGACCTGGCGTTGATTTCCGCTTTCCAGATCTCTTTCCCGCTATCGGCATCCACGGCGATCACGTTGTTATGCGGCGTACAGAGGAAGACACGATCGCCAACCTGTAGCGGCGTTTGCTGATCTTCTGCGCCATTGCCGTCCGGACTTTCCGGTACGTCACCGGTATGGTAGGTCCAGACCGGTTTCAGGTTTTTCACGTTGTCACGGGTTATCTGGTCCAGCGCCACAAAGCGACTACCGCCAGCCGTATTACCGTAGTGATCCCAGTTCTGCTGTTTCGCATCATCTTTTACCGGCACCAGCGGGCGTTTTTCACCGCTAAACGGCACGGTCGGATGGGGTTGAAACATCTGAACAAAGGTGACGCCCATGGCGACAATAAGGACCGCGCAGACCCCCAGGGCCCCTTTTGCGCAGGACGGTTTTCCTTCACGTTTACGCAATGCAGGCCAGGTGGCGGCTGCCAGCACCATCAGCCCGGCGGGTACCATTAAACGGGAAACCAGCGGCCAGAAGTCGAGCCCGGCATCGAAAAATGCCCAAATCAGGGTGCCAAGAAACACCAGGGCAAACAGCCCCACGGCAGAGGACTTGCGGCGGAAGAACTGAATCGCAGAGAGCAGAGTGATAACCCCGGCGATGAGAAAATACCAACTCCCCCCCAGGGAAACCAGTTTAAAACCGCCGATGGCAAAAAAGAGCCCCGTTACAAGAAGTATCACACCCACCAGCAGGCACCACGGGCCTAACCAGCCGGATGGGCGGGGATTATTGTCTGACATAAAAATGAATCTCCTGATTACTTTATAACAGCAGGGTTTTATTGACTGCCACGATGCTAAAACCCTGCCTAACATCAATTGTTCGTGTGCGAATCATAAATTAAAATTATAATGTAGACAAAATGTATTCTGTCGGAAGAAAAGAAAACTCACTAAAGTGCAGGAACATAACAAAATAAAAAAATGGGATATCACTCTGTAATTCGCCAATACCAGAATATTTGACCAGTCAGTTCCGGCTTATGCGATGAATATCAGGTTTGCCGACAAGACAGCCCCGATAACCTAAGATTTTTGCATGATGAGAATTAACTTATTGCCTATTAATTAAGCTTCACAAACACGATCAGCTCGCGGATTTCACGATATACGTCACTACACCAAAGATATCGAGCGTATCGTCGCTGCCGACAATAATCGGTGAATAGGCGCTGTTCATGGGGTTGAGTTGAATATTGGGACGCAACTGGAGGCGCTTCACGGTAAATTCGCCCTCTACCGCCGCAATCACGATATCGCCATGCTCAGGCTTGCGGGAACTGTCCACCACCAGCAAATCACCGTTATTGATCCCCCCTTCTATCATCGAGTCACCGGCGGCTTTGACAAAGTAAGTGGAGCTGGGATGGGCGACTAATAACTCGTTTAAATCGATACGCCGCTCTACATAATCCGCTGCCGGGCTGGGGAAGCCGCACTGTACTAAGTCGCTGAAAAGTGGAATAGCAACGATTTCACGCAACTCTGCGGGTCTGAAAAAGATCATGATAAATACCTCATACTGTTTTTATATACAGTAGTTTTAACTGAGGTATCGATCAAGCCATGTCAGCGTAAGCGGCTGGCTACGCCTTAACCGCTTCGCTTATAACCCCCTATAGCAATGAAGATTATTTGCTTTGTAAATTTTTACGTATGGGCAAGCTTAACGCGTCATAAAACATCACTATCAAATCACTTACTAATGACTTCTAAATACACAAAACATAACTTAGCTTCACTGCACAATCACTATCCATTGACTTTCTATTTAGACTGGCGCATATTTTACAGCACAAATTAACAAGACAATTTTTGGAGGACGTTTTCTATGCCCGCCCGTGATTATCCCGATAAGCGTGTTGCTCGCGGTGTCGCAAAGGAGGCCGAACTCAGGATGTTAAGCGCGCGCATCGATCCTGCGCTGATGGAGTACATCCGCATTACTGCGTATGAAACACGGAAAAGTAAGCAGGAAATCGTGGCGGAAGCATTAGCGCTTCACCGCCAAAGAAGTCAGATTGGATCATAAACAGCAAAAGCCCGAAAAATCCTCCGGGCTTTTGCTGCCATCGGGATTACCCCACCAGCGAATTTAACGTCTCCAGCGCCTCAGGCGGCAATACCAGATCGGCTGCCGCCAGGTTTTCACGCAGATGCGCCACCGACGAGGTTCCCGGGATCAAGAGGATATTTGGCGAGCGTTGCAGCAGCCATGCCAGCGCCACCTGCATCGGCGTCGCGCCCAGTGAATCCGCCACCGCCTGTAGCCCGGAAGATTGCAGTGGCGTGAAACCTCCCAGCGGGAAGAACGGCACCCAGGCAATCCCCTGCTGCGCCAGCGAATCGACCAGCGCATCGTCACCGCGATTCACAACGTTGTACATATTCTGTACGCACACCACGGAAACCATCTTCTGCGCTTCAGCGACCTGCGAAGCGGTGACGTTGCTCAGCCCAATATGGCGAACCAGCCCCTGCTGTTGCAGCTCCGCAAGGGTGCTCAGCGGCGCGGCAATTGAGCCTTCCGCCGGTCCATGGGTGCTAAACATGATCCGCAGGTTAACCACGTCCAGCACATCCCGCTTCAGGTTACGCAGGTTGTCATGCACCGCCTGCGTCAGCTCCTGCGCGGAAAACGCCGGCAGCCAGGAGGCATCCTCGCCGCGTCGGGCTCCGATCTTGGTCACAATCGTAAGGTCGTCCCGGTACGGATGAAGCGCCTCGCAGATAAGCTGGTTGGTCACATGAGGTCCGTAAAAATCGCTGGTATCAATGTGATTCACACCCGACGCCACCGCTTCACGCAGCACCGCCAGCGCCGCATTTTTGTCTTTTGGCGGACCAAAAACGCCAGGCCCGGCAAGCTGCATCGCGCCATAGCCAAATCGTTTAACCGTACGCGTTCCGAGCGTGAACGTTCCGCTTTTATCTATGCTGCTCATGCTGACCTTCCTCATAAAAAATGATCCGGATTTACAACAGGTTCCGCAACGAAACCATTAGTTAAGCAATAGTAAAATTAAAGTTTAAATTCGCTACGACGATAGTATTGATGTAACCCTGCCTCTTCTCTTACGGATGACCGCCATGCTGAAAAATCTGCACGTGATTACCGGTATTATCTTTGCCCTCACCATATTCTGTCTGCTGCAAGTTGTCACGGGAGGGTTGTTCTACTCTGCCGTTAATAACGATCGTCACAACTTTCAGAACTCCGGGTTACTCAATGCCCAACAGGAGAGCCTGAGCGACAGCGTGAACACGCTGGTGAAAACGCGCGTTACCGTCACCCGCGTGGCGATCCGCTACCTGAAAAACCAGCGCGATCCGGCCTCTCTCGCAGCAATCAACACGCTGTTGGGCACCGCGAACGGTTCGCTGACCAAAGCCGAAGACTATTACAAAAACTGGCAGGCGATTTCGCAGGTGAAGGGCCAGAATGCCGCGCTCACCGAAGAGATGCAGAAAGCCTGGAAGCAAATGCACGAGGTGATGCGCTTATCCATTGAGTATCTGCGCGCCGATAACTATCAGGCCTATGGCGACCTGGACGCCCAGCAGGCGCAGGATGAGATGGAGGCGGTCTATACCCGCTGGCGCGCTGAAAACAACGTGCTTCTGAAAGCCGCCGCCGAAGAGAATCAGAGCAGCTTTACCCAGATGCAGTGGACGCTGGCGGCGATCTTCCTGACTGTGATCGCCGTGCTGGTGGTGATCTGGCAGGGTTTACAGCACCTGCTCCTGAAACCGCTCAACGCCATCATGAACCATATTCGCACCATCGCGAGCGGCGATCTGACGCAAAATGTCGCGATTACCGGGCGCAACGAGATGGGCCAGCTGGCTGCTGGTCTGCACGAGATGCAGCAGTCGCTGGTGAGCACCGTCAGCGCCGTGCGCGGCAGCACAGATTCTATCTACACGGGCGCAGGAGAAATTGCCGCCGGGAGTAACGACCTTTCCGCGCGAACCGAGCAGCAGGCCGCCTCGCTGGAAGAGACCGCCGCCAGTATGGAAGAGCTGACTGCCACGGTGAAACAGAACTCGGATAACGCCCGTCAGGCGACGCTGCTGGCGAAGAATGCGTCTGAAACCGCCGCTCGCGGCGGTCAGGTGGTGGATAACGTGGTGCGTACCATGAATGACATTGCCGACAGTTCTCAGCAAATTGCGCATATCACCGGCGTTATCGATAGCATTGCCTTCCAGACCAACATTCTGGCGCTCAACGCGGCGGTTGAAGCCGCCCGTGCCGGGGAACAAGGTCGCGGCTTTGCGGTCGTGGCAGGTGAAGTACGGACGCTGGCCAGCCGCAGCGCGCAGGCGGCAAAAGAGATCAAAGGGCTTATCGAGAACTCTGTCAGCCGGGTGAATACCGGCTCGGAACAGGTGAGCGAGGCGGGTGCGACCATGAAAGAGATCGTCGCGGCCGTGACGCGCGTAACCGATATTATGGCTGAGATTTCCTCGGCGTCTGACGAGCAGAGCCGCGGTATAGAGCAGGTCAGCCTGGCGGTCTCGCAGATGGACAGCGTCACGCAGCAAAACGCCGCGCTGGTACAGGAGTCGGCAACGGCGGCGGCAGCGCTGGAAGATCAGTCTGAACAGCTGCGTCAGGCCGTGGCGGCATTCCGGCTGAACGCTCAGGCATCGCTGGCGGCTCGCCCTAAAAACGTGAAAACGCCCGTACTGCTGCGCCCGTCAGCGGCAGGCGCGAATACAGCTGACGCGAACTGGGAAACCTTCTGAGTGACAGGCGGGCATCTCGCCCGCCTTCCTGATTAGCGGCTGCGCTTGGCGTGGCGCTCCCAGTTATCTCGTTTCGCATCCTCTGACTTACGCAACGAGACATAGCATGCTCCGCTGCCGCCGTGATGCGGCTGCGCTTCGCAAAAGGCCTGTACTTCGTCGAACTCGGTCAGCCAGCGCGCAAGATAGCTGCGCACCACGTTAGGATGCGACTGCTGTTCACGCCCTTTACCATGCACGATGATCAGGTTGCGTAGCCCGTCACGTCCGGCCTGGCGAATAAAGGAATAGACCAGCTGGCGGCATTGCTCCGCAGGCTGGCGTAACAGCGTTAAGCTGGCCTGACGGGAATATTTGCCGGAACGCAGCTTATCAAATACCCCCTGCTGTACCCCTTCGCGCTGGTACATGAGCGGCTCGGCAAGGGGCAACAGTTCCAGAAACCCCAGCGTCAGAAAGTTATCGAGCTGCTCAGTATCTATTTCCTGACGCGCCCGCGTGTTGCGGCTCTGCTGCCAGTGAATATCCGCGCAGCGTTTGAGCGGCTGGACATCCTCCATGGCGTCAAGAAAAAGTGATTTGTCGTCAGGGTTCATGGAAATCCTCCGGCTACATCTGAGTGATGTACTATACCTGCGCCCGTTGCGGGTCTCAATCATCCAGGCACAGGTTCAAATAATGGCTTAAGGAACAGATAATCGCAGACGCAATAAATTTAATCTAACCTTAACTTAAATTTCAGCCGTAATTAATTAAATAATTTACGTTAAAAAATCGTGAAATCAATCACTCAACGTCCTTCTCTTTTAAGAAAAAGCTGTTATAACTTAATAAACCTGCCCAATGGATAATGCATGTAGGATCCGCGAAAGGACGCACGACTGTGTGTACTGTGGAGTCTGTCTGATGTCGGGCAGACTCTATTTTTTTATTGTTGTTATTTTTATTAAATTAATTTCCTGGCTTCCCTTCGAAACTGCGTGATTAATGATTCGGCAAGCGGTGTCTGGCGAGAATCACGACGCTGAATTAAATAATATGCTGCTTTAGGCAGGGTTTCGACAACCGGCAGCATTATCAGACGGTGCGCCAGAAGCGGATCGCAGCCCAGCTCCTGCGGTAAAATGCTGATGAAATCGCTTTGTGCGACGAGGCTAATACAGGAGGAAAAGGTCTCACAGACAACGCCAATTCGCGGTATTTGAGATCGATGGCTAAAAGTATCCTGCAACTGCTTATAATAACTTCCCCGGGGCGTAGGCATCGTCCAGTTATATTGCAAAAGCTCATTAATTGAGGTCGCCCCTGTCGCCGGATGCCCTGCCCGACAAAATACAGCAAAAGGCTTTTCGAACAGCTTTTCAAACGTAAATTCGTGATCGTACGGCCCCTGATAATAGGTATTGATGGTAAAGTCCAGCTCACCCTGACGTAATTCATTAATCATCGACACCAGCTGGCCTTCCATAATCCGTACGTTGACCTGAGGATGCTGCGCATGAAAACGCGTAATGACGGCCGGCATCAGGCTGCGTGAAATACTGGCCCCCATCCCAATATTGATCTGCCCGGCAAGCTCGCCCTGTCGCTGGCGGATGTCATCCTGCGCTGCACGCAGCTCTTCCAGAATCAAATTAGCGCGGTGATAAAACCCTTCCCCGCACTCGGTCAGCGCGACGCCTTTACTCCGGCGCACAAACAGCTGGGCCGCCATACCCTCCTCCAGCTCTTTAATGGATTTGGTCAGCGCCGGCTGGGAAAGATTTAACGTCCTGCTGGCACCGCGAATGCTGCCCTGACGCGCCACTTCAACAAACGCCCGGATTTGATGAAATTTAATCTGAAATGACATAGCTCAACCGATAACCGTTGTTTATCAGAGTAAAGAAACTGTCATCTACTTT
Source organism: Enterobacter sp. YSU (assembly GCF_016082135.1). Lineage (NCBI taxonomy): Bacteria > Pseudomonadati > Pseudomonadota > Gammaproteobacteria > Enterobacterales > Enterobacteriaceae > Enterobacter > Enterobacter sp. YSU. The sequence goes on from NZ_CP059487.1 coordinate 4,332,279, forward strand.
AATGGAAAGGGATATGCGAGGGTAATTTCTGAACGGTTAAAACTGTGAAAAAACGGTTAGTGATAAGTAAAAACTATCACAACGTGAAGCAGTTCACATTTTTTATGATGACAGGAGCAGATATGGACACACTGGCACAGTACATCCAGACATTATCCCCCCAGTTGATCGCATGGCGTCGCGATTTTCACCATTTTGCGGAATCCGGCTGGGTAGAGTTTCGAACAGCTGCGAAAGTCGCGGAAATCCTCGACTCGCTGGGCTACGAACTGGCGATGGGTCGCGACGTGGTCGATGCCGAAAGCCGTATGGGACTGCCCGATGACGCCACCCTTTCGCGAGAGTTTGCCCGCGCCCGGGCGCAGGGTGCGCCGGAGAAATGGCTGGCGCCGTTTGAGGGCGGATTTACCGGCATTGTGGCGACCCTGACTACCGGACGTCCGGGCCCGACGCTGGCGTTTCGGGTAGACATGGATGCACTTGATTTAAGCGAAGCGCTTGACGAAAGTCATCGCCCCTTCCGCGACGGTTTTGCCTCCTGCAATGCGGGAATGATGCATGCTTGCGCGCACGACGGCCACACCACCATTGGTCTGGGGCTGGCGCAGGTGCTTAAGCAGAATGAAGCGCAGCTCAACGGCACCATCAAGCTAATTTTCCAGCCTGCCGAAGAAGGCACCCGCGGCGCGCGCGCCATGGTTGCCGCCGGGGCGCTGGACGGCGTGGATTATTTTACCGCCATTCATATTGGTACCGGCGTGCCTGCCGGAACGGCGATCTGCGGCAGCGATAGCTTTATGGCCACCACCAAGTTCGACGTGAACTTTACCGGCGTTGCGGCACACGCGGGCGGTAAGCCGGAGGACGGACGTAACGCTCTGCTCGCCGCCGCTCAGGCCGCACTTGCCCTGCACAGCATTGCGCCACACAGCGAAGGCGCCTCCCGCGTCAACGTCGGGGTGATGCAGGCAGGTAGCGGACGCAACGTGGTGCCCGCCAATGCCCTGATCAAGGTTGAAACCCGCGGCGAAACCGAAGCCATTAATCAGTATGTCTTTGAACGCGCGCAGGCGGTTATCACCGGCGCGGCCGCGCTCTACGGCGTAAGCGCCGAAATACGCCTGATGGGTGCCGCCACCTTCAGCGCGCCGACGCCGGCCTGGGTTGCTTATCTGCGCGAACAGGCGAGCCAGGTTTCCGGAATTGAGCACGCAATTGATAAGGTGACAGCGCCTGCGGGCTCCGAAGACGCCACGCTGATGATGGCCCGCGTTCAGCAGAACGGCGGCATGGCGTCGTATATGGTCTTCGGCACGGAACTGAGCGCCGGACATCATAACGAAAAATTCGATTTTGATGAGCAGGTGATGAACGTTGCCATCGAAACGCTGGCGCGAACTGCGCTTAATTTCCCGTGGACGCGAGGTGTGTAATGCAGGAGAACTACGCTTTTATCGCCGATGCCATCGACACGCGATGTCAGACGTTTACCGATATTGCCGACGACATCTGGGATCATCCCGAAACGCGCTTCGAAGAGTTCTGGTCCGCCGAACGGCTCGCCAGTGCGCTGGAAGCCGAGGGCTTTGCCCTGACGCGGGAAGCCGGAGGCATTCCCAATGCCTTTATTGCCAGCTACGGCAGCGGCAAGCCCGTTATCGCCCTTCTGGGCGAATACGATGCCCTGGCCGGGCTAAGCCAGCAGGCGCACTGCGCGACGGCGCAATCCGCCACCCCGGGGGCGAACGGCCACGGCTGCGGGCATAACCTGTTAGGCACTGCTGCCTTCGCCGGGGCGGTGGCGGTGAAAAGCTGGCTGGAACAACACGGCGGCAGCGGAACGGTACGATTTTACGGCTGCCCCGGCGAGGAAGGCGGCTCCGGTAAAACCTTTATGGTACGTGAAGGTCTGTTTAACGACGTGGACGCTGCCGTGACATGGCACCCGGAGGCCTTTGCCGGGATGTTTAACGTCAGCACGCTGGCCAATATTCAGGCCGCCTGGCGGTTTAAGGGGATCGCCGCTCATGCCGCAAACTCCCCACATCTGGGGCGCAGCGCGCTGGATGCCGTGACGCTGATGACCACCGGTACAAACTTCCTCAACGAACACATCATTGAAAAAGCGCGCGTTCATTACGCCATCACCGATACCGGCGGGATTTCGCCCAACGTGGTACAGGCCCAGGCCGAGGTGCTGTACCTGATCCGCGCCCCGGAGATGGCCGATGCGCAGCAGATCTACGCGCGCATCGAGAAAATCGCCCAGGGTGCGGCGATGATGACCGAAACCACCGTCGAGTGCCGCTTTGATAAAGCCTGCTCCAGCTATCTGCCGAACCGTACGCTCGAAGCGGCGATGTACCGCGCATTGCAGCATTATGGCACGCCGGCCTGGACGGAAGAGGAAAGCGAATTTGCCCGTGAAATCCGCGCCACGCTCACGGCAAACGACCTGCAAAACAGCCTGAAAAACATTGCCGCAACGGGGGCCGAAGAGGGAAAAGCGTTTGCCCGACGCCATCAGGAGACGCTGCTGGTGGATGAAGTTGCCCCTTACGCCATCACCGATAACGTGCTGGCAGGCTCCACCGATGTGGGGGATGTCAGCTGGAAGATGCCTGTCGCACAGTGCTTTAGCCCCTGTTTTACCGTCGGCACCCCACTGCATACCTGGCAATTAGTGGCGCAGGGGCGTACCTCAATTGCCCATAAAGGCATGTTGCTGGCCGGAAAAGTGATGGGCGCGACCGCGCTGCATCTGCTTCAGGATGCCGACCTGTTGCGAAAATGCCGGGAAGAGTTCGAACAACACACAACAGAAAAACCGTACGAGTGTCCGATCCCGCAGGGCGTGACACCGTCACCTTTAAAATAAAAAAACACAACACAACAACACAACAACAGTCCCGAGGAACGCCCATGAGTATGTCTTCCATACCTTCGCATTCCCCATCCGGTAAGCTCTATGGCTGGGTTGAAAGGATCGGCAATAAAGTGCCGCACCCTTTCCTGCTTTTTATCTATTTAATTGTCATCCTGATGGTCGCGACGGCCGTGCTGTCCGCCTTTGATGTGAGCGTGCGCAGCCCGGCCGACGGCAGCATGGTGGCAGTGAAAAACCTGCTCAGCGTTGAAGGGTTGCACTGGTTTTTGCCGAACGTGATTAAAAACTTCAGCGGTTTTGCGCCGCTGGGCGCCATCCTGGCGCTGGTGTTAGGCGCGGGACTGGCCGAACGCGTGGGTCTGCTGCCCGCGCTGATGGTGAAAATGGCCTCGCACGTCAGCGCGCGTTATGCCAGCTATATGGTGCTGTTTATTGCCTTCTTCAGCCATATCTCGTCCGACGCGGCGCTGGTGATCATGCCGCCGATGGGGGCGCTGATTTTCCTCGCCGTTGGCCGTCATCCTGTTGCGGGTCTGCTGTCGGCGATTGCGGGCGTCGGCTGTGGGTTTACCGCTAACCTGCTTATCGTGACCACCGATGTGCTGCTCTCCGGCATCAGTACGGAGGCAGCCAGCACCATCGATGCGACTATGCACGTCAGCGTGATCGACAACTGGTACTTTATGGCCAGTTCGGTGATTGTCCTGACGATTGTCGGGGGGCTGATTACCGATAAGATCATTGAGCCGCGCCTGGGTAAATGGGAAGGCCGGAGCGATGAAAAGCTGGAGACGCTGAGCAAAGAGCAGCAGTTCGGCCTGCGCGTAGCCGGGATCGTCTCGCTGGCGTTCATTGCGGTGGTGGCGCTGATGGTGGTGCCGGAAAATGGCGTGCTGCGCGATCCGATCAAACACACCGTACTGCCCTCGCCGTTTATACAGGGCATTGTGCCGCTGATAATTCTCTTCTTCTTCGTCGTTTCGCTCGCGTTCGGCATCGCCACCGGCAAAATCCGCCGTCAGGGAGATCTGCCGCACCTGATGATCGAGCCGATGAAGGAGATGGCGGGTTTTATCGTGATGGTGTTCCCGCTGGCGCAGTTTGTCGCCATGTTTAACTGGAGCAATATGGGCAAGTTTATGGCCGTGAGCCTGACGGACGCGCTGGAGGCGGCGGGGTTGAGCGGTGTTCCGGCGTTTGTCGGCCTGGCGCTGCTGTCGTCCCTGCTGTGCATGTTTATTGCCAGCGGGTCGGCCATCTGGTCGATTCTGGCGCCCATCTTTGTCCCCATGTTTATGATGCTCGGCTTCCATCCTGCGTTCGCCCAGATCCTGTTCCGTGTCGCCGATTCCTCGGTGATCCCGCTGGCGCCCGTGTCACCCTTCGTTCCGCTGTTTTTAGGCTTCCTGCAACGCTACAGACCGGAGGCTAAGCTGGGTACCTACTATTCGCTGGTTCTGCCCTATCCGCTTATCTTCTTAGGGGTATGGCTGGTGATGCTGGTGGCGTGGTATCTTGTCGGCCTGCCGATTGGACCGGGTGTTTACCCGAGGCTGAACTAAGGAGTACTGATGCTGAGATTACTCGAAGATAAGATTGCGACGCCGCTGGGGCCGCTGTGGGTTATCGCGGATGAAGCGTTCAATCTGCGCGCGGTTGAATGGGAAGAGCACAGCGACCGGATGGTTGAGCTGCTCAACATCCATTATCGCGCCGAGGGTTACGAGCGTATTACTGCCCGTAATCCTGGCGGGCTGAGCGATAAACTGACGGCCTACTTCGAGGGCGATCTCAGCATTATTAATACCCTGCCAACCGCCACGGCGGGTACCCCTTTCCAGCGCGAGGTGTGGCAGGCGCTGCGTAATATTCCCTGCGGGCAGGTGATGCACTACGGTCAGCTGGCAGAGCAGCTTGGCCGTGCCGGCGCGGCGCGCGCGGTCGGTGCGGCAAATGGCTCTAACCCCGTCAGCATTGTGGTGCCTTGCCATCGCGTGATCGGGCGCAACGGCACCCTCACCGGCTATGCCGGGGGCGTACAGCGCAAAGAGTGGCTGCTGCGTCACGAAGGGTATTTTCTGCTGTAATTCCCAGGCTTTTTGTGCTTAATTTTCTTCCTGTTAGGTTCATAATCCTTAATCATTCTGTGGAATTTCAAGGAGATGGCAACACGCTGCCGTCTCTTGTCTTTATTGGGGGTTTGCCAGACTTACGTCCTTACCAAAAAGATGTTAAAATTGACCAATATCAATTAAGGCTTGAGCAAACCTATGATCCCGGAAAAGCGAATTATACGACGCATTCAGTCTGGCGGTTGTGCTATCCATTGCCAGGATTGCAGCATCAGCCAGCTCTGTATCCCGTTTACTCTGAATGAGCACGAACTCGATCAGCTTGACAATATCATCGAGCGCAAAAAGCCTATTCAGAAAGGGCAGACGCTGTTTAAGGCGGGAGACGAACTGAAATCGCTCTATGCTATCCGTTCTGGCACTATCAAAAGCTACACCATTACCGAACAGGGCGACGAGCAGATCACCGGCTTCCATCTGGCAGGCGATTTAGTCGGCTTTGACGCCATCGGCAGTGGCCATCACCCGAGCTTTGCTCAGGCGCTGGAAACCTCTATGGTCTGCGAAATTCCGTTTGAGACGCTGGACGATCTGTCCGGTAAGATGCCGAACCTGCGTCAGCAGATGATGCGTCTGATGAGCGGTGAGATTAAAGGCGATCAGGATATGATCCTGCTGCTTTCCAAAAAGAATGCCGAAGAGCGTCTGGCCGCCTTTATCTATAACCTCTCCCGCCGTTTCGCGGAGCGTGGCTTCTCCCCGCGTGAATTCCGTCTGACCATGACGCGCGGTGATATTGGCAACTATCTGGGCCTGACCGTGGAAACCATCAGCCGTCTGCTGGGTCGCTTCCAGAAAAGCGGAATGCTGGCGGTTAAAGGTAAGTACATCACCATCGAAAACGGTGAAGCGCTGGCCATTCTGGCGGGTCACTCACGTAACGTGGCATAACTCTCCCGGATATCTTATGCCAGGTCGATAAATTTTCATGATTATTGATCTGGCAAAAACTTCCCCCCTGTTTCATTCAAGATATATAGGTTACTCTTTTACATACAGACTGTGGTGACAGTAGTAAGGAGACCTGTATGGCAAAGTATCAAAACATGCTGGTGGCTATCGATCCTAACCAGGACGATCAGCCGGCATTACGACGTGCTGTGTATTTACATCAACGGATTGGTGGCAAAATTAAAGCCTTTTTGCCGATTTATGACTTCTCATACGAGATGACCACCCTTCTGTCGCCTGACGAGCGCACCGCTATGCGTCAGGGAGTGATCAGCCAGCGTACCGCGTGGATCCGCGAGCAGGCGAAATATTACCTGGAAGCGGGCGTACCGATTGATATCAAAGTGGTCTGGCACAACCGACCTTTCGAAGCCATTATTCAGGAAGTGGTGGCCGGTGGGCATGACCTGCTGCTGAAAATGGCGCACCAGCATGACAAACTGGAATCCGTGATTTTCACTCCAACCGACTGGCACCTGCTGCGCAAATGCCCTTGCCCGGTATGGATGGTGAAAGATCAGCCATGGCCTGAGGGCGGGAAAGCCGTCGTGGCGGTGAATCTGGCCAGCGAAGAGGATTATCACAATTCGCTGAACGAGAAGCTGGTGAAGGAAACCATCCAGCTTGCCGACCAGGTTAACCACACCGAAGTCCATCTGGTGGGTGCCTATCCGGTTACGCCAATCAATATCGCCATCGAGTTGCCTGAATTTGACCCGAGCGTGTATAACGACGCGATTCGCGGTCAGCATCTGCTGGCCATGAAAGCGCTGCGCCAGAAATTCAGTATCGATGAGAATATGACGCACGTAGAAAAAGGGTTACCGGAAGAGGTTATTCCGGATCTGGCGGAGCATTTGCAGGCCGGGATTGTGGTGCTGGGCACCATTGGCCGGACCGGTATCTCTGCCGCGTTCCTGGGAAATACCGCCGAGCAGGTGATTGACCACCTGCGCTGCGACCTTCTGGTCATCAAACCGGATCAGTATCAAACGCCGGTTGAACTGGACGATGAGGAAGACGATTGACCCCAAAATGAAAGCCCGCCGGTAACGGCGGGCTTTTTTATTACGCTTCGCTCAACCGCTGCGTCGGTGCCTCGTCGCCGGCATTCATCCAGGGCGCGTGCAGAACCATGCTCGGCAGCGCCAGCTTGATCTCCTGCTGGTTCAGCCCCTCCAGAATACGGATATTGATCTCCTGCTGAATATCCATGTACTTGTTGTAGTCCGCCGTATTAACGATATGGACCACCTCGAAGGTCAGGCGATCGCGATCGAAGCCCAGGAAATGGGCGCGGTCAAACTTCGTTTCCCCGACGTCGGTAATGATCTGTTTGACCATATCACCCACTGAACGCAGTTTGTCCGGCGCCGTGTCGCTGGCAACCCCGAAGGTAAAGACGATCCGGCGCGTTTGCATCCGTTTGTAGTTATGCAGCGTCTGTTGCAGCAGAATGGCGTTCCCGCAGACAATCTGCTCCCCGCTCAGGCTGCGGATACGGGTGGTTTTCAGGCCAATGTGCTCTACCGTCCCGGCGACATCGTTAAACACCACAAAATCACCAATTTCGAACGGCTTATCAAAACCGATGGAAAGCGATGCAAACACGTCGCTCAGGATCGTTTGCACCGCGAGGGCGATTGCAATACCCCCTACCCCAAGGCTGGCAACCAGAGCAGTGATGTTGACGCCCGCGTTAGCAAGAATAGACAGCAGCATCACTGACCAGACTATGGCACGGAGGATAAGCCCCGTGATCACCAGCGTCACCGGGTTTTTATGGCTTCCCGGCGCCAGCATGACGTGACGAAGCCACGACACCACCCCCTGATCCATCCACAGCGCCACCTGGATAGCGAAGACCAGGAACCAGGCGTGGCTCACGGTACCAAAGAGATGATCCGGTAAGTCGACGAAACGCAGGCTGAATAACAGCGCCACGACAAAAAGCAGGAAGCGGCTGGTGCGGTTAAGCATATCCGTCAGGATAAAACGCATCCGGTTGGTGGTGGGGTGCTTGTCGCCCCAGGTAGTGATCCCTTTCTTAACGAAGGCGATCAGACGCGTCAGCAGCCAGTACACCAGCAGAGTCACAAAAACCACCGTGGCGACGCCGATCCAGAAAGATGGCGTCATCATCAGCTCGATGATGTCGAAGCGGGACAAAAATCGCATTACACCTCCTCGTATTACACAAAGGGTAAAGTATAGACAGAGGAGAAAAGCTGGCCGCAGAAATAAGAAAACCGCCCCAGGGGGCGGTTTGTCAGGATGAAGCGCAATTACAGCGCTTTCAGGATCGCATCCACGCTGGCCTTGGCGTCGCCAAACAGCATGTGGGTGTTATCTTTAAAGAACAGCGGGTTCTGCACGCCAGCATAGCCGGTGTTCATAGAGCGTTTGAAGACAATGACGTTCTGCGCCTTCCACACTTCGAGAACAGGCATACCCGCAATCGGACTACGCGGGTCGTCCTGCGCCGCCGGGTTAACGGTGTCGTTGGCGCCAATCACCAACACGGTGTCGGTGTCGGCGAAATCATCGTTGATCTCGTCCATTTCCAGCACAATGTCGTAAGGCACCTTCGCTTCCGCCAGCAGCACGTTCATGTGGCCTGGCAGACGCCCCGCCACCGGGTGAATACCAAAGCGAACCTTGATGCCGCGCGCGCGGAGTTTCTCGGTGATTTCCGCCACCGGATACTGCGCCTGCGCCACCGCCATGCCATAGCCTGGGGTGATGATGACGGAATGCGAGTTTTTCAGCATCTCTGCGGTGTCTTCCGCGCTGATTTCACGGTGTTCACCCACTTCCTCATCAGAACCGGTTGATGAGCCGTCAGAACCGAAGCCACCCGCGATGACGCTGATAAACGAACGGTTCATCGCCTTACACATGATGTAAGACAGGATCGCACCGGAAGAACCGACCAGCGCACCGGTGACAATCAGCAGGTCGTTGCTCAGCATAAAGCCTGCCGCCGCCGCTGCCCAACCGGAGTAGGAGTTCAGCATGGAAACCACCACCGGCATATCTGCTCCGCCGATAGACGCCACCAGATGCCAGCCGAAGGCCAGCGCGATGATGGTCATCACCAGTAACGCCAGCACCTGCAAGCCTACGCTTTCAGTACGCACGAAGACCACCAGCAGCACAAAGGAAACGACCAGCGCCGCCAGGTTCAGCTTGTGGCGGTTAGGCAGCATCAGCGGTTTGGAAGAGATCTTCCCGCGCAGCTTGCCGAACGCCACAATCGACCCGGTGAAGGTCACCGCACCGATGAAGATGCCGAGGAACACTTCGGTCAGGTGGATGTTCACCAGAATCGGCTCCAGGCCCGGTTCGTGGTACAGGTAGCTGTTGAAGCCCACCAGCACCGCCGCCAGACCCACGAAGCTGTGCAGAATGGCAACCAGCTCCGGCATCTCGGTCATTTCAACGCGTTTCGCCAGACGAATACCAATCGCGCCGCCGATGATCATCGCCACCAGGATCCACGCCACGTTGCCGGTGTCCGGCCCAAAGATGGTGGCAATCAGCGCAATCGCCATCCCGGCGATACCAAAGTTATTTCCCTGCTGAGACGTTTCGTGTTTGGAAAGCCCCGCCAGACTGAAAATAAACAGGATTGCAGCAACAATGTATGCGGCTGTAACTAATCCTCCAGACATATGCTACCCCTTAGCCTTTACGAAACATTTTCAGCATGCGCTGAGTCACGGTGAAACCACCGAAAATATTGATACTGGCGATCAGCACCGCAATGAAGCTCAGGAAGCTGATCCAGCCGCCATGACCAATTTGCAGCAATGCCCCGACCACGATAATCCCGGAGATGGCATTGGTGACCGACATCAGCGGGGTATGCAGCGCATGAGAAACGTTCCACACGACGTAGTAACCCACCACGCAGGAGAGCGCGAAGACGGTGAAGTGGCCAAGGAACTCTTTTGGCGCGACATCCGCCAGCCAGCCAAACAGGATAATAACCAGCGCCATGATGGCGTATTTGCGCCACGGCGACGCAGGTTTTGCTGGCTCCGCGGGCTCTGGCGCCGCTTTCGGCGCAGCCTGAGGTTGAGCGGAAACCTGAATCGGCGGTGCAGGCCAGGTGATTTCCCCTTCACGCACCACAGTAACGCCACGCACCACCACATCATCAAAATCAACGGTAATGTTGCCGTCTTTCTCTTTGCAGAGCAGCTTCAGCAGGTTAACGAGGTTCGTGCCGTACAGCTGAGAGGACTGGGTTGGCAGACGCCCTGGCAGGTCGGTATAACCGATCACCTTCACGCCGTTCGCGGTCGTCGTGACCTGGTTTGGCACGGTATACTCACAGTTACCGCCGTTTTGCGCCGCCAGATCGACAATAACGCTGCCCGGCTGCATGGAATCCACCATCTCACGGGTGATCAGCTTCGGCGCCGGTTTACCCGGAATAAGCGCGGTGGTGACAATGATGTCCACCTCTTTTGCCTGCGCCGCAAAGAGCGCCATTTCCGCCTTAATAAAGGCTTCAGACATGACCTTCGCGTAACCATCACCGCTGCCCGCTTCTTCCTTGAAGTCCAGTTCAAGGAATTCGGCGCCCATACTCTGCACCTGCTCCTTCACTTCCGGCCGGGTATCAAACGCGCGAACAATAGCGCCCAGGCTGTTTGCGGCCCCGATAGCGGCAAGACCTGCCACACCGGCACCAATCACCATCACCTTCGCGGGTGGTACTTTACCTGCCGCCGTAATCTGACCGGTAAAGAAGCGACCAAACTCATGCGCAGCTTCGACAATGGCGCGATAGCCGGCAATGTTCGCCATGGAGCTCAGCGCATCCAGAGACTGCGCGCGCGAAATACGCGGCACGGAGTCCATCGCCATCACGGTGACACCGCGTGCTGCCAGCTTCTCCATCAGCTCCGGGTTTTGGGCTGGCCAGACAAAGCTCACAAGCGTAGTGCCCGCGTTCAGCAGTTCAATTTCACTCTCTTCCGGTGCGTTGACCTTCAGAATGATGGGTGATTGCCAGACCTCAGCACCGTCCACTACTTCCGCGCCAGCCTGAGTAAAGGCCTCGTCATCGAAACTCGCCAGTTTGCCCGCGCCGCTTTCAATCGCGACGGTAAAACCCAGTTTAAGCAGTTGCTCCACCGTTTTTGGTGTTGCCGCTACGCGGGTTTCATTGGCTAACCGTTCTTTTGGTACCCCAATACGCATAGTTTTCCCTTCCATCGGTTTTTGATGATGGTTTGTCGATAATTGCCCACGGTTTGTATCAATTTTCACCATCGAGATAACGACGGAGAATGATTAACCCCGGAAAATAAAACAGTAACAAACTTTCTATAACCTACTGAAAATAGCGCCCGTGATCTACCGCCAGAAAACACTATTTCTTACTTTATCTGTGAAAAATAAGCGATCGGGGTCACTGACAGAGATATTTACCTTAAATTCGCCTTCAGGACCGATAAATCGCGCAAGCGAAGCGGTAAAAACATGATATAGCGCCATAAAAGAACAACTCATTAACATTAAATTAACTTGTAAAAGTCATATGCTTAATCAGTTTTGCTTGTGAAACGCCTGTTTTTTCCACATATCACAAAATGTTATCGAATCAGGTCCTTTGGTGAGCACAGGCTGTGAAAAATGCCGCAGACAGCGACGGGTGTTAAATGCCATAATCGGGACCGTCTCAAATTAACAACAACACCAGTACATGGTTTGCGCAAGGCGAAGGATTATTTTTATGAAGCTTAAGAACACACTCCTGGCGTCCGCACTTCTTTCCGCGACCGCCCTGTCTGCGAATGCCGCGACAGAGTTGACGCCGGAGCAAGCGGCAGCGTTAAAACCTTTTGACCATACGGTCATTGTGGGTCGCTATAACTCTATTGGCGATGCCGTCGCCGCCGCATCAAAAGCCGCCGATAAAAACGGCGCTGCCTCTTTTTACGTTGTTGACCAGTCCGATCAGGGCAACAGCGGCAACCAGCGCGTGACGATTGCGCTGTACAAAGAGAATGCCCCAAAAGCAGATGAACAGAAAAACCGCGTGATTAACGGCATTGTTGAACTGCCGAAAGATCAGGCTGTTCAGCTGGAACCGTATGACACCGTGACCGTTCAGGGCTTCTACCGCAGCCAGCCTGAAGTTAACGATGCCATCACCAAAGCCGCGAGAGAAAAAGGCGCTTACGCGTTCTATATCGTGCGTCAGGTTGATGCCAACCAGGGCGGAAACCAGCGCATCACCGCCTTCATCTATAAGCAAGATGCGAAAAAACGCGTAGTACAAAGCCCGGATGCCATTCCAGCGGATTCAGATGCGGGACGTGCCGCGTTAGCGAAAGGCGGTGAAGAAGCGAAGAAAGTGGAAATTCCGGGCGTTGCAACCTCGGCGGCACCAAGCGCTGAAGTGGGTCGTTTCTTTGAAACCCAATCCACCAAAGGCGGTCGTTATACCGTTACGTTACCAGACGGCACGAAAATTGAAGAGCTGAACAAAGCCACTGCCGCGCAGATGGTTCCGTTCGACAGCATCAAGTTTACGGGCAACTATGGCAACATGACGGAAATCTCCTATCAGGTGGCGAAGCGTGCTGCGAAGAAAGGCGCGAAGTATTACCACATCACCCGCCAGTGGCAGGAACGTGGTAACAACCTGACCATCAGCGCCGATCTGTACAAGTAACAAAACGGTTTCATAAAGGCGGCGCAGTGCCGCCTTTTTTGTTACTTTTTTTCTGATTTCTGCCACACGTCATTGCATGCATCCTTCACACTCCGTAAAATCCCGCGCCTTAGCGTGATCCACCATTTTTATGCGCCTTAGCGAAATAATTATTCTGGATTTGGACTTTTCATAACAGGAAGCCAATGGAAAAGAAACTTGGCCTGAGTGCTTTAACTGCACTTGTATTGAGCTCAATGCTGGGCGCGGGCGTATTCAGTTTGCCGCAGAACATGGCGGCCGTCGCCAGCCCGGCCGCATTACTGATTGGCTGGGGCATTACCGGTGTCGGGATTTTGCTGCTGGCGTTCGCCATGCTGCTGCTGACCCGTATCCGACCGGATCTGGACGGCGGAATATTCACTTACGCCCGGGAAGGTTTCGGCGAGCTGATCGGCTTCTGCTCCGCCTGGGGTTACTGGCTGTGCGCGGTGATCGCCAACGTCTCCTATCTGGTTATCGTCTTCTCGGCGCTCAGCTTCTTTACCGACACGCCCGAACTGCGCCTGTTTGGCGACGGCAATACCTGGCAGTCCATCGTCGGCGCCTCGGTGCTGCTGTGGATAGTTCACTGGCTGATTTTGCGTGGCGTTCAGACCGCGGCCAGCATTAACCTGGTGGCGACGCTGGCCAAGCTGGTGCCGCTTGGCCTGTTCGTCGTGCTGGCCTTCCTCGCCTTCCGTCTCGATGTCTTTACGCTCGATTTCAGCGGCATTGCGCTGGGCGTCCCCGTTTGGGAACAGGTGAAAAATACCATGCTGATCACCCTGTGGGTGTTCATCGGCGTTGAAGGTGCCGTCGTGGTCTCTGCCCGCGCGCGTAACAAGCGCGATGTGGGACGCGCCACGCTGTTGGCCGTACTGGCGGCGCTGGGCGTTTATCTGCTGGTGACGCTGCTGTCGCTCGGCGTGGTGGCCCGCCCTGAACTGGCGGAAATGCGTAACCCGTCCATGGCCGGGCTGATGGTGAAAATGCTGGGTCCCTGGGGGGACGTGATTATCGCGGCGGGTCTGATTGTTTCCGTTTGCGGCGCCTATCTGAGCTGGACCATTATGGCAGCGGAAGTCCCGTTCCTGGCCGCCACGCACAAAGCGTTCCCGCGCCTGTTTGCCCGTCAGAACAAAAACAGTGCGCCATCGGCCTCTCTGTGGCTCACCAACATCAGCGTGCAGGTCTGTCTGGTGCTGATCTGGCTCACAGGATCGGACTATAACACGCTGCTGACCATCGCCTCCGAGATGATTCTGGTACCCTATTTCTTAGTGGGCGCATATCTGTTAAAAATTGCGACCCGCCCGGCACACTATGCGGTAGGCGTCGGCGCTTGTATTTACGGTCTATGGTTGTTGTATGCTTCCGGACCGATGCATCTGCTGCTGTCCGTGGTGCTCTACGCGCCGGGCCTGCTGGTGTTTATCTACGCTCGCCGTACACATCAGCTTGATAATGCCCTTAAGCGCCGCGAAATGGCATTGATAGGTTTGCTGTTAGTCGCTGCCGTACCGGCAACGTGGATGTTAATGGGATAGCGCCGCCTGTCCCATTGTTGAACTGAAAAGGAGATTACGATGGGACACACGCAGCAACGCCCAATATTGATCACTGGCGCAGGCCGTCGCATTGGCCTCGCCCTCGCCCATCACTTTCTCAATCTTCGCCATCCGGTTATCGTCAGTTACCGCACGGAATATCCCTCCATTGAAGGGCTACGAAATGCCGGAGCAGTCTGCATTCAGGCGGATTTCTCCACAGATGAAGGTATTCTCGCCTTCGCGGACAAAGTGAAGTCGACCACCCGCGGACTGCGGGCGGTTATTCACAACGCCAGTACCTGGCTTCCCGAAAAAGCAGGACATTCACTCAGCGAAACGCTCGCCTGCATGATGCAGATCCACGTTAATGCGCCTTATCTGCTCAACCATGCCCTACAGGATTTGCTGCGCGGACACGGCCATGCCGCAGGAGACATTATCCATTTCACCGATTACGTGGTGGAGCGAGGAAGCGACAAACACATCGCCTATGCGGCCAGCAAAGCCGCGCTGGATAATATGACCCGCTCTTTCGCACGCAAGCTGGCGCCCGAGGTAAAGGTCAACGCGATTGCTCCGGCGATGATTTTATTTAACGAAGGCGATGATGCCGAGTATCGTCAGCAGGCGCTCAACAAGTCGTTAATGAAAATTGCGCCCGGCGAGAAAGAGGTGATCGACCTGATCGATTATCTGCTGACCAGCTGTTACGTCACGGGCCGAACGTTTGCCGTGGACGGTGGCCGCCCCCTGCGCTAGTGAAAGCGGCTCCAGAAAAAGATGAGCACCCAGGCGCTGAGGCTCCAGCAGACCACCGCCCCGCCCAGCGCCATGGGCAGACGCAGAAAACCGGTGAAGTACCACAGCGACAGCAGGTAAATAAAATACGGGATGATCGACCACATCCCGAACACAATGGTGGCGCGCAGCGCCTCAATACCCCGCTCAGAGGCCACAATATAGTGCGCGATTAACGCAAAGGTGGGAAACAGCGGGATCAGCCCGGCAATGTAGTAGTTCTTCGTTTTAGCCAGCACCCCAATCAGCAGCACGACCAGCGCACCCAGCGCGGCTTTTATCACCAGCCCCATTCTTTTCCCTTAACAATCAAATAACATTCCCGTGCAGGATAATGGAACTCCGGCTAATTTTGAAAGATTAATGGAAGGTTAAGGTTGCGCGGTGTATGTTGACGTTTTTCGCGATGACAGACGTTGTATGAATAAGATTGTTTATGTTGAAGATGAACCCGAGGTGGGGCAATTAATCGCCGCTTATCTGGGTAAACATGATATGGAAGTGGTTGTCGAGCCTCGTGGCGATCGCGCTGAAGACGTCGTCAACCGCGAAAATCCGGATCTGGTGTTGCTGGACATCATGCTGCCCGGGAAAGATGGTATGACGCTCTGCCGGGATCTGCGCGCGAAATGGGACGGCCCGATCGTGCTGCTGACCTCTCTCGACAGCGATATGAATCATATTCTGTCGCTTGAGATGGGCGCAAACGACTACATCCTGAAAACTACACCGCCGGCGGTTCTGCTAGCCCGTTTACGCCTCCATCTGCGTCAGCGTGCCAGCGCTGAGCGTGAAGCGCCTGCGCCCTCCTTAACGCCGCATAAAGCGATGCGTTTCGGCACACTTTCTATCGACCCGGTCAACCGACAGGTTATGCTTTCCGGGGAGCTGATTGCGCTCTCAACCGCAGATTTTGACCTGCTGTGGGAGCTTGCAACCCATGCCGGACAAATTATGGACCGGGATGCATTGCTGAAAAATCTGCGCGGCGTAAGTTACGACGGAATGGATCGTAGCGTTGATGTGGCGATTTCACGACTGCGTAAAAAACTGTTGGATAACGCCACGGAACCTTACCGCATCAAAACCGTACGCAACAAGGGCTATCTGTTTGCACCGCACGCCTGGGAAACCTGAAAAAGGAGCCAACTGGAATATTCAAAAAATAACTGACGATGCATCGGAATTGTTATCGGTATTCGTCGAAAGTTATCGATTATATGCATCGTCAGTTATGACATATCCTCTGGTCTGATTCCTCTCTCCAGTTCTATTCGATGTGCATTTTTCGCGTAAACAAAAGTAGCGCTAATGTATTTGATTGCTATAGTACAATATATATTCAGCAGAGCAGGCACCATCATCGATCAAAAATCCGTCACTTAAATGCACATTAGGCTAAAAATGATCTTTACAATTGACTTAATCATTATCTTATCCTTATGAAAACAAAGGGGATAATGGCGAACATATAAATAATATCGATCTTTTTCAATAGCTTACGTGTTTGCAGAAATCTAATTCTCATGCTAAACCTTATACTCTCTCAATTATTTAATGAAAGAGGTATAGCAATGTCATGGAGAGTCATTAGCTCGGTAATTTGTCCTAACACGGGAATCGTTTATTCAAGCATCTTGGGACTCAAGTTCTTGAAACTCATCATTTGGTATGAAAGCGATGTCTATTTGTACCCCGGTGACAGGATATATCCGACAAAAAATGGCGTCTTCATAAATGGTGTTTTCAAGCCTATATCGATATACAACATATCACCTTACAACGAAATGTTGTGGAGTGAAATTAAAAACAAGATGGCCTGCCCATACAATCGAAACCAGCACGAGGAGATATGCACTTACGCGGTGCATTGCAACGCGCGGAAATGCCCGCATGGGTTTGCCACCAACCCACTGATTGTCAGCACAGGTAAATCCAGACATTAGCGAAAATCGGAAATATTGAGATCAAGATAATTAATATTTCTGCTGCACCGCCTTTGTCCGGATAAATCTCCGTGACTACAGCCCAAATGCTCCTGTGGGGACATTTGGGCTGTAGTCACGCCTGGCAACTCTGGCTTCTTGTACCAAATTAATTTTTATTGTGCAATTTTAAGCAAGCCATCCGGAAGGCTAAAATAAAAATTGCTAATTAACCCTGCCCGTGCATTAATGGTCTCGTTAGTCCGATCCAATAATAGTTGGACAAGTTGCATGACAATTCTCATAACCAGGCGCTATCGCTGATATCCCCTCCTTTTGAGTCCACACCTTAGCATTATATGTTTATTAGCTTTTATATCACTTCGGAAATGTTCAAATGGAGTCTTTATGTCATCAAAAATTTTAGGCCTGGTTAAGTGGTTTAAGGAAGATAAAGGCTTTGGTTTTATCTCCCCTGTAGATGGCAGCAAAGATGTTTTCGTGCATTTCTCTGCCCTTCAGGGAGAGAACTTCAAAACACTTTTTGAAGGTCAGAAAGTCGAATTTATCATCGTAAGCGGCGATAAAGGCCCTGCTGCTGCGAATGTAACGCTTTGCGATAAATAATATCAGCACACAGCCGCGTTGACGATGATGTTGCTTCTGGCTCGTGGACTGCACAAGCAGTCTACAATCCGATGCTAACTGCTTGTAAATCAGTAAAGTGTTATTGAGATCAGGCGACCGCGAAAAACATCGTCTCTTCCACTTCTTGTATGAGTATTTCTTCAGAGACGCTGAGAGGATTTAAACAAAGCGCTACAGTAGGGACAGACAAGCTGGGCCCCCTTTTGTATGCGAGTGAAACTGTGCTCTGACTCTTTAGCGCAGTTTGGACATGAACATTTGACTAAATAATTGCGACGAAGTTGCGAGTTTTTACGTCCCGACATAGGCTGCTCCTGAATGAAAAGGATTGCCACCATACACGTTAAGGCAGGATATTGCTTGCTTTTATTTCCCAAAGAGAGCAAAAAATAGAAAGGAGCCACGCTTCTGGAACATTCTTACCTTGCACAATAACAAAAAGATATAGAGTGATATATGAAAAAGGTGAACATTTTTTTTAATGCCAACCCCAGCAAAGTCATTATCGTGCTTAAGGGCATAACGTCTGTACGCCAGACATATCCGGATGGTGAAGAAATTAATCTTCAGATCATGACTGCAAGCTTTCCGTCGTTGACGGGAGATCATAATTCTATCTATGTTGCTTCAGACAGGGAACTTACCTCTCAGGAAATATCTGATGCTGCCAAACAATATTTATAATATTTTCTGTCACTAGTCCGGTTAACAACACAGCATTTATTTCACTCAGAATGAGAAAAATTACAATCTATCATTATTAATGCCTGCAAAATGCAGGCTTTTTTACGACATTGCCCTTTAAATTTAACTATTCCGCATAATCGTGCTGTTCACTTTGCTCCCTCTGTTTCCGAAGAAAGTGTATCATCAACCTTCTTCGTTCCTGTGGTGATATGGATGTCCACGCAGGGCTGACGAAGTAAAGCCGGGTTCTTAATTGATTGATTTAGCGGTGCTATCCGATGAAAAAGCTGTTTGTGCAGTTTTAGTGTGCAGAAAATCCGCAACTCATTGAAATTATAATAAATAATTACATTTCAATGAGTTAGCTAAAAACGTTTAACGGACATCTACGGACGTGCACGGTCTTTTTTGTGCCCCTATCGGTGCCCCCTCTTTCAAAATGCCCCCAAATCTGCCCCCAAAATCCCCCTCTTTTGCGTAGCTCTTTCCAGTTTCGCAACACACTGCTTTACGCATCTCTAACTGATCAGCATAATCGCCACGAATCCGTTTATAAGACTTCACCCTTAACCAGCGCGCGCTACTTTTCTCCCTGCCCTATACTTTCAGTCTGACTGACTGGAGGTTTCTATGTGTGGACGCTTTGCACAAGCCCAAACCCGGGAGGAATACCTTGCCTACATTGCCGATGAAGCCGATCGCGACATTGCATATGACCCGGAGCCGATAGGACGTTACAACGTAGCGCCCGGTACCAAAGTGCTGTTGCTGAATGAACGCGACGAGCAACTGCACCTCGATCCGGTGTTCTGGGGCTACGCACCTGGATGGTGGGACAAATCGCCATTGATTAACGCGCGTGTAGAAACCGCAGCCACCAGCAGAATGTTCAAGCCTCTATGGCAGCACGGTCGGGCGATCTGTTTTGCGGATGGGTGGTTCGAATGGAAGAAGGAAGGTGACAAAAAACAGCCCTACTTCATTCACCGAGCCGATGGTCAGCCAATATTCTTGGCTGCGATAGGCAGCACACCGTTCGAGCGCGGCGATGAAGCTGAGGGCTTTCTAATCGTGACATCAGCTGCTGAAAAAGGCCTGGTCGATATTCATGACCGCCGGCCACTGGTTCTGTCGCCGGAGGCTGCAAGGGAATGGATGCGCCAAGACTTAGGCGGAAAGGCAGCTGAGGAGGTAATTGCCGACGGAACAGTGCCCGCCGACAAATTTATCTGGCACGCTGTGAGGCGCGCCGTGGGTAACGTAAAAAATCAGGGACCGGAGCTAATCAAGGCGGCACAATAAAAGGTAAGAGACCAGGCACGTCCTAAATGAGCGAAGACCGGACCTTAGAGGGAATGCCGTAGAGCTGGGTCAGAAAACATGAGCACAGCCTGGGCCGTGCTCCCTGAATCTAGTTGCGCAGGAATGTCAGTGCCTTATCAAGTACAACCGCTGGTTGTTCAAGCATAACGAAATGGCCGCAATCCTCGATAACTTCCAGCGTGTAATTGGAGTAGAACTCGTGCAGATGTCTGCTCGTATCAATGGTTATGGATGAATCCTGCGCGGCCCAGAGTACCTTCGTCTCTATCGGAGTAGGCTGATAATCATGAGGTGACCATGGTGTCGCCTCTTGTGTTAAATTCGCCCTGTCATAATTTAGGCCGCCAAGAACATTGCCGGTTTTCATATAATTATCGATTAAAACTTCAAACTCTTCGTCGTTCAGCACTGGTTGTTTGTAGCCCCAACTGTCAAAAAAATGACGATAATAAGCCTCTGTACTTTTACGAGTACTACTAATCAGTGTTTCAGCCATATCAAGCGCGTTGAAAAGTGCATACCAGTCTGAAGGGGTGATAGCACCTTCTGTAAACACTGGCATGACAGGATCAAGCATCACACATTTAATCACTTTCTCAGGATACTTACGTAGAAATTTGTGAGCGGCCATTGAGCCGTAGTCGTGCGACATGATATGACACTTATCTATGTTCAGAGCGTCCAGCAAGCGGGCCTGATCTTCTGCAAGCTGCCCAATTTCATAGTCTTCGATCCTGGATAGATCTGTCTTTTCAGAGTCGCCTGAGCCGCGTAAATCGGGAACAATGACATCGAAGTAGTTGGAAAGGGGTTCTATCAGATAACGCCAGTCCCACCAGAATCCAGGAAAACCGTGAAGAAGGAGCAATGCTGGTCCTGAACCCTTTCGGACATAGTTAATTTTTACGCCATCAAGTTCGATAATTTGCGGGGAGTAAAATTCTGGCAGTTCATACTTCATTTTTATTCCTCGATGTTGATTTAAAATGTGAAAATTTAAGGATAAATACTCCTGTAAGCTCCTTAGGGCACTTCAGTTCGTTTACTCATTGATCTGTCTTGTATGAAGACGTCGATAAGTTTCAAAAGATGTCGTTTAACTTCGTCATGGCTTCTTGATTCCATATTAGTGAGTTGCGAAATCCAGAAGCCTTCGGCGGCGAAGCGTATCGTTGCCAGCTCTATGAAATTGTCTGTTTCGCTATGTCTTTCCAGTAGTTTATGAATTCGCTCAGACAGGTAATACCGCGTTTCATCACTTCCTATGGCAGCCAACGCCAGATACGAGTAAGCCCTGGCAGGGACATCGGTCGGATCAGGAATTGATACCTCCACATAGGCTCTTGTAAGAGCACCAACTTCACCAGCATGGTTTGAAATATGGCGGTTTAATTCTGCTTCCCAGTGATCGGCAAGGTCTGCAAAGAGAGCATCTAATAACGCTTTCTTGGTAGGGAAGTGATGCACTACACCGCCTTTAGTTACAGAAACCGCATCTGCAACTGCCTGAATAGTCACAGCCTGCACTCCGTGTTCAATTGCCAGTAGCGCGGCATTATCCAGGATGGCTTTTCTTACTCCTTCAGGATTCTTTTCTCTTTTATGAGCAGTAGACATTTTGTAATCGAGCCTCAAGTATGCTTTATGAAAAAGCATACCATACGTTTGGTATGTTTCAAGTTTGGACAATTCTGCATCATAACCCTACGTCCGCTCTTGGCACGTAGAGGTCGGTCAGGGGCAGCAATGTCCGCTGTGAGCGAAAAGCGGACATAAATATGTCGCGTCAAAAATATGATGATAATTACTCTCCTGCCAGGACAGGTTGCTCCATCCTGGCACAAGACATACCTCAGGATGCCAGTTTCATCATAATAAGGCCTGCTACAATCACCACCGCAGCGAATATGCGCATCGGTGTGGCAGGTTCCCCCAGAAAATACAGGCCTGCAACAAATGAGCCTACTGCCCCTATCCCGGTCCAGATGGTATATGCCGTGCCCAGTGGTAATGAGCGCATTGCTGCCGAGAGTAAGGCAAAACTCGCTATCATACCGACGAGAGTCACTATCGAGTACAGTGGGCGGGTAAACCCGTCAGACAATTTCATCGCATAAGCCCATACGACTTCAAGCAAACCCGCAGCCGTCAGCATTAACCAGGCCATAATTTCTCCTCTTAATATATGTCCGGGTCGTCCCGAAGAAAGCCTCTGATGTAACGGGTCGTCCCGCTACGGCCTGAATAAAATGGAATCCCTGCTTAAACCATCAGCAATGAGATTTGAACGATGGCCAGATACGGGCCAACAGAGAAATAACCAGTACTGTCGACAGCGTGCACAGGCTTAACACCAGTGGCGCATAAGCTCCCAACATCATCAACTGACCCGCAGCTGCGGTGCCAAGTGAGCCCGCAGTAATTTTCATTGCACCCACCCAGACAAAGACCTGCCCCCGGCAGGATGGTGGGGAGTATTCACTGCGTGCGGCAAGCGTGGCGGCGAAAAAAGCGGCATTAAGCACTCCGGTTATGAAGAAGCAGAAAAACACGGGTAAAAAACTGCTGACCACCAGAATGGAAAGCAGGCCTGCGACAATCAGCCCTCCGGAGCTCAGCATCAGCCTGTCGGGTTCACCTCTCAGTGGGATAGCCATCAGGCATACCGATCCCGCCAGATTGCCCGCTCCGTAGGCCACGGTAAGAAAAGCGGCTGTGGCTGCTGGAACACCAAGAACATCAGCCATACTCACCGCAACAACCGGCAGGACGGCGACAGCAAAGGCGACGGCCATCGTCAGGTACAGTGTCCTGCACAGCGGTGTGTACCGGATCATCATACTCATCGTTGTGATGGCACCGGCAACCTTTGTAGGCTTGCCGCTGTGTGTAACCGGCGAAACCGGTAGCCGCATGATAAAGAAAGCAGCGAAAACAGTACCAACGGCCAGAAGGTAAAACGCCGCAGAAGGCGAAGCCCAGGCGGATATGGCGGCTACAGCAGAGGGACCCAGCGTGCCACCGAAACCGTAGGTTGCCACATCAAGACCCTGAGCCCGGCGCTGACTTCGCTGGTCCGGCCCTGCCATGGCAGGCAGGAAAGCACTGATCCCACCTGTCAGGAGTGGGCCACAGAGTCCTGCGGCGATAAGAAGCAATGCCGTCAAAAGTAAAGGGACGTGGCCGAAAGTCACTGTCATAATCCCTGTAATAAAGGCATACGCCAGGCAGGCCATCGCAATGACCCTGCGCCCGTCGCTGGCGGTATCGATCCTGCGGGCAATAAACGGCCCCAGCATATGTGGGAGGGTAATGCAGGCAGCCATCCACCCCGTCACTGTGTAATACTGTTCAGATGACTGGCACAGTAAGATCACTGCCAGCACCCCGCCGCCATCCGCAATGCGTGCCAGCATCGCGGCACAGGCATAGCGGACAAGACCTGCCTTAACAGGCGCGTTTGTACACTGAAGGGTCGTCATGAAGATTATTGCCTGGCCAGGTTTCAGGAGGACCGCCAGAGTGCCGGTCCTGTCGGTGGGTTACTTCAGCTCCAGCGCGGTGATCACTCGGGCAATATCCGCGATATCGCCCGCTGACAGCGGTTGCAGAGGACGAGGCAGGCAATCCGTATCGGTCAGTCCAAGCACACCAGCGGCAGCGGCAATCACACGAATACTCCCGCCATGTTTACGGAACAGCGCCCACAGCGGTTCCAGTCGGGTTGTCAATGCCATAACACGAGCGTGATCCCCTGCTGCTGCTGCCTCGGTGATCTGCTTTGCGGTTTGCGGGAACAGACCGCCACACACAGAGTACCAGACCTCGCAGCCTGCATTTAATCCCAGTCCGGCATACATATCGCCACTGATACCGATTGTCACTCCCGGGCAAAGATGTTGGCGTAGCGCATTCACCCGCTCAGCGGCCGCTGCCGGGCTATCCGGGACGCCAGGGATCTTAACCGAACGAACCCCCGCCAGTGATGAGAGACGACCGTGCAGTTCATCCGTAAAGGTAAAATGTGTGGTACCCGGATTATCGTAGACACAGACCGGAACAGACGCATGCCGGGTCACCGCCTCAAAAAGCGCGAAGACCTCTTCATCACGAAGTGACTGGTAACTGACCGCCGGGAGCAACAGAGCATCTGCGCCTGCTGCCTGCGCATCATCAACCAGATGCAGGATGGCATCGGTGCTGACTGCCCCCACGCACACCATCACAGGGATATCTCCGGCAAGCTGTTTAGCCAGAGTCGCGATGCGATTGCGCTGCTCCCGGGTCAGATTGCGTAGCTTCCGGTTGAACCCAGAATGCCCAGAGAATCAACACGGGCCGCGGTCAGGCGGGCCAGAATCTTACTGAACCCCTGTTCGTCGACGCCGCTGGCGGTGACGGGAGTTAGCGGAAAAGCAGACAAGCCGGTGAACATTGTGTTTCTCCTGAATGATATTACTGGTATTGCTCTTCGATAAGAGCCACCTCAAACCACAGACCGGGCATCATTTTTTCAAGGCCATCGGTCAGCATCTTCCCGGCTTCATGAAGCTTCTCCAGTGGCATCTGCGGCAGACTCTCCAGAATGAACCACATTTGCTGAGCTTCCACATCCAGGCGGGTTCTGACCCCCTGTCGCCAGTTCCAGCGACGGCAGGTCACGCCTGCATCATCGCACCAGATAACCTCACCTTGCGACGGGTATTCAATGGCGGTCTCACCGTCTTTGACGGTATCAAAAGGCTCGGTTCCTTTTGCCACAACCAGACGCGGTGAACCCTGATAGGCAGCGATATTCTCTCCCCCCACAGGAACGGCATAGCGGAGGCTAACGGCGTTATAGAGATCAACGATGGGATCGAGTGCGGGCATCGTACTGTCACGTAATACGCGCTTACGTAAGGCATCCGCTGAACATGGTGTGCGTTTCGGTTTAGCACCAAACGTCTGGAAAACCTCAGCCCAGGCGACCAGATGAGATTCAGCCCATTCAGGTTCGCCAGCCAGAACCGCTTCACAGGCTTCCAGCAGTACCGTTTCCCCTATCAGGGTTCAGAATCGGCGCGGCTTTTACGCAGATACTGAGTGCCCGAAAGCCGGGAGCGATACGATAGATTTCTGGGGCAATTGACGGAGAGACTGTTAACACGTGATAATCCTGTTATGACCAATTTATTCCATGATAATGACCGATGACTAAGAAAGTCAATTTAATGACCGATGCTAATGCGATAGCCAGCACCGTAAATGAAGCCGTCTCTCAGCGGATTAAGCTGTATCGCAAGCAAAAGAAAATATCCCTCGATGAACTCTCCCGTCGGGCGGGCGTCAGCAAGGGCGCGCTGGTTGAGATTGAGGGATGCCGGGCGAACCCCAGCATTGCCCTGTTATGCCGCCTCGCTGCCGCGATGGGTGTTTCGGTGGCTGACTTTGTGGATGTCAGCGCCAAACCGACCGTACATCTCATTGCTGAAGATGAGATCCCTCAATTGTGGGAAGGCGAAAAAGGCGGAAGAGCAAGGTTGCTTGCCGGATCCGGTGGCCCTGATATGACCGAGCTCTGGATGTGGGAAATGCAGCCAGGGGAAAAATTTGCTTCACCTGGTCACCCGGAAGGAACGCTTGAATTGTTTTATGTACAAACTGGCACTCTCACACTCGGCGTACATGATCACCTGTATCTGGTGAAGGCTGGCTGCTCGGCAACGGCCAGAACAGACGTTCCTCATTTCTATGAAAATCGGGGGGAGAACCCATTGGTATTTATCATGACAGTACATGAAAGAGCATCCTGAGTGCTCCCCGGTTTAGTGGTCAGCCCTGCTGTCTCATCGCGAGTCAGTCCTGAAGGAGAAGTTCAGTGAATAATCAGCACCTGCGATTTACCAAAGACAAATTTACTGTCACAACCGATCCCGCTTTTTTTCAGCTGGAAGCCATTCACGATTACCTCTCCCAATCGTCCTGGGCTCCAGACATTGATGCCGAAACGGTAAGGTTATCCGTCCAGAACAGCCTTTGCTTTGCACTTTTGGATGGAACAAGGCAAATCGGCTTCGCCCGTCTGGTCACAGACTATGCTACTTTTGGTTATTTGTGCGATGTCTACGTGTTAAACGATTATCAGAAAAGTGGTCTTGGTCGTTGGCTGATTGAATGCTGTCACGCACATCCATTGATGTCACGTCTGCGACGAATAATGCTGGTAACCGACAGTGCGCCTTGGCTATATCAGAAACTGGGGTATAACCCTTTGAACCGGCCAGATTTTGTCTGGCAGATCAATCGACCAGACATTTATCGTAAACCCGGGAAAAACTAAGAATACTTTTCAGAAAGCAAAGACAAATGTTGATCCGCAGGGCAAATACCTCTGATGCAGAAGAGCTTGCCATTTTAGCTGAACGAACCTTCAGAAAGACTTTCCAGGATGGGAATACTCAGGAGGATATGAAACTTCACTGCCAGGCAAGCTATTCAACACATATCCAGTTGAAAGAGATCCTCAGACAAGACTGGGTTACATTAGTCTGTGAACACGAGAGCAAATTGATTGGGTATGCCCAACTGAGGTGGGAAGAGTTTCCTCCCTGTGTCAATAGCATTCACGCCGGGGAAATCCTGTGTCTATATGTTGATGCTCCCTATCATGGTAGAGGATTTGCGCAAGAACTTATGCGGATGTGCTTTGCTGAATTTGAGGCAAAGGGATCGGATGTTGTCTGGTTAGGCGTCTGGGAACATAACCCAAGGGCAATTTCTTTTTATCATAAGCTTGGGTTTACCGAGGTGGGTGAGCATATCTTCCAGGTTGGGTCAGATCCGCAGAGAGATATCATTATGAAACGTTCAACTGGCGTTCGCTGAATAAACATCATGACGTCCGCTTTTGGCACAAAACGGACTGTCATTGTCACGCATTTTGTCAGCGGTCAGTTAATCCAGTCTCCCGGCGTGAGGTCAGGCAACTGCTCAAACGCTCTACTATTGTCGTTACCAGTACGATGCCGGCACCAATGGTATGCCCAGCGGTCGCAGGGCCATTCAGGCCAATCGGCGTCCGGCGTCGGTAAAACATATTTAACAAACTCGTGGTGATGTGGTTTGTCAGGTGCAGAATTGTTATGGGCACAGTTACAGGACAATTAGATCGAAGCCACTGAATCACACAAACAGCCTTATAACAAGCTGCACGCCAAGCAAGGAATCCGAGCAACTCTATCACTGGCCGCTAGGTAGACGTCTAGCGATCACCCGAATCTTAGCGATATTGGGCTATAAGGCATTCAGTAAGAGCGCCATCAGGCGTTTTCACGGAATGCTATACCTCCAGTCCGGCGCGGAACTGGCCCCACTTCAGCACCGAGTTCACCCCAATTGACAGGAACGGCTCCGGCGGGGTTCTGTTCGGGCCCGGCGAGGCCACTAGGAAATCGATCAGCTCGTTGCGCTCCCCGGCGATCATATCCGCCAGCAGTTTGCCGGTGGCGGTACCGCGGGTGATCCCCAGACCGTTACAACACAGCGCGCCATAGACGTTTGGTGCCAGCTGGCCGAAGAAGCCTTCGTGATTGTCTGACAGGCAGATGGCCCCGCTCCAGGAGTATTCGAAATCAACCTTATTCAGCATCGGGAAGCGGCGCTCGAACGATTTACGATGGGTCTCAATATTGTGCTTCAGCTGTTTTTCACGCGGGCGACCGTCGGGATGGAAGCTAAAGCTGTTGCGCATCAGGATGCGATTATCAACCGTGCGGCGCACGGTGCTGCCAAACGGATGCGCCGGAATAACGCCCCACACCGGCTTACCGCCAAGCTGCGCCTGCTCTTCGGAGGTCAACGGACGGGTCAGGCTGCCATAGAGGAAGGTCGGCAGCAGGCGACCGCGCAGAAAACCAAAGTGCGCAGCAAAGGCGTTGTTCGCCAGGATCAGCGTGTCGGCGGTGATGCTGCCGTGGTCATGCACCAGCGTCACTTTGTCGCCATAGTCGATGGACGTGATCGGCGTATTTTCATACAGGGTCACGTTAGAGGGCAGGCTGTCCGCCAGTCCTTTCACCAGCGCCGAGGGCTGGAGCAGAATGGTGCCCGGAATGTAGAGCGCCTGCTGGTAGTATGAGGTGCCGATATGGTCCGGCAGATCCTTCCCGGGGATCATCTCCGCGTGACGGCCAATTTTTTCCAACCCGCTGCGGTAAGCCTCGAGAATGGCGATCCCCTTTTCCCCCACCGCGGCCTGATATTTGCCGGAATCGCTCATCTGACATTCAATGCCGTGCTCCTTCACAATATCACGCAGGTAGTTCTGCCCGAGGGTGTTGAGCTTGAGGATCAGATTCGCGGTGGTGACATCACCGATATAGTCCTTCGCCCCGATATCGTGCGGGACATCAATGGCGAAACCGGCGTTGCGCCCGGAGGAGCCGTAGCCCACGTCCTGCGCCTCAACCAGCACCACTTCATCATCCGGGAAGTTTAGCGCCAGCTGGCGGGCCGCGGCCAGCCCGGTTAATCCGGCTCCGACTATCGCCCAGCGGGCATGCTTTTGCCCGACGTGAGCAGGACGCGGGGTACGCGGTTGACTGGTGTGATACCAACCCGGCAGGGCGTCGTCAGCAGGTAGAGAAGTGATCTTTTGCACGTGGGTTACTCCGGTAAGTAGCGTTGAATCAATGTTAGCCATCCCGAGAAAATGTGTATGTGATGTATATCTCATGTATACATCAAGTATAAAAATAGTTGCGAGAATGATAAAAAAGGCATACAAAGCCCGGCGCAGCGGGCGTCAGAGAAGAAATACGAATGGGGAAAGGAGGCCTGTCAGCGGGTGCCAGCAGGCCTTAGCGAGATGCGATCAGCGGTTATCCCCCTCCGGGAAAGGGGCGAAGTTATCGGCTTTCAGCCCCTGGGGCGCGATAAAGATCTCCATGTTTTCCCGCGACAGTTCCCAGTGCTCAAACACCAGATCGACCACCGCCTGTTCGTCACGCGCCTCGATGGCAGCGATAAAGGCATCGTGATGATCCGCAGCCAGCTGTAAACGGCGCTCCATGTCCTCGTTTTGCGGCCGGAAGAAGGTATGTCCGATGCGACAGTGGTCGATCAGCAAACGCCCCAGGCTCGGCTGCAGATAAGGGTTGGCCGCCATCTCGCCCATGATCTCGTGAAAACGGTTGTTCTCCAGCGCCAGCGCTTCGGCATCGCGGGTTTGCACCGCCTTACGAAAGCGTTTCTGGGTCTCTTTCAGCGCCTTAAGCTGCGCCGGTTTGTAATGCTGCACCGCAAGGCGTCCGGTGGCGGCATAGATCATCGGTGCCACCAGGAAGAAATTACGCAGCGTCGAGTGGCTCATCGGGATCACCCGTACGCCGCGTTTTTCCACAATCTCAAGATACCCTTCCCCCGCCAGGCGCTGGAATACTTCACGCACCGGCGTACGGGAGAGACCGTACTGCGCGGTCAGCGCGGCTTCATCCAGCAGCTCGTCCGGATCCAGCTCCATGGTGAGAATATGTCGTTTGAGATCCTCATACAGCGCTACCTTTCCCGTTCTCATTGCCGCCTCCTGAAAATCGACCTGTGATGCTTAACTATGATGTTGCTTAACCTACAGATAAAGATGTGCAACAGCAAAATTATCAGCCACAGCAATCATGCTCTGCGCATCTCGCTGGCAGTCTGATAGATCAGCCTCAGGAGGGGCTCCGGATCCCGGTCCGGGGGATGGCGCAGGATCTCCCCACGCAGCCAGACAATTTCACTGCCGGCAACGTGGCGAAATGACCGCATTTGCCCGGCATTTTTTAGCCACTTCATGATAAAGGCATTTTTCTGGCGGTTTGAGCCAATGCGTCCCTGCTTTCTCGACAGGCCAACCGCCACCAGAAGACAGAAATAGAAATGGATTCTCTCTTCCAGACCGTTAAAAACGGCTTCAGGCGTCGTCTTCAGAGAGATCAATCCACAGGGTCTTCAGTTCAGTGTACTGGTCGAGGGCGAAGACAGATTTATCGCGCCCGCCAAAGCCCGACTGCTTGTAGCCACCAAACGGCGTGGTGGCGTCACCTTCCCCGAAGCAGTTCACCGTCACCGTACCGGCACGAATGGCGCGCGAGACGCGAATGGCCCGGTTCAGCCTGCTGGTGTAGACCGACGCGGCCAGACCGTATTCTGTATCGTTGGCCAGCGCAATGGCCTCGGCTTCGGTTTTAAAGGTGGTGACGCACAGCACCGGGCCGAAGATCTCCTCCCGGAACAGCGCGCTCTCCGGCGTCACGCCGTCGATAATGGTCGGCTGGACATAAACGCCCTGCTCAGTATCGCCGCCCTGCACCATCCGCAGCCCCTCCTGGCGGGCGGTGTCGAGATAGCCACTCACCTTGCTGAAATGCTCCGTCGAGACCATCGCCCCCAGTCGGTTGTTGGGATCGAGCGGATTGCCCATCGGCCAGTCGCCGATCTGTTTTGCCATCTCGGCCAGCAGCGCCTCTTTGACATTTTCCTGCACCAGCAGGCGCGAGGTGGCTGAACAGTTCTCGCCCATATTCCAGAATGCGCCGTTCAGCACGTGGCCAGCCACGGCCGCCAGATCCCCCGCATCGTCAAAGACGACAGCCGGGTTTTTACCGCCGCACTCCAGCACCACCTTCTTGAGGTTGGACTCTGCCGCATAGTGCAGGAAGCGCCGTCCGGTAGCGGTGGAGCCGGTAAAGCTCACCATGTCGATATCCGGGTGCAGGCCAATCGGCTCTCCGACGGCTTTGCCGGTGCCGGTGACGATATTCAGCACGCCCGCCGGGATGCCTGCCTCAAAGGCCAGTTCTGCGACGCGCAGCGCGGTGAGCGAGGTCTGCTCCGCCGGTTTGACGATGACCGAGCAGCCAGCCGCCAGCGCCGGGCCAATTTTCCAGGCCAGCATCAGCAGCGGGAAGTTCCACGGCAGGACGCAGCCCACCACACCAATCGGCTCGCGCACCACCAGCGCCATCGCACCGTTACCGACCGGGGCGGTGTGGTCGTAGAGTTTGTCGATGGCTTCGGCGTGCCACTTGAGCACGTGGATGGTTTCGGGCACGTCCACCGCCAGGCATTCGCTGACCGGTTTGCCGCTGTCGAGGCTCTCCAGCACCGCCAGCTGGTCGATCTCCTGCGCCATCAGCGCCGCCAGTTTCAGCAGCACAGCTTTACGTTCGCCCGGTGCCCGCTTGCTCCAGCCTCCGGCCTCGAACGCGCTGCGCGCCCCCGCCACCGCCGCGTTGACGTCGGTGACGTCGCAGGCGGCGATGTGGCCAATCGTCTCCCCGGTGGCTGGGTTGGTGGTCGCCAGGGTCTTGCCGGAGCGCGCGGCCACGAAGCGCCCGTTGATAAAGGCCTGGCTCGCCAGGGAGAGCTCCCGGGCGATGGCCGTTACGTCATCCAGGGTATGCAGCTGACTCATATCGCCTCCTTACAGCGCCGCAGCGACGTTGCGTTTCACATCGGCAATCACCGCTTTCAGCTGCGCTTTCTCTTCATCATTCAGATCCTGCAGCGGCGCACGCACCGTGCCGGAGGTCAGACCGTTCAGCTCGCAGCCGTAACGGATCGACTGCACGAACTTGCCGCCGTCGAGGTAGTTCATCAGCGGCATCATCGCAGCCATGATCTTGCGGCCTTTGGCAAAGTCTTTCTCCACCACGCAGGCTTCATACAGCGCCACGTGCTCACGCGGAATAAAGTTGGAACCGGCGCAGACCCAGCTTTGCGCGCCCCAGGCGAAGAACTCGAGAGCCTGATCGTCCCAGCCGCAGGAGAGCGCAATGTTCGGGAACTTGCAGGCCAGCAGGTGCAGATTGTTGAAATCGCCGGAGCTCTCTTTGATGGCGACCACGTTCGACGAGCGGCTCACTTCGCGGAAGTAGGTCTCGCCCATGGTGATGCCCATGCGGCCCGGGTAGTTGTAGAGCATGATCGGCAGCTGGGCGGCTTTATCCACGGCTAGCGCGTGATGGGCGTTTTCCAGCTCGGTCGGCAGGGCGTACGGCGGCGAGGTTACCAGGATAGCATCGGCTTTATGCTCACGGGCATGTCTGGCGTAGTCCACCGCATCTTCAGTACGGATTGCGCCGGTGCCGACAATCAGCGGCAGGCGGGAGCCAATCACCTGGCGGGCGTGTTCTACCAGCGCTTTACGCTCTTCCGGGCTCTGGGCGTAGTATTCGCCGGTAGAGCCACCGATGATGATGCCGTGAACGCGGGCCTCGATCAGCGACTCCAGCACGTCGGAAAAGCGCGCAAAATCAATGCTGCCATCGGCTGCGTAAGGGGTAATTGCCGGGGTGTAGATACCTTCAAATGTCAACACGATAACCTCCAGGGGGAATTCACGACCATCACAGTCTGCTACGCAAGCCTGATGCACTGCGTTTGTTAAAAATTTGCACAGGGGGAGGTAAAAGGTCAACGAGTGAATATTTTTTGTATACAAGAAAAATACAACATAAATACGTATTAACAGAAGATTTTGACAAACATGAAAAATTTAAACATTAAAAATCAATAAAATAAATGCATTATTTTATCGTAGTAATTTTCTATATGATTTCCGATAGCGATCACATTCCCGAATTATCACCCGCTGATACGTATTTACAGCACCTTTCCGGCGGCATAGTTTTAATGCTGCAGTTAACCAGAATTTAACAAAGCGGCGCTCCGGAAGCCCGGGTTGTGACCAGAATGTAAACAGAGGTACAGGATATGCCCCATAAGAAAGCGACACTCATTGGCCTGATCGCCATCCTGCTCTGGAGCGCGATTGTCGGCCTGATCAAAAGCGTGAGCGAAGGCTTTGGCCCGGTGGGCGGGGCGGCGTTGATCTATTCCTGTAGCGCGGTGCTGCTGCTGTTTACCATCGGCTTTCCGAAGATCCAAAAGTTCCCGCTGAGCTATCTCATCATCGGCAGCGTGCTGTTCGTTTGCTATGAGCTGTGCCTGTCGCTGTCGCTGGGCTTTACCCATACCGGTCGTCAGGCGATTGAAGTGGGGATGGTGAATTATCTCTGGCCGAGCATGACCATTTTACTGGCGGTGATCGTTAACCGGCAGAAAACCAGTCCGTTAATTATTCCCGGGGTGATTTTAGCCATCGTCGGAATAGGCCGGGTATTAGGCGGCGATGGTGGATTTTCGCTGACGGAGATGATGAACAACGTTATGGATAATCCGTTAAGTTACGGGCTGGCATTCAGCGGGGCGGTGATCTGGGCTATTTATTGCGTAGTCACCCAGCGTATCGCTCAGGGAAATAACGGTATCACCTTGTTCTTTATCTTAACGGCGCTGACGCTGTGGGTGAAATATCACACCTCGCCCCAGCCGGAATTTACTCTGTCGTGGCACGCATGGATCAGCCTGATGCTGGCGGCAATGGCGATGGGCTTTGGCTATGCCGCCTGGAACGTCGGGATCCTGCACGGCAACGTTACGGTGCTGGCGGCGGCGTCGTACTTTATTCCTATCATCTCAGCGGTGCTGGCTGCCTTTATGCTGGATTCGCACCTGACCCTGGCCTTCTGGCAGGGCACGGCGATGGTCAGCCTCGGATCGCTGATCTGCTGGTGGTCGACGCGCACGGTTGCCGTAAAAAGATTATCTGACGAAGCGTCTTAAAATAACAGACACAGTAACAACATAATAAATATAAATAACATCTTATCCGACCATCCTGCAGCGGAGGAGTATTTGCCATGAATTACGTGAAATAACGCACGCTCTTATTTAACGCTTGAACCTACTTAGACCTATATTTATTCCGTAATCGATGATTAATGGAAAGCGGTTTCGCTCGGCCTGAAGAAACATTCATCGCTAATGATGTTTATTCCTGCTGTGACCCATTAATTCAACGATATCGGGGAAAGACAGGAGTTACCATGTCAAATACCGTTTCTGTTGAAGACGTCCCCCTCAATCGCTTTCACCGTCTGCTGACCGTTCGCTCCGGTGGCGGCTCCTTCGTCGATGGTTATGTGCTGAGCATTATCGGCATAGCCATGATGAAGGTCTCCCCCGCCCTGGGACTGACCGCCTTCTGGGAGGGCCTGATTGCCGCTTCGGCGCTGATCGGCATCTTCTTTGGCGGCTTTATCGGCGGTGCCCTCACCGACCGGCTGGGCAGACGGATGCTCTATTTCGTCGGCCCGACGCTGTTTGTGGTCTGCTCCGTGGCGCAATAC
The DNA here is from genome assembly GCF_016082135.1 of Enterobacter sp. YSU. Classification (NCBI taxonomy): domain Bacteria; kingdom Pseudomonadati; phylum Pseudomonadota; class Gammaproteobacteria; order Enterobacterales; family Enterobacteriaceae; genus Enterobacter; species Enterobacter sp. YSU. The sequence goes on from NZ_CP059487.1 coordinate 4,366,111, forward strand.
TGGGTACAAAGCGGCGAGATGCTGTTTGCCCTGCGCTTTTTAAACGGCGTGGCGGTGGGCATTGAGTACCCGGTGGCGACCGCCTTCCTGGTGGAGTTTCTGCCGAAGAAAAACCGCGGGCCGTGCCTGGCCACCCTCACCATCCTGTGGTTTGCCGGTGCCGCCGCAGCCTATATGCTCGGCGAAGCGCTGCTGCACTTTGGCGGCCCGGACGCCTGGCGTCTGACTCTGGCGAGCACTGCGGTCATTGGTGCGCTGCTGTTTCTGGTGCGTCTGGGCACCCCGGAATCCCCGCGCTGGCTGATCAGCAAAGGCCGTCATGCCGAAGCCGAAGCGATCATTCGCAAGGTGTATGGCCCTGACTTTGGCCTGGACAAACTGCCGGAGCAGGCGGAAAGCAAAAACCTCTCCTTCTTCAACCTGCTGCACTCAGGTTACGGTAAACGCATGGCGTTCGTGACCATCTTCTGGACCTGCTCGGTGATCCCGGTGTTCGCGGTGTATGCCTTTGCGCCGAAAGTGCTGGACGCCCTGCACCTGAGCGGCAAATGGGCCTCCTACGGTTCCGTCGCCATTACCCTGCTGTTCGTGGTCGGCTGCATTATTGCCACCCGACTGGTGAACACCCTTGGACGCCGCAAACTGCTGCTGCAAAGCTTCCTCTGGTCGGGGCTGGCGCTGCTGCTGCTGGGCTTGCTGCGCGATGGCCCGTCAATGATCATTCTGCTGATGTTTGGTGCCTACGCGCTGTTTATCGGTGGGGCGCAGGTGCTGCAGCTGGTCTACCCGAACGAGATCTTCCCAACGGAGATCCGTGCCGGTGCGGTGGGCGTGGGGACCTCGCTGTCGCGCATTGGTGCCGCGGTCGGGACCTGGCTGGTGCCCGCCTCGCTGCAGAGTCTGGGGATCGGCACCACCATGTACATCGCCGCAGCGATCACTTTTGTGGGCCTGGCCGTTTCCTGGTGGCTGGCACCGGAAACCAACGCCCGCAGCCTTGCCGACGCGGCCTCGCTGGATGACACCCCGTCGCAGAAAGCGAATATGCCGATGGCGAAGCGTCATATGCTGTAACAGCCGCCGGGTGGCGCTGCGCTTACCCGGCCTACAAAACCGGGCCTGCACTTTTGCCGTGTGGCCCTTTACTCTTTCACCAGTTTTTCCACTTCCCTGCGCCGCTTTCTGAACGAACTGGGGGTTTCACCGTACTGCTTACGGAACCAGGCGATCAGGTGCGAGGCATCCGCAAAACCGGTGGCCGTGGCGATGGCGTTAATGCTGTTGCTGGAGTCGGCCATCAGCTTGCGCGCCTGCTCAAGACGCATCCGCCGCCAGTACACCGCCGCCGAATGACCGGTACACTGGGTGAAGATCAGATTGAGCTGGCGGAAGGTCACTCCGGCAAACTCCGCCACCTCTGCCAGCGGTACCGGCGAATCGAGATGGTGCTTCATAAACTCAATCACCTTCGTGACCAGCGGGTTCTCGTAGACGTCAGGTTCACCGAGCGGCGTTTTGTGCTTCGCTTTCGGCGTGGACACCTCATCCACCAACAGATATTTCAGCACCTTTTGCGAGCGCACCAGTCCGCAGTGCTGGCGGATCAGATCCGCCGCCAGGTCAATCGCCGTGCCGCCCGGACAGGAGATAATCCCGCCGTCCTTAATGTAGGTTTTATCGATCACCGGAATGGCTTTCGGGAAGCGCAGCCGGAACTCATCCCGGGTGGTGAAGTGGATCGCGCAGTGGCGACCGTCCAGCAGCCCGGCGTTACCGGCGACAAAGGCCCCGCTGCAGAGAGTAATGATCGGAATATTGCGGGCGTGCAGATCCCGCAGGGCCTGCAGCAGCCATTCCGGCGACTGGCGGGTCTCCTCCAGCAGCCCGCCCGCCACCACGAAGTAATCCCACTCTTTTGAGAAATCGAGCTTTGCACTAGGCGACACCGGCAGGCCACAGCTGGCGGTAATCGGCTGGTCATTACAGGTCATCCACTCCCAGCGACAAAAGATCTGCCGACTGGAGAAGGACTCATCCGCCGCAAAGCGCAGGGACTCCACCAGCCCCGCCACCGAGGCCAGCGTAAAGTGTTTCATCAGCAGAAAGCCGATCGTCAGATCGGGCTTCGGCTCACTGTGGCTGTCAGGCACTTTGCTCATCAGGCTCCTGCAATCCCCCCAGCTTGCTCAGCAGACGCTTCAGGTCGGCGATATCCTGGGTATTCAGACCGGCGGTGATCATCTTTTCGGCCCTTTTGGCCTGCTCAATCATCTGTGCCAGCATCGCCTCGCCCTCTGCGGTCATGGAGACCAGCTTGCGGCGGCGGTTGGCGGGATCGGTCTGCACCTTCAGTAGCCCACTTTTGGTCATCCGATCGATCACATAGGTGCCGGTGGCTTTATCAAACCCGGCGCGGTTCCCCAGCGTTTGCTGGTCGCAGGTGGTTTCTTCCGCCAGCACTACCAGTATGGCGTACTGCACGGCAGATAACCCGGTATCGACGCACTGGCTCCAGCAGATAGTGGAGTGCTGCCCTGCGCGGCGCATCAGATGCATTAATGAACTATCGCCGTGCGGCCACAGGGGCGCGGCAAGGACTAAGTCGCGATTTTCTGCCATCGACTCTCTTGACTCCTGAAAACGACAAACATATAGTTCGAGCACAAACAGTTTGAGCTCGAACTATACCTAAAAGTATTGCTACAGAGAACTCGCATGAAGCTTGTTGTAGGCATGACTGGCGCTACAGGCGCTGCAATTGGCGTTCGTTTACTGGCCGCGCTGAAAGATCTGGACGTCGAAACGCATCTGATCATCTCCAAATGGGCGCGCGCCACCATTCAACTGGAAACGCCCTACAGTGTACAGGAGGTTGTCGCCCTCGCCTCGAAGACTTATAGCGAGCACGACCAGGCGGCCGCCATCTCCAGCGGCTCATTCCGCGTCGACGGCATGATCGTCGTGCCGTGCAGCATGAAGACCCTTGCCGCAATCCGCTGCGGCTACGGCGATGGCCTGATTGCCCGCGCCGCCGACGTGACCCTGAAAGAGCAGCGCAAGCTGGTGCTGGTGCCACGGGAATCGCCGCTCAACGCCATCCACCTGGAGAACATGCTCGCCCTGACCCGCGCCGGGGCGATGATCCTGCCGCCGATGCCTGCCTTCTATAACAACCCCACCAGCACGGACGACATCATCAACCACTTTGTATCGCGCATTCTTGATCAGTTTGGCCTGGATAACGCTTTAACGAAACGCTGGGGTGAACCTCACTCCGCTCCCACGGCTTAAGGAGAGCCTGATGAACTATTACGGTGATTTACGCAGTTATATCGATGCCCTCGACGCTATGGGCGACATCATGCACGTGACCCGCGAAGTGGACGGTGATTTTGAGCCAAGCGCCATTACCCGTCGCAGCTATGAGATCCAGTCCCCTGCCCCGCTGTTCCATAAGGTGGCTGGCGTGGCTCCCGGTTTCCGCCTGTTCGGTGCCCCGGCCAGCCTCTCCTCCCGCAAGGAGATACCCTATGCCCGCGTGGCGATGTCGCTCGGCCTGGCTCCAGAATCAACCGGGCCGCAGATCGTCGAAGCGCTGTCGGCGGCCCGCCATAAGCCCGGCATTCCCCCGGTACGGGTGGCCTCTGCGGACGCCCTGTGTCATCAGAATATCCTGCGTGGCGAGGCGGCCAGCCTCGATCGCTTCCCGCTCCCCTTTGCCCACGACAAGGACGGCGGTCGCTACGCCAACACCTGGGGCACGCTGATTGTTAAAACGCCGGACGGCAAATGGGTGAACTGGTCTATCGCCCGCGTAATGAAGGTTGACGGCAAGCGGATGGTGGGACTGATCGTCCCGAGCCAGCATATCGGCCAGATCTGGACCGAGTGGGTGAAGCTCGGCCAGCCGATGCCTTACGCGCTGGTGCAGGGCCCGGCTCCGGCGATCTCCTGCGTGTCCGGCATTCCGATCCCGGCCCACGCCGACGAGGCGGATTACATTGGCACCCTGGCGGGCGAGCCGGTGCCGGTGGTGAAAGCGGTCAGCATCGATCTGGACGTGCCAGCCACGGCAGAGATCGTGATTGAGGGTCATGTCTCCATCACCCGCGATTGCCAGGAAGGGCCCTACGGTGAGTATGGCGGCTATCTCGGCGAGGGCTCGTCTGCCCAACCAACCTTCCACGTCGAGACCATTACCCACCGGGACGATCCGATCTGGCCGATGTCGATCACCGGCCGCCCGACCGACGAGTCGCATACGCTCTGGGCGATGGGACTGGCCGCCGATGCCCTGACGTATCTGCGTGAAGCGGAACTGCCGATCGTCACGGCCTGGATCCCGGAAGATTCCACCGTCCACTGGCTGCTGGTGGTGGTGCCGCAGAACTGGCGCGAGCTGCTGCCGGGCGTCAGCAGCGAAGCTCTGGCGCAACACATCGGCGAGGTGCTGTTTAAGACCGACGCGATGGTATTTATTCCGAAGGTCTACGTGGTAGACGATGATTTTGATCCCACCAACCTGCGCGAAGTGGTGTGGGTGCTCTCAACCCGCGTACATCCGGTTGGCCGCCGCGTGGTGTTTAACGATCAGCGCGTGATCCGCCTGCCGCAGTGTTATGAAGAAGAAGAGTATGTGGCAGGTAAGGGGGCAAAAGTGGTGTTTGATACGCTGCAGTCCACCCGCCATCTGCATGCCTCGTTTGAGCAGGGGTATCCGGAAGAGGTACGCCAGCGCGTACTGGAGAACTGGCCGTCGGAGCTATAAGTCTCTTAAGCCTGTCTGTTTAAACAACTGACAGGCATATCCGGGTTTCCCATCGCCCACTTATACAGCGATGAAAAACGACAAGGTCAAAGCCATTGTCGCCTTCGAGCCTGGCAGCAGCGCTGTATTCCCGGAAATATCTTCAGTATGTTGCCAGTCGTACCTGCCTGTGGCGTTTATCTCAGTAATACCTGAATCAACTGAAAGAAGATATACACTGACCTGCTCCCCACAGATTGATGCAGATAAATGTTAGTAACGTCCGCTCTTGGCACATAGCGGACCTAAGAATCAAAATCATCGAATCCTAAGAAGGTCTGAATACCTTGTGGTGTAGCGTGGAGATAACATTTCACGCTTCATCTGCCACTGTTGCTGTACGCCCTGCCCGGCAAAATAGAGCGTGCCCTTTCCATCTTTCGCATTCAAATGATCCAGCACTTCCATCAACCTTTCACTTCCAGCGCGTGGGGCGTTCTCATCAAACAAATTGAGCTGGGCAACGCCCTGACTGAAAAAATCCCCAAGCATGATGCCCGCTTTCTGATATCGGTGACCATCTTTCCAGATTTTGTCCAGGCACTTTACCGCAGCGTTGATGATGTCTCGGGAATCCTGAGTGGGGGTGAGAAGCTTCATGGACGCACTGTTACCGTAATATGGCTCGTTAAGCGCAAAGGGAGAGGTCTTAACGAATGCAGAGATAAAGCGGCAATACTGGTGCTCACCACGTAGCTTTTCAGCGCCACGGGCAGCATAGCTGCAAATGGCCTGCCGCATCTGCTCGTATTCGGTAATGCGTTCGCCGAATGAACGGCTGCATACAATTTCCTGCTTTGCTGGTGCGAACTCTTCCAGATCTAAGCATGGCTCGCCGCGCAACTCTCGGACCGTTCGCTCGAGTACTACGTTAAAGTGTTTACGGATAATCCACGTGCTTTGTTCAGAGAGGTCCAGAGCCGTTTTGATGCCCATGGCGTTCAGTTTCTTACTGATGCGTCTGCCGACGCCCCATACGTCCTCAACGGGTACCAGAACCAACAATCTGCGCTGACGGTCAATATTGGACAGGTCCACTACCCCGCCCGTCTGGCGCTGCCATTTCTTGGCGGCGTGGTTTGCCAGCTTGGCGAGGGTTTTCGTCTGCGCGATGCCAACCCCGACAGTCAGGTGCGTACGCTTCAGAACTGTAGCGCGGATACCGTGTCATTACCAAAAATTGCATACCGCTCGCGCCCCAGATATTTCCCACCCTGAACTGAAGCACTGCCGTTCTGTATTTTTATTCCGAACATTCGATACACGTACATGCCATTTACTTCGTGAGCCACCAGCCCGAATCTGCCCAGCGGAACATAGCCGCTGCCGATGCTCACGGTATTTTTCGAAGGCGTCCAGAGTTGATTGAGGTAAACGAAAGGCCGCCTTGTCGTCGAAAACGTGCAAGCCCCGGCTGCATTGAAGATGTTTAGCCCGGTGCCCGGCTGCGGCGCCACACCACTGGCGAAGATGACAATATCTATCGTGCCGGTCGTCGGAGCGTCATCGTTGGTGGATGGAGGGCTGAAGAACCTGACCGTGTTGCCATCGAAATCGACGGTGTTACCGCTATTGCAGCGCCCAAAGACAATATATTTGGACTTGTCGTACCCCGCTATCGTGGGAACTGCCCAGCCGCCTGTGGGGACATTGACGGTCCCCTTCCAGATACACTGCCCTGAATGCGTGGCATTGGTTATTGAGGTGAAGTCAGTGCTGTTGCTGATTAGCAGCCCCACCCCACTACGCTGGCCTGACGGAAATATCTGCCAGAGACTTCCGGGGAACGTGTACGTACTTTCACGCTCACTGATGCTTACATCCTTCATCGTTGAGTTCTGCGTCAGGCGTCCACCGGATACTGGTGACCGAAGCCCCAGCAGTAACGACACGCGCCACGACGATACTGAGAGAGTTGGTTAGCATCGAAGGTGGCAAGCTGCCACATCTGCGCGAGGACTTCATCGGCACTGCCAAGCGTGCGCGCAATGGAGGCTTTTTGTTGCTGCGCAATAGCCTGCGCAACGTTAGGATTCGCTATAAGCTGACGACCGTAGTTTGGGTCACTATAACCAGCACGTGCAGCGGCGGCTGTGGCGTTATTGTCCTTCAGATATTCAGCAATGAAGCGCTTTACCTTCGAACTGAGCTTTATATCCACCAGCTCATCTGCGCTTTTATCTTTCTGCGCAGTGCGCGCTATCTTTTGCGCGTAAATTTTTGTATTTTGCGCAGTAGCTTTCTTGATATAGCGGCGAGCAGTTACATAATTAAGGTTATGTGCCTCGCACCATTCCTTAGGGGATATGCCAGTAGCAGCGTGATCAGACAGGAACCGCTTCTGCAGCTCGCCCCAGTCCGGCTTAGCCATTGTCACCTCTAAATTGAATGAATTTTAAACGTCACTCATAGCTTCATTATTTGAAGCAATGAAGTATTTTTCTCAAAAAAATCTTGAAATGAGGATTTAAGCTCATGACATATGTATAGCTACGATGACGTAGAGAGAATCAAAACCAATCTCGAATGGATTGTACATCAATCATCTGCTGCTACTCAGTTGCCAAACAGGCACGACCAAAAAGCCATATACAAAATCCTTGAACTCATCCAAACCTACGAATTACTTCTTGATTTAATAAAGGATTTTGGCGTATCAGTAATAGATGCCGAACTCGCAGAAGGCCTCTCCATTACAGAGACATTCATAGCCAAAGTGAAACGGAGTGATAGTGCGATGTGAGAGCGTTTTTCAGCAAGCTCATTGTCAAGAGCTAAGTGTTTGTTAGCTTCAAACTGCTAACATGCAGTTTGAAGCTAGAGAGTATCAATTACCGTAAAGGCGATTGAAAAGCGCATTTTTCAAAGCATCAGAATCAATCGGATCCAGGTTTAGCCAGGTCAATGTCTCACGATTTTTTTCTGCATTAAAATCAGAAAAAACGCCATGGATTTCACGATTATCAGGTGAGTAAAGAACAGCGATATTTTGTTCAGGACAGCTATGAGGTTTACATCCAGACAGAGCAATATACTTTTTCCCTGCAACTGTAACTTCGGTTGATGGTGTGCTCGTGCCGCCACTCTTTACCCATGCGGGTAGCTTGTTTTTGCTGATTAGCTCGGAGTAGCTCTTAAAGGTGCTTTTTGCACTAGCGAAGTCAGAAAGATACTGCCCCTCGTCGGCAAGAGCACCGAAAGAAACAAAAGCCATAACAGCGATAATCATTTTACCTTTCATGTTAATCCTCATTCCATAAAGACATCTCAACTCTATACTTTAGCAGCTGCTATGTCAGCCCTATAGTTAGCCAGACTATTCGAAATTACTTCCTATCCAAAATCATTACCTAAGGATTATCCAAATCTTTACCGCTTGTGCTTGTTGAATACTGACTGTTTGCCAGGCTATTAAGGACTCTGATGCGGAGAATGCCAACTCCGGAGAACATCAATAAAAAGAGCAACGAAACTGAAAATCCTGTAGCCCTCCCTGAGAGGGCTTTTTTTTGAAAAAAAAGCCAGCTCGGACAGAACTGGCTGGGTCTAGCAGTAATAAAATAGCACTTCACACTCAGCTCGACGTTTAATCTATTCCTTTAGTTCTGCATTCAGATGCCGGGTGCCTCCCGGTGAATTTGCCACAGTCTACAAATCCGCAAACGTTACGTGCAACAGCGACTGCTTGCCCCGCCGCAGAGGGGGATTCAGCCAAATAGCAAAAGTATCGATTCACCTGTGTAATACGAATCTAGTACAAAATTTTAGTTTTATGCAATCTATGACTGAATTATCAAAATCGCGACAAAAAACTATCACGCAAGTTATTAATCCCCCATTAAAAATCACGCACTAAAACATTTCTTCTTATGCCCGATACTTATCTGACGCTTTGCTTTAAAGTCCAAGCTCCTTGTAATGATGGCCATTTGGTCTACCTTCCGAATTGCAGGATTTCATTTCGGAAGGAACTTTTTTTCCTTTCCCACCTTGATAAATACTCATTGTTTTCTAGACACTTACACAGACTTTGCTATGTCAGATAAAGTCGTCGTTCAGGACTACCCGTGTGCTCAAGGATGAGCCACCCTGATTTGTTCAAGCTTTTCCCTGCCATTTAATTATCTCCCCCCTAAGAATTGTCCATTCGTATTATGGAGTCCTCAATATTTGCTACGGTTAAAGTCCAGAGGAGAGACTGTGTCCGAACCTCAGGGATGAGGCTCAATTTTTCCCGCAATTTGCTTTCCATGCTTTGTTATGCGCCAGGATGTCTTTCTTCGTCTGGCGGTCCAGAACGTCGATGTCTTGATCCGTCAGGAAGATTGGCTTCACCCAATCACAACCGGTATCAACCACCACCGGGACGCTTCCATTCGTTACGCAGCTCGCGATCAACATCGTCGCCAGGCATATGATTAACAGTCTGATGTACATTGCTGGCCTCTTTCGTTGTTTCTACCCTGCGTTCGGCTGCTGCGACCATTGCCGCTGCGTTATCTTCGGTTCGCTGCTGGTCGGCTTTAGCTTCTGCTTTGCTGGTGCCGCGAATATGGCCCAGACCAAAAGCGCCGGCGATAGCGGAAATGACCAGTGCGGCCAGCCCGATTATTGTCTCGATACCCACACTCACCTCATACCAGAACTGATTTCGCCAGGTTAAACAATGCACGGCGTTTTTCCAGCCCGTTGCGGCCGCCATTGATTAACAGTGTCACGCGCTCAACGTCGCCGGAATGAAGAAGGCAACCGCGGGAGGCATAGAACCATGCGGCTGAGCGCGCGGCGTATTCATCCTGTTCAAGCAGCTCCGGGTGGGTAACGAGGTCCAGTTTCAACGCCTGGCCACAACTGCGATAGTTACTCAGACCAGTAACCTGTTTCAGCCCGCGACCGCGATATTTCCAGCCATCACCGTCAACCTGATTGCCCAGGTGTTCTTTTCCCCACTCACCACCGTATACCAGATTAGCGATCGCTTTCTGGTTTGCCGGTTGCGTTGTCGTTCTGCCAAGTGCAGCGGCTTGCTGAGATGTGATGCGGTGGCTGCCGAACGTCGGCACCAAGTTTTCTGCCGCATAATTAAGATTTTCCACCACACGGGTAAATCTGGAGCTTTCGTGCCCCATCTGGGCAATAAACATCGCCTGATCATGCGGTGTGGTTATGCCGTACTCCTTCATAGCGGCGTCGATATGCGGAAACCAGCGCGCAGCTAACCCGGCGCTGATACCAGCCGCCTTCTGAAATTGTGTTTGATTCATTAGTGCCTCAGATGATCAACCAGACGTGCAACGTTGCCTTTGACGGCCACCAGCACGGAAAGGAATATGATGTTTGCCGCAATGGTGGCCCATGATGAATGCGGGTAAATCCCACACAGGTACGCCAGCGGTACAGCGCTGTATGTGACGGTAATCAGCCAGGCTAAACGCGAAATCCATGGCCGATGCCGCGAATCGCCACGGCGATAAAACATCAGAGTAATCACAACACCGGCGCAGAGCAGCGCGTTGATAGTTGCTGTTGGGTCATTTAGTACCACCCGAACCTCCCCGGCGCGTTATCAGCGCCACCAGCGAGCCGATGTCCTGCTTGTTCAGGAACGTAAGGATTTGAACGGCTAACGCAGAAGCTACTACGGCACCGATAGCATCCAGAGGCTTCTCGGTGTACCCCGTCCAGGATGTGAGTTTTGAACCCAACAGCCCCGAACAAAGAATGCCGACGATATACGACACGAAGAAGTATGCCAGGCGACGTAACACACTCAGGTCAGCCGCTGTCGCTATGTAAAATACGGCGCCCGCAAATGCACCAAAAACAACACCGTAGTCAGTTCCGGTCAATAGACCGTAGACACTGGCTCCAGTCAAAGCTAAACCGGCCAGCCCCGTGCCGGAAAATGGATCGGACATCGCCCCCCCCCCTCATATTGCTGTGAATCCTCTCAGTAAATTTGAGGGGAAATAAAAAAGGCCACCCTGAGGCAGCCTGTGTTCTTCAAATTATGTTCATAAAGGTGGGGATATGGGGCCTTCCAGAACGACCGCTTCACCGTTATGGCAAAGATCGTAGCCACGAGTTAGATGCCAGACGCCTCTGATTATTTTTCCTGTAACCATATCTTCAGTTTTACCGTGCGAAAAGTAGGCGATCTGGACACAGTCATTGTGTCTAATCCAATAATATCCCTCTTTCATAATTCACCTCTTAAATTGTTTCATTTAGAAGTGTATATGACGATTCAGAACCTGGTGGTCGACAAAACGTTTTTTTGAGGATGTAGCGCCGGGTGCCTCCCGGTGACTTATCTCTGGTCGTCAAAGTCGCGTGCATACCTGCACATAGCAGTTAACCAGACGCCCCATCGCTTAGATGGGATTCACCACATTCAAAACTAAAACAAGAAACATTCATCTGGTCAATGGATGATTAATAAATGAAAAAAAAGCCTGCTCGGAAAAGCAGGCATAAATAGCTAAGTTGGCAATAACTGAGGGAGTGGTGCCGGGTGCCTCCCGGTGGAAATGATCACAGCATTCATTTCCGCGCGCTGGTTGGACACTCTGGAGAAATGTCCTGCTGAATCGCCCCTCCGCTTAGGGGGATCCACCACAAAAATGCTTTCAGAAACATCCATTACTCAGGATGCTTAAAAAGCATATGTGCGGTATGAAGAATCTGCCACGTAATCAGATGAATATATTCATTTAAATGGTACAGGCAGAAGGCCTTCAATCACCTCTGCCTCTCCGTTGTGGCAAATGTCCTCTCTCTGCGTCAGATGCCAGACACCAGTTATCAACTGGCCCGTTTCAAGGTCATCGGTTACACCATCGGTGTAGTAGGCTACCTGAATTCTGCCGTTGTGCTGTAGCCAGTAGATACCCTTTTCCATTTTCCCACCAGTATGGCTGGGAAATTAGATGTTACTACAGGGTTGTATGGTTTTAGTAATTCTTAAATTGCTATAAAGCAAAAAGCCCTACGGGGTTAACCGCAGGGCTTTGAACGAAGGCAATAACCCATCGTTGGAGCAAAATTACCACAGATTCGGGAAAAGTAAATAGCTCACGATAAAATAACGCCCTATTTTGTTATCTGCTTCAGCTGCGCATCGGCCCATGCCTCTTCGATGTCAAACTTGGTGATTAGCTGATCGTAAAAGGGCTTAACAGACTTCTTCCAGGTATCCAGGCTGATTGTATCCGTTATCTGACACACCGCAGCGTAAGCCTCAGTTGATGGAATTCGCTCATACCCGCGTCCGCCGCAACGCTTGCAGTCAGCTAAAATCGGAACGCCCCGCTGTTCAGTAAGAACCTGATTAATGGCTTTTCCGCGACCATGGCAATCTCTACAGGCACAACTTACTACCTTCTTGCCCTTACACTGAGGGCACAGAACGCGCGCTATCTCCCTGACCTGTCTGCGAATCTCGAACTCAGAAGGTCGCACATCTTCGACACCCATGTGCAAAGACATCTTCACGAACTTCTTCTCTTTTGCCGGAGTGTGAGACTTCATGCTGAATACCTCAGCGTCAATAAACCCTTCCCCATTGCAGCCATCGCACTGCTTCACGCTGGCGGCGCTGCGGGAATAGTCCTCAAACGCGAAGGTGGCCAGCTGGTGCATCACTAATGGCTTTACCCTGGCATCCAGTTTGCGAAGTGCAGCAACCCGGTCGCACTTGGTCAGCGCGTACTGGGCCAGCAATTCGATCGCCCTCTCCCGGTCGTTGTTGCTGATCCCCATCTTGCCGAGAAAGGCGCTGTAACCCATGGCGGCCCGTTCCTGCGTCATGCCCATAGCGGCCATGATATCCGTGCCGGTTAATGAGTCTGACGCCGTAGCACGCGGAGAGTCGCTAACCATTGTCGATTTGGCGAAGTGATATTTGAGGGTATTTTCAAGATTCATGCGGTCTCCAGCTCGGTAATGGTGAGTTCTAATTTCCCGCCCATAACGACAGGCATCTTCACAACGCGATAGTCGACTACCTGGCAATCATCCAGCCATAATCCCGCCTTAGTTAAAGCGTCGAATGCAGCTTTTTGCAGGTTATCCAGATCGCGGCGCCGGCGGTCGGGCATGTGACATTCAATTCGGATTTTGAGTGGTGCGGCCGTCCGGATATTAAGCCGGGCGCTTCGAATGACACTGGCGACCGCATAGTGGTAAGCGACGCCATCAGCACTAATATGCGTACGCCCGCGGTTGTGCCGGTAATACCGGTTGTTGCTCGGCGGCCAGGGCAAAGTGATTTGATATGTATTCACGTTCATCCCCACATCCGGTTTCGCCAGCGGCTATCCGGGCGCGCTGGTGTATGTGAGGTCGGAAGTAATGCACTGACAGTCCAGGTCACGTAATCCTGGTTAAGGCTGCGCTCCACTCTCACACCGCGCGCTCTGTAACGCTTAACCAGTTCGTCGGCCTGTTCGGTGCTGCATTCGGTATGATGGAACCATGAATGTTGCATGCCCATCACCCCGCAAAGCCAAGCAGCTGCGCGGCGACATTTTCGGCCTCATCGCGACTGCGGAATGAACGAGACAGGACCCAGCGCCAAAGAACATCAAGCGCAGCTTTATAAAGTTGCTGGAACTCGAGTTCGTCCATGTTGGCGAATGAGATGCTACGTGGATGCTTTTTGAGTGTGCCGTCAGGTAGCTGAATAGCATCAAAGTGCCCTGCCTCGACGATTACCCATGAGCGGTAAGCATCGAAGGACTTGCACAGGCTAATTCCATTCGTGACCCGGCGGTATGCGACTTGCTCCAGATACTGCTCAGCAGCATCGATCAGCGCGTTCTCATTCCCGCCATAAGAAGCCAGGAACTTTGCGTAGCCGGTGATTAGCTTCCGCTCGTTACTCGAGATAGCCCCGCCGATTGGTTCCCAGTATTCAAAACCGAGATTGAGAAGCGCGAAAAATCGCCGGTGGAATGCCGGGTTTCGTAGTCGCCTGAACTCGGCAACAAGAACATCGCCGAGCCGGGTTTTGGATTGCAGGATATCACTGGTCTCGGGTGTGGCCGGGATCAGTATTCCTGAATAGTGTTTGATAAGTTGAAATTCCAGCGCCATGGTTCTCTCCGTGGCGCATCAGGTATAGGGTGTTCAGGCCTATGAAAGAATGATATCAGACGGTGGTGTAATTCGGTACCCAAGCCGTTTTGCAAATTGCATAAACCCGTTAAGAGTGAAGATTTCTTCCTCTTCGAGTAAGGGTCGTAATGAAACTATTCCATTTACTCGATAAACCAGATATCTCCCTTCCGCCGGGAAGCTATAGATAACTGCTTTATCGGCTCTTCTGACCACGTCGTACCATTGATCATCTGCATTAAAGGCATCTGCACTACACACTATTTCCCCCAGAGCGACTTATTGACGCGGCAAACAGTAATCGGGAACAGCCAGGGGAACGCAAACAGCGATACTCTTTGAAACTGCTCCAGTCAAATTCACGCGATTAATAAAACCACTCGTCCGCGCTTTTCCAGTTCTTCTGCACGTTGTGTTCAACCTCTTTCTTGTCGCCACCGAAAACAGCCAACCCATCATTGCCGGCACGCTTAATCGTAAGCTGGTAATCATCGAACTGCTTACTGAGTCTTTCGAGCAGTTTTGACTCAAATGCAGGTATAGCCCTATCAGGAAGTTTCTTCATGCGATCAATGGATAACTCGATTTTCATTTTTCCATCCGCAATGAAAAACTGTATGCATATACAGTGCATTTATAAACGTATCTCACGGATTTTGCAACGATTAATGAGTGTTAGGACGACGGAGCGCTTGCAGGCTTGTAGGTATCTGTTTTATGGACGATTTGGGAGGAATCTCGGATTTGGTCGTCAAAAATCAATAGTTATGTTGAATAGCTTTAAGTGGAGTTTTGTGCAGTTTCGCTACAAGATTTTGGTTTTGAGGTGAAATTAATAAAATGAAAATTCGGAAAGGCTATTATGGAGCTTGCTGTTATTGAGAAAAAATTAGTCAGCAAGCTCTGAAACGACATGAAGCATTACCAAAGCGTAATGTGATCCAACCGATTATCGAAATTCACTGAGATGCAGGCACTCTATCATCCTGACGTAAAGCCTCGATCCCGACTTTCTGACCATAAGAAAGTTCAAGTGTATTGCCATCAGGATCAGCGAAGAAGATATAATAACCTACCGGTTCGCCTGCCTGAGCCGGTTCTTTTCGCAAGATGCCTTCCATTCTAGCCATCGCTACCTTATTGTCGATTTCTTCAATGCTTGAACAAGCTACTCCCAAGTGACCAAAATTACCTAAAGGGGTGTCAGTCACAGCATCAACCTGGACAAGGACAAGCGCAAAAGGGCGAGTTAGGTCACTTAACCACGCGACTTTACGTGCCTCCGGAAGATCAGGCTCTCGCCTATGTACGACTTCCATACCAGCATAACGGCTGTAGAAATCAATACTTTTTTCCAAATCTCTAACAACAAACGCAACGTGCGTAAAACCGACATCAATCTCTTTCATTAGGCTAACCCTTGGACTATATCGAAAATCGCCATCTTAAAAGCTCAAGCTAACTTGAGGTCAAGGGCCTTTTCAATCAATGCTATTGCTGGATTTCTTGCACGTATCGTTCAATGTCGTTCAGGGTTGCAGCCTATGCTAACTAACTCCAGCAAAATGAAGATAAGGCCCGCTACGCAAAGAAGAAGAGATAAAGTTAAAGCCACAATGAAAACCATTAGAACCTCCATGTGATAATTTTTACTACCACAATCTTAGAATCAATTTTTACTTTGTCACGTGTGCATACCAAGCGAATTTACGTTGTAGAATCGTGCATTTCTCGTAGGATTAAACCACGTTAATTTAGTGGTCTTTTTTATGAAGCATTTTACTCTTCATGGACAATTTTAACGTTACCGTACTCGTTTTTGTAAATTTTTCAGTTAACTAGCCCTAACTGATCTTTCGTATGCTACTTTAGAAGGAAATCCTTTAAAGTGTGCAACTATGCTTACCACTCTCATCTACCGAAGCCACCTGCGAGCTGATACACCAATTCAATCCATTATTGACATGGTCAGTGAAGCAAATTCCCGAAATGAATGTGCGGGGGTAACCGGTGTTTTACTTTTCAATGGGATTCATTTCCTACAGCTTCTGGAAGGTGATGAAGCAGCGGTAACGCAAATCTATGAAAAGATTTGCCTAGATACACTTCACTTTAACATTGTAGAACTCTTATCCGATTATGCCCCCTATCGACGATTTGGCCGCTCAGGCATGGAATTGATTGATATAAGACTATTCAGTAAAGAAGAGTGTCTGGACAGGGTTCTTCAACGTGGAACAACCCAACATAAAATGCTTTACAACGACAGAGCTTTAAGGTTTTTCCGTACATTTATAGATTCGGCTGAGACAGATAGCTATTATGTACTTCCTGATAGATTCAGTTGGTTTTTTTCATCCGAGCAAATAGATGTATCATCGGTCGATCCCGCTATAATCCAAGACATGCATGCAGTTATAGATCCTCTCGCTAGCCAGATTCATTCTTTTGTCTTGAGGGCAAAATCAGACAAAGACGATATAAAAGCTAATAATTTATTTTTTGATTTGGAATCGAAGAAAGATTTGTTAAAAATCGCAGGGAAGTTCATCAACTCCTCACAACGAATATCAATAACACTCCTGCCTTTAACCTTACTGAGGGTGCCTGATGCGATTGAAATATTGCTCGATTATATCAGAGAAAGTAACTTATACCCAGAACAAGTTATAGTTGAGTTTTCAGAGAGCGAAATAATCCCTGAAATTGATGAGTTCGCGCATTCAGTGCAGATACTCAAAAGTTGCGGATTAAGCGTTGCTATTAATGACTTTGGTATGGGTAATGCAGGTTTATTGTTTCTTTCGAAATTCCAGCCTGAGAAGCTCAAAATACACCCGCAACTGATACACAATATACATAAAGAAGGTTCCAAGCAGGCTATACTCCTAAGCTTAATCCGCTGCTGTGAACTTTTGGAAATAAGAATCTGTGCTACAGGAGTCGAGCAGACAGAAGAATGGATGTGGCTCGAATCCGCTGGGATATTTTGCTTCCAGGGCAATCTTTTTTCAAAATATGATAAAAATGGATATTTGAAGATCTTCTGGCCAGAATCTAATGAATTCAGCGAATGTTAAAAAGAACTTGTAGACTTATTACTTTTTCATCGGATTAACGCAGTCATACTCGGTGGGTGTCAAGCTGGAAGCGGGTGAACTAATATATAGTGAAAAGTCAGCGGGCCCGGCGGGTGCAAAGGCAATGCTTCAGTACTCAGCTAAAATGCGGTAAACCGAGCAGGCTTAGATATTAGGCCTCAATTTCGCTTACGAAGAAACAGTTAATTCCTATACCCTCCTACCAGTTTTAATCCAGTCATATTTGGCTTTTATAGCTCAGCTGGTACCGACCGGTAAGCTATACTTGGGCAGCAAACGCTGCCGCGCCTATACAGTATTGGCTTACCTTTTATCAGAAGTGCTCACGCTTTCATTCTCTTTCCCCTTGCGATGTTAATTATCTCAACGCATTCCCTTAATGCTTTGACTCGCTCCGAAGAGAGCTCAGATTCATCAATTGTGGCCAGAAGCGCGTTGAGGGAGCGCTCAATATCGTTTTTAGTCAACCGTAAATAGATAACCTTAACCCAACGTGGCGAGAACTTGCTGAGGCCGATTGCTCTTGTGATGCGTAATTTCATGCGATGCCTCTTAGCCGCCAGTGGTGACGATTTGAAACTCGGTTATAGCACACGTAGAGGAGAATTATGTGATTATTACACCTTAGAAGGTTCTAAGAGTCGTTTCGCCTGAGGGCAATCAGGCTTTCAGAAAACATCGAAATTGGTTTACCAACATGACACACAAGCGCTACGTTATAACCCGAGAGCGGCTCAATCACTTGAAGGTAGCTTTTACGTTCATACATAGGCTGAGACGTCAGCTTTGTGCCAGGAGCGGACATAGCATCCGCTAAAGTAAAAGCAGGAGTTAATACCTGTGAGGGGTAAAAACGCCTATCGATTAACAAGAGTTACTGTAGTGATTCACAATCATGAAAAAATTTTCTTTATACAGAGTAAGAAGCCATTTAATATGGTTAGAAGATTTAATTTAAGAGTAAAGGATATATACTATATGGCTAATCAACTTATGTTAATGGAGCTATAAAATGAAAACTACAATGAGTTAATCGGTGGATTAAACAAATATATCGCCCCTGGACTTCAGAGAGATAAGACTAATGATTTTCAAAAATAGATTTCTGAACAAGCAGTGAAAGTGTGGGGTGTTAGCTAATACATCAAGATATACTTGAAACGGATAATATATAAAGTCACAATCAAAGGTAGATGAAAAATGTTAGACTTAGAATATGCTGTAACTGAGCCTTTTTTAAATTACCATTTATTTCATGAAGGATTAAATACGAAGGTTAAGGTTTTAACCTCATCACTTAATCATGTGATTGAATATTTATTGACGCCAGGCAATGAAAATAAAATGAATGAGCTCATTAAGAAAACTGATAAATCTTGGCAATTCCCGCCGAATTTTTCACTTCCAAACCCTCCAGTCGATGAATCAAGTTTAAAAAGTAAAATATCATCAAAAAGACCAGATAAGGTAGATGATAATAATGAATTGGATTATCAATTAAAGAAAAAAGAATTAGCGCAAGAGATGCTGTATTGGTATGTAAGTGAAATGGCTATATTTGGCAGTTTTTCTGCTTTGGATGATTGTATTGTCGATATTGATTCTTGGTTTTCAAGTTGGGCGATGTTTAATAACACTCAAGATAAAAAATCGGAATCAACCAGTAGTAACAAAATTGAAAGGTTATATGACTCACACGAATGGGACATGAAAAACATAAAGACATTCCTTCCGATTTATGAGTATTTTTCAGCAGTTAGAAATTCAATAGCTCATAGGCAATCCAAAGCATCTCATAAGCTATCAGAGATATCAAAATCCCAAGAATTAAAAGAGTCAGTAGAGAGAAACTTCCCAAAAGGTAAACCATTAAGTGAATTTGAATATAATGAAGATATATTCATCTCTCCAAAAACGTCGTTGCTTTGTTCTCACATAATAAGATTAATTTTCGAAGACATCAATAAATACATCATAAAAAAAATGGGTATTGAAGGTATCATCTACATGTCATGCAAACTTGCATTTGAACCATCATCTTATAATGAAAATAAAGTTGTTAACTTAGCTAAAAATAGATTAAACGAAATCGTTAGTGGTCGATATCATGTTATTATAAAAGGTGAAGATGAAGCCGTTAAGGTTGCTGAGTCACTTGGTATTTGGCGTGATTGCGCTAAATTTCATGCGAACAATATGAGGAAATTAGATCCTAAATTCTAACCTTATCGCGAAATAATTTATGTGCCAGAGTTTCCCCGGCGCTATTGCGATAATGTTTTATTGGCTATGCCTCGCAGATTAACACAGGGCGATGTTAAAAGTCGCCCTTTATAGTCAGAACAGTTTCCTACTTCCGCTCCTCTCTCATCGCTGTCGGTCAGATAGCAGGGGAGCAAATTGCCATGGACAGAATCACCGCAAAATCCACCAGAACGAAAACGAATATCACCCCTACATTTAGTGGTGGCTACATGAAGGTGGTTCATCTATTCTTCTTGTATCAGCGGGCAGGTCGGAGTCACTCTTTGTGGATAATCTCATCCTTCAGAAAACCATTATTATCTTTATTCTCATCCTGTGGGTAATCGATGAATTCAGGGCCAGGAAAAGAAAATATTCTGACCCCGCTATTGAAGCAGCTGATGCCAGAGAACGCCATGAATGGCGCTATCTCAGATGGGGGTTCCGGACTATACAAGTGGCAGCGACAGTGTATATCTTCGTTCAGCTGATTCAGGTATTACTGAGATAAATACCACAGGCAGGTATAACTGGACAAAACATCTTACTGTCCAGTTGAGCCTCGGTGATCGCCGTTATGTAGGTCACCTGAGTGCCAAGAGCGGACATTGCAGAAGCTATGTCTCGTGAGGTCAAATATCAAAAAGCGTATTGTCTGCTGTCATTAAGTTTTATGCCTTTTTTGACCTCATGTTTTTTAACGTTTTATATGCCTTACCTACGAAGTATCATCCTGATGAATTTATTTTTTTCTTGCAGCGTGAACTTTGGATTAAACTCACAATCAAGAAACTCGCCCTCATCATCTCCAAACTCGTTCTCAAACCCGCAGACTATAAATTTATTGCTAAATTGTTCAAAAAGATAATCATGATAGCTAATGAAGAAGTTTGTAAAGTTAATGTTATAAAAACATTCAGACAAACGACCAGATTCCGCGTGACTCGCTCGGTTTGAAGTACCATCTTCATTAGCAAATACGCGTTCTAGATATTCCAGTGTGCTTCGTTCAATCTTTTCAACCTCGGTTTTCGTAAGATCATCTCGACATTTAAAAGCACAAAACAAATAATAGTTAGGATTGGCAGAACTATATGATCGACTTGAAAGGTCATCCATGGTCAAACCTACCTTAGCAAATCCGCTGTCTTTAATATCAGCTCCAAGATATAACCATTTTGTTAATGACTCGAAATCTTTTTTATTTCTTTCATGAAGCCACGCCATCTTATAATCTGCATTTGGATCAAGTTCTAAACCATATTCAACCTTTTGTTTTTTCATATTTTCCTCTGAAAATTGATATAGAATCGGTATCAATAGGTGGTAAAATAGCTTGAGGCTGAGATTTTCAAGGCTACCCGACTAGTTACGATGCAACAGAACGACATCGACTGCAATTCAATTTTGAAAATATCCGGTCTGGCTGAAGTCGAGTTGGTCAGATCCGCTGATCTGCTTCAATTAATTAACACGCGGAAATGTTAGTAATGCCCCTTGGTGGTGAGAACAACAATTTCGTACTTCAGCTTCTCGCTCATAGCGGACCATTTCTTTCCTATGCCCTTCCGTCAGCCTTCATCCGCTCGTATTTCGCTTTCAAAAGCTCAGCAGGTGTTGGTCCATTTGGAGCCACTGGAGCTGCCAACGCACGACGAACCGGCGGAATCGGCTTCCCGGCCAGCACCCGCTTTTCCCACATATCCAGAATATCGCTGGCTTCACGCTCGAGATCTTTCTGGCTCAGCTGGCCATCAGTTCCGCGGCGCCGCGGGCTCTAGACAGATGTGATAATAAACCGGCTTCGGCCATGGGTACTGCTCGCTGCTCGGATAACGAAACACCAGCTTGCGCCACTTCCAGTATTCAGCCATCACGTCAGCAGTGGTGATCCCCAGCACGCTGCGCCCTTCCCTGCACCACTTGATGAACTGGCCTGGCGAAGGCAGGAATGGACGATCCTGGCGCCGCACCATGCGCATGCCGGCTTCAACCTGCTCCAGAGTGGTGATCCCGTTTTCTTTGAAGGCCAGCACCTATTGCCGGCGGATCTCGTTCACGTCTTCCTGGCTGCGATTAACCAGGCTTGCCGGAAACGCGGCCGCCAGCTGTACGAACAGCCCGTTGATAATCTGCGCCACTTGCTGCATTTGTTCGCGTTCGGTGTACTGCTCAGGCATGTTGTGTGCCACACGGCGTGCCTGTTCCCGGTCAAAATCGCAAATGCTCTCGGCAAGGTTTTTCATTCCAGCACCCCGTCAATCCAGTCGGTGTTATGCAGGTCGATGCTGCCCCGGGAAGGTTTTGCCGTTCCGGTTGCACGCAGCCGCTTGGTAGTGAGCTGATCCCACTGTTTGCGCAGACTCGAAGGGCTCAGGATGTTGTCTTTCCAGAACTCGTCCCGGTTGGCCCACTGGAACAGGTCACAAATTTCGTAGTGCGTGCGCTTGTCCTGGACACGCATCAGCCTGATGGTATTTGCCCATTCAGCCCAGTTGGGTTCGGAAAGCGATGCGTTGACGGTGAGAAGCCTGTCGTGAATCCAGCGAGCGGCCTTGAGGTCATCAGCGGATCCCCATGATTTACCTGCCGGGGTGTATATCCCGTCGGCAGCTTCTGGATGGCGTGAGAGAAACTTTCAAGTTTTCTGGTTTCGGGATTCGTCAGAATTCCGAGACGAGGATATTTTAATATTGTTCTTGTTATAGTCTTGGGTGTCTACCGTTTCCGGGAAGGTTTTTCCCGTTTTCGGTAACACTTTTCCCGATTTCGGGAAGACTTTTCCCGTTTTCGGTTTGTCTAAAATCCAGGCGGAAAGATCAGTATTTATACCGACCGTTTTCATCACGCCCTGCTTCTGACTGAAGATAATTTTGCGTTCTGCGAGCGATTTGAGCGCATCAGAAACATGCGAATCACTCAGCCCTGTAAGCTCGGCGATCACCGTGTTCGTAACGCGGTCCTGCTTCTTGTTCCAGCCGTAGGTAAGCCATATCACCGCCTCAAAACACTGCCATTCCCGGCCTGACATTCTCAGACGAGGCTTAAGCTGTTGGATCTCGTTAGCGACCTTGGTATACCCGTTCGACAGGTCGGCCATACGACCTCCCGGTTGTTCGGTTCTGTGGGGGAAATTGATAATTTCAGCTGTGTTTGACATACTTAGCTCCGCAATTACACTCCGTTTTTGCACCTGAAAGCCGTTGGTGTTCGAGCACCGCGGCTTTCGCCTTTTCTGAAGTCTTCACATTGCCCCCAACATGGTTGTGACCATCGCCAGCAGCGACGCAGTAAGGTCCGGATCGACACGGAACATCTCAAAAATCCCCTCGCCTAACTCCTTCAGTTTTTCCTTCTTGGGTGCATCGAGCATCAGAGCTTGCTTCGCCTCACTTACCTCTTTTTCCAACCTGGCCATGCGAAATGCGAACGTGTCGTTCTTTACGACACGGTCGCGGTATTGAAGCGGTAATACGGACATGATCGCTGGCATCAGTTGTTCGACGTTCTTTCGGTACGATGCGGAGTCTTCTTTGTTGCCGAGCCAGCGGAACAGCTTCACGTTCCAGACATCGGCCTGGCCTGAGAAGTCCACGCCATTAAGCTGAAGTTCTTCTGCAGCGTCTTGGATCTGAAGAGCGACAGCTATGCGCCCTTCTGCCGCAGCCCAGGCGCGAACAGCTGAGCATACATTGCGATGTTCTACATCCTGCGCTGCCGGCTCGCTTTGATGACACGGGAATATCAGTCGATTAGAGGAAGCTCTGCTACTCTGTTGAAATGAAACAGTTTGCATTGTTAAGGCTCCTGTTTAGGTAAACCATCAGTTGGGTTCGGGTAGAGATCTGGGCGCAGTTCGTGGGGAGTAACACCCGTAGCGTAATAAATGGAAAGCACACCATTTTGTGGAACTCGCCCTTTGTTCCGGTTTCGCCAATGGCTCACATTCATATTGCTAGTTGATAGAAGCGCGGCTAGTTTTGCTGCGCTACCTGAGGTGAACAATGTCGCAGGTAATTTACGATTCAGAATGGAGCGTTGCTTCAAAACTAAAAGAGAAGACAGGCCTTACAGATCGTCAGATTAAAAGCTATCGCCAAACCTCCTGGGTAGAAGGTGTTCATTTTAAGAGAATCCCATTGGATGGAAGCAGCTCCGAAGAGCGAGGACTTGTCTGGTACAACATCCCAAACATTAACAGGTTTGTGAAGGAGGCATAATGGCTGGAATGCCAACGGGTGTTGAGATCCACAACAATAAAATACGAATTAGTTTCAAGTTTCAGGGCGTTAGATGTCGAGAAACATTGAAAGGTTGGATCGTAAATGCTTCGAATCTCAAAAAGGCCGGGAATCTAAGGGCCAAAATTGTAAGCGAGATTCAACTGGGCACTTTTGACTACCGGGGTGTGTTTCCGGAGTCAAAAGTAGCAGCAAAGTTTTATACATCTAAAAACATTACGACATTCTCCGAACTTGCATCAACCTGGTATGAAAACCATAAAATCGATCTCTCCCCCAATGCCACAAGAAGCTATGGGATAGCTGTAAGAACGTTAACAAAACTAATCGGCCCTGAAACGCTGGTTGCATCTATCACCAACAGCGACATTCTGGGCTGGAGAAAGGAATTACTGACTGGCGAGACTAACTATGCTCCCGAAAAGAGGAGAAATAAAACCGGCCGCGCCGTTAGAACGGTAGATTATTATCTGGCCATCCTGCGACAAATCCTCGACTATGCTGTTAAAAATAAAATCATTTCATATCAACCATATGTCGGGATAAAAAGGCTTCGCAAAGGTCAAACAAAACCAGCCCCGCTTCTGAGGCATGAGTTTGAGCAGTTGAAAGAGACTGCTCCGGCTCAGCAAAAAAACATGTGGCAATTTTTTGCTTACACCGGCGTTCGGCCCGGTGAGCTTTGCGCTCTTGCCTGGGATGATATCGATCTTAACTCCGGCGAAGCTAACATTGCGCGCAATCTTACTCAGGAAGGATTGTTTGGACCACCTAAAACCGAAGCAGGATACCGGACGATAAAGTTGCTGGAGCCGGCTCTGGAAGCTTTGCGAGCTCAAAAGGAACTTACCGGGAGTGCCCCTAAGGTACCAATCACTTTTCACCACCGGGAGTTCGGTAAAACGGAAACGCAGAAACTGCACTTTGTGTTTATGCCTCGACCTCAGAAAGGCAAGCAAGCTGCGTACTATTCAGTCAGCTCAATTGTGTCACTATGGGATATTACGGTAAGACGATCGGGCATTCGCCGCAGACGCCCCTATCAGCTGCGTCATACATACGCGTGCTGGATGTTGTCGGCAGGTGCTAATCCTGCTTTTATAGCGAATCAGATGGGTCATGAGAATGCAGAGATGGTCTTCCATGTATACTCTGCGTGGATAAATGCTCTCGATAGCGATCAGGTATCATTTTTGAATCAGCGCTTTGGCGGATATGCTAATGCCCCTATAGTGCCCCTGAAGCTAAAAACAAAGTAGTTAATTTATTGATTTTCCGGTGATATTTAATGAAAAAGCTGTTTGTGCAGTTTTATCTCCTGCTGTTTGTCTGCTTTCTGGTGATGACCATGCTGGTCGGGCTGGTCTACAAATTCACCGCAGAGCGCGCGGGCAGGCAATCCCTGGACGATCTGATGAAAAGCTCGCTCTATCTGATGCGTAGCGAGCTGCGAGAAATTCCTCCTCATGACTGGGCGCGCACGTTAAAAGAGCTGGATCTGAATCTGTCGTTTGATTTGCGTATCGAACCCATGAAGGATTTTGACTTAGCGCCGCCTGCGATGCAGCGTCTGCGCGACGGAGACATCGTCGCACTGGACGAGAAATATACCTTCATTCAGCGTATTCCACGCAGCCATTATGTTCTGGCCGTCGGGCCAGTGCCCTATCTCTATTACCTGCACCAGATGCGCCTGCTGGATCTCGCTCTGCTGGGCTTTATTGCCATCTCGCTCGCTTTCCCTGTGTTCATCTGGATGCGACCGCACTGGCAGGACATGCTGAAACTGGAATCCGCCGCACAGCGTTTTGGGGAGGGTCATTTAACTGAACGCATACATTTCGACAGCGGTTCCAGTTTTGACCGGCTCGGTATTGCCTTCAACCAGATGGCCGATAACATCAACGCACTGATTGCCAGCAAGAAGCAGCTGATCGATGGTATTGCGCATGAACTGCGCACTCCGCTGGTACGCCTGCGTTATCGCCTGGAGATGAGCGAGAACCTCACCGGGGCGGAATCGCAGGCGCTCAATCGGGATATTGGCCAGCTTGAAGCGCTGATTGAAGAGCTGCTGACCTATGCCCGCCTCGATCGGCCTCAGACGGAGTTGCACCTCAGTACACCGGATCTCCCCGTCTGGCTACAGACGCATATTAACGATGTGCAGAGCGTTAACCCTCAGCGAAAACTGCTGACAGCCATTACCCCCGGCGCGTACGGCGCACTGGACATGCGCCTGATGGAACGCGTGCTGGATAATCTGATGAACAACGCCATGCGCTACAGCGAAACGACGCTGCGCATAGGTTTAGATTTGCAGGGAAGCCAGGTGATTCTGTATGTGGAAGACGATGGCCCCGGCATTGAGCCGGCGGAGCGTGAAAAAGTTTTTGAGCCGTTTGTGCGCCTCGATCCCAGCCGCGATCGGGCTACCGGCGGCTGTGGTCTGGGGCTGGCAATTGTCCGTTCTATTGCCCAGGCGATGGGCGGTTCGGTTCGCTGCGAAGCGAGCGAGCTGGGTGGAGCCCGGTTCGTCTTTAGCTGGCCGATCTATCACAATATTCCCCTTCCCGTACCTGCCTGACCTAAACCGCACGCTGGCCTGACCCGGCGTGTTGTGCTATATCAGTAGTATGTTGTAACTAATTAAGGGCTGCCATGGCAACTTACGATCTCATCGAAAGGCTTAACACCACATTTCGGGAAATAGAGCAGGCGTTACTGACCCTCACGGGGCAACTTCATGACTGCCGCCTGCTGGCCGCCCGCGTCTTTTCTCTGCCCGAGGTGGCGAAAGGCGCGGAGCACGACCCGCTGAACACCATTGAGGTGACGCAGCATGTTGGCAAGGCGGCGCTGGAAATGACGTTGCAGCACTTTCGTCGCCTTTTCATCCAGCAGCAGTCCGAAAATCGCAGCAGTAAGGCCGCCGTTCGCCTGCCCGGCGTCATCTGCCTGCAAACGGATGCCGCAACGCGTGAAGGAATTGAGGCGCAGATTACGCATATCAATACGCTGAAAGCCGCGTTTGAGAAGATTGTAACCGTTGAGTCCGGGCTGGCGCCGGCTGCCCGTTTTGAATGGGTGCATCGCCAGCTTCCGGGGCTGATCACCCTGAATGCTTACCGCACGCTGACGGTACTGCGCCACCCCGCCACGCTGCGCTTCGGCTGGGCCAACAAGCACATCATTAAAAATTTCACGCGCGATGAGATCCTGGCTCAGCTGGAGAAAAGCCTGAAATCGCCGCGAACGGTCGCCCCGTGGTCGCGGGAACAGTGGATTGAACGGCTGGAGCAGGAGTACCACAGCATTGCCTCCCTGCCAGCTGATACCCGTCTTAAAATAAAGCGTCCGGTGAAGGTACAGCCTATCGCCCGCGTCTGGTACGCCGGACAACAAAAGCAGGTGCAATACGCCTGCCCGACGCCGCTGATTGCGCTCTACGATGCCGATCAGGGTGCGGTGGTGCCGGATATCGGGGAACTGCTGAATTACGATGCTGAAAACGTTCAGCATCGCTATAAACCCCAGGCGCAGCCGCTACAGCTGATTATTCCGCGGCTGCACCTGTATGTGGCGCAGTGATTATCTGAGGCTGCCCACCATCGCTTCCGGGCGGACCCAGGCATCAAACTCGGCGTCCGTCAGGTAGCCCAGCGCCAGCGCAGAGGCTTTCAGGGTAAGCCCCTCTTTGTGCGCTTTTTTAGCGATTTCGGCCGCTTTGTCATAACCAATATGGGTGTTCAGCGCCGTTACCAGCATCAGAGACTCATTCAGCAGCTGGCTGATTCGCTCGCGATTAGGCTCAATGCCCACCGCGCAGTGCTCGTTAAAGCTCTCCATGCCATCGGCCAGCAGACGAATCGATTGCAGTACGTTGTGGATCACCATCGGGCGATAGACGTTAAGCTCGAAGTTACCCGACGCGCCGCCCATGTTAACCGCCACGTCATTACCCATCACCTGACAGCACAGCATGGTCATGGCTTCGCACTGGGTCGGGTTCACTTTACCCGGCATAATGGAGCTGCCCGGCTCGTTTTCCGGAATGCTGATTTCGCCGATGCCGCAGCGCGGGCCGGAGGCCAGCCAGCGCACGTCGTTGGCAATTTTCATCAGCGAGGCCGCCAGCCCTTTCAGCGCGCCATGGGTATGCACCAGCGCATCACAGGTCGCCAGCGCTTCGAATTTATTCGGAGCGGTAACAAACGGCTGCCCGGTGATCTTCGCCAGCTCTTCGGCCACGCGCACCGCGTACTCGGGATGGGTGTTTAACCCGGTACCCACCGCCGTCCCGCCGAGCGCCAGCTCCGCCAGATGCGGCAGGCTGTTGTCGATATGCTTAAGATTGTGCTCCAGCATCGCCACCCAGCCGGAGATCTCCTGGCCGAGCGTCAGCGGCGTGGCGTCCTGAAGGTGCGTACGACCAATTTTAACGATGTCGCGGAAGGCCTGCGCTTTCTCGTTAAGCGTAGATTTAAGCACGTTGAGCTGCGGGATAAGCTGCTCGCGGATTGCGATGACGGCCGCCACGTGCATGGCCGTCGGGAACACGTCGTTGGAACTCTGGCTTTTGTTCACGTCATCGTTCGGGTGGACCTTGCGCTCCATGCCGCGCACGCCGCCAAGAAGCTCGCTTGCGCGGTTCGCCAGCACCTCGTTCATGTTCATGTTGCTCTGGGTGCCTGAGCCGGTCTGCCAGATGGCAAGGGGGAATTCGTCGGGATGTTTGCCCGCCAGCACTTCGTCGGCGGCATTGATGATGGCGGTGGCTTTATCGGCATCCAGCAGGCCCAGATCCTGATTGACTTTGGCGGCAGCGCGTTTGGTCAACGCCAGCGCCTGGATTAGCGAGACGGGCATTTTCTCTGTCGAAATGCGGAAATGCTCCAGCGAACGCTGGGTTTGTGCGCCCCATAGCTTGTCGGCCGGGACGTCGATGGCGCCCATAGAGTCTTTCTCGCGGCGATGCATTGTCATTACTTACTCCTTGATAACAAAGATGGGATTGCTCACATGCTTAAGAGATAAGTATTGATGACTTCTGAGAAACGTTATGGCGCTTTGTGCGCTCTTTTTGATGTCGGGTGGCGGCTGCGCCTTACCCGACCTACGAGAATGCAGGCCGGGTAAGCGTCAGCGCCACCCGGCAATTTACAGAATTACTTCACACACGCCGAACACTGGGAAGACTGGATCTGTTTGAAGAAGTCGTTACCTTTGTCATCCACGAGGATGAACGCCGGGAAGTCTTCCACTTCAATTTTCCAGATCGCTTCCATACCCAGTTCCGGGTACTCCACGCACTCCAGGCTCTTGATACTGCCCTGCGCCAGCACCGCTGCCGGGCCGCCTATGCTGCCGAGGTAGAAGCCGCCGTGCTTGTGGCACGCGTCCGTCACCTGCTGGCTGCGGTTGCCTTTCGCCAGCATGATCATGCTGCCGCCGTTTGCCTGCAACTGGTCGACGTAGGAGTCCATACGGCCCGCCGTGGTTGGGCCTAACGAGCCGGAAGCATATCCATCAGGCGTTTTTGCCGGGCCTGCGTAGTAGATCGGGTGATCTTTAATGTACTGCGGCAGCCCTTCGCCGTTGTCCAGGCGCTCTTTCAGCTTCGCATGGGCGATGTCGCGGCCCACGATAATCGTCCCGTTCAGGGAAAGGCGCGTTGAAACCGGATACTGCGAAAGCTGCGCGAGGATCTCTTTCATCGGACGATTCAGGTCCACGCGAACCGCTTCCCCCTCGCCCGCTTTACGCAGTTCTTCAGGAATATATTTGCCCGGGTTGTTCTCCAGCTTCTCGATCCAGATGCCGTCGCGGTTGATCTTCGCCTTGATGTTGCGATCCGCCGAGCATGAGACGCCCATGCCCACCGGACAGGAAGCACCGTGGCGCGGCAGGCGGATCACGCGAATGTCATGCGCGAAGTATTTGCCGCCAAACTGCGCGCCCAGGCCCAGATTCTGCGCTTCGGCCAGCAGTTCCTGCTCAAGCTGCACGTCCCGGAACGCCTGACCATGTTCGTTACCTTCCGTTGGCAGGCCATCGTAGTATTTGGTTGAGGCCAGCTTAACGGTTTTCAGGGTGCTTTCGGCAGACGTACCGCCAATCACAAACGCGATATGGTACGGCGGGCAGGCCGCGGTGCCGAGGGTGCGCATCTTCTCGACCAGATAATTCTTCAGCTTGCCCGGGGTAAGCAGCGCTTTGGTTTCCTGGTAAAGATAGGTTTTGTTGGCTGAACCGCCGCCTTTGGCGATGCAGAGGAATTTGTACTCGTCACCGTCGACGCTGTAGAGGTCAATCTGCGCAGGCAGGTTGGTGCCGGTGTTCACCTCTTTGTACATATCCAGCGCCGCGTTTTGCGAATAGCGCAGGTTGTCTTCGGTGTAGGTATTGTAAACGCCGCGCGCCAGCGCCGCTTCGTCACCGCCGCCGGTCCAGACGCGCTGGCCTTTTTTACCGGTGATAATCGCCGTGCCGGTGTCCTGGCAGGTCGGCAGAATGCCTTTCGCCGCGATATCAGAGTTACGCAGGAATTGCAGGGCAACGTACTTATCGTTCTCACTGGCTTCCGGGTCGCTCAGGATATCAGCAACCTGCTGCTGATGCGCCGGACGGAGCATAAAGGAAGCATCATGGAAGGCTTGCTGCGCCAGCAACGTCAGCGCCTGCGGGTCAACTTTGAGGATCTCCTGCCCTTCAAACTCAGAGACAGAAACGTAATCGCGGGTTAACAGGTAATACTCGGTCTGATCCTGACTGAGGGGGAAAGGATCCTGATAATGGAAGGGTTTATTCGACATTGTTCTCTCACTTACTGCTTCGGTCTGTTTATTCAGGGCAGATGTTCCGCTGCCCGGCTTAAAAGCGAGTCAGCTTATCCTACACAATTTTTTAACAAAAACTGAGACTAGTACGACTTTTTACATCCGCAGGTTACTTCCATTCGGTTTATTGCTTTAATACGCGGAGTTAATTCCACATATGAATCAGGGCTTGATAATGCAAAAACTCATCAACTCAGTGCAAAACTACGCCTGGGGAAGTAAAACTGCGTTAACGGATCTCTACGGTATCGCCAACCCGGACAACCTGCCGATGGCAGAGCTGTGGATGGGCGCGCATCCGAAGAGCAGCTCAAAAATTGAAGATGCCAGCGGCCAGGTTCGCAGCCTGCGTGACGTCATCGACGCCGACAAAGCCGCACTGCTCGGCGATAAAGTGGCGAATCGTTTTGGTGAGCTGCCGTTTCTGTTCAAGGTATTGTGCGCCGACCAGCCGCTCTCCATTCAGGTTCACCCGAACAAAAAAGCCTCTGAGCTGGGCTTTGCCAAAGAAAATGCCGCCGGTATTCCGTTAGACGCCGCAGAGCGTAACTACAAAGATCCTAACCACAAGCCGGAACTGGTTTTCGCCCTGACCCCTTTCCTGGCGATGAATGCCTTCCGCGAGTTTTCCGAGATCATCTCCCTGCTGCAACCGGTCGCCGGGGCTCACAACGCGATCGCCCATTTCCTGGAAAACCCGAACGCAGAAGCCTTGAGCGAGCTGTTTGCCAGCCTGCTGAATATGCAGGGCGAGGAAAAATCCCACGCGCTGGCGGTGCTGAAAGCCGCGCTGAACAGCCAGCAGGGTGAGCCATGGGACACCATTCGCGTAATTTCCACGTTTTATCCGGACGACAGCGGTCTCTTCTCTCCGCTGCTGCTGAACGTGGTGAAGCTCAACCCGGGCGAAGCGATGTTCCTGTTCGCTGAAACCCCGCACGCCTACCTGAACGGCGTGGCGCTGGAGGTGATGGCTAACTCCGATAACGTACTGCGCGCGGGCCTGACGCCAAAATACATCGACATCCCTGAGCTGGTTGCCAACGTGAAGTTCGTGGCGAAACCTGCTGCGGAGCTGCTTACGCAGCCGGTGAAAAACGGCGCAGAGCTGGACTTCCCGATTCCGGTTGACGATTTTGCCTTCTCGCTGCACGACCTCAGCGCAGACGAAACCGCCATTGCACAGGAGAGCGCAGCGATCCTGTTCTGTGTAGAAGGCGAAGCGACGTTGCATAAAGATAGCGAGCGTCTGGTGCTTAAACCGGGTGAATCCGCCTTTGTCGCGGCCAACGAGTCGCCTGTCCGGGTGAGCGGTACCGGTCGCCTGGCGCGTGTTTTTAATAAGCTTTAGGGACTTACTGAATTTTTTAACAACTCTTGCTAAGCTAGTAACAGGCGTTGTAACACCAGGCGGTTTTAACCGCCTGGTTTCATTTTAGGGATAATCGCAATGAAAAAATCGGTCGTAGCGGTAGGAGTGATTGTTGCTTTAGGCGTGATCTGGACGGGTGCTTCCTGGTATACCGGGAAACAGCTGGAAAGCCGTCTGGCAGAGATGATGACGCAGGCAAACAGCGAGATTAAGCGCAGCGCGCCTGAAGCAGGTCTGGAGCTGAGCTACCAGAACTACCAGCGTGGCGTGTTTACCAGCCATATGCAGGTGGTGGTGAAGCCGGTTGCGGGTAATCAGAACGCCTGGCTGAAACCGGGCCAGAGCGTGGTGCTGGATGAAGTGGTCAGCCACGGTCCGTTCCCGCTGGCGCAGTTGAAAAAGTTTAACCTGATCCCCTCCATGGCATCCGCCAGAACCGTACTGGTGAATAACGAGGTGACGAAGCCGATTTTCGATATGGCGAAAAATGAGTCGCCGTTTGAGATCAATACCCGCATCAGCTATGCCGGTGATACGCATTCCGACATCGACCTGAAAGCCCTGAATTACGAACAAGGCACCGACAAAGTCGCCTTCAGCGGCGGTAATTTCCAGCTTGATGCCGATCGCGACGGCAAGAATGTCTCCCTGACCGGCGATGCCGCCAGCGGCCTGGTGAATTCAGTCAATGAATATAACCAGAAGGTTCAGCTTACCTTCAACAACCTTAAAGCCAGCGGCAATAGCCGTATGACCGATTTTGATGAGCGTATCGGCGACCAGAAACTGAGCCTCGATAAGATCGCCATTGCGATCGAAGGCAAAGAGATGGCGGTGCTGGAAGGCATGGATCTGGACGGTAAGTCTGACGTCTCCAAAGACGGTAAAAGCATCAACACCCAGCTGGATTACAGCCTGAAAAGCCTGAAAGTACAGAATCAGGATCTGGGTACCGGTAAGCTGTCTCTGAAAATCGGCAACATTGACGGCCAGGCGTGGCATGAATTCAGTCAGAAATACAGTAAAGAGAGCCAGGCTCTGCTGACCGATGCCGCCCTGCAACAGAACCCGCAGGCGTACCAGCAGCAGGCGATGACGGTGCTGTTTAATAACCTGCCGATCCTGCTGAAGGGCGAGCCGGTGATTACCGTTGCGCCACTGAGCTGGAAAAACGGCAAAGGCGAAACCAACTTCAACCTGTCGCTGTTCCTGAAGGATCCGGCCGCTGCGACCGGCGAACCGCAGACCCTGGCGCAGGAAGTTGACCGCAGCGTGAAATCGCTCGACAGCAAGCTGACCATCCCGATGGATATGGCGACCGAGTTCATGACGCAGATTGCGAAACTTGAAGGGTATGGTGAAGAAGATGCAGGGAAACTGGCAAACCAACAGGTGAAAGGCCTGGCGGCGATGGGCCAGATGTTCCGCATCACGAAGGTGGAAGACAACACCATTTCCACCAGCCTGCAATATGCTAATGGCCAGGTGACGCTCAACGGCGACAAAATGCCGCTGGAAGAGTTTGTCGGTATGTTTGGTATGCCGACGCTGGGCATTCCGGCACCGGCTGAACCGGCAGCGCCGCCGGCAGTACCGCAGCAGTAAACGAAAAACCCCTCGCATGAGGGGTTTTTTATTGCCGGGTGGCGCTGACGCTTACCCGGCCTCCGATCCTGAGTCGTTGCAGGCCCGTGCAAGCAAAGCGTTTACTTCACCGTCACTAACCGCGCAGCCACAATCTGATGCCCGGCCTGCACGTCCGTATTTTCAATGCGCTGCATGATCCTGTCTGCCAAGGTGTACCCCATCTCACGAGCCGGTGTCGTCGCCCAGACGATGGGGAGATCGTCTAACGCATTTTCACCGACGTCCGCGAACGCCCCCAGCGCTACCTGATGGCCGAAAAACGTTTCTACCCCGCCCTCACCGCTCTGGCGTCCGGCGCGGATTAAACCGAACCACGCCCCCATCGCAATGACGTCGTTATAGCAAATCACCGCGCTGATCGTCGGGCTGTTGCGAAGCAGCGTGCCGATGGCTTCCGCGGCTTTTTTCTGGCTGGATTCACACTCCACCACCCATTCGCTGTGAAACGGCAGGCCGTATTTGATGAGCGTGGAGCAGTAACCGCCCACCCGCTCGGCACGCGTCAGGGACGAGCTTTTACCGCCGAGCCAGGCGATGCGCTGATGGCCGCGATGAATAAGATGCTCGGTCAGCATTTGCGCGGCCTGCATGTTATCTGGCCGAAGGGTATCGGCTTCGTCGAGATAGCTGGCGCGCGAGGCAAACACCAGCGGTACGCCTTTCTGCGCCGCGCGCTCACACAATTCACTGCCCACGCCGGACGCGCCGGCCACGATCACCCCATCCACCCCTTGCGTCAGCAGCATATCCAGCCTGGAGAGCAGCTGCTCCGGTTCGCGCCCACCGTGGAGCAGGAAAACCATTCGCCCCTGCGCTTCAAGCGCCTCGGTAAGCCCGGCGGTCAGTTCTGCATAAAACGGCGACGCGAGGTCGCGAACGATCAGCCCTATCACCCCGCTTTGCCCACCGCGCAGCGCCGACGCCTGGCGATTACGCACAAAGCCTAACTGCTCAACGGCCTCGTTGACGCGCTGACCCGTTGCAGGAGAGATGCGCCCCTTCCCGCTCAATACCAGCGAAACGGTGCTGACGGAAACCCCCGCCGCCAGCGCGACATCGTTGATGGTGATCTTTTTCGCTACAGCCATGTGGTGGCGTGACTCCTTGATAATGAGATCGCTAAAACGTTTTATCAATACGTTATCTTTATACTACCAGTAAAAGCCTGAGAATGTGATTTAGCGCGCACTAAAGTTTGATAAAACGTTTTATCTTCTCGCCCCATCGAGGTCGTTAAATCTCTTTCTACCATTTAAGGAGTCGTTTTATGACGACGAAAGCAGCACAAAAAATATCGCTGTGGGAGTTTTTCCAGCAACTGGGTAAAACCTTTATGCTGCCCGTGGCGCTTCTCTCTTTTTGCGGGATCATGCTGGGGATCGGCAGCTCGTTAAGCAGCCACGACGTCATTACCCTGATCCCTTTCCTCGGAAATCCGGTACTTCAGGCGATCTTCATCTGGATGAGCAAGGTCGCTCTTTTGCCTTTAGCTTCCTGCCGGTAATGTTCTGTATCGCCATTCCTCTGGGTCTGGCGCGCGAAAACAAAGGCGTGGCGGCGTTTGCGGGCTTCGTTGGCTATGCGGTCATGAACCTTGCGGTTAACTTCTGGCTGACCGCCAAAGGGATCCTGCCCACGACCGACGCGGCGGTACTGAAAGCCAATAACATTCAGAGCGTGATTGGTATTCAGTCCATCGATACCGGGATCCTTGGAGCCGTGATCGCGGGGGTGATTATCTGGATGCTGCACGAGCGCTTCCACAACATCCGCCTGCCCGATGCGCTGGCCTTCTTCGGCGGGACCCGCTTTGTGCCAATCATTACGCTGGTTGTGATGGGTCTGTTTGGTCTGATCATCCCTCTGATTTGGCCGATTTTTGCCATGGGGATCACCGGTATTGGCCGCATTATCAACGGCGCGGGTGATTTCGGCCCGATGATTTTCGGTACCGGTGAACGTCTGCTGCTGCCGTTTGGTTTACAGCACATCCTGGTTGCCCTGATCCGCTTTACCGAAGCCGGCGGTACCATGGACGTTTGCGGTCATTCCGTTAGCGGTGCGCTGACCATCTTCCAGGCCCAGCTGAGCTGCCCGACCACTCACGGCTTCTCTGAAAGTGCGACGCGTTTCCTCTCTCAGGGTAAAATGCCTGCCTTCCTCGGCGGCCTGCCGGGCGCAGCGCTGGCGATGTACCACTGTGCCCGTCCGGAAAATCGTCATAAAATTAAAGGTCTGCTGATCTCCGGCGTTATTGCCTGCGTGGTGGGCGGTACGACAGAACCTATCGAGTTCCTGTTCCTGTTCGTAGCGCCGGTACTGTACCTCATCCACGCCGTACTGACGGGCCTGGGCTTTACCGTGATGGCTGTGCTCGGTGTGACCATCGGTAACACCGACGGTAACGTGATTGACTTCGTGGTCTTCGGTATCCTGCACGGTCTGTCCACCAAATGGTATCTGGTGCCGGTTGTGGCCGCCATCTGGTTCGCGGTTTACTACGGGATCTTCCGCTTCGCCATCACCCGCTTTAACCTGAAAACGCCTGGCCGCGATACCGATACGGCCACCAGCGTTGAACAGGCGGTAGCCGGCACCATTGGGAAATCCGGATATAACACGCCGGCTATTCTGGCGGCGCTGGGCGGTGCGGATAACATTACCTCTCTGGATAACTGCATCACCCGCCTGCGTTTGTCGGTGGCGGACATGTCCAAAGTGGATACCAACGCACTTAAAGCTAACCGGGCTATCGGCGTGGTACAGTTAAACCAACACAATTTGCAGGTCGTCATTGGCCCGCAGGTACAGTCAGTGAAGGATGAGCTGGCAACCCTGATGCGAACCGTCGAAGCCTGATGCCTCGCCCCCCTCGTCATGAGGGGGTTTTACTTTACGGAGCACCGTCATGTTTGATTTTTCAACCGTCGTGGATCGACACGGCACCTGGTGTACCCAGTGGGATTATGTCGCTGACCGTTTTGGCGCTGCCGACCTGCTGCCCTTCACCATCTCTGATATGGATTTCGCCACCGCCCCCTGCATTACCGATGCGCTGCACCAGCGAATAAACCACGGGGTGTTTGGCTACAGTCGCTGGAAAAATGACGAATTTCTGGCCGCCGTGGCGCACTGGTTCCGGCAACGCTTTAACAGTCAGATTGATACCGAAACCGTGGTGTATGGGCCGTCGGTCATTTATATGGTCTCGGAGCTGATCCGCCTCTGGTCCTCGCCTGGCGACGGCGTGGTGGTCCATACCCCGGCTTACGATGCCTTTTATAAAGCCATCGAAGGCAACCAGCGTACCGTTGTTTCCGTGCCGATGCAGAAAACAGCGCATGGCTGGGAGGGCAATATGGCCGCGCTGGAAGCAGCGCTGTCAAAACCGGAAAACAAGGTGCTGCTGCTGTGTAGCCCGCAAAACCCGACCGGCAAAGTCTGGACGCGGGAAGAGCTGACCACAATGGCGGCCCTGTGTGAACGTTATGACGTAGCGGTGATCAGCGACGAAATTCATATGGACATGGTATGGGGCACGCATCGTCATACCCCGTGGAATGAGGTTGCGCGCGGTAAATGGGCGCTGCTGACCTCGGGTTCCAAAAGCTTCAACATTCCGGCGCTGACGGGTGCCTGGGGGCTTATCGCCGATGACGCCAGCCGTAACGCCTATCTGAATGCATTAAAAGGTCGGGACGGACTCTCTTCCCCTTCCGTGCTGGCGCTGACCGCGCACATTGCTGCCTACCGACAGGGAGAACCCTGGCTGGACGCGCTGCGGACCTATCTCGAAGAAAACCTGCGCTACATTGCTGACGAACTGAATACTGCATTTCCGACACTCAACTGGCAACCGCCCGAGGCCACCTATCTGGCATGGATCGATCTCAGCCCGCTTGGCATTGATGACAATACGCTGCAAAACGTGCTGATTGATCAGCAAAAAGTGGCCATCATGCCGGGATATACCTATGGGGATGAAGGTAAAGGCTATGTGCGTCTGAACGCTGGCTGTCCGCGTAGTAAGCTTGAACAGGGCGTTCAACGCCTTATCGCTGGCATCAACACTCTGCTGTAAATCATTTGCGCAACGGAATATTCCCTTGCGCAAATAGCTTTTTACCCCGTTTTGTTTTTATAATATGGCGCACTTTAACCAGCAAAGAGTGCGACCATGATTGATACACGCCTGCCTTTAACTGATATTCACCGCCACCTCGACGGAAACATTCGTGCCCAAACCATTCTCGATCTTGGCCGCCAGTTCAATTTAACCCTCCCTGCCGAAACGCTTGAAACCCTGATCCCGCATGTTCAGGTCACGTCGAACGAACCGGATCTGGTGAGTTTTCTGAGCAAGCTCGACTGGGGCGTGAAGATGCTGGCCTCGGTCGATGCCTGTCGCCGTGTCGCCTTTGAAAACATCGAAGATGCCGCGCGTAACGGCCTGCACTATGTTGAACTGCGTTTCTCCCCGGGCTATATGGCGATGACCCACAACCTCCCCGTAGCGGGCGTGGTTGAAGCGGTCATTGAAGGCGTGCGTGAAGGCTGCAAAACCTTTGACGTTCAGGCGCGTTTGATCGGCATTATGAGCCGTACCTTCGGTGAAGCGGCCTGTCTTCAGGAGCTGGAAGCATTACTGGCGCATCGCGACCAGATCACCGCCATCGACCTGGCCGGTGACGAGCTGGGCTTCCCGGGCAGTCTGTTCCTGTCTCATTTCAACCGCGCACGTGATGCAGGATGGCATATTACCGTTCATGCGGGGGAAGCCGCGGGGCCGGAAAGCATCTGGCAGGCCATTCGTGAGCTGGGTGCGGAACGTATAGGTCATGGCGTGAAAGCCATTGAAGATCGCGCGCTGATGGATTTCCTCGCCGAACAACGTATTGGAATCGAATCCTGCCTGACCTCCAATATTCAGACCAGTACAGTGGCGTCGCTGGCGCAACACCCGCTGAAAACATTCCTCGAACACGGGGTGCTGGCTTCGCTGAACACGGACGATCCGGCGGTTCAGGGCGTGGATATTATTCACGAATACAACATCGCCGCACCACAGGCCGGGCTGAGCCGCGAGCAGATCCGTCAGGCGCAAATCAACGGGCTGGAGATCGCCTTCCTGACGCCTGAAGAGAAACAGGCGCTGCGCGATAAAGTTGCTCAGTAGTCCTCTTTACTGCCGGGTGGCGCTGCGCTTACCCGGCCTACGAAAGCGTTTGGCACTTATGCCAGACAAAGCGTTGCGCGATGTTTGGCAGATTCGATCCCGAGCTCGATGAGCTCCATAATCTGGATTGCCTGGCTTGCGGGAACCGGATTTTCACCTGAACCGTTCAGCGCGTCACGAATGGCGGCGTAATACGCCGGATAGTTCCCCGGCAGGGTCAATACCGTCTCTTCAACCAGTACCTCACCCTCCGCACGCGTCACCACCCCGTCGCGCATGTCGTAGCCCCAGTCCTCCTGCGGTAAGCGTTCGCCATTTTTGAGGCGCTCTTCCTGCGGATCCAGGCCGAACTTCACATAGCTGCCGCGCGCCCCGTGAATGATATAGCGGGCCGATTCCGCCGCCGCAAGCATTGTCCCGTGCAGCACAATGCGCCGCTGCGGATAACTCAAAATGGCATGGAAATAGTCGGTGGTCTGCGCCCCCGGCCTGAGCTGCGCTAAATCGACCGTCATGCTCACGGGCAAACCAAACAGATGAACGGCCTGATCGAGAAGATGCGGCGCTAAGTCATACCAGATGCCGCTACCCGGTCCCGCCTGCTCGCGCCAGCGATCTCGCACCTGCGGACGATAACGATCGAAGTGCGACTCAAAAAAGGCAATTTCGCCGAGCGTGCCTGCGTTTATCAGCGCCTTAACCGTCAGGAAATCGCTGTCCCAGCGCCGATTGTGAAAGACCGATAATAACCGACCCAGACTTCGCGCCAGCGCATCCAGCTCGCGCGCCTGTGACAACGTCACGGTGAAGGGCTTATCGACAACAACATGTTTCCCTGCCTCCAGCGCCGCTTTCGCCAGGGGGAAATGAGTGTCGTTAGGAGTAGGAATGACAATAAGGTCAATATTAGGATCGTTAAACAGATGCTTAGGCTCCGTTACCACCGGCACGGCTGTCCAGTCGGCGCGGACCTTAGTCTCATCGCTGCTTGTGATAGCCGCCAGTTCCATTCCCGGCGTGCCGGCAACCAGCGGTGCATGAAAGGTTTTGCTTGCGTACCCGTAGCCAATAAGACCGACGCGGATGTTTTCACTCATCGTTTGCCCCCTCGCTGTGCGCTTATTTATCACTGGCCTTGTGCTTAACGCACAGATTAATAATGTGCCCTTTGAGTTAAAATAGCATCTCGCGACAGCGTTTTTTGTTACCTCGCATTAAAGTGTGTATATGGGTTCGGGGAATCGTTCCCAAAGCGCTTGCTCTGGCGAAAAGGGCGCTGTAACATTTGTAATCTGTATTTATGGATAAATTACAAACACATATTATGTCGTCAATAATTAATCGAATCATTGAATTAGCGGGATGGATTGTCCTTGGGGTTTCAGTCGTGTTGCTCGGCATCGCCAGCCATATCGATAACTACCAGCCGCCGGAGCCTGTTACTGTCGCACAACAAAAGTAAGCCGTGTCGTCATAAAGCGTGACACATTACGTCATGGAACGTATTGCCAGCCGTAATGAACGGGGTTACCCTTCTCTTCCAGGCATCTGCTGATGCCTGAATCTTCGCAAAGAAAACTCCTAATTTCGTCGCGTTACCCGAGTGGACAGTTTACGTCTTTATTAATCCGTTTATTATTCGAACGCATTACCTTTATGGGTATTACCCTTTTATATGGAAACTTATTAATATGACAGTTCAGGACTATTTATTAAAATTTCGCAAGATCAATTCCCTTGAAAGCCTGGAAAAACTGTTTGACCATCTGAACTACACGCTGTCGGATAATCAGGACATCATCAATATGTACCGCGCTGCTGACCATCGTCGCGCCGAACTGGTCTCTGGCGGTCGTCTGTTCAATGTGGGGGAAGTGCCTAAATCCGTGTGGCGTTACGTTGTATAAGAAAGTAGCCTTCGGCGTGAAATGTTATATACTCTCCGCCCTGCAAATTTCTGTATAACATTTCGCGCAGACTATGGGAGAGCGTATGACCGCATTGCCTGGAGAGAGAATTGGGGGCTGGTTAATCGCCCCGCTGGCATGGCTGCTGGTGGCATTATTAAGCGCTTCGCTGGCGCTGTTGCTATACACCACCGCACTGGTTACGCCTCATGCTATCCAGACACTGATGTCCCAGAGTGCGCTCAATATTGCAACGTGGTTTGTGTCGTTCGTTTTCGCGATCGCGATGTGGTACTACACGCT
Organism: Enterobacter sp. YSU; assembly: GCF_016082135.1. Taxonomy (NCBI): domain Bacteria; kingdom Pseudomonadati; phylum Pseudomonadota; class Gammaproteobacteria; order Enterobacterales; family Enterobacteriaceae; genus Enterobacter; species Enterobacter sp. YSU. The sequence goes on from NZ_CP059487.1 coordinate 4,406,865, forward strand.
GTGGCTGACTATCGCCTTCTTCAAACGCCGCAAAAGCGTGCCGAAACATTACATTATCTGGCTGCTGGTCTCCGTGCTGCTGGCTGTCAAAGCATTCGCTTTCTCGCCAGTATCAGACGCGCTGGCGGTTCGCCAGTTACTGTTTCCGCTACTGGCGACGGCGCTTCTGGTCCCTTATTTCAAGCGTTCGACGCGCGTTAAGAAGACCTTTGTCAACCCGTAATAACCTTACAGTTAACCTGTTGTGGCCTGTTGTCGTTTATCCGATAATAGGCGGCTATTTTATTTCAGGCTAAATAATGACCGATTACTTACTGCTCTTTGTCGGAACTGTGCTGGTTAATAACTTCGTACTGGTGAAGTTCCTTGGCCTGTGCCCGTTTATGGGCGTCTCCAAAAAGCTGGAGACGGCAATGGGCATGGGGCTGGCGACCACCTTCGTGATGACGATGGCCTCCATTTGCGCATGGCTGATTGATACCTGGATCCTGATCCCGCTCGACATGCTCTACCTGCGCACCTTGTCCTTTATTCTGGTCATTGCGGTTGTGGTGCAATTTACCGAGATGGTGGTGCGGAAAACCAGCCCTGCCCTGTATCGCCTGCTGGGCATTTTCCTGCCTCTCATCACCACCAACTGCGCGGTGCTGGGCGTGGCGCTGCTCAATATCAACCTTGGGCATAATTTCCTGCAATCGGCGCTGTACGGTTTTTCCGCGGCGGTCGGTTTCTCTTTTGTTATGGTCCTGTTCGCCTCGATTCGCGAGCGTCTGGCCGCGGCGGATATTCCCGCGCCGTTTCGCGGTAACGCCATCGCTCTGGTGACCGCAGGTTTAATGTCTCTGGCCTTTATGGGCTTTAGTGGTCTGGTGAAGTTGTAATGAGTGCTATCTGGATTGCCATCGCGTCCATCAGCGTACTGGGACTCGTCTTTGGCATCATTCTGGGTTATGCCTCCCGCCGGTTTGCGGTGGAGGACGATCCGGTGGTTGAAAAAATTGATGAACTTTTACCGCAGAGCCAGTGCGGGCAGTGCGGCTACCCTGGCTGCCGCCCTTACGCTGAGGCGGTGGGCGTGCAGGGCGAAAAGATCAACCGCTGCGCACCGGGTGGCGAAGCGGTCATGCTTAAAATAGCTGCCCTGCTGAACGTCGATCCCCAGCCTGTCGACGGCGATGAACAGGCCCAGGAGCCCGTTCGTGCCCTTGCTGTCATCGACGAAGCCAACTGCATTGGCTGCACCAAATGTATTCAGGCGTGTCCTGTTGACGCCATTGTGGGCGCAACGCGCGCGATGCACACCGTTGTGGCGGATCTGTGCACCGGCTGTAATCTCTGCGTGGCGCCCTGCCCGACGCAGTGTATAGAACTACGCCCGGTTGAAACGACTACTGAAAGCTGGAAGTGGGACCTTCAGACCATTCCGGTTCGCAATATTCCTGTGGAACAACATGCTTAAGTTATTTTCTGCCTTCAGAAAAGAGAAGATCTGGGATTTCGACGGCGGCATTCATCCGCCTGAGATGAAATCGCAGTCTAACGGCACGCCGCTGCGCCAGATCCCGCTGGCGACCCGTTACGTTATGCCCCTTAAACAGCATATCGGCGCGGAAGGTGAACTGTGCGTGAAAGAAGGCGATAGCGTTCTTCGCGGCCAGCCGCTGACCTTTGGTCGCGGACGGATGTTGCCGATACATGCCCCGACTTCCGGTAAGGTGGTGGCTGTTGCCCCCCATACCGTTGCCCATCCGTCGGCGTTGTCTGAGCTGAGCGTGATCATTGAAGCCGATGGTGAAGACCGCTGGATCGATCGTGACGGCTGGAGCGACTACCGTTCCCACAGCCGTGAAGCGCTGATTGAACGCATTCATCAGTTCGGCGTGGCGGGTCTGGGGGGCGCAGGCTTCCCGACCGGCGCTAAGCTTCACGGCGGCGGCGATAAAATCGAAACGCTGATCATCAACGCCGCCGAGTGCGAACCGTACATCACCGCCGATGACCGTCTGATGCAGGACTGTGCCGCGCAGGTGGTGGAAGGGATTCGCATTCTTGCGCATATTCTGCAACCCCGCGAAGTGCTGATCGGTATTGAGGACAATAAACCGCAGGCCATTTCGATGCTGCGTGCGGTACTGGCAGACAGCCACGATATCGCCCTGCGAGTGATCCCGACCAAATACCCGTCCGGCGGGGCAAAACAGCTGACGCAGATCCTGACCGGCAAACAGGTCCCCCACGGGGGCCGTTCGTCCGACATCGGCGTGCTGATGCAAAACGTGGGAACCGCCTACGCGGTGAAACGTGCGGTGATTGACGGCGAGCCATTGACCGAGCGCGTCGTCACGCTGACCGGCGAGTCCGTCTCCCGTCCCGGCAACGTCTGGGCGCGTCTGGGTACGCCGGTGCGTCATCTGCTGGAACAGGCTGGCTTCTGCCCGGGTAGCGATCAACTGGTCATTATGGGTGGCCCGCTGATGGGCTTTACCCTGCCGTGGCTGGATGTGCCGGTGGTGAAGATTACCAACTGCCTGCTCGCCCCTTCCCCAACGGAGATGGGCGAAACGCAGGAAGAGAAAGGCTGCATACGCTGTAGCGCCTGTGCGGACGCATGCCCGGCAGATTTACTGCCGCAGCAGTTGTACTGGTACAGCAAAGGCCAGCTGCACGATAAAGCCCAGGCGCATAACCTGGCTGACTGTATTGAATGCGGTGCCTGCGCCTGGGTCTGCCCAAGCAATATTCCGCTGGTGCAATACTTCCGTCAGGAGAAAGCCGAAATCTACGCCATCTCCATGGAAGAAAAACGTGCCGCTGAAGCGAAGGCCCGCTTTGAAGCGCGTCAGGCGCGACTGGAGCGCGAGAAACAAGCCCGTCAGGAACGCCATAAGCAGGCTGCCGTCCAGCCTGCGGCGAAAGATCAGGATGCCATTAACGCAGCCCTGGCCCGCGTGCGCGAGAAGAAAGCCACCGCCGCCCAGACGGTTGTGATCGCTCCGGGAGAAAGACCGGACAACAGCGAAGCGATTGCGGCCCGCGAAGCGCGTAAAGCCGAAGCTCGCGCGCGTCAGGCGGAGAAAGCGCAACACGCCAAACCGGAAGCCGATATCGACCCGCGTAAAGCGGCAGTGGAAGCGGCTATCGCCAGGGCAAAAGCCCGTAAGGCCGGTCAGCAGACAGTGGTGGTTGAACAGGAAGCGACGGATCCGCGCAAGGCGGCCGTTGAAGCCGCTATCGCCCGTGCCAAAGCACGAAAAGCGGCACAGGTTCAGCCTGCCGAAGAGAGTGAAGCGCCTGTCGACCCGCGTAAAGCCGCCGTTGAAGCGGCCATCGCCCGTGCCAAAGCACGAAAAGCGGCACAGCAGGACGAACGGCCTGCTGCCGCCAACGACGATCCACGCAAAGCCGCAGTCGCCGCCGCGATTGCGCGCGTTCAGGCAAAGAAAGCCGCGCAGCAAGCCGTTAACGAGGATTAAATGGTTTTCAGAATTGCAAGTTCCCCTTATACCCATAACCAGCGCCAGACATCGCGTATTATGATGCTGGTGTGCCTGGCCGCGCTGCCAGGTATTGCCGTACAGTGTTGGTTTTTCGGCTGGGGTACGCTTTTCCAGTTAGTTCTGGGTTGCGCCAGTGCCGTCGCAGCGGAAGCTGCGATCCTGAAGCTGCGCAAAATGGAAGTGACTCGCATCCTGAGCGATAACTCCGCCCTGTTGACCGGCCTGTTGCTGGCCATCAGCATTCCCCCGTTCGCCCCGTGGTGGATGGTGGTATTGGGAACGGTGTTTGCGGTGATCATCGCCAAGCAGCTGTACGGCGGGCTGGGCCATAACCCGTTTAACCCGGCGATGATTGGCTACGTGGTACTGCTGATCTCCTTCCCGGTACAGATGACCAGCTGGCTGCCGCCGCATGAGATCGCCGCCACCGTCCCCGGTTTTATGGATGCCCTGCACGTTATCTTTACCGGCCACACCGCGCTGGGCGCAGATATGAACGCGCTTCGCATGGGCGTGGACGGCATCAGCCAGGCCACCCCGCTCGATACCTTCAAAACCTCCCTGCGTGCCGGACACAGCGTGGAGCAGGTGATGAAATCGTCTATTTACAGCGGCGTACTGGCGGGTGCTGGCTGGCAGTGGGTCAATCTGGCCTATTTGTTGGGCGGCGCGTTCCTGCTGCAACAGAAGGCAATCCGCTGGCATATTCCGGTGAGCTTCCTGGTGACGCTGGCCGTCTGCTCGACGCTCGGCTGGGTCATCTCACCTGAGTCACTGGCCAGCCCGCAGCTCCATCTGCTCTCCGGCGCGACCATGCTCGGGGCATTCTTTATTCTGACCGATCCGGTCACCGCCTCTACCACCAACCGAGGACGTCTGATTTTCGGCGCGCTGGCGGGTTTGCTGGTCTGGCTTATTCGCAGCTTTGGCGGTTATCCGGACGGCGTGGCATTTGCCGTGCTGCTGGCTAACATCACCGTTCCGCTCATCGACTACTACACGCGGCCACGCGTGTACGGTCATCGCTAAGGGTCACGCCATGCTAAAAACAATGCAAAAACACGGCGTTACGCTGGCGATCTTCGCTGCCGCCCTCACCGGGCTGACCGCGCTGGTAAATGAACTAACGAAAACAACCATTGCAGAGCAGGCAATGAAGCAGCAAAAGGCGCTGTTCGATCAGGTGATCCCATCCGACTTCTACGATAATGACCTGCAAAAAAGCTGCTTTGTCGTGCAGGCTCCGCAGCTCGGTAAAGGACCCCATCGCATTTATATTGCCCGCAAGGGCGATAATCCCGTGGGTGCCGTCATGGAAGCCACCGCGCCGGACGGTTACTCCGGTGCGATTCAGCTGCTGGTGGGCAGCGATTTTTCCGGCACCGTGCTGGGCACGCGCGTGACGGAGCATCACGAAACGCCGGGCCTTGGCGACAAAATTGAAACACGTTTAAGCGACTGGATCTTACACTTCGCCGGCAAGATGATTCATGGCGAAGACGATCCTGCTTTCGCGGTGAAAAAAGATGGCGGCGAGTTTGACCAGTTCACGGGTGCCACGATTACCCCACGCGCGGTGGTCAACGCCGTCAAGCGCGCCGGGCTGTATGCCGAAACGCTGCCCGCGCAGATCAATCATCTTTCCACCTGTGAGGAGTGACCATGAGCCAGGTTAAAGAGGTTATCGTCCAGGGTCTCTGGAAGAACAACTCCGCGCTGGTACAGCTGCTGGGGCTGTGTCCGCTGCTGGCGGTGACGTCTACCGCCACCAACGCGCTCGGGCTGGGGCTGGCGACCACGCTGGTGCTGACCCTGACTAACTTTTCCATTTCTGTTTTGCGCCGCTGGACGCCGTCGGAAATCCGTATTCCGATCTATGTCATGATCATTGCGTCGGTGGTCAGCGTGGTGCAAATGCTGATTAACGCCTACGCATTTGGCCTGTACCAGTCGCTCGGGATTTTCATTCCGCTTATCGTGACTAACTGTATTGTCGTAGGCCGCGCTGAAGCCTTTGCGGTGAAAAACAATCCGGCCATATCCGCGCTGGATGGGTTTTCCATCGGCATGGGCGCGACTGCCGCCATGTTCGTCCTCGGCTCTCTGCGTGAAATTTTGGGCAACGGTACGCTCTTCGACGGTGCGGACGCGCTGCTTGGCGGCTGGGCGAAGTCGCTGCGTATTGAGGTGTTCCATACGGACACTCCATTCCTGCTGGCCATGCTGCCGCCTGGCGCCTTCATTGGCCTTGGGATGATGCTGGCGTTAAAATACCTGATTGATGAAAAACGTAAACGCCGCGCCGCTGAGCGCAGCGTACAGGAAGGGATCCCCGAGAAAGCAGTATGAATAAAGAGAAACGCATTGCGATCCTGACGCGCCTGCGCGATGAGAACCCTCATCCTACGACAGAGCTGAATTTTAACTCGCCGTTTGAACTGTTGATCGCGGTGCTGCTCTCTGCACAGGCGACGGACGTGAGCGTCAACAAAGCCACGGCCCTGCTCTACCCTGTCGCCAATACGCCGCAGGCCATGCTGGAGCTGGGCGTTGAAGGTGTGAAATCCTATATCAAGACCATTGGCCTGTTTAACAGCAAGGCCGAAAACGTCATTAAGACCTGCCGGATCCTGCTGGAGCAGCACGGCGGTGAAGTCCCGGAAGACCGCGCTGCGCTGGAAGCGCTGCCGGGCGTCGGGCGTAAAACGGCAAATGTGGTGCTGAACACGGCGTTTGGCTGGCCGACTATCGCCGTGGATACCCATATCTTTCGCGTCTCTAACCGTACCCGGTTCGCGCCGGGTAAAAACGTGGAAGAGGTGGAAGAGAAGCTGTTAAAAGTGGTCCCGGCGGAATTTAAGGTGGACTGCCACCACTGGCTGATTCTGCACGGACGGTATACCTGTATTGCTCGTAAGCCACGCTGCGGTTCCTGCATTATCGAAGATCTCTGCGAATACAAAGAAAAAGTCTATCCCTGAGCGTAAACCACCTTACTTCTTACTTGTTCAAGCCCTTAAAATTAACAAGGGCTCTGATATCTTCCCGATTGACCATAAATTGCCCTCTCTTTCTCCTTTACGCATTGTCGATTCTTCGGTCATTTAACACTCAAACAGGTTAATAGTTTTTTCATCACCAAAAATTTCTATACATCTGTGATCGCGATCACTCTGATAACCTGATGTTGGATTTTTGTTGTTAAAACCCGCCCAACCCCTTTGTCAGACAAGATTTCATCGATTCCACACCGCACATAAGACCAATCATTTTTCAGAATATGGGCTATATCACTGCCAATCACCCAAAATAGCAGAACATATCGCCATACAGCCATTAAACAGGGTAGATTACAGTGAAAAAAACCATCAATTTTGAACGGATGAGATTTAACGCTGCATAACATTTGCATGAACCGATGATTATACCGCCAGAGTTATATGTAACAGATTATTACAAACGTATTGCCAGATGGGGCTGGATAGTGAACATTACCCGCCGTTTCCCCTCCCAATATAACTATAAAGCGGATGGACTACGGTCATCACGCTATGAACACCCCCGTTAATATGGGATGTAAAAAAAGAGGTATATGTGTCTACTGCAAACAATAAACCAACAGATGAGAGCGTAAGTCTTAACGCTTTCAAACAGCCTAAAGCGTTCTATCTCATTTTCTCGATCGAATTATGGGAACGTTTTGGCTACTACGGCCTGCAAGGGATCATGGCGGTTTACCTGGTTAAACAGCTGGGTATGTCTGAAGCCGATTCCATCACGCTGTTCTCTTCCTTCAGCGCCCTGGTGTATGGCCTGGTCGCTATCGGCGGCTGGTTAGGCGATAAAGTCCTCGGTACTAAACGAGTCATTATGCTGGGCGCCGTTGTTCTGGCGATTGGCTATGGGCTGGTTGCCTGGTCCGGGCACGATGCAGGTGTGGTTTACATGGGCATGGCTACCATCGCGGTAGGTAACGGCCTCTTCAAGGCGAACCCGTCTTCCCTGCTCTCTACCTGCTACAGCAAAGATGACCCACGTCTGGACGGTGCATTTACCATGTACTACATGTCCATCAACATCGGTTCCTTCTTCTCTATGCTGGCAACCCCATGGCTGGCCGCAAAATTCGGCTGGAGCGTAGCGTTTGCGCTGAGCTTCGTGGGTATGCTGATCACCGTTGTGAACTTCCTGTTCTGCCGTAGCTGGGTTAAAGACTATGGTTCAAAACCAGACTTCGAACCCGTGCACATGGGCAAACTGCTGGCAACCATCGTCGGCATCGTGATCCTGGCCGCTGTCGCCACCTGGCTGCTGCACAACCAGGGCGTTGCACGTGCCGTACTGGGCGTGGTTGCGCTGGGTATCGTGATTATCTTCGCGAAAGAAGCCTTTGCGATGCAGGGTGCGGCACGTCGTAAGATGATTGTGGCGTTCATCCTGATGCTGGAAGCGATCATCTTCTTCGTTCTGTACAGCCAGATGCCAACGTCTCTGAACTTCTTCGCTATCCGCAACGTTGAGCACTCCATCCTTGGTATCGCGTTCGAGCCGGAGCAGTATCAGGCCCTGAACCCGTTCTGGATCATGATTGGTAGCCCGATTCTGGCCGCTATCTATAACAAGATGGGCGACCGTCTGCCTATGCCGCACAAGTTCGCTATCGGTATGGTGCTGTGCTCTGGCGCATTCCTGGTGCTGCCTCTGGGGACGAAATTCGCGACCGACGCGGGTATCGTGTCTGTTAACTGGCTGATCCTGAGCTATGCGCTGCAATCCATCGGTGAACTGATGATCTCCGGTCTGGGCCTGGCGATGGTTGCGCAGCTGGTTCCTCAGCGTCTGATGGGCTTCATCATGGGCAGCTGGTTCCTGACCACCGCTGGCGCGGCTATCATCGCAGGTAAGATTGCGAACCTGATGGCGGTACCAGACAACGTTACCGACCCGCTGGTTTCCCTGAATGTCTACGGCACCGTGTTCATGCAAATTGGTATCGCGACCGCCGTGATTGCCGTGCTGATGCTGCTGACCGCACCTAAACTGAATCGTATGACCCAGGACGACGACAAATCCGCTAAAGCGATCAAAACCGCGAACGCGTAATGTCATCGGGAAACGACTGAACAGAAGCCGCTAATTGATTAGCGGCTTTTTTTTTATCCGAACGCGCACTAACATAGCTGGAACCTCAGCAAAAAGGAGTTACCGATGAAACTGTTCTATAAACCGGGCGCCTGCTCTCTTGCTTCCCATATTACGCTTCGCGAGAGCGGTAAAGATTTCACGCTGGACGGCGTTGACCTGATGAAAAAGCGTCTGGAAAACGGGGATGACTTTTTTGCGATTAACCCAAAAGGCCAGGTTCCGGCCCTGCTGCTGGATGATGGCACCCTGCTGACCGAAGGGGTGGCGATTATGCAATTCCTGGCGGACAACGTACCGGATCGTCAGCTCCTTGCCCCCACCGGCAGCATTGCGCGTTATAAAACGCTGGAGTGGCTGAACTATATTGCCACCGAACTGCACAAAGGCTTTACGCCCCTGTTCCGCCCGGACACGCCGGAAGAGTACAAACCTACCGTGCGCGCGCTGCTGGAGAAAAAGTTGCAGTACGTTAACGACGCGCTGAAAGACGACCAGTGGATCTGTGGCTCGCGTTTCACCATCGCCGATGCCTATCTGTTTACCGTTCTGCGCTGGGCGCGCGCGGTTAAGCTGAACATGGAAGGATTAGACCATGTCGCGTCGTATATGACGCGCGTGGCGGAGCGTCCTGCGGTGGCAGCGGCGCTGAAAGCGGAAGGGTTGAATTAACCGAGCGGCCTGGATTGCCGGGTGGCGCTGACGCTTACCCGGCCTACAAATTCCGTAGGCCCGTGCAAGCGCAGCGGCGCCGGGCGTTTTCTAAAGCTGCGTTGCGCTAAAATAGTGCTCCGGCTTCGCGATGCGATCCTGCGCCGCGACGACCTGGAGCTCATATTCCTGCATCGTCTTCGTCGCAATCATGATTTCATAAACGGCTGCGGTGACGTGCTCCAGCGCATCGCGCAGGCTCGCGCCCTGTAATAGCTTCACCAGCAGCAAACCGCTGGTCACATCCCCGACCCCGACAGGCTGACGTGCACCGAAATCCACCAGCGGTCGACTGATATGCCAGGCTTCATCCTTCGTCACCAGCAGCATTTCAAAACGGTCCTGGCTCAACCCTGCGCGTGCCAGGTGCTTAACCAGCACAATCTCTGGCCCCTGGGCGATCAGCTCGCGAGAGGCGCTTACAGCCTCTTCTACGCTGTTGACCGGATGCTCGCACAGGATCTCAAGTTCAATCAGGTTGGGGGCAATAATATCGCTGGCGGGCAATGCATGACGGACATGAAACTCCGCAACGCCCGGCGCTACGATGCAGCCTTTTTCCGGATGTCCCATCACCGGATCGCAGAAATATTTCGCCGCGGGGTTTGCCGCTTTCACCTGGCGCACAATGCCGAGGATATGTTCCCCCTGCTCCGCCGAACCCAGATAGCCGCTCAGTACGGCATCGCAGCGTTTAAGCTGGTCGATATCCGCAATCCCCTGAACGATTTCCGTCAGATGCGACGGCGGCATTACGCAGCCGGTCCATTTACCGTACTGGGTGTGATTCGAGAACTGGACGGTATTGAGGGGCCAGACGTTAACGCCGAGGCGGCGCATCGGGAATTCCGCAGCGCTGTTGCCAGCATGTCCAAACACAACGTGGGACTGAATGGCGAGGATGTTCTTCATGTTGTACTTACCAAACCCTGTCAAAACAAAAGGGGCGTGGTTTCCCACGCCCCTGCATACTTTTAATTACTTCCAGCAGACCAGGCAGTAATTTTTCTTACCGCGACGCAGCAGCGTGTAGCGACCATAGAGACGGTCGTTCTCGGTAAAGGTGTATTCCGGATCGGCCTGTTTTTCGCCATTAATGGTGATCGCGTTAGAGGCGATGGTTTTACGCGCCTGACCGCGAGACGGCTGGAGCTCGGAGTCCACCAGCGCCTGCATCAGATCGGCGCCTTTTTCCATCTCAACCATCGGCACGCCATCCTGCGCCAGCTGTTCGAAATCCGCTTCGCTTAAATCGCTCAGGGTTCCGTTGAACAGGCTAGCCGTAATGCGCTTCGCCGCCGCCAGACCTTCTTCGCCGTGAACCAGTTTAGTCACTTCGTCCGCCAGCACGTACTGGGCGCGTGGTGCTTTACCGCTGTTCTTGTCTTCTTCTTCCAGCGCATTGATTTCTTCGATATCCATAAAGGTGAAGAACTTCAGGAAGCGATAAACGTCGGCATCCGCCGTGTTGATCCAGAACTGGTAGAACTTGTACGGGCTGGTTTTCTTCGGATCCAGCCATACCGCGCCGCCTTCGGTCTTACCGAACTTGGTACCGTCGGCTTTGGTGATCAACGGCACGGTCAGACCAAACACCTGATTCTGGTGGAGGCGACGGGTCAGATCGATACCGGAGGTGATGTTACCCCACTGGTCGGAACCGCCAATTTGCAGAGAGACGCCGTGCAGTTTGTTCAGGCAGGCGAAGTCATACCCCTGCAACAGGTTGTAGGAGAATTCGGTGAAAGAGATACCCTGATCGTCACGGTTAAGACGCTGCTTCACTGCTTCTTTGTTAATCATCTGGTTAACAGAGAAGTGTTTGCCGATGTCACGCAGGAACGTCAGCACGTTCATGCCACCAAACCAGTCGTAGTTGTTCGCCGCAATCGCAGAGTTGTCACCGCAGTCGAAATCCAGGAACGGTGCAACCTGTTTACGGATCTTATCCACCCACTCCTGCACGGTGTCTTCGGTATTCAGCTTACGCTCAGCGGCTTTGAAACTTGGGTCGCCAATCAGACCGGTCGCGCCGCCAACCAGTGCGACAGGCTTATGGCCGGCCATCTGGAAGCGTTTCAGGCATAACAATGGAACAAGATGCCCCAAATGCAAGCTGTCAGCGGTGGGATCGAAGCCGCAATAGAGCGCGATCGGGCCTTGCGCCAGTCGCTCTGCTAACGCTTCCTCGTCCGTCACCTGGGCCACGAGGCCCCGCTCTTGCAATTGTTTAATCAAGTTACTGCTTGCCATCAAATTCTCCATGTATAAACGACTGCACCTTTGCCGGTACACGACTTTTCGCCTGATGCGAAAGGACCATAGAATAAAGCGCCAGCGCGGTGTGCGCTAGCGCTTAAATCAACAAATTTTGGGGATTACGGGGCCAGTCTGTCGATTTTCCAGCCACCGTTGTCGCGCTGGTATAAAAAGCGGTCGTGCAGGCGGTGTTCACCGCCCTGCCAGAATTCCATCTGCTCAATGGGGATGCGGAACCCGCCCCAGAAACTCGGCAGCGGTACTTCACCCTGCTGAAACTTCTGTTTGAGTTCGAGGAATTTACTTTCCAGCACACCGCGGGCTGAGATTCGGCTGGACTGTTTAGAGACCCAGGCGCCGATCTGACTGTCGCGCGGGCGGCTGTGGAAATATTTTACCACTTCGAGCGTAGAGAGGCGCTCCGCCTTGCCGGTGACCATCACCTGGCGCTCCAGCATATGCCACGGGAAGAGCAGGCTAATACGCGGATTATTTTCAAGGTGATGCGCTTTACGACTGCCAAGATTGGTGTAGAACACCAGCCCTTTCTCGTCATAATGCTTGAGAAGAACGATGCGTTGATACGGCTGACCATTTTCATCAACCGTGGCAACGACCATTGCCGTCGGGTCAGCCAGTTTCGCTTCGCAGGCCTGCTTCAGCCAGCGTTCAAAAAGCACCAGCGGTTCGGCGGGAAGATCCTGGCGGCGCAGACCGCCTTTGGTGTATTCACGGCGCAGATGCGCAATTTGCTGTAGTTCGTCGTTATCTGACATGGCGTTAGCTGAAAGTGAGATTGGGTGGCGCTATTGTGCGCGCCCCCTTCAAAAATCTCAACGCTTCGGATTTTCAAGCTGACAATTGTTCAGCACAATGCGGTCACGCTTGTAGACGGTGGCGCTGTCGCCTTTCGACCAGAAGACGTAGATTCCGTCTGAGTAGCGCGCACCGGAGGCCGACATTCCCTGCTTCAGCGTTAACAACTTATTGTCATAAACAAAGCTGGCTTCCTGATGCGGGTTGTTCAGCTTCACCGTCAGCGGTTTTTCATCACAACGATATTCCAGCGTATCGGTTTGCATACGCTCAACGAACTGGTTATAGGCGCTGCATCCGGTCATAAGAAAAGGTACAGCAATAAGAAGAAGTTTTTTCATGGGCAGATTCCGAAGACTATCCTGGTCCTGGAGGGCCTAACCGCCCTCCTGTTTTTCCCTATTTTACGGGTTACGCCTCCCGCTGAATTTCAGTTAACTCTGATTATGGCGCGGGTTTGCGGGGAAAATGGCCCCAAGGACGCTCGCCTCCCGCGCACCGGTTACGGAGGGTAAATTCCCCGGCAGACCGGCAACCGTACGCCAGGCAAGCCAGGCGAAGGCCAGCGCTTCCATATCGTCTCCGCTGATCCCGGCTTCATCAGTGGTCGTGACTTCGGTGCCTGGCAGCAAGGCGGCGAGGCGTGCCATCACCAGCGGGTTGCGGCTTCCGCCTCCGCATACCAGCAAGCGCTCACATCCGCCGCTCAGCAACACCTGTTCAGAAATCGACACCGCGGTGAGCTCCGTCAGCGTAGCCTGCACATCCTGAGGCGCAAGGCCGGGGAAGCGCGCCAGCTGACGTTCAAGCCAGCCGTAGTTGAAATATTCCCGCCCCGTGCTTTTCGGCGCGGGCAGAGCAAAGAAAGGATCGCTTAACAGGGTTTGCAGCAAGGGAAGGATCACTTTCCCCTGGCTGGCCCACTGCGCGTCTTTGTCGTAGGCTTTACCGCTCTGACGCCAGATCCAGGCATCCATCAGCATATTACCGGGTCCGGTATCGTACCCCCGCACGGGCTGCCCGGGAATAAGCATCGACAGGTTGGCGATCCCGCCGATGTTCAGGACCATCCTGCGCTCTACCGGGTGCGCCAGCAGCGCCTGATGAAATGCCGGAACCAGCGGCGCCCCCTGCCCGCCGAGGGCCATATCGCGACGACGGAAATCACCCACCACCGTCACACCGGTTTTTGCCACAATCTGGTTGTTATCGCCAATTTGCATCGTGTGCGGCGCCTCGCCGACAGGTTCATGCCAGACGGTCTGCCCATGGCAACCTATTGCCACGATATCCTGCGGGTGGAGTCTTTCCTGCTGCATCAGGGCCAGTACCGCCTCAGCAAACAGCGCCCCCAGACGCACATCCAGTTGGCCCAGTTGGGAAAGCGTCAGCTGTTGTCCCTGGCAGATGTTCAGGATCTCTTCTTTTAACGAGACAGGAATAGGCCAGGTCAGGCTTGCCTGCTGCGCCACCATGTTTTCATCAATGGCGGCCAGAACGACATCCACACCGTCAAGACTGGTACCAGACATCACACCGATATAGCGACCCGATTTCATGCGCTTTCCTTACGTTACATGGGCTAAGTGCAAACACTCCATCATAAATAACGCGGCTTTGCTATGCGGTGATAATATTTTTTAACAATCTCAGACCTGTAGCACAGACGGTTTTTGTTTATGTCCCGTTAAGCCCTGTTGAAGTAAAATTTATCTATTCGGCATGCAAAGATATGAACTGTGGTCAGGAATGCCATATAATTTAGCCATAACGGATGCCCCAACCGGGCGTTTTTTGGTGAACAGGAGAGTCAAATGATTTTACGTGTACTGGGCGTTTCGCTGATTGGTTTAACACTGGCGGGTTGTGTGAATGACAGTTCACTCTCCGGCGACGTATATAGTGCTTCTGAAGCTAAACAGGTACAGAACGTGACATACGGTACTATCGTTAATGCCCGTCCTGTTCAGATTCAGGGTGGCGATGACACGAACGTGGTGGGCGCAATCGGTGGTGCTGTGCTGGGTGGTTTCCTGGGTAATACCATTGGCGGCGGCACCGGACGTTCTCTGGCTACCGCAGCGGGCGCAGTTGCAGGCGGCGTAGCGGGTCAGGGCGTTCAGGGTGCGATGAACAAAACTCAGGGCGTTGAGCTGGAAATCCGTAAAGACGATGGCAGCACCATTATGGTTGTGCAGAAACAGGGTAACACCCGCTTCTCTGCTGGCCAGCGTGTTGTACTGGCAAGCAACGGCAGCCAGGTTACCGTCTCCCCGCGATAATATCCTGATGGATGTGGTCTGTTCAGACCGCATCCATTTAACAAAATCATCGTTTCCAACAATATATTTGCACAATACATTCACACGGTGAATTATTCATTTCATCTATTTTTGTCCGTGCGCAAAGTATTTTTTATTTACCTCGCTTAGACTCTTCGTAATCTCTTTTCTTTTTTAATTTTTAAATTCTCTATGCTTGCGATCTGTCGATTTGTAAAGAACCGCTTTGTGGCCTTCGCGCTTGGATGCATTGTTATCATTGCCGTATTACAAGCTTTTTTTATAAAACTTGTTGAATGGGTTCCTTCGTTTTCACCTTTGTTTTTCCCTACACTGACGATATTTCTTCTGGTGTTTCATCTGTTTATTGCCTGTTTTATGGCAATGAAATACTGGTGCGACAGAAGGCGATTATATCTTGTTCCCATTGCCCTGGCCTTTGCCGGCTCAGCATTATTGATGGTGGGGACTCTGTCCAGCTTCCCGGCCTGGCTTGATCTCTATCAGTTCAACGTGGCGAACTATAATGACGCCATGATTTTCTATATGTTCCGCCACTTTTTAATGGCGGTGCTGATAATCATCTCGGCATTGCTGTATACCCTGCGTACGTCCGCTCTCTCACGAAGCACCCACATCGGTATCGTTGTCGGCGCCTCGCTCTTAACGGGCAGTATGCTTGGGCTGGCATTGTTCTATTCCAGCCATTCAACCCTGCTCACACTGGACCTGGTAGACAATGAAACCCGACAGTTTATGGTTCTCTGGAGCCAGGCGATTAATATTATTTTGATCGTCCTGTGGGGAGTAACGTTAATCACCCTGATGGCCATTACCCGCGTGAGGAATTTGTTTTGGGTCGGCGGCAATTTTTTATGCGTCTGTTATATCGTCACCCTGCTCATGCTATTGTTAGGCGGGCACGCTGAAGATATTTCATGGTACCGGGCACGGTTATTCGAAACTGTCGCTACATTAATCATTATCTTCATCTTACTTTCCGATGTATTTAATTTGTATCGTGACTCGCATGTAAAATATCAGCAGTCTTATCAAAACTCGATCCGCGACCCCCTCACCCGTCTGTATAATCGTAGCTATTTCTATGATTCATTAAACTACGCGCTGAGTACAGCAACCCTGGCGCACCCGGTATCGGTGATCGTGAGCGATCTTGACCGTTTCAAACGCATTAACGACTGCTACGGCCATTTGCAGGGGGATAAGGTTTTACAGTTTGTCTCAAACCTGTTGACCGATTCAGTGCGACCGCAGGATATCGCAGCGCGGATCGGCGGCGAAGAATTTGTGCTCATGCTGACAAATACCCCTTCCGATCTTGCGCAACAGGTTGCCGAACGCATACGTCTCAAATTGAGCGGTTTCGACAACGTCAGCAGCGGCGGTTATCTCCCGGAACCGATTACTATCAGTATGGGGGTATTCACCGCCACCTCGCCGGAGACCAGCGCTGAAACCTGTGTGGAAAGCGCGGATAAAGCCATGTACGAGGCAAAAGAGACGGGCCGCAACCGGGTGGTGGTGTTCAGAACATGACAAAGGCCTTGCACCAGCAAGGCCTGTGAATAACGTCAGTCGCGCGACTGTAAATCGTGGATGTTTTGCTCAAGACGGGCGATGAGTCCGATCAGCATCTCCAGCTCAGCGGGGGAAATACCGGCCAGGATCTCCCCTCGCGTTTTACTGATGACGGTCTCCATCTCAGTAATAATCGGGGCCGCTTTTTCCGTCAATTTGATCCGCTTGGCGCGACGATCGCTGGCGCAGGTTTGTCGGGAAATGAGTCCCTTCTCTTCCAGCTGGTCAAGGGTACGCACCAGAGAAGGCTGCTCAATACCAATCGCTTTTGCCAGTTGGATCTGTGACTGATCGGGCGGGAGCTGATGAATGTTATGCAGCGTAACCCAGTGCGTCTGCGTAAGTTCCAGAGGTTTCAGGCGATGGTCAATCAGAGCACGCCAGATGCGTACCAACCTTGCCAGATCAGAACCTAATGGCGATTCCAATTTCATCTCCTTATAATTAGCTTGCTAAGTGATTATAGTGATTTTAGAATAGTTTGCAGTATTTGTATTGCCAAAACAAATGCAATCACGGTATTCATCATTCCTTAAAGGATGATTTACACTGAATGGTAGTGCGCCATCGCATTGAAATCTGCCAATGTGGCCCTCATTCCACCGCAAAGGATCGCTGCTTGTGACGTTGTTTTCCTTCTCCGCAGGGTTGCCCCTCCAGGATTTGATTGTTGGCGCATCGGTCTACTTTCCGCCACTGTTTAAAGCCGTGATGGTCGGTTTTGTAATCTGGCTCATTGCGCATCGTCTGCTGCGCGACTGGATGTATTCCGGTGAAATCTGGCACCCGATGTTAATGGATCTCTCCCTGTTTACCCTCTCCGTCTGTCTTGGCCTTGCCGTGTTAACCGTGTGGTGAGAATAGCATTGAAAACGTTAAAATATTTTTCCACTCTTTTCGTTTTAGCGCTGGCGGTGATGGCCGGCTGGTGGCTCTGGAATTATTACATGCAGTCGCCCTGGACGCGTGACGGTAAGATCCGCGCGGAACAGGTCAGCATCACGCCACAGGTGTCCGGCAGTATCAGCGCGCTGCTGGTGAAGGACAACCAGTACGTTCATGCGGGCGATGTGCTATTCCGTATCGATGAGACCCCTTTCCACATTGCGGTGCTTAATGCCCAGGCGCAGCTCGCAAAAGCTCAATCAGATCTGGCAAAAGCCAATAACGAAGCCGAACGCCGCCGCCATCTGTCGAGAAATTACATCTCTGCGGAAGATCTCGATACCGCCAATATCAATGTAAAAGCCATGCAGGCCAGCCTGAAGGTTGCAGAGGCAACGCTGAAACAGGCCGAGTGGCAACTGACCCAGACCGTGGTCAAAGCCCCGGTGGATGGATGGATCACGAGCCTGTCTACCCGTGTGGGTGATTACGCCACCACAGGCCAGCCGGTCTTCGCCCTGGTCGATAGCCACTCTTTCTATGTTGTAGGTTATTTTGAAGAGACCAAGCTGCGCCATATCCGCGAGGGTGCGCCTGCCCGGATCACGCTTTACAGCGGCGCAGAAACGTTACAGGGTCACGTTAGCAGCATAGGTCGGGCAATATACGATCAGAGCGTGGAAACCGATTCTGGCCTGGTGCCTGACATCAAACCCAACGTCCCGTGGGTGCGCCTGGCTCAGCGGGTGCCTGTTCGCGTCGAGTTTGATCAACTGCCGAAAGACATTACCCTGGTCTCTGGCACAACCTGCACCGTCGCCATCGGATCGCGATGATGAACCTGGGGGCTTTCTCCTGGCGCAATACGCCGTGGATAAAAGCGACACGGCCGCAGTGGCGTTACGCGCTGCGCAACGGCATCGCCATGTGCCTTGCGCTTACGGTTGCCTATTATCTGAATCTGGATGAGCCTTACTGGGCGATGACCTCTGCGGCGGTCGTCAGCTTCCCTACCGTCGGGGGCGTTATCAGTAAAAGCCTCGGGCGCGTGGCGGGTAGCCTGCTGGGGGCAACCGCCGCACTGCTTCTTGCCGGCCATACCCTGAACGATCCCTGGCTCTTTCTGTTAAGCATGTCGGCATGGCTGGGGCTGTGTACCTGGGCCTGCGCCCATTTTACCAATAACGTTGCCTATGCGTTTCAGCTGGCGGGTTACACCGCGGCCATTATCGCCTTTCCGGTCGTCAACGTGCTGGATACCACCGAGCTGTGGGATATCGCCCAGGCACGCGTGTGTGAAGTGATGGTTGGCATTCTGTGCGGGGGCGTCATGATGATGATCCTGCCCAGTACCTCAGATGGCACTACGCTTATCACCGCCCTTAAAACGATGCACGCACGTTTGCTGGAACATGCCAGCCTGCTCTGGCAGCCTGACAGCAGCGATGATATCCGCCTCGCGCACGAAAAGGTCATCGGCCAGATCCTGACCATGAACCTGTTGCGCATCCAGGCTTTCTGGAGCCACTACCGTTTTCGTCGCCAGAACACGCTTCTGAACTATTTACTGCACCAGCAATTGCGGATGACGAGCGCGATCTCGAGCCTTCGCCGGATGTTGCTGAACTGGCCTGCACCGCCAGCCCATACCCGGGAGATTATCGAGGCGCTGCTCGCCGCTCTTGCGCGTCCGGATGCCGATATCTATACCGTGGCCCGCATTATCGCGCCGCTCGCCCCAACGGATGAATATGACTACAGGCACCGTGCCTTCTGGCAGCGTCTGAACTATTTCTGCCGCCTGTATCTGCGCAGCAGCCGCTGGTTAAAAGCCGTCGAAAATGCCACGCCCGTCACCGAATTTTCCGTTCCCGGTAGTCCTGCTCTGGCGCGGCATACCGACGCAATGGAGGCGCTGTGGAGCGGTTTTCGTACGTTTTGCGCGTTGACGGCCGTGGGCGCATGGGCCATCACCACGCAATGGGATGCGGGCAGTGCGGCCCTGACGCTTGCGGCAATCAGCTGCGTGCTCTATTCCGTCGCCGCTTCCCCCTTTAATTCCCTGACGCTTCTGCTGCGTACGCTGGTACTGCTGTCGCTATTCAGCTTCGTGGTGAAATTTGGTTTGATGGTGCAGATAACCGACCTCTGGCAATTTCTGCTGTTTCTCTTCCCGCTATTAACCACCATGCAGTTGCTCAAACTGCAAATGCCTAAACTGGCCGGTCTGTGGGGTCAGTTGATTGTTTTTATGGGCTCATTTATCTCTGTAACGAATCCACCGGTTTACGATTACGCTGATTTTCTCAACGACAACCTGGCGAAGATCCTCGGCGTGGGGCTGGCGTGGCTGGCTTTCGCTGTGCTACGCCCGGGCTCGGACGCGCGTAAAAGCCGCAGGCATATTCGGGAGTTGCGCAGGGGTTTTGTCGATCAGCTGAGCCGCAGGCCGCATCTGCGCGAAAGCGAGTATGAATCGCTGGTTTACCATCATGTCAGCCAGCTGAACAACAGCCAGGATTCACTCTCCCGTCGCTGGCTGCTGCGCTGGGGCGTGGTGCTGTTAAACTGTTCGCACGTGGTGTGGCAACTGCGCGCCTGGGAGACGCGTTCCGATCCGCTGTCGCAGGTCCGTGATAACTGTATTTCCATGCTCCGAGATGTAATGAGCGAGCGCGGGGTGCAGCAGCGCCCCCTGAGCGTCACGCTCGCCGAGCTTCAGCGTATTTGCGACGCGCTGGCGCACCATCATCAGCCTGCGGCCCGCGATCTGGCGTCCATTATCTGGCGGCTGCACTGCTCCCTGTCACAGCTTGAACAGGCGCCGCCACCCGGTACGATTGGCGATCAGATCACCCCGCAGGCATAGCGCGCCCCGCCGCCGCCAAGCGGTTTAGGCTGATCGGACATGTTATCGCCGCCCACGTGGACCATCAGCGCCTTGCCTTTGACCTCGTCAAGCTTTTTGAGTCGTGGCGCCACAACCGGATCGGTGGCTTTACCATCGTTATTTACCACCAGCACCGGCAAATCGCCGAGGTGCCCCATCCCTTCCGGGCCTTCATGCTTACCGGAGTTGTGCGGGTCGAGATGCCCCCCTGCGGCTTCCGCAGCTGTTGGTTTCCCCTCTTTCATCGCGGGTTGACAGCTGCCTTTGGCATGAACGTGAAAACCATGTTCGCCGGGTGGAAGAGCCTTGAGATCGGGAGCAAATTCCAGCCCTTTATCGGTTTCGGTGATTTTCACCGTCCCGATGGACTGGCCTACCCCCTGAGAAGTGACGAGATTCATTTCAACGTCCTCGCTGGCTGCATGCGCACCTGCGCAAACAACCAGCGTGACCATTGCCAGAGCAAAACGCTTCATAAGACCTCCACGGGTTATTTTTTGCACCTTAAGTCTATACCAGCGGCGCAGATTTCACCGGAAAGTCAGGTTCAGGCGTGCTCAGGGTACGTCGTAGCCCAGCGCCGCCTTGCGGATGCGGAACCACTGCTGACGCGTCATATCCAGCTCCTCAGCCACAAGCGCAGCGCGGACGCGCTCAATTTTGCCGGAGCCAATAATTGGCAGCGGTTTAGACGGCAGGCACAGGATCCAGGCGTAAACCACCTGCTCGATACTCTCCGCATTCAGTTCGCGCGCCACCGTTTCAAGCTCGTTACGCAGCGGCTGGAATGCCTCATCGTTAAACAGGCGGCCGCCTCCCAGACAGGACCATGCCATTGGACGGATGCGCAGCTGTTGCAGTTGGTCGAGCGTGCCATCCAGCAGCAGCGGCTGATGAACAGGCGAGATCTCCACCTGATTCGTCGCCAGCGTAAACGGCAGGCGAGACTGCAATAGCGCAAACTGTGCCGGGGTGAAGTTAGACACGCCAAAATGGCGCACTTTGCCGCTCTGGTGCAGCGTCAGGAAGGCTTCCGCGACCTCATCCGCATCCATCAACGGATCGGGTCGGTGGATCAGCAGCAGGTCGATACGATCGGTGGCCAGGTTAATCAGTGACTGCTCGGCGCTTTTAACGATATGCGCGCTGTCAGTGATGTAATGCCCAAGCGCATGCTCCGGTTTTGCTGTGGTGGCAATACCGCATTTGGTCACAATCTCCATACGTTCACGCAGCGCCGGCGCACGCTTCAGCGCTTCGCCAAAGGCAGCCTCGCACTGATAGCCGCCATAAATATCAGCGTGATCGACGGTGGTGATCCCGAGATCGAGATGCTCTTCTATAAAGTCCGCCAGCTGGACCGGAGACATATTCCAGTCCATAAGGCGCCAGTAGCCCATAACAAATCGGGAGAACTCCGGGCCCTGCGGGGCAAGGGTAATACGCTGAACCATAACATTTTCCTCAAGGAAGTCATGTCACCAGTATACGCAATTACCCTGCTAAAACAGTGAAGGTTGCTGAGGTTCTTCGCTTTCAACCGCTTTGTTTGCACGAATTTTACGCAGCAGACGCTGTCGACAGAGCCGTAAGACCTCCTGCTTTTGCGCGTCGCTGAAATTTTGCCAGTTAAAACGTTCATCGCGCGTGCGCATGCAGCCACGACAGTATCCTCGTTCATCTACCTGGCAAATACCCCGGCACGGGCTCTGGACAGGGAAAAACTCCAGTTGCTCTGCCACACCTACCTCCAGAACGTCATTATTCCCTACAGTGAAGACCCTAAATGGCTTGCATGCAAGGATGTCCGCCACAAACAGAGCATTAAGGTTTCGCTAATCTTCCCTTCTTATACTCGCCGCATTGATATAACGAATGGTCTGGTCATCATGTGGTTCACTAAAAAGTTACACTGTAACGATATAAAATTTACTCTGGGCTGTGCACTTTTCTTCACCGTACTGAATGCACTGTTTATCCAGCGCAGCTGGTCAATCATTGCGCCTGCGCATCTGCACGATCTCCTGTTTGCTGCCAGCGTGCCGCTGGTGCTGTTCTGCGGCTGGGTGATTGTCTTCAGCCTGCTGAATATTCCCTTTATTCGCAAGCCGCTCATGATTGTCCTGACCCTGGGATGCGCCGCCGCGACCTGGTTTATGTATACCTATGGCACGGTTATCGATCAGAACATGATTGTGAACGTGTTCGAAACTAATTCCCAGGAAGCGACTGCCCTGGTGACGCCGCAGATGATCCTGTGGCTGGCCGTTGCGGGTCTGGTTCCATCGATTATTTTAGCCCTGACGCGCATTCGCACCGGAAAATGGTGGTATGCCCTCCTGACGCGTGTCGCCGCTATGCTGGGCGCGTTGCTGGTGATCATCCTGGTCGCGGCGGTGTTTTATAAAGACTATGCTTCGCTGTTCCGCAATAACAAAAGCATCGTCAAAATGGTCACCCCGGCGAATTACGTGAGCGCCGTGGTGAAATACAGCAAAATGCGCTGGTTTGCCGGCGACCAGACGCTGGTCCGCATTGGCGAGGATGCTCATAAAGGCGCGCTGATTTCCAGCCAACGCAAGAAAACCGTGCTGATTGTGGTGGTGGGCGAAGCCTCCCGCGCCGCAAACTACTCGTTAAATGGTTACCCGCGTGAAACCAACCCCGAGCTGAAAAAGCAGGATGTCATCAACTTCCCCCAGGCCTCCTCCTGTGGCACGGAAACCGCCGTTTCCGTCCCCTGCATGTTCTCCGGCATGACGCGGAAAAAATATGACGCGGACCTCGCCCATCACCAGGAAGGTCTGCTCGATGTACTTAACCATGCCGGTTTCAACCTGCTGTGGCGCGACAACGACGGCGGGTGTAAAGGCGCCTGCGACCGCGTGCCGCACACGGACATGACCCAGTGGAAACTGGATCAGTTCTGTAAGGACAAATCCTGTATCGACGACGTCAACCTCTACCGTCTGGACAACGTACTGGATGGAATAAAGCAGGATACGGTTCTGGTTATTCATCTGATGGGCAGCCACGGTCCGGCCTACTACAACCGTTATCCGGACAGCTTTCGCAAGTTCACCCCAACCTGCGATACCAATGAAATTCAGGATTGCGATCATCAGTCGCTGATCAATACCTATGACAACTCGATTTTGTATACCGACAGCGTGGTCAGCCGAACCATCGACGCGCTAAAAGCCCGGCAGGCCAACATGAACACGGCGCTCATTTACCTCTCCGATCACGGTGAATCGCTGGGCGAAAGCGGAATTTACCTGCACGGTACGCCGTATATGCTGGCCCCGGAGCAGCAAACGCATATTCCGTTTATGTTCTGGCTCTCCCCGGATTATGCGAAAAACTTCGGCGTAAACACGGATTGCCTGCGTGACCATGCCGCAAAAGAGGCGGTTTCACAGGACAATTTATTCGCCACCGTTCTGGGCATGATGGACGTGAAATCAGCGGTTTATCAACCGCAGCTGGATATTCTGTCGCAATGTCGTCGCTAAGCGGGCTTGCATTAGACCGAACGGTCTATTAGAGTAAGGGCATGAGCAGACACACTGAACACGATACACGAGAACATTTGCTGGCTACCGGCGAGCGCCTTTGCATGCATCGCGGGTTTACCGGTATGGGGCTGAGCGAATTGTTAAAAACCGCTGAAGTACCTAAGGGATCGTTTTATCACTATTTTCGATCCAAAGAGGCGTTTGGCGTTGCCATGCTGGAGCGGCACTACGCCAGCTACCATCAGCGCCTGGCAACCCACTTCGCCAGCGGTGAAGGTGACTACCGGGATCGTGTTCTGAACTACTATCAGGAAACGCTGACGCAGTTCTGTCAGCAGGGCATCATCAGCGGCTGCCTGACGGTAAAACTGTCTGCCGAAGTGTGCGATCTCTCCGAAGATATGCGCACCGCAATGGATAAAGGGGCCAGCGGCGTGATTGCCCTGTTGGCTCAGGCGCTGGAGAGCGGGCGCAATGAAAAAACGCTCTCCTTCTCCGGCGATCCGCTCACGCAGGCACAGGTGCTCTATTCCCTCTGGTTAGGCGCCAACCTGCAAGCAAAAATGTCTCGCAGCGCCGTGCCGCTCGAAAGCGCGCTGGCGCATGTGAAAAACTGTATTACAGCGCCTGGCGTGTAGCCGGCGTTTTTATTTACCCTTTTACTAGTCGACTGGTCTACTCAGGAGCCGTTATGTCCGCTGAAAAGCTGTTTACCCCACTGAAAGTGGGTGCCGTTACTGCCCCAAACCGCGTGTTTATGGCCCCACTTACCCGTCTGCGCAGCATCGAGCCGGGCGATATCCCAACGCCATTGATGGGTGAGTATTACCGCCAGCGCGCCAGCGCGGGCCTGATTATCTCCGAAGCCACGCAGATTTCTGCTCAGGCAAAAGGCTACGCCGGTGCACCGGGTCTGCACAGCCCGGAACAGATCGCCGCATGGAAAAAAATCACCGCAGGCGTGCATGCTGAAGATGGCCGTATTGCGGTTCAGCTGTGGCACACCGGTCGTATCTCACACAGCAGCATCCAGCCTGGCGGTCAGGCGCCGGTTTCTGCCTCTGCCCTGAACGCCAATACCCGCACTTCCCTGCGCGATGAAAACGGTAATGCGATCCGCGTCGACACCACCACGCCACGCGCGCTGGAGCTGGACGAGATCCCGGGTATCGTGAATGATTTCCGTCAGGCCGTCGCCAACGCCCGGGAAGCGGGCTTCGACCTGGTTGAGCTTCACTCTGCGCACGGTTACCTGCTGCATCAGTTCCTGTCCCCGTCTTCCAACCAGCGTACCGACCAGTACGGCGGCAGCGTTGAAAACCGCGCGCGTCTGGTGCTTGAAGTGGTGGATGCTGTCTGTAATGAGTGGAGCGCAGACCGCATTGGTATTCGTGTCTCCCCGATCGGTACTTTCCAGAACGTCGACAACGGTCCGAACGAAGAAGCAGACGCGCTGTATCTGATTGAAGAGCTGGCGAAACGCGGTATCGCCTATCTGCACATGTCCGAGCCGGACTGGGCAGGCGGCAAGCCTTACAGTGAAGCCTTCCGTCAGAAAGTGCGCGAGCGCTTCCACGGCGTGATTATCGGGGCGGGTGCGTATACGGCAGAGAAAGCCGAGGATTTGATCGGTAAAGGCCTGATCGACGCCGTGGCCTTTGGCCGTGACTACATTGCTAACCCGGATCTGGTTGCCCGTTTGCAGAAGAAAGCCGAACTGAACCCGCAGCGTCCTGAAAGCTTCTATGGCGGCGGCGCGGAAGGTTATACCGACTACCCTTCACTGTAATCCCGCTTTGTACATTGATAGCGGCGACCTTTCGCCGCTATACTAAAACATCGTTTCTGTTCAAAAAGATAATCCATTCCACTGGTTAATGAGGAAATTATGCGCCTACTTCACACCATGCTGCGCGTTGGCGACCTGCAACGTTCCATCGATTTCTACACTAACGTTCTGGGCATGAAGCTGCTGCGCACCAGCGAAAATCCGGAATATAAATACTCCCTGGCGTTTGTCGGTTACGGCCCGGAATCTGATGAAGCGGTCATCGAGCTGACCTACAACTGGGGCGTGGACAGCTACGAGCTGGGTACGGCTTACGGCCACATCGCGCTGGAAGTGGATAACGCCGCCGAAGCCTGCGAACGTATCCGCAGCAATGGCGGTAACGTCACCCGTGAAGCCGGTCCGGTTAAAGGCGGTACCACCGTAATTGCGTTTGTGGAAGATCCGGACGGTTATAAAATCGAACTGATCGAAGCCAAAGACGCTGGTCGCGGCCTGGGCAATTGATCCCGCAGGGCGCACTTTGCGCCCGTTGTTTTGCTGCATCCCCTCTCAAAATTTGCCATAATGCGCACTGCTTTTTCCCCCTTGTAAGAGACCCTGATGTCCGATAACGCTCAATTTACCGGTCTGTGCGACCGTTTTCGTGGTTTTTATCCCGTTGTCATTGATGTTGAAACAGCCGGATTTAACGCTAAAACCGATGCGCTGCTTGAGATTGCCGCCATCACGCTGAAGATGGATGAACAGGGCTGGCTTGTACCGGACACCACGCTGCATTTCCACGTTGAACCCTTTGAAGGGGCAAACTTACAGCCAGAGGCGCTGGCCTTTAACGGTATCGATCCGACAAACCCGCTGCGCGGGGCGGTAAGCGAATACGAGGCGCTGCACGCCATTTTCAAAATGGTGCGCAAAGGCATGAAAGAGAATGACTGTAGCCGCGCCATCATGGTGGCCCACAATGCCACCTTTGATCACAGCTTCACTATGGCTGCCGCCGAGCGTGCCTCGCTCAAGCGTAATCCATTCCATCCGTTTGTGACCTTCGACACCGCCGCGC
This sequence comes from Enterobacter sp. YSU, assembly GCF_016082135.1. Lineage (NCBI taxonomy): Bacteria > Pseudomonadati > Pseudomonadota > Gammaproteobacteria > Enterobacterales > Enterobacteriaceae > Enterobacter > Enterobacter sp. YSU. The sequence goes on from NZ_CP059487.1 coordinate 4,433,316, forward strand.
TGAGCGGCCTGGCGCTGGGGCAAACCGTGCTCTCTAAAGCCTGCATCACGGCGGGTATTGCGTTTGACGGCACCCAGGCGCATTCCGCGTTATACGACACCGAGCGTACGGCGGAGCTGTTCTGTGAGATCGTCAACCGCTGGAAACGTCTCGGCGGCTGGCCGCTGCCGATGGGCGACGAGGCCGATCTTCAATCGTAGGTTGGGTAATCAATAGCCCCACAGGACAAAAAAAAGCGACCAACATAATGTGGTCGCTTTTTTATATCCGCAGAAAACTTACTCTGCGTCCGGCTCTTCGGTTTTATACTTCGCCGCAGTCTCTTTGATCAGCTGTTGCAGTTCGCCGCGCTGATACATTTCAATCAGGATGTCGCATCCGCCGACCAGTTCACCATCAACCCACAGCTGTGGGAAGGTCGGCCAGTTGGCGTATTTTGGCAGTTCAGCGCGAATGTCCGGGTTTTGCAGGATATCAACGTAAGCAAAACGCTCACCACAGGCGGACAGTGCCTGAACCGCTTGCGCGGAGAAGCCGCAGCTTGGCAGCTTCGGAGAACCTTTCATGTACAGGAGAATCGGGTTTTCAGCGATCTGGCGCTGAATTTTTTCAATAGTGGTGCTCATGTCTTGCTTCCTTTAACTTCTGTTACGGCATCAGTCTGACATTGTAGCGGGTCAGGCCGACATCGGAAAATAACATTTTTGTCACGTCTAATTATTTTATCGCTTATCGCATAAAGTTGCATTGCTAATGTCGTTTATCCCCAGACGAGGTGCGGTTTTGCTTAAGGAGCGAACAGGAGTGCGACAGAATGGTGAATTTTTTTGCACTTGCTAACGAAACATAATTTTTGAATGAAAAATGCTATTAACTTCTTCTGAATTTATGGATTAGAATCGACAGGTTTTGTAAATCTCACGCGGGTATGCATTGTGGCCTGCATTTATCAGGGGACTGCCCAGTGGCGCGGATAACTAAAATCTCGATGACGCTCTGTGCTTTACTGTTTACCACACTCTCATTTACGCCAGCGGCGAACGCCTCTGAACAGGCGCGGCATTCTGCTGTACAAAAATCGCATCTGGCAAAAACCACAGAACGTAAGAAAAAAACCACCAGTAAAACAGTAAAGAAGAAAACCACCGCTCAGACCAAAAAGACCGCCTCCAGTAAAACTAAAACTCTCCGTTCCGGCACGCACAAAACCACCCGCACGACCGCCAGCCTGATGAATGAAAAATGCACCGTGCGCAAAGGCCATAAAACGAAATGCGCAAAAGTGACGAAACTGGCTGACGTGCATAAAGCGCGTATGCAGAAAGCGCAAAAAACGGCGATGAACAAACTGATGGGGCAAATAGGTAAACCGTATCGCTGGGGTGGCACCTCTCCGCGCACCGGTTTTGACTGTAGTGGGCTGGTTTATTATGCCTATAAAGATCTGGTGAAGTTTCGCATTCCACGCACCGCCAATGAGATGTACCATCTGCGCGACGCCGCGCCTGTAAACCGTGGCGAACTGCAAAATGGCGACCTGGTGTTCTTCCGCACCCAGGGACGCGGTACGGCCGATCACGTTGGGGTGTATGTGGGTAACGGTAAATTTATCCAGTCACCGCGCAGCGGTCAGGACATTCAGATCACCTCTCTCAGCGAAGATTATTGGGTGCGCCACTATGTGGGTGCGCGCCGCGTGATGACGCCAAAAACCATTCGCTAAACCCTGCCCTGCCGCCTCCATGGCAGGGTAAGTTCCTCTTTTGCATACCCTTTCAATTTGCTATTCTGTCCTTGTTGTCTGTAGGGTTATTGGCAACGTATAAAACTATAAGGAGAGAAGCAATGTCGTTCGAATTACCTGCACTACCGTATGCAAAAGACGCCCTGGCCCCGCACATTTCCGCGGAAACCCTGGAGTACCATTACGGCAAGCATCACCAGACCTATGTCACCAACCTGAACAATCTGATCAAGGGCACCGATTTTGAAGGCAAAACGCTGGAAGAGATCGTGCGCAGTTCAGACGGCGGCGTATTCAACAACGCCGCACAGGTGTGGAACCACACCTTCTACTGGCACTGCCTGGCCCCCAATGCAGGCGGAGAACCTACCGGTGAGCTGGCGGCAGCGATTAACGCCGCGTTCGGCAGTTTCGCGGATTTTAAAACGAAGTTTACTGACGCAGCCGTTAAAAACTTTGGCTCCGGCTGGACCTGGCTGGTAAAAGAGGCTGATGGCAAACTGGCTATCGTTTCCACTTCTAATGCGGGTACCCCTCTGACCACCAGCGCCACGCCGCTGATGACCGTGGACGTATGGGAACACGCCTATTACATTGATTACCGTAATGCGCGCCCGAACTACCTGGAACACTTCTGGGCACTGGTTAACTGGGAATTTGTTGCGAAGAACTTCGCCGCGTAAGAGACACGCAGAAGGGGCAGCCCTTCTGCGTTTTTGTTTATTCCGCCGTACACACCGCTTCAGGCTGTTTACGACCAGACATCATCACCAGCAGCAGGCCGAGTGCGGCAATGATCGCCCCCATCACCGGCACAAAGCTGTAACCCAAACCACCTGAGATCACCGCCCCGCCCGCTGCGGCCCCCAGCGCATTGCCCAGGTTAAACGCACCGATATTCACCGACGAAGAGAGCCCCGGCGCTTCGTGCGCAACGCGCATTACGCGCATCTGCAACGGTGGCACCACGGCAAAGGTTGCGGCGCCCCACACCACCATGGCAATCGCGGCACCCACTTCGTTACGCGCCAGCCACGGAATCGCCACCATGATGACAATCAGCAGCGTTAAAAAACCTTTCAGTGTTCCACTGACGGAGCGGTCGGCAAATTTCCCGCCGAGATAGTTGCCAATCGAGAACCCGACACCAATCAGCACCAGCATCGCGGTAACAAAGAGTGGCGTTGCGTGGGTAATGTCGTGCAGCACCGGGGAGATATAGGTGTAGAGCGTAAACATCGCCCCGGCCCCCAGTACCGTGGTAAGCAGCGCGGACAACACCTGAGGACGCATCAGCACCGCCAGCTCTTTACGTACTTCCGGACGTTCTCCCGCACTTCCTTTCGGCAGTGAGAAGAACAGCGCAACCATCGCGACCACGCCCAGTCCGGCGGTTGCGAGGAAAGACATACGCCAGCCGATGGCTTCTCCCAGCCAGGTGGCAGCGGGAACGCCGCCGATATTAGCGATGGTGAGGCCCATGAACATAGTGGCTACCGCGCTGGCCTGCTTATGTTTTGGCACCACGCTGGCGGCAACAACCGAGCCCAGTCCGAAGAAGGCGCCATGGTTGAGGCTGGTCAGAATGCGCGAAAGCATCAGAGTGGTGTAATCGGGCGAAATCGCGGAAAGCACATTTCCGAGGGTGAAAATCGCCATCAGGAAAATCAGCGCATTGCGGCGAGCGCGGTGCGAAAGCAGCAGCGTCATCAGCGGCGCGCCCACCATCACGCCAATCGCGTAGGCGCTAATTAACATACCAGCCGCAGGGATAGAGACATCCACACCCCGGGCGATAACAGGCAATAACCCCATCGGGGAGAATTCAGTGGTGCCAATCCCAAAGGCGCCAATCGCCAGGGCCAGCAGGGGAAAATTGATTTTCATGAAGAGACTCCGGATACCGTGCCATAACCCGGCACAGAACTAAGAAGTCAAAAGCATGACATCAATCACAAAAAATGAGAAGTTAACATTTTGGCAAAAGATTTTTGCCGGAGAGGTAACAATAGCGGCAAGAGAGGGAGAAGGTTCTCCCCCCTCCTGAATCAGTGCAGCGCAGCGGTTAAACCACCCGCAACAATCAGGGCAAGAACAACAATGGTGGTAAACAGCGAAAACTTCAGATCGGTACTCATCAATTTTTCTCCTTTTATTCACCCTACGAAAAGTGAGCTTGCTCATTTTTACACAGTTCAGGTCAAAAATCTTCCAGGATTTAAGCGGATATCCACTTTACCTCTTCCCCTTTTCATCAAGATAGGACAAAATTCCACGCTAAATTTATTAGCGTACCGGCCACTGACCCCCTCCTGACGTCCTGTGTCGTTTTCCCGGCGTGTCGCAACTCATGTTTGCGTGATAAGGGTGAGAGAAGGCAAACGTTTACCTTCAATTTTTTCAGGAGCTTAGGATATGGTCTGGAGTGACATTTAATGGCAACAATTAAAGACGTAGCAAAACGCGCAAACGTTTCCACTACAACCGTATCACATGTTATTAACAAAACGCGTTTCGTCGCTGAAGAGACGCGTAATGCCGTCTGGGCGGCAATCAAAGAACTGCACTACTCGCCAAGTGCCGTCGCCCGCAGCCTGAAGGTTAATCACACCAAATCGATTGGCCTGCTGGCCACCAGCAGTGAAGCGGCCTACTTTGCTGAAATCATCGAAGCCGTTGAAAAAAACTGCTTCCAGAAAGGCTATACCCTGATTCTGGGCAACGCGTGGAACAACATTGAAAAACAGCGCGCTTACCTGTCAATGATGGCGCAAAAGCGCGTCGACGGCCTGCTGGTAATGTGTTCTGAATACCCCGAGTCGGTCCTTTCTATGCTGGAAGAGTATCGCCACATTCCGATGGTGGTCATGGACTGGGGCGAAGCGCGCGCAGACTTTACCGACTCCGTTATTGATAACGCCTTTGAAGGCGGCTACATGGCGGGGCGTTATCTGGTAGAACGCGGTCATCGTGAAATTGGCGTGATCCCGGGTCCGCTGGAGCGTAACACCGGAGCTGGCCGTCTGGCCGGTTTCATGAAAGCGATGGAAGAGGCGCTGATCACCGTGCCGGAAAACTGGATTGTTCAGGGCGACTTCGAGCCGGAGTCGGGCTATCGCGCCATGCAGCAGATCGTCTCCCAGCCGCATCGCCCTACCGCGGTGTTCTGCGGCGGCGACATCATGGCGATGGGCGCGCTCTGCGCGGCGGATGAACTCGGCCTGCGCGTCCCGCAGGATATCTCGGTGATCGGCTATGACAACGTGCGCAACGCCCGCTTCTTTACCCCGGCGCTGACCACCATTCACCAGCCGAAAGATTCGCTGGGTGAAACGGCCTTCAATATGCTGCTGGACAGGATCGTCAACAAGCGTGAACAGTCCCAGTCCATTGAAGTCCACCCGCGCCTGATTGAACGCCGTTCCGTTGCGGACGGTCCGTTCCGCGACTACCGTCGTTAATATCATTACGGGGCCAGCTATGCTGGTTCCCGCAACCACTCCCGGTTCAGCGTTTCGCTGTCGCCCAGATAATCCAGCAGCCAGGCCATGGCGGGCGAGACGTCGTTTTGCTGCCACGTCAGACAGCACGCGGCATCCGGGAAGGGGTTTTCCAGCGTCAAGGCCACCCACTCTCCCGCATCGATGCGCGGGCGCGCAAAATGCACCGGCACCATGCCAACGCACAGCCCCGCGCTCAGACAGGTGGCCGACGACTCCCAGTCCGGCGCGACCACGCGGCGCTGATTATCCAGCAGCCAGGTAATGCGCTTGGGCAGCGAGCGGGAGGTATCTTCCAGCACCAGCGAGGGCCAGTTGCGTAAGGTGTCATCGCTCAGCGGACCTTCCAGCGCCGCCAGGGGGTGATCGCGCGCGACCACGCAGGTCCAGCTCAGCATGCCCATGTCGCGAAACGCGTAGCGCCCCCCAACCGGGATCGCCTGGGTTGCACCAATCGCCATCTCCGCCCTGCCGTCCGCCAGCGCATCCCAGACGCCGTTGAACACTTCCTGCGAAACACGCAGTTCGACGTCGGAAAAATGACGATAGAAATCGACGATCATCTGCCGGGTCCGCTCCGGCTTAACGATGTTATCCACCGCGATAGCGAGATGCCCGCGCCAGCCGTTGGCGATCTGCTGGCACTGCTCACGGGTGATCTGCATTTTTTTGATAACAGACCGCCCTTCCTTCAAAAACCACGCTCCGGCAGGCGTGAGCTCCACGTCGCGATGGCGCCGCTCGAACAGCGGGACCGCCAGCCACGCTTCCAGCTGGCGCACCGTATAGCTGATAGCCGAGGGAACGCGATGCAGCTCCTGGGCGGCACCGGTAAAGCTGCCGTTACGCGCCACGGCATCAACCACTTCAAGGGAATAATCTGACCACATCTTTAGCCTGCAAATTTTTTGAATGCACCCGCCAAATATTAGCGTTTCACAAGCCGCTTTGCACTCCCTACACTCTGCGCCAACGTACACCTGCCTCCTCAGGAGAAAAAAAGTGCAACCCAGGAAAGGATTTTTAGTCTGGCTCGGCGGCTTAAGCGTGCTGGGCTTTTTGGCGACCGATATGTATCTGCCCGCGTTTGCCGCGATGCAGGAAGATTTGCAAACCCCTGCCGCCGCCATCAGCGCCAGTTTAAGTTTGTTCCTCGCTGGCTTTGCTTTTGCGCAATTGCTGTGGGGGCCGCTCTCGGATCGTTTTGGCCGTAAGCCCGTCCTGTTGTTGGGGCTGGCGATTTTTGCCGTAGGCTGTCTGGGCATGCTGTGGGTCCGCGATGCCGCCTGGTTGCTGGCGCTGCGCTTTATTCAGGCGGTCGGTGTCTGCGCCGCAGCGGTGACCTGGCAGGCGCTGGTGACCGATTACTACCCCGCCTCGCGCACTAACCGCATATTCGCCACTATTATGCCGCTGGTCGGCCTGTCGCCGGCGCTTGCCCCGTTACTGGGCAGCTGGATCCTGGCGCATTTCGACTGGCAGGCCATTTTCGCCACGCTCTTTGCTATTACGCTGGTCCTGATGCTGCCTGCTTTCGGGCTTAAACCTGCGCATAAAAAAGAGACGCATCCGGACGCAAAGCCCATCACCTTTACCTCTTTACTGCGGTCGAAAGCCTATCGCGGTAACGTGCTGATTTATGCTGCCTGCTCTGCCAGCTTCTTTGCCTGGCTAACCGGTTCGCCGTTCATTCTGCATGACATGGGCTACAGCCCGGCGGCTATCGGCCTGAGTTATGTACCACAGACCATCGCCTTCCTGGTGGGTGGCTATGGCTGTCGCGCCGCGCTGCAAAAATGGGAAGGCCAACAGATGCTGCCCTGGCTGCTGGTGCTGTATGCGCTAAGCGTGATTGCGACCTGGGCTGTCGGCTTTATTCCCGGCGCCGGGCTTGCAGAAATTTTGATTCCGTTCTGCGTCATGGCGATCGCTAACGGGGCCATCTACCCTATTGTTGTAGCCCAGGCGTTGCGTCCATTTCCGCAGGCGACAGGCCGCGCTGCCGCGCTGCAAAATACCCTGCAACTTGGCCTGTGCTTCCTGGCAAGTCTCGTGGTCTCTGCGTTGATTGCAACCCCGCTGCTCACCACTACCAGCGTGATGCTGGTCACCGTTGCGCTGGCGGGTTTGGGCTATCGCATGCAGTCCTCAGCCCATCGCGAGCAGAGTGAAAACGCGCAGACAGAAACGTCGCACGCCTGATTGCGCGGGAAACTATGTTAAATACCAGTGATTAGGTTGCTAACAATTTTCTGTTGAATCACCAAATTTTGCGGCCTATACTAAATTTGGTTCGATTAAATACGATAAATATTAAGTGTTAACGGGAGCCGGAGCGCTCCCGTTTTACCATGGAAGGCATTTCGGCAAGGGTTATCTCCCTTCCTCTGTTCTACGTCGGATATTAGCCTCGCGGGCATTTACCGTGAGATTTCTCACAAACCAAAAAAGCGTCTACGCTGTTTTAAGGTTCTGATCACAGCAAGGTGATGGAGAAGCTATGAGTTCATCGTGTATAGAAGAAGTCAGCGTTCCGGACGATAACTGGTCCCGGATCGTCAGTGAACTGTTGGGACGTGCGGGCATTACGATTAATGGCTCATCCCCCTCCGATCCCCAGATAAAGCATCCCGATTTTTTCAAACGCGTGTTACAGGAGGGGTCGTTAGGGCTGGGTGAAAGCTATATGGACGGCTGGTGGGAGTGTGAGCGGCTGGATATGTTCTTCTCCAGCGTATTACGCGCCGGTCTTGAAAAACAGCTCCCTCGTCATTTCAAAGATACCTTACGTATCGCCTCCGCCCGCCTGTTCAATCTGCAAAGTAAAAAACGGGCGTGGATCGTCGGTAAAGAGCATTACGATCTTGGCAACGATCTGTTCAGCCGTATGCTCGATCCTTTCATGCAGTACTCCTGCGGATACTGGAAAAAAGCGACGACCCTGGAAGAGGCGCAGCAGGACAAGCTGCAACTGATCTGCGATAAATTGCAGTTACAGCCCGGTATGCGTGTGCTGGACATCGGCTGTGGCTGGGGTGGTCTTGCCTGGTTTATGGCGAAAAATTACGGCGTCAGCGTAGTCGGCGTCACGATTTCCGCTGAACAGCAGAAGATGGCGCAGGAACGCTGTCTGGGTCTGGATGTTGATATTCGGCTTCAGGACTACCGCGACCTGAACGAGCAGTTCGATCGCATTGTTTCCGTAGGTATGTTCGAGCACGTGGGGCCGAAGAACTACAAGACTTACTTCGAGGTCGCCGATCGTAACCTGAAGCCTGAGGGAATTTTCCTGCTACACACCATCGGCTCTAAACGCACCGATAACAATGTGGATCCCTGGATCAACAAATATATCTTCCCGAATGGCTGTTTACCCTCTGTTCGCCAGATTGCGAACGCCAGCGAACCGCATTTTATTGTGGAAGACTGGCATAACTTCGGCGCAGATTACGACACCACCCTGATGGCCTGGCATGAACGTTTCCAGGCTGCATGGCCTGAAATCGCCGACAACTATTCGGAACGATTCAAACGGATGTTTAGCTATTATCTGAATGCCTGTGCGGGCGCGTTCCGTGCGCGGGATATACAGCTGTGGCAGGTGGTGTTTAGTCGTGGGATTGAGCACGGTCTGCGTGTGGCTCGCTGAAAAAATAACCCCGGTTAACCGGGGTTATTTTTTATTCTTCTTCCATGGTTTTAATTATCGCCGCCTCTTTCGCCGCCAGTACGCGCTCAACGGTATCCACGACCGCCTGGGTCTGGGGATCAATTTCGATATTTACGCGCTGCCCCAGTTTTTTTGCGCCAAGCGTAGTACGTTGCAGCGTTTCAGGAATTAAATGCACGCAAAAACGCGTTGGCGTCACTTCACCGACGGTCAGACTAATCCCATCGATGCCAATAAATCCTTTATAAAGGATGTATTTCATTAATGACGGATCCTGCACCTTAAACCAGATTTGACGGTTATTTTCCGAGGTCACGATTTTCGCCACTTCTGCGGTGGTCATAATATGGCCCGACATCAGATGCCCGCCAATCTCATCGCTGAATTTCGCCGCGCGTTCCACGTTGACGATATCTCCCACCACCAGCTCACCCAGGTTAGTGATACGCAGCGTCTCTTTCATTAAATCAAAGCTAATCTGGTTACCGTTAATTTCGGTCACCGTCAGGCAGCAGCCGTTATGCGCTATCGACGCCCCGGTTTCAATGCCGTCGAGCATATATTCAGGCAGCTCAACTACGTGAGTGCGGAAATTCGGTTTTTCATCAATGGACACCACTTTGGCAGTGCCCTGCACAATACCAGTAAACATGCTTACAGCTCCTGTTCATTCCGAACGGCGATGACACCGTATAATCCCACCACAATAACAGTTGAAAAAACAGGTTGCCAGTGATGCGCAATTTCTGGCGATTTTTTCACTAGATAATTAGTTAAACCCCGCTACAATAGCTGGCATCCCTCTGTTTTTTCTTCTTGCTGCCAGTAACGGCGGCCTTTTTAGTCTCTCAAATAACTACAATACAAAGGTGTTCACGTGCAGAAGTATATGATCGAAGCGCGTCAGTTATTGGCACTGGCCATACCGGTGATCGTCGCGCAGGTAGCCCAAACCGCAATGGGATTTGTGGATACGGTAATGGCCGGTGGTTACAGCGCCACCGATATGGCCGCCGTGGCGATCGGAACCTCAATCTGGCTTCCGGCCATTCTTTTTGGTCACGGCCTGCTGCTGGCGCTGACGCCGGTTATCGCGCAGCTTAACGGCTCCGGTCGACGCGACCGCGTAGCGCATCAGGTGCGCCAGGGCTTCTGGCTGGCCGGGGGTGTCTCCGTCCTGATTATGATCGTCCTGTGGAACGCCGGGTATATTATTCGCGCCATGCATAATATCGACCCGGCGCTGGCGGATAAGGCGGTCGGTTATCTGCGCGCCCTGCTCTGGGGCGCCCCCGGCTATCTGTTCTTCCAGGTGGCACGTAACCAGTGTGAAGGGCTGGCAAAAACCAAGCCGGGCATGGTGATGGGCTTTATCGGCTTGCTGGTGAACATTCCCGTGAACTATATCTTCATTTACGGTCATTTTGGCATGCCGGAACTCGGCGGCGTGGGCTGCGGCGTGGCAACGGCTGCGGTGTACTGGGTGATGTTCGGCTGTATGCTCACCTACATTAAACTTGCGCGATCCATGCGTGACATTCGTAACGACACCTCGTTCAGCGCACCTGACTGGACGCTCATGACCCGTCTCATTCAGCTGGGGTTACCCATTGCGCTGGCGCTGTTCTTCGAAGTGACGCTGTTTGCCGTCGTCGCCCTGCTGGTCTCGCCGTTAGGGATTATTGATGTCGCAGGACACCAGATCGCCCTGAACTTCAGCTCTTTGATGTTCGTCCTGCCGATGTCCCTGGCCGCCGCGGTGACGATTCGCGTGGGCTTCCGTCTGGGGCAAGGCTCGACGCTGGACGCGCAAACGGCAGCCCGCACCGGCCTCGGCGTCGGCGTCTGCATGGCAGTCTGTACCGCGCTCTTTACCGTGCTGTTGCGTGAGCAAATTGCCCTGCTCTATAACGACAACCCGGAGGTAGTGACCCTGGCCTCGCATCTGATGCTGCTGGCGGCCATTTATCAGATCTCTGACTCCATCCAGGTGATTGGCAGCGGCGTGCTGCGTGGGTATAAAGATACGCGTTCCATCTTCTTCATCACCTTTATCGCTTACTGGGTGCTGGGTCTGCCGTGCGGGTACATTCTGGCGCTCACGGATCTGGTGGTGGATCGCATGGGGCCAGCCGGATTCTGGATGGGCTTTATCATCGGCTTAACGTCTGCGGCCATTATGATGATGCTGCGTATGCGCTTCCTGCAACGTCAGCCGTCTGCGGTAATTTTGCAGCGCGCTGCACGTTAATGACACAGTAGCCGCCGGCTGGCGGCTACTTTCTCTTCACTTTGCGCGGTAATGAAGCAATCGCGTGAAATCAGAGAGAAAAATGCATTTTCCCTCTTGCCACCTTGGGGCTGTGCCGCTAATATTCGTCCCCGTTGTCACCGACAACACAATGCGTTCATAGCTCAGTTGGTTAGAGCACCACCTTGACATGGTGGGGGTCGTTGGTTCGAGTCCAATTGAACGCACCATCTTGCGTCTGTAGCTCAGTTGGTTAGAGCACCACCTTGACATGGTGGGGGTCGATGGTTCGAGTCCATTCAGACGCACCAATCTTTTTTCCCGCACATTTCATTCCCGTTCAGCCTCATGCAGAGGCAGCAAACCTTTTAAGCACATCGAAAGTGACCTCCAGCCCGCGCGTACCGGGAAAAGCGGAATGGCATAAGCCCCATCAGGTTAGCAAAACGCCCGGCGTTTGCCGGGCGTGAAAACAACGTCAATCAATGATTACGGCTTATGTTCAATCGCCGGGTTGTTGTTGATGGCGATGCGCTGCGGTTTCTCTTCTTCCGGGATATCCTGGTGTAATTCAATCGCCAGCAAGCCGTTTTCCAGCGAAGCGCCGGTTACTTTCACATGCTCCGGCAGACTATAGCTGGCCCGGAAGTCGCTGCGGCTGATACCCCGATGGATCCACCCTTCTTCGCCGTTTTCGGTTTTCTCTTCTTCACGTTTACCGCTGATATTCAGCTGACCGCCAACGGTTTCAATTTCCAGTTCGCTCTCTTTCCAGCCCGGCACGCTCAGCGTCAGTTCATAGCGGTTATCACCCACCCGCCGGATATTGTAAGAAGGCGTGGAGGGCAACGGCGTACTGCCGGTTAGCTGGCTAAAAAGGCGATCGATACGGTTAAAACGGTCCGCAAACAGAGAGTCGGAGAGATCGTTCAACATGGGAAAAGCTCTCAGAGTCATCATGTACCTCCTGAACAGTAAAAAAGAATATTCAAAAAGTTCATGTCTTACGGGCAGGTATTCCTTACCCGCTTTCTATATGAGGTTACCGCACAATATTTCAACCTCAGGAGCCTGCAAAATGTAGCTGGAACCTAAAAAACGCAACGGGCCGTTAAGCCCGTTATTCGTTACATCATCGCAGTTCTATCACTCTCGCCCGCTCAGCCTGCTTTCGGTAGTGGTCATATCGCTCCCGGAACCATGCCTGCTGTTCATTACTCATATTGCCGGTCACGGCATCGATATCAACTGGCTGGCCCAGGGCGTACATACGGGCAAAACTGCGTGCCAGAAAATCAAAATTCTTTAATGCGTTTATATCTTGTCGCTTCATTAGCATATCCCTCCAGTCATTGTGATTACTGTTCAAGGTCATATGCTTTTCTGATCTCAGTATCCGCCTGAAAAAGATCGTTTTTTGAGCGATGCGTGCGCATCCATCTGCCAGTGTTCACATTTCAGGAACGACAAAACTCTTCAGCCCTGGTCATGATTTTCCCTCCCTTTTATCACTCATGCAGAAAGCATAAACGCCAGCCATGCAGTAAGTTCGCCATGTAGCCGGAAGGTGCGAACGGCATGCTTTAATGCCAGACGCTGTTACAGGTCGTCCAGCGCTTGCAGGTGGTTTTCCACCTGCAAGCGTCTTATCAGTGCGAATAACAGACAAAGAACGTTTACACTGGCGGAGGGGGAGGGTTTTACCTGCCGGGGCGGTTCGGAGGCACCATAACCTGAACAGAATCGCTTCGACTGGCTCAGACTTCCGTCATTGCAGACAAAACGACCATCCGATGTACAGTGTGCTATGCCACCTTTTGAGCCCGAGCAGGGCTGTCTTCCACGGGCGGCATCAGCCTGCATGTTAAAAAGTACACTGACCGTAAGATGGAGAATTCTCCTGATAAAATCAGCTGGTTCTCCTCACTGACGCTGTGCAGGTCAAGCCCGCCGGCGAAGTTACCGTACTTTTTAACCCCCATCACATACAGATAATCGTTAAACCTTGGACCAAACAGTCTTTCCTTTCAGAAATCAGGCAGAATCATATCTAATCAGCCAGGGTCAATTGAATTGACCTTCCCATAAGTTCAGGAAGAGGCGCAACATCCCCTCTTCAAAACGTCTTAATTTTTTCCTTCATTGAATGATTTAACCTTTCTCCTGCTACGCTTATTTTATGGTTCAGAAATGCAGGAACGCTTTCGATGAAAAAAATCGCCATTATCGGCTCAGGTCCAACAGGGATTTATACCTTTTACTCACTTCTTAACAACGCAGCACCGCTTTCGATCACCGTGTTCGAAAAGGCAGACCAACCCGGTGTCGGGATGCCCTACAGCGACGAGGATAATTCCCGGCTGATGCTGGCGAACATCGCCAGTATCGAAATCCCGCCCATTTTTATTACCTATCTCGACTGGCTCAAACAGCAGAGTGCGGCCCATCTTGCCCGCTATAACGTCGACAGTGAGAAACTGCACGACCGGCAATTCCTGCCGCGTATTCTGTTGGGTGAATATTTTCACGATCGGTTTCTTGCCGTCGTTGCTGAGGCGAAAAAGTCGGGCTTTCATGTCGAGGTGCACCCCAACGCAGAAGTCACGGATATTAAGGCTGATGCAGACGGCGTGGCCCTTTCAGTGAACGATGCCCCTTTCTCAAGGCGGTTTGATCTTGCGGTAGTCGCCACCGGCCACGTCTGGCCTGATGAAGATGAAACCACCCGCGCATATTTCCCAAGCCCATGGTCAGGGCTGATGGACGCGGAGATCCGAGCCTGTGAGGTGGGGATCATGGGTACTTCCCTCAGCGGCCTGGACGCTGCAATGGCGGTTGTGATGCAGCATGGCCGGTTTAGCGGGGAGCAGTTCGTTGTCAATAAAGGCAGCGAAGGGTTAAATATCACGCTGATGTCCCGCACGGGCGTTCTGCCGGAGGCCGACTTTTACTGCCCTATCCCTTATGAACCGCTGTCCGTGTTAACGGAGTCTGTGGCGGAAAGTGAAATCGCCAAAGGCCCGGACGGGCTGCTTGACCGCATCTTTGCGCTGATGGTGAAAGAGCTCGAGCTGGCCGATCCGCGCTGGTGCCAGGCGATATCGCTCGGTACGCTGAATGCCGACACGCTTCGTGATGTCTGGTTTGAGGATCGTAAAAAGCATGGCCCTTTCACCTGGGCCGAAGCGAATCTGAAAGAAGTGGAGCGCAACAAGCGCGAAAAACGCACCGTTGCCTGGCGCTATACCGTGCTTCGTCTGCATGAAGTGGTTCAGGCCATCGTCCCTTCACTCAGTGAGCATGACAGAGAGCGGTTTAAATCCGGGCTGGAGCGTGTGTTTATCGATAATTATGCCGCCATTCCACCGCAGTCTATCCGCCGTTTACTGGCGCTGCGCGAGGCAGGGATCATTAGCGTGGTCGCACTCGGTGATAATTACGACCTGGATATCGGCAGCGATCAGACCGTCATCACCACGGCAGAAAAGCGTTACCGCTTCGACGTGTTTATTGATGCGCGCGGGCAAAAGCCACTCAGAAACAAGGACATTCCCTTCCCCACCCTGCGTAAACAGCTTGCGGAAACCGGCGATGACGTCCCGGACGTGGGGGAAGACTATACGTTGCTGGCGCCTGCATCACTGCGGGGGCGCATCGCTTTTGGGGCGATCCCCTGGCTGATGCACGATCATCCCTTTGTTCAGGGTTTGTCTGAGTGCGCTGAAATTGGTAAAGCGATGGCGAAAGCGGCTGGAAAACCTGCGTCGGGCGTGCGAAGGAAGTTACCATTCATGGAATTTTAACAGAGCTTCCCTGCCCTGCGGGGTCGGGTTACTCGAAGAAGACGTCCGGGTTTTCCGACAGCGACACGAACGATTTAGTGTTCTTGTCCAGGGCAAGGATTTTGCCGCTTTCGATGTCATATACCCAGCCGTGCAGGCGAATGGCGTTGTTGCGCAGGCCTACCGCCACCGACGGATGGGTCTTGATGTTGCTCAGCTGCGCAAAGACATTCTCCTGCACCATCGCATTCACCTTATCGATTGGCTTATCCCATGTTTTCTTCTCAACCACCGCTTTTGCCGCATCAGAATAGCGCAGCCAGTGGGAAACGGCCGGCATCGGCTCCAGATCGGCATTGTCAGCAATCGCCTTCATTGCGCCGCAGTTGGAGTGGCCGCAAATAACGATATCGGTCACGCCCAGGGCAACAACAGCATATTCGATGGTCGCAGAGACACCGCCAGGCTCCGGCCCGAACGGAGGCACAATGTTGCCCGCGTTTCGAATGACAAAGAGCTGTCCTGGCTCCTGTTGCGTAACCAGTTCCGGAACCAGACGGCTGTCGGAGCAGGAGATGAACAGCGCTTTGGGATTCTGGCTGGACGCTAAACTACGAAAAAGCTCTTTACGTTGCGGGAAAATCTCTTTTTGAAAGCTGAGAAAACCTTCAATGATATGTTGCATAGCCATTTCTCTTTTATCTGTTTTAGTTTAGGTATGATCGCGATCACACTCGTAAAATTTAACCACCGCACCTTAGCGGAGACAAGCAATATATTTCTGGCCCGACCGCTGCACGATCTCATCCGCGTTCGCCGGGATGTTCTGCCCTTCAAAGGCCCCGTACAGGCGCTGGTACGTTTTCCCTGTCAGTCGACCAATCACCGACTCAACGGTGCGGGCAGGCAGCGGCAGCATATTCGGATAACTCCACATAAACGACACGGCGTCCTTACCGGGCGTAACCTGCAAAATATCACCGGCCAGCAGCACGCCGTCGCCTGACTGCCAGTGCAGCACCGTGCCGCCGGCAAAATGCCCGCCCAGCCGCAGCAGAGTCACCAAAGGCATAATCTCCAGGGCGTCCTCCTCCCAGAAGCGTATCGCCGGGCTGTCACGCATCACCCACTGCCGATCGCTGGCGTGCAGGTAGATCGGTGCGTTAAACGCCGCGGCCCACTCCTGCATGGTGGTGTAGTAATGCGGGTGCGAAATCGCGATCGCGCTGATCCCCCCGAGCGCGTCAACTAACGCTCTGGTCGCCGGGTCAAGATTGGCGATGCAGTCCCACAGAACATTGCCCTGTGGCGTACGCAGCAGAAGCGCCCGCTGGTTGATGGCAAAAGAGGGAACAGTTTTGATGCTGAACAGCTGCGGCTCCAGCTGTTGCCATTTGTTGGTGTGCGTGGTCGTAAGGCTGTCGAAGTCCGTCCATGTCTGGCCCGTCACCGGGACATACTGGCGCTCATCGTCGCAAATCGGGCAGTTTTTGGGCTGTTCATCGTAAGCGGTACCGCAGGTTTTACAGAGTGTAATCATCGGCTTTCCTCAGCAATAAATCACTGAGTATGGCAGGGATTATCCATATGTGCTGAGGGGTGCCTGGCCCGCTTTTTTTGACTTATACTATGCCAGTATCAAAAACTGAATAACGCAGGTGGCACATGGAAATTGATCTCGATAACTTAGTCTTTAACGGGCTGGATGAAGCAGAAGAGCGCAACGCGGAACGTCTCGACGATGCGGATAAAAAAGCTCAGGCGATTGTCGCCGATGACGACTGCGGCGATGCCTGCAAGATCTGAAGAAAAAGCACCGGGCTCCCCGGTGCTTTTTTTTTATGAATGCCTTTTGCTACCCGCTATCAGATCTCCGGCGTTTTGCTAAACCCGGTCAGCATCAGGATCAGGCTTTGGGGAGATGACCCCGTCTCAAACTGATAGTGATTTCCCTGACGATCGCCGCCGATATACCACGAAATGTCGGTTTTCCCTTCTGCCAGCGCCTTGCGCACCGCTTTATCCACGTCCACCATCCGGTATTCCCGGGAGTGGTTCAGGTACAGCACCGCATCCGAGCGATAGTTGCAGGACGGTCGTGACTGCCAGCTCACGGTGGCCGGTTCCCAGTCGTTACTCGCCGGATAGAAGAAGATTTGATCCGCACCGTCAGTTTCCACTTTCCCGCCATAAATTCTCACGCGGTATTTAAACTTGGCAGGATCCTGTCCGACAGGCAGCGGAGGGATGTTGAACTTCACCAGCGACAATGTTTCGCTGTTTTTCGTGCGTCCACCGTTCTTCCAGTTATCCTGCACCAGTAAGACCTGGGGATCGGGCTGTGAAAGTGCCGGTTCCATGCTGCTGAGCCAGACGTTAGCCTTCGCTTTTGAATAACCATACGGCACGGTGGTGCCGCAATCCATTCCCCGGTTCATGCACAGGTCGGTCATAAATTGCGCGGCATCTTCCGTCCAGCCGTTCATGAAGTCAGCATGCGCCGTATACAGGCTCCCCCACCGCTCTTCACGCTCACTGCCATGCATGATGGGGTCGAGGGAAAGCTGGACTTTACTGGTATCCAGAGAGCTAATTGTCGGGAGCACGTACGCAATATTCATGTTCACCGTCGGGATCTTCACCGGGAAGGCGGACGGACACTGTCCTTTCGTATCGTAGGTGGCGTTAGCCAGGCCGTGGGCGGGCTTCAGGTTGACCCCGTCCCAGCAGTTCGGGAACTGAATGCCGATATTAAACTGCACGGCATCCTTCGCCTTGCGTAAGCCGCAGACTTCACCCGTTCTGGTGGTATAGCCCTTACCATTGGCGCATAAAAAGGTGATATGCGGATTTGGCGCGGTGCCATGATGATCGCCCGCCAGCAGCGACAGCCCCGGCGGAAACGGATGAAGCGGCCAGGCGTCAACGTTCGATGCCTGATAATAGGTTTTTTGATAGGCGGGTTTGACTACCGTTCCGTCCGGCAATTTTAGCGACGGAGCCCAGTAGGCCGAGCTGTCTGCTTTGTTATCGCAGGTGGTCTTTTCCTGGGTACGCAGAGATTCACGGCTGGAGTAAGCATCCGCGTGCACGTTACCAAAAAAATCGTGCAGCATAGCCTCATTGGGCATGCCGAACATCATAATGGCATCATCGCCGAGGGTGTGGGAATAACTGCATACAACATGCGTCTGTGGACCAGCGTGTACCGCCTGCATGGTAAGCAGAAGTGCGGAGGCAGAAAGCGCGGGGGTTAATACTGTCCGTTTCATTATTATCTCCATCTGTGAAAGGAGATAGTGGTAACAAAACGGCCATCATTTACCGAGGATTTGCCTGGGTATTTTTCCCTTCATCCTCGCTTTACAGACACCACGCACAGCTCATTCCAGTACATTTCGCGCGTCCGGCGCAGTTCAGCGTGACGTTTTATCATGGAACCACTCCGGGTCGATGTTGGCTACGTCCACGCCATACAGGCTGGCGACAGGCAGTATTGACTCAAGAACACGTTGCGCGCTGTTCTCCGCATTCACTGGTCGGGGCGCAAAAAACCGCCGTAACGTGCTTATCCATTTTTTCATCGTCATTACCCTTCTCGCTTAACCTGTCCTCAGTTAAACACCCAAATTGCGCCCGGGGGAAATATCAAAATCCACTGTCGATGTGCAGGATCTGCAAATAGCGCCCCGCCGTCTGCTCTCTTCTTTAACACCTTGTTCACACATGCTTTTTTTCTCATAGCAAAGAACGATTTCTTATTTGGCGATAGCTTTCCCTTATGGGAGCGTAACGGGGTAAAACAAAAACAACGGGATGGCGTATGACTATGGCTGCAAAAATGAAAGGGTTTAAAAAACGGGCGCAGGTTCTGGGATTAGTGGCAGCCTGGGGCCTGGTTTCAGCGCAGGCGCAGGCCGATCGACTGGCGGATATCAAGGCAGCAGGCGTGGTGAAAGTGGCCACGTTTGATGCCAATCCACCCTTTGGCTCGATTGATGCCAAAACGCATGAGATCGTGGGTTACGACGTGGACTTCGCCAAAGCGCTGGCGAAATCGCTCGGCGTAAAGCTTGAACTGGTCGCCACTAATCCGGCTAACCGTATTCCGCTGCTACAGTCCGGAAAAGCGGATCTCATCGTGGCGGATATCACGATCACTCCGGAACGCGCACAGGTCATTGATTTCTCAACGCCTTACTTTGTCACCGGCCAGCAGTTCCTGGTTCCGGCAAAATCACCGGACAAGCTTGATGACTATAGCCGGGCACGCATTGGCGCCGTAAAAGGTACGACGGGTGAACAGGCGCTGCACCAGCGTTTTCCGCAGTCCCGCGTCCTCTCTTATGATGATATTCCGCTGGCGCTGACGGCACTGCGCAATGGCAACGTGCAGGCCATTACCCAGGACAGCACCATTCTGGCCGGTCTGCTGGCGCAGGCGCCGGATAAAGCCGACTTCAAAATCCTGCCCGACCTGCTCAGTAAAGAAGAGATTGGCGTGGGGGTGAAAAAGGGTGAAACGGCGCTGCTGAAAGCCGTTAACGATGAGCTGGTAACCCTGGAGAAAAACGGCCAGGCGGCAAAAATCTATGACGTCTGGTTCGGTCCAGGCACCCCAGCTCCACAGCCTCGTAACTTTAAAATAGAAGCCCGGTAATATGCTCTCAGGTTTATTTTCACGCTCCGCGGCCAATGCCGCGGATTTTTCACGTCTGGAACAGGCCAGCGTTGAGTTTCGCCATGTGGACAAACGCTACGGCGACCATCCGGTTTTAACCGACATTAACCTCACCATCATGCCGGGTGAAGTGGTTGCCATTCTCGGCCCTTCGGGTTCCGGAAAATCGACCCTGATTCGGCTTATCAACCAGCTTGAGAGCCTGAGCGGCGGGGAGATTCTGATCGACCACAAGCCGACCGGACAGCTTTCCGGCAGCAGGCTACGTCAGTTACGCAGCCGCGTCGGGTTTGTGTTCCAGCAGTTCAATCTCTATGCCCACCTTACCGCCAGTCAGAACATCACCCTGGCACTGGAGCACGTTCACGGCTGGAAACCCCTGCCCGCCCAGGAGCGCGCGCTGGCGCTGCTGGAGAAGGTCGGCATGCTGGAGAAGGCGCACCGCTTCCCCGCTGAACTTTCCGGCGGACAGCAGCAGCGCGTGGCGATTGCCCGTGCTCTGGCCTCGTCGCCGCAAATCATTCTCTTTGACGAGCCGACGTCGGCACTCGACCCGGAAATGATTGGCGAAGTGCTGTTTGTGATGAAAACCCTCGCCCACAGCGGGATCACCATGATTGTCGTCACCCATGAGATGCAGTTCGCCCGGGAAATTGCCGATCGAATCGTCTTTATCGACGGCGGAAAAATTCTGGAAACCGCGCCCCCGGCGCAATTTTTCAATCAACCGTCGCATCCCCGTGCGAGGCGTTTCCTGCAAAAAGTGCTGGATCCGCTGCATCAGGAGCAACTGTAATGCCCGCTCTGGACTGGCAGGGGGTGCTGGCCGGACAGCCCCTGCACTGGATCCTCTCCGGATTTCTCACCACTCTGTGGGTGACGCTGGCGGGGATTATGCTGGCCAGCCTGCTCGCCTTGTTCATTATGCTTTTGCGGCTTTCCGGGGGACGTTTCGGGACAGTGATCGTCAGCGGCTGGGTATCGCTGTTTCGCAATACGCCGCTGCTGGTACAGCTGCTGTTCTGGTATTTCGCCGCCTGGAACGGGTTGCCGCAGGGGCTGCGTGACGCGGTGAACGCAGACCACAGCTGGTCCATTCTGCCCGGTGACGTCTGGTGGTTTACGCCCGAGTTTTTATGCTCCGCCTGGGGGTTAGGCGTCTTTACCTCGGCGTTTTTAATCGAAGAAGTGGAATCGGGACTGCGTTCCGTGCCTGCCGGGCAACGGGAGGCGGCGCTCGCCCAGGGATTTTCCTCATGGCGTCTGTTTCGCTACATTCTTCTGCCACAGGGACTCGCTAACGCCTGGCAGCCCGTCGTTGGCCAGTACCTTAACCTGATGAAGCTCTCCTCGCTCGCGAGCGGGATTGGCTTCGCCGAACTGACCTACCAGGTCCGCCAGATAGAAAGTTACAACGCCCATGCACTGGAAGCCTTTACCGTCGGTACGGTGCTCTACTTGCTTACCGGGATAGTGACGGGAAGCGTGCTGGTGCGCCTCGGCCCCCATTCAGGAGGAAAAATCATGATCCCCGGATTTAACGTTATTGTCGAAAACCTGGACTATCTGCTTTGGGGACGTGCGGCTGCGGGAGAACCCGGCGGCGTACTGCTCTCACTGCTGATGGCCGCAGGCGCCGCCGCGCTTGCCCTGCCCGGCGGGATTGTGCTGGCTTGCGTCGCCTGGCGCTATCCCGGCGTGGTGCGCAGTGCGCTGTTTGCGTGGGCAGAGTTGATTCGCGGGATCCCCCTGATCTTCGTGATATTCTGGATGTGGTATCTGCTGCCACTGATAACCGGCAGGGATCTCCCGGGCGCGACGACCGTCACGCTGGCGCTGGCCTGGTTTACCGCGGCTGCGGTGATGCATTCGGTGTTAGCCGGACTGAGAGCCCTGCCGTCGGGCCAGAATGAGGCCGCGCTTTCTCAAGGGTTCAGTACGCAGCAAACGCTGTGGCGCGTGCTGCTGCCGCAGGCGCTGAGAAATATTCTGCCGTCGCTGGTGGGGATTTTTATCAGCCTGCTGAAGGATACGTCGCTGGCGTTTATCGTGAACGTTCCTGAACTGACCACGGTGGCGGGACAGATCAACAACCGGGTGCAAATTTACCCGGCGGCCATTTTTATCTTCACGGGTGTGATCTATTACCTGCTCTGCTGCTCGCTTGAGCTGCTCGCGAAGCGCTGGCGAGTTAGCCGGCCAGCGCCTTAACCACCGTTTCCATCGCTTTGGTGGTCAACTCACTGCGCTTAACGCGCTGGTTCGCCAGCGCGGTACGCAGAACGCCCGCAATGACAATATGTTTCGGCTCCTGCCCTAAATCACGCATTTCGAGAACGACCTTGCCTACCACCCGACACATCTCCTGGTAAAGCGCTTCGTCTTTGGTCACATTGCCCATTGCCATCACTCCGTTGCCCTAAACCGTCAGCTTAAATCATTCGTCGGCTGGATACAAAAAAGAAGCCCGGCGTGTAGTTCGCCGGGCTTCGTCTGGAAAATCAGGAGATTAGTTGTTTACCGGGATGACTGCGCCTTTGTATTTGGTGCGGATCCAGTCCTGAATTTCTTTGGAGTGCAGCACGTTCACCAGCGCGACGATATCCTTCTTCTTCTCGTCACCGCGATGAACGGTAATGATGTTGGCGTACGGGTTATTCTCACCGCTTTCAACCGCAATTGGATCGTGCACCGGATCCAGACCGGCATCAATTGCGTAGTTGGCGTTGATCACCACCGCAGCACCTTCGTCGTTGTTGTACATCTGCGGCAGCAGAGATGCCTCAACGTTAGGGGTGAATTGCAGCTTTTTCGGGTTCTCCACGATATCGCTGATGCGCGCGGTCACTTTATCGATGCCTGGCTTCAGCTTGATCACGCCCTCTTTTTCGAAGATGGAGAGAATACGCCCTTCCTCGGAAACCGCATCACGCATGATGATTTTGCCGCCTTCCGGCAGATCCTTCAGCGATTTGTATTTTTTCGAATAGATACCGATCGGCTCAATGTGGATTGCGCCCGCACTGACAAAGTCATAATCCTTATCGCCCGCATGATCTTTCAGGACGCTGTTCAGGTAAGGGATGTGCTGGAAATAGTTGGCGTCAATGTCATGCCCCGCCAGCGCCGTGTTTGGCAGAATGTAGTCCTGGAACGGTTTAATCTCCAGATCGATCCCCTTCTTCGCCAGAATCGGCTTAGCCTGCTCCAGAATTTCCGCGTGCGGGGTGTTGGACGCCCCCACGGTGAGCGTGTCCGCCCAGGAGGCAAAGCTCAGGGCACTCAGGGTTGCGGCGGCGATCAGTGTCAGTGTCTTTTTCATGATGTGGTTCCTGTGTGTATTTATTAGCGTTTATCAAACAGTGAAGTAATGGCATCGCCGCAGAACTGGATAATGAACACGATGATCAGAATGGTCACCGTTGCCACCAGCGTGACGTCACCATGGTTGCGCTGGAATCCTTCCAGATAAGCCAGATTTCCCAAACCGCCGGCACCTATCACCCCTGCCATTGCGCTGTAGCTCACCAGCGCAATCAGCGTCACCGTCATACCTGAAACCAGTGCGGGTGAAGATTCCGGCAATAAAACCCGAAACACTAACGTGCTCAGCCGCGCGCCCATCGAACGCGTGGCCTCAATGACTCCTTTGTCTACTTCTCGCAAGGCAATCTCGACCAGACGGGCGTAGAACGGCGCCGCGCCCACAATCAGGGCGGGCAGCGCAGCGTTAGCGCCGAGAATGGTCCCCACAACGGTCTTGGTGAACGGGATCAGCAGAACGATGAGAATGATGAACGGAATCGAGCGGAACACGTTCACCACAATCGACATCACGCTGTAGACCGTGCGGTTGTGGAATAACCCGCCGCGGGCGGTTAAAAACAGCGCCAGACCAAGCGCGATCCCCAGGACAAACGTCGCCACGCCGGAAAGCGCGGTCATGTAAAGCGTCTCCTGGGTTGCAGCCCAAAGCTGAGCCCACTTCAGGTGCGGAAAGAGTTCTTCAGCCATGCTTGATTACCTCGCCTTCAATATCGCTTTGCTTCAGGTCGGCGAGGATATTGTTCAGTTGTTCGTCCGATGCCACCACGTGCACCCAGAGCTGCCCGAAAACACCGTGGGCGGTTTGCGTCATTTTGCCGTGCAGGATGTTAAACGGCAGGCCGTAGCGCAGGGTCAGTTCACCGACGATCGGCCTGTGCGTGCTGTGCCCGGTGAAGGTCAGCCTGATCACCGTGCCTTCCAGATCGTTTGCCAGTTCGGTATTGAAGGTCTCTTCCTCCGCGTACTGGCTCACTTGGCGGACAAACTGCCGGGTGATCGGCTGCTGCGGATGCGTAAACACGCTCAGCACGTCCCCCTCTTCCACCACCTTGCCGTTTTCCATCACCGCCACGCGGTCGCAGATTTTGCGCACCACGTGCATCTCATGCGTAATGAGTACGATGGTCAGGTTAAAGCGACGGTTAATGTCCAGGAGCAGATCGAGGATCTGATCGGTGGTCTGCGGATCCAGCGCCGAGGTGGCTTCGTCACACAGCAGTACGTCCGGATGATTGGCCAGCGCGCGGGCAATGCCCACACGTTGTTTTTGCCCGCCGCTCAGCTGGGATGGGTAGGCATTCTCGCGCCCCTTCAGGCCGACCAGCTCCACCAGCTCGGCAACGCGAGCCTGAATTTGCGCTTTTGGCACACCGGCAATTTGCATTGAAAAGGCGATATTTTCCTTCACCGTGCGCGACCAGAGCAGGTTAAAGTGCTGGAACACCATGCTGATTTTCAGGCGTGCCTGACGCAGCGCTTCTCCCTTCGCGGCGGAGATATCCTGACCGTTAATGGTGACGCTGCCGGCGCTGGGCTTTTCCAGACCGTTCAGCAGACGGATCAGCGTACTTTTCCCGGCCCCGCTGTAACCGATGATCCCGTAAATCTGTCCCTGCTCTATCGTCAGGTTGACGTTATCTACGGCTGTCAGCGCCTGTTTCCCGTTGTCAAAAACCTTCGAAATATTGCTGAGTACAATCATTCTTATTCGTTATCCGTTTCGCATATAGCGGTTTAGCAGTATGGATGTCCAAAAGATAGTAAACAGCCGTTATCAGCTTTTAAATGACCAAAAAAGAA
Organism: Enterobacter sp. YSU; assembly: GCF_016082135.1. NCBI lineage: Bacteria > Pseudomonadati > Pseudomonadota > Gammaproteobacteria > Enterobacterales > Enterobacteriaceae > Enterobacter > Enterobacter sp. YSU. The sequence continues at coordinate 4,458,071 of NZ_CP059487.1, forward strand.
TTTCTTATAATGCTCAGGAATAAGCAGCGAACTGGCGGGTGAAAAGCATTTAGATGAATATCAGCAATAATTATCTGCCATTTGCATATCAGGTCTTACTCACCCGACGAAATCGGCTAATTTTGCAGCACTTTATGCGGATATAGCCATCCTCACATCCGGACAACTTTACGTCTTGCTGTCTTTCCATCTGAAAACACAAGGATTATTCCTTTCCGTTCTAAAACTCAGTGAAAGGTTCTTTATTGAGAAAATTTCATGGTTCTATCATCCGGTCATCACCTCTTCACAGGACATGACCATGACGCTTTACCACTCCGTCACCGAACTGATTGGCCGTACGCCGCTCATCCAGCTGCACAAGCTGGACACCGGCCCCTGCTCGCTGTTTCTGAAGCTGGAAAACCAGAATCCCGGCGGCTCGATTAAAGACCGCGTCGCGCTGTCGATGATTAATGAAGCCGAGCGTACGGGCCAGCTACGGCCCGGCGGCACCATTATTGAAGCCACGGCGGGGAACACCGGCCTGGGGCTGGCGTTGATTGCGGCGCAGAAGGGCTACTCGCTGATCCTGGTGGTGCCGGACAAAATGAGCCGCGAGAAGATTTTCCACCTGCGCGCGTTAGGGGCGCAGGTCGTGCTGACCCGTTCAGATGTGAATAAAGGGCATCCGGCCTACTACCAGGATTATGCCCGGCGGCTGGCGAACGAACTGCCAGGCGCGTTTTATATTGATCAGTTCAATAACGCGGCCAATCCGCTGGCGCACCGCACCACTACCGCACCGGAACTGTTTGAACAGCTTGACGGCCAGATCGATGCCATCGTCGTCGGCGTGGGGTCCGGCGGTACGCTGGGCGGCTTACAGGCGTGGTTTGCAGAACATTCGCCGCAGACGGAATTTGTGCTTGCCGATCCGGCCGGGTCGGTGCTGGCGGACCAGGTTGAGACCGGACGCCATCACGATGCCGGATCGTGGCTGGTTGAGGGGATTGGCGAAGACTTTATCCCTCCGCTGGCGCACATCGAAGGGGTTAACCGCGCCTGGCGCATTACCGATGGCGAGGCGTTCACCACCGCCCGCGATCTGCTAAAAACGGAAGGGATCCTGGCGGGCTCTTCCACCGGCACGCTGCTGGCGGCGGCGCTGAAATATTGCCAGGCGCAGACTGCGCCAAAACGTGTGGTCACCTTCGCCTGCGACAGCGGCAATAAATACCTCTCGAAGATGTTCAACGACGACTGGATGCGCCAGCAGGGGCTGATTTCGCGTCCGCAGGCAGGCGATCTCTCGGACTATATTGCCCTGCGCCACGATGAAGGCGCGACGGTGACTGCCGCCCCGGACGACACGCTTTCCACCGTGCTGGCCCGCATGCGCCTGTACGACATCTCCCAGCTGCCGGTGCTCGATAACGACAAGGTCGTCGGCATCATCGACGAGTGGGACCTGCTGCGACACATCGGGGGAGATGCCGATCGCTTCTCTCTCCCCGTGACGGCAGCCATGACGCGTCAGGTCGAATATCTGGATAAGCAGGCCCCGGAGAGCGCCCTGTACGCCATCTTTGACCGTGGCCTGGTGGCGATTATTTATGACGAAGATCGCTTTCTGGGTCTGATCACACGCAGTGACGTACTCACCGCCTGGCGTAACCGCCTGACAAAATAAAAGGAGCAAAAGATGAAAAACCTGGCCACCCTCAGCGTTCACAGCGGTGAGTATCACGACCCGCACGGCGCCGTGATGCCGCCAATTTACGCCACGTCGACGTTTGCGCAACCGGCACCGGGTGAACATACCGGCTACGAATACTCCCGGAGCGGCAATCCAACCCGCCACGCGCTGGAGACCGCCATCGCCGAACTGGAAGTCGGCACGCGCGGGTACGCTTTCGCGTCAGGGCTGGCAGCCATTTCCACCGTGCTCGAACTGCTGGATAAAGACAGCCATATCGTCGCCATTGACGACGTGTATGGCGGTACGTATCGCCTGATCGAAAACGTGCGCAAGCGCAGCACCGGGTTACAGGTGAGCTGGGTTAAGCCGGACGATGTAGCCGGGCTTGAGGCCGCCATTCGCCCGGACACCCGCATGATCTGGGTGGAAACGCCAACGAACCCGCTGCTGAAACTGGCCGACCTGGAGGCCATCGCGGACATTGCCCGGCGCCATAATGCGATCAGCGTGGCGGATAATACCTTCGCCTCCCCGGTCATTCACCGGCCGCTGGAGGCGGGGTTCGATATAGTGGTCCACTCCGCCACTAAATATCTCAACGGTCATTCAGACGTGGTTGCCGGGCTGGCTGTTGTCGGGGCAAATAAGGATCTCGCGGAGCGTCTGGGCTATCTGCAAAACGCGGTTGGCGGCGTTCTGGATCCGTTCAGCAGTTTCCTGACGCTGCGGGGGATTCGCACCCTCTCTCTGCGCGTTGAGAAGCACAGCGCCAACGCACTGGCAATTGCGCAATGGCTGGAGCAGCATCCGCAGGTAGACCGCGTGTTCTATCCCGGGCTGGCGTCACATCCCCAGTATGCGCTGGCACGCAGACAAATGGCGCTGCCGGGCGGCATGATCTCCGTTGTGATTAAAGGCGATGTGCAACGCGCGGCAGAGGTGATCCGTCATCTTACGCTCTTTACCCTGGCGGAAAGTCTGGGCGGTGTGGAGAGTCTGGTGAGCCAGCCCTACAGCATGACCCACGCCTCCATACCTCTGGCGCAGCGTCTTGCAAACGGCATTGTGCCGCAGCTTATCCGCCTGTCGGTGGGGATTGAGGATGCGAAGGATCTGATCGCCGACCTTCAGCAGGCGCTGGAAAAGTGAGCAAAAAACGGCGGGCGTTGCGCCTGCCGTCATAAGATGACATTAGACCTTAACGCCTTGATAACAAACTTATGTGAATCTGCACAGATTGTTTTGAAACGCTGTTTCCATTTTCCTTTTTACTGTAAATCAGCGTATAATGTGCGCCAAATCCCTGGTGAATGGTTTCAGCGCTTGGAATACAAAAAACAACGTACAACTTCTCCTCTCCTTCGTTGGGCTGGCACTCAGGCACACTTTCTTCTGCACGCTCATTTGATGTCACCTATTCTTAGTGCGTGTCATATACTCTTTCGCAACACAGGTTTGACTCCGCGGCGGTGCGCCCCCGGAGCGAGATTTCCATATCCTTCCCAACTTAAAGACTAAGACTGTCATGAAAAAGACGAAAATTGTTTGTACTATCGGCCCGAAAACCGAATCCGAAGAGATGCTGAGCAAAATGCTGGATGCCGGCATGAACGTGATGCGTCTGAACTTCTCCCACGGCGACTATGCTGAACACGGTCAGCGTATCCAGAACTTGCGCAACGTGATGAGCAAGACCGGGAAAAAAGCGGCAATCCTGCTCGACACCAAAGGTCCTGAAATCCGCACCATCAAACTAGAAGGCGGTAACGACGTTTCCCTGAAAGCGGGCCAGACCTTCACCTTCACCACCGACAAATCCGTTGTGGGTAACAACGAAATCGTTGCCGTGACCTACGAAGGCTTCACCAGCGATCTGTCTGTTGGCAACACCGTGCTGGTAGATGACGGCCTGATCGGCATGGAAGTGACCGCGATCGAAGGCAACAAGGTTATCTGTAAAGTGCTGAACAACGGCGATCTGGGCGAAAACAAAGGCGTTAACCTGCCGGGTGTGTCCATTGCGCTGCCAGCGCTGGCTGAAAAAGACAAACAAGACCTGATCTTCGGCTGCGAACAAGGCGTGGACTTCGTTGCTGCCTCCTTTATCCGAAAACGTTCTGACGTGGTTGAGATCCGTGAGCACCTGAAAGCGCACGGCGGCGAAAACATCCAGATCATCTCCAAGATCGAAAACCAGGAAGGCCTGAACAACTTCGACGAAATCCTCGAAGCGTCTGACGGTATCATGGTTGCGCGTGGCGACCTGGGCGTTGAAATCCCGGTTGAAGAAGTGATCTTCGCGCAGAAGATGATGATCGAGAAATGTGTTCGCGCGCGTAAAGTGGTTATCACCGCAACGCAGATGCTGGACTCCATGATCAAAAACCCACGCCCTACTCGCGCTGAAGCAGGCGACGTGGCGAACGCCATCCTCGACGGTACCGATGCCGTTATGCTGTCTGGCGAATCTGCAAAAGGGAAATACCCTCTGGAAGCGGTCAGCATCATGGCGACCATCTGTGAACGTACCGACCGCGTGATGAAAAGCCGTCTGGATTACAACAACGACAGCCGTAAACTGCGCATCACCGAAGCCGTGTGCCGTGGTGCGGTAGAAACCGCTGAAAAACTGGAAGCCCCACTGATTGTCGTGGCGACCCAGGGCGGTAAATCTGCGCGTGCCGTGCGTAAATACTTCCCGGATGCGACCATTCTGGCGCTGACCACCAACGAAACTACCGCGCGTCAGCTGGTGCTGAGCAAAGGTGTGATCCCACACCTGGTGAAAGAGATTGCCTCTACCGATGATTTCTATCGTCTGGGTAAAGAAGTGGCGCTGGAACTGGTTGATTGTGGCCTGGCTCAGAAAGGCGACGTGGTGGTTATGGTTTCTGGCGCGCTGGTTCCAAGCGGCACAACCAACACGGCATCTGTCCACGTGCTGTAATATTTCACGAACAAATTATTGTTTTGTTAAAAAGCGTCCTTCGGGGCGCTTTTTTTATTCCCGCCTTTAACCAGAACTATTCAAAAAGCAAATCGGGTTTTTCTATTTAATCGCGATTTATCTAAGATGAATCCGATGAAAAATGCCTTTTTTAACATAGCTTTTTCGTCAAAATTGCCGATTTCGTTGCTTCTTTGAGCGAACGATCAAAAATAGGCGTAATCCCATCAAAAAAATATTCTCAACCCAAAAAACTTTGTGTAATACTTGTAACGCTACATGGAGATTAACTCAATCTAGAGGGTATTAATAATGAATCGTACTAAACTGGTACTGGGCGCGGTAATCCTGGGTTCTACTCTGCTGGCAGGTTGCTCCAGCAACGCTAAAATCGATCAGCTGTCTTCTGACGTTCAGACTCTGAACGCTAAAGTTGACCAGCTGAGCAACGACGTGAACGCAATGCGTTCCGACGTTCAGGCTGCTAAAGACGACGCAGCTCGCGCTAACCAGCGTCTGGACAACCAGGCTACTAAATACCGTAAGTAATAGTACCTGTTAATAAAATGGCGCACATTGTGCGCCATTTTTTTTGCCTTCGTCAAACCTCTACTGAAGCGCTTTCTCTCCCTCGCCTTCCGCCACCGCCGCTGAGACACGACTGTTCTGCACCGACAGGACAGAATTGCTGGCTGACGAACCATTGCCTGCTGAAACGGCCACCGGGATCCCCGCTCTGCGCGCCAGGGCTTTATCGATAAGCGTTTTATCGCTACCTGATTCCGCTGCAAAGGCGGTAAACGCCGCCGAGTGCGTGAACGGCACCGTCTGTGGGTTTTCACCCTCAGCCTGCGCCAGCGGCCTGTGCACTTCGATATAACGTTTGCCGTCCGGCTCGACGGAGAACTTCACCGGCTCATTGATGATCTGCACCCGCGTGCCGACGCGCACTTGCTCAAACAACGCTTTGATATCCGGCGCGTTCATCCGCATACAGCCCGAGCTGACCCGCAGCCCTACGCTGTCCGGCGCGCTGGTGCCGTGAATAAGATATTCCCCATTCCCGATGCCCAGACGCAGCGCAAAGCGCCCCAGCGGGTTATTTGGCCCTGCGGGTACCACAGGCGGCAGTTTAATGCCCTGGGCCAGTGAGCGCGCTCTGATGCCCGCTGTGGGGGTCCAGGTAGGGTTAGGGATTTTCTGACTCACACGGGTGGTGCTGACCGGTGTTTCCAGCCCAAGCTGACCAATACCCAGCGGATAGACCTGCACGATATTTTCGCCTGGCGGATAGAAGTAAAGACGCAGCTCCGCCAGATTCACCACAATGCCCTCGCGCTCGGTGTCTGGCAGTAGCATCTGGGAAGGGATCGTAATGACCGTTCCTGGCGCAGGGTTCACCGGTGCAATGGTATTATTGGTTTCAAGGATGAGCTGTGCGGCGGTATTAAAGCGACGAGCGATAGACTGAAGTTTATTGTCACCTTCCTGAATGGTGTATGTCTGGTTTTGCCCAATCAGGCGGCTGCCTGCGGGCGGTAAAGGATAATCAACCGCCCTGGCTGAATTAACAGCACTGAGCGAACCAAGGAGTAATAGAGTTATTAGAGGCGCGCGCTTCATGCTGAGATTCCTTATTCACTGACCAAACGTCAGAAAGCTGAAAAACCAGCGAGGTGGAAACCACCCCGCGAAACAGAATGAATGCTGTTCTGTCAGTTTAGCTAAGGATTGCGGCTTTGGCGCGTATGGCGCGGATCATCGCTTCCAGCCCCTGGGATCGGGACGGGGTGAGGTGCTGGGTTAAGGCCATTTTTTCAAACCACGGGCGAACGTCAAAGGCGACAATATCCTGCGCCGACATCTGGTGATAAAGAATAAATACGACGGCAATAAGCCCCTTCACAATGGCGGCATCGCTGTCACCCTGTAATTCAATTACGCCTTCATCCGTCTGCTGCATCAGGATCCAGACCTGACTCTGGCAGCCCTGAATGATGTTGTCCGGGTTATGCGCCTCTTCGCTGAGCGGCGGCAGGCGCTGACCCAGCTCGATGATATAAAGGTATTTCTCTTCCCAGTTTGCGCAACGCCCAAAGTTGCGCAGCAATTTATCTCTGTCCGGCAAATCTGCCATCTCTCGCCTCTCCGTTAGCCAAGCAGCTGGTGAATACGTTTTAGTCCCGCCACCAGTCTGTCGACCTCTTCCGTTGTGTTGTACATCACCAGCGATGCGCGGCACATGGCCGGTACCTGATAATACGCCATCAGCGGCATCGCGCAGTGATGCCCGGTACGCACAGCGACGCCGTAATTATCAAGGAAACTGCCCACATCATAGGCGTGATGCTTGCCGAGGTTGAAGGCTATCACACCCAGACGGTCAGCAGGACCATATAAGGTCAGATCCGGGACGCTGGCCAGCTCCTGCAAGGCATAATGCATCAGCAGCTGTTCGTACTCCTGAATCGCCGCCAGCCCCGTTTCAGTGACGTAGCTAATGGCCGCGCCCAGCCCGATGATCCCGCCCGTGTTGGGCGTACCCGCCTCGAAGCGCCAGGGCGCACGGGCGTAGGTTGTGCCGTCCGTCAGGCTGACGGTGGCGATCATTGACCCGCCCCCTTCCCACGGCGGCATGGCCTGGAGAATGTCCTCTTTCACATACAACACGCCGATGCCCGTCGGGCCATACAGCTTGTGCCCGGAGAAGACGTAGAAATCGCAGTCCAGGGCCTGAACGTCAACCGCATGGTGCATCACCGCCTGGGCGCCATCAATCAACACTTTCGCACCAACCTGATGGGCTTTGTCGACGATCAGCGCCACCGGATTTTCCGTCCCCAGCACGTTTGAAACGTGGGTCACCGCCACCAGCCGCGTTCTGTCGTCCAGCAGGGCGTCCAGCTTTTCCAGCTGGAGCGTGCCGTCTTCATTCAGGGGGATCACCCGCAGTTGCGCCCCCACACGCTCACAGAGCATCTGCCAGGGCACGATGTTGGCGTGGTGCTCCATCTGGGTGATGATGATGTTATCCCCCGCGTGCACCTGCGCATTACCCCAGCTGTTAGCCACCAGGTTGATCCCTTCGGTGGTGCCGCGCACGAATACCAGCTCTTCCGGCGAACGCGCGTTGAGGAAGGCCGCAACCTGAGTGCGCACGTTTTCCATGCGCTGGGTCGCCTCGGCGCTCAGGGTGTGGATCCCGCGATGTACCGCCGCATAACCGTGGCGGTAAAACTCGGCTTCCGCATCCACCACCTGATTTGGTTTTTGCGCGCTGGCCGCACTGTCGAGATAGGCCAGCGGCAGACCGTTCACTTCACGGGTCAGTACCGGAAAATCTGCCCGGACTTTCTCTACGGGAAATGTCATGCTTCGCCTCCAGGCAGACGCTGACCGATACGGGCCAGCACCTGCTGTTTAAGTCCGCCATCGGGCAGCGCTTCCGTCAGCTCAGCCGCAAAGGCGTAAATAATCATCTTTTGCGCGGCCTGCTGGTCTATCCCGCGCGAGCGCAGGTAGAACATCTGCTCATCGTCAATACGCCCGACCGTCGCGCCGTGGCTGCATTTCACGTCGTCCGCATAGATTTCCAGCTGTGGTTTGGTGTCCACCTCTGCCAGACGTCCCAGCAAGAGGTTGTTGTTGGTCATCTGCCCGTCAGTTTTGATGGCGTGCTGCGCCACGTTGATCAGGCCGTTAAACACCGCACGTCCTTTGTCGCTGACGATGGTTTTGTGCAGCTGACGGCTGTTGCAGTAGCCTTTGTTATGCTCAAGCCAGGTGCGCGTGTCGCACACTTCTGACTTCACCGGCATCGCCAGGCTGTTAATACGCAGCGTAGTGTTTTCACCGTTCAGCTGGGTGCTGGTATTGTGGCGCAGCACCGCGCCGCCAAGCAGGAAGCTGTGGCTGTACGCCGCGGCATCCTGGCCCAGCAGAATATCGTTGTGGGCGAAGTGGTGACTGAGCGGATTCTCAAACGCCAGCTTGATGTGGTGCAGCTGGGCATTGGCCGCCACGTTCATCGTCAGACGCGAACCGGTAAAATGACGGGTGTCGTTAAGGCTGACGTAATGCTCGATCACCGTCGCCTCCGCCCCTTCTGCCAGCTCAAGATGGTGGCGATAGTGGGCGGTGTTAATCTCATCACCCTCAACGCCCTGGGTGATATGCATCAGCAGCAGCGGTTTCGCCGGGCGCTGGTTACGCTTAACGCGAATATGGGTGACAGATTGCGACAGGCTCTCTGTCAGGTGCAGGAAGACTTCAGGCTGAACGGGCGCGTTCAGCGACTGACGTTCATCGTTAATGACGATATCGAACCCGCTCTCCTGCACGCTGTCGCTCAGCTCCGCACGGAACAGACCGTCGACAAACACCAGACGCACGGCATCCACGGTCAGCGCCAGCATGTCGCGCTGATCGGGGCTGACCTGCGCCAGACGGGTGACAAACTCGCCGTTCAGCAGGCCATCCAGCGGGGTATATTTCCAGTTCTCATGTTTACGCGTCGGTAAACCGAGACGCAGCATCTGCTGGAGATGGTGCTGAGCCTGTTCAGAGCGCGCTCCACCCTGCGCTTCAAACAGCCGGTGCCACTGCTGAAGTGCATTACTGCTGTTCGGTAAGCCAGCCATAACCCTGCTCCTCCAGTTGTTTAACCAGCGTAAAGTCACCGGATTTCACAATGCGTCCCTGGTAAAGCACGTGGACATAGTCCGGTTTGATGTAGTCCAGAATTCGCTGATAGTGAGTCACGATGATAAATGAGCGGTTGCCGTCACGCAGGGAGTTCACCCCATCGGCAACGATCTTCAGGGCATCGATATCCAGCCCTGAATCGGTCTCATCGAGAATGCACAGCGCCGGTTCCAGAACCGCCATTTGCAGAATATCGTTACGTTTCTTCTCACCGCCGGAGAAACCCACGTTTACCGAGCGGGTCAACAGATCTTCCGGCATTTTCAGCAGCTTAATCTTTTCTTCCATCAGATCCTGGAAGTCAAAGCGATCCAGCGCCTCAAGGCCGCGATACTTGCGCACCGCGTTCAGCGCGGTTTGCAGGAAGAACTGGTTGCTGACGCCCGGAATTTCCACCGGATACTGGAAGGCCATAAAGATGCCCTCGCCGGCACGCTCTTCCGGCGACATCTCCAGCAGATCTTTGCCGTTAAACTCAACGGAGCCGCTGGTAACTTCATAATCTTCGCGTCCTGCCAGCGTCGCTGAAAGCGTACTTTTCCCGGAGCCGTTTGGCCCCATGATGGCGTGAACTTCACCCGGTTTGACGTCAAAATTGAGGCCACGCAGGATCTCTTTCTCTTCCACGCTAACCTGTAAATCTTTAATGCTTAACATGTGCTTTCCTTAACCGACGCTGTGTTCAAGACTAATGGCGAGGAGTTTCTGGGCTTCAACGGCAAATTCCAGCGGCAGTTCAGAGAACACGTCCTTACAGAAGCCGTTAACGATCATTGAAATCGCATCTTCTTCACTGATCCCGCGTTGCAGGCAGTAGAAAAGCTGATCTTCACCAATACGTGACGTAGTTGCCTCATGCTCAAGCTGGGCGCTGTTATTGCGGCATTCGACATACGGGAAGGTATGCGCCCCGCAGTCCGCGCCAATCAGCATGGAGTCACACTGGGTGAAGTTACGCGCGTTGGTTGCCGTCGGCATGATTTTCACCAGCCCGCGATAGCTGTTCTGGCTGTGACCGGCAGAGATCCCTTTGGAGATGATGGTCGATTTGGTGTTTTTACCGATGTGGATCATCTTGGTGCCGGTATCGGCCTGCTGATGACCGCTGGTCAGCGCCACGGAGTAAAACTCACCGATGGAGTTGTCGCCGCGCAGAATACAGCTCGGGTATTTCCAGGTAATGGCGGAGCCGGTTTCTGACTGCGTCCAGGACATTTTGCTGTTTTCGCCTTCGCACAGCGCGCGTTTGGTGACGAAGTTCAGAATACCACCGGTGTTGCCGTCGCCCGGGAACCAGTTCTGTACCGTAGAGTACTTCACTTCCGCATCTTTATGGATGATCACCTCCACCACCGCCGCGTGCAGCTGGTAGCTGTCACGCACAGGAGCGGAGCACCCTTCGATATAGCTGACGTAGCTGCCTTCATCGGCCACCAGGATGGTGCGTTCAAACTGACCGGTTTTTTCCGCGTTGATGCGGAAATAGGTCGAGAGCTCCATCGGGCAGCGCACGCCTTTCGGCACGTAGATAAAGGTGCCGTCTGACGCCACCGCCGCATTCAGTGCCGCGAAGAAGTTATCGTTACTCGGCACCACGGTACCAATATACTTTTTCACCAGCTCGGGGTGATCGTGAATGGCTTCACCAAAGGAACAGAAAATGATCCCCTGCTCCGCCAGTTTTTCACGGTAGGTGGTTGCCACCGAGACGGAGTCAAAAATGGCGTCTACCGCCACCTCTTTGCCTTCGCGCACGGGCACGCCGAGCTGATTAAACGCTTCTTCAACTTCTTTGCTCAGGAAACTGTTCTCCGCGCCGGTTTGCTGAACCGCGCCGGGTTGCGAGGCACAGGTATCATCACAGCTGCCGCAGGAGGGCGCGGAGTAGTAGCTATAATCCTGATAGTTCAGCTTATCGTAATGCGCTTTCAGCCAGTGGGGTTCTTCCATCTCCAGCCACGCGCGGAATGCGCTCAGACGAAACTCCAGCATCCACTCCGGCTCGTTACGTTTCGCCGAAATGGCGCGCACGACCTCTTCGTTGATGCCTTTCGCCAGCTCATCGGTTTGCAGCTGCGTGAAGAAACCCTCTTTATAGTTGAGGTGTCCGCCGCTCCAGGTGTTTACATCACTCGTTGCTTCAGTATTACGAGACATAGTACCGCCTATACCCCAAAGCTTTCGCCGCAGCCGCATTCGTTCTGGGCTTTCGGGTTATGAAATTTGAATAACTGGTTTAAACCTTCCCGAACGTAGTCGACTTCGGTTCCATCGATAAACGGCATCGCCTGTAGCGCGACGTATAACTTTGCACCGTCAGTTTCAAAGACCAGATCGTCCTTTTCAGGTTCGGTTACGGTATCCAGCACGTAGCCAAATCCCGCGCAGCCAGTCTGCTTAACGCCTAAGCGTACGCCGAGGATGTCGGGATTTTTTGCCACCAGCTCATGAATATGCGCCGCCGCCGCGGGCGTCAGCGTTAAACCACGCCAGGCAAAATCGGCCGGATTGAAGGTTTCTGAATGCAGTTCCATAGGTCCACCTCATCTGATAAGCCACCAGGGCATAACACCATGTTAGTGATAACGATTATCACTTCAACCCCCTGCGAGCAGGGGCTTTGGGCTAAACCGCCCTTTTTGGCTACTTTCATTAAGCATAGACCCTGTGACGGGATGCGGATGGGATGGTTAGATTTGTTCAATGCATTGATAAATAATGCATTTCATAAGAAAGGCGGTAAGTTGGCGGGCAATGAGAAAAATTGTATTGGAAATACCTATTTTTGAGATAGCTATCTTCCAATAAGAAAGCTGACTCGAAAAGACAAAAAGGCCCTGACGGACCCCTTAACATCAGTGATGGAACGAAACGGCGAAACCCTGTTCACGCCAGTGGTCGAGCTGCTCCTGTTGACGAGGCGTAGGCGCTTTACCGGTCCAGACGAAGATTTTTTGCCCGGGGAAGAGTTCAGGACGTGGAGAGTCAATCGGCTCAGCCAGCACGTCGATATGCCAGCCTTTGTAGGCAAGACGGGCCGCTTCCAGCCACAAATGCGTACGGTCGTCGCACTCCCACCCAATCAGCAGCGCATCCTTACCTGCTTTTTTTCGCGACTCACCCAGGCTTGCAACGGCAAACTCAATCAGGACACCGTCCAGCAGGCTCGCCATGTGGCGCACCGTATTCTGGTCCTGGTTCATTCGCTGACGCACAGGGGTGATGATGTTATCTATCAGAACATCCATCGCATGGTCACGGCGGAATTCGCCGATTTTGGCACGCAGTTTTGCCGGGTTGGCATAGCGCAGAACGGTTAACATCTCTTCCTGAAACGATGCCCAGTTACCCTGAGTCATCACTTCTGTATTTTCAAGAAGCGCTTTTACTTTACCGACCGAAACACCCGTTTTCATCAGGCGCTTGATCTCTTCGATACGCAGGATATCTTCATCGTCAAACTGACGATGACCCCCTTCGCTTCGCTGCGGCTTCAACAATCCATAACGGCGCTGCCAGGCACGCAGCGTAACGGGGTTGATACCGCATCGTTCGGCCACTTCGCCGATACTGTAATAGGCCATTAACTCCCTCACGCACATTACTTCCATACCTAACCAAACCAACCTTATCAGATTGTACAAATCATTTGTATAACTAACTCCTCGTTCTGAGACAAGTGAATGGCTCAATGAACCACTCACTCGTTAATGTATTGTTGTATAAATTTCGCCGTACGTACAGGTTACTCTTAACAGTTACGTACAGGTTTTTATAAATCGTACTTTTTATCAGGCCAGGCAATCGCCGGAACGCCCCCCAGACGCGGGCTGGCGAAAAGGTGTCCCTGGAACTGAGAAACCCCGGCAGATTCCAGCCACATCCACTCTTCAGCCAGCTCTACGCCTACCGCACAGAACAGAATTTCCAGAGACGCACAGCATTTAATGATCGCCTGAATAATAGCCTGACGCGGGCCGCTCTTGTGTACGTTGGCAATCAAATCACGGCTGATCTTGATTCTGTCCGGCTGGAACTGGGCCAGCAGTTGCAGACCGGCGAATCCCGCGCCAAAGTGATCGATGGCCACGCTGATCCCGGCGCTTTTAAGCTGTCTGACTGCGCTGGTGAACTCTTCGAAGCGCGAGATCGCCTCGCTCTCGGTGAACTCGACCACAATTTGCTCCGGCACAAAACCGTTCGCCTCAATTGCCGTCAGTAAAAAATCGACGGCGCCAGGAACATTGACCAGCGTCATCGGCAGCAGATTGATGGACAACGTTTGAGTCTGTAGGCCCAGCGCGCTGGCCATCGACAAAGCCACCTGCTTACTCTTCAGATCCGATTCGTACAGTGCCTCACGCGACAGGTTGGCAAAATAGCTTTCCGGCGACTCTCCGGACGGCGTGCGGATCAGGGCTTCCCAGGAAACCACCTGCTGCATAAACGGATCGACAATAGGTTGAAACGCAAAACTACAGTCCGCGCCCTTTGCCACTACCGTCGGCTGGGTGGATAACGGCGTGTTTTCGGTGACAAATTCCCAGGCGTCAGCCGGAGGCAGCTCAAAGTAGTTGGCTTTTTCAGTAGACTCAACGAAGGTGCGGAAAAATTGCAGGGCGCGATCGTTATAGGTCAGCTGATAGCGGGTTGTGCCTTTATCAAGAACCTGTTGCAGCACTTCGTCGGTATCGTACTGACGAAGGTCAAAGAGCTCCATACCCACGTTGCCAAAACGTCTTGAAGGCCCGTGATCGCTTAATAACTCGACCACGTTGTGATGCCGTGGGTCACGGCAGATGAGCTCATAGATCTCCTTAACGTTATCAGCGGGCCCTTCAAGTAACTGAAAAAAGTGTGTGCCGTTAAACAGCAAAATCCCCGTAACATCGAACTGGCGATTTCTACAATTTGCAGCAGCGACCATGTCTTCCAGCGCTTTAACTGGAACGTCCTCGCAGATATGACTGCGGTAAATGATGGTTGTGAGCATGCTAATCCTGAAGATTGAGGGGGTGACCACGAAAACACGTGGGGAGAACTCTGTTATAGCACATTAATTGCCCAACAAATAATTTACATCTCAACGATTTACACGGCTTTTTTGCGTCATTTACGGGCTTGTACAACTCTGCAACGCCGCTTCGGATTGTACAATATATCTTGTGAATCCCGCAGTAAATCGTATAAGAATAAACACTTGATAAATAATGATTTTATAAAATATATAATAAAATCTTTAAAAAATTGTACATTTTAAATGTACAGATTTGAAAATTATGTATACCTTAAATGTAACGTTACTGATTACGAAAATTTACAGGAGCGAAACATGCAGCAGAACGGACACCTCGCAGACTCGGCAACAGCGATTGCGCAGTATTTCGAAAAAGCCGCGCTTCCAACCCAACAGGAAACATTGGGTCAGGTTGTTGTTGAAATTCTTAGCGACGGGCGAAATCTGAATCGCAAATCGCTCTGCACAAAACTGTTGAGTCGCCTTGAAAAGGCCAATGGCCCGGAAGAGGAACATCATTATCACATGCTTCTTGGCCTGCTCTTCGAACGTTAATGTCATGAACAGCAGTGATGCGGACAGACTGATCGACCAGCTTATTGGAGAAGCCGCTCTTTCACTTTTGAAGGAGCGCGGTCCCGTGACGACCGAGGGATTGGTTCAGCGTATGCGTAACATGCAAGCATATGAAACGGATCCCCAGCGGCGGGAGACATTAGCGCGAGTGATAGCTGAAATCAGCTCTGGTACGCTCGCTTTTAAAGGTCGCAGAACCGCACAAGGACGAATACAGAGAGAGGGATCTCTCAAAAATAACCGAGACAATGTAGTGCCGTTATTTGGAAATGGAAAACCGTCCGATCCTAAAAAGATACATTGACTACAACTTTACAGCTACGGTGAGAACAAATGAGACAAAATATTCAGCTTCAACCCGAATACCACTCGGCCTTTTTAGATAGCGCGTTGTCGGAGTATTTCCGTCACGCAGGCGATCGCTTTGCTGAAGAGTCTGCCATTTTTTCGACTGCGGTTCGTTGTGTTCTCGCTTCCGAAGGTCATTTGACCAACAAAGCGATCATTCTCTGGCTAATCCAGGCGCTGGAATCCACCGACGATGTCGTTAAGGCGGATGTGATCCGCAAGACGCTGGAAATTGTCGTCGGTTACACCATGGACGATCTTTAACGCCTCCCCCATCCCTACGGATAGCGTGTCATCGTCAATTCTGACGAACAGACTGACGATGACACACCCTCTCTCCTCTAACGCCCTGTTAATCAAGAACGCTGAATGTGGCATGGATCCTGCTTAGTCCGCTAAGGGACTGGGCTTTCCAGTAAACATTGCTTCATTTCTTAACAGGTCTGTTATTGATGAAAAAAATCGCCAGCGTCTGCCCCTACTGCGGTGCAGGCTGCAAACTAAACCTCGTCGTAAAAAATAACCGGATTATCCGTGCCGAAGCCGCTGATGGCGTAACCAATCAGGGCACGCTTTGCCTGAAAGGGTTCTACGGCTGGGACTTTCTTAACGACACACGGCTGCTTACCCCCCGTCTGACGCAGCCCATGATCCGCTACAGCAAAGGCGAGGCCTTTACCCCTGTTACCTGGGAAGAGGCCATTCGCTATACCGCTCACAGGCTTAAAAGCATCAAAGAACAGTATGGCCCTCGGTCCATTATGACCACGGGTTCCTCACGGGGAACGGGCAATGAGACCAACTATGTGATGCAAAAATTTGCCCGAGCGGTGCTGAATACTAACAACGTCGACTGCTGCGCCCGCGTCTGTCACGGTCCGTCCGTTGCCGGTTTACAGGAGACCCTCGGCAACGGCGCCATGAGCAATTCCATTAACGATATTGAAAACTCAAAATGCCTGCTGGTATTCGGCTATAACTGCGCCGACTCTCACCCCATCGTCGCCCGACGTGTGCTTAAAGCACGTGAAAATGGCGCTAAAATCATCGTCTGCGATCCGCGTCATATTGAAACGGCACGCATTGCCGATCTTCATCTTCAGCTAATAAATGGCAGTAACATGGCGCTGGTCAATGCCTTTGGCTATGTCCTGCTGGAAGAGGAACTGTACGACAAAAACTACGTTGCCCGCTTTACAGAAGGGCTTGAGGCGTACCGGCTGACGGTAAAAGATTACGCACCCGAGCAGGTTGAACATCTGACGGGGATCCGCGCGCGGGATGTTCGTCAGGCAATGCGCATGTTCGCAGCGGCGCCTTCAGCAACGGTGATGTGGGGGATGGGCGTCACGCAGTTTGGTCAGGCGGTCGATGTGGTGAAAGGTCTCTCCAGCCTGGCGCTGCTGACCGGCAACCTGGGCCGCCCTGCCGTCGGCGTGGGTCCGGTTCGCGGGCAAAATAACGTTCAGGGTGCCTGCGATATGGGCGTTCTGCCCAATATGTTCCCCGGCTACCAGGACGTCACTGACCCGGCGGTCAGACTGAAATTTGCCGATGCGTGGAAAATCAATGTCAACCGGATGGACGATCGCGTCGGGACGCGTATCACCGAAGTGCCACATCTCGCGCTGGAAGGAAAGATTAAAGCGTATTACATCATGGGGGAAGATCCGCTTCAGACAGAAGCCGATCTGGGACTGGTCCGCCGCGGCTTTGAGGCGCTCGATTTTGTGGTGGTTCAGGACATCTTTATGACCAAAACGGCAGAGGTGGCTGACGTGCTGCTCCCTGCCACCTCATGGGGAGAGCACGCCGGCGTGTTCACCTGTGCCGATCGCGGCTTCCAGCGTTTCGGCAAAGCCATTGAGGCCAGCGGCAACGTGAAGCGCGACTGGGAGATCATCAGCCTGCTGGCCACGGAGATGGGTTATCCCATGCATTACGAGGATAACCAGCAGATCTGGGACGAAATGCGCGAGCTGTGCCCCCTCTTCTACGGCGTGACCTACGAAAAAATGGGCGAGATGGGCCATGTGCAGTGGCCTTGCCCATCCCTCGATCATCCCGGCACCCCCTACCTGTACAAGGATAACCAGTTCGACACCCCTACTGGCAAAGGACAGCTATTTGCCGCCCCCTGGCGCGCCCCGGCGGAGACACCGGATGCGGATTACCCGCTGGTACTGTGCACGGTGCGCGAAGTGGGTCACTACTCCTGTCGCTCAATGACCGGGAACTGCGCGGCGCTGCAAAGCCTGGCCGACGAGCCGGGCCGGGTGCAAATGAACCCGGCCGATGCGGATGAACGGGGGATTGCCGAGGGCCAGCTGGTCTGGGTACGTTCACGCCGGGGTAAAGTGATCACGCGCGCCAGCATTAGCGAGCGCATCAATGCGGGAGCAATCTATATGACCTACCAGTGGTGGATTGGCGCCTGTAATGAGCTGACGCAGGATAATCTCGACCCGATCTCCAGAACGCCGGAAACGAAATATTGCGCCATGCAGCTGGAGGCGATCGAGGACCAGCGCTGGGCGGAGGATTTTGCGGCTTGCGCGTACCAGACCATGAAGACGCGTTTGATCGCTGCGGTTAACGTTTAAATGCATTGCCGGGTGGCGGCTTTCGCTGCCCGGCCCGCTATCCGCTGCTGTTTTACGTTATCTGTTGTGCATAATTATTTTCCAGGTAATCGCGAAGCAGGTTCGGACGGCTCTTTTTCTCCATCAGCCTTCTCAATAGTACGATCAGCTCGTAATCGCTTCGCAGATTAAATTTCTGCATCATCATATATTTATGGGTAAAGACCGTTTTTTCGCTCATCTTCAACGCGTTCGCGGTCTGCACCACCGACAGCCCCCGGTAAAAATTGACCATAATACGAATCTGTTGCCGGGATAAACCTTTATGCTGGCAGTCGAAACAGGTCTTTTTATTCAACGTGTAACCTGGTAATTGCGTCCTGAACCACGCGATAAACAGAACGCCGCTAATACGGTCAAGCGACGCCCGGCGCGGAAGAAAAATAATGTCCTGAAAGCAGGAAGGCAGCGCCGAAAAGCGCAGCTCATCGTCGACGAGACCTATCACAATTCCTTTTTGCCGGGCCAGTAACTCCGGAAAACAGGTCAGCGTTTCCCCCTGACATAATGAAAGAACAATAATATCGGCCTGGCTGACGTTTTCATTTGTCAGCGCCAGGTGAAATGTGATGGAGCGATGAAAGTTATGCTTAAAAAAATCTTCGAAAAAGCTCTGTAGCCCAGCCTGAAAAAACAGATCCGTTTCCTGAATCAGAATATTTAACATAGTTCACACCAACGTCTTTAAAAAAGGCTTATCAACGGCATTCAGTTGTACTGCATCGTCATCACCACAACCGCACTGATGCTCCCCGGCGTGGCGCCTCCCGGCATAGATTTTACCGAGGCCAGCATAGCCATTGTCGCGGTTCTGTCCGCGGCAATGGTCTGGTTCAAGCTGGTGCCTGTTCCTTTAAGCGCGCCGGTTTGGGCATCGCGCATGGCTATCGCCACGTGCGTGGCCGAACCGCTGTTCATAAAATAGTCCGCGCCCGCCTCGGGATCGGGGCTGCCGGTGAAAGCGACGGTCACACTCTGCGTTCCGGTTGGGCACTGGGTAAACAGGAGACTGAAAGGCACCGGATCCGATGTTGAGCCCGGCGTCGCCATATTGGTTGCCTGAATATTGCCCAGGTTGACATCAAGGCTGTTACTGCCGCCATTAAATATGCACGGCGACGCAACGATATTTCCCGTCACACCGATGTTGACGCTATCAGCGGAGCATACCTTCCCGCTGAGTAAGGCAAGTAAAAGCAGTGTCCTGCATCTTATTTTCATCTTCTTACCTGCTACTGGTAGGTCAAATTAAGGGTGGCGGAGGCATTCGCTGAACCTGACTCCACGCGGGTTAACGTCTGGTAATATCGGGCCGTTAATGGCAACGTCTCTTGCCCCCCGGCAGACTGCCGCAAGAATAGTCTGCTGTTCATCACCAGCGGTGCACCGTTATAGATAAGCTGCACCCCCACCCCTTTCGCAGTGCCGGCATTTCCCTGCCCGGTTAAGGCCATCACGCTGGTATTGGCGCTGTCCGGGTTCTGTATTCCACTGAGCGAGACCGTAATATTGGTTCCGGCGGCGCAGGTCAGGCCCAGGTTTTGCGTGTTCTGTGCTCCCGCTGGCGTGGTGCCCACCGTGGAGCCGAACGCCGAGGCGGGAATATCCCCTATCGGAAACGTCAGCTGGGCCGTATTCACCGTGCACGCCAGCGCATTGATGGTGCCGGAGGTGAGCTGCGTGGTCAGACCGTCACGGTAGAGGCCATCGCTTCCCTGAAGGGTCACGACACCGATCGTCCCGGGGGTTAATGCCCCCGATGAGACCGGCCCCGTCACCACCAGCTCAATCCTCCCGCCGTACCAGTCCACATAGGAGGTCTGCGCATTGTAGGAAAATGTATTGCTCGGGTTTTCAAAATAGCCGTTGGAAGAAAAGCGTATCCCTATCCCGCTGACGTTCGTGTTGTAAACATGGTTGCCGTAGCTGCTCAACGTGGCGCCGTTGTAGCGCAGGCTGAATCCCAGCATCAGCGGATTCGTACACCCGGTAAGATAGGAGCCTGTGGCTGACGCCGCGCCAGAAAATACCACCGTGCCGACAGGCGCATCGCGCTGCACGTTGATCGTCCCCACGGACAGGGTGGAAAGCTGCGGGGTGATGGTGGTGCAGGTACCGGCACGAGCCATATTTGCCGCCGCGAGCAAACAGAGCAGCAGCATCGCGTTAAGACATTTCATGTTAGCGTTCCTGACGGCAGGTGGCGCGCATATCAGCGATCCCACCGTACGTTGAGTGATTCGGCAGCGTGAAATCAGCGCGGCATTGCTGACTGGATTGACTTCCCCATGTAGCGACTAACGTTCCCTGCTCGCGCATCCCGGTTAAATAGACCTGACCGCGATCGCCGACAATAAAACTGCCGCTGTCATCACCCACAAGGGTGACCACCGCCCCAAACGGAACGGCGCGGTCGTTGTCGGTCAAGGTCATCAGCACCCGGTGTCCTGACTTCGTCAGATAATCGGCTCTCACCACCGCTCCCCGCGTCGGCGTCACCGTGCGGGTGTTGATCTCCAGCTCGACATCGTCCGGCATCGTTTCCGGGTCGAGGGTGAGATCGTTTTTCCGGTAGACAGAAAGGTTGCTCACGACCGTATATCCGCGAAAATCTGTCCGTACACCGGGCTGATTGCGGATATCCACGTCGTGGGCGCCAGGGGCTTTGATTAAGACGCTGGTCTCCCCCAGCGGCTGGGAAAGCGTGATGCCATCAGCATGGGCGAGAATGCCGCCTTGCAGCCCGTAATTCAGGCGTTCACTGTTTTTGTCATAACCATAACCTGCCGTGACTTCGCCATAGGTGCCTTTGTAGTCCGCGTTAACATTGCCGGTATAGCCCACACCCTCTGTTCCGTATCCCTGCTGTACGTTCCAGTTCAGGGCACGGTTCTCGAGCGCTACCCCGTTCAGGCCGACGTTATGCGTCGTCCCGTTATTCCCGCTGGCGTTCATGCCATAGTTAGCCCATGTCTGCGGCAAAAATTTATCCAGCGGAATGCTGACGTTGAACGCCAGAAGCTGGTCGTGGTTAGCGTTTTTTTGGCTGTCGCGGGTTTCTGACGCTGAGCGGACATTTTTGCTGTAGGTCCATGTCAGGCCATAGCTGATGTTGTGCCAGTAGTTGCTATAGCCGACGCTCCACGAAGCCATCGACTTACCGTCATTCCAGTAATCTTCCCGCGCCGCAGTGAGGGTAAGCGCGCCCAGGTTGTCCCCCAGCGTCTGGCTCATCGTCAGCTCGGCACGGTTACGTCGCCTGTCCTGAAGCGCGCTGCTGTCGCCGTACGAATCGAGGACGTCCTGCATGCCGTAATAGCCGCGGGTCGAGTAGCGATACCCGGCAATCGAAAAGTGGGTCCCGGTATTGATAAAATTCTTGCTGTATCGGGCCCGCCACGACTGACCGTTTGTTTTCGCGGCATGCTCCGGCGTTGACCAGCCCTGAGTGACGTCTGCGGATATCGCCCCGAGATCGCCCATATTCTTGCCCACCCCCAGAGCCGCCGACTGGTACTTATCTGCCCCCTGGACGCCGCCATAGAGCGTAATACCGTGAGGGAGGCCGTAAATTCCGGTCAATTGCCCGAAGGGGGTTTTCTCCACGCTACGGTTATACGAGCGATACTGCCCGGCGGTAAGGGCATATTTCAGGCGCCCCTCCCGTTGCAGGACCGGCAGCGAAGCGTACGGCAGGGTGAAATGTTGCTCCCTACCATCAGCTTCGACGATCGTGACATCAAGATCGCCCGCGCCGCCGGTGGGATACATATCCGCGATCTCAAACGCGCCCGGCGCCACATAGCTTTGGTAGATTTGATAGCCATTCTGACGCACCACGACCTGCGCGTTAGTTCGCGCAATACCGCGCACCACCGGCGCATAGCCTTTCAGGGAATCCGGCAGCATATCGTCGTCAGACGCCAGCTGGACGCCGCGAAACGGCATGCTGTCAAAGACATCGGCAGGCGCGGAACTGTCTCCGAGCGTAAGCTGGGCTTGCAGGGGATTAATCGCGCGCTGCATCCAGGTATAGACGTTGTCCCACTTATCCTGGCCGGACGCATCGCGGGACCAGGTGGTGTAGTTGCGTAACCGCCAGGGACCGACGTTGATCCCCGGCCGCAGGTTTGCATACTGGCTGTCGCTGCGGGTGCCTGCCCCGCTTCTTGCCCGGCTGTTTGCCCCGCTCAGGCTGTAGTTGAGCATGGCCGCGGTAATGCCTTCATCCCACATATCCGGCGGAACGTAACCTCTCGCTGGCAGGTCTATAGCCGCCTGTGGAATGCTAATCGCCAGACGCTGGGCGCCAAACTGGAAATCCGCGCTGGCCTGTGGGATCGCCCTGAGATCGGCGCATTCACCTTCCCCGGCGGCGAGCTGCGGGAAAAGCGCCGTTTTCACGCCCCACGCTTTTAACTGCCCGATTCTCAGGCACGGCTGCAACGTTTCACTGCCGTTAGCATCCTTCACTGCCATAAAACGAATATCCCGCGTTTCCAGCAGCCGATCGTCAAGAATAATATCAACGTGGTATGTCCCGGGCGCCTGCGAGCCGGATTCAAAGGCAGATAAATCCGCTTTCCCCATTCCGGGATTATCCAGCTCTACCAGTTCCGTATTAAACGTCTCACTGGCATACAGTGTGGGAGAGACACCAGCAAGCGCGAGGGCAATAAATATTGCCAGGCGCGCAGGCTGCATTGTATTCAATGCCGTTGTCATGACGAACACCTGATAAACGCGTAAGGATCACAAACTGGCCCGGTGTAATTCGCCAGGGCTGCCATAATCGTTAATGACTTTAAACGTCAGCGTATTGCCACTGGTTCCGTTCGGTAACGGAAAACGGGCTGAGCCTGAAGGCATCACGTACGTGACATCGTCAAGTTTCTTATCACCCAACGTAATTTCATTGAAATTGATAACGTACGGCGTAGGGTTATTAACCTGAAGGGAATTCCCCGCACGATGCCAGGTTAATTTATTGGCTTGCTCCTCGGGGGTAGACGCACGAAGAGTCTCTGGTCGATAAATTAATTTGATGCGCGTTTTGACGGCAATTTGTAGCGAGTTCATCTGCTTTGAGGCTGACGGAATAGCTTTAATGTTCAGCCAGAATAAACTCTCCTGCCTCTGTGGCAGCGAACCGGTCATGACAATACGCTCAAGGTTTTTTTGCCCGCCGTCCAGCCGATACAGTGGTGGCGTAATAATAAAAGGCGCTTTACCCGATTGTTCATCCTGAACATCTATCCACGACTGGATTAAATAAGGAACGTTATCAGGATTAGTAATACCTATTGACGCCTCTTTTTTAGCCCCATCGAAAATAATACGGGTGCCGCCAATAATTACTCCTGCACTGACGGATGTTAACGTCAGCGGTAACAGCGCCATAGCCAGGCCCATTGTCGTGATAAAACGCATTTTAATACCTCATAAAACAAGGGGCCGGGCGGGCCCCTGCTGATTACTGCAATGACTTAGTTGTATACCACAGAGAAGTTTGCGACCGAGTTAGCCGGGCCCGCGGTCACGGATGCCGCGGTGGCGATATACTGCGCGTAGAAGTTCAGCGTATTATCAGCCGTACTGCTGAGCGGGTAAATATAGCTGTTGCTGCCGTGCAGCGGCAGATCGGCTTTATCTGCCGTCATCAGGTTAATCGCCACCCCGGTGGCCGCCCCCGCCACGGACGTATCAATCGCCAGCAGGCTGGCGTTGGTTAGATCCGGCGTACCGTCAAAACGGACTTTTGCATTGGTGACCGTTACCGGGCAGTTTTTCAAAATAATATTGAATTGCGTCGCAGCCGTTCTCGCCCCGGTTGTCGGGAATTCCGTTTTATAATAATCGCCTAATACCACCACCTGATTCTGGGATGCCACATCAACGTCGCAGGCAGAATCCAGAATATTCCCGTTAAAATTAACGGTACCGGCCGCTGCGAATGCATTGGTCATGGTGAGTACAGAACCTGCCGCTAACATTGCCATCATCAATTTTTTATTCATAATTTTATATCCCGTATTACTCTAGTTATTACCGATATTCAGTTAAAGAAATAAAACCCCTCCGACGAGTCAAAATTTATACAACTCTTTTTGCGCATACAATCAATTTTGAGGTCTAGCTGTGGATCCTCTTTTAACAATTACAAAACATATACACGTGGAAATACCTTAAGAATAATAGCCGCAGTCTACTTTTAGACCTGAATAAAAAAGGTTTCATTTTCAATTAATTAACACTTAAAAACAGGTGAGTCTATAATTAGACTTGCCGCAAATATTCCCTGACCTGCTGGTTTTTAAGATAATTCCTTATGTCGATCAAAAAATGATCGCATCAGACAGTGAGGTCTCACATGAATACCCGGTTCGCGCCTGTGTCAGAAATTGATAAGTCAACAGTGCTCGGCGCTAAGCCTTTTAAGCACATTGAAAAAATAATCGATAATGTTTTGCCGCATGCGGAGAGAGGCATTATTGCCAGAGGAGAAATTATCCATTATTGCTCCGGCGATACCCGTCAATGCTTTTTACTGTTGCATGGCAGCGTGGCGTTACACCGTCGCGGGGACGGTATCGTCTTAAATTCTGAATCCGCGCCATTTATACTCGGCGTGAGCAGCCAGTTATCGTCTGAACACCTGTACGTCAGAGCGCTGGAAACTTCAGAGGTGGCCAGCGTTTCGCTGGCGTGTTTCAATCATGTTGTCGCACAACAGAATTTATGGGAGCACTTCTCAAATCTGCTGATCTACACCGCATCGCGCGTCTACGAACATTGCGCCCAGATATCGCAAATGTCGGCTTATGACATTATCCGCTTTCAACTGGTTGAGTTAATGCAGGAGCCGGAAGCCATAAGACAAAACATTACCGCCGCAGCCTATATCAAAAGCCGCACCTATCTTTCACGCAGCGGCATTATGCGGATCCTCGCGGAGTTGCGGACGGGGAAATACATCACCATGGAGCGTGGCGTACTAGTAGAGATCCATCACTTACCCCGTAAGTACTGAGGCTGTATTTATCTCTGGAGAAGGTGGAAAAGAAGAGCGACACTATAGAGAGTACAGTCTCTTTCCAGGTTAACGCTATGTCTTCTGACAAACCATCGCATCGCGGCTCTCCCTATGCTCAGGAACTGATTTCTCATTTACAGCCGCACTGCGCCACGCATAAAACCGATCCCGGCGAGCAACTTGATCTCCAGGTTGACGGGCAGAGCATGTGTTATTTAATTCTTGATGGCACGGTCGCCATATACAGAAGAAGCGACGACATGATGCTTTCAACGGCGCGCAGTCCCGCCCTGTTTGGCCTCGCTAACCTGACGGACATTTATTTTAATGACTACCTCCGAACGGTAACGCCTTGCCTGATTGGTGTGCTCACGACCGATCGGGTGGCTGAAATTATCAAAGAGAAGGCGCTGTGGGGGCTGCTTTCTAATCATCTGATGTTTGTCTATAACCGCCTCTATCACAACGTCATGCCGAAAGGCGCGCCAACCGCGTACGAGATGATTCGCCAGCAGCTCGTGCTGCTGATGCAGGAAGATGACAGCTACCGACGCGGCGTGACGGCAGAAAGGTATATCAGGGATAAAACCCATCTTTCCCGCAGTGGCGTAATGCGGATCCTGGCTGATCTGAAAACGGGTGGGTTCATCGAAATGGAAGAAGGCCGGCTGATTAAAATTAACAAACTGCCTGCCAGATACTGAATGTCAGACACAAAAAAGGCCGCGCTTGCGGCCTTTTCTTCACTGCTTAATGGACGTGAACGCCCAACCGCCAGGCAAAGTAGATCTCTTCTTTCAGTTCGTTTGAAGAGAGCGCCAGCAAATCCGTAAATTCCAGCTCAAGCTGTTTCAGCTTTTTCAGGTACTGCGCGGGAGACAGATTGCTTTTATCGCGACGTAAATATTCAATTGCCAGCTGTGTTGGGGTTATTTCAGTATCCATGATGTCCTCGCTTATGTTCAAAACGTGACCAGTATATCACAATCAGGCGGCTAATTTTTGACCAAAAGCAAGACATCTGGAAACTTTACACAACGGCCGTCGTCAGCCTGGATGAACAACACAGGCGATCCTGCTCGTCCAGAATATCAATCTGCCACACCTGATGACGGCTTCCGGCATGCAGCGCCCGGCAGACGCCGCGCACGCGCCCGCTGCGAACGGAGCGGATGTGGTTGGCATTGACCTCCAGACCCACCACCTTCTGCTCTCCTTCCGTACACAGGTAGCCCGCCACCGACCCCAGCGTTTCGGCCAGCACGACGGACGCGCCGCCGTGTAACAGGCCAAACGGTTGATGAGTGCGGCTGTCTACCGGCATCGTCGCTTCCAGTTCGTTGTCGCCAATGCGCGTGAACTGGATGTCCAGCAAACCAACCATGTTCTCCGCGCCCATGGCATTTAAGGCCTCAAGGGTGAACGCACGTTTCCAGATCATCCGATAATCTCCAGTAAAGCCTGCAATGGATGGCGGACGCCGTTACCTTCCACCCGTTTCACCTGGCTGCGGCAGGAGTAGCCCGTCGCCAGACAGCGGTTGCGTGGCAGGCGCTGCATCGCCTGATGCCACGACAGCTCGTAAATGCCGAGCGAATTAGCGTGGTTTTTGACTTCATGGCCGTAGGTTCCGGCCATACCGCAGCAGCCCACGTTAACGCTTTCCAGCTTCGCGCCAAACCGGGCAAAGATAGAAGCCCACTGGGCAGGCGCCGTCGGCAGCGCCGTCACTTCGGTGCAGTGCCCAAACAGATACCAGGCTTCTCCACTCACCTCCTGAGTGGGCGTTTGCGTCAGCACCGCAGGCAGCCACTCGTGCACCAGTAAGACCTGAAAATCACCGCGCTTATCGCCGAGCGTCTGCTTATATTCATCCCGGTAACAGAGCACCAGCGCCGGATCGACGCCCACCATCGGCATACCGAGCTGCGCCACGCGATTCAGAAAATCTGAAGTTTTCTGCGCGGTTTTCGCAAAGCGGGTGAGGAAACCTTTTATGTGCTGCGCCTTGCCGTTCGGCGAGAACGGCAGCACCACCGGCTGGTAGCCGATTTTTTCGGCCAGTCGGACAAAATCGGCCACCACCTGGGCATCGTAATAGCTGGTAAACGGATCCTGCACCACCAGCACCACCTTCGCTTTCTGCTCAGGGCTTAATGCTTCCAGTTGTTCCAGGGTCATGTTCGCCGAGCGGTGCCCCACCAGCCGACGCTGGAGCGATGGCACCGACAGCAGCGGCAGATCCACCATGCCGATATGTTTTTCTGACAGTTTGCGCACCAGCGGCTGGTTGATAAAGAAGTTAAAGGTTTTTGGCGCACGGGCCATCAGCGGCGCGTAACTCTCCACCGTCGCCACCAGATGATCGCGCATCGGGCGCAGATAACGCGTGTGGTACAGCTGGAGGAAGCGGGAACGGAATTCCGGTACGTCAATTTTAATCGGGCACTGGGTTGAACACGCCTTGCACGCCAGGCAGCCGGACATCGCCTCTTTCACCTCATGCGAGAAATCGTATTCGCCTTTGTTCGCATGCCAGCTGTTGCGGGTGCGTTCGATAAGCCCGCGCAGGCTGGCGCGTTTTTCCGGCAGCTCCTGTTCCAGCTTGAGCGGGTCAACGCCGCGGTCGGCCAGCAGGCGCAGCCATTCGCGCACCAGCGTGGCACGCCCTTTCGGGGAATGAATGCGGTTGCTGGTGATTTTCATCGACGGACACATCGGGCTTTTCACATCGAAGTTGAAGCACAGCCCGTTGCCGTTGCACTCCATCGCGCCGCGCCAGGAAGCGCGTACCGCAATCGGAATTTGTCGGTCATAGGTGCCGCGCTTGACGGCGTCCACCTGCAACATCGGCGCATCAACGCCCTCCGGCGGGCAGATTTTTCCCGGGTTGAGGCGGTTATCGGGATCAAAAGCGGCTTTCACCTTACGCAGCTCGGCGTAAAGTTGTTCGCCAAAAAACGCCGGGCTGTACTCGGCGCGGAATCCTTTGCCGTGCTCGCCCCATAACAAGCCGCCGTATTTGGCCGTGAGGGCCACGACCTCGTCGGAGATCTCCTTCATCAGGATCTCCTGCTGCGGGTCGCACATGTCCAGCGCCGGGCGCACGTGCAGCACACCCGCGTCCACGTGCCCGAACATGCCATAGCTCAGACCATGGCTGTCGAGCAGCGCGCGAAACTCCACAATATAATCAGCAAGGTGTTCCGGCGGCACGCAGGTATCTTCCGCAAACGGAATCGGCTTCGCCGCCCCTTTCGCGTTGCCGAGCAGCCCCACCGCTTTTTTACGCATCGCGTAGATTCGCTCGATGCCGGAGAGATCGTTACACAGCTGCCAGCCAATGACGCCGCCTTCCCCCTGGGCAATCAGCTCGTCCAGACGCTGGCAGAGCGTGCTTACCTGGCTCTCAATCAGCTCTGCGTCATCCCCGGCGAACTCGACGATGTTCAGGCCGAGCATCTCTTTATCCGGCACGTCAGTAATCAGTTCGCTCACCGAATGCCAGACGATATCTTCCCGGGCCAGGTTCAGAACTTTTGAATCGACGGTTTCCACCGACAGCGCCCGCGCCTCCACCATAAACGGTGCATTACGCAGCGCAGAGTCAAAGGAGTTGTATTTGACATTCACCAGACGGCGCACCTTTGGCAACCGGGTGATATCCAGACGCGCTTCGGTGATGAAGGCCAGCGTCCCTTCTGACCCGGTCAGTACGCGGGTAAGATCGAACTGGCTCAGATCGTCATTAAAGACATGGCGCAGATCGTAGCCCGTCAGGAAGCGGTTAAGCTTCGGGAATTTGTTGAGGATC
This sequence comes from Enterobacter sp. YSU, assembly GCF_016082135.1. Classification (NCBI taxonomy): domain Bacteria; kingdom Pseudomonadati; phylum Pseudomonadota; class Gammaproteobacteria; order Enterobacterales; family Enterobacteriaceae; genus Enterobacter; species Enterobacter sp. YSU. The sequence continues at coordinate 4,486,833 of NZ_CP059487.1, forward strand.
AGTTCGCGATTTTCGCGACAGCGCTCCAGCACGGTACGATAAATCCGTCCGCTGGTGGTGCTCTCTTTTGCCAGAGTTTCGGCCAGCTCGATCGGCATCGGTTGGGTATCAAGGATATCGCCCCCCAGCAGCACCGCCCGCACACCCATAACGTGATCGGAGGTTTTGCCGTAGACCAGCGAGCCCTGCCCCGAGGCATCGGTGTTGATCATCCCGCCAATGGTCGCGCGGTTACTGGTGGAAAGCTCTGGCGCAAAAAAATAGCCGTAAGGTTTCAAAAACTGATTCAGCTGATCTTTGATCACTCCCGCTTCCACTCGCACCCACCCCTCTTCCGGGTTGATCTCAATGATGCGGTTCATATAGCGGGACATATCAATGATGATGCCCTGGTTCAGCGCCTGCCCGTTGGTACCCGTCCCGCCGCCGCGTGGGGTAAAGACCAGGGTGCTGAAACGCTCCTGCGACGCCAGACGGGCGATGAGCGCCACATCGGCGGTAGAGCGCGGGAAAACGACGGCATCGGGAAGAAGCTGGTAAATACTATTATCGGTCGCCATCGTCAGCCTGTCGGCATAATCGGTGGCGGTGTCACCTGTAAAACCCTGTTGCTCCAGTGCCTGCAAAAAATTAAGCACCAGCTGAACGACGCCCGGTGCCTGAGAAATCTGTGGGATCATTGCTGTCGACCCTAATGAGAATAGTGTGAAATCGTTTGCGTTGTGTCTGGAAAGTTTTATCACATTTTTTTCTTATGTGCTTCGTAGAATTACGGGCAAAATCCGCCTGTCAAAAATCGCTGAAATCACTAATGATTAGAGAGATGCGGTTTATATTCCCATCAGCCTTGCTGGTGTTCATTTAAGGAAAGTTTCGTTTATGGTCAATCTTCGTCAGCCCAGGGATGTCGCGCAGATACTGCTGTCGGTGCTGTTCTTAGCCATTATGATTATTGCGTGTCTGTGGATTGTTCGTCCTTTCGTGCTCGGATTTGCCTGGGCCGCGACCGTCGTCGTCGCAACCTGGCCTTTACTCTTACGTTTGCAGAAACTGCTGTTTGGTCGCCGCGGCCTGGCCGTGCTGGTGATGACGCTGCTGTTGTTCCTGCTGTTTATTATTCCCATTGCACTGCTGGTTAACAGCCTGGTTGACAGTAGCGGCCCGGTTATTCGCGCGGTCACCAGCGGTGATATGACGCTGCCGGATCTCGCGTGGCTGAACAGCATTCCTGTTGTGGGCGCAAAACTGTACAGCGGCTGGCACAGCCTGCTGGAGATGGGCGGTAGCGCGCTGATGGCCAAAGTACGTCCGTACATCGGCACAACCACCACCTGGTTTGTGGGGCAGGCTGCGCACATTGGTCGCTTCATGATGCACTGTACATTGATGCTGGTCTTCAGCGCCCTGCTGTACTGGCGCGGCGAGCAGGTTGCGCTGGGGGTACGTCATTTCGCCACCCGACTGGCAGGTAAACGCGGCGATGCGGCCGTGCTGCTGGCAGCCCAGGCCGTCCGCGCGGTAGCGCTCGGCGTGGTGGTCACAGCGCTGGTGCAGGCTGTACTTGGCGGAATCGGGCTGGCAATTTCCGGCGTACCTTATGCCACCATTTTCACCGTCGTCATGCTGATGACCTGTCTGGCTCAGCTCGGTCCGCTGCTGGTGCTGGTTCCCTGCATTATCTGGCTTTACTGGACGGGGGACACGACCTGGGGCACGGTGCTACTGGTCTGGAGTTGCGTGGTGGGCACCATGGATAACGTGATCCGTCCCCTCCTCATCCGCATGGGCGCTGACCTGCCGCTGATTCTGATCCTGTCCGGGGTGATCGGGGGGTTAATTGCCTTCGGCATGATTGGCCTGTTCATCGGTCCGGTGCTGCTTGCGGTAACCTGGCGTCTCTTCTCCGCCTGGGTGCATGAAGTGCCGCCGCCGGGAACCGACCCTGACGTCATCTTAAGCGAACTTGAAGAACTGGAAGATAAGAACGCGCAGTAAGAACGTAGGCCGGGTGGCGCTAACGCTTACCCGGCTACACTCTCCACAGCAATACTTAAACGTTGCTAAACTATTTATTCTCTGCACACTGGTCAGACCCGCCTTTTTCTGCCTAAAACCGTCATTCTCTTCAAGAAATCTTTACCTGCCTTTAACTATTGAGACGAATCCGATCGACTCAAAATCCTGGCATGCCTACTATTAAGACACGGTTATAAATCAACACCTTGATTTATAAGCATGGAAATCCCCTGAGTGAAACAACGAATTGCTGTGTGTAGTCTTTGCCCATCTCCCACGATGGGCTTTTTTTTATCCTTTTTACGCCCGTGTAATGTCACAGCGGCTGAGCATACGCCATTCCCCCGCCAGCTCCCGCGTCTCCCCGGTTACCAGCACGTTCACCACCTCGCGTATATCCGCCGAGGACGCGCCAACCTGTAGCTCAAATTCCCCTGGCTCGACAATCCGCTTCCCGTCCCGGCGGGTGAAATTAAACATCTCCACCGGCAGGGTAAAGGTCAGCGTGGCGGTTTCTCCCGGTGAAAGCGTAACGCGCTGGAACGCTTTCAGCTCCTGAAGCGGACGCACCTGCGTAGCGACCTTATCGCGTACGTACACCTGTACCACTTCGCTGCCGCTGCGCTCGCCGGTGTTGGTGATATCGACGCTTAACGCCACCTCTCCGTCGATCGGGACGCGGCTTTCCGTCAGGCGGGCCGCGCCCCAGCGAAACTGCGTCCAGCCGAGACCGTAACCGAACGGGTAAAGTGCGCCGAAATGGAACGCAAACGGCGTGCCGCCGCTTTTCAGCTTGTGGTTATAGTAGTACGGCATCGCCCCGGCGTTTTTCGGCACACTCACTACCAGCCTGCCCTGCGGCTCCGCGCGGCCGGTTAAGACATCGGCAATCGCCCAGCCCCCTTCCTGCCCCGGCGCCCAGGCCATCATCAGCGCGGCCACCTTCTCTTCCAGCCCCTGAAGGTTATAAGGACGCCCACCCGTCATGACGACAATCACTGGCTTACCGGTTGCCACCAGCGCCTCCAGCAGTTGTTGCTGCACGCCCGGCAGATCCAGCGAATCGGTATCCGAACCTTCCCCCACGGTGCCGCTCTGGAATAGCCCGGCGAGGTCGCCCACGCAGGCCACCACCATGTCACTCTCTTTTGCCGCGCTCACGGCGTCGGGGATCAAATCCGTGCGTTGTGAAACCGGCGATTGCTGCATCGGCTTACCGCCGCTGTCGCCCGGGAACACCGGCGCGCCCGCCATCCGTTTTTCGATAATGTGACACCCTTTGGCGTAACGTATCTGTGATGCGCCAAGGTACTGTTCCAGCGCCGCGCGCGGGGTAGTCACCTGCGAGGTCTCTTCAACCATATCGCTGATAATCAGGTGAACCGGGAAGCTGTAGCCGCTCAGTAACGCCAGTGGATCGTCCGCCGTCGGCCCCACTACCGCTATACGGGGTTTTCCGCCGAGGGGCAAAATGCCGTTATTTTCCAGCAGCGTGATCGATTTTGTTGCCACCTCGCGCGCCACCTGCCGGGTCGCCTCATTCTGCAAATCGATACCGTCTTCGTCGGCGTACGGTTTTTCAAACAGCCCGAGACGGAATTTTTCACTTAGCACGCGCGCCACAATCTCATCCACTTTCGCCATTGAGATGAGCCCACGCTCTACCGCTTCCGCCAGATGACGCGCGCAGTCATCCTTCGGCAATTCCACGTCCAGCCCGGCGTTAAACGCCAGAGCCGCCGATTCCGCTGGATCGTGAGAAATCCCGTGGTGCTGGTGCAGCAGGCTGACGCCGCCGTAATCCGCCACGATAATGCCGTCGAAGCCCCACTGTTCACGCAGCACGGTGGTGAGCAGAAAATGGTCGCTGTGCCCTGGCTGATTATCAATGTCGTGATAGGCTGGCATCACCGAACCGGCGTTGGCCAGCTTTACCGCCATCTCAAACGGCAGCAGGAAGGTATCGTTAAGCTCGCTGAAACCGAGATGGACCGGCGCATGATTGCGCGCCCCTTCGCTGAAGGAGTGGCCGACGTAATGTTTCAGGGTCGCCAGCAGATCGCGCTTATCGCCCTGCAACCCCTTCACGTACGCCGTCGCCATCACCCCTACCAGCCACGGATCTTCCCCAAAGGTCTCTTCCGTCCGTCCCCAGCGCACATCGCGCGAGACATCCAGCACCGGGGCCAGCCCCTGCTGGCACCCGACGGATCGGGCCTCTTTGCCAATCTGCTCCGCCGCCCGCTGCACCAGCGCCGGGTCCCAGGTAGAACCGTAGTTCAGCGACGACGGGAACAGCGTTGCATCTTTGCACAGCAGCCCTACCAGACACTCTTCATGAAACAGCGCCGGAATGCCGAGCCGGGTCTCCTCCATCATCATGCGTTGCAGGCGGTTGGCGGCACGCACGCCGGTTTTTGCATCAACAATGTGCGTGCCGAGCGGGCGGGTGATCTGCCCGACGCCCAGCTTCAGCCTTTCGCTGAGGGACGCCTGTTCACTCACGCCGGCGAATTCATCGCTCAGATCGCTGCGTTCGCGGTGGTTGCCGTGTTCATCAAGGATCAGCCAGTACGCGTGCATCTGGGCAAATTTCTCTTCCGGCGTCATACGCGCCAGTAAATCAGCGACACGCTCGTGTACGGAACGTCCCGCGTCCTTGTAGATCGCAGTCATGGTTTACTCCTGTAGTGCGGATTGGGTTGCCGGGCTGAGCTGCCCCGTATCGTTTCGACTATCGCGTTTGCTGGCCAGCTCGCGGGCGATGCTGTCCACCAGTCGGCTGTTAAGTTTGTAGATGGCAAGGAGCGCCACCATGCAGAGGAACAGCGCGCAGGGGATCAGGGTGAACAGGGCATTGATGGTTGCGAGAACGTGAGGCGCCTGGTTTGCCTGACCCGGCGCGTAATCCACCATGCCAAGCACCCAACCGACCACCGCCCCGCCCAGCGCCAGCCCAAACTTGATGGCAAACAGGGCGGTAGAAAAGACCAGCCCGTCAAGGCGGCGGCCGCTACGGTGTTCTTCGTAGTCCACCACATCGGAGAACATGGTCCATTGCAGCGGCGTGGTCAGGTTCTGAATAAAACTAAACACAATATTCAGACCGAATATCAGCCACACCTGTGAAGGCGGAATGAAGAAAATCAGCGCGCCAAAAATAACGAAAGAAATAATGGTCCACTGATAGGCACGCACCCGGTCAAATTTGCCCAGCAGGCGTTCAGATAATAATGCGCCGCTTAAGGAGGCCACCATGCCGGAAACAATAAAGGCAAAAACCAGTTCCGGACGTAACAGAACATAGTTAACGTAATACATGGTCGCAGAGCCACGCGTCACGACGGCGGTTAACAGTAAAATATTAAACAGAAAAACAATTCGCCACTGGCTATTGGCGGCCAGCAGTTTTAAATCCGTCAGCATCGAGCCGGAGGTGTCATTGCGCGGCGAGTAACGCTCCCGGGTCATAAAGAAGCAGCAGAAGAATAAAACAATACCCAGCAGCCCCATCAGGCTCATGGCATAGAAATAGCCTTTTTGCACATTCCCCTGGCCTAATAATGAGACCAGCGGCAGCGCGATGACGGTTACAATCAACCCGCCGATAAACGACAGGCCAAAGCGCCAGGATTGCAGCGAGTGGCGTTCGCGCGGGTCGAGCGTCAGCGCGCCAGGCATGGCACAGTAAGGGACGTTAATCGCGGAATAGATCAGACTCAGGATGGCATAGGTTACGCAGGCATAGACAATTTTTGCCGTCGCCCCGGCATCCGGTACGTAGAAGGTAATCAGGCAGCTCACGCCAAACGGAATGGCAAACCAGAGCAGCCAGGGACGAAAACGACCGTGGCGGGTCTGAGTGCGGTCCACCAGCGCGCCAATGCACGGGTCGACAAACGCATCGACCACGCGCACCACTAAAAACATGGTGCCCATAATGGCCGCAGGCAAACCGAATACGTCCGTATAGAAATAAGCGAGAAATAACGTTGCCGTTTGCCAGACCAGCGCGCTGGCCATATCGCCGAGGCCATAACCTATTTTATCTTTGGTACGTAATACAGAGGAGATTGTCATTGTTATTTGCCTTTTTATCAGGTTAAAACGTATTTCAACCAGTCGCGCATCATCCCGACGGATGTACGCGGTAAGGCTCAAGTATTAGCAACGCCCTGCCCGCTAACAATTGTCTAAATTAACAGATAAATTATGATATTTGGTTTTTTGCTTTATTTGTGATGGTGAGCATATTCGCAGGAAAATAAAAAAGGCGAGGACAGATATCCTCGCCTTTTTCAGGTTGTGCAGGTTTTACTTGTTCAGCTCTGCCAGGCTCAGCCAGGTCTGCACCACGGTGTCCGGGTTCAGGGAGAGGCTATCAATCCCCTCATCCATCAGCCAGGCCGCAAAGTCTTCATGGTCAGAAGGACCCTGCCCGCAAATCCCGACATATTTACCCTGTTTCTTCGCCGCGCGGATGGCCATGGAGAGCAGCGCTTTCACCGCCTCGTTACGCTCATCGAACAGCTCAGAGACGACGCCGGAGTCGCGGTCCAGGCCGAGCGCCAGCTGCGTCATGTCATTCGAGCCAATGGAGAAGCCGTCGAAGTGCTCCAGGAACTGCTCGGCCAGCAGGGCGTTGGACGGAATTTCACACATCATGATGATCTTCAGCCCGTTCTCGCCGCGCTTCAGCCCCTGACGCGCCAGCTCATCCACCACCGCTTTCGCCTGATCCACGGTACGGACGAACGGGATCATGATTTCCACGTTGGTCAGCCCCATGTCGTTGCGCACGCGTTTTACCGCCTCGCACTCCAGCGCGAAGCAGTCGCGGAAGCTTTCCGACACGTAGCGCCCGGCGCCGCGGAAGCCCAGCATCGGGTTCTCTTCTTCCGGCTCGTAGCGTTCGCCGCCCACCAGGTTGGCGTATTCGTTGGACTTAAAGTCCGACAGACGCACGATCACGCGTTTCGGGTAGAAGGCCGCGCCGAGCGTGGCGATCCCTTCCGTCAGACGACCCACATAGAACTCTCTCGGCGAGTCGTAACCCTTCATCATCTCGCGGATTTCGTTTTGCAGTTTTGCGTCCTGGTCGTTGAACTCCAGCAGCGCACGCGGGTGCACCCCGATCATACGGTTAATAATAAATTCCAGACGCGCCAGGCCCACGCCTTCGTTCGGCAGGCAGGCGAAGTCAAACGCGCGGTCCGGGTTGCCGACGTTCATCATGATCTTCAGCGGCAGGTCCGGCATGGTATCCACGCTGGAGCTTTTCACGCTGAAGTCGAGGATATCGGCATACACGTAACCGGTATCGCCTTCAGCGCAGGAGACCGTCACCTTCTGGTCGTCCTTCATGCGTTCGGTGGCGTCACCGCAGCCGACTACCGCTGGGATCCCCAGCTCACGGGCGATAATAGCCGCGTGACAGGTACGGCCGCCGCGGTTGGTGACGATGGCAGCCGCTTTTTTCATGATCGGTTCCCAGTCCGGGTCGGTCATATCGGTCACCAGCACGTCGCCAGGCTGAATGCGGTTCATCTCGCTGATGTCGTGGATCACTTTCACCGGACCGGCACCGATGCGGTGACCAATTGCGCGGCCTTCCGCGACAATTTTGCCCTGCGCGTGCAGGGTGTAGCGCTCCATGACCTGACCACGTGAACGGACGGTTTCCGGACGCGCCTGCACGATAAACAGCTTGCCGGTGTGTCCGTCTTTCGCCCACTCGATGTCCATTGGACGGCCATAGTGTTTTTCAATCTGCACCGCCTGCTTCGCCAGCTCTTCCACTTCGGCGTCGGTCAGTGAGAAGCGATCCCGCTGCTCCTGCGGCACATCTTCAATGGTGACCTGTTTGCCATGCTCTTGCGTCGGAGCATAGATCATGCGAATTTTTTTCGAACCCATGGTGCGACGTACCACTGCCGGACGGTTAGCCGCCAGCGTAGGCTTGTGCACGTAGAATTCGTCAGGGTTCACCGCCCCCTGCACCACCATCTCGCCCAGACCCCACGCGGAGGTGATAAACACCACCTGGTCGAAGCCGGATTCAGTGTCGATAGAGAACATCACGCCGGAAGAGCCTACGTCCGAGCGCACCATGCGCTGCACGCCGGCGGAAAGCGCGACGCCGCGATGGTCGTAGCCCTGGTGCACGCGATAGGAGATGGCGCGGTCATTAAACAGGGAAGCAAACACGTGCTTCACCGCCACCAGCACCGCATCGTAACCCTGAACGTTCAGGAAGGTTTCCTGCTGTCCGGCGAACGAGGCATCGGGCATATCTTCTGCGGTTGCAGAAGAACGCACGGCAAAGGAGGCCTGCGCATCGTCAGCGGAGAGCTGGTTGTAGGCGTCGTGAATGGCTTTTTCCAGTTCCGGCTGGAAAGGTGTGTCGATAATCCACTGGCGGATTTGCGCGCCGGCTTTGGCAAGCTCGGTGACATCATCAATATCCGTTTTATCCAGCAGGTCGTAAATGCGCTGGTTTACACCGCTCTGGTCTAAAAACAGGTTAAACGCATCGGCGGTTGTGGCAAACCCGTTAGGTACGGAGACACCCATACCGGACAGATTTGTAATCATTTCACCCAGGGAGGCATTTTTGCCCCCAACTCTGTCTACATCATTCATGCCGAGTTGGTTATACCAAAGCACCAGCGGTGACGAGCCATTGTTGGACATCGAAACAATCCTTTTGTGATATTTGATCGGAGTAAGAAACACCTGACTACGTATTTATACTGGCATATTTATTTCCGCTAAAAAAACGGTGAATCGTGTAAGCAATTTAAATTTTCAACTTTTCGGACAGTTTCCCGGCACTCGCTAACCCGATGATTCCTATAGATTCCGGCAAAAACCATAGAAATAAAGCCGCTATTCGAAAAATGAAATCCACTTTTCAGGAAAATCAAAAACACCATTTCATTTTAAATTCAGATAAGTTCTTTGCTGTGAAATTAACTTTTTTAATTTATGCTTTCAGGCAATTACGTACGCTATTCAGGGTGGATAAAATGGATAATGCTGTCGATCGCCACGTTTTTTATATTTCTGATGGGACGGCGATTACCGCCGAGGTGCTGGGACACGCGGTGATGTCGCAGTTTCCGGTATCGATAAATAGCATCACGTTGCCGTTCGTGGAAAATGAGAGCCGGGCCAAAGCGGTCAAGGACCAGATCGACGCCATTTACCAGCAGACCGGCGTTCGTCCGCTGGTGTTCTATTCCATTGTGATCCCTGAGATCCGCAACATCATTTTGCAAAGCGAGGGCTTCTGTCAGGACATCGTGCAGGCGCTGGTTGCTCCCTTGCAAAGCGAGCTGAAGCTCGACCCGACGCCGATCGCCCACCGTACCCACGGGTTGAACCCCGGCAACCTGACCAAATACGATGCACGTATTGCCGCCATTGACTACACCCTGGCGCACGACGACGGGATCTCCCTGCGCAATCTCGACCAGGCGCAGGTGATTTTGCTCGGCGTGTCGCGCTGCGGAAAAACCCCCACCAGCCTTTACCTGGCCATGCAGTTTGGCATTCGCGCCGCCAACTACCCCTTTATTGCCGATGATATGGATAACCTGGTGCTGCCCGCCGCGCTCAAGCCGCTCCAGCATAAGCTGTTTGGGCTGACCATCAACCCGGAACGACTGGCAGCGATCCGCGAAGAACGTCGCGAGAACAGCCGCTACGCCTCGATGCGCCAGTGCCGAATGGAAGTCTCCGAAGTCGAAGCGCTGTACCGGAAAAATCAAATTCCCTGGCTGAACAGTACCAACTATTCAGTAGAAGAAATTGCCACCAAAATCCTCGATATCATGGGGCTGAATCGCCGCATGTACTAATATGCTAGTACATTATTCCGGTTTCAGTTATTATTACGCCATCCTCGGGGCGACGTGCCCCGAACTTGAAATCAGCAGGGATTGGTTTAAGGTGATGCCCATCACTTCCCGGTAGTCTGCCGATGAAGCAAAAAATTTCTGAGACATTCCATGAATAAAACCGACGAACTGCGCACCGCGCGCATTGATAGCCTGGTCACACCGGCTGAACTGGCCCGGCTGCATCCCGTTTCCGCCGAGGTGGCGGACCATGTGACGGCCTCCCGTCGCCGCATCGAAAAAATTCTCAATGGTGAAGACAAACGTCTTCTGGTGGTGATTGGCCCCTGCTCCATCCACGACCTCGACGCGGCAATGGATTATGCACAACGCCTTCAGACGCTGCGCGGCACGTATCAGGATCGCCTGGAGATCGTGATGCGTACCTACTTTGAAAAGCCGCGTACCGTCGTGGGCTGGAAAGGATTGATTTCCGATCCCGATCTGAACGGTAGCTACCGGGTGAATCACGGTATTACGCTGGCGCGCAAGCTGCTGTTACAGGTTAACGAGCTGGGCGTGCCAACTGCCACCGAATTTCTGGATATGGTGACCGGACAGTTTATTGCCGACCTCATTAGCTGGGGCGCGATTGGCGCACGTACCACCGAAAGCCAGATCCACCGTGAAATGGCGTCGGCGCTTTCCTGCCCGGTGGGCTTCAAAAACGGAACGGACGGCAATACCCGAATTGCCGTAGATGCCATCCGCGCGTCACGCGCCAGCCATATGTTCCTCTCCCCGGATAAAAACGGCCAGATGACCATCTACCAGACCAGCGGCAACCCGTTCGGACATATCATAATGCGTGGCGGTAAAAAACCGAATTACCATGCAGAAGATATTGCCGCCGCCTGCGAAACGCTGGCGGAATTTGACCTGCCGGAGCATCTGGTGGTGGATTTCAGCCACGGCAACTGTCAGAAACAGCACCGCCGCCAGCTGGACGTCTGCGAGGAAGTTTGCCAGCAGATCCGCAGCGGCTCGACCGCCATTGCAGGAATTATGGCGGAGAGTTTTATCAAAGAAGGCACGCAGAAGATAGTCGCCGGACAGCAAATGGTCTACGGCCAGTCAATCACCGACCCGTGCCTGAGCTGGGAAGACAGCGAGCTGCTGCTGGAGAAGCTGGCTTCAGCCGTGGACACGCGCTTTTAAAATCCTGCCGGGTGACGCTGCGCTTACCCGGCCTACGGTACGTGCCCTTCTCCCTCTCCCCGTGGGAGAGGGTCGGGGTGAGGGCATCAGACCGCACCTCTCCCCCAAATTTGATCCCGTCACACAATTTTCACAAAAACGCTTGCCGTGAATTTGCAGTTTATTGATAATGATTATCATTGTTACATTGATTGTTATTTATAAACATTATGTCACCTACCGATAACAGCGCGGCAACGCCAACAAAAACACACACAGCGCCGTCCCCTGCTCCCACCGATCGCCGAATCGACAGCAAAAGCCTGTTGGGTGAGGAGGGACGGGTCATTATCGAGCATGACGGCCAGCACTACCTGCTGCGCCAGACCAATGCCGGAAAACTGATCCTGACTAAATAAACCAGACAACACATTCGCCAGCCACCCAGGTGATCCCCAGGCAGCCAGCGCTTTTCAATTCTTATGGAGAGTTGCTATGCCACACCTGCAATCCGCGTCTTTACGCCCGTCTCTTCTGGCGCTGGCGATTGTCAGCACCCTGCCGGGCGTTACGTTTGCCGCCGCAGACGAGATCACCGTCACCGCCACCGGCAATGCCCGCAGCGCCTTTGAAGCCCCCATGATGGTGAGCGTGATTGACGCCACCGCGCCGGAAAACCAGACCGCCAGCTCCGCCGCCGACCTGCTGCGCAAGGTGCCCGGTCTGACGCTGGACGGCACCGGGCGCACCAACGGTCAGGACGTTAACCTCCGGGGCTATGACCGCCGTGGCGTGCTGATACTGGTGGATGGCGTGCGCCAGGGCACTGATACCGGACACCTGAACAGCACGTTCCTCGATCCGGCGCTGATCAAACGTATTGAAGTAGTACGTGGTCCTTCCGCCTTGCTGTACGGCAGCGGCGCGCTGGGCGGCGTAATTTCGTATGACACCGTCGACGCCAGCGATCTGCTGGATGCAGGTAAAAACAGCGGCTATCGCGTATTTGCTACCGGTGCAACGGGCGATCATAGCATCGGGATGGGCGCCAGCGCCTATGGCCGCACCGATACCCTGGACGGTCTGGTCTCCTGGTCCAGCCGCGATCGCGGCGACATTCGCCAGAGTGACGGCGCGAGGGCGCCAAACGACGAATCCATCAACAATATGCTGGCGAAAGGCAGCTGGAAAATCGATCCGGCGCAGACGCTGAGTGGCTCCCTGCGCTACTACAACAACGACGCGCAGGAGCCGAAAAATCCGCAGACCACGGATGCCAGCAGCAGTAACCCGATGACCGATCGTTCCACCATTCAGCGCGATGCCCAGCTTGGCTACCGCATTGCGCCAGCCGGAAACGACTGGCTGAACGCCGATGCGAAAATTTACTGGTCCGAAGCGCGGATCAACGCCCAGAACATCGACGCCAGCGGCGAGTTCCGTAAGCAGACTACCAAAGGCGGCAAAGTGGAAAACCGCACCCGCCTGTTCAGCGGCTCCTTCGCCTCGCACCTGCTGACCTACGGCGGGGAATACTATCGTCAGGAGCAACACCCTGGCGGCGCGACCACCGGCTTCCCGGACGCGAAAATCGACTTCAGCTCCGGCTGGTTGCAGGATGAGATCACTCTGCGCGACCTGCCGGTAACGCTTCTCGGCGGGACGCGTTACGACAACTACCGCGGCAGCAGCGACGGTTACGACGACGTGGATGCGGATAAGTGGTCATCACGCGCCGGGTTAACCGTGAGTCCAGCCGACTGGCTGATGCTGTTCGGCTCTTACGCCCAGGCCTTCCGCGCGCCAACGATGGGCGAGATGTATAACGACTCGAAGCACTTCTCTATCGGCAGCTTCTACACCAACTACTGGGTGCCGAACCCGAACCTGCGTCCGGAAACTAACGAAACCCAGGAGTTCGGTTTTGGGCTACGTTTTGACGATCTGCTGCTCGCCAACGACGCGCTGGAGTTCAAAGCCAGCTACTTCGACACCAAAGCGAAAGATTACATCTCCACTACCGTCGATTTTGCGGCGGCCACCACCATGTCCTATAACGTACCAAATGCCAAAATCTGGGGCTGGGACATGATGGCGACCTACGCGACCAGTCTGTTCAACCTGGACGTGGCCTACAACCGCACACGCGGGAAAGATACCGACACGGGCGAATACATCTCCAGCATCAACCCGGACACCGTCACCAGCAAGCTGGATATCCCCGTGGCGCAAAGCGGCTTCTCCGTGGGCTGGATCGGCACCTTCGTCGAACGTTCAACGCACATCAGCAGCAGCTACAGCGAGCAGCCTGGCTACGCAGTGAATGATTTCTACGTCAGCTATAAAGGTCAGCAGCAGTTCAAAGGCATCACCACCACCCTCGTGCTGGGGAACGCCTTCGACAAAGCCTACTGGTCACCACAAGGCATCCCGCAGGATGGCCGCAACGGCAAGATCTTCGTCAGTTATCAATGGTAATTCCCTTCGGGGCAACGATTCAGAAGGATAAGATTATGGGTCACTACACACGCTGGCTTGAGCTTAAAGAAGAACATCCGGGTAAGTATGCCCGTGATATCGCCGGATTAATGCACATCAGCGAAGCAGAGCTGGCATTTGCGCGCGTTGGACACGACGCCTGGCGGCTGCGCGGTGAAATCCGTGAGATTCTGGCAGCGCTGGAGTCGGTGGGGGAAACCAAATGCATCTGCCGTAACGAATACGCCGTTCACGAACAGGTCGGGGCGTTTACTAACCAGCACCTCGGCGGCCACGCCGGACTGGTGCTGAATCCGCGCGCGCTGGATCTGCGTTTGTTCCTCAACCAGTGGGCGAGCGCGTTTCACATAAGTGAAACGACCTCCCGCGGCGAACGTCAGAGCATTCAGTTCTTCGATCATCAGGGCGACGCTTTACTGAAGGTCTACACCACGGATCACACCGACGTTGCCGCCTGGGGCGACGTGCTGACCCGTTTTATCATTGCCGATAACCCCACTCTGGCACTGAAGGCTGTCGATGCCCCTGCGCATTCCGACGGTGCTGATGCAGGCTCGGTGGAGAAAGAGTGGCGCGCCATGACCGATGTGCATCAGTTCTTTAGCTTACTGAAGCGCCATAACCTGAACCGCCAGCAGGCGTTTCGTCTGGTGAGTGACGATCTGGCCTGTAAGGTGGATAACAGCGCGCTGGCACAGCTGCTGGAGACGGCGCGACAAGACGGAAACGAAATCATGATCTTCGTCGGCAACCGCGGCTGCGTGCAGATCTTCACCGGTGTGGTGGAAAAACTGACGCCCATGAAGGGCTGGCTGAACATCTTCAACCCAACCTTTACCCTGCATCTGCTGGAGGAGACTATCGCCGAGACGTGGGTAACGCGCAAGCCTACGGCGGACGGACACGTTACCAGCCTGGAGCTGTTTGCTGCGGACGGAACTCAGATCGCCCAGCTCTACGGGCAGCGTACCGAAGGCGAGCCTGAGCAGAGCCAGTGGCGCCGCCAGATTGACGCCCTGACGCCAGAAGGGCTGGCCGCATGAAAAACTGGTTCGCCCTGCTCTGCGCCCTGCCGCTGGTCGCCGTCGCCGCGCCGGAGAGAATTGTCGCCCTCGGCGGCGACGTGACGGAGATCGTCTACGCCCTCGGCGCGGAGTCTTCTCTGGTTGCGCGCGACAGTACCAGCCAGTGGCCGCAGGCGACAAACGCGCTGCCTGACGTGGGGTATCTTCGCCAGCTGAATGCGGAGGGGATTTTGTCCGTACGCCCGACGCTGGTGCTGGCAAGCGACCAGGCGCAGCCCTCTCTGGCGCTGAAACAGGTTGAACAGAGCCACGTCCGGGTGGTTACCGTTCCCGGCACGCCTGACCTGCGCGCGATTGACGAAAAAGTACGGGTGATAGCTCAGGCGACGCATCATGAGGCGCAAGGGGAAACCCTGCGCAACTCGCTGCGTCAGGCGCTGGCGGCACTGCCCTCAACACCGCTCAACAAGCGGGTGCTGTTTATCCTCAGCCACGGCGGAATGACCGCAATGGCGGCCGGGCAACAGACCGGCGCGGATGCGGCAATACGCGCCGCCGGGTTGCAGAACGCCATGCAGGGCTTTACCCGCTATCAGCCGCTTTCCCAGGAGGGGGTGATGGCCAGCCAGCCGGATCTGGTGGTGATTTCGCAGGACGGCCTTAACGCGCTGGGCGGCGAAGAAAATCTGTGGAAACTGCCCGGTCTGGCGCAAACGCCAGCGGGACGAAGCAAGCAGATGCTGGCTATTGATGATATGGCCCTGCTGGGCTTCAGCGTCCGCACGCCGAAAGCCATACAACAGCTGCGTGCCAGAGCGGAGCAATTGCCCTGATGTCCCGGCGCATCACGTTATCGTTATGGCTTCTGGCGGGGTTGCTTACCGTCATGACGTTCATGGCCACCGGTTTTGGGGCTTTACACCTGCCGGTGAACGTGCTGTGGAGCGGCAGCGATGAGACGCTACGCCAGATCTGGCTTACCATCCGTCTGCCCCGCGTGCTGCTGGCGCTGGTGATTGGCGGGTCGCTGGCGCTCGCCGGCTGCGTCATGCAGGGGCTGTTCCGCAATCCACTGGCCGACCCGGGCCTGCTCGGGATCAGCAGCGGTGCGGCGCTGGCCGTCGCCCTGTGGGTGGTGCTCCCGCTCTCGCTGCCCGCGCTGGTGATGCTTTACGCCCCTATGCTGGCGGCATTTCTTGGGGCGCTGGCAGCCACTGGCGTGATCTTCCTGCTCAGCAAGCAGCGTGACCCCTCTCTGTCACGTCTGTTGCTGGTGGGTATCGCCATCAATGCCCTGTGCGGTGCGGCAGTGGGTGTGCTTTCGTGGGTCAGCAATGACGCCCAGCTGCGTCAGCTTTCACTCTGGGGAATGGGAAGTCTTGGTCAGGCACAGTGGTCAACGCTGCTCGCCGTGACCTCGCTGATGGTGCCTGCCGTTCTGACGATCTGGCGTTGTGCCAGCGCATTAAATTTACTGCAACTGGGTGAGGAGGAAGCGCATTACCTTGGCGTGGACGTTGCCCTTGTACAGCGAATATTACTGTTATGCAGCGCCCTGCTGGTCGCTGCGGCTGTCGCCGTCAGCGGCGTGATTGGCTTTGTCGGACTCGTGGTGCCGCACCTGATGCGCATGTGGCTGGGCGCCGATCACCGGGCAACCCTCCCCGGCACGGTACTCGCGGGCGCTTTACTGCTGCTGGTGGCGGATACGGTCGCGCGCACCCTGGTCGCTCCGGCAGAAATGCCGGTCGGCCTGCTCACCAGTATCCTTGGTGCTCCCTGGTTCTTATGGCTCATTTTTCGTCGTGGAGAACAGCATGGCTGAACGTTATACGGCTGAAAATCTTACTTTTACCCGATCTGGCCGCACGCTGACAGATAACGTTTCGCTGTCACTGTCGCAGGGAGAGCTGGTTACATTGATCGGCCCCAACGGCGCGGGGAAATCCACGCTGCTGCGGCTGCTGACCGGCTACCTGAAACCCCACAGCGGCGGCTGTTCGCTGGCGGGAAAAGCGCTGGATGAATGGCATCCGCAGACGCTGTCCCGCTATCGGGCAGTGATGCGCCAGCAGTCTCAGCCTGGATTTGACTGGCAGGTGGAGGAGATCGTTGGCATGGGGCGTGCGCCCTGGACGCGTCACCCGGAACCGTCGATTGTGCGTGAGGTGTTGCAGCTGACCGGTTGCCTGCCGCTGGCCGGCAGGCGTTATCATGCCCTCTCCGGCGGCGAGCAGCAGCGCGTCCAGCTCGCCCGCGCGCTGGCGCAGCTGTGGCGTGACGGAACGCCGCGCGGCTGGCTGTTTCTCGACGAACCCACTTCAGCGCTGGATCTCTACCACCAGCAGCATCTGCTGCGCCTGTTGAAATCGCTGACCCGTCAGGGCCATCTTCACGCCTGCGTGGTGCTGCACGATCTCAATCTTGCCGCATTATGGTCGGACCGGATCCTGCTGTTACACAACGGCAGGATTGTTTCTCAGGGCATACCGGAGACGGTTTTGCAGGCCGACGCGCTGGCACACTGGTACGGTGCGCAGGTGCACGTCGGCAGACATCCGGCGCACGCCGCACCGCAGGTTTTTCTCGCCCCTTAGCTTGAGCAGCTCACTTCCAGCCGCTTGCCCCAGTCCGGCGGGCGGCTGACATAGTCATCCTCCCGGTCGGCAAACGGCGTGCGCAGGGCGATATGCAGCCGATGCAGCTCGGTATAATCCCCCTGCTCTGCCTGCTCAATGGCCCGCTGCGCCAGCCAGTTGCGCAACACCATCGCCGGGTTAACCGCCTTCATCCGCGCCTGGCGGGTATCGTCATCAATCTGTTCCTGCTGTAAACGCGTCCGGTAAACGGCAAACCAGTCATCAAACGCCTGACGATCGATGAACTCGTCGCGCAGCGGTGACGCGGCGCTCTGCTGCGCGGTCTGGCTCAGCATACGGAAGGTTCGGGTATAGTCGCTGCCTTCACGCGCCATGATGGCAAACAGCCCATTCAACAGCGCGTTATCGCCTTTTTCCTGCGTCATCAGCCCCAGCTTGTTGCGCATTAACACACCATATTCCCGCAGCAGGATCTCCTGATAGCTGTCCAGCGCATCGTTCAGGGCATCGACGTCGATAAACGGCGACAGGCTTTGCGCAAGCCGCTGAAGGTTCCACAGCCCCACCGCAGGCTGGTTGTCGAAACGGTAACGCCCCTGATAGTCCGAATGGTTACAGATGTAACCCGGCTGATAGTCATCAAGGAAGCCGTACGGACCGTAGTCAAACGTCAGCCCTAACAGGGACATGTTGTCGGTATTCATCACCCCGTGGGCAAAGCCGACGGCCTGCCAGCGGGCAATCATTGCGGCAGTGCGCGCGACAATATCACGGAACCAGAGAACATAGCGGTCCGGCTCGTTTTGCAGGTGCGGCCAGTGACGGCGAAGGGCGTAATCGGCAAGCTGGCGGACCTTATCCGGCTCGCGGCGATAGTAGAAGTGTTCAAAATGACCGAAACGCAGATGGCTTTCCGCCACGCGGATCAGCATCGCCCCCTGCTCCATCGTTTCCCGGGCCACCGGCGTGTCGCTGGTGACAATGGACAGCGCGCGTGAGGTGGGGATCCCCAGGGCATGCATCGCCTCGGAAGCCAGACCTTCACGGATGGTTGAACGCAGCACCGCGCGGCCATCCCCCATGCGTGAGTACGGGGTTAGCCCTGCCCCTTTCAGGTGCCAGTCGAGCGTTTCGCCATTCGGCAGAAGTTGTTCACCCAGCAGGATGCCGCGGCCATCGCCGAGCTGTCCGGCCCAGACGCCAAACTGATGTCCGCTGTAGACCTGAGCCAGCGGCTTCATGCCCGGGAGCAGCGTTTCGCCGCCCCAGACGCCGGCGCCTTTTTCTGGCTGAAAAAGCGTCGCAGGGATGCCAAGCGAATCTGCTAATGCATCGTTATGCCAGATAAGACGCGCGTTCTGTAAAGGCGTTGGCTTAAGCGCGGTGTAAAAGCCGGGTAATTCATCGTGCCAGTGAGCAGTAAAAGACAGGGTCATAAGTCCTCCTGCTTTAAGTGTAGAGGGTTTCCCTGGACGTAAACACGGGCGAAGAAAGGGGTTATTGCTGAACGAGAGTCGTGACCCGCTCTGCCGGGACGGCAGGCCACAGGCTTCCCTGCATTGCACCGAAATTGAAGGGCAGCACGCGTTCTAAGATGCCGTGATCGTCAATTCCCGAGACCATGACCGACTGACAATGCGGCGCGATCTGCCAGAGAATGGCGCGCATAAAAGGCTCAAACGAGAGTGCCGACGCGCGCTGCTGGATAAAGTTTTTATCCAGAATCACCCGTTTGAACAGACCATCATAAACCGGTTTAAGGGAAGATGCCCCTGCACCAAAGTTAGCCAGTACTAAGGGGAAATGGATCGCCATTCTTGCCAGACAGGGATCGTCTTTCCCGTTATTTAAACCTGGATAGTTCTCATTAACAGTAAACTCAAGAAACGGATAACGCTCGAGGATTGAAACAGCGTTCTCATTAGTTAATAAAAACTCAACAATTGCAGGTGTAATATTGATCCATGCAATTAACTGATGCTGAATAAAAAATAGCTTACAGGTATCGAGTAATTGCAGTTCCTCCTGAAACAGCGCTAATTCATCTTCCTGAGAAAGATGTGGGATAACCAGTTCAGTCGGGATCCGTACGTCCGCACCCACGCCAGTAAAGTTAACCAAAATCTCTAAACCTTTAAGCAAACCTGCACTATCACGCGCCGGAAGGAGTAAAAGTTCAGACTGGTAAGCATTATCTAGCGTAATAATCATCGCGCTTGTCCTGCATTAAAGATGAGAGAGAACATCCTGGAGCAATTGCAGGCACAATTCCACTGTCTTGATTTTAATAAGATTAATTTCATTCTTTCCGTATTAATTTTCAGATTTTTCCCTGAATCTAAATTAATTTTATCCTGGTTATTGAATAATAGCCAGTTTTAGATAAAACAGGCACATGCGGACATAAATAATTGGGCAAAAATTTAACTTTAATCAACCCGCAAGAAAAGCCTGACGTCTATTTCACCGCCAGGCCCTCCGCACTGCATTTTTATGCAGCGGTTAAATACGTCTGGCCTGCCAGAAATTTTTACGCCAGTAAACATTATCCAGAGAGGAGCGCATCACGCCACGGCTGGTCGAGGCATGAATGAACTGATTATCGGTATCATAGATGCCGACATGAAGGCCGCTTTCACCGGAGCCCGTTTTAAAAAAGACCAGATCGCCGGGCAGGAGCTCGTCTTTATCAATTTCAGTACCAATTTTCGCCTGCATACGCGTTTCACGCGGAAGCTGGAGGTCAAATTTATCGCGGAAGGTCATCAGCACGAATCCCGAGCAATCCACCCCGCCCCGGCTCATGCCGCCGTAGCGATAAGGTGTGCCGCGCCAGTTGCTAAGCTGATCGTTCAGGCTGGCAATGACCGTAATGGAATCGGAAAGCCGTGGGTTGGGCGGAGGTGCACGATGGCTGCTGCATCCTGCAAGAAAGAGCGCCGCAACAAGGAGAAACCAGAATCGCATTTCAGACGAATCCTCTGCTTTTTTTGTTCTTTCGGTAATTTAGCGTGCATCTATGCAGCTGTGCAAGAAAGGTTATTCCTGCGCCGTGGAAATGAGCATCTTGTGGCCTTCAATATCCAGCCTCCGGAACGACATGTGGTAAGCGCTCGCAAGATTGGCGGCCGTCAGCACGCTGTCGCGCGTTCCGCTGGCAATCAGCTTGCCACGCGCCAGCAACCACACCCGATGCGCGTGGCGCAACGTATGGTTCAAATCATGGCTGCTCATCACAATGGCAATCCCCTTGCGACACAGCGCGCTGAGTAGGGTATCCAGCGCTGCCTGTTGGGCAACGTCCAGCCCGCTCATCGGCTCGTCCAGCAGCAGCAACCGCCCGTGAGGATTTCCCGCCGGATGGATCTGAAGGATGACGGCGGCCAGACGCACGCGCTGCCACTCGCCGCCGGAAAGCTGATTTGCCTGCCGGGTAAGCTTGTCGTCTAACCCGAGTGCCGCAGCAACCTCGTTGAGCAATCCCACCTGATTTTTGTCAGGCAGATGCAGCGTCAGGTAGTGCCAGACGGGCATCGCAAAGGGCGGAACCTGCTGCTGAACCAGATAGCTTCGACGGGAGGCAAGTGTAGCGGGTAGCCAGTCGACGAGCGATTGCCCGAGGAAGGTAATCTCCCCTTCCCCGCTGGTCAGCCCCGCCATACGCGCCAGCAGCGTGCTTTTTCCGGCGCCGTTT
This sequence comes from Enterobacter sp. YSU, assembly GCF_016082135.1. Lineage (NCBI taxonomy): Bacteria > Pseudomonadati > Pseudomonadota > Gammaproteobacteria > Enterobacterales > Enterobacteriaceae > Enterobacter > Enterobacter sp. YSU. The sequence goes on from NZ_CP059487.1 coordinate 4,507,705, forward strand.
GGCCCAACCAGGTGAAGGATTTCACCTGCGTTGACTGCGGCAGTCACAGGCTCAAGACGTCCCTTCCCGGCAACGTCCGTGAGCTGCATCAGCAGCGTCATTATTTCGCCAGCGCCAGCTTGATTGATTCCATCACGATAGGATCTTCAGGCGTCATGTCAGGCGAAAAACGCTGCACGACCTCACCGTCACGGCCAATCAGGAATTTTTCGAAGTTCCACAGAATATCGTCCGGATAGAGCGGCGCGCGGCCTTTACTTGCCATACGCTCATAGAAACCACTCTCTTCAGGCGCAACGGCGGTCGGCGCCGCGGCCACCAGTTTGGCATACAGCGGATGACGATTTTCACCGTTCACGTCAATTTTGCTGAACATCGGGAACGTCACGCCATAGGTTGTGCTGCAAAAGGTCTTAATCTCCTCTTCGCTACCCGGCTCCTGGCCCAGGAACTGGTTGCACGGGAAGCCGAGTACGGTAAAGCCGTCTTTTTCCCAGGCTTTATGAATGTTTTCCAGCTGTTCATACTGCGGCGTAAGGCCACATTTCGACGCCACGTTCACGATGAGCAGCACCTTGCCCTTGTAACCTTCCAGCGTGGTTTTCTCGCCGTCAATGGTCGTCACTTCGGTATTCAGAATATCAGACTGCATAGCATTCCCTCAGGTTGACTTACTGGTTGTGTTTTAACGTCCAGCTTTTAATAGTAGCCAGATAAAGACCGGCGCGCCCAGCGTTGCGGTCACCACGCCTATGGGCAACTCAGCGGCCGTCAGGGCGAGCCGGGCGATGATATCGGCAATCAGCAGCGTTGCCGCCCCGGCAACCGCCGAGGCCGGGAGCAGGGTTCGGTGGTCCGTAATGCCGCACAGGCGCAGCATATGCGGGATCACCAGCCCAATAAAGCCAATCGCCCCCGCCAGCGCCACGCTTACGCCTACCATCCAGCCAATGGCGATAACCAGCACGTTGCGCCAGAATCCAATCGGCATCCCGAGCTGGCGAGCAGACGTTTCGCCCAGCGCGAGAATATTAAGAGGCTGCGCCTGGAACGCCGTCCACAGGATGACCGGGATCAGGAGCACCATCAGCCACCCCTGACGCCAGTCAACACCCCCAAATCCCCCCATCATCCAGTACATTAACTGGCGCAGATCGAAGGAGGTGGAGAAGTAGACGGCCCAGGTCATCAGCGCACTACAGATGATCCCCAACGCTACCCCGGCAAGCAGCAGCCGACTGGTGGATAAGTGGCGGCGGGCAAAGCGCAGAAGGATAAGGGTTATCAACAGCGCGCCAAGGATGGCGCTGAGGCTAATCCCCCAGCCGGAGAGCTCGCCTCCCCCCAGCATCACGGCGGCGATAAGCCCGACGCCTGCGCCATTCGAGACCCCGAGAAGCCCGGGTTCCGCCAGAGGGTTTTCAAATAATGCCTGCATGATCGTGCCGCATAGCGCCAGCGCAGCGCCGACTAAAAGGACAGCCAACGTCCGCGGCAGGCGGATCTGCCAGACAAAGAGCTGTCCTTCAGGCGTAAACCAGCTTTCCGGCCCCAGCCACCGATCGCCCGCACACAGGCTGACGGTGGTGGCGACAATCAACAGCACCCCGAGCAGACACAGGCGGCGAAGATCGGAGCGGTGCTGGCGGCGGGCAAGATCAAGCATAGACGATAGGTTATCCGGTCGAGATATCATTGATTTTACGGCGGGTTTAGCAAATAGCGCAAAGAAAAAAGGCCGCGTGAGCGGCCTTTTTAGTTAGTTCATATTACTCTGCTTTGGGCGTTGCGTTTTCGACACGGCTTTTTAACTTCTGTCCGGGTCTGAAGGTCACCACGCGGCGGGCTGTAATGGGAATATCTTCCCCCGTCTTCGGGTTACGGCCCGGACGTTGGTTTTTGTCTCGCAAATCAAAATTGCCAAAACCGGAGAGTTTAACCTGCTCACCATTTTCCAGAGCACGACGGATCTCTTCGAAAAACAGCTCTACCAGCTCTTTGGCATCCCGTTTGCTAAGCCCAAGCTTATCAAACAGATATTCTGACATTTCAGCTTTTGTAAGCGCCATAGGTTCAATCCCTCAATGATGCCTGGAATCGCTCTTTTAATGCCTCTACACATTTGGCGACGGTAGCGGCAATCTCCTCTTCTTCGAGTGTACGGCTGGTATCCTGAAGGATAAGGCTAATAGCGAGGCTCTTGAAACCTTCTGCTACGCCCTTGCCGCGGTACACGTCAAATAAGTTTACGCCAACTACCTGATTTACGCCAACTTTCTTACATTCGGCCAAAATATCTGCTGCGGGCACATTTTCAGCGACCACAACCGCGATATCACGGCGGTTTGCCGGGAAGCGGGAGACGTCCTGCGCCTGAGGAATGACGCGGTCTGCAACCGGGTTCCACTCCAGTTCGAATACGATGGTACGGCCATTCAGATCCAGCTTACGTTCCAGTTCCGGGTGAACAACCCCAATGAAACCAACACGTTTGCCGTCTAAATAGATCGCCGCACTCTGACCCGGATGCAGGGCTGGAATCGCTTCTGCGCGGAATTCAATTTCGGATAATTTACCGGTCAGATCGAGAATCGCTTCCAGATCGCCCTTCATATCGTAGAAATCAACCGTCCCTTTTGCCAGGTCCCAGTGCTCTTCAAAGCGGTTACCGCTGATGGCGCCGGCCAGCATGAGATCCTGACGGATGCCTAAATTCGCCTGAGTATCCGGTACAAAGCGCAAACCGCTTTCGAAAATACGCACGCGGTTTTGCTGACGGTTCTGGTTATAAACGATAGTACCCAGCAGTCCCGTCCACAGGGACAGACGCATCGCTGACATCTCGCTGGAAATCGGGCTTGGCAGGATCAGCGCTTCCTGACCCGGGTGGATCAGCTGTTGCAGCTTAGGATCAACGAAGCTGTAGGTGATCACTTCCTGGTAGCCTTTGTCGTTCAGCATGGTTTTCACACGCTTCAGAGACAGATCGGCCTCGCGATGGCTGCCCATCACCAGACCCGCCTGCACCGGCTCGTCAGGGATGTTGTTGTAGCCGTAAACGCGGGCCACTTCTTCCACCAGATCTTCCTCGATCTCCATGTCAAAACGCCAGGACGGCGCAACGGCTTTCCACTCGTCCTGACCCTCAGTAACTTCGCAGCCCAGACGCGTCAGAATGTCGGTCACCTGCGCATCGGCAACGTGGTGACCAATCAGACGATCCAGTTTGCTGCGGCGCAGGGTAATGGTCGCACGCTTCGGCAGCGTCGCTTCGTTGGTCACATCGATAACCGGACCCGCTTCGCCGCCGCAGATGTCGATCAGCAGGCGAGTCGCACGCTCCATCGCTTTGTATTGCAGCGCAGGATCCACGCCACGCTCGTAGCGGTGAGAAGCATCAGTGTGCAGACCGTGACGGCGTGCGCGGCCGGTGATGGAGAGCGGGCTGAAGAACGCGCATTCCAGCAGGACGTTTTGCGTCTCGTCGTTGACGCCAGAGTGCTCGCCGCCGAAGATCCCGCCCATCGCCAGCGCTTTGTTGTGATCGGCAATCACCAGGGTGTCAGCGTTCAGTTTCGCTTCGCTGCCGTCCAGCAGAACCAGGGTTTCGCCCTCTTTCGCCATGCGCACGACGATCCCACCTTCGATACGATCTTTATCAAAGGCGTGCATTGGCTGGCCCAGCTCCAGCAGAACATAGTTGGTGACGTCGACGACCGCATCGATAGAACGGATACCGCAGCGACGCAGTTTCTCTTTCATCCACAGCGGGGTTGGCGCTTTAACGTTAATACCTTTCACCACACGACCGAGGTAGCGTGGGCAGGCCTCAGGCGCGTCTACCTGTATCGGCAGCACGTCACTGATGGTTGCCTCAACCGGAGCGATCTCCGGCACGTTCAGTTCAGTCTGGTTGAGCACGGCCACGTCGCGGGCCACACCGATGATGCCTAAACAGTCAGCACGGTTTGGCGTTACGCTGATTTCGATGGTGTTGTCATCAAGCTTCAGGTATTCGCGGATATCCGTACCAACTGGCGCATCCTGCGGCAGTTCAATAATGCCGGAGTGATCGTCGGAAATACCCAGTTCGGAGAAGGAGCACAGCATGCCTTCAGACGGCTCACCGCGCAGCTTAGCCGCTTTGATTTTGAAATCGCCCGGCAGCACCGCACCGACGGTCGCCACGGCCACTTTCAGGCCCTGACGGCAGTTTGGCGCACCGCAGACGATATCCAGCAGACGGTCACCGCCCACATTGACTTTTGTTACGCGCAGTTTGTCAGCGTTAGGGTGCTGACCGCATTCAACCACTTCGCCCACGACCACGCCGGTGAAGGCGCCAGAAACCGGCTCTACACCGTCAACTTCCAGACCCGCCATGGTGATCTGGTTGGAAAGCGCGTCGCTGTCCAGCGTGGTGTTCACCCATTCGCGTAACCACAGTTCACTGAATTTCATTGTTCTGTCCTGCCCTTATTTAAACTGTTTGAGGAAACGCAGATCGTTTTCGAAGAACGCACGTAAATCGGTTACGCCGTAGCGCAGCATTGTCAGACGCTCCATACCCATACCGAACGCAAAGCCGGAATACACTTCCGGATCGATACCCACGTTGCGCAGCACGTTTGGATGCACCATGCCGCAGCCCAGCACTTCCAGCCATTTGCCGTTTTTACCCATCACGTCAACTTCCGCAGACGGTTCGGTGAACGGGAAGTAGGACGGGCGGAAGCGAACCTGCAAATCTTCCTCAAAGAAGTTGTTCAGGAAATCGTGCAGCGTGCCTTTCAGGTTCGTAAAGCTGATGTTTTTATCAACAATCAGACCTTCCATCTGGTGGAACATTGGGGTGTGGGTCTGATCGTAGTCGTTACGGTATACGCGACCCGGCGCGATGATGCGGATTGGCGGCTCCTGCTCCTTCATGGTACGGATCTGAACGCCGGAAGTCTGAGTACGCAGCAGACGGGTAGCGTCAAACCAGAAAGTGTCGTGGTCAGCACGTGCCGGATGATGGCCAGGAATGTTCAGGGCATCGAAGTTGTGGTAATCATCTTCAATTTCCGGGCCAGTCGCCACGGTAAAGCCGAGCTCACCGAAGAAACTTTCAATACGATCGATAGTACGAGTCACCGGATGCAGACCGCCATTTTCAATACGACGACCCGGCAGAGAAACGTCAATCGTTTCTGCCGCCAGACGCGCATTCAGTACTGCGCTTTCCAGCTCGGCTTTACGCGCGTTCAGCGCCTGCTGTACCTGCTCTTTGGCTTCGTTAATCACTGCACCGGCTGCCGGGCGCTCCTCTGCTGGCAGTTCACGCAGGGTAGTCATCTGAAGGGTCAAATGCCCTTTCTTGCCCAGATATTCGACGCGGACATTGTCTAACGCGGCAACATCTGAGGCCTGGTTAATGGCGGCCGTTGCACTGGCAACCAGCTCTGCGAGATGTGACATGGTTTTCCTCATTATGTCGGTGCAGACACCGAATTGTTGGACGTATTCTCTTAACTTCAGGCACAAAAAAAGCCTCCATCGGGAGGCTTATCTGGCGCTGTTTTTCGTTTCATCTTTCACGCGCTAGCCTCCTGAAGTCAGGTGCTAAAGTAAAAGAAGAAGCGGAAAATAGCAGCATTCATGCTTGCGTTACCTTGTAGGGTAAAAACCGTTAAGACCTTATTGAAAAGCCTGCACGGATAAATGTCAATCTTCTGATGGTGTTAAATGAAAAGAGGAGGCAAAGCCCCCTCTCTCAACTGGCTTATGCCAGTGCTGCTTTCGCTTTTTCGACCAGAGCGGTGAACGCTACTTTGTCGAATACTGCGATGTCAGCCAGGATCTTACGGTCGATTTCAACAGAGGCTTTTTTCAGGCCGTTGATGAATTTGCTGTAAGAAATACCGTTCTGACGTGCTGCTGCGTTGATACGCGCAATCCACAGTTGACGGAACTGACGCTTACGCTGACGACGGTCACGGTAAGCGTACTGACCTGCTTTGATAACAGCCTGGAAGGCAACGCGGTATACGCGTGAACGCGCACCGTAGTAGCCTTTAGCTTGTTTCAAAATTTTCTTGTGACGTGCACGTGCAATTACACCACGTTTTACGCGAGCCATGTGTGCTCTCCTGTATCTATTCTAAGTTAAAAAAGTTAAACGTTAACGACTTATGCGTACGGCAGGCACGCGATGACCAGGCCCAGATCGCCTTTAGAAACCATGGCTTTTGGACGCAGGTGACGTTTACGCTTGGTAGCTTTCTTAGTCAGAATGTGACGCAGGTTAGCGTGCTTGTGCTTAAAACCACCTTTACCGGTTTTTTTGAAGCGCTTAGCAGCACCGCGTACGGTCTTAATTTTTGGCATTTTAATAACTTCCACTTCGCATTGTTAAATAAACGAAACATAGGCGAACAAAACCTATGGGGCCCGAAGGCTCCACAGATTTTGCTGCTTGAAGGCCTTACTGTTTCTTCTTAGGAGCGAGCACCATGATCATCTGGCGGCCTTCGATCTTCGTAGGGAAGGATTCGACTACTGCCAGTTCACTCAGATCGTCACGGACGCGGTTAAGCACTTCCATACCAATCTGTTGGTGGGCCATCTCACGACCGCGGAAACGCAGCGTGATCTTGGCCTTATCGCCATCTTCCAGAAAGCGAATCAGGCTGCGGAGTTTTACCTGATAATCGCCATCGTCGGTACCAGGACGGAATTTAATTTCCTTAACCTGGATAACTTTTTGCTTCTTCTTCTGTTCCTTAGAAGACTTACTCTTTTCATAAAGGAACTTGCCGTAGTCCATGATACGACAAACTGGCGGTTCGGCGTTAGGGCTGATTTCAACTAAATCTACTCCAGCTTCTTCAGCCTTTTCGATCGCTTCTCTCAGACTCACAATCCCCAGCTGCTCGCCTTCCAGACCTGTTAAGCGAACTTCCTGGGCGCGAATCTCGCCATTGATACGATTCGGACGTGCCGTTTGAACTCGTTTTCCGCCTTTAATACCTTATTCCTCCAGTTGTTGAAGACTGCGGCTGCGAATCTCTTGTTGCAGCTTCTCAATCACTTCACTTACGTCCAGGCTCCCCAGGTCTTTACCACGGCGGGTGCGAACGGCAACTTTGCCTGCTTCCACCTCTTTATCACCACAGACCAACATATACGGGACACGACGTAAAGTGTGCTCGCGGATTTTAAAGCCAATCTTCTCATTTCTCAAGTCTGCTTTTACGCGAATGCCCGCATTTTGTAGTTTCTGCGTCAATTCTTTAACGTAATCCGCCTGAGAATCGGTAATGTTCATCACCACTACCTGCACTGGCGCAAGCCAGGTTGGGAAGAAGCCCGCGAACTCTTCGGTCAGGATGCCGATGAAGCGCTCCAGTGAACCGAGAATCGCACGGTGAATCATAACCGGCACCTGACGCTCGTTGTCTTCGCCAACATAAGAGGCGCTTAAACGCTGCGGCAGGGAGAAGTCCAGCTGTACCGTTCCGCACTGCCATGCGCGATCGAGGCAGTCATACAGGGTAAATTCAATTTTCGGACCGTAGAATGCGCCCTCGCCCAGCTGGTATTCGAACGGAATACCGTTCTCTTCCAGCGCTACGGCAAGATCCGCCTCTGCGCGATCCCATGTCTCATCGCTGCCGATACGTTTTTCCGGACGCGTTGAGAGTTTGACCACGATCTTCTCGAAGCCAAAGGTGCTGTACATATCGTAGACCATACGAATACAGGCGTTAACTTCTTCACGGACCTGATCTTCAGTACAGAAGATATGCGCATCATCCTGAGTAAAGCCACGAACACGCATCAGACCGTGCAGCGCACCTGATGGCTCGTTACGGTGGCAGCTACCGAACTCCGCCATACGCAGCGGCAGATCGCGGTAGGATTTCAGACCCTGGTTGAAGATCTGAACGTGGCCCGGGCAGTTCATTGGCTTGATGCAGTATTCACGGTTCTCAGACGAAGTGGTGAACATCGCATCTTTGTAGTTGTCCCAGTGGCCGGTTTTTTCCCACAGCACACGGTCCATCATGAACGGGCCTTTCACTTCCTGGTACTGGTACTCTTTCAGCTTGGAGCGCACGAACGTTTCCAGTTCACGGAAGATAGTCCAGCCGTCGTTATGCCAGAACACCATCCCCGGCGCTTCTTCCTGCATATGATACAGGTCAAGCTGCTTACCGATTTTACGGTGGTCACGCTTAGCCGCCTCTTCCAGGCGTTGCAGGTACGCGTTCAGGGCCTTCTTATCGGCCCACGCGGTACCATAAATACGCTGCAACATTTTGTTGTTGCTGTCGCCACGCCAGTAAGCGCCTGCGATTTTCATCAGTTTGAAGTGATGACAGAAGCGCATGTTCGGCACGTGCGGTCCACGGCACATGTCGACGTATTCCTGGTGATGGTACAAGCCAGGCTTGTCATCATGAGCGATGTTTTCATCAAGAATCGAGACTTTGTAGCTCTCGCCGCGCTTCACGAAGGTTTCACGCGCTTCGTGCCAGCTGACTTTCTTCTTAATGACGTCATAGTTGGTTTCGGCGAGCTCGTGCATTCGTTTCTCGAGCGCGTCGATATCTTCCTGAGTCAGGGTGTGGTCAAGGTCAACGTCGTAGTAGAAACCGTTGTCGATAACCGGGCCGATCGCCATTTTGGTGTTTGGCCAGAGCTGCTTAATAGCATGGCCTAACAGGTGCGCACAGGAGTGACGAATGATCTCCAGACCTTCTTCGTCTTTCGCGGTGATGATCGCAAGCGTTGCATCGCTTTCAATCAGATCGGACGCGTCTACCAGCTCACCGTTTACGCGACCTGCGATGGTTGCTTTTGCAAGTCCAGGGCCGATATCCAGGGCAACATCCATTGGGCTAACAGCATGGTCGAAATGGCGTTGGCTGCCATCAGGAAGAGTAATTACAGGCATTTTATATCCTTATTTGCAGTGATGCCCCACACATAAGAGCATATACAAAGAAAATAATCGTGATTAAACAGTAGATTACGAAACCATCTGACCAACAATCGTCAAATTGGTTCGTCATCATGCACCTGCCGATTCAGATAAATGCGAATTTACGGCAAGCAGGGTAATGGTAACACTATTGAAAGGGCGAATGCACCTTCTGCGACCGTTTGAACCGTTCATCCTTTTGTCTGCGTTCATGAACTTTTGCTGACGGAGGCTCGCAATCCGAAAGTGCTGAGCTATTCTTGACTTGGTCCTTAAACATCGAAGGGGTATCACATGAATGTATCCAGCAGAACCGTTGTGATATTGAATCTACTTTCCGCTGCTTTCCTGGTATTGATTCTGGCTGACAGATTCCATTGGTTTTAAGCCGAACCGGTGTTCCGGCATAACCTGTTGTCCAGGGTTGAGCGCTTTCTGGCGCAGATTTTGGTAGACTAAGGGTATCAACTGACAAGGATTAGGTTATGCCAACAAAAAGATTTGCCGTGAAGCACTGGAAAATGGTCGTGGTGTTAATTGCTATTTGCGGCGCGATGTTGCTGCTGCGCTGGGCCGCAATGATCTGGGGCTAATATTTTGTCAGCGAAAACGTGCCGTGAATTTACTGAATAAATCTTAACTATCTTTACGATAATTTATGGTCCAAAACCGGTACGTCATAATCCGGTTTTCGACAGGCTGTGACAGCGTATATATTCCGTCACACGTGGCAGTTGAAATATCAGGACCACTCACCCGCCACCAGCTTGTCTACATCAAATGCATCATTCATTGACTGGCCGGTAGACTGAGAGCCAGGGGCAATGTTGGAGCCTGCTTCTACATCCGAGGCTTTAGCGATCCCGATTGGGCTGTTAACGTCACTGGCAGGTTGCGTCATATTATCAGCAGCAAATACGCCAAATGAAAGTGCGGAAAGCACCATCGCTGCTGTAGCGGTTTTGATTTTTTTCATAATTTTATTCTCATACTTATTTAATGCGATATGCCTGAGGCGAGTTTTTCGCCTGTGTCGTAAGTGTAGATCTGGATCACATTCTTGCCTAGTCAAATTATTTATCAATTCGTGTCAAATAAACTGAATAAGCCCTGGTCGGCTAATTATGGAGAAATTATGAAGATGAAACCAGACCCATTATTTTAAAACGCCGTTTAATATAAATAAGCACAGTTTCAGAAAATAAAAAACGGGCCGAGAATAATCCCGGCCCGACGATATTACATTTTATAACCTAAAGAAATCGTGGTTCGGCGATCGGTATGTTCCGGCGCAGAATCAGGTGGGGATGAGTTCCAGGTTACGTTGTACGCCACCTTGAGTCCAAAGTGTTCGTTGATGGCCACATTCAACGCACTTTCTGAGTTCAGCGTTGTATCTTCAGCACCAAACACCGACACACCCTGGGTGAATTTTGCGTTGTCCGTCATCTGCCATGCATAGGTGCCCGATGCATAACCCAGCGGCTGGGTTTCATCTTCGCCGTTGGTGTACTCGTCGTAACGGACACCCGGACCGAATTCAAAACGCAGGCTGTGCACCGGCCCATTGAGGAACTGACGACCATAACCCGCAGTTACGACATCACGCTGGCGATAGCCGTTGTAGCGGTCAGTCAGCCAACTCGCCTGCCCGAACAGGTAGTCATAATCGGTCATGTTGTATCGGCTACGTCCGCCTACCGCGTATTTCTCCGATGAGCGTTGATCGTTAGCAGAGGTGTTGCTGGCATTTCCCCACAGCGACCAGGCCGTGGTGTTGCCGTACCAGGTCAGGGTGCTGTCTGCGGTCAGGGAGGAGCTTTTCGTATTACCGGATTGCGCCAGATACCCGGCATTCACGTTACCTTCAAAGGGTTTTTTGGCAGTGGAGGGATCGTCCATGACAGTAAAAACGGTATCATCGGCGGTTGCATTCAGTGACGCAAATACGCCACCCGCCAGCATCAGTGCTGCGGGTACTGTCTTCAAAAGCTTCATTTTATTTAAGGAGTCCGTACAACATAAAAAGAGACCGTCACGGTCTCGGAAACTTTCTTGCGGATCAATGACAAGGCGACCATAGAAAGGTAACAAATTATAAAAAGCCGCAAATAACATAGCAATATTTTCTTCTTTCATTTTTTGAATAAGAACGATCCCAAAACGTGTTTTATTTTATATGCCCGGCGCAGGTTATTTGTCAGCATTCATATTTAAAATCATACTGTTATTTACGTTGCCTTCCTGCCAAACGGTGCCAGGCTTAAAAGAACCCATGATAAAAGGAGGTCATGATGGCTTCGATTTATACGCTGACACTTTCCCCTTCCCTCGACTCCGCGACCATGACGCCGCAAATCTACCCGGAAGGTAAGCTGCGCTGTAGCGCGCCGGTGTTTGAGCCGGGCGGCGGCGGCATCAACGTGGCGCGCGCTATTACCCATCTCGGCGGAAAAGCCACCGCCATCTTCCCCGCTGGCGGCGCCACGGGAGAACATCTGGTTGCGTTGCTGGCAGATGAACAGGTGGCCGTAGACACCGTCGATGCTAAAGACTGGACCCGGCAGAACCTGCATGTCCATGTTGAATCCAGCGGCGAGCAATATCGTTTTGTGATGCCGGGGGCGAAATTGAGCGATGATGAGTTTCGTCAACTGGAAGAGAAAGTGCTGACCATTGAAAGCGGCTCATTACTGGTGATCAGCGGTAGCCTGCCGCCGGGCGTCAAAACAGAAAAACTGACGGCGCTGGTTCAGGCGGCGCTCCAGCGCGGCATCCGCTGCATTGTCGATAGCTCGGGCGAAGCCCTGAAGGCGGCGTTAGAACCCGGACAACTTGAACTCGTTAAACCTAACCAGAAAGAGCTCAGCGCCCTGGTTAATCGAGAACTCAGCCAGCCTGACGACGTGCGTACTGCCGCAGAAGAGCTGGTACGTACGGGCAAAGCGCATCGCGTTGTGGTTTCTCTCGGTCCTCAGGGTGCGCTGGCCGTCGACAAGACGGGCTTTGTGCAGGTTGTGCCACCGCCGATGAAAAGCCAGAGCACCGTGGGCGCCGGTGACAGTATGGTTGGCGCGATGGTGCTGAAGCTGGCGCAGGGCGCTTCGCTTCTGGAGATGGCACGCTATGGCGTCGCGGCAGGGAGTGCAGCCACCATAAACCAGGGAACGCGTCTGTGTTCGCTTGCGGATACCCAGAAAATTGTCGATTACCTGGCGAGAAGCTGAACCTGCTTCCCCTTCCCATGGAGGGGGAAGTCGCTAAACAGGGCATATCGACTATGCTAAGAAAACTTTCAGGATAACAACGAGGTGAATTATGAGCAGTGGTGATATCACCCGCTACGTCGTAACCGTGAATATTCATGAGGCGTCGCTGACCGAACTGAATGAACTCAACAACGCGTTCACGCGCGCCAATTTTCTGCTCACACTGACGGACGATGAGGGCAATATTCACGATCTCGGCTCACTGGCATTTGGCCTGATAAGCCCGCTGAGTCAGGAAGAGGTGAAGGCGCTGGCCAGTAGTCTGGTGGAAAGCGTGACTGACAAAGCCACGGAAATTGATGTGGATAGCTGGGAAAACTGGCATAAAAAAGAACAATAAGTGCCCTGTACAAAATTAAACCGCTCAGTTGTGCGTTAGTTCCTGTTTTTTTATAGCCGTTTTGCGCTAACTTTATGATCTGGCAGACAACATGGGAGAGACATCATGTGGCAGGCTATCAGTCATCTTTTAAGTGAGCAGCTGGGTGAAGGTGAAATTGAACTGCGTAACGAACTGCCAGGCGGAGAGATCCATGCCGCATGGCATTTACGTTACGCCGGGCGCGATCTTTTCGTTAAGTGTGATGAGCGTGAATTGCTCCCCATTTTTACTGCCGAAGCCGATCAGCTTGAGCTGTTATCGCGCAGTAAAACAGTCACCGTTCCGCAGGTATTAGCCGTCGGCAGCGATCGTGACTATAGCTTTCTGGTGATGAACTATCTTCCCGCGCGCCCTCTGGATGCGCACAACGCCTTTATTCTCGGGCAACAGATCGCCCGTTTGCACCAGTGGAGCGATCAACCTCAGTTCGGGCTCGATTTTGATAACGACCTCTCCACTACCCCACAGCCAAACGCATGGCAGCGCCGTTGGTCGACCTTTTTCGCCGAGCAGCGCATCGGCTGGCAGCTGGAGCTGGCCGCTGAAAAGGGATTAGCGTTCGGCAACATCGACGCGATTGTTGAACACATTCAGCAGCGTCTGGCTTCGCATCAGCCTCAGGCTTCCCTTCTGCACGGAGATTTATGGTCAAACAACTGTGCACTTGGGCCTGATGGTCCCTATATATTTGACCCGGCCTGCTACTGGGGCGACAGAGAATGTGACCTCGCAATGCTGCCGTTGCACCCTGAACAACCGCCGCAAATTTATGATGGCTATCAGTCTGTTTCGCCGTTACCTGCGGGTTTCCTTGACCGTCAGCCGGTTTATCAGCTGTACACCTTGATAAACCGGGCTATTTTGTTTGGCGGGAGTCATCTGGTGAATGCCCAGCGGGCGCTGGACCGCATTCTGGCGGCATAGCGAGAGGGGGCGGCTTCACGCCCCTTCCCTTAGGATTTACAGGAAGCCAAGCAGCGTAAAGAAGAAATACCCGGCCACAATGATAATGACCGGCAGGATGTAGAGCGGGAAAAACTGCACAAAAATGGTATGCCGCGGAACGACAATGCGCGATTCGATCTGCTCGCGGCTCATCCCGTCAGGGCCTTTCGCCTTCTCAAGGATCAGCTGGTCTTCCACCCCTTCGCGCAAAAAGCGGGTCTGGCGACTCATGCGCGCGCCGGAAGCCTGCAACGCCATCGCGATAAATATCAACGCATAGATTATCCAGAAACCGACATTCAGCTGGTGGTGAAAATCCGGCGTGGGCGAGTTGAACCAGAAGACGTTCAGGAACGGGGTGTTAAACCGCATCATCTCAATCATGACGTGCGCAAAATCAAGCATGACGGCATTGATGCCCGGCTGTTTTTCGCTGTGATCGTACATAAATTTGAGTACGGAGATCAGCGTTGAAATCAGGGCGGGAATGAAAATAACCCAACCAGCAATACGTTTTAAGACCGCGATGCGTCCAGCTTGTTGATACGTCATTAGTTCCTCTTCATAAAGACGCGTTATTTGTGCCTAAGTCTACCTGCTGTCGGTCATTTTCGCCCGCTCTTTGAATGCAATATGCTAAATTGCTTGTGCTTAGCACCGTTTGTCTTACCCCCAAGATAAGGAGATGTTGTAATGTCGACCCCGCGCCAGATACTTGCCGCTATTTTTGACATGGATGGATTGCTGATTGATTCCGAACCCCTGTGGGATCGGGCTGAACTGGACGTGATGGCCAGCCTCGGCGTCGATATCAGTCGTCGTAACGAGCTTCCCGATACCCTGGGGCTGCGCATCGATATGGTGGTTGACCTCTGGTATGCCCACCAGCCATGGGTTGGCCCGGATCGCGACGAAGTAACGGCGCGCATTATCAACCGCGCTATCTCCCTCGTAGAAGAGTATAAGCCGCTGTTACCGGGCGTACGCGACGCTATCGCCCTGTGCAAGGCGCAAGGGCTGAAAGTGGGGCTGGCCTCCGCCTCACCGCTGCATATGCTGGAAAAAGTGCTGACGATGTTCGGGCTGCGCGACAGCTTCGACGCGCTGGCCTCGGCCGAAAAGCTTCCTTACAGCAAGCCACATCCGCAGGTGTATATGGACTGCGCCGCGAAACTGGGGCTGGATCCACTTACCTGTGTGGCGCTGGAAGATTCGGTTAACGGCATGGTGGCGTCCAAAGCCGCACGTATGCGCTCCATCGTTGTGCCGGCTGAAGAAGGCCGACACGATCCCCGTTTTGCCCTCGCGGACGTCAGGCTGACGTCTCTTGAAGAATTGACTGCCCGCCATCTGCGCGGGGAGTAACGCTCTTTCAGGCAGCTTCGGCTGCCTGCATCGCCAAATCAAAACAACGTTTTACTTTATTTGCTTTTCTCATTCCAGACTCCTATTCTTACGTGCAGAATGACAATAACCTGACTTCTGAGGCGCGTATGATACTGGATGCTTTTACTCTGGCAGGAAAAGTGGCGATGGTGACCGGGTGCGATACCGGTCTGGGGCAAGGTATGGCCATTGCCCTCGCCCAGGCAGGATGCGATATCGTGGGGGTTAACCGCAAGGTTCCTGACGAAACGGCAGCGCGCGTTACGGCGCTGGAACGACGCTTTATCGCGATTCGCGCCGATCTTGGCAAGCAGGAGAGTATTCAGAGCGTGGTGGATACCGCAGTCGCTGAGATGGGCCGCATCGATATTCTGGTTAACAATGCCGGCACCATCCGCCGTGCCGATGCGCTGGAATTTAGCGAGAAGGACTGGGACGAGGTCATCGATCTCAATCTGAAATCGGTCTTTTTCCTCTCTCAGGCAGTGGCGAAACAGTTTATCGCGCAGGGTCAGGGCGGCAAGATTATTAACATTGCCTCCATGCTCTCCTTCCAGGGCGGCATCCGGGTGCCCTCCTATACGGCGTCCAAAAGCGGCGTGCTGGGCCTCACCCGCCTGCTGGCGAACGAATGGGCAACGCTGGGCATTAATGTGAATGCTATTGCGCCGGGTTACATGGCGACCAATAACACCCGGCAGCTTCGCGATGATGAGCAGCGCAGCCAGGCGATCCTCGACCGTATTCCGGCGGGTCGCTGGGGTCTGCCGGAGGATTTACAGGGTCCGGTGGTGTTCCTGGCCTCATCGGCCTCTGATTACGTTAACGGTCATACCCTCGCCGTAGACGGTGGCTGGCTGGCGCGCTAACCGTGCGTTTGTGACAAAGAGTTACACCGTCACCTCTTTCACACACTGTATAAAAACCCTATACTGTATGAATCGACAGTTTACCGGGTTTTATCATGACGGCGGAAGGCCACCTGCTTTTTTCACTTGCCTGTGCAGTGTTTGCCAAAAACGCTGAACTGACCCCTGTGCTGGCACAGGGGGACTGGTGGCATATTGTCCCTTCCGCCGTGCTGACCTGCCTCCTGCCGGACATAGATCATCCAAAGTCATTCCTTGGCCAGCGGCTGAAGTGGATTTCAAAACCCATCGCCAGAGCCTTTGGTCATCGCGGGTTTACCCACAGCCTGCTGGCCGTATTCGGCCTGCTTACACTCTTCTATTTGAAGGTTCCGGAGAGCTGGATCGTCCCGGCGGATGCCATTCAGGGCATGGTGCTCGGCTACTTAAGCCATATCCTCGCCGATATGCTGACGCCAGCGGGTGTACCGCTGCTCTGGCCCTGCCGCTGGCGTTTCCGTCTGCCAATCCTCGTGCCGCAAAAAGGCAACCAGCTGGAGCGCGTTCTGTGTATGGCGCTGTTTGCGTATGCCGTGTGGATGCCGCAGACATTGCCCGAAAATGGTGCAGTGCGCTGGTCATCGCAAATGATCAACTCGCTACAATTTCAGTTCAATCGTTTTATTAATCACCAGATTG
This sequence comes from Enterobacter sp. YSU, assembly GCF_016082135.1. Lineage (NCBI taxonomy): Bacteria > Pseudomonadati > Pseudomonadota > Gammaproteobacteria > Enterobacterales > Enterobacteriaceae > Enterobacter > Enterobacter sp. YSU. The sequence goes on from NZ_CP059487.1 coordinate 4,524,202, forward strand.
AACATTAAACCGACAATATAATCACTTTTGTCATAAACCATTCCATATGGATATAAGCGCGACATCACACTTCTGATAACCTTGCGCCAACAGGTTCGGTAAAAACCGACCGTATAATAAATCAGGAGAACGGGGATGAATTTTCCACTCATCGCGAACATTGTTGTGTTCGTCGTATTGCTATTGCTTCTCGCCCAGGCTCGCCACAAACAGTGGAGTCTGGCGAAAAAGGTACTGGTCGGTCTGGTCATGGGCGTGGTGTTTGGCCTGGCCTTACACGCCATTTACGGCTCCGATAGCCCGGTACTGAAAGATTCTATTCAGTGGTTCAACATTGTCGGTAACGGCTATGTACAGCTGCTGCAAATGATCGTTATGCCGCTGGTATTCGCCTCTATTCTGAGCGCCGTAGCCCGCCTGCATAATGCCTCTCAACTGGGTAAAATCAGTTTCCTGACCATTGGTACCCTGCTCTTCACCACGCTGATTGCGGCGCTGGTGGGTGTGCTGGTAACCAATCTGTTTGGCCTGACTGCTGAAGGTCTGGTGCAGGGTAGCGCTGAAACCGCGCGTCTGACGGCGATTGAGACCAACTACGTGGGTAAAGTGGCCGATCTGACCGTTCCGCAGATGGTGCTCTCCTTCATTCCGAAGAACCCGTTCGCTGACCTGACCGGTGCAAGCCCAACCTCCATTATCAGCGTGGTGATCTTCGCGGCATTCCTGGGCGTGGCTGCGCTCAAGCTGCTGAAGGACGATGCGCCGAAAGGCGAGCGCGTTCTGACGGCCATCGATACCTTGCAAAGCTGGGTGATGAAGCTGGTGCGTCTGGTCATGCAGCTGACGCCGTACGGTGTCCTGGCGCTGATGACCAAAGTCGTGGCAGGCTCTAACCTGCAAGACATCATCAAGCTTGGCAGCTTTGTGATCGCCTCTTATCTGGGGCTGGGCATTATGTTTGTGGTGCACGGTATCCTGCTGGGCGTGAACGGCGTTAGCCCGCTGAAATATTTCCGCAAAGTCTGGCCGGTGCTGACCTTCGCCTTCACCAGCCGTTCCAGCGCGGCATCCATCCCGCTGAACGTGGAAGCACAGACCCGTCGTCTGGGCGTACCGGAGTCTATCGCCAGCTTCTCGGCCTCCTTTGGCGCCACCATCGGGCAGAACGGCTGTGCGGGTCTCTACCCGGCGATGCTGGCCGTGATGGTTGCCCCAACCGTGGGGATTAACCCGCTGGATCCGGTCTGGATTGCGACGCTGGTGGGTATCGTGACCATTAGCTCCGCCGGTGTTGCGGGCGTGGGCGGCGGCGCGACCTTCGCTGCGCTGATCGTTCTGCCTGCGCTGGGACTGCCGGTGACGCTGGTTGCCCTGCTGATCTCTGTTGAACCGCTGATCGATATGGGGCGTACCGCCCTGAACGTGAGTGGCTCAATGACCGCCGGTACCCTGACCAGCCAGTGGCTGAAGCAGACCGACAAAACGATTCTCGACAGTGAAGAAGATGCGGAACTGGCCCATCGTTAATCACGGCTGAAATAAAAAAACCGCCTGCGGGCGGTTTTTTTATGGCTGTTATTCTTCAACCTCTTCATCCTGGCGGGTCTGCACAGCCCATCGCTGCGCCGATTCCGGCACCGTAAACGCAGGGGAGCGACGGAAGTGCTCGCCAATCAGCACGAAGGCAACGTATTTACCCCGTAACATCCAGACATCGCGAAAACCATCCACTTTCAGGGCATGGTCAGGCGGCGCGGGTTCAACGCGGGGCACATAGCTAATAACCTGGCGGTTTTGTTGACGAAGAGGTTTCATAAGCGACGGGTTCACTAAAGCAAATTCTTAAAGCAGGAAATTTCTATCATAGCCGATTCTCCCCCCACCCGTCGCGCCTGACGTGAGGCAGATGGCTCCTTTCGCTAATCACTTATCTGAAAACGCTTAGTTCGCCTGCTAATTCATCACATTGTTCTATCCTTAATAGGGTTTTCAGGAACGAACAAAGGAGAATCGTGCAATGTCGAACAATGATAAACCACATCAAGCCCCTATTCATGGCACCGAAGAATCTCAACCGGGAATGGACTCACTCGCCCCTGCGGATGGCTCTCATAAACCGTCGCCGGGCCTGTCCGCGCCGGGCGAGCAACCTACTGCACCGGGAAGCGTGAAGTCGCCCGATGCGGATAACGAGAAGTTAAAATCTCTCGACCCGCACCGCAAAGGGGGTGAAGGCTATGCGCTGACCACCAATCAGGGCGTGCGTATCGCCGATGACCAGAACTCCCTGCGCGCCGGAACGCGCGGCCCGACGCTGCTGGAAGATTTCATCCTGCGGGAAAAAATCACCCATTTCGACCATGAGCGTATTCCTGAGCGTATCGTTCACGCTCGCGGCTCCGCGGCGCACGGCTATTTCCAGCCGTACAAGAGCCTGAAGGCGATCACGAAGGCGGATTTCCTATCCGATCCGAACAAAATCACACCGGTATTTGTGCGCTTCTCTACCGTACAGGGCGGCGCGGGTTCGGCCGATACGGTGCGTGATATCCGCGGCTTCGCCACCAAATTCTATACCGAAGAGGGCATTTTCGACCTCGTCGGGAATAACACCCCGGTTTTCTTCATTCAGGATGCGCATAAGTTCCCTGACTTTGTCCATGCGGTAAAACCAGAGCCACACTGGGCCATACCGCAGGGACAAAGTGCGCATGACACCTTCTGGGACTACGTCTCCCTGCAACCGGAAACCCTTCACAACGTGATGTGGGCGATGTCTGACCGGGGGATCCCACGCAGCTATCGCACCATGGAAGGGTTTGGTATTCATACCTTCCGTCTGATTAACGCTGAAGGTAAAGCGACGTTTGTGCGTTTCCACTGGAAACCGGTCGCGGGGAAAGCATCCCTGGTGTGGGATGAAGCACAGAAGCTGACCGGGCGCGATCCGGACTTCCACCGTCGCGAACTGTGGGAATCCATTGAAGCCGGTGATTTCCCGGAATACGAGCTGGGGTTACAGCTGATCCCGGAAGAGGACGAGTTCAAATTCGACTTCGACCTGCTCGACCCGACCAAGCTTATTCCTGAGGAGCTGGTGCCGGTTCAGCTAGTGGGCAAAATGGTGCTTAACCGCAACCCGGATAACTTCTTCGCGGAGAATGAGCAGGCTGCGTTCCACCCGGGCCATATTGTGCCGGGGCTGGATTTCACCAACGATCCGCTGCTACAGGGCCGGCTGTTCTCTTACACCGATACGCAGATCAGCCGTCTCGGTGGACCGAACTTCCACGAAATTCCTATCAACCGTCCGACCTGCCCGTACCATAACTTCCAGCGTGACGGGATGCATCGCCAGGATATCGATACCAACCCGGCGAACTACGAGCCAAACTCCATTAACGATAACTGGCCGCGTGAAACCCCGCCGGGGCCAAAACGTGGCGGATTTGAGTCGTATCAGGAGCGCGTGGACGGAACAAAAATTCGCGAGCGCAGCCCGTCATTCGGCGAATATTACGCTCAGCCTCGCCTGTTCTGGAACAGCCAGACCCCGATTGAACAGCAGCACATTATCGGCGGTTTCAGCTTTGAGCTGAGCAAAGTGGTGCGTACCTACATTCGCGAGCGCGTGGTCGACCATCTGGCGCATATTGATATCCAGCTTGCTCAGGGCGTGGCGAATAATCTCGGCATCACGCTGACTGACGAGCAATGCCATGCCGCACCGCCAAAAGACGTGAACGGGCTGAAGAAGGATCCGTCCCTGAGCCTGTACGCGGTACCTGGCGGGTCAATTAAAGGCCGCGTAGTGGCTATCCTGCTGAATGATAAACCGCGCGCCAGCGACGTGCTGGGGATCATGAAGGCGCTCAAAACCCAGGGCGTACATGCCAAACTGCTTTACTCCCGCATGGGTGAAGTGACAGCCGACGATGGCTCTGTCCTGCCAATTGCCGCGACCTTCGCCGGGGCACCGTCGCTGACGGTTGACGCGGTGATTATGCCGTGCGGCGACGTTGAGAGCCTGCTCGGTAACGGTGATGCCGCCTATTATCTGCTGGAAGCCTATAAGCACCTGAAGCCAATCGCCCTGGCAGGCGATGCGCGGAAGTTTAAATCTCTGCTGAAGGTACCGGATCAAGGGGAAGAAGGCATTGTCGAAGGTGATAACATTGACGATGCGTTTATGACCCGGTTGTTTGACCTGCTTGCCGCGCACCGTGTGTGGTCGCGCAGCAGCAAGACCGACCAGATACCGGCGTAAAAAAAAGCCGGGTGGCGCTGCGCTTACCCGGCCTACATTTCGATTGCTTTTGTAGGCCCGGTAAGGCGAAGCCGCCACCGGGCTTTATCTCAAAGATCCATGAACGTCCCCAGACGATACCCACGCTCGGCAATCGCGTACTTCAACGACGCCGACGTCAGCACATCCAGTTCCGCCAGACGCGGCCAGCAGTAGGCGCTCTTACGTACGATGTTATCGACAAACGCCGGGTGCGCCATTACCTCAAGCGAGCGCTCCCCTTTCGCGGCGGACTCATCCAGCACCTTCAGGAACAGCGCTTCGTCGATCTCGTCGCCATAAAATGCGCTGCTGAACGCCTCCGTTGACGTCACCGCGACGTCCGGCAGCCCGCGCACCTCACGATCCATGCGCATCGCCACGCCTCTACGTTGCGCAAACTCTGCCACAAGCGGGAAAATCGCCGGGATCATATGCACATGATGATGGCTGTCAATATGGGTAGGCTCGCGGCCAAACACATCCACAAAGCGGTTAAACTGGCAATCCAGCTCGCGGGCAATCTCATCGAGCGGCAGAGCGTCCTGCTCCGCCATTTCCCAAATCCATTTCCCCAGCTGGCCGTCGCGCGTCAGGCCCGGCATTGGCGAAAGGGGCAACCCAAGCGTCAGCACAAAGTGCATGCCCACGCCCAGCTCGGGCAGCTCACGGCTTAACTGCGCCGCATGTTCCACTGCCTCACCGTTGATGAGCGCTGTTGTAGAGGTCACGACGCCCCGGCGACAGGCTTCAATAATGCCGTAGTTCTGCCCTTTTGACAGACCAAAATCATCGGCATTGACGATCAGCAGGTTTTCCATCGCGCCTCCTCTTAACGGTGTGTGAGTTTCAGTTTCTCAACCGTTGCAGCAAAGTTTGGCAGCCATTTTTCATGCGCCAGGATCATCTCACCCGCGAGTTTTTCAGCGTCACGGTCAGAATGCACCAGCGGGCTGAGGTTCAGCGCCAGCAGCACGTCATTCAGCTCGCCGCTCAGGGCCGCATTGCTCGCCGCCACTTCAAAGCCTTTGATGGTGTGAATCAGGCCCATCACCTTATCGTCGAAGTGGTTAATGCGGGGATGCGGTTTTGCACCCTCGCGCCCAAGGATGCAGGTCATCTCAACGGCCCAGTCTGCCGGGATATTATCGATGTGCCCGTGATGGGGAACATTTACATAGTGCTCGGCCTGCTTGTCATTGTAAATGGCGTTAATCACTTCACACGCGGCATCCGAATAGTATGCCCCGCCGCGCTGCTCCAGCTCTTTCGGTTTGACGTTCAGGTTCGGATCTTTATACAAATCAAAAAGCTGCTTCTCTACTTTCTGTACAACCTGAGCGCGTGCGCCACCTTTGTAGTATTCGCCCATTTCAATGGCCAGCATCTCTTTCTGCTTGAAGTAGTAGAGCAGATACGAGCACGGCAGCAGATTCAGGGAGCGGATCAGCCCTTCGCTGAACGGCAGATCGAAAATGTTTTTCACCGAGGCCGCGGTCAGGCGACCAGAGGCGACGCCGTCGAGCAGTTCCGCAAAGCGCGATTGCCCGTTCACTATCACATCTTTGATAAAGACCATGTGATTCAGGCCGAACAGATCAATGGAGAGATCATCGTTATCGGTCAGTTCCAGTACATCGCGGATGAACATCTTCATGCCAATCGGAATATTGCAGACGCCGATAAAGCGTTTGAAACCGGTGTGGCGATAGACTGCCTCGGTGACCATCCCGGCCGGGTTGGTAAAGTTGATCACCCAGGCGTTCGGGCAGATCTCCTCCACGTCTTTAATGATGTCAAAAATGACCGGAATAGTACGCAGGCCTTTAAACAGGCCACCTGCCCCGTTGGTTTCCTGGCCCAGATAACCGTGGCTCAGCGGAATGCGCTCGTCCAGCTCACGCGCCTTCAGCTGGCCGACGCGCAGCTGCGTGGTCACGAAGTCAGCATCTTTCAGTGCCAGGCGGCGATCCAGCGTTTTATGCATGGTTAAGGGCACGCCCGCTTTTTCAACCATGCGTTTGCACAGTTCAAAAATAATATTCAGCTTCTCCTGACCTTCTTCAACATCCACCAGCCATAATTCGCTGACCGGTAATTCATGATACCGTTTCAGGAAACCTTCAAGTAATTCCGGGGTATAGCTGCTGCCGCCACCAATGGTTACGACTTTTAATTTCTGTTGCATAATATCTCCCTTAGCGTATCAGGTTAATCGCCTGCAAGGTATAGCGTACTCTTCCCGCTATTTGGGCAAGCCATTACGTCACTGTTCCTGGCGGATAAACCGCCGAAAGTTAATTAATTACCGTTAAATTTTTGCGGTAACTGTTCGGTGTGAATGAAGTCAATTTTTTAAAGGTTTTAATAAACAGGCTGGGGCTGCTGTAACCCGATTCGTAAGCGATATCGGTGACAGAGTAGTTAGTAATTTCCAGCTGTTTTTTGGCAAAGTTAATGCGGATTTCATTAATGATTTGTACAGGCGTTTTACGGTAATAACGCTGCGTGGCGCGCGTCAAATATTCCTGCGATTTACCCGACAGCGCCACCATATTCTCCAGGGCGTTATCGCTGAACTGTCCTTTATCGTGCATCAGCTCCACGGTACTGCGCAGCCACTGAGGAATATCATCCACCACCTGCTGTTCTTCACGGTGATGGCGGAGGCGATTCATGACGTAGAACGTCACGGTTTCAATAAATTCATCAAATTCATTGTCGCGGAAATTCAGCGATGCGATAACCGTTTCAATCCAGGTCATAAACTCATTTTTAACGCGATACACCTGTGACGCCACAAAGCAGAACGGCACCAGCGGCAGATAGTGCTTCTCGAAGAAACGCCTGCTCACCCCTACGTTCAGAATGCGCGTCGCACCAAACTCATAAAAGCTCTGGTGATAAGATCCCATTGGCAGGAAGACGAAATCGCCACGCTCAAGCAGGACGCGCTTACCGTTGATCTCCTGATAGTAGCGGCCGGTCAGAACAATCGTGAACTCGTAGTAGTCATGCTGGTGCAGACCGCTGGCGCTCTCCGTTTTGTTGTAAATCACCACGTGAAAATTTTTGCCATTAAACAGCTGTTGCTCATGTGCGGTTTTGATTTCCATCGTGCTGACCTCCTGCTACTTCAACTGACTTATTGCATCTTCTCGTGAAGCTCGATGAGCTCCGCGACCAGCTCGCGTGCCAGCATGGAGGTCATCAGATGATCCTGCGCATGTACCAGCACCAGACTCACTTTCATCTTCCCTTCGCCCTGGTCGCTTTCGATGAGCTTCGTCTGCACCAGATGCGCTTCGTTTAACGCTGTACGGGACTGCTCCATCATGGTTTTCGCGGCAACGAAGTCGCCCTGCTTAGCCTGCTTAAGCGCCGCATACGCCAGGCTGCGTGCCTGCCCGGAGTTGATGATGAGGCCCATCACCACCTCTTCCAGATCATTCTCTGCGGTTTCTTCGGCAACGATACTCTCTAAATCTAACATCTTTAAGCTCCTTTCCGCTGGCGCGGGTTGCCCCGCGCCGTGCAATTTTAGAATTTCAGTGCGAGGGCGATATCCTCTTCGCTCTCTTCTTCATCGATAACCGTTGCGGCCTTGTTCGCAATCGCCACGAACGGCATGTAGAGCAGGGTTGCAATCCCGAGGTTGAATATCGCCAGCAGGAAGGCCGCCACGCTACCGTTGGTGTTGAAGAACGCGCCCAGACCAGCCGGCATCGTCCACGGCGCAATGTTGGTCACCGGCGGGATAATGCCCAGGTAGTACGCCGTCAGCGTAATCGCGGCCAGCAGCGGCTGAACCAGGATGAAGGGAATGAACATCACCGGGTTCATGATAATTGGCAGACCAAACAGGATCGGCTCGTTAATCTGGAAGATGCCTGATGGCAGGGCCAGCTTCGCAACCTGACGATGGTCGGCGCGGCGAGAGACAATAAAGACCGCGATGATCAGACCCAACGTCGCCCCGGTACCGCCCAGGAAGATATAGGAGTCAAGCATCGGCTTCGCCCACACATGGAAGGTTTTACCGGCCGCCAGCGCCGCATCGACGGAGCCGTACTGCTGGTAAAGCGCGACGTTTTCCAGTGCCCACGGGGTCATAATACCGCTGTCCAGCGCCGCCAGTGCCAGTGAACCATGCACGCCGAAGAACCACAGCAGGGAGGTAAAGATGACATACGCCCAACCGACTACGCTACCCATCGACGCCAGCGGCGTTGAGATAGAGTCCATAATGATCTGGTGGAAGTTTGTGCCCCAGTGAGAGAGCGCCCAGGCAATAATCCCCATGATGGAGAGAATAATGAAGCCCGGAATCAACGCGGAAAAGGAACGAGAAACGGAGGCCGGAACGCTATCCGGCAAGCGGATAACCCAGTTACGGCGAATAATGAAGGTGAACATTTCGGCCACCACCAGCCCGATAATAATACCGGAAATGATGTTTGCCCCACCCAGCCAGTTGGCGCCAACGGCGTAAGCGTCACCCACGCTGTACGGTGTGACGGTCATGAACGCGGCAATGGACAGTAAGCCTGCCGCAAGCGGATCCACTTTACGCTCTTCCGCCAGCGCCATTCCGATAAAGAAAGGCGCCATTAGCGACATAATACCCAACGTACCATTGTATACGTTGCCGCCAATGGCTTTTAAACCATTAAGGGTTTCAATAGTTGAAGCATCTAACCTAATTCCTAATGAATAAAAAAAGGAACCTTCTCCAAAGCTCAGAAAAACGTTGTTAATTAAAACGAACATTGCCCCGGCTAATGTCAACGGCATTAATTTAATAAAGCCGTTCTTAATGGCATTAACGTGAGGCTGCTTTCCTATTTTAACAGCAAAAGGAAGGAGTACCTTTTCAAGTGAAGCGATGACTTTACTCATAGGAAAATACCCTTAAATGCCGCAACGACCGTTACGGCGTATTGTGTGTGAAATAACTCTTTGACGGGAAAAATAAAAAATTAATTAGCAGCTTTTTTAATCGCCGCAACGGCAGCTTTTAATACACCTAAACCATCAATCTTGCCGTATAAAACGGAATCGATCACTTCGACCGGCTTATTGGGTAGCAGACGCTGAATTTCTGGCAGCATATAAGCGATTTGCGGCCCGAGTAAAATAACGTCTGCTGTCTGGCCCTTCTCGCCCGCCAGCGTTTCCGGAAACGCCTCAATCACCACAGGGACTTCATATTTTTCGGCCTGCGCGCGCATTTTGGAAACCAGCAGCGAAGTGGACATGCCCGCAGAGCAAAACAGATAGATATGTTTCTTTTCCATGATAACTTCCCTCTTGTTTGGCTACCCGCCGTCTCGCTATCACTCGACTCGCTATCCTGGCTGACGGGCAGTGTGCTGAACATTGTTTGTCGTTGAAGTGAGTATACGCAATGGTACAGGGAGGGGATAATTCTGGATAGACTGAAATTGTCTCTCATTGACCTGGCTTGTTGACTACCTTCACATTTCAGGCAAATAATTCGCGCCAAGAAATAAGATTCACGTATGCATGAAAAAACCGGCCTTCCGGCCGGTTTGTTAACGCTCTCAGGCAAGCAGGCTTACTGTGCCTTAGGTGCCTGTGGGTCGGTGTCGTATTCGGCACAGGTCTGGTAACCAGAATTGATCACGTGACCCGTATCATCCAGGGCGACAAAATAGGTCTCTGCCTTACCATCACGTTGACCCAGAATATAGGTCTGGCAGGTACCACGCGCGTGGATCATAGTGACTTCTGAAGAAGGTTTACCGGCAATGGCTGCAACCTGGGAACGCGTCATGCCTTTTTTGACGTCTTTTACCACTGGCTGTGTGAACTGATCTTTAGTGCGATCGTAAGCTGTACACCCTGCCAGCATAGTCAGTACCGCCGCTGCGCTTAAAATTCCTGCTACGTTCTTGTTCATATTCCGTCCTCTTGTTTATCAGCGTGTTAACTAAGCATGGGATAAAAATTACTATTGTTCAACTTTGCGAGTTACGCCAGACGAATTTCGGAAAATTCTAATAAAACAACGGTAAGCTGCTAAATCGCTGTAAAACAGTACACTCAAAACTGTGATCCTTGTCGTTTCCCCGACAAAGGGTTAGTTTTAACAGATCACACTTTCTGTTTGGTTCTGCATAGGGAGGGCGTAATGGCTCTGCAACAAGAAATTATTCAGGCGCTGGGCGCGAAACCTGCGATTGATGCCAATGAAGAGATCCGTCGTAGCGTTGATTTTTTGAAAGCTTACCTGTCTGCACACCCTTTCCTGAAGACGCTGGTGCTGGGCATCAGCGGCGGTCAGGATTCCACTCTGGCCGGTAAGCTGAGCCAGATGGCCATCTCCGAGCTGCGTGACGAGACCGGTGACACCGCGCTGCAATTTATTGCCGTACGTCTGCCGTATGGCGTGCAGGCCGACGAGCAGGACTGTCAGGATGCGATTGCGTTTATTCAGCCGGACCGTGTTCTTACCGTAAACATCAAAGGTTCGGTACTGGCCAGCGAGCAGGCCCTGCGTGAAGCCGGTATTGAACTGAGCGATTTTGTCCGCGGCAACGAGAAAGCCCGTGAGCGCATGAAAGCGCAGTACAGTATCGCAGGGATGACCAAAGGGGTCGTCGTCGGCACTGACCACGCCGCGGAAGCCATCACCGGCTTCTTCACCAAATACGGCGATGGCGGCACGGATATCAACCCCCTCTTCCGCCTGAACAAGCGTCAGGGTAAGCAACTGCTGGCGGCGTTGGGCTGCCCGGAGCACCTGTATAAGAAGGCGCCAACGGCGGACCTGGAGGACGATCGCCCTTCCCTGCCGGATGAAGCGGCGCTGGGCGTTACGTATGACAACATCGATGATTATCTGGAAGGCAAAACGCTCGACGAAGGTACCGCTAAAATTATCGAAGGCTGGTATCTGAAAACCGAGCATAAGCGCCGTCCGCCCATTACGGTGTTTGATGATTTCTGGAAAAAGTAAAAGCAAAATGGTAACTCCGCTTTGCAGGCCGGGTAAGGCGTAGCCGCCACCCGGCTCTTTTTTAACCACCAAACACCTGCTACACTGTATGCCTGAACAGTATATGGAGCAGTATGTGAGCAGGCGTCAATCCGCCCCGCGTCTTGAGTTCGAAGCGGCGGCTATCTACGAATATCCCGAGCATCTTCGCCCCTGGCTTGAGGCACTGCCTAAACAGCCTGGCGTCTATTTCTTCCACGGCGACAGCGACACCATGCCGCTCTATATCGGCAAAAGCGTGAATATCCGCAGCCGGGTGATGTCGCACCTGCGTACGCCGGATGAAGCATCGATGCTCAGGCAGTCCCGGCGGATCACCTGGATCGAGACGGCAGGCGAACTGGGCGCGCTTCTGCTCGAAGCCCGGCTCATCAAGGAACAGCAGCCGCTGTTTAACAAACGCCTGCGCCGCAACCGCCAGCTGTGTTCCTTGCAGATTAACGCAGGAAAACCGCAGGTCGTTTATGCCCGGGAAGTGGATTTTTCGCATGAACCCAATCTCTACGGTCTGTTTGCCAACAAACGTGCCGCACTGCAAACCCTGCAATCCCTGGCTGATGAATTACAGCTTTGTTACGGCCTGTTAGGACTGGAAGCCACCACCCGTGGTCGCGCCTGTTTCCGCTCAGCGCTGAAACGCTGCGCCGGGGCGTGCTGTGGAAAAGAGAGCGTTGAAGAACATCATGCCCGGTTTATGGCTGGCCTGGCCTCTATCAGCGTTAACTGCTGGCCGTGGGAAGGCGCGGTGGCGCTGAAAGAAACCCGCGATGGGATGACGCACTATCACATCATCCGCAACTGGCTCTGGCTTGGCGCCGTTGAAAATCTGGATGACGCTACCGCTCTGCTGCGCACCCCTGCCGGTTTCGATCAGGATGGTTACAAAATTCTCTGCAAGCCACTGTTAACCGGAAAATATGAGATCATCGTCCTCAATGACCCGGCAGCCAGGTAATTTCACTGAACAGCAGCGACCCCTTCGTTTCCAGTAAACGGAGGGTATGACTGCCCGCTTCCCAGCTGGCGCCCTGATCGGCGGTCAGTAATTTGTCGCCCAGTTGCCAGGCGCCGCTTAATACGAACGCCACCCCACCGCGTGATGCGAAGGTAGTGAACGTCCGGGTAGCAACGCGCACCTTTGCCTGGCAGCAATCCCGTCGGGTCATGATGTTGAAGTCCATCGACATCTGCCCCTCTGTGAGCACGGCTTTCACCGCCAGATCGCCCGCAAATCGGTAAGGCTGATGATGCTTCAGGGTATGACAAAACGCCCTGCCTGCATCCAGGGTCACCTCGCCGCCCTCCAGCAGCGTAATCACCCGGTCAACGCCCGGGAACGCGGAAAATTCGCCGTTACTGGCGATGGAGGCAATACTGGCCCGCCAGAAAAAATCCCGCGTCGCGGGAGGAAAACAGCAAATCTCACGCGTCTCACCCGCACCATTACGCCAGAGACTGACCGGCATTTTACGGATATCAAAGAATTCCATGACCACTCCTGAAGGACGCACCGTGCGCCAGGGCATTTTCACAGACGTATTATCGGCAGCAGTCAGGCCAGACCTTAGGCATGGGATAAAAGAAAAACCGCCGGTCCTGTCCACAGCGTTTTCGCTTTTGTAGACAGGAGCCCGGCGGTCTTAAGAGAGTGAACCGATTATTCGGTTGGTGCAGGCATTTTACCTTCCGGCGCTGCACGTTCTGTCAGACGCTTCTCAAAATTGGCATTAAATTGCTTTTTCTGTTCCGGCGTCAGAATGTTGTAAATCTTGTTCTGAGTTTCCATGTGGGCCAGCATGCGCGCTTTATGCTGCTCGGCCATTTTGTCGATCTGCGCTTCCGCTTTTGCTTTATCGAAGCTGTCGCTGGCAATGATGTCATGCATTGCGCGGCGCTCTTCCAGCGGAGGACGTTTCATCTGGTCACGCTGGCTTTTCATGATGTCGCGGATCTGCTGCTTCTGCGCATCGGTGAGGTTCAGATCTTTAAACATCATCATCTCATGGTGCATACCCGGCTTGCCTTTATGATGCATCATCATTTTGCCTTCCGTCGGCGCGGCGGTAGTGGTCGCGGTATCGGCGGCGAACGCCATGCTGGTAGCGCCCAGAGCCAGGGTAGAGGCAACAAACAGTGCAGTTAATTTACGCATAATGTCTTTCCTTACTTTCAGTTATTCTTCGGCGCTATGCCGTGTTGACGAGATTAACTTTACGGGGTTTATCGTCAATTAGTCAGAGCAACGGTAAAACAATGAAAGTGTAAAAAACAACTTTTCGCCAATTGTGGAGAAATTAAGGAAAAAGCGTGGAGAGATGAAACAAAAATATTCAACAGGATGATTTTAAAGAGATTATGGAGAAGTATAGCGAAGTGCCGTTTAATAATAAAGCAATTCTCCAGGAATATTCCGCAAACAATACCAGAGCGCTTTTAACGCTAAGAAATTTATTCTTCATTTCCCCTCCGGTCTGCGCGAGGGGAGATGATCAGGGCATTTTTTCCAGCATCAGGCCAGCTCGCAAACCAAACGCGACCGACGGATTAGGAAATAAAACATATTCCGTGGATTTCTGTACCTCATAGCGCGTCTCACCATCTTCCGCCAGCAGGACGCCCTGGCGAAACGGCGTAAAGTTCAGCGTATGGGGCGCCATATGTAGCTGGAAAGCCTGGCTTTGACGCGTGATCTGCTGCACGACCCGATAGCGCACAACGGGTTCTCGGGAGGGTTCCGGCGCAACCCCGGCGAGCAACGCCCGAAGCGCCTGATGCGTAGGGGCAAAACGCGTCAGGTCGTTTTGCCCGAACGGCAGCGCTTTTCCCAGCTCCAGGGTGCAGGATAACGCGCCAACATTCTCGCAGGTGAAGTGGGTAAACGTGCCGCCTGGCGTCTGGTGGAAAACCAGCGCCTCCAGCCCCGCGTCGCCAAGCCAGGTCAGAAACGCCTCATCCCACGGCTGATGACGCTGCGGTAACACGCCAAAACGCACGTGGTACGAGGCGCGAATGGCCGTATGCAGATCGAGGTGCCAGCGTGTTTCCCCCGCCCCGGCAAAAAACGTCGTGACCACCTTCTCCAGCCATTGCGCGCGTGTCGTCTCAACACTCTGTGGAAACTGCGCCCAGCGACCACCAAACATGCGGTTGATGTCGCTCACGAGATACCGTTTATTTTGCGCCAGCGCAGGCGGATTTCCCAGCACCACCAGCAGACGGCAGTGCAGCGTGATCTCTGCGCGAAACAGCGCGCGCAGCAAAAGATCGACAATCTCCACGGGCGCGGTTTCGTTTCCGTGAATGCCGGTCGAAAGCAGCAGCGACAGGTCATATTCCCCCGTCGGCGTCAGTTCAAGCACGCCCGGCCCCAGCCATCGCCAGTGGAACGAGGGGCCTTCCCCCTCTTGCCGCTCCGGTGTCTCTTCGGCCAGCGTCAGCGCCAGTAAGTTTTCCATATCATCTCCTTAGCGCTGGAACGGATAAACCGATCCCAGTTGCAGGATGGTCGATAATGCATCCAGTGCCTCGCGGCCTTCGCGCAGCAGCTGCGGATCAACCAGATCGGCCTGAACCAGACGGTCGCGATAATAGCGGTCCACCCAGTCATTGAGGGTATTGAACAGCGTGTCGTTCATCATCACCGCCGGATTCACGGCCTGCATCTCCTCCGGCGTTAACACCACGCGCAGTCGCAGGCACGCCGGTCCCCCGCCGTTGGCCATACTTTCCCGCAGATCAAACACGCGCAGTTCATCAATCGGGTTATCCGCCTGCACCAGTTCGCTCAGATAGCGCCAGACGCCCTGATGGTTGCGGGACTCCTGCGGCAGCACCAGCATCATGCTGCCATCATCCCGGCTTAGCAGCTGGCTGTTGAACAGATACGTTTCGACCGCATCCTGCACGCTTACCGCCTGCGTGGGCACCTGAATCGGCATAAATCCCGGCACGCGTTCGCGCAGCGTGGCCAGCAACTTTTCCTGATGGGCAAACGCCTGCTCGTGGCAGAACAGCACCTGACGGTTGGAAACGGCAATGACGTCGTTATGAAACACGCCCTGGTCGATCACCTGCGGATTTTGCTGGGCAAAAATCACCTGAGAAGGATTAACCTGGTTCAGCCGCGCAACCGCCTGGCTTGCGGCTAAAGTTTGTCTCGCCGGATAACGAACCGGCGCGGCGTGGCCGCCCTCTTCCCGTCCATAGATAAACAGCTGCAAACCCGGCTCGCCATAGTCGCCGCCCAGACGGTTGTGGTTTGCCGCCCCTTCATCGCCAAACATCGCGACCTGCGGCAGCGCCGAATGTACCTCGAAATGCGCTTCATGATTAAAAATGGCGCGCAGCACGCGCCCGGTGGTCTCCGCTTCGCTGGCGCGGTGGAATTTGTTGTTCAGGTTAGCAACGGTCAGATGCACTTTGCCGTCCAGCGTATCCGCCGACGGCGCAACGGTGGCGGCATTCGCCACCCACATCGAGGAGGCTGAACTGGCCGCCGAAAGCAGGTGTGGCGTCTGCGTGCCTGCTTTTTCCACCACCTGTTCATCCGTACCGCTGAACCCCAGCTGGCGCAGCACGTCCACGTTTGGTCGCTCCTGAGGCGGGATCACCGCCTGCGGGAAACCGGCATCGGACAGCGCCTTCATTTTCAACAGACCCTGCTTCGCCGCCAGCTTCGGGTTCGAGACCTGGAAACGGTGCTTCGTCGAGGCTTCATTACCGAACGACAGCCCGGCATAGTGGTGCGTCAGCCCCACGAGGCCGTCAAAGTTAACCTCACGCGCTTTCATGGGCGTCACCCTCTGTAAAATCCAGCCCCGGATTCAGCGTCTCCGGCAGCGTCAGCGCCGGGGTTTCCAGGCTTGCCATCGGCCACGCGCAGTAATCGGCGGCATACCAGGCGCTGGCGCGATGGTTGCCCGACGCCCCTACGCCACCAAACGGCGCGGTGCTCGCCGCACCGGTCAGCGGTTTGTTCCAGTTCACGATCCCGGCGCGCGCTTCCAGCAGCAGCTGTTCGAATTTCTCGCGATGCGGCGATATCAGGCCGCTCGACAGGCCGTAGCGGGTGTTGTTGGCCATCTCGATCGCCGACTCAAAATCGTCATAGCGCCAGACGCACAGCAGCGGGCCAAAGACCTCTTCATCCGGCACGTTGCTCGTCGCACTCATCTCAATAATCCCCGGCGTCAGCAGCGACGTGCCCGGCTGAACCAGCTTCGGCTCCAGCAGGGTTTTCGCCCCGCGCGCCACGTGCTCCTGCCACGCTTTCAGCACGTTCAGCGCCGTCTGCGCGGAGATCAGCCCGCCGATAAACGGCTGCGGCTCGGCATCCCATTTCGCGGGAACCAGACGCGCGCTCACCTCCACCAGACGCTTCAGGAACGCATCCCCCTGCGCGCCGCGTTTAACCAGCAGGCGGCGGGCACAGGTACAGCGCTGTCCGGCGGTAATGAACGCCGACTGAATGGTCAGATGGACCGCGGCATCGATATCATCCGGATCTTCCACAATCAGCGGGTTGTTGCCGCCCATCTCCAGCGCCAGAATTTTTTCCGGCTGCCCCGCCAGCTGACGATGCAGCTGATAGCCCGTTCCGGCACTGCCGGTGAACAGCAGACCGTCAATGTCGCTCAGCGCACTCAGCGCCTGACCTGTTTCACGCCCGCCCTGCACCAGATTCACCACCCCCGGCGGCAGCCCCGCCTGCTCCCAGAGTTTTATGACTGCTTCTCCGGTTAAGGGGGTTAACTCACTCGGCTTGAAGATGACGGTATTCCCCGCCAGCAGCGCAGGCACAATGTGCCCGTTCGGCAGATGTCCGGGGAAGTTATAAGGGCCAAACACCGCCAGCACCCCGTGCGGACGGTGGCGCAGCGTGGCGGCGCCGTCTGGCATCTCGGTATGCTGCTCGCCGGTGCGGGTATGGTACGCCTTCACCGATATCGCAATTTTGTTGATCATCGCCGTGACTTCGGTTGTTGCCTCCCAGCGCGGCTTGCTGGTTTCGCAGGCAATGATGCGGGTCAGCTCGGCTTTATTGGCCTCCAGCAGCGCAGCAAATTTCTCAACCAGCGCCTGGCGCTCGGAGAATGGCCGTTTCGCCCATGCCGGAAACGCGCGGCGTGCAGCCTGGCAGGCCTGCTCAACCTGCCCGGCGCTGGCGTCGTTCCCCGACCAGAGCACCTCCTGGCCGACCGGGTTAGTTTTTGTCCGCGCGTCACCTTCGCCCGTTACCCAGTCACCGTTAATCCATAGAGTCATGCTGTTTTCTCCTCAGGGCAGAGCCGCACCAGGCGAACCGTGTCGCCAGCGTTACATTTCAGGGCATCCAGTTGCGCAGCCGTCAGTACCAGACGCTCGCATGTTGGGTTGGTTCGCACCAGCATGGCGCGGAAGTTGGTGTAATTCTCGTTCGAGACCATGCAGGCTGGCCACTCGCCCGGCGCGGGCTGGCCTTCTGAAACCTCAACCAGGCGGCTTTTACGGATGGCGCGAACGCGGTCAATGTCGCATTCCAGCGTCGGGCCGCCGTCGAAGATGTCGACGTAGTTACGGTAGCGAAATCCCTCTTTCTCCAGCACTGCGCGGGCCGGGGCGGTTTGCGGGTGAACTTCGCCGATCACCGCCTGCGCTTCAGGGGTTAAGAAATGGGTATAAATAGGATGCTTCGGCATCAGCTCGGCGATAAACGCCTTCTGACCGGTACCGCACAGGTAATCCGCCCGGCTAAATTCCATGGAGAAGAAGCGTTCGCCCAGACTCTCCCAGAACGGCGAGTAGCCCGTCTCATCAATCACGCCGCGCATCTCCGCGACCACTTTTTCGTTGAAGCGGTCGCGAAAGGCGGCCATAAACATAAAGCGCGATTTGGAGAGCAGATAACCGTTGCCCTCTTTGCGCCAGTCCGGATCGAGAAACAGGGTGCAGAGTTCGCTGGCGCCGGTATGGTCATTACAGAGGAAGAGCGTCGGCAGCGCGTTGTAAACGTTCAGCTCTTTCGAGGCGTGGACCATCGTGCCGACCCGGTAGTTGTACCACGGATCGTTAAGCCCGACGGCCACCTCGATGGCGCAAATCCCCGCCACGGTTCCCGTGTCGGTATCTTCCAGCACGAACACATAGCCCTGTTCGCTTTTTGGCAACGTCCCCTGCCAGGTTTGCAGGGCGCGCTCAATGCGCGCCGACAGCGTTTTTTCATCGGCAGGCAGCGAGGTTAGCCCGCCCCCTGTCTTACCGGCAAGCTGCATAAGCCCGGCGAGATCGCCGTGCGCAACGGGACGGATGACCATCATGATGACACCCCGGACTTCACCTGTTCGCAGGCCAGCGCAAAACGATCTAACCCGGTTCTGACCTCTTCCTCGCTGACGATCAGCGCAGGGGCAAACCGCACCACGTTAGCACCGGCAATCAGCACCATTACGCCCTGCTTTGCCGCTTCCTGTGAAATCAGCTTCGCTTTGCCGGCAAACTCAGGGGCAAGCTCACAGCCTATTAACAGCCCCAGACCGCGGATCTCTTTGAACAAGCCGGTCTGGTTATTGATGGCAGTAAGGCGCTCAACAAACCACTGGTGACGCTGCTTCACGCCGTTCAGCACCTCAGGGGTATTGATGATATCCAGCACCTGTCCGGCGACAGCGGTTGCCAGCGGGTTGCCGCCGTATGTGGTGCCATGGGTGCCCACGGTCATCACGCTGGCGAATTTATCGGTGGTCAGCATCGCCCCCACCGGGAAACCGCCGCCGAGCGCTTTGGCTGTTGAGAGCACATCCGGGGTCACGCCATAGTGCATGTAGGCGTACAGCTCACCCGTGCGGCCCACGCCGGTCTGGACTTCGTCAAAAATCAGAACCGCGTTATGCCGATCGCACAGCTCGCGCAGCCCTTGCAGGAACGCTTTCTGGGCGGGCATGACGCCGCCTTCCCCCTGCATGGGCTCGACAATCACCGCACAGGTGGTGTCGTCAATCAGCTCGCTGGCAGAGTGTAAATCGTTATACGCCGCATGACGGATATCCGGCGGCAGCGGCGCAAAATCCTGAGAATATGAGGGCTGACCACCCGCACTGACGGTAAACAGCGTGCGGCCATGGAAGGCATTTTTAAAGGCTACGATGCCGCTCTTGTGCGCGCCGAATTTATCGTGCGCATATTTTCGCGCCAGCTTCAGCGCCGCTTCGTTCGCTTCCGCGCCGGAGTTACAGAAAAAGACTTTTTCTGCGAAAGTGGCGTCGATCAGCTTCTTCGCCAGACGCAATGCCGGTTCGTTGGTATAACCATTGCCGGTATGCCAGAATTTCGCCGCCTGGTCATTCAGCGCCTGCCGCAGCGCCGGGTTTGCATGCCCCAGCGCATTCACCGCAATCCCACCCGCAAAGTCGATATACTCTTTGCCCTGCTGATCCCACAGGCGAGAGCCTTCCCCACGTACCGGAATAAAAGCCGCCGGAGCGTATACCGGCATCATCCATTCATCGAAATTTTCACGCGTAACTGACAGAGACATAGCGACCTCACCCGGTAAATAAAAGGTTGTTTAAATGTTAAATAATTGAGTGTTTGCACTGTGAATGTAGATTGCAGCCTTCGTGCCAGCCAGCGATAAAAATGCATAAACGGGTTGGGGTAACAGAATATCAATAAGTTACAATATGGAGTTATTCACTTTTAATGCATAAATAGTGAATATTTTTACGACAAGCGGCGCTTTGCCGCATGAAAACAAGAAAGAGTATGCAGAGGCCAAATATAATTCTGGAATTGTGATCGCTCGCGAAATTTATCGGTCCTTTATGCCCTGTTCGAGGGCAAAACGCGCCGAAATGGTGCAAATATTGCACCGTCGGCATTATCTGTCGCAGTAATTGGGCGAAGCGGATAACAGACGACGTAAATTCTGCTACCATCCTTGCACTATTCACCTTGCATTGGCAGCGACTATGAAATTTGTCTCTTTTAATATCAACGGCCTGCGTGCCCGCCCTCACCAGCTTGAAGCGATTGTTGAGCAACATCAGCCAGATGTGATCGGCTTGCAGGAGACAAAAGTTCACGACGATATGTTCCCGCTCGAAGAGGTAGCGAAGCTGGGCTATAACGTTTTTTACCACGGTCAGAAAGGCCACTACGGCGTTGCACTGCTGACCAAAGATACGCCGGTGTCGGTGCGTCGTGGCTTCCCGGGTGACGATGAAGAGGCGCAACGCCGCATCATCATGGCGGAAATTCCTTCCGCGCTCGGCAATGTGACCGTCATCAACGGCTATTTCCCGCAGGGTGAAAGCCGCGATCATGAAACCAAATTCCCGGCCAAAGCGAAGTTTTATCAGGATCTGCAAAACTACCTGACAACCGAACTCAAAAAAGAAAACCCGGTGCTGATCATGGGCGACATGAATATCAGCCCGACGGATCTGGATATCGGTATTGGCGAAGAGAACCGTAAGCGCTGGCTGCGCACCGGCAAATGCTCTTTCCTGCCGGAGGAGCGCGAGTGGATGGAGCGCCTGCTGGGTTGGGGGCTGGTGGATACTTTCCGCACGGCTAACCCGGCGACGCAGGATCGCTTCTCGTGGTTTGACTATCGCTCTAAAGGCTTCGATGACAACCGGGGCCTGCGTATTGATCTGCTGCTGGCGAGCGCCCCCCTGGCCGAACGCTGCATCGAAACCGGTATCGACTATGACATCCGTAGTATGGAAAAGCCGTCCGACCATGCGCCGGTATGGGCAACGTTCAAGCTGTAAACTTCAGTGAATATTAAAAAAATCAGTCTCCTGTGCGCCCTTTTGGGCGCATTTGTTTTGACCGTTGTTTTGCTTCCTCCAGGCATGCTCTCCCTCGACACGCTAAAAATGCACCAGCAAACGTTGCTCGATCGTGTGGAGCAGGCGCCTCTTCAGAGCGCGCTGATCTATTTTGCGGTTTACGTTCTGCTCTCCGCGCTGTCGATCCCCGGAGCCGCGCTTCTGACGCTGCTCGGCGGGGCGCTTTTCAGCCTGTGGGAGGCGACGCTGTTGGTGTCATTTGCCTCGACGCTCGGCGCCACGCTTGCCATGCTCGTCAGCCGTTATCTGCTGCGCGACTGGGTGCAGCGGCGCTTTGCCGCACAGATGAGCACGATAGATGCGGGGATGGATCGCGATGGCGCGCGCTACCTTTTTGCCCTGCGCCTGATGCCGTTGTTCCCGTTCTTTCTGGTTAATTTGCTGATGGGGCTAACCCGTCTCAAGGTGCGTCACTACTGGTGGGTCGGCCAGCTTGCAATGCTACCTGCCACCGTCATTTATCTGAACGCCGGACGCGAGCTGGGGAAACTCACCGCGCTGCGCGATATTCTGTCGCCGGGACTGCTGTTCGCCTTTACACTATTAGGGTTATTACCGCTGGTCACTCGCTGGCTGTTTTCCCGTTACATCCCTTCGATTAAAAAGTGAGGCATTATGCGCCGGGTGCGTTTTTGCGCGTTTCTGACGAGTCTGCTGCTGGCAACCTCTGCCTTCACCGCAGAGAGCTGGCAATCCATTCAGCAACAGGCCACCGGGCAGACCGTCTGGTTTAACGCCTGGGGCGGTGACGAGGCCGTTAACCGCTACCTCGACTGGGTAAGCGGCGAGATGAAAACGCACTACGCCATCAACCTGAAGATCGTTCATCTGGCCGATGCCGCCGACGCGGTGAAGCGGATCCAGACGGAACATGCCGCAGGACGCAGCAGTAACGGGTCGGTGGATCTGCTCTGGGTAAACGGGGAAAACTTCCGCAACCTGAAAGCGGCAAACCTGCTGCTCACCGGCTGGGCGCAAACCCTGCCCAACTGGCGCTACGTCGATACCCGTAAACCGGTAACGGAAGATTTTGCCATCCCGACCGATGGGGCAGAATCCCCGTGGGGCGGCGCGCAATTAACCTTTATCGCCCGTAAAGCGAGTACGCCGACACCACCGGCAGATCCCCACGCGCTGCTGGTATACGCCCGACAGCACCCTGGCAAGGTGAGCTATCCGCGACCGCCGGATTTTACCGGCACGGCGTTTCTTGAGCAGCTACTGCTGGCGCTGACCGCCCATCCGGAGGCGTTAAAAAACGCGCCAGACAGAACCTTTGCGCAGGTCACCGCGCCGCTGTGGGATTACCTTGATACGCTGCACCCCCTGCTGTGGCGCGAAGGGAACGATTTTCCTCCGTCGCCTGCGCGCATGGATACGCTGCTGGCCAGCGGCAGCCTGAACCTGTCGCTCACCTTTAACCCCGCCCATGCGATGCAAAAGGTGGCGAGCGGTGAACTGCCTGCCGACAGCTACAGTTTCGGCTTTCTCAAAGGCATGATCGGCAACGTCCATTTTGTCGCTATCCCGGCAAACGCCAGCGCGAGCGCAGGCGCGAAGGTGGTGGCGAATTTCCTGCTGTCACCGCAGGCGCAGATCCGCAAAGCTAATCCTGCCGTCTGGGGTGACCCGAGCGTGCTGGATGGCGAAAAACTGCCTGCGAAAGCGGCAAAACAGCTTCGCGCCTTTACCCCCTCAGGCACGCCTGATGTACTTCCCGAACCTCACGCCGCCTGGGTTAACGCCCTGGAGCAGGAATGGCTTCGCCGCTACGGAACCCGCTAAGCGAGCTGGTCTGGGCGGCAATGGCGGTCATCTATCTGCCACTGCTTCCCGCCAGCGGCATGCTGCTGGCCCCGGCGTTTTCTCCCGACAACTGGGCGACGCTGTTTGCCGACCCGCAGCTGCCGCAGGCGCTGGCCGCCACGCTGGTTTCCACGCTTATCGCGACGCTGGGCTCACTGTTTATCGCCCTGACCCTGCTTGCGCTTCTCTGGCCGGGTGAAGGCTGGCAGCGCCTGAGCACCCGTCTGCCGTGGCTGTTAGCCGTGCCGCACGTCGCCTTCGCCACCAGCGCGCTGCTGCTGTTTGCGGAAGGGGGGCAGTTTTACCGGATCTGTACGGTCTGTTCGCCGCAGCTTGACCGCTACGGTATCGGGCTTGGCCTGACGCTTGCGGTCAAAGAGAGCGCGTTCGTTCTGTGGGCAATCTACGCCGCGCTGCCTGAAAAGCGCCTCGCACAGCAGAAAATTGTCCTGCATACCTTCGGCTACGGACGAATGCAGGCGCTCAACTGGCTCGTCCTCCCGGCAATCGCCCCCGCGCTGGGCGCAGTCATGCTGGCGGTGCTGGCCTGGTCGCTTTTCGTGGTGGATGTGGCGATCGTGCTCGGGCCAGGCAACCCGCCTACGCTGGCGGTACTGGCCTGGCAGTGGCTCGCCCAGGGCGATGCACAACAGCAAACAAAGGGAACGCTGCTGTGTCTGGTGTTGCTCCTGCTGCTGGCGGCGCTTGCCGCGGTGGGATACGGCTTCTGGACGGCATGGCGGCGCGCCCAGCGTGCCCCCTCCGGAATTCGTCACGCTTCGCATACTGCGCTGCCCGCACGGACGCTGGGCGGGTTACTGCCGCTGTGCGGCGTCCTCTGTGCGCTGGTTCTGCTGATGCTGGCACGCCGGGACGACATCGGCCCCGTCAGCGACAGCCTTTCACTGGGACTGCTGTCCAGCCTGACAGCGCTGGCCATCCTCATGCTCTGGCTTGAGTGGGGACCCCAGCGCGGCGCGGTGTGGGTCTGGCTGCCGCTCGCCCTCCCGGCGCTGCCCCTCGTGTCCGGGCAATATGCCGTGGCGCTGTGGCTGGGCATCGACGGCCAGTACGCTGCGGTGCTCTGGAGCCATATGCTCTGGGTTCTCCCGTGGATGCTCCTGGTGCTGCAACCGGCCTGGCGCAGGCTCGATCCCCGGCTTATCCTCACCGCCAGAACGCTGGGCTGGCGACAGGCGAAAATTTTCTGGTTGGTGAAATGCCCCCTGATGATTCGTCCGGCCCTGCTGGCCTTTGCCACCGGCTTTTCCGTGAGCATGG
Source organism: Enterobacter sp. YSU (assembly GCF_016082135.1). NCBI lineage: Bacteria > Pseudomonadati > Pseudomonadota > Gammaproteobacteria > Enterobacterales > Enterobacteriaceae > Enterobacter > Enterobacter sp. YSU. The sequence continues at coordinate 4,548,428 of NZ_CP059487.1, forward strand.
CCCAGTACATGCCGACCCTCTGGCTGGGAGCGGGACGTTTCACCACCCTGACGACGGAGGCGGTCGCCCTCAGCAGCGGCGGCAGCATTCCGATCCTCGCCAGCCGGGCGCTGGGTCTGTTGCTGTTGACCAGCAGCGTATTTGCCCTTGCCGCGCTGCTCTCCCGGCTCGTGGGCCGTCACAGACAAGGATTACGTTAATGCTGAACGTGACAAATCTCACCATTGCGCCACTCTTCCGTGAGGTCAACTTCCGCGTCCCGGCGGGGGAGATTGTCACGCTGATGGGGCCCTCCGGGAGCGGGAAATCGACCCTTTTCGCCTGGATGGTGGGGGCGTTATCCGCTGATTTTAAGGCGCACGGCGAGCTATGGCTGAACGATCGCCGCTGCGATATGCTCCCCGTGGAAACGCGCGGGATCGGCATTCTGTTTCAGGATGCCCTGCTGTTTGACGCCTTCAGCGTGGGGCAAAACCTGATGCTGGCGCTGCCGGCGCACATCGTCGGGCGCGCCCGCCGCAACGCGGTAGAACAGGCCCTGGACACTGCCGGGCTGGCAAACCACTACGCCAGCGATCCGGCGACCCTTTCCGGCGGCGAGCGCGCCCGGGTCAGCCTGTTGCGCGCCCTTCTCGCCCAGCCGCAGGCATTGCTGCTCGACGAGCCGTTCAGTCGACTGGATAAAACGCTGCGCGCCTCATTCCGGGCGTGGGTATTCGAGGTTACTCGCCAGCGCAGGATCCCGGTGGTGCTGGTCACGCATGATGAGGACGATATTCCGCCCGGCGGCGAGGTGATTGAGATTTCTCGCTGGCAATAATGTGCTAACGCAATGTTTTTGGCTTCAGGAGAGACGACAATGCCCCCCTCTTTTAATGACGTCAGGTTTTTCGATGAAACGTGTTTCTCAACTGACCGCGCTGGCCCTGCTCTGCGGCCTCGCCTCACTCTCCTCCACGGCGGCTGATATGCCCCACTCCCTCACGCTGGACCAGCTCCAGGCGCAAAACGGCGCGGTAATTGATACGCGCGTCAGTGCGTTCTTTAACGGCTGGCCGCAGACCCTGAGCGGAACGTCCGGGCATGAACCCGCCGCGCTTAATCTCTCTGCCAGCTGGCTTGGGGCAATGAGCGATGAACAGCTCAGCGGCTGGGCAAAACAACATCGGCTTACGCCAGACATGCCAGTTGCGCTCTATGGCAACGATGATGACAACCAGACCGTCAAAACGCGGCTGGAGAAAGCGGGCTTTACCCACGTCTCCACCCTGAGCGATGCCCTGCAACAATCCGACCGTCTGCAACGTCTGGCGCATTTCGAACAGCTGGTTTATCCGCAGTGGATCCGCCAGTTGCAGCAGGGCAAACCCGTTACCGCCGCACCAGCCGGAGAGTGGAAGGTGATCGAGGCTGGCTGGGGTGCGCCGAAGCTTTATCTCCTGAGCCACATTCCCGGTGCGGGCTATATCGACACCAATGAAGTGGAAAGCGAACCGCTGTGGAATAAGGTCTCTGACGAAAAGCTGAAAGCGATGCTGGCGAAGCACGGGATCCGTCACGATACCACCGTCATTCTGTACGGTCGCGACGTGTATGCCGCCGCGCGCGTGGCGCAGATCATGCTCTACGCGGGCGTGAAGGATGTGCGAATTCTGGATGGCGGCTGGAAGGCGTGGTCCGACGCCAGCCTGCCCGTTGAGCGCGGAACGCCTGCAAAGGTCAAGCCAGCCCCTGATTTTGGCGCGCCGATCCCGGGCCAGCCCCGGCTGATGGTGGATATGGAGCAGGCCCGGGGAATGCTGCACCGTCAGGACGCCTCGCTGGTGAGCATTCGTTCCTGGCCAGAGTTTATCGGTTTAACCAGCGGCTACAGCTATATCAAGCCAAAAGGTGAAATTGCCGGTGCGCGCTGGGGCCATGCGGGCAGCGACGCGACCCACATGGAAGATTTCCACAATCCGGATGGCACCATGCGCAGCGCCGATGATATTGCCGCCATGTGGAAAACGTGGAATATCCTGCCGGAGCAGCACGTTGCGTTTTACTGTGGTACCGGCTGGCGCGCGTCTGAAGCCTTTATGTACGCCCGCGCCATGGGCTGGCAGAACGTTGCCGTCTACGACGGCGGCTGGTACGAATGGAGCAGCCATCCGCAGAACCCGGTCTCCACCGGGGAGCGCGGACCGGAGAGCGCACGCTAGCGGGGAAGTGATTTCAGCGTGATATAACCGCTCCAGATGCGCGTTGTGGTGGTCAGCCAGCACAATGCGCCAAACGTCCAGGCAAACAGCGCGAAATGCGCCGGAAACAGGCAGCACAGCGCAAACAGCGCGATGGTCTCCGTTCCTTCCGTTAATCCCCCAATGTAATAAAGCGACTTGTGCGCATAGCCGGGGTTGTCGATATCATGCTTCCCCGCCAGCGCGGCAAAGGCCAGAAAACTGCTGCCCGTCCCCATAAAAGCGAACAGCAGCCAGGCGGCGGCGATCGCGTTATCAGCCGGAGCGGCCAGCGCAAAGCCAAACGGCACCAGGGCGTAGAACAGGAAGTCGAGGGCGATATCAAGAAATCCTCCCGCGTCCGTCAGGCCACGGCGACGCGCCAGCGCGCCGTCCAGACCATCCAGCAGCCGGTTCAGCACAATGGCGATCAGCGCCGCCGGATACCAGCCCAGCGCCAGAAACGGTAACGCCAGCACGCCAATCGCAAACCCGGCGAGCGTTAAGCCATCAGGCGTGATAAACGGTCTATCCAGCGCGGCGGCCAGCTGATTTAACCCGGGTTTCAGTCGGGGGTGCAGATGTTTATCCAGCATGCGGTTTACCTTTAAACGTGGCGCACAGCCCCTGAGCCGGGATATCCAGCGCGGCGTTAAAGCGGGCGGAAAGATTCTGAAAGGCAATCAGAGCCGTCATTTCGGTGATGGTCTCTTCCGTAAAGTGGCGCTTCAGCAGACTTTTGATATTTTCATCCACCTGAGGTGGCGTGGCGGTGACCGCTTCCGCATAGGCCAGCGCCGCGCGCTCCTCTTCGCTGAACAGGGTGGAATTTTGCCAGTCGCTGACGGCCTGCACTTTATCCAGCGCCCCGCTCCGCTCGGCCAGACGCAGGCTGTTGGCATCAATACAAAATGCGCAGTGGCAGATCTGCGAGATCCGCGTCATTAGTAGCGATCGCAGAACCGGGGTCAAACGCGCCTTGCGCCGCTCCAGATAGCCGACAAATAGCGCCACCAGCCAGAAAAGACGCGGCATACGCCCCCACCAGCGCGTGGGGTTCAGCACCGCGCCGAAGTGTTTTTTCTGCATGGCGGCGATGGGGCTGAGGCTGACGGGAAGGGTTTCCATGGGCGCAACCCAGGCGGATGTCTCTTTCACCTGATTCTCCTGATGACTGGACTCTTTGGAAGGGCACGATAATATGTCGTTTTTCGCTATTAATTATTGACGAACATGCTGAAAACACTCGATGTGGTTGCGGCCATCCTCGAAAAAGAGGGCAAGATTTTGCTGGCGCAGCGTCCCGAACATGCCGATCAGCCAGGAATGTGGGAATTTGCAGGCGGGAAGGTTGAAGCCGGTGAGACCCAGCCGGAAGCGCTGATCCGCGAACTGCGCGAAGAACTCGGCATTGAAGCCGTGCCCGCGCGGTATGTGGCAAGCCACCAGCGGGAGGTGTCGCAGCGGCTGATTCACCTCCACGCCTGGCATGTGCCTGAATTTAGCGGTCAGCTGAAGGCGCATTATCACTCGGCGCTGGTATGGTGCACGCCAGAAGACGCGTTCACGTATGCTTTAGCCCCGGCGGATATACCGCTGCTGGAAGCGTTTATTCTTTTACGCGACGCCAGACCAGCGGATTTGTACTGAGGGTGCGTTCATCACGCTGGCACTGCAACAGCACGCCATCTGCCCTGACTACTGCGCCTTCGGAATAGTTTTGATCCTGATAGATACAGCACTGATTACACGGCTGCGCACGCTGGCCGCCAGCGCTAAAAACCTCTGGCGGCACGTTGACCTCGACATCCGGGCGAATGCGGTCAGCCTGTGCCCCGGCGGACACCATCAAACATAACGCGGCCATTGCGTAACGGTTCATAGACTTTATTTCCTTTGCATCGTTTATATCTATAACGGTCGATCCGGACGGGATCTTTAATTTATCTCGTCATCGCTTTTGGTTATGACGCGCGCCCTGTCATTAATTTCCCTTGCGGCATAAATTTCTGCTTGCCTCTCAAAGCGGTGCGGGTGGTATAGTCAAAAAAACGACACAAAACATCTACGCCACACGCATAAATTATTATAAGAGGTTCTTATATCTATGGATCAGACACGCTCTCTGGAAAGCTTTCTTGCCCATGTTCAGCAGCGCGACCCGCACCAAAGCGAGTTTGCCCAGGCCGTTCGTGAAGTCATGACCACCCTGTGGCCCTTCCTTGAGGAAAATCCGCGTTACCGTCAGATGGCGCTGCTTGAACGTCTGGTAGAGCCGGAGCGCGTCATCCAGTTCCGCGTGGCGTGGGTGGACGACCGCAATCAGGTGCAGGTCAACCGCGCGTGGCGCGTGCAGTTTAACTCCGCCATTGGGCCGTTTAAGGGCGGGATGCGCTTCCACCCCTCGGTGAACCTGTCGATTCTGAAATTCCTCGGCTTCGAGCAGACCTTTAAAAATGCGCTCACTACCCTTCCGATGGGCGGCGGTAAAGGCGGGAGTGATTTCGATCCGAAAGGCAAGAGCGAAGGCGAAGTGATGCGCTTCTGCCAGGCGCTGGTCACTGAGCTCTATCGCCACCTTGGGCCGGACACCGACGTTCCTGCCGGGGATATCGGCGTGGGGGGGCGTGAAGTGGGTTTTATGGCCGGGATGATGAAAAAGCTCTCCAACAACAGCGCCTGCGTCTTTACCGGCAAAGGTCTGTCGTTTGGCGGTAGCCTGATTCGCCCGGAAGCGACGGGTTATGGTCTGGTCTATTTCACCGAAGCGATGCTTAAGCGTCACGGGCTGAGCTTCGAGGGGATGCGCGTGGCGGTCTCCGGCTCCGGTAACGTGGCGCAGTATGCTATCGAGAAAGCGATGGCGTTTGGCGCGCGCGTGGTGACCGCCTCCGACTCCAGCGGCACCGTGGTGGATGAAGCTGGCTTTACAGCAGAAAAACTGGCGCGTCTGTGCGAAATCAAAGCCAGCCGTGACGGTCGGGTAGCGAATTATGCCCGTGAATTTGGCCTGACCTATCTGGAAGGTAAACAGCCGTGGGGCGTGCCGGTGGATATCGCCCTGCCGTGCGCGACGCAAAACGAGCTGGACGTGGATGCCGCCCGGACGCTGATTAGCAATGGCGTGAAAGCGGTAGCGGAAGGGGCAAATATGCCCACCACTATTGAAGCGACCGACCTGTTCCTGGACGCGGGCGTGCTGTTTGCGCCAGGCAAGGCGGCGAACGCTGGCGGCGTGGCAACATCCGGTCTGGAAATGGCGCAAAACGCCGCGAGAATGGGCTGGAAGGCAGAGAAAGTGGATGCCCGTCTGCACCACATCATGCTCGATATTCATCACGCCTGCGTGGAGTACGGCGGCGAGGCCTCGCAAACTAACTACGTGCGCGGGGCGAATATCGCCGGGTTCGTGAAGGTGGCCGATGCGATGATCGGACAGGGTGTGATTTAGTTTCGCTGCATTCTCGCCCTTGTAGGCCCGGTAAGCGTTAGCGCCACCGGGCTTTTTTCAGGCCGCAGAGGGGCTTTCGCCGGGTGGCGGCTTCGCCTTACCCGGCCTACGGTTTAAGCGGTTGTATTTTTGGCTGCGCTTTTCTTCTTTTTGAACGGTTTCTTCGCCCCGCCGCCCGGGGCGACCATTCCCCGGAATCGCTTCACTGGCGTACTGCGCGCCTGGTCAATCAGCTGATAAAGCGTCCCTACCAGCGGCTGCATAAAGTCCTGATAACGGCACTGCTTTTCGCTGATCTGCGTCAGCACCGACTCCCAGTGCGCGGTCATGTCCGGCCTGGCGGCCAGCTCCGGCAGCGAATGAATTAGCGCCCGGCCCGGTTCTGTTGAATGGATGTAACGTCCCTTTTTCTCCAGGAAGCCGCGCTTAAAGAGCAGTTCGATGATCCCCGCGCGGGTCGCTTCCGTGCCCAGACCGTCGGTGGCGCGCAGGATCTTCTTCAGATCTTTATCCTGCACAAAGCGGGCGATGCCGGTCATGGCCGACAGCAGCGTCGCGTCGGTGAAATGGCGCGGCGGCTGGGTTTGTCGTTCAACCACTTCGCCCTTCTCGCAAAGCAGTTCGTCGCCTTTGGCCACGACCGGCAGCGGCGTGCCGTCGTTCTCTTCGTCACGTTCTTTGTTGCCGAGCAGCGTGCGCCAGCCCGCTTCCGCGAGGAAACGCGCTTTGGCGATAAATTTGCCTTTGGCAATTTCCAGTTCAATAACGCACTTGCGGAACACCGCGTCCGGGCAGAACTGCATCAGATACTGACGCGCGATCAGGTTATAGACCTTTGCTTCGTTGTCGGTCAGGTTGACGTTGCTGGTGCGCGCCGTCGGGATTATCGCGTGGTGAGCATCGACTTTTTTATCGTCCCAGCAGCGGTTATGGGTATCCGGGTTTACCGCCGGCTGCGGCAACAGATCCGGCGCATGGACGCCAATGGCATTCATCACCGAGTGGCGTCCGGCGAAGTGTTCTTCCGGCAGATAGCGGCTGTCCGAACGCGGATAGGTGATCAGCTTGTGGGTTTCGTAGAGCTTCTGGCAGATATCGAGCACGTTCTGCGCGCTAAGACCAAAGCGCTTAGCCGCCTCAATCTGCAACGCCGAAAGGGAGAACGGCAGCGGTGCGGGCTCCGTTTCCCGTTTGTCGTTATAGCTGGTGACGATTGCGGGCTGGCCGGTAATGCGGTTGACCACGTGCTCCGCCAGCGGGCGATGCAGCAGCCGTCCCTCTTCGTCCTGATATGACTCACAGGCATCGCTTGGCTGCCAGACGGCGGTAAAGCGTTCGTCTTTCGGCGTGACGATATGCGCTTTGACTTCGAAGAAGTCTTTGGCGACGAAATTTTCGATCTCTTCGTCGCGACGCACCACCAGCCCCAGCACCGGTGTCTGGACACGACCGACGGAGAGTACGCCCTGATAACCCGCGTTGCGCCCGAGAATGGTGTAGGCGCGGGTCATGTTGATCCCGTACAGCCAGTCCGCACGGGCACGCGCCAGCGCGGAGACACACAGGGGAATAAATTCGCTGTTGGCGCGCAGGCGTGAAATGGCCCGCTCTACCGCCTGAGGGTTGAGGTCGTTGATCAGGCAGCGCTGCACCTGCTGGCGCTTTTCCGGCGCCAGCTCCAGGTAGTCCAGCACTTCATCGACCAGCAGTTGCCCTTCCCTGTCCGGGTCACCCGCGTGGACCACTTCCGTCGCCTCATGCAGGAAGCGCTTAATGACGTTGAGCTGTTTGGTGACGGAAGGACGCGGTTGGAGACGCCACTTTTCCGGCACAATCGGCAGATCGTTGAGATTCCAGCGGGCGTAGCGGCTGTCGTAGACATCCGGCTGCGCCTGTTCAAGCAGGTGACCGATACACCAGGTGACCACCTGCCCGTTACCGCATTCGATAAAGCCGTCGCCTTTGCGATGCGGCCTGGGCAGCACATCGGCGATGGCACGCGCCAGACTCGGCTTTTCGGCAATAAACAACCGCATCGAATTAACGGATCTCAATCATCGGGCGACCACCGCGGGCGGTCACCAGCTCACCAATGGCCGTCAGGGTGATGCCAAACTCGGCAGCCGTCGCCTGAACGTCAGCTTCAGCTTCCGGCGTCACCGCCAGCAGCAGGCCGCCGGAGGTTTGCGGATCGCACAGCAGGTTACGCCACGCTTCCGGCATTTCGCCCATTAAATGGCCGTAGCTGGCGAAGTTGCGCTGCGTCCCGCCCGGCACTGCGCCCTGAGCAATGTACTCTTCCACGCCCGGCAGCTTCGGCACATCCTGATACCAGACCTGCGCCTGCACGCCCGCGCCCTGACAGACTTCAGAGAGGTGCCCCAGCAGACCAAAACCGGTCACGTCGGTCATGGCCTTCACGCCGTCGATATTGGCGAATGCCGCACCGGCGAGGTTCATCTGGCACATCACTTCCGTTGCCAGACCGATATGCTCGGGCTTCAGCAGGGATTTCTTCTCGGCAGTGGTCAGTACGCCAATGCCCAGCGGCTTGGTGAGGAACAATTTGCAGCCCGGTTGCGCCGTGCTGTTGCGCTTCACGCGCTCGGTCGGCACCACGCCGGTGACGGCCAGGCCGAAGATCGGCTCCGGCGCATCGATAGAGTGACCACCGGCCAGGGCAATACCCGCCTGCTGGCAGGCAAAGCGTCCGCCTTCGATCACGTCGCGGGCAATCTCCGGCGGGAGGGTGTTAATCGGCCAGCCCAGAATGGCGATCGCCATAATCGGTTTACCGCCCATCGCAAAGATATCGCTGATGGCGTTGGTGGCCGCAATGCGCCCGAAGTCGAACGGGTTGTCGACAATCGGCATAAAGAAGTCAGTAGTGCTGATAATGCTGGTGCCGTTACCCAGGTCATAAACCGCTGCATCGTCACGCGTTTCGTTACCGACAAGCAGGTTCGGGTCGACAAACTTCGCCTGTTCACTGTGCAGGATGGTCTCCAGCACTTTCGGGGAAATTTTACAACCGCAACCGGCTCCGTGGCTGTATTGCGTTAAACGAATGGTTTGCTCGCTCATGGACGTCTCCTGTCATCTCAATCGCGCTATGGTAGCGCTCATTCCATAAAGAGGTAAGTATGACTGTCTGAATTCTGCGGCGGATGCTCAGAATCCAGACAGTTTAGCGCGGGTGATTAAAAACGGCTGACGAAAGGCGTAGTGTCCGGCACGCTAATGGTGCTGGAAGCTTTAAGCTGCGGGGTGCCGAGATAGAGGAAGCCGACAATTTTATCCTGTTCGCCACAGGAGAAACCTTCCCGCACGGCGGCGCTCCCGGTCAGCGGCCCGGTACGCCAGATGCCGTTAAAGCCCTGCGCGACGGCGGCCATCTGCATTGCCATTACCGCGCAACCGGCAGACATCTCCTGCTCCCAGACCGGCACTTTATGATCGGCCTGACATTTTGCGACTACCGCGATGATCATCGGCGCACGGAACGGCGCGTTGCGGGCTTTATCAATCCCCTTCTCATCCTGGCCTGCGGCAACAGCCCCCTGCTCCAGCAGCTGGCTGAAGCGGTCGCGCCCTTCGCCTTCAATGATAAAGAAGTGCCACGGCTGCAATGTGCCATGGTCCGGCGCACGCATTCCGGCACGCAGAATGTTTTCCAGCTGCTCGCCGACGGGTGCCGGTTCGGCCAGGCGGGAAGCGCTACGACGGTTAACAAGCAGTTCAAGTGCGTCCATTGGTTAACTCCTTTCATGAAATTTACTCACAAAATTAACACGACAGCAGAATTTGTTACAGCGTGGCAGGCGATTCCTGCTGACAAGTGGCGGTTGGGTCATTACGATAACCGCACATTACCGTCCCGTGGCGACGGAAACAGTCCTTTTCTGGTTAGGGAGAATACATGCGAACCCTTTGGCGAATCTTTGCCGGTTTCTTTAAATGGACGTGGCGACTGCTCAACTTCGTCCGCAACCTGGTGATGAACATCTTCTTCATCTTCCTGGTCCTGGTATGCGCAGGTATCTGGATGCATATCAGCAATGCAAACCAGTCGCAGCATTCGACGCGCGGCGCGCTGTTACTCGATATCACCGGGGTGATTGTTGATAAGCCATCGACCAGCAACCGTCTGGGCGTGATTGGTCGCCAGCTGTTCGGCGCAACGTCAGACCGTCTTCAGGAAAACTCCCTGTTTGATATTGTCGACACCATCCGTCAGGCTAAAGACGATCGTAACATTACCGGTATCGTGCTGGACCTGAAAGATTTTGCCGGCGCCGATCAGCCGTCAATGCAGTACATCGGTAAGGCGCTGCGCGAATTCCGCGACAGTGGTAAACCGGTTATTGCCATTGGCGACAGCTACACCCAGGGACAATATTATCTGGCGAGCTTTGCCAATAAGATCTGGCTTTCGCCACAGGGCACGGTCGATCTGCATGGCTTCGCCACTAACGGTCTGTACTACAAATCGCTGCTCGACAAGCTGAAGGTCACCACCCACGTCTTCCGCGTCGGGACCTATAAATCCGCCGTGGAGCCGTTTATCCGCGATGATATGTCCCCTGCCGCCCGTGAAGCGGACAGCCGCTGGATTGGCGAGCTGTGGCAGAACTACCTCGGCACCATTGCCGCTAACCGTCAGATTACCGCTGAGCAGGTCTTCCCGGGCGCGCGCGGCGTGCTGGACGGCCTGCGCAAGGTGGACGGCGATACAGCGAAATACGCGCTTGATAACAAACTGGTCGATCAGCTGGGTTCCAGCGCTGAAATTGAAAAAGCGCTGACCAAACAGTTCGGCTGGAGTAAAGAGGATAAAAACTACAGCGCCATCAGCATGTATGACTACGCCGCGAAAAAGCCGGACGACAGCGGTGACAGCATCGCCGTGGTGTTTGCTAACGGGGCCATTATGGACGGCGAAGAAACGCCGGGGAACGTCGGCGGGGACACCACCGCGTCGCAGATCCGCGATGCGCGCCTGGATCCGAAAGTGAAGGCGATTGTCCTGCGGGTGAACAGCCCTGGCGGCAGCGTCAGCGCCTCTGAAGTGATCCGTGCTGAACTGGCCGCCGCGCGCGCCGCGGGCAAGCCGGTAGTGGTCTCGATGGGCGGCATGGCGGCTTCCGGGGGGTACTGGATCTCGACGCCAGCCAACTACATTGTGGCTAACCCAAGCACGCTGACCGGCTCGATTGGCATCTTCGGCGTGATCAACACCGTAGAGAACAGCCTGGATTATCTCGGCGTCCACACCGACGGCGTCTCCACCTCGCCGCTGGCGGACGTGTCCGTTACCAAATCCCTGCCGCCTGAAGTGTCTGAGATGATGCAGCTCAGCATTGAGAGTGGCTATAAACGTTTCATCACGCTTGTTGCGGACTCCCGTAAAAAGACGCCCGATCAGATTGACCAGATCGCTCAGGGCCACGTCTGGACCGGCCAGGACGCGAAGAGCAACGGCCTGGTAGACAGCCTGGGTGACTTCGACGACGCCGTGAAGAAAGCGGCGGAGCTGGCGAAGCTCAAGCAGTGGCACGTGGACTATTATCAGGACGAACCAACGTTCTTCGATATGGTCATGGAGAGCATGTCCGGCTCCGTTCGTGCCATGCTGCCGGACGCGCTTCAGGCTTATCTGCCGGCGCCGGTGGCGACCGCGGCGAAAGCCATGAAAGCGGAGAGCGACAAGCTTGCAGCCTTTAATGATCCACAAAGCCGCTACGCGTTTTGCCTGACCTGTGCGAACGTGCGTTAAAAACCGTCCCCTCTTCCCGTGAAGAGGGGATTTTTTCTTTTGAAGAACAAGAACTCATTACCATGCAGAAGAAATCAATTTATGTCGCCTATACCGGCGGTACCATCGGTATGCAGCGCTCAGAAAATGGCTATATCCCGGTTTCCGGCCACTTACAGCGCCAGCTGGCGCTGATGCCTGAATTCCACCGTCCGGAAATGCCGGACTTTACCATCCATGAATATGAGCCGCTGATGGACTCCTCCGACATGACGCCGGAAGACTGGCAGCATATTGCGGACGATATTAAAGCCCATTACGACCAGTACGACGGCTTCGTGATCCTGCACGGCACCGACACCATGGCGTTCACCGCCTCGGCGCTCTCCTTCATGCTGGAGAACCTGAGCAAGCCCGTCATCGTGACCGGCTCGCAGATCCCGCTGGCGGAACTGCGTTCAGACGGGCAGATCAACCTGCTTAACTCCCTGTACGTGGCCGCTAATTACCCGATCAACGAGGTAACGCTGTTCTTCAACAACCGGCTGTACCGCGGGAACCGTACCACTAAAGCGCACGCCGATGGCTTTGACGCTTTTGCCTCACCTAACCTGCAACCGCTGCTGGAAGCGGGGATCCATATCCGTCGTCTGGGCACGCCGCCCGCGCCAAATACCGCAGGCGAACTGATCGTTCACCCGATCACCCCGCAGCCGATCGGCGTGGTGACGATTTATCCGGGTATTTCCGCCGACGTGGTGCGCAACTTCCTGCGCCAGCCGGTGAAGGCGCTGATCCTGCGCTCCTATGGTGTGGGTAACGCCCCGCAGAACGGTGAATTCCTGAAAGAGCTTCAGGAGGCGAGCGATCGCGGGATTGTGGTGGTCAACCTCACCCAGTGTATGTCCGGCAAAGTCAATATGGGCGGCTACGCCACCGGTAATGCCCTGGCGCACGCTGGCGTGATCAGTGGTTTCGATATGACCGTTGAGGCAACGCTGACTAAACTTCACTATTTACTGAGTCAGGATCTGGATATTGATTCCATTCGCCACGCCATGATGCAAAACCTGCGCGGTGAACTGACGCCGGACGAATAAGGAGGTCCCATGAAGCAACGCGCCCTGTTACTGGTCGATTTGCAAAATGATTTCTGTGCGGGCGGTGCGCTGGCCGTCGCGGAAGGCGACAGCACCGTAGACGTCGCGAATTCGCTGATTGAGTGGTGTAAAGCTCGTGGTGAAGCGGTGGTGGCGAGTCAGGACTGGCATCCGGCAAACCACGGCAGCTTTGCCAGCCAGCACAACGTTGAGCCTTACAGCCAGGGCGAACTGGACGGGCTGGCGCAAACCTTCTGGCCCGATCACTGCGTGCAGCAGACGGAGGGCGCTGAGCTGCATCCGCTGCTGAACCAGAAGGCCATCGACGCGGTGTTCCACAAAGGTGAAAACCCAACCATCGACAGCTACAGCGCGTTCTTTGATAACGGTCATCGTCAGAAGACGGCGCTGGACGCGTGGTTGCGCCACCATGAGATCACCGAGCTGATTGTGCTGGGCCTGGCGACGGATTACTGCGTGAAGTTCACCGTGCTGGATGCGCTCCAGTTGGGCTATACCGTGAATGTCATCACCGACGGCTGTCGCGGGGTAAATATTCAGCCGCATGACAGCGCTCAGGCGTTTATGGATATGGCCGCAGAAGGCGCAACGCTGTATACGCTGGCTGACTGGATGGAGACGCAGGCGTAAGCTTTTTAGCTGGGTGACGGCTTAGCCTTACCCGGCCTACTTTCTCTGGTTTTGTAGACCGGGTAAGCGTCAGCGCCACCCGGCATTTCTTCCCCAATCCCCATAAAGTGAACTCCCTCGCATCACAAGCGAAACGGCGATGCTATTCTCTTCAGGCTGTTTTTTCGCCACGCCTTTTCTGTGGCGTGGTTATTTTTGTTCAGTCAAAGAGGAAATTATATGAAACGTTTGCCCTTGCTGGCAGCATTACCCTTGCTTTGCGCGTCACTGGCTTCCGCCGCGCCCCTGATGTCCGTGGGTTACTTCAATGGGGGTGGCGATGTTACCGCCGGACCGGGTGGCGATATTAATAAACTCGACGTCCGCCAGATCACCCACCTCAACTACTCGTTTGGTCTGGTCTATAACAACGAGAAAGACGAAACCAACGCCGCGCTGAAAGATCCGGCAAAACTGCATCAAATCTGGTTATCACCTAAGGTGGCATCCGATCTGGCGTTACTTCCTCAGCTTCGTAAACAAAACCCGAACCTGAAAGTCCTGCTTTCCGTTGGCGGCTGGGGGGCGCGTGGTTTTTCTGGCGCAGCGGCAACCAAAGAGAGTCGCGCGGTATTTATTCGCTCCGCGCAGGAGATCGTCAGTAAATACGGCCTGGACGGGATCGACCTGGACTGGGAATATCCGGTCAACGGCGCGTGGGGACTGGTCGAGAGCACCCCTGCCGACCAGGATAATTTCACCGCGCTGTTAAAAGAGATGCGTGACGCGTTTGGTAAGAAAAAGCTGGTCACGATTGCGGTGGGCGCGAATGCGGAAAGTCCGAAAAGCTGGGTGGATGTGAAAGCCATTGCCCCCCTGCTCGATTACATCAACCTGATGACCTACGACATGGCGTACGGTACTCAGTATTTTAACGCGAATCTGTATGACTCCAGCGCCTGGCCAACGGTGGCTGCCGCAGACAAATACAGCGTCGATTTCGTCGTTAATAACTACCTTGCCGCCGGCCTGAAGCCGCAGCAGATGAACCTCGGGATCGGTTTTTACGGTCGAGTACCGAAGCGCGCCGTTGAACCGGGTATCGACTGGAGCAAATCGGACGCGCAGAACAATCCGGTGACGCAGCCCTACTTCGGGCCGCAGGAACTGGGCCTGTTCAAATCGCTTGGCTATGATCTGACCAAAGATACCTATGTGAAATACAACGATATCGTCCGCAAGCTGCTGAACGATCCGCAGAAACGCTTTACCGAGCACTGGGACGAACAGGCGAAGGTGCCGTGGCTGTCGGTGAAATCCGCCGACGGGAAGGCGCTGTTTGCGATTTCCTATGAGAACCCACGCTCCGTGGCGATCAAAGCGGATTACATTAAGGAGAAAGGTCTGGCTGGCGCCATGTTCTGGGAGTATGGGGCTGACGACGAAAACCAGCTCGCGAAACAGCTGGCGGAGTCGCTTGGGATCCCGCACTAAGATGTAGTGTGCCGGGTGGCGCTAGCGCTTACCCGGCCTACATGGGAGCTTTATTTGAAGGTCGCAATCGGCTTCGGCGCGATGCCGAACTCTTCTTTCAGCTCGCGCTTGCTTTTCATCACCATCTGACCGTTTGTGTCGATGGTCATGTGCTGGGCGTCGGTATTGTGACGCGCCTGCCACAGCATCACCAGCTGCAAACTGTTCTCTTTTTGCTCAGGTGTGAGCGCCACACCGTCCGGCCATTTTCCCAGCTCAACGGCCGTTACCAGACGCTGATAAACCTCCGGGGTCATACCTGCAATCATGTCATCAATATTCATGATCTCTCCCTTTCAAAGGAATAATTTGCTGAATCGTTTTTTCAACCCTTGGTCTGGTCGCCGTTTTCATCATCGGTAAAGCTCATGGAAGCCGAATTTACGCAGAAACGCTCCCCTGTCGGCTGCGGGCCATCCGGGAAGACATGCCCGAGATGGGCGTCACAGTTCCCGCAGCGAATTTCGGTGCGCACCATGCCGTGCGAGGTGTCCGTCAGGTAGCGGATCGCATCATCGCTGACAGGCTCGTAAAAGCTCGGCCAGCCGCAGCCAGAATCGTACTTCGTCTGGGAGTTAAACAGCGGTGCATCACACACCAGGCAGTGGTAGACGCCTTCCCGTTTATTGTGCAGCAAACGCCCGGAAAACGGCGGTTCTGTGCCGTGATTTTGCGTCACGTAAAACTGCATCTCTGTAAGGTTTTTTTTCAAATCGTCGGGGTTACGTTGGTTCGACATATGCTTACATCTCGCTGTTGAAACAGACATCTTTTAACCCAGATTCTAACAAAACATTAACACCCGCGCGTGCACTTTTGTTCTAAACTTATGTGTCGCGAAAAGGCGGTCAGGCAATTGTGATCAATTTCACATTTTAATCCTGCGAGGCCTTTAAAATTCCGGGCGCAGCCCCCATGTGGTTGCTAGCTTAAAGGGAAAGTGAGGCGAGTCAGTCGCACAAACGTTAGTCACAGGATTGATTTGTCGCAATGATTGACACGATTCCGCTTGACGCTGCGTAAGGTTTTTGTAATTTTACAGGCAACCTTTTATTCACTAACAAATAGCTGGTGGAATATATGACTATCAAAGTAGGTATCAACGGTTTTGGCCGTATCGGCCGTATTGTTTTCCGTGCTGCTCAGAAACGTTCTGACATCGAAATCGTTGGTATCAACGATCTCCTGGACGCTGAATACATGGCGTACATGCTGAAGTACGACTCAACTCACGGTCGTTTCGACGGCACCGTTGAAGTGAAAGACGGCCACCTGGTTGTTAATGGCAAAACCATCCGCGTTACTGCTGAGAAAGACCCAGCTAACCTGAAATGGAACGAAATCGGTGTTGACGTTGTAGCTGAAGCTACCGGTATCTTCCTGACCGACGAAACTGCACGTAAACACATCACTGCGGGTGCGAAGAAAGTTGTTCTGACTGGTCCTTCCAAAGACAACACCCCAATGTTCGTTCGCGGTGCAAACTTCGAAACTTACGCTGGCCAGGACATCGTTTCCAACGCATCCTGCACCACCAACTGCCTGGCACCGCTGGCTAAAGTTATCAACGACAACTTCGGCATCATCGAAGGTCTGATGACTACCGTTCACGCAACCACCGCTACTCAGAAAACCGTTGATGGCCCGTCTCACAAAGACTGGCGCGGCGGCCGTGGCGCGGCTCAGAACATCATCCCATCTTCTACCGGTGCTGCTAAAGCAGTAGGTAAAGTACTGCCAGAACTGAATGGCAAACTGACTGGTATGGCGTTCCGCGTTCCAACTCCTAACGTATCCGTTGTTGACCTGACCGTTCGTCTGGAAAAAGCTGCTTCTTATGAAGAAATTAAGAAAGCAATCAAAGCTGCTTCCGAAGGCCCAATGAAAGGCGTTCTGGGTTACACCGAAGACGACGTTGTATCTACCGATTTCAACGGCGAAGTGTGCACTTCCGTGTTCGATGCTAAAGCAGGTATCGCACTGAACGACAACTTCGTGAAACTGGTTTCCTGGTACGACAACGAAACTGGCTACTCTAACAAAGTACTGGACCTGATCGCTCACATCTCCAAATAAGTTGAGATGAGTGCTTGCTCCTAAAAGGCGACTTCGGTCGCCTTTTTTATTGTTTTTAGACAGAGGATTGCTTAATGATTAATAAAATTTTTGCACTTCCGGTAGTCGAACAACATACCCCTGTGCTCTCCCGCCGTCAGATCGACGGTGCCGATATCATCGTCGTTGATCATCCGCGCGTTAAAGCCTCCGTAGCGCTCAATGGCGCCCACCTGCTCTCCTGGAAACCAGAAGGTGAAGAAGAAGGCCTGTGGCTGAGCGAGGCCACCTCGTTCAAAAAAGGGGCGGCGATCCGCGGCGGCGTACCGATCTGCTGGCCATGGTTTGGCCCGTCAGCGCAGCAGGGTTTACCCTCACACGGTTTCGCCCGTAACCAGCAGTGGACGCTGAAAGCCCACAATGAAGATGAAAACGGTGCGGTGTTGACCTTTGAACTCCAGGCGAATGATGAAACGCGTGCCCTGTGGCCACACGAGTTCACCCTGTATGCCCGCTTCAAGCTGGGTAAAACCTGCGAGATTGAACTGGAAGCGCACGGCGAATTTGAAACAACGTCCGCCCTGCACACCTATTTCAACGTAGGCGACATTCAGGCCGTTAAGGTGAGCGGACTTGGCGATACCTTTATCGACAAAGTGGATAACGCGAAAGAAGGCAAGCTGGACGACGGCGTGCAGACTTTCCCGGATCGTACCGACCGCGTGTATCTGCACCCGGAAGCCTGTAGCGTCATCCACGACAGCGCGCTGAACCGCGGTATTGATGTGGTTCATCACCACCACAGCAACGTGGTGGGCTGGAACCCGGGCCCTGCCCTTTCCGTCAGCATGGCGGATATCCCGGATGACGGTTACAAGACCTTCGTGTGCGTGGAAACCGCGTGCGTGACCGCGCCGCAGAAAACCAGCGAAGAAAAACCGTCCCGCTTAGGCCAGACGATCAAGATTGTGAAGCGCTAATATTGTTCAGGCATCATAAAAAACAAACGGGGCGCTAGCGCCCCGTTTTAATGCATCACGTTCTGGTCAGAACTTGTAGGTCACACCCACGGAGAAGATGCCAGACCAGGACTTGTCGACCATCGGGCTGTCTTTCACTTCATCGCTCAGACGAATGTAACGGCCAGTACCGTACACATTCCAGTCACCGAGGAAGTTATACGAGGCGGTGAGTTCCAGGTACGGGTCCCAGCCATCATCCGCGCTGTAGCTCTTCAGACCACTGCGGCGAGACTCCGCTTTAGACACGCCATAGTAGTAGTCGTTGTAATTCTCGCTGCTGTACTGCACACCGATACCCGGCGTCAGCGTCACTGCGCCGTTGGTATAGCGATAAAGCCACGCCAGATCCCAGATGAAGCCGTTGCTGTTGTCCAGGGTATCGCCCGCCAGCGCAGTGCGCAGGAAGCCATACTCGGTATTATGGACGTAAGAAAGCCCCGCCATCAGTGAGCTTCTGCGTTTGTCCAGCTGACGAAGCGCATTGCTGTCGCCTGGTTTAAAGTGCGTTGGATCGTAATAGGCCATGATGGAGAGCTTATCGGCCGTATCGTTCCACAGATAGTAGCCACCGCCCAACCCACGGAACCAGAAGTTATCGCCTTCATAGGTGACAACGGGGACAGGATAAACGTCGCGGTCATACTGCTTGTACGGGCTGTTAATCACGCCAGCACCCGCGCCAACAGTCCACTGGCTCTCAGCCTGTACGGTGCTCGCTGCGGTAGCGGCAAGGATGCCCAATGCCAGAAGTTTGAGTTTGGTCACAATCCATTCTTTCCTGTAGTCAAATAATCAGCGGGTGAAGTGTAACCGCCATTCCCGTACATCCCAAAATTTTTTGCGCGCTAATCCGTTTGATTAACCCGTTATTTTTCATTTTTCAGATGACATCCCGCTTTCATTTATGTGACCGATAAATGAAAAACCCACTTTTCGCTTATAACCGCAGTGGAAATTTTTGGATGAGTTATTGATATGTCATTGAAAGTAGATTTTATCCGTATGCAAGTTTTGCAATTGCCATCTAAGCTTTAATTTAAGAAGAGGTTTTGCTGAACACCCTGCGGTTCATAGCCTTCGACCTGGCACACAGGTTGCTGCTCTGGCAGTGAGGTGCGAAAAATTCTCTTCCGGGAGCCTCCACTACTCATACGAACGGCTCTTATCCTGTGCTAAAAAACGAAAGGACGGCATGCCATGAATATATTCGATCACTATCGCCAGCGCTACGAAGCTGCCAAGGACGAAGAGTTCACACTGCAGGAGTTTCTTACCATTTGTCGGCAAGATCGCAGTGCCTATGCCAATGCGGCAGAACGGCTATTGATGGCTATTGGTGAGCCAAACATGGTTGATACTGCCCTGGAGCCACGGCTTTCCCGTCTATTTTCGAATCGGGTGGTCGCCCGATACCCGGCGTTTGAAGAGTTCTATGGCATGGAAGACGCCATTGAGCAGATCGTCTCCTACCTGAAGCATGCCGCTCAGGGGCTGGAAGAGAAGAAACAGATCCTTTATCTGCTGGGTCCTGTCGGTGGGGGTAAATCCTCCCTGGCTGAACGGCTGAAAGCGCTGATGCAGCGCGTGCCGATCTATGTGCTGAGCGCCAACGGCGAACGCAGCCCGGTCAATGACCATCCGCTGTGCCTGTTTAATCCGCAAGAGGATGCGCAAATTCTGGAAAAAGAGTTTGGCATTCCGCATCGCTATCTCGGTACGATCATGTCGCCGTGGGCGGCAAAACGTCTGCACGAGTTTGGCGGGGACATCACCAAGTTCCGCGTCGTGAAAGTGTGGCCGTCTATCCTCGAGCAGATCGCCATCGCTAAAACTGAACCCGGTGACGAGAACAACCAGGATATCTCGGCGCTGGTGGGTAAAGTCGATATCCGTAAGCTGGAGCATCACGCGCAAAACGACCCGGATGCCTACGGTTATTCCGGTGCGCTGTGCCGCGCCAACCAGGGGATTATGGAATTTGTCGAGATGTTTAAAGCACCGATCAAAGTGCTGCATCCGCTACTGACCGCCACCCAGGAAGGGAACTACAACGGGACAGAAGGTATTTCCGCCCTGCCGTTTAACGGGATTATCCTTGCCCACTCTAACGAATCTGAATGGGTGACCTTCCGTAACAACAAAAACAATGAGGCGTTCCTTGACCGTGTGTACATCGTCAAAGTGCCTTATTGCCTGCGGATCTCCGAGGAGATCAAGATTTACGAAAAACTGCTCAACCACAGTGAGCTGGTTCATGCCCCTTGCGCACCGGGAACGCTGGAAACACTGTCGCGCTTCTCGATCCTGTCGCGCCTGAAAGAGCCGGAAAATTCCAGCATCTACTCAAAAATGCGCGTGTATGACGGTGAAAGCCTGAAGGATACCGACCCGAAAGCGAAATCGTACCAGGAATACCGCGATTACGCCGGGGTCGACGAAGGGATGAACGGTTTGTCGACGCGTTTCGCGTTTAAGATCCTCTCCCGCGTCTTTAACTTCGACCACGCGGAGGTGGCCGCCAACCCGGTACATCTGTTCTACGTGCTGGAACAGCAAATTGAACGTGAACAGTTCCCACAGGAGCAGGCTGAACGCTACCTGGAGTTCCTGAAAGGCTACCTGATCCCGAAATACGCCGAGTTTATCGGCAAAGAGATCCAGACCGCCTACCTGGAATCCTATTCCGAATACGGCCAGAACATCTTCGACCGGTACGTCACCTACGCTGACTTCTGGATCCAGGATCAGGAGTATCGCGACCCGGATACCGGCCAGCTGTTTGACCGTGAATCCCTGAACGCGGAACTTGAAAAAATCGAGAAACCAGCCGGGATCAGCAATCCGAAAGACTTCCGAAACGAGATTGTGAACTTCGTGCTGCGCGCCAGAGCGCATAACAACGGCCGCAATCCGAACTGGACCAGCTACGAAAAACTGCGCACGGTTATAGAGAAGAAAATGTTCTCTAACACGGAAGAGCTGTTGCCGGTCATCTCGTTCAACGCCAAAACCTCAACCGACGAGCAGAAAAAGCACGACGATTTTGTCGACCGTATGATGGAGAAAGGCTATACCCGCAAACAGGTCCGCCTGCTCTGTGAATGGTATCTGCGCGTGCGTAAATCGTCTTAAAACAAGTGCCCGGTAACGCGCTTACCGGGCCAACAAAATGTCCGGTACTTACGGACGCTGCAAGTTGGCAAATGCAGTACGGGGGATATATGACCTGGTTTATTGACCGGCGTCTTAACGGCAAAAACAAGAGCACGGTGAATCGCCAGCGCTTCTTGCGCCGTTATAAAGCGCAAATTAAACAGTCGATCTCCGAGGCCATCAACAAACGCTCGGTGACCGACGTCGACAGCGGCGAATCCGTCTCCATCCCTAACGATGACATCAGCGAACCGATGTTTCATCAGGGGCGTGGCGGCCTTCGCCATCGCGTGCACCCAGGTAATGACCACTTCGTCCAGAATGACAGAATCGAGCGGCCCCAAGGCGGAGGCGGCGGTTCTGGCAGCGGTCAGGGGCAGGCCAGCCAGGACGGTGAAGGCCAGGACGAGTTCGTCTTTCAGATTTCAAAAGACGAATATCTCGACCTGCTGTTTGAGGATCTGGCCCTGCCGAATCTGAGAAAGAATCAGCACCGTCAGCTCAACGAATACAAAACCCATCGCGCGGGTTATACCGCAAACGGGGTGCCCGCCAACATCAGCGTGGTGCGTTCACTGCAAAACTCGCTGGCGCGACGCACGGCGATGACGGCAGGCAAACGGCGCGAACTGCGCGAGCTGGAAACCAGCCTGAAAGTGGTGGAAAACACGGAGCCGGCACAACTGCTGGAAGAGGAGCGCCTGCGAAAAGAGATCGCCGAACTGCGGGCGAAGATCGACCGGGTGCCGTTTATCGACACGTTCGACCTGCGCTACAAGAACTACGAAAAACGGCCGGAGCCTTCCAGTCAGGCGGTGATGTTCTGCCTGATGGACGTATCAGGTTCAATGGATCAGGCCACCAAGGATATGGCTAAGCGTTTTTATATTCTGCTCTATCTGTTCCTGAGCAGAACGTATAAGAACGTGGAGGTGGTCTACATCCGCCATCACACTCAGGCGAAAGAGGTGGATGAACATGAGTTCTTCTACTCGCAGGAGACCGGCGGCACCATCGTGTCGAGCGCCCTGAAGCTGATGGACGAGGTGGTGAAGGAGCGCTACGATCCGGCGCAGTGGAATATCTACGCCGCGCAGGCATCGGATGGCGATAACTGGGCGGATGACTCGCCGCTGTGTCATGAAATTCTGGCGAAGAAGATCCTGCCGGTGGTGCGTTACTACAGCTACATTGAAATTACCCGTCGCGCCCACCAGACGCTGTGGCGTGAGTATGAGCATCTGCAAGCGATGTTCGATAACTTTGCGATGCAGCACATTCGTGACCAGGATGACATCTACCCGGTCTTCCGGGAACTGTTCCAGAAACAGTCGTCCACCAGCAACGCATAACCCAACAGCCAGCGCACCCGCTGGCTGTTTTCTTTCAGCCCTCTCCGTCCCGTGCTAATGTAGCAAGCTACGTATTGGCAAATCACAGGTGAAATCGTTATGTCTGATGACGTGATCGGGACGACGCCCCATCAGCGGCTAATCAGCTTATTAACCGAGCAGGAGGCGCGCTTTCGCGTGGTGGCGCATGAGGCCGTTGGGAAATGCGAAGCGGTCAGTGAAATTCGCGGGACCGATCTCCGACAGGGTGCAAAAGCACTGGTCTGCAAGGTAAAAGGCAACGGCGTTAAGAAACATATTCTGGCAATCCTCGCCGCCGATCGACAGGCCGATCTAAGCCTGCTGGCCAGTCATTTCGGTGGGCTAAAGGCCTCTCTCGCCAGTCCGGCTGAAGTGGATGCGCTTACCGGCTGCGTTTTCGGCGCCATTCCCCCCTTCAGCTTTCATCCGGATCTGACGCTGGTCGCCGATCCGCTGCTGTTTGAGCGCTTCGATGAGATCGCCTTTAACGCCGGCCTGCTGGAAAAGTCGGTGATTATGGACACCCAGGACTATCTGCGTATCGCCCGTCCTGAACTGGTGACGTTCCGTAAACAATAAATACTGCGGCTGGCTAACGGTCAGCCGTTTTCCAGCAGCAGCACGGAAGCAATCAAAATAATCGCGATAATAAAAAACGATGAGGAGATAATCAGCGTTTCGACAAACATAGGATCGTTCATGATGCCCTCTGCTTTGCCCATTTGCCTCTTTTTTACCCCCGCACAATGACAGTTAAATGACAATGACGCGTCCGTGAAATGACTATTTTTTCGCTGAAACGATTCGCTGTTACCTATCCTCCACCGTATAAAGTCACTGTTTAAATACTTTATTTGTTACCGGTATCACGAAAAGAAATTTACGTAACCCCGATGCCAGATCTCGCAATTGTTAACCTTTTCATCATGGTTAACCCTGTTTACGGAGCACCTCAAAAATAAACCTTACACTGGCAAGGTGAATACAATGACCGAAATAATTACCCGTAAAGAAAAGATCAGTTATGGGTTAGGCGATATGGCGAGCCATATTGGGCTGGATAACGTCATTATTTTTCTGACGTTTTACTATACGGACGTGGTGGGGCTACCTGCCGCATTCGTGGGCACCATGTTTCTTCTGGCGAGAACCGCCGATGCCATAATAGACCCGGCGATGGGCTATATCGCAGACAGGACGCGCACGCGCTGGGGCAAATTCCGCCCCTGGATGCTGTGGCTGGCGCTGCCCTTTGGGGCAAGTTGTCTGCTCACCTACGCCGTGCCAGCGTCGCTCGATCTGCACGGTAAAATGATTTTCGCCACCGTCAGCTATACCCTGATGATGCTGATGTATACCGCAATCAATATTCCCTATTGCTCCATGGGCGCGGTGATTACGCCCGACAACGATGCGCGAATTTCCCTCCAGTCCTATCGCTTTTTCCTGGCCACGCTGGGTGGCGCGCTGTCGACATTCTTTATGATGCCGCTGGCAGAGTTTTTAGGCGGCGATGATAAATTACTGGGCTACCGCTGGGCGATGGCCATTATGGCGACCATCGCGGTCGTCATGTTCTGGATCTGCTTCGCCAATACGCGTGAACGTATTAAGGCTCCCGCCACCCACAATAATTATCTTGCGGAACTGCGGGATTTATTACGAAACGACCAATGGCGGGTTGTCGCCGTCCTGGTATTAACCAACATTGGTTTTGGCGTTATTCGCCTTGGCGCAATGATGTATTTCGTCACTTATTATCTCGGTAGCGCGAGCTATTTTATGTGGATGCTCGGGGCGCATATTCTCGGGAAAGCCGCAGGCAGCGCGCTGGCCAAACGTCTGACGCAGAACGTCAGCAAAGTGCAGATGTTTGGATACTGTTCCGTACTGGCGGGGGTACTCAGCATCGCCCTGTTCTTTGCGCCTAAGTCAGTGCTTATTCTGGTGCCCATGACGTTTATCGTCTCCACCCTTTACCAGGCCACCACCACGCTGATGTGGGTAATGATGGCGGACGTCGCCGATTACGGCGAATGGAAACAGGGGAAACGCATGGACGGCGTGATCTT
This sequence comes from Enterobacter sp. YSU, assembly GCF_016082135.1. Lineage (NCBI taxonomy): Bacteria > Pseudomonadati > Pseudomonadota > Gammaproteobacteria > Enterobacterales > Enterobacteriaceae > Enterobacter > Enterobacter sp. YSU. The sequence goes on from NZ_CP059487.1 coordinate 4,572,791, forward strand.
CTCCACCTTCCTCGCCGTACTCAAGCTGGGAATGGCGATCAGCGGCGCGATTGTTGGCTGGACGCTGGGCTTAAGCGGCTATGTCGCCAACGCCCCGGAACAGACCACCACGGCCATGTACTGCATCATCGCCCTCTTCACCGTCGTGCCTGGCGTCTTGTCACTCTGCGCGTTTGCCACGCTGCGCTGGTACAAGCTCGACGACAGCACAATGCAATCCATCCATCTTGCCAAACACCCTATTTAGAAGGACGCGTTATCCATGAGTGAGCTGATCCAACATTCCAACAGTATCGAATGGCGTTTTGAACGCCAGATCCTGCGTATTGAACCGTGGGGTGAAAACAGCCTGCGCGTCAGGGCCACCTGCTCCCCGGCTTTTGATGACGCCTTACAGGCACTGTTGCCCGCCGCCCCTTGCCAGGCTGAGATTGTCGCCGAAGCGGAAAGCCTGACGCTGCGCAACGGCAATATTACCGCGACGCTGAATCTTAAAGGTCAGCTGGCCTTCTACAATCAGCGCGGCGAACTGCTGCTGGAAGAGATGTGGCGCCAGCGTTCAACGGTGGGTATCGGTGCCAGCGAGAAGAGCCAGGATAAATATGTCAGCGCCCTGAAGCTGGATGGCCGCGAATTTAAGCCGCTAATGGGGGGGAAATATCAGCTCACCGTCCGGTTTGAATCGCGTCCGGATGAACGCATCTATGGCATGGGTCAGTATCAACAGCCGTGGCTGGATCTGAAAGGCTGTACGCTGGAACTGGCACAGCGCAACTCCCAGGCCAGCGTGCCCTTTATGCAGTCCAGCCTTGGCTATGGCCTGCTGTGGAACAACCCGGCGATTGGTGAAGCCAGCTTTGCAAAAAATCAGACGGAATGGCGCGCCCGCGTCACAGGAGAAATGGACTACTGGATCACCGCCGCCGACACGGTGGCGGATATCACCCGCCAGTATGTGAAAGCCACCGGTACTCCGCCCTCCGCCCCGGCGTTTATCAGCGGGCTGTGGCAGTGCAAATTACGCTACCGCACCCAGCAGGAGGTGCTGGAGGTTGCGCGGGAGTATCGCCGCCGTAATCTGCCGCTGTCGGTGATGGTCATCGACTTTTTCCACTGGCCGAATCAGGGCACCTGGTGCTTCGACCCCGTAGACTGGCCCGATCCTGAAGGGATGGTCGACGAGCTGCGCGAAATGGGTATTGCGCTGATGGTGTCGGTGTGGCCAACGGTAGAGGCGCGCAGCCCTCTCTACCCGCTGATGAAAGCCAAAGGCTGGCTGGTCAGCAGTGAACGTGGCGTGCAGGTCAACCTCGATTTTATGGGCAATACCACCTTCTTTGATGCGACCCATCCTGAGGCGCGGAAATTCGTCTGGGATACGGTGAAGAAAAATTACTACGACATGGGCATTAAGCTGTTCTGGCTGGACGAAGCCGAACCGGAATACCGCGCCTATGATTTTGACAACTATCGCTACCACGCCGGTCCGGTGCTGGAAGTGGGTAATCGCTACCCGCGTGACTTTGCGCAGGGCTTTTACGATGGGCTCCAGGCAAACGGCGAAACCGACATTGTTAACCTGGTACGCTGCGCCTGGGCAGGCAGCCAGCGCTTCGGCGTGCTGGCGTGGTCGGGTGATGTCCACTCCTCGTTCCATGCTTTTCGCAATCAACTCGCCGCGGGACTGAATATGGGGCTGGCGGGGATCCCATGGTGGACGACCGATATCGGCGGCTTCCAGGGAGGGAACGTTAACGACCCGGCGTTCCACGAATTACTGATCCGTTGGTTCCAGTGGGCGGTGTTTACACCGGTTCTGCGCATGCACGGCTATCGCGAACCGCAGATCCAGCCCCCGGAGCGCTACCGTGACGGCATTCCTCAGTGTAACAGCGGTTCGCCTAATGAGCTGTGGAGTTACGGAGAAGAGAATTACGCCATCATGCAGCACTGGCTTATCGTGCGCGAAACCCTGCGCCCCTATATTGACGCGTTGTACCAGCAGGCTCATCTGCACGGAGACCCGCTCATGCGTCCGCTGTTCTGGCACTATCCGCAGGATAAGCAGAGCTGGGCATGTGAAGATCAGTATCTGTTTGGCGAAGATCTGCTGGTGGCGCCGGTTATGCAGGCCGGTCAGCGTGAGCGCGATGTCTGGCTGCCGACGGGCAATAGCTGGGTCGCTCTCAACGGTGAGCGCTACGCCGGTGGGGAGCATATCCGGGTGCCTGCGGCGCTGGAAACCATCCCGGTGTTTATCCGCGAAGGAAGTCCACTTATCCAGCAGCTGGTGGACTGACGTCAGGCAAGTGCCCAAAAATAGACAATTTTTTCAGTAAAGCCTGCCTGCCGTCGCGTTTGCGCGTAAAGTAAGCAGGCTTACTATTTTTGGCAAGGATCCCGTCATGTTCGACCCTACTCTGCTCATACTTCTGGCCCTGGCTGCTCTGGGTTTTGTCAGCCACAACACCACCGTCGCGATTTCCATTCTGGTCCTGATCATCGTTCGTGTCACACCGTTGAATACCTTCTTCCCGTGGATAGAAAAACAGGGGCTTACCATCGGGATCATTATTTTGACCATCGGTGTGATGGCCCCGATTGCCAGCGGAACGCTACCGGCCTCAACGCTGCTGCACTCCTTTGTAAACTGGAAATCGCTGGTGGCGATTGCGGTGGGCGTTTTTGTCTCATGGCTTGGCGGGCGCGGCGTGACGCTGATGAGCAGCCAGCCTTCACTGGTGGCCGGGCTGCTGGTGGGCACCGTGTTAGGCGTGGCGCTGTTTCGTGGCGTGCCGGTTGGCCCGCTGATTGCTGCCGGACTGGTTTCGCTGTTTATCGGGAAGTCGTAGTCAGGCTGGCGATATAGCGGGTGGGCGTCTGTCCCAGTCCTTTCTTAAACATGGTGATGAAGGCGGTGGTGGAGTCATACCCCAGCGCCTGCGCCGCCTGCTGAACCGACTTTCCGCCGATCAAAAACTGCAATGCGACAATCAGCTGGAGCTGGTGCCGCCAGCGGCGAAAGCTCAAGCCAGTCTCTTTCACCACCAGCCGCGCCAGATTGCGTTCGCTCATGGCAAAGTGGCTGGCCCACTGCGCCAGCGTCTGCCAGGCGGCAGGTTCGTTTGCCATGGTCTCGCTCATCAGGCGAATTTTTGGATGCGGAGATACCGGCAGCTGTAGATGCTCCTGCGGTTGCAGGGGCAGTTCATCAAACAGGACGTCAACCAGCCTTCCGGTAGCGGGAAGAGGCAGTTCCTCCCGTGACCTGTCCGCAAGCGCCAGCACCAGCTCCCGCACCAGGGGCGATATTTTCAGCGTACAGGTACGCGTCGGCAATTCGAGCGCACCGGGTTCAATAAACAGCAGACAGAGCTGCGCGCCGGGCGTCGCCTTGTTGCTGTGCGGCGTTTGTCCCGGGATCCACACCGCATACTGGGGCGGCACCATCAGCATCGCGTTCTCCACTTCACAGGTGATCGCGCCACCCAGCGCCATAATCAGCTGCCCTTTGCGGTGCTGATGCAGCGGAATATATTGTTCCTGTGCCACCACGCGGATGCGAAAGGCCACCGCCGCGTCGTGCTGGCTATCGGGATCGTAGCCGTCGAGCCCCAGTCCGTACATAAAGTTGTCCGATATTAGCGATAAACTGTCATTTTAGCCTGATTTCAACCACGACTTAAATCGGTATGGTATGCGCTCGCCTGAACGTAAGAGACAATAATGACTACTGCTATTCAACCTTCCGGGAAACAGGGTGCGCTGCTGATTGCAGGCATCCTGATGATTGCCACGACGCTGCGCGTCACCTTTACCGGTGTCGCCCCCCTGCTCGATACCATCCGACAGGACTATGGTTTAAGCACGGCGCAAACCGGCCTGCTCACGACGCTGCCTCTGCTGGCCTTCGCCTTTATCTCTCCCCTTGCCGCAGGCGTCGCCCGGCGCCTGGGCATGGAGCGCAGCCTTTTTATCGCTCTGCTGCTGATTTGCATCGGGATTGGCGTACGTTCGCTGCCGTCGGCCTCGCTGCTATTTATCGGTACGGCGATCGTGGGCTGTGGGATTGCGCTGGGCAATGTCCTGCTACCTGGCTTAATCAAACGTGATTTTCCGGGCCAGGTCGCAAAACTGACGGGGGCTTATTCGCTGACGATGGGGGCCGCTGCTGCCGCAGGGTCGGCGCTGATCGTCCCGCTGTCGCTGGGGAGTGGTGGCTGGCACGGGGCGCTGCTGATGCTGATGTTCTTCCCGCTGGTGGCGCTGCTGCTGTGGTTACCGCAATGGCGCCAGAAGCCGGCCGCCACCCTGACCGGAGCGGGCGCGCTGCACAATCGGGCTATCTGGCGCTCGGCGCTCGCCTGGCAGGTGACGCTTTTTCTGGGCATTAACTCGCTGATTTACTACGTCATTATCGGCTGGTTACCCGCGATTTTGCTTAGCCATGGCTACAGCGAAACGCAGGCTGGCTCCATGCACGGGCTTCTCCAGCTGGCAACCGCGGTTCCCGGTCTCGCCATTCCGCTGATCCTGCACCGTCTTAACGATCAGCGTGGCATTGCCGGGCTAGTCGCCCTGATGTGCGCCGTCAGCGCGGCCGGGTTCTGGTTCGCGCCGGGGCTGGCCGTCGTCTGGACGCTGGTGTTTGGCTTTGGATCCGGCGCCACCATGATCCTCGGCCTGACGTTTATCGGGCTGCGCGCCAGCTCGGCCCATCAGGCCGCGGCGCTCTCCGGCATGGCACAGTCGATTGGCTATCTTCTGGCGGCCTGTGGCCCACCGCTGATGGGGAAAATTCACGATACCGCCGGAGACTGGCGCATTCCGCTGCTCGCCTGCGCGCTGGCCGCGGTGGTGATGGCGTTATGCGGTATGCTTGCCGGGCGTGACCGGGAGATCACACCCCGCTGACATTCAAGGCAGACCCGGAGGTCTGCTTTTTTTATCCCTGCGCCGCCCGCAGCATGGCCTGTACCAGCACGACCGGGCGCCCTTGCAGCGCGGCCCGCTCATGCTGGAACAGGGTGAGGACAAAGAAAGGATGGGTTACCAGCTCTGCCGCGCGGATCTCGCCCTGCTCGTCCCAGCCCGTTACGCGCATGTCGCCCCGCTCAAGCTGGTCGGCAAACTCAGGTGAGACGCCGTAATTGCAGTGATACCCCTCCTGAATTTCCGGCTTGCCATACGCTTTAGCAATCAGCGTGTTATTCCGCAGCTCGATCGCGTCGGTTTTTTCCACCAGCGAGCAGGTCAGCGGCGCAATTACCATCCTTCCCTCGGTGTCGGTTTCGGCATGGCCTGCATCGTGCCAGCCCAGTACATTACGCGCATACTCAATCAGCGCATGCTGGAACCCGCCGCAGGTGCCGAGAAAGGGGATGCAGTTCTCACGCGCGTAACGGGCCGCAATAAACGCCGCCTCGGTGTTTTTATACGGGCTTGCCGGTACCAGCCAGATGGCATCATACCCGACCAGGTCTTCGGCGCTGGTCAGCTCAAGCGTGGCGAGCCAGTCATAATCAGCGGTGAGCTCCAGAACCGCAGCGGCGTCGTCAATCGCCAGCGGGATCGCCTGGTGCGCAATAACATCGGGATTGTAATCACCAACCAGCGCAATGCGCAGCGTCGTTTTAACCGGGGAGAGTTCCATCAGAGATTCCTTATGCCGGAGGATTTTCAGATAACATAAGGAACCTCAGACTACCGATCTTTTGCAATTATCACAATACCTTAAATTGGGTGGATAAAAGCCGGGTGCTATAGTGTTCTTGCAGAACGTCGTAAGGAAATGAGGAGGACCCATGATTCAATGTAAACGCGTGTATGAGCAGGCGACCTCAAAAGACGGTTACCGGATCCTGGTCGACAGACTCTGGCCGCGAGGGATAAAAAAGACCGACCTCGCCTGCGATGAGTGGTGTAAAGCGCTAACGCCGTCCAGCGAACTGCGAAAAGCCTTTCACAGTGAAACGATAGATTTCACCGCGTTCAGTGAAGCCTATCGCAAAGAGCTGGCGCAGCATCCGGATGAAGGCAAACGCCTGGCGGCTCTCGCCAAACAGCAGACCGTGACGCTACTCTATGGGGCGAAAAATACGGAGCAGAATCACGCGCAGGTACTGGCGGACTGGCTGCGTAAACTGTGATTAACCGATCGCCAGCTCATCCACGTTGTGTGGCATCTCGTCGGGAGTAAGCGGCATCAGATGTTCCGGGCGAACAAACGCAAAACCGTGCTGATTATCAAAGGCATAAACATCACCGGTGACCAGCCACAGCGCACGCGCTGTCGTGGCGGGTAATTGCGTCATGACGCCGTTAACCGGGTTCACAAAACGCTGGCCCGGCTGACAGAGGCCAAACAGCTCGACGGATTTACCGATATTTCGACGGCCTGCCGCCGTACGCGCACCCACGATCATCGCCATGCTGCCCGGTTTTAACTGAAACATACTTCTTCTCGCAAACGTACTGCCAGAAACTGGCTAAGAATAATCCTAAAGAGAAGTGTATCGCAGTTTTATTGCCGTTGTCATCTGGTCGGTTGCGGGTGATCGCGGCGGTAGAGATCCCATTCATCGATCACTTCCCCGCCTGGCAATTTGCACTCGGTACGTACGCCCTGCGGGCTTTGAACAGGGATTTGCTCTCCCCCTTTCTCCAGACAGTACACTGACGCCGGGTTTGCCATACCAATAGCGTGCGGCGGTTGAGGCGCATCAGGAGGGGTTGTCTTTGTTGAGCAGGCGGCCAGCGGTAAAACCAGCGCCAGGAGAAGATATTTCATTATCATGATCCTTCAGGGTGTAAAAACGTCAGAGTAACGGGTCATCGCCGTTTTCTCCATGATTTCTCCATTAAACCTGCACGATTCCCCCTTATAGTGATGCCTGTTCTCACACTGACCAGAGAACATCATTCCGTAATCAAGATGTTTTGCCCCGATCTCAACATCGGGGCTTTTTTTTAGCCTCACCCTCATCCGCCTCCAGAAGAATCTATAAAATTAATCCTGTTCATGTTTTACTATGGCTGGAGTCTATATTTTCAGCATAACATGCAGATACAGAGGTCTTCTGCATGGGAGTCATCCTGCCTCATGTCAGATATCATTCTTGCCCGTGTTTCAGAAACCCTCTCCACTGAGCAATCTCTCGACAGTCTGGTGCGTCAGCTACTGGAAATGCTGGAAATTGTGACGGATATGGAATCAACCTACCTGACGAAAGTCGATATCAATGCGCGTTTGCAGCACATTTTATATGCCCGTAACAGCAAGCAAATGCAGATCCCGGAAGGGTTCAGCGTGCCCTGGGACGAAACACTGTGTAAGCGCGCCATCGACAGCGACACGTTGTTCAGTAACGAGGTGCCCGACCGCTGGCCGGAGTGTGAAGCGGCCAAAGCACTGGGCATTACAACCTATATGAGCGTGCCGGTTCACCTGGCTGACGGTTCTCTGTATGGCACGCTTTGCGCTGCCAGCACCGCACAGAAACAGTTCAGCGAGCGTGGCGAGCAGGTGATCAGACTCTTTGCCGGTTTAATTGGTCAGTACATTCAGAAAGAGTCGCTTGTGCTTCAGCTTCGCGAAGCAAATGCGGCGCTCATTGCTCACTCTTACACCGACGCCCTCACCGGCCTGCCGAATCGTCGCGCCATTTTTGAAAACCTTACCACCCTGTTCTCACTGGCGCGCCATCTTAACCGCAGGGTCATGATGGCCTTTATTGACCTCGATGATTTCAAGCGAATCAATGACCAGTACGGGCATGAGGCGGGCGATCGCTTCCTCGTACAGGTTGGCAAGCGGCTGACTCACGAGCAAACGCAGGATGAGATTATTGGCCGGCTCGGCGGCGATGAATTTCTGGTTGCCAGCCTGAGTCACAGCGATGATGGCGACGCCAGTACAGAGGTCAACGCAATCAAAACCCGCCTCAATGGTCTTATTGCGGGCGAATACGGGTTAGGCAATGCCACTATTCTTTATCCCGGCGCAAGCCTTGGCGTCGTTATTGTTGATCCTCACAGCACGGATGAAGATAGCGCCCTGCGCACCGCAGACCTCGCGATGTATCAGGATAAAAAAGGAAAAAGCAAAACAGGCTTTGTCGCGTTAGATTAAAACCGTACACTCTACGGCCTTATACAAACTCAAACAGGTGATGGCATGAGAATAGGGATCCTCTTTCCGGTGGTTATTTTTATCACAGCGGTGGTGTTTTTAGGCTGGTTTTTCCTTGGCGGTTACGCCGCGCCGGGGGCTTAAATGAGAAAAACGACCATCATCATGTTGATTGTCGCCATCGTGGCCGTCGCCGGTACGCAGTTGGGCTGGTGGTAACGCCCAAAGTAAAAAGGCCGCCGTCAGGCAGCCTTTTTTAACTCAGGTCAGATTTAGCTTTTGATTTTTCTGTAGATAAACAGAACAACCAGCGCGCCAATCACCGCGACGACAAAGCTGCCGAAGTTGAAGCCATCAACTCTGCCAAAGCCGAACAGGGTACTGATCCAGCCACCGACGACTGCACCCACAATCCCCAGAATGATCGTGACGATGAAACCGCCGCCATCTTTGCCCGGCATAATCCACTTCGCCAGGATCCCCGCAATCAGCCCAAAGATAATCCAGGATAAAATTCCCATAGCTTTCCTCTCTGTATGGTTTTTGTCATTAAATCAACGACACAGAAAAGGATAGCACAGGATCTGAGAAAGGAAATTTGTGATAGGAATCACACGGTTCGTTTGATTAAAATATGAGCAGTAAAAAAATGCCGTTCCACACTCATCGTGGGGTTGCATCTTTTACTGAGAAAGATTATCTTTCTCATTACTGAATAGTTGAGCAAATCACTCAGGTATTCAGTACGACATTGCTCACATTGCTTCCAGTATTTCTTGCCCACTCTTGAGTGGGCTTTTTTTTGCCCGAACCCACCAAAATCTGGCGTTTCTTCAGTGGAGGTGAAACGCTATTCTCTGTGGCTACTGAACAACAAAAACGTTGATAACATGAACGTATCAAGCAAGTTTGTCATCTGCCTTAATCTTGTTTCTGCCAGTACGTTACTGCTACTGCTCTCAACACGGTTTGAGTGGTTCTGAGATGAAAGGAGCCTGGCATGGTGGCTTTCCTTTCGATTCCGTGCAGCCTCAACTCTCATACTTGTAGCTTTTATGACCTGTGTTAAGATCCCTGCACCTCAGGACGTGGTGGGACAACAGGAAAATGAAGAAGGCCATTGCCGTTGCTATCATCTCAACCTTTATGGTCGTCCTGTCGCTGTATGCGGTTAACGCCATTATCGCTGAGCAGCAAAAGAACCGGCAGAGGGAGATCTCCCACACGCTCTTAAGCTATTCTGAAGAGTTAACGCAAAATATCGCCAGTACGCTTAAAAATACCTCCGCGCAGGGATGCGATAGCGCCAGTCTGAACGTCTACCGAAAATTAAAGATGCGAAGTCTCTATTTCGCCGATGTGGGGTTTATTGAAAAGGGGAAAATCACCTGCACCGCGTTTTGGGGCAAGCTGGCAAATCCCATCGCCCTTCCCTCTGAGCTGCATAATACCCAGAACGGATTCAGCCTGGCGCAGTTTTCGCAGAAAGATTTCTTTGTCGGCAATGCGACAATCTATAACCACCTTATTATCTTCACCTCCCGTTCAGCCTACGATAAATTTGCCCCCGTTACCGCCAACTATTCGCTTCGTTCTTCCACTAAAGATTTCGGCCGCACTTTTTTCACCGTTACGCCGCCATCAGAAAACTTCAGCCGCTTACAGTCTCTGTTATTTACGCTGGCTGTGACAGAGTGCAGTACACGCTGGGATTTGTGCGTTACCGTCACACACCATGATGCCGGACTGGCTTCGCTCTCCCACGTAGTGATGGTGCTTCTGTGCTTGTTTTTATACTTTATCTGGGTATCCCTGACGCTGTTTTCTCTTCGACTTTATGAAGACCGACGTTCTCTGGAACGAACGCTGGTCAAAGCGGTAAAAGCGAATACCATCAGCGTTCATTTTCAGCCTGTTATTCGGGTTGCTGATAAGAAAATCGTCGGGGTTGAAGTGTTATCAAGATGGCAGGATAACAATCACAAAGAGGTTTCTCCTGAGCTGTTTATCCCGTTAATTAAAAAAATTGGCCTGTATAACGTTTATTATCAGAACATGATAAAGAAATCCCTGGCGGAAATTGCCGCGCTGGCCGCTGAACATCAGTTAATGATTTCACTGAACGTTGGCCGGACGGAAATTGAAGACGGCAAATTCCTGGCGGTATTACGTCATGAATGCTCAGAGAACGCGATTCCCTTATCGTTAATCAAAGTTGAGTTATCCGAAAATGGCGTTTCCACCGCGGCCATCCTTGAAGAGTTTTGTGAGGAGCTTAAATCGGCAGGCGTCAAAATTTCAATAGACGATTTTGGTGTGCAAAACTCTAATCTGGCCAGGCTATCAAATCTCAAATATGACGAAATCAAGGTGGATAAGTCGTTAGTGGACGGCATCAGCGAGCACTATAAACAGGATATCCTGGTGATCTTCAGCGACGCGCTCGCTAAACTGCAAAAAACCCTGGTTTTTGAAGGGGTTGAAAGCGAAACGCAATATCAGTTCATCGCGCAGAGATACCCCGATGCCCTCGTACAAGGCTGGTACTTTTCAAAGTCGCTAACCCGGCACGACCTCGCCAGGCTGCTGGCAGACTCAGCGCGATGACGCGTTATTCATTGCCCCACTGATTCAGGAAGTTCGCAATATCGTCAATGCGCGCTTCGTCTATCTCCGCCTGGACAGCCATCTCCCGCTGCGCCTCTTCACTGATTTCCTCATTGTTGTATAAGCGAGTGAGCAGCAGCTGGAAATAGTGTGCCAGCGGCGTACGCTCTGCCTCTTCTACCGGTTTCGCCGTTTCAGTCGCATACTCGTCGACGATGTCATAATACTTGAGCGGGATATCATGGTTCATAGCGTTGTTTCCGTCTTGTGTGCATAAAAAACGGGAACCCTCAGGCTCCCGTTGTCATTTAACCCAGCGAGTGGATTACATGTTCGCGATAATCGCGTCGCCAAACTCTGAGCATTTCAGCAGTTTAGCGCCTTCCATCAGACGTTCAAAGTCATAGGTGACGGTTTTCGCGTTAATCGCGCCTTCCATACCCTTAACGATCAGGTCTGCGGCTTCGAACCATTCCATATGACGCAGCAGTATTTTGCAAGACTTTTATTAAGCCGCTGAATTTGCTGAATAAAGATGTAAAAAACACCATTAAAGCCTGGTTTTTTCTAATACATAACTATTTGATTTCCAATTATTAATTTTTAACTTTGATAAACATATTTAGAAAGGACATATCTTTTCACTTCTGGGGCGGTTGAAGAAGAATATCACTCTCCACATCACTTTAACGCCTTCCAGAGCAACACCTTCAATCGCTTCTCCATCGTCTGTAATGAGTGCCCACCCTATCAGCTTGGCAAATATGTGACCGTCATACAGAATCAGCAACACATCTTCTTCACTCCCTAATTCATTCTTTCGAGCTGCCTCAATGCTAGAGCGCAAGTCAAACTTCATAGCAACAATTCTTAGTAATGCAAGGGGCAATTTTGGTATCGAGTGGAGGGATGGTACCCCAGTGACCTATCTTTAACAGCGGTCTTTAGCAGAGCGGCTTTACAAGGAACAGGGTATTGATACCTGAAAACTGCTAAGCCAAAAGTCACCAAATCAAACTGCTTGTTATCACGATGATCGTGGTAAGGACTGGACGAAGATTGCAAGGTAATATGATAAACGGATGAAAACCAAACTCATAAACAGCTCTAAAAGTTGATTGAGTTCAATGAACTGAAACATAATTAGGATATATCCGAATGAAATGGGTATCTTATTGCTAAAAATGTTGATACCTACATCGGAGGGTTTTAATGATTCCACATAGTAGTTACTTTATTGAGCCTCACAACGGTCTTGGGAAGGGAAGTTTCGGTAATGTTGAAAAAGTAACCATTAGGAATTCTAATAAAGAGGATTGCGGTGACTATGCAAGAAAAATTCTTGTAAATCATCATGCCGATCCATTACTTGAAGCTCGGTTTCGTCGAGAAGTAATGTCGCAAGATGCCTGCTTGCATACAAATGTGGTGAGAATAATTCTGTGCAATTTAACATCTCCGCCACTATGGTATGTAATGGAATTAGGAGAATGCACATTAGAGGATGAAATAAAATCTGGTCTATTACAGCAATATGATAAAATAAAGATAGCCCAAATGATTACCAGAGGTGTTGCGCATATCCACTTGAAAGGTTTTTTACATAGAGACATAAAGCCTCAAAATATTTTAAAGTGTCCAAGCGGTATATATAAAATTTCTGATTTTGGTTTGGCAAGACATATGGATCCTGATGAAGCTAGCCAAATTTTAACCCAAGTTGGACATTTCCCACGAACTCCTCGATATTTTGATCACAATGTAGTACTCAATGGTTACTCACCTCAATCTGATATTTTCTCTATAGGAATTGTCCTTGAGGAGTTAAATATTGCAGGATTTGATGATATCATTGCTAGATGTACTGACAGAAAGTTGCATAAACGCTACTTAAATGCAGAGCAACTTCTTAATGATATTAACAAACATATGGAGCAGAACAAATGATTGATATCATTTCAGCTTCTTTCTTCACCGTGTCTAAAGAGCTAAACAAGCTTAATCAAGACACCATACTTCCACCAATAAAAGTAAATGATGGCTATTTATTTGCCATTGCTGATGGATTAGGAGGTTATACTGGAGGTAAAGAAGCCTCTGAGAAAGTTATTTCGTACATATATGAGAATACGAAGAATTTAATCAGTAGTAATTTCGACAACCTTTTCATAGGCCTTAAAGAAGCTGTTAATGAACTAAGCGCACAAAATAGCGAACTTACAAATGCTGCAACAACACTAACCCTATGCTATATCACAAATAAATATTTAAAAATTGCACATGTAGGAGATTGTCGTTTATATGTTAAAAATAACAATAAATTAAAACAGCTAACAAAAGATCATACTCAACACCAAATGCTTATTGATGAAGGCATCTTCAGCTCGCGACAATTAAAAAATGCAAAAGGTAAGAATTTACTAACTACGGCGATTTCAAAAACAATTGAGTTAGATTACAACATGTTGCAAATACCACTGAGTGATCTTTATGATGACAATCAAAATTTAATTCTCATAGTAATGTCTGACGGGGCTCATCACTTTTGGGAAAAAAGACCCCGGTTTTCTGTCAATACCTTGTCTGAGCCTTCGAGGTTCTGTTCAAGTCTAAAAAAGCGTATTGAGAATGGCCCCCCTATAGACGATTACTCTGTTATTGCAGTTAAGCTAACTACTTAGCTTGGCCAGTAGTAACCAAGGTATTTAGATAAAATTTTGATAACAGTTCGAAAACTATTAATAAAAACGGGAACCAATCGGCTCCCGCTCTTGTTTAATCCAGAATCGGAATTACATGTTCGCGATAATCGCGTCGCCAAACTCTGAGCATTTCAGCAGTTTAGCGCCTTCCATCAGACGTTCAAAGTCATAGGTGACGGTTTTCGCGTTAATCGCGCCTTCCATACCCTTAACGATCAGGTCTGCGGCTTCGAACCATTCCATATGACGCAGCAT
>NZ_CP059487.1:4586585-4688146 GCF_016082135.1 Enterobacter sp. YSU
CGGTTTTCGCGTTAATCGCGCCTTCCATACCCTTAACGATCAGGTCTGCGGCTTCGAACCATTCCATATGACGCAGCATCATCTCTGCGGATAGAATGATAGAGCCTGGGTTGACTTTGTCCTGGCCTGCGTATTTAGGTGCAGTACCGTGAGTTGCTTCGAACAGGGCGCACTCGTCACCGATGTTCGCGCCCGGGGCGATACCGATACCACCCACCTGTGCGGCCAGCGCATCGGAGATGTAGTCACCATTCAGGTTCATACAGGCGATCACGTCATACTCAGCAGGTCGCAGCAGGATCTGTTGCAGGAACGCATCGGCAATCACATCTTTAATGATGATCTCTTTACCGGTGTTCGGGTTCTTAATTTTCTGCCATGGGCCGCCGTCGATCAGTTCACCGCCGAACTCTTCGGTCGCCAGCTGGTAGCCCCAGTCTTTGAACGCGCCTTCGGTGAACTTCATGATGTTGCCTTTGTGAACCAGGGTCACAGAGTCACGATCGTTGGTGATAGCGTATTCGATGGCGGCACGCACCAGACGCTTGGTCCCTTCTTCGGAGCATGGCTTGATGCCGATGCCGCAATGCTCAGGGAAGCGAATTTTCTTCACGCCCATCTCTTCGCGCAGGAATTTAATCACTTTTTCTGCATCAGCAGAGTCCGCTTTCCATTCGATACCGGCGTAGATGTCTTCTGAGTTTTCACGGAAGATAACCATGTCGGTCAGTTCCGGGTGCTTAACCGGGCTTGGGGTGCCCTGGTAGTAACGCACCGGACGCAGACACACATATAGATCCAGTTCCTGACGCAGCGCCACGTTCAGGGAGCGAATGCCGCCGCCAACTGGCGTGGTCAGAGGGCCTTTGATAGCAACGCGATAGTCGCGGATCAGGTCCAGCGTTTCGGCTGGCAGCCAGACGTCCTGGCCATAAACTTGAGTCGATTTTTCACCGGTGTAAATTTCCATCCAGGAAATTTTACGCTCGCCTTTGTAGGCTTTCTCAACAGCGGCATCAACCACTTTCAGCATTGCCGGGGTAACGTCTACGCCGATACCGTCGCCTTCAATGAACGGGATAATCGGGTTGTGAGGAACGTTAATCTTGCCGTTTTGCAGGGTGATCTTTTTACCTTCCGCCGGAACAACTACTTTGCTTTCCATTAACCTCTCCTTCGAGCGCTTCTGGTTGTTACTGATCTTATGTTAATAAATTGTAATGAGCCTTCCGATAGTACCTGATTGTCCGACGCCATGAAAGGTCTTCGTTATTAGGCTATAATGCGGCAATTGATAACGCCTGAAAATACCATGACGAAAACTTCTTTTAGAAAACACCGGGTTGAGCGATTCAGCTCACGACAAGCCACCAGAAGAACGCCAGAACCCCAGCCAACGCGGGTCATACTGTTCAATAAACCCTACGATGTATTGCCGCAGTTTACCGACGAGGCCGGGCGCAGCACGCTGAAGGACTTTATTCCCGTTCAGGGAGTGTACGCGGCGGGACGTCTGGATCGTGACAGCGAAGGGTTGCTGGTGCTCACCAATGACGGCGTGCTCCAGGCCAGGCTCACTCAGCCGGGCAAGCGTACCGGGAAAATTTACTTTGTGCAGGTTGAAGGCGAGCCGGACGACGCGTCGCTGGCAAAACTGCGTAACGGCGTAACGCTGAACGACGGTCCCACCCTGCCGGCTGGTATTGAGCGCGTGAATGAACCCGAGTGGCTATGGCCGCGCAACCCGCCGATTCGTGAGCGGAAATCCATTCCCACCAGCTGGCTTAAAATCACCCTTTATGAAGGCCGCAACCGACAGGTCAGGCGCATGACTGCGCATGTGGGCTTCCCTACCCTGCGACTCATTCGCTATGCCATGGGCAGCTACACGCTGGACTCGCTGGCAAACGGGGAATGGCGGGATGTTACCCCTAAGGAGAACTGATGTTTAAACCTCATGTTACGGTCGCCTGCGTGGTCCATGCGCAGGGGAAATTCCTGGTGGTGGAAGAAACCATCAACGGCAAAGCGCTGTGGAACCAGCCTGCCGGGCATCTTGAAGCCAATGAAACCTTACGCCAGGCGGCAGCCCGTGAGCTGTGGGAGGAGACGGGTATCCGCGCCGAACCGCAGCATTTTATCCGTATGCATCAGTGGATAGCGCCTGACCAGACGCCTTTCCTGCGCTTCTTATTCGCCGTTGAACTTAACGAAACGTGCGCCACTGAACCGCACGACGACGATATCGATCGCTGCCTGTGGGTGACTGCCGAGGAGATCCTGAACGCGCCAAACCTGCGTTCGCCGCTGGTGGCGGAAAGCATCCGCTGCTGGCAGTCTGCGGCGCGCCTGCCGCTGGATATCATTGCAGAGTTTAACTGGCCGTTTACAGAGGGTGTCAATGGTGGGGGGGCGTGATAGAATACGCCGCCTTGAAGTTCAATGTCGTGAGTATTCCATGTCAGATAACAGCCAGAAAAAAGTAATCGTCGGCATGTCCGGCGGTGTCGATTCCTCCGTTTCCGCCTACCTGTTGCAGCAACAGGGCTATAAGGTGGAGGGCCTGTTCATGAAGAACTGGGAGGAAGACGATGGCGAGGAATACTGCACTGCCGCTGCGGATCTCGCCGATGCGCAGGCCGTGTGCGATAAGCTCGGCATCGAACTGCACACCGTTAACTTTGCCGCAGAATACTGGGACAACGTTTTTGAACTCTTCCTCGAAGAGTACAAAGCGGGCCGCACGCCAAACCCGGATATCCTGTGCAACAAAGAGATCAAATTCAAAGCCTTCCTCGAATTCGCCGCGGAAGACCTGGGCGCAGACTACATTGCGACCGGCCACTACGTGCGTCGCGCGGATGTGAATGGCAAAAGCCAGCTGCTGCGCGGCCTGGACGGCAACAAAGATCAGAGCTACTTCCTCTATACGCTGAGCCACGAACAGATTGCCCAGAGCCTGTTCCCGGTCGGCGAGCTGGAAAAGCCGGAAGTGCGTAAGATTGCTGAAGATCTGGATCTGATTACCGCGAAGAAAAAAGACTCCACCGGTATTTGTTTTATCGGCGAGCGTAAATTCCGCGAGTTCCTGGGGCGCTACCTGCCTGCACAGCCGGGCAAAATCGTCACCGTTGACGGCGATGAGATTGGTCAGCACCAGGGGCTGATGTACCACACTCTCGGCCAGCGTAAAGGTCTGGGAATCGGCGGCACCAAAGAGGGCAGCGAAGATCCGTGGTACGTGGTCGACAAAGACGTCGAAAACAATATTCTGGTTGTGGCTCAGGGTCACGACCACCCGCGCCTGATGTCCGTTGGACTGATCGCGCAACAGCTGCACTGGGTCGATCGCGAGCCGCTGAAAGGCACGCTACGCTGCACAGTGAAAACGCGCTACCGCCAGACGGACATCCCTTGCACCGTAACCGCACTGGATGACGATCGCATTGACGTGCGTTTCGACGAGCCGGTTTCCGCCGTTACCCCTGGCCAGTCTGCTGTTTTCTACAGCGGCGAAATTTGCCTCGGCGGTGGGATCATTGAACAGCGCCTGCCGCTGCCTGCTGTTTAAACCGTTTGCACACATAAAGGAGACCGTGTGGCGAAGAACTATTATGACATCACCCTGGCGCTGGCGGGAATTTGCCAGTCAGCCCGTCTGGTGCAACAGCTGGCGCATCAGGGTCATTGCGACGCTGATGCCCTGCACGTTTCACTCAACAGCGTTATCGATCTTAACCCAGGCTCCACGCTGGGCGTCTTTGGCGGCAGTGAAACCAATCTTCGTCTCGGTCTTGAAACTCTGCTCGGCGTGCTCAACGCCAGCAACCGTCAGGGGTTGAACGCGGAACTGACCCGCTACACCTTAAGCCTGATGGTGCTGGAACGTAAGCTTAATGCGGCAAAAGGCGCAATGAATACCCTGGGCGACCGCATCGCCGGGCTACAGCGCCAGCTCGACCACTTTGACCTCCAGTCTGAAACCCTGCTCAGCGCGATGGCCGGTATCTACGTTGACGTGATTAGCCCGCTAGGCCCGCGTATTCAGGTCACCGGTTCGCCTGCCGTATTGCAAAGCCCACAGGTACAGGCGAAGGTACGCGCTTCGCTGCTGGCAGGCATCCGTGCCGCCGTGCTGTGGCAACAGGTCGGCGGTGGCCGCCTACAGTTAATGTTTTCTCGTCATCGCCTGACGACTCAGGCAAAACAAATTCTTGCTCATTGTTAACCTCCCGGAGTTGCGAATTATGGAATTATCCTCACTGACCGCCGTATCCCCTGTCGATGGACGCTACGGCGATAAAGTCAGCGCGCTGCGCGGGATCTTCAGCGAATATGGCCTGCTGAAGTTCCGTGTTCAGGTTGAAGTACGCTGGCTGCAAAAGCTGGCCGCCCAGACAGCAATCAAGGAAGTTCCTGCTTTTGACGCAAAGGCAAACGATTACCTTGATAAAATCGTTGCTGAGTTCAGCGAAGAAGATGCCGCGCGCATTAAAACCATCGAACGCACCACCAACCACGACGTGAAAGCGGTTGAATACTTCCTGAAAGAGAAAGTGGCAAGCGTCCCTGCCCTGCACGCGGTATCTGAATTTATTCACTTCGCCTGTACGTCTGAAGATATTAACAACCTGTCTCACGCGCTGATGCTCTCTACCGCGCGGAAAGAGGTAGTACTCCCTTACTGGCGTAAAATCATTGATGCGGTGAAAGCGCTGTCCGTGGAATACCGCGACATTCCGCTGCTGTCCCGTACTCACGGCCAGCCAGCAACCCCATCCACCATGGGTAAAGAGATGGCGAACGTGGCGTACCGCATGGAACGCCAGTATCGTCAGCTGGAGCAGGTTGAGATCCTCGGCAAAATCAACGGCGCGGTGGGTAACTACAACGCCCACATCGCCGCGTACCCGGAAGTGGACTGGCACCAGTTCAGCGAAGAGTTTGTGACCTCTCTGGGGATCCAGTGGAACCCGTACACCACCCAGATTGAGCCGCACGACTACATCGCCGAGCTGTTTGACTGCATTGCGCGCTTCAACACCATCCTGATCGACTTCGATCGTGACGTATGGGGTTACATCGC
Organism: Enterobacter sp. YSU; assembly: GCF_016082135.1. Taxonomy (NCBI): domain Bacteria; kingdom Pseudomonadati; phylum Pseudomonadota; class Gammaproteobacteria; order Enterobacterales; family Enterobacteriaceae; genus Enterobacter; species Enterobacter sp. YSU. The sequence continues at coordinate 4,591,672 of NZ_CP059487.1, forward strand.
CCTGAACCACTTCAAGCAGAAGACCATCGCCGGGGAAATCGGTTCGTCCACCATGCCGCACAAAGTGAACCCAATCGACTTCGAAAACTCCGAAGGTAACCTGGGTCTGGCGAATGCCGTGTTGCAGCATATGGCGAGCAAGCTGCCGGTATCCCGCTGGCAGCGCGACCTGACTGACTCCACGGTGCTGCGTAACCTGGGCGTAGGTATTGGCTACGCGCTGATCGCCTACCAGTCCACCCTGAAAGGTGTGAGCAAACTGGAAGTTAACCGCGACCGTCTGCTGGACGAGCTGGATCACAACTGGGAAGTGCTGGCGGAGCCGATTCAGACCGTGATGCGTCGTTACGGCATCGAAAAACCGTACGAGAAACTCAAAGAGCTGACCCGCGGTAAACGCGTTGATGCTGAAGGTATGAAACAGTTTATCGACGGTCTGGCGCTGCCAGAAGAAGAAAAAGCGCGCCTGAAAGAGATGACCCCGGCAAACTATATTGGCCGTGCCATCGCTATGGTTGACGAGCTGAAGTAATCGCCCTTCCCCCTTTCCACCCGGAAAGGGGGCTGCTTTTCATCATCGAGCCGACATTTCACGTCACATTATCTGTTTTGCCGGGATTAGAGCCTGCCGTCAGGCTGATTGTTATTTTTTGCCGTGGAATAACTTTCCGGAATATACCGTTTTAAGCCGAACGGGCACAGTTTGAACTGGCACGGGGTTTCAGCCGTGCACGGGCGATCCATCTCCTGTCGGTTGCCTGGACACGCGTTTTTCTGTTTGAACCCCATCCAGCCTATTGATGTAAAGGGCATTGCCTGCGCTATCCATACTCTACGCCGCCGATCGTTAATCAGGATCCCCTGGTTTGAAGTGGTGATGATTTCACCTGTACGAACGTAATAATCTCCCTTTAACCACAGGATATAATTCAGGCCATACTGTGTTTCAACTTTGCAAAAGATGGTTCCGCTTTCCGGGCTCGCAATAGTCTCAACAACCTTCCATTCCATAAAGTCCTCTTTACTCGCTATATTGCTGTTTTGTTGTGTAAAAATGCTGCTTTTCTGGCACATCTTATGCAAATCTAATTTCGCACCATAAAATAAGCGTAGACAAAGCCAGGCATAGTGAGAACATCCTTACAAAAAAAAGGGCAATATTTACAAAACTGGCGTGCCCGTGCTGTCCAAAAAGCGACTCGCCTTCAACAGTTCATAAACGGATGGCTGTTTTATCGGGATTGCGAAAGCTTGCGAAAACAAGTCAGTTTATATTACCCGCGCCTGCTGGGGGCGCATGAGGCTTACGTGAGTTGGGTGGGTGATATGAACCAGGCTCAGGTCAACATACTTAATAATCAGGTGCCTGGCGTCATCCCCCCTGTGTTCGGGAGCATGAAAAAATCATTTAATTTCATTGCGCTGGTGTCAACCTGAATAATCAGCGTTAAACTATTCATACCATTTATAAAGGGAGAAGTGATGATGCGCGTACTGGTTGTTGAGGATAACGCATTGCTACGTCATCACCTGAAAGTTCAACTTCAGGAGATGGGTCATCAGGTGGATGATGCTGAAGACGCAAAAGAGGCCGATTATTATCTCAATGAACACCTGCCGGACATCGCCATTGTCGATTTAGGGCTGCCGGATGAAGACGGATTGTCCCTTATCCGCCGCTGGCGTAGCCATGACGTTTCCCTGCCGGTGCTGGTGCTGACTGCCCGCGAAGGCTGGCAGGACAAGGTTGAAGTCCTGAGCGCTGGCGCGGATGACTACGTGACCAAACCCTTCCATATTGAAGAAGTCGCTGCGCGTATGCAGGCGCTGCTGCGCCGCAACAGCGGGCTGGCGTCACAGGTTATCTCTCTGCCGCCGTTCCAGGTGGACCTCTCTCGCCGCGAATTTTCTATTAATGATGAAGTGATCAAGCTGACCGCATTCGAATACACCATCATGGAAACGCTGATCCGTAACAACGGTAAAGTGGTGAGCAAAGATTCCCTGATGCTTCAGCTCTATCCGGATGCCGAGCTGCGCGAAAGCCACACCATTGACGTACTGATGGGTCGCCTGCGTAAAAAAATTCAGGCGCAGTACCCGCATGACGTGATCACCACCGTGCGTGGTCAGGGCTACCTGTTCGAATTACGCTAAATGAAAGGGATATTGCGCCACATTTTACCCCTTTCGCTGCGGGTTCGCTTTTTGCTGGCAACCGCCGCCGTCGTGCTGGTGCTGTCGCTCTCTTACGGGATGGTGGCGTTGGTCGGTTATAGCGTGAGCTTCGATAAAACCACCTTCCGCCTGCTTCGCGGCGAAAGTAACCTGTTTTATACCCTGGCGAAGTGGGAGAACAACCGAATCACCGTCGAGATGCCGGAAAACCTGAATCAGCAGAGCCCGACGCTGGCGCTGATCTATGATGAAAAAGGGAAATTGCTGTGGGCCCAGCGCGATGTCCCGTGGTTGAAAAAGCGCATCCGTCCGGAATGGCTGAAAACCAACGGTTTTCATGAAATAGAAGCCGACCTCAACTCCACCAGCAGCCTGCTGCGTGACGATCGCGCCTTACAGATCAAGCTTAATGAGATCCGGGCCGAAGATGACGACACGGAGATGACCCACTCTGTGGCCATCAACCTTTACCCCGCCACCCTGAACATGCCGCAGTTAACCATTGTGGTGATCGATACCATACCGGTTGAGCTGAAACGCTCGTATATGGTCTGGAACTGGTTTGTGTATGTTCTGGCTGCCAACCTGCTGCTGGTGATCCCTCTCCTGTGGGTTGCTGCGTGGTGGAGCCTCCGCCCGATTGAATCCCTTGCCAAAGAGGTGCGCGAGCTGGAGGAACATCACCGCGAGAAGCTAAACCCGGAGACCACGCGTGAGCTGACCAGCCTGGTGCGCAACCTCAACCGCCTGCTGAAAAGCGAACGTGAACGCTACGACAAGTATCGCACGACGCTCACCGACCTTACGCACAGCCTGAAAACCCCGCTGGCCGTGATGCAGAGTACCCTGCGTTCCATGCGCAGTTCGAAAATGAGCATGGATGACGCCGAGCCGGTGATGCTGGAACAAATCAGCCGTATTTCACAGCAGATCGGCTATTACCTGCACCGCGCGAGCATGCGTTCCGGAAGCGCCCTGTTGAGCCGTGAACTGCACCCGGTAGCCCCGCTGCTGGATAACCTCACCTCTGCGCTGAACAAGGTGTACCAGCGTAAAGGGGTCAACATCAGTCTGGATATCTCACCGGAAATTAGCTTTGTCGGTGAGAAAAATGACTTTATGGAAGTGATGGGAAACCTGCTCGATAACGCCTGCAAATATTGTCTGGAGTTTGTCGAGGTGTCCGCGCGGGTAACGGATAACGAACTGCATATTATCGTTGAGGATGATGGTCCTGGCATTCCCCGTAATAAACGCGAAGTGGTGTTCGATCGCGGCCAGCGCGCCGATACGCTGCGGCCAGGCCAGGGCGTCGGATTATCCGTCGCCAGGGAAATCGTCGATCAGTACGAGGGCAAGATTGAAACCGGTGAAAGTTTGCTGGGCGGTGCCCGTATGGAAGTCATTTTTGGCCGCCAGCATCCCGTATCGAACGATAGTTGACCCGAAATGTGAAAAATACGCGGATCTCGCAGTCAGGGGGCGGTGCTTCCGTTATAATCCGTCTCAGTAAGAGCCTGCGGAATACAAAAATATGGATTATCAATTAACGCTTAACTGGCCCGAATTTATTGAACGTTACTGGCAAAAACGCCCGGTCGTTCTTAAACGCGGGATCAGCAATTTTATCGACCCTATTTCTCCTGACGAACTCGCTGGTCTGGCGATGGAAAACGAGGTAGACAGCCGTCTGGTGAGCCACCAGGACGGGAAATGGCAGGTCAGCCACGGTCCCTTTGAAAGCTACGATCACCTGGGCGAAAACAACTGGTCTTTACTGGTGCAGGCGGTCAACAACTGGCACGAACCCACCGCAGCCTTAATGCGTCCCTTCCGCGCCCTGCCAGACTGGCGAATGGACGATCTGATGATCTCCTTCTCCGTTCCCGGTGGCGGCGTGGGTCCGCATCTGGATCAGTACGACGTGTTTATCATTCAGGGTACCGGTCGCCGTCGCTGGCGCGTGGGCGAAAAAGTGCCAATGAAGCAGCACTGCCCGCACCCGGATCTGCTTCAGGTTGATCCGTTTGAAGGGATCATTGATGAAGAGCTGGAACCAGGCGACATTCTTTATATCCCACCGGGCTTCCCGCATGAAGGTTATTCCCTGGAGAACTCGCTGAACTATTCGGTTGGTTTCCGCGCGCCAAGCGGGCGCGAGATGATCAGCGGATTTGCTGACTATGTTTTACAGCGTGAGCTGGGCAGCTACCGTTACAGCGATCCGGACGTTCCGGCGCGTGAACACCCGGCGGATATTCTGCCAGAGGAGCTGGATAAGCTGCGCGGGATGATGCTGGATCTGATCAACGAACCGGAGCACTTCAGACAGTGGTTTGGCGAGTTTATCAGCCAGTCGCGTCACGAACTGGACGTCGCACCGCCAGAGCCGCCGTATCAGGCAGATGAAATTTATGATGCGCTCCAGCAGGGCGATAAGCTGGTTCGTCTGGGCGGATTACGCGTACTGCGCATTGGCGAAGAGGTATTCGTCAACGGCGAGCGCCTGGACTCTCCGCATCGCCCGGCGCTGGAAGCGATTGCCAGCCATATGGTGCTGACTGCGGATACCTTTGGCGACGCACTGGACGATCCCTCCTTCCTCGCCATGCTGGCCGCGCTGGTGAACAGCGGGTACTGGTTTTTTGAGGACTGAGCCGCTTTAATGCCCGGTGACGCTGCGCTTACCGGGCCTACGATCGAAATGTAGGCCGGGTAAGGCGTAGCCGCCACCCGGCTTTGTTTTACTTCCGCTCCCCCGCCGCAAAATCCTCAATCTCACCCGCCCAGTCTGCCGGATATAACCCTTCCCGCACGTCCCGATGAAACGTTGAATATGGCCAGTCGACGACTTTCCCGACATAGCCATGCTTCAGCGGATTGATGTAGACGTAATCCATATGCCGCCGATAATCCTGCTCATTGCGAATAGTGTGCTCCCAGAAACGCGGTTGCCAGACGTGGCGCATTTCAATGTTGCGGCTAAACGTTTTTTTGATGTCGCGCCAGCGCGCTGAAAAGTCACTGTCTCCTTCCGGCAGGGTCCAGATACAGTGCATATGTTCAGGCAGGATAACCCAGGCGTTAATGGTAAAGGGCTTCGCACGCTTAACCGTGGCGGTAGCGGAACGCAGGCTGTCGATGTGGCGAGTAAGTAAATCGCTCTGGCGGTTTTGCAGATTGACGGTGAAAAACCAGGTCCCACCGGGGATGTAGTGGCGGCGGTAGTTTGACATTGGCACTCCTTGCCCATTGCCCGGTGGCGCTGCGCTTACCGGGCCTACGATCGAAATGTAGGCCGGGTAAGGCGTAGCCGCCACCCGGCATAAAACATTACCGCTTCGCGGTTAACTCCGCTATCCGCACGATCACCTGCACCGCTTTCTCCATCCCTTCCAGCGTCACGAATTCATGCTTGCCGTGGTAGTTATATCCACCGGTAAACAGGTTCGGGCACGGCAGGCCCATAAACGACAGCTGTGAACCATCGGTACCGCCACGGATCGGTTTCATCACCGGCTCGATGTCACAATCGCGCATCGCCTGCTGGGCGATATCAAGAATATGCGGATGCTCCATCACCTTATCGCGCATATTGTAATAGCTGTCTTCGATGATGAGTTCAATATAGCAATCCGGATGTAGCCCCTTGCCGACCTTTTTCGCGATCTCCATCATCTTACGTTTGCGTGCTTCAAAGGCTTTGCGGTCGAAATCGCGGACAATATAGTGCATCTGCGCGCTGTCCACGGTCCCCTTGATGCTGGTCAGATGATAAAAACCCTCATACCCTTCCGTCATCTCCGGGCTCTCTTCGGCGGGCACTTCCGCATGAATACGCGCAGCCAGCGACAGCGCATTCACCATCACCCCTTTCGCAGACCCCGGGTGCACGTTATTCCCGACGATTTTGATCGTCACCGATGCCGCGTTAAAGTTTTCATACTCCAGTTCACCCACGCCGCCACCGTCGACGGTGTAGGCCCACTGCGCGTTAAACGCCTCAACGTCAAAGTGTTTTGCGCCTTTTCCAACCTCTTCATCCGGCGTGAAGGCCACGCGGATATCGCCATGTGGGATATTTTTGCCCTTCAGCACCGCCAGCGCCGTCATGATCTCGGCGATGCCCGCTTTGTCATCGGCCCCCAGCAAGGTTTTGCCGTCAGTGGTGATTAACGTCTGCCCCAGCAGCTGATGCAGTACCGGGAACATCACCGGCGACAGCACTTCGTCGCCAATGCCCAGCGCAATATCACCGCCGCGATAGTTTTCAACAATCTGCGGGTTTACGTGTTTACCGCTAAAATCAGGTGAGGTATCGACATGAGAAATAAAGCCAATTGCCGGGATATCGCCGTCAATATTCGCCGGCAGCGTTCCCATCACGGTCCCTTTTTCGCTGAGCGTGACATCAACCAGCCCCATGGCCTCCAGCTGCTCTTTCAGCAGATTTAGCAGCTTCCACTGGCCTTCGGTGCTTGGCACCTGTCGGACCCCCGGCTTAGATTGGGTATCCAGCGAAACGTAATGTAAGAAACGCTCAAGTAGTTTATCCATGCAGTCACCCTCACTTTTTGTGACAACATTATCATTAAGCAGCAAAACGCAAATATTGCGTCAGGTCACTTTTATCCCGCAAACGAGAACTTTTTACGTTTATATCGTTGTGCGTTAATAAATGTAGCTTATGAATAAGTGAGAAGGATTGGCGATTCAATAGGTTTGCCGTAGAATGTCCGCCCTCATTACGAGTCACCAAGGTGGTTACACACAAACCCCGCTTCAGTCTGCTGCCTGAGGCGTCTATATGGGACAGCGCGAAAATTGAATACACAACCCCGTTCCCTTTCACCGCTGGTGCAACTGGAACGAATTCGTAAAAGTTTCGATGGCAAAGATGTCATTTCCGACCTTAATCTGACCATCAATGACGGTGAGTTTCTCACGCTGCTCGGCCCCTCCGGCTGCGGCAAAACCACCGTCCTGCGCCTTATCGCCGGGCTGGAAAGCGTCGATAACGGCCATATCCATCTTGAGAACCAGGACATAACCCAGGTTCCAGCCGAAGATCGCCACGTCAATACCGTCTTTCAGAGCTATGCCCTGTTCCCGCACATGACCGTGTTTGAGAACGTGGCGTTTGGCCTGCGGATGCAAAAAACACCGGCCAGCGAGATCCCACCTCGGGTTACCGAAGCCCTGCGCATGGTACAGCTGGAGGCGTTCGCCCAGCGCAAGCCGCATCAACTTTCCGGTGGTCAGCAGCAGCGTGTGGCCATTGCCCGCGCCGTGGTCAACAAACCTCGCCTGCTCCTGCTGGATGAATCCCTCTCCGCGCTGGACTACAAGCTGCGCAAGCAGATGCAGAACGAGCTGAAAGCGCTTCAGCGTAAGCTCGGCATCACGTTCGTGTTTGTCACGCACGATCAGGAAGAAGCCCTGACCATGTCAGACCGTATCGTGGTGATGCGCGACGGCAAGATTGAGCAGGATGGCACCCCGCGTGAAATTTACGAAGAGCCGAAAAACCTGTTCGTCGCCAGCTTTATTGGCGAAATCAATATCTTTAACGCCACGGTGATCGAGCATCTGGACGAGCAGCGCGTTCGCGCGAACGTGGAAGGCCGCGAATGCAATATTACCGTCAACTTTGCCGTCGAGAAGGGGCAAAAGCTCAACGTCCTGCTGCGTCCGGAAGATCTCCGCGTTGATGAGATCCACGACACTGCTGACGTCGAAGGTCTGATCGGTTACGTTCGCGAACGCAACTACAAAGGGATGACCCTCGAATCCGTTGTGGAACTGGAAAACGGCAAAATGGTGATGGTCAGCGAGTTCTTTAACGAGGACGATCCGGACTTCGACCACTCGCTGGATCAGAAAATGGTCATCAACTGGGTAGAAAGCTGGGAGGTTGTACTGGCTGATGAAGAACACAAGTAAGTTCCAGAATGTGGTGATTGCCACGATCGTCGGTTGGCTTGTGTTGTTTGTCTTTCTACCCAACCTGATGATCATCGTAACCAGCTTCCTGACCCGCGACGACGCGAACTTCGTCGCGATGGTCTTTACGCTGGACAACTACGCGCGCCTGCTCGATCCGCTCTATTTTGACGTGCTGCTGCACTCGCTCAATATGGCGCTGATTGCTACCCTCGCCTGTCTGGTGCTGGGGTATCCATTCGCCTGGTTCCTGGCCCGCCTGCCGCAAAAAGTACGGCCGCTGCTGCTGTTTTTACTGATTGTACCCTTCTGGACCAACTCGTTAATCCGCATCTACGGGCTGAAAATCTTCCTCAGCACCAAAGGTTATCTGAACGAGTTTCTGCTGTGGCTGGGGGTGATCGAGACGCCGATCCGCATCATGTTCACCCCGGGCGCGGTGATTGTCGGCCTGGTCTATATCCTGCTGCCGTTTATGGTGATGCCGCTCTACTCCAGCATTGAAAAGCTCGATAAACCGCTGCTGGAAGCGGCGAAAGACCTGGGCGCCAGTAAGTTACAAACCTTTGTCCGCATCATTATTCCGCTGACCATGCCGGGTATTATCGCCGGCTGTCTGCTGGTCATGCTGCCTGCGATGGGCCTGTTCTACGTATCGGACCTGATGGGCGGGGCGAAAAACCTGCTGATCGGTAACGTGATTAAGAGCCAGTTCCTGAATATCCGCGACTGGCCGTTCGGCTCGGCCACCAGCATAACGCTGACGGTGGTGATGGGGCTGATGCTGCTGGTTTACTGGCGTGCATCACGCCTGCTGAATAAGAAGGTGGAGCTGGAATGATCGGTCGACTGCTTCGCGGCGGTTTTATGACCGCCATTTATGCGTATCTCTATATTCCGATAATCATTTTGATCGTGAACTCCTTTAACAGCTCACGCTTCGGGATCAACTGGCAAGGGTTTACCACCAAATGGTATGGCCTGCTGATGAACAATGACAGCCTGCTACAGGCCGCTCAGCACTCGCTGACGATGGCGGTATTCTCTGCCACCTTCGCGACGCTGATTGGCTCGCTGACCGCCGTGGCGCTGTACCGCTACCGTTTTCGCGGTAAGCCGTTCGTCAGTGGCATGCTGTTTGTGGTGATGATGTCCCCGGATATCGTGATGGCCATTTCACTGCTGGTGCTGTTTATGCTGCTGGGCGTCCAACTCGGTTTCTGGTCGCTGCTGTTCTCGCATATCACCTTCTGTCTGCCGTTTGTGGTGGTAACCGTCTACGCGCGTCTGAAAGGGTTCGACGTACGCATGCTGGAAGCGGCGAAAGATCTGGGTGCGAGCGAGATGACCATTCTGCGCAAAATCATTCTGCCGCTGGCGATGCCCGCCGTGGCAGCAGGATGGCTGCTCAGCTTTACCCTGTCGATGGACGACGTGGTCGTGTCCTCCTTCGTCACCGGGCCGAGCTATGAAATTCTGCCGTTGAAGATCTACTCAATGGTTAAAGTCGGTGTTTCACCCGAAGTGAACGCGCTGGCGACTATTCTGTTGGTGTTATCGCTGGTTCTGGTAATTGCCAGCCAGGTTATTGCTCGTGATAAAACAAAATCTCAGGGGACACAGAAATGAAAAAAATGCTTGCCGCTGCGGCACTGGTGCTCGGAATGGGCGCCGCGCATGCTGATGACAGCAAAACGCTCTATTTCTACAACTGGACCGAGTATGTGCCGCCGGGCCTGCTGGAGCAGTTCACCAAAGAGACGGGCATCAAGGTGATCTATTCGACCTACGAGTCGAATGAAACCATGTACGCCAAGCTCAAAACCTATAAAGATGGCGCGTATGACCTGGTGGTGCCGTCGACCTATTTCGTCGACAAGATGCGCAAAGAAGGCATGATCCAGAAGATCGACAAAACGAAGCTAACCAATTTTTCAAACCTCGATCCTGAGATGCTAAACAAGCCGTTCGACCCGAACAACGACTACTCCATTCCGTACATCTGGGGCGCGACGGCAATTGGCGTCAACAGCGATGCCATTGATCCAAAAACGGTTTCATCCTGGGCTGACCTGTGGAAGCCGGAATACAAAAGCAGCCTGCTGTTAACCGACGATGCGCGCGAAGTGTTCCAGGTTGCGCTGCGTAAACTCGGCTATTCCGGTAACACCACCGATCCGAAAGAGATCGAAGCGGCGTATAACGAACTGAAAAAGCTGATGCCAAACGTGGCGGCGTTCAACTCGGATAACCCGGCTAACCCGTATATGGAAGGTGAAGTGAATCTGGGTATGGTCTGGAACGGCTCTGCGTTTGTGGCGCGTCAGGCCGGGACGCCGCTGGAGGTGGTCTGGCCGAAGGAGGGCGGCATCTTCTGGATGGACAGCCTCGCGATCCCGGCGAATGCGAAAAACGTCGAGGGCGCCCTGAAGCTGATCAATTTCCTGCTGCGCCCGGATGTGGCAAAAGAGGTGGCGGAAACCATCGGCTACCCGACGCCAAACCTGGCCGCGCGGAAGCTGTTAAGCCCTGAAGTGGCAAATGATAAATCGCTTTATCCGGACGCTGAAACCATCAGCAAAGGGGAATGGCAGAACGACGTCGGTGACGCGAGCCGCCTGTATGAAGAGTATTATCAGAAGCTAAAAGCAGGCCGTTAATGCACAACGGGCGACGCAATGTCGCCCGTTACTCTTACAGCCCCTTCAGGAGTTTATCCACAAAGGCTGGCACCACCTCGCTCGCCAGACCGTAATGTTTCTCTTCAAACTCGCTCCCGACCTGGCTTGGCTCCAGATTAAGCTCCACCGTATGGGCACCTTGCAGTCGCGCTTCGTGAACAAATCCTGCCGCCGGATAGACATGTCCTGAGGTACCAATGGCGATAAAGACGTCCGCCATAGCCAGGGCGCTGTAGATCTCATCCATTCCCAGCGGCATTTCGCCAAACCAGACCACATGCGGACGCAGACGCGAAGGGAACTGACAGCAGTGGCAGCGGTCTTCGTCCAGCACGTCCTCTTTCCAGTCCAGCACCTGACCACTCCATGCGCACCGCACCTTGAGCAGTTCGCCGTGCATGTGAATGATGTTGTGGTTTCCGGCCCTTTCGTGAAGATTGTCGATGTTCTGCGTGACCAGCAGAAAACGATCCCCCAGCGCTTCCTCCAGCTTTGCCAGCGCCAGGTGCGCCGCATTCGGCGCAATCTCCGGCTGCTGAAGCTGGCGACGGCGGGCGTTGTAGAACGCCTGTACCAGCGCCGGGTCGCGGGCGAAACCTTCCGGCGTCGCCACATCTTCAACTCGGTGTTCTTCCCACAGTCCGTCCGCCGCGCGGAAGGTCTGAATACCGGATTCGGCGGAGATCCCCGCCCCGGTCAACACCACCACTCTGGGTTTATCCATCGCTTCTGGCATCATCCTGTCTCTGAAAAAGATCCGCTGACGCAGGCGTTCACGTAAGCGGCGTTTATTTTTGCGAAAACGGCTGAGTCGACCCTGGCGACGCGACAGCATAATAACCTCGTAAACTAATCGGTGAGATGAAGGAATGCGGCTCCGCGCATGCCTCCTGCGTCCCCGTGTCGCGCACGCTCAATGCGCGGCACGCGGGCGACCGGCAATAAATGTCGGGGCAGACGCCCGGACAACTGTTCTGTAATCGCAGTGAAATTTGACAGCCCTCCCCCGATCACCAGCAGATCCGGGTCGACGATGGTCAGGATATTCCCCAGGCACACGGCCAGCAGGTCGAGATAGCGTTCAACGTGCTCTCGCGCCTGCGCATCCCCTTGTTCCCACAGGGTAATGATTTGGGGGGCGTCATGTTTCTGATGATAGAAGTGTTCATAAAGCCATGCAAACCCACGGCCTGAAAGGTAGCTCTCAATACAGCCGTGCTGACCACAACCGCAGCGGATAAACGGGAAATCACGTCCGACAACATCCAGCGCATCCACCGGCAGACGGATATGACCAAATTCGCCGGTAATGTAGCTGCGCCCGGTAATGGGCTTACCGTTAATGATTATCCCGCCCCCCACGCCGGTTCCGAGAATCAACCCCATCACCAGCGGATAGCGACGAAACTCGTCGTCCCAGGCCTCTGAGAGAGCAAAACAGTTGGCATCGTTGTCTAAGCGCACGTCGCGCTCAAGGAGAGCAGAAAGATCGGCACGCAGCGGTTTGCCGCTGGCGGCAGGAACGTTGGCGGCATACAGCGTGCCATCGTCGGTTTCGGGCATACCCGGAATACCAATGCCGACGCTGTCTTTGACGCCAAAGCGTTCATCCGCTTGCGCCACCAGCGCGGCAATGGCGGTTAAAAATTCATCGTAGCTTTCGCGCGGCGTGGGTACGCGGGTTTCCCATTGTAGCTTAAGGTCTTTATCGAACACGCCGAGCGCAATCTTGGTGCCGCCAATATCAAATCCGTAATACATGATGCATTCCTCTGTTTGATTCAGCGGCCAAAAGACCGCTAAACCATGACGAAATTACTGGCCACTTAATACCCTCGCCGGATCAATTCGGCTTGCGCGACGCGCCGGATACCAGCTTGCCAGCAGACTCAGTAAAAGTGCTGTAACCAGCACATAAATAACGTCCAGCCAGTGCAGTTCAGACGGCAGGAAGTCAATAAAATAGATATCGCCTGACAGGAACTGATGGCCAATAAGCGCTTCAATCCCGTTGATAATCGGCGTCAGCTGAAGGGAAACCACCACGCCGATCGCCACGCCGCAGAGGCTGCCAAACAGCCCCGCCAGCAAACCGTACCAGACGAAGATGGCGCGAATAAGACCGTCTTTCGCCCCTAAGGTACGCAGCACGGCGATGTCGCCGCTCTTATCCTTAACGGCCATGACCAGCGTCGAGACGATATTAAAACACGCCACCCCAATCACCAGCACCATCGCCAGATACATAATCGCGCGGATCATCTGGATATCACGGTACATATACCCGTAAGTGCCGATCCAGCTTTTGATGTAGACATAGTTATTGGTCACGCTGCCAGCGTCACGCACCAGTTTATTGGCGTTGAAGACGTCGTTAACCTTAATGGCAATGCCCGTCACGCTGTCGCTCATATCCAGATACTGGCGCGCATCTTCCAGCGGCACCATCGCGAAGCTGTGATCGAGCTGGCCGCTCAGCTGCAAAATACCGGTGACGTGCAGACGTACGCGCTTAGGCTGCTGCAATTTGTGATCAGCGCTGGCGTTCGGGATCATGATCGAGACCCAGTCGCCCTGCTTCACCTTCAGCGCATCGGCAACGCCTTTGCCCATGATGATCTGCTGCTCGCCAGCCTTAAAGTTTGCCCATGCGCCATTTTGCACATAGCGCGGCAGCGCACTCAGACGCTCTTCCTGACGAGGATTTACCCCTTTCACCTGAATGGCGCGCAGGTTTACCCCGCTCTCTACCAGCCCGGTAAAGTTGATGTAAGGTGCAGCCGCCGCAATGCCGGGCACCTTTTCCACTTTGTTAAGGGCATCACGCCAGTTGGACCACGGCTGGTTAGCCGGCTCGATTTCACCGTGGGGGACAACGGCCAGAATGCGGTTATTCAGTTCACGCTCAAAGCCGTTCATGGCGCTTAAGCCCACGATCAACACCGCCACGCCCAGGGCGATACCGATGGTGGAGATCACGGAGATAAGGGATACCATCCCGCTCCGGCGACGACCGCGGCTAAAGCGTAACCCGATGAGTAACGATAACGGTGAAGCCATTACTCCGCTCCCATCAGCGTCAGTTCAGCATTCAGACGACCGTCGCGCATTTCCAGCTGACGCCCCATCCGCTTAGCCAGTTGTAAATCGTGGGTGACCACCAGAAACGCGGTTCCCTGCGCGGCGTTCAGTTCGCCGAGAAGCTGGAAAATGCTGTCTGCGTTACGCGCATCGAGGTTACCTGTCGGTTCATCCGCCAGCACCAGGCGCGGGTTGTTGACCAGCGCACGGGCGATGGCCACACGCTGACGCTCACCGCCGGAAAGCTCAGACGGACGGTGATTTCCGCGATGACCCAGCCCTACCGCTTTTAGCATGTCGCTGGCGCGGGCATTAATTTCCGCGGGTTTCTTTTTACCAATCAGCAGCGGCATTGCGACGTTTTCCAGCGCCGTAAAGTCCGGCAGCAGATGGTGGAACTGATAGATAAAGCCCAGCTCGCGGTTACGCAGCTCGGCTTTCGCCGTAGACGACATTTTACTCAGCGGCTGCCCGGAGAAGATCACATCGCCTTCGGTTGGCGTGTCCAGCCCGCCAAGCAGATGCAGCAACGTACTTTTACCGGAACCGGAGCTGCCGACAATCGCCATCATCTCGCCTTCGCCCACGCTAAAACTCACATTGTGCAACACGTCGGTCTGCACAGTGCCTTCCTGATAGCGTTTGGACAGGTTGTCGCACTGCAACAGGATCTTATTCATAACGTAAAGCCTCAGCGGGTTGAGTGGCGGCAGCCCGCCAGGAAGGATAAAGCGTAGAAAGCAGCGCAATGGCCATCGCGGCCAGCGCAATACCGACCACCTGGAGCGGCTCGATTGCCACCGGCAGCGCCGCGCCATCAAGCAGCGCGCCGATAATCGGCATGAGATTGTTGAGCTGGCTGGCGAGCAGCGCCCCCAGCGCCGCGCCGAGCAGCGCGCCGATGATGCCGGCGCTGGCGCCCTGGACCATAAATACCGCCATGATCTGGCGCGGAGTCAGCCCCTGAGTTTGCAGAATGGCGACTTCGCCTTGCTTCTCCATCACCATCAGCCCGAGCGAGGTGATGATATTAAACGCGGCAACGGCCACGATCAGGCTCAGCAGCAGCCCCATCATGTTTTTCTCCATGCGCACGGCCTGGAACAGTTCGCCCTTCCGGTCGCGCCAGTCCTGCCATTTCGTCCCTTCCGGTAGCGTCTGCTGGCTAAGGGTATCCACCTTCAGTGGCGCATCAAGCCACAGACGCCAGCCGGTGATATTTCCCGCCGGGTAGCGCATCAGACGCGAGGCGTCCTGAATGTTAACCAGCATCTGGTAACCATCGACTTCGCTGTTCGCCGCAAACGTGCCAATCACGTTGAACAGGCGCTGGCTTGGCAGACGCCCCATCGGCGTAAACTGACTGGCTGACGGCACCATCACACGCAGCTGATCGCCACGGTTGACCCCGAGCTGCCCGGCAAGCTGCTCGCCGAGGATGACGTTGTATTTACCCGCTTCCAGGTCGGTTTGTTTCACATTGACCAGGAACGGCGTCAGCGGATCTTTTTGCGCCGGATCGATACCCAGCATCACCCCGACCGCCACGCTACGGGCGCTTTGCAGCACCACATCGCCCGTCGTGAGCGGCGCAACGCGCGTGACACCCTGTAACTTCACCGCGCTTTCCGGCAGCTGTTGCGGATTAACGGAACCCTGAGTGGAAGAGAGAACGGCCTGCGGCATCAGCCCCAGGATATTGTTTTGCAGCTCGCGCTCGAAGCCGTTCATGACGGAAAGCACCGTCACCAGTGCCATCACGCCAAGCGTAATGCCAATAGTCGAAAGCCAGGAGACAAAGCGACCGAAGCGGTCCGCGGCGCGCCCACGCATGTAACGTAAGCCTATAAAGAGTGCGACAGGTTGATACATGAAATCCGTCTGTTTGCTGATAGCAGACCCACGAGTATATAAGCGAATCCGCTAAGCGTAAATGACTGAAACCGTAAGATTCGGTAATCATTTTTCCGAAAAATTCAGATAAATCATCATGCTACTGACTGAACTTCCGCCAGACAGCCTCCACCTTTTCCGAAAATCGTCCTGATACAGACTGTTACCCGTTACATCAGGGTTTCATTTTACAACAATCGCCCTTTCGTTTATGGCAACAAGGTCGTCACGCACAATGAAACAAAAAGCATTATGGATTAACCAGATAAAAGGTCTGTGTATCTGCCTGGTGGTGATTTACCACTCGGTGATCACCTTTTATCCTCACCTGGACGGGCTACAGCATCCGTTATCGGGCCTGCTCGCCAAATGCTGGGTCTACTTTAATCTTTACCTTGCCCCGTTCCGTATGCCGGTGTTTTTCTTTATCTCCGGCTATTTGATCCGTCGATATATTGACGAGGTGAACTGGCGCACCAGTCTCGACAAGCGGATCTGGAGCATTGTCTGGGTTTTGGCCCTGTGGGGCGTCCTGCAATGGCAGGCGCTGACTCATCTGAATGCCTGGCTCGCCCCCGAGCGAGAGCTGGCGACAGCATCCAATGCGGCCTACGCCGATTCCGTTTCAGGGTTTGTACGGGGAATGCTCACGGCCAGCACAAGCCTATGGTATTTGTACGCCTTAGTGGTCTACTTTACGCTCTGTAAGCTGCTGAGCCGCTGGAAACTGCCGATGCTGGGGCTTCTGGCGCTGGCAAGCATCGCCATCAACTTCCTGCCGTTACCGTGGTGGGGAATGAACAGCGTGGTGCGCAACATGGTCTACTACAGCCTCGGCGCATGGTACGGCGCGCAGTTGATGGCGTGGATGAAAGGGATGAATTTGCGCCGCAGCTGGCTGATCCTCATCGCCTCTGGTGCGGTGTCGGTGGTGCTGTGGTTCGCTAACGTCCCTCTGCCGCTCTCTCTGCTGTCAATCGTAGTTATCATGAAGCTCTTTTACAGCTTCGAGCAGCGTTATGCCGTTCATCTCAATAACCTGCTGAACGTCATCGGTTCAAACACCATCGCGATATATACCACCCACCGCATTTTAATCGAGGCATTTAGCCTGCTCCTGATCCGCGAAATGAATGCGGCGTACTGGCCGATCTGGGCGGAGTTAACGCTGATTCTGGTTTATCCATTTATCAGCCTGCTCGTCTGCACGCTGGTTGGGCTGGGGGCACGTAAGCTCTCGACCGCCCTCTTTGGCGATCTTTTCTTCTCCCCTCCCGCGCGGCTTTCGCCCGTGCCCACGACCCGCTAACTAACCCTGTCCCATACGGGCTACAAAATAAGGCCTGCACAGACGGCTCCCTCTCCCTATGGGAGAGGGCTGGGGTGAGGGTGAACATACAGCTGTGGTGCTCGTTCCGTTCACCTTATGTTCCTTGCTATTCTATAACCGCACGAGCGGTGAACGTGCCAGGGTGGCTCATTCGCCACCACCCTGGCAACCCGGGCTCCCGGCGGTAAATCGTCGCTTCGCGATACCCTCGGCTTATTCCTTCCGGCTATCGGGTCGGGCATGAGCCTGCATCCATGCAGGCCACGCCCTCTCGGCGCATCCCTGCGCCTCGCCCCGGCCTTCAGGAAACGCCTCAGCGATTTACAGCCGGACCAGGGCATCGCTGAAAGCCCTCAGTTAGTCTGAAGACAACGTTATTGCTTCTGCTTTCAAATTACTGAGGAACCCTCTACCCATCCGGGGGCACTTTCCCTCTTGTGCGGTTACGATTTGCTTATGTAAAACGATCGAGGATAATAAAGACATTGCGTATCAGTGATATGCCCCAATACTGTTGGTATATCCCCAAGAGACTCTGACATAGCCATGCCTGAACACTATCGTTACTCCTTGCCTGTCAAAGCGGGCGACCAGCGCCAGCTGGGCGAACTCACGGGCGCGGCCTGCGCCACCCTGGTGGCGGAAATTGCTGAGCGGCATCCTGGGCCGGTGGTGCTGGTTGCCCCGGACATGCAAAACGCCCTGCGCCTGCACGATGAAATTCGTCAGTTCACCGACAGTCTGGTATTCAGCCTGGCCGACTGGGAAACGCTTCCCTACGACAGTTTTTCTCCGCACCAGGAGATCATCTCTTCACGCCTGTCGACGCTGTATCAGCTTCCCACCATGCAGCGCGGCGTGCTGATTGTACCGGTGAATACGCTGATGCAGCGCGTCTGTCCGCACAGCTATTTGCACGGCCATGCGCTGGTGATGAAAAAAGGCCAGCGCCTGTCGCGCGATGCCCTGCGCGTGCAGCTGGACGGAGCCGGCTATCGACATGTCGACCAGGTGATGGAGCACGGCGAATACGCGACGCGCGGTGCGCTGCTGGATCTCTATCCGATGGGCAGCGATCGGCCATATCGTCTGGATTTCTTTGATGATGAGATCGACAGCCTGCGCGTGTTCGACGCTGACACCCAGCGCACGCTGGAGGAAGTGGACTCCATTAACCTACTGCCCGCCCATGAGTTCCCGACGGATAAAACCGCCATCGAGCTGTTCCGCAGCCAGTGGCGCGACAGGTTCGACGTGAAGCGCGATGCCGAACATATCTACCAGCAAGTCAGCAAGGGCACCCTTCCGGCCGGGATCGAGTACTGGCAGCCCCTGTTCTTTAACGAACCGCTGCCGGCGCTGTTCAGCTACTTCCCGGCGAATACGCTGATTGTTAACACCGGGGATATCGACGCCAGTGCCAGCCGCTTTGAAAGCGAAACGCGCGCCCGCTTTGAAAACCGGGGCGTTGACCCGATGCGTCCGCTGCTGCCGCCGGAAATGCTGTGGCTACGTACCGACGAGCTCAACGCCGAGCTGAAACGCTGGCCGCGCATGCAGCTCAAAACCGACGCGCTTGCCGAGAAGGCGGCGAACACCAATCTCGCGTTCCGGACGCTGCCTGATCTGGCCGTTCAGGCGCAGCAGAAATCCCCCCTTGATAATCTGCGTAAGTTTCTTGAGTCCTTCACCGGGCCGGTGGTCTTCTCCGTTGAAAGTGAGGGTCGCCGTGAAGCGCTGGGCGAACTGCTGGGACGGATCAAAGTTGCGCCGAAGCGCATTCTTCGCCTGAGCGAAGCGACCGGAAATGGCCGTTACCTGATGATCGGCGCCGCCGAGCACGGATTCATTGATACGCTCAATAACCTGGCGTTGATTTGTGAAAGCGACCTGCTGGGCGAGCGCGTCGCGCGCCGTCGTCAGGACAGCCGTCGCACCATCAACCCGGACACCCTGATCCGTAACCTGGCCGAACTGCACCCCGGTCAGCCGATCGTTCACCTTGAACACGGGGTGGGTCGCTATCAGGGGATGACCACCCTCGAAGCAGGCGGCATCAAAGGTGAATACCTGATGCTGACCTACGCCAACGACGCCAAACTGTACGTGCCGGTGTCGTCCCTGCACCTGATCAGTCGCTACGCCGGGGGCGCGGAAGACAACGCGCCGCTGCATAAGCTGGGCGGCGATGCCTGGGCGCGCGCGCGCCAGAAGGCGGCGGAAAAAGTACGCGACGTGGCCGCCGAGCTGCTGGATATTTACGCCCAGCGTGCGGCCAAAGAGGGCTATGCGTTTAAGCATGATAAAGAGCAGTATCAGCTGTTCTGCGACAGCTTCCCGTTTGAAACTACGCCGGATCAGGCCCAGGCCATTAACGCCGTGCTGAGCGACATGTGCCAGCCGCTGGCCATGGACCGCTTGGTCTGCGGTGACGTGGGCTTCGGCAAAACCGAAGTGGCGATGCGTGCCGCCTTCCTGGCGGTGGAAAACAACAAGCAGGTGGCGGTGCTGGTGCCGACTACCCTCCTCGCCCAGCAGCACTTCGACAACTTCCGCGACCGCTTCGCCAACTGGCCGGTGCGCATTGAGATGCTGTCGCGTTTTCGCAGCGCCAAAGAGCAGACGCACATCCTGGAACAGGCAAGCGAAGGCAAAATTGATATTCTGATCGGCACTCACAAGCTGCTGCAAAGCGACGTGAAGTGGAAAGATCTGGGGCTGCTGATCGTGGATGAAGAGCACCGCTTCGGGGTGCGCCATAAAGAGCGCATCAAAGCGATGCGCGCCGACGTCGACATTCTGACCCTGACCGCAACGCCGATCCCGCGCACCCTGAACATGGCGATGAGCGGCATGCGCGATCTGTCGATTATCGCCACCCCACCGGCGCGCCGTCTGGCGGTGAAAACCTTTGTTCGCGAGTACGACAATCTGGTGGTGCGCGAGGCGATCCTGCGCGAAGTGCTGCGCGGCGGCCAGGTGTATTACCTGTATAACGACGTTGAAAATATTCAGAAAGCCGCCGACAGGCTGGCAGAGCTGGTACCGGAAGCGCGCATCGCCATTGGTCACGGCCAGATGCGCGAGCGCGAGCTGGAGCGGGTGATGAACGATTTCCACCACCAGCGTTTCAACGTGCTGGTGTGTACCACCATCATTGAGACCGGGATCGACATTCCAACGGCGAACACCATCATTATCGAACGTGCGGATCACTTCGGCCTGGCCCAGCTGCACCAGCTGCGCGGGCGCGTCGGGCGCTCGCACCATCAGGCCTACGCCTGGCTGCTGACGCCGCATCCGAAGGCGATGACCACCGACGCGCAAAAGCGTCTGGAAGCTATCGCCTCGCTGGAAGATCTGGGCGCTGGCTTTGCGCTGGCGACCCACGACCTGGAGATCCGCGGCGCCGGTGAGCTGCTGGGTGAAGACCAGAGCGGCTCCATGGAAACCATCGGTTTCTCGCTGTATATGGAGCTGCTGGAAAATGCCGTCGATGCGCTTAAAGCCGGACGTGAACCGTCTCTGGAAGATCTCACCAGCCAGCAGACCGAAGTGGAACTGCGCATGCCTTCTCTGCTGCCGGATGATTTTATTCCTGACGTGAATACCCGTCTGTCGTTCTACAAACGCATTGCCAGCGCGAAAAGCGAAGGCGAGCTGGAAGAGATCAAAGTCGAACTGATTGACCGTTTTGGGATATTGCCCGATGCGGCGCGCAACCTGCTGGATATTGCCCGCCTGCGTCAGCAGGCGCAGAAGCTGGGCATTCGCAAACTTGAAGGCAATGAGAAAGGCGGCGTCATTGAGTTTGCCGAGAAGAACCACGTCGATCCGATGTGGCTGATTGGCCTCCTGCAAAAACAGCCGCAGCATTTCCGTCTTGATGGCCCGACGCGTCTGAAATTTACTCAGGATCTGACGGAACGTAAAACCCGCATGGACTGGGTGCGTAACTTTATGCGTCAGCTGGAAGAGAACGCCATCGCATAACGGTATCCCCCGCCAGCGCCCGGCTGGCGGGGGGACAATTTACAAACTCTTTGCACTTCGCCCGAACTTCCCGACTATACATTCGCCATAATTATCATTAACGCCTTATAAAACAATAACCTTATCATTTGCATGGATTATGATAATGATGATTTCTTCGCGTTTTACCCGCTGGTTAACTCTGTTTGCGCTGGCCGCGACGGTTGCCGTCGCGCTCCCTGCTCGCGCCAATACCTGGCCTCTTCCGCCTGCCGGCAGCAATGTCGTAGGTGAAAACCGCTTTCACGTGGTTGAAAACGATGGCGGTTCGCTGGAAGCGATTGCCAAAAAATATAACGTCGGGTTCCTGGCGCTGTTGCAGGCCAACCCGGGCGTAGATCCATACGTGCCCCGTGCAGGCAGCGTACTGACGATTCCGCTGCAAACCATCCTGCCGGACGCGCCGCGTCAGGGCATTGTGATTAACCTCGCCGAGCTGCGTCTGTATTACTACCCGCCGGGCAAGAACGAAGTGACCGTCTACCCTATCGGTATTGGTCAGCTGGGGGGCGATACGCTCACGCCTACCATGATCACCACCGTCTCTGATAAGCGCGCTAATCCAACCTGGACCCCGACGGCAAACATTCGCGCCCGTTATAAAGCTCAAGGTATCGACCTGCCTGCCGTGGTGCCTGCTGGCCCGGATAATCCGATGGGGCACCATGCGATTCGCCTGGCGGCATACGGTGGGGTTTATCTTCTGCACGGAACGAATGCGGATTTCGGGATCGGGATGCGCGTCAGCTCCGGCTGCATTCGCCTGCGCGATGACGATATCAAAACGCTCTACCGCGTGATCGCCCCTGGCACGAAAGTGAATATCATTAATACGCCGATTAAAGTGTCTAAAGAGCCGGGTGGCGTCCGTCTGGTTGAGATCCACCAGCCGCTATCGAAAAACATCAATGACGATCCGCAGACGCTGCCGATTAATCTGAATGCCTCAATGGTGAGCTTTAAAACGAATGCCAATACCGATGGCGCGGTGATGGAGCGGGCGATGGAAGCGCGCTCGGGGATGCCAACCGATGTCACGCGGCATCATGAGGTTGCTCAGCAATCAATGTAAAGCAGTAATAACGACAAACGCCCTGCATCAGCAGGGCGTTTTTTATTGCAGTGGCATAACGGAGGGTTGCGTTACGCTTATTTGTAGATAACAGCGGTACCGTGCAGGGTGTTAGGACCGGTCACAGAGGTGATGCGGAATGATTTCGCACCCATTTCGTCAGCTTTTTGTGCCAGCTGATCTTCCAGAGAGCCCAGATTAGTCCCGGCAGTGGCAGAGATGGTACCGACTTTCTGCTGGTCTGCTGGCGTGGATTGCACTTCAACAGCAGCGAAGCTTGCGAAAGAGAGTGAACTCAGAACGGCGGCAGCGATGAGGGTTTTAACGTTTTTCATGATTTTATACCTTTAGGCAGATGATGTAGTGGTCGTTAGTTATTTAGTTAACGATCGATAGGTAAATGATAGATGTGATCCAGGTCACACGTCAACCCATTTTTATAATGGTCGTTAAATTAATTTCATTTGCCTTATATTTCATAAAGATAAAATTAAATTATTTTTCAGAAATCACCGCTGGTCGTTGCAGACGTTTATTTTTATAATGACTATTCAACAAAACAACAGAGGACCAACGGCACATGACAACCGATGTCACGCGTTGCGCGAAGAAAAGCCGTGGCCGACCAAAAGTGTTCGACAGGGATGCGGCGCTCGATAAGGCCATGACGCTCTTCTGGCAGCATGGGTATGAAGCCACGTCGCTTTCCGATCTCGTGGAAGCAACGGGCGCGAAAGCCCCTACCCTGTACGCAGAGTTCACCAACAAAGAAGGCTTATTCCGGGCCGTTCTGGACAGATACATCGCGCGCTTCGCGGCAAAACATGAAGCCCAGCTGTTCTGCGAAGAAAAAACGGTTGAGCAGGCATTGCAGGATTATTTCACGGCAATCGCGACCTGCTATACCAGCAAGGACACGCCTGCGGGCTGTTTTATGATCAACACCTCCGCGACCCTCGCGGCATCGTCTAAAGAGATTGCCAACACGGTCAAATCGCGACATGCGATGCAGGAGGAGACGCTCAGCACGTTTCTGGCTCAGCGTCAGCAGCGCGGCGAAATACCGGCGCATTGCCGTCCGCAGGAGCTTTCCCAGTATCTGAGCTGTATTTTACAGGGGATGTCCATCAGCGCCCGTGAAGGCGCGACGCTGGAAAAATTGCAGGGGATTACGCAAACAACGCTGCGCCTGTGGCCTGAACTTCTTAAACTCTGACGCAAAAAAAAAGCTCCTCAGCCTGAGCGCATGAGGAGCTAAGTTCAGAGAACATCTTTTTTACACTTTGTTATTCAGTATCAGCTGACCGTTGCTGTCGAGAGGGATCTGCGTGCCAGGATCTTTATCCATGCGGATTTTGCCCTGCTGATCGCCAATTTTGTAGGTTACGTCATAGCCCAACATTTTTTCAGACTTGTCATACACGGTTTTACAGCGCTGCTGCGTTGTGGTGTAGGTATCATTTTCCTGCATCGCGCCCTGTACCTGGTTACCGGCATAACCGCCACCCAGCGCACCAACCACCGTCGCGACATCCTTACCACGGCCGCCACCAAACTGATGACCAATCACCCCACCAGCAACCGCGCCCAGCACGGAGCCAGCGATACGGTTTTCATCCTGAACCGGACGACGGTGGGTGACAGAAACATTACGGCACTCCTGACGAGGCGTCTTGACCGTCTCTTTGATCGGTGTAGCGGAAACCACCTGCGCATACTGCGGGCCACGATCAAGTACGTTCAGACTGGCAACGGCAGCCACACCTAACGCAGCTGCGACGCCAATCCCTATACCCGCCAACATTGATTTATTCACGGGACTTCCTCCTTTGTTGCAATTGGTAGCAATTTTGCAGCGCAATAAACGCTTCGCCAATAAGATAAAGGATCAAAATCAGGGCTGTTGACCGGGACAACGTGGGTTTAAGAGAACTCTTAAGCGTCAGGAGGGAAATGCACAGCATGATGTGCTAAGAATTCCCTCCGGAGGGCCCGGAGGGAGAGAGAAATTAGTGCAGCTTCAGGCGTGGACGGATCACGCGGTTGATGCGGCCAACCAGCATCATCAGGCCGGTTTTGAAGTAGCCGTGCAGCGCAATCTGGTGCATACGGTACAGAGAAATGTACACGAAGCGGGCGATGCGCCCCTCCACCATCATGGAGCCGCGCATCAGGTTACCCATCAGGCTGCCCACGGTGGAGAAGTTTGAGAGCGACACCAGAGAGCCGTGGTCTTTGTAGACATAGGCTTTCATCGGTTTGCCTTTCATCTGCGCCAGGATGTTATGCAGCACGAGGCTTGCCATCTGGTGCGCGGCCTGAGCGCGAGGCGGTACAAATCCGCCTTCCGGACGTGCGCAGGAGGCACAGTCGCCAATGGCGAAGATGTCCGGATCGCGCGTGGTTTGCAGCGTCGGCTCTGTCACCAGCTGGTTAATGCGGTTCGTCTCCAGCCCACCGATATCTTTCATGAAATCAGGCGCTTTGATCCCCGCAGCCCAAACCATCAGGTCGGCCTGGATATATTCGCCGTCTTTGGTATGCAGGCCGCCCTCATCCGCGCTGGTCACCATGGTCTGGGTCAGCACGCGCACGCCCAGTTTGGTCAGCTCGTTGTGCGCCGCGCCGGAAATACGCGGCGGCAGCGCAGGCAGAATACGTTCACCTGCTTCCACCAGCGTCACATTCAGCGCTTCGTTAGTCAGCCCTTTGTAGCCGTAGCTGTGCAGCTGTTTGACCGCATTGTGCAACTCCGCCGATAATTCAACGCCCGTTGCGCCGCCGCCCACGATAGCAATGTTGACCTTGCCGTTAGCACCCATGTTGTTGGTGTACTTCAGGAACAGGTTAAGCATCTCCTGATGGAAACGACGCGCCTGATGCGGATTATCCAGGAAGATGCAGTGCTCTTTTACGCCTGGGGTGTTGAAATCATTGGAGGTACTGCCCAGGGCCATCACCAGCGTGTCATAGGCCAGCTTGCGCTCAGGAACCAGCAACTCGCCTTTATCATCACGCAGCTCAGCCAGCGTGATGGTTTTGTTTTCACGATTGATATCCACCACCGAACCCAGCTGGAACTGGAAGTGGTGGTTACGCGCATGCGCCAGATAGCTCAGCGCATCCACGCCCTCATCCAGCGACCCGGTCGCCACTTCGTGCAGTAACGGCTTCCACAGATGACTGTGGTTACGATCCACCAGCGTGATTTTGGCTTTCTTACCGCGACCCAGCTTCTTACCCAGCTGTGTCGCGAGCTCCAGTCCGCCAGCACCACCGCCGACAATCACTATCTTTTTCAATGGCGTAGTCAACGTGACCCCCTCAAATTATTAACCAATTGTTAATTAAAAGTTATATAAATAACCCTTAATTAACAACAGGTTACTGCGCTGAAACCATTCAGATTCATTGAGAATAGCACGTCAGGCGCATTGGTCATACCAAAATTGATATGTATCAAGTTTTGATGGTTTAAAAGTAGACAACTCTGACAAAAAAGAGGCCCGGTACGCTTTCACGTACCGGGCCTTTATCAGGTTCAGGGAGATCAGCCCAGCGTTTTAAAGGCTTTAATACGCTGCAAGTGCGGGGAAATGTTTTTGAACTTGTGGGTCTGCTCTTCGTCCCAGACAATTTCGTAGTAATGGTGCAGAAGCTCGGCGGCGCGGGAGCTGTTCAGCGCTTCATCGTTGCGGGAAAGGATCACCAGACACCGATCGCGGTTCTTTTCACGGAAATTGCTCACGCATTTAGTTGCGATGTCGGCGTACTCCTCCGGGCGATCGATTTTGCCTTCCATGTTTTCGTTCGGAAAGAGGTTAGGATTAAAAATGACCTGACGGATATCGCACAAAAAACCGATGCGCTCTGCCCAGTATCCTCCTAACCCCACGCCGCAGATCAGCGGGCGATCGTCGATATTGAGCTGCAACATTTTATCCACTTCTTTAAGCAGATGCTGCATGTCATGCTTCGGATGACGTGTGCTGTAACTGATCAGCCGGACATCCGGATCGATAAACTGCAATTGCAGCACTTTCTCATGATTACCAGGACTGTTTGAGTCAAAACCGTGTAAATAAATGATCATCGTCTCACCACGCTACGCCTTCCGGGATGAATTAAAGGGCTGCTTTATGTGCCTGCCAGCGCTCGTTCAGGGCTTCAAGCCGGGCGTTTACCGTTTTCCAGCGCGCCGAGTCCATCAGCTCCTGACGACTAAATGAACCTTTATGATACAATTGTGTAACACGTTCAGCATTGATCGGCGACAGGTTATCCAGCACGCTCACCGCCCCTTTACGATTATTGCAGACGAGGATCATATCGCAACCCGCATCCAGCGAAGCCTGCCCACGTTCGGCATAGCTACCCATAATTGCCGCCCCCTCCATGGATAAATCGTCAGAGAAAATTACGCCATTGAAGCCTAATTCCTGACGCAGTACGGTTTTCAGCCAGTGCGGAGAGCCGCTGGCCGGACGCGGATCGACCTCACTGTAGATGACGTGCGCAGGCATGATGGCATCCAGCTTGTTATCAGCGATCAGCGAGCGGAAAACCGACATGTCTTTAGCGCGAATGTCTGCTTCCGAGCGCGGATCGCGCGGGGTTTCTTTATGGGAATCCGCCGTCACCGCCCCGTGGCCCGGGAAATGTTTGCCGGTGGTTTTCATGCCCGCAGCATGCATACCGTCAATAAAGCGCGTCGCCATTGCCAGCGCAATACGCGGATCGTCATGATACGAACGCTCACCAATTGCCGCGCTAATGTGTCCTACGTCCAGCACCGGGGCGAAGCTGATGTCGATATCCATGGCGATCATCTCGCTGGCCATCAGCCAGCCGGCGTCCTGCGCCAGTTGACCGCCCTCTTCGATCCCCAGCAGCGCAGCAAAAGATTGCGCGGCGGGTAAACGGGTAAACCCTTCGCGGAAACGCTGCACACGCCCACCTTCTTGGTCTACGGCCACCACCAGGTGATTGCGCGACGCCGCACGGATCTGGCGAACCAGCTCACGCAACTGCTCCGGATCAAGATAATTGCGGGTGAAAAGAATCAGCCCCCCTACCAGCGGATGCGCCAGAATTTCGCGCTCTTCCGCATCCAGCTCAAACCCTTCGACATCCAACATTACTGGACCCACACCAACCTCTCTTATCCTTTCGTTTGTAACTGACGCCAGGCATCATTTGCCAGCGCAATAAATTGTTTGTCATCTGTCTGCTGAAGGCGCATTTCAAACCATCCCGCCATCAGCATCAACACCCACGGGCGCCAGCGCGCGACCTGCCGCGCAAGGGTGAGCGCATTGATGTTGGCGTTTCGGGCATAGGCGGTTATCAGCTGCTCGCGCGACGCCTCATCAGGCATCCAGACCGCAGCGAGTTCGAGCGCCACGTCACCGTCTCCGGCATATTCCCAGTCGATAAGTTTCTCGCCTGCCGTGGTATGAACGATATTACCCGCGTGGACATCCATATGCAGCGGCGCCAGACGTAACGCCTGCGGCTCTCCCGCTCTGCGTAGCCGCTTAAGCTGCGCCAGCCAGTAGGGCGTGCGTCGTCCAGGCGCAGCCTGCTGCCAGTAGTGATCCAGCAAAGGAAGTAACGTTACCCGCCAGCCCAGACGCGGCTGGCGATGCAGATGATACAGCATGGCTGCAAGCGCAGGCGTATCGGGAAGCTCGCTTTTGATCTCACCCGCAATAAACGCCACCGCCATCCAGTCTCTGATAAAGAGATGAGGTTGTGGCGCAAGGTCGGCGGGCAGGCGCTTCAGGGCGCGGAACTGGCGACGAAAATGGGAGGCAGGCGCGGCGGCATCGTGATGCTGACGTAAAACCAGCCGATGGTCGCCACGCTCAATAATGCAACTCGCGCCGCCAAGCCCGGCGGGGGCTTGCGGCGCGATAACACGGTACTGAGGGAAATAACGCGTCAGGACGTCATGACGCGTGCGCTTATTGTTGCGTAACGGCACCTTTACCTGACCAGATAATTTCGCCGGTCTGAACCAGCATTAACTGCATCTGCAACGACGGCGTGTTCACGTTGCCTGTCG
Organism: Enterobacter sp. YSU; assembly: GCF_016082135.1. Taxonomy (NCBI): domain Bacteria; kingdom Pseudomonadati; phylum Pseudomonadota; class Gammaproteobacteria; order Enterobacterales; family Enterobacteriaceae; genus Enterobacter; species Enterobacter sp. YSU. The sequence goes on from NZ_CP059487.1 coordinate 4,619,949, forward strand.
CGTTAGAATAAAGGACATACTGCGCGCCAACGTTGCGGGCAATACCAATCGCTTTACTGCGCGAGCCCAGGCTGTCCTGAGGCGACAGACCAAGCTGCTGCTTGGCGACCGCGAGCTGCTGAGCTGAGACCAGCGTAAATTTACCGTTGTTTGCCAGCGCGTTGCGCAGGGTTTCCGTCGCTTCTCCCGCATTCAGGGAACCGTTTGTACGGTTGTTCACGCTGTCCACCAGCAGCACGCTGCCGGGCGTAACGCCCTGTGCCTGCAACATTTTGCCCACCATCGGCTGCATCGCGCCGTTCCAGTCATAGTGGCGTACTCGCGGCGCAGGCTGTGCGGTGTCGTCCGGATGTTCGATCGGGCCAGGCTGCGCCGGAATGGTCGGTACAGACGGCACGGTTGGAACAGGCTGCGCTGGCGTTGTTGGCTGTTCCGTTCCCGGCTTCGCCTGATCTACCGGTGCTGGTTCTTCCGTTCGCGTCACACAACCCGCCAGAAAGAGTGCAAAAGCACTCAGGAGCGCATAACGGCTCATTGTTTTAATCAAGGTTCACTCCTTACAAATAAAGATAAAGTCTCACCTTATGTGCACCCAGATAGCTGGCGCTGCCGTAGAGCGTGACTGACGATCTTGCCGGGATGGTCACGCTGCGCGGCGCCTCAAGCGGGTGCATCTCAAGACCTCTCACGTCATACCAGTAGAAGCGATAATGCACCGTCACTGGCTCTTGCCTTTCGTTATAGAGCGTAGAGGAGGCTGAAGACTGGATTTCGCTTATGGTCAGCGAAGGTTTCTCCGCCGTGATGCCCGCAGCAAGCACTGAGGACTCCATCACCAGCGTCTGTTCTTCACTGACCGGGATGGCGGGACGCGCGCTGCACCCAACCATTACCAGCGTCACGATCAGCGCTGCAATACGCCCAGTTAACATATTAAAGACCTTTATGTGCCAGCATCGGTCCCAGTGGACGTCCACCCAGCAGATGCATATGAATATGATAGACTTCCTGGCCGCCATGGCGATTACAGTTCATGATCAGACGGTATCCGTCTTCAGCGATCCCTTCCTGCTCTGCGATTTTCGCGGCTACCGTAAGCATACGGCCCAGCGCCACTTCATGCTCGGTTTTAACGTCATTAACGGTCGGGATCAGAATATTGGGAATAATAAGGATGTGCGTCGGCGCCTGGGGAGAAATGTCGCGGAAAGCCGTGACCAGTTCATCCTGATAGACAATATCCGACGGAATTTCGCGGCGGATAATTTTACTGAAAATCGTTTCTTCAGCCATGACCTTTTCCTTTTAAGTTTAATCTGGCGTCGTGCGTCCGTTGTTAACACACATTGTCTGATTTACTGCGTGACACAAGACAAGAGTATGAGCGAGTTTCTCCTGTCCTTTCAACCTTCTCCCGTGATTTCTTTCCTGATTGTCCGCCATCTGGCTGAAGAGGCATCGCTTTAGGACATTTCTTTTCTGAAACCTTATTTCAGTTCATCCCGAAACATCTGTTTACAGCGTTAATCACAATGCGTATATTTCGCATTTGCATTTTCATGCGCATTTTTAACATAGAAAACGACGTCAGCCCGTGCTAGCGGGACTGTCGCGAATTACCTTCACCATTCACTAAGGGTTTGATGATGTCTTTCATTAATCACACCAGGGATGGGCAACATCAGCCTGCCGCAACACCTTCGTTGCTGGCCGCCTGCATTGCTATGGCATTGACGCCAACCGCCGCTTTCGCTGCTTCAACCACCGAAGATACCGTCGTCGTAGACGGGGGTTTTGACAACACACAGGATCTTTCTGCCAGCCAGGATCAGGATTACAGCGTAAAAACTACCACCACCGGCACCAAACTGTTGCTGGTTCCCCGCGACATCCCACAGTCCGTCAGCGTTATCAGCCAGCAACGTATGGCTGACCAGAATCTGCAATCCATCGGACAGGTGCTGACGAATACCACGGGCATTACGGCCCAGGTGCAGGACAGCGACCGTACCGTGTTTTACTCACGCGGCTTTTTCGTCAGCAACTACGCCTATGACGACCTGCCAACCTCCATCAGTGAAGTGTGGAACTTTGGTGATACCGCCGCGGATACCGCGATTTATGACCGCATCGAAGTGGTTCGCGGCGCCACCGGCCTGATGTCCGGCACCGGCAACCCGGCGGCGTACGTTAATATGGTGCGTAAGCACGCGGACAGCCCGGAATTTAAAGGTAACGTCTCCGCCAGCTACGGCAGCTGGGACAAGCAGCGCTACGTGCTGGATCTCCAGGCGCCGCTGGTAGAGTCAGGTAAGGTACGGGGCCGTCTGATTACCGGTTATCAGGACAACGACAGCTTCGTGGATAACTACCACTACCGGAAGAAATTCCTCTACGGTGTGATGGACGCGGATGTCACCGACAGCACCACCCTCTCGGTAGGGTATGAGTATCAGGAAAGCCATACCGCCGACCCAACCTGGGGCGGGCTGCCGACCTGGTACAGCGACGGAAGTAAGACCCACTACAATCGCAGCCAGACTGTCGCACCTGACTGGGCTTATTCAGATAAAGACAGCACCCGCATCTTCGCTAACCTGACTCAGCGTTTCGATAATGGCTGGGAAGCGCACATCAACGGTATGCACGCTGAAACCAACTTCGACTCCAAACTGATGTATATGTCCGGCTATCCGGATAAAGAGACCGGTGCGGGCCTGGTGGGTTACGGCGGCTGGAACCGTGGGGAACGTAAACAGGATGCGGTTGACGCCTTCCTGCGCGGCGGCTTCGATCTCTTTGGCCGTCAGCACGAAATGATGTTCGGCGGCAGCTTCAGCCGTCAGCGTAACCATTACGACAACTCCATGCCGGATGCGGTATACGGCATGGTTGATGTCGGCAACTTTAATAACTGGAACGGGAACATCGCCGATCCCCAGTGGACGCCGTGGAAACTCTACAGCAAGGATGATATTCGCCAGTCTTCAGCCTATTCGTCGGCTCGTTTCTCGCTGGCCGATCCGCTGCACCTGATCCTGGGCGCGCGCTACACCCAATATAACATTCGTTATAACCCGGCAGGATCGCCGAATACCCGTCTGGAAAGCACCAAAGATGATGTCACGCCGTACGCCGGCCTGGTGTATGACATCAATGAGGACTGGTCGACCTACGTCAGCTATACCTCTATCTTCCAGCCGCAGGATAAGCGCGATGCCAGCGGACGTTATCTTGACCCTACCACGGGTAAAAGCTACGAAGCCGGGGTGAAGGCGGACTGGTTTAATACCCGCCTCACCACCTCGCTGGCGATTTTCCGCATTGAGCAGGATAACGTCGCCAGCAACACCTATACCTACATGCCGAGCGGTGAGTCGATCTATGAATCGCTGGACGGGGTGGTCAGCAAAGGGGTCGAGTTCGAGCTCAACGGTGCCCTGACCGATAACTGGCAGCTGACCTTCGGCGCGACGCGTTACATCGCAGAAGATAAGAATGGCAACGCCGTCAGCTCCGATCAGCCGCGCACAACCATGAAGCTCTTCACCCGCTATCAGCTGCCAATGCTGCCGGAACTGACCGTGGGCGGTGGCGTAAACTGGCAGAACAAAGTGTGGACGGACGTGGAAGGCGGCCCGGCAGGACGTTCCCGCGCGGAGCAAGGCAGCTATGGGCTGGTGAACCTGTTCAGCCGTTATCAGGTCACCAAAGATTTTGCGGTGCAGGCTAACGTCAACAACCTGTTCGACAAAGAGTATTACGATTACGTCGGATCGTATGCGGTTTATGGCGCGCCGCTGAACGTCTCGGTGAGCGCGAGCTACGATTTCTGAGTGACAGAAGCCCGGTGGCGCTGCGCTTACCGGGCCTATCCATCACGTAGGCCCGGTAAGGTGCCGCCGCCACCCGGCACCACAAGCCGTAGTAATAAAAAAGGCAGCCATTCGGCTGCCTTAGTCTCCCCAGGTCACAGCTTAGTTGTTGCGGATGTACTCATCCATTTCGGTTTTCAGGTTATCGGATTTCGTACCGAAGATTGCCTGAACACCAGAACCTGCAACAACGACGCCCGCTGCGCCCAGTTTTTTCAGACCCGGCTGGTCTACTTTCGCAACGTCGGCAACGCTCACACGCAGACGAGTGATACACGCGTCCAGGTTAGTGATGTTCTCTTTACCACCGAAGGCAGCTACCAGAGCAGGCGCCATTTCGCTGGTCGCACCGGCTTTGCTGTCTTCCGTTGCATCTTCACGACCCGGCGTTTTCAGGTCCAGTGCTTTGATCAGCACGCGGAAGACGGTGTAGTACACCACTGCGTAGCCCGCACCCACAATTGGGAACAGCCACAGCTTGCTGCTGTTACCGGACAGAACGATGAAGTCGATCAGACCGTGAGAGAAGGACGTACCGTCACGCATACCCAGCAGGATACAGATTGGGAATGCCAGACCTGCCAGTACCGCGTGGATGATGTACAGGATCGGCGCAACGAACATGAAGGAGAACTCGATCGGCTCGGTGATACCGGTCAGGAACGAGGTCAGCGCTGCGGAGATCATGATACCGCCCACTTTTGCACGGTTCTCTGGTTTAGCAGAGTGCCAGATCGCAATTGCGGCGGCCGGCAGACCGTACATTTTGAACAGGAAGCCACCAGACAGTTTACCTGCCGTTGGGTCACCCGCCATGTAGCGTGGGATGTCGCCGTGGAACACCTGGCCTGCTGCGTTGGTGTATTCACCAATCTGCATCTGGAATGGAACGTTCCAGATGTGGTGCAGACCAAATGGTACCAGGCAGCGCTCAATGAAGCCGTAGATACCGAACGCCACAACCGGGTTCTGGTAAGCCGCCCACTGAGAGAAGGTCTGAATTGCCGTACCGATTGGTGGCCAGATGAAAGACAGAACCACACCGGTGAAAATCGCGGCCAGACCAGAAATGATCGGCACAAAACGTTTACCCGCGAAGAAGCCCAGATACTCAGGCAGCTTGATGCGATAGAAGCGGTTAAACATATACGCTGCAATCGCACCGGAGATGATACCACCGAGAACACCGGTGTCCGCCAGATGCTTAGCGGCAATCTCTTCAGCAGGTAAATGCAGTACCAGCGGCGCAACCACAGCCATGGTTTTCACCATGATGCCGTAAGCAACAACGGACGCCAGCGCGGATACACCGTCGTTATTGGTGAAGCCCAGAGCAACACCGATAGCGAAGATCAGCGGCATGTTAGCAAAAACAGAACCGCCTGCTTCGGCCATCACGTGGGAAACTACGGCTGGCAGCCAGCTGAAGTTTGCAGAACCGACACCCAGCAGGATACCTGCGATAGGCAGTACGGATACTGGCAGCATCAGCGATTTACCGACCTTTTGCAGGTTAGCAAATGCATTCTTAAACATAATTGAGAGTGCTCCTGAGTATTTGTGCTTTTTTTACGTTTTCACGCATTGGCCCGGGGGGAGTACCGCGCCGTGGACAGGACATCTAAGCGCCCTTTATTTATTACACAGAGTAAAATAATTCCCTCTGAGTTTGTTTGACGGCTATCACGTTTCAGTTCAAGACGGCCAAAAAACTTGCAGATATTTACATAAAGCATGTCTGGATGTGTCTAAAAACGCCATCACCGCCCCAAATGAGGCGGTGAACTTTACTCGTTTTACTTATTAATTACGAGCCTAAAAATAACAGGCGTATCAGACAGATTGCAGGCGGGCGGGGTCGATATGGAACAGACTGGCGAAGTTTTCCGTTGTCACGCGAGCCAGCTCTTCAATACTGACACCTTTCAGAACGGCCATATACTCAGCGACATCCCGGGTCATCGCTGGCTGATTTTCTTTGCCGCGATGAGGCACCGGTGCCAGGTACGGGGAATCGGTTTCAACCAGAATACGATCCAGCGGAACATATCGCGCCGCATCACGCAGTTGCTCAGCATTCCGGAACGTTACAATCCCCGAGAACGAGATATAAAAGCCTAAATCAAGCAGCTTACCCGCCGTTTCTCTGTCTTCAGTGAAACAGTGTAGTACGCCACCGCAATCCGTCACCTTTTCTTCCCGCAGGATCGCCAGCGTGTCGGCGCGCGCATCGCGGGTATGAACGATAACAGGCTTATTCAGTTCACGGCCAATACGGATGTGGTTGCGGAAGGATTCCTGCTGGCGAGGTTTCGTTTCCGGGGTGTAGAAATAGTCGAGACCGGTCTCGCCCATCGCCACTACGCCCTCTTCTGCGGCAAGACGGCGTAAATCCTCAATATTGTACGCTTCATCCTGATTCAGCGGATGCACGCCGCAGGAGAAGACGACATTATCGCGCTCGCCTACCAGTTCACGCATGGAGCGGTAACCCGGCAACGTGGTCGCCACGGCCAGGCAAAATTTCACATTGCGGGCGGCGGCTTTCGCCAGCACGTCGTCCACATTTTTATGCAGGGACTGATAATCCAGGCCATCAAGATGGCAGTGTGAGTCGACTAAAAACATAACGTCTCTCTCAGAGGTGGGAAACCGGCGGTATGACGCCCGGTTGCAGGTAGTGTTCGATACGCAGTAACTGGTCGGTCAGTAAAAGCTCGCGATTGAGACCGGTTACCGTCAAAAGTTGTTCACGACTCTGGCAGATATCATGAAGGATAGCGTGCAGCGACTGCCCTGACAGGCGATTCGCCAGCGTGGTGACCAGCGCCCACACGTCAGGGTTAGTCAGAAGCGTCGCCCCCTGCTGGATTTTGAGCGCATCCAGCAGCAGTGCGGCCAGCCAGTGCAGCCGTTCCGGTGCCTGATCGCTGTTCAGCGCTGGCAGCACGCTCAGCCAGTCATGGCTGTCGAGGGCTGATTCAACCGCACGACATAGCGTTTCACGCTGGGACCACACTTCCGGCTGCAATAAGGCCAGCGCAGCCGCAGGCGCACCGCTGCACAGGCGCAACGCCGAGCGCGCCGCATCTTGTGACACCGTCACTTCTCGCTCAAGCCAGGCGAGCGCCCAGGATTCCTGAGGGACAGCGAGGTGGTGAAGAAGGCAGCGACTGCGCAGCGTCGCCAGCAAGCGTTCCGGCTCGCGGCAGGAGAGGAAAAACCAGGTATTCTCTGGCGGCTCTTCCAGGGTTTTTAACAGGGCGTTGGCTGCGGCTTCCGTGAGTAGCGCGGCGTCTTTCAGCCACACCACTTTCGCCCCCCCCAGACGCGCATATTCGTACAGTTTCTCACTGACCTCACGCACCGCGTCGATACCGAGCGTATTTTTGCCCTTCTCGGGTTCGAGGGTGTAATAGTCAGGATGCGTGCCCGCCTGCATAAGCTGGCAACCCCGGCATTTACCGCAGCTTTTATGTCCTTCCGGCTGTTGGCACATCAGAAAGCGGGTGATGGCGTAAATCAACGCATCATCACCCATTCCCGGCAGCGCCTGGATCAGTAACGCATGATGCCCCCGACCAACCTGATAGCTGCCGATCAGCTGTTCAAAGTGTGGGCGCAACCATGGATACCATTTCATGCCTGCTGCTCCTGTAGCCACTGCGTAACGGTCTGCTGAATATCACGCGTAACGTCTTCAAGGGATTGCGTCGCATCGATGGTACGAATGGTCTTGTCCTGCCCGGCCAGTTCCAGATAACGCGCACGGGTGCGGTTAAAGAAATCAAAAGACTCCTGTTCAATGCGGTCCAGTTCGCCGCGGGCACGGGCGCGCTTCAGGCCCACCTCAGGGGTCACGTCCAGATACAGCGTCAGGTCAGGACGGAAATCGCCCAGAACCGCGTCGCGAAGCGTAGCCAGCATGGTCTGGTCGATACCCCGGCCACCGCCCTGATACGCCTGGGTTGAGAGATCGTGGCGATCGCCAATCACCCATTTCCTTTCTGCCAGAGCGGGTTTGATCACCGTCTCCACCAGCTGAACGCGCGCAGCATAGAACATCAGCACTTCCGCTTTGTCGGTAATAACTTCATCGCCAACGGATTTGATATCCAGAACCAGGCTGCGCAGTTTTTCCGCCAGCTGCGTACCGCCCGGCTCGCGGGTAAAGACCATGTCGGCAACGCCAAGCGACGTAAGCGTATCCACCACCACGTTACGGGCAGTTGTTTTGCCCGCCCCTTCGAGTCCCTCAATGACAATGTATTTACTGCGCATTTTTTTCCTTAAGTGCCTTCAGATAGTCCTGAACGGAGCGATTGTGGCTGGCCAGGTTGGTATTAAACGTATGCCCCCCTTTTCCGTCAGCCACAAAATAGAGATACGGCGTTTTGGCCGGGTGCGCGGCGGCCTTCAACGAAGCTTCACTCGGCGTCGCAATCGGTCCAGGCGGCAGGCCGCTAATCACGTAGGTATTATACGCCGTTGGCGTCTCCAGATCTTTTCTGGAAATCCTGCCGTTGTAGTTTTCGCCCATGCCGTAGATGACGGTAGGATCGGTTTGCAAACGCATGCCGATGCGCAGACGGTTAATAAACACCGAGGCAACCTGGTCACGTTCGGCAGCAACGGCCGTCTCTTTCTCGATGATCGAGGCCATCGTCATGAACTGGTTTTGATCTTTATAAGGCAGGCCCTCTGCTCGCCCTTTCCAGGCAGCGTCTACCGCCGCGACCATTTTGTTGTGCGCGCGCTTCAGAATGGCCACATCCGTCGTGCCTGCCGTATACATCCACGTATCGGGCCAGAACCAGCCTTCCACCCACTCGGGATGTTCGAATTTTAAGGCGTCTGCCACGGTCTGGTAGCGGTCATCTTTCAGCGTATGCTTAATGTATGGCGCGTCCCGCAGCTGCCTGAGGTAATCGCTCAGACGCATACCTTCCACAAAACGCAGCGGGAACTGGGCTTCTTTACCACTCTCCAGCAGTTGCAGCATCTCGCGCACGGTCATGCCAGGGGTAAAGCGATAGGTGCCGGCCTTGAAATGGGACAGGTCCGGTTCAATACGCAGCAGCCACTGGAATACGCGTGGGCGATTGATAATTTTGTCGTCATACAGCTGCTGACCAAGCGCCTGCCGCCCGGTCCCCGCTTTCAGGGTAAAAATCGTCTCGTCTTTTATCAGGATCTGACTCTCCGCCAGCTGACGGACTTTCCACACTCCCGCTCCGCCAGCGATACCGAACGCAACGATAAGAAGGAGGACAAAGCGTAACATTTTCTTCATGACTACCTGGTTTGCTCACATAACGGGGCCAGAAACTGGAACAGCTCGCGGGATGACCAGCATTTGCGGCCATAAGCGCGAACGGGGACAACGGGCATCAGCGCATTGCAGATTACGACTTCATCGGCAGACAGCAGCGCCTCTTCCTTAGCGTTGACTTCGACAACGCGAAAGCCTGCGCGTGCCAGCTGGTGCAGACAAAACTGCCGCATAATGCCGTTGACGCCGGCCTGCTCCAGCGAAGGCGTGAACACATCACTGCCCTTCCGCCAGAGTAAATTAGCCGCACAGCATTCCGTAATGTACCCTTCGCTGTCAAGAACCAGCGCCTCCCCGGCCTCCGTCTGCTCAAGATGAGTACGAATAAGCACCTGTTCAAGGCGGTTGAGATGTTTTATGCCAGCGAGCATCGGGTTTCGCCCCAGACGTACCGGACTTAACGCCAGGGCTACGCCCTCTTCACGCCAGTGCGCATAATGGGAAGGATAATCTGAAACGGAAAGGACCCGCGTAGGATGCAGACAGGCAGAACCGCTATAGCCCCGGCCACCGCTCCCGCGGCTGATAATGACTTTCAGGACGCCGCTTGCTTTATCTGACGCCAGCCGACGCATTTCACTTTCAAGAATGTCCCACTGCGAGAAGGGGATCAGTAATGCTTCGCAGGCTTTTTGTAAACGAAGGATATGGGTCCCGAGCAGACACACGCCACCGTCGAGAATACGCGCAGTCGTGAAACAGCCATCGCCAAACTGGGTCGCCCTGTCGCTTGCCGGCAGCGTGTCTTGCTCAAGGCCATTAATTAAAAACATGGTGGCTCCTTATGCGTGGAGGCTCAGTCTGGCAGGATGTGAGCAGCCGGACAAGGGGATTTCACCTAATAAAAAAGGCCCGGCAAGCGGACCTTTTTTATCGTCAGCGACTAACCAGACTCAGACCTTTTTGAAGATCAGAGAACCGTTAGTCCCACCGAAGCCGAAGGAGTTACACAGGGTATACTCCATACCGCTAACCTGGCGCGCTTCGTGAGGAACGAAGTCCAGATCGCAACCTTCATCCGGATTATCCAGGTTGATGGTTGGCGGTACAGCCTGATCGCGCAGCGCGAGGATAGAGTAGATTGACTCTACTGCCCCCGCAGCACCCAGCAGGTGACCGGTCATGGATTTCGTGGAGCTTACCATTACGCGGCCGGCAGATTCGCCGAAGATAGACTTAACAGCCTGCGCTTCTGCTTTATCGCCCGCAGGGGTAGACGTCCCATGGGCGTTAACGTAGCCAATCTGTGCCGGCGTAATGCCCGCATCGCGAATGGCGTTTTCCATCGCCAGCGCAGCGCCTGCGCCGTTCTCTGGAGGAGACGTCATGTGATAAGCATCGCTGCTCATGCCAAAGCCAACAACTTCAGCATAAATTTTCGCGCCACGTTTTTTCGCGTGTTCGTACTCTTCCAGTACGATCATACCTGCACCGTCACCCAGCACGAAACCATCACGGTCTTTATCCCACGGACGGCTCGCCGCCTGAGGATTATCGTTTCGGGTAGAGAGCGCACGCGCTGCACCGAAGCCACCGACGCCCAGCGGGGTACTGGCTTTTTCAGCGCCGCCCGCAACCATAGCATCTGCATCGCCGTACGCAATGATACGCGCGGCCTGGCCGATGTTATGCACGCCAGACGTACAGGCTGTCGCGATTGAGATGCTTGGGCCACGCAGGCCGAACATAATGGTCAGGTGACCTGCCACCATGTTGACAATCGTAGACGGAACGAAGAACGGGCTGATTTTACGCGGGCCGCCATTCATCAGAGATGTATGGTTTTCTTCAATCAGACCAAGACCGCCAATCCCGGAGCCGATAGCGGCGCCGATACGGGTCGCGTTCTCTTCCGTAATCTCAAGGCCAGAATCCTGCATGGCCTGAACGCCAGCGACAATTCCATATTGAATGAAGGCATCCATCTTGCGCTGTTCTTTGCGCGAGATGATCTCTTCACAGTTAAAATCCTTTACTAAGCCAGCAAATTTCGTTGCATAGGCGCTAGTATCGAAATGGTCGATTAGGCTGATGCCGCTCTGACCGGCAAGGAGAGCTTTCCAGGTGGACTCTACGGTATTGCCGACAGGAGACAACATGCCAAGTCCGGTCACAACTACACGACGCTTAGACACGCTTGTCCTCCAGGGAGGGATAAAAAAAGAGATTCGTGGGACAACAAAAGATAAAACTCAGGCGGTCGAATGACCGCCTGGAGATGTTCACTTACGCCTGGTGACCGTTGATGTAATCAATGGCAGCCTGAACGGTGGTGATTTTCTCAGCTTCTTCGTCCGGAATCTCAGTATCAAACTCTTCTTCCAGAGCCATTACCAGCTCAACGGTGTCAAGAGAATCTGCGCCCAGGTCTTCAACAAAGGAAGCGGAGTTCACAACTTCTTCCTGCTTAACGCCCAGCTGTTCGCCGATAATTTTCTTAACGCGTTCTTCGATAGTGCTCATACTCTTAAATTTCCTATCAAAACTCGCTTTCGCGATGGTTTTCGTAGTGTATAAAATGTTGAAAAATTTGCAACTAAATCCCGGCAGGTCTTACCACGATTTTACGTTATTTTGAGGCCATTTGCCCAAATAACGCAAATATTTTCGATCGTGATTAAACCATGTACATCCCGCCGTTGACGTGGAGGGTTTCACCAGTGATGTAACCCGCTTCGTCAGAGGCTAAAAATGCAACCGCGCTGGCGATTTCTTTAGGGTCGCCAAGACGACCCGCCGGAACTGCCGCCAGCGTACCCGCACGCTGCTCATCAGTCAGCGCACGCGTCATGTCCGTTTCAATAAAGCCCGGAGCAACAACGTTTACAGTAATTCCGCGGGACGCGACTTCACGCGCCAGCGACTTACTGAAACCGATCAGACCTGCTTTCGCCGCAGCGTAGTTAGCCTGACCAGCATTTCCCATGGTACCAACCACAGAACCTACAGTGATAATACGACCATGACGCTTTTTCATCATAGCGCGCATTACCGCTTTTGACAGACGGAATACAGATGACAGGTTGGTTTCGATAATATCGTTCCACTCGTCGTCTTTCATTCGCATCAGCAGGTTGTCGCGAGTGATCCCGGCATTATTGACCAGAATATCCACTTCGCCAAACTCTGCGCGAATATTTTCCAGAACAGATTCGATAGATGCTGGTTCAGTCACATTCAGTACCAGACCTTTACCGTTCGCACCCAGATAGTCGCTGATGGCCTGTGCGCCATTCTCACTGGTCGCAGTCCCGATCACCGTCGCGCCGCGCGCAACCAGTGTTTCAGCAATAGCGCGCCCAATACCGCGGCTTGCGCCGGTCACCAGGGCAATTTTTCCTTCAAAACTCATGGTATTCCTCTTTTATTGCGAGAGTGCCGCTTTCATGGCTTCCGGCTCGTTAATCGCCGAGGCAGTCAGGGTGTCTACAATACGTTTTGTCAGACCGGTAAGTACCTTACCTGGACCAACTTCATACAGATGTTCAACGCCCTGAGACGCCATAAATTCAACGGTTTTAGTCCACTGAACCGGGCTGTAGAGCTGGCGAACCAGCGCGTTACGGATAGCCTCCGGCGCGGTTTCGCACTGCACATCGACGTTATTCACAACGGAAATCGTCGGTGCGTTAAAGGTCATTTTTTCCAGCTCAACCGCCAGCTTATCGGCAGCGGGCTTCATCAGCGCGCAGTGAGACGGCACGCTCACCGGCAGGGGCAGTGCACGTTTTGCGCCCGCAGCTTTACAGGCAGCGCCTGCACGCTCAACCGCTTCTTTATGACCCGCGATAACCACCTGGCCTGGCGAGTTAAAGTTTACCGGAGAAACGACCTGACCTTCAGCAGATTCTTCACAGGCTTTAGCGATAGACGCATCATCCAGACCGATGATGGCAGACATGCCGCCCGTGCCCTCTGGCACCGCTTCCTGCATGAATTTACCACGCAATTCAACCAGGCGTACCGCGTCAGCGAAGGCAATCACCCCTGCGCAGACCAGCGCAGAGTATTCACCCAGGCTATGACCCGCCATCAGCGTCGGCGCTTTGCCGCCCTGCTGCTGCCATACGCGCCACAATGCGACGGAGGCTGCCAGCAGTGCCGGTTGAGTCTGCCAGGTTTTGTTCAGCTCTTCAGCGGGGCCCTGTTGGGTCAGCGCCCACAGATCATAACCCAGCGCGTCAGAGGCTTCACGGAAAGTCTCTTCAATAACCGGATAGTTTGCTGCCATTTCAGACAACATCCCAACAGTTTGCGAGCCCTGTCCCGGGAACACAAAAGCAAATTGCGTCATTTTTTAATCCTTATCCTAGAAACGAACCAGCGCGGAACCCCAGGTGAACCCGCCACCAAAGGCTTCAAGCAAGACCAGTTGGCCCCGTTTAATTCGTCCATCGCGTACCGCTTCGTCAAATGCGCACGGTACCGATGCCGCAGAGGTGTTGCCGTGGCGATCAAGCGTCACCACAACGTTATCCATAGACATGCCCAGCTTCTTCGCCGTCGCGCTGATGATACGCAGGTTCGCCTGATGCGGCACCAGCCAGTCGAGTGCGGTGCGTTCAAGGTTATTGGCTTCCAGCGTCTCATCGACAATATGCGCAAGCTCAGTCACCGCCACCTTGAATACTTCATTACCTGCCATGGTGAGGTAAATGGAGTTATCAGGATTAACGCGATCGGCGTTAGGCAGCGTTAACAGCTCGCCGTAGCGGCCATCGGCATGCAGGTGCGTGGAGATGATACCCGGTTCTTCGGACTGCCCCAGCAGCACCGCGCCCGCGCCATCGCCAAAAATAATGATCGTGCCGCGATCGGTTGGATCGCAGGTACGCGCCAGCACATCAGCGCCGATCACCAGCGCATATTTTACGGCGCCCGATTTTACATACTGATCGGCGATGCTCAGCGCATAGGTGAAACCCGCGCACGCTGCTGCAACATCAAATGCCGGGCAGCCTTTGATGCCGAGCATGTTCTGCACCTGGCACGCTGCGCTTGGGAAGGCATGCGTGGCAGAGGTTGTCGCCACCACAATAAGCCCGATCTGTTCTTTATCAATGCCAGCCATCTCAAGCGCTCGCTGAGCGGCTTCGTAGCCCATGGTGGACACAGTTTCGTCTGGCGCGGCGATACGACGTTCACGGATACCTGTGCGCGTGACAATCCACTCGTCAGACGTATCTACCATTTTTTCAAGATCGGCGTTGGTACGCACTTGTTTTGGCAGGTAGCTGCCGGTACCTAAAATCTTCGTATACATGTACGCTCAGTCACTTTTAGCTAATACAGATCCCAGGCGAGCGGCAATCCTCTGAGGGACTTGTCGCTGCACCGCCTGCACTGCCTGTTCAATCGCGACGGTAAATGCTCGCTGATTGGCGGCGCCATGACTCTTAATCACGATGCCGCGCAATCCTAACAGACAGGCGCCATTATACTGGTCGGGGTTGAGGTGACTGAATCGCCGCGTCAGGCTTTTTTGTAACCAACGCTTTAATAAAATCAGCCACCAGGACCTTTTTTTACCTTCTCCCTGCGATTTCAGCAGAGAAAGGAACATTCGTACGACCCCTTCCATGGTCTTCAACGTCACGTTTCCGGTGAAGCCATCACACACTAATACATCCGTTTTGCCCGTCAGCAACTCATTGGCTTCGAGATAACCAATATAGTTGATGGAGGGGACCTGTTTGAGTATTTCCGCAGCGTCGCGGATACTGTCCAGGCCTTTAGTCTCTTCTTCACCAATATTCAGTAAAGCAACGCGGGGATTGTTAATCCCGACCACGTCTTCAGCCAGCACCGACCCCATAACGGCAAACTGAGCCAGCATTGTACTATCACAATCCACGTTAGCGCCCAGATCCAGCACCACCGTTTTGCCCTTCTGCTGATGCGGTAATACCGTCACCAGCGCCGGACGCTCAATGCCCTCAATCGGCTTGAGCAATAATTTCGACAGCCCCATCAGCGCACCAGTATTTCCCGCGCTGACGCAAGCCTGCGCTCGCCCTTCTTTCACCAGCTCCAGCGCCATTCGCATAGAGCTGCCACGGCTATTACGAATAGCCTGCGATGGCCGGGCATCACTGGCAATAACTGACTGCGCAGGAATAATCTGCAGACGCGAACGTTGTTCAAAGTCAGCTTTTGCAAGTAATGGCGTGATTGTGTCGGGATTACCGACTAAAAGAAGTGTGAGTTGCGAATTAGAATTCAGTGCCTGCAATGCTGCAGGCACTGTGACGGTAGGGCCAAAATCTCCCCCCATGACATCTAACGCCAGGGTTAGACGTGTCAAGGTATCGTCGCAGCCTGGTTCGGTAAACTCCCCGTTTGCACGGGGAAGTTCCTCACTAAGCCTAATCACGCTGACGCGTGATTACTTAGTGATAACCTTGCGGCCGCGGTAGAAACCGTCAGCGGTGATGTGGTGACGCAGGTGTTTCTCACCAGAAGTCTTGTCTACAGACAGGCTGGTAACTGCGGTCAGCGCGTCATGGGAACGACGCATGCCACGTTTGGAACGGGTTGGTTTATTCTGTTGTACGGCCATGGACCTTACTCCTCAATTACTTACGCTTTAAGCTGGCTAATACGGCAAATGGGTTTGGTTTTTGCGCTTCATCAGGCAGTTCCCCAAAGACCATGTCCGCCTCGGACACTTCACAGTGTTCAGAATCATGCACCGGAACGACTGGCAGGGAGAGGATGACTTCATCTTCAACCAGCGCCAGAAGATCGATTTCACCGAATTCGTTAACCTCAATCGGCTCATACGCTTCCGGGAGTGCTTCAGCCTGTTCGTCAGAACGAACCGGACTAAAACAATACGTTGTGTGAACATGCTGTACAAACGGTTTCCCGCAACGCTGACATTCGAGCGTTACCGTCACCTTTGCATCACCGGTTAACACGGCGAGACGCTGGTTGTCGATAGCGAACGACATGGAGCATTCTACATCACTGTCCACACTGACTACAGATTCGGCAATACGCTCAGCCTGATCGGAAGAATAGATTCCTTCGTAATCGAGGCGTTTTTGAGCCGTACGAACCGGATCAAGAGTCAGGGGTAATTTTACCTTTTGCATAGGGCGCGCATATTAACTTTGTAACGTCATAGAGTCAAAGAAAAAGGCAACCAGAGCTGCCTTTTGCCAATTATTCGCACACATTGCGGCCTGTAGTTTAAAATGGCTGGCATCGATACGCTATATCTGGTGATAAAAATATGCCAAATCTCGTCCTTGCTTCCACTTCACCTTATCGCCGAATGCTGCTGGAAAAGCTCGGGATCCCGTTTGAATGCGCTGCGCCGGAGGTGGATGAAACGCCACAGCCGGGCGAGTCACCGCGTCATCTGGTGACCCGTCTCGCGAAAGAGAAAGCACAGTCGCTGGCCGTACGTTACCCCGCACATCTGATTATAGGCTCCGATCAGGTTTGTGTGCTGGACGGCGAAATCACCGGCAAACCGCATACGGAAGAAAACGCCTGCCAGCAGCTGTTGCGTGCGCGAGGCGGTATCGTGACCTTTTATACCGGCCTGGCGCTTTATAATTCGGCTTCCGGTCATCTGCAAACCGAGTGCGAGCCGTTTGATGTGCACTTCCGTCATCTTAGCGAGCAGGAGATTATGGATTATGTGCGTCGGGAACGTCCGCTAAACTGTGCAGGGAGCTTTAAAAGTGAAGGACTAGGGATTGCGTTGTTCGACAAGCTCGATGGCCGCGATCCCAACACGCTGGTGGGGTTGCCGCTGATTGCGCTGTGCCAGATGTTAAGGCGAGAAGAGTGTAATCCACTGACGGCGTGACTTTGCCCAGCGGCGCTTCGCTTGCATGGGCCTACGGATTTCGTAGGCCGGGTAAGCGCAGCGCCACCCGGCACAAAATCAGCCGCGCAGAACTTTCAGACAGCGTTTGAGCTGCTCATCCAGCGGCGCTTCAATACGGATAACTTCGCCGGTATTAGGATGGGTAAATTTCAGCGCTGCCGCGTGCAGGAACAGACGCGACAGCCCTGTTCCCGCCAGCTGCTTATCAAATTCACGATCGCCATAGCGGTCATCAAACGCAATCGGATGGCCCGCAAACTGGGTATGGACGCGAATCTGGTGGGTACGCCCCGTCACCGGACTACAGCGCACCAGCGTGGCGAATTCGTAGCGCTCTTCAACTTTAAAGCGCGTCTCAGACGGTTTCCCTTCCTGATTAACACGAACAATGCGCTCGCCGCTTTGCAGAATATTTTTCAGCAGCGGCGCCTGCACCACTTTCACGTGGGACTGCCACTGGCCGCGCACCAGCGCCAGGTAATCTTTCTGCATCCCTTTTTCGCGCAGCTGTTCATGCAGTGAACGCAGCGCAGAACGTTTTTTCGCCACCAGCAGCACGCCAGAGGTATCGCGGTCAAGACGGTGAACCAGTTCGAGGAAACGCGCTTCCGGGCGCAGCGCGCGTAACCCTTCAATCACGCCGAAGCTCAGACCGCTCCCCCCGTGTACCGCCGTTCCGGACGGTTTATTCAGCACCAGAATGTGGTCGTCCTCATAAAGGATAACGTCGCTCAGGGCCGCGACTTTTTGCAGCTTCGGAGAAACGACATCTTCTTCACGCTCTGCAACACGTACCGGTGGGATCCGGACTTCATCGCCCGCCTCGAGCTTATACTCTGGCTTCACGCGTTTTTTGTTCACCCGCACCTCGCCCTTACGCAAGATGCGATAAATCATACTTTTTGGCACGCCCTTCAACTGGGTGCGCAAAAAATTATCGATACGTTGCCCCGCCTCGTCGTCGGCGATGGCAACCATTTTTACGGCTGGAGTCTCTGTTTTCATGGTTGGCGATTCTAAATAGCGTCAGACATTAGCGCCACTCATTTTTCTATGCTTATATTTACTTTTATCCGGACCACTCCCCTTTCGCGCAATCGATTTGGTGGTTATTAAACCAATCACCCCGTTGAAGTGAAGAAACTGTGAGTAACCGGGTGATAATTGGTAAAAGTCATCTTGCTATAACCCGGCGAGCAGTGGAATAATGAATCCGTTTTCCGCGTTAAATCCGGGTTTTGTAAGGATGTCGACGGAATGACCAATTTTGTCTGACCGATCATCCACGCAGCAATGGCGTAAGACGTATTGATCTTTCAGGCAGTTAGCGGGCTGCGGGTTGCAGTACTTCCCGGTATAAGGATTGTTCTCTGGAGAGTTTTCCCAGGCAATTCCCCTGATAATTGCGCTGTGTTTCCGTATGAAACACAGGCAACCGACACTCTGCGCCTCTTAAGCGAGCGACAACCGTGAGGTTGGCGACGTGAATAGACACGAGGCCATCGGTTCATACCCCGGAAAGCGTCACCTTGCCCGCAGCTTTGTCGTCAATGTAAGAATAACGAGTAAGTTACGATGAAAAGAATGTTAATCAACGCAACTCAGCAAGAAGAGTTGCGTGTCGCCCTTGTGGATGGGCAGCGCCTGTACGATCTGGATATCGAAAGTCCTGGACACGAACAGAAAAAAGCGAACATTTACAAAGGCAAAATCACCCGCATTGAACCAAGCCTTGAAGCTGCATTTGTCGATTACGGTGCTGAGCGTCACGGTTTCCTTCCTCTCAAAGAAATCGCCCGCGAATATTTTCCTGCAAACTACAACTCCCATGGCCGTCCGAACATTAAAGATGTTCTGCGTGAAGGTCAGGAAGTTATCGTCCAGATCGATAAAGAAGAGCGTGGCAACAAAGGTGCCGCACTGACCACCTTTATCAGCCTGGCAGGAAGCTATCTGGTATTGATGCCAAACAACCCGCGTGCGGGTGGCATCTCTCGCCGTATCGAAGGCGATGACCGTACCGAGCTGAAAGAAGCGCTGGCAAGTCTCGAGCTGCCAGACGGCATGGGCCTTATCGTGCGCACCGCAGGCGTCGGCAAATCTGCCGAAGCGTTGCAGTGGGACCTGAGCTTCCGTCTGAAGCACTGGGAAGCCATCAAGAAAGCGGCTGAGAGCCGTCCTGCTCCGTTCCTGATCCACCAGGAAAGCAACGTTATTGTGCGTGCCTTCCGTGATTATCTACGTCAGGACATCGGTGAAATTCTGATTGATAACCCGAAAGTGCTTGAGCTGGCTCGCCAGCACATCGCCGCGCTGGGTCGCCCGGATTTCACCAGCAAAATTAAACTGTACACCGGTGAAATCCCGCTGTTCAGCCACTATCAGATTGAATCCCAGATCGAGTCTGCCTTCCAGCGTGAAGTGCGTCTGCCGTCCGGCGGTTCTATCGTAATTGATACCACCGAAGCGCTGACCGCTATCGACATCAACTCCGCGCGTGCAACCCGTGGCGGCGACATCGAAGAGACCGCCTTCAACACCAACCTTGAAGCCGCTGATGAAATCGCCCGCCAGCTCCGCCTGCGCGACCTGGGTGGTCTGATTGTTATCGACTTCATCGACATGACCCCGGTTCGCCACCAGCGTGCGGTTGAAAACCGTCTGCGTGAAGCGGTGCGCCAGGATCGCGCACGTATCCAGATTAGCCATATCTCGCGCTTCGGCCTGCTGGAAATGTCCCGTCAGCGTCTGAGCCCGTCACTCGGCGAGTCCAGCCATCACGTCTGCCCGCGCTGTTCCGGTACGGGTACCGTGCGTGACAATGAATCGCTCTCCCTCTCTATTCTGCGTCTGATTGAAGAAGAAGCGCTGAAAGAGAACACCAAAGAGGTTCACGCCATCGTTCCGGTGCCGATTGCCTCCTACCTGCTGAACGAAAAACGTGCAGCGGTAAGCGCAATTGAAGCGCGTCAGGGCGGTGTTCGCTGCATCATCGTGCCAAACGACGAGATGCAAACCCCGCACTATCACGTGCTGCGCGTGCGTAAAGGCGAAGAGACAAGCACCCTCAGCTACCTGCTACCGAAGCTGCATGAAGAAGAAATGGCGCTGCCATCGGATGAAGAGCCTGCCGAGCGTAAACTGCCTGAGCAGCCTGCATTAGCAACCTTCATCATGCCGGAAGCCCCGCCGGAAGCGACGCTGGAAAAACCAGCGGCAAAACCTGCCGTGCAAAAGGCGGCCCCTGCCGCGCCAAAAGCGCAGCCTGAGCAGCCGGGTCTCCTGAGCCGCATCTTCGGCGCGTTGAAAAAAATGTTTGCTGGCGAAGAAGTTCAGCCTGAGCAGCCGAAAGAAGCGCCAAAAGAAGCGAAACCAGAGCGTCAGCAGGACCGTCGTAAGCGTCAGAACAATCGTCGCGATCGTAATGACCGCAACGACCGTAGCGATCGTAACGAGCGCCGTGATAATCGTTCCGAGAACAACGAAGGTCGTGAACAACGCGAGGACAACCGTCGCAACCGTCGCGAGAAGCAACAGCAGAACGTTGAAGATCGTGAGATTCGCCAGCAGGCGGGCGATGAGTCCGAGAAGAGCAAACAGCGTGACGAGCAGCAACCTCGCCGCGAGCGTAACCGTCGTCGTAACGACGAGAAACGCCAGGCCCAGCAGGAAGTCAAAAACCTGAACCGCGAAGCGCCTGTTGAACAGCAGGACACGGAGCAGGAAGAGCGTACTCAGGTTATGCCGCGTCGTAAGCAGCGTCAGCTGACCCAGAAAGTACGTGTGGGTGCTGTTCAGACGGAAGAAAACGACATTATCGCGGTTGAAACAGCAGAAAGCACAACGGGTACCCAGGTTGCAAAAGTTGACCTACCAGCCGTAGTGGAAAATCAGGTTGAGCAGGACGAAAGCAGCGAAAACCGTGACAACGCAGGTATGCCGCGTCGCTCCCGTCGTTCTCCGCGTCACCTGCGCGTGAGCGGCCAGCGTCGTCGTCGCTACCGTGACGAGCGTTACCCGACTCAGTCGCCAATGCCGCTGACCGTGGCGTGCGCGTCACCTGAGATGGCATCCGGTAAAGTCTGGATCCGTTATCCGGTTGCTCGCCCGGAGCAGGCTGTTGAAGAACAGGCTGTGACCGAAGAGGTGATTGCACCGGTAGCAGCGGTGGAAGACGTCGTGACTGAAGCGGCAACCGTGGTTGAACCGCAGGTTGTTGACACGGCGGCACCGCAGGCTGTGGAAGTGGAAACGACCCATCCTGAAGTGATTGCTGCGCCGGTTGATGCCGCCCCGCAGATCATTGCCGAAGAAGATACCGTGGTGGCTGAAGAAGTCGCGGAGGAAGCTGAACCAGTCTCCGCAGCAGAAGAGCCCGCAGACGTTGCCGTCGAAACGGTGACGGAAGAGGTTGTTCAGGACGTCGAGATTCAGGTTGAGCCTGTTGTCGAAGAGGTCAAAGAGGCTGAAGTGAAATCCGAGCCGGTTGAGGTCGTTGCCGCTCCAGCGCCTGCTCACGTTGCTACCGCGCCGATGACTCGCGCCCCGGCACCTGAGTATGTACCTGAAGCGCCACGCCATAGCGACTGGGTTCGTCCGGCATTCAACTTCGAAGGCAAAGGTGCTGCCGGTGGTCACAGTGCAACGCACATGGCTACTGCGCCAGCGACCCGTCCTCAGCCTGTTGAATAACGCACGCTAAGACTGAAAGCCGACCTTCGGGTCGGCTTTTTTATGGCTGTTGCAGGGGCTTTCTCATTCCGGTGACCTCCGGCATTATCTTCCGCATCAGCTCCAGAAAACGCCGCAAGCGCGCCGGATAATAACGAGACCAGGGGTAAACCAGATGTACCGGTAACGCTGCCGGCTGCCACTCTGGCAGTAGATGCACCAGTCGTCCTTCCTGAATATCATCCTGTACTGTCCAGCTGGATACCACCGCCACGCCCAGCCCGGTGAGTGCCGTATTGCGCGCCACATACAGGCTGTCGGTACTCAGCCGTGGCGTAATGGTAACCCGCGCCGGGGCAGATGATGCATCGTGGAAAAGCTCCACATGGCGTTGATAAAAAGAGCTGATGGCAATCCAGGGAAGCGGTTGCAAATCTTCCGGCGTTTTAACGGCGGGATAACGGGCCAGTAATTCCGGTGAAGCCACCACCGAGCGCGGCACTTCAGCCAGCAGCACGGACACGGTTGCCGGATCGACTTCCACACCCACCCGAATAGCACAGTCAAGGTTGTCGCCGAGGAAATCAACCGAGCGATCGTTGAGCATCCACTCAACAGAAAGCTGGGGATAGCGCTGTAAAAATTCGGTTAACGGTTTCAGAAGCTGATCCTGGCCAAACGCGTGCGGGGCGCGCACCCTCAGCACCCCAACCGGTTCATCTTCCGTCTGCCCTACCTCGTCTTCCAGCGCCAGCCAGCTGTCAATCACCCGTCGGGCATGCTGATAGCAGCGTTCGCCGTCATCGGTCAGCCGGGTCGTATGGGTTGTGCGCAGCATCAGGCGTACTCCCAGCATGGTCTCAAGCGACTGCAACCGTCGGCTCACCGTGGCCTGGGTTGTTGCCAGCTGACGTGCCGCCGCAGAAAGAGACCCCGCCTCCACAATGCGAACAAACGTTCGCATCAGTTCTACCCGATCTATACGCTCAGACCTTTTCATACCATTTTTACCCATACGCCACACGTATAAGCGTTTTACCACCGCGCCCGCTACCGTCGCAAGGCGTACTGATAAAAAATAGCCGCACACGACGAATGAGGAACATCTTATGAACACAACCACCACCCGGGCCGTAAGCCGCTGGGTAATCTTAATGCTGGCGCTCGGTGCGGGCTTTAGCGTGGCATCCATCTATTATGCCCAGCCTCTTCTGCCGCTGATGGGCTCAGACCTGCATCTGAGCATCGAAGGCATGGGCATGGTCCCGACGCTTACCCAGGCAGGTTATGCCCTGGGCATCCTGTTTCTGCTCCCGCTCGGCGATCGTCATGACCGCAGAACGCTGATCCTGATAAAAAGTGCGGCCCTGGCGCTGTTCCTGCTGGGTTGTAGCCTGACCGGACAACTGCACTCCCTGCTGCTCACCAGCCTGCTGATTGGCATGGCCGCCACCATGGCGCAGGATATTGTCCCGGCCGCAGCGATCCTCGCGCCGGAAGGTAAACAGGGAAAAACGGTCGGCACGGTGATGACCGGCCTGCTGCTGGGGATTTTACTCTCCAGAACCGTCAGCGGCGTGGTGGGTGAGGCCTTTGGCTGGCGGGTGATGTATCAGCTTGCCGCCACAAGTATTGCCTTTATTGGCGTGGTGATGTGGGCCGTGCTTCCCCGCTTCGCCGTTCACTCCACGCTGAGCTATCCCGCGCTGATGCGTTCCATGGAGCACCTGTGGCGTCGTTACCCGGCACTGCGTCGCGCGGCGCTGGCTCAGGGTTTTCTGTCGATTGCCTTTAGCGCATTCTGGTCAACGCTGGCGGTCATGCTGCTGGAACGGTATCACCTTGGCAGTGCCGTAGCGGGTGGATTTAGTATTGCCGGAGCCGCTGGTGCGCTGGCTGCACCGCTGGCAGGGGGTCTTGCCGATAAGCTGGGCGCAGGTAAAGTGACCCAGTTGGGTGCCGCGCTGGTGACCCTCTCGTTTGCCCTGATGTTCATAATGCCGGCACTGGGTGTACACGGTCAGTTGATCCTGATTGCCCTCTCAGCGGTCGGTTTCGATCTCGGCTTGCAGTCCAGCCTCGTGGCCCACCAGAACCTGGTCTACAGCCTTGAGCCGCAGGCCCGCGGACGCCTGAACGCCCTGCTGTTTACCGTCATTTTCATCGGAATGGCGCTGGGTTCGGCATTAGGCAGCAATATCTATACGCTGGCAGGCTGGTCTGGCATGGTGGCTCTGGCAACCCTGTGTGGTGCCATTGCGCTGGCTATCAGAGTGATTGAAAGCGCCCGGGTGCTGTCCGCACAGGCAGAAAGTGTGTAAAAAAAATGCCCAACCCGGACGGGTTGGGCAGTCAAAACATGCCCAGTTTCAAGACATGTCAAACAGGTCAGAGTCTTATTTGTTCATCTGGAACAAAGACATACCCTGCATATCGCTAAAGGCTTTATACGAGGCCTGCAACGCCGCCTGCTGCATGGTGTAGGACGAAATCACCGAGTTCCAGTCCACGTCAACCAGGTTACTCATCTGCTGGGTCTGACCCAGCGCGCGGTCTTCACCCAGAGCGTCCAGCTTGCCCAGCTCATCCAGCTTGATGCCGAGGTCGGCGCGCACGGTCAGCACGTTGTTGAGGGAGTTGCTCAGGCCACGGTTGGCTTTATCAATAGCCGCCGTAAACGCCTCGGCTTTCGTTTCATCCTCCCCAATTGGCTTATTCAGCGCTTCAATTGCGGCGTCGAGGATCTTGAACAAATTCGTTTCCGGCGCACTACCATCTGGCTCTGGCTTGGCATTGCTGGTGAAGCTATCGAAAACTTCAGTGCCCGTATGGCTAATTTGCATCGTGCGCGCGGAGTCAACCTGCTGGCTGATTGGCGTTCCGCCGCCCTTATAATCACCCGTCGCCTGGTCGAAAGCCGCCGCTTCGGTCTTGTAACCGGAAAAAATATAGCGACCGTTACCGTCCGTGCTGTTAGCCAGGTTCATGAGCTGATCGCGAATACCTTGCAGGTTCGTGGCCAGCGAAGCGCGGTCATCGTCACTTAACGTACCGTTGCCCGCATTGACAATCTTCTCCTGAGCAGCCTGGATGGCGGTTGTCACTTGCGATAACACGTTCTCTTCCAGCGAGACTTTCGTCGTAGCGAAGGAGCGTGCCAGCGCATACTGGCTGTTTTGCGTTTGGGCCTGAGAGAGCACAACGGCCTGCGAGGCGGCAATCGGATCGTCAGACGGACGGTTGATACGCTTCCCCGTAGACATCTGCTCGCCGTAGCTGAGCCAGAGACTTTGGGAGTTCGTCACGCCGCGCATGCTTTGCTCATACATCATTTGAGTACTAATACGCATTTTTATGCCTCAGCCTTAGCGGATATTGATCAATGCATCAAACAGCGTGCTCGCCGTTTGCAGCACCTGCGCATTCGCCAGATAGTACTGCTGATAGCGTTGCAGGTTGCCATACTCTTCATCCAGGTTAACCCCGGAGATTGACTGCTGTTGTTTGGTCAGCTGCGTCACCACGTTGACTTTGGTTTCGCTGCTGGTTTTCAGCGACGCCGTGGTGCTGCCCACCGTACTGACCAGCGCGGCATAAGCATCGTTAAAGGTTTTGTTCCCTCCCACCAATTTGGCGCTCTGTAAATCCAGCAGCTTCTGGCCATTGGTATTGTCGCTTTCGCCGCTTCCTTTCGCGGAGGCCATCGCCAGTTTGGATTCGTCGCTGATCGCTACGTCCATATTCACAATGACGTCATTCACCGGTTTGACGATGAAACTGTCTTTATTATCGGCTGAGCCGCTAATCTTAACGTTGAGACCATCAAACGACAGATTACCGCTGGCGTCAGGCTTGGCCGTGAAGCTGGTATTGTCCGACAGACGCGTGATTGTCCAGTCAGTACCGTTGTACTCAACTTTATAGTTTGTCGCCTGGACCTTTGTACTGTCCGTCATCGTGGCCGTAACGGACGCGCTTCCGGTGTTTTTACCGTTACTCAGCACTGCCGGCGAGCCAAAATCAAACAGCTTGCCGCCTGCATCCCCGTTGGCATCAAAGCCAGCCTGGTGCTGGGTATTCATGGCATCCGCAAACGCCAGCGCCATCTGGTTAAGGGTGTTTCGCGCCTGATCCAGATCCTGAGAACGGAACGTTAACAGCCCCCCAAGCGACCCCGTGGTGATCTGTTTTTCTGAGATTTCCACGTTGCCCGCAGCGGCATCCACATACGCAATTGTTGTACGCGCTGGGTCCGCACTGGATTTCACCGCCGCCAGCTGGCTGGCGTTGCTGCCCTGTACCAGTGTGTAACCATTGGCGATAGAGATGTTGTAGGTGCCGCTGTCCTGTACGGTGACGTCCACACCGACAATCTTGTTCAGTTCACTCACCAGCTGATCGCGCTGATCGAGCAGTTCATTCGGGGATGCGCCCGCACCGACGCCAGTCAGCCGGGAGATCTGATCGTTAAGATTGGCAATCTGTTTCGCGTAGTTATTGATCTGATCGACGCTGGTAGAAATCGCCGTATTGACCTGCGCATCCTGATCGCGGAGATATTGATCGTTGGTTTTAAACTGGTTTACCAGACCATCCGCCTTCCCGAGTACCGTCTGGCGAGCAGCCGGATCTTCAGCGTTACTCACCAGCGTTTGCAGGCTTTTAAAGAAATCCTGGAGGTTGGCAGAAAGCGAGTTTGTGGTATCAGAAAGCACGTCGTCAATTTTTGACATCTGCTGGTAGCGCGTGGTCAGCCCACTGCTCTGGTTCTGCGCCGCGCGCAGCTGGTTGGTGATAAACGCATCATATTCACGCTGAACACCGGAGACATAGACCCCGTTACCCACCCAGCCACCGCCGGTCAGGGTGCTGTTTGATGCCCCCAGAATGGTGGTCTGGCGGGTATAACCTGCCACGTTGTAGCTTGAAATATTATTACTGACGGTATTGAGTGCCGACTGCGCAGCACTGAGGCCACTCATGGCGCTGTTAATCAAACTGGACATGGGGGTTCCTTTTATACGTTCAGACACGAGTCCTGATGAAGGTTATCGGCAACCTCCACCGGGACTTGAGAACTTTCAGAACAGATTTTCGAGATCTGTGCTATACGCTTTGCTGACCTTCTCAGACATAGATTTCAGCTGCTGGATCATGCTGGTCAGCTTGCGCGCATAGTTTGGATCGGTCGCGTAGCCAGCATTCTGCAATGCCTGAGCGCCCTGCTCTGGCGTGGCGGCCTGGGTCACGGCGGTGTAGCGCGGATTCCGGCTCAGCAGCCCGACATAATCCGACAACGCTTCCAGATACGAGCTGTAGACGCGGAATTTGGCTTTCACCTTCACTGCCGCACCGTTCTCATATTCGGTGGTGGTGATCTCGGTGGTCGGCCCTTTCCAGCTGGAGGTGGCCTTCACGCCAAAGATGTTGAAGCTCGGCTCACCGTTCTCCCTGCGGATCTGACGTTGCCCCCAGCCCGACTCCAGCGCCGCCTGCGCCAGAATCAGATGGTGCGGCACGCCGCTCTCTTCACTGGCAAGACGCGCCGGCAGGGAGAGCTGCGCCAGGAAGTCTTTGCTGTCGCCGGAGAGCGGCTCGTCACGCGTTTCTGCCGGCTTCGGCATCGCCTTACGCACCATCTGCGTCAGCGCCTGATTTTGATAACTGGTCACCTTTTCCAGATCAAACTTCAGCGGCACCTGCGGCGGGGCCTCTTCAGGCGGGAGCCCCTGAGCGGCTGCGGTCTGCTTCACAATCATGTCCGCCAGGCCGAGCCCCTTTCCGGCGGTCATTTGCTGGGCAATCTGCTGATCGTACATGCTGGTGTAAAGCCGCGTGGAATCGCTGCTGAACATGCCATCTTTCGGTAGGGTTTCACGCATGCTTTTCAACATCATTTGTACGAACATGCCTTCCACCTGACGGGCAACCGGGCGGATATTCGCCGCCGGATCCTTGCCCGCTTTGGTTTTCAGCTCGTTGAGCGACTGGGCATCCCAGGCGGCACTGGTCAACAGTTTGCTATCGGTCAGCATTTAGATGATTTCCAGTCTGGCGCGCAGGCATCCTGCACTTTGCATGGATTGCAGAATGGACATCAGATCCATTGGCGTTGCACCCAGCGCATTCAGAGCACGCACCACGCTGTTCAGGTTGGCGCTGGAGCGCACGCTCTGCAACGAACCGCCGCTCTGTCGTAAATCAATCTGCGTTTGCGGGGTCACTACCGTCTGACCGCCACCAAACGGGGTATCCGGCTGGCTGACGTTGGCCGAGCGGTTAACCGTGACGGAGAGATTGCCCTGCGCCACGGCGCAGCTGTCCAGCGTCACTTCGCGGTTCATCACCACCGAGCCGGTACGGGAGTTGATAATGACTTTCGCATCCTGCACCGGCACGTTCACTTCCATATTCTGAATATCGGCCAGCAACCGCACCTGGTTGCTGCTGCCGGTTGACGTGCGGATCTGCACGGTACGGGCATCCAGCGCGGTGGCGCTGCCGTAGCCCCGGCTGCGGTTGATGGTGTCAGCGATCTGCTGCGCCATCGTAAAGTCTTCGTTATTCAGTTGCAGGTTAATGGTGTTGCCGGTGCCGAACTGGGTCGGCAGCTCACGTTCGATGATCGCGCCGTTGGTAATACGTCCCCCGTTCAGCTGGTTCACCTGCACGCTGCTGCCACCCGCCGACGCGCCTGCTCCGCCAACCAGAATGTTGCCCTGCGCCAGAGCATACACCTGGCTGTCGACGCCTTTCAGCGGCGTCATCAGCAACGTACCGCCGCGCAGGCTTTTGGCGTTACCCATCGACGAGACAACCACGTCGATGGTCTGTCCCTGACGCGCAAAGGCCGGATAAGACGCGGTCACCATCACGGCCGCCACGTTTTTCAGCTGCATGTTGGTCCCGGCCGGTACGGTAATACCGAGCTGCGAGAGCATGTTGTTCAGGCTCTGGGTGGTGAACGGCGTCTGGGTCGTCTGGTCACCCGTCCCATCCAGCCCCACCACCAGGCCGTAGCCAATCAGCGAGTTTTCGCGCACGCCCTGCACGCTGGTGAGATCGCGTATGCGATCGGCCTGCGCAACGGTAGCGACCAGCGACAGCGCCACGGCGAAGAGAAATTTATACATAGGTCACCTCGCTTACATCGGCGATAAGTTAAGGAAGAAGCGTTGCAGCCAGCCCATATTTTGCGCTTCGTTGATGTAGCCGTTGCCGACGTACTCAATGCGCGCATCCGCCACCTGAGTGGACGGTACGGTATTGGTGCCGCTGATGGTGCGAGGGTTAACCACACCGGAGAAGCGAATGAATTCCGTACCCTGGTTAATGGCGATCTGTTTTTCGCCCACCACGTGCAGGTTGCCGTTCACCAGAACCTGGTCAACCGTTACCGTCAGCGTTCCGCTGAAGGTGTTGCTGGCGTTAGCGCCACCCTTACCGTTAAAGGTGTTGCCGCCGGAGGCTTCCACATCCGCACGGGCGTTGCCGAACAGCCCTTGCAGATAGCGCGGCACGGTGTCGAAGCCAAAATTGATTTTGCCGTCGCGGCTGGCGTTCGCCGACGAGCTCTTACTCGCACTGACGTTTTCCTGCAACACAATGGTCAGCGTATCGCCAACGTTACGCGGACGACGGTCTTCAAACAGCGGCTGATAACCGTAGTTAATCGGCTGCGCGGTCTGGAAAATAGAGCCGTTCACCACCGGCGCGGGGCCGGGAACGGGTTGGGCGGTAGTCGCACCCTGTACCAATGGTTTAGACGGGATCCAGGCACACCCGCTGAGGGTGACGGCCAGAACAGTCAGGATCGGATAACGAAACGCCGCGTTTTTTTGCATTGCCTTCATCTTCGAAAACAGGGAGCCGGTGCGACGTTTACCGCACCGGGCTACACCTTAGAGTTGCGTCAGTTTTTGCAGCATCTGGTCGGTCGTCGACACTGCTTTACTGTTAATTTCATAGGCGCGCTGGACCTGGATCATATTCACCAGCTCTTCCGCCACGTTAACGTTCGAGGTTTCCACATACCCCTGATACAGCAGCCCCGCCCCGTTCAGGCCCGGGGTACTTTCATTTGGCGTGCCGGAAGACTGCGTTTCGGTGTAGAGGTTCTCGCCGATGCTTTCCAGTCCGGTATCGTTCATGAAGGTGGTCAGGTTGAGCTGTCCAACCTGGACCGGCGCGGCCTGACCTTGCTGAGTGACGCTGACGATACCGTCACGACCAATGGTGATACTCAGCGCGTTCGCCGGGATGGTGATCGCAGGCTGAACCTGGAAACCGCCCGCCGTCACCAGCTGACCATTCTGATCCACCTGGAACGAACCATCGCGGGTATAGGCGGAGGTCCCGTCAGGCAGCTGCACCTGGAAGAAACCCTGACCTTTAATGGCAACGTCTTTACTGTTGTTGGTCTGGGACAGGTTGCCCTGGCTGTGCAGACGCTCGGTGGCGACCGGGCGCACGCCGGTACCAATTTGCAGACCGGACGGCAGCGTGGTTTGCTCAGAAGACTGCGCCCCTGGCTGACGAATCGTTTGATAAAGCAAATCTTCGAAAACCGCACGCTGGCGCTTGAAACCATTGGTGCTGACGTTTGCCAGGTTGTTGGCAATCACATCCATATTGGTTTGCTGTGCGTCCAGACCGGTTTTCGCGATCCATAAAGAACTGATCATAGGGAGTCCTGTTAACTCATAGCCAGAAGTTGGTTAGCCTTGCCTGCGTTTTCATCGACGCTGCTGATGATTTTCATCTGCATTTCGAAGCGGCGGGCGCTGGCGATCATGTCGGTCATGGCTTCCACCGGTTTGACGTTACTGCCTTCCAGCACGCCGGACATCACGCGGATGGTCGGGTCGGCCTGTAACGTGGCGCCACGCGTGGCCTGCGCCGCCTGGGTCAGACGGAACATCCCGTCATCGCCACGCTGCACTTCGTTGCCTTCCGCTTTCACCAGCTTCAGACGACCGACAGGCGCAACGGTGTTCGCCGGGTCGCCCGGGTTTAACGCCGAGATCGTCCCGTCTGCCGCAATGGTCAGCTCTGACCCTTCCGGCACCGTCAACGGACCGGCTTCGCCCATAACCGGATGCCCCTGAATCGTCAGCTGCCCGGTGGCGCTCACCTGGATATTACCGTTGCGGGTATACCCTTCCCCGCCGTCAGCCGTTTGCACCGCCAGCCAGCCGTCCTGCTGAAGGGCAACGTCCAGCGGACGCGCGGTGTAATCCATCTGACCTGGCGTCATGTCGGCGCCCGGCGTGGAGGCGGTGACCAGCGTACGCGTGGGCAATGACAGCCCTTCTACCGGCACCGCACGCAGCGCGTTGAGCTGCGCACGAAAACCTGGCGTGGAAGCGTTCGCAAGGTTGCTGGCGGTAACAGCTTGCTGATTGAGCGTCTGGCTTGCTGCGCCCATCGCTGTATATATTGCGTGATCCATTGCGCTTTCCCGTCAGCTGCTTAACGCAGGTTAACCAGCGTGTTGAGGATCTGATCCTGGGTTTTGATGGTCTGCGCGTTGGACTGGTAGTTACGTTGCGCGACGATCATGTTCACCAGCTCTTTACTCAGATCGACGTTGGAGGCTTCCAGCGCACCGTTAGTCAGCGTGCCGAAGTTACCGGAACCCGCGGTTCCCAGCAGGGCAACCCCGGAAGACTGCGTGGCAGACCAGACGTTATCCCCTTCGGATTTCAGGCCTTCGTTGTTGGCGAAGTTTGCCAGCACGATCTGGCCCAGCACCTGGGTCTGTTCGTTCGAATAGTTACCGACAACGGTACCGTCATCGTTGATCTGGTAGCTCACCAGATCGCCCGGCTTATAGCCGTTCTGGCTCGTCGCCACGATGTTGTTCGCACCGGTGTTTTGCTGCATGGAGTTGGCGAAACTCATTTTGAATGTTGCCGCCGTTGCACCAGGGATCTCTCCGGTCTTGATGTCGGCTTCCGCACCACCGGTCAACACACCGCTCTCATTAAAGACCAATGTGGTTGCCAGCTGAGCTTTATCTCCCGCTACGCTGCCGTCCTGCGCATACACTTTCCAGGAGTTAGCTGGAGTTGCATCCTTGACATAAAACAGGTTCATGTTGTGCGCATTACCCTGGCTGTCAAACACCGTCACGGTGCCTTTCTTGTTGTAAGAGTCAGGGTTGGACGGATCGAAGGCGACGGTTGGCGCGGTATCGGTGGAGTTCAGGTTGATCTGCTGAGAGGCCGTGGTGGTGGACTTCGCCGCCATCAGCGTCGTTGGGATGGAGATCGCCTGCGGATTCGCACCGGTTTGCACCGTAGGCGGCGTGCCGGCAACCGGATAACCGGTTAACTGAAGCCCCTGCATGTTCACCAGGTTACGGTTTTCATCCAGCTTGAACTGGCCGTTGCGGCTGTAGAACACGGAACCGTTGGCATCCACCATACGGAAGAAACCGTTCTGGCTGATGGCGACGTCCAGACCGCGACCGGTGTTGGTGGTCGTCCCGTCGGTGAAGTCCTGGGTGATACCCGCAACCTTCACGCCCAGGCCCACTTTAGAGCCTGCAAACATATCTGCAAAAGACGCAGAACCGGATTTAAAACCATAGGTCGCGGAGTTGGCGATGTTGTTGCCAATGACGTCCAGGTTGGTGGCCGCAGCATTCAGGCCGCTGACCGCTTGAGAAAAGGCCATGACTTACTCCTGATAAGTATTAAGGCTTAGATAATCTGCCGAACTTCGTCGAGTGTGGTGGTACCGGAGGTACCCAAATCCAGTTTGTTGCCATCGCTATCCTTGATGACGCCCTGAACCAGGGCAAACTGTAGCGGCTGAGCCACCAGCTGAGTGGTGCCGTTGCTGGCGCTAATCGCAACCTGATACGAGCCGTTAGGCGCTTTAGTGCCGTCGGTCAGGCTGCCATCCCAGGTAAAGGTATGAACGCCCGCTTTAAGCTCGCCAATCTCAATCGTGCGCACCACGTTGCCGCTGGCGTCTTTGATTGTGGCGGTGACTTTGTCGGCCGGCTGCTGCAACTCAACGCCAAACGGCGTCGTGGTGGTGGTGGACGTGCCATCGGTAGTGCTGGTGCCCGCCAGAATCGTGGTCCCCGGGATCATCACCCCGTGACCGATCAGGTTGGCGGCCTGCAAGGACTGGCTGTTATCGATTTGACCGGAGACCGAGCCGAGCGTGGTGTTCAGTTTCTCAATGCCGCTGACGGTACTGATCTGCGCAAGCTGCGTGGTCAGTTCGTTGTTCTGCATCGGATTGGTCGGGTCCTGATTTTTCAGCTGCGCCACCAGCAGGGTCAGAAAACTGCTCTGTAAATCGGAGGCATTGCTCCCGGTGAGAGAGCTGGAACCGGTCGCACTGCTGGTGCTGTTGACGCCGGTATTTGTCGGGTCATTCACGTTTACGGCGATGGACATGCGTGTCTCCTTTACTGGCCGAGAGTGAGTGTTTTGAGCATCATGCTCTTCACGGTATTAAGCACTTCGACGTTTGCCTGGTAGCTACGCGACGCGGACATGGAGTTCACCATCTCCCCGACCACATCCACGTTCGGCATTTTCACGTAGCCGCTGGCATCCGCGAGCGGGTTGCCTGGCTCGTAAACCAGCTTGTCGGGTGCCTGGCTCTCAACCACGTCCGCCACTTTTACGCCGCCCGTTGCCGCACCCGGTGCAGCATCAACCTGGAAGACAACCTGTTTAGCGCGATACGGTTGCCCGTCAGGGCCGGTCACGCTGTCGGCGTTGGCCAGGTTACTGGCGGCCACGTTCAGTCGTTTGGACTGCGCCGTTAATGCCGAACCGGCGATATCAAAAATATTCAGCAAGGCCATTTACTAATTGCCCCCCTGTAGGACGGTCATCATGCCTTTAATTTGCCCGCCGAGTAGCGTCAGACCTGTCTGGTATTGCAGGCTGTTATCGGCAAACTGTGTGCGCTCCCGGTCCATGTCGACGGTATTGCCATCAAGTGAGGGCTGATCGGGAATACGGTAAAGCAGGTCGGTCGTTGGCGCGGTCATCGCCTGAGCGGGAATATGACGTGAGGATGTCAGGGCCAGTGAGACACCCGTTCCTTCGGCACGTCCACGCTCCATCACTTTTTTGAGTTCACTGGAAAAATCAATATCGCGCGCCTGATACCCGGGGGTATCCGCGTTGGCGATATTGGCGGCTAAAATCTCCTGCCGCTGGGCGCGTAAATTGAGCGCTTCCTGCTGAAAACGTAACGCGGCGTCGAGTTTATCGAGCATGTCTCCTCCGCTGATGAGAAAATTTCAGTTCACAGCTTAAATCTCACCCCGTCTCCCCTATCGACGGAATAAGCGCAAAATGCGTCGCTATTTGTTGCGTTGATGGAAAACCACTGCGGGTAGAATTTGCTAAATTCTGGACATGGTGGAACGTGCGATGCGGACTTTTAAACGTGGCCTGGCGGCGACCCTGCTGCTTTTAAGCCCTCTGGTGCAGGCTGAGGGGTTAGAGGACCAGCTCAATGCATTCTTTGCGCAGAAGCTGGCCGGTTTCAGCGATGACGTACGCGTGACCGTGCGCACCCCGCCTAACCTTTATCCTTCCTGCGAAGCCCCGTCATTTAGCGTGACCGGCAGCACCCGCTTATGGGGCAACGTGAACGTGCTGGCGCGTTGCGCCAATGAAAAACGCTACTTACAGGTTGCGGTTCAGGCGACGGGCAATTATGTTGTCGCCGCCGTTCCCATTCCCCGGGGCAGCCTGCTGCAACCTGACAGCGTAACGCTGAAGCGAGGCCGTCTGGATCAGCTTCCACCGCGGACGATGCTGGATATCAACCAGGCTCAGGAGGCGGTCAGCCTGCGCGATGTCGCTCCTGGACAGGCGATACAGCTATCCATGCTGCGCCAGGCGTGGCGGGTGAAAGCGGGACAACAGGTGATGGTGGTCGCCAATGGCGAAGGCTTTAGTATCAACAGTGAAGGAAAAGCGCTGAATAATGCCGCAGTGGCGCAAAATGCCCGGGTCAGAATGTCCTCAGGCCAGGTGGTCAGCGGCACGGTCGGTCCTGATGGGAATATTCTGATTAACCTGTAATCTTTTTAAAGATTTCGCGGCGACTGCCGATAAATATTCAACAAATGATGATGTCAGGCGCAAACGCCGCGAACCCTCGATGAGGACAACACTATGAGCATTGATCGTACATCAGCCCTGAAGCCGGTTAGCACTGTACAACCTCGCGAAACGAATGAGGCTGCCCCGCAAAAAACGCGTCTGGAAAAAACGTCGACGGCTAACAGCACCAGCGTCACGCTGAGCGATGCGCAGTCGAAGCTGATGCAGCCAGGCAGCAGCGATATCAATATGGAACGTGTTGAAGCGCTGAAAACGGCTATCCGTAACGGCGAACTGAAAATGGATACCAGCAAAATCGCTGATGCGCTGATTCAGGACGCACAGAGTTTCCTCCAGAGTAACTAACCGTATGAGTCGACTGTCAGAAATACTGGATCAGATGACGGTGGTCCTGAACGACCTGAAAACGGTGATGGATGCAGAACAGCACCACCTCTCTTCTGGTCAAATCAACGGCAGCGCGTTGCAACGCATAACTGAAGATAAAAGCTCGCTGCTGGCGACCCTGGATTATCTGGAAAAACAGCGACGCGCTGAGCAAGACGCGAAACGCAGCGCCAATGATGAGATCAACGAACGCTGGCAGACCATTACAGAAAAAACCCAGCATCTTCGCGATCTCAACCAGCATAACGGCTGGCTGCTGGAAGGACAGATTATCCGTAATCAGCAGGCGCTTGAAGTGTTAAAGCCCTATAAAGAGCCGGGGCTGTACGGTGCGGATGGTCAGACGGCCACGGCACGTATCACGGGTGGGAAAAAGATTTCGATTTGACGCAGTAGCGGCACGTCATGAAGCGGGGAGCACCTTCTGGTGAACTCCCCTTTTGGCGTTTATACCGTGCGGCGGGTGAACTCTTTCACTTTGAAGCCAAGCACCGCCAGCGTGGCAAAGTACGCCACCACACCGACCACCACCACGGCCATCAGACGCATCAGGCGGTAAGGCATGGTGCCCTGCGCCCACTCAGGCATGACATACAACATGCCAACCAGCGCGGCCGCCATCACCACTACCGCAATCGCCAGACGCAGCAGGAAGCTTGCCCAGCCCGGCTGCGGTGTGAAGATATCCTGCTTGCGCAGCTGCCAGTACAGCAGCCCGGCGTTCAGACAGGCCGCCAGACCAATCGACAATGACAGCCCCGCGTGTTTCAGCGGTCCAATAAACGCCAGGTTCATCAGCTGCGTCATGATCAGCGTCACAATGGCAATCTTAACCGGCGTTTTGATGTCCTGACGTGAATAGAAACCGGGCGCAAGCACCTTCACGACAATCAGCCCCATCAGCCCCACCGAGTAGGCTACGAGCGCACGCTGGGTCATAGCGGCATCAAAGGCGGTGAACTTTCCATACTGGAACAACGACACCGTCAGCGGTTTCGCCAGGATCCCCAGCGCCACCGCGCTTGGCAGCGCCAGCAGAAAACAGAGACGCAGGCCCCAGTCCATCAGGCGGCAGTATTCATCGTGGTTGCCGCTGGCGAAACTTTTCGACAGCGACGGCAGCAGAATAGTCCCCAGCGCCACGCCCAGCACCCCGGATGGAAACTCCATCAGACGATCGGCGTAGTACATCCAGGACACCGAGCCCGACACCAGGAAAGAGGCGAAGATGGTATTGATGATCAGAGAGATCTGGCTAACGGACACGCCGAGTATCGCCGGTCCCATCTGTTTGATAACGCGCATTGCGCCCGCATCTTTGAAATTAATGCGCGGCAGAACCAGCATGCCGATCTTTTTCAGGTGCGGAAGCTGGTAAGCAAGCTGTAACACGCCGCCGACGGTCACGGCCCAGGCCAGCGCCAGCACCGGTGGGTTAAAATGCGGCGCGGCGAACAGCGCAAAGCCAATCATGCTGACGTTGAGGAACGTGGGGGCAAAGGCCGGAACGGAGAAGCGGTTCCAGGTATTCAGGATGGCACCCACCAGCGACGCCAGCGAAATCAGCAGAATATAGGGGAAGGTTATACGCAGCAGTTGGGTGGTCAGGGTAAATTTATCCGCTGTGTCAGCAAAACCCGGCGCCGTCACCATGATCACCCAGGGCGCTGCCAGCATCCCCAGGACGGTCACGATCGCCAGCGCCAGCGTCAGTAATCCGGAAACGTAGGCCACAAAGACGCGGGTGGCATCTTCGCCCTGTTTGCTTTTATATTCTGCGAGGATCGGAACAAATGCCTGTGAAAAGGCCCCTTCGGCAAAAATACGGCGCAGCAGGTTTGGCAGCTTAAAGGCGACGAAAAAGGCGTCAGTCGCCATCCCGGCGCCAAAAACCCTAGCCACAATGGCATCGCGCGCAAAGCCAAGCACGCGGGAAAACATGGTCATCGAGCTGACGGCCGCCAGCGATTTTAATAAGTTCATTAACGTGAAGTTCCACAACCCTACGGATTTCCAGGACGGGCAAGCGTTAGCGCCACCCGGCAAAGCCAACAAGCGGCGCTTAGTCTAACCGGATTTCAACGAATTACTATCGGCAGATGTTACAACGCGTTATTCCGACATGGCTTCGCGCCAGAGTCGTTCCACAATGCGCTGCGCCAGAATAGCCTGCTCCCCGGACGTTTCAGGAACCGTCTGATTCTGCACGCAGGTGATGAAGTGACGCGCGCAGCCCACAAAGCCACGCTGCTCCAGGGTGCTTTGCCAGCCGGGAACCGGTAACGCGACCACGCCATTGCCCTTCTCTTCCCGCCACTCTCGCATATCGGTGACGTCATACAGCGCGCCATCCGTAACGGCCTGCACGGACTCGCGCTGGCTGCCCGCCCGACGATGCATGCTGGTCGTCACCTGCAAATGCTCAACGGCAAAATGATGTTCGGCGTAAACCATCTCACCCTGCTCGTTGGTCAGCAGCGTGCCGCTTTGCAGCTGGGCTTTTCCGTTACTCAGCCACAGGGCCGTATCCACGACGTGGAGATAATCATCCAGCAGCGTGAAGCGCAGGTCGTTAGGCCCCACGCTGTCGGTACGGTGCTTATCCATACGCAGAGAGGCGAACGAGCCGGACTGCGCTTTAAGCTGCTGATAGAGCGGCGCAAAACGGCGGTTGAAGCCGACCATCAGCGTCAGCTTTTTACGCGCGGCCAGCTCAATCAGTCGTTCAGCATCCTGTACATTTTCCGCAAGGGGTTTATCCACGCAGACGTGAACGCCTGCGTTAAGCAACTCGCTCACCACCTGGTAGTGCGTCGCGGTTGAAGTATGCACAAATACCGCATCACATTCACGGGCTAAATCCTGTAGCGAACCGGCATAAGGGATGCGCCAGGTTTTGCAGATGCGCTCTGCTTTCTCGCGGGTGGGCGACCACGCCCCTTGCAGCGTCCAGTCGGACGCTGCGCCTAAAACGGGCAGCCAGGCTTTTTGCGCGATCCCTCCCAGCCCCACAACACCAATGCGTAATGTTGTCACGATTAATCTCCCAGATGTGCGAGTAACGCATCCAGACGCTGCTTCAGCCCGGCAACCTCGTCTTCCAGGGCTGCCACGCGCGCGGTCAGGCTGTCGTTTGATGCTGGCGTGTCGGATTCTACGGCCAGCGCAGAGGGCTCAACGTCGCCGCTAAAAAGGTGCATGTAGCGGCTTTCACGCTTGCCCGGCTCGCGGGGCAGACGCACCACGTAAGGACCGTCCTCGCGTGAGGCTAATCGCTCCAGCGTCTGTTCAACGTCCTGCATATCCTGAAACTCATGCATGCGGGAGGCGCGTGTGCGCAGTTCACCCGGCGTCTGCGCCCCGCGCAGCAGCAGCGTGGTGATCACTGCCACTTCTGCGGCGCTGAGTTTTAAATCGCCAAATTCGGAATTACAAAAGCGCTGTTCATATTTAGTGACGCGATTACCGAAGCCGCTGACGGTGCGCAGGTAGTGGCGCTTCACCAGCTCGTCAAGGGTATCCTGCACCTCGTGCTCGCCAAGGTTCATCACCGGCTCACGGTTCGTCTTCTGGTTGCAGGCCATCGTGACGGCATTCACGGACAGAGGATACTGTTCCGGCGTGGTGACCTGCTTTTCCAGAAGGCAGCCGACCACGCGCGCTTCGGCGCCATTTAACTGATATTTCATTTTTTCTCCTTAACGACCCGCGGTCCACTCCTGCGTGGTGAGCGCGGTGAGCACATGGTCCCGCCACTCGCCGTCAATCAGCAGATAATCTTTGGCATAGCCCTCTTTCTCAAACCCCAGGCGGGCCAGCAGATCGCCGCTGCGCTTATTGTGCGGCATGTAGTTGGCCATAATGCGATGGATATGTTGCGTGCGCTGCATGTAGCGAATCGCCGCCGTCAGCGCCTCAAACATGAGCCCCTGCCCCTGCCATTTCTGACCGATGGAATACCCGAGGTAACAGGCGTGAAACGACCCGCGTACCACGTTTGAAAAATTGGCAATGCCAACGATCTCTTTCTCCTCCGGATCGAGAAGCGCGAAATAAAACGCACTTCCCTGTTTATGAAATTCCGCAATCATACTGAGGCGCGCCTGCCAGCCAGAGGGGTAGCAGTGGCTCTCGTCCCGAACGGGTTCCCAGGGTTTTAAAAACTGGCGATTCTCGGCGTAATAATCCGCCAGACGCCAGGCATCACGCTCATGCACCAGACGAACGACCAGCCTGTCCGTCGTCAGACGCACTTTTGGCACATTACTGCGATAGCCAAACATCGTTACCACTCCTTCCCGTCGCTTCTGCTCTGCCTGTTAGCTTTACTATACCTGTGCCTGTGCCTTCTGTGAAAACAGTGACATACCATTTTGATCGCTTTTCACATTTTTCGATGAGAACTCTCTATCAAAGCACCTTTTTGATAAAAAAATATTGTCGCCAGCGGGTATGGGAAAAAGCCCGGCGACACCGCAGAATGTTAGCGTGCACATCTTTTATTTTCCCTGGAGGGAAAATGTCCCGCGTATCACAGGCCAGGAGCCTGGGTAAATATTTCCTGCTCATCGATAACATGCTGGTCGTGCTCGGCTTTTTTGTCGTTTTTCCGCTTATATCGATTCGTTTTGTCGATCAAATGGGCTGGGCGGCATTGATGGTCGGGATCGCGCTGGGTCTACGCCAGTTTGTACAACAGGGTCTGGGCGTGTTTGGCGGCGCAATAGCCGACCGCTTCGGCGCGAAACCGATGATCGTCACCGGCATGCTGTTACGTGCGGCGGGATTCGCCACCATGGCAATCGCTCATGAACCCTGGCTGCTGTGGTTCTCCTGTTTCCTTTCCGGGATTGGCGGCACCCTTTTCGACCCACCGCGTACCGCGCTGGTGGTTAAGCTTATCCGTCCGCAACACCGGGGGCGCTTCTTCTCCATTTTGATGATGCAGGACAGCGCTGGCGCGGTGGTGGGCGCCCTGCTGGGAAGCTGGCTGCTGCAATACGATTTCCGCCTGGTTTGCGCCACCGGCGCGGTGTTGTTTATTCTCTGCGCGCTGTTTAACGGTCTGTTTCTGCCCGCGTGGAAGCTGTCGACGGTGAAGGCGCCTGTGCGGGAAGGGCTTGACCGCGTGCTGAGCGATAAACGCTTCGTCACCTATGTGTTAACCCTGACCGGCTACTACATGCTCGCCGTGCAGGTCATGCTGATGCTGCCCATTATGGTTAACGATATTGCCGGCACGCCGGCAGCGGTGAAATGGATGTATGCCATTGAGGCCTGCCTCTCTCTGACGCTGCTCTATCCGATTGCCCGCTGGAGCGAGCGCCGTTTCCGGCTTGAGCACCGTCTGATGGCCGGGCTGTTGCTGATGACGCTGAGCATGATGCCCATCGGCCTGGTGAGTTCGCTTCAGCAACTGTTTATGCTCATCTGCACCTTCTATATTGGTTCAATCATTGCCGAGCCAGCCCGTGAAACGCTGAGCGCGTCACTTGCCGACGCCCGGGCCCGAGGCAGCTACATGGGCTTCAGCCGTCTCGGGCTGGCGCTTGGCGGCGCACTGGGTTACACCGGTGGCGGCTGGCTGTTTGATGCCGGAAAAGCGCTCCATCAGCCGGAGCTGCCGTGGGTCATGCTCGGCATGGTCGGCTTTATGACGCTGATTGCCCTCTGGTGGCAGTTCAGTGATAAACGCAGCACCCGCGGGATGCTGGAGCCTGGCGCCTGACCCTCTTTCACTATCAGTTTTTTCTGCTGGTTTCTGTTGGATCACCCTGACATACTGGCGTATCAGGACAGATGCGCCGATTTTATGTTGAGGAACGCCATGAAAAAGATCGTTATTGCCGCTGCGTTAATTGTCAGTGGTCTGCTGGTGGGATGTAACCAGCTTACGCAGTACACCGTCAGTGAGCAGGAAATTAATCAGGCGCTGGAAAAACATAATAACTTTTCAAAAGATATCGGCGTGCCCGGCCTTGCGGATGCGCATATCGTCCTGACGAATCTCGCCAGCCAGATTGGGCGCGAGGAGCCTAACAAAGTCACCCTTTCCGGCGATGCCAGCCTCGATATGACCTCGCTCTTCGGCAATCAGAAAGCGGATATCAAGCTGAAGCTCAAGGCGCTGCCGGTCTTGAATAAAGAGAAAGGGGCCATTTTCCTGCATGAGATGGAAATCGTCGATGCAGTTGTGACGCCGGAAAAAATGAAACCGGTGCTGCAAACGCTGATGCCGTATCTCAACCAGTCGTTGCAGAACTACTTTAACCAACAGCCTGCCTATGTTCTGAGCGAAGACAAGAGCAAAGGCGAATCCCTGGCGAAAAAATATGCCAAAGGGATAGAGGTGAAACCGGGTGAAATCATCATCCCTTTCACCGACTAAACACTCCGGGCGCTCAGGCGCCCGTTTTTTTTAACGGAATAGTGTGCAAACGAAAACGTTTCCGCTTATGATTTGTGTCCGGCAAAAACAGCCCTCTTATGACTGATCTCTTTCAAGCCGGAGCTTCCATGACTGTACAATCCCAGGTTCTCAAAATCCGCCGCCCAGACGACTGGCATATCCATCTTCGTGATGGCGACATGCTGAAAACCGTCGTGCCGTATACCAGCGAAATTTATGGCCGTGCGATTGTTATGCCTAACCTGGTTCCGCCAGTCACTACCGTCGAGGCCGCGATTGCCTATCGCCAGCGTATCCTTGACGCCGTTCCGGCCGGACACGATTTTACCCCATTGATGACCTGCTACCTGACGGACTCGCTGGATCCGA
This sequence comes from Enterobacter sp. YSU, assembly GCF_016082135.1. Classification (NCBI taxonomy): domain Bacteria; kingdom Pseudomonadati; phylum Pseudomonadota; class Gammaproteobacteria; order Enterobacterales; family Enterobacteriaceae; genus Enterobacter; species Enterobacter sp. YSU. The sequence continues at coordinate 4,661,947 of NZ_CP059487.1, forward strand.
ATGAAGTTGAGCGCGGGTTTAACGAAGGTGTATTCACCGCCGCGAAGCTCTACCCGGCGAATGCCACCACCAACTCCAGCCATGGGGTGACCAGTATTGATGCCATCATGCCTGTTCTGGAGCGTATGCAAAAACTGGGCATGCCGCTGCTGGTGCACGGGGAAGTGACCCACGCTGACATTGATATTTTCGATCGCGAAGCACGTTTTATCGAAACGGTCATGGAGCCGCTGCGCCAGCGTCTTCCGGGGCTGAAAGTGGTGTTTGAACACATTACGACTAAAGATGCCGCAGAGTATGTCCGGGATGGAAACGAGCTGATTGCCGCCACCATCACCCCGCAGCACCTGATGTTTAACCGTAACCACATGCTGGTGGGCGGCGTTCGCCCACATCTGTATTGTCTGCCAATCCTCAAGCGCAACATCCACCAGCAGGCGCTACGTGAGCTGGTCGCCAGCGGCTTCCCGCGCGCGTTCCTCGGCACGGATTCCGCCCCGCATGCCCGTCACCGTAAAGAGGCGAGCTGCGGCTGTGCAGGCTGTTTTAACGCCCCGACCGCCCTGGCAAGTTACGCAACCGTGTTTGAAGAGATGAATGCGTTAGACCATTTCGAAGCCTTCTGCTCCCTTAACGGCCCGCGTTTCTACGGTCTGCCGGTCAATGACACGTTCATTGAGCTGGAGCGCAAAGAAAGCCAGGTTGAAGCGTCGATTGCGCTCACCGACGATACGCTGATCCCCTTCCTGGCCGGTGAAACCGTAAACTGGACGGTAAAACGCTAAAAAAATCGCGCCCCCTGTTGTCAAAGCGACAATATAACTGTATAAATAAACAGTATATTACACAGGGGGCATTTATGCGTATCGAAGTCACCATAGCCAAATCCACCGTCCTGCCTGCTGGCGCACTCGACGCTCTGGCGGGTGAACTATCCCGACGTATTAACAGCACTTTTCCAGAAAACGATGGCGCCGTAACGGTACGTTATGCGACAGCAAACCATCTTTCCGTCATCGGCGGTGCGAAAGAAGACAAAGAACGCATCAGCGAAATTTTGCAGGAAACATGGGAAAGCGCCGACGACTGGTTCATCACTGATTAAAATTTGCTCCCTCATTGTGTTTTTTTGCCGGGTCGCCCCGGCTTTTTTTTCGTTTCGTCTCCTGAAAGTTCAAAATATTTCAGCATCTTCTTAGAAAATCGTGAACAAGATGGCGTTTTATTGTTCGAACAATCCTAAAAAGCATAAAAATGTGTTGCTACCCGTTTATTTTTCCCTTCTGAACCCTTATTAATTGATATACTGAAATTGCTTTCAGAAAAACATGCATTGAACCTCAAAGTCGTTGTCTTCTAACACGCATTAAGGGGGTTATAATGGAAAAGAATAGTGAAGTCATCCAGACCCATCCGCTTGTTGGCTGGGATATCAGCACCGTAGACAGCTACGATGCGCTGATGCTGCGTTTGCACTACCAGACCCCAAATCAGCAAAACCGTGATGAAGCGGAAGTTGGACAGACGCTGTGGCTTACAACAGACGTCGCCCGTCAGTTTATCTCTATTTTAGAAGCAGGCATCGCAAAAATAGAATCTGGCGACTATCAGGAAAATGAGTATAAACGGCATTGACCTTTTGCCCCTTTTCACTCAACAGGCACCCTCGCGGTGCCTTATTTATTTCGCTCTTGTATAAGCCCGCTTAGTTAATTACTCTGCTAACAAAGCGTTAGTTAAGAGAAGCCTATGAAATACGATTTAATCATTATCGGAAGCGGCTCCGTAGGATCTGCCGCCGGTTATTACGCCACGCAGGCGGGTCTGAAAGTGCTGATGATTGACGCCCACCTTCCCCCCCACTCTGAAGGAAGCCATCACGGCGATACCCGTCTGATCCGTCACGCTTACGGTGAAGGTGAACGTTATGTACCGCTGGTGCTTCGGGCTCAGACGCTGTGGGATGAGCTGGCCACACTCACCGAAGATCGCATTTTTGAGCGCACCGGGGTCGTTAACCTGGGGCCAGCCAGCTCCACGTTTCTGGCGACCGTCGAGGAGAGCGCGAAAGCCTACCGCCTGGACGTCGAGCGTCTGGATGCAAACGGCATCATGGCGCGCTGGCCGGAAATTTCTGTTCCTGAAGACTACATTGGATTGTTTGAAGCCAATTCCGGGGTACTGCACAGCGAAACGGCCATTAAGACCTGGATTGATCTCGCCGCCAAAGCGGGCTGCGCACAGTTGTTCAACTGTCCGGTCACGGGCATCACCCACCATGCAGAGGGTTCAACCGTCACCACCTCTGAAGGTGAATATACCGCCACGCGTCTGCTGGTGAGTGCGGGAACGTGGGTGACGAAACTGCTGCCGGACCTGCCCATCCAGCCGGTGCGAAAAGTCTTCTCCTGGTTCCAGTCTGACGGGCGTTACAGCAGTCAGAACAAATTCCCGGCGTTTACAGGCGAGTTACCCAATGGCGACCAGTTCTACGGTTTTCCCTCGGAAAAAGACGCGCTCAAGATTGGCAAACATAACGGCGGGCAGGTAATTTCCTCTGCGGAAGAACGCAAGCCGTACGGCGCTTATCCGCAGGATGGTTCCGAAGCCTTCACATTCCTGCGTAATATCCTGCCGGGCGTAGGCGGGTTGCTTTACGGCGCAGCGTGCACCTACGACAACACCCCGGATGAAGATTTTATCATCGACACCCTGCCGGGACACGATAACACCCTGCTCGTAACCGGGCTCAGCGGTCACGGGTTTAAATTTGCCTCTGTGTTAGGTGAAATCGCCGCCCAGTTTGCGCAGGGGATCGCGCCTTCGTTTGATCTCAAGCCCTTCGCGCTCTCGCGCTTTAACCGATAATACCTCTACAGGCTCCGAATAACCGGGGCCTGTTTAGCGAGAGGGGCATGATGCGCAGACTGGTGAATTACCTTATCAATAACATCCGCGAGCATTTCATGCTCTACATTGTTCTTTGGTCGCTGCTGGCGATCATTGACGTTATCTATATTGTATTCTTCTGAAAATCCTCGCTGACGTTTATTGACACTCCTTTAAATTTATTTAACTTATATTTTTTAAAAAACGTCACCTCAAATTTATTGAACGAAGCGATTGAAATACATTGCGGAAACACATTCAAATTCGCTGAAATAAATTAAATAAAAAGCATTATTCATTTTTTTCAGTTGCATTATTTATTTAACCCGTCCATTTTTATTGCTCAGTCATTTGAGAACGGAAATTCATATGCAATGGCGTAACTCCTCCCGTCGCTACGGAATAATATCCATGTGTTTACACTGGCTTTTTGCACTTGCCGTCTATGCCATGTTTGGTCTTGGCCTCTGGATGGTGACATTAAGCTATTATGACGGTTGGTATCATCAGGCCCCCGAATTGCACAAAAGCATTGGGGTTCTGCTGATGATGGGTCTGGTTTTTCGCGTGATCTGGCGACATATCTCTCCGCCCCCTCCAGCGCCCAAAAGCCATGGCCGACTTACCCGCATAAGCGCTGTTGGCGCACATATCGCACTCTATGCCCTGCTGTTCGCCATTCTGATCAGCGGCTATCTCATTTCGACCGCAGACGGTAAACCGATCAGCGTGTTTGGGCTTTTTGACGTCCCAGCCACGCTGGCTGACGCCGGTTCACAGGCTGACACCGCAGGTGTGGTTCATCTGTGGCTGGCATGGAGCGTTGTGATCCTGTCTGTCCTGCATGGCCTTGCGGCCCTGAAACATCACTTTATTGATAAAGACGATACGCTGAAGCGCATGCTTGGCCGTTCGTCAGTTGACTCTGGAGCATAAAATGAAAAAACGCCTGTTGGGTATCGCATTAGGTTCGCTGCTATTTACCACCGGTTCGGCCATTGCCGCTGACTATAAAATTGATAAGGAGGGCCAGCATGCCTTTGTCAATTTCCGTATTCAGCATCTGGGTTACAGCTGGTTATATGGCACATTCAATGATTTCGATGGCACATTTACTTTCGACGAGAAAAACCCTGCTGCCGATAAAGTGAACGTCACCATTAATACCAACAGCGTCGACACTAATCACGCCGAGCGTGATAAACATCTGCGCAGCGCTGAATTTCTGAACGTGGGCAAATTCCCGCAAGCTACTTTCGCGTCGACAGAGGTGAAGAAAGACGGTGATAAGCTCGCTATTACCGGTAATCTGACGCTGAACGGCGTAACAAAACCGGTCACACTGGATGCCAAATTAATTGGACAGGGCGACGATCCGTGGGGTGGCAAACGTGCTGGCTTTGAAGCCGCAGGCAAAATTCATCTGAAAGATTTTAATATCACCACGGATTTAGGCCCGGCATCGCAGGATGTTGAGTTGATTATTTCGGTGGAAGGCGTTCAGCAGAAGTCATAAAACAGGCCCGGCAGGCTTTCGCGCCGCCGGGCAGTGTTTTACTCCGGGTCCGGAATACCCAGTTTGGTATTCAGTCGGCCCCGGGATTTATTAAAGATCTTATTCCCGTTCTCGCGTCCGGCACGGCGACGACGTTGCTCTTCTTCAGGCAAGATACTCTCTTCACTGCACAGCTCGCTACAGCAGCCATTAAACTTCTCGGCACATGCAGGGCACTGAATAAACAGCAGATGACATCCGTCGTTTTTGCAGTTGGTATGCGTATCGCACGGTGTTCCACACTGGTGGCAGTGCGCGATCACGTCCTCTGAAATTCGCTCGCCCATACGCTCGTCAAACACAAAGTTCTTACCGATAAAACGCACCGGTAAACCCTGCTCACGGGCGCGACGGGCATACTCAATGATCCCACCCTCAATGTGCCAGACTTTATTAAACCCGTTGTGCTTCATCCAGGCGCTGGCTTTTTCACAGCGGATCCCCCCGGTGCAGTACATAACGATCTTTTTGTCTTTATGCTCATGCATCATCTCAACGGCTTTTGGCAGTTGCTCGCGGAAGGTGTCGGCAGGAATTTCCATCGCATTCTCGAAGTGACCCACTTCATATTCGTAGTGGTTACGCATATCAATGAACACCGCATCCGGATCGTCGAGCATCGCGTTCACTTCAGCGGCCTTCAGGTACTCCCCCACATTAGCGGCATTGAAGCTCGGATCGTCAATGCCATCCGCCACAATACGCTCGCGCACCTTCATGCGCAGCACCCAGAATGATTTACCGTCATCATCCAGCGCAATGTTCAGGCGTAAGCCGTTAAGCGCCGGATCAAACCCGTAAAGGAGGTCGCGGAAGGCGCTGACCTTGCTTTCCGGCACGCTGATCTGCGCGTTAATCCCCTCACGCGCCAGATAGACGCGACCAAACACGTTCAGGGCGGTGAAAGCCTGGTAAAGCGCATCGCGGGTCGCCTGGGGATCATCGATGGTGAAATACTTATAGAAAGAGATCGTTGTGCGCGGTTCGGTTTCGGCCAACATACGCGCTTTCAACATCTCATTCGAAACGCGGTTGTGTAACACTGGCATGGTGTACAAGTCCTGCAATCGTTGAGAATTAAAAATCGGTCGGCATGATATAGCAAACAAAGACAATTTACATCCACACAATTTACGCTACATTTCAGTCAACCTGATTAATCAGACTTAACATTTGCATATTCTTTCATGTTTCGATGACAGACATTTTGGCTATGCCTTAAAAAATGAGACAATATCCTTTCAGGACGTTAGAACACAGGACAGACATGACCCAGTTACCGAAATTTACTGCCGCGCTTTTGCATCCCCGCTATTGGTTAACATGGTCAGGCATTGGCTTGTTGTGGCTAATTGTACAGTTGCCTTATCCCGTCATTTTCCGCATGGGTAAAGGACTGGGCCGCATTGCTCAGCAGTTTATGAAGCGTCGCGCCAGGATCGCGTATCGTAACCTTGAGCTTTGCTTCCCTCAGATGAGTGAATCTGAGCGCCACGACATGGTGGTTAAAAACTTCGAATCTGTTGGCATGGGGCTGATGGAGACCGGTATGGCCTGGTTCTGGTCGGATAAGCGCATGGCGCGCTGGACGGAAGTGGCCGGGACCGGCATGGAGCCGGTGCATACTCTTCAGGCCAACCAGACTGGCGTCCTGCTGATTGGCGTTCATTTCCTGACGCTCGAAATTGGCGCGCGCATGTTCGGCATGCAGGCCCCGGGTATTGGCGTTTATCGTCCTAACGATAATCCGGTGATCGATTTGATCCAGACCAACGGACGCATGCGCTCCAATAAAAGCATGATCGATCGCAAAGACCTGAAAGGGATGATCCGCGCCCTGAAATCAGGTGAAGTGGTCTGGTATGCCCCGGATCATGACTATGGCCCGCAATCCAGCGTGTTTGTCCCGTTCTTTGCGGTGGAAGATGCCGCGACGACCACCGGGACCTGGATGCTGGCGCGGATGTCCAAAGCGGCTATCGTGCCGTTTGTGCCGCGCCGTAAACCAGACGGTTCAGGCTATCAGCTCATCATGCTGGAGCCGGAACTCGCGCCACCGCTGATTGATGCAGAAACCACCGCGCGCTGGATGAACGGCGTTGTCGAGAAATGCATTATGCTCGCCCCGGAGCAGTACATGTGGTTGCATCGCCGCTTTAAAACCCGGCCTCAGGGCGTTCCTTCCCGGTATTAACCTGCGTGCGGCCTTCCGGGCCGCATGTTGTTTTAGCTTTAAAAGCTCCCCGTCATTGCGGCAATCATACCCCGGGCGCATAATTAGCAGGCTTATTACCTCACTGTTCACGGTGCCCTGCACCTCATTATGCGGATAGTTATGTCCCCCACAGATGCTCCCATAAACTGGAAACGTAACCTGACGGTTGCGTGGCTGGGTTGTTTTCTTACTGGCGCCGCCTTTAGCCTGGTGATGCCCTTCCTGCCCCTCTACGTTGAACAGCTCGGCGTCACCGGATATAGCGCCCTGAATATGTGGTCCGGCCTGGTGTTCAGCATTACGTTCCTGTTCTCCGCCATTGCGTCGCCTTTCTGGGGTGGGCTGGCGGATCGCAAAGGCCGCAAAATTATGCTGCTGCGCTCCGCGCTCGGCATGGCGATCATTATGCTGCTGATGGGGGTGGCGCAGAATGTCTGGCAGTTCCTGATACTACGCGCGCTTCTGGGCCTGCTCGGGGGATTTATCCCTAACGCCAACGCCCTGATCGCCACCCAAATCCCGCGCCAGAAAAGCGGCTGGGCGTTGGGCACGCTATCCACTGGCGGAGTAAGCGGCGCACTGCTGGGCCCACTGGCGGGCGGGCTGCTGGCCGACCACTACGGACTGCGGCCGGTATTCTTCATTACCGCCAGCGTGCTGTTCCTCTGCTTCCTGGTGACGCTTATCTGTATCCGCGAGAATTTCACGCCCGTGGCCAAAAAAGAGATGCTGCACGCCCGGGATGTGCTGGCCTCGCTGAAAAACCCAAAGCTGGTGCTGAGCCTGTTTGTAACCACCATGATTATCCAGGTGGCCACCGGTTCAATCGCGCCTATACTGACGCTCTACGTACGCGACCTGGCAGGAAACGTCAGCAATATCGCCTTTATCAGCGGCCTGATCGCCTCTGTTCCCGGCGTGGCGGCGCTACTGAGCGCGCCGCGGCTCGGCAAGCTGGGAGACCGGATCGGCCCGGAAAAGATCCTGATCTGCGCCCTGATCGTCTCCGTCCTGCTGCTGATCCCCATGGCGTTGGTGCAGTCTCCGTGGCAGCTCGGCGTCCTGCGCTTCCTGCTGGGGGCTGCGGATGGTGCGCTACTCCCGGCTGTACAGACGCTGCTGGTCTATAACTCCACCAACCAGATAGCCGGTCGTATTTTCAGTTATAACCAGTCGTTTCGCGATCTGGGTAACGTCACCGGACCGCTGGTCGGCGCGGGGATTTCGGCCAGCTTCGGTTTCCGGGCAGTCTTTATCGTGACGGCAGGCGTCGTGCTGTTCAACGCCGTTTATTCGTGGCTCAGCTTATCCCGGGCGCTACGCCCGGCGCGAATAAGACAACATCGTGACGGCTAATTTTCGCATTCATACTTGCAAAATCACATAATCAGCTATTCTTTCCCTGAATACCTTCACGAAAAACAGGGAGACACCAATGACCATGTACGCCACGCTGGAAGAAGCAATTGATGCCGCTCGCGAAGAGTTCCTCGCCGATAATCCCGGCGTTGAGGAAGAAGATGCTGACGTGCAACAACTCAATATCCAAAAATACGTCCTACAGGACGGTGATATTATGTGGCAGGCCGAATTCTTTGCTGATGAAGGTGAAGATGGTGAATGTCTGCCGATACTGAGTGGTGAAGGTGCGCAGGCGGTATTCGACGGCGACTATGACGAAATTGAGTTACGTCAGGAGTGGCTGGAAGAAAATACGCTGCACGAATGGGACGAAGGTGAGTTTCAGCTCGAACCGCCGCTGGATACCGAAGAGGGTCAGGCCGCAGCGGACGAATGGGACGAGCGATAAGTCACCGCTACTCGTAGGGGCCGTGGCTGGCATCGATGGGCAGCAGTAGCGTGTCGAAAATCAGCGAAAACGGCAGATCGAGCACGGTGAGATAGCGCCATGCGGAATCACGGACATCCCACTGTACGCCGGGGTAGTACTGATTCCCGTGGCCCTGCCCGGGGATGGTGCGGCTGATAATGCTGCCGCAACCGCTGAGCAGGCATGCCATCATGACGACAATGATTACTTTCATTTCTGACCTCTAAAAAAATACCGGCGATTAAGCCGGTATTTTATTTGGCGGGTGGCGCTTCGCTTACCCGCCCTACTTAACAACTTACTTCGCCTTCAGGGCCAGCGGATTGAGCTTCACGTCCTTGTAGTAGTTCACCCACGAAGAGTATCTCTCCGGAGAGGACCACACGCGGTAGTGAAGCCGTGCCATCGTCACCGGATCGCTCAACAACACCAGACGACGGTCGCGGTTAAGCTTTTCTGGCGTCTCGTTCAGCGCCTGCTCAACGTGGCGATCGCGGGCGATCTCCAGCACCTGGCTGGCGCGGTGACGCGCCGTCGCCATCGCGGTTGCCAGCGCGTTGAATGACGGGTTAAACACGGCATGCATAAAGCCATCATCCAGCGTGCGTTTGCGGTTCTGCTCCAGATAGGTATCGGTATCCACCAGCACCTGCGGCGGAGAATACTCTTCCGGGATCAGGAACAGCTTCCAGCGTTTGGTACGCAGGCCCACCGTGGAACGGCTGGAGATCACCGACACAAACGGCGACAGGATCAGCGAGAAGACGATTGGCGCCAGCCAGAACAGGAAACGCAGATCCAGCCAGGCCATACCAACGGCCCACACCAGGCCCAGCAGCAGCTGAGAGCCGTGGCGCATAAAGGCTTCACTCCACGGCGTAGAGTCATCGTCACGCTGCGGTGAATTCCACACCACTTCCCATCCCAGGAACGCGCTCACCACAAACACCGTATGGAACAGCATACGCACCGGCGCCAGCAGGACCGAGAACAGCACTTCCAGCAGCAGTGAAAGGGTCACGCGGCAGAAACCACCGTACTCCTTCGAACCTTTGCACCAGATCAGAATGATACTGAGCAGCTTAGGCAGGAACAGCAGCACCATGGTCGACGCGAACAGCGCGATCGCCAGCTCCGGACGCCACTGCGGCCACACCGGGAACAGCTGGCGCGGTTGCAGGAAATACTGCGGCTCCGTCAGAGCATGCACAACCTGCAACGCGGTTGAGAGCGCCAGGAACATAAACCACAGCGGCGCAGACAGATAGGACATAACGCCCGTCAGGAACACCGCACGGTGAACAGGGTGCATCCCTTTCACCAGGAACAGGCGGAAGTTCATCAGGTTACCGTGACACCAGCGGCGGTCGCGTTTGAGCTCATCCAGCAGGTTCGGCGGCAGCTCTTCATACGAGCCAGGCAGATCGTAGGCAATCCAGACGCCCCACCCTGCGCGACGCATCAGCGCAGCTTCCACAAAGTCATGCGACAGAATGGACCCGGCAAACGACCCTTCGCCCGGCAGCGGCGCCAGGGCGCAGTGCTCGATGAATGGCTTCACGCGGATAATGGCGTTGTGGCCCCAGTAGTGGGATTCACCCAACTGCCAGAAGTGCAGACCGGCAGTAAACAGCGGCCCGTAGACGCGGGTCGCAAACTGCTGGCAGCGCGCATACAGCGTGTCCATACCGGACGCTTTTGGCGAGGACTGAATAATTCCCGCGTTCGGGTTGGCTTCCATCAGACGGACCAGCCCGCTCAGGCAGTCGCCGCTCATCACGGAGTCTGCATCCAGTACCACCATGTAGCTGTACTGGTTACCCCAGCGACGACAGAAGTCATCGATGTTTCCGCTCTTACGCTTAACACGACGACGACGACGACGGTAGAAGATCTGCCCTTCGCCCTGCACCTCGGCAATCAGCTCCATCCAGGCTTTTTGCTCCGCCACGCAGATATCAGGATTGTAGCTGTCGCTCAGGATATAGACGTCGAAATGCGCCGCGTTACCGGTCGCCTTCACGGACTCCCAGGTAGCACGCAGCCCGGCGAATACGCGGTCAACGTCTTCGTTACAGATAGGCATGATCAGCGCGGTACGGTGCTCAGGATTGAGGGGCTCATCCCCGACCGTCGACGCGGAAATGCTGTATTTGTCACGCCCCATCAGCAGTTGCAGGAAGCCCATCAGCGCCGTCCAGAACCCGGCGGAGACCCAACAGAACAGCACCGCGAACAGCAGAAGAATGCCGCTCTGTAAAATATACGGCAGCAGCTGCATGAAGGAGACCCAGATATCCTGGCCAATCATGTCAGCAGGGTTAATCAACGCCCAGCCCTGGTACGGCAGAATGGTTTTCATGTACCAGGTGGCGACAACCGTCTGCGCCAGCGTCAGCAGCAGCAGAATGTAACGACGAATCGTTCCCACGGTACGCCATTTCTGCTCGGATGCCTGCTGTTCTTTGGTCAGACGTGACAGATAGCGCGGCGTCACGTCACGCCCACGCAGGCGATCCCAGAAGCGGCCCACCGGGTTGGTGCGCCACGGATCGGGGAACATGGAGGAACGCGTGGCCTTCGGCATCGCCTGTAGCTGGTCACGCCCTTCGTCATCCTTGATTAGCTGCCCTTCTGCCAGCGAGTCCGGCCATGCCTGCTCCAGACGTGCCTTCACTGACCCCAGCGGCGTATCATCATCACGGGAAAAGTGACGATGTTCACCATCCAGCGCGGTGTGAACCGCGCGGATGTCGCTCGCAGGGAGTGCCGCTTTTTCAATGTCCGTCAGCGGCATGGCATCAATATATTCAGATGTATTATTCATTGGCAGGTAGCTGATAGCTCCAGGTTTCACTCAGCGGCTTATCGTTACTGACCAGCGCGGCGCGCATTTCAGTGGTCTGTTTCGGATCTTTCACCTTCACGCGCAGGGTCAAACGCCACCCTTTGGTGACCGGGTTGTAACGCACGGCGTTCTCAACGATTTCACCGTTATCGCCAATGCTGGCCTGTGCCGTCACGGCAGTATCCGGGGCCAGTTTTTTCATATCCTGCCCGGTGAAGTCCACGATAAATGCCAGCGTGCCATCCGGCTGACGAATCAGGTTGGACTGCTTCACGTCACCCGTCGAACGACGCGTCTGCATCACATACGCGTTATCCGGTGCGTGCAGCTTGTCTTCGTCACGGCTGAAGGTGATCGCATACTTGAAGTTCATCTCTTTACCGGCTTCCGGCAGCTGATCCGGTGTCCAGTACGCCACAATGTTATCGTTGGTTTCATCGTTAGTTGGAATTTCAACCAGCTCAACCTTGCCTTTACCCCAGTCGCCTTTCGGCGTAACCCAGGCGCTTGGACGCAGATCGTAGCGGTCATCCAGATCTTCAAAGCGGGAGAACTGACGGCCACGTTGCAGCAGACCAAAGCCCTGCGGGTTTTCCATCGCAAAGCTGCTGACGGCGAGGTGTTTCGGGTTGTTCAGCGGACGCCAGATCCACTCGCCGTTACCCGCATGAATGGAGAGGCCGTTGGAATCATGCAGTTCAGGACGGAAATTGGTCGCCGGAGAGGGCTGGTTCGGCCCGAACAGGAACATGCTGGTCAGCGGCGCGACGCCCAGTTTGCCCACTTTATCGCGCAGGTAAACTTTAGACTGTACGTCAACCACCGTGTCACGCCCTGGCATGATCACGAAGCGATAAGCGCCTGTCGCACGAGGGGAGTCCAGCAGCGCATAAATTGTCAGACGTTTGTCGGTTGGTTTTGGACGTTCGATCCAGAACTCGCGAAAACGTGGAAATTCTTCACCTGATGGCAGCGCGGTATCAATTGCCAGACCGCGCGCAGAAAGCCCGTACACCTGCCCCGCGCCAATCACGCGGAAGTAGCTGGCGCCAAGCATGCTGACGATTTCGTCGTTTTTATCTTTGCTGTTAATCGGATAAAGCACCTTGAAGCCTGCGAAGCCGAGGTCTTTTACCGTGTCTTTATCGTGTTGCACATCGCCAAAATTGAAATAATCCGGGCTGTACTTGATTTTGCGTACCGCGGTCGCCGTCACTTCGTTGATGGCAACCGGCGTGTCGAAGTACATACCCTGGTGGTAAAATTCAAGCTTGAACGGGGTTTTAATATTGTTCCAGTACGCTTTATCGTGATTGAACTGGATCTGCTGATAGTCCGCGTATTTCATGTCGCGGAAAACGGAGGGCAGGTTACTTTTTGGCGCTTCGTAGCTCTTGCCCGCCATCGATTTAGCCTGTTTTGCGACATCATCGATGTTAAAGGCCAGTGCAGATGAGGTATACAGTGACAACAGCACTGCTACACCCAACCAACGCATTTTCATCATTTGTGGTTTATGTTTCATAATAAGTAAGCACTTCCCCCTTTGTGTGCTTATATCGATCCGATCCATTTTAATGGAAACTCAGGCAATCCGACAACATTATCACTGCTTTGTTCAGCTCGCTGGCTCATGGATTAAGCAAATGAAAGAACCCGCTTTTCACTTTGCGTGCTTATCCTGGAGACAGGGTGTCGGTCTTGGTGTAGGGTTGGCTCCGAATGTAACCATTATGAGCCTTAGGGATAAGGCGAAAAGTCTGAGAATGCGCAAAGTTATATGAGCACAATCCCTGTACAACGTGAATATTTCCTCGACTCGATCCGCGCATGGCTCATGCTATTGGGGATCCCTTTTCATATTTCACTGATCTATTCCAGCCACACCTGGCACGTGAACAGCCAGATGCCCTCCTGGTGGCTGACGCTGTTTAATGATTTTATCCATGCCTTCCGCATGCAGGTGTTTTTTGTCATTTCCGGTTATTTCTCTTACATGCTCTTCTTGCGTTATCCCCTCAAACGATGGTGGAAAGTGCGCGTGGAGCGCGTGGGCATACCGATGTTGACGGCCATTCCGCTGCTGACGCTGCCGCAGTTCATCATGTTGCAGCATGTTAAAGGCAAGGCGGAAAACTGGCCGAATCTCTCCTTCTATGAGAAATACAACACCCTGGTCTGGGAGCTGATTTCCCACCTCTGGTTCCTGCTGGTACTGGTGGTGCTAACCACGGTGAGTTTGTTGATCTTCAGCCAGCTGCGCCAGCGCGCGAGCACCGCATCCTCGACCTTCTTCGCCAACATCACCCTGGGCAAGCTGTCGCTGCTGTTTCTTGCGCTGGGGGTCGCGTATGCCGCCGTCAGGCGTACCCTGCTCATTGTCTACCCTCCCATTCTGAGCGATGGGCTGTTTAATTTCGTGGTGATGCAGACCCTGTTTTACATTCCCTTCTTCCTGATTGGGGCGCTGGCATTTATTCATCCCCGGCTTAAAGCGCTGTTTACCACCCCCTCCCCCTGGTGTGCGGTGGGTGCTGCGCTGGCCTTTGCCGCCTATCTTCTCAATCAGCGCTATGGCAGCGGGGACGCGTGGATGTATGAGACAGAGAGCGTGATAACGATGCTGATGGGCCTGTGGATGGTTAACGTGGTGTTCGCCCTTGGCCATCGTCTGCTGAATTTTAAATCCAGTCGCGTCACCTATTTCGTTAATGCTTCGCTGTTTATCTACCTGGTTCACCATCCGCTGACGCTGTTTTTCGGGGCGTACATTACGCCGCATATCGCCTCGAATGCGCTGGGCTTCTTCACCGGCCTGGTCTTTGTAGTTGGCATTGCCATCGTGTTGTATGAAATCCATCTGCGGATCCCGCTTTTGCGTTTCCTGTTCTCAGGCAAACCTCAGGTTAAAGCGGGATAACAAAACGGCGCCTCCAGGGCGCCGTTTTTGCACTTCAGACATCAAAATGCCTGGCTGCGCGCGGTCAAAATCCGCTGATACAGGTCGGCGGTGTGCTCATCGAAACAGACAAAAATGACTTTTTCCGGCATGGGTTTGAGGGAAAGGTAGTGATAAACGGTATTCACGGCGATTGTAGCTGCCGCTTCCTTTGGATAACCGTACACCCCGGTGCTAATGGCGGGGAACGCCATGGTCTTATACCCGTTATCCGCCGCAAGCCGCAGGCAGTTACGATACGCCTGCTCCAGAATCTCAGCCTCATGGCGGTCGCCACCGTGCCAGACGGGTCCAACGGTATGGATCACCGCCTTGGCCGGGAGATCGCCCGCAAGCGTAATAACAGCATGCCCCGGCGGGCACTCTCCCTGCTGCTGACGCACGGTTTTGCATGCTTCAAGGAGTTGAGGGCCTGCGGCCCGGTGAATGGCACCGTCCACCCCGCCCCCACCCATCAGGGAGGAATTGGCTGCGTTGACGATCACGTCAACGTGTACCGTCGTGATATCGCCATGAATTACGTCGATTTGCGGTCTCATAAACACCCTCTGCAACCCGCCTTTTTCATCAGTGTATCGCAGAGGGAGAAGGAGAAAAACTGCCGCGAATAAAACGTCGGTTAGCGGTAATCCACCTGAACGACCGCAAGCGTTTTCTGTTCATTCAGGTATTTCATGCTGACAGCGGCCAGAGCTGAATGAGGATGATGGCCCCGGAGCGCCTCGTCATAACTGATGGTATGCGTTTTCATACGGTTATTTTCCGGACAGGAGATCGCAAACTGCTGATGCCGGGGCGTGACTTCGCACGGGTCAGCGACCACCGCGCCACGAAAATGAATCACCCCACCATTTTCTATAGTTGCTGAATAAGCCGGAGATAAAAAAGAGGACAGGATCAGTCCCAGACCAGAAATAATACACGCTGCGGATTTGAACATTATTTGTACTCCTCAATGAAATTCGTCCTTGAGGGGTAAAAACGCTCCGTTATGACGTATCAATTTAAGCAACCCGATGACTGGGTTCTTGATATCAGCATAGCTTACCTGTGCAGCGCCGCCACTTTATTAAATCATTGATTTCATGAATTATTAAAGCGTACTTGCCGGTGCGTTCCACTGCTGTGATAAATGAAGCGATTTTCCATCGGAAACGGTGACGATTATTTTTACCGCATCCCCTGAACGAATATTTAAACTGATTCGCGTTAAATCAATCGGCTGATTAGCGGGTATAAAAAGAGTATTTTTCTGCCGCGATGTACTTTGTCCCGCTTGCCCCTGTCGGACAGATAACACCTCAACCTGACATTCGCAGGCGTCTGCCAGCGTGACCTGAGGAATAATGATTGTCATATTTGCCTGCTGTGAGGTGCTGAACGTTATCTGGCTGGCAAGCGCGGCAAGGAGAATGAAGGTGCTCATGAGATCCTCCCGAAAAAAAACAGGGCACATGCCCTGTTTTTTGGTACAGAAATGAATCAGTACTGATGTGCGGTCGCGTTGTTGCCAAAGCCAACCTGGTGCACAGTCACCGTTGAGCCGGACGCTGTCTGGTCTACCGCCGCGCCGTTGCCGCCGCCGAACTGTTTCACGTTGATAACAGAGTCTTTGCTATTCCACTGGTCGATGGTGGCGCTGTTACCAAAGCCTTTTTGCAGCAGATCGATAGAACTGTCATCAGAGCCCTGACCAACATCTGCGCCGTTACCGCCACCGTGCTGGGTAATGGTCAATTCAGAATCTCGGGCGTCCGTCTGCAAAGCAAGCGCGGAGTTACCGCCGCCGTACTGGTAAATGCTCAGGGTTGAGTCAGGGCCGTTATTGCCGCCACCCCAGCCACCTCCGTGGCCGCCGCCAAATTGTGGTACCGCACCTGCGAAAGCACTGCCAGAAACTACGATTGCTGCAATAACTGCCACTTTGAAAAGTTTCATGGTAAACCCCCATCGGATTGATTAAGGCGTCACACATCGCTAGCGTTGAATAACGCGAATAGCCATTTGCGACTGTCTCTGTACTACAACTGCTGTTTTCTGCGTACCATACTGCGTTATATTCGCCCTGTTACCCGAGCCTTTCTGGATAATCATGGCGGTGTTGCCAAAAGCGCCCTGCTTAATACTCGCATCGTTGCCGTTACCGGTCTGATCGATATAAGCAAGGTTATACGTCCCTGACTGATCAACATGCGCGCGGTTATTCCCGCCCTCCTGGGAAATAATGGACAGCAATTTAGAACCGCCCTGGCGTACATCAGCATTATTACCTGAACCCTGTTGACCAATAATGGCTGCCTGATTGTATGAAGCTTTACTTAATTCATTTATCGCAAAATTATATTCAGAACTGGCTAAATCTGAATCACCTGCGATTACAAACCCAGGCGCACCCAGTAATGTAAACATCATAAACAACGTTTTGTTTTTCATGCTGTCACCCTGGACCTGGCTATAAAATAGGTATTTCTTTACCCGTTAACGCGATTCGTTTTGTTAACGCCGCGTTACGGAAAAGAGTATGTCTGCCGAAACATATTTAATATCTCACCCGTGTGCCTTATTTTTATATGCTCATTCACCTCAAAGTCGTAAATCTCGCCTGAAACGACGCGACACACCACTAATGCAGAAATAAATTCTTGTCTGTGCGCCTGGACAACAGCGAGACAGGCTGTCCAACCTGTACCGGCTTCTACAGACAAACACGGCAATGTCTTTTGCCAGGTGCGTGACACGAAGCAAGTTTTCTTAAGAAAATTCTCCGGCTTAGAGAAGTCTTAACTTTTTAGCTGAGTTCATACTTTTTACCGGCTGGCTTACAATAATTAAAAGCCCAACAATTCAATCCGTTATAATATATTGTATGACTTTCAAAATCTGTGCACGTTTATACACCTGTACAACTTTCCCCTTATCTTAAAATCTATTCGCCCTGCAAAATACACAACTTAATATCGAATTTTACATTCTGTTACATGATTAACACTTGCTTTAAAGTTTGCAATAGCTAGATTGAAAACAGCAGTATGTTATTTGTTTTTAATTTTACCGCCTCCTTTGGAGGAAGGTTTTTTAACTACACACAGCAGTGCCACACCTGTCAGTACTTCTGGTGCCCTTTTCAATAATACGAGGGCAGCTGCCGGGTGTCATAAATAACGTGGGGTTTCATCATGTTTAATGAAGTCCATAGCTTACCCGGTCATACATTATTGTTGATCACAAAACCTTCCTTACAAGCGACAGCGTTATTGCAGCATTTAAAACAATGCCTCTCGCTTAACGGGAAACTGCATAATATTCAACGTTCTTTTGATGATATCGCTCCTGGCAGCATCATTCTTCTCGATATGATGGAAGCGGATAAAAAACTGATCCATTACTGGCAGGATAATTTAAGCAGGAAAAACAATAATATCCGCGTATTGTTATTAAATACGCCTGATGAGTATCCTTTCCGCGATATTGAGAGCTGGCCGCATATTAACGGCGTGTTTTACGTCACTGAAGAAGAAAACCGTGTCGTGGAGGGTTTGCAGGGCATATTGCGGGGGGAGTGTTATTTCTCGCAAAAACTGGCCAGCTACCTCATTACCCACTCCGGAAATTATCGCTATAACAGTTCAGAATCTGCACTTCTGACGCACCGTGAGAAAGAGATCCTGAACAAACTGCGTATTGGTGCTTCAAATATTGAAATCGCCCGTTCGTTATTTATCAGCGAAAATACGGTTAAGACGCATCTTTATAATCTTTTCAAAAAGATAGCTGTTAAAAATCGCACGCAGGCGGTGTCGTGGGCAAACGATAACCTCAGGCGTTAATAGCATGAAACGCACCCTAAGTTGGATTGCCGCCGCAGGCATTATGCTTGCTGCCGGAAACCTTCAGGCTGTTGAGGTGGAAGTTCCCGGACTGTTGACCGACCACACCGTCACCTCTGTCGGACACGATTTTTATCGTGCCTTCAGCGATAAGTGGGAAAGCGATTATCCGGGTAACTTAACCATCAACGAACGGCCCAGTGCGCGGTGGGGAAGCTGGATCACAATAACCGCTAATCAGGACGTTATTTACCAGACTTTTCTATTCCCAACGAAAAGAGACTTCGATCAGAACGTCGCTTTCGCGCTGGCACAAACAGAAGACGCTATTAACCGCCTACAGTTAGACAAAGCCCTTTTGAGCACAGGCGATTTAGCAAAAGATGAGTTCTAGCAACGACACCTATTTCGGAGGCTGTAATGCGTCTCGCACACACAGTGATTTCGTTAATGCTCATTGCGCCGTTGAGCTGGGCCGGAAATATGACATTCCAGTTCCGCAACCCTAATTTTGGCGGCAACCCGAATAACGGAGCCTTTATGCTTAACCAGGCTCAGGCTCAAAACTCTTATAAAGACCCCAGCTATGACGATGATTTCGGTATCGAGACCCCGTCGGCCCTGGATAATTTCACTCAGGCCATCCAGTCGCAAATATTAGGTGGCTTATTAACCAACATTAATACCGGAAAACCCGGCCGGATGGTCACTAACGACTTTATCGTCGATATTGCCAATAAAGACGGGCAGCTTCAGTTAAATGTGACAGACCGAAAAACCGGTAAAACGTCGACAATCCAGGTTTCCGGTTTGCAGACCAGTTCAACTGATTTCTAAACAACCCCGAAATAAGGACAATTATTATGCAGCGCTTTTTTATTTTAGTTGCAGTGTGCTTATTAAGCGGTTGTTTAACTGCCCCGCCAAAAGAAGCCGCTAAACCCACCCTGATGCCTCGTGCCCAGAGCTACCGGGATCTGACGCATCTGCCGGTCCCTACCGGGAAGATATTCGTCTCGGTCTATAACATTCAGGATGAGACGGGCCAGTTCAAACCGTATCCGGCCAGTAACTTCTCGACGGCCGTACCGCAGAGCGCCACCGCGATGCTGGTCACCGCCCTGAAAGATTCTCGCTGGTTTATCCCGCTGGAACGTCAGGGGCTGCAAAACCTGCTTAACGAACGAAAAATCATTCGTGCCGCGCAGGAGAATGGTACCGTTGGCGTCAATAACCGCATGCCGCTACAGTCTCTCACCGCAGCCAATATCATGGTGGAAGGCTCGATTATCGGCTACGAAAGTAACGTGAAATCGGGCGGCGCGGGTGCGCGTTACTTTGGCATCGGGGCCGATACGCAGTATCAGCTGGATCAGATTGCCGTCAACCTGCGCGTGGTTAACGTGAGCACGGGTGAGATATTATCCTCCGTGACCACCAGCAAAACGATTCTCTCTTATGAAGTGCAGGCCGGGGTGTTCCGCTTTATCGATTACCAGCGTCTGCTGGAGGGTGAAATTGGCTATACCTCTAACGAGCCGGTCATGCTGTGTCTGATGTCGGCCATCGAAACCGGCGTGATTTTCCTGATTAATGACGGTATCGATCGCGGCTTGTGGGATCTTCAGAATAAAAGTGACGTGAGTAATGCGGTGCTGGTGAAATACCGTGAGATGTCGGTGCCGCCGGAGTCATAATCGGCGGCGCATAAAAAAGGCGAGATTTCCGTCTCGCCTTTTTTTATTTACTTACCGCAGGAACGCTCTGGCTCTTCTCGCGTCGGGCCGCAAGCCAGAGGCCGCTGTTCTTCATGGCGTAGCCAAACAGTAATCCCAGCATGAGCGAAGGGACCACCAGCTTCCAGTCCCCCTGCCCCGCAAAGGTCGCGCAGGCACCCATGAACGTGCCGGGCACAAAGGACAACAGCAGATGTTTTGCCTGAACGCACATCAGGAAGGCCACAATGCCGGTGATGGCGTACCCCAGGATTTCCACATGCGGCGCCAGCGCGCTGCCTTTCATAATGACCAGCGCCCAAATCACACCGCTCATCAGAGTACAGCCGGAGATGAAGAGCCCTTTGAGACCACCCTGCGGGCAGGCGAAATAGGCCGTGCAGCCAAGAAAACCAGCCCAGCTCAACAAGCCGAGAGAGACAGCCACCCAACCCCAGAGGCCGGAGAGGATGCCAGTCGTGATTGCAATACAAAGTAGTATGTTCATGGTGCGCATCTTAGCAGATGCGCACCTTAGAAATGAGATCAGAAGCACATTACGTGCAAGTTGAAATGTATCGTTGCAGGATTTTTGTGATTCGAATCACTCTTCGTTCTCTTCTTCCAGCTCGTCCCACATGGCAGCGATAGCGTCACGCGTCAGCGGAGCCAGCGTTCTCCAGAACGGCGAGGTGGCATGGGCTTCAACTTTACCCAGGAAGGTGCCAACCCACGGAAGCAAATACGTTTCGAACAGGGTTTCAATCGCCTCGTTCTCATCATCACCTGCATTATCTTCAATCCAGGAGGCCGCCAGCAGCAGGGTACCGATATGATCGGCAGGCATATCCGTCAGCGGCATGCCCCGTTCTGAAAGAAACGCCCGAACTTCCGCTTCGGTCGCACCTTCCTGCCAGGCAGAACGATACGGCGACACGCGACACTCTTCTCCCACAAACAGCGCGTTGTAATCCGTTGAAATCTGCTGCATATCGCAGCTTTTTTGCAAGCGTTCCAGCAACTCATCCTGTTCCAGCGGCCAGCTCTGCGCCAGTTTACCTTCACGAATCAGGGTAAACAGCGGAACCAGCAGCGGATCCTGCGGCTGGCGGTAATATAAGGTGCCCAGCACGCGGCAAAGGATGGAAAACTCATTCATGTTTTTATTCCGTTATTAATTAAAGATCGGCAAATTCATTAATCGGCGCCATGCCGCGCGACTCAAGGAAGTCGAGCATACGACGCGGCGTGACGTTCAGGATCTGTTCTTCCGGGAAATTCACGTCCCGCAATATTTTCAGGCACTCGCTGAAATCACCCAGCGTGAAGGCCGTGTGTGAATCAGAGCCCAGCGCCACCATGCCGCCCGCGTCACGCACGGTCGCCGCCACTTCGCGGCAGTTGGCTTCACTGCCCTTACGCGAGTGAACAAAGGAGGAGTTGTTAATCTCCAGCGCCACGCGGTGCTTCGCTGCCGCCTGCGCCACGGCCTGAATATCAATCGGGTATTTCGGATTTCCCGGGTGGCTGATAATGTGCACGTTGCCGCTGGCAATAGTGGCAATCATCGCTGCGGTGTTAGTCTCTTTATCCTGGGGCGCAAAGACCGGCTCGTGGAAGCCGGCGAGGATCAGATCTAACGAGGACAGCATCGGGCCGGTGCAGTCAATCTCACCGTCAGTATTTTTGATGTTCGCTTCGATGCCGCGCAGTATCCCGATACCGTCCACCAGGCGTGGCCAGATACGCATATTCACAAAATGCCAGTAGTGCGGCGCATCCGCCATATCCGGACCGTGATCGGTTATCGCAAACAGTTTAATGCCTTTCAGCTTCGCCTGAGCGATATAATCATGGAGGTTACTGTAAGCGTGGGTACTGGCGACGGTGTGCATATGCAGGTCAACGGGATACATCTTTCTCTCCTCTGCGGTTTTTCCAAAGGATAGCAGTTATCAGCGGCGAATATTAGCAAAAACCCGGCGAACGCCGGGTTTCTCTCAGTAGCCTCGCTGTCTGTCGACCTGTCCGGTCACCGCGTTGCCCTTCTCTATTTCGCTGATGGTATGCGAGATGTACGCCACGGCCTCCGCCGGTCGCGTCACGGCCGCAATATGAGGCGTCATCGCCACGCGCGGATGTGCCCAGAGCGGGCTGTCTGTCGGCAGCGGTTCGCGGCTATAGACATCCAGCATTGCGCCTTTCAGTTTACCGCTATCCAGCGCTTTCAGCAGATCGTCTTCCACAACGTGTACCCCGCGCGCCAGGTTCATTAAGTAGCTGTCTTCTGCCAACTGGTTGAGGAGCGTGCCATTGATAATGCCGACCGTTTCCGCCGTATTCGGCAGCAGGTTAATGAGGACGCGAGTCCCTTTCAGGAACGCCGGGAGTTCGTCCGTTCCGGCAAAGCTCTCGACGCCTGGATAATCCTTACGGCTCCGGCTCCAGCAGCGCAGTGGGAAGCCCCACGGCGCGAGCGCTTCGGCGACTTTCGAACCCAGTACACCCGCGCCGAGGATGCCGATGGTGAAATCTTCATGCTGATAATCCGGAAGCGGTTCCCAGTGGGATTGCTGTTTAAACGCCTGATAATCGTCGAAACGTCGGAACCAGTGCAGCACCTGGCTCACGGCATATTCCTGCATCTGCTGCCCCATACCGGTATCTTCCAGACGAAACAGGGGAATATCTTCCGGCAGCATTTCAGGGTGTGCCTTCAGCTTACTGAGAATGGAATCCACACCCGCACCAAGAGCAAACACCGCCTTCAAACGGCGTCCCTGAAGCATTTCGACCGGGGGATGCCAGACCAGCGCGTAGTCGGCATGTTCATTATCGCCCTGTTTCCATTCGCGAACGCGTGCGCCAGGCAGTGCCGCCGTAAGCGCGTTAATCCAGTAAGCCGTATCAAAAGTGGGGTGATAGAAGATAATATCCATAGTCATTGCCTTTTATTGCGCTGTTTTATTTTCATTTTCAACTGGCTTGCCAGCATAACAAATTTATCGCTAAACCGCGTTGCTGATAAAAGAGGCGCATTTCGCACATTTCGGAATCAGGTTGCCTGAAGTTTGTCTAAACACGCTAAATTACTGAAAAAGTGGGTTGACGGCAGTACGGCTTTTCCTTACATTAGCGCCCGTCCCGACAACAACGGGATGACAATATGGTGAGGTGTCCGAGTGGCTGAAGGAGCACGCCTGGAAAGTGTGTATACGGCAACGTATCGGGGGTTCGAATCCCCCCCTCACCGCCATATTTGAAGAAGAGCTCGCATGAAAATGCGGGCTTTTTTTTCGCATGTTGCACGCCTTTGGGGGGATGAGAACCCCCGACCGGGGTTCGACAACTGGCGCAGCCAGTTGGACAGACTGACAGCGTATCGAACAGGCTGCCCGAAGGGCGAGCGAAGCGAGTCAATCCCCCCCTCACCGCCATATTCAAGACAAGAGCTCGTACGAAAGTACGGGCTTTTTTCTTTTATATTCTCCGTAAGGAGATTCGCTCCCTGCGTTCTTTATGTCGGGTGGCGCTACGCTTACCCGACCTACAAAAAGCTAGTCTTCAACCATCTTTGCATACTCTTCGGTGAGAAAATCCACCAGCGTCCTGACCGATGGCAGCAGGCCGCGCCGGGATGGATACACCGCGTGGATCACTTCCCGTCTGGGTTCCCAGGCATTCAGCACCCGAACAAGTTCACCTGAAGCCAGCTGATCCTTCACCATCAAAATGGGCAGCTGTACCACGCCCACGCCCGCCATCGCCGCCTCCCGCAGCGCCAGCATGTCGGTAGTCACCAGGCGCGGCGTGAAGTGAATTTCTGCCTTTGCGCCCTCTGGCCCGCTCAATTCCCACTTATGCAGGTGCTTACCCGCCCCCATACTTAACCCCGGCCACTCGCTGAGTTCAGAGGGCATCGCCGGGTTGCCCATCCGTTCAATCAGTGCCGGCCCGGCAACCAGACAGTGCCCCCTGTCCGCCAGCACCCTTAATACCAGATCGCTGTCATCAAACGGGCGCGGACGAACGCGGATCGCCACATCCACCCCCTCCGCCACCAGATCGACCCGGCGGTTGGTGGCTTCGAGCTGGAGGTTGATCCCTGGATAGCGCGCCATAAACCGCGCCAGCATGGGCCCCACGTGAACGTGCAGCAAGGTGACAGGACAGGTGATCCGGACCATACCGCGCGGCTCAGCCTGTAAAGCAGCCACCGCCTCCTCCGCAGCTTCAGCTTCCACCAGCATGGCTTTACAGTGCTGATAGAACGTCTGCCCCACCTCCGTCACCGCAAACTGCCGCGTGGTACGTTGGATCAACCGAACGCCCAGGCGTTCTTCCAGCTGAGCAATCCGACGGCTCAGTTTCGACTTAGGCTGATCGAGCGCCCGACCCGCCGCCGCAAAGCCACCATGCTCCACCACCTTCACAAACCATACGAAATCATTGAGATCCTGCATACGCCTCCATTGTTCCATTTAAGGAACAGTGTATGTCATTTTTGCTATCTACCGGGATATTAACCCTGAATATAAGCTAATTCCATCAACAGGACATCAGGAGTTAATCATGAAAAACGTAACAGGCGTGTATACCGCACCTCGTCCGCACTGGGTCGGTGACGGTTTTCCGGTTCGTTCGATGTTTTCTTACCAGACGCACGGCGAGCCCCTGAGCCCGTTCCTGCTGCTGGACTACGCCGGACCGCATACCTTCCCGGCGGACGGCGCGAAACGCGGCGTGGGCGAGCACCCTCATCGCGGTTTTGAAACGGTGACCATCGTCTACTCAGGCGAAGTGGAGCACCGTGATTCCACCGGCAGAGGCGGCGTTATTGGCCCAGGCGACGTGCAGTGGATGACGGCAGGCGCAGGCATTTTGCACGAGGAGTTCCACTCCAGCGCGTTTTCGCAGAAAGGCGGTGAACTGAAAATGATGCAGCTGTGGGTCAACCTGCCCGCCAAAGACAAAATGGCGACGCCTGGCTACCAGAGCATCACTCAGTCGGATATCCCGGTGGTCACCCTGCCGGATAACAGCGGAACATTGCGCGTGATTGCTGGCCGTTTTGGAGAGGTAACCGGCCCGGCGCATACCTTCTCACCGCTGAACGTGTGGGATCTCGCGCTGCGCCAGGGTAGCCATCTGACGCTCAATCAGCCCGAAGGCTGGAGCACGGCGCTGGTTGTCGTTGAAGGCAGCGTGACGGTGAACGGCACCACGCCTGCCGGTGAGGCGCAACTGGTCGTGCTGAGTCAGAGCGGTGACAAACTGCATTTCGAAGCCAGCAGCGATGCCAAAGTGCTGCTGATGGCTGGGGAGCCGCTGAATGAACCCATCGTGGGCTATGGCCCGTTTGTGATGAACAGTAAAACCGAAATTGCCGAGGCTATTCGCGATTTCAACTCCGGCCGCTTTGGCCAAATCTAAACGTAATAAGGAGCGCATTATGTCTACCCCTGCAAACTTCAACGGTGCACGTCCCGTTATTGACGTAAACGATGCCGTTATGCTGCTTATCGATCACCAGAGCGGGCTGTTCCAGACCGTAGGAGACATGCCAATGCCTGAGCTGCGCGCCCGTGCAGCAGCGCTGGCAAAAATCGCCTCGCTGGCGAAGATCCCGGTGATCACCACGGCGTCGGTTCCACAGGGACCGAACG
This sequence comes from Enterobacter sp. YSU, assembly GCF_016082135.1. Classification (NCBI taxonomy): domain Bacteria; kingdom Pseudomonadati; phylum Pseudomonadota; class Gammaproteobacteria; order Enterobacterales; family Enterobacteriaceae; genus Enterobacter; species Enterobacter sp. YSU. The sequence goes on from NZ_CP059487.1 coordinate 4,687,452, forward strand.
GCCCGCTTATCCCGGAGATCCACGCCAACGCGCCGCACGCACAGTATGTGGCACGCAAGGGTGAGATCAACGCCTGGGATAACCCGGAGTTCGTGGCGGCGGTGAAAGCCACCGGGCGCAAAACGCTGATTATCGCGGGGACGATCACCAGCGTCTGCATGGCCTTCCCGTCCATCAGCGCGGTGGCGGACGGATATAAAGTGTTTGCGGTGATTGATGCCTCCGGCACCTACAGCAAAATGGCGCAGGAGATCACCCTGGCGCGCGTAGTGCAGGCAGGCGTGGTGCCGATGGACACGGCTGCTGTTGCTTCCGAAATTCAGCGCACGTGGAACCGTGAAGATGCGGGTGAATGGGCTGAGGTGTACACACACATCTTCCCGGCCTACCAGCTGCTGATCGAAAGCTACAGCAAAGCGCAGGACGTGGTGAAAAATAGCGAAGTGCTCGATTCGCAGCGTTAATCCTGCGCGCTGCGACATAAGCTGATTAAGGCTTAACCGAACAAGCACGAATGCTGAAAATCTGCTTGACCGTTTTAGCGCAACTCCCTATAGTAGCGCCCCGTTGCCCCCCAAGCGGTCAGGCAGCAAAACAATATGGTGAGGTGTCCGAGTGGCTGAAGGAGCACGCCTGGAAAGTGTGTATACGGCAACGTATCGGGGGTTCGAATCCCCCCCTCACCGCCATATTTA
>NZ_CP059487.1:4688246-4723510 GCF_016082135.1 Enterobacter sp. YSU
TGGCTGAAGGAGCACGCCTGGAAAGTGTGTATACGGCAACGTATCGGGGGTTCGAATCCCCCCCTCACCGCCATATTTAAGATGAGAGCTCGTACGAAAGTACGGGCTTTTTTCTTTTATATTCTCCGAAAAGGGGGGGATGAGAACCCCCGACTGGGGTTCGACAACTGGCGGCAGCCAGTTGGACAGACTGAGAGCATAGCGAACAGGCTGCCCGCAGGGCGAGCGAAGCGAGTCAATCCCCCCCGGTGCGACACGAGCTGCCTCACCTACAAAAAAAAGCCCGTACAAAAGCACGGGCCTGTCTCAACCATTCCTCAGCTATTCAGCTTTCCAGCCGGTTGCTTTCCCTCGGGAGCAAGTCTCTGGCCAATATTCAAACCCGCTTCATCCTTACGCTCCTCCAGCCAGTAATCCGCATTTTTAATCCCCAGCCGAACCGGGTCAAAGTGTGGATCCAACCCCTGTGCATTCTGGATTTCATAATCCTTCAGGCTGGCAAACGCTTTTTTATGCAACAGAACGATGGCAATAATGTTGAGCCATGCCATCAGCCCTACGCCGATATCCCCTAATCCCCAGGCCAGATCCGCGGTGCGTACCGTGCCATATACCGTCGAAGCCATCAGACACAGCTTGAGCAGGAACGTCAGCCACGGGCGATGAATCTTACGGTTGATGTAGGCGATATTCGTTTCAGCGATGTAGTAGTAAGCAATGATCGTGGTGAAGGCAAAGAAGAACAGCGCGATGGCAACAAAGTAATTACCGAAGCCCGGCATCATACTTTCCATTGCCGTCTGGACATATCCCGGTCCTGCGGCCACGCCCGCTATTCCGGTATAGAGCGCTGCGCCGTCGACGCCCTGCACGTTATACAGCCCGGTGATCAACAGCATAAACCCGGTCGCGGAGCAGACAAACAGCGTGTCGATGTACACGGAGAACGCCTGAACCAGCCCCTGTTTCACCGGATGGCTTACGGCCGCCGCCGAGGAGGCATGTGGCCCGGTACCCTGCGCCGCCTCGTTGGAATAGACGCCACGCTTCACGCCCCACATGATGGCCTGACCCAGAATAGCGCCAAACCCAGCTTCAAGGCCAAAAGCACTTTTCCAGATCAGCAATATAACTGAAGGAAGCTGATCAATATTGATAGCGATAATCACGCACGCGACAATAATATAGCCGAGCGCCATAAACGGAACCACCATACTGCTAAAGCTGGCAATCCTTTTTACGCCACCAAAAATAATAAAACTCAACAGCACAGCAAGTAACGCCGCCGTGACATTTGGGCTCAGACCAAAGGCAATATCCAGGCTCGCACCAATAGAGTTTGCCTGCACACCTGGCAGTAATAATCCGCAGGAGAAAATCGTTACGATGGCAAATAACCATGCGTACCACTTCACGCCTAACCCTTTCTCAATATAAAAGGCAGGACCACCACGATATTCGCCGTTAATTTTCTCTTTATAAACCTGACCTAACGTGGATTCGACAAAAGCAGAGCTTGCCCCCAAAAATGCCACGATCCACATCCAGAAAAGCGCACCGGGTCCACCAAAGGTAATGGCGGTCGCTACACCGGCAATATTCCCTGTCCCCACGCGGCCCGCCAGCGTCATCGTCAGCGCCTGAAACGACGACACGCCTGCCTCGGTAGGACGCCCCTGAAACATCAGGGTAATCATAAGTTTTATATGCCGTAATTGCAGAAAGCGACTACGCAGCGAGAAATAGAGGCCGACACCCAGACATAAAAATATTAACGCCGGGCTCCAGATAACACCATTAATTGCACTAACCAGTTCGTTCATGTATGACCCTTAGCGTGATGTTCCAGAGGAAACGATCCCCTGGCGAGTTTCTTTTTAGAATTTTGTCTGAACAAGTACGAAACATAGATAATTACCCAAAAGACACCAACTTAATTTTTACTGCTTAGTCATGTTCTGTGACAACATTCACGTTTAATTTTAAACCAATAATTAGCATGATCATTATATTCATAGATATTTTGTGGGTATTATAAATACATATCACATTTCCGTGACCTGTATAAAAAGCGTTCACAGCAAATTAACAGTAATATTATTATTACCGCAAAACGGGGCGTAAATCCCGTTGAATGCTATAGGAAATAAATATGATTTAAAAAAGCCACGCGTTCAGAGGGAATAAAGGAAGCTTCCCGGCATAACGCCGGGAAGAAATGACTTAAAATGTGAAATGATCTTAGTCGGAGTACACTTCCAGCGTTCGTTGGCACAGCGCTGAGCGGACGCAGTCCTCTTTTGTGAAGCGGACCACCCCTATCATCTCATCTTCCTCAAAACGTGACATGGCATCGCTCAGGCCGGACTTCACGCCCGACGGCAGGTCACACTGGGTAATATCGCCGTTGACGATAACCGTCACGTTCTCCCCGAGGCGCGTTAAAAACATCTTCATTTGCGCAGCGGTCACATTCTGAGCCTCGTCAAGAATAACGACCGCATTTTCAAATGTACGTCCGCGCATATAGGCGAACGGCGCGATTTCCACCTTGCCAATCTCTGGTCGCAGGCAGTACTGCATAAAGGAAGCGCCCAGCCGCTTCACCAGCACGTCATAGACGGGCCTGAAGTACGGGGCAAACTTCTCGGAAATATCGCCGGGCAGGAAGCCCAGATCTTCATCCGCTTGCAGTACCGGACGGGTAACGATGATCCTTTCCACGTCCTTATGAATCAGCGCCTCCGCCGCTTTGGCGGCGCTGATCCAGGTTTTCCCGCATCCGGCTTCCCCGGTTGCAAAGATGAGCTGTTTACTCTCGATAGCATTCAGGTAGTGCGCCTGAGCTTCATTCCGCGCCACAATTGGCGATGCATCGCGGCTGTCCCGCGCCATGCCAATGGATTCTACGCCGCTCATCTGCACAAGCGAGGTGACCGATTCTTCTTCACGCTGCTTATGGCTACGTGAATCCCGTCTCAGCACACGTTTTGCTTCACGACGAGCTTTGATCACTGCTTTCTGTCTTCCCATGGATAGCACCTTGAGTTGTTGGTATTCATCACACGCGCCAGCATCGGCACGATTATGCGCACGAACATCAGAGGGTTGGCTTCCTTGTAAGCCATTGCTTGCATTACCGGATGACGATATACAACGGCTACGCGCACCGTTATGCACGTCGGTAGAAAAAGGTTCTTGAGGTGAAGGAGAGAATTTGGTGGCGAAGAAATCGCTGCCGGAGTCTGAGCCTCCGCGCCGGGTACTGCGGTTGATGTGTTTACCTTGTCCAGTACAGGACGCAACCATTCGCGATCTCCATAGTGAGTTAGCATCACTGCCGGGAACTACCGCTGTCTTCTCTTAAGTACATCAGGAATTATCATAAATGCAACATTTATTTTACCTGAATGCAACTTTAGGACTGCCCCTACATGGAAAATCAGTCTTATATAGAAATATTACAGAAATATAACAATAAGATAGTCCTTCGAAAAAATAATGTCCCCGCGAACTGTCGCAGGGACGATTATCAGGCTTCTATCAGACCCTGAGCGAGCCAGGCGTTCGCGTCACGCGCGCCGGGCAGGGCAAAGAAATAGCCGCCGCCGATGGGCTTAATATATTCCTCCAGCGCTTCGCCGTTGAGCCGCTTCTGCACGGTGAGGAATCCCTTCTCCAGATCGTGCTGATAGCAGACAAACAGCAGTCCCATATCAAGCTGACCGGAGTTGGTCACCCCCAGCGAGTAGCTGTAGCCCCTGCGCATCATCAGGCTGGATTGCGTCTCTTTGGTGCGAGGATTGGCGAGGCGAATATGGCTGTCCAGCGCGATGACATCCCCGTTCGGATCGCGGGCGTAGTCGGGTTCATCGTGCTCGTGCTTCATGCCGAGCGGTGCGCCGGTTTGCTTATCGCGACCGAAGATAGTTTGCTGCTCTTTCAGCGGCGTGCGGTCCCAGAACTCCACGTGGAACTGAATGATACGCACCGCCTGATAGGTGCCTCCGACCGCCCAGGCCGGTTCGCCCTGATCCGCCGTCACCCATACCACGTTCTTCATCAACGCGGTATTGCTGCTGTCCGGGTTGGCGGTGCCGTCTTTGAAGCCCAGCAGGTTGACCGGCGTCTCTTTGCCTTTACTGCGAGCGGCGTGGTCAGAGATAAAACCTTCCCGCTTCCAGCGCACGCTCAGCAGATCCGGGGTGTGCTTGATAATATCGCGCAGGGCATGGATCACCGTATCCTGGGTATTAGCGCAGATCTGCAACAGCAGATCGCCGTGGCACAGCGCCGCGTCGAGAGAATCATTCGGGAATCGCGTCATTTTTTGCAGCGCTTTCGGCTTCTGCTTCGCCAGTCCGTAGCGATCATCAAACAGCGATTCCCCCACCGACACGGTGATGGTCAGATTATCGGGAGCGATAAACGCGCCGAGGATGCCGGAATCCATCGGCGGCAGGCGCGGATTCGGTGTTTCCGGTGCGGGACCGCCGGCGGTGAGGAAGGCAATACGCGTGGTCAACAGCCTGAACAGACGCTCAAGGTCGGCTTTATCACTCGCCAGCGAATCGAAAGCCACCAGCATCATCGAGGCCTGCTGCGGCGTCAGGATCCCCGCCTGGTGCTCACCATAAAACGGCTGCGTTTCCATACGCGCATCCGGGGAGAGCGTGCCAGGGGCGCTTTGCGGTTTTGCCGCATGCGCCACCGGACAGCCTCCCGCCAGGGCAAACGCGCCGCCCAGCGCCCCTACCCCTTTTAACAACCGACGTCGGGAAGGTTCCGCCACGTCGTATTCGTCATGCTTGTTCATCGCTTAATCCAGACCCAGTACGCCACGCAGCAGGGAGAGATCTTCCGCCAGGGTGGTTATCGGGCCTTTCAGCGCGTTACGGTCAGCATCGGTCAGCTTGTCGTAGGTTTCGAACCCGTCTTTGGTGCGGTATTTCGCCAGGATAGCGTCAACTTTCTTAAAGTTGGCATCCACTTTCGCCAGCAGCTCGCCGTTCTCTTTTTGCAGCTGAGGCCGCAGCAGCTCGACAATTTTCTGTGCGCCGTCGACGTTCGCCTGGAAGTCCCACAGGTCGGTGTGGCTGTAACGATCTTCTTCACCGCTGATTTTGCTGGCGGCCACTTCTTCAATCAGGCCCGCTGCGCCACCCACCACTTTCGACGGTGGGAATGCCAGCTCGCTGATGCGTTTTTGCAGCTCCAGCACGTCGCTGTTGAGCTGCTCGGCGTATTTCTCCATCCCACTGGTGGAGTTATCGCCAAACAGGACTTTTTCCAGACGGTGGAAGCCGGTGAATTTCGGATCGGCGGCCTTCTGCTCGTAGTCGTCTTCACGGGCGTCAATGCTGCCATCGAGGTCAGAGAACAGTTCGGCAATCGGCTCAATGCGCTCGTAGTGCTGACGGGTAGGCGCATACAGGGATTTCGCTTTTTCGATGTCGCCCGCTTTCACCGCGTCGGTAAAGGCTTTGGTGCCTGCCACCAGGTCCGCTGTCTCTTTGGTGACGTAGGCTTTATAGGCGGTAATGGCGTCGCCGAGGCTCAGCAGCGCCGTGCCTTTGGCCGCGTCCGCCGTCGCTGCGCCTTTGACGATCAGCTTACCTTTCGGGTTAGTCAGCAGGCCGCAGGTCATGTCATATTCCCCGGGCTGAAGATTTGCGGTCATCTTCTGGCTGAAGCCCGGCGCGATATTCTCGCGCTCTTCCACCACCATCACCCCTTTCAGGATTTCCCACTCCAGCGCCTTCTGGCTGTGGTTCTGAATAATAAACTGCGTTTTACCGCTGTTAACCGTGATGGTCATCGGCTCGCACTGTTTATCGTTGACGGTGACTTTTACCTGCGGAATATCTGCCGCCTGAGCGGTGAAGGCAGACACGAACAGCGCGGTAATGCCTGCGCATAACGCACTACGACGGAACTGAATGGCCATGACTCTTCCCTTTAAAAGTATGTTGTAACTAAAACAGCACTTACGGCGCTACGCGCGACGTCTGCGAGCCGGTACGCGGCGGCATAGCGAACAGGATCAGCGCCGGAACCAGATAGATAAAGTACATCGCCACTTCGCTGACGCTCGGCGTTTCCTGGTAGCCGAAGATCCCTTCGAGCAGGGTACCGGTCAGTGAATGGGTCGACAGGACGTTGCTGAGATCGAACGCCACGTCCTGGAAGTGGTTCCACAGACCCGCTTCGTGGAAGGCGCGGATCGCCCCTGCCGCCAGCCCTGCGGCCACTAGCAGAATAAACAGGCTGGTCCACTTGAAGAACGCGCCCAGGTTAAGACGAATGCCGCCCCAGTAGAGCAGGAAGCCAAGCACAACCGCCGTGGCCAGCCCGAGCACCGCGCCCAGCGGCGGCCAGATGCCCACGTCCTGCTGAAAAGCCGCGAGCAGGAAGAACACAGACTCCAGGCCTTCACGCGCCACGGCGAAAAAGACCATCATGATCAGCGCCCAGCCGTGGTGGTTGCCTTTTTGCAGGGCGTTATCCACCGCCTGCTCAAGCTGTACCTTCACGTTACGGGAGACCTTGCGCATCCAGAACACCATCCAGGTGAGGATCACCACCGCAATCACGGCGACGATCCCTTCAAACAGCTCCTGCTCTTTCTGCGGGAACTCCCCGGTGGTTTCGTTGATGAGGATACCGAGGCCCAGGCAGAGCGCCGCAGCAAGGAAAACCCCAACCCACATGACGCCAATCCAGCGTCCGCGCTGGGTACGCTTCAGATAACTGGCGATAAGGCTAACAATCAGGGCCGCTTCAAGGCCTTCACGTAACATAATGAGAAAAGGAACAAACATGCCGACACCTTAAATGTTTATCGCGGTCAACTGATGCAAAGAAAAGTAAATTCTTGTGATAGTGATTATCATTACGGCAACAAGAAAAACAAGCGAAATGTGTTGCGTTTTGATGACCAGATGTAAACGCATTGCGGAGTAATAATTGCCTGAGTAACCGTTACGTTTATAAGGTATAACGAAAATGCCCATTTACGGTTAACCGGGGCTGTGGCTAAATGTCCGCCTCGAAAACCAACTGAAAATAAGCCATGTTTAAAATTGTCCATTTCCTGCTGGCGCTGGTGATTATTCTTGCGCTCGCCTGGCTGGTGAGTTTCGACCGCCGAAAAATTCGTATTCGTTTCGTTTTACAGCTGATCGTGATCGAAATCGCGCTGGCGTTCTTTTTCCTCCACGCAGAAAGCGGCCTGTTTATTATTAAATACGTTTCCGGTTTCTTTGAGTCGCTGCTTAAATTCGCTGCCGAAGGGACGAATTTTGTCTTTGGCGGGATGGGTGAAAAAGGGCTGGCGTTCATTTTCCTTGGCGTGCTCTGCCCCATTATTTTTATCTCGGCGCTGATTGGTATTCTTCAGCACTGGCGTATTCTGCCGATCTTTATTCGGGTGATCGGGACGCTGCTGTCAAAACTGAACGGCATGGGCAAGCTGGAATCCTTTAACGCGGTGAGTTCGCTGATCCTCGGTCAGTCGGAAAACTTCATTGCCTACAAAGGCGTGCTGGGCGATCTCTCCTCGCGTCGTCTGTTTACGATGGCTGCCACGGCCATGTCGACGGTTTCGCTGTCGATTGTCGGGGCCTATATGACTATGCTCGACGCCAGATTTGTCGTCGCGGCGCTGATCCTGAACATGTTCAGCACCTTTATTATTCTTTCGGTTATTAACCCGGCCCGCCCGGAAGCGGAGCCGGATATCAGGCTGGAAAAACTGCACGAATCCCAGAGCTTCTTTGAAATGCTTGGCGAGTATATTCTGGCCGGTTTTAAGGTGGCGATGATTATTCTGGCGATGCTGATTGGCTTTATCGCCCTTATTAGCGCCATTAACGCCCTCTTCTCCGGCATATTTGGCATGAGCTTCCAGCAGATTCTGGGTTATGTGTTTTATCCGCTGGCGTGGCTTATTGGTATTCCGCTGAGCGATGCCTTAAGCGCGGGGAGCATTATGGCAACTAAACTGGTGGCGAATGAATTTGTGGCGATGATCGAGCTGCAAAAAATAGCCCATCAAATGTCACCGCGCGGGCTGGGGATTTTGTCCGTGTTCCTGGTGTCGTTCGCTAACTTCGCTTCCATTGGCATTGTGGCGGGGGCAATAAAAGGTCTGAATGAGCAACAGGGTAACGTGGTGTCGCGGTTTGGTTTACGCCTTGTATACGGGGCAACGCTGGTAAGCCTGCTGTCGGCGAGCTTTGCGGGGTTGGTGCTGTAAGTTTTGTGCCCGGCGGCGCTTCGCTTGCACGGGCCTACGATACAACAACGGCGGGTTATCCCGCCGTTTTCATTAAAACTGCACGCACACCGGCTGGTCGACCCGCATCACCGACTCCTGCGCGAAGCGTGACTTATAGATCCCGCGCAACGCTTCGATATTCTTCTCACTCTGCGCGTCTTTAGCGTGGATCAGCATCAATGCCTTGCTCGGCTCGCGCGCCACTTTTCCATCATTCCCCAGCCACTGACCGCGCGCATCAAATACCGTTAAACCATCGCGAAAGCGTGGCGTCACGTCCTGGTCGACAAACTGCTGCCATTCGTTGCCTGTAATTTGCGCCCCGGCAGGACGGTTTAAGCCGAAATAGAGCGTGGTCTGCTGCATCTGATTTTCTGCTTTGCAGGTTTCTACCGCTGCGTGCTGTGCGGGTGCGGTACAGCCCGCCAGCATCACGAATGCCGCCGCCATCAACCCTGTTTTAATTCTCATTGATGAAGACTCACATAGGTGAAAGGACTATCCCCTCTCCCCACCGGGGAGAGGGTTAGGGTGAGGGGAAAATTACTCAGCCTGGAGCTTAGACGGCGGCGCTGAGTGATAGTGCGCGTCCGCCTCCGCAAAGCGTTTCTGCATAGACGCAGACGGCGCTTTACCCAGCAGGCTAAACACCACGATACCGAGGCTGCCGAAGATGAAGCCTGGAATGATTTCGTACAGGCCCAGCCACGCGAACTGTTTCCAGACGATAACGGTTACCGCACCGATAATCATCCCCGCCAGCGCGCCGTTGCGGGTCATGCGTGACCACAGTACAGAGAACAGCACCACCGGACCAAATGCCGCACCGAAGCCCGCCCAGGCGTAGCTCACCAGCCCCAGGACGCGGTTTTCCGGGTTTGCCGCCAGCGCAATCGCCACCAGCGCAACCACCAGCACCATAAAGCGCCCTACCCACACCAGCTCTTTCTGGCTCGCGCCCTTACGCAGGAACGCTTTGTAGAGGTCTTCGGTGATGGCGCTGGAGCACACCAGCAGCTGACAGCTCAGGGTGGACATCACCGCCGCGAGGATCGCGGAGAGCAGAATACCGGCAATCCACGGGTTGAACAGGATCTGCGCCAGCTCGATGAACACGCGCTCGGCGTTCTGGTTCACCGCGCCCGCCTGCGCCGGGTTGTTGTTGAAGTACGCGATACCGAAGAAGCCGACCGCACACGCCCCCGCCAGACACAGGATCATCCACGTCATGCTGATGCGACGCGCGTGAACGATGGTGTGGTGAGAATCCGCCGCCATGAAGCGCGCCAGAATGTGCGGCTGGCCGAAGTAGCCCAGGCCCCAGCCCATCAGAGAGACAATGGCGACGAAGTTCAGCCCTTTCAGCATATCGACGTTTTCGATGCTCTTCTGCTTGATCACTTCCAGCGATTCGCCAAAGCCGCCGACGGTGAAAATGACAATCACCGGAGTCAGGATCAGGGCGAAGATCATCAGGCTCGCCTGCACGGTATCGGTCCAGCTTACCGCCAGGAATCCGCCCACGAAGGTATAGAGGATGGTTGCTGCGGCGCCGGCCCACAGGGCGGTTTCATAGCTCATGCCGAAGGTGCTTTCGAACAGGCGCGCGCCCGCCACGATGCCGGAGGCACAGTAGATGGTGAAGAACAGCAGGATCACCACCGCGGAGATAATGCGCAGGATACGGCTGTTATCTTCAAAGCGTCCGGTGAAGTAGTCCGGCAGCGTCAGGGCGTTGTTGTTGGCTTCGGTGTGCACGCGCAGACGGCCTGCCACCAGCTTCCAGTTGATCCACGCGCCAACGGTCAGGCCGATGGCGATCCAGCTTTCGGAGATACCGGAGATGAAAATCGCGCCCGGCAGGCCCATCAGCAGCCAGCCGCTCATGTCGGAAGCGCCCGCAGAGAGTGCGGTGACCATCGGGCCTAAGCTGCGCCCGCCGAGGATGTAGTCGTCAAAGTTTTTAGTGGAACGCCATGCCAAAAACCCTATCAGGATCATGCCAAAAATATAAACGAGAAATGTCACCAGCATCGGTGTGCTAATAGCCATTCAAATTCTCCAAAATGTCGAGCGACAACCGTCCGGGTTGCCTTGTTATGTCATCACCGGAACGTAGTGATGTGTGTATGTGTTTCCGTTGGGCGCGCTATCCTGCCGTATACGCATCCCACTGACAAACGATTTAACACTGCATTTACATGAATTTCATCCCTGGTTTTATACGTCTTTCCTATAGGTTGCACTCGCTCACGCTTTTACGGGTTGCACCTTTAAAAAGTGTTAAGCACCGCATAAAAACTGGGCTCAGAAACCGCCGCACGTTCTTTTTCACAGCTAACTAATCGTTAACAATCCATTCATTTTCCAGCTTGCAGACCAGGTCACATTTAACACGGTTGCACAAAGTTGCAACATGGTGGATATTTCACGCTATCAACAGAACGCTATTACAGAACAACAGGAGTTTTGGCATGGGGATGACCACCATGGGGGTTAAGCTGGATGACGCTACCCGCGAACGGATTAAAACCGCTGCGACCCGCATCGACCGCACACCGCACTGGTTAATCAAGCAGGCGATTTTTAACTATCTGGAAAGACTGGAGAGTGAAGAAGGTCTGCCGGAGCTGCCTGCCCTGCTGGCGGGTGCAGCGAACGAAAGCGAAGAGGCCGCGACGGCCGTTGAAGAGAACCACCAGCCGTTCCTGGAATTTGCCGAGCAGATCCTGCCGCAGTCCGTCAGCCGCGCCGCCATTACCGGCGCCTACCGCCGTGCCGAAACCGACGCCGTGCCGATGCTCCTGGAGCAGGCGCGCCTGCCGGAAGCCGTTGCCGCTCAGGCGCACAGCCTCGCGTATCAGCTCGCCGACAAGCTGCGTAACCAGAAAACCGCCAGCGGACGCGCCGGTATGGTGCAGGGTCTGTTGCAGGAGTTCTCCCTCTCCTCGCAGGAAGGCGTGGCGCTGATGTGTCTGGCGGAAGCGCTGCTGCGTATTCCGGATAAAGCCACCCGCGATGCCCTGATCCGCGACAAAATCAGTAACGGCAACTGGCACTCCCACATTGGCCGCAGTCCGTCCCTGTTCGTTAACGCCGCCACCTGGGGCCTGCTGTTTACCGGCAAGCTGGTCTCCACCCATAACGAAGCCAACCTGTCGCGCTCTCTGAACCGCATCATCGGCAAGAGCGGCGAGCCGCTGATCCGCAAGGGCGTGGACATGGCGATGCGCCTGATGGGCGAGCAGTTCGTCACCGGGGAAACCATTGCCGAAGCGCTGGCGAACGCCCGCAAGCTGGAAGACAAAGGCTTCCGCTACTCCTACGACATGCTGGGTGAAGCGGCGCTGACCGCCGCCGACGCGCAGGCCTACATGGTCTCTTACCAGCAGGCGATCCACGCCATCGGTAAAGCGTCCAACGGTCGCGGTATTTATGAAGGTCCGGGCATCTCTATCAAGCTTTCCGCCCTGCACCCGCGCTACAGCCGTGCGCAGTACGACCGGGTGATGGAAGAACTCTACCCGCGCCTGAAGTCCCTGACCCTGCTGGCGCGCCAGTATGACATCGGCATCAACATCGACGCCGAAGAGGCGGACCGTCTGGAGATCTCCCTCGACCTGCTGGAAAAACTGTGCTTCGAGCCGGAGCTGGCGGGCTGGAACGGGATTGGTTTCGTTATCCAGGCCTACCAGAAACGCTGTCCGTTCGTCATTGACTACCTGATTGACCTGGCCAGCCGCAGCCGTCGCCGCCTGATGATCCGTCTGGTGAAGGGCGCCTACTGGGACAGCGAAATCAAACGCGCCCAGATGGAAGGTCTGGAAGGTTATCCGGTCTATACCCGCAAGGTCTATACCGACGTCTCTTACCTCGCCTGCGCGAAAAAACTGCTCGGCGTGCCGAACCTGATTTATCCGCAGTTCGCCACCCACAACGCCCACACCCTGGCGGCGATCTACAGCCTCGCGGGTCAGAACTACTATCCGGGCCAGTACGAGTTCCAGTGCCTGCACGGCATGGGTGAACCGCTGTACGAGCAAGTGACCGGTAAAGTGGCCGACGGCAAGCTGAACCGTCCGTGCCGAATCTATGCCCCGGTAGGTACCCACGAAACCCTGCTGGCCTACCTGGTGCGTCGTCTGCTGGAGAACGGGGCGAACACCTCCTTCGTTAACCGCATCGCCGATACCACCCTGCCGCTGGACGAACTGGTGGCCGATCCGGTACAGGCCGTTGAGAAGATGGCGGCGCAGGAAGGCCAGATTGGTCTGCCGCATCCGAAGATTGCCCTGCCGCGCGAGCTGTATGGTGCAGGTCGCGTCAACTCGGCGGGTCTGGATCTCGCCAACGAACACCGTCTGGCGTCGCTCTCTTCTGCCCTGCTAAACAGCGCATTGCAGAAGTGGCAGGCCAGGCCGATCCTTGAGCAGTCCGTTGAGGACGGTGAAATGCAGCCGGTGATCAACCCGGCAGAGCCGAAGGATATCGTCGGCTACGTGCGCGAAGCCACGGAAACGGAAGTGGAGCAGGCCCTGGAGAGCGCGGTGAACAACGCGCCAATCTGGTTTGCCACCCCGCCGCAGGAGCGTGCCGCCATTCTGGAACGCGCGGCGGTGCTGATGGAAGATCAGATGCAGCAGCTTATCGGCATTCTGGTGCGTGAAGCGGGTAAAACCTTCAGCAACGCCATCGCCGAAGTGCGCGAGGCGGTCGACTTCCTGCACTACTACGCCGGTCAGGTGCGCGATGATTTCGACAACGAAACCCACCGTCCGCTCGGCCCGGTGGTGTGTATCAGCCCGTGGAACTTCCCGCTGGCGATCTTCACCGGCCAGATTGCCGCGGCGCTGGCCGCAGGCAACAGCGTGCTGGCGAAACCGGCAGAGCAGACCCCGCTGATTGCCGCCCAGGGCATCAACATTCTGCTGGAAGCGGGCGTACCGGCGGGCGTGGTGCAGCTGCTGCCAGGGCGCGGTGAAACAGTCGGGGCCAAACTGACCTCCGATAACCGCGTACGCGGCGTGATGTTTACCGGTTCTACCGAAGTGGCCTCCCTGCTACAACGCAACATCGCCACCCGTCTGGATGCGCAGGGCCGTCCTACCCCGCTGATCGCTGAAACCGGCGGCATGAACGCCATGATCGTGGACTCCTCCGCACTCACCGAGCAGGTCGTCGTTGACGTGCTGGCCTCTGCTTTCGACAGCGCGGGCCAGCGCTGTTCCGCCCTGCGCGTACTGTGCTTACAGGATGACGTGGCTGACCACACGCTGAAGATGCTGCGCGGTGCGATGGCGGAATGCCGCATGGGCAACCCGGGCCGTCTCACTACCGACATCGGGCCGGTGATCGACGCGGAAGCCAAAGCCAACATTGAAAACCACATTCAGACCATGCGTGCCAAAGGCCGTCCGGTGTTCCAGGCGGTGCGCGAGAACAGCGAAGATGCCCGCGAGTGGCAGACCGGCACCTTCGTGCCGCCAACGCTGATTGAGCTGGCAAGCTTCGACGAGCTGAAAAAAGAGGTCTTCGGTCCGGTACTGCACGTGGTGCGCTACAACCGTAACAACCTCAACGAGCTGATCGATCAGATCAACGCCTCGGGTTACGGCCTGACGCTTGGCGTGCATACCCGTATCGACGAAACCATTGCCCAGGTGACCGGCAATGCTAAAGTCGGCAACCTGTACGTCAACCGCAACATGGTTGGCGCGGTCGTGGGCGTGCAGCCGTTCGGCGGTGAAGGTCTCTCCGGCACCGGCCCGAAAGCGGGCGGTCCACTCTATCTGTACCGCCTGCTGGCAAACCGTCCGGAAAATGCGCTGGGCGTGACGCTGGCGCGTCAGGACGCGGAATATCCGGTGGATGCGCAGGTGAAAGCCGTGCTGACCCAGCCGCTGGACGCGCTGATTAAGTGGGCTGAAAATCGTCCCGAGCTGCATGCGATTGCACAGCAGTACGGCGAGCTGGCGCAGGCGGGAACACAGCGTCTGCTGCCGGGTCCAACCGGTGAGCGCAACACCTGGACGCTGATGCCGCGCGAGCGTGTGCTGTGCGTGGCGGATAACGAGGAGGATGCGCTGGTGCAGCTGGCAGCCGCAACAGCAACGGGCTGTGAGGTGCTGTGGCCGGAAGATGCCCTGCATCGCGACCTCGCCAAACAGTTGCCAAAAGCGGTCTCGGCCCGCATTCGCTTTGCGAAGGCCGATGCCCTGCTGACCCAGCCGTTTGACGCGGTGATCTACCACGGTGATTCCGACCAGCTGCGCGAACTGTGCGAGCAGGTTGCGGCCCGCAGCGGTGCGATTGTCTCGGTGCAGGGCTTCGCCCGCGGGGAGACCAACCTGCTGCTGGAGCGCCTGTACGTTGAGCGCTCGCTCAGCGTTAACACCGCGGCGGCGGGCGGTAACGCCAGCCTGATGACAATCGGTTAATCGTGTAAACTCTCCCCGGTGACGCTACGCTTACCGGGGCTACAAAATAGCCCAGGCCGGATAAGCACAGCGTATCCGGCTTTTTTACATGGAGGGGATGATGAAAAGAGTATTTCTCGCAGGTGCAGCCCTGCTCATGAGCGCCAGCGCGCTGGCCGACGAGTGCGATAACGCGACCACCCAGCTTGAACTGAACACCTGTAGCGCGCAGCAGTACCAGGCCGCCGATAAAAAGCTCAACGAGACGTATCAGGCCGCCATCAAACGTGCGGCAGCGCCTCAGCGCGATCTACTGAAAAAGGCGCAGCAGGCGTGGATTAGCCTGCGCGACGCGGACTGTGCGTTTATCGGTTCGGGTACGGAAGGCGGGAGCGTTCAGCCAATGATTGTTAACCAGTGTCTGGCGGAGAAAACCGCGGAGCGCGAAGCGTTTCTGGCCACGCTGATGCAGTGTGAAGAGGGCGACTTAAGCTGTCCTCTTCCGCCGGGAAACTAGCGCACGCGGATCCCTTCGATAATCATCCGCTGTACGTTTTCCAGGGTGCTCTGGAAAAACGCCTCGTCCTGGAGCGTTTTACCGGTCACCGCCTCGACCTGGGCCGCGAAGTCAGCGTAGTGCTGGGTTGAGGCCCAAATCATGAAGATCAGATGATGCGGATCGACGGGCGCCAGTTTTCCGCTGGCGACCCATCCGGCAATAATGGCCGATTTATCGTCCACCAGCTGCTTTAGATCTCCCGTCAGCTCCGCCTGCAACAGCGGCGCGCCCTGCAACATCTCCAGGCAGAACAGCCTTGATGCCTGCGGGTAATCACGCGATACCTCCAGCTTCAGGCGTATGTACTCCTCTATCGCCACCAGCGGGGCCAGCTCTTCGCGAAACGCCTTGAGAGGTGCCAGCCAGATATCGAGGATCTGCTGCATCACCGCGATATAGAGCGCCTCTTTTGACGGGTAGTAGTAGAGCAGATTGGTTTTGGACACCCCGGCCTGCTCCGCCACCTGCTCCAGGCGCGTACCGTGAATACCAAACTGCGAAAATGTCTCCAGCGCAGCGCTGAGGATCGCCTGTTTCTTGGCGCTCACCGCCTGCGAACGTTTACCGGGTGTTTTCACTGCGCCTTGTGTCATTTTCGCTCTCCATTTTCTGTCCTGCGCTCAGCATAGCAAAACCCCCGTCTCGCCACGACCTTCTGCACCCTCAGCGCGCATGAGTGCCTGTTTTCTGTGCAATGATTTTGACCATCCAGTCCACATTTTCGCTGTTAATTTTAACAACCATCATTTAACACATTAATAACAAAGTGATTTTCAAAACTGGCACTGCCTTTGCAAAAACATCGTGACACCTGCGACGTAATGAAGAGAGGTTCGTGATGAAAATTGGCGTATTTGTACCGATCGGCAACAACGGCTGGCTTATCTCGACCACTGCCCCGCAATACATGCCGACCTTTGAGCTGAATAAAGCCATCGTGCAGAAAGCGGAGCACTACCACTTCGACTTTGCGCTCTCGATGATCAAGCTGCGCGGTTTCGGCGGTAAGACCGAATTCTGGGACCACAACCTGGAGTCTTTCACCCTGATGGCGGGCCTGGCGGCGGTAACCTCGCGCATCCAGATTTACGCCACCGCCGCCACCCTTACCCTTCCCCCGGCAATCGTGGCGCGGATGGCCTCCACCATCGACTCCATCTCCGGCGGGCGCTTTGGCGTTAACCTGGTCACCGGCTGGCAAAAGCCGGAGTACGAGCAGATGGGGATCTGGCCGGGGGACGATTACTTCTCCCGTCGTTACGACTACCTGACTGAATATGTGCAGGTGCTGCGCGATCTATGGGGCACCGGCAAAAGCGATTTCAAAGGCGACTTCTTTACCATGAACGACTGCCGCGTCAGCCCGCAGCCGTCGGTGCCGATGAAGGTGATATGCGCCGGACAGAGCGACGCGGGAATGGAATTCTCGGCGAAATACGCCGACTTCAACTTCTGCTTCGGCAAAGGCGTTAACACCCCGGCCGCCTTCGCGCCCACCGCGGCACGCATGAAAGCGGCCGCCGACAAAACCGGGCGCGACGTGGGCTCCTACGTGCTGTTTATGGTGATTGCCGACGAAACCGACGACGCCGCGCGCGCCAAATGGGAACGATACAAGGACGGCGCGGATGACGAAGCGCTGAGCTGGCTTACCGAGCAGAGCCAGAAGGATACCCGCTCCGGCGCGGACACCAACGTTCGCCAGATGGCCGACCCGACGTCTGCCGTCAATATCAACATGGGCACCCTGGTTGGCTCGTATGCCAGCGTCGCCAGAATGCTCGACGAAGTGGCTGCCGTGCCCGGCGCCGAAGGCGTGCTGCTGACCTTCGATGATTTTCTCACCGGCGTGGAAACTTTCGGCGAGCGCATTCAGCCGCTGATGCAGTGCCGTGCCCACATCCCTGCCGTGACGAAGGAGGTGGCGTAATGACGACCCTCAACGCTCGCCCGGAAGCCATTACCTTTGACGCGCAGCGCAGCGCGCTGATCGTGGTGGATATGCAAAACGCCTATGCCAGTAAAGGCGGGTATCTGGATCTGGCCGGGTTTGACGTCTCCACCACGCAGCCGGTGATTGAGAACATCAAAACCGCCGTGAGCGCCGCGCGTGCTGCGGGCATGCTGATCGTCTGGTTCCAGAACGGCTGGGACGACCAGTACGTCGAGGCTGGCGGTCCCGGCTCACCCAACTTTCACAAATCCAACGCCCTGAAAACCATGCGTCAACGGCCCGAACTCCAGGGCACGCTGCTGGCGAAAGGCGGCTGGGATTATCAGCTGGTGGATGAGCTGGTACCGGAGGCCGGCGATATCGTGCTGCCGAAACCGCGCTACAGCGGCTTTTTTAATACCCCGCTTGACAGCCTGCTGCGCAGCCGGGGCATTCGTCATCTGGTCTTTACGGGCATAGCCACCAACGTGTGCGTGGAGTCGACCCTGCGCGACGGATTTTTCCTCGAGTATTTTGGGGTGGTACTGGAGGATGCCACCCATCAGGCCGGGCCGGATTTTGCCCAGAAAGCCGCCCTGTTCAATATCGAAACCTTTTTTGGCTGGGTCAGTAACGTCAATGATTTCTGCGACGCGCTGGATCCCCCGCTCGCCCGCATCGCCTGAGGAGAACCGCTATGCCGAAATCCGTGATTATTCCGCCGGGCACCAGCACCCCGATTGCCCCGTTTGTCCCCGGCACCCTCGCCGACGGCGTGGTGTATGTCTCGGGCACGCTGCCGTTTGATAAAGACAACAACGTGGTGTTTATCGATGACCCAAAGGCGCAAACCCGCCACGTGCTGGAGACAATCAAAACCGTGATCGAAACGGCGGGTGGGACGATGGAGGACGTGACCTTCAACAGCATCTTTATCACCGACTGGAAAAACTACGCCGCGATTAACGAGATTTACGCGGAGTTTTTCCCCGGCGATAAACCGGCGCGGTTTTGCATCCAGTGCGGGCTGGTAAAGCCCGAAGCGCTGGTTGAAATTGCCACCGTTGCGCACATCGCGAAGTGAGGCGGCCATGAAACTGTCCATTTCACCGCCCCCCTTTGCGGGCGCGCCCGTGGTGGTACTGATTGCCGGGCTCGGCGGCAGCGGCAGCTACTGGCTGCCCCAGCTCGCCGTGCTGGGGCAGGAGTATCAGGTGGTGTGCTACGACCAGCGGGGCACGGGGAATAACCCGGATACCCTGCCGGAAGACTACACCCTCGCACACATGGCCGACGAGCTTGCGCTGGCGTTAGCCGAGGCCGAGATCGCCCGTTACTGCGTGGTCGGCCACGCGCTGGGGGCGCTGGTCGGCCTGCGGCTGGCCATCGATAAGCCCGACGCCCTCACCGCGCTGGTCTGCGTCAACGGCTGGCTGACCCTCAATGCCCATACCCGCCGCTGTTTTGACGTTCGCGAACGTCTGCTGCATGCGGGCGGCGCGCAGGCGTGGGTAGAGGCACAGCCGTTGTTCCTCTACCCGGCAGACTGGATGGCCGCCCGCGCCCCGCGGCTGGAGGCCGAGCACGCGCTGGCGCTGGCCCATTTTCAGGGCAAAGCCAATCTGCTGCGCAGGCTGCATGCCCTGAAACAGGCCGATTTCAGCCGCCACGCTGCACGCGTTCGCTGCCCCGTACAGATTATCTGTTCCACCGACGATCTGCTGGTGCCGTCCGTCTGCTCCGCTGAACTGCACGCCGCCCTCCCGCACGCCCGCAAAACGGTCATGCGCCAGGGCGGGCATGCCTGCAATGTGACCGCGCCGGACATCTTTAACACTCTGCTGCTGAACGGGCTTGCCAGCCTGCTGCACAGCCCAGAACCCGCTTTGTAAGGAGCTTGAATGAGCGAAGCCATCACGCCCGCCGCGCTGGAAACGCTGTTTACCGGCGCACGTACCCATAACGGCTGGCTGGATATACCGGTCAGTGACGAGACGCTGCGCGAGATTTATGACCTGATGAAATGGGGGCCGACGTCCGCCAACTGCTCCCCGGCGCGCATTGTGTTTGTGCGAAGCCCGGAAGGAAAAGAGAAGCTGCGCCCGGCGCTCTCCAGCGGCAACCTTGAGAAAACGCTCACTGCCCCGGTCACGGCGATTGTCGCCTGGGACAGCGAGTTTTATGAGCGCCTGCCTGAACTGTTCCCACACGGCGATGCCAGAAGCTGGTTTACCTCCAGCCCCGCGCTGGCGGAAGAGACCGCCTTTCGCAACAGCTCAATGCAGGCCGCGTACCTGATTTTCGCCTGCCGCGCGCTCGGGCTGGACACCGGGCCGATGTCGGGTTTTGACCGGGAAAAAGTGGACGCGGCCTTTTTCACGGGCACGCTACTCAAAAGCAATCTGCTGATTAACATCGGCTATGGCGATACGACCAAACTTTACGGACGCCTGCCGCGTCTGGCCTTTGACGATGCCTGCGGGCTGGCGTAAGGAGCGAACGTGATGACACCGGATAAACAAACCTTTCGCGACGCTATGGCCTGCGTCGGCGCAGCGGTCAATATCATTACCACCGACGGCCCGGCAGGCCTGGCGGGCTTCACCGCCAGCGCGGTATGCAGCGTCACGGATTCCCCGCCTACCCTGCTGGTGTGCCTGAACCGCGGCGCGTCGGTCTGGCCGATTTTCAGCGAGAACCGCACCCTGTGCGTTAACACGCTGAGTGCCGGACAGGAGCCTTTATCCAACCTGTTTGGCGGAAAAACGCCGATGGCGGACCGCTTTGCCGCTGCCCGCTGGCAGACAGGCGACACGGGCTGCCCGCGTCTGGAAAATGCGCTGGCCTCGTTCGACTGCCGCATCAGCCAGGTGGTGAGCGTTGGCACTCACGACATTCTGTTTTGCGACATCGTATCCATTGTACGCCACCCGGCGCCGCAAGGGCTGGTGTGGTTCGACCGCGGCTATCACGCACTTATGCGACCCGCCTGTTAATCCGCATTCAGGAGACAGATCATGTTCGGACTTCCCCACTGGCAGTTGAAATCGACCTCCACAGAAGAAGGCGTGGTCGCGCCGGATGAAAGGCTCCCGCTCGGGCAGACCATGGTGATGGGCGTGCAGCATGCGGTCGCGATGTTTGGTGCGACGGTGCTGATGCCCATGCTGATGGGGCTGGATCCTAACCTCGCCATTTTGATGTCGGGTATGGGTACCCTGCTGTTCTTTTTTGTCACCGGCGGGCGTGTGCCCAGCTATCTGGGCTCCAGCGCCGCCTTCGTGGGGGTGGTCATTGCAGCGACCGGGTTTAACGGTCAGGGTATTAACCCCAACCTGAGCGTGGCCCTCGGCGGCATTATCGCCTGTGGGCTGGTCTACACCCTGACCGGTCTGGTGGTGATGAAAGTCGGCACGCGCTGGATCGAGCGGATGATGCCCCCCGTCGTCACCGGGGCGGTGGTGATGGCGATAGGCCTGAACCTCGCGCCGATTGCGGTGAAGAGCGTATCCGGCTCGCCGTTTGAAAGCTGGATGGCGGTGATAACGGTGCTGTGCATCGGCGTGGTGGCGGTCTTTACGCGCGGCATGATCCAGCGTCTGCTGATCCTGGTCGGGCTGATTGCGGCCTGTCTGGTCTACGCGCTGCTGGCGAACGTGTTCGGTCTCGGCAAACCGGTTGATTTCACACTGATTCACCAGGCCGCCTGGTTCGGCCTGCCGCAGATGACCTCACCCACCTTTAACGCTCAGGCGATGATGCTCATCGCGCCTGTCGCGGTGATTCTGGTGGCTGAAAACCTGGGCCACCTGAAAGCCGTAGCGGGAATGACCGGGCGCAATATGGATCCGTATATGGGGCGGGCGTTTGTGGGAGACGGTCTGGCGACCATGCTCTCCGGCTCGGTCGGCGGCAGCGGCGTGACGACCTACGCGGAAAACATCGGCGTGATGGCAGTGACCAAAGTCTATTCGACGCTGGTCTTCGTGGCGGCGGCGGTGATGGCGATGCTGCTCGGCTTTTCCCCGAAATTCGGCGCATTGATCCACACCATCCCGGCACCCGTGATTGGCGGCGCCTCGATTGTGGTATTTGGTCTGATTGCCGTCGCGGGGGCCCGTATCTGGGTGCAGAATCATGTTGATCTGAGCCAGAACGGTAACCTGATCATGGTGGCGGTAACGCTGGTGCTGGGAGCGGGTGATTTCGCCCTGACGCTGGGCGGATTTACGGTGGGCGGGATTGGCACGGCGACCTTCGGCGCGATCCTGCTCAACGCCCTGCTGAGCCGCCGGGTGGCTGCCGCGCCGCAGGGCGCCGTGGTGACTCAGGATCCGTGAAATCAACACGTCGGGTAACGGCGACGCCTTACCCGACCTGCATGTTCCTTAAGAGCGATCACGCCTGCTCAAACAGTCGTTCTATAGATTGCGTGGGGAAGAACAGCGAACTGCTGTTTTCACCTGCCAGCGGGATAAACCCCAGCTTCAGATAAAATCGTTTGGCCCGTTCGTTAAGCGCATCCACAAAAATTCCGTGGACGCCAACAGCCTGCGAGGCCAGATAAACAACGCGCATAGCGTGTGTGACAAGCGTTGTTCCCCACTCGTTTCCCTGGAGTTCTTTATGGACAGCCAGACGCCCCAGCGTCACGCTGGGGACGTTGCTGTATGGGATGCGGCGCTGCTGAGTCTTTGAAGGAAGCATCGCTTTTTCAAAGCAACTTCCCGAGAGTGTGTAATAGCCCAGGACACGCGGATGGTCGCGTTCTTTAAGCAGGTAGCCGCGTAAAATACGCCCGCCGTGCTGACGTATCAGGTGCTCGGTAAGGAAGGCATTTAGCGAGGGTTCACCACAATCGAAATCGCCGAAATCGTAATCGGTTCCCTCTGATAACATTTCGATCGTGAGATTTGCCACGACGCTTCACTCCATGTTTCGAAGACGTTTCGCCGCTCGCTTCAGGCGTTCATTTGGCTCTGGCGGATTGTCGATGGCATCCATAACGGCAATCCATGAGGCTTCGTTTAATACGAGACGCCGATGCTGTTCGATGACTTCGGCAGCACGCTCTGACGCACTGTTCACCATAAACTGGGTGATCGTTTGGTTGGTCATCGCTGCCGCTTCTTCAATCATTGTTTTGTCTTCGTCCGACAGGCGAAGATCGATACGCTGTTTTTTGAGTGCTGGCATGGTTTCATTTATCGTGTACGGTTTTCATCCGTACACATCGTAGTTAAACCTGCCCTTTATTTCAATCAAAAGCTTATTCGGCCGTTAAATCGTTCACCGCATTCCGACGCTTTCTGAGCTTTAACTCACTCACCAGCACGCCGAGAACAATAAACGCCGCGCCCACCAGCGCCAGCAGGGGCAGACGCTCCCCGGCGAGTCGCCCGAAAATACCCGCCCATACCGGTTCACCGGTATAAATGACCGTCGCCCGAGTTGGGGATACGCTGCGCTGCGCCCAGTTCATGGTGACCTGGATAATGGCGCTGAAAATGCCCAGCCCCAGCGCCACGACGATAAGCCCGGTAGACATCGGCGGGACGGACTCCCCTGCCGGCACCATCGTCGCGAACGCCACCAGCGACGCGGTGGTAAGCTGCACCACCGTCACCCGCTTGACGTCCACTTTTCCTGCCCAGGCGCTAATCAGGATAATTTCTGCCGCAATGGCGACGGCCCCCACCAGAGTGATGATCTCCCCCGGCCCCAGCGCCAGCAGATTATTTTCCGGCCCGGCTAATAAAATAAGGCCGATGAACGCCAGCACGATGCCAATGCACGACATCAGGCCCGGCATTCTGCCGAGGCACAGCCACTGCAACAGCGGCACCAGCGGTACGTACATGGCGGTGATGAAGGCGGATTTACTGCTGGAGATAGACTGGAGCCCCCACGTTTGCAGGCTGTAGCCCATGGCAATCGCCACGCCAATGGCGACACCCGCTTTAAGCTCTCTCAGGGTCAACCCGCGCAGGGTTTTCAGCGAAATAAGCGCCACGGCAATCGCCGCGGTTGCAAAGCGCAGCCCCACGAAGAAAAACGGATCGCTCATCGTGACCGCGTACTGAACAGCAAGAAAGGTTCCGCCCCAGAACATGGTGATCAAAATCAGGATGGCTTCCTGAGGCTTAATGGAGAAGGTAAAACGGGAAACGGACATGGGACACCAGCACGAAGAATCAATCCTGTAGTGTGCGATGCCTTTGATGACAGTTCAATGTAGCAGACATAAAAAAACCGCCGGGAAACCCGGCGGCAGGGAGTTAACCCGGCGTACTACTTGTTGCTGCCGTGGCTATTTTTACCC
This sequence comes from Enterobacter sp. YSU, assembly GCF_016082135.1. NCBI lineage: Bacteria > Pseudomonadati > Pseudomonadota > Gammaproteobacteria > Enterobacterales > Enterobacteriaceae > Enterobacter > Enterobacter sp. YSU. The sequence goes on from NZ_CP059487.1 coordinate 4,711,755, forward strand.
CCTTTTTTACCAGCCTCTGATGCGCGCTGAGGGTCGTTTTTAAAGTTGCCCCCGCTAGACTGGCCACCTTTACGACCTGCTTCTGATGCTCTTTCACGGTCTTCAGCGAAATTACCTGAACCACCACGATGGTTTGCCATCTCTAACCTCCAGAGTGTGAAACATTAGACATCATATTGCATTCAGTAAAAGAGGATTCTTTCACCTCGCGGCTCAAGGACAGTGCCTTTATCTGTGCCGCGTGAAACTAAGCTTAGTGTAATGCGGCTATCCGGCAAGCGAGAGGTAATATTCTGCAACATGATCTCAGCCTTTCGTATGAAATATCGGGGAAGTCATTCATAAGCCGTTCTTATATTTTGAAAAATCCGCTCCGCGAAAGTTGTTTCATTTTGCTACAAGGCGCGTAACCAAAAGATATTGTTATATATCAAAGAAATGCCGTTCATTTTTGCAGTCTGGCTGTGATGTCATATCTTTAAAGGAACGCAGCGATCCGCTGTAAGAAAAACCAACGAGGAGTGATGCAAAATGGCAAAAGTTCTGGTGCTCTATTATTCCATGTATGGACACATTGAAACCATGGCTCACGCAGTAGCAGAAGGCGCAAACAGAGTAGACGGCGTTGAGGTCGTGGTTAAACGCGTACCGGAAACCATGCAGGCGGAAGCCTTCGCCAAAGCCGGGGGGAAAACACAAAACGCCCCGGTCGCCACCCCGCAGGAGCTCGCGGACTATGATGCCATTATCTTCGGCACCCCGACCCGCTTCGGCAATATGTCCGGCCAGATGCGCACCTTCCTCGACCAGACGGGCGGGCTCTGGGCCTCCGGCGCGTTATACGGCAAGCTGGCCAGCGTGTTCAGCTCTACCGGCACGGGCGGCGGCCAGGAGCAGACGATCACCTCCACCTGGACTACTCTTGCCCATCATGGGATGGTGATTGTGCCGATTGGCTACGGCGCGCAGGAACTGTTCGATGTTTCCCAGGTTCGTGGCGGGACACCGTATGGCGCGACAACCATTGCCGGTGGGGACGGTTCACGTCAGCCAAGTAATGAAGAACTTTCAATCGCCCGCTATCAGGGTGAATACGTCGCGGGTCTTGCCAAAAAACTGAACGGCTAACCCAACAGGAGGACAAGTATGCCAACTCAAGAATCCAAAGCTCACCACGTGGGCGAATGGGCAAGTTTACGCAATACCTCTCCGGAGATTGCCGAAGCCATCTTTGAAGTCGCCAATTATGACGAAAAGCTGGCTGAGCAGATTTGGGAAGAAGGCAACGATGAAGTGCTGGTTCGCGCCTTCGAAAAAACCGACAAAGACTCGCTGTTCTGGGGCGAGCAAACCATCGAACGTAAAAACGTCTGAACGTTCCCCCCGCCCGCGCGGGGGGTTATCTTCTATTTCGCCGCGTTGTTCATCACCGCATTGAATTTATCGACAGGACAGAAGCCGTTGCCATCCACCGGGCAGCCCTTCAGCTCCAGCGTCACGCGCTGCGCAGGGGATTGCAGCGACAGTACGCTGGCGTTACGCAGCTGATCTGAACTCTGGTAGACATACTCAATTTTCATCAGCTCCTGATTAGTGTTTTTGTCATGCCAGCGCTGGAAGACAATTTTACCGCCAATCGGGGTTCGTTCCTGCTGGTCGTGCAGCTGATAAGGCCTGAAGTCCAGCGCGGTCAGCAGCGAGGCGATGTTAGAGTCATGCCCCACCAGCAGGGTGATTTTTGGCGCTTTTGCCTGGTCGGTCACCAGCGCTTTATCAATGTACTTCACCAGCGGTTTAGCCACGTTCTGCGCCACCTCCGTCGACGTAAACAGCGAGTCCTGATAGCCGTTTTTCAGCTTCGACAGCACGCGCCACTGCTGATCGGTTTTGATTTCCCCCCAGGCCACCTGGTCTGTCGGGAAGCCTTCGTAATACTGTAGCGTGAACGCATCCACCAGCGAGTTACCCACCTTCAGCGGCCCGGAGACGCCCGGTTCTTTTTCATAATCGGCGCTGAACGTATCTTTCGCCTCCGTCAGGGAGCAGACTTTTTTCTCCTTGCAGGACGGCGAGTCGCTGTAGTTTGTCAGCTGTTCCAGCAGTTTGTAGCTTTCATCCAGCTGCATTTTCTGCCGTTCCGTCTCCATCGCTTTCAGCGCTTTCTCGCGAAACTCAGGGGAGTTATCGGTAATGACCGGATTGAAGGTGGGGTCCATGGTGCCCATTTTTTCCTGGTGATGCACAGGAACATCGCACCCGGGGAACGCGCCGGTGATAAAGAACTGTGCGGTCGCCACGGTGCGCTGGAGGCTGTTGGCGTAGGCATAGACGGTATCCGCTGGCGGGCATTCACCCGTCTTCACCATCCCCTGCTCTGCCAGCCACTCGCGCATATAGTGACCCATATACACTTCCAGTACGCCACCTTTGGTGGTGAGCTGTCCACCCGGGACGTCCCACTCCGGCCACTGCTTCGGCGTGGACTGCTCCAGCACGCTGCCGTTATTGGCAAGCGGCGCGCGCAGGTTGTGGCGGCTCATGATGAGCACCTGTTCCAGCTGATAGCCGTCCGGCGTCTCCTGCGCCTGTGCGCCAAAGGTCACGGAAAGGGTACATGCCACGGCAACTGCGAGTAGTGCTTTTCTCATCCCTAATTCCTCACACGTTTTTAATGTCGCCCTGAGTGTGACAGATCCGTGACAGGTTTTTCGGGAAGCATTTCTCAAACTGATGATTAACGTGCTTACGGCGTGTGCCGATGAGTTTTATGAAAAAAAACCATACCCCACCGGAGAATTCGCTGTGAAACGTACCCGCCTTGAAGAGAGCACCTGCCCCGTCGCCCGTTCGCTGGATATTATCGGCGACTGGTGGTCGCTGCTGATTGTTCGCGACGCGCGCTACGGGGTCGCAGTCGATATTCTGGTGGCCTATCTCACCGATGAAGCGGGGATCCGCGCTACGTAAAACAGTAGCCTAACGCTGAAGCTGGTCGCCGTATTCGCTCATCCAGGCGGCCAGCGGCGAGAGTGCGTCCTGAAGGGTTAGCCCCAGCTCGGTGATCTGATACTCCACGCGCGGCGGGATCTCCGGGTAGACCGTTCGCGTCACCAGCCCGCGCTGCTCAAACAGGCGCAGCTGCTTCGTCAGCTCTTTCTGGGTGATGGGGGCAGCGGCACGCAGCAGATCGCCAAAGCGAACGGGCGTATTGAACACAATCAGGCGATAGAGAATGGGGATCGCCCACTTACCGGAAATCAGGTTCACAAACTGCGTCATCGGGCAGGTATACGCCTCAGATTTTTTTTCGCAGCACGCTTCCAGCAGCTCTGCCATTTCACACCTCTTGCCTCGTTAGTATCCATTTGGTACCTGGTTTCCTTTCGATACTAACGTTTCTATAGTGCTTTCTCCAGAGACATTTCAGGAGAAGAACATGGGTCGTTTAACCGATAAGTATACGTTGATTACCGGCGGCACCAGCGGTATCGGTCTCGCCACCGCGCAGGCGTTTATCGCCGAAGGGGCGCGCGTCGCCGTGACCGGACGCAACCCGGATACCCTCGCCGAAGCAGAGCGCATTCTGGGCGATAAGGCCTGGGTGATCCCAACCGACGCAGGCGATATTTCGTCGCAAAAAGCGCTGGCGGAGACCCTCACCGCCCGCTGGCCACGCCTGGATGCGGTCTTTCTCAACGCCGGAGACGTAACGCACGCGCCGCTGGAAGTCTGGCAGGAAGAGGCCTGGGACCGTCTGATGAACATCAACCTGAAGGGACCGTTCTTTTTAATTCAGGCGCTGCTGCCGCTGCTGAATAACCCATCCTCGGTGATCCTCTGCGGCTCCGTGAGCGCGCGCATCGGCCTGCCCACCAGCAGCGCGTATGCCGCGAGCAAGGCCGCCCTGCTGTCGCTGGCGCGCACGCTGTCGGCGGAGCTGCTGCCGCGCGGGATCCGCGTTAACGGTCTGAGCCCCGGTCCGGTGGAAACCCCGGCGTTTACGAAAACGGGCTTAAGCGACGAGGCGCTTAACGCGATGATGGCAGAGGTCATTAAGCTGGTGCCGCTGGGCAGAATGGGCTCGACGACCGAGCTGGCAAAAGCCGCACTCTATCTGGCCTCCGACGAGTCGAGCTACACGGTGGGAACGGAACTGCTGGTGGACGGCGGAATGGGGAGCCTGTAATTCAAAAGGCGCTGATGCCGGTGACCGCGCCGACATACAGCGCCGCCCACGCACAGGCGGAAAGCAGGCTGACGGCGTAGACCTTGACGGCGTTCAGCCTGAGCATCCCGGCCGCCAGCGGGACGATGTAACGCAACACCGCCAGGAAGCGCGACGTAAAAAGCACGATGACCCCGTTCTTTTGCAGCTGATGCTGGACCCGCAGGAACTTATTGGCATGCTTTGAGGTGAAGCGCGTGACCATCCGGGTATGCCCCATCAGTTGGCCGATATGGTAATTCAGCACCGAACCCGCCGTTGCCCCCATCACCACGGCGAGCCACGTCAGCGCAGGATGCATGCTCCCCTGGCTGACGGTAATGCCCGCCAGCAGCATCACCGACGCAGGCGGCAGCACGGAGGAGATCAGCACCGTCGATTTGCTCAGCGCCATCACGAATAACAGCACAAACAGATGTGCCGGATACAGCGCAAAATGATTCAGCAGGTTATCAAACCATGTCATTTTCCCCTCCCCCGTTAATAATTTAATTGTCCATTTAAAATGAATAACCTTAAATAAACCCTCAACATTTTATTAATAAGATTTACCTAAACCGTTCTTAAACATTATTTAATTTTCTGAGCACTAAATTTAAACAGGCGTATTATCCCTCTCGTTTTACAACGATCTCGTTATGGCGAGGCTCCTGTACAAATACACGTTATCGCTCTGGTGGGTTCGAGAGAACCGGCACAGGGTAAAACAGGCACTGTCGAATCAAGGCTTTGTCAGTATAACTTCCCTTGTGGGATACGGTGTACAGTGCTGAACCCAGGACGTGGGGATCTCCTTTCCGACATGCCCTGTCTTGCTCGCCCCTGAGAGATTTTATTATTCAAAGGGAATTTACTATGTCTTACGCTATTCATAACCAAAACCTGGCTTTTAATGACAGCGCCATCGCGCAATATATGAATACCGATTTTATCGTTATCGATATTTCATTATGCGTAGCTCTGGCACGCGAGCAGTTCTTTGAAAAATTAAAAGATGATGATATTCCGTCGCATATTTTTATCGAAGATAACGGTCGTCTCGCGGGTTTAATCGCCGTACGCATATTATTGCAGGCCACGGACACCGTGCAGCCTGTTAAGGGGTTGATGATATCGGATTTTATTCAGCTCAAACCGGAAGATGAGCGGGCGGATGTCGCCGGGCTGCTGGCGCACGCGGGTGCGGATGTAGTGCCGGTGGTGACCCACGGCAAGCTGGTGGGCTGCCTTACCGAGCGTGAAATCGCCCATCTGCTGGAAGATGACGTTACTGAAGATGCCCAGCTTCAGGGGGCGACGCTGCCGCTGGAGAAGCCCTATCTGGAAACCAGCGCTTTCAGCCTGTGGAAGAAACGCTCCGTCTGGCTGCTGCTGCTGTTTGTTGCGGAAGCGTATACCAGTTCGGTGATCCAGCATTTTGAAGAGGCGCTGGAATCTGCCATCGCGCTGGCGTTCTTTATTCCGCTGCTGATTGGCACCGGCGGAAACAGCGGGACGCAGATCACCTCGACGCTGGTGCGCGCCATGGCGCTGGGTGAAGTCCACCTTCGCGATGTGGGTCGCGTGCTGCGCAAAGAGATCAGCACCTCGTTAATGATTGCCGCCACGCTGGGTCTGGCGGGCTGCGTTCGCGCCTGGATGATGGGTATTGGGATGGAAATCACGCTCATCGTCAGCCTGACGCTGGTCTGCATTACACTGTGGAGCGCCATCGTCTCGTCGGTGATCCCGATGGTACTGAAACGCTGCAAAATCGATCCGGCGGTGGTCTCCGCACCGTTTATCGCCACGCTAATCGACGGGACCGGGCTGATTATCTACTTCAAAATCGCGCAGTATACGCTGGGGCTGGAATAACGAAAAAACCCTGCGATATTGCTATCGCAGGGTTTTCGAATTTGGCGGAAGCGTAGAGATTCGAACTCTAGAACCCTTTCGGGTCGCCGGTTTTCAAGACCGGTGCCTTCAACCGCTCGGCCACGCTTCCAAAGTGAGGCGCACTATAAACATCTCTGAGCATGATGTAAAGCACGAAATTGCATAACATTACACGTCTTCCGTCCTCCCCTTCCGCCCCGCTGATTTCTTCGTCATCGGCTGGCTAAAATGTAAACATTTATTTTTACATTCATAACGTTTATTAGATTCGCAGGTGGTCATTTAGACTCTTTTTCGTACAACACCCATTAACCGTGGATCACTGCGATAAGAGATTAGCCATGACTTTATTTAACGACGATTATGAATTTTTTATTTATCAGTGATAACTACTACCTTTGCCAGGGTGTATCAAGCTCCCTGACATCAACCCATTTGATTCGCGATGACGCGGATATTCACGATCTTGATGGGGTCGATCAGGCGATGGATTTTATCATTGCGATTGAACAGGATAAGTTACGCAATAAAACCATTCGGCAGGTCAAAAAAGTTAAGCGTGATTACATTGTCCTGATGCATGAGATAGAAGCCAACCGCGCAGTGAGAATCGATAATATTATCTATTCGTCGATGCATTTTACTGCTCACCCTTTTCAGCAGCTGATGCGCTTTTACCGGGCGCTCAGAACACACTCCTTTACGCGACGCGAATATGACGTGCTGAAGCTGCTTCATTTGGAAAACCATGAGATCGCGAAAAAGCTGCAATTGTCACAAAAAACGACCAGCACCTACCGCGTGAGGATCCTCGAGAAATTAAATATGCGCTCAAAAAACATTCTGGCGATGACCCGTGTAAAATCGGCGATCGTCGATTAAAAGCTGTGACATTTTGCCTTGCCACGGAAAAACCGGGCCGTCACGTTTCGCCCTGAGGGGGTTTGGCTGGCGCGGTATACCAGTTCTCTTTGGCAACCATTACGCTGCCCTCTGGCTGCATAACAAAATTCGGGGACATGATCTGCACGTTAAATTCGTTAAACACATCCTGTATCTGGCTATGCAGTTCATTGCGGGCAACCGCGAGGGACTGTTCGGGCAGCAGACGGACCTGCAATTCGTAAGCGATATACCAGTCCATTAACCCTAACTGGCGTACCAGCGGCGGCTCGGAAAGGTCAATCCCTTTTGCCCGTTTCGCGGCCAGCTCCAGCATGGCATGCACCTGACGCCATGGGGTGTCATAACCGATCGTGACGCTGACCGTCAGATTGAGGCTGCCATCGGGCTGTAGCGCGCTCAGATTGGTGATCTTACCGCTCACCACCACCGCGTTGGGCACGGTAACGACATAATTTTCCCGGGTAATAATTTTGGTCGCCAGCATGCCAATTTCACTGACCTTGCCTTCGTTATCCGCCACCCGAATGACATCGCCTTTGCGCAGAGCGCGGGAGTAAATCAGGACCAGACCGCTCATGGCATGGTTCATCACCCCTGCCGAGCCCAGCGTTAACATCAGGCCAAAGAAGACGCTAATACCTTTAAACGCCAGCGAGTTCGCACCGGGAAGAAACGGCCAGGCGGCGGAGAGAGCAAATAGCCAGACGGCAACGGAAATGAGCTTACGGGTAGCCCCCACGGTTTCCGGATGTACGCCGGGAAGTTGCAGACGACCAGCCTCCACCTGATTGAGCACCATCCTGAGAAGCTTCAGAATAAATGCGGTAATGAGGAAAATGATCAGCACAATCGTCAGCCCCGGCAAGGCCGAGACAATCGCCAGGGCAATTTGCTGCACCACGCGAAGCGTCCAGTCTCCCAGCGACGTGCCCCACACCCGCGTCCACGGAAACAGACTGAATGCCCAGCTCAGCCAGACGTAAAAGCCGATCAACCCCAGCAGGAACATCAGCAAGGCGTAAAGCCGAATCTCAATTGCGCCAATGTACCGCCGCCAGCTTTGCGGCACCCGGCTGCGATTCTCCACAATACGCCGACGGTAGACGCGCCGGAACCAGCGCCAGGATCGCCACGCGCCGTAGCAGAGCAGCAACAGCGCCAGCAGGCCAGCGGCTGTTTTTACCGTCGACAGCGCCAGCCAGCCGGTATCGTATTGATCGCGCAGCGCCATCCTTTGCGCTTCCATGCGCGCCAGCACGCGCTGTGCGGCCTGATCGAGGGTAAGATCGTCCCCTTCGTCCAAATCCCCTTCCGTCAGCAGCATCACAGGTTTCCCGTTCATCACTATTAGCCGTCCCTGCTGGTTATAGCGGGTCACGGGGACGATGCTGAGCGGCTCACGCACATCCGCCTCGGTAAAATTGCGCAGGGTGTTGCGGATGCGTAAAACGCGTTCTTCCGGCGTGGTCAGGCCAAATTTCGCCTGGAGCATGACGATGGGCTGATGGAAGATGTAGACCGTTCGGGCGCGCTCCTGCTCCGTAGGCGCCTGGCGGGGCTCTGCGGCATACGATGAGAAGGCGCTCAGGGCGGCAAAACAGAACGCAAACGCGAGCAGGATCTTTTTCATCCTTACTACCCCAGGTCAGAAATCTTGTTATTTTTCAGGCAACCCGCGAATGCCAGGTGGGTATGTTGAGAATAGTCCAGCCTTTCGTTTCTGCAACAAGCGACGGTGAGCGTGTTGCTCTCAGTCACAATATATGTATTATGTTATAACATAACAATTTTGGATTGCGTTCTATGTTACTTAAAAATGGGTTATTTCTGGCTTCACTGCTCTTCATGGCGCCTGCCACTTTCGCCGCAACCACCTGGCCCCTCACGATTGAAAATTGCGGCGTTAAGCAGACCTTTACGCAGGCTCCTCAGCGCGTCGTGACCGTGGGTCAGCATGAAACAGAATTACTGCTCGCACTGGGGCTGGAGAAAGCGATCGCCGCGACGTCAGTCTGGTTCGGCAAGCTCCCACCCACGCTGGAGGATGCCGGGAAAAACCTCCCCCGGCTTGCGGATAATTCCCCCTCCTTTGAGGCCGTGGTAGGGCAGAAACCTGAACTCGTTCTCGCACAGTATCACTGGCACATTGGTCCGCAGGGAGAAGTGGGAACCCGTGAGCAGTTTGCGTCGCTGGGGATTAATACGTGGATCTCCCCTGCCGACTGCACGGATAAAACGGTAACGGAAACCTCAAACGCAGACGGAGCACGTAGCGCGCCGTTTTCACTGGCGGAAATTACACGGGAAGTGACAGATCTGGCGACGATTTTTGATGTTTCCGCGCGAGGTGAGCAGCTCAATCGTGCGCTGGCGGAGCGTATTAAAAAGGCCCAGGCGCGCGCCTCCGCGAAACCGCTTAGCGTTGTATTCTGGTTCTCCAGCAGCCGTCTGAATGGCGATCCCTGGGTGGCCGGGAATTACGGCGCGCCTGGCTGGATCAGCCGCACGCTGGGGTTGAAGAACATTATTGACTCTCACGACGAATGGCCCGCTGTAACGTGGGAACATATAGCCCGCTCGCAGCCGGACGTGATTGTTATCGCCGGGATGTCCCGCAGGCTCTACCCTGCCGATGACGTTGAGGTAAAAAAAGCGTTCTTGCGCAGTGACCCGGTGACAAAGAACATGCCTGCGGTCAGGAACAACCACATCATCGTGGTGCCAGCGATGTCGTTAAACCCTTCATTGCGTAACGTCGATGCGGTTGAGCTTATCAGCGATCGGCTGGCTTCTTTCCAGGATGAACAATGAGTCATTTCGCTTTTGACCGCCGCCAGCAGGGTTTACTGGCAGCAGGTGCCATGGCGCTGCCGCTGATGCTGGTCTTTGCCGCCAGTATCGGTGATATGCCGGTGTCGTATGCCAGTACCGGGAAAGCGATCCTCAACGGACTGGGTTTGACCTCTTATGCTTTGCCGCAAACGGAGGAAGGTATCGTCTGGCAATATCGCATGAGCCGGGCAGTAATGGCCGCGTGCAACGGCGGCGGCCTGGCGTTGTGCGGGCTGGTGTTACAGTCGATCCTGCGTAACCCTCTGGCTGAGCCTTATCTGCTGGGGATTTCCGCGGGCGCATCGCTGGGGGCCGTCTGCGTGATGCTTCTCGGCATCGGGGGGAGCGTGATTGGCGTAAGCAGCGGTGCGTTTGTCGGCTCGTGCGCCGCCTTTGCGCTCATCATGGTGATTACGAACGGGATGAGTGAAAGCCCGTCGCGCATTTTGCTGGCTGGCATTGCGGGCACCCAGCTCTTCAACGCCATGACCGCGTACGTCGTCAGTACGTCCGCCAATGCCGAGCAGTCCCGTAGCGTCATGTTCTGGCTGCTGGGAAGTCTGAGCGGCGTGCGCTGGCCTGACGCGCTGCTGGCGCTGGCCGTTACGCTTGCGGGTTTACTGGTGGTATTGCTCTTTTCACGGGCGCTGGACACCTTCACCTTCGGGGATGAGGTCTCCACCACGCTGGGGATCCCGGTTACCGCCGTGCGTATTGTCTTATTGCTGACCTGTGCCATTGTTACCGCAACGCTGGTGAGCGCCACGGGCGCAGTGGGGTTTGTCGGGCTGGTCATTCCCCATGTAACGCGCATGCTATGTGGGCCGGGCCATCGTCTATCTATCCCGCTGACGTTTCTCATCGGCGCCCACTTTATGATCCTCGCCGATATCGTCTCACGCACGCTGATTGTGCACCAGGTTCTGCCCATCGGGGTGGTGACTGCGCTGGTGGGCGCCCCCGTCTTTGTGGCGTTGCTTTATCAAAACCGAAAGGAGCATCCATGAATATTACTGTGGCCGGGTTAACCGTAACCCGACAAGCGCAGACGGTGCTTAAGGATATCGATCTCGACCTGCCATCCGGGCAGATTATCGGCCTGTTAGGGCCAAACGGCTCGGGCAAGTCGACGCTGCTGCGCTGTCTCGCCGGGCTGTTTCCACGACTCAGTGAACGCGTGGCGCTTAATGGCACAACGCTCTGCATGATGCCGCTGAAAAAACGCGCGCAGCACATGGCGTTTGTCCCGCAACATGCTGAGGTCGACGGAGAACTGACCGTTGAGGACATTGTCAGACTGGGGCGTACGCCCTACCGGAAAACATTCCAGAAAACCTCGCGCGACGATGAGGCTGCGGTTGAGCAGGCGATTGGCCTGATGCAGTTATGCCGCTTACGCCAGCGGCGATGGCACTCTTTGTCTGGCGGAGAACGCCAGCGAAGCCAGATAGCCCGCGCGCTGGCCCAGCAGCCGCAGGTGCTGTTGCTCGATGAACCGACAAACCACCTGGACATTCAGCACCAGCTGGAGCTGATGCGGCTCGTTTCACAGCTGCCGCTTACGGTGGTGGTTGCACTGCACGATCTCAATCTTGCGGCCAATTATTGCCAGCGTCTGATCCTCCTGAAGGCCGGGCAGATCGCCGCCACGGGCGCGCCCGAAGCGGTTCTGACGCCGGCAAACATCGAGGACACCTGGTGCGTAAAAGCTCAGGTCTGCAAGGCCGACGCCGGGATCACGATAAGCTACAACATGGTGGCATGACGGAAGACTGGCGCAAAAACAAAAACCCCTGCGATATTGCTATCGCAGGGGTTTCGAATTTGGCGGAAGCGTAGAGATTCGAACTCTAGAACCCTTTCGGGTCGCCGGTTTTCAAGACCGGTGCCTTCAACCGCTCGGCCACGCTTCCTA
>NZ_CP059487.1:4723610-4801345 GCF_016082135.1 Enterobacter sp. YSU
GTAGAGATTCGAACTCTAGAACCCTTTCGGGTCGCCGGTTTTCAAGACCGGTGCCTTCAACCGCTCGGCCACGCTTCCTAAGTGAAGCGAACTATAAACACCTCACCGCGCGCTGTAAAGAGTGCGCGCATTCGTTCGCTTTAAAAATAGCCAAAATGCGTTTAATCGGTTGAATAGACGACAGATTGGCCGTTTTGGCAGCATAATATCCACCGCGGATCGTTAGTGCTTTTTGATGTACATATCTTTGGTGTAGTAATACCCGAGCTTGTCTGGCGTGAAGCCCCCTACCCACGGTTTCACCAGGTGCGTGCGCACGTAATGATAGACCGGGATCGCCGGGACATCGCGTCCCAGCAGATCTTCTGCCTGCTGGTAGAATTTACCGCGCTCCTCCGCCGTTTTCGATTTCGCCGCGTTCACCAGTGCCCGATCGTAGTCCGGATTGCTGTACTGAGTGGTGTTTTGGCTGTCCCCGGTACGGAAGTTGTTCAGGAAGGTTGCCGCATCGTCGTAATCGGCAATCCAGGCGTAGCGTACCGCGTCAAAGTTATGGGTGTGCATGGTATCAAGCATGGTTTTCCACTCCTGATTTTGCAGCTTCGCCTCCACGCCGAGGTTCTTCTTCCACATTGAGCTGGCGGCAATGGCAATACGCTGGTGCGATTCCGAAGTGTTATAGAGAAGATTAAAGCTGAGCGGATGGCTGTCGTTAAATCCGGCTTCGGCCAGCAGCTTTTTCGCCTCGGCAATGCGTTTATCCATCGGCCAGCTGGCGTAATCCGGGTTCTGGAGCTTGACGCCGCCAATATCCGGCTGGCTGATCAGCCATGCCGGGCGCTGGCCCTGCCCTAATACTTTCCCGGCGATGATGTCTTTATCCAGCGCCAGGTTCAGCGCCTTGCGCACGCGGGCGTCGTTGAACGGCGGCCGGGTGGTGTTGAACTGATAATAATAGGTGGCAAGCTGCGGTGAAACGTCCAGCTCGCTCCCCAGCGTTTTCTTCAGCTGAGCAAACTGGTTGATCGGCACCGTGTAAACAATGTCGATTTCGCCCGCTTTGTAGCGGTTGACGTCAGCAGCTTCAGAGGAAATGGGCAGATAGGTCACCTTGTTGATGACGGTATGTTCGTTATCCCAATATTTCGGGTTACGCACCGCCACAATGCGTTCGTTAACCACCCACTGTGACAGTTTATAGGCCCCGCTGCTGACGAAGTGCTCCGGTTTGGTCCACTTATCACCGAAACGGCCTACCAGGACTTTATCAATTGGCACCAGAGACGGGTGAGCCAGCATCGCCAGGAAAGCGGCGTTAGGTTGCGTGAGCGTAACTTCCAGCGTGGTGTCATTGATGGCTTTCACCCCCAGCGACTCGGGCGCTTTTTTGCCTTCTGCGATATCAGTGCCGTTGACGATACGCATACTACCGGGATAGCTGGCATACGGAGAGGCGGTTTTCGGGTCGACCAGCCGCTGCCAGCTCCAGACAATATCTTCCGCGGTGATGGGGGTTCCATCGCTCCAGGTAATGCCCGGACGCAGATGGAACGTCCAGACGGTGTTGTCTTTATTTTCCCATTTCTCCGCCAGGCGCGGCTGGATTTCACCTGCCGGAGAGACGCTGACCAGCCCGTCGAATAAATCGCTGATAATATTGAATTCGACATCGCTTTCGACTTTATGCGGGTCGAGCGAGGCGGGTTCACTGCCGTTGTTCCTGACCAGTTCCTGCTTATCTGCCAGCTGGGTTCCTGCCGGCACGTTAGCCGCCCAGGTTGCCGTGCTGGCGCACAGGATCCCTGCGGTTAACAAAGAGAGTGTAAAGTGCGTGCGTGTTTGTGGTTTCATTTCCTTCGCCTTATTGTCTGTTTTTATGACGATCCGGAAATAACTCTTAGCGGCCTTAGGGAAATAACGCAATATTTTTCAGTGACCTATAAGAGGTTGATCTGAATACGCCCTACAAACCGCACTTCATTCTGAGTACAAAGGCTTTGCCAGAATAAAAAACCAGTATAATCCCTAAGGGGCTGAGTAAAGATGGGTAAAACCACTTTGCGTCTGCCGCGCCGTTTCCTATTCTTTGCGCTAATTACATCTGTCATAAGAGAGTGACTCATGGATCGTATAATTACTTCTTCACGCGACCGCACATCGCTACTCAGCACCCATAAGGTGCTGCGCAATACCTATTTCATGCTCAGCCTGACGCTGGCGTTTTCGGCGATCACCGCGACGGCCAGCACTGTACTGATGCTGCCTTCTCCGGGCCTGATCCTCACGCTGGTAGGTATGTACGGTCTGATGTTCCTGACCTACAAAACCGCGGATAAACCGGTGGGTATTCTCTCCGCGTTCGCCTTTACCGGCTTCCTGGGCTACATTCTGGGGCCAATCCTGAATGCCTATCTGTCTGCCGGAATGGGCGACGTAATTGGTATGGCGCTGGGCGGTACCGCGCTGGTGTTCTTCTGCTGCTCGGCCTACGTGCTGACCACCCGTAAGGACATGTCCTTCCTTGGCGGTATGCTGATGGCAGGTATCGTGATTGTGCTGGTCGGTATGCTGGCGAACATCTTCCTGCAATTGCCTGCGCTGCATCTGGCAATCAGCGCGGTGTTTATCCTGATTTCATCCGGCGCAATCCTGTATGAAACCAGCAACATCATTCACGGCGGTGAGACGAACTATATCCGCGCCACTGTGAGCCTGTATGTGTCGCTGTACAACATTTTTGTCAGCCTGCTGAGCATCCTGGGCTTCGCCAGCCGCGATTAACTCACCGTGCTGTGAACAGGGCCCCGCTTATGCGGGGCTTTGTTTTTTTGGTAGACTTAGGCGGTTTTTGACTAACGTGTGAATGAATATGTTGAGTTTTGAAGGCAAAGAGATCGAAACCGATAACGACGGTTATCTGAAAGAGAGCAGCCAGTGGAGCGAAGCGCTGGCGGAGAAAATTGCGGAAAACGAAGGAATCACCCTCTCCCCGGAACACTGGGAAGTGGTGCGCTTCGTGCGAGAATTTTACCTTGAATTCAACACCTCGCCGGCTATCCGCATGCTGGTCAAAGCCATGGCGAATAAATTTGGCGAAGAGAAAGGCAACAGCCGTTATCTGTATCGCCTGTTTCCGAAAGGCCCGGCTAAACAGGCGACAAAAATCGCCGGCCTGCCAAAGCCGGTAAAATGCATTTAATAGCGAATACTGAAGTCAGCGTATTCCCGGTCGGGTTGATGCGGTTCCGTTAGCACCTTATCAACCCGCGCGCTGCGCGGTCCGCCCGCTTTCAGCCACGCCACCAGCTTCTCAACCCGATCCGCCTCACCGCAGGCCACAACCTCCACGCTGCCATCATCCATGTTACGCGCATACCCTGTCAGCCCGAGCTGAAGGGCTTCGCGCTGGGTGCTGTAGCGGAATCCGACGCCCTGTACAAGGCCATGGACCCAGGCAATGGTGCAAACATTTGACATCATCCTTCTCCTTATCCGACTGGCGCGTTGCATTTCCTCACTGAAGTCGGGAAAATGGCGGCCATTTCATTGGAATCGACAGAATAGCAAATTATGAGTGTACGTTTAGTGTTAGCCAAAGGGCGCGAGAAGTCATTACTGCGCCGTCATCCCTGGGTCTTTTCCGGCGCGGTTGCCCGCATGGAAGGTAAAGCCAGCCTCGGTGAAACCATCGATATTGTTGACCATCAGGGGAAATGGTTAGCACGCGGCGCATACTCGCCAGCATCTCAGATCCGCGCGCGCGTCTGGACGTTCGATAAAGACGAAACCATCGATATCGACTTCTTTGTCCGTCGTTTGCAACAGGCGCAGCAGTGGCGCGAGTGGCTGGCAAAGCGTGACGGGCTGGACAGCTATCGTCTGATTGCCGGAGAGTCCGACGGGCTGCCGGGCGTGACCATTGACCGCTTCGGCAATTTCCTGGTGTTGCAGCTGTTGAGCGCCGGGGCGGAATACCAGCGTGCCGCGCTGATTAGCGCCCTGCAAACCCTGTTCCCGGATTGTGCCATTTACGACCGCAGCGACGTGGCGGTACGTAAAAAAGAGGGCATGGAGCTGACGCAAGGCCCGGTCACCGGCGAACTGCCGCCTGCCCTGCTGCCTATCGAAGAACATGGCATGAAGCTGCTGGTGGATATCCAGGGCGGCCATAAGACCGGTTATTACCTCGACCAGCGTGACAGCCGTCTGGCAACGCGCCAGTACGTTGCCGATAAACGCGTGCTGAACTGCTTCTCTTATACCGGCGGCTTTGCGGTCTCTGCCCTGATGGGCGGCTGTGCTCAGGTGGTGAGCGTCGACACCTCACAGGAAGCGCTGGACGTGGCGAAGCAGAACGTTGAGCTGAACAAGCTGGATCTGAGCAAAGCGGAGTTTGTGCGCGACGACGTATTCAAACTGCTGCGTAAATACCGCGACCAGGGCGAGAAATTTGACGTCATCGTGATGGACCCGCCGAAGTTTGTTGAAAACAAAAGCCAGCTGATGGGCGCCTGCCGTGGCTATAAAGACATCAACATGCTGGCGATCCAGCTGCTGAACCCGGGCGGCGTGCTGCTGACGTTCTCCTGCTCTGGCCTGATGACGACAGATTTATTCCAAAAAATCATCGCCGATGCCGCAATAGATGCGGGTCGTGATGTACAATTTATAGAGCAGTTCCGTCAGGCCGCCGATCACCCGGTGATCGCTACCTACCCGGAAGGGCTGTATCTGAAAGGGTTTGCCTGTCGCGTCATGTAACTTGAAAAGAGAAATATTGCCCGCACATAGTGTGTATGTAATGTTTCCCGGGAGGTGACTATGATTGCCAGCAAATTCGGTATCGGCCAGCAGGTCCGCCACACCTTGCTTGGATATTTGGGTGTGGTCGTGGATATCGACCCGGAGTATTCCCTTGATGAACCGTCAGCAGACGATCTGGCCGTTGACGCAGAGCTTCGCGCCGCGCCCTGGTATCATGTGGTTATGGAGGGCGACGATGGTCAGCCTGTCCATACCTATCTTGCCGAAGCGCAGCTGAGTGGTGAACTACAGGATGAGCATCCGGAACAACCCACTATGGACGAGCTTGCTCAGACCATCCGCAAACAGTTACAGGCACCAAGACTGCGCAACTAAAGGTGTAAAAAAGCCCGTCAAACGGGCTTTTTTTATTTTGCCAGCCCCAGACGGGGAATATCGATTGCCGGACAGCGATCCATCACCACCTTCAGCCCGGCATCGCGCGCCAGCACGGCCGCCTGCTCATTAATCACGCCCAGCTGCATCCACAGCGTTTTCGCGCCGATGGCAATCGCCTCCTGCGCCACGCCCCAGGCCGCCTCTGAATTACGAAAAACGTCCACCATATCCACCTTTTCCGGCACGTCCGCGAGCGTCGCATAGCCCTGCTGGCCCAGCAGCGTTTTCCCCGCCACCTTCGGCGAGACCGGGATCACGTGATAACCCTGATCCAGAAGGTATTTCATGACCCGATAGCTTGGGCGATCCGGTTTATCGCTCGCGCCGACCAGCGCGATAGTGCGCGTGGACGTCAGAATCTCGACAATGTCGTTCTCTTTCATGCTCTTCCTCCTGGCTTTTTTCAAAGTGTACGTCAAAGCGGACATCTCAACCACGCATCCCATACAGAAGTATGAGGGCAAAACGGCAGAATATGTCTATATGTTAGTAAACGTGTTTGTCGAAAACTTTTGATACATTCTTACCGGGTAGTTTGTCTACAGGAGTCTGCTATGAAAACCGGCATTGCCTGGGCTATGGTTGCGTTAATCATGCCGGTTTGTGTTTTCGCAACCACCCTCAGACTCTCAACCGACATTGACCTGCTGGTGCTGGACGGGAAAAAAGTCTCCAGCTCCCTGCTGCGGGGTGCAGACAGTATCGAGCTGGATAACGGCCCGCACCAGGTGGTTTTTCGGGTGGAAAAGACCATTCGCCTCGCCGACAACGAACAGCAGGTGTACATTTCGCCTCCGCTGGTGGTCAGCTTTAATACCCAGCGTATCAGCCAGGTCAATTTTCGTCTCCCGCGCCTTGAGACAGAAAAGGAGTCACTGGCATTTGATGCCTCGCCGCGCATTGAACTGGTGGACGGGGACTCCATGCCCATCCCGGTAAAACTGGATATTCTGGCGCTGACAAAAAGGCCAAAGGGAACAGACTATGAAGCGGACACCGAGACCTACAACAGGGCCAGCAGGCGCGCCTCGCTGCCCCAGTTCGCCACCATGATGGCGGATGACAGTACCCTGCTTTCGGGCGTATCGGAGCTGGATGTACTCCCCCCTCAGTCGCAGACCCTTACTGAGCAACGCCTCAAGTTCTGGTTCCAGAATGCCGATCCGGACACGCGCGCCCGTTTTCTGCAATGGGCGAAGCAACAACCTTCGTCGTAAGCCACATTTTTTCGTCCTTTCTCTTGCAGCATCAGCCAGTTCCCGTCATCGTGTAGCGAGGTAACCTCACGGATAAGATTATGGAACTGACAACACGCGCACTTCCGGCGCGCAAGCACATTGCTCTGGTTGCGCACGATCACTGTAAACAAATGCTGCTTAACTGGGTTCGTCGCCATCAGCCTCTTTTACAGCATCATGCCCTTTCTGCCACGGGAACAACCGGCAACCTGATCCACCGCGAAACCGGTCTGGAAGTGAATGCCATGCTGAGCGGCCCGATGGGGGGTGACCAGCAGGTAGGTGCTCAGATTTCAGAAGGTAAAATTGACGTTCTGATTTTCTTCTGGGATCCGCTGAACGCGGTTCCGCATGATCCGGACGTTAAAGCGCTGCTGCGTCTGGCGACGGTGTGGAACATTCCGGTAGCCACCAATCTTTCAACGGCAGATTTCATCATTGAATCGCCGCAGTTTAACGATCCGGTGGAGATTTTGATCCCGGATTATCAGCGTTATCTTGCGGAGAGACTGAAGTAGTTTTTTGCCCGGTGGCGCTGCGCTTACCGGGCCTACAGAATTTGCCCGGCGCGTTACGGCTTTCTCGCCACCGGCACGTCAATACTTTTCAAAATATCGACAAACACCGACGGCTCCTCTTTGTTGAACAAGAGCCACACGCGATGGCGCGCGCGGGTTATCGCCACGTACAGTAAGCGCCGCTCCTCTGCATCCGGGAAATCTTCCGGAACAGGTAATAACGCCTCTTCCATCACGGATTCCCGCGCCGGTGCCGGGAAACCGTCGCTCCCCTCTTTTAGCCCCACCACAATCACGTAGTCGGCCTGCTGCCCTTTACTGGCGTGAATGGTCATAAAATCGAGCTGAAGTTTTGGCCAGCGCGTCGCCGCTTTTTCCAGCGCCGTCGGCTTGAGGTGGTGATAACGCGCCAGCACCAGAATCCGTTCATCCGGTTTCGCATAGCCGCTCAGTTTATCCAGCAGCAGTTCCAGCTGATCGCCCGCCAGCAGCGTGACGGCCTTTTTATCCCCCGACGTCAGGCTGTTAAGCGGTTTCGACAGCTGGTGCGGGTTCTGCTGAATAAAACGGTTGGCTATTTCGCCAATCCGCGCGTTGAAGCGGTAGGTGGTGTCCAGATCGCTGCGATCGCCTTCCCCAAAATAGTGGTGGAAGGCCGTCGTGAGGGATAGTTGCGCCCCGCTGAAACGGTAGATAGCCTGCCAGTCATCGCCCACGGCAAACAGCGACGTGTGTTTATTCTGCGCCCGCAGCGCCGAAAGCAGCGCAGCGCGCTGCGGCGAGATATCCTGAAACTCATCCACCAGAATGTGTTTCCAGGGGCTGACGAAGCGCCCTTTCTCCAGAATGATGATGGCCTGATGGATCAGCCCCGAAAAATCGACCGCGTTTTCGTCTTTCAGCGCGGTTTTCCACGCTTTCAGCATCGGCGCCATCAGCTTAACCCGTTTAGAAAACACAGCGCGGATCGACTCCGGTGCGCTTTCTATCATCTCCGCCTGAGAGCCGCCGTGCATGCGCATCAGGCTTACCCACCGGTCGAGACGAGAGCCCAGCCGGCGCGCCAGCTTTTCATCCTGCCAGAAGCTGCCCTCCGGCACCTCCCAGCTGAGTTCCTCTTCAAGCCACTGACGCCAGCCTTTCGCCTGCGCCTTTTTTTCACTGCACTGCTGACGCCATGCCTTGATAAACAGCGCCTGGCGAGCCTGAGCGTCGTTCTCCAGCTTGCTGACAACAGGAACTTTTTTGCTGCCCTGTTGAATGATGTGTAAAGCGAGGGAGTGGAACGTGCGCGCCGAGATATCCTGGGTATGCAAACGCGCCTGAATGCGCTCATCCATCTCCTGCGCAGCCTTGCGACCAAAGGCCAGCAGCAAAATCTGGTCTGCAACCGCCTCGCCCGTTGTCAGAAGCCAACCCGCGCGCGCCACCAGCACCGACGTTTTGCCGCTCCCGGCACCTGCCAGCACCAATAAAGACTGTTCGCCATTCACCACGGCGCGCGCCTGGGCAGGATTGAGGGGCGATGACTCCACTGTACTGAAGAAGTCGGCATATTGCGTAAGCATCGCCTCAGTCCAGGCCTGGTTATGCGCCAGACGGCTTTTCTCGATATCGCTCAGCCAGGCCTGGCACTTCCGCCACGCGTCGCGGCAGTTCTCAAATTCCTCAAGCCGCGCCACCGGTAAAGGCAATGCCGTCAGCGCCTGGGCGATTTTTTGCTGAAGCCCGGCGGTTTGCTGGCGCGTCAGCCACTTCTGCTGCGTATTGCTTAGCGCGATATCGTCCAGCACCTGTTGCAGAACCTGTGCGGCAATCACGCTCATCTCCTGGCTCCACTGCTGCCAGCGCGTGTTCAGATGATGGTGGAAGCGTTGGGTTTCCGCCCACTCGGTCCCGTGGAGTCGCACCACTTTGTCTGCCGGCAGGACGAACTCCAGCTCCCCCCATACCAGCCCTCGTTTACAATGAATGGCCAGTAGCTGATTAAACGGAATAAGGTATTCGTGGCGTTCACCGGAGACTTTCACTCCTGCATTGAGCAGGACAATCTTGTCGTAAGGGTGCTGCGCCAGGCGTTTGCCCATTGAAGTTGCTTTCAGTTCCATATCCTGCCGGATCCACGAGGTCATAATTTGTCAGACAGTTTAACTGCCAGTTTTAAGGTGCTCCAGCCCAAAAAAACGTTACAATCACCGGGCGTTAATCATATCGAAGGAAATGAGGGTTTATGCGTACCGTTCTGAATGTGTTGAATTTTGTCCTTGGCGGTTTTGCCACCACCCTTTCCTGGCTTTTTGCCACTCTGGTGAGCATCGTGCTCATCTTCACCCTTCCGCTGACGCGCTCCTGCTGGGAAATCACCAAACTGTCCCTCGTTCCTTATGGAAATGAAGCCGTACACGTGGATGAGCTGGAGCCGGAAAGAAAAAATGCCTTCATGAATACCGGCGGCACGCTGCTGAATATTTTATGGCTGATCTTCTTTGGCTGGTGGTTGTGTCTGATGCATATCTTCGCCGGTATCGCCCAGTGCATCACGATTATAGGCATTCCGGTTGGCATCGCTAATTTCAAAATTGCTACCATCGCCCTGTGGCCGGTAGGACGCCGTGTTGTCCCGGTCGAAGTCGCGCAAGCCGCGCGTGAAGCCAACGCCCGTCGCCGTTTTCAGTAATAAGGACTGGCCGCACTCATGCTAAGCCCCCTGCTTCGTCGCTATACGTGGAACAGTAACTGGCTGTATAACGTCAGGATCTTTATCGCCCTCTGCGGCACCGTCGCTCTGCCGTGGTGGCTAAATGATGTGAAGCTCACCATCCCCCTCACGCTTGGGGTGGTGGCCGGCGCGCTGGCGGATCTCGACGACCGCCTGGCCGGTCGTTTGCGTAATCTGGTCATTACGCTGGTCTGCTTCTTTATTGCTTCCGCCTCCGTTGAGCTGCTTTTCCCCTGGCCCTGGCTGTTTGCCTTAGGGCTGACGGTGTCCACCAGCGGCTTCATTTTGCTCGGCGGCCTCGGGCAACGCTACGCCACTATCGCGTTTGGCGCCCTGCTGATTGCCATTTACACCATGCTGGGCGTCTCTCTTTACGATCAGTGGTATCAACAACCGGTCCTGCTGCTGTTGGGCGCTATCTGGTATAACCTGCTGACCTTAACCGGGCATCTTATTTTTCCGGTTCGTGCCTTACAGGACAACATTGCCCGCAGTTACGAACAGCTGGCCCACTATCTGGAGCTGAAATCCCGGCTGTTTGATCCGGATATTGAAGAGGACAGCCAGGCGCCCCTGTACGATCTGGCGCTGGCAAATGGCCAACTGGTCGCCACGCTGAATCAGACCAAAGCGTCTCTGCTCACCCGTCTGCGCGGCGATCGCGGTCAGCGCGGTACCCGGCGCACACTGCACTACTACTTTGTCGCCCAGGATATTCACGAGCGCGCCAGCTCCTCGCATGTGCAGTACGCTGACCTGCGCGAGAAATTCCGCTACAGCGACGTGATGTTCCGTTTCCAGCGCCTGCTGTCGATGCAGTCTCAGGCCTGCCAGCAACTTGCGCGCTCAATACTGCTGCGCACGCCCTATCAGCACGATCCTCGCTTTGAACGCGCATTCAGTCATCTGGATGCGGCCCTCGATCGCGTTCAGGCCAGTGGGACATCGCCGGAACAGTTCAAAGCCCTGGGATTCTTGCTCAACAACCTGAGAGCCATCGATGCTCAGCTCGCCACCATTGAGTCTGAACAGGCGATGGCAATGCCGGGCAATGACGCCGACAACCAGCTTGCCGACGACAGTCTCAACGGTTTCAGCGATATGTGGCTGCGCCTGAGCCGTCATTTTACGCCGGAATCCGCCCTCTTTCGCCATGCGGTAAGGATGTCGCTGGTTCTGTGCGTCGGCTATGCATTTATCCAGATAACAGGGTTGCACCACGGTTACTGGATCCTGCTGACCAGCCTGTTTGTCTGCCAGCCGAACTATAACGCTACCCGCCATCGGCTCGCGCTGCGTATTGTCGGGACATTAGTCGGGGTCGCCATCGGGCTGCCGGTGCTCTACTTTGTGCCATCCGTAGAAGGGCAACTGATCCTGATTGTGATTACCGGTGTACTGTTTTTCGCCTTCCGCAATGTGCAGTACGCCCACGCCACGATGTTCATCACGCTGCTGGTGCTGCTCTGCTTCAATCTGCTGGGTGAAGGCTTTGAAGTGGCCCTCCCCCGCGTTATCGACACGCTAATCGGCTGCGCCATTGCCTGGGCGGCGGTGAGCTTTATCTGGCCGGACTGGCGTTTTCGTAACTTACCGCGCGTGTCCGACAGAGCAATGAACGCCAACTGCCGCTATCTGGATGCTATTCTTGAGCAATACCATCAGGGTCGCGATAACCGTCTGGCCTATCGGATTGCCCGTCGCGATGCGCATAACACGGACGCAGAGCTGGCTTCCGTTGTCTCGAATATGTCAACTGAGCCGCGCGCCACGGCAGAAATCCGGGAGACAGCCTTCCGCCTGCTGTGTCTGAACCACACGTTCACCAGCTATATCTCTACCCTTGGCGCCCACCGTGAGAAACTGACAAATCCGGGCATCCTGGCGCTGCTGGACGACGCCGTTTGCTACGTTGATGATGCGCTTCATCATCAACCTGCGGATGAGCCACGGGTTCACCAGGCACTGGATGAACTGGTGCAACGTATCGCACACCTTGATCCTGGCACCGACAACAAAGCTCCGCTGGTCCTACAGCAAATTGGCCTGCTTATCGCTTTGCTGCCGGAAATTTGTCGGCTGCGACAGAAGATCGCTACCTGGCGGAATGATGGCCCTGCGACTCAGGCAGCGCATTAAACCACTCCATAAGCTCCCGGCGAATATCCGCCGGGAGTGCCGCTTCATGTAACCCTTCGATGGCGCCTTCAAGCGCGAACAATACCCGGATACTCAGCGCTTTATTCTTAGAGCGCATTTTCAGCCAGCTCGTCTTCGCCCCCAACTGTCGTAGCGTCTCTTCATTGGTAATGCCCGCCTCCATAAGCAGGACCTCAATCTGAAAGGTCAGGTTCGGCAGATCCTTAAGCCGGTTACGCTGATGGCGCTGGTAGCGCTCTTTCCTGGCGGCATCGAGCGCAAACGAGGAGAGCTGAAGCAGCTTTTCCCTGTTTTGCCACAGACCTTCATCCACACGGTAGTAATTAAGCAGCACTGGCCGTCCTCGTTTCATCAGGGTCAGAAAAGAGGAGGCGTTTTTTACACAGTATTTTGCACTTTGCTCAGAGGCGCGAAGGTACAGCTCGCCGTCAGACACCATCGCGAACACCGCTTCATCCACGGCCAGGGTATAACCGCCAAACAGGGCGCGATGATGAATTTCGCCCAGCGGAGAGAGGTATTCCTGAGATTGATAAATCCGATCATAAGATATCTTTTTCATGATAATTCCATTAAAAATCATACAGTAAACACGATATTTCTTACTAACGGATCCGTTAGCAGGAAAATAGGCAACTTATTGCCGTTGGGCAAGATGATTTTTTCAGGTTCACCAGGAATGGATGAAATTTGCGAGTCGCTTTCCGAAAATGAGGTTGATCTTTATGCACACAGGGGTTACTGTATATCCATACAGTAACTACAGGGCTGGAATGAATATGTACACTTCAGGCTATGCAAATCACTTAACACCTTCCACTTCTGCCGCAGGCAATGCTGCGCAGAATTCTATCGGGCGTGTATCGACAGGGCTTATCAGTGAAGTGGTTTACCGTGAAGACCAGCCGCTGTTAACACAACTCTTACTCCTGCCGCTTTTGCAGCAGCTCGGGCAACAGTCTCGCTGGCAGCTCTGGCTGACGCCACAGCAAAAATTAAGTCGTGAATGGGTTCAGTCGGCTGGCCTGCCGTTAGCGAAGGTGATGCAGATTAATCAACTCTCCCCTTGCGATACGGTCGAGTCGATGGTCCGGGCATTACGTACCGGGAACTATAGCGTCGTGATTGGGTGGTTGCCTGAGGATCTGTCGCAAGAGGAACATTTGCGTCTGACTGAAGCGGCTGAAGAAGGTAACGCGATGGGTTTCATCATGCGGCCGGTTCGTGGAGATTCCTATCGCAGAGGACAACATCCCGGGCTAAAAATTCACTCAAATGTGTACCATTGAGTCATTTTAAGAGTTTTCCTGGAATTTTTTTCGACCGCAGTATGCAAAAAAAGTTCAACGCGCCAAAACTGCGGCAAGGCTTGTCTGACGCGGTTCTCGTTAATTTTACTGCACAAAATTCGTTCAAAAATTGTTAAATATTAGGTATACGGAACTTTTTTTTTCATATGCCTGACGGACTTCACACTTGTAAGTTTTCAGCTACGTTGTAGACTTTACATCGCCAGGGGTGCTCGGCCTAAGCCGAAGATATCGGTAGGTTTATATTTGACCACGCCCCCCGGTGAAGGATTTAACCGTGATTCCTCCGATGGAGATATTCATGGCAAATTTTGGATGATAACGAGGCGCAAAAAATGAAAAAGACAGCTATCGCGATTGCAGTGGCACTGGCTGGCTTCGCTACCGTAGCGCAGGCCGCTCCGAAAGATAATACCTGGTATGCAGGTGGTAAACTGGGCTGGTCTCAGTTCCATGACACCGGTTGGTACAACAGCAGCCTGAACAACGATGGCCCTACTCACGAGAGCCAGCTGGGTGCAGGTGCGTTCGGTGGCTATCAGGTTAACCCGTATGTTGGCTTTGAAATGGGTTACGACTGGTTAGGTCGTATGCCTTACAAAGGCGACAACGTAAATGGCGCTTTCAAAGCTCAAGGCGTACAGCTGACCGCTAAACTGGGTTACCCAGTAACTGACGATCTGGACGTGTACACCCGTCTGGGCGGCATGGTATGGCGTGCAGACTCCAGCAACAGCATCGCTGGTGACGACCACGACACTGGTGTTTCCCCAGTATTCGCTGGTGGCGTTGAGTGGGCAATGACCCGTGACATCGCTACCCGTCTGGAATACCAGTGGGTTAACAACATCGGTGACGGTGCTACCGTTGGCGTTCGTCCAGACAACGGCATGCTGAGCGTTGGTGTTTCTTACCGTTTCGGTCAGCAGGAAGATGCGCCAGTCGTAGCTCCAGCTCCGGCTCCAGCTCCAGAAGTACAGACCAAGCACTTCACTCTGAAGTCTGACGTTCTGTTCAACTTCAACAAAGCTACCCTGAAACCAGAAGGTCAGCAGGCACTGGATCAGCTGTACACCCAGCTGAGCAACCTGGATCCTAAAGACGGTTCTGTAGTGGTTCTGGGCTTCACCGACCGTATCGGTTCTGACGCTTACAACCAGGGTCTGTCTGAGAAACGTGCTCAGTCTGTAGTTGATTACCTGGTATCTAAAGGTATCCCAGCTAACAAGATCTCCCCACGTGGTATGGGCGAATCTAACCCAGTTACCGGTTCTACCTGTGACAACGTGAAACCACGCGCTGCACTGATCGACTGCCTGGCACCAGATCGTCGCGTAGAGATCGAAGTTAAAGGTATCAAAGACGTTGTAACTCAGCCTGCGGCATAAGTTATCGTCTTATAAAAAAACCCCGCGATGCGGGGTTTTTTATTATCTGAAGAAAAGTAAAAAGCTTATTTTTTACCTAACAGTGCCTGTAGATCGTTCTTCAGCGTCGACATCTGGCTGGCATACTTCTCTTTGTGCTCGGCATCTTCAATCAGCTGCACCACCGTTTCCGACAGGGTTTTTCCGCGCCGCTGCGCAAGCCCGGCCAGACGCTGCCAGACCATGAACTCCAGGTCGATGGATTTCTTACGGGTGTGCTGATGCTCGGCATTGAAATGCCGTTTACGACGAGCACGGATAGTTTGCTTCATCCGGTTTAACAAGGCCGGATTAATGTGTTTCTCAATCCAGCCGTTGACCTGTACCGGTTCGTTTTCGAGGGTCAGCAACATATCCACAGCTTCTTGTGCCGCGCTGGCTTCGATGTAGCAGGTGATCAGCTCCCCTTCACGGTGCTTTTTGACCAGGTACTTCCATTTCCAGCCGCTTTCGAGGTTTTCCAGTTGTTGATATTTCATTGCGATCTCAGTGTTACCGTGTAACTCTGTTCAGAATATCAGTTTTTTGGCAATCTGCTGAAAAGAAATCATATCCTGTGAAACGCCGCAGGCGATCCGCATGACGAAAACCCGAATCCTGATTGGGCAGAGTGCGCCGCTTACGGTATACTCCACGGTTTTACTTCTGACTAAAAAACATCAACTTTGACCATTACGAAACTTGCATGGCGTGACCTGGTTCCGGATACCGAGAGCTATCAGGAGCTGTTTGCACAGCCAGACCTCACAAAAGAACACGAATTCATACTTAGCGATACACAACCGCGTTTGCATTACGCGCTGGAGCAGATGTCATCCCCATGGGCTACATCTCCTTTCATGCTGCTCAAAGCCCCGGAAGAAGCCGAGTATCTGACGCTTCTCGGTGATGCCATGCGCCAGTTGCATCCAAAAACGAATGCCGTTTTTGGTGGTCAGTATCATATTGCCGGACGTGACGTGACCTTCGGACCTGCCACGCAGGCAGACGGACAATTCGCTGCAAAAGGCGAAGTGATCACCGCCAACTGGGTGGAAGCAGAACAGCTGTTCGGCTGCCTTCGTCAGTTCAATGGCGATGTGTCACTGCAACCCGGTCTGGTACACCGCGCGAACGGTGGTGTGTTGCTCATCTCCCTTCGCACCCTGCTCGCACAGCCTCTGCTGTGGATGCGCCTGAAAACGGTGGTGATGCAGCAACGTTTTGACTGGATAGGCTACGACGATTCACGTCCGCTGCCTGTTTCCATTCCGTCTATGCCGCTGTCGCTGACCGTCGTGCTGACGGGTGACCGTGAATCTCTGGCTGATTTCCAGGAAATGGAGCCAGAACTCGCGGAGCAGGCGGTTTACAGTGAATTTGAAGACAATATTCAGATCGCCGATGCCGATGACATGGCGCAGTGGTGTCAGTGGGTTATGGCCGTGGCGGAACGTTTCGCGCTGCCCTCGCCTGCCGAGGATGCGTGGCCGGGCTTAATCCGCGAGGCCGTACGCTACACTGGCGATCAGGAAACCCTGCCGCTCTGCCCGCTCTGGATCGGTAAACAGCTGCGTGAAGTGGGCGTTATCAGCGGCAACGGTCCGTTTACTGGTGAGCAGCTTAGCCAGATGCTGGCCCAGCGTGAATGGCGTGAAGGTTATCTTGCTGACCGTATGCAGGATGAAATTCTGCTGGAACAGATTCTGGTGGAGACCGAAGGCGAACGTATCGGGCAAATCAACGCCTTGTCCGTCATCGAGTTCCCCGGACACCCGCGCGCCTTTGGCGAGCCTTCCCGTATCAGCTGTGTCGTGCACATTGGTGACGGCGAATTTACCGATATCGAACGCAAGGCCGAACTGGGCGGAAACATTCATGCCAAAGGCATGATGATCATGCAGGCATTCCTGATGTCTGAACTTCAGCTGGAGCAGCAGATCCCCTTCTCTGCCTCGTTGACCTTTGAGCAGTCCTACAGTGAAGTCGACGGCGACAGCGCCTCGATGGCAGAGCTGTGCGCCGTGATCAGCGCGCTTGCAGACGTACCGATTAATCAGAATATTGCGATTACCGGTTCCGTAGATCAGTTTGGTCGTGCTCAACCGGTGGGTGGACTGAATGAGAAAATCGAAGGCTTCTTTGCTATCTGCCAGCAGCGAGGTTTAAACGGCAAACAGGGCGTGATTATTCCGGCGCCTAACGCTCGCCATTTGAGCCTGAGTCAGGCGATTCTGGATGCGGTAGAGCAGGAACAATTCGCCGTCTGGGCCATCGAAGGGGTTGAGGATGCTCTACCCTTACTGACAAACCTGGTCTGGGACGGCGAAGGCCAGACAACCCTGATGCAGACCATTCAGGAACGTATAGCTCAGGCGACACAGCAGGATGCTCGTCATCGTTATCCGTGGCCGTTACGCTGGTTAAGTTGGTTTAGTGCTAACTGATCGGACTTGTTCAGCGTACACGTGTTAGCTATCCTGCGTCCTTCACTAAAATAAGGCTTACTGAGAACATGGTAGATAAACGCGAATCCTATACTAAAGAAGACCTTCTTGCCTCTGGTCGCGGTGAACTGTTTGGTGCGAAAGGCCCGCAGTTACCGGCCCCAAATATGCTGATGATGGACCGTGTCGTGAAAATGACCGAAACCGGCGGCAACTTTGATAAGGGTTACGTAGAAGCAGAACTCGATATCAACCCGGACCTGTGGTTCTTCGGTTGCCACTTTATTGGCGATCCGGTAATGCCTGGCTGCCTGGGCCTCGATGCCATGTGGCAGCTGGTTGGCTTCTATCTGGGCTGGCTTGGCGGTGAAGGTAAAGGCCGTGCGCTGGGCGTAGGCGAAGTGAAATTCACCGGTCAGGTTCTGCCTACCGCGAAGAAGGTCACCTACCGTATCCATTTCAAACGCATCGTTAACCGCCGCCTGATTATGGGCCTGGCGGACGGTGAAGTGCTGGTAGATGGTCGTCTTATCTATACCGCGAACGACCTGAAAGTGGGTCTGTTCCAGGATACCTCCGCTTTCTGATAACGGCATTTAGCCCCTTCCAGAAAGGCGAAACCTCCGCATTGCGGAGGTTTCTTTTTAAAGAGACGGTATCAAGCAAGTACTGCCCTGTCTCCGATGGCTTCTCGCCAGCCCCCTAGCCATTGGGACCTTTGATTCAGGGCCTGATAGGGACACATTTCTTTTGAACGTCCGGCGATGCCAGCCTGATAACCACGTTGATGAGCCCTTTCCAGGCGATCTCGTTTCTGTCTCTTCATGCCTCGTTTCCCTCATTCTTTTGTCTGGTGGAAAGAAAACAGTGGTTGCAATATGTGCAAGCACAGTTAACGAATACCCCGAATCGGCGTCAGCGTCAACGTTCAAAATTCATACGGGTGTCATATTTGTGAGCTACATGGAAGATTGTTTGTACAAAAAATGTGACGCGGGACAAGTAACAAACTGAACATAAAACAAAAAAAAAGCCGCAATCAGCAAGGAGCTGAGTGCGGCTTTCGTCGATGAATTTTACTTATGGCAGCCGGGAAATCTCTCTTGCGATAGCAGCCGACTCCTGTGCCCACCCCTGCGCAAGCACTTTCACCATTTCGTCATAGCCATCTTTCTGCTGCTTCAGTTCCAGATGGAAAGGACGCTTAATCAGCTGGCCCTGATGATTCAAGAGCCACTCCCCGCTGATAACAACCGCACCATCATAGCGGCCATGGAATCCCGTCACGTTAACATTCAGGGTATCCTGATCGCTTCCCAGAGGCTGCGAGGCGACTACCCAACCAGGAAGCTGGCTGCTCAGATTCGCCACCAGCGTATTGCGTAGCTGCTGATCCAGCGGGCTGGCCCACAGGTTATTGTTGGCGATAACGTACTGCACATCGCTGGTCTGGTAGACCACCCCGTTGCCCGCCAGATAATCTGGCACGGCAACCTGTTCAACCCACAGCAGACGGCTGCCCTGCGAGGTGCTACTCTGCGCACCGGATTGCGCGCTTAACGGCAACTGGTAGTAGCTTTTGTTATCGCTTCCAGAGCTACAGGCCGTTAATACCAGTGCGCCTGCGATGATTAGCCATTTTTTCATTGTTTCGCCCTCTTAGGCTCAGGATCCTTTTTGTCTTTCGCTTCAAACACCAGCGCGTTGCTCTTTTCATTGAGCGTTTTCAGAACGGGCTGTAGCTCACGTAAAACCTGATCAAGACGTTGCATATCCGCCACCATCTTGTTGTAAGCCGCTGAGCCCGGCTGGAAGCCCTGCATACTGCGATTCAGTTCGCGCAACGTTTTCTGCATATCCTGCGGCAGCTGCTGCATGGACTGGTTGGCAGTGATCTTGTTGATATTATCCAGCGTGGTTTGCAGACGTTGCATCGTCGCCTGGCTCTGATGCAGTGATCCCGTCGCGGCCTCAAGCATTGGATTCAGCGGCAGATTGTTGATCTTATCCAGTGTTTCCATCAGGCGCTGTTGGATCTGCGCCAGGCCACTGCTGACCGTAGGAATGATTTTGTAGCCGCCAAATTCACGGATCCCCGTCATTGGTGGCGCTTTTGGATAGAAGTCCATATCGACATATAACGCCCCTGTGACCAGGTTGCCAGTTTTCAGCGAGCCACGCAGACCGCGATTCATCAGATCGCTGATATGCTCCCCAATATCCTGGTCCTCGCCTATCTGGTTAATCAAACGCTCAGGCTCAATGCGGATCAGCACCGGAATACGATAATCATCATCAAGCATCTGCTTGAGTCCCGGAACAAAGTAAGGCACTTGTCCCACGGTCCCCAGACGGATACCGCGGAACTCAACTGGCGCCCCAGGCTGCAAGCCGCGTACAGAGTCCTTAAAGAACATCAGGTAGTCGATGTGATCGGTATAGAGCGCATCCTGAATGCTTTTTTGATCGTCAAACAGCCTGAAGGCTGTTTTCTCCGCCACCGGTTGTCCCAGATCGATACCTTCCGGCACATCAAAACTGACGCCCCCACCAAACAGCGTGGTGAGTGAACCCATCTCAACGCGCATCCCCGCAGAGGTCAGATCCACCGCGATCCCGCTGTCTTTCCAGAAGCGAACGTTGCTGGTCACCAGGCGATCATTAGGCGCATTGATAAAAAGCTGATAGCTGATGGTCCGTTTTTGCGGATCGAAGGTGCTTGTTTCAACCGAACCGACGCGATACCCACGGAACAGTACCGGATCGCCCGGCGAGAGCTGGCCCGCTTTTTTGCTGTCCAGAATAACGCGGATCCCTTTTGCATCCGGTGGCGCAAGCGGCGGTGAATCCAGCAGCTGATAGTTTGCTGGCTGGGCGCCTTTGTTGCCGGGCTGGAGTTCGATGTAGGCCCCTGACAACAGCGTCCCTAAGCCGCTGATCCCTTCTCTTCCGACCTGCGGTTTCACTACCCAAAAAACAGAATCTTCATGGAGCAGTTTTTCCATGCCGGCATTCAGGCGGGCCTTGATTTCAACATGGGTTAAATCATCGGTCAGAGTCGCGCTTTCCACGACACCCACATCCACGCTGCGGCTCTTGATGGTGGTTTTTCCGCCCTCAATCCCCTCTGCATTGGTGGTAATTAGCGTGACTTCCGGTCCCTGATGGCTGTAATGATAAAACAGGATCCATGCACCGATCAGCGCGGTCACGATGGGGAAAATCCACACCGGCGACCAGTTTCTGACCTTCTGCACTTTAGCCTCTCCACTCTTATTTTCCATGCTCTTACTCTTCCTCATGGCTTGAATCGGGCTCACGATCCCACGATAAACGAGGGTCGAAGGTCATGGCCGCAAACATGGTCATAATGACGACCAACGCAAACATCAGCGCCCCCATAGCGGGATAAATACTCATCAGCCCCCCCATACGCACCAGCGCTGAGAGAACTGCAATCACGAACACGTCAATCATCGACCAGCGGCCAACAAATTCCACGACCTCATAAATCATATGCATACGCTCGCTGTCTCGCTTACCGTGCCCTTTTGCATCCCAGCAAAGCCAGG
This sequence comes from Enterobacter sp. YSU, assembly GCF_016082135.1. Lineage (NCBI taxonomy): Bacteria > Pseudomonadati > Pseudomonadota > Gammaproteobacteria > Enterobacterales > Enterobacteriaceae > Enterobacter > Enterobacter sp. YSU. The sequence continues at coordinate 4,744,183 of NZ_CP059487.1, forward strand.
CAATGGCAATCATCTTTAAGGTCGGAACCATAATACTGGCGAGGAATATGACGCCTGCCACAGGGTATGACCCCTCGCTCCACAGCAAAATCACCCCGGCCAGTATGGTCGAGGGCATTCTGTCGCCGAGCAGATCGGTGATCATGATCGGCAAGATATTGGCGGGCAGATAGAGCATGACAGAGGTCACCAGCAGCGCCATGGTCCATTGCAGGCTATTTTTACGCCGGACGTGACCTTTTGTTTCACAGCGCGGGCACACCTCGACATCTGCGGGCAGCACGGCGGTGCAGCACGAGCAGGAGCGAAGCCCCTGACGGATACCCGGTACGCCCACCTTTACCGTCTGCGAGAGCGTAGGCGCCGGGGCAATATCGTCCCAGGCCCAGCGTCGGTCCACGCACTGGAACGCGCGCAGTTGTAGCACGCAGTACAGACACCACGGAATAAAGCTGCTGCCAATCCCCACATCGCCGTAGGCCATCAGCTTCACGAAACTGACCAGGATACCCGCGAGAAAAATTTCCGCCATCCCCCAGCTTTTCAACTGGAACAGGATCCGCGCGAGTTTGATTTTAAGGACAGTGGGCATCCTGACGCGGTTGACCAGCAGCAGAATGACGACCAGGCAAAAAGCCGGGACGATCTGCACGAAAAGAAGAAAGAAGGTGCCAAGGCTGGCGTAATCTTCCGAGAACATCACGCCTGGTATTTCCAGTAAATCCACCTGGCTGGTCATCCCGCCCACTTTCATATAGATGAAAGGGAAGAGATTGGAGAGCAGTAACATGAATAAGGCTGCCAGCGCATAAGCCGTAGGACGCTGCCTTGGCGCGTCCCACTCGGTCGTCAGCGTAGCGCCGCAGCGCGGGCAGGCAGCCTTATGTCCGTGACCAAGCTCTGGCAACGCCACGAGCATATCGCATTGCGAGCATAATATATGCCGATCGGCATGGTGCTGGTCACACATAGATTATCCCTGTTTATGCGCCGTTTTTCAGAGACTCAAGGTACTCCCAGCGCTCAAATGCCTCTTCCAGCGCCTGTTCAGCCTGGGAGAGTTCAGCCAATACTTTCTGAGTATAGTCGTGAGGCTGCGTAAAGAATGACGCATCAGCGACCTGGATTTGCAGTGCTTCCAGTGCAGCTTCCAGCTCTTCCAGACGCTGCGGCAGCCCTTCCAGCTCGCGCTGCAAGTTATAACTCATTTTAGCAGGAGACTTTTTGACAGTTTCTGCCTTTGCAACAACAGGTTCAGCGACATTTTTGGTCTTCGCCTGTTTTTGCGCCAGCGACTGCGATTGCTGTCCACGCGCGTCATGATAGCCGCCCACATATTGCCCGATGCGTCCTTTGCCTTCGAAGATCCAGCACTCGGTCACGGTGTTATCGACAAACTGACGATCGTGGCTGACCAGCATCACGGTTCCCTGATAACCATCAATCAACTCTTCCAGCAGTTCCAGCGTTTCGACATCCAGATCGTTAGTCGGTTCATCGAGAATCAATAAGTTACTGGGTTTCAGGAACAGACGCGCCAGCAAAAGACGGTTACGTTCTCCCCCGGACAGCGCGCGCACCGGCGTCATAGCGCGTTTCGGGTGGAACAGGAAGTCCTGAAGGTAGCCCAGCACGTGACGCGGCTTGCCATTAACCATGACCTCCTGTTTACCCTCGGCGAGGTTATCCATCACCGTACGGTCTGGATCCAGCTCGGCGCGGTGCTGGTCGAAGTACGCCACTTCCAGTTTGGTACCGCAGTGGATACGACCGCTGTCGGCCTGGAGCTGACCGAGCATCAGTTTCAGCAGTGTGGTTTTACCGCACCCGTTCGGGCCGATCAGCGCAATTTTGTCGCCGCGCTGAACCTGAGCGGAGAAATCGTTCACCAGCACTTTGCCGTCAACCGAATAATTCACGTTCTCCATTTCGAAGACAATCTTGCCCGAGCGGGACGCCTCTTCCACCTGCATTTTGGCGCTACCCATGACTTCGCGGCGTTCGCTACGTTCGCGGCGCATCGCCTTCAGGGCGCGAACGCGGCCTTCGTTACGGGTACGACGCGCTTTAATGCCCTGACGGATCCATACCTCTTCCTGGGCCAGCTTGCGGTCGAACTCGGCATTTTGCAGCTCTTCCACGCGCAGGTTTTCTTCTTTCTCCAGCAGATAGGTATCGTAATCGCCCGGATAGGTCACCAGCTTGCCGCGATCGAGATCGACAATGCGCGTGGCCATGTTGCGGATGAACGAACGGTCGTGGGAGATGAAGATAATGGTGCCGTTAAAGGTTTTCAGGAACCCTTCCAGCCAGTCAATCGCTTCGATATCCAGGTGGTTCGTCGGTTCGTCCAGCAGCAGCACCTTAGGCCCGCTCACCAGGGCACGACCCAGCGCCGCTTTACGCAGCCAGCCGCCGGAGAGCGCCGACAGCTCCATATCCGCTTCCAGGCCAAGCTGGGCCAGCACTTCGTTAATGCGGTTTTCCAGCTGCCACAGGCCGTGGTGATCGAGCATCTCCTGCACTTTTGCCAGCTCGTTGAGATTCTTGTCGCTCGGGTCCGTCATCACCAGATGCGAAATCTCGTGATAACGCTTGAGGTATTCCGCCTGCTCTGAAATCCCTTCGGCCACAAAATCGTACACGCTGCCGGTGACGTTACGCGGCGGATCCTGTTGCAGACGAGAGACGATCAGATCCTGCTCGTAAACAATACGGCCGTCATCCAGCCCCTGCTCACGGTTGAGGATTTTCATTAGCGTCGATTTACCTGCGCCGTTACGGCCCACCAGACAGACGCGCTCGTTATCTTCGATATGCAGCTCTGCATTATCGAGAAGCGGTGAGTCGCTGAAAGAGAGCCACGCGCCGTGCATACTAATTAAAGACATTTATTTTTCCTTTCAGACCGCGGAGATCAGCCAGCAGTTGTGGATTTGACGGTTACGGGCAAAGTCCTGAGACAGCGTTTTTTGGCTGATTTCTTGTGCTTTCAGTCCCAATTCGGCCAGGCCGTCGTGATCCATGCGGAATCCGCGCTTGTTATTCGAGAACATAATGGTGCCGCCTTTACGCAGCAGACGCTTCAGGTCGGTCATCAGGCGCAGGTGATCGCGTTGAACATCAAAGCTATCCTCCATACGCTTGGAGTTAGAGAAGGTCGGCGGATCGATAAAGATCAGGTCAAACTGCTCGTCGGTATCGCGCAGCCAGCCCAGCACGTCGGCCTGTAACAGGCGATGCTGACGGCCGGTTAAGCCGTTAAGACGCAGGTTGCGCTCTGCCCACTCCAGATAAGTCCGGGACATATCTACCGTGGTGGTGCTACGCGCGCCGCCAAGCCCCGCATGAACGCTGGCGCTGCCGGTATAGGAGAACAGGTTCAGGAAGTCTTTCCCCTTGCTCATCTGGCCCAGCATGCGGCGGGCGATACGGTGATCGAGGAACAGGCCGGTATCAAGGTAGTCGGTCAGGTTAACCCACAGGCGCGCGTTATATTCGCCCACTTCGAGGAAGTCGCCTTTCTCGCCCATCTTCTGATACTGATTTTTACCTTTCTGACGCTCACGGGTTTTCAGCACCAGCTTGTTTGGCGAAATGCCGAGAACGGCGATGGTGGCCGCAATCACATCCAGCATACGCTGACGCGCTTTTTGCGCATCGATAGTTTTCGGCGGGGCGTATTCCTGAACCACCACCCAGTCCGCATAGCGGTCAACCGCCACGTTGTACTCGGGCAGGTCAGCGTCGTACAGGCGATAACATTCGATGCCTTCTTGCTTCGCCCACTTTTCAAATTTCTTCAGGTTTTTGCGCAGGCGGTTGGCGTAATCTTCCGCCACGCCTGACGGTTTGCTATCCGCCGCTACCTCTGCCAGATGGTAGTTTTTCTGCACGCAGTCCAGCGGGCCGTTTTTCGCTTTGAACTGGCGATCGGCACGCAATTGCAGGCAGCTCAGCAGCTCCGGCGAGGCGCTAAACAGGGAGAGGTCCCAGCCGCCGAAATGCGCTTTCATGTTGCGGCCCAGCAGGCTGTGCAGTGCAATCAGCGCCGGCTCGCTGTCCAGACGCTCACCATACGGCGGGTTGCTGATCACCGTACCGTACGGGCCTTTTGGCAGAGGATTGGTCAGATTCGCCACGTCCTTCACCTCGAAGGTCACCAGCTCGCCGATACCGGCACGACGGGCGTTGCTGCGCGCGCGTTCAATCACCCGTGCGTCGCTGTCCGAACCGTAAAAGTGAGAGGTGTACTCCGCCAGCCCTTTACGGGCGCGGGTCTGCGCATCGTCTTTGACCTCTTTCCAGATGGCTTCATCGTGCTGCGCCCAGCCTTTGAAGCCCCAGTGGCCGCGGTGCAGCCCTGGCGCACGGTCGGTGGCCAGCATCGCGGCTTCAATCAGCAGCGTACCGGAACCGCACATCGGATCGAGCAGCGGCGTACCTGGCTGCCATCCGGAGCGCATCACGATAGCGGCAGCCAGCGTTTCTTTGATCGGCGCCATCCCGGTGCGATCGCGATAGCCGCGCAGATGCAGGCCTGCTCCACTCAGATCCAGGGAAATACTGGCCGTATCGCCGTTCAGCCAGACGTTGATACGCAGATCCGGGTTTTCACGGTCAACGTTCGGACGTTCTTTATTGCGACGCGTGAAGCAGTCCACAATGGCATCCTTAACGCGCAGGGCACCATACTGGCTGTTGCGGATCTCATCGTTGACGCCGTTGAAATGCACCGCAAAGGTAGCGTCCGGGGTGAAGATCTCTGTCCAGTCGATCATCTGTACGCCGGTGTAGAGATCAAGATCGCTGTAGACCTTGCACTCTTTCATCGGCAGCATGATGCGCGACGCCAGACGGCTCCACATCAGGCTCTGGTAAATAAGCCGCGTGTCGCCCTCAAAATGGACACCACCCTGAACCACCCGGCACTCTTTCGCGCCCAGGGCTTCCAGTTCAGTTTTTAACAGCTCTTCCAGCCCACGGGCCGTACTGGCAAACAGAGAATTCATATCGTCACTTTTACTCAAAGAAAATTGTCGCGCATTATAGCTAATATGGCGTGTATGTCATAAAGTTGAAGGCTTATTTTCTTTAGCGGGAGTGTGCAGTGGCGACGTTATCCAGGCTTTTTATTCATCCGGTGAAATCCATGCGCGGCATCGGCGTCTCTCACGCGCTGGCCGATATGAGCGGATTCGCCTTCGATCGTATTTTTATGGTCACCGAGCCTGACGGTACGTTTATCACCGCACGTCAGTTCCCGCAGATGGTTCGCTTTACCCCTTCCCCGCTTCATGACGGGCTGCATTTGACTGCGCCGGACGGTTCAAGCGTCGTGATCCGCTTTGCTGATTTTGCGCCGCTTGATGCGCCAACGGAAGTGTGGGGCAATCATTTTACCGCGCGTATCGCGCCGGATAACATTAACCAGTGGCTGAGCGGCTTTTTCTCCCGTGACGTTCAGCTGCGCTGGGTTGGGCCTGCGCTGACCCGTCGCGTGAAGCGCCACGATGCGGTTCCTCTCTCCTTCGCGGATGGTTTTCCCTTCCTGCTGACCAGCGAGGCCTCGCTGCGTGATTTACAAAATCGTTGCAAAGCCAGCGTGCAGATGGAGCAGTTTCGCCCGAATCTGGTGGTGACCGGAGCGAATGCCTGGGATGAAGATACCTGGAAAGTGATCCGCATCGGCAGCGTTATTTTTGATGTCGTGAAGCCGTGCAGCCGCTGTATTTTTACCACCGTCAGCCCGGAGAAAGGTCAGAAACACCCTTCCGGCGAACCGCTGAAAACCTTGCAGTCATTTCGTACCGCGCAGGATAACGGCGATGTCGACTTCGGCCAGAACCTGATCCCCCGCTCCAGCGGCGTGATCCGCGTGGGCGACGAGGTCGAAATTCTCACCCGCGGGCCTGCCAGGGTGTACGGCGCAGGTCAGGAAGAAGAGATGGTTGACGTTGTCACCAACATCGCTTCCGCGGTGGATATTCACTGGGAAGGCAAGGTTATCCGTGGTAACAATCAGCAGGTGCTACTGGAACAGCTGGAACAGGCAGGTATCCGCGTACCGTATTCCTGTCGCGCGGGGATTTGCGGATGCTGTCGCATTAAACTGGTCGATGGTGAAGTAAGTGCCCTGAAGAAATCTGCGATTGGCAGTGACGGCACGATCCTGTGCTGTAGCTGTGTCCCGAAAACATCCGTACAGCTGGAAGCTTAAACTGCCTGTTCAAGGCTGAAGGAATCAACGCGCAGCTGTGGCTTCAGCCTGTCATTCATCACTTTGATGGCATCACCTAACTGCATAACTCGCCCGGCAATGGTCACGCCGGGTTGGGCCAGCAAACAGAGCGCAGCGTTTTCACCGGGTTCAACCACCAGCAAATTCACCTCTTCTTCGGTATCGCTCAGATTGACGCTCGCCGCATCGCCGATAGCCGGGGTCCAGCACATGCCGTGGGCGAGAAAATGCCAGCTTTTCGGCATTTGCGGTTTCAGGAAACGGATCGCTACCAGCGCATTTAGTACCAGTTCAGCGCGCTGTTCTTTGGAGAGATCGAACTCGCGGCATTTTTCTTCAAAAGAGAAATAGAGTGCAGCGTCGTCAACGCAAAAGCCTGAGGGAGCAAACGCGTCTGGCGTTAACATTCGGCGCGCAAAACGAGAGCGAAACAACATGCCATTGGCTAAGTCGAGCATCATACGGTCATGCTCGTCACAAAAATACCAGCGCCAGTTATCGTCAGGTTTAATTCGCATGTTTCTCTCCCGTCCCCTAAACGTCCTGTACTAAAAATGTCCTATTTGCCGCTTCGCTTATAACACTAGTAATAAAAGACTATAATGTTTAAATAAGCAACAATGACGGAATATAAAACAACCAGGGCTGGAAATAAAGCCCTGGTTGTCTGATTAAGAGAAAAGATTAGATATGCGTGACGATTTCTTTAATCAGCGGCGGCCCTTTAAAAATAAAGCCGGAATAAATTTGCACCAGCGATGCACCTGCCGCCATCTTCTCACGTGCAGCGATGACAGAGTCAATGCCACCCACGCCAATAATCGGCAGCTGACCTTTTAATTCTGCGGAGAGTGCGCGAATAATTTCGGTGCTTTTTAATTGTACCGGACGGCCACTTAATCCACCCGCTTCGTCACAGTTTTTCATTCCCTGAACGAGAGAGCGATCGAGTGTTGTATTGGTTGCAATCACACCATCAATATTATGGCGAACTAAACTGTCGGCAACCTGGATCAATTCTTCTGCCGAAAGATCCGGGGCGATCTTAACCGCGACCGGAACATATTTATGGTGGATCGCCTGTAGCGCCGTTTGTTTATTTTTAATGGCGCTAAGAAGATCGTCGAGCGCTTCGCCATATTGTAATGAACGCAGCCCTGGGGTGTTAGGCGAAGATATATTCACCGCAATATAACCGGCATAGGCATAGACTTTTTCCATACAAATCAGATAGTCATCTTTACCCTGCTCGACCGGCGTGTCTTTATTTTTGCCAATATTAATACCCAGCACGCCATCAAAATGGGCTTTCTTAACGTTCTCAACCAGATGATCGACGCCAAGGTTATTAAAGCCCATGCGGTTGATCAGCCCCTCGGCTTCAACCAGGCGAAACAGACGTGGCTTGTCATTTCCCGGCTGCGGACGCGGCGTCACCGTCCCGATTTCGATCGAGCCAAAGCCCATCGCACCGAGTGCATCAATGCATTCGCCATTTTTGTCCAGACCGGCCGCCAGGCCCAGTGGATTTTTGAAAGTCAGGCCCATGCACTGAACTGGTTTTTCCGGCACGTTTTGACGCACCAGCGCGGCCAGAGGCGTTCCTGTAATACGGCGTAACTGCTGAAATGTAAATTCATGAGCGCGCTCAGGATCGAGCTGGAAAAGGGCTTTACGAACGAAGGGGTAGTACATGAACTCTCCTGGATTCCCGGTGTGCAAACCGGGAGGGGATTATGTGCGATTCCGCCCGGAAAGGGAATTGACCTGTGGCAAAAAAAGCCACGTAAAACGCAATCGTTTACTTATCGGTTCGCTTCTTATGCATTTTTCTGCATTCATCCTGAGGATAAATCATTTAGTGGAATAACCACGCAATGTCACACTCCTGAAAATTGTTATGAATGTTAGATAAAAGCAAACAATTAGTTATAAGGAGCAACCATGCGCGTCATTACCCTGGCCGGAAGCCCCCGCTTCCCCTCTCGCTCCAGCGCACTGCTGGAATACGCTCGCGAAAAGCTTAATGCTCTGGATGTCGAAGTGTGTCACTGGAATTTGCACAATTTCGCGCCTGAAGATCTGCTCTACGCCCGTTTCGACAGCCCGGCGCTGAAAACCCTGATCGAACAACTTAAGAGTGCTGACGGGCTGGTCGTCGCGACACCGATTTATAAAGCCTCTTTTTCCGGCGCACTGAAAACGCTGCTCGATCTGCTGCCCGAACGCGCGCTGGACGGTAAGGTTGTCCTGCCGCTGGCCACAGGCGGTACGGTAGCTCATTTACTGGCGGTGGATTATGCCCTCAAGCCGGTTCTGAACGCGCTGAAAGCGCAGGAGATCCTGCATGGCGTCTTCGCTGACGACTCACAGGTAATCGACTACCAGCATAAACCCCATTTCACGCCGAATCTGCAAACCCGCCTCGACAGTGCGCTCGAAACCTTCTGGCACGCCCTGAACCGTCGGGATCGCCACGCGGCAGCATTTCATCAATCACAAGGAGTGGCGCATGTTTAAAACAATTACCCGTATCGGGCTGGCAGGTCTGCTGGCAGTGGCGTCGCTGGCTCAGGCGGCGGAGAAAGCGCCGGAGAGCCTGCGTATCGGTTATCAGAAAGGCAGCGTCAGCATGGTGTTGGCGAAAAGCCATGCGTTGCTTGAGAAGCGTTTCCCGGAGACCAAATTCTCATGGGTCGAGTTCCCTGCCGGACCACAGATGCTGGAGGCGCTGAACGTCGGGAGTATTGATTTAGGCAGCACCGGCGATATCCCGCCAATCTTTGCGCAGGCTGCCGGGGCGGATCTGGTTTACGTTGGCGTTGAGCCCGCTAAGCCGAAGGCAGAGGTTATTTTGGTGCCGGAAAACAGCGAGATCAAAAGCGTCGCCGACCTCAAAGGCCATAAGGTTGCTTTCCAGAAAGGTTCAAGCTCGCACAACCTGCTGCTGCGCGCGTTGCAGGAGGCCGGCCTTAAATTCACCGATATCCAGCCCGTTTACCTGACGCCTGCCGATGCGCGCGCGGCGTTTCAGCAAAAAAATGTTGATGCCTGGGCTATCTGGGATCCGTACTACTCCGCCGCACTGTTGCAGGGCGGTGTGCGGGTGCTGAAAGACGGCACCACCCTGAAGCAGACCGGTTCGTTCTACCTGGCGGCACGTCCTTACGCTGAGAAAAATGGCGCATTTATTCAGCAGGTGCTGGATACCTTCTCTCAGGCCGATGCGCTGACCCAAAGCCAGCGTCAGCAGAGCATCACGCTGCTGGCAAAAACCATGGGCCTGCCTGAACCGGTGATCGCCACTTATCTTGACCACCGTCCTCCCACCACCATAGCACCGGTTGACGCCCACGTTGCCGCTCTCCAGCAGCAAACGGCAGACCTCTTTTATCAAAACCGCCTGGTTCCAAAGCAGGTGAATATTCGCGAACGCATCTGGCAACCCGCTGGCATTGAAGGAAAAAAATCATGAGTCTGAATCTTTTCTGGTTTTTACCCACCCACGGTGATGGACACTATCTTGGCACAGAAGAAGGCGCCCGCCCGGTCGATCACGGCTATCTACAGCAGATCGCCCAGGCGGCAGACCGCATCGGTTTTACCGGGGTGCTGATCCCGACGGGCCGCTCGTGTGAGGATGCGTGGCTGGTTGCCGCGTCAATGATCCCCGTCACCCAGCGCCTGAAATTCCTGGTAGCCTTGCGCCCGAGCGTGGTGTCGCCCACCGTCGCGGCGCGTCAGGCGGCAACGCTGGACAGGCTTTCCAACGGCCGTGCGCTGTTCAACCTGGTGACGGGCAGCGATCCGCAGGAGCTGGCGGGCGATGGCGTCTTTCTCGATCATACCGAGCGCTATGAAGCCTCCGCAGAGTTCACCCGCGTCTGGCGACGTCTGCTGGAAGGGGAAACCGTCACCTTCGAAGGGAAACATATCCACGTTCGCGATGCACAGCTCTACTTCCCGCCGGTACAGCAGCCGCGCCCTCCCCTCTATTTCGGCGGATCGTCGGACGTGGCGCAGGAGCTGGCGGCTGAGCAGGTCGATCTCTATCTGACCTGGGGCGAGCCACCGGAGCTGGTGAAAGAGAAAATTGCTCAGGTACGCGCTAAAGCCGCAAAACATGGCCGTACGGTACGCTTCGGCATTCGCCTGCACGTGATCGTCCGCGAAACAAACGACGAGGCCTGGCAAGCCGCCGACCGTCTGATCGCTCATCTGGACGACGACACTATCGCTAAAGCACAGGCGGCGTTTGCCAAAACCGACTCCGTGGGCCAGCATCGGATGGCTTCCCTGCACAACGGCAAGCGTGAAAATCTTGAGATCAGCCCGAACCTGTGGGCCGGGGTAGGTCTGGTGCGCGGCGGTGCCGGCACGGCACTGGTCGGCGACGGTCCAACCGTAGCGGCACGCATTAATGAATACGCGGCGCTGGGGATCGACAGCTTTATCCTGTCTGGCTACCCACATCTGGAGGAGGCGTACAAGGTGGGTGAACTGCTGTTCCCGCATCTGGATGTCGCTATCCCGGCAATTCCGCAGCCACGTCAGCTTCAGTTGCAGGGCGAAGCCGTGGCGAACGCGTTTATCCCGAGAAAAGTCGCGCAAAGCTAAGGAGCCACCATGTCTGCAACCGCACAAAAATGGCTGCTGCGCGCCGCGCCGTGGTTTCTGCCCGTCGGCATTGTCCTCGTCTGGCAACTGGCGTCTTCAACTGGCTGGCTGTCGAGCCGCATTTTGCCCTCTCCGGAGGGCGTTGTGGAAGCGTTCTGGTCGCTAAGCGCCAGCGGTGAGCTGTGGCAACATCTTGCCATCAGCTCCTGGCGCGCGGTAATTGGCTTTTCGATTGGCGGAAGCATCGGCCTGACGCTGGGGCTGATCAGCGGCCTGTCACGCTGGGGTGAGCGGCTACTGGATACCTCCGTTCAGATGCTGCGCAACGTGCCGCATCTGGCGCTTATTCCGCTGGTTATCCTGTGGTTTGGCATTGATGAGAGCGCCAAAATTTTCCTCGTGGCGCTGGGAACGTTATTCCCGATTTATATCAATACCTGGCATGGGATCCGTAATATCGATCGCGGTCTGGTGGAGATGGCCCGCAGCTATGGCCTGTCAGGTTTTGCCCTGTTTACCCATGTGATCCTGCCGGGCGCCCTGCCCTCCATTATGGTTGGGGTGCGTTTTGCGCTCGGCCTGATGTGGCTAACCCTGATCGTGGCGGAAACCATTTCGGCTAACTCCGGCATTGGTTATCTGGCGATGAACGCCCGCGAGTTCCTGCAAACGGACGTGGTGGTGGTTGCCATTATCCTTTATGCCCTGCTCGGCAAACTTGCGGACGTCAGCGCCCAGTGGCTGGAACGTAGCTGGCTGCGCTGGAACCCGGCCTACACCACTCAGGAGGCGAAAGCATGAATACTGCACGACTGAACCAGGGAACACCGTTACTGCTGAACGGCGTGACCAAACGCTACGGCGACAACACCATTCTGAATGCACTGGATCTGCATATTCCTGCCGGACAGTTCGTGGCCGTTGTCGGCCGCAGCGGTGGCGGCAAGAGTACCCTGCTGCGTCTTTTAGCCGGGCTGGAAGCGCCAAACTGCGGTGACATTCTGGCAGGCACTACGCCGCTGGCCACGATTCAGGATGATACGCGCATGATGTTTCAGGACGCGCGTCTGCTGCCGTGGAAAACGGTGATGGATAACGTCGGGCTGGGCCTGAAGGGCAACTGGCGGGAGGACGCCCGGCAGGCACTCGCTGCGGTAGGGCTGGAGAATCGCGCGGGAGAGTGGCCTGCGGCCCTGTCGGGTGGACAAAAGCAGCGCGTAGCGCTGGCTCGCGCGCTGATTCACCGTCCCGGCCTGTTGCTGCTTGATGAACCGCTCGGCGCGCTTGATGCCCTGACGCGGATCGAGATGCAGGATCTGATAGAAACCCTCTGGCAGACGCACGGCTTTACGGTACTGCTGGTGACGCATGATGTCAGTGAAGCCGTGGCAATGGCAGACAGGGTGCTGTTAATAGAAGAGGGCAAAATTGGTCTGGATCTGACGGTAGATATTCCACGTCCTCGCCGCGTGGGATCGGCCAGACTGGCGGAGCTGGAAGCCGAAGTACTGGATCGGGTGATGAAACGTGGGGAAGCGGAGATTCAGCGGATAAAGGCTAATGCCTGATGCCCTCACCCCGGCCCTCTCCCACAGGGAGAGGGAGAAAACCGATGCCCCGCGACCCCACGTAGGCCCGGTAAGCGTAGCGCCACCGGGCTTTTTTACATCAGGCCAGCGCCTTAGCAATCTTCTCGTACAGATCGCCAGACAGATTTTCCAGCCCTTTCAGCTGCTCAAGCGCGGCGCGCATTTTCGCCTGACGCTGCGCATCGTAACGTTTCAGGCGGATCAGCGGCTCAATCAGACGAGACGCCACCTGCGGGTTACGGCTGTTCAGCTCGGTCAGCATTTCAACCATGAACTGATAACCGCTGCCGTCTTCGGCATGGAACGCGGCCGGGTTGCTGCTGGCGAAGGCACCAATCAGAGAGCGGACGCGGTTCGGGTTGCTCATGGTGAACGAACGGTGCTTCAGCAGGCTGCGTACTTTGCTGAGTACATCGGCTGCCGGGCTGGTGGCCTGAAGGATGAACCACTTGTCCATCACCAGACCATCCTGATGCCACTTGTCGTCGTACTCCTGCATCAGCGCATCGCGGCACGGCAGCTCGGCGGCAACGCTTGCGGCCAGCGCGGCCAGGGCATCCGTCATGTTATCGGCTTCGTGGTACTGCTTGCTGACCAGCGTGTTCGCCAGCTCTGCCTCACCAAACGCCAGATAGCGCAGGCAGGTATTGCGCAGGGAACGTTTACCGATATCCGCATGTTCCACCCGATACCCGTCCAGCTTGTTGGCGTTGTAAATGGCGAGGAACTCATCTGCCAGTTCGGTCGCCAGCGTGCGGGTCAGCGCTTCACGCACGGCGACGATGGCAATCGGGTCGATGATGTCAAACAGCTCGGCGATTTCAGTCGCAGAAGGCAGCGTTAAAATTTCAGCCGCCAGCGCCGGGTCAATGTTCTCATCCAGCAGGATGGCACGGAACGCGTCTGCCACATGAACCGGCAGCGTCAGCGGCTGGCCCTGCTGGTAACGGTTGACGTTCAGCTTGATGTAGGTCGCCAGCAGGCTTTGTGCCGCATCCCAGCGCGAGAAATCGTTGCGCGCGTGACGCATCAGGAACGTAAGCTGCTGATCGCTCCACTTGTATTCGAGTTTCACCGGCGCGGAGAATTCGCACAGCAGGGCGGGAACGGGCTGGAAATAGACGTTATCGAAGATAAAGGTCTGCTCTGCCTGGGTCACGTTCAGCACGTTATGCACCGGGTGGCCGCCCTTCTGTAACGGGATCACGTTGCCTTCGTTGTCGTACAGCTCAACGCTGAACGGAATGTGCAGCGGATGTTTCTCTTCCTGCTCGGCAGTTGGCGGCGTGCGCTGGCTGATGGTCAGCGTGTACTGCTCGGTTTCCGGGTTGTAGTCGTCTTTGACCGTCACAATCGGCGTACCGGCCTGGCTGTACCAGCGGCGGAAATGAGACAGATCGACGTTAGAGGCGTCTTCCATCGCCTGAACAAAATCGTCGCAGGTGGCCGCACTGCCGTCGTGACGCTCAAAGTAAAGCTGCATCCCTTTCTGGAAATTCTCTTCACCCAGCAGGGTGTGGATCATACGGATAATTTCAGCGCCTTTTTCATACACCGTCAGGGTGTAGAAGTTATTCATCTCAATGACTTTATCCGGGCGGATCGGGTGCGCCATTGGGCTGGCATCTTCTGCAAATTGCAGACCACGCATGGTGCGCACGTTGTTGATGCGGTTTACCGCCCGCGATCCCAGATCGGAGCTGAACTCCTGATCGCGGAAGACGGTTAAGCCCTCTTTCAGGCTCAGCTGGAACCAGTCGCGGCAGGTGACGCGGTTCCCGGTCCAGTTATGGAAATATTCGTGGCCGATAACGCGTTCGATATCGAGGTAATCTTTATCCGTGGCGGTATCGGTACGCGCCAGCACGTATTTAGAGTTAAAGATGTTAAGACCTTTATTCTCCATCGCGCCCATGTTGAAGAAATCGACCGCAACGATCATATAGATGTCGAGGTCATATTCGAGGCCAAAGCGCGTTTCATCCCACTTCATGGAGTTGATGAGGGAGGTCATTGCCCACGGTGCGCGGTCAAGGTTGCCACGGTCCACGAACAGCTCCAGCGCGACTTCACGGCCAGAGCGCGTTTTAAAGGTGTCGCGCAGGACATCGAAATCTCCCGCCACCAGCGCAAACAGATAGCAGGGTTTCGGGAACGGATCCTGCCACTGTACCCAGTGACGGCCATTCTCCAGTTCCCCTTCACCAATCCGGTTGCCGTTGGAAAGCAGGTACGGGTACAGCGTTTTGTCGGCAATAATTTTGGTGGTAAAGCGCGCCAGGACGTCCGGGCGATCCAGATACCAGGTAATGTGGCGGAAACCTTCGGCTTCACACTGGGTACACAGGGCTACGCCTGACTGGTAAAGTCCTTCCAGCGCGGTATTGGCGGCAGGGCTAATTTCATTCACGATGCGCAGGGTAAAGCGTTCCGGCAGGTTGTCGATGACCAGCTGGTTGCCTTCTTCTTTATAGTCTGACCAGGCTTCATCGTTAATATGCAGGGAAACCAGCGTCAGGTCTTCACCATCCAGACGCAGCGGCACGGCTGTCGCGCTCTGGCGCGTCACCTGGCTTACCGCCGTCACCACGGTTTTTGTGGCATCCAGGTCGAAAGTCAGATCGATATCGCTTATCAGGTATTCCGGCGCACGATAGTCGTGGCGGTATTTAGCTTGTGGCTGTTGTGTCATAGAAAACCTTATGCATCGTTTGTCGAGTAACGATTCAATATATTCCTGTTGTGTAAAACGCGCTATGCAGAATGTTCATCTTTTCAGGCACAACGCCCTTTTTAGCTACATTTTTATAACACGGGGCACGAAATGCTCTCGACCATAAAGTGTGCTTATGTTGTGATCGGGGTTCAATAAATCACTAAACAGGGTATACTCCGGAGTTGTTTATTGTACTAAACGCTCCCGTGAGAGGATGCTACAGCGCACCTATGACTCAATTCGCTTCTCCGGTTCTGCATACGTTGCTGGATACCGACGCGTACAAGCTGCATATGCAGCAAGCCGTGTTTCACCACTATCATGATGTCCATGTTGCGGCGGAATTTCGCTGCCGGGGTGACGACTTGCTGGGTATCTACGCAGATTCCATTCGTGAACAGGTCGAGGCCATGCAGCATCTGGCGCTCACCGATGACGAATATCAGTGGCTTTCAGGCCTGCCTTTCTTTAAAGCGGATTATCTGAACTGGCTGCGTGAGTTCCGCTATAACCCGGAACAGGTCACCGTCACCAATGATAACGGCAAGCTGGACATTCGTCTGACCGGCCCGTGGCGCGAGGTGATCATGTGGGAAGTGCCGCTTCTGGCCGTGATCAGCGAGCTGGCCCACCGCTATCGCTCCCCTGAAACCGGTGTGACGCAGGCGGTTGCCGCTCTGGAGAATAAACTCGTTGAGTTTTCCAGACTGACCGAAGGGCTGGATATGTCCCGATTCCGTCTGATGGACTTTGGCACGCGCCGCCGCTTCTCTCGCGAGGTTCAGGAAGCCATTGTCAGACGTCTGCAACAGGAGCCGTGGTTCGTTGGCACCAGTAACTACGATCTGGCACGTCGCCTTGATTTAACGCCGATGGGCACCCAGGCGCACGAATGGTTCCAGGCGCACCAGCAGATCAGCCCTGACCTTGCCAACAGCCAGCGCGCCGCCCTCGCCGCGTGGCTAGAGGAATACCCGGATCGGCTGGGTATTGCCCTTACCGACTGCATTACCATGGACGCGTTCCTGCGCGACTTTGGCCCTGAGTTTGCCAAACGCTACCAGGGTTTGCGCCATGATTCCGGGGACCCGGTTGAATGGGGTGAGAAAGCCATCGCCCATTACGAAAAACTGGGCATCGACCCCATGAGTAAGGTGCTGGTCTTCTCCGATAACCTTGACCTGGCGAAAGCCGTCGACCTTTATCGCCATTTCTCATCGCGGGTGAACCTGAGTTTCGGGATTGGTACGCGGTTAACCTGTGATATTCCTCAGGTGAAACCGCTGAACATCGTGATAAAACTGGTGGAATGTAACGGTAAGCCGGTCGCGAAGCTCTCCGACAGTCCGGGCAAAACCATCTGCCATGACAAAGCGTTTGTCCGCGCATTACGTAAAGCCTTCGATTTGCCTCAGGTTAAAAAAGCCAGTTAACGGCTTCGGGGGAGCCTTCATGGCTCCCCTTCTCTTATTAATTTCTTATTTCTTCTCTTAAGACGGTGAAATTTACTTGTCTGATAGCGGATGGCAGGTAACATAGATATCCCCCCTATAAGGGCGGACAAGTGTTTATTTTTTCCGACTATTAACAGAGAGAATATTATGAGCGTTGTGCCTGTAGCCGACGTACTCCAGGGCCGTGTCGCCGTTGACCAGGAGGTCACCGTGCGCGGATGGGTGCGTACTCGCCGAGATTCTAAAGCTGGCATCTCCTTCCTCGCCGTCTATGACGGTTCCTGCTTTGATCCTGTACAGGCCGTCATTAATAATTCTCTGCCCAATTACAATGATGACGTTCTGCACCTGACAACCGGCTGTTCCGTGATCGTCACCGGTGTTGTGGTGGCCTCTCCGGGCCAGGGTCAGAGCTACGAAATTCAGGCGACCTCGGTGGAAGTGACCGGCTGGGTTGAAGATCCTGACACCTACCCGATGGCTGCAAAGCGTCACAGCATCGAATATCTGCGTGAAGTCGCGCACCTGCGTCCGCGCACCAACCTGATTGGTGCGGTTGCCCGCGTGCGTCATACGCTGGCGCAGGCGCTGCATCGTTTCTTTGACGAGCAGGGTTACTTCTGGGTTTCTACTCCGCTGATCACGGCTTCCGATACCGAAGGCGCAGGTGAAATGTTCCGCGTTTCAACGCTGGATATGGAAAACCTGCCGCGTACGCCGGAAGGTAAAGTCGATTACGACAAAGACTTCTTTGGCAAAGAAGCCTTCCTGACGGTTTCCGGCCAGCTCAACGGTGAAACCTACGCCTGTGCGCTGTCTAAGATCTATACCTTCGGCCCAACCTTCCGTGCGGAAAACTCCAACACCAGCCGTCACCTGGCGGAATTCTGGATGCTGGAGCCGGAAGTGGCCTTTGCCGATCTGAATGACGCGGCAGCCCTGGCAGAAGCGATGCTGAAATACGTGTTTAAAGCCGTTCTCGAAGAGCGCGCAGACGACATGAAATTCTTCGCTGAGCGTGTCGATAACGACGCCATCGCCCGTCTTGAGCGCTTCGTCTCCGCAGACTTCGCGCAGGTGGATTACACCGACGCGGTCGCAATCCTGGAAAAATGCGGTGAGAAATTCGAAAACCCGGTTTACTGGGGCGTGGATCTCTCCTCCGAGCACGAACGTTATCTGGCAGAGAAGCACTTTAAAGCACCGGTTGTGGTGAAAAACTATCCGAAAGACATTAAGGCGTTCTATATGCGCCTTAACGAAGACGGTAAAACCGTTGCCGCGATGGATGTCCTCGCGCCGGGCATCGGTGAGATCATCGGTGGCTCCCAGCGTGAAGAGCGCCTGGATGTGCTGGACGCGCGTATGCAGGAGATGGGCCTGAACCCGGCGGACTACAGCTGGTATCGCGATCTCCGTCGCTACGGCACCGTTCCACACTCCGGCTTTGGCCTGGGCTTCGAACGTCTGATTGCTTACGTAACAGGTGTTCAGAACGTACGTGATGTGATTCCATTCCCACGCACACCGCGTAACGCAAGTTTCTAACCGACCAAATCATTAATGGCCAGCAAATGCTGGCCATTATTTTATCCTGCAATGTCAGTTTTCGTCAGTCAGAAGTAAGCGTCTTTAAACCACAACCCCGCTATTACCTCTACCTGTTACGTTTTGTTTCCACGAAATATCCTGAGACAAAAAAATAACCCCATTCTTATTGCGCTTAAAACAATCCTTACGCATTAGCATAAAAAACAACCAATTTCACAGCCATCTGGATGGCTTTTATCGATCATAAGAAAAAATGAGCCGTTTAACTTCTGTTTATACGAAAGGCCTTTAGCTAAATTAAACATAAGGAAATCATATATATAAGAATAAAGCGGATGTTTAATTCGCCAGGTGGCACTGAAATTTGAGGTGCTTCACAAAGTTCCCAAAAATACATATTTAGTTACACATATTTTCTTTTGGTAACTGAATCTTGAAGATTGTAGCACTTTCAGTGTAGCGAAACGGTTCTATGAATGGAAAGATGCCTGTCAGACACATAAAGACACCTAACTCTCATCAATAGTTCCGGAAATATTTATTGACAGAATTTATTGGCGGCAGTGGCGAGTGTCATAAAAAAACCAATGAGGGTAATAAATAATGATGAAGCGCAATATCCTGGCAGTGGTAGTCCCTGCCCTGCTGGTAGCCGGTGCAGCAAACGCTGCTGAAATCTATAACAAAGACGGCAACAAATTAGATCTTTACGGGAAAGCAGTTGGCCTGCATTACTTCTCTGATTACGCGGGAAACGATGGCGACAACACTTACGCGCGTCTGGGCTTCAAAGGTGAAACTCAGATCAACGATCAGCTGACTGGCTACGGTCAGTGGGAATACAACTTCCAGGGTAACAACTCTGAAGGTGGCGATGCACAGAACGGCAACAAAACCCGTCTGGCATTCGCAGGTCTGAAATTTGGTGACGCAGGCTCCTTCGACTACGGTCGTAACTACGGTCTGGTCTATGACGCAATCGGCATCACCGATATGCTGCCTGAGTTCGGCGGCGACACCGGCGCGAGCGATAACTTCTTCGCAGGCCGTACGGGTGGTCTGGCGACTTACCGTAACAGCAACTTCTTCGGCCTGGTTGACGGTCTGAACTTTGGTGTTCAGTACCTGGGCAAAAATGAACGTGATGACGCAGTACGTTCCAACGGTGACGGCTGGGCAACCTCTCTGAGCTATGATTTCGACGGTTTCGGCATTGTGGGTGCTTATGGTGCAGCTGACCGTACCAACAACCAGCAGACGCTGGATTGGGGTAAAGGCGACAAAGCTGAGCAGTGGGCAACCGGCCTGAAATATGACGCGAACAACATCTACCTGGCAGCTATTTATGGCGAAATGCGTAACGCAGCGCGTCTGGGCAGCCGTGGTTTCGCTAACAAGTCTCAGGACTTCTCTGTCGTCGCTCAGTACCAGTTCGACTTCGGTCTGCGTCCATCCATCGCTTACTACAAATCTAAAGCGAAAGACGTAGAAGGTATCGGTGACGAAGACTACATCAACTACATCGACGTTGGTGCGACATACTACTTCAACAAAAACATGTCTACCTATGTTGACTATCAGATCAACCAGCTGAAAGACGACAACAAGCTGGGCATCAACAACGACGATATCGTGGCTCTGGGTCTGGTTTACCAGTTCTAATCAGCACACCTCGTTGTTTTATGCTTAATGAACAGGGCTTCGGCCCTGTTTTTTTATTCCTGAGAGAAAATAATAGCGACTTTTGAAAAGCCGCACGCTTTTCGTCGCAAACGGTTGGCATTTTGTAAATCTACCGTTAACCTGATAGCGGATTTCACTTCTGTAATCACAATGGAACTTCGTCATGTTTGAGAACATTACTGCCGCTCCTGCCGACCCAATTCTGGGCCTGGCCGATCTGTTTCGTGCCGACGACCGCCCTGGCAAAATCAACCTGGGTATTGGTGTATATAAAGATGAAACCGGCAAAACTCCGGTACTGACCAGCGTCAAAAAAGCTGAGCAGTATCTGCTGGAAAACGAAACCACCAAAAACTACCTCGGTATTGATGGTATCCCTGAATTTGGTCGCTGCACCCAGGAGCTGCTGTTCGGCAAAGGCAGCACCATTGTGAGCGAAAAACGCGCCCGCACGGCGCAGACCCCAGGCGGTACCGGCGCACTGCGCGTGGCGGCAGATTTCCTGGCGAAAAACACCTCTGTGAAGCGTGTGTGGGTAAGCAATCCAAGCTGGCCGAACCACAAGAGCGTTTTTAATTCTGCGGGTCTGGAAGTGCGTGAATACGCCTACTACGACGCGGCAAACCACGCGCTGGATTTCGACGGTCTGCTGGCCAGCCTGAGCGAAGCCCAGGCGGGCGATGTGGTGCTGTTCCACGGCTGCTGCCATAACCCAACCGGTATCGATCCTACGCTTGAGCAGTGGGAACAGCTGGCTAAGCTGTCCGTTGAAAAAGGCTGGCTGCCGCTGTTCGACTTCGCTTACCAGGGCTTTGCCCGTGGTCTGGAAGAAGATGCAGAAGGTCTGCGCGCATTCGCCGCCGTGCATCAGGAGCTGATTGTCGCAAGCTCCTATTCCAAGAACTTTGGTCTGTATAACGAGCGTGTCGGCGCCTGTACGCTGGTGGCTGCTGACGAAGCAACCGTCGATCGCGCATTCAGCCAGATGAAGTCCGTGATCCGCGCTAACTACTCTAACCCACCGGCACACGGTGCGTCTGTGGTCGCGACGATCCTGAGCAACGATGCGCTGCGCGCAATCTGGGAGCAAGAGCTGAACGATATGCGTCAGCGCATTCAGCGCATGCGTCTGCTGTTTGTGAACACGCTGGCTGAGAAAGGCGCTGACCGTGACTTCAGCTTCATCATCAAGCAGAACGGCATGTTCTCCTTCAGCGGCCTGACCAAAGAGCAGGTGCTGCGCCTGCGTGAAGAGTTTGGCGTGTATGCCGTTGCCTCTGGCCGCGTGAACGTTGCAGGTATGACGCCTGACAACATGGCGCCGCTGTGCGAAGCCATTGTCGCGGTGCTGTAACCTGCACCCATAAAAAAAGCCTGCATAGCGCAGGCTTTTTTATTTTACCGGGTTTACCAGACAGGCATTTCATCCTGAAGGAACGGGTTATGCAACCGCTCATCGCCCAGCGTCGACATTGGTCCGTGGCCAGGGATAAACGTCACATCATCACCTAACGGCAATAACTTCTGCTTAATCGACTGAATCAGTTGACCGTGATCGCCGCGTGGGAAATCGCTGCGTCCTACGCCCCCTTTGAAAATCACGTCACCGGAAATCAGTAGGCGCGACACGTCATCAAAGAAGACGATATGGCCGGGCGTATGCCCTGGGCAATGCAACACCTGTAAAGTTACATTCCCTACGTTAACGCGATCGCCTTCGTTCAGCCAGCGGTCCGGTGTCAGTGGCTGACACTCATCCAGACCAAACATGCGGCTTTGGGCAGGCAGCCCCTGAAGCCAGAACTCATCTTCTTTTTCCGGGCCGATAATCGGCACACCGTAGTGTTCAGCCAGTTCAGCCGCTGCACCCACATGGTCGAGATGACCATGGGTGAGTAAAATCTGCATCAGCGTTACACCGCTGGCAGCGACTTCCTGCTTGATTGTCTCAGCGTCGCCACCGGGATCAACAAGCGCGGCCAGTTTAGTTTGTTCACACCAGATCAATGAACAGTTCTGTGAGAACGCGGTAACCGGAATAATACGATAGTTCATACTGCTCCTGTGTTTCGTTATTACCAGTGCCGAACCGGCCCGGTATCAATATGCACAAAGTTGCTACGTGGGTAGTATCCTACACCACCTGCGCGCATAGATAACGCCGCTTTGCGAATATTGGCTAACGAAACGCCTTCAATATGGAAATCCATCGCCTGCCCTTTGGTGTGATAGCTTTTTTTCGCTACCCCACGGCTGTGGGCGCGCAGTTCATTGTTGGTATCCAGAGAGCGATAGCCAGAAATGAGTTGCACCGGCCTTTTGGTTCCCAGCAGTCCCTGCAAGCGGTAAAGCTGATCGAATAATCCAGGGTCGATGGCTTTGATTTTATTCGCGCGGAAATCACGGAAAAAATGGTTGAGTCTTGCTAATTCATCCTGAATATAGCCTCTGCCATCGAAAAATTCCGCTTTAAGCGTCTCACCAGTATGCAGATTGTTGAGCGTTAAAATACGCGGACGAGGTGTCGAGAGGGTGGCAAATGCTGGCGTCGGAAGGATGGCTGCTGCGCCCAGCGCAACGCCACCTAACGCCAGCAATTTGCGGCGATTAGCGTCAAATTTGTCCATGATAATCAGGTCTACAGGTAAAAGAAATTGTCAATATGCTTAGCGCACGAAGGGCACCATAACTGGCAAAGCTTGCTACGTCAAGGCGCCCAACCCCAGTGAATACGCGGCTTGCAGCCAGATCGCCTCATATTCACCATAACTTACGACAATCATTTTTACCGAACTACTTCATTTACCTGATTAATTGTTCCGCTTTTGGCAAAATTTGTGCGCCGGATCGCGCTGTCAGATCATAATTGTAAATATCTGTACGATACTGGGTGCGTCCGTCCGCGCCTACAAACGCCGTCAGATAGTAAAGATTGACCGGAATATTGTGGCGGATATTGACGTAACGCGTATCCCCCTGCTTCAGGGCATCTGATATCCGCGTATCGTTCCAGCCTGCATCCTGCAACAGCATATTCGCCAGCTCGGAGGCCTTGTTCACGCGGACACAGCCCGAGCTGAGCGCGCGTGCATCTTTCTGGAACAGATTATGGTTCGGGGTATCATGCAGGTAGATAGCGTCCGAACTTGGCATATTGAATTTGTAACGTCCCAGCGAGTTATGTGCGCCAGGTGCCTGCTGGAAACGAAACGGCAGGTTCGAAGGCGTAATCGTTGACCAGTCGACCATCCAGGGATCAATCGCTTCTTTGCTGTTCCAGCCACGCATCACCGTATAGTTATGTCGCTCCAGATAACCCGGGTCATTCCATACCTTAGGCAGGATATCTTTGCGCGCCAGCGTCGGCGGCACGTTCCACGGCGGGTTAACCACCACGTTATTCAGCGCGCTGCTCATCATTGGCGTTTTTCGGTCAGGTCGGCCGACAATCACGCGGGACGCCAGCACTTCGCTACCGTCCTGATAGTAGACCAGGGAGTACGCCGGAATGTTGACCATAATGCCGGTGGATAACGTGCCCGGCAGCAAGCGCAAGCGCTGGATATTCAACGCCAGCACTCCTGCCCGCTGGGCCGGAGAGACGTTCAGCCAGTCGCGAGTAGATGGACCAATCACGCCGTCAGCGCCAAGCCCCTGCGCGGCCTGGAACTGCTTCACTGCGGCGACCAGCTCGCGATCGTAAGCGGCGGGCTTATTGCTCAACGCAACGGCCGTTTTCTCTTTTACCGGCGCCGACGGGCTGACGACCGCATTTTGCGTCTCGTCACCGGGCAGAGCAATTTTAGGGCCGCTGTCAAGAATGCCGGAGCGTTTCATAATTTCGCGGATCGCAGGCACATCGCTGCTCCACTGCCCCGGACGCAGCGTTGTGGTGCCACGCAGCTGAGGCCACGGGCGGGAATCCGCAACCAGCTCAAGAAGCGACTGATGCATCGTGGCATATTGCGGATGGGCAGGCGCAAGGCTTGCGATAAAGCGCGGCAGTTCGCCGTTATCCAGCGACAGCTGCCACTGATTAATGACGGACAGCGCAGGCGTCGCCAGCTTGTACGGTTTACTGCTGTATAACCAGCGGTTGCCGTTCACCGAAATCCCCGCCACAAACTGTAAGTAGCCCATCATGGCATCAGACAGCACCACGTCACGCGCCTGTCCGGTAACGGCAGGGTCGGTCAGGAGCTCAACCCAGGTCGTGAACTGCGGCTGAAAGCCTGCAATCGCCACTTCAGCCAGCTGCTGCTGGAAGGCTCGTACCGCCTCGCGATTTTCCCACATCGGTTTCATATCGCGCGCAGCGTAAAGCAGCGTGAGCTGGTTAATATAAGCAGGAGTATAGCTCGAGGGCAGGCCGGTCATAAGCTGCTGGCGTAATGATTCAGTATCGATGCCTTCCGGCAGCGGTTTAATGCCGGCCATGATGGCCGTCGCCGGAGACTGATCCAGCGGTTGTGACAGCGACGTCGGCTGCGCGCCCATCGTCGCGGAGCTGTCAGTCGGTACAATTTCAGGCTCATCGGCCTGAGCGGTAAACAGTGGAGCAAACATCACTGTCAGGCACAAACTCAGCGCAGACAGCTGACGACCACGATTTTTCTTAAGCAACATCCCTTGCCCCCTGTTTTTCACGACATGCCCATTATTCTGGAGATTTCCTTCAGTATAGAAAGGCATACTCGCTGCTGCCTTACCTTATGTAAAGAAGTTTAAAGATAACGCAGCCCTGAACACAAGTTAAGTGAATAAAAAAAGCGGCGCATGAGCGCCGCTATTTGTCGCACCCCGGGTTAAGAGGCGTCAGCCGTGCCCGGTAATGACTCCGGTGGCTGCGGGGCGAAACCACGCAGGCCCACGACGTGTACGTGTTCACTGTTCTGAAACACCTTACGCACCAGCTTATAGGTTGTCCCTTTTTCCGGACTGATGTTTTCCGGCGCCGCGATGATGAGCTGCATATCGAGTCGCTCGCAAAGCTCAAACAGCGTGGCGATGGAGCGGGCGTCGAGACGCGCGGCTTCATCGAGGAACAGCAGACGGCATGGCGAGATGTCTTTGCCGCGCAGACGACGCGCTTCATCTTCCCAGCTCTGCACCACCATCACCAGAATCGACATACCGGTACCGATAGCTTCACCGGTAGAGAGCGCACCGGATTCCGCGCGCAGCCAGCCGTCTGAGCCACGGTTAACCTCAACTTCCATTTCCAGATAGTTGCGGTAGTCCAGCAGCTCCTCGCCGATGGTTTGCGGCGTACGCTGGCCCATGTCAATCTGCGGATTCAGACGCTGATATAGCTTCGCCAGCGCTTCGGAGAAGGTCAGGCGGTTACTGTTGAACAGATCCTGATGCTGTTCGTGCTGTTCAGACAACACGTCCAGCAGCGTGGAGTGCGCCTCACGCACGTTCACGTTCAGCCGCACGCTGTTGACCTGGCCAAACGACACGCTTTGCAGGCCCTGGTTCAGCTGACGGATACGGTTCTGCTCGCGCTGAATGGTTTTACGAATAATATTCGCCACGCTGCGGGAGCTGATTGCCAGCTTCTGCTCGCGGGAGGTCAGCTCCTCCGTCAAACGGCCCAGCTCGATCTCCATCTGTTCGATCGCTTCCACCGGATCGTCGGTACGGATGATGTCCTGACGAATACGCTCGCGTAAGTGCTGATAAACCGCCACGAAGAACTGAATTTTGCGCTCAGGACGCTTCGGATCTTCGGACATACGCAGCACGTCGCGCAGGTGTTCATTGTCCGCCACCGCCAGACGCAGCGCGCCCAGCGCCTTATCCGACATAGAGCGCAGTTCATCGGCTGACAGGTACGCCAGCTCGCGACGATGCAGACGACGCTCCACGTTGTTATCTTTCACCATGCGCATCACCGCGCACCACCCCGCCTTCGCGGTCACAACCTGTTCACGCATCTCATGATAGTCACGCTCCAGCTTGCGCAGGCGTCGCGTCAGGTTGTCCATCTCTGCTTCACAGAAGGTCAGCGCTTTTTCCAGCTGATTACGACGCGCGCGGTTGTTACTGAGCTGAGCATGCAGTTCATCGCGGCGAATACGCGCCCGCTCTTCTGCACCGCTGTCGGCGCGAACGCCGATGTCCTGCAACTCTTTATGCAGATCGTTTAACAGCTCTTTCTTGGTGTCGAAGGAGCTTTTCAGCGAGGCCATGACCTGGCTGTACTGGCTCAGCTGTGCGGCGTGAGTACGCATCGCTTCACGGGCGCGCGTACGCTCTGCTTCGGCCTGCTCAAGACGCTGGCGCAGCTTTTCATTAAGATCGCTGTTCCCGCTCAGCATTTCTGCTGAATCGGAGTAGCCGAAGTGTGCGCGACGTTGCACCACTTCCGTCAGGGCAAACGCCTGCTGACGCGCTTCGCGCTGCACCTGCTGTGACCAGGCATAATCCTCTTTTAACTGCTCAAACTGTTCCGGGTCGCTCTGGAGAACGGAAACCATCGGCTCCAGTTTTGCCAGCTGATTGCCGTGCTGCTGCACAAAGCGCGCCGCTTCCTGCGCTTCGTCCAGACGTTCCTGAATTTCGTCCACGCGGTCGGCGAGCGTATCGTCCGCCAGCAGGTTCAGGCGCGGCAGGATACGGTTAAGGGCCGCAACGCCCTCTTTCGCCTGCTCGAACTGCACGCGGCTTTGCTGGTTGTCATTTTCATGGCTGGCAAGCGCACGCTCCAGCTCACCACGGCGGGTGTTGAGCTTGCGGATTTCAGCTTCCGGATCGGGCTCAAAGGCAACGCCCAGGTGGCTGCCGATAAAGCGGCTGAACGCCTGATGCAGACGCTGCGTTTTTTGAACATCAAACGACAGGGTTGCAAAACGTTCAGAAAGCGTTTCGCGCTCAGCGTGCAGGCTTTCAATACGGTTTTCACGCGCGGCGCGGCCAAACAGCGGCAGTTCCGGGAAGCGCGAATAGCGCCACTGGCGATCGGCGATTTTCACCACCACCGCTTTTTCCAGCTCGTCGACGCTGAATACGCTGTCATCAAACGACTGCGGATCCCCTTCGATGAGGTAGAGATCTTCCGGGCAGTCTTCCAGCCCTGCAAGCTGGTCCGAAATCAGCGACAGATCAGGCACCACAATCGCGTTACGGGATGGACCGTACAGCGCGGAGAAGTACGGCGCATCGTCCAGGCCGACATCGTCGTAAATTTCAGACAGCAGCACGCCGCCGAAACGCTCGGCTAAGGCATTCAGGCGCGGATCTTCTGAGCCGCCAGGCTGGCTTAAACGCTCAATCTCTTCATCGACGTCACGCTTGCGCGCACCCACTTCGTCACGCTCAACAATCGCTTCACGCTCGCGCTCCAGCAGCTGTTGCATGTATTCGGTGACGTCCTGGCTGGAGGAAAACTCCTGGCCACACTGTTCGCTGAGCTGGTTCAGGCTGCTTTGTGCAGCCAGCCAGATCGGCGCACGCTGTAAGAGCGTCTTCGAACGCGACTGAAGCTGTTCCAGCTCCTGACGCAGCGTCATGCGCTGTTCGCTGGCGTTCGATACGGTATCCGACAGGGCCGCAATACGCGCTTCCAGCTCCTGGTGCAGGGCCTCAAGCTCGTCGAAATCGTAATTTTTACCCTGACGCTTGCAGAATTCCGCCAGCAGACGCTCGGCTTCCTGCTGTTCACGCAGACGCTGTTCCAGCTCGTTCAGGCGCATGCGCAGCGGCTGCACCTGTTCGGCCAGATGGCGTTGATTGACGCCGTCGCGCAGCAGCTCACGGGCAACGTCCCACGCTTCGTTACGCGCCAGCGGACCGTTGATCGCCACCACCAGCTGGTACGCCTGCTCAAACTGGCTGTGCGCCGTTTGCGCCACGCTCATTTTCTGATCGAGAGAAAGCAGTTTCTCAGTGGCTTCCTGCTCTTTGGCCTGGAAGGTATCCAGCCATTCGTCAGCGCTTTCCGGGGTCAGGTCCGGCAGATGGCACAGCTCTTTGGCACGCTGCAACGCCTGCAACGCCTGGTTGTACTGAATCGCACGCGTCTGCTGCACATCCAGCGCCTGCTGGTAATCAGCAAGCTGGCTTTTCAGCTCATCCACTTCCAGCTCGGCGGCTTCCGCGCGGGCTTCGTTCTCTTCCTGCAATTCGGCAGCTTCGGCCACCACTTCATTTTGCTCTTCAAGACGAATTTGCAGCTCATCCAGATCGGCTTCATAGCGCTCGATTTTTTCCTGCTGACGCAGCGCGGTCTGCACCAGGTTCAGGTGATCGCTGGCCGCCTGGTAATCGGCTTCCAGATCGCCCTCTGCCCCGTTGTGTTCGCCCAGTTCACGGGCCATTTCAACGTGCTTATACTGCTCGGCCACCAGCTGTTTACGCGAGGTGAACAGCTCGCGGCGGTACTCTAATGCCTGATCGAGATGCACGCGACGCTCGTTGGCGTGACGCATATAATCCGCCGCCACATAGTTGGTGGCTTCACTGATCAGGTGTTTAAACAGATCGCGGTCAGACTGGGTAACGCGAATCGCTTCCAGCGTCATGCGGTTTTCACGCAGCGCGGCTTCCATGTCCTGGAAGGCCTTACGCACGCCGCTGTTTTCCGGCAACAGGTAGTCGCGCAGGGAGCGGGTAATGGCGCTGGAGATCCCGCCGTACAGGGAGGCTTCAATCAGACGGTAATATTTGCTGCGGTCGGATGCGGTACGCAGACGACGCGCCACCACGCCCAGATCGAACATCAGGGAGTGGTAGTCGGTAATTGAGTTGAACTGCTTGAACTGCACGCCTTCGATAGCTTCGAGCTTGTCTTTCAGCTCCTGCAGCGTCAGTACGCGCGCCTGACGCTCATTGAGCGTTTCCGTCAGCAGCGCCGTTGGCTGCATTGAGGTTGGCAGCCCCTGAATCGCGAACGGTTTGATATCCACTTTTCGATCGCGACCGGCGACCTGCTGCAGACGCACGCCCACCACCACACGCTGGTGACGGGAGTTGATCACATCCAGCACCGAATAACAGACGCCAGCTTTGAGCTTACCGTGCAGGCCTTTATCACGAGAGCCGCTTGTCGCCCCCGCTTCGGTGGTGTTACGGAAGTGCAGCAGCGTCAAATCAGGGATCAGCGCCGTCACAAAGGCCGCCATGGTGGTGGATTTACCCGCACCGTTACCGCCGGAGAGCGTTGTCACCAGCTCATCCAGATCGAATGTTCGGGCAAAGAAGCCGTTCCAGTTAATCAGCGTTAGTGAGCGAAATTTACCGCGTTCAATCATTACTCTTCCTCCCCGCTATCCGGCTGATTGTCTTCAGGCTCGTCATTGAGCTGCAAATGGTTTTCCACCGGCATCGCCTCACCGTCACGGATCATGCGCAGCTGCGCTTCACGCGCATCGTCACCCGCACGCACGTCGGCGCCAAAACGGAAGACCGATTCGGTAATACGGAACTTGCTGCTGTCGTGACCCATGAACCAGACCATTCCCAGACGGCGCAGACGGTTCAAGGAAGAGCGAACTTTTTCCTGTAATTTCTGACGGTCCAGATCGGACCCCGTTGAGCGGTTATTGACCAGCTTGAGCAGCTTGCTTTCATCCGCCAGCGACAGCAGCTCATCGTAAAGCTCCTGCTGGGTGAAGATCCCTTCATTCGCCAGACGTTCCGGGCTGAGATAGAGGTAGCAGAGAATTTTGCCGACCATCATATCCAGTTCGGAAAGCACCGAGCGCGGAATAAGCGTGGTAGAGCGCGGACGCAGGTAGAAAAAACCTTCCGGCGCGCGGATCAGCTCAACGTTATAGCGAGCGTAAAACTCTTCCAGGTACTCCTGAAAGTCCATCAAAAAGGCGTGATTATCCAGCTCGTCAAGGCCAATGTGACGACCGGCACGCAGCTGGCTATCCAGCGCCGGAAACAACGGATTCGCCAGCGCCTGTGCCAGCTTAACTGGCATCACGTGTTCAATATTTGTCAATGACATGCGCCTGTACCTTGGCTCCGTAATCGTTAATCGGCTGCCACTTCGGCGGCAGTCCGGTGAAATCGGCTTGTGCGATGCCCAGGCGCACCGCCTGGTCTACAACAATGCGGGCAACATCGAAGTGGCGCGCGCGCGGATACTGCGCCAGATAGTCGCGTACCACGAGGCCAAGATCCAGCGGTGCTTGTCTGGTTTTGTAGACAGCGAGCTGTTCTTCGATCATCGCCGCAAGCTGCTCGCGAATTTCGTTAAATTCTTCGTATTCCAGATCCGGCGGCAGTTCACCGGTGACCTCTTCATCACGCAGCGCCATCTCTTCGTCGCGCATATCCAGCAGACGATCGGCGTTGGCGTAGGTCAGCGCCCACGGCGCATCGAAGTAGGTCTGTACCGACTGGCGCAGACGTTGAGCAAAGACGCGATTCTTATCCATATCGATGGCGGTACGGATAAATTTATGCACGTGGCGGTCGTAACCGATCCACAGGTCGATCGACTGCTGGCCCCAGCTGATAATGCGGTCAAGCTTGCTCTGCAAATCAAACACCAGACGGTCGATAAAATGCAGATCGTCGTGCGCCATCGTCGCGTCCTGGATGCGTAGCAGATTGGCCTGTAGCTTATCTCCCGCCGCCTCCAGCGTATCCTGCAACTCACGCAGCGTACCCGACGTTTCTGACAGCAAGAGTTCACAGCTGGAGATGGCCGCACGCCAGTCTTTATTAAGCAGTTGAGCGATATCGTCTTTCACCTGCTGCTGCTGTTCGTCCATCAGACGTTGAGTCAGATCGATACTGTCGAAAATCTCGGCAACCGAATATTTCAGCGGCGCGTAAACGTTGCGATGCCAGTGGAATTCATCACCGTTTTCATCAGCCGCGTCGGCGGCACGCTTCAGCTCGCCTGCAACAATAGAGAGCTGCATGGAGAGACGCAGCGTGGAAAATTCGCGCTGGCGGATGTAATAGTCGGTAATGCCAATGCCCAGTGGCGTAAGACGATAGATGGCGTTTCCTTCCGCCTGCTCGCTGGTAAAGCGGTTCAGCAGACGTTGACGCACCATATCATTGATTGCGTTGTTGGCACGCACGCTAATGGTTTCGCTGGTTTGCTCAAACGCATCACTGACGTGGCGGAACGCATCCACCAGTTCGCCTTCACTCATTTCGCCATCCAGGCGTTCGCCGTTTAGCGTCGCAACCGCCAGCAGGAATGAGAGTCTGTCTACCGGCAGCGAGATGGAGAAATCGTTTTTCCTGGCCCAGGCAACCAGTTCGGGGACTGTCTGGGAAAATTCACTCATAGATTATCCTTGCATCTGCGGCTTGCGCGCGGTGACGTGTATATAGCGGCCAAGGCTCAGATAAGGCTCCTGGCGGCAGTACCGCGTCTCTATTTCTGTTAAGGCGTCTAAACAGTCATCCTGTTTTTGTTTATCACGCAGATAATCATGAAACACCCTCACGCCGGTTTTGCCGGTAATTTCCCAACCGATCTCCTCCAGCCAGCCATAGACCTGCTGCGGTTCACGAGGGAAATCCGGTGAAAGCGTGCGACGTTTCTTTTTATACATGCCCTGCTGTACATAGCCAAAATTGCCGACCAGCACGTTTCGCATTAGCAGGCCGTTGGCATTGTAAAACATCAGCGATAACGCACCGCCCGGGCGCAACATCGACCACAGCGTTTTTAACATCGCTTGTGGTTCGGCGATCCATTCGAGCACAGCATGAAACAATATCAGATCAACCTGCGTTTCCAAATGCTGCGGAATGTCCTGAGCGGCGCAATGTATAAAATGCATGTTGTCGCTCACACCTTTCTCTTCTGCCGCTCGCCCTGCGCGCGCAACCATCTCGGCAGAAAGATCGCAAAGCGTGACGTGATGTCCCCGCTGCGCCATCAGAATTGCAGTCTGACCTTCCCCACCGCCGGCATCCAGCACGCGCAACGGTCGGTCACCGAATTCAGCCAGCAGCTTGTCCAGATCCTGCCAGAGGATCGTCTGACGAAGCTGACCTTTGGTGGTGCCATAAATGTTGCGCGAAAACTTTTCCGCGATGTCATCAAAATTGCGATCCCGCATTGGGAGGGTTCCACTCACTGCAAAACCGCTATTTTGTCACACCCGCGCGGAGAATGAACCACTCTGGTGTAATATCACCGACAATCGCCTGCTGTATGGTTAAAAAAGGAACCAAAAAGGATGTTTTTTACCCTAAAAAAATATATCGGAGGCATGATGCTTCCCCTTCCCCTGCTGTTGCTTCTCATCGCGCTGGGGCTGGCATTGATATGGTTTAGCCGCTTTCAGAAAAGCGGTAAATCCCTCGTTACCGTGGGCTGGCTGGCGCTGCTGTTACTCAGCCTGCAACCGGTCGCTGACGGTTTATTACGTCCGATTGAAAACACCTACCCGACATGGCAGGGAAATCAGAAGGTGGGCTATATCGTGGTGCTGGGCGGCGGATATACCTGGGATCCGAACTGGGCGCCCAGCTCGAACCTGATCAACAACAGCCTGCCGCGCCTGAACGAGGGGATCCGCCTGTGGCTGGCCAATCCTGGATCGAAGATGATCTTCACGGGCGCTGCGGCAAAAACCAACCCGGTCAGTACCGCTGAAGCAGGAGCAAGAGTGGCTGAATCGCTTGGCGTACCACGTTCCGCCATCATCACGCTGGATAGCCCAAAAGATACCGAAGAAGAGGCGGCGGCGGTGAAACAGGCCATCGGTGATGTACCGTTCCTGCTGGTGACCTCTGCTTCACACCTGCCGCGCGCAATGATTTTCTTTGAGAAGCAGGGCCTGCATCCGCTTCCTGCTCCGGCAAACCAGATGGCTATTAACGCCCCGCTCAATCCGTGGGAACGGATAATCCCGTCCCCGGTATGGCTGATGCACAGCGATCGTGTCGGCTACGAGACGCTTGGCCGCCTCTGGCAGTGGCTCAAAGGTTCGTCAGGCAAGCCAGGGCAGGAGTGATTTTGCGGCCAGATCGAAACTGACGCGATTAAAGCGCCCGGTGTTGACCAGCTGCGCCACCTCATCCCAGAGAAGATAGAGCCAGCGTCGCCAGAGAAAGGCCTCCGCAACGGGGGCGCGCTGAAGATAGTGCCAGAGCAAATCTTCCGCCGCCCCGCCCTCGCTCAGCCTGAACAGTTCGTACTCGCGCGGCGCCCAGAGCATGATCCCCGGCCCGACCATCGCCAGCAGCTGGTCGCTGCGCGAGTCTTTAAGCATACTGCGCAGCGTGAAATTGCCGTGAACCAGCACGCAGTTGTCGTTAAAGCCCTCAAACAGCGTCGGCAGACACTCCCGGGTGCGGAATAAAATACGTTTGTCCTGCATCGTTAAACCGGTGTTGTTGAACTGGTTCAGCGTGCCCCACAGCACTTCAACACGCTGGCGATACCACAGCGGCCACAGGTTTTCCTGCGTGCTGTCCACCGCGCCAACAAGGCCCCGGCTGTCCTGCCGATGCCAGGCAAGCAGAGCCTCGACAATCTGATCTTTCAGCTGTTCCCAGCGCTCCGGTGTACGCGTCGGGGCTTCAACAGAAACCCCGCGTAAACGCTCGATAAGCAGAACATCCGGGCCGGGATGCTCCTCATGGGTCATCACGCCGTAGACCGTCGGCATGCGGACAGTCCCTTCCCGCGCCAGCATCGACATTTTCCAGGCCAGCTGTCTGGCGACGCCCGGCGAGGTAAAACTTCTGGCCATCAGCGGCATGGGGTTTCCCTGACTGTCGTACAACGACCAGAGTGCGGTGTCGGCCTTTTCATTCACGCATTCCACCCGGCTTAGCTTTTCGCCAAGGAGATGGCTGAGTTCAGCACGCAGCTGTTCCATATGAGATTACCCCCATTAAGACTACTGCTTTTATAATGAGCGCGCGAAACCCGGATGTCACCCGGTAGAGATCAATAATGAAAAAGAAAAGGAAAATAGCCTGGCGGGAGAGCATCCCCCCAGACGAGGGGATGCCAGCGAATTAACGCATTTCGACGCGTACGCGCTCGAGATCTTCAGGGGTATCCACGCCGGTGCCTGGGATTTCCTGGGCAACCGCAACGTGAATTTTCTCGCCGTACCACAGCACGCGAAGCTGTTCGAGCATTTCAATATGCTCCAGCGGGCTTGGTGCCCAGGCGACGTAGCGACGAATAAAGCCAGCGCGGTAGCCGTAAATACCGATGTGGCGCAGGAAGGTTTCGCCGATTGTCTCTTTCGATTGCGCGAAACGATCGCGATCCCACGGAATGGTGGCGCGGGAGAAATAGAGCGCGTAGCCCTCTGCGTCCATGACCACTTTCACCGCATTCGGATTGAACGCCTCTTCAGCTTGGTGAATCGGCACCGCGAGGGTCGCCATCCCGACCTGACGCTGAGCCAGGTTGTCGGCCACCTGACGGATAATCGCCGCCGGGATCATCGGCTCATCGCCCTGCACGTTCACAATCACCGTCTCGTCGCTGAAACCGCATTTTTCGACGACTTCCGCAAGGCGCTCGGTGCCTGACTGATGATCGGCACGGGTCATGCACACTTCCCCACCCGCGGCCTCAACCGCGCGCGCAACATCCGGGTGATCGGTGGCGACGATGACGCGTCCGGCGCCCGATTCGCGTGCCCGTTCAAGGACATGCACAATCATCGGTTTGCCATTGATATCCACCAGCGGTTTACCTGGCAGGCGCGTTGAAGCATAACGCGCAGGGATAATGACAACAAAACTCATGGTTTGATCTCTTCTGCCACCAGGGAACGGGCTTCATTTTCCAGCAGGACCGGAATACCGTCACGCAGCGGGAACGCCAGGCTGTCCAGTTTGCAAATCAGCTCTTGTTTATCCTGGCTGTAATACAGTTTGCCGTTGCACACCGGGCAGGCAATAATTTCAAGTAAACGGTGATCCATAGTTCCTCCGTATGGGTAATCGCTAAAGCTTATCACATTCCCTTTTCAGGGAGTGCCTGTTTCCCAGCCACCTCGACAGGTCGTAAACAGCCCCGCAGGCACGCGACCGAGTACAATTTCATGCGCCCCCTGCCAGCGGGCAAATTCACTGAGCGCAGTCGTTAACCCTTTTTCCAGGCCAGCCGTCACCTTTATGCCCTCTTCCAGCCAGAGCGCGATAATTTCAAGCATGCCGGTTTTACGGTGCATTTTAGCGTCCATGCGCCCGACTAGCTGGCCTTTGTGCAGCAGCGGCAAAACAAAATAACCATACTGCCGCCTGGGCGCCGGGGTGTAGCATTCCAGACGGTAGCTGAAATTAAACAACTGCCCGGCCCGCTTTCTGTCCCAGACAACGGGGTCGAACGGCGACAGCACGGCACTGTGGGTCGCCTGGAGTTTGCCCTCCTGCGCCTGCGCCAGCAGAGGGAACAAATCCGCATGCAACCACATTTCACCTAACGACTCTACCGAGACCGGCATGACGCGCTGTTCGCGCTGCCACGATTCCAGCAGTGGTTTTAGCTGCGGCTGACGCAGACGATAATAATCCGCCAGCCACTGTGGGCGGAAGATGCCAAGGCTGCGGGCGCTGTTCCCGAGCATGATGGCTTCGGCTGCGTCCTGAGACAGCAGGTCACGCGTATCGTCCCAGTGAGGCATAACACGGTGCGTGAGGTCATAGACGCGCTGAAAGTTGCGGCGCTCGACCACCATCACTTTGCCCGACGTAAACAGCCCTTCAAGATGGCGTTTGTGCGGTTTCCACTCCCACCATCCGCTTGCGCCTTTTCGCGGGTGTTCAAAATCCGCAGAGCGTACCGGCCCGTTTTCCTGAATATGGGCAATCAGTTGCTCTATTTCATCCGCGTGTTCCACCATCCACTCCTGACGGTATTTCCAGCCCATTTTGTCCGGGGCGAGCATGCGGTGACGCATCAGGGCAAAATCGCTTCGCGGGAGAAAACAGGCTTCATGCGCCCAGTATTCCATCAGTTCGCCCTGACTTAGCGCATTATCCAGCCACTGCGGAGGATAGTTTCCCAGGCGGCTAAACAGGACCAGATACGGGCTACGCGCCACGATGTTAATGGTGTCGATTTGCAGCAACGACATGCGTTGCACGGTAGAGAGGATATCAGCTGGCTGCGCGCGGCGGCGGGGCTTTTTCAGAAGCCCCTGGGCGGCAAGATGCAGGTTTCGTGCGGCTGCAAGTGAGAGTTGCGGTAGAGACATGCGTTTTCCTGTCAGTCAAAGCGCCACCGGAACCGCGTAGAAGTTACTGCACTAACGCGAGCAGTTCCTTGAGCAAATGTTCCGGCTGTTCGCCGCTGAGTTCAGCGTCAACCGGCAGATACCACCAGTTTTCTTTCGCAAAGGCCCGGCATTTTACCGCGTCTTTTTCCGTCATGATCAGCGTCTGGCCCGGCGCTGCCAGCCTTTCAACCTCTTCGGCAACTAACGCCTGGTGATCGGCCAGCGGCACTCGTTTTTCAAGCTTTGCGCCGCACTGCTCCAGCGTTGCGAAGAAACGCGGCGGATGACCTATACCGGCCATCGCAACCAGATGTTCCAGTTGCGCGACGTCTTTACGCACGCCGGACAACATATTCACGGCCTGTCCGGGACGAAGATGCATCGGGATTTCGCCCGCTCTGGCTTCACCACCGTTTACAATCACAGCATCGACGCTCTTCAGGCGCGACGCTCGCTCACGCATTGGACCGGCTGGTAGCCACCAGCCGTTGCCAAAACGCCGAACGCCGTCAATGACCACGATCTCTTTGTCACGCGCCAGCGCGTAATGCTGCAAACCATCATCGGTAATAACGATTTGTACGTCATGCTCCGCAAGCAGTGCCTTCACGGCATCACTGCGCACCGGCGATACCGCAACCGGCGCGCCGGTACGCTGGTAAATCAGTACCGGCTCATCACCGGCTTCAGCGGTTGTCGTAGCTGGGCTCAGCACCAGTGGATACTGCGCCGCTTTACCACCGTAACCGCGTGAGACAACTCCCGGGCGGATACCGCGTTTATGGAGCTGTTCTACCAGCCAGATCACCACCGGGGTTTTGCCGTTTCCACCCGCCGTCAGGTTGCCGACCACCACCACAGGTACCGGTGCGCGCCAGGCGCGCTTGATCCCGAGGCGGTAAAGCAGACGAATAGCACCGCTCACCAGGCCATACAGCCAGGAGAGCGGGAGAAGCAGCACCCACAGAGGGGATTCACCCGACCAGATGCGTGCAATCATTGACCGAACTGCATTTTATGAAGCTGCGCGTAAACACCACGCTGTTCCAGCAGGTCCGCATGGCTGCCGCGTTCAACGATCACGCCATCTTCCACCACCACGATTTCGTCAGCCTGTTCGATGGTCGACAGACGGTGCGCGATAACCAGCGAGGTACGGTTTTTCTGTAATTCATCCAGAGCAGACTGGATAGCGCGTTCAGATTCCGTATCCAGTGCGGACGTTGCTTCATCGAGGATCAGAATCGGGCTGTTGCGCAGCAGCGCACGGGCAATCGCGATACGCTGACGCTGACCACCGGAGAGCAGCACCCCGTTTTCGCCAATGATCGTATCCAGACCGTTATCCATTTTGTTAATGAAGTCCATCGCATAGGCCATACGCGCCGCATTCTCAATCTCTTCACGGCTGTACTCTTCGGTACGGGCATACGCAATGTTGTTCGCCACCGTATCGTTGAACAGATGCACGTTCTGCGAGACCAGCGCGACCTGGTTACGCAGCGACTGGAGGGTATATTCCCGCAGGTCGTGACCATCAAGCAGGATCTCGCCCTGGTCGATATCGTAGAAACGGGTAATCAGGCTGGCAATGGTCGACTTGCCCGAACCGGAACGACCGACCAGCGCAACGGTTTTACCCGCCGGGATGGACAGGCTGATATCACGCAGCGCCGGCACTTCACGGCCTGGATAGGTAAAGGTGACGTTACGGAATTCCAGGTCGCCTTTAGCGCGCTCGATCACGCGTGTACCTTCATCTTTTTCCTGTTCGGAATCGAGGATGCTGAACAGCGTCTGACAGGCTGCCATCCCGCGCTGGAACTGGGCGTTGACGTTAGTCAGCGATTTCAGCGGACGCATCAGCGCAATCATGGATGAGAACACCACCGTAATGGTACCCGCAGTCAGGGTTTCCATGACGCTCGGGAAACTGGCGGCATACAGGACGAAGGCCAGGGCCAGAGAGGCAATCAGCTGAATGATCGGATCGGAAATCGACGAGGCCGATACCATTTTCATTCCTTGCAGGCGCATTCTGTTGCTGACCTTGTCAAAGCGTTTGGTTTCGACTTCCTGACCGCCGAAAATCAACACTTCCTTATGGCCTTTCAGCATCTGCTCGGCGCTGGTAGTCACCTGCCCCATCGTATTCTGCATATTTTTACTGATGTTGCGAAAACGCTTTGATACCACGCGGATCGCGATGGAGACAATCGGCGCCAGCACAATAAGGATCAGCGACAGTTGCCAGCTGTAATAGAACATCATCGCGAACAGGCCGATGATGGATGCGCCTTCACGCACAACGGTAATCAGTGCGCTGGAAGAGGACGACGCCACCTGCTCTGAATCGTAGGTAATACGCGACAGCAGGGTGCCGGTTGACTGTTTGTCAAAGAATGAGACCGGCATCCCCATCATATGGCTGAACAGCCGGCGGCGCATGGTCATCACCACTTTACCGGATACCCAGGAGATGCAGTAGCTGGATACATAGCTGGAGATTCCGCGTAAGATCATCAGCCCAATAACCACCAGCGGCATCCATAGCAGCACTGAACGATCCGTTTTACCGAAACCGTCATCCAGTAACGGTTTGAGAAGCGATAACATAAACGTATCGCTGGCTGCGTTGAGGATTAACGCTACGCCCGCCACGATCAAGCCTGCTTTGAAAGGAGCAATCATCGGCCAGAGCCGGCGGAACGTTTGCCACGTGGAGAGATCTTTGTCGTTATGCATTCAAAAAACCAGCATTTGTTGAAATAGCCGCATATTCTACCCGTTATCTACGGGCGCGCCAAACCACTGATGATACCAACGCGGTAAATAGTGTTCGCGTAAGCGACGAATTTGCCGACTATGGTGCGAAAAGGTCACAGATATCTGCCCGGACTGCGGGGTATCAAGCCAGAGATATCCCTCCGTTCGATAGCGCCGGACCACTTTAATAGAAGGGAAACGCCACGCGTTATAGCGAGCCATCGAGGCCAGCGAAACCTGCCCCTCTACGCGCTGTAGCAACGGTGTTGAAGATGACGTGTTACTTCCATGATGCGGCACCTGAATCAGTGTAGACGCAAGCTGACGCCAGCGGTGGCTTAGCATTGCCAGTTCTGCCTGCGCTTCAATGTCTCCGGTCAGTAAAACGCTCTGTTCGCCGTCATCGATTTTTACCACACAGGAGCGGTTGTTACCCTTCGCCGAGGTGTTTTCGGGTGGCCAGTGCACGGAGAACGTTAAACCCTGCCACTGCCATCGCTGTCCTCGAAAGCACGGAAGATGTCCGGACCAGGATAAGGGGCTCCTGATCCACATTGCGGGCCAGGCAGCTTTTAGCGATGCCAGTCCCCCCGCGTGGTCGAGATGTTCATGGCTCAGGATCACCCCTTCCGGTTTCAGATGATGCCAGCGTAGCCAGGGGATAATCAGCTGCTGCGCACTGTCCCCACCGGGCCATGCCAGCCCGGTGTCATACAGAATGGCCTTGCCGTGACGCTCAATGACCATCGCCAGCCCCTGCCCTACATCCAGCATATGCAGGGACCAGCTGTCTGTTTTAACCCTGTGCCAGAGGGGAAAGGCCAGCACCACGCTGCCTGCCAGACAGACTGCGGGTGCTGCGCTGAAGGCCCTGAATCGCCAGCCAATGACCAGCAGCCACGGCAGTAACGTCAGGTATTGCCAGCGTTCATCAACGTCCTGCCAGCCATTCGGTAAACGCATCAATAGCCAGAAAAGCCCTGCCAGAGATTTATCAGTAGCCAGCCAGACGATACTTTCCAGCACAGCGACCGGAAACAGATGCAGAAACATGCCGAGCAGGATCAGCGGAACTGAGATAAACGTGACCAGAGGAACGGCAAACAGGTTCGCCACCAGCGAGGAGAGGCTGAAACCATGGAAAATCAGGACCTGAAGCGGCAACAGAAGCAGCAGCATTCCGACCTGCAAATACACTAGCGTCGCCAGCGGCCGCAGGCACCGGCCACGTTGCCAGTGCGGGAGAGGCAACCACTGATACCAAAAAATAAGCGCGGCGACCGCAAACGCTGACAACGCCAGGCTTTGTGACAGGACCGCCAGTGGATCGAAAACCAAGATCGCCGCCACGCAGGTAAGCCATACCTGCCAGGGCGACCACTGGCGACCGCTCATTTTTAATGCAGCCAGTACCACAAGCGCGATAACCGTGCGCAGCGCGGGCGGCTGCAAGCCCGTTAGCCATGCGTAAAACGCGGCAAAAATCAGCCCTGCCAGCAAGGGGATTTGCCAGATAATCCAGCGGCCCGGCAGGAAGAACTGGATGCCCCGCGCCAGAAACCAGATGACAGAAGCGGCCAGCGCAATATGTAATCCCGAGATTGCCATCAGATGCATCGTTCCGGTATCACGCATCAGGTTTTTTATCTCCCGCGAGACCGACAGCCGCTCCCCCATCCCCAGCCCCAGGATCACGGGTCCCCACTGATATGCTGAAAGAGTATTCTGTAGTGATGTCAGGTATTGCGCACGCAGACTACAGCCTTCGTCAACGAGCGCCGCATGGGTAAACCGTCCACTCAGCGTCTGGTGTCGGGCAAAGGCATTTTTCTGTGAATCATAGCCGCCATCGTTGAGTTCTCCGTGTACCGCCCTGAGCCGCAGGGTCATTGCCCAGCGTTGACCCACGCAGACGTTTTGCGGCAAATAGTTGCCATACAGCGCCACGCCCATGGCAGCCCACACGCGTTCTCCATTGAGGC
This sequence comes from Enterobacter sp. YSU, assembly GCF_016082135.1. Lineage (NCBI taxonomy): Bacteria > Pseudomonadati > Pseudomonadota > Gammaproteobacteria > Enterobacterales > Enterobacteriaceae > Enterobacter > Enterobacter sp. YSU. Next base: position 4,784,960 of record NZ_CP059487.1, read on the forward strand.
TGACAATCCTTCCCTGATGCATCGTTGCGCCGTCCGTTGCGGTAATGACCACCTCGGCCTGCTGCGGTGCTTGCGTTAAATAGTTCATCGGCCACACGCTTTCCTGAGCGGCCAGGATCCCCCAGCACATAAAAAGCAATGCGAGTCCTGAAAACCTGAGCCATTTTCTCTGCTGTACGGATAACGCAATTCCTGCGGCAATCAGCAACCAGACAAGATGCAAATCTGGCAAAACGGGTAACCAATAGAGCGGGATTATGGCCAGAATGGCGCACATACTGATAACGTGGATCCCCATCTTCACCTCCATGTTTCAGGCGATTATGCGGCGGGACTGATGCGTCGTCAGACAGGAAAGACGTGATTTACAGCAGGCGCTGCAACGTTTTTAAGCGCTTACAGCAAAGAGAAAATTAAAATGCGGCGCGTATTCAGAAATGCAGGGGCGGATACAAAAAAAGCACCCTAAGGTGCTTTCTTTAAACTCAGTTTAACCCTGATGATTAAACTCAGTTACCGTAAATATTGGCGCGATCGCGCAGTTCTTTACCCGGCTTAAAGTGCGGAACATACTTTCCTTCCAGCTCCACTTTATCGCCAGTCTTCGGGTTACGCCCGGTACGTGGTGCACGATAGTGCAGAGAAAAACTACCGAAACCGCGGATTTCAATGCGCTCGCCCTGGGCAAGAGTGGTAGCCATATGCTCCAGCATCTCTTTAACGGCATCTTCCACAGCCTTGGCAGGGATATGCGGTTGCTGACTGGCAAGTCTTTCAATCAATTCTGACTTGGTCATGATTCCTCCGGTTCCTTTCAAACCCATTAGCTGAACAGCTTATTAAACAAGGGCGGCCGTAGCCGCCCTTTGTTATTGATTACAGGACGAATCCTGCAATCTGTCAAGTCTGCTCTCCATCCTTCGCGCTGTAAATGCGTTACAGCTCAAATGATGGTGCGAACCTGAACTTACTCGCCTTTAGCTGCTTTGAAAGCTTCAGCCATTGCGTTGTTAGAGAAGTTTGCATCTTCCTGTTTGTTCACAGTTGCGATTGCATCTTTCTCATCAGCTTCGTCTTTAGCACGAACAGACAGGCTGATTGCACGGTTCTTACGGTCAACACCGGTGAACTTAGCTTCAACGTCGTCACCAACGCTCAGAACCAGAGTTGCATCTTCAACGCGGTCACGTGAAGCTTCGGAAGCGCGCAGGTAACCTTCAACGCCGTCAGCCAGTTCTACGGTTGCGCCTTTAGCGTCAACAGCAGTCACTTTACCGTTTACGATTGCGCCTTTCTTGTTCAGTGCAACCCAGTTGTTGAACGGATCTTCTGCGAGCTGTTTAACGCCCAGGGAGATACGCTCACGCTCTGCGTCAACTTGCAGAACAACTGCTGCGATTTCGTCGCCTTTTTTGTATTCACGAACTGCTTCTTCGCCTGCAACGTTCCAGGAGATGTCAGACAGGTGAACCAGGCCATCGATGCCGCCGTCCAGGCCGATGAAGATACCGAAGTCAGTGATAGACTTGATTTTACCTTCAACACGGTCGCCCTTGTTGTGGGTTTCCGCGAACTGCTGCCATGGGTTGTTTTTGCACTGCTTCAGGCCCAGGGAGATACGACGACGTTCTTCGTCGATATCCAGAACCATCACTTCCACTACATCACCAACGTTAACAACTTTGGATGGGTGGATGTTTTTGTTGGTCCAGTCCATTTCGGAAACGTGCACCAGACCTTCAACGCCTTCTTCGATTTCAACGAAGCAGCCGTAGTCAGTCAGGTTGGTAACGCGACCAGTCAGTTTAGTACCTTCTGGGTAACGCTTAGCGATAGCTACCCATGGATCTTCGCCCAGCTGTTTCAGGCCGAGGGATACACGAGTACGCTCGCGGTCGAACTTCAGCACTTTAACAGTGATTTCGTCGCCCACGTTCACGATTTCGCTTGGGTGCTTAACGCGTTTCCACGCCATGTCGGTGATGTGCAGCAGGCCATCAACGCCGCCCAGGTCAACGAATGCGCCGTAGTCAGTGAGGTTCTTAACGATACCTTTGACTTCCATGCCTTCCTGCAGGTTTTCCAGCAGCTGATCGCGTTCTGCGCTGTTTTCGGATTCGATAACGGCACGACGGGAAACAACAACGTTGTTACGCTTCTGGTCCAGCTTGATTACTTTGAACTCAAGCTCTTTGCCTTCGAGGTGCAGGGTGTCACGGACTGGACGAACGTCTACCAGAGAACCTGGCAGGAACGCACGAATACCATTCAGCTCAACAGTGAAGCCACCTTTAACTTTGCCGTTGATAACACCGACCACAGTTTCAGCTTCTTCGTAAGCTTTTTCCAGCGTGATCCATGCTTCGTGACGTTTAGCTTTCTCACGAGACAGCAGGGTTTCGCCGAAGCCGTCTTCTACTGCGTCCAGAGCAACGTCAACTTCGTCACCAACCTGGATTTCCAGCTCGCCCTGGGCGTTTTTGAACTGCTCAGCCGGGATGGCAGACTCAGATTTCAGACCGGCGTCAACCAGTACAACGTCTTTGTCGATAGCAACAACAACGCCACGAACGATGGAACCCGGACGGGTTTCGATTTCTTTTAAGGATTCTTCAAACAGTTGAGCAAAAGATTCAGTCATGTTTAATCTTCAGGTTAATATTAACGTCCACCTGGCTCCGTGCCGGATGGGGTTGTTTCACATACCCGCCGTCAATCCATTGCAGCGGGGGTACTGCTAAATCGGTCGCGATTACGCGAGTGCCAGTTTTTGGCGCGCATATTGTAGCGCTTTTTCAATCACTTGCTCAATAGTTAAACTGGTTGAATCCAGCACTAATGCGTCTTGCGCGGGAACAAGTGGTGCGACGGCGCGGTTACGATCGCGGTCATCGCGCTCTTTTATCTCGGATAAAAGGCGATCAAAGTTAACACTAAACCCCTTTTCCTGCAACTGAAGCATGCGGCGTTGAGCACGTTCTTCTGAAGAGGCGTCAAGGAAAATTTTCACTGGCGCATCGGGGAATACCACGGTTCCCATGTCGCGGCCGTCGGCGATCAGCCCCGGCGCTTCACGGAAACCGCGCTGGCGACGTAACAGCGCTTCACGAACGCGTGGGAAAGCCGCCACCTGAGAGGCCGCATTGGCCACTTCTTGCGTACGGATTTCACCGCTGACATCTTCCCCTTCCAGGATCACTTCAAGGTTGCCATCGGTCGAGACAAAGCGCACATCCAGATGCGCAGCCAGCGGTACCAGCGCTTCTTCAGACGCAACATCCACATGATGATGCAGCGCAGCCAGCGCCAGCACGCGATAGATTGCTCCCGAATCTAAAAGATGCCATTGCAATGCTTCCGCCATCGCTTTGCACAGAGTACCTTTCCCTGCGCCACTTGGCCCATCAATGGTGATTACCGGGGCAATTGCCGTCATCTTTTTCTCCTTAATTAAGGCATACCGTTTACATGAACGCCGCGCATTATACGCGCCAACGTGCGCAACTGTTACCTTTGCGTGCAAATTACGGAATGATTGAAGCAGAGTGTAGAAGAAATGAAAGAGGATGAGTGTCAGAAAGCGTAAGGAAATGCCGCATCAGGTGATGCGGCATACGATCATCAGGCCAGGGTGCTAATGCGCGCCAGCTGTTCGAAGTAGTCCGGGAACGTTTTTGCCGTACACTTCGGATCAAGGATAGTGACTGGCGTATCTGACAACGCCACCAGCGAGAAACACATCGCCATGCGGTGATCGTTGTAGGTGCCAATTTCTGCAAATTGCAGTTTTGCCGGCGGCGTGACGCGAATGTAGTCTTCGCCCTCTTCTACCTCGGCCCCCACTTTACGCAGCTCGGTTGCCATCGCGAACAGGCGGTCCGTCTCTTTCACACGCCAGTTGTAAATGTTTCGCAGCGTGGTGGTGCCTTTCGCAAACAGCGCAGCGGTGGCAATGGTCATCGCCGCATCCGGAATATGGTTCATATCCATATCGATGGCGTTCAGCTCACCGTGGGTGCAGGAGATGAAGTCATCGCCCCAGGTCACCACCGCGCCCATTTTTTCCAGCACGTCAGCAAAACGGATATCGCCCTGCACGCTGTTGCGGCCAATGCCCGTCACTTTAACCGTACCGCCTTTAATCGCGCCTGCGGCAAGGAAATAGGAGGCGGATGAAGCATCGCCTTCAACCAGGTAGTGGCCCGGCGACTGGTACTGCTGCCCACCGCGAACCACGAAACGCTGATAAGACTGGTTTTCCACCTCAACACCAAAGGTGTTCATCAGGTGCAGGGTGATATCAATGTACGGCTTAGAAACCAGGTCGCCTTTAATGCTGATGACGGTGTCCTGTGGTGCCAGCGGTGCGGTCATCAGCAGCGCGGTCAGGAACTGGCTGGAAACGCTACCGTCAACCTCAACATTGCCGCCAGTGAATCCCCCGCGCAGACGCAGGGGCGGGTAATTTTCCTGCTCAAGATAATCAATCTGCGCGCCGCCCTGACGCAGGGCATCCACCAGATGGCCGATCGGACGCTCTTTCATTCGCGGCTCACCGGTCAGCACAATATCGTTACTCCCCAGACACAGCGCTGCGGCCAGAGGACGCATCGCGGTACCGGCGTTACCCAGGAAAAGCTCCAGCGCTTCAGCAGAATGTAACGCGCAGCCGTTACCGGTGACTTCACAACGGGTACGATCGTCAGACAGCGCGTACTGAACGCCCAACGCTTTCAGTGCATTGAGCATATGGCGCACGTCATCGCTGTCCAGCAGATTAGTGAGGACGGTGGTGCCGTTTGCCAGAGCTGCCAGCAGCAGAGCGCGGTTCGAGACACTTTTTGAACCAGGCAGATTAATGGTGCCATCTACCCGCGCGATAGGTTGTAACGTCAGGGATTCCATGAAACTCAACTCTCAACTCAACATAATAAAAACCCCGCAGGAACGCTGCGGGGGTGAAAAACAGCCAATTAACCGTGACGACGTTCGAAGTCGATCATGAAATCAGTCAGGGCTTTAACGCCTTCCAGCGGCATGGCGTTATAGATAGAGGCGCGCATTCCGCCTACCACACGGTGGCCTTTCAGCGCATGCAGACCCGCCGCGAAGGACTCTTCCAGGAACACGTTATCCAGGTTGCTGTCCGCCAGCTGGAACGGCACGTTCATGCGCGAACGGTTAGTTTTGGCGACATCGTTACGGTAGAAATCGCTCTTGTCGATCACGCCGTACAGCAGTTCAGCCTTTTGCTGATTGATCTTATCCATCTGCGCCACACCGCCTTTTTGCTTCAGCCATTTGAAGACCAGGCCGGAGAGATACCAGGCAAACGTTGGTGGGGTGTTGAACATGGAATCGTTGTCGTTCAGGACGGTGTAATCCAGAATTGACGGGCAAGACTTATGGGCTTTCCCCAGCAGGTCTTCACGCACAATAACGATAGTCAGACCCGCAGGACCGATGTTTTTCTGGGCACCCGCGTAGATGACGCCGTAGCGGCTGACATCCAGCGGGGTGGACAGAATGGTTGAAGAGAGATCCGCCGTCACAATGACATTTTCGCCAAAGTCTGGCTCTTCGTGAATGGCAATACCGTCGATGGTTTCGTTCGGGCAGTAGTGAAGATAAGCGGCGTTGTCAGAAAGCTGCCACTCACTCATCGGCTTCACGGCGCGCAGACCGTCAACGGTCACTTTGGCATCGATGACATTCGGCGTGCAATATTTGTGCGCTTCTTTTACCGCACTGGCCGCCCAGTAGCCGGCATCAACGTAATCAGCGGTGGTTTTGTCGCCCAGTAGATTGAGCGGGATACCCGCAAACTGGCCGCGTCCACCGCCGTGACAGAACAATACTTCGTAGTTCGAGGGAATGTTCAGCAGATCGCGAAAATCCTTTTCTGCTTCTTCCGCCACCTGAATAAACGCTTTACCCCGGTGGCTGACTTCCATCACCGACGTACCCAGACCGTTCCAGTCACACAGCTCCTGTTGAGCCTGTTTGAGCACGTCTGCCGGTAACATTGCCGGACCTGAACTGAAATTAAAGACTTGAGCCATTTCCCCTCACCACGCTAAAAGCCATAAGTTATAACTGTGGATATCGGTTTTATCATTCAGTGACACGCGCCGCAATGTCTAAAACTGATGGCCGAAGAAATGTGCCCCTCGTCACACAATACAATCTGCCGTACCGTTGTCACAAAACCGACAAAATCGCTGTCAGGTGTTACGTTTAGCCCGGCTAACCTTCGTCCATTCTGGATTCGTACAGCGGGGGCATAATTGATGATCGCCCGCCTGCATAACCACGACATGACTACATTTTATGCAGGCGTACTCGCCCGCTTCAGGTACAGTTTTGTATCGCTCGATGAGCATATCCGGCAGGATGCACAGGCCGGGCTTCACCTCATCGTCGGAATAGTAATAGACGCTGATTTGACCATTCGTTTCCATAATCGCCAGACGCACCTGCCCCAGTTGCTCAACGCTGCTCAAACGGAGTTCCATAAAGAACTCAAACTCCGTCATATTGGCGCTTTGCACATTCTCCCAGGCCAGTTGACCATCTTCGACAATCACCACCGGCTTCCCTTCGAGCAGATCTTCCAGTTTCTCACTTTTCGACATCAGCCACATGACCAGCCGGTACAGCAGTGCAAGCGTCACGAAGACGATAAAGACCGGCACCATCGGCACATCGTCATAAAAGGCAACGTCCCCTGCCGCCGACCCCAGCGTCAGGATTATCAGCACTTCAAACAGCGACATCTGCCGCACGCCGCGACGTCCGGTGATTTTCAGAAACAGGAAAACGAGTACAAAGGTGTACAGGCTGCGCAGCGCTACTTCGCCTAAAAACTCAGGAGGGACTTTATCAAACGCCATCCGCTGGAGATCGAAAGCTTTCATTTTTTTATGCCTTAACAGTAGGTTACTGCTTATAAGCATAGTCCAGCCATTTATTTTCGCCGGAGATAGCACCCGTCACGCAAAACCCGTATCATTGCGCGCTTTACGTACGATAAAAGTGAACGCCATGACTCAAACGTTTATCCCCGGCAAAGACGCCGCTCTGGAAGATTCCATCGCTCGCTTCCAGCAGAAACTGACCGACCTGGGCTTTAATATCGAAGAAGCCTCCTGGCTGAATCCGGTGCCTCACGTCTGGTCCGTGCATATTCGCGACAAAGACTGTGCGCTGTGCTTTACCAACGGTAAAGGCGCGACCAAAAAAGCGGCGCTGGCCTCTGCGCTGGGTGAGTATTTTGAGCGTCTGTCCACCAACTACTTCTTCGCCGACTTCTGGCTGGGCGAAACCATTGCCAACGGTCCGTTCGTTCACTATCCGAACGAAAAATGGTTCCCGCTGACCGAAAACGATGAACTGCCGGAAGGCATTCTCGATGCCCGCCTGCGCGCGTTCTACGATCCGGAAAACGAACTGACCGGCAGCATGTTGATCGACCTGCAATCCGGCAATGAGGATCGTGGGATCTGCGCCCTGCCGTTCACCCGTCAGTCTGACGAGCAGACCGTTTATATCCCGATGAACATCGTCGGCAACCTGTATGTGTCTAACGGCATGTCTGCCGGTAATACCCGCAACGAAGCGCGCGTGCAGGGATTGTCTGAAGTTTTCGAGCGTCATATCAAAAACCGCATTATTGCTGAATCCATCAGCCTGCCGGAGATCCCGGCTGACGTGCTGGCGCGCTACCCGGGCGTGGTGGAATCCATCGCCAAACTGGAAGCAGAAGGTTTCCCAATCTTTGCTTATGACGGCTCTCTGGGCGGCAAATATCCGGTTATCTGCGTGGTACTGTTCAACCCGGCAAATGGCACCTGTTTCGCCTCCTTCGGCGCGCACCCGGACTTCGGCGTGGCGTTGGAGCGTACCGTAACCGAACTGCTGCAAGGTCGTAGCCTGAAAGATCTCGATGTCTTTACTCCGCCAACCTTTGATGACGAAGAAGTCGCCGAGCACACCAACCTCGAAACACACTTCATCGACTCCAGCGGTTTGATCTCCTGGGATATGTTCAAACAGGACGCGGACTATCCGTTCGTGGACTGGAGCTTTGCCGGTACGACGGAAGAAGAGTTCGCCACCCTGATGGCGATCTTCAACGCGGAAGATCAGGAAGTCTACATTGCCGACTATGAACACCTCGGTGTTTACGCGTGCCGTATTATTGTGCCAGGTATGTCGGACATTTATCCGGCAGAAGATTTATGGCTGGCGAACAACAGCATGGGCGCACATCTGCGTGAAACCCTGCTGGCCCTGCCAGGCAGCGAGTGGGATAAAGAAGATTATCTGAACCTGATCGCCCAGCTGGACGAAGAAGGACACGATGATTTCACCCGCGTGCGCGAACTGCTGGGTCTGGCGACCGGAAAAGATAACGGCTGGTATACCCTGCGCATCGGCGAGCTGAAAGCGATGCTGGCGCTGGCGGGCGGCGATCTGGATCAGGCTTTGGCCTGGACCGAGTGGACGATGGAGTTTAACCAGTCCGTCTTCTCCGCCGAGCGCACTAACTATTACCGTTGCCTGCAAACGCTGCTCCTGCTTTCTCAGGAAGACGACCGCGAGCCATTGCAGTATCTGAACGCCTTTGTACGTATGTACGGTGCGGATGCCGTTGAAGCTGCCAGCGCGGCGCTGAGCGGTGAAGAACCATTCTACGGCCTGCAAGCGGTTGACAACGATCTGAAAGCCTTCCCCGCGCATGAGTCACTGCTGAATGCGTATGAAAAATTGCAGAAGGCAAAAGCCGCTTACTGGTCAAAATAAGCGCATATAACATTAATGGCTGTAGGCGTATTCAATCGCCTGAGCTATATTACGGGGCAATTTCATTGCCCCTTTTTTTTTATTTTTCCGCAATGACGTTTAATTGTAATAATTAAGTTAACCACGGGTAAATATAAAAACGCTTACCTGAGCTTTACTGTTACTAATTATAATAAATACTCCATTTTAATTAACTGTTCCACGGGAGGCTGAAGGAAAAAATTCAACTCTTTTCATAACTTTTAAAATTTATTTTTATACGGATAATCAAATACTTACTCCGCTTTTGCTGTAAAACCATACACACTGCGGGCCTATAAGCCAGGCGAGATATGATCTATATCAATTTCTCTTCTATAATGCTTTGTTAGTATCTCGTCGCCGACTTAATAAAGAGAGAGTTAGTGTGAAAGCTGACAACCCTTTTGATCTATTACTCCCCGCTGCGATGGCGAAAGTTGCCGAAGAAGCGGGTGTCTACAAAGCCACGAAACATCCGATGACGACGTTCTTTCTGGCCATTACGGCTGGGGTATTCATCTCCATCGCTTTCGTCTTCTATATCACAGCCACCACCGGCACTGCCGGGATGCCTTTCGGCATAGCGAAATTGATTGGTGGTATTTGCTTCTCACTGGGCCTGATTCTCTGCGTCATCTGCGGCGCCGACCTCTTCACCTCAACGGTGCTGATTGTGGTGGCAAAAGCCAGCGGAAGAATTACCTGGGGTCAACTGGGGCGCAACTGGCTCAACGTTTACGTTGGCAACCTGATTGGCTGTCTGCTCTTTGTTCTGTTGATGTGGCTCTCTGGCGAGTATATGACCGCCAACGGCGGCTGGGGGCTTAACGTCCTGCAAACCGCCGACCACAAAATGCACCATACATTTATCGAAGCTGTTGCTCTCGGCATCCTCGCAAACCTGATGGTCTGCCTGGCGGTCTGGATGAGCTACTCTGGTCGTAGCCTGATGGATAAAGCCATGATTATGGTTCTGCCGGTTGCGATGTTTGTTGCCAGCGGCTTTGAGCACAGTATTGCGAATATGTTCATGATCCCGATGGGGATTGTTATCCGCAACTTTGCAAGCCCGGAGTTCTGGACTGCTGTAGGTTCAACCCCGGAAAGTTTTTCACACCTGACTATTATGAACTTCATTACTGATAACCTGATCCCCGTCACTATCGGGAACATTATCGGTGGGGGTCTGTTAGTTGGGTTGACATACTGGGTCATTTACCTGCGTGGCGGCGATCATCATTAATGGTTGTCTCAGGCAGTAAATAAAAAATCCACTTAAGAAGGTAGGTGTTACATGTCCGAGCTTAATGAAAAGTTAGCCACAGCCTGGGAAGGTTTTACGAAAGGTGACTGGCATAATGAAGTCAACGTCCGTGACTTCATTCAGAAAAACTATACCCCGTATGAAGGTGACGAATCCTTCCTGGCTGGTGCGACTGACGCAACCACCAAGCTGTGGGACAGCGTAATGGAAGGCGTTAAACTGGAAAACCGCACTCACGCGCCAGTTGATTTTGACACCTCCGTTGCTTCTACCATCACTTCTCACGATGCTGGCTACATCAACAAAGCCCTTGAGAAAATCGTTGGTCTGCAAACTGAAGCACCACTGAAACGCGCAATCATCCCGTTCGGTGGTATCAAAATGGTTGAAGGTTCCTGCAAAGCGTATAACCGCGAGCTGGACCCAATGCTGAAAAAAATCTTCACCGAATACCGTAAAACCCATAACCAGGGCGTATTCGATGTTTACACCAAAGACATTCTGAACTGCCGTAAATCTGGCGTTCTGACCGGTCTGCCAGATGCCTATGGCCGTGGCCGTATCATCGGTGACTACCGTCGCGTTGCGCTGTACGGTATCGACTTCCTGATGAAAGACAAATACGCACAGTTCGTCTCTCTCCAGTCTGACCTGGAAAACGGCGTAAACCTGGAAGCGACTATCCGTCTGCGTGAAGAGATCGCTGAACAGCACCGTGCGCTGGGTCAGATCAAAGAGATGGCGGCTAAATACGGCTGCGATATCTCTGGTCCTGCAACCAACGCTCAGGAAGCTATCCAGTGGACCTACTTCGGCTACCTGGCCGCTGTTAAGTCTCAGAACGGTGCAGCAATGTCCTTCGGCCGTGTATCCACCTTCCTGGATGCGTACATCGAACGTGACCTGAAAGCAGGCAAAATCACCGAACAAGACGCTCAGGAAATGATTGACCACCTGGTCATGAAACTGCGTATGGTTCGCTTCCTGCGTACCCCAGAATATGATGAGCTGTTCTCTGGTGACCCAATCTGGGCAACCGAATCTATCGGCGGTATGGGCGTAGATGGCCGTACTCTGGTAACCAAAAACAGCTTCCGCTTCCTGAACACCCTGTACACCATGGGTCCTTCTCCGGAGCCGAACATCACCGTTCTGTGGTCTGAAAAACTGCCTCTGAACTTCAAGAAATTCGCCGCTAAAGTGTCCATCGACACCTCTTCTCTGCAATACGAGAACGATGACCTGATGCGTCCTGACTTCAACAACGATGACTACGCTATCGCTTGCTGCGTAAGTCCAATGGTTGTTGGTAAACAAATGCAGTTCTTCGGTGCGCGTGCAAACCTGGCGAAAACCATGCTGTACGCAATCAACGGCGGCGTTGATGAAAAACTGAAAATGCAGGTTGGTCCTAAGTCTGAACCGATCAAAGGCGACGTGCTGAACTATGACGAAGTCATGGAGCGCATGGACCACTTCATGGACTGGCTGGCTAAACAGTACGTGACCGCGCTGAACGTTATCCACTACATGCACGACAAGTACAGCTACGAAGCCTCTCTGATGGCGCTGCACGACCGTGACGTCGTTCGCACCATGGCGTGTGGTATCGCAGGTCTGTCCGTTGCTGCTGACTCCCTGTCTGCAATCAAATATGCGAAAGTTAAACCAATTCGTGACGAAGATGGTCTGGCTATCGACTTCGAAATCGAAGGCGAATATCCGCAGTTTGGTAACAACGACGCTCGCGTTGATGACATGGCGGTTGACCTGGTAGAACGTTTCATGAAGAAAATTCAGAAACTCACTACCTATCGTAACGCTATCCCGACTCAGTCTGTTCTGACCATCACCTCTAACGTTGTGTATGGTAAGAAAACCGGTAACACCCCAGACGGTCGTCGTGCTGGCGCGCCATTCGGCCCAGGTGCTAACCCAATGCACGGTCGTGACCAGAAAGGTGCGGTTGCCTCTCTGACCTCCGTTGCTAAACTGCCGTTTGCTTACGCGAAAGATGGTATCTCTTACACCTTCTCTATCGTGCCAAACGCGCTGGGTAAAGACGACGAAGTGCGTAAAACTAACCTGGCGGGTCTGATGGATGGTTACTTCCACCACGAAGCGTCCATCGAAGGTGGTCAGCACCTGAACGTGAACGTGATGAACCGTGAAATGCTGCTCGACGCGATGGAACACCCTGAGAAATATCCTCAGCTGACCATCCGCGTATCTGGCTACGCAGTACGTTTTAACTCCCTGACGAAAGAACAGCAGCAGGACGTTATTACCCGTACTTTCACTCAGTCCATGTAAGTGGAATTGACTGAAATCACGCGTTAAAAAGCGTACAATAAAGGCTCCACGCAAGTGGGGCCTTTTTAACACCCTCGCTTTATCAGTCTCTTTTGTCCGCTATCTATACTTAATGGATAACAGCCAAAACAGACTCGACATAGCCTTTGAGCTGTGCATCTACATAGGCCCCCGGATGGGCCAAATTCGGAGATATCACCGCAATGTCAATTATTGGTCGCATTCACTCCTTTGAATCCTGTGGCACCGTCGATGGCCCGGGGATCCGCTTTATCACTTTCTTCCAGGGCTGCCTGATGCGCTGCCTGTACTGCCATAACCGTGACACCTGGGACACCCATGGCGGTAAAGAAGTCACCGTTGAGGATCTGATGAAAGAGGTGGTGACCTATCGCCACTTCATGAACGCGTCCGGCGGTGGCGTGACGGCATCCGGCGGTGAAGCCATTCTTCAGGCTGAATTTGTGCGCGACTGGTTCCGCGCCTGCCACAAAGAAGGCATTCATACCTGCCTCGACACCAACGGCTTTGTGCGCCGTTACGATCCGGTTATTGATGAACTGCTTGAAGTGACCGATCTGGTGATGCTCGATCTCAAGCAGATGAACGATGAGATCCACCAGAATCTGGTTGGCGTTTCAAACCACCGTACGCTGGAATTTGCCAAATACATTGCCAATAAAGGCGTCAAGACCTGGATCCGCTACGTGGTGGTGCCGGGCTGGTCAGATGATGATGACTCTGCACATCGTCTGGGTGAATTTACCCGGGATATGGGTAACGTGGAGAAAATTGAACTCCTGCCCTATCACGAGCTGGGTAAACATAAATGGGTGGCGATGGGTGAAGAGTACAAACTCGATGGCGTGAAGCCGCCGAAAAAAGAGACGATGGAGCGCGTCAAAGGTATTCTTGAGCAGTATGGCCACAAGGTCATGTATTAACGAAAAGGCCCGGTGAAAACCGGGCCTTTTTATATTCTATTTAAAGACGCCATTAATAACGGAAGTCACAATCGCCGTACTCAGCGCAATTAAGACCAGGTCGTCACCTACCACGCGCCATTCATAGCCCGGATAGGAAGGAAGCTGACCCAGCATATCGGCTGGCACGGTTTTCTTCGCAATGCCCGGAGGCAGTGGCTTACCGCGCGCCAGGTTTTTCGCAATTCCCGGAGGCAGAGAGTCGTAGCCTGTTAAGCCGTAATTCAGTGCCAGATGGCGGGCATGATCGAAGCTCACGCGAGCATCCACATCATTACCGACATCTTTGCTGTTTTTAAAGCTCTTATCCGATTTCCCAGGGTTATCCTGACCGTTATTGTGTTTATTACCATGGTTACCAGCGTTCCCGTTACCATGGTTACCAGCGTTCCCGTTACCATGATTGCCGCTATTACCTTGTCCGCCACCGTTTCCGTGACCACCGCCATTCCCGTTTCCTGGATTAGCCATGGCCGGAGCCGTTGCAAACGTTAAAGCCAACACTACGGCAAGTGCGGTAGTGGAAAAACGACGAGTAGACATGATTGCTGCCTTTTAGTGGTAGAACTCATTTGAATTATCGCCAGGCAGTAAAAACTCACAATAAGTAAAAGTCTTATATGTGACAGGGACAAAAAAGCCTGTCATCGACAGGCTTTTAATAAGTCAGGCATGGGCCACTGGCGTTGGATGTTCGCCCACTTTGCGCAGCAGCATTAACAGATAAATAAACGACACGCTGGCGATCATGATAAACAGCAGATTGTCAGAATAATTTTGCATGAGCATAGCGGTAAACGTCGGACCCAGTAAACTGCCGATGGTGTAACTCAGCAACAAAGCCTGGTTCATTGCAACCAACTGGTGATGCTCAACTTTCTCACAGGCCCAGGCCATCGCGACCGGATAGAGCGTAAAGCCCGCAGCTCCCAGAATGAACAGCGCAGGCGCCATTGCGGCGTTGCTGAGCATGGCGAGACAGCCCATGATGACCACGAAAACCTGGACGCGCAGCACCAGCAGACGACCAAAGCGGTCCGCCAGGCGGCCAATCGGCCACTGCCCGACAATCCCCGCGCTGACCATCACCGCCATCCAGAAACCGATCCCGGAATCACTGACGCCCTGATGGTTAAGATAGAGCGGCATCAGGCCATAGAGCGAGCCCAGCACAATCCCGGAAATAATGCAGCCGTTAACCCCCAGACGCGCCTGGCGCAGTCTCAGCATCGGCCAGACGTGGGTAGCTTCCTGATGCTCGCTGTTTTGATTCACAATGCGGGTAAAGAGCAGCGGCAGGATCGCCGCCAGAACCATGCCCGTCACCCACGGCAGCACGCTCATCAGGTCGGTTGGCAGTTTGCTGACCATCAGCTGTCCCAGAACGGTACCGACGTAGTAAACCATCATATAGGCCGCCAGCAGACGCCCGCGATTACGGGACGTTCCGCTGCACATTAGCGCACTTTCAACCACCACCCAGATCATGGCGCAGCCGACGCCCGCAATAAAGCGCCAGACCATCCAGCTCCAGAAGCCGACCATGAGGCCTAAACCGGCGCAGCCGACGGCAAAGATCAGCGACGCCAGATAATAACTGCGGTTAAAACCAAAGCGCTTAATAAGGCTGCCCGTTAATAAGGTGCCCAGCAGATTGCCCGTAAAAAAGGACGAGCTAACCATACCCACCTGCCAGGTCGGTAAGTTTTCATGGGCGAGCCATAGCGGGACGAGTGTGTTTAACACCGCGATCGCCAGGGTCAGCAAAAGCAGGCCACAGAGCAACAAAAGCACCGGGCGGGTATAGGTGGTCATGGATTAAAAACCGTGAGGAAGTTCAGATTTCGTGCGCATCATGCCACTGGCAAAAACAAAGTCAATCCACCGGTTCAGGCGTCACGCACGTTATGCGCCTTGTCGATTTAAAAAACTCATCCTGCTAATGCAAAGCCTGTTACTGATATTAATTATCTATTTGTTTTTATTTATTTCCGGGAATTTTTACAACGAAACATCAGTCGAAAAATTTCATGAATGAAAAAAGAAAAGCCGGGCACTATGTCCCGGCTTTTTATAACAAAATCTAAAATTAGCTGGCGATAGCCATACCGACCGTCATATGCAGACCGTAAAATACGCCGCGACCAATTAACTCCCCTGCCAGCACCAGCACAAAGGCCAGGGACAGTAACGGCAGCGCAGGCGAGTAACCTTTAAGCTGAGGGGCAATCCAGCACACCAGCGCCGCCGTCAGCAGCACCACACGCCAGGCCATCAGCGAACCGTAATCCGGCACCAGCGCCGAAGCCTGCTGGATAGAGCTGTGAATGGTCGCCAGCTCCGCTCCCTGCATGAGCGCGACAACTGTACTGATTACCAGCGCCAGCAGCGAGACCGCGGGCAGCAGGCGCATCGCCCAACCATTAATGCCAGCCACACGCAGCAGCAGATAACCCAGCAGCGGCCCGCCAATAAACATGGTCAGGAAGAAGCTCATCGGCGTCCAGACGCTGTACCAGGTCGGAACGGTATCGATGGTGTTGTACACCCGGACCATCATCCAGACGAAGACAACGCCCAGTACCATGGTGACGATGAGCCACAACGCGCGTAACCCTGACGGCAGCTTTTTCACCGCTGCCAGTAACCACCCCAGCCCGCCAACGGCAAAGAAGATTGCCCCGCTGGCAATCTCGTTACTCAGCGAAGAGGCACCTACGCGGTTCAGGGAGTTGAACGCGCGCATCGGTGAGCCCAGGTGCAGCGTAGAGGCGATAAACCCAATGCCCATCAACACCCACAGGCCAAACATGCTTAACACCAAACGCTGCTGCTGTTCAGCATTGAGGTTCCCTTTTAACAGCGCCAGCGCAAGGACGATAAACCCGCCCGCCACGCACTGCCCAAAGACCGTGAAGATCATCAGCGGCCATTCATGCCATCCACTTCCCATCTCACACCTCCTTCGGGTTTGCCAGGTAGCCGGTGGTGTCACCCGTC
>NZ_CP059487.1:4801445-4841118 GCF_016082135.1 Enterobacter sp. YSU
TTTGATGCTCAATGAATTAAACTTCGTAATGAATTACGTGTTCACTCGTTGAGACTTGGTATTCATTTAGTGTCCGAGGACATTAAGAATCCATGTCACTTTGAGTGCCCACACAGATTGTCTGATAAATTGTTAAAGAGCAGTTGCGACGCGCTTCAGCGCTCTGTCGCGAGGTGGCGTATATTACGCTTTCCTCTTTCAGAGTCAACCCGTTATTTCAGGATTTTTTCTCTTCAACCGACCGGGTTATCTGTGAAGTGATTCACATCCGCCGTGTCGATGGAGGCGCATTATAAGGAGTTCCCGAGCGACCGCAACAGAAAAGTTGCAAAAAAATGACTGACTGCTGTATTCCCCAGCAAAACCCCGCCTTATACCTTTTTACGCACAGACTTATCCACAATCTATTGACGATCCCGGTGTGATCCAACGATTTGAACACTATACTAGCGGCAAATATTTCTCTCGCGGGCCAACCTCATGACGACACAACGACTTCAACGTGACTGGCGTATCCCAACCGCCGGGCTCGCCATGCTGGTGTTACTTATGGCAGGTTTTGCACTGCATACGCACTGGAATGCTTTTATTCAGTGGTGCCTCGCCACCCAGATCACCCTGCACCGATATCTGGTGATGTATCTGCTGCAACTTAATAATCATCAGTACAGCGGTGGGCTATGGTTGTTAACCGGTGCGTTTCTTTATGGTGTACTCCATGCCGTTGGACCTGGGCACGGCAAATTTATCGTTACCACGTATCTCACCACCAATAAAGAGAGCCAGCTCGCGGCGCGCGTCGTACCGTTTATCGGTAGCATGATGCAGGGCGTCAGCGCGATCGTCTTTGTCTTTATCCTGGCGGTTGGATTGAACCTCGCGTCAGGAGATATCAGCACCAGCCGTTGGTACGTCGAGAAAATCAGCGCCGTGCTGATTGCCGTCTTCGGCGCGTTTATCATTTATCAGGCGCTCAGCAGCCTGCGTCCGCGCAAAATGGCGATTAGCGCCATCAAGCCGCTTCACCAGCATAATGAACGCTGTGGCTGCGGCCATCACGGCGTAGGGGTGGATCTGACTAAAAGCGACTGGAAAACCCGTCTGGGCGTGGTGCTGGCCATTGGCGCACGCCCGTGCAGCGGGGCAATTATGATCCTGATGTTCTCGAATGCGCTCGGTATTATTAGCTGGGGGATTGCTGCTGTGATGACAATGTCGCTGGGCACGGCGCTGTCGATTATGGGGCTGTCGCTGGCAGTACGTTACGCTCGTGAACGCACAGTAGCCTGGTTTGGCGGCGGCACGTCCCTGAACTGGGTAATGCCGATGGTCAAAATTGCCGGAGGGATTGTTCTGATACTGTTCGCGACGATCCTGTTCCTGACGGTGATCCCCGTCAGCGCCGGCGGCGACTATATTGCCGCAGGATGCTAATAAAAGAAAACCCGCCAGCGGCGGGTTTTTTTATCACTCGTTAATTCGCGGATGCTGATCGACAAGGCGAGAGCGTTTTGTCTGGAGCGCCTCAATCTCTGCGTCAATATCTTCAATCTTCTGCTCTACATTATCGTAGTGCTCACGCAGGATCTCTTTCGCTTCCTGAATATCAGACGCCGCAGGCGTTGCCCCTTTCAACGGACGATTCGCCGTCTCCTTCATGGTAATACCGGTAATCAGGCCGATCACCGCAATGACCATCAGATAGTAAGCAGGCATCATCAGGTTCTGCGTGCTCTCCACCAGTGAAGCAGCAAGCGTCGGCGTCAGGCCCGCAATCAGAACGGAGATATTAAAGGCTGCCGCCAGCGCACTGTAGCGAATATGCGTCGGGAACATTGCCGGCAGCGTAGAAGCCATCACCCCGATGAAGCAGTTGAGGATCACCGCCAGCATCAGCAGACCGGCGAAAATCAGCCCCAGCACATTGCTGTTAATCAGAATAAAGGCCGGGATTGCCAGTGCGAACAGGGCGACGCTGCCGAGAATAATGAATGGCTTACGGCCAAAGCGGTCGCTCAGCAGACCCATAATCGGCTGCACAAACAGCATACCCACCATGATGGCGATAATAATCAGCACACCGTGGTCTTCCGAGTAGTGCAGGTTATGCGACAGGTAGCTCGGCATGTAGGTCAACAGCATGTAATAGGTCACGTTGGTGGAAATCACCAGACCAATACAGGTCAGCAGGCTGCGCCAGTGTTTGGTCGCAATCTCCTTGAACGACACTTTCGGGCCATCCTGTAACCCTTCACGGTCACCCTGCTCCAGCTTTTCAACGTGCTGCTGGAACGCAGGCGTCTCTTCCAGGGCGTGACGCAGATAAAGCCCAATGATGCCCAGCGGCAGCGCCAGGAAGAACGGAATACGCCAGCCCCAGTCAAGGAAGTTCTCTTCACCCACTACGGTTGAGATCAGAACCACAACCCCCGCGCCCATGACAAAACCGGCAATCGAACCAAAGTCCAGCCAGCTGCCCATAAAGCCACGTTTACGGTCCGGAGAATATTCAGCGACAAAAATCGATGCGCCGGTATATTCGCCACCAACGGAGAAGCCCTGCGCCATCTTACAGATCAACAGCAGAATCGGCGCCCATATACCAATAGTTGCATACGACGGAATAAGGCCGATACAGAATGTACTTATCGACATGATGACAATGGTAATAGCCAGGATCTTCTGGCGACCATATTTATCACCCAGCATGCCGAAGAAAAGGCCACCGAGAGGACGAATCAGGAAGGGAACGGAGAACGTACCCAGCGCAGCAATCATCTGCAAGCTGGGATCGGCACCAGGGAAGAACACTTTACCAAGTGCATAGGCCACAAAGCCGTAAACACCAAAATCGAACCACTCCATCGCATTACCGAGCGAGGCCGCTGTAATCGCTTTGCGCAGTTTCGCGTCATCAATAATGGTGACATCGCGCAGCGTGATGGGTTTTACTTTTTTCCTTCTAAGCATAGCTTTCCTCGTAGACTCAGCCCTGTCCGTTTCACAGCGCATTTTGCAAGCTGTGAACCAGAGACCCGCTCCATGCGAATCTCCTTATTCAAGCGTAGCAGGTTTACTTACATTGACGTTTTACCTCAATACAACCGAACCTGTTGACGCCTGTCTGGGCAGTTAAAGACCTTTTTACCCTACCAGCGTTTATATATGTGATCAACTTCACACATATTTTTCCTGTTCGTAAGCTGCCTTCAGCTTTTGTCAATTCACGATAAATAAGGTCATTCTAAACCCCCTTATCAAACAGATCTTAACGCCCGTTATTATTCCTCCCCAAACAAAATGCAAGCACATTTCTTCACAGCGAATTTACACAAAATTCAATTATTAACAGTGGGCAATCCTGTTTACATTCAATATGTGACGAAGATAACTAAAACGGCGTTTTATTTTAGTTGAATCACAATTCCAAAGATCGCATGATAAATCCGAACACGATATCCCAGCAGCTTTCAAATGAAGGAATGCTGAACACCTGAATTTCGCTCTACAGCATAAATAACGAATCGATTGGCCCCAAAAAAGGCAATCGTTTGAATTTGTTGATCTATTTTTTGAGCTTTCCGCCAGCCATGCGGACGAGATGTGAGGGTTAATGATGAAGATTAAAGCAACAATAGAACGCATCCCGGGCGGGATGATGCTGGTCCCGCTGGTACTTGGCGCGATATTAAATACGCTAGCCCCGAATACCGGTGCTTATTTTGGCGGTTTTACAAAAGGTATGATTACCGGAACGGTACCGATTCTGGCAGTCTGGTTCTTTTGCATCGGCGCATCAATTAACTTGCGTGCAACAGGTACGGTATTACGTAAATCAGGGACGCTGGTCATTACTAAAATTGCGGTCGCCTGGGTTGTTGCCATGATCTGTGCAATGTTCATTCCGGAGAATGGAATTCAGACCGGCTTCTTCGCCGGATTATCCGTTCTGGCCATAGTCTCAGCAATGGATATGACCAACGGCGGTCTCTATGCCAGCCTGATGAATCAATATGGCACCAAAGAAGAATCGGGCGCGTTCGTGCTGATGTCCCTGGAGTCGGGTCCGCTGATGACGATGTTGATTCTGGGTTCTGCCGGCCTTGCCTCTTTTGAACCACACCATTTTGTCGGGGCGATCCTGCCGTTCCTGATTGGTTTTGCGCTGGGCAACCTCGATCACGATCTGCGTGATTTCTTCAGCAAAGCCACCCCGGTACTGATCCCGTTCTTCGGCTTCGCGTTGGGCAATACCATCAACCTGAACGTGATTCTGGAAACCGGCCTGCTGGGCATTGTGCTGGGTGTTGCCGTCATCGTCATCACGGGTATTCCACTGATTATTGCAGACCGCGTCATCGGGGGCGGCAACGGAACCGCGGGCGTGGCCGCCTCTTCGGCCGCAGGCGCTGCGGTAGCCAACCCGGTGATTATCGCCCAGATTAACCCGGCCTTTGAACCCGTGGCCGCTTCCGCCACGGCTCTGGTTGCCGCCAGCGTGATTGTGACGGCAATTCTGGTCCCTGTCATCACGGCACTGTATGCCAGACGCTTTGGGCATGTGCCTGAGTCCCAAACAGAACCTGAAGCGGTAGAAATGCACCACTAACCCTTTCGCCCCCTCCTTAAAAAGAGGGGGCAATCACGTACCAAATATCTCTTCCACCATGCCATCCACCAGCCGTTTTGCCGAACAGAGTCTCGGCATCCCCAGCGCGACCGTTTGCCAGCTCTGCGTCACTGACCAGCTCACCGGATGTTTATCCGCCTGACACCAGTCCCCCAGCCAGCCCAGCATATCTTTATAATCAATCAGACCGGGAGAAGCGGGCGTCGTCAGCCACTGATGGTAAAAATGCCGGGTGGTGGGAGAAGCATTAATTCCCTGTGCCAGATAGTTTGCGGCCATGCTGCGCAAATTATCTTTCAGCATGGCCGCCACATCGCTATTCGCCAGACGACAGGCATCGCCAAACGCCCCCCAGCGCAACTCTTCCAGCACGATAAAACAGCGGCCAGCCAGCGACCAGCCGTCATACTGCCCGGCTCGCCAGCGGGTAAAAATTTGCTCGCTGTGCTCACCCGCCTGAACCGTCAGGCCGCGCTGCGCGAGCGCTTTCTCTTTATAGGCGGCACGCTGGTTGAAATGTGCGGAGAGCTCCTCGTACTGTTGCAACAATCCGGGCGGTTGAGGGAGGCGTGGATTCACCTGCTGGCGCAGGGCTACCAGCCTGTCGGACATACGGGTCAGCGCAAGGTGTCCGGGGTCGAGCATACCGGCCAGTTTCTCCGCCAGACCCAGCCGCAGCGCTGCATTTTCGTTGAGCATTCCCGCCATTGCCCACGGCCGCAGCCGGGTCTGCGTAATGATCTCCTGCGTCAAACGCTCACGAAATTGCAGTTGCTGTGGCCCCAGGAGGGAGTGACGTGCAGCATCCGCCCCCTGGACCAAATCGACCATAAATTTTGGATGAATACACTCCAGCGTCCGCCCGGGACCGTCCAGTAGCTGTGTTGTCATGGTTGCTCTGCCGCGAATAAGGTTTGAATATCATCGCGTAACAGTCGGGTATCTTCCTGAATCCACGCCGCAGTAGTCATACTTTGCTTCAACAACTGGCTAAGCGCCCGGGTTGAATGTTCATTCTGCTGCCGCACGGCAAGGCTATCACGCAAGCTTTCCTGTAACCCGGTCAGGCACAACGAAAACTCTGCAAAGAACGTTGCCATACCTGCCGTAACAGAGACATCGACCTGCGCGGCCAAAGCTTTACGTATTTGATCGCAAAACTGATCGATATGTTGCGTAAATTTGCCATGAAGCTGAACGATGTCGATGACATAGCGTGTGCGCGTCACGACATACTCTTCCCAGCCCCAGCCGGGATTATTGAGCCAGCGCGAGACGGTATTACGTACGCTGCCTGCCCCTGCTGGCTGACTGGCGGGAGGGGTGTCCTGCACAATGGCATCATTAAATAAGCCGCGCGTATTGAAATTAAGCTGGTTTGCCTGAAACGCCGGGAAGCTAATCCGCGCCCGAAATCCGGCATGACTGAGCTGCTCCTTAATTCGCGTCTCGATGGGTCGCATCGCCTCATTCAACGATCGGGCGAGCGTAGACTCCAGCTGATCGAAGCGTAACGCCAGCTCCCGGCCAATTCTGCTCTGCGCATTCAGCATAATCTGCTCGCATGACGCTCGGATTTTGCTCAGGACAATCTGCGCCTGCCCTTCATCGTCAAGCACCAGCTGCTGGATCGCATCCGCGTCGTCTGCACGCAAACTGGATGGCTCGCGCCCTGCTAAATCAAGAATAGACGGGCGGCTAAAAATTTCGCCCAGCGCCTGGTGAAGTTCCCCTTTCTGGCGAAGCAGGAATGCATCCGTTGCGTTAAGCGCCTCTTCAACTTCATGCTGGACCTCATCGCTCACCACGCTCTGCCGCTGACGCAGCATCGTCATATCCTCTTCCAGGCGCGCAATATTCAGCTCCAGCTCATCAAAAGCGACCGTCAGTCCCTGATGGCGAAAATCCAGGTATTCTCTGGCATTTTGCGCATAGTTCAGCAGCTTATGCGATGCCGACCGCAAAGCGAACAGCGAGGCGTTGGCGTAAGCCGCGTAAATCAGTTTGCGGATGGGCTGTTCGAACAGCGAATCCTCCCACAGCAGATCCGCCGCATGGCGAATATGGTCAATATCGTCCAGGTCGGCCGTTCGCCAGCGGCGGCCCAGCGCGGCCTCGGCAAAATCCTGTACCCAACGCTGATCCTGATGATCGGGAAGGCGCCCATGAACGTTCATCTCATAGCGGGCGCGGTTTGCCAGATAGGCCCACATGGAAGAGACCGGATAAATTTGCCCCGGAGAAATATTTCCTTTCATCAGCGTGCCGGAAATCATCGCCCGCACCTGCTCTTCATCGTCGCTGTTACGATCTTTCTGATCGAATTTGTTGACCAGGGCGTAAAGCGGCACGGATTTGCCGGCAGCCGAAATTGCCTGACGAACCTCCGCATCAGAAATAGATTTAAGCTGTGTATAGTCCATCACCGCCAGCACGGCGGAGGCGCGCGCCAGCTGCTCGCTGAGCATTTTTTGCAGGTGCGGCTGACCGGCCTCGTTCGGCCCCGGCGTGTCGAGCAGCGTCAGTTGCCCCAGGTGCGCATCCAGACCGGCGAGATGCACAAACTCCACCTCAATCACCGGAATATGTTCTATCGCGGCATACTCAGAGAACGGAAACTCCACGCCCAGCGCCTGAGACAGCCGCACCAGATCGTTCAGGCTTTTCAGACAATGAAAGATGGGCTCCGCGCCCAGGTGATGTTTTTCAAACGCCTCACCTCTTTCTATGCGCTCCAGCAGCGTATTCATGTCCTTGTCGATTTCCAGACGCCGCGCCAGCTTGCCGCGATCTTTATCGCACAGTTTTTTCTGCAACTGGGTAATCAGGGTATCGATGGGCGAAACGTGCAAAAAATGCAGCACCGGCTCCTTCTGGCCCGGCGTATGGCGGATCAGCGTGGGAAGTGCCGTCATCGGACGATTGCGGTTCGGCAGCACTTCCGTGCCCACAATCGCATTAATGGTGGTCGATTTTCCCGCTTTCATGGTACCCACAATCGCCAGCACCATTTCGAGGCGGGTTATTTTGCGTAATTCGTTATTCAGCATCGCCTGCTGAGCGTCGACACCCCGTGCGCTAAAATGTAACGGCAAAACGTTGTTATTAACGCCGCTCATCGTAGCGGCTGTGCTATCCAGCTTTGCAATCGGCATAGATTTTAATGAATCAAGATTGTTCAGAGCGAGCTGTAACAATCGTTCAGCTTCCTGGCTTAATTCAAATATGGTCTGTGTGTGCATGATAAAAGCCTTCCCTTAACGCAAATTTATTACTTTTATTAAGCCACGATGTTTTAATTATACTTTTCAGGCTTATATGATCACGTATGGAAAACATGTTCATTTAATACAACTAACTGAAGATAATGAGAATTTAAAAACCACCCTCGTAATACGTGTAAAACATCCCCTGGCCAGAAAGCCAAAAGTGAATAGACAAAACGCATTTTCAGGAAACATCAGGATATATCATCGTTATTTACCCACCAAAAAAGAGAGGTATTCCCTGGCGCCAAAAGATGTATGGCGTCAGAAAAGGATAGATAAATAACGGCTTGTTCCTTCACCTTATCCGAAATGGCACAACGTAGCAATTTGCTGTAATAAAATATTCGATACATTTAGCATGATTACGATCTCTGCCGTTCAGGGCTTAAGATTCCCTTAATTCACTGACAGTTCGTGTCATCGCTTGCGCATTTATGCGCTATTTTTATAAAACAATATCACCGACAAAAGTGGGGATTTGCGTTATACTCGCTGCCTTTTTCGGCACACTGCCGTCATTTAGCTGGCGTTTTCCAGCGTGTTAACACTTTTGAGGATACCAACATGCAACTTCCACACTGCCCGAAATGCAATTCTGAATACACCTATGAAGACAATGGCATGTTCGTTTGCCCGGAATGCGCCCATGAATGGAACGATGCGGAGCCTGCACAGGACAGCGATGCGCTGATCGTGAAAGACGCGAACGGCAACCTGCTGGCAGACGGCGACAGCGTTACCGTTGTGAAAGATCTGAAGGTAAAAGGCAGTTCCTCCATGCTGAAGATCGGCACTAAAGTCAAAAATATCCGTCTGGTTGAAGGCGATCATAATATCGACTGCAAAATTGACGGCTTCGGTCCGATGAAACTGAAATCTGAGTTCGTGAAAAAGAACTGATTGTCCCGCCCGGTGACGCTTCGCTTACCGGGCGTTCGGGAACTACACTTAACGGGCTTTTCTTACGTGAGGTAAAGATTATGCCGTTAAGTCCCTACATCTCTTTCGCCGGCAACTGTGCG
The DNA here is from genome assembly GCF_016082135.1 of Enterobacter sp. YSU. Lineage (NCBI taxonomy): Bacteria > Pseudomonadati > Pseudomonadota > Gammaproteobacteria > Enterobacterales > Enterobacteriaceae > Enterobacter > Enterobacter sp. YSU. The sequence goes on from NZ_CP059487.1 coordinate 4,810,367, forward strand.
GAGGCGACCGCCTTCTATCAGCAGGCCATCGGCGCAGAACTCCTCTACAAAATCACCTTCGGCGAAATGCCCAAAGACGAAAACAGCGAAGAAGGCTGTCCGTCAGGCATGAACTTCCCGGATACCGCCATCGCCCACTCTAATGTCCGCATTGCCGGCAGCGATATCATGATGAGCGATGGTCTGCCACCCGGTAGCAGCACGCAGTACGCCGGATTTACGCTGGTGCTCGACACGCAGGACGTGGATGAAGGCAAACGCTGGTTCGACAACCTCTCTGATGGTGGCAATGTCGAAATGGCCTGGCAGGAGACTTTCTGGGCGCACGGATTCGGGAAAGTCACCGATAAATACGGCGTGCCGTGGATGATTAACGTCGTTAAATCGTAGGCCACATAAGCGCAGCGCATCCGGCAACAGCGCCCGGAGACGCTGCGCTGACCGGGCCTGCGGTGATTGTCATCAAACTCCCCTCAACTCTTCAAACTCCCGCAACCAACACTTAACCTGAATGTCATATTGATGCGCCAGCATGAGGCCACATTTATCGTGAGGCCCGGCACATGCAAACTGTCATTCGCGTCGAGAAACTGAGCAAAACCTTCCATCACAACAAGGCGCTGCATGCCGTTGATCTGACCGTCCAGCAGGGCGAAATGGTGGCGCTGTTGGGGCCGTCTGGTTCAGGTAAATCAACCCTTCTTCGTCACTTGAGCGGCCTGATTACCTGTGACAAAACGCCGGAAAGCCGCGTCGAACTGTTGGGGAACACCGTGCAACATGCGGGGCGTCTGGCGAGCGATATTCGCAAAAGCCGCGCTCAGACGGGCTATATCTTTCAGCAGTTCAACCTGGTGAACCGCCTGACCGTGCTCGAGAACGTGCTGATTGGCGCGCTCGGCAGCACCCCGTTCTGGCGCACCTGCCTGCGCTGGTTCTCCCCATCCCAGAAGCAAGAAGCCTTACAGGCGCTGACCCGCGTCGGCATGGCGCATTTCGCCCACCAGCGCGTCTCCACGCTCTCCGGCGGACAGCAGCAGCGCGTCGCCATCGCCCGCGCCCTGATGCAGAAAGCCAAAATCATTCTGGCCGATGAACCTATCGCCTCGCTGGACCCGGAATCGGCCCGCATCGTGATGGAAACCCTGCGCGACATCAATCAGAACGACGGCATCACCGTGGTGGTGACGCTGCATCAGGTGGATTACGCCCTGCGCTACTGCGAGCGCATCGTCGCCCTGCGTCAGGGCCATGTGTTCTTCGATGGCGCAAGCCACCAGTTTGATAACGAACGTTTTGATCATCTCTACCGCAGCGTAAACCGCGTCGAAGAGCGCGCGCAGGCTGCTTAACGTCCCCATAACGAGGAATGGACATGAACTACAAAGCCGTTGCCGCGCTGGCCTTCACCAGCATGTTCAGCATCAGCACCCTGCTAAGCCCTGCTTACGCTGAGGAACAGGAAAAAGCGCTGAACTTTGGCATCATTTCAACGGAATCACAGCAAAACCTGAAGCCGCAGTGGGAACCGTTCCTGAAAGATATGGAAACCAAACTGGGGATCAAAGTAAACGCCTTCTTCGCCCCGGACTACGCGGGCATCATTCAGGGAATGCGCTTCAACAAAGTGGACATCGCCTGGTATGGCAACCTCTCTGCTATGGAAGCGGTAGATCGCGCGAACGGCCAGGTCTTCGCCCAGACCGTTGCGGCAGACGGCTCCCCGGGCTACTGGAGCGTGCTGATCGTGAACAAAGACAGCCCGATCAACAACCTCAACGACATGCTCGCCAAACGCAAAGAGCTGACGTTTGGTAACGGCGACCCGAACTCCACTTCCGGCTTCCTCGTCCCTGGCTATTACGTCTTCGCGAAAAACAACGTCTCCGCCAGCGACTTTAAGCGCACGGTCAACGCCAGCCACGAAACCAACGCCCTGGCCGTGGCGAATAAGCAGGTTGACGTCGCCACCAACAACACTGAAAACCTCGACAAGCTGAAGACCTCCGCGCCGGACAAGCTGAAGGAAATCAAGGTTATCTGGAAATCGCCGCTGATCCCGGGCGACCCGATCGTGTGGCGCAAAAACCTCTCCGAGAGCACCAAGGACAAGGTCTACGACTTCTTTATGAACTACGGCAAAACGCCGGAAGAGAAAGCGATTCTGGCGCGTCTGGGCTGGGCGCCGTTCCGCGCGTCCAGCGATTTGCAGCTGGTGCCGATTCGCCAGCTGGCGCTGTTCAAGCAGATGCAGGGCGTGAAGGACAACAAGGGTCTGAAGGAAGAAGAGAAGACCAGCAAAGTGTCTGAAATTCAGGCGCAGCTGGACGATCTCGACCGCCTGACCGCCGCGCTCGGCGCCATGACCAGCGTGAATAAAGCGGTGCAGTAACGCTTTTCTCCCTCTCCCTGTGGGAGAGGGCCGGGGTGAGGGCATCAACACGCACATTTCCCCCTCACCCTAACCCTCTCCCTCAAGGGAGAGGGGACTAAACCCAAAGGAGCCAACATGCAAACCATCACCCTCCCGCCGCCAAAGCGCAGCTGGTTCTCGCTCATAAGCTGGGCCGTTCTGCTGGCGGTGCTCGTTATCTCCTGGAAGGGCGCGGAGATGGATCCGCCGCCGACTTCTTCCCGCCGGACTTCAGCCAGTGGCAGGACTACCTCGGTGAAATGGCGATCACCCTGCAAATTGCCGTCTGGGGCACCGCCCTCGCCGTGATCCTCTCCATTCCGTTTGGCCTGATGAGCGCCGAAAACATCGTGCCGTGGTGGGTTTACCAGCCGATGCGTCGCCTGATGGACGCCTGCCGCGCCATCAACGAAATGGTCTTTGCGATGCTGTTCGTGGTCGCCGTCGGCCTGGGTCCGTTCGCGGGCGTGATGGCGCTGTTCATCCACACCACCGGCGTGCTCTCCAAGCTGCTCTCCGAAGCGGTTGAAGCCATCGAGCCCGGCCCGGTGGAAGGCATCCGCGCAACCGGAGCGAACAAAATCGAAGAGATCCTGTACGGCGTCCTGCCGCAGGTGATGCCGCTGCTCATCTCCTACTCCCTGTACCGCTTCGAGTCCAACGTTCGCTCCGCCACCGTGGTCGGCATGGTGGGCGCAGGCGGCATTGGCGTCACCCTGTGGGAAGCCATTCGTGGTTTCCAGTTCCAGCAAACCTGCGCCCTGATGGTGCTCATCATCGTCACCGTCAGCCTGCTGGATTTCCTCTCTCAACGTTTGCGTAAGCACTTCATCTGAGAAGCGAGGCTTTGATTTGTATGCACTTATCCAGACATCCGACCAGTTACCCCACCCGCTGGCAAGAGATTGCGGCAAAGCTCGAAGTGGAGCTGCGCACGCACTACCGCTGCGGAGACTACCTGCCCGCCGAGCAGCAGCTTGCCGACCGCTACGAAGTGAATCGCCACACCCTGCGTCGCGCCATCGATCAACTGGTGGAGCGCGGCTGGGTCCAGCGCCGTCAGGGCGTCGGCGTACTGGTGCTGATGCGTCCGTTCGACTACCCGCTCAATGCCCAGGCGCGTTTTAGCCAGAACCTGCTCGATCAGGGCAGCCACCCCACCAGCGAAAAGCTCCTGTCAGTCCTGCGCCCCGCCTCCCGCCACGTGGCGGACGCGCTGGGGATTCAGGAGGGCGACAACGTCGTTCACCTGCGCACGTTGCGCCGGGTGAACGGCGTGGCGGTCTGTCAGATCGACCACTACTTCGCGGACCTCACCCTCTGGCCCGTGCTGCAACATTTCGCCAGCGGTTCCCTGCATGATTTTCTTCAGGACGCGACGGGTATCGCGCTCAAACGCACCCAGACGCGCATCAGCGCCCGCCGCGCGCAGGCGAAAGAGAGCAAGGTGCTGGAGATCCCCAACATGGCCCCGCTGCTCTGCGTGCGCACACTCAACCACCGTGACGGCGACGTCAACGCAACGGAATACTCCGTCAGCCTGACCCGCGCCGACATGATTGAATTTACCATGGAGCACTGAATGCACTTCGAAACCTCCACTCGTCAGCGCTGGATGCGCGTGCTGGCCCACAGCCAGCCTGATGCGCTGGCTGCCCGCATGAGCGCGCTCGGCCTGACGCCGGACTACGACACGATCCGCGCGCCGGAGATCGGCCTGGTGCAGATCCAGGCACGCATGGGCGGCACCGGCGAGCGCTTCTTCGCCGGCGATGCCACCCTCACCCGCGCGGTGATCCGCCTGAAAAGCGGCACGCTGGGCTACGGCTACGTACTTGGGCGCGACAAAACGCACGCCGAGCGCTGCGCAGCGATCGACGCGCTTTTACAGGAACAGCCGCATTTTCAGACGTTAATGGAAACCCTTATTGCCCCGCTGGAAGCCGACCGCGCCGCACGCCTTGCCGCGCGTCAGGCCGAAGTGAATACCAGCCGGGTCGACTTCTTTACGCTCGTTCGCGGAGACAACGCATGACGCTTCAACCTGCTTTTACCCTGGCCGTCCAGGATGCCCAACAGAGTTTCCGTCGCCTGCTGAAAGCCATGAGCGAGCCGGGCGTCATTGTCTCGCTGCACCAGCTCTCCCAGGGCTGGCTGCCGCTGAACCTCGCCTCGACCAGCGTGCTGCTGACGCTGGCGGACAACGACACCCCGGTATGGCTGTCAGGCGCATTGCTGAACGATATCGCCAGCCAGAACCTGCGCTTTCACACCAACGCGCCGCTGGTCGAGCAGCCCCAGCAGGCGGTCTTCGCCGTGATCGACGAGCAAATCAGCCACGAAGAGCTTAACGCCCTGAGCGAAGGCAGCGCCGTCGCACCGGAAACCAGCGCCACGCTGATTTTGCAGGTCTCCAGCCTGAGCGGTGGCCGCATGCTGCGCCTGACGGGTGCAGGGATTGCCGACGAGCGGATGGTCGCCCCCCAGCTGCCGGAGTGCATCATTCATGAGCTGACCGAGCGCCCGCATCCGTTCCCGCTCGGTATCGACCTGATCCTGACCTGCGGCGAGCGCCTGCTGGCGATCCCGAGAACCACTCACGTGGAGGTGTGCTGATGTACGTTGCCGTCAAAGGGGGCGAGAAGGCGATCGCCGCCGCCCATGCCTTGCAGGCGCACAGACGCCGGGGGGATGACGCCCTTCCCGAGCTGAGCGTCGCCCAGATTGAACAGCAGTTAAACCTGGCCGTCGACCGCGTGATGACCGAAGGCGGCATCGCGGACCGCGAACTGGCGGCGCTGGCGCTGAAACAGGCCAGCGGCGATAACGTGGAAGCCATCTTCCTGCTGCGCGCTTACCGCACTACGCTTGCGAAGCTGGCGGTTAGCGAGCCGGTGAATACGGCGGAAATGCGATTAGAGCGCCGTATTTCTGCGGTGTACAAAGATATTCCTGGCGGCCAGCTGCTTGGTCCGACCTACGACTACACCCATCGCCTGCTGGACTTCACTCTGCTGGCGAACGGTGAAACACCGCAGCTCAGCGTCTCTGACGCTGAACAAGACGCCTCCCCGCACGTCTTTAGCCTGCTGGCAAACCAGGGGCTGGCGAAGGCGGAAGAGGACACCGGCAGCACACCGGATGACATCACCCGCACGCCGCCGGTCTATCCCTGTTCGCGCTCGTCCCGCCTGCAACAGCTGATGCGCGGTGACGAAGGGTATCTGCTGGCGCTGGCCTACTCCACGCAGCGCGGCTACGGGCGCAACCACCCGTTCGCGGCAGAGATCCGCAGCGGTTATATCGACATTGAAATCGTGCCAGAAGAGCTGGGTTTTGCGGTGAACATCGGCGAACTGCTGATGACCGAGTGCGAAATGGTCAACGGTTTTGTCGCGCCAGAGAATGAAGATCCGCACTTTACCCGCGGCTACGGGCTGGTGTATGGCCTGAGCGAGCGCAAGGCGATGGCTATGGCGCTGGTTGACCGTGCGCTCCAGGCGCCGGACTACGGCGAGCATATTGCAGGCCCGGCACAGGACGAAGAGTTCGTGCTGGCCCACGCGGATAACGTTGAGGCCGCCGGCTTTGTCTCGCACCTCAAGCTGCCGCACTACGTCGATTTCCAGGCCGAACTGGAACTGCTGAAACGCCTGCAACGGGAGCGCGCCAATGTCTAACTTAAGCGGCTACAACTTTGCCTATCTGGACGAACAAACCAAACGCATGATCCGCCGCGCCATCCTGAAGGCAGTGGCGATCCCCGGCTACCAGGTGCCATTCGGCGGCCGCGAAATGCCAATGCCCTACGGCTGGGGCACCGGCGGTATTCAGATCACCGCCAGCGTGATCGGCGAAGCGGACGTGCTTAAGGTCATTGACCAGGGGGCAGACGACACCACCAACGCCGTGTCGATCCGCAACTTCTTTAAGCGCGTAACGGGCGTTAATACTACCGAAAAAACCGAAGACGCGACGCTGATCCAGACCCGTCACCGCATTCCGGAGACCCCGCTGACTGAAGATCAGATTTTGATTTTCCAGGTGCCGATCCCGGAGCCGCTGCGTTTTATTGAGCCGCGGGAAACCGAAACCCGCACCATGCACGCCCTGGAAGAGTACGGGATCATGCAGGTCAAACTGTATGAGGACATCGCCCGCTTCGGCCATATCGCCACCACCTACGCCTACCCGGTGAAGGTGAACGGCCGCTACGTGATGGACCCGTCGCCGATCCCGAAATTCGATAACCCGAAGATGGACATGATGCCCGCCCTGCAACTTTTTGGCGCCGGACGTGAAAAACGCATCTACGCCGTACCGCCGTACACCCGTGTGGAGAGCCTGGATTTTGACGATCACCCGTTTACGGTGCAGGAGTGGGACGAGCCGTGCGCCATCTGCGGTTCGAAGCATAGCTATCTGGATGAAGTGGTGCTGGACGACACGGGCAAACGGATGTTTGTCTGCTCCGACACCGATTACTGCCGCCAACAGAGCGAGGCGAACAGCCAATGAAACCGCTGCTTTCGGTTAATAACCTGACTCACCTTTATGCGCCGGGCAAAGGCTTTAGCGACGTGTCGTTTGAGCTGTGGCCGGGCGAAGTGCTGGGCATTGTCGGCGAGTCCGGCTCCGGTAAAACCACCCTGCTGAAGTCCATCTCCGCGCGCCTGACGCCGCAGAATGGCGACATTTTGTATGAGGGCGTGTCGCTGTATGGCATGAGTGAAGCCGATCGCCGCCGCCTGCTGCGCACCGAGTGGGGCGTGGTGCACCAGCACCCGATGGATGGCCTGCGCCGCCAGGTGTCGGCGGGGGGCAACATCGGCGAACGGCTGATGGCCACCGGCGCGCGCCACTACGGCAACATCCGCGCCACGGCGCAGCACTGGCTGGAAGAGGTTGAAATTCCCGCCTCGCGCATCGACGACCTGCCGACCACCTTCTCCGGCGGCATGCAGCAGCGTTTACAGATTGCCCGCAATCTCGTCACCCATCCGAAGCTGGTGTTTATGGATGAACCGACCGGCGGGCTGGACGTCTCTGTGCAGGCTCGCCTGCTCGACCTGCTGCGCGGCCTGGTGGTGGAGCTAAACCTGGCGGTGGTGATTGTCACCCACGATTTAGGCGTCGCGCGCCTGCTGGCGGACCGCTTGCTGGTGATGAAGCAGGGTCAGGTGGTGGAAAGTGGGTTAACCGACCGCGTGCTCGACGATCCCCATCATCCGTATACCCAGCTGCTGGTGTCGTCCGTATTGCAGAACTGAGGGCGCGGTTGCCGGGTGGCGCTGCGCTTACCCGGCCTACGAACACCGCACCTTGTAGGCCGGGTAAGGCGAAGCCGCCACCCGGCAAAACGAACACCGCACCCGTAGGCCGGGTAAGGCGAAGCCGCCACCCGGCAAAACGAATCGCGAGGCCAAAATGATCCACGTTGAAAATGTCAGTAAAACCTTTGTGCTCCACCAGCAAAACGGCGTCCGCCTGCCGGTACTGCAAAATGCCTCGTTAGAGGTCAGCAACGGCGAATGCGTGGTGCTGCATGGCCATTCCGGCAGCGGAAAATCCACCCTGCTGCGCTCCCTGTATGCCAACTACCTGCCGGACGAAGGCCATATTCATATTCGCCATAACAATGAATGGGTCGATCTGGTTCAGGCTCCCGCGCGCAAAGTGCTGGAAGTGCGCCGCTCGACGATCGGCTGGGTCAGCCAGTTCCTGCGAGTGATCCCGCGGATCTCCGCCCTGGACGTGGTCATGCAACCCCTGCTGGATCTCGGCGTGCCGCGCGAAACCTGCGCCGCTAAAGCCGCCAGCCTGCTGACGCGCCTCAACGTACCGGAGCGTCTGTGGCACCTCGCCCCGTCGACCTTTTCCGGCGGCGAGCAGCAGCGCGTCAACATCGCCCGCGGCTTTATCGTCGATTACCCGATTTTACTCCTGGATGAACCCACCGCCTCGCTCGACAGTAAGAACAGCGCAGCGGTGATGGAACTGATCGAACAGGCCAAAGCGCGCGGCGCGGCGATCGTCGGGATCTTCCACGACGCCGCCGTACGCCAACGCGTGGCGGACAGACTGCACCCGATGGGGACAAACGTATGATTATCAATAATGTCAGGCTGGTGCTGGAAAATGAGGTCGTGAACGGCTCGGTTGAGGTGCGGGACGGTGTCATCCGCGCCTTTGCCGAAACCCGGAGCCACACTCCTGAAGCGATGGACGGCGAAGGCGGCTGGCTGCTGCCGGGGCTGATTGAGCTGCATACCGATAATCTCGATAAATTCTTCACCCCGCGCCCAAAGGTGGACTGGCCTGCTCATTCAGCGATGAGCAGCCACGACGCGCTGATGGTCGCCAGCGGCATCACCACCGTGCTGGACGCGGTGGCGATTGGCGACGTGCGCGACGGCGGCGATCGCCTGGAGAACCTGGAGAAGATGATCAACGCCGTGGAGGAGACGCAAAAGCGCGGCCTCAACCGCGCCGAGCACCGCCTGCACCTGCGCTGCGAGCTGCCGCACCACACCACCCTGCCGCTGTTTGAGAAGCTGGTGGGCCGCGAGCCGGTCTCGCTGGTTTCCCTGATGGATCACTCGCCGGGGCAGCGCCAGTTCGCCAACATTGAAAAGTATCGCGAATACTATCAGGGCAAATATTCGCTCAACGACGCGGAGATGGCGCGCTACGAAGAAGAGCAGCTCCAGCTTGCGGCCCAGTGGTCGCAGCCGAATCGCCTCTCCATTGCCGCCATGTGCCGAGACCGTAATATTGCCCTGGCCAGCCATGACGACGCCACGCACGATCACGTGCGCGAATCCCACCAGCTTGGCAGCGTGATAGCTGAATTTCCCACCACGTTTGAAGCGGCAGAGGCATCGCGTAAGCACGGCATGAACGTCCTGATGGGCGCGCCAAATATCGTGCGCGGCGGATCGCACTCCGGCAACGTGGCGGCAAGCAGGCTCGCCTCGCTCGGCCTGCTGGATATCCTCTCCTCTGACTATTACCCCGCCAGCCTGCTGGACGCGGCCTTCCGCGTCGCGGACGACGAGAACAACAGCTTCACGCTGCCACAGGCGATTCGCCTGGTGACGAAAAACCCGGCCAGCGCGCTTAATCTTCACGATCGCGGTGAAATTGCCGAGGGGAAACGGGCCGATCTGGTGCTCGCCCACCGTAAGGGCGAGCACATTCATATCGACCACGTCTGGCGTCAGGGAAAAAGGGTATTCTGATGGGAAGACTCATCTGGTTAATGGGCCCGTCCGGCTCCGGGAAGGACAGCCTGCTGTCGGCGTTACGGCAGCGGGAACATTCACAGCTGCTGGTGGCGCACCGCTATATCACGCGCGATGCCAACGCCGGAAGCGAGAACCATATCGCCCTGAGCGAGCAGGAGTTTTTTACCCGCGCCGGACAAAACCTGCTGGCGCTGAGCTGGCATGCCAACGGTTACTACTATGGCGTCGGTATTGAGATTGACCTCTGGCTGCATGCGGGGTTCGACGTACTGGTTAACGGCTCGCGGGCGCATCTCCCGCAGGCTCGCGCCCGGTACGAAGCGGCGCTGCTCCCGGTCTGTTTGCAGGTTTCCCCGGACGTTCTCCGTAGCCGGCTGCAAAAGCGGGGGCGCGAAAACGCGCGCGAGATCGACCAGCGGCTGGAACGGGCGGCACGCTACACCCCGTCGGGTTGCCATCTCCTCAATAACGACGGAAGTTTGCTACAGTCAGTCGAGACCTTTCTATCGCTTATTCGCCAGAAGGAGAAACAGCATGCCTGACTGCCAGCTTCGCCCCGCCACCGCCGACGATGCGCCGATCGTTTACGCGCTGATCTGCGAACTTAAGCAGGCCGAGTTCGATCATCAGGCGTTTCACGCCGGGTATCTGGCCAACTTGCAGGATCACAATATGCGTTACCAGCTGGCCGAGCTGGACGGGCAGATCATCGGTATGATCGGCCTGCATATGCAGTTTCACCTGCATCACGCCCGCTGGATCGGCGAGATCCAGGAGCTGGTGGTGATGCCGCAGGCGCGCGGATTAAAAGTGGGCAGCCAGCTGCTGGCCTGGGCAGAGGACGTCGCGCGACAGGCAGGCGCCGAGCTGACCGAGCTTTCCACCAGCGTGAAGCGCGTGGACGCGCACCGTTTTTATGTTCGTGAAGGATATACGCAAAGCCATTTCCGCTTCACCAAACCGCTGTAGAGGTGCGTTATGAGTCTGACGATCACGCTGACAGGAACCGGAGGGGCGCAGCTGGTGCCGGTGTTTGGCTGCGACTGCGCGGCGTGCCGACGGACGCGTTTACAGGAAAATTATCGCCGTCGCCCCTGTAGCGCGGCGGTGAAATTCAACGATTCGGTCACCTTGCTGGACGCGGGTATTCCACACCTGATGGACGACTGGCCCGCGGGGAGTTTCAGGCAGATTTTGCTTACCCATTATCATATGGATCACGTTCAGGGGCTTTTTCCTCTGCGCTGGGGCGTGGGAGCGACCATTCCGGTTTACGGTCCGCCGGACGACGCAGGCTGTGACGACCTGTTCAAGCATCCGGGCCTTCTCGATTTCAGCCACACGGTGGAGCCGTTTGTGATGTTTGAACTTCAGGGCTTGCGGGTCACGCCGCTGCCGCTCAACCATTCAAAACTCACGTTTGGCTATCTGCTGGAGTCCGCCCACAGCCGCGTGGCGTGGCTTTCTGATACCGCCGGGCTACCGGATAAAACGGTGACGTTTCTGCTAAACAATCAGCCGCAGGCGATGATTATCGACTGTAGCCATGAACCGCGCCCGGAGACGCCGCGCAACCATTGTGATTTGAATACGGTGATTGCGCTGAACGGGGTGATTGGCTGTCCGCAGGTGATCCTGACGCATATCAGCCATCAGTTTGACGTGTGGATGATGAATAACCCGCTGCCGTCCGGCATTGAAGCGGGGTATGACGGGATGGTGCTGGTACTGGATTAGGTTTTGCCGGGTGGCGGCTGCGCCTTACCCGGCCTGTGCGTTGCAATACCGGCGTTACCACCGATCGTAATCATCCTCTAACCGGCGCTCATCCTCTTCTAACCGACGCCGATCGTCATCCAGCTGCCGCTGACGCTCGTCTAAACGCTGGCGTCGATCTTCTAACTGTCGACGACGATCGTCGTACTGGCGGCTGTCGGTTTGACGGCTGCGATCGTAACGATCGTCGTCGTCATCATTACGGCTGCTGCCGGGGTTATAGGCGTCGTTGATCGCCTGCTGAATATTGCCAATGGCATCATCAATCACATCGGCATGCGCCAGTTGGCTGGTTAAAGTCAGCAGACCCAATAACAGAGCGGTAGAGTAACGTTTCATAAGGCCAGACTCGCAGGTGAACTGGCCTTACGGTAATGAATGGCAGGGAACCGGGGTAGCGGAGGAATCTCAATTCCTGGCCTGTTCAATCGCCCCTATCGCATCGACTCGCGCCTGATGTCGTCCCCCTTCAAACGGTGCATTTAGCCAGGCATCGACGATCATTTTTGCCAGCTCCAGTCCGACCACGCGCGAACCAAATGCCAGCACATTCGTGTTGTTATGCTGCCTTGAAAGCTGAGCTGAATAAGGTTCGCTACAGACCACTGCGCGGATGCCCGGGAACTTATTGGCCGTAATGGAGATCCCTACCCCCGTTCCGCAGATCAGGATGCCGCCATCCACCTCCTTATCGATAATAGCCTGTGCAACCGCGCTGGCATAATACGGGTAGTCAGTACGCTCCGGGGAACAGGTGCCTTTATCCACCACGTCGATGCCACGCGCGCGCAGATGGGCCAGAATATCCTCTTTCAGCATAAAACCTACGTGATCGCAGCCAAATGCAATCTTTTTCATGATAAACCTCATCGTGGGTTAACTTTACGAACTCGATGGAGTTGTGATTTAAGACCGGTCAGTTGTGCAATAAAACCTCAAAACCATCGAGTTCTGCGCGTGTTTTACACCCATGACTTTGACATTTCAACTCTCTCATGACGGTATATTTCTTACGGCATGCATTAAAATCCGTTAACGTGTCATAATTATATTATTGATTTTCAAGGGAATCCTAAAGCAACCGCCCATCAAAACTTCACAGACAATAAAACTTTATGAATTTCCAAACATTGTGAAGTTGCTAGCATATTTTCATGCCAGAGTGTGGTGATATAGTGTCGTCTTCATTTTTAAGGACAAAAGAGAGCGATGAGTCAGTCAGAATTTAAAAAAGAGCTGCCTAACGGCATTGGCCTTGCACCGTACCTGCGCATGAAGCAGGAAGGCATGACCGACAACGAAAGCCGTATCGTCGACTGGCTGCTCCAGCCGGGTAACCTGAGCGGCGCGCCTGCGATTAAAGACGTTGCCGAAACGCTGATGGTGTCGGAAGCGATGATTGTGAAAGTGGCCAAACTGCTCGGCTTTAGCGGTTTCCGTAACCTGCGTGCGGCGCTGGTCGACTACTTCTCGCAATCCGAACAAGTATTACCTGCGGAACTCGCTTTTGATGAAGCACCACAGGATGTGGTTAACAAAGTGTTCAATATTACGCTGCGCACCATTATGGAAGGCCAGTCGATAGTGAACGTGGATGAAATTCACCGCGCGGCACGTTTCTTCGCCCAGGCCAACCAGCGCGATCTGTACGGTGTGGGGGGTTCTAACGCTATTTGCGCCGACATCCAGCATAAGTTTCTACGCATCGGCGTGCGCTGCCAGTCGTATCAGGACGCGCACATTATGATGATGTCGGCATCGCTGCTGAAGGAAGGGGATGTGGTACTGGTGGTCTCCCATTCCGGCCGCACCAGTGATGTGAAAGCAGCAGTTGAGTTAGCAAAAAAGAACGGCGCCAAAATTATCTGTATTACCCATAGCTACCATTCGCCGATTGCTAAACTTGCTGATTATATTATTTGTTCGCCAGCACCAGAGACCCCGTTATTAGGGCGCAACGCCTCCGCGCGTATATTACAGCTTACATTATTAGATGCGTTATTTGTTTCCGTTGCACAACAAAATATCGAACAGGCCACACTTAATATGCAAAAAACCGGCGCTATTGTGGATTTCTTCTCTCCTGGCGCACTGAAGTAAATTAAAAGGTTAATCCTGCTCAGGCGGGATTAACAACAACATACCCTACATTGAGAACACTGCTATGAATAAATATCTGAAATATTTCAGCGGCGCCGCTATGGGCTTAATGTTATCCACCAGCGCGTTTGCTGCTGCGGAATATGCGGTGGTATTAAAAACGCTCTCCAATCCATTCTGGGTGGATATGAAGAAAGGGATTGAAGATGAAGCCAAAACCCTGGGAGTAAGCGTTGATATTTTTGCCTCGCCGTCAGAAGGGGATTTTCAGTCCCAGCTACAGCTGTTCGAAGATCTGAGTAATAAAAAATACAAGGGTATCGCTTTTGCCCCACTCTCCTCCGTGAATCTGGTCATGCCCGTCGCGCGCGCCTGGCAGAAAGGTCTCTATCTGGTGAATCTCGATGAAAAAATCGATATGGATAACCTGAAAAAAGCAGGTGGCAATGTAGAGGGGTTTGTCACAACGGACAACGTGGCCGTCGGCGCAAAAGGGGCCGATTTTATTATCAATAAACTTGGTGCGGAGGGGGGCGAAGTCGCAATCATTGAGGGTAAAGCCGGTAACGCATCGGGCGAGGCGCGCCGCAATGGCGCAACAGAAGCCTTCAAAAAAGCAAACCAAATTAAGCTGGTTGCCAGCCAGCCCGCCGACTGGGATCGCATTAAAGCTCTGGATGTGGCAACCAACGTGCTGCAACGAAACCCGAATCTGAAAGCCTTCTACTGCGCGAACGATACCATGGCGATGGGCGTGGCGCAGGCGGTGGCAAACGCCGGTAAAATCGGCAAAGTGCTGGTGGTCGGCACCGATGGTATTCCAGAGGCGCGTAAGATGGTCGAAGCCGGTCAGATGACGGCAACCGTCGCACAAAACCCGGCGGACATCGGGGCGACCGGCCTGAAATTAATGGTGGATGCCGCGAAAACCGGGAAAGTCATCCCGCTGGAAAAAACGCCTGAATTCAAGTTGGTGGATTCGATTCTGGTGACAAAATAACGCAGAACTGTGCGGCTTGATGCCCTCACTCCGGCCCTCTCCCACAGGGAGAGGGTGAACAGAGAAGGAAATAAACATGGTCACGCCATATATCTCGATGGCGGGGATCGGCAAATCCTTTGGTCCGGTTCACGCATTAAAATCGGTTGATTTAACTATATACCCTCATGAGATCCACGCATTATTAGGGGAGAATGGTGCCGGTAAATCAACCTTAATGAAAGTATTGTCGGGAATTCATGAGCCGACCAAAGGCTCCATTATTATTAATGAAAAGAATTACGACAAATTGGATCATAAACTGGCAGCACAACTGGGCATCGGCATTATATATCAGGAACTCAGCGTTATTGATGAATTAACCGTGCTGGAAAATTTATATATAGGCCGTCACCTGACTAAAAAGGTTTGTGGCATCAGGATTATTGACTGGAAAGAGATGCGCATTCGCGGTGCGATGATGCTCTTACGCGTCGGATTAAAAGTCGATTTAGATGAAAAAGTAGCGAATTTATCCATCAGCCATAAACAGATGCTGGAAATCGCGAAAACCTTAATGCTCGATGCCAAAGTGATCATTATGGATGAACCCACATCTTCATTAACCAATAAAGATGTGGATTATCTTTTCTTGATCATGAATCAGCTGCGTAAAGAAGGCACCGCCATCGTCTATATCTCGCATAAGCTCGCGGAAATCCGCCGCATCTGCGACCGCTACACGGTAATGAAAGACGGTTCCAGCGTATGCAGTGGCCTGGTGAGTGACGTTTCAAACGACGACATTGTGCGCCTGATGGTCGGCCGCGAACTGCAAAACCGCTTTAACGCCATGAAAGAGAGCACCGGCAACATCGAACGCGACACGGTGTTTGAGGTGAACAACGTCACCAGCCGGGACAAGAAAAAAGTGCGAGATATTTCGTTCAGCGTGAACCGCGGCGAAATACTGGGTTTTGCGGGTCTGGTCGGCTCGGGACGTACCGAACTGATGGACTGTCTCTTCGGCGTGGATAAACGCGCGAGCGGTGAAATTCGCCTCAACGGCAAAACCATCTCCCCGCGTTCGCCTCTGGATGCGTTGAAAAAAGGGATGGCCTACATCACCGAAAGCCGCCGCGAAAATGGCTTTTTCCCTAATTTCTCTATCGCCCAAAACATGGCCGTCAGCCAGAGCCTGAAAAACGGTGGCTATAAAGGGGCCATGGGGCTCTTTCGCGAGCATGAAGAACGCAAGACCGCCGAAGCACAGCGCCAGTTGCTGGCGTTGAAGTGCCATAGCGTAGAGCAAAACATCACCGAACTCTCCGGCGGCAATCAGCAAAAGGTGCTGATTTCTAAATGGCTGTGTTGCAACCCGGACGTCATCATTTTTGATGAACCCACGCGAGGCATCGACGTCGGCGCAAAGGCCGAAATCTACAAGGTGATGCGCCAGCTGGCTGACGAAGGCAAGGTCATCCTGATGGTGTCATCTGAATTACCTGAAATTATCGCCGTCTGCGACCGCATCGCCGTGTTCTGCGAAGGGCGGCTGACGCAAATCCTGACCAATCGCGACGACATGAGCGAAGAGGAGATCATGGCATGGGCATTACCACAAGAGTGAAAGGCGATATGGCGGAGAAAAAGCCATTTAACTTCGCGCTGTTCTGGGACAAGTACGGTACCTTTTTTATCCTCGCGATTATAGTCGCCATCTTTGGCACGCTGTCATCGGAGTACTTCCTCACCACCAACAACATCACGCAGATTTTTGTCCAGAGCTCGGTAACGGTGCTGATCGGGATGGGCGAATTCTTTGCCATCCTTGTCGCGGGTATTGATCTGTCCGTCGGAGCCATTCTGGCACTCTCCGGCATGGTGACTGCCAAACTGATGCTGGCTGGTGTCGACCCGTTTTTTGCAGCACTGATTGGCGGCGTACTGGTCGGCGGCGCGCTGGGGGCGATCAATGGCTGTCTGGTCAACTGGACCGGGCTACATCCGTTCATTATCACTCTCGGTACTAACGCCATTTTTCGCGGCATCACGCTGGTGATTTCCGATGCTAACTCCGTCTATGGCTTCTCGTTCGATTTTGTAAACTTCTTCGCTGCCAGCGTCCTCGGGATACCCGTACCGGTCATCTTCTCGCTGATCGTCGCGGTGATCCTCTGGTTCCTCACCACCCGTATGCGGCTGGGGCGCAATATCTACGCCCTGGGCGGTAACAAAAACTCGGCGTTCTACTCCGGCATCGACGTGAAGTTTCATATTCTGGTGGTGTTCATTATTTCTGGCGTATGCGCCGGGCTGGCGGGCGTGGTGTCGACCGCGCGTCTGGGCGCAGCGGAGCCGCTGGCCGGGATGGGATTTGAAACATACGCCATCGCCAGCGCCATCATCGGCGGAACCAGCTTCTTCGGCGGTAAAGGCCGCATCTTCTCGGTCGTGATTGGTGGTCTCATCATCGGCACCATCAATAACGGACTCAATATCTTACAGGTACAAACCTACTACCAGCTGGTGGTAATGGGCGGGTTGATTATCGCCGCTGTTGCCCTCGACAGATTGATCAGTAAGTAAGGAAATCACTATGAAAATTTCACCCTCCCTGATGTGTATGGATCTGCTGAAATTCAAAGAACAGATCGAATTTATTGACCAGCACGCGGACTACTTCCATATCGACATCATGGACGGCCACTTTGTGCCTAATCTGACGCTGTCTCCGTTCTTTGTCGGCCAGGTGAAGAAGCTCGCCACCAAACCACTGGACTGTCACCTGATGGTGACTCGCCCGCAGGACTACATAAGCCAGCTGGCGCAGGCCGGAGCAGACTTCATCACACTGCACCCGGAGACCATCAACGGTCAGGCTTTCCGCCTGATTGAAGAGATCCGTCGTCACGGTATGAAGGTGGGACTCATCCTCAACCCGGAAACCCCGGTTGAGGCGATGAAATACTATATTCATAAGGCGGACAAAATCACCGTGATGACCGTCGATCCAGGCTTTGCCGGGCAGCCGTTCATTCCGGAAATGCTGGAGAAAATTGCCGAGCTGAAAGCCTGGCGCGAACGCGAAGGGCTGAGCTATGAGATTGAGATCGATGGCTCATGCAATCAGGCCACCTATAAAAAACTGATGGCCGCCGGCGCAGATGTCTTTATCGTAGGAACGTCTGGTCTGTTCAACCATGCAGAGAATATCGGGGATGCATGGCAGCTTATGGCCGGGCAGATCCTGTCGGCACGAAACGAGGTTGTTCCTCATGCAAAAACAGCCTGATGTCGTCGCCGGAGTGGATATGGGAGCCACTCATATCCGTTTTTGCCTGCAAACGACCGACGGTGCGGTGTTGCATTGTGAAAAACAGCGCACCGCAGAGGTTATCCGCTCTGGTGTGGTGTGCGGCGTGACGGAAATGATCACGGCTCAGCTGCGTCATTTACAGGTTCACTGTCGCGGTCTGGTCATGGGCTTTCCGGCACTGGTCGGCAAAGACAAACGCACCATTATCTCGACGCCAAATCTGCCTTTGCAGGCGAATGAGCTCCGCGATCTGGCGGGAAAACTTGAAGATGCGCTAGGCTGCCCGGTCGAATTTTCCCGCGACGTTAACCTTCAGCTTTCGTTTGACGTGGCGCAACACAATCTCCAGCAGCAAGAGGTTCTGGCGGCCTATCTTGGCACCGGCATGGGATTTGCCATCTGGCTAAACGGTGCTCCATGGACGGGCGCGCACGGCGTAGCGGGCGAGCTCGGGCATATTCCACAGGGGGATATGACGCGGCACTGTGGTTGTGGCAACCCGGGATGTCTGGAAACAGTTTGTTCCGGTATCGCATTGAAACAGTGGTACGAACAGCAGCCCCGCGAGTATGCGATGGGAGATATCTTTTCAGCCGTACCCGATGACCCCTTCGTACAACAACTCCTGAATCATGCAGCCCGCGCCATTGCCACCAGTGTAAATCTGTTCGATCCGGATGCGGTGATCCTCGGTGGCGGCGTAATGGATATGCCTGGCTTTCCGCGCGAAGCGCTGATTGTCGGGATAAAGCAGCATTTGCGCCGCCCGCTGCCGCATGAGTCCGTGAAATTTATCCCTGCCTCGTCGTCGTCTTTTAACGGCGCTCAGGGGGCCGCTACCCTGGCTCGCTGCCGGTTCCTGCCATCACCTTGCGCAGCGCCTGCGCCAGCTGTGCGCGGGTGAACGGTTTTCGCAGTAACTGAACGTCCGGCAGCTGCGGGTTATGCGCCGGGCGCAAATCCTGCCCGCTGATCAGCAGCACCGGCAACTGCGGATAGTGGCTGCGTACATGGCCGATCACCTCCGCGCCGCTCAGGCCGCCCGGCAACATCAGGTCGCTGATAAACATGCCGATATCCGGCGATGCGTCCAGCATGTTCAGCGCCTGCTCGCCGTTTTCGGCTTCAAGCGTCAGGTAGCCAAGCTGGTGCAATTGCTCGCACAGGGTCTGCCGCACGCCCGCCTCATCTTCCAGGACCAGCACAAGCAGCTCACTTTCTGCCGGGGCCGTGGTCGCCAGCGCGGCATCATCGGAGAACGCGGGCAGCGTCGAGCGCGGCAGCTGGAGCCGCACGGTGGTTCCCTGCCCCGGCGCGCTTTCGATCTCAACGCGCCCCCCGGACTGACGCACAAAGCCGTACACCATCGACAGCCCTAACCCGCTGCCGCTGCCGGTCTGTTTGGTGGTGAAGAACGGTTCAAAGACCTGCGATTTCACCTCCTGCGACATCCCGCAGCCGTGGTCAATCACCTCCAGCGCGACCATATCCTGCCTGCGCCCGTCGCTGCGGGTCACACGCTGGTTCCAGGTGCGGATTTTGATCACACCATTTTGCCCCTCCATTGCATCACGGGCGTTCATCACCAGGTTGATAATGGCGTTTTCCAGCTGGCTGACGTCAATCCATGCGGGCCAGGCCGGGGTTTGCGCTTCAATATCCAGCGTCAGCGTGGCGGGAAGCGAGTGCCGCATCAGCTCGCTCAGGTTCTCCAGCAGCGGCTTCATCTCTACCGCATGGGGTTGCAGGGATTGCTTGCGCGAGAAGGCCAGCAGACGCTGGGTGAGCATGGCCCCGCGTTCCGCGGCTTTGAGCGCACGAGTGATGCGCGGCGCGTCCGGTGACGCTGAATCGGTCAGCTCCAGACTGCCGATAATCACCGCCAGCAGGTTATTAAAATCATGCGCCAGCCCGCCCGTCAGTTGCCCAACCGCCTTCATTTTCTGGCTGTGCAGCAGCGCCTCCTCCAGCCCCTGACGTTCGATGCGGTCGACCTCCATCTGCGAGGTCTTCTCCTTCAGCAGCCGCGTGGTGTGCTCCAGCGAAGCGGTATTGCGGGCAAAAACGTTAAACGCGCGCGCCAGTTCCCCCAGCTCATCACGCCGCTGTAGCGCGGGCACCGACACATCCTGCTCGCCGTGAGCGAGGCGCGACATTGCCCTTGAGATAGCCGTCAGGTTGGAGCCCAGATTGCGGTAAATATACCAGCAGGCGCAGCCGGTGATGATCAGCGCCAGCACCGCGAAGACGCTGATAAACACGCTGATGGAGCGCAGCTCCTGGTGGCTTTGGGCGGTACGCAGCCGGGAGGCCTGCGCCACCTGTTCAACGTACTGATTAATGTCGCGGTTTAATATCGCCACCAGCGCCTTGATGTGGAACATGTACCAGCTGATGGACAGATCGCTCTCTTCCAGCTGCTTCGACAGTGGCGCGAGCTTGCGCAGCTCATCATTAAAATCCGGGAGCACCAGGTTGACCACCGGTTGCAGGGCGCTCGCGGGTAACATCGCGGTTACTGCATCCAGCTGCTGCACCGTGGCGCGCGGTGAAGGGGTATCAATGGCGGCAACGATCAGCCTGTCCATCTCTGCAAGCTGCCGGGCGTCTGGCACATTGCTCGCGTAACGGCGGTTGATATCCTGCAAATGACGCAGGTAGCTTTGGCTTTGATACAGCGCGCTGAGCAGCGCGTTACGCTCCAGATGCCGTTTTTGCCCGCGCTCCAGCATTCCCGTCACGCTCTGCTGTAACTCATTGCTCCTGCGGATAATACGCGCCACCAGCGCCGGCTCCTGCTGCGCCAGCGGCGCATCGGCAAGCTGCTCCAGCGAGTGGCGCAGCGCCATCTGCGTCTGTTTCAGCCGTTCAGCTTCGCCTTTGTACTCCAGCGCACCGACTACCTGCGACAGCCGCACCGCCGCCGTCGCCACATTCGCGGTATCACGCGCGAGGTTCATGCTGCCAGTCATATCATCCAGCGTTTGCTGCTGCACCTGCTCCTGGATCTGGCTGGCATGACGAAAGCCGAGCACCGCCACGCCGCTGACCATCAGCGTTACCGCCACCACCAGCAGGTTAAATATCAGCAGGCGACCGCGGGCGCTGGTGAAGAACGGGGGGCGTGAAGACATGGGGTTTGGGCTCCTCTGCGGTTTGGTGCCCTCACCCTGGCCCTCTCCCACAGGGAGAGGGAAAAGGAAAATGTGATGGCGATTCGCTATTCATAACTATGACAAATATGAACAGCTTCTGACATTTTGCATTTACGCACCTGTGATGAAGTGCAGATATCGACATTCACAGGAGATCCGCCATGAGCAGAACCCCGGTTTTAGAGATGCGCAATATTGCCAAGACGTTTGGCAATTTCCACGCGCTCAAGGGTGTGGATTTGACGGTTTTCCCCGGAGAGATCCACGCGCTGATGGGGGAAAACGGCGCCGGAAAAAGCACGCTGATGAAGATCCTCGCAGGCGCTTATACCGCCAGCAGCGGCGACATCCTCATCGACGGTCAGCCGTTTCACATCAAAGGTCCGAAGGATGCGCTGGCCGCAGGCATTACCCTGATTTATCAGGAGATGCAGCTTGCTCCTAACCTGACCGTGGCGGAAAACATTTTTCTCGGCAGCGAGCTGTCGCGCGGCGGGCTGGTCCAGCGCAAAGAGATGGCAGCCCAGGCGCAGGCGGTCATTGACCGTCTGGGCGCGCAGTTCAATGCCACCGACCTGGTCATGAAGCTGACCATCGCCGAGCAACAGCAGGTGGAGATCGCCCGCGCGCTGCACCGCAACAGCCGTATTCTGGTGATGGATGAACCCACCGCCGCCCTCTCCTCGCGCGAAACCCACCGTCTGTTCGAACTGATTTTGCGCCTGCGCGATGAAGGAATGGCGATTATCTACATCAGCCACCGCATGGCGGAAGTGTATGAGCTTTCCGATCGCGTCAGCGTCCTGCGCGACGGGCAGTACGTCGGCAGCCTGACGCGCGACAAGCTGAATGCCTCTGAGTTGGTGCGCATGATGGTGGGCCGCCCGCTCAGCGATCTGTTTAACAAAGAGCGCGATATTCCGCTCGGCAGCCCGCGTCTGAACGTGCATCACCTGACAGATGGCAAAAAAGTGCTGCCGTGCAGTTTGCAGGTTCGCTCCGGTGAAATCGTCGGGCTGGCGGGGCTGGTCGGGGCCGGTCGCTCCGAGCTGGCGCAGCTGATCTTCGGCGTGCGCAAAGCCACCGGCGGCATGATCGAGGTCGACGGCGAACCGGTGGTGATCCACTCCCCGCGCGCGGCCATTGAAAACGGCATCGGTTTTCTTACCGAGAACCGCAAGGAGCAGGGGCTGTTTCTGGAGCTGGCGGCGCAGGAGAACATCACCATGGCGACGCTGGAGCGCGACGCCACCTTCGGCTGGCTGAACCGCAAAAAAGCGCAGTCTATTTCCGATGACGCCATCGCCCTGCTCAATATCCGCGTGCCGCATTCTCAGGTGCGCGCGGGCGGGCTCTCCGGCGGCAACCAGCAAAAGCTGCTGATCTCCCGCTGGGTGGCGATTGGCCCGCGCATTCTGATTCTGGACGAACCTACGCGCGGCGTGGACGTCGGCGCGAAAAGCGAGATCTACCGCATCATGAACCAGATGGCGCGCAAAGGGGTGGCGATTCTGATGATCTCCAGCGAGCTGCCGGAAGTGGTGGGCATGAGCGACCGGGTGTACGTGATGCGGGAAGGCAGCATCGCGGGTGAACTCCACGGACGCGACATCTCTCAGGAAAACATTATGACGCTGGCAACCGGCGTGAACGACACACATCATCAGGCGGTGTAATTATGACAACTCCAACCCATCCGCAGCAGGTAGCGAAATCCGCCTCCGCCAAAAAAATGCTGATGAGCGATCTGATGCAAACGATCGGCATTTTGCCAATTTTAATCCTGATTGTGGCGGTATTTGGCTTCATCGCCCCGAACTTTTTCACCGAGAGCAACCTGCTGAATATTACCCGGCAGGCGTCGATCAACATCGTGCTGGCGGCGGGGATGACCTTCATCATCCTGACCGGCGGGATTGACCTCTCTGTGGGCTCGATTCTGGGCACTACGGCGGTAGCGGCGATGGTGGTCTCGCTTATCCCGGAATTTGCGATGCTCTCCATTCCGGCGGCGCTGATGCTCGGTATGGTGCTGGGGCTGTTCAACGGCGCGCTGGTGGCCTTTGCCGGGCTGCCGCCGTTTATCGTCACCCTCGGCACCTATACGGCACTGCGCGGCGCGGCGTATCTGCTGGCGGACGGCACGACGGTCATTAACTCCAACATTAACTTCGAGTGGATCGGCAACAACTACCTCGGCCCGATTCCGTGGCTGGTGGTGATCGCCCTGGCGGTGATTGTGGTGTGCTGGTTTATTCTGCGTCGCACAACCCTCGGCGTTCACATCTATGCGGTCGGCGGCAATATGCAGGCGGCACGCTTAACCGGCATCAAGGTCTGGCTGGTGCTGCTGTTTGTCTACGGCATGAGCGGCCTGCTCTCGGGATTAGGCGGCGTGATGAGCGCCTCGCGCCTCTACAGCGCCAACGGCAACCTCGGCACGGGGTACGAGCTGGATGCGATTGCGGCGGTGATCCTCGGCGGAACCAGCTTCGTCGGCGGGATCGGCACGATCACCGGCACGCTGGTCGGTGCATTGATCATCGCCACCCTCAACAACGGCATGACGCTGATGGGCGTCTCCTACTTCTGGCAGCTGGTGATCAAAGGGGCGGTGATCATCATAGCGGTGCTGATCGACAAATACCGTACCCGACACCATCAAAGTGCATAACAACAATACCCTACGTGAGGAATACAGCATGAGATTGAAGCCCTTAGTGACCGCGCTCTGTGCTGGCGCGCTGCTGGCCGCAACCCCGTTTGCGCAGGCAAAAGATCTGAAGTCCATCGGCGTGACGGTGGGCGACCTGGCTAACCCGTTCTTCGTGCAGATCACCAAAGGCGCCGAGCTGGAAGCGCGCAAGCTGGCGGGGGATAACGTCAAGGTGACGCTGGTCTCCAGCGGGTACGATCTGGGCCAGCAGGTGTCGCAGATCGATAACTTCATTGCGGCGAAAGTGGACATGATCATCCTCAACGCCGCGGATTCCAAAGGGATCGGCCCGGCGGTAAAACGCGCCAAAGAGGCAGGGATCGTGGTCGTGGCGGTTGACGTGGCGGCGGAAGGGGCTGATGCGACCATCACCTCCGATAACACCCAGGCGGGGGAGATGGCCTGTAAGTACATAACCGACCGCCTGAAAGGTAAAGGCAACGTGGTGATCATCAACGGGCCGCCGGTTTCTGCGGTACAAAACCGCGTGGAGGGCTGCCAGACCGAGTTCAGGCGCCACCCGGATATCAAAGTGCTCTCGGATAATCAGAACGCCAAAGGCAGCCGCGAAGGCGGACTGGAGGTCATGACCTCCCTGCTGGCGGCCAATCCGAAGATCGACGGCGTATTCGCAATTAACGATCCGACGGCGATCGGCGCCGATCTGGCGGCGAAACAGGCTTAACGTAATGAGTTCTTTATCGTTGGCGTGGATGGCAGCCCGGACGGTGAAGAAGCTCTGAAGCGCGAAAACTCCCTGTTTGTGGCGACGCCGGCGCAGGATCCGCAGGTGATGGCGGCGAAGGCGGTGGAGATCGGCTATGACATTCTTCAGGGCAAACCTGCGCCGAAAGAGCCTGTGCTGATCCCTGTGACGATGATCGATAAAAAGAACGTCGGCACGTATAAGGGGTGGACGGTTAAGTAACCCCGGTGCGGCCTGATGCCCTCACCCTAACCCTCTCCCCCTCTCCCTTGAGGGAGAGGGCCGGGGTGAGGGGGTGGCATAAAACGCAAGGAGTCCCCATGAAACGCTCCGACATCAATGAAATCCTCGGCCACACGCGGCAGTTCTTCTCCATGCACGACGTGCATCTCCCGCCGTTTGCCAGCTTTCCGCCAACAAAATGGCAGCAGCTTGACCAGGCCGCCTGGCAGGAGGTGTTCGACCTCAGGCTCGGCTGGGACGTGACGGCGTTTGGCAGCAACAGCTTTACCGCACAGGGGTTAACGCTGTTTACCCTGCGCAACGGCTCCCCCAACGGTGTGCCTTATGAGAAGTGCTATGCCGAAAAAATCATGCACGTGCGCGACGGCCAGGTGACGCCGATGCATTTCCACTGGCGCAAGCGGGAGGACATCATCAACCGCGGCGGCGGGAATCTGATTATTGAGTTATGGAATGCGGGGGCGCATGAGGAGACCGAAAACACCGACGTGATCGTCACGATAGACGGCTGTCGGCAGACGCACGCGCCCGGCAGCCAGCTGCGCCTCACGCCAGGGGAGAGCATCTGCCTGACGCCCGGCCTGTACCACAGTTTCTGGGGTGAACGCGGCTTTGGCGACGTGCTGGTGGGCGAAGTGTCGTCGGTCAATGACGATGAACACGACAACCACTTTTTACAGCCCATCGATCGCTACAACACCATCGAAGAAGACGAACCGGCGGTGCTGGTGCTGTGCAACGAGTACAACCTGTTTCGGATATAAGGAGTGAATGATGCCATTGATTTCTCTTGCCGACGGTCTGGCACACGCCAGAGAACACCGCTACGCCCTGGGCGCGTTCAACGTTCTCGACTCCCATTTTCTGCGCGCGCTGTTTGCCGCCGCGAAGCAGGAACGCTCGCCGTTTATCATCAACATCGCCGAAGTGCATTTCAAGTACGTGTCTCTGGAGTCGCTTGTTGAAGCGGTGAAGTTCGAAGCCGCCCGTCACGATATTCCCGTGGTGCTTAACCTCGACCACGGGCTGCATTTTGAAGCCGTCGTACGCGCCCTGCGCTTAGGATTCAGCTCGGTGATGTTCGACGGCTCAACGCTAAGCTACGAGGAAAACATTCGCCAGACGCGGGAAGTGGTGAAGATGTGCCACGCGGTGGGCGTGTCGGTGGAGGCGGAGCTGGGTGCGGTCGGTGGTGACGAAGGCGGCGCGCTTTACGGGCACGCGGACGAAGCGTTCTTTACCGACCCGCAGCTGGCGCGCGAATTTGTCGATTTAACCGATATCGACGCGCT
Organism: Enterobacter sp. YSU; assembly: GCF_016082135.1. Classification (NCBI taxonomy): domain Bacteria; kingdom Pseudomonadati; phylum Pseudomonadota; class Gammaproteobacteria; order Enterobacterales; family Enterobacteriaceae; genus Enterobacter; species Enterobacter sp. YSU. The sequence continues at coordinate 4,836,313 of NZ_CP059487.1, forward strand.
GGCGGTCGCCATTGGCAACGCGCACGGGAAATACAAGGGCGAGCCGAAGCTTGATTTCACGCGTCTGGACGCCATTCGCCAGCAGACGGGGCTGCCGCTGGTTTTACACGGCGGCTCCGGGATTAGCGATGCCGACTTCCGCCGCGCTATCGAGCTCGGCATTCATAAAATCAATTTTTATACCGGCATGTCGCAGGCCGCGCTCGCCGCCGTTGAGCAGCGCATGGCGAACCGCCAGCCGCTGTACGATGAGTTTGCCGAACTGCTGCTGGGCATTGAAGAGGCCATTACCGATACGGTCGCGGAGCAGATGCGCATCTTCGGCAGCGCGGGGCAGGCATAATGGAACGCAAAGGGATTATCGCCGCAGGCAACATGCTGGTGGATCACGTCCACCAGATCGTACAGTGGCCGGAGCGCGGCTGGCTGGCGGAAATCACCCACAGCGAACGCTCAACCAGCGGTGCGCCGCTCAACGTTCTGCTGACGCTGGCGAAAATGCACGTCGGCCTGCCGTTACAGGCGGTGGGGCTGATTGGGGAAGACAGCGACGGAGACTATATTCTGGCGATGCTCGACCAGTATCACGTCAATCGCCAGCGCGTGCAGCGCACGACGTTCGCCCCAACGTCGATGTCGCAGGTGATGACCGACCCCAGCGGACAGCGCACCTTTTTCCACTCGCCGGGCGCCAACCGCCTGCTGGATCTTCCCGCCTTCGATCGTTTAGACGGATCGCTGAAGATCTTCCATCTCGGCTATCTGCTGCTGCTCGACAGCCTGGACATGCCGGACGAGGAGTTTGGCACCCGCAGCGCGCGGTTACTGGTACAGATGCGCGATCAGGGGTATGAAACCTCGCTCGATCTGGTCTCCCGCAAGGGCGATCCGCGCTATCAGCCGCTGGTGCTCCCTGCCCTGCGTCATCTTGATTATCTGGTGATTAACGAGCTGGAAGCCGGTGAGTTTAGCGGGCTTGAGATCCGCGACGGTCATGGTGCGCTGAACATGGTCCATATCGCCGACGCTGCCGCACAGCTGCTGGCGGCAGGCGTGCGGCAGCGGGTGGTGATCCACTGTCCGGAAGGGGCATGGGGTGAAGCGCCGGGTGAAAAAGGACAATGGGTTCCGTCGTGGAAGCTGACGCAGGAGGAGATTATCGGCAGCGTCGGTGCGGGCGACGCGTTTTGCGCAGGCTTTTTATACGGTTGCCATGAATCGCTGTCGCTTACCGAGAGTATTTATCTGGCGCACGCCTGCGCGCGGGCCAGCCTGCTGGCGGCCAATGCGATTGACGGCGCGAAAACGCTGGCCGAGCTTCAGGCGTTTATTCAGGAGAACGGTCAGGCGGCTTTCTCATGATGGGAAACGTCCGTGGCAAAAACATAGCCCAGACCGCGAATGGTTTTGATCAGCAAAGGCTGGTGCGGATTGACCTCAATTTTTCGCCGTAGCCGCATGATCAACACGTCGATAGTGCGGTCAAAGACCTCGGCGCTTTCGCTGTGGGTCAGCTCCAGCAGCTGTTCACGACTCAGTACCCGGCGGGCGTTTTGCGTTAATGCCAGCAGCAGGCCGTATTCGCCCTGGGTTAACGGCACGGTATTACGCTGCGGATCGCTCAGCTCGCAGCGGGTGGTGTCCAGCGTCCAGCCGTTAAAGGTAATACCTTCAACGCGCGGCGCGGCAGGCTCCGCATCCAGCGCGCCGGTTCGACGCAGCACCGCCTTAACGCGGGCGACCACCACGCGCGGATTGAACGGTTTTCCGATGTAATCATCGGCGCCCATTTCCAGCCCGACGACCACATCTGATTCACTTCCCAGCCCCGTCAGCATCACCACCGGTAGCGATGGTCGCTGCTTTTGCAGTTGCAGCAAAACCTGTAATCCGTTGATATCCGGCAGCATCATGTCCAGCAGAACCAGCGCAATGCCAGGGTCCTGCTGGACACGGTTCACCGCGTCCTGACCGGTGTGACACGTCAGCACGGTAAAGACGTGCTCGCTGAGCACATCCTGTAGCAGTTCGCAGACTGCGACATCATCATCAACCACCAGAATCGCCGGTTTCATCGCATGCTTCCGTCAGGGAATTATGTTAAGTCTGAACCATTCTGCCGCCGGCTCCAGCCGAATTGTTTTTTACGTGACGGAAATTCAATCCATGTCACATCCCCTGCCCTTTCGACACGTCAATTTTGACGATTGGCTGTTTTTCGTCAGGGTTTTGCCCCGCAAAGGGCCGTAAAGTCAGGAAATACCCATAGTAAAAACATGGCATAGAAGCTGCATATTGGGCAGGTAAGAACTGTTTAACTGGAGCAAAGTGATGAAAAAAGTCGTCACGGTTTGCCCTTATTGTGCCTCAGGTTGCAAGATCCACCTGGTGGTCGATAACGGCAAAATCGTCCGGGCGGAAGCGGCGCAGGGTAAAACCAATCAGGGCACGCTGTGCCTGAAAGGGTACTACGGCTGGGATTTTATTAACGATACCCAAATCCTCACGCCGCGCCTGAAAACCCCTATGATCCGCCGCGAGCGCGGCGGCAAGCTGGAAGCCGTCTCCTGGAATGAAGCGCTGGATTACGTCGCCACGCGCCTCAGCGCCATCAAGGCCAAGTATGGCCCGGATGCGATTCAGACCACCGGCTCCTCACGCGGAACCGGGAATGAAACCAACTATGTGATGCAAAAATTCGCGCGCGCCGTTATTGGTACCAATAACGTCGACTGCTGCGCTCGCGTCTGACACGGCCCATCGGTTGCAGGTCTGCACCAGTCGGTCGGTAACGGCGCAATGAGTAATGCCATCAATGAGATAGATAACACCGATCTGGTGTTCATCTTCGGCTATAACCCAGCGGATTCTCACCCTATCGTCGCGAATCACGTTATTCGCGCCAAACAGAACGGGGCGAAAATCATCGTCTGCGATCCGCGTAAAATTGAAACCGCGCGCATTGCGGATATGCACATCGCACTGAAAAACGGCTCGAACATCGCGCTGTTGAATGCGATGGGGCATGTCATTATTGAGGAGAACCTCTACGACCAGGCGTTTGTCGCGAGCCGTACGGAAGGGTTTGAAGAGTATCGCAAGATTGTCGAAGGCTATACGCCGGAGTCAGTAGAGGCGATAACCGGCGTCAGCGCGCAGGAGATCCGCCAGGCGGCGCGGATGTACGCCGGAGCGAAAACCGCCGCCATTCTGTGGGGCATGGGCGTGACCCAGTTCTACCAGGGCGTGGAAACCGTGCGCTCGCTCACCAGCCTCGCCATGCTGACCGGCAATCTGGGTAAAGCGCATGTGGGCGTGAACCCGGTGCGTGGTCAGAATAACGTGCAGGGTGCGTGTGATATGGGCGCGCTGCCGGACACCTATCCGGGCTACCAGTACGTGAAGTTCCCGGAAAACCGCGAGAAGTTTGCGAAGGCCTGGGGCGTGGAAAGTCTGCCGGCACACACCGGATACCGCATCAGCGAGCTGCCGCACCGCGCGGCGCACGGTGAAGTACGTGCGGCCTACATCATGGGTGAAGATCCGCTCCAGACCGACGCCGAACTGTCTGCGGTGCGCAAAGGCTTTGAGGATCTGGAGCTGGTGATTGTTCAGGATATCTTTATGACCAAAACCGCGGCAGCGGCGGATGTGATTCTGCCGTCGACCTCCTGGGGCGAGCATGAAGGTGTCTATACGGCGGCAGACCGCGGCTTCCAGCGCTTCTTCAAGGCCGTCGAGCCGAAGTGGGATCTGAAAACAGACTGGCAAATCATCAGCGAAATCGCCACCCGCATGGGCTACCCGATGCACTACAACAACACCCAGGAGATCTGGGACGAGTTGCGGCATCTGTGTCCGGACTTTTATGGGGCAACCTATGAAAAAATGGGTGAGCTGGGCTACATCCAGTGGCCGTGCCGGGATGAGTCAGAATCCGATCAGGGGACGTCGTACCTCTTTAAAGAGAAGTTCGACACCCCGAACGGGCTGGCGCAGTTCTTCACCTGCGACTGGGTCGCGCCGATCGATAAGCTCACCGACGAGTATCCGATGGTGCTCTCCACCGTGCGTGAAGTGGGCCACTACTCCTGCCGCTCCATGACCGGCAACTGCGCCGCGCTGGCGGCGCTGGCGGATGAACCGGGCTACGCGCAGATCAACACCGCCGATGCCGAACGTCTCGGTATTGAAGATGAAGCGCTGGTGTGGGTGAACTCGCGTAAAGGCCGCATCATTACCCGCGCGCAGGTCAGCGACCGTCCAAACAAAGGGGCAGTCTATATGACCTACCAGTGGTGGATTGGCGCCTGTAACGAGCTGGTGACGGAGAACTTAAGCCCGATAACCAAAACGCCGGAGTATAAATACTGCGCCGTAAACGTGGAGCCAATAGCGGATCAACACGCTGCGGAACAGTATGTGATCGACGAATATAACAAGCTGAAAGCCCGCCTGCGTGAAAGCGCAATGGGTTGATGCCGTTAATTAATCGATGAATAAAGGGAGTGAGATATTCACTCCCTTTTTATTTCCGCTTAACACATTAAAAATATCAATTGTTATTCTGGAAAGCGGCTCGCAGAAATAATGTAATTCGTGCGAAAAAGAATTACATCTTTGCATTTTAATTCAGAGGGATAAGATGTGCGGCGGGTGCTTAAGACTTTCTGTCTTGAGCATTGTTGAGGGACAGAAAGTAGGAAGCCCCGGGAAATTTTCATTTACCTGTACTGCACCCATTTTGTTGGACGATGAAATGGAATAGTCCCTGATATGTCAAAGCCAAAATACCCCTTCGAAAAG
>NZ_CP059487.1:4841218-4848668 GCF_016082135.1 Enterobacter sp. YSU
ATTCAGACGCCGGATAGATTCAAGCAAGCCAATTTATCGTCAAAATCGGTGTTGCAAAAACGGGAGTGACCATAGATTCCGTTTTCCAAGCGGCCCCCTTTTAGGGTGAGGGAGCATGCCATAAACCAGATCGCCAAAAGGGGATGCTGCTGAAGGGACACTGTTATCCAGCGGGGTAATTTTCACGCCTTTATCCGATATATCAACATCGGGTAAATCACCGGCCAGCGCCATCGCGTTAACTTCTTCCAGACGCGATGCAAGAAGCGTCAAACGGCTCTTGATGTATTCATGGCAATCGGCCGGAACAGCAAGGGGTAACTGGTTATCCCGGAGTGATTTTTCAAAATCGTCTGACGGTATCAGATAATCATCGAAATTCCTGTAGCGGCGTGACCCCTTTACCCAGGTGTCACCTGAACGTAAGGCTCCCTTCAGTTCATTCAGCACGCAAAATTCGTAATATTTTCGGTCAATGCCGGTGGGGGTGATCACAACCTTTCTCCAGCTTTCCGGGATGAACCCGATTGGCGCGGAAGGCGGTACTTTTCGGAGTTGTTTTCTATACATATCTCTGACGGTATCCAATGCGTCACTGAGCTGCATTGCGGCGGGTGCAGCCCTGAACTGCAACACGGACAGCATCCGGGGGGCGTATTTACGCAACGTACTGTATTTTTCTGTGATCAGATGCAACGGGTCGAAGTTGTCCTTACGTGACAGGAACCGCGTCTCTTCCACGCTGTTGATGAATTCCTGCCAGGGAAGGACGTCTTCTATTGCGGCCCAGGGATCTTCCCCGGACTCTCTGGCGTTAAGTAATGCCTGTCCGACGGTAACGTATTGCTTCAGTTTACTCTGAATCAGCTTTCCCGTTTGCTGGAGCCGCTCGGCCTGAGTACGTTTTGCCCTGCTGAACAGACTACTCAGAATACGCTCGTGCAGATCAATAACTTCGTCAGTCAGGGTGGATCTGGCCTCCGATATGATACAAACCAGCGAGGCATAACGGCGAACATCCGTGAATCTTGCCAGATCCCGGCTACTCATTTTCCTGCCTTCGCGTGCGAGTTTCAGGAGTCGGTTCTGGTGAACGGAAAGTGCAATGCCGTCAGGGAGTGCCAGCGACTCAATCGCATTTAACCGGTCGATATGTTGCAGGACATTTTTACCATTAATTTTTCCCGGAGGCTGGAGCAGCCAGGCCAGCCGTGAAGGTTGCTCACCCTCAGATACCAACAGACGGTCCAGTGCCGCTTTATGCCCTGGTTCAAGCTGCGCGGTAAGCGCAGAAAAAACCGCCCTGTCGGCAAGTGTTGTTGCTTCGGCCAGGGTTCGTTCGATCACTTCAACAGAGGGGAAAATAACCTTATTATTGTGGAGCCAGGAGAGCATTTCCTCCGCAAGTAAAAAACCTCTGTCTGTCCGCATGGCGTGGGGATAAAGGTGGCGAATACAGGTTTTTTGCAGCGCCCGGTTAAAAGGGGATAATTCCAGGTAGCGGTAGAGTTCAGCCAGATGTTCCCAGCGGGTGACCTCTCTTGATGCATACTCGGCCCACAAATCAGACTGGACTTTCAAATGAGCCGCCAGCCTGAAGACAACACAGTCGTGAGGTGAAATACTTTTGTCGGGAGGAAACCCTAGTCCTCGCAAATAACAGAGTAAAACTGCAAAGCCCAGACGGTTAGCTGGCCTGCGGTGTTAATTAATGAGCGCGAGGTCATGTTCACTCAGAAAGCACATGCGCGTCAGAAATACGTCATCATCTGGCACAATCAACAAGCGTTCTTTTTCTTCACTACTGAGTATTTGTCTCCGTGGCATAAATGCTTCCCCTGCACATAGTTCATTAAAGTTATCATTCGCACTGACCGAAACCGGTCGGTTTCGTACGCCTCGCAAACAATATGTCCGAAAGTCAGCGAAATTTGTTTCGTACATACGTTATAATTCGGACACCCTTTGCGTACGGAAAGTTTCCTATGTCACGAGTTTTTGCCTACTGTCGGGTCTCCACTCTGGAACAGAATACAGAAAATCAGCGCCATGAAATTGAAGCGGCGGGTTTTGCCATCAGACCCCAGCGGCTGATTGAGGAACATATAAGTGGTTCGGTTGCTGCCAGCGAAAGACCAGGGTTCATCCGGTTGCTTGATCGAATGGAAAGCGGTGACGTATTGATTGTCACCAAACTTGACCGACTCGGCCGTAATGCGATGGATATCCGAAAAACAGTTGAACAACTGGCTACTTTAGATATCCGTGTTCATTGTCTCGCTCTCGGAGGTGCGGATTTAACCAGCCCGGCCGGAAAAATGACTATGCAGGTGATTTCAGCTGTGGCTGAGTTTGAGAGGGATCTGCTGATTGAACGCACACATTCAGGGATTTCTCGGGCAAGATCAGCCGGGAAACGCTTCGGTCGTCCGCCCATCTTGAGCGAGGAGCAAAAAAAAATAGTGTCAGAGCGCCTTAATTCCGGGGCCAGTATCAGTGCGGTTGCCAGAGAATTTAATACCACCCGGCAAACCATACTCCGGGTAAAAGCAGGACAGCAATAATACTGAATGTGAATAAAGCCCATAACTGGCCAGGCAGTTGAAACTGTTCTTGAAGTAAACATCTGGAAAGCATGAAACATCATTCTATCCACAGGGAGCAGTGGCTATTATAATCGAATTTCGATAACGAAATTCGATTATAATAGCCACTAAAACCAGCAATCAGGATCTGACCATGAACGATACTGCCAGGAATGATCACAGCCCCTGGGCTGTCTTTCTGATTTTCTTCCGACTTGGCCTGACATCCTTCGGCGGCCCAATTGCCCATCTGGGTTACTTCCGCGATGAGTTTGTGACGCGACGGCAGTGGTTGACCGAGCGCAGCTATGCAGATTTGGTCGCTCTGTGCCAGTTCCTTCCGGGACCAGCAAGCAGTCAGGTTGGTATAGCGCTCGGGCTGTCCCGGGCCGGTTATACCGGGGCGCTGGCAGCATGGGCCGGCTTCACGCTACCGTCAGCAGTTGCACTGATCCTGTTTGCGCTGGGGATGACCAGTTACGGGGATGTGATGCCCTCTGGTGTATTGCATGGGCTGAAAGTGGTAGCCGTTGCGGTGGTCGCGCAAGCTGTATGGGGCATGGCCCGAAATCTTTGCCCGGATATACCGCGTATTACTGTCATGGCAGTGGCAACCTGCTTTGTGCTTCTTGTGCCATCGGCCTGGGGACAGGTGGGAGTAATCGTCACTGCGGCTGTCACTGGCATGTTACTGTTCAAACCTCAGCAGACGACGGTACATGATCCGCTGCCCGTTTCAATACGGCGTCGCGTCGGATTGTTCTGGCTCACGCTGTTCTTTGTGCTACTGACAGGGTTACCATTGCTGACGGCGATATTCCCAAATCCGACGCTGTTAATGGTAGAAACTTTCTACCGGACCGGATCACTGGTTTTTGGTGGCGGGCATGTCGTGCTGCCATTACTGCAGACTGAAGTCGTTCCTTCTGGCTGGGTCAGCACTGATACATTCCTGGCTGGCTACGGCGCTGCCCAGGCCGTTCCTGGACCGTTGTTCACTTTTGCAGCCTTTCTCGGGGCTTCGATGAACCAGGTGCCTTCTGGCTGGCTGGGTGGTCTGGTTTGTCTGCTGGCAATTTTCGCACCGTCCTTCCTTCTGATTGTGGGAGCATTGCCGTTCTGGGAAAGTCTGCGCCGCAATATCCGTACACAAGCAGCGTTGCAGGGTATTAATGCAGCCGTAGTTGGCCTTCTGCTGGCAGCTCTCTATCAACCAGTATGGACGAGCGCAGTTCTCGCTCCGCAAGATTTCGGCCTTGCCCTTGTGGCACTGGTCGCTCTGATGTTCTGGAAACTGCCGCCGTGGCTGGTCGTAGTGAGTTGCGGTGTTGCGGGTTGGTTGTTGAGTTTAGCACTGTGAGGTTCCGGGCGTGACCGACAAAGATCTTTACGGCGGGATGATCCGTTTGCACATCCTGCATCATGCAGCCAAAGAACCCGTCTTTGGTCTGGGCATCATTGAGGAATTGCGACACCACGGTTATCAACTCAGCCCGGGTACCCTGTATCCGATGCTGCACGGTATGGAAAAGAAGGGGTATCTCACCTCACGACATGTTCAGGCCGGTCGACGAAGTCGGCGAGTATATGAAATCACCGGACAAGGGCACATAGCGCTAACGGACGCCAGAAACAGGGTGAAAGAGCTGTTCGGTGAACTTGTTGAAGGCAAATGATATGCCTATGGTTTTAGTCCGGTCTGCCGTCTTCTGAAAACGACAGACACATGTAAGATTATCCGCTGCCTGGCAGAAGGAGACTTTGTGAAAACGCTCATGGTGTGTATTTATACGATCAGAAGGCGTTATATTTTTTCCTGATTGACGCGGTACGAAAGTTCCTGATGACTCTCTTTTCGTTCGCTGTAGCGATCTGCAAGGTAGCTGGTTTGTCCCCTGAGCAGCAACGTAATTTTAAACAACTCCTCTGCGACATCTACGATACGGTCGTACCATGAGGACGGCTTCATCCTTCCGTTCTCATCAAATTCCTGCCAGGCTTTCGCCACCGAGGACTGGTTGGGAATTGTGAACATCCGCATCCAGCGGCCCAGAATGCGCATCTGGTTCACGGCATTGAAGGACTGCGAACCGCCGCAAACCTGCATCACTGCAAGTGTCTTGCCCTGCGAAGGACGAACCGCGCCTTCACTCAACGGTATCCAGTCGATCTGCGCCTTCATCACCGCGCTCATAGCCCCGTGCCGTTCCGGCGAGCTCCACACCATCCCGTCACACCATCTGACCAGCCCGCGTAGCTCGGAGACTTTAGGGTGCGTATCCGGGGCATCATCCGGCAGGGGTAAACCGGAGGGGTTAAAGAATTTCACCTCCGCGCCCATCGCCGTCAGCAGGCGACCTGCTTCCTCCGCGGCAAAGCGACTGTAGGAGCGCTCCCTTAATGAGCCATACAGGATCAGAATCCGTGGGGGCTCCTGCAGGTGCAGACGTTCGGCAATATGTTGATCAAAACAGTCAGTATTCAGGGCTGGAAATTGTTCCATTTTTCTCCTCCGGAGAGAACAGGTGATTTTAAAGTTAATATATATGATCTAACATATGTGTATTCTAAAGGGAACGGAGTGAAAAATGCTACAACCTGTTCAGCTTTTCAAAATCCTGTCGGATGAAACACGGCTAGCCATCGTCATGCTTCTCCGTGAGTCCGGAGAATTGTGCGTCTGCGATATCTGCGTTGCCACCTGCGAATCGCAGCCCAAAATTTCGCGACATATGGCTATCCTTCGCGAGGCTGATCTGGTTCTTGACCGTCGGGAAGGCAAATGGATCCACTATCGTCTGTCACCCCATATTCCGGCGTGGGCAGCAGAGACAATCACGACGACCTGGCAGTGTCTGCGCGAGGATGTACGTGAATGGCTGGACAAATCAGCCTGCACCTCCTGCTGAGGCAGGAAAACATATTTACAAAATCATATATGATGGGGTCTGAGATGCTTTTGGCAGGGAGTATATTTTTACTGACGCTGGTACTGGTGATCTGGCAACCCAGAGGCCTGAGTATTGGCTGGAGCGCGAGTATCGGGGCTGTGCTGGCGCTGGGAACCGGTGTCATCCATATCTCTGATATTCCCGTTGTCTGGAATATCGTCTGGAACGCGACAGCGGCATTTATTGCGGTCATCATCATCAGCCTGCTGCTCGATGAGTCCGGCTTCTTTGAATGGGCCGCACTGCACGTCTCCCGCTGGGGTAACGGACGTGGCCGCCTGCTGTTCACCTGGATAGTCTTGCTCGGTGCCGCTGTTGCTGCTTTGTTCGCCAATGATGTCGCCGCGCTGATCCTGACGCCGATTGTGATTGCGATGCTGCTCGCACTGGGGTTCAGCCAGGGCACGACACTGGCCTTTGTCATGGCTGCAGGATTTATTGCAGATACGGCCAGCCTGCCACTCATTGTTTCTAACCTGGTGAATATCGTCTCGGCGGACTTCTTCGATCTGGGCTTTACGCAGTACGCCTCCGTTATGATCCCCGTGGATGCGGCAGCGATTGCGGCCACGCTGATCATGCTGCATCTCTTCTTCCGCAGGGATATTCCGGCAACGTATGACGTTTCGCTGCTGAAGACGCCTGCCAGTGTGATAAAGGATGCGGCAACGTTCAGGGCGGGCTGGATTGTCCTGTTATTGCTGCTTGTCGGTTTCTTCGTTCTGGAGCCGCTGGGGATCCCTGTCAGCGCGATAGCAGCTGCTGGCGCAGCAGTACTGTTTATCGTGGCGAAAAGAGGTCATGGCATCAACACAGGGAAAGTCCTGCGCAGTGCGCCATGGCAGATCGTGATTTTTTCGCTGGGCATGTACCTGGTGGTCTATGGCCTGCGCAATGCCGGGCTCACGGAGTATCTGTCTGGTGTACTGAACCTGCTGGCAGAAAAGGGGTTATGGGCAGCAACGTTCGGCACCGGCTTCCTGACCGCGTTCCTGTCGTCGGTGATGAACAATATGCCGACGGTGCTGATTGGCGCGCTGTCGATTGACGGGAGTACGGCGACTGGCGTCGTCAAAGAGGCAATGATTTATGCCAACGTGATTGGCTGCGATTTAGGCCCGAAAATCACCCCGATTGGCAGTCTGGCAACCCTGCTTTGGCTGCATGTGCTTGCCCAGAAAAATATAACGATCACCTGGGGTTATTACTTCCGCACGGGCATTATCATGACTCTGCCCGTGCTGTTTGTCACTCTGGCCGCGCTGGCGTTGCGGCTTTCCATCACTTTGTAATGAGATAAAGATATGAGCAACATTACCATCTATCACAACCCGGCCTGCGGCACTTCACGCAACACGCTGGAGATGATCCGTAACAGCGGTAACGAACCGACCATTATTTATTATCTCGATACGCCACCGACCCGTGATGAGCTGATTAAACTTATTTCAGATATGGGAATTACGGTGCGTGCATTGCTGCGTAAGAATGTTGAGCCTTATGAACACCTGGGCCTTGATGAAGAGAAATTCAGTGATGAGCAGTTGATTGATTTTATGCTTCAACATCCGATCCTGATTAATCGGCCGGTAGTCGTTACGCCGCTTGGCACTCGTCTTTGCCGCCCTTCAGAAATAGTGCTGGATATTCTACCTGAAGGTCAGAAAGGAGCGTTTACCAAAGAGGACGGCGAAAAGATCATTGACGAAACGGGGAAGCGGGTTAAGTAACCTGTTTTTTTCGTCTCATTTTTATCGTATTCGGGTGTCTGTCTGTACCATGCAGACGCTCGCTTTTTGTAATGCCAGCTAAAGAAACAGGCTTAACGTAGGATATTTAATGAGATGGTCACTCCCTCCTTCCCGGTACTATGCTGAGGACAGGCTTTCATTCGGAGAACTATCATGGAAAACA
>NZ_CP059487.1:4848768-4850414 GCF_016082135.1 Enterobacter sp. YSU
TCGGACACTAAATGAATACCAAGTCTCAACGAGTGAACACGTAATTCATTACGAAGTTTAATTCATTGAGCATCAAACTTTTAAATTGAAGAGTTTGATCATGGCTCAGATTGAACGCTGGCGGCAGGCCTAACACATGCAAGTCGAACGGTAACAGGAAGCAGCTTGCTGCTTTGCTGACGAGTGGCGGACGGGTGAGTAATGTCTGGGAAACTGCCTGATGGAGGGGGATAACTACTGGAAACGGTAGCTAATACCGCATAACGTCGCAAGACCAAAGAGGGGGACCTTCGGGCCTCTTGCCATCGGATGTGCCCAGATGGGATTAGCTAGTAGGTGGGGTAACGGCTCACCTAGGCGACGATCCCTAGCTGGTCTGAGAGGATGACCAGCCACACTGGAACTGAGACACGGTCCAGACTCCTACGGGAGGCAGCAGTGGGGAATATTGCACAATGGGCGCAAGCCTGATGCAGCCATGCCGCGTGTATGAAGAAGGCCTTCGGGTTGTAAAGTACTTTCAGCGGGGAGGAAGGTGTTGAGGTTAATAACCTCAGCAATTGACGTTACCCGCAGAAGAAGCACCGGCTAACTCCGTGCCAGCAGCCGCGGTAATACGGAGGGTGCAAGCGTTAATCGGAATTACTGGGCGTAAAGCGCACGCAGGCGGTCTGTCAAGTCGGATGTGAAATCCCCGGGCTCAACCTGGGAACTGCATTCGAAACTGGCAGGCTAGAGTCTTGTAGAGGGGGGTAGAATTCCAGGTGTAGCGGTGAAATGCGTAGAGATCTGGAGGAATACCGGTGGCGAAGGCGGCCCCCTGGACAAAGACTGACGCTCAGGTGCGAAAGCGTGGGGAGCAAACAGGATTAGATACCCTGGTAGTCCACGCCGTAAACGATGTCGACTTGGAGGTTGTGCCCTTGAGGCGTGGCTTCCGGAGCTAACGCGTTAAGTCGACCGCCTGGGGAGTACGGCCGCAAGGTTAAAACTCAAATGAATTGACGGGGGCCCGCACAAGCGGTGGAGCATGTGGTTTAATTCGATGCAACGCGAAGAACCTTACCTACTCTTGACATCCAGAGAACTTTCCAGAGATGGATTGGTGCCTTCGGGAACTCTGAGACAGGTGCTGCATGGCTGTCGTCAGCTCGTGTTGTGAAATGTTGGGTTAAGTCCCGCAACGAGCGCAACCCTTATCCTTTGTTGCCAGCGGTTCGGCCGGGAACTCAAAGGAGACTGCCAGTGATAAACTGGAGGAAGGTGGGGATGACGTCAAGTCATCATGGCCCTTACGAGTAGGGCTACACACGTGCTACAATGGCGCATACAAAGAGAAGCGACCTCGCGAGAGCAAGCGGACCTCATAAAGTGCGTCGTAGTCCGGATTGGAGTCTGCAACTCGACTCCATGAAGTCGGAATCGCTAGTAATCGTGGATCAGAATGCCACGGTGAATACGTTCCCGGGCCTTGTACACACCGCCCGTCACACCATGGGAGTGGGTTGCAAAAGAAGTAGGTAGCTTAACCTTCGGGAGGGCGCTTACCACTTTGTGATTCATGACTGGGGTGAAGTCGTAACAAGGTAACCGTAGGGGAACCTGCGGTTGGATCACCTCCTTACCTTAAAGAACCTGCCTTTGTA
>NZ_CP059487.1:4850514-4854630 GCF_016082135.1 Enterobacter sp. YSU
ATTTGCTCTTTAAAAATCTGGATCAAGCTGAAAATTGAAACGACACACAGCTCATGTGTGTTCGAGTCTCTCAAATTTTCGCAATCAGAAGTGAAACATCTTCGGGTTGTGAGGTTAAGCGACTAAGCGTACACGGTGGATGCCCTGGCAGTCAGAGGCGATGAAGGACGTGCTAATCTGCGAAAAGCGCCGGCGAGGTGATATGAACCCTTGACCCGGCGATGTCCGAATGGGGAAACCCAGTGCAATCCGTTGCACTATCGTTAACTGAATACATAGGTTAACGAGGCGAACCGGGGGAACTGAAACATCTAAGTACCCCGAGGAAAAGAAATCAACCGAGATTCCCCCAGTAGCGGCGAGCGAACGGGGAGCAGCCCGGAGTCTGAATCAGCTTGTGTGTTAGTGGAACGGTCTGGAAAGTCCGACGGTACAGGGTGATAGTCCCGTACACGAAAGCACACATGCTGTGAACTCGAAGAGTAGGGCGGGACACGTGGTATCCTGTCTGAATATGGGGGGACCATCCTCCAAGGCTAAATACTCCTGACTGACCGATAGTGAACCAGTACCGTGAGGGAAAGGCGAAAAGAACCCCGGCGAGGGGAGTGAAAAAGAACCTGAAACCGTGTACGTACAAGCAGTGGGAGCCTCTTTATGGGGTGACTGCGTACCTTTTGTATAATGGGTCAGCGACTTATATTCTGTAGCAAGGTTAACCGTATAGGGGAGCCGAAGGGAAACCGAGTCTTAACTGGGCGTTAAGTTGCAGGGTATAGACCCGAAACCCGGTGATCTAGCCATGGGCAGGTTGAAGGTTGGGTAACACTAACTGGAGGACCGAACCGACTAATGTTGAAAAATTAGCGGATGACCTGTGGCTGGGGGTGAAAGGCCAATCAAACCGGGAGATAGCTGGTTCTCCCCGAAAGCTATTTAGGTAGCGCCTCGTGAACTCATCTTCGGGGGTAGAGCACTGTTTCGGCTAGGGGGCCATCCCGGCTTACCAACCCGATGCAAACTACGAATACCGAAGAATGTTATCACGGGAGACACACGGCGGGTGCTAACGTCCGTCGTGAAGAGGGAAACAACCCAGACCGCCAGCTAAGGTCCCAAAGTCATGGTTAAGTGGGAAACGATGTGGGAAGGCACAGACAGCCAGGATGTTGGCTTAGAAGCAGCCATCATTTAAAGAAAGCGTAATAGCTCACTGGTCGAGTCGGCCTGCGCGGAAGATGTAACGGGGCTAAACCATGCACCGAAGCTGCGGCAGCGACACTATGTGTTGTTGGGTAGGGGAGCGTTCTGTAAGCCGTTGAAGGTGTGCTGTGAGGCATGCTGGAGGTATCAGAAGTGCGAATGCTGACATAAGTAACGATAAAGCGGGTGAAAAGCCCGCTCGCCGGAAGACCAAGGGTTCCTGTCCAACGTTAATCGGGGCAGGGTGAGTCGACCCCTAAGGCGAGGCCGAAAGGCGTAGTCGATGGGAAACAGGTTAATATTCCTGTACTTGGTGTTACTGCGAAGGGGGGACGGAGAAGGCTATGTCAGCCGGGCGACGGTTGTCCCGGTTTAAGCATGTAGGCGGAGGTTCCAGGTAAATCCGGTACCTTATTAACGCTGAGGTGTGATGACGAGGCACTACGGTGCTGAAGTGATAAATGCCCTGCTTCCAGGAAAAGCCTCTAAGCATCAGGTAACACGAAATCGTACCCCAAACCGACACAGGTGGTCAGGTAGAGAATACCAAGGCGCTTGAGAGAACTCGGGTGAAGGAACTAGGCAAAATGGTGCCGTAACTTCGGGAGAAGGCACGCTGATATGTAGGTGAAGCCCCTGCGGGCGGAGCTGAAATCAGTCGAAGATACCAGCTGGCTGCAACTGTTTATTAAAAACACAGCACTGTGCAAACACGAAAGTGGACGTATACGGTGTGACGCCTGCCCGGTGCCGGAAGGTTAATTGATGGGGTTAGCGGCAACGCGAAGCTCTTGATCGAAGCCCCGGTAAACGGCGGCCGTAACTATAACGGTCCTAAGGTAGCGAAATTCCTTGTCGGGTAAGTTCCGACCTGCACGAATGGCGTAATGATGGCCAGGCTGTCTCCACCCGAGACTCAGTGAAATTGAACTCGCTGTGAAGATGCAGTGTACCCGCGGCAAGACGGAAAGACCCCGTGAACCTTTACTATAGCTTGACACTGAACACTGGTCCTTGATGTGTAGGATAGGTGGGAGGCTTTGAAGCGTGGACGCCAGTCTGCGTGGAGCCAACCTTGAAATACCACCCTTTAATGGCTGGTGTTCTAACGTAGACCCGTAATCCGGGTTGCGGACAGTGTCTGGTGGGTAGTTTGACTGGGGCGGTCTCCTCCCAAAGAGTAACGGAGGAGCACGAAGGTTGGCTAATCCTGGTCGGACATCAGGAGGTTAGTGCAATGGCATAAGCCAGCTTGACTGCGAGCGTGACGGCGCGAGCAGGTGCGAAAGCAGGTCATAGTGATCCGGTGGTTCTGAATGGAAGGGCCATCGCTCAACGGATAAAAGGTACTCCGGGGATAACAGGCTGATACCGCCCAAGAGTTCATATCGACGGCGGTGTTTGGCACCTCGATGTCGGCTCATCACATCCTGGGGCTGAAGTAGGTCCCAAGGGTATGGCTGTTCGCCATTTAAAGTGGTACGCGAGCTGGGTTTAGAACGTCGTGAGACAGTTCGGTCCCTATCTGCCGTGGGCGCTGGAGAATTGAGGGGGGCTGCTCCTAGTACGAGAGGACCGGAGTGGACGCATCACTGGTGTTCGGGTTGTCATGCCAATGGCACTGCCCGGTAGCTAAATGCGGAAGAGATAAGTGCTGAAAGCATCTAAGCACGAAACTTGCCCCGAGATGAGTTCTCCCTGAGACTTTAAGTCTCCTGAAGGAACGTTGAAGACGACGACGTTGATAGGTCGGGTGTGTAAGCGCAGCGATGCGTTGAGCTAACCGATACTAATGAACCGTGAGGCTTAACCTTACAACGCCGAAGGTGTTTTGGCGAAGAGACGAAATTTTCAGCGGCTTTGTTGAATAAATCAGATTTCGGGTAAGTCTCCCCCGTAGCGGGTTGTGTTTTCAGGCAATACGCACGCTTTCAGGCATACCTGCTTTCGTCATTTTGTTCAGCGCTCGTACCAGGGCCATAGCCTCCGCAACCTGACCATCGTAGTCACGCAGCGTCAGTGAACCCCCGAACAGCTGTTTTACCCGGTACATCGCCGTTTCCGCTATCGAGCGACGGTTGTAATCTGTTGTCCATTTCCACCGCGCATTACTCCCGGTCATTCGCTGATTAGCCACTGCACGGTTACGGTCTGCATATTCACCGGGACAGTAACCCGCACCTTTTCGGGGAGGGATAAGCGCGCTGATTTTCTTACGCCGCAGTTCATCGTGACATAGCCGGGTATCGTAAGCGCCATCGGCGGCGGCTGACCTGATTTTCCGGTGGGTTTGCCGGATTAACCCGGGGAAGGCCTCTGAGTCCGTAACGTTGTTCAGCGACAGGTCAGCGCAGATGATTTCATGTGTTTTACTGTCAACGGCGAGATGCAGCTTACGCCAGATACGGCGGCGTTCCTGGCCATGCTTTTTGACTTTCCACTCGCCTTCACCGAAGACCTTCAGCCCGGTGGAATCAATTACCAGGTGTGCGATTTCACCCCGGGTGGGCGTTTTGAAACTGACATTAACCGACTTTGCCCGCCTGCTGACACAGCTGTAATCCGGGCAGCGTAGCGGAACGTTCATCAGAGAAAAAATGGAATCAATAAAGCCCTGCGCAGCGCGCAGGGTCAGCCTGAATACGCGTTTAATGACCAGCACAGTCGTGATGGCAAGGTTAGAATAGCGCTGAGGTCTGCCTCGTGAAGAAGGCGCTGCCGACTCATACCAGGCCTGAATAGCTTCATCATCCAGCCAGAAAGTTATGGAGCCACGGTTGATGAGGGCTTTATTGTAGGTGGGCCAGTTGGTGATTTTGAACTTTTGCTTTGCCACGGAACGGTCTGCGTTGTCGGGAAGATGCGTGATCTGATCCTTCAACTCAGCAAAAGTTCGATTTATTCAACAAAGCC